>NZ_JAFMPK010000043.1 GCF_017349295.1 Myceligenerans salitolerans
TAGGACCTGTTTCGGAAGTGGCTAGCGGTGGCTGATCCAGTCCAGGACGTGTGTGGTGATGGTGGTGTGGTCGGCCTCGGTGGTGGTGGCCTGTTCGCCGGTGGCGGCGTCGCGGTGTTCGATCTCGTAGCCGCCGAATGCTCCGGGGCGGGTGTGGACCGAGATCGACCAGTCGACATCCTCGTCCTCGGGATAGATCACGAAGAACGTGTTGTCGCCTGTGTTCAGGTCGGCGAGCATGTGCAGGATCTCGACGTGTCCGGGGTCCTCGACGTAGCCGCCGTCCTCGGTGTCGGCGTAGCAGGCCGGCCGGTTGGATAGCCAGGACGGGAGTGAGTCGTTCACACAGGTCAGGATGCCAGTGGTTGGCCTGCCCGGACTACGGCGTCGATCCAGTCGTCGATCGCGGCGACCTTCACGGTTGCCTCGTAGCGGACCTGGAGCTTGTCGAACCTCGTGGCCACTGCCCGGTGGCGTTTGAGGCGGTTGAACATGCACTCCACTGCGTGGCGCTTCTTGTAGTCGGCGTAGTCGACCTTCGGCGGACGCCCGCCGGCCGAGCCCTTCTTCAGCCGGTTGGCCTGGTGGTCCTTCTTCTCCGGGATCGTCGCGCGGATCCCACGACGACGCAGCAGCCGGCGGTTGCCCGCCGAGGCATACGCCTTGTCCCCACGCACCCGGTCCGGACGAGTCCGCGGACGACCGATCCCGCCGGGCCGGGCGACCCTGATCGTGTCCAGCACTGGCCCAAACTGCGGGCTGTCGCCCCGCTGCCCGCCGGTCACGATCATCCCCATGAGCTTCTGCCCCTGCTCACAGGCGGCATGCAGCTTCGTGGTCCACCCGCCCCGCGATCGGCCCAGCCCGTGATCGGCAGGCTCGGCCCCAGGCGACTCCTTCTGCGCTGCAGGGTCCCGCCGGGCACCGGCGGCGTGTTGATGCGCCCGGGCGATCGTGGAGTCGATCGACACCTCCCAGCAGACCTGCCCGCAGGCGTCGGCCAGCGTCCGTAACGCGTCCAGCACCCGGTCCCACACGCCCTCGCGCTGGTAGCGGCGAAACACTCGGTACAGGCTCGACCACGGCCCATACCGTTCGGGCACGTCCCGCCACGGACACCCCGCCCGGACCCGGTGCCGGATCCCGTCGACCTGCCGACGCAGGTTCCGCGCCGGTCGCCCGCACGACGCCACAGGCAGCAGCGGCTCAACCACCGCCCACGCCTCATCGCTCAGATCATGCCGCCCCGCCGCATCCACCACGGACCCGCAGCATGCCGAACCCGCAGGTCACACACCACTTCCGAAACAGGGCCTAGCTGCGACGCACAGTGCTTTCGGTGCAAGATGTCGCGGCTCCTAATCAGTCGTGCTGCTCTTCCTGCCGCGGTTGTTCCTGGCGTGTGTGCTGGATCGTCTCGGCGATCCGCTTGATCCGCTGGAGTCGCGCGTTCCACGTCGAGCCGACCGAGGCGAGCTGCGACACGGCGTGAGCGAGCTGGGCTTCGTCGACGTGGTAACGCTTCTCACGGCCCGAGGTCACCGAGCTGACCAGCCCTACATGGTCCAGGACACCCAGGTGTTTGGCCACGGCTTGGCGTGTCACGGGCAGTTGCTCGCCTAGCGAGGTCGCGGTTCCGCCTCCTTCGACGAGCAGCAGGTCGAGCAGCCGACGACGAGTCGGGTCGCCGATCGCCGACCAGAGCGCGTCGTCGATCTGCGTGCTTGGCCCGCGGCCCTGAGAGCTCACAGGCGCTTCTCCAGCGTGGCGATGTAGGGAGCGAGCCGCGGCAGGAAGTAGTCCCACCCCTTCATGTGCTCCCGGTACTGCTCCTCGAGGACCGCGGCTTCCCAGCCCATCTCGCGGAACCCAGTTTCGGTCATCCGTAGGGATGTGCCACCTTCGCGCGGCATCAGCTCGAACGTGACCAGCAGCGAGTTCCCTTCTGCCGCGGTCTCACCCGCTGGATGCGTCCACCGGAAGGAGAACACCCTCGGAGGGATCGCCTCCACTACGGTGAATGACGCCGAGTCGCCCTCTCCCTCGGGGTTGATGAAGATGATCTCTCCCGCCGACCCTGGAGTGGGCTCGTACCTGGCGTCGTCCGGCCACCACTCCTTGAGATGTTCTGGCTTGCTCACCACGTCGAAGACCACTTCCGGCGCGGCCTCGATGAGAAGTTCGCGCTGGATCGTTCCCAGCTCCTTGCTGTGCATGACTACCTCCCGCAACTATCGGTTGCATGTCACGCTACACCCACCCTCAGCTCTACGCAACCATTGGTTGCATCATCTATCGGCCCATGCGTCGGTGCGCGCCCGGGCGTTGCGGACGGCAGCGGTGCTCAGTAGCTCAGATCTTCGACCAGACGGGTGCGTGCCTCGCGGATCTCTATCGGCGGAGACTGGGACGTGGTTATTGCTTGGCCAGGCACATCGCGCCAAGCAGCGTCGCTGGAAAGGCGGAATTGTCCACGCCAGGTGGTCCTCAGGGTAATTACGGCAGTTCCCGGGGCGGTGTACGCATGCGCGATCGTGTGGTTCGGGTACGGCGCGCCGGGGTCAGCCCCCGTGCTCGACGTGCCGTCGCCCCAACTCCACGTGTATGTCTCCGGAACGGCCCGGATGCTGACCGGGATGCCGAACAGATCGGTGTCCAGGACCTGAGATTGGTTCTCGGCGTACGCGATCGTGTCGAGGTTGACGAGCGTCCAGCCGTCGGGCGGTTGAACCGCGAGCGCGCTGGGTTCGATGGTCATGTTTTGGAACGCGCGTGCTGCGGCAGCTGGAATGTCGACCTGCTGGCGTCGTCGTTCCGTTTGAACCTCGTCGTGCGATTGGCGGACGTCGTCGACGCATGACTCCTCCTCGACTATTCTCGGGGCGGTCCAGGCGTCGCCACTGCGTCGCTGTTCGAAGAGTGCACCTTGCGCCTGCTGACCCCCATGGCATTCGACGCCGCTGTGGGCGAGTCGCTGCCCATCGTGCTCGCACTCCGCACGGAAGGCCGGCAGCACGCCCGGCAGTTCCGAAAGCTGGCAAAGCTGAGGAGTTGCGCGCCACTGGCGAGTGTTGGGGTCAGAGAGGAGTCGGCCTGCGTGGGAGGTTCGCCTACTGGTGGTCTGCCCGTCTGTGGGCAATTCGCTGCCTGCATCCCTTGCAGCGTGGTCTGAGGAACTCCTGTGGGATGCCTCGATGCTGACGGACTGGCCCTGCATCGAGCTACCGAAGGTGGGTTGATCATACTCATCGGCTCCGACGAAGAGCGCAATTGCGGCACTGAGTGCAACGCTAATTGCTGACCGAGCGATCATGACTCTGGCCTGGGGGCGATCTCAACGACAACCCAGCCGCTGCCGCCCTCGGCGACCTCGACGCGGCTCTCGTTGACCTCGTGCCGCGCCGACGCGATTTCCGCGCCTGTTCGGTCGAGAGTTGATGACGCTGCTTGTTCCACGCGGACGTCGATTGGAATCAGGCTGGTGAGTGAGTCTTGTTGGTAGATGTCAAGTACTTCAACGGAGAGCGCACCGCCGAGGTAGGTATAGCCAGCCACTTTGTTCGCACGAGCCGAGGCGAGCGCATCATCGCAGAACCCGCAAGCCTCATGACTCATGGCCTCGAACTCCGCCGTATCCCCGGTCGCCATGATGTACGGATACAGCTCGATGAAGTACTCCGCCGCCGCCGCGGCGCCCTTGGCGTCTTCTCGATCCATCGCTGCGGGGCGCTGCGGCTTCTCTACCGGGGTGCGCGCCGACGCGGAGGCGGAGGACGACGCCTGAGGCTCACCGGCGACCGTCGTCGTCGGTGAGGGGCCTGCGTCGGTGTTGGCTGTACAGCCGGCAAGCCCGCCCAGCGCTGCGGCGAACGCCACACAGCGCCAAAGGCACGGTGCGTGCGTTTCGCGTCCCCGTTCGGACGCTGTCCGTATCCGCCTGTGCTCTGTTGCAGGCCGCATGGAACCCCCTGACGACGTCGCTCACCTGGACGGTTGCGGAAGCGCAACGGACATTGACGCTAGCCGTACCAAGGCGGAATCGCACGGGCGCCCTGTGGATAACTTCTGCTGCCGGACTCGGCGAGAGTAGGACACGGCCTGCAGGGCAGGGAGCTAGCCGTGACCGATCTGCCCGACTTCCCTTGACCTCGCGAGGGATGTCGAGATTGGGTGTCTCATGACAGCTCTGCCGATGGGGTGGGCGATAGAGCAGATGAGGGGGCCGCGATCGTTGCTGCGCACTCGGCGCATGCCGAAGGACGCTCGATTTCGGCGACTACGGCGTTGGCCCACGCGTACCGCTGCACCCGCGGTGACTTCGAAGGTTCGGCCGGGTGCGCGGACGACGACGCCGGGCTGCCACATCGATCCCGCGTGCCAGGTTGCGCGGGCGCACTTCTCGGTGCGTCTCGCCGTGGCACGGTCGGGAAGTGGGTCCCGAACATCTACTGTCCCATGGTCGGTCAGTGCGGTTTCGAACAGATGGTCGAGCAGACAGGGGGTTCGTTCGATGGTTGGTGCGAACGACATGGAAGAGCGCGACGACGATGCCACGGCATCATCGCGGGCGCAGGAGAACCTCGACCGGATCGCCGCCCGATTGGAGGCGTTGGTCGAGCAGCGCGACCCGGGCGCGAAGGGTGCGATGTCAGATCCGGCCGACGGCGCCACGGACGGGTTTCGCGCCAAGGAGCACCGATGGAACGCGGCTGCCGACGAGGTGCGCAGCATCATCCGGCTGATGCACCAGGCCCTGGATGAGCCCGACGCGCCTCAGAAAGGTGCTTTGAACAAGGCCAAGCCGACTGCGGACGGTATCGGCTGAATGTGGGTCGGCGTTCCCGCCAGGGTCAGGCCGGGGCGCATCTCGTCTCCGCCCTGAAGCGTCAGGCCGTGCCACGGCATGGTGTGCGCGTCGACACATGACCGGTTGCCTTTCTCAGGCGACGGAGTCATGGGGCGGCGACCGGTAGAGCGCTTGAACGCTCCAGTGGCCGGGTGGCCGGGTGGCGTTCTGGTTGAACGTACATGTCTTCGGGCCAGTGCTTCATGGCGCAGCTCTGGCGGGTCGACCGGTACGGGCTGCTGGACGACCAGCAGCGGTAATCGGCTTGCTCCCGCCGGTTCGCCCCCGGTTGGGTGGCCTCATGGCGACCACTCCCGAACGCTGGGTCCAAGGATCCAACCCCTACAACTGGGCTGACGACGCCCAAGACCCGCGTCGGGCGCTCGCCCGTCCTGTCGGGGAGAAGGAGACCCTGGCGAACTACCTCAAGCACTACCGCATCACGCTCGAGTTGAAATGCGAAGGGCTCGACGCCGCGCAGATGGCGCGGCGTTCAGTGCCGCCGTCGACGATGTCGCTGCTGGGGCTCGTGCGCCACATGGCGCAGGTGGAGAACCACTGGTTCGAGCGCGTGCTCAAGCAGCAGCCCGACGTCCGGCAGATCTATGACACGCCCGAGGACAACGACGGTGACTTCAACGGCGCCGTTGCCGACCCGGCCGTCGTGGACGAGGCGTGGTCGACGTGGCGGGACCGCGTGGCGTCGGCGGACGCCTGGCTCGACGCGCTTCCGGAGGAAGACCTGGGTACCACGGTTCCCCGCCGCGGGGAGCAGGTCGCCGTGCGGGACGTTCTGGTCCACATGATCGAGGAGTACGCCCGACACCTCGGGCACGCGGACCTGCTGCGGGAGTCGATCGACGGCCGAGTGGGGCAGTAGGGGCGTCTGGTTGGGTGTGTACGACGGCGGTCGTGGCCGGGTCGGCCTCGGTGCTCCGACACCGGCGGTGACAGAAACCCTGAAGGCTCGTGCGCACGTCGCCTACGTGCCCGGGTCCTGCTCAGTCCCCCCGCGGCCCATACATGATCACCGCCATCCCGCCCAGACAGATCAGTGCCCCCGCCACGTCCCACCGATCCGGCCGGTACCCGTCCGCCACCATCCCCCAGGCGATCGATCCCGCGACGAACACCCCGCCGTACGCCGCCAGGATCCGCCCGAAGTTCGCGTCCGGCTGCAGTGTTGCCACGACGCCGTACAGCCCGAGCGCGATCACCCCGAGCCCCACCCACAGCCAGCCGCGTTGCTCGCGCAGGCCCTGCCAGACGAGCCAGGCGCCACCGATCTCGAAGAGCGCGGCTACTACGAAAAGCAGGACGGAACGAGGGATCAGAGTCGGGTCCACGGGTTCACGGTACGACGGCGGTCGTCGGCTCGAGTCAGGCGGCGATCTGCCGGGACCACGTGGTGCCGTCGGACGTGAAGCCGACCCGCTCCAGATAGTCCGACTCCGCACGGCCGGCTTCCTGGCCGACCAGTACGGAGGTGCCGAAACGAGCACTCCGACCGCCGTGGGCTCCGGTGCCGTCGTCCCCCGCGCCGTCGTCCCCCGCGCCGTCGCTCCCCGCGCCGTCGCTCCCCGCCCCGTCGTCCCCCGCGCCGCCGGCGGCCGCACCCACGTTCCGCGCCCCCAGCACCGGCCGCACCACCTCCCGCAGTCCGGTCCCGGCCAGCGCCCTCGACTCCTCCCACACGAACTCCCCCGGCGTGAAGTCGCGGAATCGCAGGCTCACCCAGTCCAGCAGGACGGCCCCGACGCCGTCGCCCAGGTCGAGCACCTCGACCACACCTACCGTCTCGTCACCGCGTTGCACGAGGAAGGCGTAGCGCCGCTCGTCGTCGGCCGGCTCGGCGCGGAAGAGCGGCGCATGCCGGGCGATGTCGTCGGCGTGGACGCGGAGCACGTGGAGAAGGTATGCGTCGTCGGGTGCAACCTCGACGACGGCGTATGCCGCGGCCGAATGGCGTTCGCGGTTCAGCCGGATCAGCCAGTAGATGTTGATGAGGACGATCACGCCGTTCATCGCGGCGAACGGCCAGATTCCGAGGATCGTGTTGTACGCCGTCGCCAGCGCCGATCCCGTGAGGTTCAGCCAGCGGAAACGCAGTACGCGGGCCTGCGTGAGCGACCAGACGACGAGCACGGTCCCCGCCCAGCCGCCGATCTCGAGGAGGAGGTTCACGTCCCGAGGTTAGATCGCCGAGGCCGGTGCCGTCGCAGCCGTGAGCATGAGGTTCCTTACAGGGTCTGGAGGCTCGGCGGCGCACACTCGCCGTCCAGGAGTCTCACGACGGCAACCCCGGCCGCACCCGCAGCGGAGACAGGCTCGGCCCCGACGGGCGTGGGCCGCCCACGGCCGGCGTCGGCCGCGAGCCGTAGGCCACGACTTGAACTTGACGCAACGTCAACCTCTACAGTCGCAGTCATGAGCTGGTCCATCCAGGAGATCGCCCGGATCGCGGGCACCACGAGCCGCACCCTGCGGCACTACGAGCAGGTCGGGCTGCTGGAGCCCGCAGGCCGGGCGCCGGGCGGCGCACGGCGGTACGACCAGGACGCCCTGGTCCGGCTGCAGCGCATCCTGCTGCTCCGGGACCTGGGCATGGGGCTCGCCGACATCGGCGACGCCTTGCGCTCCGAACCGGACGTCGCCCGTGCGCTGGCCGCACATCGCGAGCAGTTGCGGGCGGAACGGGACCTGGTCGAGCGGCGGCTCGCGAGTCTGGATCGGACCATCGACGCACTGGAGAAAGGAGAGAGCATCATGGCCGAGGACATGTTCGACGGGTTCGACCACACCCAGCACAAGGAGGAGGTCGAACGCCGCTGGGGCAAGGAGGCGTATGCGCAGAGCGACGCCTGGTGGCGTGGCCTGGGCCCGGAGGGGCAGAAGGCGTGGAAGGCCGAACTGACCGCCCTGACCCAGAAGTGGATCGACGGCGCGTCGGCAGGCCTCGACCCCGCGGGCGACGAGGCGCAGGCCATCGCCGCCCAGCACGCCGACTGGCTCGCCGGGATCCCCGGCACTCCGGGCCACGGTACGCAGGCGCCCACCAAGGAGTACCTGGTGGGTCTCGCGGAGATGTACGTCGCCGACGACCGCTTCGCGGCGAACTACGGCGGCGGCGAGGGCGCGACCTTCGTCCGTGACGCGCTGACGGTGTACGCGGACCGTAACCTCTAGGTTCGACGGCCGGCGGTCCGACGGTCGTCGGGCCGACGGCGTACCGCTGGTCGGTCGCGAACGCGGCCGACCGAGGCGGCGATCGGTCCGATCCCCGAGCGAGTCGTGCGAACCACGGCCGTTCGAGGACGGACCGATCGCCGTCCACCGCATCGCCGTCCACCACCGGCCCGGCTCAGACCCGCGTCTCCACCTCCCGCGCCTCCCGCGCTCCCCGGAGCGCCATGAGCAGCGCCGCCACGACATACATCCCCGCCAGTACCCCGAACAGCCCCGGGGACCATCCCGTGTCCGGCACCACGGCGGCGGCCAGCGCCGCGGCTCCGACGAAAGCCGCGTTGTACAGCACATCGAAGAAGGCGAAGGCCCGGCCGCGGAACTCGTCGCCGGAGTCGCGCTGCACGATCGTATCGACGGCGATCTTCGCCCCCTGCGCGGCCATGCCCAGGAGTCCGGCCGCCGTCAGCATCAGGACCAGGCCTGGTTCGACGGGCACCAGGAGCAGCTGCGACGCCGCGGCGACGATCAGCATCGTCGCGATCCAGCTCTGCGGAGCCATTCGCCGGCCGAGCCAGGCCGTCACCACGATCGCGACACCGCCGCCCACGCCGGTGGCACCGATCACCTGGGCGAACACCGCCAGTCCGGAGGCGGAGTCCGCAGGGTCGGACAGCAGGTTCCGCGCCATCAGGATCGACGCGATGAACACGACGCCGTAGCAGAACCGGTGCGTCGCCATGGCGAGCAGCGCCTGCCCGGGCGTACGACGCGCGGCAAGGTACCGCGCACCGTCGGCCAGGCCGCGCGCGACCACCACGATCTCGCGCCCCACCCCGCCCGACGCCGGTACCACGGGCCCGAGCTCGTCCCGGCCGAGCCGAAGCGCCAACAGCGAGGCGCATCCCATGACGACCGCCGCACACGTCAACGCGGTCGCGTCCTGCACCCGGCCAGGCGATGCCACCTGTGCCACGAGGAAGGCGCCCAGCCCACCGAGGAAGGCGGCTCCCGCGCCGAGGGTCGGCGTCAGAGCGTTGGCGGTGAGCAGCAGCTTCTTGTCCTCGACGACGAGCGGCAACCCCGCCGACAGGCCCGCGAGGAGGAACCGGTTCACGCTCAGCGCCGCGAGCCCCAGGACGTAGATCCACACGGAAACGCCGTCGGCCACCATGAGGGCGGCCATGGCCGCCGTGATGACGACACGGACGGCGTTGCCGGCCACGAGTACCTGCCGGCGTTGCCAGCGGTCGAGAAAGACTCCGGCGAACGGTCCGACGATCGTGAACGGCGCGAGCATCACCGCGAACGCCCCCGCGATCGCCGGGGCGCTTCCCTGGGACTCCGGGGAGAAGAACAGCAGGTTCGCGAGACCGACCTGGAACATGCCGTCGCCGGCCTGGGAGACCAGCCGCACCGCGAACAGTTTCCGGAACCCCGAGCGGGCGAGCAGCACATGCAACTCGCGGAAGACGGACATGTCCCGAGCCTAGACGGTGCGCCAGGAGGGCCGCGGGTCGTCGCTCGAGTTCTCGGAGGGTGCCCGGGGACGCCGGGCGCACCCGTCAAGGGATCGGCCGCTGTTCCCGACGGAGTCCGTCCTACCGGTCTTGGCGACTTACCGTGCTGTAATGCGACTTTAGACCCTCGTGGCGCCGTCGTCGGGGTGCTAGCATTCCGCCGGTCCAGCCAAAGGAGGCTTGCACATGTTTGCGCTCGACAGCACTGGTCTGATCGCAATTGGTGTGATCGCGATCGTCATCGTCGGTCTGGCCGTCGGCATCACCGCGTTGATCACCGTCGTCTCGAAGCGCGTCCGGAAGGACTGACGCGGGCCAGGGCGGGGCGGCCCGCCGAAGAGTCGCCTCGCCGGGCCACGTGGATGCGACCCGCACGTGTGCGCATCGACCGGGGGAGTGACAGCGTTGACACGGCGGAGTCACCCCGGCTGCCGGACGCCACCTGGGTCCCGGGTATTCCGGCCGGATGCCGTACCGGCCCGCCTCAGTGCCCGACGATCCCCGCCTCACCCAGCAGCTCGCGGACGGTCATCTGGGACGACGTCATCTCCGTGACACCCGCTCCGAGCGCGGCGGCGCCGTGGTTCCGCACGGTCTCCGGGCTCCCGTAGATGACGAACGGGATCGCGGGGTCGAGTTCACGCACCTTCCGGAGGAGTGTCAGACCCGCGGTGGGAGCTTCGCTCCCGTTCTCCCGGCGGCCCATGTCCGAGATGATCGCCCCGTAGTCGCCGTACTTCAGCCGCTCGATCGCCTCGCCGGTGGAGCGTGCGAGGGTCACCATGACCCCGTCTCGCTGCAGGCCGTCGATCATGATGGCGTTGTTCTCGGGGTGGTCGTCGACCCAGAGGATCTCGCGGCTGGTGGGCCGGGCGGGCGGTGCAGGGTCCGGGGTCCGGCCGTCGGCGTCGGTGTCCGACGACGTGCCGGGCGTGCCGTGCCCGTCGAAGCCCGGTGTATCCCCGAGTTCCCCGTGATCGCCGACGTCGGATCGCGGCCTTCCGGGCACCACGACACCAGGTACGTCTACGCGCGGGGAGGCCCAGCCGGGCCGCGAGGTGCCGGCTGACAACGCCTCGACCTGCTCACGGAGCGACAGCACCTGGTTCTGCAGGTCCACGATCATCCGGTTCTGCTGATCGTTGAGCTGGGTGATGCTGATCCGCTGCCCGCCGAGCTCGAGTTCGAGGTCGGATCTCCGCAGCAGTGCTGCGAGCGGGCGCCAGAGCAGCAACAGCGCCGCGAGCACGAGCAACGGCCACAGCAGGGCGGCGAAGGAGGTGATCAGATCTGCGGCCATGGCCCGGAGCCTAGCCGGATTTGACCGTCTCGTACGCCAGCAAACGAGCTGTCCGGGGTGGACCCGCCTGAGTACGCTCGCGTCATGACGACACTGGGATGTGCTCTTCTCCCGACCTTCTCGCCACAGCAGTACCTGTCGATCGCCCGTGCCGCCGACGCGGCCGGCCTCGAGGAGCTCTGCCTCTGGGAGGACTGCTTCAAGGAGACCGGCATCGCCGCAGCGGGGGCGATCCTCGCGAGCACCAGCGGGCTCCGCGTACAGCTCGGTGTTCTCCCCGTCCCGCTGCGCAACGTCGCGCTGACCGCGATGGAGATCGCGACACTGGAGGGGATGTTCCCCGGCAGGCTGGAACCCGGCATCGGGCACGGCGTGCAGAGCTGGATGGAGCAGGTCGGCGCACGTGCCGCGTCGCCCCTCACCCTTCTGCGCGAGTACGCGACCGCACTGCGCGCCCTGCTCGCCGGCGAGCGGGTCACCGTCTCGGGCCGGTACGTGTCGCTCGCCGACGTCGCCCTCGACTGGCCGCCCACCACCGCTCCCCCGGTGATCAGCGCTGCCACAGGACCCAAGACCCTCCGACTGGTCGGGGAGGTCGCCGACGGCGTCGCGCTCGACGGCGGCAACGGCCTGACGAAGCTACGAGCCGCGACCGACACGGTCCGGAAGGCGTACGACGACGCCGGGCGCACCGACCCGTTCAAGATCGTGATCTCCGTGCCGGTGGCCACGGGCCCCGGCGCCGCGGAGCGCGTCCAGGCCTGGCTGCCCAGCTGGGATCTGCCCACCGACACGCCGGAGGAGTACTGCGTCTGGGGCGACTCGGCCGACGAGATCGCGGATGGCCTGCGCGCGTTCGCCGATCTGGGTGCCGACACCATCAACGTCCAGCCGCTCGAATCGGAGCCGGACCCGGAGGCGCTCGTCACGTTCCTGGGCCAGGAAGTACGTCCGCTGCTCCTGTGAGCGGAGGCGTCCCCTGAGCGGACGCACGCCAACCCGTCGCCCGGCCCGCTCCCGCGGGAAGCGACCGGTGGTGAGCGGTGCACCGAGCGGTGCGCGAGAAGCCGTACGGCTCCGCCGGGGATGTCCGACAGACCGACTACGTTGGCCGGCATGAGCGAAGCGGAAGCCGGCGGGCACGTCATCGACGAGGACTGGTACGCGCGTGACCTGTCGGGCGCCGAATGGCGGGACACCACCTTCGTGGACGTCGATCTCACGGAGGCGACCGGCGTGGGCGCGACCTTCGAGGAGTGCACCTTCCGGGGCGTGAAGTTCAACGCGGCGTCGTTCACCGAGTGTGCGTTCACCGCGTGCGTCTTCGACCGCTGCAACTTCTTCGACGTGACGTTCGAGCGCTGCAAGCTGATGGGCTCCGTGTTCAGCAACTCCACGCTGGATCTGGTCAAGGCCGGACGCGGGAACTGGTCGTTCGTCGACCTGTCGCGTGCGGACGTCGGCTCCGCACGGTTCGACGGCGTCCGCTTCCGCGAGGCGAACCTCCGCGAGCTCAAGGCCCGCGGAGCCGTACTGACCGGCTGCGACCTGTCCGGTGCGGACCTGGAACTCGCCAACCTGTCCGGCGCGACGCTCCTGGGCAGCGACCTGTCCGCGATCGACCCGCGCACGGCCACGCTCGAGGGGGCGATCATCACCCCCGACCAGGCGACGACGCTCGTCGAAGCCCTCGGCCTGGTGGTGCGCCCCGCCTGACCTCCAGGCTCCACCGGCCCTCGAGCATCGTCTCGCTCACCAGTGGTACCCCGGGCCGGTACGCCAGGTGCAGGTACGACGGCGCGTCGAGCACGGCGAGGTCGGCGCGCGATCCCACCCCCAGCCACCCGATGTCGGTGCGCCGCAGCGCCGCCGCACCTCCCGCCGTCGCCGCCCGCAGCGCCTCGGCAGGCGACATCCGCATTTCCCGCACCGCCAGGGCCAGTGCGAACGGCATCGACGAGGAGAATCCCGACCCCGGGTTGCAGTCGGTCGCGATCGCGACGGTGACGCCCGCGTCGAAGAACCTGCGGGCGTCGGGGTAGGGCTGCCGCGTCGAGAACTCGATCGACGGCAGCAGCGTCGCCACGACGCCCGAGTCGGCCAGGTTCCGCAGGTCGTCGTCCGAGGCGAAGGTGCAGTGATCGGCGGACGCCGCCCCGACCTCGCACGCCACCTCGATCCCCGGCCCGTGCCGGAGCTGGTTCGCGTGGACCCGGGGGGTGAGCCCGGCGGCGGCCCCGGCACGCAGGATCGTCCGGGCGGCGTCGCCGTCGAAGGCGCCGCGCTCGCAGAACACGTCGATCCAGCGCGAGTGCGGAGCGCACGCCTCGAGCATGTCGCCCGTCACCAGGTCGACGTACTGCGCCGGATCGGCGCCCGGCGGGACGACGTGCGCCCCGAGAAACGTCGTCTCGGGCGTGAGCTCGCGCGCGATCCGCAGCGCCCGAGCCTCGTCGTCGACGTCGAGCCCGTAGCCGGACTTGATCTCGACGGTGGTCGTGCCCTGCCGCCGCATCTCGGCGACGAGCCGGCGGGCGTTGGCGCGCAACTCGTCGTCCGACGCCGCACGCGTGGCGGCGACGGTGGTCCGGATCCCGCCGGCGGTGTAGGGCCGCCCCGTCATCCGCGCCTCGAACTCGGCGGCCCGGTCCCCGGCGAAGACCAGGTGTGCGTGCGAGTCGACGAACCCCGGGATCACCGCGCGCCCGTCGAGGTCGCGGGTCTCGTCCGCCGCCGGGGCGGCCGCCGCGGGCCCGGTCCACGCGACGCGGCCGTCATCGCCGACGACGACGGCCGCGTCGCGCACGATCCCGAGCAGGTTCCCGGCGCCGCTTGCCGAGGCAGTACCTCTCGCGGCTCCCGCGCTGTTTCGCGACCGAGACTCCGCCGAAGACGTGTCCTCCCCGGCCGGGGCAAGATCCGGGGCGCCGTGAGCCGGGTCGTTCGTGACCAGCTCGCCGATGTTGGTCAGGAGGAGGCTCATCGCGCCGCCTCCCCGAGCTGTGGTGCCGCCGGCGGGTCGGTGATCAGCTCCGCGAGGACGTTCGCCAGGGCGTCCACTCCCGCGAGCGCGTCGGCCGTGGTGATCGACTCCTCGGGCGAGTGGGACACGCCCGTCTCGTTCCGCACGAAGAGCATCGCGGTCGGGATACCGGCCTGCTGGAGGATTCCGGCGTCGTGGCCGGCACCGGTCGGGATGATCGGAACGCCGGCGTTGCCGCCGGTAGCCAGGGCGCCGGCAGCCAGAGCACGTGACCGACGCCGGTCCGCCGCCTCTCGGCCGACGGCGTCCCGTTCGGCCACGCCCCGTTCCGCGATGTCGCGGTCCGACGTCGCCCCGAGCGCCGCTGCCAGCCTGCTCGTGAGGCCGCGGTCGAAGATCACCTCGCCGGAGACCGACTCCGCGGTCACGTCGAGGGTGGTCCCGTCGGCCGCCGACCGGTCGCGGGCCGCGCGCTCCACCTCGGAGAGCAGGTCCGCGAGCTCCTCGTCCGTCGATGCCCGGGCGTCCAGCCACGCGCTGACCAGCGAGGGGATCGCGTTCGTGCCGCCCGGCCGCACGTCCAGGCGGCCGAACGTCGCCCGGCGGATCGTGTCGCCGACGCCGTCGCGTGCGCGGGCCGCGGCGTCTGCCGCGAGCGAGGTGGCCGCGTACGTCAGCATGGGGTCGCGGCGGTCGGCCATGCGGGTCGCGCCGGCGTGGTCGGCGTGGCCATGGAAGTCGAACCGGTAGCGGCCGTGCGGCCAGATGGCGCTCGCGAGGCCGACCGGGGCGTCGTCGCGCAGCGCCAGGCCCCGTCCCTGCTCGCAGTGCAGCTCGACGAAACAGGAGACGCCGTCCAGCAGGCTGCCGGGGGTCGCGCCGCCGGCGCCCCGGTCGCCCGGCACGGCGGCATCGGCCCGCGCCCTGGGACCCGAGCCGGGCCGGTCCGTGTGGTCGTCACCGGCGATCACGTCACCCAGCGCGACTCCGTCGCGGTCGCGCAGCTCACGGGCGTCGGACCAGCTGAGCTGTCCGGTCGCGAGGCGCGAGCCGAGGCAGGCCAGCCCGAACCGCGATCCCTCCTCCTCGACGAACACGCCGACCCCGAGCGGGACGCGGGGCGTGACGCCCCGGTCACGCAGCACATCGATCGCGGCGAGGGACGACACGACGCCGAGTGGTCCGTCGAAGGCGCCTCCGTCGAGCACGGAGTCCAGATGCGATCCGGTGAGGACGGCGCCGGCTCGCCGATCGTCGCCCACGGGATCCCACCAGGCGATCGTGTTGCCGAAGCCGTCGGACTCGACCCTGAGCCCCCGGGCCCGTGCCGCCTGCCCGAACCAGGCCGCCGCCTCGCGTTCCGCGGTCAGGAACGGCTGCCGGAAGTATCCGCCGGTCCGGGCGGACAGTCCGAGGGGCTCCAGGTCACGCCACATCTGCTCGAAGCTCACGGCCCCATTGGAACATCCGCGGGTCTGAGGGCCGCGCCGGCGGGGGTCGTGATCACCCGCCGACGCGGCGTCCGGGGACGCACCGAGGGGCACGACACCACGAGTGGCGCGGTGCCCCTCGGGACGTGGCCGGGGAGGCGGGGGGCTCAACCCGGCCCGTCTGGGGTGCTGGCCTCACGATCCGGTACCGGGCGGTCTCGCGCTGCCAACACCGGAGACTCAATCAGCCCTCGCCACCTGCGCAAATGGGGAGATCTACCCATGCCCCGCACGGACCCGTCCGCGCGAGGCCGGCCGGCCCGCGACCGCATCACCACACGACTCGTTCCGGGACACGTAACCTCACCCCATGGACGGAGCACGCACAGTCCGCGCAACCCGCGGCACCGAACTCACCGCCCGCAGCTGGCAGACCGAGGCCCCGCTGCGGATGCTCATGAACAACCTGGACCCCGAGGTCGCGGAACGGCCCGACGACCTCGTGGTCTACGGCGGCACCGGCCGCGCCGCCCGTTCCTGGCCGGCCTACGACGCCATCGTCGGCACCCTCACCGACCTGCGCCAGGACGAGACCCTTCTGGTCCAGTCCGGCAAGCCGGTCGGCGTGCTCACCACGCACGAGTGGGCGCCGCGAGTACTCATCGCGAACTCGAACCTGGTGGGGGACTGGGCGACGTGGCCCGAGTTCCGCCGCCTCGAACGGCTCGGCCTCACGATGTACGGGCAGATGACGGCCGGATCATGGATCTACATCGGCACCCAGGGCATCGTGCAGGGCACCTACGAGACCTTCGCCGCCGTCGCCGAGAAGACGTTCGGCGGCACACTCGCCGGAACGCTTACCCTGACCGCCGGCTGCGGCGGCATGGGCGGCGCGCAGCCGCTCGCCGTCACGCTCAACGGGGGCGTGTGCCTGATCGTCGACGTCGACCCGGCGCGCCTCGCGCGGCGCGTCGAGCACCGCTACCTCGACGAGGTCGCCGACTCCGTGGACGACGGCGTCGCACGGGCGCTCGCGGCGAAGGCCGAGGGACGCGCGTACTCGGTGGGTGTGGTCGGCAATGCTGCCGACGTGTTCCCGGACCTGCTGGCCCGAGGGGCGGACATCGACATCGTCACCGACCAGACCTCGGCGCACGACCCGCTGTCGTACCTGCCCGCCGGGGTGCCCCTGGAGGACTGGGCCGCGGAGGCGGAGAAGGACCCGGCAGGTTTCACCGACCGCGCCCGCGAGTCGATGGCCCGGCACGTCGAGGCGATGGTGGGCTTCCAGGACGCCGGCGCCGAGGTGTTCGACTACGGCAACTCCATCCGCGACGAGGCCCGGCAGGGCGGCTACTCCCGTGCGTTCGACTTCCCCGGCTTCGTCCCCGCGTACATCCGGCCGCTGTTCTGCGAGGGCAAGGGCCCGTTCCGCTGGGCGGCGCTGTCCGGCGACCCGCAGGACATCGCCGTGACCGACCGCGCCATCCTCGACCTCTTTCCCGACCACGACCGCCTGCACCGCTGGATCCGCGGCGCGCAGGAGAAGATCGCGTTCCAGGGCCTGCCCGCGCGGATCTGCTGGCTCGGCTACGGCGAGCGCGACAAGGCAGGACTCGCGTTCAACGAGCTGGTCGCGTCCGGCGAGATCAGCGCTCCGCTCG
The DNA here is from genome assembly GCF_017349295.1 of Myceligenerans salitolerans. Lineage (GTDB taxonomy): Bacteria > Actinomycetota > Actinomycetes > Actinomycetales > Cellulomonadaceae > Myceligenerans > Myceligenerans salitolerans. The sequence goes on from NZ_JAFMPK010000043.1 coordinate 16,930, forward strand.
CGATCGGGCGTGACCACCTCGACGCCGGGTCCGTCGCGTCGCCCTACCGTGAGACCGAGGGCATGGCCGACGGCTCCGACGCCATCGCCGACTGGCCGCTCCTCAACGCGCTGACCGCCGCGTCGTCGGGCGCCACCTGGGTGTCCCTGCACCACGGCGGGGGCGTCGGGATGGGCCGGTCCATCCACGCGGGCCAGGTCTCCGTGGCCGACGGCACGGCGCTCGCGGCCCGGAAGCTGGAGCGGGTCCTCACCAACGACCCCGCCATGGGCGTGTTGCGGCACGTCGACGCGGGCTACGACCGCGCCGTCGACGTCGCGAAGGACCGCGGCGTCCGAGTTCCGCGATAACCACAACCGAGGTAGCGGATCTCTACTTCGTTGCTTCGGCCTTGCGACCTGGCAGCACGTGAGGCCGGCCCGCCGGATGTGGTGGGTGGGCCGTCGAGACAGCAGCGTGTCGGGGAGGAGATGGATGAGCACCTGGTTCTGTGACTACGCATGGGTTGTCGGCGGTGCCGCCGAGAACGTCGTGATCCGCACCGAAGGCGGCCGGGTCACCGAGGTGGCGGCCGACGTCGTCGACCCACCCGACGGGGCGACACGACTGCGCGGCCTCACCCTGCCCGCGTTCGCCAACGGTCACTCGCATGCCTTCCACCGCGCCCTGCGCGGCAGGACGCATTCGGTGCCCGACGGCGGTCGCGGGGCCGGTTCCGGGTCCTTCTGGACATGGCGCGAGCAGATGTACCGCGTCGCCGAACGCCTCGACCCGGACTCGTACCACCGCCTCGCCCGCGCGCTGTACGCGGAGATGGTGCTCGCGGGACACGGCGTCGTCGGCGAGTTCCACTACCTGCACCACGGCCCGGGCGGCCGCCCGTACGGCGATCCGAACGCCATGGGTGAGGCGCTGATCGCGGCTGCCGACGACGCCGGGATCCGTCTGACGCTCCTCGACACGTGTTATCTCACCGCGGGAACCGCCGGCGAACCGCTCGTCGGTGTCCAGCAGCGGTTCGGTGACGCGGACGCCGACGCCTGGGCGTCCCGGGCCGAAGCCCTGGTCGCGTCCGGGACGCGTGACACCGTCCGGGTCGGCGCCGCCGTGCACTCCGTGCGGGCCGTGCCGCCGAGGGGAATCTCCGTCGTCGCCGCGTGGGCGGAGCGCCACGGCGCGCCACTGCACGTGCACCTGTCCGAACAGCCGCGGGAGAACGCCGACTGCCTCGCGGTCCATGGGCGCACCCCGACGACGCTGCTCGCCGACCACGGCGCGCTCGGTGCGCGCACCACGGCTGTCCACGCCACGCATCTGACATCCGGCGACGTGGGACATCTGGCCCGTTCGTCCACACGCGTCTGCGTCACCCGCACCACCGAGCGTGATCTGGCAGACGGGGCGCCGGCACTGGGCGAGCTGGTGGGAGCGGGGATCGGGCTGACGATCGGATCGGACAGCAACGCGATCGTCGATCCGTTCGAGGAGGTGCGTGGGCTGGAGCTCGACGAGCGGGTCCGAACCCTCGGCCGGGGACATGTCCCGACGCCCGCGCTCCTTGCCGCGGGCACCCGTGACGGTTACGCCTCGCTCGGCTGGTCGTCCGGCACCCGGACCGCAGGAGACAGCGGGATCGCTTCCGGGGACCTCGCCGACTTCACGGTGGTGTCACTGGACTCGATCCGAATGGCCGGGTGGACGCACGAGACCCTCCTCGACCACACCGTGTTCGCAGCGACCGCCGCCGACGTCACGGACGTGATCGTCAACGACCGGCAGGTGGTCCGCGGCGGCGTCCACACGTCGATGCCGGATGTCGCGTCCGACCTCCACCGGCAGCTCGCTACTATCGGGTCCCTGGGTCGATCATGACTCGTGGCCGGGCCGAAGATCGGAGTCGAGTGGACAAGGTCCTCGGTGGCGTCTCGTTCACTCGGGGGTCACCGTCCGGTCACCCGGTGGCGGCCGGGCGGCCACCCGGTCCCACCAGCCTGATTTCGTGTCTACCCAGAAACCTCACAGCCGTCGCACCTCGGCCTTCATCGCCTCCGGTGCCACGCTCGCGCTCGGCCTGACGGCGCTGGTCCCCGCGTCCGCCGCCGCTCACGGCCCGGACCGTCCCTCCGCGGTGCACTCCTTCTCCCGCCCGGCCGCCAGCTACGGCAAGGCGTTCCACCGCCTCGCCACGTACCCGGTCTTCCGGAACGCGCCGGCCGGCGTCGACCCGGCCGACGAGACCGTCGCCGAGATCTCCGACGTCAGCGAGGACGGCCGCACGGTGGTCTACACCGACGCCGCCGGCCGCCGTATCGGCTTCCTCGACATCACCGACCCCGCGCACCCGCGTGGCCTCGGCTCGCTCGGCCTCGCCGAGCTCGGCGACGCCGAGGACGAGCCGACGTCGGTCGCCGTCGTGGGCGATCATGTCCTGGTCGTCGTGAACACCTCGGAGAGCTACACCAACCCGAGCGGGCGGCTCGACGTCGTCGACCTCGCGACACGCACCAAGGTCCGCTCGATCGACCTGGGCGGTCAGCCCGACTCGATCGCCGTCACGCCCGACGGCGCGCACGCCGTCGTCGCCATCGAGAACGAGCGGGACGAGGACGTCTCCGCCGACAACGCCCCGGGCGGCGACGAGGGCGACCTCCCGCAGGCCCCGGGCGGGTTCGTGCAGATCATCGACCTCCCGGGCTCCGACCCGGCCGGCTGGTCCGCCCGTCCCGTCCCGCTCACCGCGGGCGACGGCTCCGCGCTCGCAGCTCTCGCGGGAGCCGGGCTGGACACGCCCGAGGACCCCGAGCCGGAGTACGTCGCGATCAACCCGGACGGCACCACGGCCGCAGTCTCCCTCCAGGAGAACAACGGGATCGTGCTGATCGACGTCGTCTCGGGCGAGGTGACGTCCGTGTTCTCCGCGGGGGAGCAGGCGCTCACCGGCGTCGACACGATCGAGGACGGCGCGATCGACCTCACCGGATCGCTCGGCGCGGTTCCGCGCGAGCCCGACGCGATCGCCTGGATCGACGACATCCACCTCGCCACCGCGAACGAGGGCGACTGGAAGGGCGGGACCCGCGGCTGGTCCGTCTTCGACGCCACGACCGGTGAGATCGCGTGGGACGCCGGGAACACGATGGAGCACCTCGCGGCGCGCGTCGGCCTGCACAACGACGACCGCGCCGAGAACAAGGGGGTCGAGATCGAAGGCATCGCGGTCAGCGAGCTCGGCGGGACGCGGTACGCGTTCGTCGGGTCGGAGCGGTCGAACTTCGTGGCCGTCTACGACGTGTCCGACGCCGAACGGCCGCGGTTCGTCCAGGTGCTCGCCACGACGAACGGACCGGAGGGCCTGCTGCCCGTGCCGCAGCGGAACCTGCTGGTCGTGTCGTCGGAGGAGGATTCCGCCGAGGACGGCGTCCGCTCCGCGGTCACCGTCTTCGGCCAGGGCTCGAGGTACGCCCGTGCCGCCGGGAAGGCTCGCCCCGGCACCGCGGACCTGCGGGGCTCGCTCGCCCACTCCTCGTCCGTGCAGTTCCCGTCGATCGTGTCCGACGGCGCCGCGGGGGCGGACGGTGCGTACACCTCAGGTCCCGAAGGGAACCGGCAGGTCACGTCAGGCGCTCCGATCGGCTGGACCGCGCTCGGAGCGCTCTCGGCCGACCCGGAGGACCGGCGCGGCCTGTGGACGGCGTCGGACTCGGCGAAGGTCCCGACGTCGCTCTACTCGGTGCGGACCCCGCGCCGGGGCGCTCCTGCGGTGATCGACGGGGAGATCGTCGTGACCGACGGCGGCGAGCCGGCCGAACTCGACGTCGAGGGCCTGTGGGCCCGGCCCGGCCGCGTCGGCGGCGGATTCTGGCTCGGCTCCGAGGGTGCGACCGGCGCGGAGAACGCGCTCGTGCGCGTGTCGGAGTCCGGCGAGATCGAGGAGCGTGTCGCCCTCCCCGAGGAGATCGCCGCGGGCCTCGGCGCGTGGGGGATCGAGGGAGTCGCGGGCACGGTCGACCGCCGCGGCGAGCACCTGTTCGTCGCCCTGCAGCGCGGCCTCACGTCCGACGACGGCCTGGGTGGCTACGCCCGTATCGGCCGCTACGACGTGGCGACCGCCGAGTGGACCTGGTTCGGGTACGAGCTCGAGCGGCCGACGGCCGACGGCGACTGGGTCGGTCTCTCCGAGGTGACGGTCGTCGACCGCGACACGCTCGCGGTGATCGAACGCGACAAGCTCAACGGTCCGGACGCCGCGCTCAAGGCGGTGTACACGGTCGACCTGCCGCACCGGGACCCGCGCCCCGGCAAGGTCGCGATGCTGGACAAGCAACTCGCGATCGACGTCCTGCCGCACCTGCGGGCGACCAACGGCTGGACCCAGGAGAAGCTCGAGGGCCTCACGATCGGCGGCGACGGCCACGTCTACGCCGTGACGGACAACGACGCGCTCGACGACGCCACGGGCGAGACGGTCTTCCTGGACCTGGGCAAGGCCTCGCGCATCTTCCGCTGACCGGGTGCCGGAGCCTGCGCGGTCGAGACGCGCGGGTTCCGGCATATCGGCCGCCATCCCGTCCGACGCGTCGAGGACCACCGGCGCTTCACGATCGTGGGTAGGGCCGGGATCAGGGAAGAACCGGGGGACCACCCGATACCGCCGGATCGCACGTGGCCGTAGCGTGGGGGCATGACCACGAAGACACTTTCCCGTCCCCGCCAGGGCCGCATGATCGCCGGGGTGTGCGCAGGCATCGCCCGGCGCTTCGGGTGGAACGTCACCCTGCTGCGCGTGCTGGTCGTCGCCTCGATCCTGCTGCCCGGACCGCAGGTCCTGGCCTACATCATCTTCTGGATCCTCATGCCCAACGACGACTGAGCCGTCACCACCCGGCCGGCGTGAGGACCTTCCGGATGCGCTTCTCGCTGATCGGCCCGTCCGTGCCGAGCTGCTGGGCGAACAGGCTCACCCGGAACTCCTCCAGCATCCAGCGCACCTCGGCCAGCTCCGCGGCCCGCGCCGCGTCCGGGGTCCCGGACGCGTACGCCGCGCGGGCCTTCTCCCACGCCTGCGTCACGTCGCCGACACGCCAGGCGAGATCGGCGTCGCGCCCGGGGTTCTCGCTCGCCTTCGCCAGCCGGTGTGACGCCGCGCGCACGTAGCGCACCAGGTGCGGCAGCCTGCGCGGCGGGGTCTGCGACACGAAACCGTCGTGGACCAGGCCGGCGGCGTGCTCACGCAGATCCTGGAGCACCTGGAGGAGCGCCAGGCTGGACTGGCCCCTGATCTCACCCTCCAGCGCCCGGTAGGCGGACAGCGCCGCGACCACGTGCCCGACCACCCGGTGCACCTCGTCCTCCAGATGGCGCCGCACGTGCTCCCGCGCCGCCGTGAACTCGGCTTCGCTCCGGATCGTCGCGGCGTCCGGCCCGCCCGGAGGGGTGTCGTACCGTCGCTCGGTGTCCGGAACGGTCAGGCCGACGACGGCGGCAAGTTGCAGGTCCGTGACCAGCGCGTCCGTGGTCGGATAGGGGCTGGATGCCATGGTGAGGGACTGTGTGGCCGACCAGCGCGACGTGACGCGCGCCGTCGGCAGCGCGGTAGCCCGCAGCAGCAGACGTCGGACCCCGGCGGCGTGCGCCGCGTCCCGCGCCGACTCGTCGGCGAGGATCCGCAGCGCGACGGTGGTGGCCCGCGGCTTTCCCTTCACCTTCGGCCCGCGCTCCTCGACGAGCGCGGGATACCCGTGCACGACGACGCCTGCGCCGACATCGGTGGAGACGACATCCGGCAGCACCCCACCGTCCAGCCCGTCGGGCCATCCCGCGAGGTCCTCCCGCTCGACCACCAGCGCCCCGCCCGCCGCCGGCCCCCCGGCTCCGCCGGCCCGCGCGCCAGCGTCCGGGCCGGAGCCGGCACGCCGTCCCGACCCGGCCGGTGCGTCCGTGCCGTCCCCAGACCGCTGGGGCGGAACCCCGGTACCGGAACGTTCTGTCCCGGCGGAACCACCCTGCCGGGATGAGGTGGCTGTCGGAGCGCCTGGGTCGGTGCTCGCCCGGGCCTCCGCGAGTGCCTGTCCCACAGCTCCCCGGACCGCCGAGCGAACCGCGGACTCCGCGCGCTTCGCCAGCTTCCGCTGGAGCAGGAGCAGATCCTTCGACTCGTCGAGGACGACGACGTTGGCGCCGTCCCGCCCGTCGTCCGCCGACCTGCGGCCGTGGTCGCCCGCCCCACGGCCCGCACCACGCCCGCCGCGCGAGTCCCGGCTGTCGGCGGAGCCCCGTCCACGACCCGGTTTTCCGCGCCGGCCGCCACCACCTCCGCCGTCGTCCCCGGAGCCGCGCGGCTCGAAGACGCGGAAGGTCATGCGCAGGTGGTCCGGCAGGCGTTCCACCCGGTCGGGCGTCCAGACGTCGTCCGGGACGGCGATCCCGCGGACCGCTCGCACGGCGCGCGAGAAGGCGGCGGTGAACGGCTCGGCCATGTCCCCGGCACGGGCCATGTCCTCCCAGGCGGGACACTCGGCGCGCAGCCATGCCGCGATCTCGCGTGCGCAGTCGGGTGCGGGCACGAGGTCACGTCGTACAGGTTTCGGCAGCGACTTGATCGTGGCGACGCAGAGTTCCTCGAGGAGCCCGGGAACCATCCAGTCGAACCCGTCGGGCACCACGCGCGGCAGCACCGATACCGGGATGTGCACGGTGACGCCGTCGGCCCCGGAACCGGGCGCGAACTGGTAGGTGAGCGGCAGCGACAGGTCGCCCTGGGGCCAGGCCTCGGGGAACGCGTCCGTGTCCACGGAGGCGTCCCCGACGAGCAGGTCCATCGTGAACGTCAGCAGGTCGGGCTGCTCACGACGTGCCGTGTTCCACCACTTGTCGAAGTGCGCCGCCGACACCACGTGCTCGGGCACGCGCTCGTCGTAGAACGCGAACAGGTCGTCCTCGGACGCGACGATCCCGCGCTGCCGGGTCCGTGCCTCCAGCTCGCCGGCCTCGTCGAGAAGTCTGCGGTTCTCCGCGAAGAACGTGTGGTGCGTGGTCCATTCGCCCTCGACGAGGGCGTGCCGCAGGAACATCTCCCGCGCGGCCTCGGGGTCGACGCGCGAGTACAGGACCTTGCGGTCCGCGACGATCGGCACGCCGTACAGCAGGACCTTCTCCGTGCACATCGCGGCCCCGCGCTTGGTGGACCAGTGCGGCTCGGACCAGGTGCGGCGAGCGAGCGGTCCGGCCAGTTCCTCGGCCCATTCGGGCTGGATCCGCGCGACGTCGCGGGCCCACAGGCGCGAGGTCTCGACCAGTTCGCCCGCCATGATCCACACCGGCGGTTTCTTGCTCAGCGGCGACCCGGGGAAGATCGCGAACCGTGCCCCCCGCGCTCCGATGTACTCGTTCCGCGCCTGCTTCTTCGCCCGGCGCAGCGCCCGCTCCCGCGCCTCCCCGCGCAGGTGCGCGACCGCGGAGGCCTTCACCTCGCCGGTCTCCTGCATCCCGATGTGCGACAACAGCCCGGCGAGCAAGGCACGATGAATGGTGTCACCGTCCCACTGGTGGACGATCTCGTCGTGGTCCTTGCGCGCGGGCTTGTAGGCCATGTCGATCCCGAGCGGCTTCGACATCTCCCGCAGCTGTGCGACGACGTCCTGCCACTCGCGGACGCGCAGGAAGTTCAGGTACTCCGCCTTGCACAGCCTCCGGAACGCGGAGCCCGACAGCTCGTGCTGCCGCTCGCGCACGTACTCCCACAGGTTGAGGTAGGTGAGGAAGTCCGACGACGGGTCCCGGAACCGCGCGTGCTGCTGATCCGCCTGCTCGCGCTCCTCGGCGGGCCGCTCGCGCGGGTCCTGGATGGACAGCGCCGCGGCGATGACGGCGACCTCCCGTGCGACGTCCAGCCTGTCGCCCTCGACCACCATGCGCGCCAGGCGCGGGTCCATCGGGAGCTGGGCCAGCATCCTCCCCACCCGGGTCAGCCGTGTCCGGGGCGTGGCCTGGCGCTCGCGGTCCTCGGTCCCCGGTGCGGCGTCGGCTCGGCCGTGCGCGCTCGTCCCGGCCGGACCGCCGGTCGTCTCGAGCGCTCCCAGCTCCGTGAGGAGCTGGACACCGTCGCGCACCGCGCGTGTGTCCGGTGGCTCGACGAAGGGGAAGCGTGCGACGTCGCCGGGTGATTCGGCGACCCCGACGGACACCATCTGCAGCAGCACGCTCGCCAGCGACGTGCGCAGGATCTCCGGCTCGGTGAACTCGGGGCGGCTCTCGAAGTCGTCCTCGGAGTAGAGCCGGATCGCGATGCCGTCGGCGACACGGCCGCAGCGTCCGGCGCGCTGGTTCGCGCTGGCCTGCGACACGGGCTCGATCGGTAGCCGTTGCACCTTCGTCTGCTTGGACCAGCGGCTGATGCGCGCGGTCCCGGGATCGACGACGTACCGGATCCCCGGCACGGTCAGGGACGTCTCGGCCACGTTGGTGGACAGCACGATCCGCCGGTGCGAATGGGACTGGAAAACCCGGTGCTGCTCGGCGCTGCTCAGCCGCGCGTACAGCGGCAGGATCTCCGTGTACTGCGGATGCCGTGGGTCCGTGGCGCGGTCGCGCAGGTGTCCGGTGAGGCCGTCGGCGGTGTCGTGGATCTCGCGCTCGCCGGAGAGGAACACGAGGATGTCGCCCGGACCCTCGCGCATCAGCTCGTCACAGGCCTCGATGATGCCGGTGACGAGGTCCTTCTCCTCCTTGCGGCCGGCGCCACGCCCGCCTGCGTCCCGGTCCCTGGCGCCGCCGCGGTCGACCGGGCGCATCCCTCGCCTTGTCCCGCCGCGCACGTTCCCCGTGCCCGACGGCGGTCTCCGGTCGCCTGGGGCAGATTCGGCGCCCTGGGCGCGTGGTCCGTCGTGGCCGTCGTCGGCCGAGGCGGTGCGCCGGTCCTCCGGGACGAGCGGCCTGTATCGCACCTCGACCGGATACGTCCGGCCCGACACCTCGACCACGGGCGCCTGGTCGGGCAGGACGTCGACGACTGCGGCGGGCGCGCCCCCGCGTTCCGCGAGCGCGGCGGGGGAGAAGTGGCGGGCGAACCGCTCGGAGTCGATCGTCGCGGACGTGATGATCAGCTTCAGGCCCGGACGCCGTGGAAGCAGCCGTGCGAGGTAGCCGAGCAGGAAGTCGATGTTGAGGGAGCGTTCGTGGGCCTCGTCGACGACGATCGTGTCGTACGCGAGCAGCTGCGGGTCACGCTGGATCTGGGCGAGGAGGATGCCGTCGGTCATGACCTTGACGAGCGTCTCGTCGGTCGACCGGTCGGTGAACCGCACCTGGTAGCCCACGGTGTCACCGAGATCGGTGCCGAGCTCCTCCGCGATGCGCTCGGCGACGCTGCGGGCGGCGATACGCCGGGGCTGCGTGTGCCCGATCTGGCCCGCCCGGCCGCGTCCGAGGTCGAGCAGGATCTTGGGCAGCTGCGTCGTCTTGCCCGAACCCGTCTCGCCGGCGACCACCACGACCTGGTTCTCCGCGATGGCACGGGCGATGTCGTCGCGCCGCGCGGAGACGGGAAGCTGTTCGGGGTAGGTGATCGGCGGTACGGCGACCGCTGCCCGCTTCGTGGCCGCTCGGTCCAGCTCTGCCTGCGTGATCCGCTGGGGCCGCCCCTGACGAGAGTCGGCCCGGGGACGCCCTCGCCGCTTCCCCTGCCGCCCGACGGACCTTCGCCCGGAACGATCCTGGGGGGCTTCGTCCCTGGTGGGAGCAGAGGAGGCGTCCTCGCCCGGATGCGCCGAACCGGCGTCGGACACGGTGGTGGGGGACGACTCACTGCTCACGACCCACCATTCTCTCAGCCCTCGCAAGCTCATTACGTGCGCGCGACCTGAGGGTGGTGGCCGGGCAGGCGTTCCCACCCGGCCACCGGTCAGTACGAGCAGTAGTTGAGGTAGGTCTGCGCGGCCGACTTCTCGGCGGGATCCATCGACAGGTCCCAGCGGTACTTGGTGTGGATCACCATCTTCGCGAAGGCGCACCGTTTGCTGGACAGCGGCGGTACCCACTCGGCGATGTCCTTGTCGCTCTTCGACGAGTTGACCTCGGTGGTGACGGCGATGAGCTGGGGACCGGAGAGGTCGTTCGCGAAGGCCTGGCGGCGGCTCGTGGACCACGAGCTCGCCCCGGAGTCCCAGGCCTCGGCGAGAGCCACGACGTGGTCGACGGAGATCTGTGACGGGACGGTGCGGGTCTGGCCGTCGAACTCGCTGTACCAGCTTCCGGACGTCGGGTAGCAGTCCGTGCCGACCGTGACGTTCCTGCCGTCGCGCCGCAGCACGGCCTCACGGGTGTTGCAGTTCCCGCCCTGGCTGGTCCAGTGCGGGAACAGGGAGCGGCTGTACCCGGTACGCGGGCCCTCCGCCCGGACCGTGATGGCGTTCAGCTCCGACTGGACCTGTGACTTGGAGGGCATGTCCGGCGGGTAGGCGTGGGCCGTGCCGGGCACCGTGAGTGCCGCGAGCACGAGCAGCGCGGCCGAGGCCGCGACCAGTGCGGTCCGGAGCCGGCGCGGACCGGGCTGGGTCGTAGTGTCCGAGGACGACGTCGTGGCGGGTTGGGCCTGCATCATTGAGGGTTCCCTTCCGAGAACTGTACTGGCGCTTTGCCGAGCCCTGATGCTTCCTGCAAGGTGTGTCCGCCACGTGGCGATCGGGTGAAAAACGCGAATATTCTGGATTGCCTCTGCAGGGCGCCACGGACCGGCCGGTCGTGGCGCCCTGGCAGGGGCTCACATGCCGGAGCGGCCCGCCTCCAGGCCGATCCAGAAGCCGAGGCCCACCAGGATCAGCGCGCCGACCGTCGACAGGATCGCGAGAACCAGGCCCCACTTGGCCAGGAAGAGGTCGAAACCCTCCTTGCCGGCCTTCACGACGGCGATGGCGTTCACGATCACGCCGACGAGCGGGATGTAGGCGAGGAAGAACCCCACGAGACTGAAGACGACGGTCTGCGGGTCCTCCTCCTCGACGGTGGTGGTCGCGACGTCGCTCGTCGTCGCCACCGTGACGGCGTCCGCGATCTTCTCGGCGACGGTGTCGTCCTTCGTCGTCTCGGTGGACTCGGAGGTGTTGGTCTCGGTGTCAGAGGAAGTCATGCGGAAGGTGCTCCTAGAACGGGGGACCTCGGGGGCCCTCGGGTTGGCGGCAGGACCGTTGTGTCCCATCGGTCGGCCATATTGTGATGTATCAGGTATAGGCAGCGCCAGGTTAGTACCGGCCGCGACGGAGGCGTCATCGCGAACGTCGTGGCCCCCGGCGAGCCGCGCCGTCGGGAGAGGCGACCGGACACGGCGCATGCGGCTCGGTGCAGCGGTCCGGGGCACACTGGCCTCATGACCACGTCACACGCATCGGCCCGCCCGGCGACCCCGGGTGCCGGGCCGGCGATCCCGTCGACCGTCGAACTGACCGGCGACCCGCTCACCGCCGAGCAGGTGGTGGCCGTGGCTCGCCACGGGGCTCGCCTCGTCGTCACCGACACCGCCCACGCGCGGATGGCCGCCACCCGGCAGACCATCGACGACCTCGCACACGATCCCCGGCCGCACTACGGAGTGTCCACGGGGTTCGGCGCGCTGGCCCGCACCCACATCCCGGCGGAACGACGTACCGATCTCCAGCGCAGCCTGGTGCGGTCGCACGCCGCGGGCACGGGCCCGGAGGTGGAGACCGAGGTGATCCGAGCCCTCCAGCTCCTACGGCTGAACACCCTGGTCACCGGTCGTACCGGGGTGCGTCCCGTGACGGCGCAGGCCTATGCCGACATGCTGAACGCCGGCATCACACCCGTCGTGCGGGAGTTCGGTTCGCTCGGCTGCTCCGGCGACCTGGCGCCCCTCAGTCATGTCGCCCTCGCCGCCATGGGAGAGGGAGAGGTCCGGGTCGTGCGTTCGTTCGCCGCCGGGCACGCGGGGACGGCGTCGAGGGCGTCGTCCGAGCCCGGAGCCGGGGGAGATGCCCGGGGGGACGCGGCCGGCAGCGCCATCACCGCCGTCGTCCCCGGGAAGATTCCGGCCGCGCCGCCCCGCCCTGCCGCCGAGGCCCTGGCCGAGGCGGGCATCACCCCCGTCACGCTCGCGGAGAAGGAGGGGCTGGCTCTCATCAACGGCACGGACGGCATGCTCGGCATGCTCGTGCTCGCGCTGCACGATCTGCGCAACCTCCTTGCGGTCGCCGACGTCGCGGCAGCGCTGAGCGTCGAGGCGCTGCTGGGCAGCGACGCACCGTTCGCACCGGACCTCATCGCGCTGCGACCGCACCCCGGCCAGGCAGCGTCGGCGGCGAACCTGCGCGCGCTGCTGGCGGACAGCGGCATCATGGCCAGCCACCGCGACACCTACGAGGACGGCACGCCCGTCTGCACGCGCGTGCAGGACGCCTACTCGCTGCGCTGCGCCCCCCAGGTCCACGGAGCCGCGAGGGACACGCTGGATCATGCGGCCGTGGTCGCCGACCGGGAGCTGGCCGCGGCCATCGACAACCCGGTGGTCACGCCGGACGGCCGGGTGGAGTCGTGCGGCAACTTCCACGGGGCCCCGGTCGGCTACGCGCTCGACTTCGTCGCCGTCGCGGTGGCCGACGTGGCCGGCATCTCGGAGCGCCGCACCGACCGGCACCTGGACAAGCACCGCAACGACGGGCTGCCGCCGTTCCTCGCCCACGAGGCGGGGGTCGACTCCGGGCTGATGATCGCCCAGTACACCGCGGCAGGGATCGTCAGCGAACTCAAGCGGCTGGCCGTACCCGCCAGCGTGGACTCCATCCCGAGCTCGGCGATGCAGGAGGACCACGTCTCCATGGGCTGGGCGGCGGCGCGCAAGCTGCGACGGTCCGTCGACCTGCTCGGCCGTGTGCTCGCGATCGAGATCCTGACCGCCTGCCGCGCACTCGACCTGCGGCTCGGCGAACGAGCCGCGGCCGAGGCGGACCGGCACACGGATTCCTCGCCGTCGGCGGCTCCGTCGCCGGCGTGGGGTCCTGAACGGATCGCCCCCGGCACGCGCGCGGTGTACGACGTCGTCCGGACGGTGGTGGCCGGTCCGGGCCCCGACCGTGCTCCCGCTCCTGAGATCGACGCCGTCGTCGCGCTGGTGGAGGACGGGCGGCTCGCGCGGGCCGCGGCGTCCGCCGTCGGCCCGTTGCGTTGACGTGCTCCGCCCGCAGCCGTCCTGCTCTGCTGCTCCGAGCCTTGATCGCCTCGGCAGACGATGACACGATCAGTGGCGGGGAGGGCGCCGTACGCGTCCGACCCGAACCGGACGCAGGTCCGGCCTGTGCGCGATCCGTCGGGCACCGGTCGGTGTCAGTCGTGTGTGCGAAGATGCGAGCGCGCAGTACGGAGGTCGAGGTGGCGACGGAGCCCAGCGAGCGACGCTGCCACACCGGCGATCCTTCGACCCAGGGGGTGTGTCCATGACCGGCCCGAGCGATTCCTCTCCCGAGGAGCGCACGGACGGCGCCGACGAGGCGCCTGACGACGCGCTGCCTGGAACCACGGACTCCGGGTCCGCAGAGCACGGGTCCACGGCGGCTCGGGGACGGCGTCGCGGGCTGCCGGGTGCCACGTTCGTGCGCGCACACCGCCACGGGTTGCGGCGGGTCTCGGCCGCGGTCGTGGGCGCGGCGGTCGCTGCGGCGGTGCTGTTCGGCTCCGCCGGCAGCCTGCCACCCGGTGGGGCGAACTACGCCGATGCCCCGTTGCGCTCGTATGCGCCACCCGGGGAGTCGTCCGCGATCGTGGTCTCCGGCTCGCACATCACCATGGACCAGGTCCTCGGTGTCCTGGAGCGCGCGCACCAGCTCGCCGTCGAGCAGGGCGCGTCGATGGATCCGCAGGTCGCCCAGGCGGCCGCCGAGCTCGGCATGCTCTACACGACGTACCGGGCACAGCAGGAGGCGATCCGCGCGGCGTCGGGCATCCTGGACCCGCGCGACGGATCGGTCGTGGGTCGCACGGACCGCCCGGACGAGGACGTCGCGTCCGGCGGTGAGGCCGATCCGGGGCGGAACGACGACGAGGCCGCTCGCACGGTGGACATCGGGCCGGTGACCCAGGCCTCGAGCGTCCGCGGTCCGGGTGGCGAACCGGACGACGACCTCGGGCTGGACGGCTCCGGAGAGCACGAGGCAGAGCCGCTCACGGACACGCACGACCACGCCGCGCTCGTGACGCGCGAGGATCTGGTGCTCGCGGCGCAGCGGTTGGCCCGGCTCATGGACCCGAGCACGGCGGACGCGCTCGTCGTCGCCCCGGTTCCGGCGGGTGGCGGCGGTGCGCAGAGTTCCGCGGACCCGGGCCTGCGGCAGAACCTGTTGTCGGTCGTGGACGCGTACGCCCTGTCCACGTCCGGTTTCGCGAACGGGCGTATTCCACTCACGGTGCTGTGCCCCCTCGAGTTCGCCCCGGGCCACCGCCTGCGTTGCGACGCGGCCGAGCGGCTCGCCGCGCTGAACGAGGAGTACGAGAAGCAGTTCGGCCGGAGTATTCCGATCACCGACTCCTACCGGACGTACGAGTCGCAGGTCACTCTGCGCGCGCTCAAGCCGACCCTGGCGGCGATTCCGGGCACCTCCAACCACGGATGGGGCATCGCCGTCGATCTCGGGGCTCCGATCAACTCGGGCCGCAGCGCCGAGTACGCCTGGCTCCGCGTGCACGGCCCGGACTACGGCTGGGACAACCCGGCCTGGGCACGGCTGGACGGCTCGAAGCCGGAGCCGTGGCACTTCGAGTTCTTCGCGGCCGGGATCATCCCCAACCGCGCGGTGGACGTGTCGGATATCGACACCGAGGACGATCCGCGGTACCGACCGCCGGCGAAGCCCAAGCCGGGTGACGACCTCCCCGCTGTCCCGGCGAAGGACACGAAGGACAGGGACTCGAAGGGAGGCAAGGGCGGAGCGTCGGACGACCCCGGCAAGGATCCCGGCGACGGCACGCCTCCCTCGTCCAAGCCTCCGAAGCCGACACCCAAGCCGAGCCCGACGCCCGAGCCGAGCCCGACGCCGAGCAAGCCCAAGCCGAGCCCGAGCCCCACGCCCACCCCGGAACCGACACCCACGCCGGAACCGACGCCGTCGCCGGAACCGACCCCGGAACCGACGCCGTCGCCCTCGCCCAGCGAACCGACCGATGAGCCGAGCGAGCCGGGTGATCCGAGCGACGGGCCGAGCGAACCCGCCGAGCCGGGTGGCGAGCCCGACGAGTCCTGTGAAGAGCCCGCCGACGTCTCCAGTGAGCCGGGCGGCGACACGGCCGGGCGGTCCGCCACCGGCTCGGGCGGCGAGGCGACCGCGAGCGACGACGCGGGAGCCGCGGACGAGAGCACGGGCGAGGAATCGGCCTGTGCCACCGGCGGCGAAGGCGAGCCGGAGGAACCGTCGTCATCCCGGTCCTCGGAAGGTTCGTCGGCACGGACGGACGCGATGGCAGGCGTCGTCGGCTCGACGACGACGATGGCCCTCGCTCGCCGGAGGAACGAGGACGGTCAGGACCTGGACGACGGCGACGCCGACGACGGGCATCCGGATGCCGAGGGTGTCGGGAGCGGCAGCGCATGACGGCTTCCACGTCCTGAAGCCCCGCCGGGCGGTGCGGTCGAGACGCCGTGCCGGCCAGGAGACCCCAGGGATCCACGCGCAGGCCCTACAGTGCAGACGATGAGTGCTGACCCTGACGCCGCCGGGAGGCCCGCCGCGGACGACCCCCGGCGCTTCCTGCGCGACGGCCGCCTCGAGATCCTTCCGCGCCGCCGGCGTGACAAGATCGCGGTCACGCGGTACATCGCGACGCAGGTCCTTCCGCTTCTCCTGGAGCCGGTCGGAGAGCGCGAGCTCACCGAGCGCCTGTCGGGCCTCGCGTACGATCCGGTCGGGATGCGCAGGGCGATGGTCGACCTCGGAGTCGTGACGCGGACGCGGGACGGCTCCGAGTACTGGCGGACGGAGCGCACGGAGTTCGACGACGATCAGGCGGCCGAGGCGCTCTCCCTGGCCACCGAGGTTCTCGAGCGAGAACTTGACCAAAATCCGCACGAGTCATGAGGAATGAGGAGAAGAGTGGACCGAGCGGGAACTGTCGTCCCGCGTGGCTCGTTGGCGGGGTGTCACGTGATCTTGACTTCGCGCAACGTGAACGTAACCGGTCAGGACTGGACTCTTCGGCTCGTTGGGTGAAGACTCGATCCCAGTCGGATTTCCTGCCCTGCGCTTCACGGTGAGGTGAACATGCGCCAAGGGCACGTCAAATATCGGTCGAAGCATTGACAACGGAGTGTACGAAGACATGGACCCTCTCCCGAGCTCTTCCGACCCCGCAGCAGAGCCAGGAACACCCGGCTCCGGGATCACCTGCCGACACGTGTACGAGGGCTCGATCCTCACCCTGTGGGGTGAGGTCGACGCTCAGCTCCGGGCGGCCGCGAGTCAGGCGATGGCCTCTCTCGCCTCCCGACCCGACCCCGCACCGGTCATCGTCGACGCGCGCGACGTGACCTTCATCGACTCCTCCGGAGTCGC
Organism: Myceligenerans salitolerans; assembly: GCF_017349295.1. Classification (GTDB taxonomy): domain Bacteria; phylum Actinomycetota; class Actinomycetes; order Actinomycetales; family Cellulomonadaceae; genus Myceligenerans; species Myceligenerans salitolerans. The sequence continues at coordinate 33,474 of NZ_JAFMPK010000043.1, forward strand.
GTTCATCCTTCAGGTCTTCGTGCTCGGTGAGGAGACAGGGTCGACGGTGACCCTGCGCGAACCGTCTGCGGAGGTCATGCGCGTGCTGGACATGGTCGGGATCTCGGAACGGCTCCTCGTGGAGGAGAAGGCGACCGCCTGACCGCTCTCGGACCGAGAGGTCGGGCAGTGCAGCCGCCGACCATCACGCCGACCATCGGGGCGACGGGGATGAGACCGATTCCGGCGCGTGGGTGGTGCGGTGGCACTCTGTGGTCGTGAGCAACGACGTCAGAGTGAACTGGGCAGGCAATCTCACCTATTCGGCAGGTGCGGTCGCTCGTCCGAGCACACCGCAGGAACTCTCGGAACTGGTCGCCGGCGCGGACCGGGTGAAGGCGCTCGGTTCCCGGCACTCGTTCTGCGATGTCGCGGACACCACCGGTACGCACGTCCTGCTCGACGCGTACGACGACGGCCGTCCCGCGGTCGCCGTCGACCCCGGGAGCGGCGTCGCGTCCCTGCGTGCCGGCCTGCTGTACGGCCAGGCGGGTGCGGCGCTCCTGGACCAGGGCCGTGCCCTGCGAACGATGGCGTCGCTCCCGCACATCTCGCTGGCCGGCGCCGTCGCCACGGCGACCCACGGCTCCGGTGACACGAACGGCTGCCTGGCGCGCGACGTCGTCGGGGTGGAGATCGTCACCGCCGACGGCGGGACGCGCACCTTCCGGCGTGGTGACGCCGACTTCCCGGGCGCGGTCGTCGCACTCGGGGCGCTCGGGGTGGTGACCCGCGTCGAGATGGCCACGGACCCCGCGTTCGAGGTCAGCCAGGACGTTGTCGTCGACCTGCCCTGGGAGGCACTGCTCGGCGACCTCGACGCGGTCACCGGCGCCGCGTACTCGGTCAGTGCCTTCACCCTCTGGGGCGAGGACACGGTCTCGCAGGTCTGGCTCAAGTCGCGGGCCGGCGACGCGGCGCACTCGTACGGAGCGGACGCCGCCGGCGTTTCCCGGTGGTCCGCGCGGGAGGTCCTGCTCGACCTGGGCGCGCGGGATGCACCGGGCCCGATGCATCCGCTGGCCGGGGAGGACCCGGCTGCGAGCACCGTGCAGGGGGGCGTGGCCGGTCCCGCGCACGAGCGGCTCCCGCACTTCCGCGCGGAGCACAAGCCGTCGACGGGCGCCGAACTCCAGTCCGAGTACCTGGTGCCCAGAGAGCGCGCGGCCGACGCCATCGAGGCGATGCGCGGTCTCGGCGCCGCGGTGCGTCCGCTGCTGTTCGCGAGCGAGATCCGGACCGTCGCGGGCGACGACCTCTGGCTCAGCCCGTTCGACGGCGACACCCTCGCCCTGCACTTCACGTGGAAGCCGCACGCCGACGCGGTCCGGGCCGTGCTGCACGATCTGGAGGACGCCCTGCTTCCACTGGGCGCGCGCCCCCACTGGGGCAAGATCTTCGTGGCGTCACCGCGAGACGTCGCCGCGATGTTCCCTCGCTTCGCGGACTTCGCCGCCCTGGCGGACCGTCTGGACCCGCACGGCAAGTTCCGCGGCGGCTACGTCACGGAGATCCTGTCCGCGTAGCACCCGGGGACGCGATACGGCGGCGGCGGGGTGACCCCAGGACGAGGCCCCGGGTCACCCCGCCGCCGTGCCGCACCGGGCGGCGAAGGACGGAAGCTCAGCCGTCCGCCTCGTCGTCGGTCCAGCCGTCCGGCCACTCGGACCGTTCGGGACGGGCCATGAGCATGGCGATGCTAACTCCCAGGCCACCCCAGACGAGCAGCAACGACAGCACCATCAGGACGATCGCACTCGGGTTCATGCCGCGCCTCCCTTCTCGCCACGCCGGGGGGCGTGGAGCTTGTCGTACCGTGGCCAGGGCTCGTAGGCGTCCACCGGGGCTCTCCAGGGCGCCAGGGTGAGCAGCACGGCGAACACCACGAAGGCGGCGATCGCGCCCCAGCCCACGACACCGAGGTACCACGTGGCGTACCCCTCGTATCCCTCGACGAGCAAGGTCCGGATCCGCGACACCAGCATCCAGCCCAGCACCACCGGCGCCAGCACTCCGACGCAGAACGTCCACCAGCCGCCGACCTGCACGGTCGACACGGAGTTCAGATGGAACCTGAGCTCCTGGCCCCGTCGAGCCACCCAGATCACCAGCACGCACATCACGACGGCCGCGGACACGATGCCCACGTTGTTCGCCCAGTTGTCCAGGGTGTCGAGGGCGATCAGGCCCGTCGTGGTCGAGAAGCCGAGCACGGAGACGACGCTCGCGAGGCCACCGATAGCCAGCGCGGCCTTGCGCCGGGAGATCGACAGCTTCTCCTGGAACGCGGCCGAGACCACCTGGAGGATCGACACGAGCGACGTGAACCCGGCCATCACCAGCGAGCCGAAGAACAACGCGCCGAAGAGTGGCCCGGCGGGCATCTGCGAGACCAGTGCGGGGAACGTGACGAACGAGAGGATCGGCCCCGTGATGCCCTCGAGCTCCCCGAAGGCCACACCCTGCTGCCCGGCGAGGAACCCGAGAGCGGCGAAGACCCCGATCCCGGCGAACAGTTCGAAGCCAGAGTTGGCGAAGGCGACGACGAGGCCCGGGGACGTCAGGTTGCCGCGGCGCCGGCGGTACGACGCGTACGTGATCATGATGCCGAAGGCGATCGACAGCGAGAAGAAGATCTGGCCGTACGCGGCGATCCAGACGTCGGCGCTCCTGAGTGCCTCCCAGTTCGGCGTGAACAGGGCGTTCAGGCCGTCCGTGGCCCCGGGCAGGGTCAGCGAGCGGACGACCAGCACGCCGAACGCGACGAGCAAGAGGGGCATGAACAGGATGTTGACCCGCTGCACGCCCCGTGCGACGCCCGCCGACAGCACGACGATCGTCATGACCCAGACCAGGACGAGCGGGATCAGTACCGCCGGGACGAAGTCGAGGGTGAACCACGGGTCGGCGCCCCCGACGTCGGCCACCTGGAGGTAGTCCACCAGGAAGAACGTCGTGGTGTCGTCGCCCCAGCGCAGGCCGAAGGAGTACCAGAAGAAGCTCAGGGCCCACGCGATCACCGCCGTGTAGTACACGGCGATCGCGAAGCAGATCGCGACCTGGTACCAGCCGAGGGTCTCGAACCACCGGCTGATCCGGCGCAGAGCCAGCGGCGCGGAACCACGGAACCGGTGGCCGATGGCGTAGTCGAGGTACAGGATCGGGATGCCCGCCGTGATCAGGGCGATCAGGTACGGCACGAGGAACGCCCCGCCACCGTTCTCGTAGGCCACACCGGGGAACCGCCAGATGTTCCCCAGCCCGACCGCCGAACCGATCGCCGACAGGATGAAGCCGACCTGTCCGGTCCACTCCTCCCGCGGCCGCGTTTCGGGTGAAATCTGTGTACTCATGCTCCCGATCATCTCCCGGCCGCAGGTGTGGCGCGCGCAATGTTCATGTTCCGGTTCGAGGCTCGCCTCCGGCGGGCAGACACAGCTCCGCGACACACCCCGCCCCGGCGTTCCGGATCGTGGCGGATCCGCCGTGGACGTCGGCGACCCCGCGGACGATCGCGAGTCCGAGACCCGCTCCGCCGCTCTCACGCGAACCGTCCTGTCCGCCGACGACGCCCCCTGCCGCCCGCTCCGGCGTCCTCGCTCGCGTCCCGCGCCATCCCGGGTCGAAGACCCGGGACAGGTCCGCCTCGGGAATTCCCCCGCATTCGTCCTGCACCGCGACGACGGCGAAACGCTGCCCCGCCTGCGCCGGATCGTCCGGGGCCGGATGGGCGGTCACCGTGACCGTCCCGCCACGGGGCGTGTGCCGGACCGCGTTGACGAGGAGGTTCGCCACCGCCCGTGCCACCTCCCGGGCATCGACCACGGCCAGCACGCCCGCGCCGTCGGCTTCGACCACCCGGACGTCTCCGGCGTCGGCGAGCGGACGGACCGCGGCGACGGCGTCGGAGACGAGATCCCGGAGGTCCACGAGCTGCGCACGCAGGACCAGCGCCGGTGACTGCAGGCGTGACAGCGCGAGGAGGTCGTCCACCATGCCGGACATCCGGCGGTTCTCGGCCTGGATGCGGCGCACCGTCTCGGCGTCGTCGCCGACGCCGTCCTCCAGTGCTTCGGCGAGCACCCGGACGGCGGCGAGCGGTGTGCGCAGGTCGTGGGACACCCACGCGACCATCTCGCGGCGGCCGGCCTCGATCTCGCGGTCCCGCTCCCGGGCCGCCGTGATCGCCGCGGCCTCCGCGGCGATCCGCCAGATCCGGACGGCCAGCACCATCCCGACGCCGAGCGCTACGGGGATCGCCGCCGCGAGCAGCAGCAGGACGGTCGTCGAGTCCTCGTCGGACAGGAACATGGCGCGCACGCTGGCGTACACCCCGGCGGCGACGGACACCACGACGACGAGCGGCGCGAGCACGGCGGCAACCGCGGCACGTCGCCGGGCGAGCGCGAAGACCGCGAACGCCCCCACCGCGCCGACCGCGGCCGCCACCCCGGCCGACAGCGCGACGCCCTCCAGCATCACGTCGCCCACGGAGGACTCCCGGGTGGTGCTGCCGACCGCGCGCCCGCCGGTGCGGGGTTCCAGCGGTACCCCACACCGAACACGGTCACGAGGCGTTCCGGCTTCGAGGGGTCCGTCTCGACCTTCTCGCGCAGCCGCCGGACGTGCACGGTCACGGTCGACTGGTCGCCGAACTCCCAGCCCCACACCTCACGCATGAGGCCGGGCCGGTCGTGCACCTGATCCGGGTGGCACAGGAACCAGCGCAGCAGGTCGAACTCTCGTGTCGTGAGCGACAGCTCCCGACCGGCCCGGATCACGCGGTGCGCGTCGGCGTCGAGCTCGAGGTCGCCGTCCCGCAGCACCGAGCCGCCGGGCGCGAGGGCCCCACGCCCTACCGGTCCGCCGGTGCCGCGGTCGAGGCCCGCGGTAGCGGCGGCTCCTGGGCCGGGGTGTGCCCTCCGGCCGGTGCGCCCCGTCGGCTCCCGGTCCGCCTGGCGAGAACCTGCCGTACGGCGCAGCAGGGCCTGGACGCGAAGGGTGAGCTCCCGGGCGCTGAACGGTTTGGTCACGTAGTCGTCGGCACCGGTCTCCAGGCCGAGCACCCGGTCCTCCTCCTCACCACGGGCGGTGAGCATGAGAACCGGTAGGTCGGGCCGGATTCGCCGCAGACGGCGGCACACCTCCAGCCCGTCGATCCCGGGCAGCATGAGATCGAGCACGACGGCGTCCGGCGGCGTCTCCGCGGCCGAGGCCAGCGCGGTGTGCCCGTCCGCGGCATGGTCCGCGTCGATCCCGGCGCGCTCCAGGTAGGCGACGACCACCTCGGCGACGGTGCGGTCGTCGTCGACGACCAGGACTCGGGGCATCTCATCAGCATAGGGAGCGGCCGCCGACCCCGTTGCCGTCCGCGGGCGCCGTCACGGAACCGTAAGACGTCGCGAGCGTGCTCGGCACCATCCGGTCGGCACCGCGGCAGTACGCGTCTCCGGCAAGGCAGAGCTGCCACCAGCCCCGGGAGCGGAGGTATATGACGGAATTTGCAGAACTGTCTGGAACCTTTCGGGAACCCGCCGCGTGTTCCGTTCGTGACGGTTGTTGTTCCGCCCCCGGCATACGTCGCCGTAGGCATCTCCAGGCACGACGCGTGCGACTGCACGCGTGCCGTCACTGTTCCCGCACATCGGACCGATGCGCGCGTCGTCGTGGACCTCTTCGAGGGCACGGGGACGTACGGCATGCCCTGGGACGGCATGCCAGAGGGAGTTGCCGCCGCGCAGGGGGCGGCGGCATCCTCCCGCGGTCCGGCCGGTGCGCCGGGAACCGGACTCGTCGACCCGGCACCGGCCGAGCCCGGCCCGGCCGGTGCCGACCTCGACGACGCCCCGGCGGGCCAGGAGCGCGAGCATGACCGAGGCAATGTCGTTCAACCGCCTGTCGACTATCGCGACAGGTCAGAGGATGCCGTAGCCTCGGGCCGCGTGGGTGCCCAGATCCGCCACGCGGCAGTGCGTGGCAGCGCGCGACGGCCGGATTCCGAACGCGCAACTGCCGGAGGTGCACAGGTCACGGACAAGAATGCGGAGTTCACGGAGTTCATGCGCTCCGCCCGCGACCCGCTGCACCGGATGGCCTTCCTCCTCTGCGGTGACCGGCACCGAGCCGAGGAACTGACGCAGCAGACCTTCGAGCGCTGCTACCGACATTGGCACAAGGCTCGCCAGGGCGAACCGCTCGTCTACGCCCGCCGGATCCTCGCGAACCTGCGTATCGACACGTGGCGCCGGACGCGCCGGGAGGTACTCGCGGGCCCGGAGGATCTCCTCAACGAACCGGCCGCCGGAAACGGGGCCCCGCGTGCGGGTGTCGTCGCCACGTCGGCCACTCGCACGGTCGAGGACCGCGACGCCGTCGTCCGCGCGCTGCTCCAGCTACCGCTGAAGCAGCGCCGGGTCGTCGTGATGCGGCACCTGCTCGACCTGTCCGAGACCGAGGTCGCCCGTGAGCTCGGCATGCCGCTCGGCACGGTCAAGTCGACCGCGTCACGCGGTCTCTCCCAGCTGCGCACGATCCTGGAAGCACGGGGAGGTGCCCGATGAGCGACCACCTGTCCGATCAGGAATTCGTCTCCCGCCTCCGCGACACCGCCTTCGAGGCGGCCGGGAGCTCGACCCTCGACGTGGACTCCGTGCTGCGATCCAGCCGTCGCAAGCACACCGCCCGGCGCGCGGGTTACGCCGCCGCCGCCGGCCTGGCGTTGAGCACCGCGGGCTTCGGTGCGGCCGGTGCGCTGCCCGGTGTGCCAGGGCTGTGGAGCGACGCCCCGGTACAGGTGTCGCCGTCGTCGTCGGTGAGTTCCGACGGAGGGCCGGTCGACGCCGAGCCCGCGCCCACGGCCGAGCCGACCACGCAGACGGCCGGCCCGTCCACCCTTCCGGCCGAATCGGCACAGGTCGCGAAGGCGGGCCCTGGTGTCTGGCAGGTCACGGAGCCGGTCACGGTCATGGCCGACGACGACACCGCGCTCGTCGATCTCGGGATCGGCGCGTGGAGCGAGGACTCGCGCTTCTTCGCCCAGGTCGATCTCGGGACCGAGGACGGCGAGACCATCTGGAAGGCACTGCGCGTCTTCGCCGGCACGGACCGTGACTTCGCGACGATGGCCCGTGGCGGCACCGCGGGCACGTTGCTCTGGGACGGTGTCACGAACGACGCGATGGTGCGACGGGCCGACGGCGGATCGTCGCTGGTCTTCGGCCTCACGTCCGGTCTCTCGTCGGGAACCCAGCACCTCGTGCTGGACCAGCCGGTGGTCGCGGACGACGCCTCGACGACCTCGGCCCGGATCACCCCGTTCGACGTCCTCGGCGACGGTCAGGTCTGGCTACGCGTCGCCGAGGTGCGCTCGCAGGTCGAACCGCGTGGCTTCGTCTACACGGACGGCGACAGGTGGGGCGCCTCGTGGTGCCGGGCGACATCGCCCCGGTGCACCGTCACCTACGACCCGGCCGGCGACACCGTCGGACGTCCTTCCGGCGCGGCTCTCTCCCCGCTGGTCACGGAACTCGGCCTGGCCATGGTGGACGGCTCCGCGAAGCCCGTCGTCGCGGCCATGGAGGTGTGCGTCTCGTCGCGCGAGGGCGAGCCGTGGACGGCACCCTCAGGGCTGACCGAGGACACACTGGGCAGCGTCCCCGACGGGATCGACGCCGGGAAGTGGCGCCAGTGCCTCATCGATCTGACCGAGGCGGCCGTCGCGGTCCAGGACGGGCGGATCGAACTTCCCGTGGCAGGTGAGAACGACGGTCCCGAGGACCCGTCGCCGACGGCCCCGGGCCCCACTCCGAGCGAGTCGGACCAGGACGACCCGACCGGTCCGATCGAGACCGTGACCGACGGCGTCGGCAAGCTCCTCGAAGGCGTGCTCGGCGGTGTGGGCGATGTCGTCGGCGGCGATGCCGACGACGACGGAGGCGTCCTCGGGGGCGACTCCGGAGGCTGACGCCACCCGGCCCGTGAGGGCCGCACAAGACTTCCCGCCGGAGTCTGGGTTCCTCCGGCGGGAACAAACGAACGGCCCGGGGCAGAAATCTGGGGTTCTGCCTCGGGCCGTTCACTCTCCCGCTGCTACTCGCCGTCCTCGCAGGCCAAGCCGTTGCCGTTCCTGTCAAGATCCCAGCGGTAGCTCGGATCGGACTCGTGGAGCGGTGCACGCCCGGCCGTGCGCACGTCGTCGCACGTGAAGAAGAACTGGAAGCCGCCGTTCCCGTTGCCGTTGTTCCCCTGGTCGTTCTCCTCCTGCTCCTGCTGTTCCTGCTGTTCCCGCTCCTGCTGCTCGCGCTGCTCGTTGAGCTCCCGCTCGTTCCTCGTGAGCTCCGTCTCGCGTTTGCTGAGCTCCTGTTCGCGCTGCGCCACCTCGTCGCGCTGCTCCTTGAGCTGCGCGGCGTCCTTGTCGAGCTGCTCGCGTTCGGCGGCCACCTCGGCCTTGATCCGCTCGGCGTTGGTGATCGCCTGGTTGGCGTCCGCCTGCAGGCCGGCGGTGACGATGACCCCGATGATCACGCCGAGGGCCGCGCCGGCGATTCCGACACCGACCAGCAGCGGCGTTCCGGGCGCCTTGGCCCCTCCCCGGGCGCCGGCAGGGCGGCCGGCGGGAGGATGGCTGCCCGGACCGGGTCTGCCCGGACCGGGTGGCATGGGGCCGCCGGGGCCGCCGGGCATCGGCGGACCCACCGGGTCGCTCGTGCGGGACCTGTTGCCGAGGTTCTTGAGAGAACCGAGGAGGCTCTGGCCCATCGCGGCCACGGAACTCCTCGGCGCCTGCCCGTCGGGCGGCAGCATGCCGGGGCCACCGGTGCCCGGGGCACCGGGGCCGGCCGGGCCGCCGTAGCCTCCGAAGCCGGGACCGGCCGGTACACCGGGGGGCGGGGGAGGGGCCTGTCCCGGCGGGACCTGGCTTCGCACATGAGGCGCCGGCGCCCCGCCACCGGGCACGGCTTCGAGCGCCATCGTGCTCGTGTCCTCGCGCGGTGCGGGACCATCGTGACCGGGGGCCGGGCGGATCATCGTCTCGTCCGCACTCGGCCGGCCCGCCTCGGAGACAGCCGGCGGCAAGGCGGCGGTCGGCTCGTCGAGTGCCCGCGTGACCTCGGCGTCATGGGGCGCACGGCGTACGGTCGTCTCGTCGGCAGCGGCGGTCCGCGGGACCTGGCCGGCGGCCGCTGCCGCTGTTCGGCCCCGCTCCTGCGCGGGCGTGTCCGCCCTCGCCGAGTGCGGCGGCGCCGAGGAGGACGGCAGCTCCGCGGGCGGGGCCGGCGGCATGGGCGGAGCAGGGCTCGGCTCGTTGATCCAGTACTCCCAGCCGGGTGGCGCCGGGGGCCACGACGGGTCGGGCACCCAGCTGGCGTCGGGTCGGAATCCCGGGGGCACTTGCCAACCCGGGGGCGGGTTGAAGCGCACGGCCATGGTTTCTCCTTCAACGTGGGGGCGGGGCCACTATGGAGCATCTGGCGTCGAAAAAGCCAGGAGAGCGGCCCACCGATCGGACATTTTGCCCTACCGCAGGAGCGAGGCGGTATTCTGCGGGGTCCTGCCGTGTCGTCGTCGGCCCGTCATGCGGAGGTGAGCCGGAGGAAGGCACCGAGGTCGAGAAGGTGCCGGAGTCCGTCGGCCTCGAGGTCGCCCGGAAGGTAGTCGGTCAGCCGTGGTGAGCGCACCACCACCGCCCGCCACTGGGCGCGGGACACGGCGACGTTCAGGCGGTTCCGGGACAGCAGGAACCCCATGCCGCGCGAGACGTCATGGGGCGACGACGCGGCGAGCGTCAGGATCGTCACCGGCGCCTCGCGCCCCTGGAAGAGGTCGACGGTGCCGACGGGTACGCGCTCCAGGCCGGCCTGGGCGAGTGCCCGCCGGGTGGCCTGCACCTGCGCGTTGTAGGCCGCCACCACGACGACGTCCTCCTGGTGCAGCGGGCCGGCCCGCCCGGTGCCGGGGTCGGACCACTCGCGGCCCATGAGCGACTCGACCTGGCGGACGACCTCGTCCGCCTCCTCGGGCGAGGAGACCCGGTTTCCCTCGTGCGGCACGAGAACGTGGCCCACGCCCGGCGCCACGCCGGCGAGTGACCGTTCCGCGGCCGCCGGATGGGCGCTCAGCCTCCCGGAGTAGGCGAGCTCCGACACCTTGCGGCACAGTGCGGGGTGCATGCGCCACGAGGCGTCGAGGAAGTACCCGAGCTCACTTGGTAGTACGGCCTCCGTCCCCGCGAGCCAGCCGAGCACGGACGAGTCCACGGGCTCCGGGTGCCTGCCCTGGGTCACCTGAGGTAGCTGCTGGGGATCGCCGAGCAGCAGGAGACGCCGGGCCGAGCGGGCGACGGCGATGGTGTCGGCCAACGAGAACTGCCCCGCCTCGTCGATCACGAGCAGATCGAGCCCTCCGGCGGGCCAGCGCTGGTGCGCGAAATCCCACGCCGTTCCGCCCACCACGCATCCGTGCGGCTGTCCGGCACAGAAGTTCGCGAGCTCGTCGGCGCCCAGCTCCCGCCACGGAGGTGCGAGCGGCTCGTCCGTCGCACCGGCGGCGGCCCGGGGCAGCCCACGCCCGCGTGGCATGCCGGTGTCGTGCCTCTTCTTGGCCACGACATCGGCGGGTACCCCGGCCCGGACCACGGCGGCGTGCAGCATGTTCTCGACGGCGGCGTGCGACTGCGCGACGACGCCGACCCGCCATCCGTCGGCGACCAGCCGAGCGACCACCTGCGAACCCAGGCGCGTCTTGCCGGTTCCGGGTGGTCCCTGCACGGCGAGGTAGGAATCCTCCACGGACCGCAGGACCCGTTCCAGCGTCTCCACCAGGTCGCCGTGATCCCGGAGCGCCGGCAGTCCGCCCTGGCCCACCAGCCGGGGCGGACGGCGTTCCAGGAGGTCCGCGGCGGGCCCGCCCGGTAGACGTCGGTCGGCACGCCAGGAGCGCAGTGCGGCCGACGCCGCTTCCTCGATCGCCTGCTCCTGCGGGCCGTGGCCCGGACCGGCTCCCGGCGCGAGGGCGACCGGGAACTGGTGGTGCTCGCCGGCGCCCCGCCGGAGCCGCTCCCGGAGGACGACGACGTCGTCGTCCGCGGCCCCGCTACCCGATCTGACCTCGACGATCTCGCCACCGGAATGAGCTCCGCGTACGGCACGCTCCGGCACGCTCCGCACGGCCGGCGGCACCGGCTGGTCGTAGAGGACCTCCACCGCCGCGCCTGCTGCCAGGTCGGAGTCCTCGATCCGCGAGGCGTCCAGCATCCGCCCCGTGAGTTCGACGTCCCGCGACGGAGTCCTCCTCCCCGGCTCGACGCCCCACTCCCGGACGACCCGCCCGCGCTCCACGCCGAACGCCGACCCCCGGCCGGCCCACTCGTCGACGGGCAGCTGCAGTCGCCCGAAGTGCTCCTGCCAGAACGGTTTGGCCTCGCGGACGTGGTACTCGACGGCGGCGCCGAGCAGAGCCAGCGCCTGCTCCTGGGTGCTTCGCAGCTCCGCGCGCTCGCCCGCGGCCTCCCGGACGTCCCTCGCCAGTGCTGCCCGCCGCTCCCGCGTCTCCCGCCGTGCCGCCTGCGGAGCCGTCTCGCCCGCGGCGTCCGGCGCGGGGCTCGCCGCGGGGCTCCGCGAGCTCCGCGGGCCCTCGCCGGACGGGGCGCCGGGCGCGGAAGGTCCCGGAGCCGCCCGACCGGCCACGCGGGACCGGGCCCACCGCAACCAGTCCAGCAGTCGCAACGTCGACCGGCAGTCGTACTCGTTGTACTCCAGGATGCGCCGCCGCAGCGCACCGGCATCGTCCAGCCGTCCCTCCACCACGGCCTGGCAGTACTCCGCGTACTCGATCACCGACGACGCGGCGTCCTTCACTCCCTCGCGTGCCGGATCGTCGCCCATGTAAAGCGGCTCCAGTTTCTTGATCGACAGCGACCGGCCGCTGGTCCGCACCGCCGACCGCACCACCGCGTAGAGGTCGACGAGCACCCCGTCCCGCAGCAGGTCGTCGACCTCGTCCTCGTAGACGCCGTGGCGTGCGGCGATCGACAACAGGTGGGTCTTCTCGTACGGCGCGTAGTGATACACGTGCATCCCCGGGTACACGCGCCGGCGCGCGTTCACGTGATCCACGAACCGTAGGAGCGCGTCACGCTCGCCGGTCAGGTCGTCCGCCCACAGGCCGGTGAACGGCGGCCTGCCGCCCGGCGACGCGGGCCGCTCGACCCAGCCGAACAGGTAGTCGAGTCCCGTCGCGGCACGCTCCCCGGCGAGCCGGGGCTCCTCCCAGAGGGGGTCGCCCTCGAAGTCGAAGAAGACATCACCCGGAGAGGGATCCGGCAGATCGTCGATCGGCTGCGGATCCACGATCTTCCAGCGCAGCCTCCCGGAACCCTCGGCCGTGCCGCCGTCCAGCGCGACCGAACCGTGCCCGGCATCCACGCCGAGCTGGAGGCGGGCCTGCTCCCTCAGGGTCTCGAACCGGACCGCCGCCATGCCCTCCGGTGCCGAGTCCGCCGTGGCGAGGGCGTCGATGGTGGTGAGCCCTGCCGCCGAGAGGCGGGTCCGCTGCCTCTCGTACACCCCTCGGACCAGGAGGACGTCACGGCGCGTGCCGGCCGCCTCGGCGCAGTCCTCGCACGTACCGAGGCGGCCGCACGTCAGCCACCTGTCGTCGGCCCAGTCCGCCGGGGCGTCGTCGTCGACGTGCTCGCCCAAAACCTGCAGCAGGCGTTCGCGGCGACGGCGGAACACCGGCAGGACGTCGCCGAGGTCGTGGTGGCTCTCGGAGCGGTCGCCGAGGATCAGGTGGATCTGGTCGGTGGGGTCGATCCGCGCCGCGATCAACTGGTCGGCGTACGCCGCGAGCTGGAGCAGGGCACGAACCTTCGCCCGGTGTGCCAGCTTGCTGTCGTAGACGGCGTAGCGCGGGCGGGACGCCCCGTCCGTGACCGGTCCCGCTTCCGCGGTGGGCCGCTCGGCCGGCCGAGCGGGCCCGGCGTCGAGCGCGCCGCGCACCGGGTGCCCGGCCCGGTCCTGAGCTGTCCCGTGCAGCGGGTCGCGGACCAGGAAGTCCGCCCGGCCGTGGAAGCGGCCGTCGAAGAAGGACGCCTGGAAGACGACGTCGGCCCCGTGTTCGACGGCCGCGAGCGTGCGCTCGTGCGCGGCCGTGAGCTCGTCGAACGACATCCGCCGTGCCACGGGCACGCTGAACACCCCGCCCACCGGCCCGCCGGCTGCCCGCTCCGGAAGGGTCGTCACGCCGAACCGTGCCTGGTAGGAGGCGAGGACACGGCCCTCGTGCACGTCGCCGAGGGCCGCGGTACGCGCGAGCATCTCGTCCTCATCGCGTTGCCGCCGCGGGACACGCCCCAGCAACTCGTCGAGCCGCCGCAGCAGCCGGAACTCGCACTCACCGGCCAGGACCAGGTCACTGGCGGAGTGCACGAGGGTCTCGGGGCGTCCCGGCTCCAGGAGGAACATGCCACCGGTCTACCAGGAGACACCGACAACGACGAGGGCCGGGACGCGCGCCGCACCTCGGAACCTGCCGCCGTGCGAAGTCGTTGACACGATGACCGCTCGACGAAAGGGATGAGATGGGCTTCCTCGACCGACTCCTCGGCCGTGAGCCGAAGGACCCCTACCAGCAGTACGGGCCGTACGGCTCGCAGGGAGGCCAGGCGCCGACCGCCGCACCGCAGTACGGGGCGCAGCCGGCGCCCCTTCCGGGACAGGGCGCACCGCAGGGCCGGAACGCCGGCGAACGTTCCCCGGACGACGTTGCCATCGACCGCTACAAGTACATGCTGCGCACCGCGCCGCCCGACGCCCTGGAAGAGGCGCACGCCGAGGCATTCGCCAAGCTCACGCCCGAGCAGCGGCAGAAGGTCCTCGCCGAGCTGAACTCGAACGTACCTCCGCACGAGCGGGCGGTGTCCGACGACCCGCGGGACCTCGCGCGCACGGCGACCCGCGCCGAGATGCGAGAGCCCGGCACGCTGCAGCGGAGCTTCGGCGGGCCCTCGTTCGGTGCCACGCTCGGGGCGAGCCTGCTCGGGACGATCGGTGGCGTCGTGATCGGGTCCGCGGTCGCGAACGCGCTCTTCGGGCCGACCTTCGGTGACCCGACACAGGAGCACGCGGCCGACGCCGAGGAGGCAGGAGCCGACGAGGCAGCCGCGGAGGACGCGGGCGCCGGCGAGGAGGGCGCCGGCGGTGAGGAGGCGGCCGGCGACGGCGGCGAACCGGATCTCGCCGGAGCGGACGCCGGCGCCGTGGAGGCGTCGGGCATGGACGCGGGTGCCGCCGAGGCGGCCGGTGGCGAGGGCGGCGGCTTCTTCGGCGACATGTTCGGCGGCGACGGCGGCGGGTTCGACTTCGGCGGCGGAGAGTTCTGACGCGCCGTCCTGGCACCGCACACCAAAGGGCCCGGCCCCCTCTGCGGGGGCCGGGCCCTTCGTGTGCGGGCAGTGCCCGGGTCAGATCACGCGGGGCGGATGTTCTCCGCCTGCAGGCCCTTGGGGCCCTGCTTCACGTCGAACTCCACGCGCTGGTTCTCTTCCAGCGTGCGGTAGCCGTTGGTCTGGATGGCGCTGTAGTGGGCGAAGACGTCGCTTCCGCCCTCCTCGGGGGCGATGAAGCCGAAGCCCTTCTCAGCGTTGAACCACTTGACGGTTCCGAATGCCATGCTTGCTCCTTGCAAGAGGTGACGACCCCGGCCTTCGGGATCGCGGTCAATCACGGTGTCGTCGTCATCTCTTGGAAGAACGATCGCACTGCAACGGCACCAAGCCTACACACGGATTCCGCGCTCGGCCTGTGATATGTGCGGGCGGTGTGGTGAACGTTCGGGAACGGGTCCGGTCACGCCGAGGTCACAGCACCGTAACGATCCGACCTGGAGAGGCGCTCGTCACACTGGCGTGACACAGCATGGCTACTTTCGACGGCACGACGCGGCAAGGTGCCGCGTCACGCAGAACTACTCCCGTTTGAAGGGAATGAGCATGAATCGACGTTCCACGGCCGCACGCGGGCTCGCGCTCGCCGCGGTCCTCAGTCTTGGCCTCACGGCCTGCTCGACAACCTCGGGCGGTGGATCCGATGAGCCCTTGAAGGTGGGCACCATCCTGCCCATCACCGGCACCCTCGCATTCCTCGGCCCGCCCGAGGTCGCCGGCGTCGGCCTGGCGGTCCAGGACATCAACGAGGCCGGCGGCGTGCTGGGCAACGATGTCGAGCTGATCCCCGGCGACTCGGGCGACACCACCGACTACTCGGTGTCGAACTCGACGGCTGCGGACCTCATCAGCCAGGACGTCTCGGTCGTGATCGGCGCGGCATCCTCGGCCGTGTCGGCGAACGTCGTCGACAAGTTCGCGGAGCAGGAGATCATGCAGATCTCTCCGGCGAACACCGCCACGACGCTGTCCGGCTACAGCGACTTCTACGCACGCACCGCCCCGCCGGACACGGTGCAGGGTTCGGCGCTCGGCAGCCTGGTCCTGGACGGGGGCCACCAGAAGGTGGGCTTCCTGGTCCAGAACGAGGACTACGGCACCGGCCTGCGCGACAACGTGCAGCAGACGCTCGAGGAGGGTGGCGCCGAGGTCGTCTACGGCGGCACCGGCGAGGGGCAGGAGTTCCAGCCCGGCGAGACGAACTTCGCCGCCCAGGTGACCGACCTGCTCGCGCAGGAGCCCGACGCGATCAGCATCATCGCCTTCGAGGAGACCAAGGCGATCGTCGCCGAGCTGCTGGCCCAGGGCTGGGAGTTCGACGGCACCACCTACTTCTGCGACGGCAACACCGCCTCCTACGAGGGTGACTTCGACGAGGGCACGCTCTCCGGCGTGGTCGGCACCATCCCGGGGGCGCAGGCCGAGGAGGACTTCCAGCAGCGCCTCTCGGACTACTACGAGGAGACCGAGGGCTCGCCGCTCGAGGACTACTCCTACGGTCCGGAGTCCTACGACGCCACGATCCTGGCCGCGCTCGCGGCCGTGCGTGGCGAGGGCACCGACGGCGCGACCATCGCGGAGAACATCAAGGCCGTCTCCGGCGCCGAGGAGGGCAGCGTCGAGGTGACCTCCTTCGAGGAGGGCGTCGAGGCGCTCGAGAACGGTGACGAGATCCGCTACGTCGGTGTCTCGGGCATCGGCCCGCTGAACGAGGACAACGACCCGTCGTCCGCGTTCATCGGCGTGTACGAGTACCAGGACGACAACACGATCGAGTGGACCAACGCGGTCGAGGGCTCGATCGAGTGATGTGAGCGAGCCGGCTCGGCGCCGGCTCGTCCGAGGGTCTCGCCGGGTACCGGCGAGACCCTCGGTGCGGCACGACGGCGGCCCGGGTCATCTCCGTACGAGACGGCCCGGGCCGCCGTCGTGCCCCGGCCGTGCTCCCGTCGCGACCCGGCGCGCCGGGTCGGCACCTCGTCACCACCAGGGACCGCCGTCGGACGGGCGACCGTGCGGACGGGACCCGTGCCGGGCGCGGACAATGGGTCCGTGCAACACTTCGCCTCCGACAACTACGCTCCCGTCCACCCCGAGGTGATGGCCGCCCTGACCGCCGCGAACGGCGGACCGGACGTCCCTTACGGGGACGACGCCACCACGGACCGCCTCCAGGCGCGGACCCGTGAGCTCTTCGGCCCGAAGGCCGCCGTGTTCCCCGTGCTGATCGGTACGGGTGCCAACGTGATCAGCCTGATGGCGGCAGCGCCGCGCTGGGGCGGGGTGGTGCTGAGCGATGTCGCGCACGCCAACACGGACGAGAACGGTGCCCCGGAACGGGTGGGCGGCCTCAAGCTGCTCGTGTGCCCCTCCACCCACGGTCGCATCACCACCGAGGCGGTGCGCAGCTGGTCGCGTGACCTCGGCAACCCCCACCGTGCCCAGCCCGCGGTCCTGTCGCTGACGCAGTCCACGGAGCTCGGTACCGTCTACTCGCTCCAGGAGCTCAGATCGCTCACGGAGGCCGCCCACGACCTCGGGATGCTCGTGCACGTCGACGGGTCGCGGCTCGCCAACGCCGCGGCATCTCTGGGGACCGGGCTGCGGGAGCTCACCACGGATGCCGGCGTGGACATCCTCTCGCTGGGCGCCGCGAAGAACGGCGGCATGATCGGTGAGGCCGTCGTGGTGCTCGACGGCGGCGCCGACGCCGGACTCGTCGAGACGATCCCGTACCTGCGGAAGCAGACGATGCAGCTGGCCTCGAAGGCTCGGTTCGTATCGGCCCAGCTCCTCGCGTTGCTGGGCGAACCCGACGGGGCCGGGAGCCAGCGAACGGCAGCCGGTGCCGCCGGCGTGCCGGGTCCCGGCGCGACACCGGGAGCGGCGTCGCCGTCGGGCCGCGAGCCCCTCTGGCTGCGCAACGCGCGGCATGCCAACGCCATGGCGGCTCGCCTGAGGGCAGCGGTCGAGCGCACGCTGCCGGGCGACGTCGTCCGTGTCACGCACCCCACCGAGGCCAACGTCGTCTTCGCGAGCCTGCCCCGCCGCGCCGCGGACGCCGTGCGTGCGCGGTTCCGCTTCTACGACTGGGCCGACGGCGAGACGCCGGACCGTGTCGAGGCTCGCTGGATGTGCTCGTGGGCCACGACCGAGCCGGAGGTGGACGCGTTCGTCGAGGCGATCGCGGCCGCGGTGGACTGAACCGATTTCGGTACGGCAGGGCACGGGGGAAGCTGTGGAAATCTTCGTCCCGCACGCGGTGGCGACATTAGGCTGATGCGGTGGATCAGACCGTCATGCCTCCCGTCGCGGCTCGCCGACCGACCACCCGTACCCATCACGGTGACACGTTCACCGACGAGTACGAGTGGCTGCGGCGCAAGGACGACCCGGAGGTCGTCGCGCACCTCGAGGCGGAGAACTCGTGGACCATGGCGCGTCTCGAGCACCTGGCTCCTCTGCGGCAGGCCATCTTCGACGAGATCAAGGCCCGCACGCAGGAGACGGATCTGTCGCTGCCGTCCCGCGACGGTGGCTGGTGGTACTACTCCCGCACCGAGGAGGGCAAGCAGTACCCGATCCACGCACGCTACGAGGTGAGCGACCCGGACGACTGGACGCCGCGCGTGCTCGAACCGGGCGAGCCCGTGCCGGGTGAGCAGGTCCTGCTCGACCAGAACGTCGAGGCGGACGGCCACGACTTCTTCTCGCTCGGTACGTTCGACGTGTCCGACGACGGCGGCCTGCTTCTCTATGCCGTCGACACGGCCGGGGACGAGCGGTACACGCTACGCATCCGCGATCTGAGCACGGGCACTGACCTCGACGACGAGGTGCCCGGCACGGCGCCGGGGGCGTTCTTCGCCCCCGACGGGGTGCACGTCTTCTACCAGACCGTGGACGAGGCGTGGCGCCCGCACCGCCTGTGGCGACACCGCATCGGCACGTCGCGGGACGACGACGTGATGGTGTTCGACGAGCCGGACGAGCGGTACTGGATGGGCGCGGGCGTGAGCCGCTCCAAGAAGTACCTCATGATCGAGCTCGCCTCGAAGGTGACGAGCGAGTGCTGGATCCTCGAGGCCGACGACCCCGCCGGCGAGTTCCGCTGCGTGCGGCCCCGGGCCGAGGGGGTCGAGTACTCGGTGGAGCACGCGGTCCTGCCGGAGTCGGTGTCGCCCGCCGGTGACGCGCCGCGCGGCGGCCGCGACGTGCTCCTGGTCCTGCACAACGAGAACGCGGAGAACTTCGAGCTCACGGTCGCCGACGTGCCCGGGACCGGGGGAGTGGCCGGGTGGGGCGACGTCGTCGTACCGCACGATCCGGACGTCCGGCTCGAGGGCATCTCCGCCTCCGAGCGCTACCTGGTGCTCTACTACCGGCGCGGCGCGATCGGCCGCAGCGGGATCCTGCGCCTCGACACTCCGGGCGGGCTCGTCGGCCGGTCCGGCACCTCTGCGGACCCGGGTGCCGCCCCGGCACCGCCGGCACCCGAGATCAGGCCGCAGCTCGTGGAGTCCGGCAGGCCGGCACCGGCCGCACCGGTCGCGGCCTCCTGGCGCTTCGAG
The DNA here is from genome assembly GCF_017349295.1 of Myceligenerans salitolerans. Taxonomy (GTDB): domain Bacteria; phylum Actinomycetota; class Actinomycetes; order Actinomycetales; family Cellulomonadaceae; genus Myceligenerans; species Myceligenerans salitolerans. Next base: position 52,527 of record NZ_JAFMPK010000043.1, read on the forward strand.
GAGATCGCCTTCGGGCAGGAGCTGGAATCGGTCGGCGCGGGCGTCGGCGTCTGGGAGCAGCCCAACCTGCTCGTGGGATACACCTCGTTCGTGACGCCGTCCGCCGTCTACGACTACGACGTGGCGACGGGCGAGCGCACGCTCCTGAAGCAGACGCCGGTGCTCGGGGGCTTCGACCCGGACGAGTACGCGCAGCGCCGGGAATGGGCCGTCGCCGAGGACGGTACCCGCGTCCCGATCTCCCTCGTCTGGCGCAAGGACAGGGTCGTGCTCGGGGACGACGGCGTGCCGGCCGCGCCGGCCCCGGTGCTGCTCTACGGTTACGGCGCCTACGAGATGTCGCTCGACCCGTACTTCTCGATCCCGCGTCTCTCGCTGCTGGAGCGGGGCGTGGTGTTCGCGATCGCGCACGTGCGGGGCGGTGGAGAGATGGGGCGGCGCTGGTACGACGGCGGCAAGCTCGACCACAAGGCGAACACCTTCACGGACTACGTGGCCTGTGCACGGCACCTCGCGGCCGCGGGCTGGAGCACGCCGGAACGGACGGTGGCGGACGGTGGATCGGCCGGTGGCCTGCTCGTCGGAGCCGCACTGAACCTCGCACCCGACGCCTTCGGGGGTGTGCTCGCCGGGGTCCCGTTCGTGGACGCCCTGACATCCATGCTGGACCCCTCCCTCCCGCTCACCGTCACCGAGTGGGACGAGTGGGGCGACCCACTGCACGACGCCGCGGTCTACGCCTACATGAAGTCGTACAGCCCGTACGAGAACGTCCCCGACGACGCCTCGCACTACCCGCAGGTGCTCGCCACGACGTCGTTCAACGACACGCGCGTGATGTACGTCGAGCCGGCGAAATGGGTGGCGCGTCTGCGGGCCGCGGGTGCTCCGGCCCTGCTCAAGATCGAGATGCAGGCGGGCCACGGAGGCGTCTCCGGGCGCTACGCGACCTGGGAGCAGATCGCCTTCGAGCACGCGTGGATCCTGGAGGTGCTCGGCCTCGCCGAGTGAGGACCGTCAGCCGTTCAGCACCGACTTGGCGTCCAGGACCCGGGCGGCGGCCTCGTCGACCCGGCTCGCGAAGCCCGGGTCCTCCTCGGCGCGCTCGACGAGCGCCTGCGCCATCGGCGCCGCCGTGGTCGGGTCGGCCGAGGCGAGCACCAGGTCCACACCGGCCTCGACCGCGAGCACGGCACGGTCGCCGGGGCTCCAGGCCTGGACCTGGGCGGCCGCGGAGAGGTCGTCCGTCATGACGACGCCGTCGAACCCGAGGTCGTCGCGCAGCAGATCGATCGCCGCGGGGCTGAACACGGCCGGCCGTTCGGCGTCGATCTTGCTGTAGAAGGCCGACGACATCATCACGAACTCACTTCCCGACTCCACGTTCGCGGCGAACGCGGACACGGACTTCGCCCCCGGCCCCGTCACCGTGTCGGTCACGCCCGTGGCCGTGTCCGTGTTTCCGGACACCAGGCCGAGCCCGGGGAAGTGCTTGGGGGCGGTGGCGACCCCGGCCGCGCGCTGTCCCTGGCCGAAGGCCACCGATCCGGCCACGACGGAGTCCAGCGTGTAGCCGTAGTTGCGATGGTTGGCCCCGATCGGGGCGTTCGACGCCGCGGACTGCGCCAGCACCACGTCCGCCACGGGAGCGAGGTTGAGGTTCACGCCCACGTCCGCCAGTTCCGTGCCCCACGTCCGGGCCATGCCGCGCAGCTCGTCGGGAGGCAGGGCCGCCTGGTCCACGGCGCTCGGGATGTCGCTGAACCCGTCGCCGCGGAGCACCTGGACGGCGCCGCCCTCCTGGTCGGTGGCCACGAGCATGAGCGGATCGCGCGGGTTCGCGGTGGCGCCGATCGTGCGGAACTCGGCGACCAGGCGGCGCACCGGGCCCTGGCCTGCCTGGGTCCGGCCGTGCAGGAAGACGTTCGCCACGTGGTGCTCGCGGATCGCCTCGGCCGCCGTCTCGCGTCCACCGCCCACCGGCACTCCCACCATGAGGATCTCCCCGACCTTCTCCGCCAGCGTCATGCCCTCCAGCAGTTCGCGGCCCGACGGGGCCGCCGGCGCCGTGGACGGTGGCGACGTCGTCCGGTCGGGCGAGGCGTCCGGGGTGGACGACGGCGCGGCCGTCCCCGGCGCCGGCGTGGTGCTACCGGACGGTGTCGCCGACCCCGGTCCGGGGGACGACGACGATCGCGACGTTCCGGCCTGGCCGCCGCAGCCCGCGGCGGCCAGGAGGAGCAGGACGGCCACGAGTCGCGCGAGCCTGGAAGTCATACGTCCAGTATCGCGGTCGGCACGAGGGCGCGGGATGGGCCGACTGTCGTTCGGGGCACTCCCGGCCAGGAGACCCGGCTGTCAAGGGCCCAGGTGCCCGGATTTTGACGGTTGCGACGGCACTTGGCGGACGAGTGACCAAGGGGATGCCGAATCGTAACCGCCTCCGTGCCATGTGATCGTGGATGTGAAACACGTCGCGGCTACACTTCCCGCACTGTTGGGAATCCGCGACGGTTCAGGGCCTGTTCAGTGTTGCTGAACTCCCTTGGTCAGCCGGGTTCTCGAACTGTCCGAGCAACCCTCGGACATCTGGCACCGAAGACCACGGAGGACCCGGCACATGACAGCCGACCGACCGATGATCGCGACAGCCCCACGGCGCCTGCCGGCCGTGATCATGGCTGCGTTCGCGGCGCTGATCGCGGGAGCGGCGATGTTCGCCGTACCCGCGGGAGCGGCGACCGACGACATCGCGACAGACTGCACGCCCGACGCGAGTACCACCTGTGTCTCGCCGATCGTGCTCGACGAGGAGCGGGAACCCGTGCCCGGGGTGGAGGTCTCCATCGCCGGTGAGGGTTTCGAGGCAGTCGTCACCACGACCGGCGAGGGGCCCGTGTCGGTGGAGGTGCCCACGCGCGGCACCTACACGCTGACCGTGAACCCGGACACGCTCCCCGCCGACACCCACGCCGACCCCGCGGAGCGCGAGGTCAGTGCGCAGACGGGTGCGACCGCGCGCGGCGCCTTCACGATCGGCACCGGCCCGGCGCCGGATCCCGAGGCGACCGAGACCGAGACGGGGACGAGCTCGCCGGCCGACGATCCGGGTGCGGAAGGAGCGGAGGGTCTCGTCGAGGAGGACGTCACCGTCTCCGGCCTGCCGTCGTTCGGGCAGGTTTGGCAGCAGGTCGGCTCCGGTCTCCGGTTCGGCCTCCTGCTCGCCCTGGCCTCCGTGGGCCTCAGCCTCATCTTCGGCACCACCGGCATCTCGTCGTTCTCCCACGGTGAGCAGGTCGTCATCGGTGCGATGGGTGGCTTCATCCTGATCAACGAGCTCGGACTGCCGATCTGGATCGCCGCACTGCTGATCCTCGTCATCGGAGGGCTGACCGGCCTGCTGCAGGACGCGGCGATCTGGCGCCCGCTGCGCCGGCGAGGCACCCCCGCCGCACAGCTCATGCTCGTGACCATCGGCCTCTCGCTCGCCCTGCAGTACGTGCTGCAGTGGATCGAGAGCGGATCCATGCGGATCATCACCTCCAACCCGGTGCCGACCACGATCGCGGGGATCACCCTGAGCCGGGCCTCGTGGATCTCGATGGCGGTCGCGCTGGTCGTGATCCTCGCCATCGCGCTGCTCCTCACGAAGACCCGCATCGGCCGGGCCATCCGCGCCGTCGCCGACAACCGGGCGCTCGCCTCGGCCACCGGGATCGACCCGGACGCCGTCGTCCGTATCGTGTGGGTCTCGGCCACCGCGCTCGCGGCGCTCGCGGGCCTGCTCATCGGGATCTCCTTCGGATCCTTCACCTGGAACCTGGGCGTCCAGCTCCTGCTGCTGATGTTCGCCGCGGTGACCCTCGGCGGTCTCGGCACGGCGTACGGGGCACTCGTGGGATCCATCCTGATCGGCCTCGTCGTCGAACTCGCCGGACTGGTCATTCCCAGCGACGTGCGTTACGCGACCGCCCTGCTGATCCTCATCCTCGTCCTCCTGATCCGGCCGCAGGGCATCCTCGGCAGCCGCGAGCGGATCGGCTGAAGGGAGCCTCGTCATGGAAGAACTGCTTCGAGTACTCACTCTGGCCCTCGGGGAGCTGCTGGCGCCGGCTACCGCCGCGTACGCGCTCGCCGCGATCGGTCTGAACGTCCACTTCGGGTACACGGGTCTGCTGAACGTCGGCCAGGCCGGCTTCATGCTGCTCGGTGCCTACGGTTTCGGCATCGCGACGATCTCCGGTGCCCCCTTCTGGGTCGCCCTGCTCATCGCGATGGCCGCGGGAACCCTCTTCGCGGTGATCCTCGGTCTGCCCACGCTGAAACTGCGGGGCGACTACCTGGCGATCGTCACGATCTCGGCCGCGGAGATCATCCGCATGCTCGGACGGTCCACGCTGTTCGACGACTACACCGGTGGTTCCGCGGGTATCCGCGGTGGCGACTACAAGGGCTCGTTCCAGGAGCTGTCGTTCCTCCCGGACGGGCGCACCATGATCGGCCCGCTCGAATACCTCAACAACGGCTCCGACTCGTGGTGGACCCGCATCTTCGCGTGGACCCTCGTGATCCTGGCTCTGATCGTGGTCTGGCTGCTCACGCGTAGCCCGTGGGGGCGCGTGCTCAAGGGCGTGCGCGAGGACGAGGACGCCGTCCGCGCTCTCGGCAAGAACGTGTACTCCTACAAGATGCAGGCGCTGATCCTCGGTGGTGTCCTCGGGGCGCTCGCCGGGATCGTCTACGTGCTGCCCGGTGCCATCGCACCCGACTCGATGGGCCGCACGATGACGTTCTGGGTGTGGACGGTGATGCTCCTGGGTGGTGCCGCGACGCTGTTCGGCCCGGTCCTCGGGTCGATGCTGTTCTTCTTCGTGTACATGGTCGTGCGCACGGGGATGCGGACCGACCTCATGGAGTTCCTGCCTATCCCGACCCAGAACGTGGACCACGTGGCGGGCGTCCTCGTGGGTGTGACCCTCATGCTGATCGTGATCTTCCGACCACAGGGGATCCTGGGGAACAAGAAGGAGCTGGCCCTCGATGCCCGATGAGAAGACCGTGAACGAGAACGACGCGGGCGCGGCGGCCCAGGGCGCGACCGACCAGGACGCGCCGGCCGTGAGCGAGACCGCGAAGCGAGCAGGACGAGACCTGTCGCACGTCGCACCCGAGGTCGGCGTCGCCAAGCCCGACGCCATCCTGACGGCACGTGGCGTGCAGCGCCGCTTCGGCGGCATGACGGCGGTCGACGTCGACTACCTGGAGGTCGAGCGGGGCGCGATCACGGCGCTCATCGGTCCGAACGGTGCCGGCAAGACGACGTTCTTCAACCTGCTCACTGGCTTCGACAAGCCCAACCAGGGGATGTGGACGTTCCAGGGCGAACCGATCGCGCACAAGAGCGCGGCCCGGGTCGCGCGAGCGGGGATGGTACGGACCTTCCAGCTCACCAAGGCGCTGTCGCGTCTGACGGTGCTGGAGAACGTGCTGCTCGCGGCGACCAGGAACCCGGGCGAGCGCATGTTCGCGTCGATGTTCCAGCCGCTCTGGGCCGGCACGGAGGCGCGGAACAAGGAGAAGGCCCTCGAGATCCTCGAGCGGTTCAAGCTCGACAAGATGCGCGACGAGTACGCGGGGTCGCTGTCGGGCGGCCAGCGCAAGCTGCTCGAGATGGCGCGTGCGCTGATGACGGACCCGGCCATGATCATGCTCGACGAGCCGATGGCGGGCGTGAACCCGGCGTTGGTCCAGTCCCTGCTGGGCCACATCCAGGACCTGCGGGACGAGGGCATGTCCGTGCTCTTCGTGGAGCACGACATGCACGCCGTGCGCCACATCTCCGACTGGGTGGTCGTCATGGCGGAGGGCCGGATCGTGGCCGAGGGGCCGCCCGGCTCCGTGATGCAGAACCAGGCGGTGGTGGACGCCTACCTGGGCGCCCACCACGACACCGACCTCGGCGACGACGCGCTGCTCGATCCCGAGGTTCTGGCCCGGCTCGAGGCCGAGGAGGAGAAGCGATGACCGAGGCGACCACCACGCAGACGGCGGAGGGCGGTGCGACCGCGGGGCTGCCCGCCGACAAGGAGCTCCTGCTCCGGGCGGACAACCTGACCGCCGGGTACGTGCCCGGGGTGAACATCCTCAACGGGTGCTCGATCGAGGTCGGCAAGGGCGAGCTCGTCGGCATCATCGGGCCGAACGGCGCGGGCAAGTCCACACTGCTCAAGGCGCTGTTCGGGCTCGTGAACATCACCTCCGGCACCGTGACGCTGGAGGGCCGGGAGATCACGGGCATGAAGGCCAACGCCCTGGTGGCGCGTGGCGTGGGATTCGTGCCGCAGACGAACAACGTGTTCCCGTCGCTCACCGTCGAGGAGAACATGCGGATGGGCGTGTACCTGCGCCCGAAGACGTTCGACGAGCGGTTCGAGTTCATCGTCGACCTGTTCCCCACGCTGGGGGAACGGCGCAGCCAGCGGGCGGGGGCGATGTCGGGCGGTGAGCGGCAGATGGTCGCCATGGCCCGCGCGCTGATGATGAACCCGTCCGTGCTGCTGCTCGACGAGCCGTCGGCCGGTCTGTCGCCCGTGCGGCAGGACGAGGCGTTCCTGCGGACCCGGATGATCAACAAGGCCGGCGTGTCCGTGATCATGGTCGAGCAGAACGCCCGGCGGTGCCTGCAGATCTGCGACCGGGGCTACGTCCTGGACCAGGGCAAGGACGCGTACACGGGCACCGGGCGGGAGTTGCAGAGCGACCCGAAGGTGATCTCGCTGTACTTGGGCACCTTGGCCGAGGACGTCGAGCAGGGGTCCTGACCGACGGAGCTGGTCGGTCACGGGTGGCCGACCAGCTTCGTGGCTCAGGGCTTCAGATCCACCCAGACCAGGCGGTGGTCGCTGCTCGGGAACGGGTACGTGCCCGTGAGGCGGGACAGGGGATCGTCCTGGGTAGGCCAGAAGACGCCCGCGTCGCGGATCCGGAGGTTCCGGCTCGGCAGGGTGTAGTCGGCGCGCAGGTTGCCCGGTGCGGTGTCCGCGAAGTCGGCGGTGTCGAGGGCCGGGTCGCCCGTGTGCGACTCGTTGGCGCCACCCTGCAGCTCCGCCGCCTCGACCGCACCCTCCGACCTCGGCGCGGGGTCCTGGATCCGCCGGTTGTCGAGCAGCTGGTGGATCGCGCCGTCGTACGAGTCGCCGTCGGCCGGATCCGCGTTGTAGTCGCCCAGGATCACGAAGGACGCGCCCCGGTGCAGACCGCCCCGGCGCCCGTCGTCGTCGTAGATGTAGCGAGCGTGCCGACCGCCGGTCACGTAGTCGGCCCAGAACCGGATCTCGTCGTGGTTGCGGCGGCCGTTGCGGTCCTCCGCCCCGTCGAACGTCGGCGGCGTCGGGTGGGCTGCCAGCACGTGCACCGTCCTGTGACCCACCCGCACGGGGACGTCCCAGTGCGACTTGCTGGACAGCGGCAGCGCGTCGAGCTCCTCGTCCGTGTACCAGGCCTCGCCGGTCGCGGGGTCGGTGGGAAGCGCCGCGCCCGGCATGTCCTGCCACCGGAAGTGCTGGAACGTCCGCGCGCGGTCGGCGTCGATCGGATACCGCGACAGCACGACCATGCCGTACTGGCCGGGGAACAGCCCGAAGCCGAGGGCGTCGTCGCCACCGCCGACGGTGCCGTCGTTGTTCAGGTCGAAGCCGCTGGGCACCCCGGTGTTCGACGGCGCCACGAACGCGTACCGGTACTCGATGGGTTCGGCGTCGCCCTGCGGGACCTCGAGGTAGTTCTCGCGGAACAAGCGGGCGGCCTCGCCGGCGTCGTCGTGGTCGAACTCGTTGAGCAGCACGACGTCGGGCCGCACGTGCTGGATGACCTCGGCGACGGTCCGGGCCTGCTCGTTGCCGCCGTCGGACAGATCGGCGACGAGCTGACCTTGCGTGGCCCGGTTCAGCGACAGGTTGTAGGTGGCGACACGCAGGCTCTTCTTCGCGGCGGACCGAGTCATGGCCGACGACGCCGGCCGGTCGGCCCGGGCGTCGGCGCCGCGGTCGGGAACGGGACCGGTAGCCGCGACGGCCGCGCCGCCTCCGCCCACGAGGGCGGCGGCGAGGACAAGGCCCGTTGCGCGCAGAGCAGGGCGGCGCATGAGTGCTCCTCGGGGTGAAGGGACGTGCACGCCCACGGTAGTGCGTGACGCGTGAACGCCGGGTGACGCGCGGCGGAACGCCGGCGTCGGCGAGCGGCACCGGTGGAGGACTCCGCGCCCCGCACACCGCGACGGCCCGCACCCTCTGGTGGAGGGTGCGGGCCGTCGCCGTCGTGCCGCGATCAGGCCGTGCCGGTCAGGGCCGGTCGACCTTGATGGTCATGTGGCCGTTGCGGCTGTTCTGCCGCAGCACCTTGATGCTGGTGCCGGTGCCGCCGACGATCACGGAATGGCCCGGGTTGGACTCGTCGTAGTAGGCGTACGGGTCGCTGTCGTCGAACGTCCTGGACTGCCGCGCCCACCAGGAGGTGCGCAGCGTCGCCGGAGCCTCGCCGGCCTCGCTGTGCAGGAAGAGCCGGTCCTCCCGCTGCACGCCGAACGTCGCGTCGTACGTCTGGATCCGGTTGCGGGCGATCGTGCCGTCCGAAAACTTCAGCGGGGTGGCGTCGGCGTCGACGGGCAGCGCCTGGCCGTGGCCCGGGTGCTGTGCGGTGTTGTTGTCACCGTACAGACCGTTCACGTACCAGATCAGCAGCCCGTCCTGGTAGGGGAAGTGCTCCACGCGGTCCGGGTCGGACTCGGTCCAGCCGAAGTTGTACGGGCCCTCCTTGAGCGTGACGTCGTAGCCGCCGTACACCCTGTGCTCGGCGAGGTAGTAGTGCGAGAACGACGCGTCGTAGGCACCGTCGGTGGCGATCTTGAAGTCACCGGTCCAGTCGGAGGCGTCCTCGAAGTCCTCGGTGAGCACGTCGTCCACGGAGACCGTGTCGACCACGAGCCCGCGCTCGTTGACGCCGCCGTCCGAGGTGTAGCGGAACCGCACCTGCGCCGTCTCGCCCGCGTACGCCGACAGGTCGGCGGTCAGTTCGGTCCAGCCGCCGGACGAGCCGTCGATCCCGCCGCCCGGGTTGGTGCCGTTCGGGTCCTCGTCGGACGACTCGCTCGTCGACAGGGAGGTCCAGGTGCCGCCGCCGTCCGTGGTGATGTCGACGAAGGCGTAGTCGTAACCTTCCTCGATCTCGTAGTTGACCTGGGCGGACAGCTGGCCGCCCGCGGGCACCACGAACTCGGGCGACGCGAACGTGGTGTTCAGGTTGTTGCCCGTGTCCGAGTAGGCGTACCGGCCGTCGATCGGGTCGACACCGACCTCGATGCTCTCCGTGCCGTCCGGGAGCTTCACGAGTGCGGCCTGCGGCCGGGTCGTGGCGTGGAACGCCGGGCCGAGATTCACGATGCCCGACTCGTCCGCCTCGACGGTCTCGTAGTCCAGCCAGCCGAGGAACAGCTTCTCGGTGGCGCCCATGTGGTTCGGGGTCCCACCGATGTGACCGTCACCGTGGCCGAGCCAGGAGCCGGAGCTCATGAGGTTCCAGAAGCCGGTGCCGTTCTCGCCGCCCGAGGTGTCGTAGTAGTCGGGCAGGCCGAGGTCGTGGCCGAACTCGTGCGCGAACACGCCGAGGCCGCCGTTCTCCGGCTCGGTGGTGTAGTCGCGGATCCAGATGTCCGTGCCGCCGATCTTGACGCCGCCCAGCTTGGGGAAGTCCGCCGGACCGTCCTCCCAGAGCCCGCCCTGGTTGACCGCCCAGCGGTGCGACCAGATGGTCCACGGCGGTGCACCGGCCTCCTCGCCCTCGCCGGCGTGGATCGCCTGGAAGTGGTCGATGTAGCCGTCGGGCTCGTTGATGATGCCGTCACCGTCGGCGTCGTACCGGTCCCAGACGTCGAACGACTGGAGGTACTCGACGACCTCGTCGTGGGTCTTGCCGGAGGCGATCTGCTGCTCGTACCAGGCGTCCGCGGCGTCCTGGACGAACGCGGTCATGGTCTCACCGGTCTCGTCGCCGGCTGCGCTGCCACCGCCGTAGTAGGAGGCACGGTTCGGCACCGTGACCCAGTCGGACACGTCGCCCTGGAGGTCGAAGCGGCCCGACGACATCTCGTCGTAGACGTCGTGGAACGACTCGCCGTTCGCGTCGCCGTTGAAGAACATGTCCATGTAGTGGTCGCGCGAGAAGTCGCTCTCCCAGTACGTGGAGTTGTCGTTCGCGGAGGGTTCCGGGATCTCGTTGTGCAGCGGCCCGGCCGGAGCGTCGGGGAAGTAGGGCGAGCCCTCGCCGTCGCCGAACTCGACCAGGATCGAGAAGAGCTGCGAGGTCTCCTGGGCGCCGTACTCGACGTACTCGCCCGGGGCGATCTTGACGACACGGGACTTCTTGTTGCCCTTGCCGCGCGTGGTCACCTTCGCCTCGCCGGTGGCGACCATCTCGACCGCCTGCTGCTTCCGCTCGCGCTGCTTCTGAGCGAGCGCGTCAGGACGGTCGTCCTCCCGCTGCTGGGCGAACGTCGCCGGGTCCGGCTCCGCCGCGCTCGGCGCGGCGGCGGCGCTGACGGGCACGAGCGCACCCGTGACCAGCAGAGCCGCACCAGCGCCCGCTGCGCTGATTCGTGGATTCATGGATTCCTCCGGGGTGTGAGTGCCTCCGGCCCTGAGGAGGCCGGGCACAGCGGTACCTGAGGGTCGCGAGCCCTGCCGTGGCCGGTTGCCACGATCAGGTCCGGACCCTGCACGTACCGGGGTGTCCGACCGAGCCGGAGGTGTCGGCGCCGAGTCAGCTGTCCGGACCGCGACGTCCGACGGATGACTCAATCACCGTTCCATTTCAGGAATGTTGCGTGCGGCACACTACTTGAACTGATGTCAGGAATAAACCGGCGGGATTCCGCCACGGGAATGGCGGAATCCCGCCATCGTTATGTTTTGTCCTGGTGGCATCGTTCCCACGGTCGCCGAACGCCCAAGAAAACGCTTGCGGCGATGTGCCACACTATCGAATCGATGCGATCGAACCTGGTGCCCCCGGCCGTTCCGGCGCCCTCCCCCGAGCAAGTGGCCCTTCAGCGCCGGGCCGTCGTGGCGCTGATCGCCCTCTCCACGTCGGCCTTCATGTTCGTGACGGCGGAGAACCTTCCCGGGGGCCTGCTCACGATCATGGCCAGGGACCTGGAGCGCACCACATCACAGGTGGGGCTGCTGGTGACCGCGTACGCGGCCGTCGTCGTGGTCGCGACCGTGCCGCTGGCCCAGCTCACGCGGCGGCTCGGCCGGCGCGCCGTCCTCGCGGGAACGACGGCGGTCTGCGCCGTGGGCCTGACCTGGTCCGCGTTCGCGGTCGGCTACCCCGACCTGCTCGCGTCGCGCGTGGTGACGGCACTGGGACAGGCGCTGTTCTGGGCGATCGTCATGCCCGCCGCGGCGAGCATGTTCCCCCGCGAGGTGCGTGGCAAAATGATTGCCCGCCTCACGATCGGGAACTCTCTCGGTCCCATGCTCGGCGTGCCCTTCGGGACCTGGCTCGGGCAGCTGACCACCTGGCGCACGCCGTTCCTCGTCATGGCCGTGATCAGCGCGGTGGCGTGCGCGGCGATCCTGCTGACGATGCCGGACGCCTCCCAGGCCCGCGACGACACCTCCCGGGGTACGCATCCGGACCGGCGCCGTTTCGCGGTGCTGCTGGTGGTCACGCTTCTGCTGGTCACCGGGGCGTTCGCGTGGATCACGTTCATCACCCAGTTCCTGCTGGACGTGTCCGGGTTCGACGAACGGTGGCTGTCGTTGCTGCTGCTCGCCAGCGGGGCCGCCGGGCTCGTCGGGACGCTGCTGGCGGGCCTTGTCCTGGACCGGTGGCCCTGGTGGACGCTCGCCGGCGGCGCGGCGGGAGTCACGGTGTTCCTCCTGGTGCTCCAGGTGTTCGGCGGGGCGCCCGGGACGGCCGTGCTGGGCATGCTGTTGTTCGGCACGACCTTCAGCTTCGTCCCGCCGGTCGCGGCGCACCTGGCCATGCAGGTCGCCCCGGGGGCGACCGAGATGGCGACAGCCCTGTCCAGCGCGGTGTTCAACATCGGGATCGCCTCAGGCGCCGCGCTGGGGGCGTTCGTCGTCGCCACCTGGGGGCCGCGGTTCGTCCCGCTGGCCGGGGCTCTCTTCGTCCTCGCCGCGCTGGTCCTGACCCTGTGGGACATGCGCTACGTCCGCGGAGCGGCCCGTGGCCAGCGGGTGGAAGCGCATCCCTGACCGCTCCTGGCACCGTTACGCTCGCCTCCATGACACACCTGCGCTGGGGCATTCTCGCCACGGGCGGTATCGCCCACGCCTTCACCAGTGACCTCCTGGCCAACGGCTTCACCGTGCAGGCCGTGGGCTCGCGCTCCGCGAGCCGGGCACAAGCGTTCGCCGACGAGTTCGGCATCCCGCACGCGCACGGCTCGTACGAGGAACTCGTGGCGGACCCGGAGGTCGACATCGTCTATGTCGCCACCCCCCACCCCATGCACGCGGTCGATGCCGCGCTCGTGCTCGACGCCGGCAAGCACGTGCTCGTGGAGAAGCCGTTCACCCTGAACCGCCGCGAGGCCGAGGCCATCGCGGACCTCGCGGAGTCGAAGGGCCTTCTCGCGATGGAGGCGATGTGGACCCGCTACCTGCCGCACATGGTCCGCATCCGCGAGATCCTCGCCGCCGGCACGCTGGGGGAGGCACGTACCGTCATCGCGGAGCACTGCCAGGACCTCCCCGACGACCCGGCGCACCGCATCAACGCCCTGGAGCTCGGCGGTGGATCGCTGCTCGACCTGGGTATCTACCCGATCTCCTTCGCGTGGGACGTCTTCGGCGAACCGCTGACCATCCAGTCGCACGCCACGTTCAAGGAGACCGGCGCGGACGCCACCATCGCGACCATCTTCGGGTACGACGGCGGCCGCCTCGCCACCACCATCTCGGCGTCGGACACCCGTGGGCCGGTCACGGCGTCGATCCTCGGTACCGACGGGCGGATCGACATCGACCCCTGGTGGTTCACACCGACGTCGTTCCGGGTGTACGACGTCGACGGCACCGTCACGGAGGAGTTCTCCAGCGAGGGCACGGTCGCCGGACGCGGGATGCACTTCCAGGCGCTGGAGGCCGAGCGCCTGGTCGCCGAGGGCCGGACGGACGGGGACATCCTGCCGATCGGGGAGACGGTCGCGATCATGGGGACGCTCGACGAGATCCGGGCCCAGATCGGTCTCACCTACCCGGGCGAAACCACGAGCTAGAGCTTCGCCGGCCCCCCGGCAGCTGCCGGCTGCCCGCCGGGCGACGACCACGCCATCTCGCGGGTGTGGGAACGCAACCACCCCTCCGGGATGGCGTGGTCGTCGCGGCCGGCGTGGTCGTGGTCGTGGGTTAGAGCGCGCGGTGCGTCCACTCCCCGTCGAGGAGCGTGCCCGCCACCGGCATCGTGCGGAGCGCCTCCGAGATGTCGGACGGGTCGGCGGGCTGCACCAGGTAGTCCTGCTGCGCCCCGAGTCCGGGCATGTCACCGTCCAGGACGGCGAGGTCGGCCGGACCTCCTTCGCGGGGCGTGGTGCCGCGTCCGGCGGTCGACGCCTCGAGCGCCTGCTCCACGGTGAGCACCTGCTCGGGGTGCCAGGGCTCGCGGCCGCCGCGGGACCGGGTCACCGCCGAGGAGATGGCGAACCACGGGTCGAGACGGGCGACGGGCGCGTCCGAGCCGAGGGCGAGCGGCACGCCGGCCGCGGCGAGCGTGGCAAGCGGAAAGGCCCGGTCCGTACGGTCGGGCCAGAGCCCTTCCGCGACGTCGCGGTCGTCCATCGCGTGCTCGGGCTGGACGCTGGCCGTCACGCGACCCGCCGCGAACCGTTCGACGTCGGACCAGCGCACCAGCTGCGCGTGCTCGATGGAACCGCGGGCCCCCGTGATCTCGAAGGCGTCGAGCGCGAGAGCGTTGGCACGGTCGCCGATGGCATGGATGGCGCACGTGAGGCCGCCGTCGGTGGCGCGCTTCATGAGCAGCTGGAGCTCCTCGGGCGGCACGTTGAGCATGCCGTGCGCCTCCGGCCCTGCGGATCCCTCGTACGGGTCGAAGCAGCAGGCGGTGCGGGAGTTCAGCGAGCCGTCGCTGATCACCTTGAGCGACCCCATCTCGACGAGGCGCCTGCGCCGCGGCCCTGATCCCCGCGACCCGTCCGTCGTGCCGCGTGCCTCCCCTGTCCCGTGCAGCGGGTCCCCGGTACGCAGCCCCTCGGCCAGCGCCGCGTCGAGATCCCAGTACCAGACGCCCGCCCGGACACGCAGTCCTTCCCACCGCGGCACCCGACGGCGCCATGCGCCGATGTTGTCGTCCATGCCGAAGTCCACCACGCCCACCACGCCCCGTGCCGCGGCAGCCTGCGCAGCGCTCTGCACGAGGCGGTCCAGGGTGTCGCCCGACGGATGGTCCAGCTGCTCCGCGGGCAGCATCTCGTCCTCGAGGAGCAGCCCGGTCGGGTGCTCCAGTCCCAGCCGCCGCAGTCCCGCGGTGTTCACCCAGGCGGAGTGGAGGTCGAACGACAGCAGGACCACCGGCACGTCCCCGACGGCGTCGAGCATCTCCGCCGTCGGCGGCTCCGGCCAGGTCACCCAGTGCAGGCCGAAGCCGACGAGCGGTTCGTCGGCGTCGGCGGCGCCCTCGGCAGCACGCGTGTCGAGGGCATCCCTGACCAGACGGACCGCATGCTCGGCGGAGGTCGCGGGAGCGACGTCGAGCCGCCGGCGGACCAGTGCCCACTGCTCCATGTGCGTGTGCGCGTCCCACAGGCCCGGTAGCACCCATCGCCCGTCGAGGTCCACGATCTCGGGGGCGGCCGGGCGCGGCCCGGCAGCCGACTCCGAGCGCCCACCGTGCCCGGTGCCGGCGGAGGACGAGGGCACGATCCGTGCGATCGTGCCGGCCGATATCTGGATGTCGACGAGATGCTCCGCGCCCGGGACGCGGGCGCGGGAGAGGATCAGACTGGTCACGAGCCCAAGGTAAGCCCCGGCCGGTGAGGGGGCGTGATCCTGGCGCGTGACGGCTCTCACGGCGGCGCGCGGGAGGAACGCTCCCGACGATCGTTACTGTGGATGGCAACCATCCGTGGACCTGATGCGAGGCTGCGGAGAGCGCGCGGTAACATCCGCGCACCGACGATCCGAAAGGTCCGACATGACCCGCTCCCGTGCATTCGCCACCGTCGCTGCCGCCTCGGTGGCCCTTCTGGCGCTCGGCGCGTGCTCGTCCGGCGGCTCCGGGGACGACGACGGCGGCCTCGGGCTGGTCACCGATGGCACGCTCACCGTCGCGACCGAGGGTACGTACCGGCCGTTCAGCTACCACGACGACTCGGGTGAGCTCGTCGGGTACGACGTGGAGGTGGCGGAGGCGGTCGCCGGGAAGCTGGGCCTCGAGGTCGAGTTCGCCGAGACGCAGTGGGACGCGATCTTCGCCGGGCTCGACGCGGGCCGGTTCGACACCATCGCCAACCAGGTGACGATCACTCCGGAGCGCGAGGAGCAGTACGCGTTCAGCGCGCCCTACACGGTGTCGCGCGGGGCGGTCGTCGTGACGGAGGACAACGACGACATCAGCTCGTTCGACGACCTCGCGGGCAGGACGACGGCGCAGTCCCTGACGAGCAACTGGCGTGACCTCGCCGAGGAGTCCGGCGCCGAGATCGAGAACGTCGAGGGCTGGGCCCAGTCGATCTCGCTGCTGCGGGACGGCCGCGTGGACGCCACGATCAACGACACGCTCACCTACCTCGACTACGTGAACGAGAACGGTGAGTCCGGGCTGAAGATCGCGGCCGAGACGGACGAGACCTCCGAGTCGGCGTTCGTGGTGACCCCGGAGCGCGAGGCGCTCGCCGAGGAGATCACCGGAGCCCTGGAGGAGCTGCGTGCGGAGGGCACGCTCGCCGAGCTCAGCGAGAAGTACTTCGGCGACGACGTCTCCGAGTAAGTGGACTGGGAACTCGCCCGGGACGCGTTCTGGCCCATCCTGTCCGGGGGGCTGACCGGAACGATCCCGCTGACGTTCGTCTCGTTCGCGATCGGCCTGGTGATCGCCGTCATCGTGGCCCTGCTGCGGTTGTCGCCGAACGTGGTCCTGGCCGGGATCGGTACCGCCTACGTCTCGGTGATCCGCGGCACGCCGCTGCTGGTGCAGCTCTTCATCGTGTTCTACGGCCTGCCGAACCTGGGCGTCGTCGTCGACCCGTGGCCGAGCGCGATCATCGCGTTCTCGCTGAACGTCGGCGGCTACGCCGCCGAGATCGTGCGGGCCGCGATCCTCTCCGTGCCCCGCGGGCAGTGGGAGGCCGGGTACACGATCGGCATGGGGACCGCGCGCACCCTGCGCCGGATCGTGCTGCCCCAGGCGGCGCGGGTGTCGGTGCCGCCGTTGTCGAACACGTTCATCTCACTGGTCAAGGACACGTCGCTGGCCTCGACGATCCTGGTCACCGAGCAGTTCCGCAAGGCACAGGAGATCGCCGCGAGCAACACCGACCAGTTCATGCTGCTCTACCTCGAGGCGGCGCTGATCTACTGGATCTTCTGCACCGTGCTCGCTGCCGGGCAGAGCGCGATCGAGAAGAGGCTGGACCGCTATGTCGCCCACTGACGGAACCGTCGCCGGGCCGGGAGAACCCGGCGACGTGCTGGAACCCGGCTACGAGTCCCGGCCCGGCACGCCCTTGCTCACCGTGCGGGGCCTGCACAAGTCGTTCGGGGACAACCACGTGCTGCGGGGTATCGACCTCGACGTCCGCCGGGGCAGCGTCACCGCCCTGATCGGCCCGTCGGGCTCCGGCAAGACGACACTGCTGCGGTCGTTGAACGGCCTGGCCATGCCCGACGCCGGAACGATCACCGCCGCGCCGTCCCCGGCGCCCGACGGCGACGCACACGGCGACGTCGCCCGGCCGGGGCGGCGGGACCCGTTGGTGCTCGACTTCTCCCGGAAGGTCACCAAGCAGCAGCGGTTCGCACTCCGCGACCGGTCGGCGATGGTGTTCCAGCTGCACAACCTGTTCCCCCACCGGACCGTGCTCCAGAACGTCATCGAGGGACCGGTCCAGGTGCGGCGGGTGCCGCGCGCGGAGGCCGTCTCGCGCGCGACCGCGTTGCTGGAGCGGGTAGGCCTGGCCGAGAAATGCGACGCCTACCCGCACGAGCTGTCCGGCGGCCAGCAGCAGCGGGTCGGGATCGTGCGCGCCCTCGCGCTGCGGCCGGAGCTGCTGCTGTTCGACGAGCCGACCTCGGCGCTGGACCCGGAGCTCGTCGGCGAGGTGCTGGCCGTGATGAAGGAGCTCGCGGACGAGGGATGGACCATGGTGGTGGTCACCCATGAACTGCAGTTCGCCCGGGCGGTGGCGGACGAGGTCCTGTTCCTCGACGGCGGCGTGGTCGTGGAGCGTGGCGTCCCGGAACGGCTGTTCCGGGACCCGCGCGAGGAACGCACGCGACGGTTCCTGCACCGGCTCCTGCACCCGATCGAGTGAGCGGGTGACGAACGGCCTCCTGGTGTCACGCCCGAGGTCCGGCGGACATTGCGAACTTCACCCACTCCGAGTGGGTGAAGTTCGACGATTTTCGTGTCGCACCGCCGGATAACCTGGTGAGGTTGGGGATGCTAGAACCAGACCCCACGACGCGAGATGGCATCCAGGAACCTGAATGACTGAAGCAGCAGCGCCCGAGACGCCGCCCACTCTGCTGTGGACGGACGCGTTCCCCTGGCTCGTCGGCGTCGCCGGCCTCGACGCGAACGAGCCCGATCCCCGCTGGTCGGAACCGATCGCCGCCACTCCGGAGCCCGAGGTGCCCGCGGTCGCACTGGAGGTGGCCAAGCTGGCCATCCAGCACCGGCCCACCAGCCACATCGGATCGGTGTTCCCCCGCCTGCCCGCCGAGCTGAGCCTCAACAACCTCGACCTTCCGTCGCGGCAGCGGAACGTCCTGCGGCGCCACGGTCTCGAGACGGCGAGCGATCTGCGTACCGTCACCGTCACCGAACTGCTCACGTCCTGGTCGGTGGGACCACGGGTGCTGGAGGGAATCTTCACGGCCCTCGTGGAGGAGTCCCTCGCCGCGACCATGAGCGGCGCCGCGGCGGACTGACTCCTGGCGTCACGGGCCCACGCTCGCCGTCAGGCACTCCGGCGTTCGCGCCGCCAGCGGTCCGGGGTCGTCCCGTAGCGGCGACGGAAGCGCCGGCCGAGGTATGCCCCGTCGGTCAGTCCCGTGCGAGCGGCGACGACGCCGAGCGGCAGGTCGGTCTCGAGAAGCAGACGCCGTACCTCGGTGAGGCGGCGTTCACTGAGCCATTCGCCCACGGTACGGCCGGACCGCTCACGGACGACGGTGGTCAGGTGGCCGGGCGTGTAACCCAGCGCGCGGGCCACGTCGCCGGCGGACACCGAGTCGCGGAACATCTTCTCCACCTGGTCGAACACCCGCATCAGCAAGGGGTCCGGCGGTGTCGCGGGGAGTCCGGGCGCCAGTCGGGCCGCGGCGACCAGGATGCGGGTCAGGCCGGCCACCATGGCCTCCGGGGCGCCGGTCCGCCCGGGGTGCGCGCTCTCCTCGGTCAGGTCCTCGAACCAGCCGCGCCAGCGGTCCCGTTCCGACTCGGGCACCGAGGCGACGTCGCGCCGTGACCGGTCGAGGCGGTGTCGCGCGTCCGCCGTACCGTCGCGGCCCTGCGGCGCCTGGCCGGTCGAGACGGGGTCACCCTCCGCCCGTGAGAAGACGCGCAGAAGCGGGTGCACGTCCCAGACCAGTGGCGAGATGGAGGCGAGGGCAGGTACGACGTCGGGCAGGAAGTGCACCGACCACGCGAGGTCGTGCTCGGCGGCCGGCGCGTCGCCGGGCTCGATCGCCCGGCCGGGTGCGACACCGAGCACATCGCCGTCCCGCAGGGTGTGGCCGGCCCCGTCGATCCGGACCTCGGCCCGGCCGCGGTGGACGTGGACAAGCACGTGGAAGTCGTGAATGTGGCGGCGGGCGGGCGGTGCGGCGTCCGGACGTCCGTCGGTCCGGTGCCCGCCGGGTCCCATACGGACCACGCCGACGGACGGCACGCCCGGCCGCTGGGCGTAGCCGTACACGGGTGTGCCGTCGGAGCGCACCCGGAGCAGGCGGGTGTCACGCGCGGGCGGTGTTCCGTCCCGCGTCCCGGACTCCGGGGCGACGCCCGAGGAATCTCCCATACCCCCGAAGTTCCGTCCTGCCGGGCCGCCGGAGGGCGGCGGATGCTGTTCAGGAAGCACCCCAGGACTATCACGCCCCGGCCACGGAGGACAGCATCATGAGCACGCCACCCGACGTCCGCATCGTCGACGGCACCGACCCGGAGACCGCCGGCCGCGCCTTCCTGCCCGGCCTGGGGAAGCACTGGCTGACACCGCTCTTCGACGTCACCGCCCGTCTGTTCCGCATGCGCCGCCGGTATGCCCGCACGGTCGAACTGGCGGGCATCCGGAACGGTGAGTCCGTGCTCGACGTCGGCTGTGGCACCGGTGGCCTCCTGCTCGCCGTTCTCGACGCCGTCCCGGGCGCTCGCGTCACGGGACTGGACCCGGACTCGCGGGCGCTGGAACTCGCCGCTCGCAAGCTCCGGCGGGCCGGTCGCGGGGCGACCCTGGTGCGGGGCTTCGCTGACCGGCTGCCGGCTGACGACGGCACCGTGGACCACGTGATCTCGTCCATGGCACTGCACCACGTGCCGGACACCGAGCGCCCGGCGTTCGCCCGTGAGGTGGTGCGGGTGCTACGGCCGGGTGGACGAGTCACCATCTTGGACGTGGTCGGCGGTGGAGAGCCCGGGGCCGGGGACCATGGCGACGCCCACCACGGCGGCGGGCCGGGCCATCTGTGGAAGCACCTGACCGCCCCGCTCCGCCCGCGGAGCGAGACCGGTCAGGTCGCTGCCGGACCCCTCGGCGCCGGCATCCCGGGCCTCCTGGCCGACGCGGGCCTCGAGAACGCCCGCGAACTCGCCCACGAGGAGGGGCCCATGGGCCGCCTCAGCTACGTCCGGGCCACCGCCGGGTAGCGCGCACCCGCCCGCGAGGCTCGTGCCGCGGCCCGGAGGCCCCCCGGCCCGCAGCTCGGTCCTCGGCTCATTCCTCGTTCAGGCACAGGCAGAACGGGTGACCGGCAGGGTCGGCGAACACACGGAACGTCTCGCCGTTGTCCGGCAGCCGGGTCGCGCCGAGCGCGAGCGTGGCTTCCTCCGCGGCGTCGAGATCGTCGACGAACACGTCCAGATGGCCCTGCTGCGGCCGTGCCGGATCCGGCCAGGCGGGCGGCGTGTAGTTCTCGACCTGCTGGAACAGGAGCGGTCGGTCGCCGCCGGTCATCGCCATCCCGTCCTGGTCGTAGACCACCGGCTCGCCGATCAGGGCGGACCAGAACCGCGCGGCGGCGTGCGAGTCCGGGACGTCGAAAGTCAGGCCCATGACCGTGGTGCCGGGGTTGTCCTCGGCGACGCAGAGGTCGAACGGGTGACCCGCGGGGTCCGCGAGCGTCGTCCACTCCGCGCTCTCCCGCAGCACCGTCGCTCCACGCGCCACGGCGGCCTGCGTCGCGGCGGCCACGTCCGGCGTGCGGAGGTCCAGGTGAACCTGCTGCGGACGGTCCTGTCCCGGCCAGTTCGGCGGGACGAGGTCGGGCGCGAACTGGAAGTCCAGCGCCCAGCCGTCTGATGTCCGGGTCGATACCCAGTCGTCGTCCTCCCGCACGACCTTCCCGCTGGTCATCGCCGTCCAGAAGCGCGCCGATGCGGACAGGTCCGGTACGTCGAGGACCACCGAACCCATGCGGGCGATCCCGGGCCGTCGTGTCTCGGTCATGATGACTCCCTCCGTCGGCACCAGCATGCCCCGGCTGTCTGACACTCGCCGTGTGCGCGTACCGGGGCCACGGCACGCGTCCACACCGCCCGAGGCAGGGGCCGTGCGTGACCGTCGGCCGTGCCGCCGGCCTCAGGGCACCGTCGACTCCGTCAGGAGCGCGCCCAGGCGATCGAGGGCACCCGGGACCACCGCGTAGTACGCCCACCTGCCTCGCTTCTCCCGGGTGAGCAGGCCGGCGTCGACCAGGATCTTCAGGTGGTGGCTCACCGTCGGCTGGGCCAGTCCCACCGGTTCGGTGAGGTCGCAGACGCACGCCTCGGCACCCTCGTGGGCCGCGACGAGCGAGAGCAGCTGGACACGCGCCGGGTCCCCGAGCGCCTTGAAGGTGCGGGCGAGGTCGGCGGCGGCAGCAGGCCGGATTCCCTCGCGGACGAGAGGGGCGCAGCATGCCGCGTCTTTTCCGGGCCGCTCCGTGAGAGTGAGTTCCGCGGTGCTCATGGCACCATCTTGTCACGCATCGAAGTTTATGGATATGTTGGCCGTGCATCCATCGACCACCTTCGATCAAAGGGAGTGGACATGACCGAGACGCCCCGCCAGGAACTTCCCGTCGTCGTCATCGGGGCCGGACCGACGGGACTGGCCGCCGCCGCGCACCTCCTGGAGCGCGGACTGGAGCCGCTCGTCCTGGAAGCCGGACGCGGTCCCGGTGCCGCCGTCGCGGACTGGGGCCATGTCCGTCTCTTCTCACCGTGGCGGTACGACATCGATCGCGCGGCACGCCGTCTGCTCACGTCCTCCGGCACCGGACCCGGTGGCTGGAAGGAGCCGGACCCCGACGCCCTTCCCACCGGTGCCGATCTGGTCGAGCACTACCTCGCACCCCTCGCCCGGGCCCTCGGCGACCGCGTCCGGTTCGGCACCCGGGTCCGCGCCGTGACGCGCCAGGGCGCCGACCGCACCCGGACGCCGGGCCGTGAGCGCCGGCCCTGGCTCGTCCGGACGGACGCCGGTGACCTGCTCGCGAATGCCGTGATCGACGCCTCCGGGACGTACGGCAACCCGAACCCCCTCGGCGCCTCCGGCCTGCCCGCGGCCGGTGAGAGGGAGGCCGGCGAGTTCCTTGCCGGCGCGCTTCCCGACGTCCTCGGGCGGGACAGGCAGCGCTTCGCCGGACGTCACACCCTCGTGGTCGGCATGGGGCACTCGGCGGCGAACACGCTGCTCGGCCTGGTGGAACTCGCCGAGCAGGAGCCGGGAACCCGGATCACCTGGCTGATCCGGGCCGGCTCGCCCCGCCGGCTCTACGGCGGCGGCTCCGACGACCAGCTCCCGGCACGTGGCCTGCTCGGAACACGCCTGCGCGACGCGGTCGAGAGCGGTCGCGTCACCCTCGTCACGCGCGCGGCCGTCGACGCCCTCTCGCCCCTGCCCGCCGGGGAGGCCGTCCGGGTCGTGGGATCCGGCCGGCGCGACGGCGTCGACGGTCCGCTGGAGCTGGTGGTCGACACCATCGCGGCCGCCACCGGCTTCCGTCCGGACCTCGACATGCTGCGCGAGGTGCGACTCGAGCTCGACCCCGTGGTCGAGGCACCGCGCCGGATCGCGCCGCTCATCGACCCCAACCACCACTCCTGCGGTACCGTCCCACCGCACGGCGAGAGCGAGCTCGCCCATCCCGACGACGGGTTCTACCTCGTCGGCACGAAGTCCTACGGCCGCGCCCCGACGTTCCTCCTCGCGACGGGCTACGAGCAGGTCCGGTCCATCGCGGCGGCGCTCGCCGGCGACCGTGCCGCCGCCGACGACGTCCGGCTCGAGCTCCCGCAGACGGGTGTGTGCTCCTCCGACCTCGCCCTGCGGGCAGGAGACGACGGCACGGTCACGCCGGAGGCGCTGGAGGCCGCCCGGACGGAGGTCGACTCCTGCTGTGCCGTCCCGGTGTCACCGCAGCCGATCACGATCGGCGCGCCGCCGGAACGGGATGAGCTCGGCTTCGCCACGGGAGTCGTCCACGGCCGGTCCGCCGACTGACGGGGCGGCCTGTGGCGAGCGGTCGGCCGGACGACGCGCGAGGTCCGCGCGAACGCCCGGCCGACCGCTCGACGGCCTCCGGCCGCCCGGGGTCACCCCTCGCGACGGACCGGGAACAACACCGCCGCCAGTCCGACGGCGAGCGCGCCGCCCACGAGCTGGGCGGCGATGAAGGGCAGCACCGACCCCGGCGCGATGCCGGCGAAGGTGTCGCTGAACATCCGGCCGACGGTCACGGCGGGGTTCGCGAACGACGTCGACGACGTGAACCAGTACGCCGCCCCGATGTAGGAGCCGACGGCGGCGGGTACCCATGCCTCCCGCCCGGAACGGACCAGCCCGAGGATCACGAGGACGAGCCCGGTGGTGGCCACGACCTCGGCCAGCAGCTGCGGGGCCGTGGCCCGGCCGGTCACCGCGAGCCCGCCTGGCACGCCGAACATGGCGTTCGCCAGGACGGCACCGGCGATCCCTCCTGCGACCTGCGCCACGAGATAGGCCGCGACGCGGACGAGCCGGGCCGGAGCGGCCGTTCCGCCGTCCCCGGGCGCGCCCGTGTCACGCGCCGTGAACCAGTCGACCAGGGTCACCACGGGATTGAGGTGCGCGCCGCTCACCGGGCCGAGCACCGCGATCAGGACGGCGAGCCCGAGAGTCGTCGCCAGGCTGTTCTCGAGGAGCCGCAAGCCGGGGTCGTCGGACAGCGCAGCCGCCGTGATACCGGAGCCCACGACGATCGCGACGAGCAGGCCGGTACCGAGCGCCTCGGCGACGGCACGCCGCCAGAGCGCGAGCGGGGCCGGGCCGGTGCGCGGCGGGGGAGATGCCGCCACCCGCTCGACCGGGCCGTCGGCCGACCCGCCCGAGTGGTCGGCCGCGAGGATATCCGGCGGTGTCACGCCACGGCCTCCACGCCCAGCTCCGCGATCAGCGTCCGGACGCGCTTCTCGATCTCGTCGCGGATGGGCCGCACGGCGTCGATGCCCTGGCCGGCCGGGTCCTCGAGCGCCCAGTCCTCGTACCGCTTGCCCGGGAAGATCGGGCAGGCGTCGCCGCAGCCCATGGTGATCACCACGTCGGAGGCCTGCACGGCGTCCGTCGTCAGGATCTTGGGCCGCTCGGCGCGGATGTCGATGCCCTTCTCGAGCATGGCGTCCACGGCCACGGGGTTGATCTGCTCGGCGGGCTCCGACCCCGCCGAGCGGACCTCGACGGCGCCACCGGACAGCTCGCGCAGGAATCCCGCGGCCATCTGGGAACGGCCCGCGTTGTGAACGCAGACGAACAGGGCGGAGGGGGTGGTGCTCATGGGTGCTCCAGGTGATCTCGTAGGTCTCAGGCGGCCGGGCGGAGCCGTGCGCGCCCGTGGTGGGTGCGTTCTGGCAGGTGGTACGGGGAAGGGAACGTCTCAGGGGCGGGCGGGAGAGGGATCGGGGATCCGCACGGGCGCTCCTGGCACGATCTCCGCCAGCAGAGCCCGTACCCGACGGTCGAGCTCGTCCCGGATCGCCACCACGCCCGCCGGGGAGGCGAGGGCGGGATCGCCCACGACCCAGTCCTCGTACCGCTTCCCAGGCAGCACGGGGCAGGCGTCGCCGCAGCCCATGGTGATGACGACGTCGGCGGCCCGGACGGCGTCGTCGGTCAGCGGCTTGGGGAAGACGAGGTCGTCAGCACCGGACGCGTCGATCTCGGCGAGCAGTTCGCGGACGGTGTCGTGCACGTCGGGCGCGGGCGCCGATCCTGCGGACCGCACGACCACGCGGTCGCCCGCGTGGTGCGCCATGAGGGCGGCGGCGAGCTGCGAACGCCCCGCGTTCGCGACGCAGACGAACAGGACCTGGGGCGGGTGAGCGGCGCCGGGGTGCCGGACCGCTGTGGTGCCGTCGCCCCGTTCGCGCGCCTTGACCAGGTCGTCGAGGCGCTGGCGCGCGAAGTGCTCGGTCAGTGCCACCAGATGGGTCGGGATGCCGCCCCGGCGGGCCAGTGCCGCGTACGACTCGCGGACCACGTGCAGCGACTCCTCGGAGGTCGCCCCGGGGACGCGGGCGGCGAGGGACTCGGCAAGGCTGCTCAGTTCGTGGTCGACGTCGGTGAGGCCGGTGAGGTGGGGAGGCCTCCTGATGCCGACGGCGGACGGCGCGAACGTGTCCAGCAGGGTGGTGATCGCCCCCCGGTAGCCGGGCTCGATCCGGTAGAGCACGAAGGTGCCCCGGCGCTCCGAGGCGAGCAGCCCGACGTCGCGCAGGACCTTGAGGTGGTGCGACACGGTCGGCTGGGCGACGTCCGTCAACGTGGCGAGTTCGCCGGCCGACGTCTCGCCGTCGGGATCGGTGGCGATCGCGGACAGCATGCGCAACCGGAGCGGGTCCGCCAGCGCCTTGAGGGTGTGCGCGACGGCGTTCGCGGCGTCGGGGCCGATGGCGTGGCGCGCCGCGGCACCGCCGACGCCCGCCCGATCCTGTATCGACATGCTTCTATATTGGCATATGCCGATGCAGCCGTCGAGTCGGTCGGGCATCCTTCGGCCGGGCGCATTCCGCCCGGATTCTGATTCATGGCACTATGCCGCTCATGGGTCTTCGAGAAGAGCATCTCGCCGAGGGTGAGTCCGTCGTCCTGCGGCTGCGGACGCACCGCAAGGTGCTCCTGAAGCCGGTCGCCTGGATCGTGGTGCTCGTGGCCCTGGCCGTCGCGGCCTGGATCGCGGCACCGATGTTCGGCCTGCCGTCATGGGCCTCGTTGTTCGTGGCCGCCGTCGCCGCCCTGCTCGCGGTCGCGGCGACGGTGCCGCCGTACCTCAAGTGGCTCACCACCACCTACGTCATCACCAACCAGCGTGTGTCGCTGCGGACGGGAATCCTGACGCACACCGGGCGCGACATCCCGTTGTACCGGATCAACGACGTGACGTTCGAGAAGCAGCTCAACGACCGGCTGTTCGGCTGTGGAACGCTGGTGATCTCGGACGGTTCGGACCGGGACGGCATGGTGCTCGACGACGTGCCCGACGTCGAGCACGTGCAGCGCACTCTCCAGGACCTCGTGCGGAAGTCGGATCCGCGCGACAACTGACTCCGGCGCGCCGGGCCTCACACCGTTCCGGTGGCCTCGGGCCGATTGCGGCGGTCTGCCCCTGGACTGCCAGGATGTCCGCCATGGGTTCCATCCTTGCCGTCTGCCGCGTCCACCAGTTGCTGCCCGACCCCGGTTCCGTGGGCACCACCGCCATCGACAAGCGCCCCGTGGTCGGGCGGGTGAAGGCTCGCATGCTCGGGTTGTACGCGGACGTGCAGGCCGACCGTGTCCATCATGGCGGACCTGACCAGGCCGTGTACGCGTACGCCCAGGAGGACGCGGAGCACTGGGCGCACGAACTGGGCCGGGAGATCTCACCCGGCCTGTTCGGTGAGAACCTGCGGACCGCCGGTGTCGACGTGAGCACGGCGGTGGTGGGCGAACGGTGGCGCGTGGGCTCCGCGGTGCTCGAGGTCACCCAGCCGCGTACGCCCTGTTCGACGTTCCAGCGCCGCATGGGGGAGGAGCGCTGGGTGCGCCGTTTCACGGCGGCGAACCGGACCGGCGCGTACCTGCGTGTGGCCGAGGCGGGGGATATCGGGGCCGGGGACACGGTCGACGTCGTCCACGTGCCCGAGCACGGGGTGCGGATCGCGGACTGGTTCGCGGCCACGTACTCCGCGGCGCGGGGTGCCGTGCCACAGGACGGCGAGCTGGGCGATCCCGACCGCACGGGTCTCGCCGGGCTCGCCCGGCGCCTGCTCGCGGCCGAGGCCGCCGGGGAGTGCCGGCTCGGTGAGGAGATGCGGGGCCGGTGCCGGACGGCGGTCGCGTCCCTGGCCCCGGCCGGCTGACGCGACCGGGGCCGTCGTCACGCGCCGTGTCGTGCGGCTCCTGAGGCGGTTCGCATTAATCGCTTAATGCGCTGGGCTCTCGATGATCGGGCCGCGACAGTGGGTCCGCGGGGTGCGCGGGTTCGTCGTCGGGCAGCATCAGCCCGCGCCGTGTGCCCGGGAACGAGGGAGTTCATGCGACCCAGACGAAAGGCCTTGCTCGCCGCGGCGGGCGGCGCGGCTCTGCTCGCAGCGCCTCTGGCGGTGGCGTTGCCCGGTGCCGCGGAGCCGGCCGACACGCTGGAGGTCGGCATCCACGTCGAAGGCGACCGCATCGTCGAGGCCGACGGTTCGGAACTGCTGCTGCGGGGCGTCAGCCACGCGCACACCTGGTACCTGAACGAGACCGGTTCGTTCGCCGACATCGACGACGCCGGCGCGAACGCCGTCCGGGTCGTGCTCAGCGACGGCACGCGGTGGAACCGGAACGGGCCCGCCGACGTGGCGAACGTCGTGGACCTGTGCTGGCAGAACGAGCTCGTCTGCGTGCTCGAGGACCACGACACCACCGGCTACGGCGAGGAGGCGGCGGCGGCGACGCTCGACCAGGCGGTGGACTACTGGATCTCGCTGCTCCCCGTGCTGGAGGGCACGGAGGACTACGTACTCGTCAACATCGGCAACGAGCCGTACGGGAACGACGCTGCCACGAACGAGGGCTGGGCCGCCGACACCTCGTCCGCGATCCAGCGCCTGCGCGCCGCCGGGTTCGACCACACGATCGTGGTCGACGCCCCCTCGTGGGGCCAGGACTGGCAGGGCATCATGCGGGAGCGCGCGCCCGAGGTCGCGGCCGCCGACCCGGACGGGAACACCGTGTTCTCTGTCCACATGTACGGCGTCTACTCGTCCGCGCAGGCGGTCCGCGACTACATCGACGCGTTCGACGCCATGGGTCTGCCGCTGATCGTCGGGGAGTTCGGTCACGACCACTCCGACGGCGATCCGGACGAGGACACGATCATGTCCTACACCCGGTCCCAGGGCGTCGGGTGGTTCGCCTGGTCCTGGAGCGGCAACGGTGGCGGCGTCGAGTACCTGGACATGGTGCGGCAGTTCGACCCCGCCCAGCGCACCGACTGGGGGAACCGGGTCGTCACCGGTCCCGACGGGCTCGCCCAGACGTCGGTCAAGGCCGGCGTGTTCGGCGGCGGAGGTCCGGAGCCCACGGACGACCCGACGGATGACCCGACCGACGATCCGACCGATGACCCCACCGACGACCCGACCGATGACCCGGGCACCGGTGCCTGCGTGGCCACGCTCGAGGTGGTGAACGACTGGGGCAGCGGCTTCCAGGGCCAGATCACCGTCACCGGCGGCTCGGGCGGCACCAGCGGCTGGACCACCCAGTTCACACTGCCCACGGGCACGACGATCGGCAGCCTGTGGAACGCGGACTACTCCGTCAACGGCTCCACCGTCACCGCGAGCGACGTCGGCTGGAACGGCACGCTGAACGCCGGCCAGTCGACCTCCTTCGGCTTCACCGCCAACGGCACCGCACCTGACGCAGTCCCCGTGACCTGCGTGGACTGAGCCGGTCGGCCTGGCGGAGCGCCGTGCGCGGCGCTCCGCCAGGCGCGGCGTCCCACCTGGTGACGGGGTTCCGGCCGGTTAACATCCAGGAAACATTCGGCTAGGCTGTGGTGGCCCGCTTCACTGTCGACAACCCCCTGGGGGCTGCGAAGATGTCCGACGAATCGATTCGACGCTATACCGACGGCCGCGTGCCGGAGCCCGGCATCAAGCACCTCTTCAGCGCCGAGAACCGATTCCAGCGCCGGCTCGACGTCGAGGCGGCACTCGCTCAGGCAGAGGCGGACGTCGGGCTGATCCCCGAGGACGCCGCCGGAGCCATCGAGGCCGCGGCCCGGATCGAGAAGCTCGACATGTCCCGGATCGCCGAGGCCACCGCGACGGCGAGCCACCCGCTCATGCCACTGGTGGACGAACTCGCGCGCGTCGTCGGGCCCGAGCACGGCGAGTGGATCCACTGGGGCGCCACCACGCAGAACATCACACAGACCGCGGACATCCTCGTACTGCGCGACGTGCACCGGGCGCTCAAGAGGCACCTCGCCACGACCCTGCGAGCCCTGTCCGAGCTCGCCGACTCGTCCGCCGCGGTGCCCATGCCCGGACGCACCCATTCCCAGCACGCCGTTCCGGTCACGTTCGGTTTCAAGGCCGCGGTCTGGATCGACGAGCTCACCGCCACCGTCGACCGGCTGGAGCGCCTCGAGGACCGGCTGTTCCGGGTTCTCATGGGTGGCGCCGTGGGTACGTTCGCCTCGTTCGGACCGCAGGGCCGTGCGGTGGAACGCGGTGTCGCCGAGCGGCTGGGCCTGGGCACGATGCCGGTCCCCTCGCGAGCCGTGAACGACGGGATGGTGGAGTTCGTCGTCGTCCTCGGCCTGCTGGCCGGTACCGCCGGCAAGATCGGCAAGGACGTCTACACCCTGATGCAGCCCGAGTTCGGTGAGGCGTTCGAGCCGATTCCCGCCGGGACGGTCGGCAGTTCGACGATGCCGCACAAGCGGAACCCCCAGCTCGCGCTCGACGTGCAGTCGATGAGCGCGCAGGTGCGCGCCCTGACGGGGCCGGCCCTGGAGTCCATGCTGCACGACCACGAGGCGAACGGTGGCATGACGGCGCTGCTCGAGGACGTCATCGGTCAGGCTGCGGTGCTGTCCGGTGACCTGCTGGTCCGGCTGTCGGTCATCATGTCGGGCCTCGAGGTCGACGAACAGCGGATGCGTGCCAACCTCGCGCTGTCCGAGGGCCTGATGGGTTCGGAGTCGCTCATGCTGGAGCTGGGCGAGCGCATCGGCCGGCAGAGCGCGCACGAGATCGTGTTCGAGCTCGCGCAGGCGGCCGCCGTCGGCGACGCGTCGTTCCTCGACCTCCTGCTGCGGGACGCCACGGTCCGTGAGCACCTCGACCCGGAGCGGATTCGCCGGCTCATCGACCCGTCGAGCTATCTGGGCGAGAGCGTCGCCATCGCGCGGGACCTGGCGCGGCACGCGCGAGCCGTCGCCGACCGCCTGGAGTTCCGTGCGGAGGCCGACACGATCGCGGCGATGGACGCCGCAGCGGTGGACGTGCCGCGGGACGGCCTGGACCTCACGACCGTCTAGGACCTGGCGCGCCGGCCGCGCCACAAGCCTGCGGTGTGGGAACGAGCCCGCCGTGTCGAGCCCGCCGTGTCAGAACAGGGTCGCCGACTCCCAGGGAGCCGGCGAGTCCTCCCCCTGCCGCGCGTCCGGTGCGCCGGGCCCGGCGGCGCGGTGGTCACGGGCCGCCACGCGGGCCGGGCCGTCGGGCGCCGGCCCGGCCGTGACGGGCGGCGTACCGGCGTTCACACCGTCGGCAGACGCACGCGCCAGTTCGGCGGCCTGCGCGGCGGGCGGCATGTTCCCGATCAGGAAACCGTCCAGGTCGCCTCGTCCGGCGGACCAGTCCGCGGCCGAAAGCTCCGCGAGGTGCCGGGCGCGTTCGTGGAACGGGCTGTCGATGTGTCCCCGGACGTGCCGGAAGCGGACCGGTCCCGTGCGCGTCGTGACGGCGTCGTCGAGCGCACGCACGATGTCGGCGTCCGGGACGGCTTCGTCGGCCGCGGTGCGCCAGCCGTTGGCCTTCCAGACCGGCAGCCACTCCGAGGCGACACGGATGGCCTGCTGCGATCCGGACTCCACGAGAAGCGGCTCGTCCCCGGGGTGGGCCTCGATGGCGCGGAGGACGGCGGTCAGCCCGGCGGACTGATCCGTGCCGCTGGCGGCACCACCCGAATCGAAGTTCCCGTCCGTGTGGTCGATCCACGCCCAGCCGATCGCACCCGGGTCACCGAGGGCGTCCCCGTGGGTGCTGAGGATGATCACGGCGACCATTGTGCCTTGCCGAGCGGGATGGTGGGTAGGGCGACATGCTTGACAGGATGAGTTCCGGGTGCAGGAAATCTCCGCGCGTGCCCTCCCGGAACCCATGACGGGCTCGCCGTTGCGATCATGGCAGCATGCCCGGACCCACTCCTGCCGAGCGTGCCGCGAACCAGCATCCTTCTCGCCGTCGCACGCGCGCCGACATCCGTCGCTGGCGCCGCTATCTGGCGGCGGAACGCGCCGAAGCCGCTTCCTATCGGGACCTCGCGCGGCGGCGTACGGGCGAGGAACGCGAGATCCTCCTCGCACTGGCCGAGGCGGAGAAGCGGCATGAGGCGCACTGGCTCGACCTGCTCGGCGACGACGTGGGCGAGCCGCTGCGCACCGAATGGCGCTCTCGGGCGCTCGGCCTGCTGGCCCGGCGGTTCGGCGGGGTGTTCGTGCTGGCTCTCGCGCAGCGTGCCGAGGCCCGCTCGGTGTACTCGCGGGACCTGGACGCGACCGCGGCCATGGCCGCCGACGAGCAGATCCACGAAGAGGTGGTCCGGAGCCTGGCGACCCGCGGGCGGAACCGGCTGTCGGGCACCTTCCGGGCCGCCGTGTTCGGCGCGAACGACGGACTGGTGTCCAACCTCGCGCTGGTGCTCGGTGTCGGCGCGTCGGGGGTCTCCCAGCAGACGGTCCTGCTGAGCGGTCTGGCGGGACTGCTGGCGGGATCCTTGTCGATGGCGGCAGGCGAGTTCGTGTCCGTGCGGTCACAGCGGGAACTCCTGGAGGCATCGTCGCCGTCACCCGACACCGCCGCGGCACTGCCCCACCTGGATCTCGACGCGAACGAGCTCGCCCTGGTCTACCGTGCCCGGGGCATGTCCCCCGACGAGGCGCAGGAGCGTGCGGACGAGATCCTCGCCCCCTTCTCGGTGCCGGCCGACGAGCCTCGTGGTGTCCTGACGGGGGGCGACGCCGCCGCCGGTGGCGATGCCGAGGAAGGTGGCCCCGGGGCAGGAGCCGCCGTCGCGGACGGAGTGACCGACGAGCACGAGACCCATGGGACCGCGTGGGGCGCGGCGTCGTCGTCGTTCTGCTTCTTCGCGTCCGGTGCGCTGATTCCCGTCACGCCCTACCTGTTCGGTATCGGGGGAATGACGGCGGTGACCGTCGCCTCGGTGCTGGTCGGCCTCGCCCTCCTCGCCACGGGCGCGATCGTGGGCCTGCTCTCCGGAGCCTCGCCGTTGACCCGCGCGCTGCGGCAACTGCTCATCGGCTTCGGCGCCGCTGCCGTGACCTACCTTCTCGGACTGGTCTTCGGTACGGTGGTGGGGTAGCCGCCCCGACGCGCCGGTGCCCCGTTGCGCGCAGGGCGAAAAAGGTTCACAGTTGTGCACGGACCTGCATATCGGCGACGAATGGTTTGTGTACATGGCTTCGGCGCACCACCGCATCCCCCGGGCAGCGAGAACGCCTGGCTGGATCGTGCGCGTCGCCCTGTCGCTCGGCATCGCGGCCGGTGGCCTGTTGCTCGGGGCTCCGCCGGCCGCCTCCGTGGCCGACGGCCCGTTCGATGCCGTCGCCGACGCGGCGCCACCGAAGGCGGATACCGTGCGGCCTGCTCCGGGCACCGCTCAGGAGAACCGCGGAAGCACGGTCCTTCCCGTGGCGGAGCCGGCGTCCCACTCGGCGGTCCCGCAGCCGAGGGGCGAGATCGGGGCCGCGCAGGGGAGCGACGCGGAGCACCGGTCGGGCGACACGCTGGCGTCCGCGGTGGAAGGCAGCGTCTCGCTGCTGCGGGCGAGCGGCGGGGAGGCGACGGTCCTTCTCGCCTCGTTGCTCGTCATCGGCCTGGCCGTGTTCCGGGGGCGTACCCAGGAGCGTCCGAAGCCGCATTCGCTCGCGTGCTTCGAGGTGCCCGTCTCTCCGGCCTGAGACCCAAGGACTCGGGGCTCGTCCGGCCTCGCCTCGCCGTTCCGGGAGGCGGTCGCCGCGGGTCCTGATCGTCGACGGCGCTCCCGCGGGCGCGTCGTCGACCGACGGCTGACATCTGGTTCGCGGTCCGTACGCGGGGTATCGCTGGGGGGTGTGCCCGCGGGTCCGGAGTCGCGATCCATCGGATGTCAGGGGCCGACGTCGGAGGTGCCGCTGGGGGGTGCCTCGGACGGACGCCCGTACCGTGCGGACGGATACCGGCTCGCCGTCGAACGGACGGCGTGCCGGGGCCGGTCCGCTGCAGGAAGCCCTGGGGCCGGTCCGCTCGCCGGACCGGCCCCAGGGTGCGGTGGGCTGTGTCGTCGGCTACTTCGTGCCGGACGACGGGTCCGAGGTGGACGACCCGTCCGACGACGGCCCCCGGCCGATGGTCGTACCCGCCACGCCGCTGATGAGATCGTTGAGATCCACACCCGTCAACTGCTTGATGACGCCTTGGCCCTCGCCCAGGACGCTCGCCACGTTCTTGGTGAGCGCGGAGGCCCCGTCGGTGGAGACCACGGTCATGCCCGCGATGTTGCCGATCGGCTCGGCGGCGGCGCGCACGATCTCGGGCAGACGCTCGATGAGTTCCTGTGCCAGTGCGGCCTCGCCGTACTTGCGCAGCGCCTCGGCCTTCGCGTCCGTGGCGGCGGCCTCTGCCCGGCCCTCGGCCTCGACGGCGGCCGCACGTGCCTCGCCCTCGGCGCGGATACCCGCGGCGAGCGCGACCTGCTTGTCCCGCTCCGCCTCACCGGCACGGCGCACGGACTCGGCCGCGGCCTCGGCGTCCTGGATGGCGGCCGTCTTGTTCGCCTCCGCGATCGTCGTGCGCTTGAACGCGTCCGCCTGGGTCGAGGCGTTCTCGGCGTCGCGCCGTGCGTTGGCCTCCTGGACCTGCGCGTAGGCGCGTGCCTCGGCGGGCTTGCGGATCTCGATGTCGAGTCGCTCCTGCTCCACCCGAGCCTTCTCCGCCATCGCCTCACGTTCCTCGATGGCGACGTTCCGGTCCTGCTCCGCGCGGGCGAGCTGGCCCGCGGCCTCCGCCTCGGCCTGGGCCTTGTCGGTCTCGGCCTTGATCGCGGCCTTCTTCAGGTCGAGTTCCTTCTGCCGCTGTGCGATCTGCTCGGCGGCCTCGATGACCGCGAACTCCGAGACGCGCTTCGCCTCGGCCTCGGAGACCTCGGCGAGCTGTCGGGCCCGTGCGGACTCGGCGCGGCCCAGGTTCTCCAGGTAGTCGGAGCCGGGCGTAGAGATGTCCGAGATGTTGAGGATGTCGATCTGCAGGCCCTGCTCGGCGAGGTCCATCTTGGTGGACTGGACCACGCGGTCGGACAGGCCCTTGCGGTCCGAGATGATCTCCTCGAGCGTCATGTCTCCGACGATCGAGCGCAGGGAGCCCTCCAGCGCCTCCTTGATGATCTCGGTCAGCATGTCCTGCTGGGACAGGAAGCGCTGCGCGGCGCGGCGTACGCCCTCTTCGTCACCACGCACCTTGAAGTTCACGGACGCCTTGATCGCGACCTTGATGCGGTTGGCGTCGACCCCTTCGACGACGATGCCGATCTGACGCTGCTCCAGCGAGATGGAGAAGCCCTGCTGCAGCACCGGCCAGACGAAGGTGCGGCCGCCGACGACGACCCGCTGGTTGGCCAGATCGGCCTCGCGCTTCCCGGCGCCGCGCCCGACGACGATGAGGGCCTCGTTCGGCGGCACCCGCCGGATCCTGCTGGAGA
Organism: Myceligenerans salitolerans; assembly: GCF_017349295.1. Classification (GTDB taxonomy): domain Bacteria; phylum Actinomycetota; class Actinomycetes; order Actinomycetales; family Cellulomonadaceae; genus Myceligenerans; species Myceligenerans salitolerans. Next base: position 86,977 of record NZ_JAFMPK010000043.1, read on the forward strand.
CGAACGCCATCAGGATGACGACGGCGACGATCACGGCGACGACAGCGATCACGCTGACGAGGCCAGGGTTGTCCGGGGACATGTGTGCTCCTTGGGGGGTGTCCTGGTGGGTGGTTGCTTCGACGTCACCGCCGGGGACGCTCACGGCGAGCGAACGCCCGGCGGTCGGGTGCCGGTCACTCGGCGGGTTCCACCTTCACGCGACTTCCGTGCTGCTCGACGACCGTGATGCGCGAACCCTGCGGGATCGGCCGGTCCGCGAAGGCCATGCGGGTCTCCAGCTCATGATCGAGGGAGACCTCGCCGTGCGCGGCCGACACCTCGGACGTCACGGCGCCCTGCAGCCCGACGACCGATCTGGGGGCCGAGTCGTCGGACTGTCGCAGCCGCTTCAACAGCAGGTTCACCAGCAGGACGACGGCGAGTCCGACGACCGCCGCGATCGGGTACGTGGCGACGACCGGCAGACCGGACGAGGTCACCACGGCACCGGTGGCGCCGAACAGCAGCAGCCCCGCACCGAGCGACGTGCCGGACAAGGCGCCGTCGCCCAGCTCGAAGAGGTCACCGAGGGTGACCGAGAGCAGCCCGAGGAGGAGTCCGAGGATGCCGAGGACGATGAAGACGAGCATGGGTCTCCTTGTGGACCGCGACAGACGGCCCCGACGTGAAGATCAAGTGAAAGCGCCTGCAACGTATCAAGGCGATATCGGCCCGCGCACGCAAAGTAGCGGGAAATGTGACCGACGTCGGGTGGCACGCACGGAACGGGCCCGTGACGATGGGGTGCCATGAGCGACAACCTCACGGTCACCGTCACGGACAACCCCGCGGAGAGCCGTTTCGAAGCGCGACTGCCTGACGGCACGCTCACGGGACAGGCCGTCTACGAGCGGGACGGGAGGACGGTCGTCTTCACGCACACGGAGGTGCTGCCCGAGTACGAGGGCAAGGGCATCGCCTCCCGGCTCGCCCAGGAGGCGCTCGGCCTCGTACGCGGCGGCGACGACCGGATCGTCCCGCTGTGCCCGTTCATCCGCCGCTACGTGAAGAAGCACTCGCCCGAGTACGACGACCTGCTTCTCGACGTTCCGCCCGCGTCGTAGGAGCGGGACGACGCCGGCAGCGTCTCCGGTCCGGTCAAGGTCAAGGTCATCCCACGGCCAGCGCCGCGCTCACGACCTCTCTCGCGGCAGCCTGAACCTCGGTCAGGTGGTCGGCCGAGAGGAACGACTCCGCGTAGATCTTGTACACGTCCTCCGTGCCCGAGGGCCGTGCCGCGAACCACGCGTCCTTCGTCGTGACCTTGAGCCCGCCGATCTTCGCGCCGTTCCCCGGCGCCTCGGTCAGGGCTGACGTCACCGGCCCGCCCGCGACCTCGGACGCGGTGACGTCCGACGGCGAGAGTCGGCCGAGCGCCTCCTTCTCCGCGCGGGTCGCCGGAGCGTCGACCCGCGCGTACCAGGACTCACCGTGCTGCCGGACGAGGTCGGCGTGGTGCTGCGAGGGCGTCGTCCCGGTGGTCGCCAGGATCTCGGACGCCAGCAGCGCCAGCAGGAGGCCGTCCTTGTCGGTGCTCCACACCCGCCCGTCACGGCGCAGGAACGACGCACCGGCCGACTCCTCGCCGCCGAACGCGACGTTCCCCGACAGCAGGCCCGGCACGAACCACTTGAACCCGACCGGCACCTCGACGACCTCTCGCCCGAGGTCGTCGGACACCCGGTCGATCAGTGAGGACGAGACGAGCGTCTTCCCGATCGCCGCGGCCGACGGCCATTCCGGCCGAGCCCCCGAGAAGAGGTACCGGATCGCCACGGCCAGGTAGTGGTTGGGATCCATCAGCCCGCCGTCCGGGGTGACGATGCCGTGCCGGTCCGAGTCCGCGTCGTTGCCGGTGGCGATGTCGTACGGTGCGGCCGTGCCGTCGGTGGGGTTCATCCGGCGCACCAGCGACGCCATCGCGGAGGGTGAGGAGCAGTCCATCCGGATCTTGCCGTCGTGGTCGAGCGTCATGAATGTCCAGCGGGGGTCCACCTGCGGGTTCACGACCGTGAGGTCGAGCCCGTAGCGCTCGCCGATCTCGCCCCAGTACTCCACGGAGGCGCCGCCCAGCGGATCCGCGCCGATGCGCACGCCGGCGGATCGGATCGCCTCCAGGTCGAGGACGGTGGCCAGGTCGTCGACATAGGTGGTCAGGAAGTCGTGCCGGTGCGTCGTGTCCGCGTCGAGCGCGGCCTCGAGCGAGACCCGGGGGATCGAGGCCGTTCCCGAGGAGAGGATCTCGTTCGCTCGTCCGGCGATCCAGCCGGTCGCGTCGGACCCGGCGGGACCGCCGTGCGGCGGGTTGTACTTGAACCCACCGTCACGTGGAGGGTTGTGGCTAGGCGTCACCACGATGCCGTCGGCGAGGCCCGGGCCTGTCGTCCGCGCCCCGGTCTCGGAGAGGGCCTCGTTGTGCAGGAGGATCGACTGCGAGACGGCGGGGGTGGGCGTGTACGAGTCGCGGGCGTCGACCATGACGGTGACACCCGCCGCCGCGAGCACCTCGAGCGCGGTCTGCCAGGCGGGCAGGGACAGCGCGTGCGTGTCGCGCCCGATGAACAGCGGTCCGTCGGTGCCCTGCGAGCGGCGGTACTCGATGATCGCCGCGGTGGTCGCGATGATGTGCGCTTCGTTGAACGCGGCGTCGAGGCTCGAGCCCCTGTGCCCGGACGTGCCGAACACGACGCGCTGCGCCGGGTCCCCGGGATCGGGCGTCAGGTCGTAGTAGGCGCCGACCACGCGGTCGACGTCGATCAGGTCGTCAGCGGTCGCAACTGTTCCGGCGCGCGGGTGCATAGGACGATAGTGCCAGGTCCGCGCCGGTCACGGGGGTGGGTTCACGGCCGCTGACAGCCGCGCGGGTGAGGGAGCGCCTCGGGAGGCGCAGGGCGGTGCCCGCTCGTGGGCGGCTGGAAGGCCTACGAGGGGAAGTCGGCGCCTCGGGAAAGCTGCTCGCTGGCGCGAAGGTCCGACAAGGTCTCTTCCAGGGCGGCGGTGGCCGTGTCGAAGCCAAGGCTGCCGAGCACCAGACGCCGTGGCGGCTGGTCCTGATCCATCGCCCGGAGGATCGCCTCGACACCGCGAGCAGGGTCACCAGGTTGCTTGCCGTCCTGGTCGATCATCTGCTGACGGACCACGTCGAGTTGTGAGAGATATGCGTCGACGGTCTCCCGGACGGGCTCGTCCTCGAAGCTGGAGTACGCGCGTGTGCGGAAGGCTCCCGGCTCGACGGCGAGCACCTTGATGCCGAACTCGGCCACCTCGTGGCGCAGTACCTCGGTCATGCCCTCGAGCGCGAACTTGGCTGCCGTATAGAAGCCGAAGCCGGGGATGCCGGTCAGCCCGGCCACCGAGGACATGTTCACGATCCACCCGCTGCCCCTGGCCCTCATGCCAGGAAGGACCGCTCGGGTCACAGTGAGCACCGCGTAGAAGTTCAGGTCGATCACCCGGCGTGCGTCCTCGATCGGCATGCCCTCGACCGATCCGTACCAGCCTCGACCCGCGTTGTTCACCAGCACGTCGATCCCGCCGAAGTGTGCCTCGGCCTCGGCGACCCCGTCGCGCACCTGCCTCTCGTCCGTCACGTCGAGCTTGAGGACCAGGACCTGGTCCTCGTGGGAGGCGGCCCAATCGGACAGTTCCTCGGGTCGTCGCGAACTGACCACCACGCGATCCCCACGCCGGAGCGCACCTTCGGCGAACGTGAGACCGAAGCCTCCAGGTGTTCCGCCTGTGACAAACCAAGTCTTCATTGCCGTCCTCACGCACATAGGGTCAGATGCTGTCTACAAGGACAGCATAACCTGTCTTTCAGGACAACAAATTTGCCGGATCGGAGTGTGCGCTCCGGGTGGCTCGGCGTGCGGGGTCGGCGCCGCACGCTCCGGCGCCGTGACCCCGTAGCGGGTGCCGCCGCGAACGCCCTCGAAGGCGACAGGTTCCGGACCTCGACCGCGCTCGACCGCGTGTGTCGAAGGACGGCGTACCGACCCGGACGATGAGTTTCACCGGTGGGTCGGCCCGTGCGGGTGCACCGGAAGGCCTGGAGCCCGCGCACTGTGGGCGCGGTCTCCAGGCCTCACTCAGAGGACAGGTGGTCACATCACGGGGCCGAGAAGGTCTCCTCCGTCTGCGACGAACTCGGATCCGGTGGAGAAGCTCGCCTCGGAGGAGGCGACGAAAAGTACACTGGGTCGAATATCTCCTCGGCGGCAGCGACCGTGTGAGCCCATTGGGTCTGGTCGCTGACGTCGAGGTGCTGGAAGACGGCTCGGTCGCCGAGTTCGCCCGCCAGGGCCTGGCCGTCGTTGTCGGAGACGTCGGCGATGACGACGGACGCTCCTTCGGCGATGAGGCCGCGGACGTGGCTGGCCCCCATGCCGCGAGCACCGCCGGTGACGATGACGGTCTGGCCGGTGAATCGGTTGGCGGTCATCGTGTGCTGCCTGCCTTGAGCGCGGAGGTGATCTTGACGACGCGCTCGGCCTGGTGCCGGGCGGCGTCGAGGGTTCCGTCGCCGATCGGGTTGGCTCCCTGGGCGTCGATGTGGGAGGTGCCGTAGGGATTCCCATCGACGAACTTGACCGGATCCGTGTAGCCGGGGGCGACGAGGATGCCGCCGAAGTGGTGGATGGAGTGATACAGGGCCAGGAGGGTCGACTCCTGACCGCCGTGGTTGGTCGAGGTCGTCACAAAGCCGCTGTAGACCTTGTCGGCGAGCTTGCCCTGGGCCCACATGCCGCCGAGAGTGTCGAGGAACTGCTTGAGCTGCGAGGCGACGTTGCCGAACCGGGTCGGGGTGCCGAAGATGACGGCGTCGGCCCAGTCCAGATCGGCGGGTGTGGCGGTGAGGATGTGCCCGGTCTCGGCGGCGTGCGCGGCCCATGCGGGGTTCGACGCGATGGCAGCCTCGGGGGCGAGCTCGGCGACCTTGCGCAGACGGACGGCGGCACCGACCTTCTCGGCGGTATCGCTGATCTCTTGGGCGATGCGCCCGGAGAAGCCGGTCGAGGAGTAGTAGACAATGGCGAGGTTGATGGGCATGCGTTCTGTTTCCTTGCTGTATCGAGCCATGTGCGCTGGTTGGTTGGTGAGATGCCGATCCGCGAGCGGCCTCGCGGACTGGGCGAGTCAGTCGGGCAGGCCGGAGTAGTCGGCCTGTCCGGCGAGTTGGCCGCCGTCGACGACGAGGTCGCTGCCGGTGATGAACCTCGACTGGTCGGAGGCGAAGAACAGCACCGCCTGGGCGATGTCCTCGGGCTCGCCGACACGGCCGAGCGCCACGGCGCTGGTGTCGAAGACGACGCCGTGGGTCATCGGCGTGCGGGTCTGCCCGGGATGCACCGCGTTGACCCGGATGTGGTGGGCTCCCAGTTCCAGCGCGGCGGCCTTGGTCAGGCCGCGCACGCCCCACTTGGCGGCGACGTAGCCGGACATGCGTGGAACGCCCTGGAACGCGCCGACCGAACCGATGTTCACGATCGATCCGCCGGCGGCATTCTTCTTCATCGCCGGAACCACGGCCTGGATCCCGTTGAAGACACCGACAAGGTTGATGTCGACCGTGCGCTGCAGCCGGGTGCCGTCCAAGTTCTCGAGGAGGGCGGGGTCGGCGATACCGGCGTTGTTCACCAACACGTCGATACCGCCGAACCGCTGCTCAGCCTCGTGCGCGACCTCTGCCCACCGCGCCTGGTTCGTCACGTCGATCTCACGGGCAAGGACGCCGGGCCCGAGATCGTGGGCGACGCTCCGGGCGGCGGCGCCGTCGATGTCGAGAGCGACGACGTGCGCGCCCTCGGCCGCCAGGAGGCGGACGGTGGCCGCACCCATGCCCTTCCCACCGCCGGTGACCAGGGCAGTGCGTCCGGCGAGCCGCCCCGTCGGCGCAGTCTTGTCACTCGAAGTCGGTGCCACGGGACACCTCCTCCCATGCCGCACGGTCCTTCGCAGTCTGCTCGGCGGCCTCGTTGAGCCGGTCGAGGGCGTCGTTGCCGAACGCCAGGCGCAGTGGCGGGCGCTCGGAGTCGATGGCCTGCAGCAGGGCGGCCGCGATCTTCTTCGGGTCGCCGGGCTGCCGGCCGGTGACCTCCTCGACGTGCTTGCGCAACTCCCCGACCGTCGGCTCGTAGTCGGCGATCTGCTCGGACTCGGTGATCGCGGGGCCGGCGAAGTTGGTTCGCATCGCGCCGGGCTGTGCGATGAGTACCTTGATGCCTAGATTGGCTACCTCGCGTGCGAGCGCGATCGAGAACCCCTCCAGAGCGAACTTGCCTGCCGAGTAGGCGGACATGCCCGGGGTGGAGATCTGGCCGCCCAAGCTGCTGATCTGGATGATCGCACCACGACGGCGAGCCCGCATGTACGGGAGCACCGCCCGGGTCAGGGCCGCGGGACCGAAGAAGTGCAGTTCCATCAGCCGCCGCAGCTCCGCCGGGTCGGTCAGCTCCACCGCGCCAATGTGTCCCCGGCCGGCGGCGTTGACCAGGACATCGATCCCGTCGTGGCGCGCGGCGGCATCGGCGACGACCTCCTCGATCCGACCGGCGTCGGTGACGTCGACCTGGACCACTTCCACGGCATCGCCGTGCTCCTGCTTCAGGATCGCCGCGCCGTCGGTGTCCCTGTCGGCGGCGATGACCGTGTCTCCCGCACTCAACGCGGCCTGGGCGATCTCCCGGCCGAGACCCGAAGCGGCCCCGGTCACGATCCACGTGCGTTCCATGGTTCGGAACTCCTTACGATTGGTGACGTGTCACCCGCCTTAACGGGTGACGTGTCACCAATATTCCCGCGGGCGCAGGAGTGGTTCTGGCGACTGTGGCAAACGTAAACTCCAGGAAAGGGTGATGAGTCAACGCACTGCCCTGAAATCGCCCGACGTGCACGAGGGGGTGACGTGTCCCCCTTGGTCGCTAGACTGGGCAGGGTGAACGAAGCTGAGCTCCTGACCGATCGCGAGCGTCGTGCGTGGTACGGGCTCCTGACGATGCAGGAGGACCTGCACCGGCACCTCAGCCGCGAGCTGATTCGCGACTGCTCCATCACGCTCTCCGACTTCGCCGTGCTCAGCACGCTGCAGATGTCGGGCCGGGCCGCCATGAGGGTCCACGAGGTGCGAGCGGCCGTTCGGTGGGAGAAGACGCGGCTGACCCACCAGATCTCCCGTATGACGTCGCGAGGGCTCCTCGCCCGGATCAGATGCGACGAGGACAGGCGCGGAGTCTGGATCGCCCTGACCGACGAAGGCCGGGCCGCGATCGAGGCGGCGCTGCCCGGCCACGTGGCCCGCGTGCGGGCGATGTTTCTCGACGTCGTCCCGCCCAAACATCTGGAGATCCTCGCGAGCATCTCCGAGTCGGTCCTCGAAGGGCTGGAAGAGGATGCCGATGACACGGGCTCCTGACGGAGAAGGTCACCGCTCGCGGCGCCCAGGTCTGTCTCGGAAGTGGTGTCGTGACCTGGGGGACTCCACGATCAACCGGACGCATTGGCACGCGGCCGGCGCCCCGGTGTGCGGCCGTCACAGGATTCCGTTGGTCACCTGCCGGTGATCCCGGCAACCCCCGCTCGTAGCGACCGGCAGCAGCGGCTCGACCCGCGCCCGTGCCACATCCGTCAGCTCACCGCGTCCAACGCCCACGAGTCGCACCGCGGCCTACCTGTTCGCTGGACAGGCCCTAGCCGACGAGGTCTGCGTACTCGGGGTGCTTCTCGATGTACTCGGCCACGTACCAGCAGCGCGGATCCACCTTCTTGCCGGCGACCCGGGCATCGTCCAGGGCCGTCCGGGCGAGGCGTGCGGCGACGCCGTGTCCCCGGTGCCGGGGATCGACGACGGTGGAAGGCATGACGATGGTGTCGCCCTCGGTGCGGTACTCCAGGAATCCCGCGACGACCCCGCCGTTCAGACGCGCCTCGTAGCGTGAGGCGTCGGTGTGGTCGACGACGTCGTACTCGAGCTGCTCGGTCATCGCCTCAGCGTAGTGAGCGGCGTTCTCAGCTGCCATGATCGATGTCACCCCCCGGTCGCGGGAATTCCTCATTGGTGGTAAAACAGGCCCGGACGCCGTTGTCCGGGCCGGTCTTCTGGAGCACCGGGGCCGGGAGGCCCGCTGCCGGCCGGATCGCCGACGCGCGGAGGTCTCGGTCGCTCCCGCGTAACGGTCACGGGGCCGGGTTCAGCGGTGGCCGCTCACCACGGTGACCCGAAGAAGAGTGCCGGGTCGAGGGCCGCGATGGTGATGCAGATCGCGGTGGCGGCCGAACCGATGCCGGCCATGGTGAGGAACTCGCGCCGGCCGAAGCCGCCGACCCGCAGTTCCAGCAGCCTGGCGGGGCTCGAACCCCGGGAGCGGGCGAGTGCCCATCCGGTGCTCTGCGTCGCGGTCGAGCGATCCGTGTGCGTCACGTTGCTACCTCCGGTGGCTGATGTGCTCGGGGGCTGCCTGCGTGGTGCTGGTGCAGTGCTGCTTGGTGAAGTTGGCCGGCGCCCCGTGCGGGGCGCCGTGGGAAAACTGTTACACAGATTCGTGACAATGTGAAGTTGTACGACACGTCGAGCTGGTGGCGGGTTTTTTCATGGGGCTGTCGAGGGGTCCTGGCGGCATCCCGCGCAGGTCACCCATCTAAACGCTTCGGTAGCTGCCGGTGGGGTCAGAGGTCTCCGTACGGTCTGGGCCTGGAATGGCACCGATCGAAGGAGATCTCCCATGCGTACCTCGAGTTCCCGACGACGAGCGAGGTGGGCCTCCGCGGCCGCCGTCGTCTCGCTGGGTGTCGGAGGCGCTCTCACCGCGGCGACCGTCGCCGCCACCAGCGCCTCCGCGGCCGCGGGTTGTGACGTCGACTACCGCATCACCAACTCGTGGAACGGTGGCTTCCAGGCCGACGTCACCCTGACCAACCTCGGCGATCCGGTCTCCGGCTGGGACCTGGCCTGGCAGTTCGCCGGTGGCGAGGCGGTCACGCAGGCGTGGAACGCCGCCGTCACGCAGTCGGGCAGCGGTGTGAGCGCTTCCGACGTCGGCTGGAACGGCAACCTCGGCACGGGAAGTTCCGCGTCGTTCGGCTTCATCGGCAGCGGCTCCGCGGCGACGCCGTCGTCCTTCACGATGAACGGCACGACGTGTACGGGTGACGTCGGCGGGGACCCGACCGAGGAGCCCACCGACGACCCGACCGAGGACCCGACCGACGACCCGACACAGCCGGCCGATGGTGAGCTCTACGTCGACCCGGGCACACAGGCGTACGAGGCCTGGCAGGCCGCCTCCGGGTCGGACAAGGACCTCCTGGCGAAGATCGCCCTGACCCCGCAGTCCTACTGGGTGGGGAACTGGGTGGACCCGCAGCACGCCCGCGACGAGGTCGTCGACTACACGTCGCGCGCCGTCGCGGCCGGCAAGATCCCCGTGCTCACGGTCTACGCGATCCCCGGGCGGGACTGCGGCAACCACTCCGGTGGCGGTGTCGAGGAGAGCGAGTACGCGGCGTGGATCGACACGGTCGCCTCGGGCATCCAGGGCGAGCCGTGGGTGATCCTGGAGCCCGACGCACTCGCCCAGCTCGGCGACTGCGACGGGCAGGGGGACCGCATCGGCTTCCTCCGGTACGCGGCGAACTCGCTCGCGGACGCGGGCGCCCGTGTCTACATCGACGCGGGCCACTCCGCATGGCTGAGCGCCGGTGAGGCGGCCGGCCGGCTCCAGCAGGTCGGTTTCGCCGACGCCGTGGGCTTCGCCCTGAACACCTCGAACTACCGCACGACGACAGAGGCGCGAGCGTACGGTGAGCAGGTGTCCGCTCAGGTGGGCGGTCGTCCGTACGTCATCGACACCTCGCGCAACGGGAACGGCCCGGGGAGCGACTGGTGCAACCCGAGCGGCCGTGCGCTCGGCGAGCGGCCGACGCTCGTCGACGACGGGACGAACCTCGACGCGTTGCTCTGGGTGAAGCTGCCGGGCGAGTCCGACGGTGAGTGCAACGGCGGTCCCGCGGCAGGGGCGTGGTGGCAGGAGATGGCTCTCGAACTGGCGCGCAACGCCGCTTGGTGAGGTAGACAGCTCCACCGGGGCAGAGGGTTCTCCGTCGAGAGCCCTCTGCCCCGGCTCGTTCCTGCCTGCGCGGGCCACGGGGCCACGTGACCCACTCGGTCGCCGGCGGTTCCCGACGGCCCTGACCGGTCACGAGGCGGCCACGGCCCGGGGCTCGAAGTGCCGGTCCCGCACACGGCGTGCTATGCGCGAGGACCGATGAGGAGGTCGACCAGGTGGCCGAGGAGGGCCTGGTCCGGGCCGTGCGGTGCGCTCGTGCCCTTCGACTCGGTGAGCGGGTGCTCGACGGCGTGGCGGCGGTCGATCGCCTCGTGGACCGCGAGCAACGTGTCGATGGCCGTGTCGGTGTCGACGACGAACCGGAGGCCCAGGGTCTCGAGGATGCGGGTGATGGCGTCGGTCAGCTCCTCCCGGAGCGTGGTCACGTGGGTGGAGTACAGGGCCGCGACGCGGGCGTCGCGCATGGCGAGCAGCTCGAGCTCGGAGCGCAGCAGCGTCCACTGGCGGCTGTGGTCCGGGTCGGTCGCCACGGCGTTGAGGATCTGTGCGATCGCGTCGTGGTCCACGGCGCCGGACCGGAACTCGCAGGGGTCCAGCGAACGGGTGGCCGCCTCGAGCGCGTCGAGCTGCTGCCGCTTGAGGCGGTCTGCGAGTGCGAGGAACAGCTCTTCCTTGCTGTCGAAGTTCGAGTAGAACGCGCCGCGCGTGAAACCGGCGGTCTCGCAGATGACCTCGATCGAGGCGCCATGGATGCCGTCCCGTGCGAAGACGGTGTAGGCGGCGTCCATCAGACGCGCCCGTGTGCGCTCGCGGCGTGGGGTCAGCGCGGTGGCCAGGGCGCTCTCGGCCGGAGACGCGCCCGGATCGGCGGCGCCCTGTCCGACGGCGTCGTCGCGCAGCGGCTCGGCGGTCACGATCTCTCCTCGGGTGGTGGTGCGACTTAGGAGTGTAGTCCGATCGGCCGAGTGTCGATACACGAACGTATCCGATACAGTGATGCATCGAACCACTGGAACCCCTTGGGAGCGTTCGTGTCTTCTGCTCTGTACTCGCTGGGTCGCTGGGCTGTGCGTGCGCGCCGGCTCGTCCTGGTCGGCTGGATCCTGGTCCTCGGGCTCGCCGGCGGTGCCGCTGGACTGCTGCAACAGGGACTCGACAACCAGGTGTCGATCCCCGGCACCGAGTCCCAGCTCGCCCTGGATCGGCTGTCCGCCACGTTCCCGCAGGTGAGTGGTGCGTCGGCGCAGGTCATCGTTGTTGCGCCGGAAGGTTCGGACGTCTACGACGACGCGATGCGCGACGCCGTCGAGGGCGGTGTCACCGCTTTGGGCGACGTCTCGCAGGTCGCCGCGGTCACGTCGCCCTACGACGACCAGATGCCGGCGTCCGTGTCCGACGACGACACGGCGACCCTCCTGACCATCCAGCTCGACGGCAACGAGAGCTCGGTCACCGACGAGACGAAGGAGGCTCTGTCGGATGCGGCGGCGGCGCTCGACGCCGACCTGCCGGACGGGGCCGAGGCGCACCTCGGCGGACAACTCTTCGCCACCGAGTTCCCGGAGATCTCCCTGGTGGAAGGGGTCGGGCTGCTCGTGGCCATGGTGGTCCTGGTCATGACGCTCGGATCGCTGATCGCGGCCGGGTTGCCGCTGTTCAACGCGCTTCTCGGGGTCGGGGTGTCGATGGCCCTCCTGTTCGCCGCGACCTCGCTCGGTCCCATCAGTTCGACCACCCCGATGCTGGCCGTGATGCTCGGGCTGGCGGTGGGCATCGACTACGCGCTCTTCATCGTGTCGCGGCACCGGGAGCAGCTGCGGGACGGGCTCCCGGTCGAGGAGTCGGTGGCCCGTGCGACGGCGACAGCGGGCTCCGCGGTCGTCTTCGCCGGGCTCACCGTCATGATCGCTCTGGTCGGTCTGAGCGTCGCCGGTATCCCGTTCCTGTCGGTCATGGGCATCGCCGCCGCGGTGACCGTGGGTGTCACCGTGATCGTCTCCCTGACCCTCCTCCCCGCCCTGCTCGCCATGGCGGGGGAGCGCCTGCGGCCGAGGAAGCGCCCGAGCGCGGCCTCCGACGAGGACGACGAGGGAGAGAACCGGACGCACGGCGCCGCCGACCGGTTCTTCTCGGGATGGGTCCGCGGGGTGACGCGCTACCCGGCGGTGACGGTGGCGCTCGTCGTGGTGGCCCTGGGCTCGCTCGCGCTACCCGCGACGAACCTGCGGCTCGCGTTGCCGGATGCCGGCGTGCTGTCCGAGGACAACTCCGCGCGGGTCACCTACGACCTGGTGTCCGAGAAGTTCGGCGACGGCTTCAACGGGCCGCTCGTCATCACCGGATCCATCGTGACGAGCAACGACCCGGTCGCCCTGATGGAGCAGATCGGCGACGAGCTGGCGGACCTGCCGGGCGTCGCGGACGTGCCCCTCGCCACGCCGAACGAGTCCGCCGACACCGGGATCGTGCAAGTGGTTCCCACGGGTGGCCCGACGTCGGCCGAGACCGAAGCGCTCGTGCACGAGATCCGGAGTCTGCACGGTCACTTCCTGGACACCTACGGCGTCGACCTCGCGGTGACGGGCTCGACGGCGGTCGGGATCGACGTGTCGGCCAAGCTCGGCGCCGCACTGCTTCCCTTCGCACTGCTCGTCGTCGGTTTGTCGCTCGTCCTGCTGACCATGGTCTTCCGTTCGATCGCGGTGCCGATCAAGGCGACCGTGGGATACCTGCTCTCGGTCGGTGCGGCCTTCGGCGTGATCACGCTCGTGTTCGAGAACGGCTACCTGGCCGAGCTGCTGGGTGTGACCCGGACCGGCCCCGTGATCAGCTTCATGCCCATCGTTCTCATGGGCGTGCTGTTCGGACTGGCCATGGACTACGAGGTCTTCCTGGTGTCACGCATCCGCGAGGACTACGTGCACGGGAGAGGACGGGACCGGGCGCGGAGGGCGATCACGACCGGCTTCCGCGGCGCGGCGGGAGTCGTCACCGCTGCCGCCGTGATCATGACCGCGGTGTTCGTTGCGTTCGTCCCGCACGGGGACATGAACCTCAAGCCGATCGCGCTCGGGCTGGCGGTGGGTGTCTTCGTGGACGCCTTCGTCGTCCGGATGGTTCTCGTGCCCGCGGTCCTGGCACTGCTGGGAGAGAAGGCCTGGTGGATCCCCCGGAGGCTCGACGCGGCGCTGCCGTCGTTCGACGTCGAAGGGGAGGGCCTGGCACGCGAGATCGCCCTGGCCGACTGGCCCGAGCCCGGAGCGACGGATGCCGTCGCCGCCGAGGGGATGGTGGTTCGTAGCGACGCGGGCGTCATGGCCGGCCCGGTGACCGCTCGAGTACCGCAAGGAGGAGTGCTTCTCGTGCGCGGCGACTCCGCCACCCAGGTCAGCAGCGTTCTCCTCGCCATGGCGGGTCGGCTCGTACGTGCGGGCGGGATCGAGCTGGACGGCAAGCTGAAGACCACCGGGCTGGTGCTGCCCGAACGGGCCGCGACGGTACGTGGAAGAGTCGCGGTCGTCGATGCGAGTGAGGCCGCGAGCGGTATCGCGGCCGACGAGGCCGTCCGGCGGACGGTGGCCGACCGCGCGCGCCTGGTCGTCGTGGAGGGCACCGAGACCGTCGGGGACCTGACCGGGCGGTTGGAACTGGCGCGAGCGCTCGCGCACGTGCAGCGTGCCGGGGTCGCCGTGGTGGTGGGCGCGGTCGGCGCCCCGGCAACAGATCTGGTGCCGGCCGGCACGCCCGTGCTCGATGTCGGTGCTGCCGGGGACCCCGCTCTGGCGAACGGGCGCGGGAACGAGATTTCGATGCAGGAGGTTCGGCGATGAACGCGAAGAGGTGGCTGCGGCCGGAACCCGTACGTGATCAGCGGAAGGCGGCGGCTGTCGCGCTTCTGCCGCTCATGATCCTGGGACTTCTCCTGTCGGCCTTGTGGAACCCGCAGGACCGGCTCGACACCGTACCGGCCGCGATCGTCAATCTCGACGAACCGGTGGAGGTCGACGGGCAGCTGGTACCGCTCGGTCGGCAGCTTGCGGCAGGCCTGGTAAGCGGGGGAGAGGTGCCTGACGAAGGTGAGTCCGCCGCCGTGCCGGCGTCCGACGACAGCTACGACTGGCGTGTGACCGACGCGGAGGATGCGGCCTCAGGGCTCGCCGACGGCGAGTACGCCGCCGTCGTGACGATTCCCGAGGGATTCTCGTCGGCGGCGACGTCCTACGGCGGCGACGACCCGTCGGAGGCGCGCAAGGCGACGATCGATGTGGCGACGGCACCCGACGGCCGGATCCTCGACGACGCGCTGGCGCAGATCGTGGCGCAGACGGCGACGAGCGTTCTCGGTGACACCCTGACCGAGACCTACGTCGACAACGTGCTGGTGGGCTTCTCGACCCTGTCCGGAGAGCTCGGCACGGCCGCGGACGGCGCCGGCGACCTCGCCGACGGCGCCTCGGAGGCAGGCGACGGTGCGGAGCAGCTGGCCGACGGCGCCCGCCAGGCGTCGGACGGCGCGGCGGAACTGGGCGACGGAGCCGGCCGGATCGCGGGTGGCGCCGGCGAACTGGCCGGCGGTGCCGGTCAGTGGGCCGGGGGAGCAAGCGAATGGGCAGCCGGTGCGTCTCAGTGGGCCGCGGGTGCCGACGCGCTTTCTGCCGGCATGTACGACCTGGCCGGCGGTGTAGGGCGCAGCGCGATGGGCGCGAACCAGCTGGCAGATGGAGCGCAGGACCTCTCAAAGGGCGCACAGCAACTCGCCGGCGGAAGCCAGGAGTTCGCTTCGAAGATCGCCATGGTGGACCAGCAGGTCAGCGATCTCTCCGGTGAGGCACAAGACATGATCGCGAGTCTGGAGTCGCTGGGTGGCGATCTCGAGCAGCTTGCCGCTGGCATCGCGATACTGTGCGGCGGTTCGATCGTTGAGGAAGGTTCTGAGCTGACCGAGGAGGCTCAGGCCCAGCTGACCGCACTCTGCGACAAGCTGGCGGAGATGGACGGCGATGCGGAGCCAGGGATCGACAAGATCATGGAGAAGCTGGACTCGTTCGCCACCGGAGCCGACGATCTCGCGGACGGCTCGGAACGGCTTGCCAAGAGCTCGCAGACCGTGGCCGACGGCGTGACCGAGCTGGCATCCGGTGTCGGTGAACTCTCCGGTGGCCTCACCGCGTTGCAGCGGGGCGCCAACGACGTCGCCGCGGGGACTGAGGGGCTCGCCAACGGCGCCCAGGAACTGGCTGCGGGTGCCACGGGACTCGCCGGCGGAGCCTCCGAACTCTCCTCCGGCGCCGGAGGCCTGGCAAACGGCGTCTCCGGTCTGGCCGCAGGCGCCGGAGACCTCTCCGGGGGCATCGACACGGTGGCGGCCGGTACGGACGACCTCGCCACCGGCATCCACGAGATGGCCGGCGGAGCAGGCGACCTGTCCGACGGCCTCGACCAGGCCACCGAAGAGCTTCCGGCCTACAGCGACGCGGAGCGCCGGTCGCTCGCCTCCGTCGTGGCGGACCCGGTCGAGGTGACCGGTGCGTCCGAGCTCGGCACCGGTGCCACCGGACCGATGTTCGCGGTCCTGGCTCTCTGGCTCGGCGCACTCGGCGTCATGCTCGTGTTCCCGCCGGTGCCCTTCGGTGCTCGCGGCTCGACACGCGGCCCGCTGCGCCTGGCCCTCGGTGCTCTTGCCCTGCCGGCCGCCATAGGAGTCGTGACCGGTGCGGTGACCGGAGCGATCCTCGCCGCGGTGGAGGGGCTCGACGCAGGCGGCTGGGCCGCCGCGATCACGGTCGGCACCCTCGTATCGGTCGCGTTCGTCGTCGTGAACCAGGCGCTGGCCGCGGGGCTCGGACACGTGGGACGAGGGATCAGCCTCGTCATCGCGGTGCTGGTGATCGCCGCCGGGGTGGTCTCCACAGCGCCGGCAGGGCTGCGTGGGCTGGCGGCGTTCCTCCCGGTCGGCGCCGCTCAGGAGGCGCTGGCCGCGATCACGGAGGGTTCCGGTGGCCTGTCCGCGGCCTGTGCGGCGCTGGTCGTCTGGGCGCTGGCAGCTCTGGCGGCGACGACCTTGGCGGTCTCTCGCTCGCGCACGGTCCGCGCGGCCGGGCTCCGGCAGGCCTGAGGCCCGGCCTCGGTGGTCGAGCCGGCCGAGCCGGCTCGACCACCGAGCCTCCGCCGTGCGATTGCGCCGGCAGCCGACGAGCCCGCGTCAGTCCAGGTAGTCGTCCACCAGCTGCTCGGCCAGGCCCGTGTATGCCGCAGGGCTGAGCGCCGTCAGCCGTGCCGCGACGTCGTCGGGCAGTCCGAGCCCGGCCACGAACTCGCGCATCCGCTTCTCATCCACTCGCTGCCCGCGAGTGAGGTCCTTGAGCCGCTCGTACGGGTTGTCCATGCCGGGAATCCCCGCCACCGCGGCCGCCCGCATCGCGGACTGCACCGGCTCACCGAGGACCTCCCAGTTCTCGTCGAGGTCCTCGGCCATCAGCGGTGCGTTCACCGCGAGTGCCCTCAGTCCGCGTGAGACGTTGTCGATCGCGAGCAGGCTGTGCCCGAACGCCGGACCGATGTTGCGCTGCGTGGTCGAGTCGGTGAGGTCACGCTGCAGGCGGGACGTGACGAGCGTGGCCGACAGCGTGTCCAACAGGGCGCACGAGATCTCGAGGTTCGCCTCGGCGTTCTCGAACCGGATCGGGTTCACCTTGTGCGGCATCGTGGAGGACCCGGTCGCGCCCGCGACCGGGATCTGCGTGAAGAACCCCAGCGAGATGTACGTCCACACGTCGGTCGCCAGGTTGTGCAGGATCCGGTTGAACCGCGCGACGTCGGCGTACACCTCGGCCTGCCAGTCGTGCGACTCGATCTGGGTGGTCAACGGATTCCACGTCAGCCCCAGCCCTTCGACGAACGCCCGCGACAACGCCGGCCAGTCCGTACCCGGGACCGCGACGGAATGGGCCCCGAAGGTCCCTGTCGCACCGTTGATCTTGCCGAGGAACTCCGCGCCTTCGATCCGGCGAAGCTGACGCCGCAGCCGGTGCGCCAGGACCGCGAGTTCCTTGCCCATCGTGGTCGGCGTCGCGGGCTGGCCGTGCGTGCGGCTCAGCATCGGCACCGCCTTGTGCTCGCGTGCCATCTCGGCCACCTGGTCCACGAGCCGGGAGGCTGCAGGGAGCCACACGTCCCGTACCGCCCCGGCCACCATCAGCGCGTAGGACAGGTTGTTGATGTCCTCGCTCGTGCACGCGAAGTGGACGAGCTCGGAAGCAGCGGGCAGATTCGTCGCGCTGAGGCGCTCGGGAGCTGCCGCGAGGCGGCGTTTGACGAAGTACTCGACTGCCTTCACGTCGTGCACCGTCGTCTGCTCGATCTCCTTGAGCTCGGCGATCTCCTCCGCGCCGAACGTGGCCGGGACGGCCCGCAGGTAGGACACCTCCTCGTCCGTCAGCCGCGGCGCCCCCGGCACGACCGGCCCGCCGATCTCGCCGGCACCGTTGCACAGCGCGATCAGCCACTCCACCTCGACCACCAGGCGCTCACGGTTCAGGGCCGCCTCGCTCAGGTGGTCCACGAGCGGCGCGACCGTGGACCGGTACCGTCCGTCGAGCGGGCCCAGGGCGATCGGCGGCATCACCTCGGCGAGGCTGACGCGGGCCGGGACGGACGTGTTCACGATGGTCTCTGGCACGAGCACCAGTTTCCCATGGGACGTCCGCCCGTGACCGCGAGTCCCGCCACGATGCGCCTCGGCCGGAACGACGCCGACCACAACGCCGCGTCTCGCGCAGTTCTCGACAGGCGGCGACTTCGACCCCGCGGCGACGAGCAGCGAGTGCCTACCGTCGTTCCAGCGCGGGGACCGAGGGGGATCGAAGGAGGACACATGGACGGAGGCGAGCCACTCATGGCGCTGACGGCCGCACGCCGGCTCGTCGAAGTCGCCGTGGACCAGGCGGCCGCGGCCCAGCGAGTGGAATGGGAGTCGCCGGCGGCGACACGGTTCCGCGTGGAGGCCGCACAGCAGACCCACGCGCTCGTGGGCCAGCTGGATCTCCTCGACGAGGCAGTACGACTCCTCCGAGGGTTGTCGTGAGCCGCGCCTTCGCACCGCTGAGGGCAGATACGGAAGTTCCGCGCGATCCGGCCGACACCCTTGTCGTCATCGGTGGCACGGGCCTCGCGTCGATCGATGCGGCAGGGGTTCGGATCGCGGCCGCGCGGCTCGCCGACGCACGTGACGGCTTGCGGCAGGCAGCCGGGCTCGCAGGTGCCGCCTGGGGGGAGGTGGCGGCGGGAGCGACGATCCTCGCGCCGGACGGATTCGGGCCGGCAGGGACTGCCGACGGCGGGCGTGCCGCTTCGGGGCCGACGGTATGGACCGGCGTGTCCTGGCACGCGGCGCCGGGGCGCGGGGCCGGGACCGCGCCGGGGCCCGTGCCAGGTGTGGAACCCTTCGCGACAGCGGCGCGGAGGACTGCCTGCGAGGCGATCGAGGCCGTGACCTCCGGGCTGGGGGTCCGTGCCGATGCCCTCGATCGGCTGGCCCGGCGGCTGCTACGTGCCGCCGGCCTCTACGAGGAGGCGGAAGGACTGGTCGAACGTCTCATCGGCGGGCTGGTCACGGCCGAGGGGTTCGTCATCGGTGCGGCTATCGGCGTCGCACCGGTGCTGGACGTCCTCGGCGGGGCGTACCGCGCGGCGGGTGTCCTGGGCGCGGCGGGCGTCCCGGGTGGGGTGGGCGTCGGCACGGGCGGTGGGCCGGCGGGCACCGGCCGGTCCTCACCGGGCGAGTCGGTGGACGGGCGGAGAGCACGGGCGGGCGAGCGCGAGGACGCCGGCCACGGCCGGACCGCAGGGGGGTTCGGCGGTGATGTGGTGCGCGGTGTCGCGCGCTGGACGGACGAACTGGCGTACGGCTTCGCGCACGGCCTCGCACGGTCTGCTGGGGAGCGGCCGGGAGTTCCGGGAGCCGCGGCGGCCCTGGCCGGTGCCACGCGCACCGCACCGGGCCCCGCCGTGGGCGACGGGGTGCGGCTCGAGCGCGTGGGCGCGGCAGGCTTCGCCGTCGCCCCACCTGCCTGGCGCGACGCCGGAGCCGGGACGATCGACGAGGCACTGGGACGGGTTGACGACCTGTATCCGCGCAGCGGCGCCCCGGAGGGCACGGTGGCGGTGCAGCGGGTCAGCGGCCCGGGCGGTGTCACGACGTGGACGGTACTGGTGCCGGGCACCCAGTCGGTTCTCCCGGCCGCACACCCGTGGGACGGGCTCACCGACCTGGAACTCGTGGCGGAGCACCCGGACCAGGTGACTCAGGCAGTGGAGGAAGCGATGTCCGAAGCCGGTATCGGTCCGGACGAGCCGGTGGTCCTGGTGGGACACAGCCTGGGCGGGATCGCCGTCACGGCCTTGGCCGGCCGGCCCGCCTTCGTGGATCGGTACCGGATCGGCGGGGTGGTCACGGCCGGAGCGCCCGTCGCGACGTTCCGGACCGCTCCCGGTGTGCCGGTGCTGCACCTGGAAACCGCCGAGGAGGTCGTCTCGAACGTGGACGGACGGTCGAGCACGGAGAACCCGCGCACGCCGGATCGTGTCACCGTCGGCCGTACCCTTTCCGACTCCCCGGCGGCGGAGGACCGGACGGCCTCGGGTGACACCTCGGGGGCGCACTCGATCCGGACGCACGCCCGCACGCTGGCACTCGCACGTGAGTCCGGTGACGTGCGGGTGGCCGGTGTCGTCGACCGGATCGAGCCGTTCCTGCGCGGCGACGTCGCCGAGACGGCCTTCTACCGCGCCGAGAGGACCACTCCGACGGGTCCGGAACCCGCTCCGTCACCAGGTCCGCCGGCCCAGCCGTCGTCCTGTCCGACGGGTTCGTCGCCGGCCTCGTGATCGTGGCGTCCGGCGGGCTGACCGCCCGCCACGATCGCCGGGCCGGCGATCCGGCGGAAGAGGTCAGTCGCGGCGCCTCGCCGGGTCGGGCAGGATCGCCATGACGATCATCTGAGCCAGAGCGATCACGAGTGCCGCGATCACGTACCACCAGAACCCGCCGGTGACCTCCAGCCCGTAGCTGTCGAACAATCCCGTGACCAGGGTGGTGATCCACAGCATCAGGGCGTTGATCAGCAGCGAGATCAGGCCGAGGGTGAGCAGGTACAGCGGCAGGGCCAGCAGGTTGACGAGCGGTTTGATGATCGCGTGCACCAGGCCGTAGACCACGGCGATCACGATGAGCGAGAGGAGGTACGGCCCCGTCCCCTCGGGAGAGACGACCTCGACGTGGTCGCCGAACAGCACCGTCGTCAGCCATATCGCGAACGCGGTGACCAGGATGCGTAGCAGGAGCCTCATGAGGTCGAACCTACTCGTGGTGACCGGCCGTTCGCAGGAAATCCGCTCCGGGGCGGCGCTCTCGTGCACGCCGCACGTGGCATCCTGATTCGCGTGAACACCACCCCCGAGAACACCACGGTTCCCCTGCGCGCCGCCGTCGCCGCGCTGCCGGCCTACGTCCCGGGTGCCCGTGTGGCGCCGGGATCCGGTGCGTGGAAGTTGTCGTCCAACGAGAACCCGTACCCGCCGCTGGAGTCGGTGCGCGAGGTGATCGCCGGCGCGGCCGCCGAGGTCAACCGCTACCCGGACATGTACGCCACGGACCTCGTCGGAGCGATCGCGGAGCACGTCGGCCTCGCGCCCGCGAACGTCGTCGTCGGGACGGGCTCGGTCTCCGTGCTCGGCCACGTGCTGCAGTCGGTCGTCGAGCCGGGTGACGAGGTCGTGTACGCGTGGCGGTCCTTCGAGGCGTACCCGATCTACGCGGCGATCGCCGGCGCGACCTCGGTCACGGTGCCGGTCACGGCCGACGGTCGGCACGATCTGACCGCCATGGCCGCTGCCGTCACCCCCCGCACCAAGGTCGTCCTGGTGTGTACCCCCAACAATCCGACCGGCCCGGCCGTCCGCTCGGGTGAACTGGCCGCACTCCTCGCCGCGGTCCCGCGCGAGGTGCTGGTCGTGATCGACGAGGCCTACCTCGAGTTCGTGCGCGACCCGGAGGTGCCGGACGCCGTGACCCTGCTGCGCGAGCACCCGAACGTCGTCGTGCTCCGCACGTTCTCGAAGGCGTACGGACTGGCGGGCCTGCGTGTCGGCTACGCGCTGGCGCCGACCGCCCTCGCGACCGGTATCCGCTCGGCGTCCACGCCGTTCGGCGTCTCCGGGATCGCGCAGCAGGCGGCGCTCGCGTCCCTGGCCCCGACCGCGCAGGCGGAGCTCATGGAGCGGGTCGACAGGCTCGTCGCCGAGCGCACCCGTGTCGTGGACGCCCTGCGTGAGCAGGGCTGGGACCTGCCCGAGACCCAGGCGAACTTCGTCTGGTTCGGCCTGGGGGACGCCACGACGGACCGAGCCAGGCAGGCGACGGAGGCCGGCATCCTCGTGCGGCCGTTCGCCGGCGACGGTATCCGTGTCTCGATCGGGGAGTCCGAGGCCAATGACGCCTTCCTGAAGCTCGCCGCCACCTGGCGCTGACCGGCGCCGGCGAGGAACACCGACCTCGGGCGACAGCCCGAAGATCTTTCGGCGGGAGGCCGCTTCACTTTCCTTTGGGGGCGGAGGGTGACAGGCTGAACGGGAAAGATGCCATCTCCCGGCGACACCGTCGTCGCCAGCAGGGCCGAGTCGTTTGGGGGAACCCTCCAAACCGGCGACTCAAGCCTTGGCTGACACGGCGGCTGCCGGACACGGTGGGCCCTAACCTACGCTTGCGTAGGCTACGTGAACGTAGGTTACGGCCCGCAGCGAAGGAGAGATCGTGAACAGCGACATTGGCGAGGACAAGGTCCCGCTCTTGCAGCTCCTCACACCCGAGGGCGCACGAGTCACCGGCCGCGGCAACTCCGCGTACCGGAAGCGGATCGCAGGCCTCAAGCCCGAGCAGCTGCGTGGGATGTATCGCGACATGGTGCTGACGCGCCGGTTCGACGACGAAGCGACATCCCTGCAACGGCAGGGAGAGCTGGGCCTCTACGCCCCGTCACGCGGCCAGGAGGCCGCCCAGGTGGGGAACGCGTACGCACTGGCCCCGCAGGACTTCGTCTTCCCGTCCTACCGGGAACACGGAGTTCTGCAGGTCCGAGGTGTGGATCCGGTGGACCGGCTCGAGTTCTACCGGGGCACCGACCACGGAGGCTGGAACCCGCTCGAGTACAACGCGCAGGTGTACACCGTCGTCATCGGCTCACAGGCCCTGCACGCCGTGGGCTACGCGATGGGCGTCCAGCGTGACGGCCTGGTCGGGACCGGCGACCCGGCCAAGGACACCGCCGTCGTCACCTACTTCGGCGACGGCGCCACCTCCCAGGGAGACGTCAACGAGGGCCTGGTCTTCGCGGCCGTGAACCAGGCGCCCGTGGTGTTCTACTGCCAGAACAACCAGTGGGCCATCTCGGAACCGACCACCAAGCAGACCCGCACGCCGCTCTACAAGCGCGGCGAAGGCTTCGGCATCCCGAGTCTCCGTGTCGACGGCAACGACGTGCTCGCCTGCTACGCGGCCACCCAGGAGGCGCTCGACCGCGCCCGTTCCGGCGGCGGCCCCACCTTCATCGAGGCGTTCACCTACCGCATGGGCGCGCACACCACGTCGGACGACCCCACCCGCTACCGCACCACCGAGCAGGAGGAGGTCTGGCGCAGACGCGACCCGATCGACCGTCTCCGCATCCTCCTGGAGAACGAGGACGCGATCGACGCGCGGTTCGAGGCCGAGCTCCAGGCGGAGGCCGACGCCCTCGGCGAGCGGCTTCGCGACCGCACCCGCAAGCTGGAACCCGCCACCAAGACCGAGATGTTCGAGACCGTGTACGCCACCGAGCACTCGGTCGTCTCCGAGGACCGCGCGTGGTTCGAGGCCTACGAGGCCGGAGAACCGGCCGACGCCACCTACGCGACGGCACCGCAGACCGCCGTCGTCCCGCAGACCGCCGCCGTGCAGCAGGGAGGGACCCGATGACCGCCACGATGGAGCGCCCCATGACCGACCCTGCCACGGCACGGGCCACCGAGACCCTGACCCTCGCCAAGGCCATCAACGAGGGCTTGCGAGCCGCCATGCGCGACGACGACAAGGTCGTGCTCATGGGCGAGGACATCGGGCCTCTCGGCGGCGTCTTCCGGGTCACCGACGGCCTGCAGGCGGAGTTCGGCGAGCGGCGCGTGGTGGACACCCCGCTCGCCGAGTCCGGCATCCTCGGCACCGCGGTCGGCATGGCCATGCGCGGCTACCGCCCCGTCTGCGAGATCCAGTTCGACGGGTTCGTCTTCCCCGCCTACGACCAGATCACCACCCAGCTCGCCAAGATGTACAACCGCACCCGTGGCAAGGTGCAGGTGCCCGTCGTCGTGCGGATCCCCTACGGCGGCGGCATCGGCGCGGTCGAGCACCACAGCGAGAGCCCCGAGGTCCTGTTCACGCACACCGCCGGCCTCCGCGTCGCCACGCCGGCCACCCCGCAGGACGCCTACACGATGATCCAGGAGGCCGTCGCCTGCCCGGACCCGGTCGTGTTCTTCGAGCCCAAGGGACGTTACTGGTCGAAGGGCGACGTCGACCTCGGAGCCCCTGTCGGATCCGACACGCTCAACACGGCACGCGTCGCGCGGCCCGGCACCGACGTCACCCTCGTCGCCTACGGCCCGACGGTGGCCACGGCGATGAAGTCGGCCGAGGCGCTCGCGTCGGAAGGCCGTTCCGCGGAGGTGATCGACCTGCGGACCCTGTCACCGGTCGACACGGGGACCCTCGTGGAGAGCGTGCGCAAGACGGGGCGCTGCGTCGTGATCCACGAGGCGCCCGTCTTCTACGGGGTGGGTGCGGAGATCGCCGCCCGGGTCACGGAGGAGTGCTTCTACGCTCTGGAGGCACCGGTGCTGCGCGTGGGCGGCTTCCACATGCAGTACCCGATCGCCAAGCTGGAGCACGACTACCTGCCGAGCGTCGATCGCATCCTCGACGCCGTCGACCGCGCCTTCGCGCACTGAACCGGAGGGACCGTGGCAAACCAGAGTTTCCCCCTGCCCGACGTCGGGGAGGGGCTGACCGAGGCCGAGATCGTCGAGTGGCGGGTCAAACCCGGCGACCCGGTGCAGGTGAATCAGACGATCGTCGAGATCGAGACGGCGAAGTCGCTCGTCGAACTGCCCTCCCCGTGGAGCGGCACGGTCGCGGGGCTGCTCGTGGAGCCGGGTACGACGGTGGAGGTCGGCACGCCGATCATCGAGATCGCGGTGGGCGGGGCCGCGCCGGGCGACACGGCGGACGGTTCCGGTCGGCCGGAGTCCTCGGATGGCGCGACGACGGCGGGCTCCGTCCCCGCCGAGCCGACGTCGTCCGGTCCGGCCGACTCGGAGGCATCCGGGTCCGTGCTCGTCGGGTACGGGACCCAGGAGGCGAAGGCGAGCGGTCGCCGCCGCCGGTATCACGGCGGCGCCGCTCCGGCGTCACCGGCCGCTCCGGCGTCACCGGCCGCTCCGGCGTCACCGGCCGCTCCGGCGTCACGGGCTGCCGCGCCCGCTCCCGCACCTGTCGCCGCCGCACCCGCACCGGCCAAGCCGGCACCCGCACCGGCGAAGCCGGTTCCAGCACCGGCCGTGACCTCACCCGCACCGGCCACGGGCGTGGTCAGCGTCCCGACGTCGGACACGAGAACGCGCGTCCTGGCCAAGCCTCCGGTGCGAAAGCTCGCCAAGGACCTGGGTATCGACCTGGCGGGCGTCCAGGCCTCGGGACCGGGGGGGATCGTCACGCGAGAGGACGTCCTCGCACACCAGGCGGCGGCGCAGCCACGGTCGCTCGCGACGTACGCGGGCGACACGGAGCCGTGGCTCGAGTCCGGCGCGGTGAGCGGTGACGGACGGGAGACGCGCGTCCCCGTGAAGTCGGTACGGAAGCGCACCGCCGAGGCCATGGTGGCCAGCGCGTTCACCGCGCCGCACGTGACCGTGTTCCACACGGTGGACGTGACGCGCACGATGGAGCTCGTCGAGACCCTGAAGAAGGACCGCGACTTCTCGGACGTCAAGGTGACACCACTGCTCATCGCCGCGAAGGCGGTGCTGCTGGCGATCCGGCGGCATCCGCAGATCAACGCGAGCTGGGACGAGTCGGCGCAGGAGATCGTCTACAAGCACTACGCGAACCTGGGGATCGCCGCGGCGACCCCCCGCGGCCTCGTGGTGCCGAACATCAAGGACGCGCACCGGCTCGACCTGCTGGGACTCGCCAACGCGATCGCCGACCTGACGGGTACTGCCCGGGAGGGCCGGACACCGCCGTCGGACATGACGGGCGGGACGTTCACGATCACGAACGTGGGCGTGTTCGGCATCGACTCCGGGACCCCGATCCTGAACCCGGGTGAGGCGGGGATCCTGGCGTTCGGGGCGATCCGGCAGCAGCCATGGGTGCACGACGGCGAGCTCGCCGTGCGCTGGGTGACGCAGCTCGCGCTGAGCATCGACCACCGCCTGGTGGACGGCGAGCTGGGGGCCCGGTTCCTGGCGGACGTCGCCGCCGTCCTGCAGGACCCGTCCCGTGGACTGGTCTGGGGCCGGTAGCACCATGCCGTGACGCACCGGCCGGGGTGGTGGGCAACAGTCGCCCACCGTCCCGGCCGGTACGCGTCTCCGGACGCCCGGTGGCGTCCTTCGCCCGGGCACGCCGTCCATGGCGGCCGAACGGACCGCCGGGCGCCGGGACGAGCGGCTGGGGTGTGTCGTCCCGGCGTCGGCGGACGGGGGTCAGGCCGCGAATTCCTTCAGGCGCGGGCGTCCGCGGCGGTTCTTGCGCCGGCGGATGATGCCGTCGACGACGATCTGTCCGCCCCACACGCCCCACGGCTCCCGGCGGGAGATGGCTCCCTCGAGACACTTCTGGGCGAGCGGGCATGTCAGGCACTGCCGCTTGGCGGACTCGAGCTCGGTGGGGTGCTCGGAGAACCACAGGTCGGGCTCATCCGCGCAAGGCACGTCGGTGCTGGCGAACTCCAGAACATCAGCGGCGCTGGGGGTGGTCGCGATCATGTTCACACTAGGTAGAACGTGCCCGGCTGAGAAAAGGATGGGGGGCCGCCGAGAAAATCTGAAAGAAGTCGCCCTCGGCGGAGAACCTCCTGGTGGAAGGCGCTCAGCTCGACCGCTTCGACCGCTCGGCCCGGCGCGCCAGCATCGCGTTGTACGCCTCGAGCTCCGCGTCGCCGTCGCGTTCCGCGGCACGGTCGCTGCGGCGCGCCTCCCGCGCGTCGGAGCGCGACCACTGCACGGCCACGCCCACGGCGAGCAGGAGGGTGGGCAGCTCGCCGATCCCCCAGGCGATCGCCCCGCCGAGCTGCTGGTCCTCGATGGCGGAGGGACCCCACTCCCGTCCCATGAGACCGAACCACTCCGGCACGAGAAGCGACGTGCCGCTCGTCAGAGCCACGCCGAAGAACGCGTGGAAGGCCATCGTGGCGAACAACAGCACCAGGCGCATCGGATACGTGGGCCGGCTCGGTCCGGGGTCGATGCCGATCAGCGCGTTCGCGAAGAGATACCCGACGAGGGTGAAGTGGACGAACATCCACACGTGGCCCAGGTAGGTGGTGAGGGCCCACTCGAAGAGCGGGGTGAAGTAGAACAGGATCATCCCGCCGGCGAACAGGACCGCCGCCACGATCGGATGCGCGAGGAAGGTGCCGTACCGGGAGTGCACCAGGAACAGCACCCACTCCCGCGGTCCGCGTGACCCGTCCCTGCGTGCGGGCACGGCCCGCAGCAGCAGGGTGACCGGCGCCGACAGCACCAGGAACAGCGGCACGACCATCGCCAGCACCATGTGCTGCACCATGTGCCCGCTGAACAGCACGTGACCGTAGGCGGCGGCTCCGCCGCTGGTGACCCAGAACAGCGCGAGCATGCCGCAGCACCACGACACGGCGCGCAGCACGGGCCAGCGGTCACCGCGCCTGCGCAGGCGCCGGTACCAGCTCAGGTAGACCACGACGCCCGCCGCGCAGCCGTAGGCGAACAGCGCGTCCCACTGGAACTCGGTGAGCCAGCGCACGAACGTGGGCTCCGGCGGCAGCGGATGGCCGGTGACCAGCTCTGCCGGCGTGGGGTCGGCGATGGGTTCGTCGGGGACAGGTGGCGCGGTCGAGCCGAGAGCCACGGCGACGCCGGACACCGCCCCCATCGCGAGGAGCTCGACCGCGGCGAGACGCCAGAAGAGGCCGGCGGCACGCCGCGATCCGCCGTCGAGCCGTTGCACTCCTTCCAGATGCCGCACCACGTTGCGCCGGTGCAGCCAACCTGCTCCGCCGAGGGCTGCCAGCAGGAGGACCTTCGTGATGAGCAGTGCGCCGTAGTCGGTCTCGAGCGCGCTCAGGGAGCCGAGCCGGATCCACGAGCTGACCAGACCGCTCACGGCGACGGCGACGAAGCACCAGCCCGCGATCGCGGAGTACCGCCGCACGGTCGCGGCTCGCGTGGTGGCCCGGTGCCCGAGCAGGGCGATCCCGGCGAGACCGCCGAGCCAGATCGCCGCCCCGACCAGGTGGAGGAACATGGCGGACACCGCGAGGTCGTGACTCGCGGCCCCGGAGGCGTGACCGGTCGAGGCCTGCAGCCCCAGGGCCCCCAGTACCAGGACGATGGCGACCGCGGCGCCGGTCGGCCCCCGCACGAGCAGCGCCGTCGTCGATGTCACGGCCGCGAGCAGCGCTGCCCCGAGCAGGGCCCGGCCCACCTCACCGTCGGTCAGGTAGGACCACAGCGCCGTGCCGAACGCCGGATCGTCCATGGGAAGGAACGTGGCCCACGACGTACCGAGCACCAGCGCGGTCAGGGCGGCGACGGTCCACACCCCGGCGGACAGGCCCGCGACGGAGAGCGCACGCCGCCCGTCCCTCCCGGCCGGCAGCACGAAGGCCGCGAGCACGAGGGAGCCCAGCGTGACGGCGGCGGCCAGGTTCGACGCGGTGCGAGCCACGGGAGTACCCCAGCGCGCCAGGAGACCAGGATCGGCGAACTGCTGGAAGGCGGCGAACGCGCCGGAGAACGACCCGGCGGCGATCAGGGCGACGAGCGCCACGACCACGCCGGCCGCCACGGCGGCGGGCAGCCACCGCGGGCGCGCGAGGAGCGATGCGGTCTGGCTCGTTGTCCGTGCGTCCTGCCGGTTGGTCACCGGCCAAGGCTACGACGCCCGGGAAGGGCTCCGTCCAGGCCCGTGGTTTGGGGGTGGACACCACGGAACGTGGGCGTCGTCCCGGACGGGCCCGACGGCGTGCAGGAGGGCGCGGTGGAGAAGGCACCCCGGCCGGGTCCGGGAGAGCCAGCGTGCGGTCCGACACTCCGGAAGGTGACGTGCCGGTGAACGGCAGATGGTCGCCGCATGGCGTCCCAGGAACTCGCGATGAATACTGCGCGAAAGTGTTTTGCCAGGACACCGCGGGTCTTGAGCCGTATGATCCGCGTCCGGCAACCTCTCGTTGTGAGCCGACGTACCCGTGTTGCCGGTGGAGCCTCGCTGCCCTCGCGCGTCGACCTCGTGATCGTGGGCGCCGGGATCGTCGGCCTCGCGCACGCGGTCGAGGCGGCGTCCCGCGGCTGGTCGGTTCTTGTCGTGGAGCGTGATGCCCGCGCCGTCGGCGCCTCCGTGCGCAACTTCGGTCACATCGGCGTCACGGTGCAGGACGGCCTCGCGCTCTCCTACGCCCTCGCATCCCGGGAACGCTGGCTCCGGCTCGGCAAGGAGGCCGGGTTCCCCGTGCGGGAGACGGGCTCCCTCGTCGTGGCCCGCGCCGCTGACGAACTCGCCGTCCTCGACGACTTCGCCGCCCGCCGCGACGGCGACGCCCAGATCCTCACCCGCAAGGGCGTCGTCGACAGGGTGCCCGTCTCGCCGCGCGGAGTGACCGGCGGTGCCTTCCTTCCGCTGGATCTCCGCGTCGACCAGCGGACCGCCGTCGCCGCCGTCGCGGCATGGCTGAACACCCGCCGCGGGTGCCGCGTCGAGTGGTCG
This sequence comes from Myceligenerans salitolerans, assembly GCF_017349295.1. GTDB lineage: Bacteria > Actinomycetota > Actinomycetes > Actinomycetales > Cellulomonadaceae > Myceligenerans > Myceligenerans salitolerans. Next base: position 116,134 of record NZ_JAFMPK010000043.1, read on the forward strand.
ACCTCGGTCGTCGGGCTGGAGCCGGGCAGCGGTGTCACGCTCGTCCGGACGTCCCGCGGCGACGTGGTCGCGCGGCGCGTCGTCTGCGCGGTCGGGCACGACGTCGGACGCCTCTTCCCCGAGGCCGCCCACGACGCGGGCGGCCAGCCCTGCCGTCAGCAGATGCTGCGGGTGGAGCCGGCGCGCTCCGCCCGGCGCACGATCGGCGAGATCGGGCCCGCCGTGCTCACCGGAACGTCCATGCTCCGCCACGCGGGATTCGCCTGGAGCCCGTCCCTGGAGCGCGTCCGTGAACGCCTCGCCGAGACACGGCCGGACCTGCTCGAGGCCGGGGTCAGCCTCATGATCACCCAGCTGCCCGACGGCACGGTCACCCTCGGCGAGACGCGCTCCTACGGGTTCGCCGCCGACCCGTTCCGGTCGGAGGCCCTCGACGACCTCCTTCTCGCGGAGGGCGCCTCCCTGCTCGGTGTCCCGCTGCGGGCCGTGGAACGCTGGGAAGCCACCTACGTCTCCGCCCCGCAGCCCTTCCTCGTCGCCGAGCCGATGCCCGGCGTCACAGCGGTGTCCGTGACCTCGGGAACCGGCATGGCCTGCGCCTTCGGGCTGGCCGCCAAGGTCGTGGAGGAGGTCGCCTAGCCCGGAGCACGCCGTTCTCACGCACCCGGGGCCGACCGGTCCCGCCATGAGGCCGGACCACACCGGCCCTCACCTCTGCGAGGAGCCCACCCCCATGAAGGCAACCCGCGTCCAGAAGAACCCCTCCCGCACGATCGCCGGACTGCTGCTCGGCGTGCTCACCGCCGCGTCCCTCGGTGCCTGCTCGGCCATCTCACAGGCATCCGACACCACGTGCCCCTCCACCGGAATCCGATTCGGAGCCGACCCGTCCGGCAGCACCGCGGAGCTCGAGGCCGCGTACACGACTCTCGGGCAGGCACTCGCGGAAGAACTCGGCTGCTCCGTCCAGGTGCGGCTCGTCGACGGCTACGCCGCCCAGGCCGACGCCATGGCCGAGGGTGAGCTGGAGATCGCCCAGTTCTCCGCACTCGGATACGCCGTCGCCTCCGAGCGGATGGCGGTCACGCCGGTCGCGACGTTCGGCATGCCCAACGGCAACCTCTCCGGCTACACAGCCGGCATCTGGGTGGCGGCCGACTCCGACATCACGACCCCGGCGCAGCTGCGCGGGCGCACTCTCGCACTCGGCGCGAAGGGAACGACGTCGGGCGACGTCCTTCCCCGCCGGGCGCTCGCGGACGCGAACCTCACCCGTGACGACGTACGGATCTCGTACACAGGCGGGCACGCCGCGGCGCTGGACGCCCTGAGGGACGGCGCGGTGGACGCCGCCGAGGTCGACTCGCGGGCGCTGTCGGCCGCCGTCGCGGAGGGCCGGTTCGACCAGGACGGCTATCGGCAGATCTGGGAGTCGGGGGTGATACCGAACGATCCGATCGTGCTCGCGCCCGGGGTCGACGAGGACCTCGCGGAGGCGATCGGGGACGCGTTGCTGAACGTCCCGCCGGAGGCCGTCGAGCAGGTGGCCGCCGACGTCGGCGTGGACGCGGGCGGCAGGCTGGTCGGCGTGGACGAGAACACCTACGCGGAGGTGGTCGCCCTCGTCGACGCTCTGGCCATCGGCGAGGAGGACCTCTGAGCCTGCCCGGCGCGCGGTCCCGTGCGCGACGACCGGACGCCGGCCGACCACGCATCACGAGGGCACCACTATCCACCTTTCGGGCGAATTTTCACGCCATGCGGCGTGTCGCGGCGACTTGTCCCCCGGAGTGTCGGTCAGTTCAGTAAGGATCGTCCCATGGAGCGTTACGCGGCCCGCAAGATGAAGGAGCAGCTTGCAGACTTCGCGCGCGAGCTCGGCGAACGGTACGGGGCAGGCGTGCTCCCGCGCCCGGCCGCCCGGCCGCGTCCGCAGGCCGTTGCGCCCCTCGGCCGGCGCCCCGGGCGGCCGGGCGGCGATCCGGCCGGTCCCCTCCCGGAGTCCTCGACCTCCGCCGACGACGTCGTCCGTGCGCCGACGATCGCCCTGGGACTCGTGCCCCGGCCCGACGGCGGCTACGGAATCGCCGTGCGCTACCGGCTCGGGCTGCCGCGTGCCCGTGCCGTCGTTCGCAAGGTCGCCGACGAGGTCGGCCCGGACGCCGACGTCCGCCGCACCGGCCGCATCCGCCCGCTCGGTGAGCTCGGGCCCCGCCGGCTGGCGCCGACGTCCCAGGCCCAGGGTGAGACGAACCATGTGCGGCCGCTGCGCCCCGGTGTCTCGATCGGGCACGTGGGGGTGACCGCGGGGACGCTCGGGGCGTTCGTGCGGCGGCCCGATGCGCCGGGCGAGATCTACGCCCTGTCCAACTACCACGTCCTGGCGGGCAGCCCTCAGGCGAATCCCGGCGACGTGGTGCTCCAGCCCGGGCCCGCCGACGGCGGCCTGCTGCCGGGGGACCGGGTCGGCGAACTGACCAGGGTCGCCACTCTCGTCGCGGGTGAGGTGTGCGCCACGGACGCCGCGATCGCACGGCTGGACAGCTCGGAGGTGGACCACACCTACCCGGTCGGCCGGGTCGCCCGGATCGCACGCCCCGTCGGTGGTGAGTCGGTCGAGAAGGTCGGCCGTACGACGGCGGTCACGCGGGGCAGGGTCACCGCGATCGAGCTGGACGACGTCATCGTGGGGTACGAGGACCTCGGCGCGCTGAGCTTCGACGACCAGGTGGAGATCGAGGGGAACGGTGTCGCCTTCTCCCGCGGCGGCGACTCCGGGGCGCTCGTCTACCGTGAGGACGGCACGGCGATCGGCCTCCTCTTCGCGGGATCGGAGAGCGGCGGTCAGGGTGGTAAGGGACTCACCTACGCCAACCCGATCGACGTCGTCCTGGAGACGATGGAGGTCGAGCTCGCCGCCACCGAGAGGTCGTCGGACGGCCGGGGAGCGTCCGGAATGTGATTTTCGCCACTCTGGAGAACCGTCGACGTGCCCTGGCGGCGCCTGAACAACAGGCGCACAATGGTGGGTCAGGAAGATGGAGGTGAGCGTCGATGGCAACCTTGGACGAGGCGCGCGCGGCGAAGACGGGACTGCGTGCCGCAGTCTCCGGGATCGGCGGCGTGGTCGGTATCGGTGTCGCTCCCGAGTTCAGCGGTCCGATCGAGTCCGAACGGCCCGCACCTGGCGTCACGCTCCAGCGGGTGCCCGCCCCCGGGGCAGGACGCGTCAACGTCCTCGCACAGCAGGTCGCGGTCGACGACCTCCCTGGCTCGGACGGCGGCTGGGTGCTCCAGGTCAACGTGGTCGACCCAGCCGTGGTGGACAAGATTCCCGAGGAGATCGGCGACGTCTCCGTGCGCGTGCGCGTCGTGGGAGCCGTCCGCGCCGGGTGACAATGGCCCGGTGAGCACCACCCCGACCCGCCTGCCCCGTGTCCGCGCCTCCGAGCTCGTCGGCCGCGGCTGGTTGAACACCGGCGGGCGTGACGTCACCCTCGCCGGCCTGCGGGGCAAGATCGTCATCCTCGACTTCTGGACGTTCTGCTGCATCAACTGCCTCCACGTCCTGGACGAGCTGCGCGAGCTCGAGGCCGCCCACCGCGACGAACTCGTGATCGTGGGCGTGCACTCACCCAAGTTCGAGCACGAAGCCGACCCCGATGCGCTCGCGGCCGCGGTCGAGCGGTACGACGTGCACCACCCCGTGCTCGACGACCCGGACCTGGTCACCTGGCGTGCGTACACCGCACGGGCCTGGCCGACCCTCGTGGTCGTCGATCCCGAGGGATACGTCGTCGCGCAGATGGCGGGGGAGGGACACGCGTCGGCCATCGCCGCGCTGGTCGCCGAGCTGATCGAGGAGCACGACGCCAAGGGCACGCTGCACCGCGGCGACGGGCCGTACGTCCCGCCGCAGCCGGCGTCCGGTACGCTCCGCTTCCCGGCGAAGGCGATCGCGCTGCCGTCGGGCAACCTTCTCGTGGCCGACGCCGGCCACCACTCCCTCGCGGAACTCGCGCCCGACGGCGAGACGCTGGTCCGCCGCATCGGCTCGGGCGCCCGCGGCCTGCTCGACGGCGGCCCCGGCGAGGCGCGCTTCAGCGAGCCGGGCGGGCTGTGCCTGGTCCCGGAGCCGATGCGGGCGACGCTCGGCTACGACGTCGTCGTCGCGGACACCGTCAACCACGCCTTGCGCGGAGTCAGGCTGTCCGACGGCGACGTCACGACCCTCGCGGGGACGGGACGCCAGTTCATGGTGGGCGGCCAGGAGAACGTCGCCGGGCGGACCGGCGGGTTCGACGCCGCCGCGCTCCACGACGCGCGGTCCGTGAACCTGTCGTCGCCCTGGGACGTCGTCTGGTCGGCGGAGCTCGGCGCCTTCGTCGTGGCGATGGCGGGGAACCACACGCTGTGGGCGTTCGAGCCGGCGCTCCTCCGCCCGTCCGTGAGGCTCCTGGCGGGCACCATGAACGAGGGGCTGGAGGACGGCCCGGGTGCGGGCGCCTGGTTCGCCCAGCCCTCCGGTCTGGCCCCGTCCGCCGACGGCGCGCTGTGGCTCGTCGACTCCGAGACCTCCGCCCTGCGCGAGGTGGTTCCCGTCGATACCGGCGTCGAGCTCGAGACCGCCGTCGGACAGGGCCTGTTCGACTTCGGGCACCGGGACGGAGCCGCCGGTGAGGCGCTCCTCCAGCACCCGCTCGGGGTGGCGGTGCTGCCGGACGGCAGCGTCGTCGTGGCGGACACGTACAACGGCGCGCTCCGTCGGTACGTGCCCCCCGCGACAGCGGCACCGGCGGCCTCCGCCGGGCCGCTCGCCGGAGGCGAGGTGAGCACGCTGGCGACCGGGCTTGCCGAGCCGAGCGACGTCGTCGTCCAGGTGGACGGGCGCGCGTGGACGCCCGGGGATCCGGTGCCGGACGGCGGGGAGATCCATCTGCTGGTGGTGGAGTCGGTCGCGCACCGCCTGACGCGGATCGCCGTGGCCGAGGACCTGGCGGGTGACGTGCTGGATTCCGGCGCGCGCCGTACCCAGCGCCCGGCCACCGACGTGGCCCCGGGCCCGCTACGGCTCGAGGTCCCGTTCGAGCCCGCGCCGGGCCAGAAGCTCGACGACCGCTGGGGGCCGTCCACCGAGCTCCGGGTGAGCGCCACGCCGCCCGAGCTGTTGCGCTCCGGTGCGGGAAAGGGGGCCGACCTGTTCCGAGACCTGGTGATCGACCCCGACGTGCCCGAGGGCGTACTGCACGTGACCGCCAAGGCGGCCTCCTGCGACGTCGTGCCCGTGGGACCGGACGGCGAGCCGGACCCCGGCGCCTTCCCGGCCTGCCATCTCGCGAGCCAGGACTGGGGGATCCCGGTGCGGGTGAGTTCCGGGACCGGTTCCGCCACCGCGGCACTCAGCCTGCCCCTGCGTGGATGACGACCCCGGTGAAGACCTTGTGACGGCAGCCTCGAAAGGTTTCGACCGGAAAGGGTCCGGCGCTAGACTGGCCACGCAGGAATCACCGGCGTGACGGCCTCACATGTGCGGCCCACGCATCGCCAGCGGCCGGCGTGCCGCCCGGACTCGGAGGGGGTGGAGCTCATGACCCGTAGCGAGCCCCCCAGTAGTCCGAGCCGCGGCTGACGGCTCGACCGGCAGAGCCCCGCAGACGACGACGCAGCGAAGCGACGACCGCATCGCTGTGCCGTGCCGTCCACCCCCGAGCCCCAGCCGCGGCAGCTCCGTGCCCTCGTCCGCTCGTGCACCTCCTACGCCCGCCCGACGGCGTGCCGAGGAGGTGGCAACGACCTCGGAGTTACCCATGGCCACCTTCCTGCCCGCACGCCCTGTCCGCTCACGCCCGCTCCTGGACGCGCTGCGCCCCCGGCCCCGCCGCCGGCCCGCCGCACCGTTCACCGCGCCGGAGCCGGGTGCCCTGATGCCGTCCGCGCCGCGCCGGTCGCCCGTCGTCGCCGCCGTGATCTACGACGACGGTGAGCGCACCGCCTCCTTCTCGAAGCTCTCGGACGCCTTCCGCGCGTTGCGCAGCCGCCCCGGAGGCATGGCGTGGATCGGCCTGGAGCGGCCCGACGAGATCGAGCTGAACTCCCTCGCCGAGGAGTTCGACCTGCATCCCCTCGCCGTCGAGGACGCGATCCAGGCGCACCAGCGTCCCAAGATCGAACGGTACGGCGACACGCTCTTCGTCGTGCTGCACGCCGCTCGGTACGACGACGCGGCCGAGCGCGTCGAATTCGGTGAGCTGCACGTGTTCATCGGCCCCGACTTCGTCGTCACCGTGCGGCACGGTGCGTCACCGGATCTCGGTGCCGTCAGGGACCGCCTGGAGAAGGACCGGACCATGCTGGCCCGCGGTCCCGAGGCAGTGCTGTACGCGATCCTCGACGACGTCGTGGACGGGTACGCACCCGTTGTCGCCGGCCTCGAGAACGACATCGACGAGATCGAGTCCGAGGTGTTCGGCGGTGACCCGGAGGTGTCACGGCGCACCTACGAACTCTCGCGCGAGGTCGTCGACTTCCAGCGAGCGGTGCGCCCGGCGCAGAAGATCTGCGCCTCGCTGGCGAAGGGCGCCGAGAAGTACGACGTCCACCTCGAGCTCCAGGCCTACCTGCGCGATGTCGCCGACCACCTGACCGAGGCGGCGGACCGCATCGACTCCTACCGTGCCGCCCTCCGCGACATCCTCACGGTGAACGCCACCCTCGTCGCGCAGCGGCAGAACGAGGAGATGAAGCACCTGTCCGAGGTCAGTCTTCGGCAGGGCGAAGAGGTCAAGAAGATCTCCGGCTGGGCCGCGATCCTGTTCGCGCCGACGCTGGTGGGCACGGTGTACGGCATGAACTTCGACGTCATGCCGGAACTCGGATGGGCGTGGGGATATCCGGCGGCACTGGTCGCCATGGCCGCGGTGAGCGTGGCGCTCTTCGGCGTGTTCCGCGGGAAGCGCTGGATCTGAGCGTCGGGCTTCCCGCGGGCACCGGTCAGGAACCGCCCGCGGGAACACGCGGTGCGGAGACCCCGGCGCCGGTGCCCAGGTGTGCGCGCGCGTAGGCCAGGGCCTCGGCCAGATCGGCGGTGCGCTCGATCGGGCTGCGGCCGCGCGTCGAGATCTCGAGGCAGACGTCCCCCTGCCAGCCGCGCCGGCTCAGCTCGGCGAGTACCTTGTCGCACTGCATGTTCCCGCGCCCTGGGACGAGGTGCTCGTCGCGGGCACTACCGGTGCCGTCCGCGAGGTGCAGGTGACGCATGCGGTCACCGAAGATCTCGAGCAGTTCCAGCCCGTCCTGCTGGGCGACGCTGGCGTGGGAGAGATCCAGCGTGACGGCGTCGTACCCGTGGTCCGTCGGGTCCCAGCCCGGAAGGTACGCCTGCATCTCACGGCCCCCGCCGCGCCAGGGATACATGTTCTCGACGGCGATCGTCACGCCGGTGGTCTCCGTGAGCGTCGCGACCTGCTCCTCGAACTGCCGGGCGTACTTGAACTGCCAGCGGAAGGGCGGGTGCACCACCACCGTGGCAGCGCCGAGCTCCTGCGCCATCTCCACGGTCCGGTCCAGCTTGGGACCGGGCGCACGGCCCCACACCCGCTGACTCACCAGCAAGGTCGGCGCGTGCAGTGACCGCACGGGCATGCCCGTCTCCGCGGCGTGCCGCGCGAGCGTGAGCGCGTTCCGCGTCGCCTCCTCCGACCAGATCATCACCTCGACGCCGTCGTACCCGGCTTCGGCCGCGGCCTCGAAGGCGTACGGCACCCGCCGCGGGAACACGGATGCGGTGGACAGCGTCACGTGGACACCGGGTCCGGTGGTGTCGGGCGTGATCCTGTCGGATCCGATCGGTTCCTGCATGTCATCCACCTTAAGAGCGGCTCGTAACGAAAACGTGACCTCGGGGTTCACAGAGCATGGCGACCTGCGCCGAGGTCACGGACCACCGCTCCCGAAATCTCGGACGACCTCGCGCGCGGCCCGGGCCGTCGGTTTGTCGAGGGCGCTCGTGGCCAGGTCGCGGCACTCGTCGAGCGTGACCTGGCGCAGTGCGGCGGCCACCGCGGCGAGCGCACGTGGCGTCATCGACAACGACGTCACGCCGAGGCCGACGAGGACCGGCGCGAGCAGCGGGTCCGCGGCGGCCTCGCCGCACACGCCCACCGGACGACCATGCACCGCCCCGCCCTCGCACGCCACCCGGACGAGGTCGAGCACCGCTGGCTGCCACGGCGTGGACAGCGCGGCCACCCCGGCGAGGTCCCGGTCCGCCGCCATCGTGTACTGCGTCAGATCGTTCGTGCCGAGACTCGCGAACGCGGCATCGGCCAGCAGCCACCGGGCCTGGAGGGCCGCCGCCGGAGTCTCGATCATCACACCCGCCGTCGTCAGGCCGTGGGCGGTGCAGGCCGCGACGAACTCACGCGTCTCGTCGGCGGTGGCGACCATCGGCGCCATGACCCAGACCTCCGTGCTCTCGGCGCGCGCCGCGCGCGAGATCGCCTCGAGCTGACGATCCAGCACCTCCGGATGATCGACGGCGGTCCGGATGCCCCGTACCCCGAGAGCGGGGTTGTCCTCGTGGTCCGGGGTGAGGAACCGCAGCGGCTTGTCCGCCCCCGCGTCGAGGGTGCGCACCACGACCCGTCCACCGGAAAACCTTGCCAGGACCGCCCGATAGGCCTCGACCTGCTCGGCGACCGTCGGCTCCGTGCCGCGGCCGAGGAAGCAGAACTCCGTCCGGAACAGGCCCACACCGCGCGCCCCGGCGTTCGCCGCGGCGTCGGCCTCAGCGGGGTCGGCGACATTCGCGACGAGGTCGATGTCATGCCCGTCGCGTGTCGTCGCGGTGCCGTCGAACGCGTCGCGGGCCGAACGCCGACGACGGACGAGAGGGCCGGCGCCGTCGTGTCTCCCGTCGTCGCCGTCCGCCAGTCCCGCCGCCGACAGTTCGGCAGCGCCGGGACCGACGAGGACCAGGCCGTCCGTCCCGTCCACCAGCACCGTCTCGCCCGGTGCGAGATCGGCGGCCTCTCCGAGCGCGACGACGGCCGGGATCCCGAGCGAGCGGGCGATGATCGCCGTGTGCGAGGTGGGTCCGCCCCGCGCCGTGACCACCGCGAGAACCGTCTCCGGGTCCAGCGTCGCGGTGTCGGCCGGCGCCAGGTCGGTGGCCACCAGGACGAACGGATGCCCCGGGTCCGGAACCCCGGGCGGGGGAGCACCGGTCAGGACGGCCACGATGCGGTCACGGACGTCGCGTACGTCGCGGGCGCGCTCCGCCATGGGGCTCCCGAGCGACTCGAGCTGCGTGGCGACCGCGCCGGCGGCGTCCCACACCGCACGCTCCGGCGTGAGGTGATCGGCGCGGACGCGGTGCGCGGCGTCGGCGGCGAGCGTCTGGTCGGCAGCCATCGCGGCGGTGACGGACAGGATGTCGGCGGCGGTACCGGTGGCACGTGCCGCACGCCGGGCGAGGTCCTGCTCGACCCGTTCCGCGGCCTCCCGGACCGCAGAGGCCGCGCGATCCACCGCATCGGGCTCGATCCGGCTGGTCGCCGGCTCCGGCACGCGCGGCGGCATGTGCACCACCGGACCCGCCGACCGGCCAGGACTCGCGGGGACGCCGCTTCGCTTCTCCACGGGCATACCGCTCCCGTTCTGCATGGGTGACTACCTCAGGTGCGCGAGGCACGTTACATGCTCGGGCCCCTGGCTGCCGAGGCCGGTCGTTCCGTGCGTCTCTGTCAGGATGGCGGTATGGCGCTCACCGTGCTGGCCCCCGTCTCCGGAACCGTCGTGGCGATGGCGGACGTGCCCGACCCGGTCTTCGCCGAGGGCATGGTCGGCCCGGGCATCGCCGTCGACCCGATCCTCGACGGTGCGCCGTCGATCGTCGTCGCACCGATCAGCGGAGTCGTCGCCGCGCTGCACCCCCACGCGTTCGTCGTCACCGACGCCGGCCGTCGCGGAGTGCTGGTGCATCTCGGCATCGACACGGTCCAGCTCGGCGGCGAGGGATTCTCCGTCCATGTCAGCACGGGGGACACGGTCCGGGCCGGTGATCACCTGATCACCTGGTCCCCGGCCGACGTCGCCGCCGGGGGACGGTCGCCCCTGGTGCCCGTCGTCGTCCTCGAGACCCCGCCGGACCGGCTCGACACCCTCGCCGCTCCGGGAACCCGCGTCGCGGCGGAGGCCGCGCCGGGCACACCGCTTCTCCGCGTCACCTGACCCTGGCGGGCGGTGGCGCGGCGCGGTGACGCGGGGCGGTGGCGTCGCGGTGACCACGTCGTGCGCGACCGGCGTCAGGCGGGGACGCGTTCCAGGGCGCGCGCACCCACCGCACGCAGCACGAACGTCTCCGTGGCGCGGATGGTGCGCTCGCGGGCCGCCGGCTCGTCCGGGATGAGCCGGCCGGAAAGGCACGCGTTGACCAGGTGCACCGTGGGTTCGACGTCCTGCGGCGGGAAGATCCCCGTGTCGATGCCCTGAGTGATGATGCGGCGCAGGATCGACTCGACGATCTCCGCGTGCTCTCGCAGCCGCGACTGCGTGGCACGCGACAGGACCGTGCGCAGGTCCGGTCCGGGGGCGAGGTGGAAGACGCGCGTGAGCTGGGCCTGCTGGCGGATGTAGGTGCGGAGCTGTTCCACGGGGTGGTCGACGCCGTCGAGCGCGCGTTCCAAAGTCTGCGCGTACTGCTCGGTCTCGTGCGTGATGAAACCCAGCAGCAGGGCTTCCTTGTCGTGGAAGTGGTTGTAGACGGCGGTGCGCCCGACCCCGGCGGCCTCGGCGATGTCGGCGAGGGTGATGGTGTCGAACCCTCGTTCCGCCATCAACGTCGACAGCGCGGTGAACAGCTTCTGCCTCGTCATCTGGCGGTGTTCGTGCAGGCTCTTGCCGATGATCTTGGGCATGATGACATCATAGGGGCTACGCGTCAGTTACAGTGCTCGGTCCCGTCATGCGTGATCGGGTCATGAACGTGGTATCCGCGGCTGTGATCCGGGTCGGACAGGCGCGGAAGCAGGTCCGCGTTGCGCGCCGGAAACATTCGGCTCATCGGCGCGAAATGAAGGGAGACCTTCGTCACGGGCATGTTTCATGTCCGTAACATCCTTGATGTCGGGTCTCGCGACGGCGGCAGTAGTGTTCCGGCATGACGCTTCTTGCAGGGATCATCCCCGCAGAACATGCCGCGGGGCACACGCTCGTCCTCCCGAGTTCCGACGGCCCGGTCGCGGTCAGTCCCATGGCGTCCGCGTGGTTCTCCGACGTCGCCTGGTTGCGAGAACCCTCGCGCACCTCCGGTGCGCGCAAGATGACCGGAGCGCGATTTCGCGGTATTCAGCAGACCGAAGCCGTCACCCCCGGTGTCATGCGTCTGGGCGAGGAACACATCGCGACGGGACCGTTCGTGGTGGAGGGGGACCAGCTCGCCGAGATCCCTGTGAAGGCCGCCAAGGCGGAGGCCTACGTGCTCGCGCGCAGCGACGGGCTGCGCGACGTGCGGGCGGCGGCCCCGACGTCGTACGACGACCGCGACGGCATCGCCCGGTCCTTCCCGCAGGCGCTCCCCCAGGGGGAGGAACTGCGGGTGATCCAGTGGGCCGTCGCGGCGGCGCGCAAGACGGGCGGCGTCCTGCTCGGCGACGGGCACCGGCCCATGGTTCCCGACCCGTCCGCCTCCGTGAACCTCGGGCTGTACAGCGCCCATCCGCTCGCGCCGGGCGACGTCCTGCCGATGCTCCGTGCCTTCATCGCCACCGCCGAGATCGGTGCGGACGAGTCGGCGGCCGACGGCTCGCCGCACTACCGGCTCGTGGGGCCCACCGCCTACGACGGATCGATCGTGGTCGACGTCGAGCGCGTGGACCGGGTGCCGCGCGCCCTCGGGGCGCTCGACTGGCGGGCCTACGGGCCGTTCGCCTATCGCCTGAGCTGGGTGCCGGCGGATCCGTACGAGCTCGAGCTGGAGCAGCCGTCGGGCCTCCATGTCATCGCGCGCGCCAGGATGCGGTCGTCGATCGCGCGTCTCGCGGTAACGCTCCAGAGCCGGATCGCGGGCGTCGTCGTCGACGACGGCGGGTTCGTGGCGACGGTCGAGGAGCTCGAGGCACGCAACGACCCACAAGGGAGCTCGGGAAGCGGTCGCGTCTGGGTGTGACCCCGGAACCCGTGCACAGGCATTGTCCACAGATTTCTTCCACAGGGCTGTGTACAGGCGGCGAATGCGCAGGCTTTCCTGTGGACAGCCTTGTGGACGGAACTGTCGGCAAAAATGTGCGCGAACGACATGCCCTGACCGGTTGCCACCGGGCCGAACGGGAACTAGAAACGTGGCTATCGGTTCGGTGAGTGACGGTCTGATCGGTGCGCTGCAGCAGCACCGAAGGGCCGGCCGCCGGACGCCGGTCGACCGGAGAACGACAGGACGTCTCGTACCGCGGTGCGGGCTGTGGGTGACGACACAGGTGCCTGAACGGACCCGGAAGACCACCCGCGTCCGACACGCCCTGCACCAGGTTCGGCCCGGCGACCCGGGCCAGAGGGGCGTGCCTCCGGAGCCGTGACGTCGACGCGGCGCCTCCGGTCCCCGGGTAAGTCGACCGGAGGTACGCGGTACGCCAGGGCTCCCGGCCTGCCCCGGGAGCCCTGGCGCCCTGGCGGGAGATGTCGCGGGACGAGGTCGGCTCGGCACCGTGCGTGCACCTGGCGCCGCCGCCGTAGGCTCGGTGCATGAGCAACCTGGACACCCGGCCCGCCGAACACGTGTGTTCCTCCGGCTCGGCCGAGGACGGCGTCGAGCTTCTCGGACCTCGCGACGTCCCCTTGGGGGGTCCTCGTGCGATGACGGTGCGGCGCACCATTCCCCAGCGCTCCCGGTCCCTGGTCGGCGCCTGGTGCTTCAGCGACCACTACGGGCCCGACGACGTCTCCGCCTCCGCCGGCATGCAGGTCCCACCCCATCCGCACACCGGCCTGCAGACGGTCTCGTGGCTGTTCGAGGGGGAGATCCTGCACCGTGACTCGGTGGGGTCGCTCCAGACGGTCCGGCCCGGGGAACTCAACCTCATGACGGCCGGCACGGGGATCTCCCACTCCGAGGAGTCGCCGTCCGCGGACCGGCCGCCACGGCTGCACGGGATCCAGCTGTGGACGGCGCTCCCCGGCGACGCGCTCGGCGTCGCCCCGCGGTTCGAGCACCACGGGGACCTTCCGGTCGCCACCGTCGACGGTGGTCGTGTCCAGGTGTTCGTCGGCAGCCTCCGTCTGGCCGGGCACGACCTCACGTCTCCCGCGACGACGTACTCGCCCCTCGTCGGTGCCCAGCTCGACCTGGAGGCAGGTGCGGAACTGCGTCTCGACATCGATCCCGGGTTCGAGCACGGGCTCGTGGTCGATGCCGGAGACGTCCGGCTCGAAGGGGTGACGGTGGCGCCGTCGTCCCTGGCCTACGTGGGCCCGGGGCGGCGGCGACTCGCCGTGACCGCCGGCCCGGACCGCCCCGCGCGGGCGGTGCTCATCGGCGGCGAGCCGTTCACCGAGGACGTGGTCATGTGGTGGAACTTCGTCGGCCGGACACATGACGACGTCGCCCGAGCCCGCGACCAGTGGATGGCGCAGATCGCCGATCTGCCGGACGGTCTCACCGCCTACGCCGACGGTGCCCGTGACGCGCGGTTCGGCCGGGTGGACGGCTACGCCTCGGGGCCGCTCCGGGCGCCGGCGCTGCCGGAGATGCGGCTCAAGCCGCGGACACGTCCGGCCTGATACCGGCACCGATCATGCCGGCTCCGGCGGGGCCGCGCCGTGGTTGGGCCGACGCGGCCCCGCTCGGCCGCGGGAGTGATCGGCCGGGCGGCCGAAGCGGTGTCCCGTCAGGCGTCGAAGTCGTAACGCAGCATGAACTCGCCGCCATCGAGCACGATGCGGCTGTACTCGACGGCGGCGCCCTCGGCGTCGAGCGCGGTACGCATCACCTGGAGGACCGCCGTGCCGGGCTCGATGCGCAACGCCTCGATCTCCTCGATCGTCGGCATGCGCGCGACGACCTCCTCGTGAAACTTCACCGGCTCGTGCCCGAGCTCCTTGAGCCGGGCGTAGGTGCCGCCCGGGCCGATCTCGTCCTCGGCGATCGGCGTACCGCCCGCGATCGACGCCGGCACGTACGACACCCCGTGCAGCATCGGCTTGCGGCCCTTCACGTGCAGGCGTTCGCGCGTGGTGACCTGGACGCCGGGCTCGAGCCCCAGTGCCCGGCGTGCTTCCTCGGTGGGATCCTCTTCCGGGGTCACCGCGAGGGTGCGAACCGTCAGCCCGGCGTCGGTCTCGTCCATGACGGGAGTGATCGTGCTGTCGTCGGACCCCGACCCCGTGCTGTCGAAGACGATCGGATCGAAGGAGCGCACGAAGACGCCCGACCCGTGCCGGGTGACGGTGAGTCCTTCGTCCTTGAGCATCGACAGGCCGTGGCGGGCCGTCATGCGGGCCACGCCGTAGGTCGTCATCAGCGCCGCCTCGCTGGGAAGTCGGTCGCCAGGCTTGTACGTCCCGGCGCGGATCTCGGCGCGCAGATCCTTGGCAATGCTGGAAGCTGTCACTCGGCCCTCTCTAGACACGGGATCCACCTAACTATCTGCTGTTGCCGATGCGCAACTTTTCGGCGTTGAGGTTGCGGTCTCTAGTCATCGTAACCATCGTTGACTATGCACCTAGAGAGACCTCTGGGGCGGACTCCGAAAGGACTGGGATGGCAACTTCGACGGACCCTGCTGGGACGGAGGCCGGTATCACCGGCGGTATCGACGGCAGCCGCCCGAGCGAGTGGGCGACGTGGACGTGGTCGGGATGAGCGGCGCGGCGCCGGCCCGTTCGGGCCCCGCCGAACTCGTCGCCGTGACGGCCTTGATCGCGCACGTCACCGATACGCACGCACTCGAGGTGCGAGCCGGCGTCGACCATCTCGACCTGGGTGACGAGATTCTCGGGACGATCTCCGTCGACCTCCTCGTCGCCCAGGCATCGGCCGCGGAGCGTCTCGCGAGGCGCCTCCGGCTCATGGAGCGGTCCGGTCACCACCCCGCGCGCGACGGCGGGGTGGCGTGGCGCTGCTGGAGCGGCTGGCTCGCGGCGGCGAAGTGGAGTCTGCCGGTCTCCCTGCACCTGACCACCCTCGACCGCTGAGACCGGCCCGGGAAATGAACAGGCGGAGTGGCCCAACTTTGTTGGGCGCACTCCGCCTGTTCGCCGAAGGGGGTGTGGGGGCGGTGCCCCCGCGGGAAATGGCGAGGCGGAGTGGCCCAACTNTGTTGGGCGCACTCCGCCTGTTCGCCGAAGGGGGTGTGGGGGCGGTGCCCCCGCGGGAAATGGCGAGGCGGAGTGGCCCAACTCTGTTGGGCGCACTCCGCCTGTTCGCCGAGAGCGGGTGACGGGAATCGAACCCGCGCTGTCAGCTTGGGAAGCTGAAGTTCTACCATTGAACTACACCCGCAACGTCCTGGTTCAGTCCGGTTTCGCCATCCTACGATGGTCTCCCGGAGGAGGTCCACGGAATCTCCGCCAAGACCTGCTGAACTGGTGTGCGCACCGATCATAACCGACGTCGCCGGAATGCCGAACCCGACGACACCTGCCCGTGACTGGAGACGCCGTGAACAGGCACCACCCGAACGACGAGCCCACAGAGGCCATCGACTACGACAAGACCGTCCAGGTCCCGGGTGGCCGACCCCTCGACGAGACGATTCCGTTGCCCGACGGAACGCGTGTCGAGTCCGGCTACACCCGCCCCCTGCACTTCCCGGGCAGCACTCCTCGGCCGCCCAGCCCTCCCACGTCCAAGGTGAAGGGCAAGTCGCGCGTGGTCGCCGGCCTTCTCGGCATCTTTCTCGGCGCTCTCGGCGCGCACCGCTTCTACCTGGGCTACCGGGCGCTGGGTCTGGTGATGCTCGCCATCACGGTGATCGGTGCGATCGCGGGCTTCGGGTTCATCTCGGCGATCTGGGGTCTGATCGAGGGCGTGCTCTACCTGGCGCTCCGCAGGGGCTACTGGTCGGTCGACGCCAAGCAGCGTCCGCTCCGCGACTGACGCCGCGCCTCGACCGACGCGGGCCGGGACCGTCGCCGCAGCGGTCCCGGCCCGGCCGTGCCGCGGCCATGCGATGCCCGGGACGGACGAGCCTGCCGATCCCCCTCGCGCCGAGTAACGTGTCCGCGTGCTGCTCTCCGACCGCGACATCCGCGCCGAACTCGACGCCGGGCGCGTCGCCCTGGATCCGTACGAGCCGGAGATGATCCAGCCGTCCAGCATCGACGTGCGTCTCGACAAGTTCTTCCGGCTGTTCGACAACCACAAGTACCCCTTCATCGATCCGAGCCAGGAACAGCCGGAGCTGACCCGCCTGGTCGAGGTGGAGTCCGGCGAGCCGCTCGTGCTCCACCCGGGAGAGTTCGTGCTCGGTTCCACGTACGAGGCCGTCACGCTTCCCGACGACGTCGCCGCCCGCCTGGAGGGCAAGTCCTCGCTGGGCAGGCTCGGCCTGCTCACGCACAGCACCGCCGGTTTCATCGACCCGGGCTTCAGCGGCCACGTCACCCTGGAGCTCAGCAACGTCGCCACGCTGCCGATCACTCTCTGGCCGGGGATGAAGATCGGTCAGATGTGCTTCTTCCGGTTGTCGTCCCCTGCCGAGCACCCGTACGGCTCGGATGTCTACGGTTCTCGTTACCAGGGGCAACGCGGTCCCACCGCGTCGCGTTCCTCGAAGTCGTTCCACCGCACACAGGTGTGAGCGGGAACCGTCAGGGGACGGGGCTACGCTCACGCCTCATGACCTCTTCGCTCCTGCCGCGCAGCGTGGGACAGGCCCATCAGGCGCGACACCTGCTCGCCGTTCCCGGCGACGTCACCGTGGACGAGGTGGAGGTACTCGCGACCTCCCGGTTCACCGCCACGCGGTGGGACGTCACCCCCGCCGGGATCCTGCCCGGTGACGTCACCAGTGCCCCGCAGGGCCCGCGCGCCAAGGGCGGTGCTCCGGGCGTCCTGCGGGTGTCCCGGCACGCGACCCTGACGGGTCCGTACGCGCCGCAGGGAGACGGCTTCGACCTCGGCCTGCCGACCGGGACCGCGATGGTGTTCGACGTGATCTGTCATCGCGAGCGCGGCGAGCCACCGTTCAGCATCGGTGACCGGGACGGTATCGGCCGCGCGTTCGCCGGCGGGCTCCCGGAACGGGAGGAAGGCCGGCTGGTGACGTGGCTCGTCGCGGTGGCCCGGAGGCTCGGCGGCTCGCTCCGTGTCGATGTCGGGGGACTGTGGTCGGCCGGGGCGTCCTCGGGCGGGACGGGACCGCGTCCGGGCACAGGTGTCGTGCTCACGCCCGACGCCGACGTCGCCGTCGACATGTCCGTGTACTCGAGCGTGTGGCTGGAGCCCGAGGCGGCGCTGGCGACCGTGCGGCCGCTGCACAGCCGTACCCGCCTGGCGACGGAGGGTCGGGAGTGGGGCGGCCCGCCCGCGGGTATCGCCGATCGTCCGCTCTACCCCGGCGAGAAGATGGATCCGCGGCGCCGCAAGGAGATCCACGCCGCGGCCGACGACTTCGACGTCGCCGCGCTCCAGGGTCCGCAGGTGCTGCACGGCTACGGGCTGCTGATCGATCTCGACGTCGACGGCATCGTCGCCGTGGAGGTCGCGGGCGAGGAGCATCTTCCCCCGGTGCTGCGGGGACTCCCGTGGACGGCCGACGGCGCCGTCCGCTACCGCGTGCACTGGGAGCCGCCGGACCAGGTCGAGGCCAACCGGGAGCAGCCGGGCCTGGAGCACCGCATCGCCCGCAAGCGCGCCGCCGAGCTGGTCGCGCGGATCGCCGGCCGTCTGCAGGACGCCGTCGGAGGCGAGATCGCGGACGAGGACGAGTTCCTCGTCGACCCGGCGGACCTGTAGCGGGATGCGCCGGTCGCTCGATCCGCAGGGCCTCGCCGGGCCCCTCGAACGCGTTCCCGCGCCCGCGGTGTTCGTCGTCTCCGGTCTGACGCAGTACGTGGGCGCGGCGGTCGCCGTCGGCCTCTTCGTCCGGCTCGGCGCTCCCGAGGTCGGCTGGTGGCGCATCGCTCTCGCCGCCGTGGTGCTCGTCCTGTGGCGCAGGCCGTGGCGACGTGACTGGTCACGACGCGACCTGGGCTGGTCGGCGGCGTTCGGTGTCGTCCTCGCCGCCATGAACCTCGCCTTCTACATCGCCATCGAACATCTGCCCCTGGGGACCGCGGTGGCGATCGAGTTCTGCGGCCCGGTCGTGGTGGCCGCTCTGACCGGTCGCGGCTGGCGCGCGAGGGCGGCGATCGTCGCGGCGGCCGTCGGCGTGGTGCTGCTCGCCGGCGTCACGCTCGGCTCCGGTCTGTCCCGGGCCGACGCCGTGATCGGGCTCGGCTCGATCTTCGCCGCGGCGACGTGCTGGGGCCTCTACATCCTGCTCGGCCGCCGGGTCGCGCGCGTCGGTGCCGGCGTCGACGGTCTCGCCGTCGGGATGGCCGTGGGCTCGCTCTGCTTCGCGCCGTTCTTCGTGCACAGCACACCGGAGGTGCTCTCCGACGGCGGCCTGGTCCTTCTGCTCGTGGTCGTCGCCGTCTGTTCGTCGGTGGTGCCCTACGGCCTGGAGCAGACGGTGCTGCGGCGTGTGCCGCCGGCCACGTTCGCCGTTCTGCTCGCGCTCCTGCCGGCGACGGCGGCCGTGGTGGGTGCCGTGATGCTGCGGCAGCTGCCCGGGGCGGCGCAGGTGATCGGGCTGCTGTGCGTGTCGGCCGCGATCGCGCTCGCGCCGCCCCGGGCGGAGTGAGCCGGCCGGTGGAGTACCGGCCGGCTCACCCGCCGGGGCCGGCCCGAGGACGGAACCCGGACGGTCAGAGGTACTGGCCGGGTCCTCGCTCGTGGCGTCCCGGGTCCTCCTCCTGCCCGCCGGGCGGGAACGGCGCTACGTGCGTGCCGGGCGGGAGGGCCCGTCGCATGCCCGTGAGCTGGGCCTGTGCGGCCATCTGCTGAGCGACGAGCGCGGTCTGGATCCCGTGGAACAGGCCCTCGAGCCAGCCCACGAGCTGGGCGTGGGCCACCCGGAGCTCGGCGTCGGACGGGGTCTCCTGCTCGGTGAACGGCAGGGTGATGCGGTGCAGCTCGTCGATGAGGTCCGGAGAGAGGCCGTCCTCGAGCTCCTTGATGGAGCGCTCGTGGACCTCGGCCAGGCGGGTGCGCGCGGCGTCGTCGAGCGGTGCGTCGCGGACCTCGTCGAGGAGTCGCTTGATCATCCCGCCGATCCGCATCACCTTCGCGGGTTCCTCCACCTGGCCGACGACGTCCTCGGCGTCCGTGTCGGTCTCGTCGGGGCGGTCGGAGGAGCGGCCGGGGACGGCTCGGCCGTCGGGGGTGACGACCTGGGGATGGGGTTCCTGATCGGCCGGAGGGGTCGCGTCGTCCGGTGCGGGCGTGGTGTCGTCGGCGTGGCTCATGGCCCCCAGTCTTCCGTGTCCGGGCCACCGCCGCGCGTATCACGATATGGACACGGCGCCGTTCGGGGTGTGATTGCCTGAGGTACTCCCTCGCGGTCCCGGAGCTTGGTCAGGGCACCAGGAGGACTTTGCCGAACACCTCGCCCGATTCCAGCAGATCGTGGGCGCGCTGGGCTTCTGCCAGCGGCACGCGGGTGTGGACCACCGGCCGTACCCGGCCGTCGTCGATCATCGGCCACACGTGCTCCCGGACGGCGGCGACGACGGCCGCCTTCTCCGCCGCGGGTCGTGAGCGCAACGTGGTTCCGGTGACCGTCGCGCGCTTGGCCATGAGCGCCGCGAGGTCGAGCTCGCCGCGCCGTCCGCGCTGCAGCCCGATGACGACGAGGCGTCCGCCGCGGGCGAGGGCGCGCACGTTGTCACCGAGGTAGGCGGCGCCGACGACGTCCAGGACGACGTCGGCGCCTGCGCCGTCGGACGCCTCCCGGAGCGCGTCGACGAAGTCCTGCTCGCGATAGTCGATCGTGCGGTCCGCGCCCAGGTCAGCGCACTGAGCGGCGCGTTCAGGACCACCCGCGGTGGTCGCGACCCGAGCCCCCAGAGCCTTCGCGATCTGGATCGCCACGGTGCCGACGCCGCCCGATCCGCCGTGCAGCAGCACCCACTCGCCGGACGCCAGCCCACCTACCGTGACGAGGTTGTCCCACGCCGTGCACACGGCTTCGGGGAGCGCCGCGGCGTCGATCAGGTCTACGCTGCGGGGTGCCGGCAGGAGCTGGGTCGCTCGTACGGCGACCTGGTCCGCATAACCACCGCCGTCGAGGAGCGCTACCACGCGATCTCCCGTACGCCAGCCCGACACGCCGGGACCGACACGCGCGATCTCACCGGAGATCTCGAGGCCGGGCCAGTCGGGCGCACCAGCAGGTGGGGGGTAGAGGCCGGCTCGTTGCAGCAGGTCAGCATGGTTTACGCCTGCGGCAGCAACGTTGACCAGCACTTCGCCTATCTCAGGAACCGGGTCAGATATGGTCGAAAGGGAGAGTTTCCCTGAGCGCCCGGTTGCGGATATCGTGACGGCTCGCACACCGATGGAGCCTAGCCGGGCGTCGGTCACTTGTACGCACTCCGCGAGAGTGTCGGAGCACGCACCAGCGAGTTCCTTCTGTCGCGGACAGTGATGGAGAGAGGTACGCATGTTCCGCAGGTTGGGAGTTCGCGGGAAAGTTCTTGCGACCCTCGTTGTGCCTGCCCTCGTCATGATCATCGCCGCGGCGTACATCACCTGGACGTCGATCGAGTCGGCGTTGCGCGCACAGCAGACCGCGGACCTGGTCGCGGCGCTCGAGCAGCAGGACGACGCGGGTACGGCGTTCGCTCAGGAACGGGCGTTGACCATCGCCGCCTCCGCCCCGTGTCTTCCCAACCAGGACCCGTGCACCTCCGACGAGGCGAAGGGCCTGCTCCTCCAAGGGCTGCCCGAGCGGGACGAGAACGGGAAGATCGTCAAGGAGGACGGCGAGATCGTCTACGCGCTGCCGTCGGCGCAGGAACAGACGAACCAGGCCCTCGACGAGCGTGACGCACAGTTCCGGGCACTCGACACGAGCTTCCTCGACCCGCGTGTGAAGCAGGCCATCGACCAGACCATCTACGACCGCGCCGAGGTTCTCGAGGTGCAGCGTAAGGTTCAGGAGCAGTCGATCGCCGAGCAGCAGGTCACGCGGGCCTACAACATCTTCATCGACGACTCGGTCGACGTGATGACGCAGCTCGCGGACACCACGGAGAACCGCGACCTGGGTGAGCGGATCCGGGCGCACCAGCTCATGGACGAGCTGATGCTGACCAACACCTACGAGCGTCCGCTGATCGGCAACCTCCTGACGGCGTCCGCGGTGGCTCAGCGGAACAACGAGCCGGTCGACCGCACGGTGGTCCTGCGCGCACTCGAGCAGATCACGCTGGGTGACATCCAGGAGGAGGAGGCGAACCTCGCCCTCGAGAAGATCCCCGGCGAACGGCGCGTCCCGCCGATGGACGGCGCCCTCGGTACCGTCCGGACGCTGATCCTCCAGGGCAACGAGCAGGACCTGATGCAGAACACGGCGCTCGCCGCCTCGTTCGGCGACGAGTCGGCCGCGTGGGTCCAGGAGGCCCGCGTCGTGCGCGACCAGATCCGTGAGGACGCCCTGAGCCTCGCCCAGTCGCAGGCCCGCGAGGCCTTCAACACCGCGCTCGTCACCGGTGGCGTCGCGATCGGCGCGCTGGCGTTCTCCATCATCACCGCGCTCGTCATCGCTCGCCGCCTGGTCTCGCCGCTGCGGCGCCTGACCCAGGCGGCCGGCGTCGTCCGTGACCGGCTGCCCACCCTGGTGGAGCAGGTGTCGGTTCCCGGCCAGGGCCCGACGATGGACCTGGACCCGATCCACGTCGAGTCCTCCGACGAGATCGGCCAGCTCGCCGCGGCGTTCAACGACGTGAACCGCACCACCATCGAGGTCGCCCGGGAACAGGCCGCGCTTCGCGGCTCCATCGCCGAGATGTTCGTCAACGTGGCGCGTCGCGACCAGGTGCTGCTGAACCGCCAGCTCGCGTTCCTGGACGACCTCGAGCGTTCCGAGGAAGACCCGACCACTCTGTCGAACCTCTTCCGTCTCGACCACCTCGCCACACGGATGCGCCGCAACGCCGAGTCCCTGCTGGTCCTCGCCGGCATCGACTCCGGTCGACGGGTGCGGCAGCCGATGCCGGTCTCCGACGTGATCCGTACGGCGTCGTCCGAGATCGAGCTGTACGACCGCGTGCGTCTCAACCTCGTCACCGACCCGATGATGCTGGGCCACAACGCGCTGAACGCGGCGCACCTGCTGGCGGAGCTGCTCGAGAACGCGACCATGTTCTCCGAGCCCCACACGCCGGTGGAGGTCTCCACCGAGCGCACCGAGGACTTCGTCTCGGTCACGGTCCGCGACCACGGCCTCGGCATGACCCCGGAGGAGATCGCCGAGGCCAACTCCAAGGTCGCCAGCCACGCGGCGTCCGACGCGGTCGGTGCCCAGCGCCTCGGCCTCTTCGTGGTCGGCCGCCTGGCGGACCGCCTGGGTGCCACCGTCGAGTTCGCGACCGGCACCGAGAGCACCGGGACGATCGTCACGGTGCGCTTCCCGGCCGTGCTCTTCCTCCCGGACAACTCGCTGCCGCTGCCGCAGCCGACGGATCCGCTGGAGGCCTCCACGCAGGCCGCTGCCGCTCGGGTGGGCGGCGTGCAGGACGGTTCCGCGGCACCGACGCCGCCGGTCGCGCCCGCCGCACCCGGTACGACGTCGTTCCCCATGGCGGGCGGCGAGTCGGTGCCGGGCGCCCCGCGGCGTCCGCAGGTCGCCTCCCCGGCAGCCTTCGGGACACCGCCGATGATGCCGGAGCCTCCGGCGGCCGTCCCGGTCGATCTCGACGCGCTCACCGACGGAACGACCGCACTGGGTATGCCGCGCCGCCGGCAGTCGACGCCCACGACGGGAATGCAGACGACGCCGACCGGCTCGATCGTGCTCCCCGAGATCCAGACGCCCACCATGCCGGACATCGCGCCGGGCGAGGAGACGGCCTGGACGCCTCCTCAGGACGTGGCCCCCGGCAACTCGCTGCCGAGCCGTGCGTCCGCGAAGAAGCAGCAGGAGGAGGCCGAGGCCGCACCGGTGTTCGAGGAGGCGTCGCCGGCACCGGTGAACGTCGACCAGCGCAGTGCGCTCTTCTCGAGCTTCCGGTCGATGAACACCATCGACGGGGCGGAGTCGCAGTCGCTCCAGCTCGATCCGGTGACGCGGGACCCGGCCTCCCTCCCGGGTGGTCCGGACACCGACATCATGAGGTTCCCGGCGGCCGCCGGTGTGCGGCCCCCGACGAACGGCATTCCGCAGCAGCGCCCGATGACCTCGTCCCAGCCGCAGGTCCGGCCCGGCCACGTGCCGCCGTCGGCCGGTTTCGGCGCGCAGCCGTTGGGCGCGGACGACGACGGACGGTACGAGGCGCTGCCCGCGTTCGAGGAACTCATGCAGGATCTTCCGAGCCGACGTTCGGTGCGGGAGGCGAAGCCGGCCGGCAAGCGCGGGCTCTTCGGCCGCAAGCCGGGGCAGCCGGCCACCGGTGAGCTGCGTGCCTACCAGCCCGACGTCCAGCCGGACTCGCAGCACGCCCTCGCGTCACGCGCACCGGTCTCGTCGGTCCCGCAGGCCACTGCGGCGCCGCAGTCGGCGCCCGCGGCAACCGAGAGTCCTTCGGTCGACTTCGCCCCGAACGACCTCGCCGCGACGGGTTTCACGCCTTCGGTGTCGGCCGCGCCGGCAAACCCTGCGCCGGAAGAGCCGTACCAGCTTGGTTACCAGGAGGGTTACCGGCGCGCGCTGGAGGAGACGCGAGCCCACTCGGTGGTCGACGTGGACACGTCGACGGTCCCGAGGGCCGCGGTCCCCGCTCCTGCGCCGGCGACGACCCCGGTGGACCGGCGCGCGTCGCAGGCCGCGATGCCCCTGCGAGGCGGTCCGGCGACGGAGGCCGTGCCGCTGCCGCCCGCCGACGCCACGCGGCCCCCGGCGACGCCCGCCCCGGCGACGTCGGCTCCGCCTGCCGAGAGCCGCTCGTCCCTGGCGGCCGCGCCGGCCGGCGACATCGAGTTCCGTGACCCGTATCCCACGGGTGGCGTGTACGACCCGTCGTACGCGGAGCCGGCCTCGCTGACGCGGCGTTCGCCGGGCTCCGACAGCGACGGCACGAACCCCCTGGACCGCGAGTACGTGCGCGACTCCGTGGAAGCCAGGTCGGAATGGGTGGCGTCCGCCACCCTGTACGAGGAAATGACCAGCCTTCTCAACCGGGGGGCTTACCAGGAAGACGATGTGAGCGACTCCTACCGGCCCGAGACCGTCTCGACCGTCTCGGGCGAGGCCCCGGCCGGACTCACGCGGCGCACGCGTGGGGCGTCCGGAACGGGGGCCGACCCGGCCGTGGAGAAGCACTCTGCTCGCATCGAGCGCGACCCCGAGCAGCTCCGCTCGCGACTGTCGGCCTTCCAGTCGGCTACCGTGCGCGGACGCGACGAAGCCGTGGACCAGAGCGGGACAGAGCACGATCCCGGATACAAGGACGACGAGAGGGGCTCGACGTGGTCCCCCTCGACGATGAATGATGTCCCTGACTCAGCGCCGCAGCCGCGGTGACAAGCGCGTCTGTGGATTCTGACTAGGAGGAACAGAAGTGACCCTCAGCACCGAAGCAACCAATTTCGGGTGGCTGCTCGACAACTTCGTGCGTACCGTGCCCGGTAGCCGCCACACGCTCGTGGTGTCCGCGGACGGTCTGCTCATGGCGATGTCCGACCAGCTCGACCGCACCAGCGGCGACCAGCTGGCCGCCATCGTCTCGGGAATGTCGAGTCTCACCCGCGGCGCCTCGCGCCAGCTCAACGGCGGG
Organism: Myceligenerans salitolerans; assembly: GCF_017349295.1. Lineage (GTDB taxonomy): Bacteria > Actinomycetota > Actinomycetes > Actinomycetales > Cellulomonadaceae > Myceligenerans > Myceligenerans salitolerans. The sequence goes on from NZ_JAFMPK010000043.1 coordinate 141,106, forward strand.
AACGTTCGCCAGTCGATCATCGAGATGGACAACGGCTTCCTCTTCCTGATGAACGTGTCCAACGGTTCCGTCCTCGGCGTCGTCGCGGAGGCGACCTGCGATATCGGCCTGATCGGCTACGAGATGGCCCTCATGGTCTCCCGTACCGAGGCCACCCTGACGCCGCAGTTGATCTCGGAGATGCGTGGCAGCCTCCCGGTCGACGGGCAGACCCGAGCCGCCAGTCTGGGATGAGGCATAGACGATGACGTACGCACCTTTGGGTTCCCAGGGGTCCGCCGATGTTCATGAGACCTCGACGGTCCGCCCCTATGCGGTCACCGGAGGCCGGGTGCGGTCGGCGATGTCCGACCTGCCCCTCGAGGCACTTGTCGAGGTGATGCCCGGCGCGGTGACCGGCCAGGGCCTTCCTCCCGAGAAGCGCGCCATCCTCCAGCACGCCGCACATACGTACGTGTCGATCGCCGAGCTGTCCGCTCTGCTTCGGCTGCCCCTCGGCGTTGTCCGGATCCTCGTGGCGGACATGCAGGAGGAGGGGCACATCACGGTGCACACCTCGACCCCCGTCAACGTCCACACAGGCCATGGAAGCTCGAACTCGGGCCTGTCGCTCAGTGTCTTGGAGAGTGTTCTGAATGGCATTTCCGCCCTCTAGCAACGGGACCGGCGCCGGCCCGAACTGGGCGCCGGTGTCCGATTCCGCGACGGGCGCTCCCGCCCGGCAGAGCGTCCTCGGCGGGGGCGGATCCGCGCCCACGGCAGCGTCCGCCGGGCCGCGCCCGGCCCAGCCCGCTCAGCCCGCGCCGCCGGTCGTGCAGCAGCCGCCGTCCGGCAAGGCCGGGTCGGCCGCGCAGCCGTCCGGTGAGCGCACCGCTCCCACGGTCGTGAAGATCGTCGTCGCCGGCGGCTTCGCCGTCGGCAAGACGACGTTCATCGGCTCGATCTCCGACGTCGAGCCGCTCAACACCGAGGCGGCCATGACGGAGCACTCCGTGGGCGTGGACGACGCCGGTGGGGTCACCGACCGTAAGACCACCACCACGGTGGCCATGGACTTCGGACGTGTGGAGCTCCCGGGCAACCTGTGGCTCTACCTGTTCGGCACGCCCGGCCAGGACCGCTTCCTGTTCATGTGGGACGACCTGGTACGCGGCGCCATCGGTGCCGTCGTCCTCGTGGACACGGACCGCTTGGAGCAGTGCTTCCCGGCGATCGACTACTTCGAGTCGCGCAACATCCCGTTCGTGGTCGGCGTGAACTGCTTCGACGGCGTGGCGAAGCACCGGCTCGAGGACGTGCGCGAGGCGCTCCAGATTCCCGAGCACGTGCCCATGCTCTACACGGACGCTCGCTCGCGTGCGGCGACCAAGCAGACGCTCATCGCCCTCGTGCAGCTGGCGATGCGCCAGCTGCGGGCCGGCAAGCAGAGCTGACGAGCGACCGAGCAGGTCTCGCCGGTGCGACGCCGGCGATGTGCCCCGCCGACGGCGGGCTGTCCACGGGCGGGCGGCCCGCCGTTAGACTTGTGCGGCACCGGGAGGGCTGACAGAGCGGCCTAATGTGACGGTCTTGAAAACCGTTGTGCGGCAACGCACCGGGGGTTCGAATCCCTCGCCCTCCGCGTTCGTGATGACGCGGGACATCGTTCATAGATGTTCCGCGTCATCGTTCATATGGGAACGTTCGCCGGGAGCCCGGCCAGCGGCCGCGCTCCCGTTCGATGTCGCGCCAGTGGCTGCGGTCAGGTGATGTCGACGATCGGCAGCCGGAGGGCGGCAGGGGCGGCGTCGGGGACAGCGGGGCGGACCGGTCGGACGGGCCGAAGACGCCGATAGGCGGTGCCGAGATCGGGTCGGGCATCCTCGTCGCCCTTGTTGGGCCACAGCGCGCAGGCGCGTTCGGCCTGGGCGGTGATCGTCAGCGTCGGGTTCACACCGATGTTCGCGGTGATCGTGGTGCCGTCCATGACATGCAGGCCAGGATGGCCGTACACGCGCAGGTACGGGTCGACGACGCCTCGCTCCGGTGACGGGCCGATCGTGCAACCACCCATGATGTGCGCCGTCATCGGTGCGCCGAACGGCTCGGTCACGATGCTCCCTGCGACCCCGCCCATTCGCGTGGCCATGCGCCGGGCAGTTTCATGGCCCTCCGGGACCCACGCGGGATTCGGCCGCTCCGCCGGCGTTCGCGTCGTGAGCCGCCTCCCGAACAGGCCGCGTCGCAGGTAGGCGGTGAGCGAGTTGTCGTGGCTCTGCATCACGAGGGCGATGACGGCACGCTCCGACCAGCGGCGGTAGTCCACCAGGACCTGGAGCCACCTGAGGTGCCGGAGCAGGACGACGCCCCAGCGCAACGTACGCCAGGGCCGGTCGCCGGGCACCAGTGGCGTGACGAGGGCACCCATCAGGTTGGAGCCCTTGCCGTAACGAGTGGGTTCCACGTGCGTGTGCTCGTCGGGAAAGATCGAGGACGTGATGGCGACGCCGTGCGAGTAGTCGACGTCGGACACCTTCTTGGTGACGGCGCCGAGCAGCGACTCGGAGTTGGTCCGGGTCAGGTAGCCCAGGCGGTCCGAGATGTGCGGGAGCACACCGTCGGCCTTCATCCGGTGCAGGAGGTCCTGCGTGCCCAGTGTGCCCGCTGCGAAGACGACGTCGCGGCTGGTGAACCGCGTGCGGCCGGAACGCCTGCGACCGGTGCGGTGGGTGAGGACCTCGTACCCGCCGCCCGCCAGAGGCCGGACGAGGTGTGCGGTGGTCAGCGGATGGATCTTGGCCCCGGCCTGTTCCGCGAGATACAGGTAGTTCTTGGCGAGGGAGTTCTTCGCGCCGTGCCGACAGCCGGTCATGCACGCGCCGCACTCGTGGCATCCGGTGCGTTCCGGGCCGACGCCGCCGAAGAAGGGGTCCGGGAACGTCCGGTCGGGACTGGGGTCGGCGGCACCACCGGGGCCGAAGTAGACGGCGACGTCGGTGGGCCGGAAGGTGTCGGCGACTCCCATGTCGGCGGCGACCTCGCGCATCAGCCGGTCCGCGGGGGAGTCACCGTGATAGGTCGTCACACCGAGCATGCGGGACGCCTGGTCGTAGTAGGGATCGAGCTCGGACTTCCAGTCGGTGATGTCGGCCCACGCGGGATCCCGGAAGAACGCGTCGCTGCGAGGCCGGTAGGACACGTTCGCATACACCAGTGATCCACCGCCGACACCGTTGCCGGTCAGGCAGAGCACGTTGCGCAGGAGGGTGATGCGCTGGATCCCGAAGCAGCCCAGCCTCGGCGCCCAGAGGTAGTCCTTGAGGTGCCAGTTGTTCCTGGGGAACTCGTGATCCTCGAAGCGTCGGCCCGCTTCCAGGACGCCCACGGCGTAACCCTTCTCGGTGAGCCTCAGTGCGGCGACGCTGCCGCCGAAGCCCGACCCGATGACCAAGACGTCATAGTCCATGAGCCGAAGGTACTGGATTACTGAGAAACACTTCAATAATGTTCCGACGTACGCAAACTGCTCGCACCCGGGCCCACTTTGCCGGACGGCGGGTGCGCCAGGTACTCTGGGCTGCGCGCTCACCGCCCACGGGCGGCCGTCGCGAGGAGACGTCGCATAGTCAGGCCTAGTGCGCCACCCTGCTAAGGTGGTAACGGTGCAAGCCGTTCGCGGGTTCAAATCCCGCCGTCTCCGCTTGTACGACAGGCGAGGTGTGCTCATGGTTTGAGCCTCCTCGCCTTCGTCATGTCTCGTCCGGGTCGCATCGACATCCAGTTCAGGTCCGCCCTGGGCGGGATCTTGTCCGCACGTCGGCGTCTTCCTCGAGCCTGGCGGTACGCGGCCGGCCGATGGCGTGTTGTGGGTCACGAAGTCGGATCTCGGTTTGGGAACCGGCCCATGAGGCGGTAGTGTTCTCGTCGTTCGGCCACATGAGTGGCTGGATCGATGGAGACATCGGCAGGCGCCCGTAGCTCAACGGATAGAGCATCTGACTACGGATCAGAAGGTTGGGGGTTCGAATCCCTCCGGGCGCGCATCGGCCCCGCACCAGGTGAGACGACTGGTGCGGGGTTTTTTGCTGCCCGATCGAGCAGACCGGCTACGACGTCGCCCCCGTCCGCAACACCATCTCCTACCTCATGGGCGGCCGCCGACGCAGCAAGGCGGACATGCCTCGGGGCGTCATCGGCTGGTTCACCGTCGCACCTCGGATCGAGGCCGACTCTCGCGAGTTCCGTCGGTTCCGGGCCCGGTGCTAACGTCGCTGTGCGCGTGAGGGACAGACGCTCGCGGAGCGATCATGGGATGGTGCGATGAAGCAGGCATTCGTGTATGACGCGGTCCGGACGCCGTTCGGTCGTTACGGCGGTGCGCTCGCCGAGGCCAGGCCGGACGATCTCGCGGCGTTCGTCCTCGAGCAGCAGGTCGGCCGAGCTCCGGGTCTCGACCCTGCGCGGATCGACGACGTGATCCTCGGCAACGCCAACGGGGCGGGTGAGGACAACCGCAACGTTGCCCGGATGGCGGTTCTTCTCGCCGGCCTGCCGGTCACCGTGCCGGCGGTAACGCTGAACCGTCTGTGCGGCTCGGCTCTCGACGCCGCGATTCAGGGGGCCAGGGCGATCGAGGCCGGTGATGCCGAGCTCGTGCTCGCAGGAGGCGTCGAGTCGATGAGCCGCGCTCCCTGGGTGGTGCCGAAGCCCGATCGCGGATTTCCCGTCGGCAACGTCGAGATGGTCTCGACCACACTGGGGTGGCGTCTCACCAACGACCGTATGGAGCCCGACTGGACCGTGTCCATGGGAGAAGGCACCGAGCGCTTGCGGGAGCGGTTCGGGATCTCGCGGGAACGGCAGGACGAGTTCGCCCTGAGGTCGCACCGCCTCGCAGACCAGGCTTGGGTGGCCGGTCACTACGACGACCTGGTGGCTCCCTACGTGGGACCAGGCGCGGGTGAGAAACCGTTGGCCCGCGACGAGCCGATCCGTCCTGGCGGCACGCTCGAGAAGCTTGCCACGCTCAAGCCGAGCTTCCGTGCGGACGGCACGATCACGGCGGCGAACGCTTCCCCGCTGACCGACGGCGCCAGTGTGGTTCTGCTGGGTTCGGCGTCGGCGGCGGAGCTGACGGGGCTCCAGCCGCTGGCACGGGTCGCCGGACGTGCCGCGGCCGCGGGTGAACCGCAGTACTTCGGCTACGCACCCGTCGAAGCAGCCAACACGGCACTGGAGCGCTCGGGTATCACGTGGGGTGACGTAGGAGCGGTGGAGCTGAACGAGGCGTTCGCAGCTCAGGCACTCGCCTGCGTCGACGCCTGGAAGATCGACGAGACGATCGTCAACGCATGGGGCGGCGCGATAGCCGTCGGGCATCCTCTGGGCGCCTCGGGGACCCGTGTGCTCGGAACTCTTGCCCGGCGGCTGCGGGCGGAGGGTGCCCGCTGGGGTGTGGCGGCGATCTGTATCGGAGTGGGCCAGGGCCTGGCAGTGGTACTTGAGAACTCCGGGTCTGATGGATGAGCACGCGGCGAGGCGGTGCAGGACGCCGTACCGCAGAACTGAACGAAAAATTACGAATGACCGACCGGTATGGGGATCTCTTGGTGCACGTGCGGTTGGCATGGCGTGACCGAGTCCTCTGAGTGCAGCACCCAGGTGATTCAGCCAGTCGTGAATGGTGTTCTCTTGGCCTTCGCGGCCCGCGGAGGCGTCTGTGTGGTGGCCGTCACGGTCCCGCGGTTTTGACTCGGGTGCCACCCTCCCGTAATGTTCTGGTCGTTCGCCCGACAGGGAGGCACGGACAGGAACCGCGGATCACGCGGGCTGGCCGGTCCCGGGGCGGAAACTCACTCCAGATCTTCCGGGTGCCGAGTGCGCTCTTGATCAGGTGGGGCTTGTCGAATCGCGTCTGCGACCTGGATCACTTTCGAGGGATTTGGGACACGGAATCGGATCTGGTAAGTTTTTCGAGTCGCCCTGAGCGGGTCAGGCCGGTGGGTTTGGTCCGGATGTGTGCGTCGGTTGTTTGAGAACTCAACAGTGTGCTTGATAGTTAATGCCAGTTTGATGGTCCTCTCGTTTGGGGGGATTGTTTTTGGATCGGATCGAGCGGTTTTGCTTGGTCTGGCCAGTATCAGTATTGCTCTGTGAAGAGTGTTTTCTTTTACGGAGAGTTTGATCCTGGCTCAGGACGAACGCTGGCGGCGTGCTTAACACATGCAAGTCGAACGATGAAGCTCCAGCTTGCTGGGGTGGATTAGTGGCGAACGGGTGAGTAACACGTGAGTAACCTGCCCCCCTCTTCGGGATAAGCCTTGGAAACGGGGTCTAATACCGGATATTCAGTGTCTGCCGCATGGCGGGTGTTGGAAAGATTTTTTGGTGGGGGATGGGCTCGCGGCCTATCAGCTTGTTGGTGGGGTGATGGCCTACCAAGGCGTCGACGGGTAGCCGGCCTGAGAGGGCGACCGGCCACACTGGGACTGAGACACGGCCCAGACTCCTACGGGAGGCAGCAGTGGGGAATATTGCACAATGGGCGAAAGCCTGATGCAGCGACGCCGCGTGAGGGATGACGGCCTTCGGGTTGTAAACCTCTTTCGACAAGGAAGAAGCCTTCGGGTGACGGTACTTGTAGAAGAAGCGCCGGCTAACTACGTGCCAGCAGCCGCGGTAATACGTAGGGCGCAAGCGTTGTCCGGAATTATTGGGCGTAAAGAGCTCGTAGGCGGTCTGTCGCGTCTGGTGTGAAAACCCGAGGCTCAACCTCGGGCTGGCATCGGGTACGGGCAGGCTGGAGTGCGGTAGGGGAGACTGGAATTCCTGGTGTAGCGGTGGAATGCGCAGATATCAGGAGGAACACCGATGGCGAAGGCAGGTCTCTGGGCCGTTACTGACGCTGAGGAGCGAAAGCATGGGGAGCGAACAGGATTAGATACCCTGGTAGTCCATGCCGTAAACGTTGGGCACTAGGTGTGGGGCAGGTTCCACCTGTTCTGTGCCGTAGCTAACGCATTAAGTGCCCCGCCTGGGGAGTACGGCCGCAAGGCTAAAACTCAAAGGAATTGACGGGGGCCCGCACAAGCGGCGGAGCATGCGGATTAATTCGATGCAACGCGAAGAACCTTACCAAGGCTTGACATGCACCGGACAGCTGCAGAGATGTGGTTTCCGTAAGGTCGGTGTACAGGTGGTGCATGGTTGTCGTCAGCTCGTGTCGTGAGATGTTGGGTTAAGTCCCGCAACGAGCGCAACCCTTGTCTCATGTTGCCAGCGGGTTATGCCGGGGACTCATGGGAGACTGCCGGGGTCAACTCGGAGGAAGGTGGGGATGACGTCAAATCATCATGCCCCTTATGTCTTGGGCTTCACGCATGCTACAATGGCCGGTACAGAGGGTTGCGATATCGTGAGGTGGAGCGAATCCCTAAAAGCCGGTCTCAGTTCGGATCGGGGTCTGCAACTCGACCCCGTGAAGTCGGAGTCGCTAGTAATCGCAGATCAGCAACGCTGCGGTGAATACGTTCCCGGGCCTTGTACACACCGCCCGTCAAGTCACGAAAGTTGGTAACACCCGAAGCTCACGGCCCAACCCGTAAGGGGGGGAGTGGTCGAAGGTGGGACTGGCGATTGGGACTAAGTCGTAACAAGGTAGCCGTACCGGAAGGTGCGGCTGGATCACCTCCTTTCTAAGGAGCGTTGTGGCTTCGCCTGGTTGTCGTGCACGGTTGTCGTGTGCGGGCTGGGTGGGGTCCAGGACCCTGGATTCGGGGTTCGGGCCATGCCGCGGCCGAGTGTGTCGTGGGTGGTTGCTCATGGGTGGAACATTGACGAAGAGCTTCGGCCTGTTCCGGGTCTTGTGGTAGTACGTCTGCGTGCCGTGCCTTCTTGTGAGGGTGGGTGGGTGGGCTGGAATCCGCGGGTTCGGTGGGTGAGGGGTTTGCCAAGCACACTGTTGGGTCCTGAGGCAACCGGCCGTGGGTCGGGGGTTTCGAGGATCGGGTCATCATGACGGCGATACCGCTGTGGTCGGTCGAGGGGCTGGCTGGGGTTGGTCGCTGGTGTGTGGTGGGTTCGTTCGTTGCTTGAGAACTGTATAGTGGACGCGAGCATCTCTGGACATGCCAGGGGTTTCTTGTTGTGAGGAGCCTGCTGGTGTGTTCTGCGTAGTGTTGTTGAAGTTTTTTAGGGCACAGGGTGGATGCCTTGGCATCAGGAGCCGACGAAGGACGTTGTAGCCTGCGATAAGCCTCGGGGAGCTGGCAGACGAGCTGTGATCCGAGGGTTTCCGAATGGGGGAACCTACCCGAAGTCATGTTCGGGTACCTGCACTTGAATTCATAGGGTGTAGGGGGGAACGCCGGGAAGTGAAACATCTCAGTACCGGCAGGAAGAGATATTCTGTGAGTAGTGGTGAGCGAAAGCGGATGAGGTTAAACCGTGCGCGTGTCAAGTTGTCAGACGTTGCGTGTGCGGGGTAGTGGGAGCCCCTGGAGGGATCTGACAGTCTCTCGATCAGTGAGAAAGCTGCGCTATAGCCGAACCGGGTTGAATACCGGACCGTAGAGGGTGGTAGTCCCGTAGGTGAAATGGTGTGGCCTGGTGGGGGTTGTCCCGAGTAGCACGGGGCCCGTGAAATCTCGTGTGAATCTGCCAAGACCACTTGGTAAGCCTAAATACTCCCTGATGACCGATAGCGGACCAGTACCGTGAGGGAAAGGTGAAAAGTACCCCGGGAGGGGAGTGAAATAGTACCTGAAACCGTGTGCCTACAATCCGTCAGAGCCTCCCGCCTCCTTGTGGGGTTGTGCAGGGGTGATGGCGTGCCTTTTGAAGAATGAGCCTGCGAGTTAGTGCTCGGTGGCGAGGTTAACCCGTGTGGGGTAGCCGTAGCGAAAGCGAGTCCGAATAGGGCGGTCCAGTCGCCGGGTCTAGACCCGAAGCGGGGTGATCTAGCCATGGGCAGGGTGAAGCGCCGGTAAGACGGTGTGGAGGCCCGAACCCACCAGGGTTGAAAACCTGGGGGATGACCTGTGGTTAGGGGTGAAAGGCCAATCAAACTCCGTGATAGCTGGTTCTCCCCGAAATGCATTTAGGTGCAGCGTCACGTGTTGCTTGCTGGAGGTAGAGCTACTGGATGGCCGATGGGCCCGACAAGGTTACTGACGTCAGCCAAACTCCGAATGCCGGTAAGTTGAGCGTGGCAGTGAGACTGCGGGGGATAAGCTCCGTGGGTCGAGAGGGAAACAGCCCAGATCGCCGGCTAAGGCCCCTAAGCGTGTGCTCAGTGGGAAAGGATGTGGAGTTGCTCAGACAACCAGGAGGTTGGCTTAGAAGCAGCCACCCTTGAAAGAGTGCGTAATAGCTCACTGGTCAAGTGATTCCGCGCCGACAATGTAGCGGGGCTCAAGCACACCGCCGAAGCCGTGGCAACCACACGTAGACATTACAGTCCTTCGGGTCTGTCAGTGGTGTGGTTGGGTAGGGGAGCGTCGTGTGGCCGTTGAAGTCCCGGAGTGATCCAGGGGTGGAGGCCACGCGAGTGAGAATGCAGGCATGAGTAGCGAATGACGGGTGTGAATCCCGTCCACCGAATGACCAAGGGTTCCAGGGCCAGGTTTATCCGCCCTGGGTAAGTCGGGACCTAAGGCGAGGCCGACAGGCGTAGTCGATGGACAAGGAGTTGATATTCTCCTACCGGCGAAGAACCGCCCATACCGAGTCCGGTGATACTAACCATCCCAAACCATCGCCGTTGCCTTCGGGTGACATTGATGGGGCGGCGTGGGACCTGATCCGGTAGTAGGTAAGCGTGTTAACAGGGGTGACGCAGGAAGGTAGCCGCACGTGGCGATGGTTGTCCACGTCCAAGGTCGTAGCCTGCCTCGTAGGTAAATCCGCGGGGCGTGTGGGTGAGAACTGATGGTGACCACGCAAGTGGGAACGCGGTGATCCTCTGCTGCCAAGAAAAGCCTCGACGCGAGGTTCTAGCCGCCCGTACCCGAAACCGACTCAGGTGGTCAGGTAGAGAATACCAAGGTGATCGAGCGAATCGTGGTCAAGGAACTCGGCAAAATGCCCCCGTAACTTCGGGAGAAGGGGGGCCCGACCCGTGATCCCCACATGCTGGGGTCAGCGGGGACGGCCGCAGAGACCAGGGAGAAGCGACTGTTTACTAAAAACACAGGTCCGTGCGAAGTCGCAAGACGATGTATACGGACTGACGCCTGCCCGGTGCTGGAAGGTTAAGAGGACGAGTCAGGCCCCTTGCGGGTTGAAGCTCAGAATTTAAGCCCCAGTAAACGGCGGTGGTAACTATAACCATCCTAAGGTAGCGAAATTCCTTGTCGGGTAAGTTCCGACCTGCACGAATGGCGTAACGACTTCTCCGCTGTCTCGACCGCGAACTCGGCGAAATTGCACTACGAGTAAAGATGCTCGTTACGCGCAGCAGGACGGAAAGACCCCGGGACCTTTACTACAGCTTGGTATTGGTGTTCGGTGCGGTTTGTGTAGGATAGGTGGGAGACTGTGAAACTCGGCCGCCAGGTCGGGTGGAGTCATCGTTGAAATACCACTCTGATCGCTTCGGGCATCTAACCTCGGTCCGTGATCCGGATCAGGGACAGTGCCTGGTGGGTAGTTTAACTGGGGCGGTTGCCTCCTAAAATGTAACGGAGGCGCTCAAAGGTTCCCTCAGCCTGGTTGGCAATCAGGTGTCGAGTGCAAGTGCACAAGGGAGCTTGACTGTGAGACTGACAGGTCGAGCAGGGACGAAAGTCGGAACTAGTGATCCGGCCATGGCTTGTGGAAGCGTGGTCGCTCAACGGATAAAAGGTACCCCGGGGATAACAGGCTGATCTTGCCCAAGAGTCCATATCGACGGCATGGTTTGGCACCTCGATGTCGGCTCGTCGCATCCTGGGGCTGGAGTTGGTCCCAAGGGTTGGGCTGTTCGCCCATTAAAGCGGTACGCGAGCTGGGTTTAGAACGTCGTGAGACAGTTCGGTCCCTATCCGCTGCGCGCGCAGGAGTCTTGAGAAGGGCTGTCCCTAGTACGAGAGGACCGGGACGGACGAACCTCTGGTGTGCCAGTTGTTCCGCCAGGAGCACGGCTGGTTGGCTACGTTCGGAAGGGATAACCGCTGAAAGCATCTAAGCGGGAAGCCTGCTTCAAGATGAAGACTCCACCACCCTGCGGGGTGGGAAGGCGCCCGGAAGACTACCGGGTTGATAGGCCGGAGGTGGAAGACCCGTAAGGGTTGCAGCTGACCGGTACTAATCCGCCAACAACCTCAACAACCAACCCCCCTCTCCTGGAGGGGTGTGCGTGCCCGCGTCCACTATACGGTTCCCGAGAAACGACCAACCCCCACCCCA
>NZ_JAFMPK010000044.1:0-173671 GCF_017349295.1 Myceligenerans salitolerans
CTGTGGCCCGGGCTCGGGCCCGCACCCACGCCGCCACCCTGGGCCGCCCCGGCGTCCTCGGTGTCGTGCTGCGGGCCCTGTTCGCGGTCCTGGCCTTCGTGCTGGGCCGCTCGTGGATGCTCGTGCAGGCCACGTTCGCGTGGGCGGGTCGCCACCTGCTTCTGTCTGTGTTCGGGCTCGTGGTCGCAGGCCTGCTGTGGCTGGGGCTGGAAGCCTCGGGCTGGCCGAACTCGACCCTGACGGGACCTGCGATCGTGTGGGCGCTCTTCTGGTCTCCCGGCCTGCTGTTCGGCCTGTGGGCCGCCGCCGCTCCGGCCGCATACCGGCGTTCGCGGCTGCGGGTCTGGTACGTGCGCCGCTGGCTCACCGGTACCCCCGCCCGATGGGGCCGCAAGGGCTCCGAGGCCGTGGGCACGGCTGCCGGGCTCGGTGTGCGTCAACCCGACGGCGGAGTCCTCGTGCCCGGTATCAAGGTGCGGTTCGCTCCCGGTGCGGCCGTGCTGCGCCTGAACGTCGTGGTTGGGCAGACGGTCGACGACATCGTTCGTGCCGCCTCGCGGATCGCCACGGCCTACGGCGCGCACGGTCACGAGCTACGCCCCGTGAAGCCTGGCGTGGTCGATCTGGTGCTGTTCCTCATCGCGCGCCTTGCCCCGCGTACGGCGGTGATGCCGGCCGAATTCTCGGGCGCGGCTCCGGTGGGCGTCGTTCCGGCAGGCATGCGCCGTGACGGGCGGCGGCTGGACCTGGTGGTGCGCGGCCGACACACCCTCGTCGTCGGCGCGACCGGCGCCGGGAAGGGCTCGGTCCTCTGGTCGGTCGCGGGCAACCTGGCCCCGGCCGTGCATGCGGGGTATGTGCGGCTGTGGGGCGTGGACCTGAAACAGGGCATCGAGGTCGAGACGGGCCGTGCCTTGTTCGGGCAGGTCGCCTACACCGCCGAACAGGCCGTGACCGTGCTGGGAACCCTGGTGCGGATCATGAACGAGCGCGGGGCTCTCATGCGTGGTGTCTCGCGAAACCATGACGCGACCCCCGATGCCCCGCTGCACGTGCTCGTGATCGACGAGTTGGCCGACCTGATGGCCTACTCCGAGTTCGAGCACAAGCGCGAGGCCGAACGCCTCTTGTCCAAGCTGCTCACCCAGGGCCGGGCCCTCGGCGTCGTCGTCCTCGGGTGTGTGCAGAACCCCCGGCAGGAAGCGTTGGGCGGCACCCGGGGTCTGTGGCCGCAGAAGATCGCCCTGCGCCTGGACTCAGAGGTCGAAACCGACATGGTGCTGGGCACCGCCGCACCCCTGGCACCGGCCCATGACATCCCGGCCGACATCCAGCCCGGCGGTGTCTCGGCTACGGCGGGGACGGCCTACCTCGTGACCGAGGACGGCACCCCGACCCTGTGCCGGTTCGACTACTGGCCCGACCGGCTCATCCGCGCCGTCGCGGGCCGCTACCCCGCACCCGCCTACACCGACACCCCCGCCCCGGCCCCGGTGGCGGATGCGGCCTCGGCCTGGCTCGCCGCCGGCGGACATCTGCCCGTCCCCGACGCTGCGACCAACCCCGGCCCGACCGACAACGGCCCGGCCAACGACAACCCCGTCAACGACGCCGCTGCCTCGACGACGGAGACCCCCAAGCGCAAGCGCTCGGCACGCAAGTCCACCCGCAACCGCCGCCCGGCCGACGCCACCACCCAGGCCGCCGACACGGCCACGACCGAACAGGAGACAAGCTCATGACCCGCCCTCCCGCCGGGCCCGTCGCCCGGATCGCGGCCGACTCCCGGCCCGTCCTCGTCTTCACCGTCGCCCTGACCGTCGCGGTCGCCCTGGCCTCGTTCGCCCTGTCGTTCGCCTCCCTACGGGATGCCGCGACCTGGGGCCGCGTCCCCGAAGCGCTGGCGTTCCTCGTGCCGGTCGTGATCGACGCCTCGGTCCTCGTCTACGGGCTGGTCGCGCTCGTGCTGCGGGCACGCGGACGCTCCTCAGCCTGGGCCTGGCTCCTGATGTTCGGATTCACCGTGGTCAGCGTCGGCGCGAACGCCGCCCACGCCTACGACGTCGGTCCCGAGGTCCGCGCCCTCGTCGGCGTCGTCCTGGTCGCCCTCGCGCCCCTGTCGGTACTGACGTCCACTCACGCGCTGGCCTCCCTCGTGGTCGCCGACGCACCCGGCGCGGGCCTCGCCGCTGAGCCGGTCACTACTCCTGAGCCGGTCTCGGTCCGTGCCGCTGAGGTCGTCCCGGCTGCCGAGCCGGAGCCCGTGCCCGCGATCGCCACGCCTGCCGAACAATCCGCCCCGGCCGAGACGAGGCCTGAGCCGGTCCCGGCTCCTACGCCTGTCCCTGCGCCGGTGGTGCGTCGTGCGCCTCGCGTGGGCCGCGCCGCCCCGCTTGCCCAGGCGACCCTGCCGGGCCTGGACTTCGAGCCTGCGGCGGTGACCTCATGACCGCCCCCACCCTGCTCCTGGCGGGACCGCTGCCCGACTGGATGGCCGACGGCGCATGCACGTCCGGTCCGGCCCGGCTGCTGCCCTGGATCGAAGAACCCGGCATCGCCTCGCCCCTCCAGATCGCCGCCATGGCGCGCGTGTGCGCTGGCTGCCCGGTCCGGCTGGCCTGCGGGGTCGAAGCACGGGCCATGACGTCCGGGTTCTGGGCAGGCAGCCAGCGCGGCACCGCCGAGCTTGACAACGACACCGCGGCCGCCGCCCTGGACGGCGTGGCGGTGCAGGACACCCTGGGCCTAGACCTGGTGGGGGCCGCGTGAGCGTCCTCGACGTCCCCGAGGCGGGCGGGTCGGGGTTCCCCGGGTTCGGGCCAGACGCGCCTTTGGACCTGGGGAACCTCACCGACGCCGAAGTCGGCTCCCTCATCGGTCGACTCCGCAACCGCACCACCGGGGCCTTCGCCGACGTGGCGGCCTCGGTCGGTTACTGCTCCCACCCGGTCCGACTCGCGGGCTCCTCGATGACCATCGACCGCGCCACCGGTGAGGTGCTGTCCGAGTACCGGTCCACGGATGCGCCGTTGGGCGAGCTGTACCGGGCGTGCGGCAACCGGCGTGCCGATGTCTGCCCGGCCTGCTCGCGCGTGTATGCCCGGGACACGTTCGAGATGATCCGCGCCGGAGCCGTCGGCGGCAAGACCGTCCCCACCACCGTGACGGCGAACCCACTGGTGTTCGCCACCCTCACCGCCCCCAGCGTCGGACACGTCCACGGCATCCGGACCACGTCCGACGGTTCACCGGCGCCCTGTCTGCCCCGAGGACGGGCCAAGCGCTGCCGCCACGGCCGACCCGTCTCGTGCTGGCGCAAACACACCCCCGACGATGTGCACCTGGGGGAGCCGTTGTGCTTCGACTGCTACGACTGGAACACCGCCGTCATCTGGCAGTGGTGGGCCCCGGAACTGTGGCGACGCTTCACCATCACCCTGCGGCGCCACCTGGCGTCCGTGCTCGGCGTCCCCGAATCGAAGCTGCGCGACCACGCCTCGTTCGAGTTCGCCAAGGTCGCCGAATTCCAAGCACGCGGCCTCGTGCACTTCCACGCCCTCATCCGCCTCGACGGACCCAACACCGCCCCCATCGGCGCACGCCTGACCGAGGCCGGGAACCCCGCGCCCTTGGACGGGGAAGCGCTCAAAGCCGCCGTCGAACACGCCATCGCCGCGGTGTCGTTCGAGGCTCCTCCGGTCGACGGTGCAGACGTGCCGCGCCTGCTGTCCTTCGGAGAACAGCAGAAAGTGCGGACCGTGCGCACTGGCCTACCGGACACCAACGACGACGGCGGGAAGCTGAGCCCCGAGCAGGTGGCCGGCTACCTGGCGAAGTACTCCACCAAGTCCACCGGCGTCGACCCCGCCGCACCACGCCCCCACCTGGCCCGCATGGCACAAACCTCCCGGTACCTGGCCGAACGGGCAGCCACCGCCTGCCGCACCCTGGACGGCCCGGACCCGGACGACGACGAGGGCTGCTGGTGCGGCACGTGCGCCGACTCGCCCTACCGGCTGCTGGCGAAATGGGCGCGCATGCTCGGCTTCCGGGGCCACTTCTCGTCCAAGTCCCGCGCCTACTCGGTCACGCTCGGCAAGCTGCGCACCGCCCGCGCTCGTTACGCCCGCCTCAAGGCTGATGCCGACCGCCGCGGCGTGCCCCTGGACGTGGCAGATCTCGAACGGCGGCTCCTGGCCGACGAGGACGACGAGACCACCCTCGTGGTCGGCGAATGGACCTTCCGCGCCGCCGGATGGGGCTCACCCGGAGACAAGATCCTCGCCGACGCCGCAGCCGCACGCGCCCGCGAATACGCCCAATGGCAGGCCGATCAGCGCAAGCAGAACACGACGACGGCGTGACAGACACACGCGGAAGGGGATGTAGCGATGGATGAGTATCTGACGACTGAGGAAGTCGCGGCGTGGTTGAAGGTCGCGCCCTCGACGGTGTGCCGGTGGCGGCTGGCGGGCCGGGGACCTCGGGTGACGTGGCTGTCGGAGTCGCTGCCGCGCTACCGGCGTGAGCACGTCGCGCAGTGGCTGGAAGCGGTGGCGGCGTGAGCATCCGCAAGACACCCGGTGGCCGGTTCCGGGCCCAGCTCAAGAACGGTCGGCAGTTCGTGGGCTCGCGCACCTTCGACACGAAGAAGGAGGCGTCGGCCTGGCTCAAGCGGGAGAAAGCCGCCCTCGACGGTGGGATCGACCCGCGGGCGGGCAAGGAGCGCGTGAGCCTGGTCGTTGAGCGGTGGCTGAAGGTCCGTGAGTCGACCGTCGCGCCGACGACGTACAGGGGTGACCGCAACATGGTGCGACTCCTGCCCACCAGCATGAAGAACGTGCACCTGTCGGCCATCTCGGAGCGTGAGGTCGCGCGCTCGTTCGAGACGCTGTTGGCCAAAGGGCTCGCTGATGGCTCGGTGGTGCGCTACCGGGCGAGCCTGTCGGCGTTCTTCGCCTGGTGCGTGCGCGAGAAGCTGATCGCGTCCAACCCGGTCACGGGGGTCAAGGTGCCCAAGGGTTCCGATGAGGTCGCTGAAATGGATCCGTTCAGTGAGTACGAGCTGGAGGCGGCCTACCTCACGTGGAAGATGAAGGACGAGCGCCTGGCGGACATCCTGTTGGTGATGGGGTGGACGGGTCTGCGCTGGGGCGAGGTGCGTGCGATGCAGGTCGCGAACTTCGTGGAGGTGCCGACTCCGGGTCTGATGGTGCGGCGCAGCCAGCCGGAAGGGTTCGCGGTGAAGTCGACCAAGGGGCGGTCTGTACGGCGCGTGCCGCTGGCCGATCGCGTGCTGTCGATCGTGCGGAGCTTCGCGGAGGGCAAGGCTCCGGGTGACCTGTTGTTCACGACCCGAGGTGGTGGCCAGCTCTGGCGCACTCACACCGTGCGGGAACTCCAGTGGAAGAAGACGGGTCGGGGTCGTCGTCTGCACGATCTGCGCCACACTGCGGCGTGCCTGTGGCTGTCTCGCGGGGTGGAGCCGGGGACCGTACAGGCGTGGTGCGGGCACGAGTCGATTGCGACGACGAACCGCTACCTGCACTTCCTCGGGACCGATGCGGACAAGGCGGGTCTGAACAAGCTGAATGACGGCCTGGGGAGCGCGGGGGGTGCGCGAGATGCGCGTGACGGTGCCTGAGACGCGAAAAACCCCGACCGACCGGCGGGATGTGATCCCTGGTCGTGCGGGGTTTTCCGTCGTTGAGCCGCCTGACAGAATCGAACTGTCGACCTGTTCATTACGAGTGAACCGCTCTACCGACTGAGCTAAGGCGGCGTTGCTTCCGGGTGGTGGACCACCTGGCAGCGGCCCCAACAGTACCTGACGTCGGGCCGAGTCACCAAAGCGAATCGGATGTGATCTGCGTCGTCCGGTCCATGACGGGCGATCTGCCTCGCGGACCCGCCGCGGGCAAGGGTCGCGCCCGCCGTGGCCGTCGTCGTCGGCTCGGTCAGCAGGTCAGTTCACCGTCGGGGACGGTGCCGTCCACGAGGTAGTCCTCCACGGCTCCGTTGACGCACTCGTTGGAGCGGCCGTAGGCGGTGTGGCCCTCACCCTCGTACGTGACGAGAAAGCCGGAGTCGAGCGTGCGCGCCAACGCCTCGGACCAGCGGTACGGCGTCGCGGGGTCGTTGGTCGTGCCGATCACCATGATCGGCGCCGCCCCCTTCGCGTGGATGTCGAACTCCTGCTCGGCGGGCGGGTACGGCCAGTCCGCGCAGTCGACGCCGGAGAAGCCGAACGACTCACCGAGCGTCGGGGCGTCCTCCACGATCTCCGCGGCGAGGTTCCGCATCTCCTCGAGGTCCTCGGTGGCACGGCCGTCCGCACAGTTGATGGCACGGAACGCTTCCTCGCTGTTGGAGTTGAAGCTGCCGTCAGGGTTCCGGTCGTTGTAGTTGTCGGCGAGCAGCAGGAGGGTGTCACCCCTGCTCTCCCAGAAGATCTCCTGCAGGGCCGTGGTCAGGTACGACCAGTTGGCCTCGTTGTACAGCGGCATGGCGACGCCGTAGAACGCGAGCTTCTTGGTCACCGCGCGGCCGGAAGACGTCGATATGGGGTGTGCCGCCGCGTCGTTCACCATGGCCCGGATCTGCTGCAGGCCCACGTCGACGGACCCTCCGAGGGGACACTCCGACCCGGCGAGGCAGTCCTCGACGTACGCGCGCAGGGCGTTCTCGAAGCCGACGGCCTGCTCCGCCGCCACCTCGTCGGGGCTGAGGGTGATGTCGATGGCGCCGTCGAGGACGAGCCGGCCCGTGTTACCGGGGAACAGCCCGGCGTAGGTGGCGCCCAGTTGCGTGCCGTAGGAGTAGCCGAGATAGTTCAGCTTCTCGTCGCCCAGCACGGCGCGCAGCATGTCCATGTCGCGCGCCGCGCTCTGCGTGTCGACGTTGCCGAGCAGTTCGCCCGTGTTGTCCGCACAGGCTTGGCCCCACTCGCGGACGGCGGCGATCTGCTGGGCGATGCCCTCGTCGGTGTCCGGGTAGTCAGTGGTGAGGAACTCGTCCTTCGCCTCGTCGTCCACGCACGTCACAGGCGTGGACTCGCCGACGCCACGCGGATCGAACCCGACGATGTCGAACTCCGCGCGCAGGCGGAAACCGAAGTTGCTGGTCTGCTCCACGAGCCCGATGCCGGACGCCCCCGGACCGCCGGGGTTGACGAGCAGTGACCCCTGCGGCTCGTCCGTGGTGGCAGGCAGTTTCTTCATCGCGATCTCGATGCTGCCGGCACCTGCGTCGTCCCAGTCGAGCGGGGCGTCCACGGTGGCGCACTGGAAGCCGCTGCAGTCGTTCCATTCGACTGCCTGCGTGTAGAAGTCCTCGAACCCGTCGGGTGCGCCCGACGCGGCGGCGAGGTTTCCGCCTGCCCCGTTCCCGGACTTTCCGACGTCTTCGAGCGCCACCTGGTTCTTGGGCGGCACCGCGCACGCCGCGAGCAGCAGGACGGGCACGAGCAGGCAGGCGACGACGGCCGCGGGGCGTCGGGCTGGGCGGATCACCTGGACAACCTATCGAAAATCGCGACCGGGACCGGTCCGCGCCGGGCAGGATTCACCGCACCCTCACGACGTTTCCGTCGGCATCCCGCTCCAGCCGGATGCCGGCCCCGTCACGCGACGACCTGGACCTCAGTTCGCGACCCACGCGATCGGTCCGGGATCGCCGTCCTTCTCCCGCGCGGGAAGGTCCAGCGTGCCCTTGTCACCGAGGCGTACCGTCACCGCGGCACCGTCCTCGACGCCGTCCGGCATCCGCACGACGCTCGTGGTGGGCACCCAGTCCATCGTGCACATGCCGTCCCGCCGTGGCAGGAGGCCCACGACGACCTGGCCGTCCTGTTCCGTGGCGGTCTGTTCGGCGATGATCGGGCAGGAGCTGGAGTCGTTCGTGACCACGTAGATCAGGCCCGGTTCGGGTGACCAGGCCGCTCCCGCGGGCGACGACGTGCTGCCCTCCACCCCCTCCGGCAGTCCCGTGCCGGTGGCGCCGGCCGTCAGCGGGTCGATCTCGGTCGCCGAGTTCTTCGGCCTGAGGTTGCGTGCTCCGTCGTCGTCCATGTCGCTCTCCTCGTCGCCGGTGCCGGGGGTGTCCGACGGCGTGCTCCCGGCCGTGCTCTCGTCCGTCACGGGTGTGCTCGCGCCGGAACCGCCCGTCGTGTCGGCCCCGGCACAGCCGGCCAGTACCGCGCACGCCAGTACCGCTGCGGCCAGGCCGGCGAACCGCATGCCACGGGTGCCCGTCGTCCTCGTCATGTCGCGATCCTTCCTCACCGGCGGATGTGGTGGGTGACGCTCCGGCCCACACTCCGGAGCGTCACCCACCCCGCACATGTCGTCCGACCCGGCAGGCTTGCACCCGGACCGGAAGTCGATGCGGTAGGACCGGTCAGGCGAGGCGCGGGGCTCGCCGCGCAGGTCTCTGCGGCCGGTACCCCGTCACCCGGCGTCGATCCACGACGGCGGGCCCGGTTCGCCGTCGGCCGGCCGGGGCCGGAGGTCGACCTTGCCCAGCCCGTCGATCCGGAGCGACACGACCGCACCGTGGTCCTTCCCCTCGGGCGCCGCGACCACGGTGGTCGTCGGCACCCAGTCCGTCGTGCACACGACACCGGACTCCGGCTCGGGGAGCGTGACGTCGATGTCGGCCACGTCGCCGTCCGCGGCGAGTCCGGAACCCGCCATGCTGTTGGTCGCCACCGGCTGAGCGATCCGGGGACAGCTGCTGGACCCGAGCGTCACGACGTACAGCAGGCCGGGCACGGGTGTCCACGCCCCCCCGGCGGTCGTCCCGGTGGCGTCGTCGAACGGGACGCCGGGAGGTAGGCCGAGCCGGCTCCGGCCCGGTTCGAGAACGAAGAAGTCGTCGGGCGACAGGGTGCCCTCGCCGGCCCATGGGGCGGCTTCGGGCGGCGTGCCTTCTCCGTGCGCACCGGAGGCCGGGTCCGTGCCGCTCACGACGCCTGGCGGTCCGGCGGCCGGGCCGGCCGCCGCTCCGGCGGGAGCCGCGGCACCGGCGGTCAGCAGGGCGAGTGCGATACCCGCCCCCACCGCCGTCACGCCGCGCGGCGAGCACTGGCGAACTGCATCCTTCATGGCGTCAACCCCCTGGGTCTCGGGTCGGGCGCGCCACATCGGGTGATGGGCGCCCGCTACGCCCAGGATGTGCACACTGCGGTGCGCGCGGCAGCGACAGTGCGTTCGGTTGCGTTGCCTCTTCCTCGGAGCGGGGCCGGCCCGGTCGTCGCCGGCCCGCGGCCGACGCCCGCGAACAGTGCGCCCGGGAACAGTCCGGGGCGGGCGGTCCGCAGGGGCGATCCGGCCGCGGCCGGATGGATCAGCCGAACCGGAGCTTCGCCGGGGTCACCTCGGGCGCCACCTTCGCGAGGAAGCGGCGACGCAGGTCGGAGAAACCGTTGCGGTCGTCGAAGAAGTCCCGCGCCATCTCCGCCAGCTCGACGGTCTGGTGGTACGAGAGCGGCTTGGACCGGGCGCGCCGCTCCGCGCTCTGCGCGAGCATCGTGGCGAGCGTGGCCGGCTCGGCGTACCCGCGGGCGGTCTCGGCGAGCCAGGCATCGAAGGCCGCCATGTCCCGCGGACCGACGCCGGAGAGCATGCCGATCCGGTCCGCCTCGGCGGCCGAGATCGGCAGCTTGCGGTGCAGCAGCGTGTCGGCACGCTGCTCGCCGACCCGCTGCGGCAGGGCCCACGAGTGCAGCTCCGAACCGTA
This sequence comes from Myceligenerans salitolerans, assembly GCF_017349295.1. Taxonomy (GTDB): domain Bacteria; phylum Actinomycetota; class Actinomycetes; order Actinomycetales; family Cellulomonadaceae; genus Myceligenerans; species Myceligenerans salitolerans. The sequence continues at coordinate 9,739 of NZ_JAFMPK010000044.1, forward strand.
GATTCCCATGTCGTAGTACGGGTTGAGGACCACGCCGTCGCGCGCGACGGTGACATCCGTGCAGAGCCCCGCCATCACGCCACCGGCCCCGGCGTTCGCCGTGAAGGCGGTCATGGTGAGCTGGTCGGCGTTGGCCAGCACGAGGCACAGCTCGTCGATCGCCCAGATGTTCTCCCAGGCCTCGGCGGCAGGGTCCGGTGCCGCGTCGATCACGCCGAGATGGATGCCGTTGGAGAACGTGTGCTCGGTGCCGCGCACCACGAGCACCCGGGTGTCCTCGGTGAGCGCCTTCTCGACGGCACCGGTGAACCGCCGGCACTGCTCGGCGTACATCGCCCCGTTGTAGGAGCGGAGCGTGAGGTAGCCGACGTGCTCGTCCCGGACGTACGAGGTCTCGGCGAGTGCGTCGGGAATCTTGAGGTAGGGGGTCCGGCTGGCGTCGATCACCCGTGCGGCGGGCAGCTTGGTACCGCGACGCTCGGTGAGCACGGCGGCATAGCCGACCCAGAGCGTGCCCGTCCCGCAGGCGATGGCCACGGCGTCCACGTTGTGCCCGACGACGGTTCCGGGTGCCGCGCCCGTCTCGGTGTCGGAGGCGACGGCGTCGAACAGGCACACCCGGCGCCCCTGCACGTCGGCCGGGGCCCCGGGGGCGCTGTCCGCCGCGGCGACGCGGCGGGCGAGTTCCTCGGCCGGTTCGGCCCAGTCGAGCTCGAAGTCCTTGCGGCGCAGCAGCGGGCGCTCGCCGGTGTCGGCGACGACCCGCAGGCACTGGTCCGCATCGATCGGCAGGTCACCGCTGCCGGCCTTGCGCAGCACCTCGTCCACGCACGCCATCGCGGCGTCGGCCACACGGCTGTTGTACAGGGCCGCCTTGGAGGTCGGCGCGGCCGGCATGTCGAACACGTTCGACGCCCAGACGGGACCCGCGTCCATCTCCTCGACGGCGGAGAGTGCCGTGACGCCCCACTGCGGACGCCCGTCGAGGATCGCGTGGTCGAGCGACGAGGGCCCGCGGTCCCCTACCGGGCCGGGGTGCACGATCACGGTCGGGTACCTGCGCCAGACCTGTTCGGGCACGCGGTGCTTCAGGAACGGGCACAGGATCAGGTCCGGCGCCGCGGCCTCCACGGCGGCGACGAGTTCCCGCGGCTTGTCGAACGTTCCGGCCAGCTCGAGGCCGACGTCGTGCCCGTGCTCCCGGAGGTGGCACCACACACGTTGGGTCAAGCCGTTGAATGCTGAGACGAGCAGCAGGATCCGCATCGCGACGGGGCTCCTTCAGTTGTGGGTTCTGGCCTCGGGGGGTGCCGAGCCGTGAGCCTAGCGAGCGATGCTCATTCCGGACAACACGGGACGTTGATGGCGACCCGATCACCCCTGTGGCCGCAGCGCGATCGTCATCGCCTCGCACGCGAGCAGCGGTGCGACGTTGCCGTCGAGACGCTGGCGCGCCACGGCGATCGCGTCCATGCGCCGGATCGTCTGCTCCGGCGTGGAGTCCCGGGCGAGGTCGCGGACCATCCCCGCGTGCTCGGCGTTGACCGGGTCGACGTCGGCGCCGAGCTGAAGCACCAGCACATCGCGGTAGAGGGAGAGCAGGTCCAGCATGGCGCGGTCCAGCACGTCCCGTTGCCGGCGCGTGGCGCGGCGCTTCTGGCTCTCCTCGAGCTGCTTCACCTGGGAGCGCAGCTTGGGCGGCAGCGGTTCGCCGTCGGCCACGCCGAGGGCACGCAGCAGTTCCGCCTTCTCGGCGGCGTCCCGCTCCTCCGTCGCGGCGGCTGCCTCCTGCTTGGCGACATCGACCAGTTCGCCGGCGGCCAGCACGGCGTCCCCGACCCCTCGGATCCGGCGTGCGATGCCGAGCACCGCCGCGCGACGCTCCCGGGCGCCGGCGTCGCGGGCCAGGCGCCGGGCCATGCCGACGTGGCTCTGCGCAGCCCGTGCGGCCGTGAGCGCGACGGCCGGATCCACGCCGTCACGCCGGACCAGCAGGTCCGCCACGGCATCGGCCGGCGGGACCCGCAGCACCACGGCTCGGCAGCGGGAGCGGATCGTGGGCAGCACGTCCTGGACGGACGGCGCGCACAACACCCAGACCGTATGGGGCGGCGGCTCCTCGATCGACTTGAGCAGGAGGTTCGTGGTCCGTTCGGCCATCCTGTCGGCGTCCTCGACGATGATCACGCGCCACCGCCCGAGGGTGGGCGTGCGAGCGGCCGTGCCGACCAGGTCCCGGACCTCGTCGATCGTGATGACGACCTTGTCGGTCGCCAGCAGGGTGACATCCGGGTGCGTGCCCGCGAGCGCCGTCGTGCACGCGTGGCACGAGCCGCAGCCGCCCTGGGGGCACTGCAGTGCCGCGGCGAACGCCCGGGCGGCGACGGAGCGTCCGGAACCGGGCGGTCCCGTGAGCAGCCAGGCGTGCGTCATGGCCTCGGCACGGGTCACCGAGCCCTGCAGCATGGAGACGGCCGATTCCTGGCCCACCACCTCGTCCCAGACGCTCATGCCCGCTCGCCCTCCCACGTCTGCGTGCTCTCCGCCCCGGTCGCGGCCGGGTTGTGTTCCGTGGCGCCGTCACCGGTGCCCTCCTGGTGCGAGGCGTGCTCCTCGCCGCTGCTCGGGAGGGGAGCGGCGGCCTCCGTCACCGCCTCGGTCACCACCGGGGTCAGCCCGAGCCGGGCCGCGACGTCCACCCGGATCTGTGCCTGGATGTCCTCGACCGGCCGGGCCGCGTCGACGACGATCCAGCGCTCCGGGTCCGTTCCGGCACGGCGCAGGTACGCCTCACGGGTTCGGCGGTGGAACTCGTCGCCCGCGCGTTCCAGGCGGTCCGGCGCCTCCCCGGTGGCGGCGCGACGTTCCGCGGCGACGGCGGGGTCGAGATCGAGCAGCACCGTGGCGTCCGGGAGCAGCCCGTCCGTGGCCCACAGCGACAAGCGCTCCACCTCCTCCTCGCCGAGCGTACGGCCGCCCGCCTGATAGGCCACCGACGAGTCGAGGTAACGGTCCGTGATCACCACCGCGCCTCGCCCGAGGGCGGGCCGGATCAGCGAGTCGACGTGGTGCGCGCGGTCGGTCGCGTACAGGAGCGCCTCCGCGCGCGGACCCATGTCCCCACCGTGCAGCACCGCGGCCCGCAGCTCCTTGCCGAGGTCGGTGCCCCCGGGCTCGCGGGTGAGCAGTACCTCACGGCCGGTCAGCTCGGCCAGCCAGTCACCGAGGAGGCGTGCCTGCGTCGACTTCCCGACGCCGTCGCCGCCCTCGAAGGAGATGAAGAATCCCGGTGTGCTCACGCCCGCCACAGTAGCCGGGCAGTGAGACATCGACGACGGGACGAGCCCGAGGCCGCCGCCGCGTCGAACTACGGCGCCTCGCCGGAGCCCGCTACTTCTTGGCCGTCGACGTGCTCGTGGACTTCTTGGCCGCGGGCTTCTTGGCGGTCGACTTCGCCGCCGGCTTCTTGGCCGTGGACTTCCGCGTGGTCTTCTTCTTCGGCCCCTGCGCCCGCTTCTCCTCGAGCAGCTGGATCGCGCGGTCGGGCGTGATCGAGTCCGGTGTGAGGTCGCGGGGCAGCGTCCGGTTCGTCTCGCCGTCGGTCACGTACGGCCCGAACCGGCCGTCCTTCACGACGATCGGCTTCTTGCTGGTGGGGTCCTCGCCCAGTTCCCGCAACGGGGGAGCGGCGGCCGCACGGCCACGGCGCTTGGGCTGCTTGTACAGCTCGAGGGCCTCCTCCAGCGTGACGGTGAACAGCGACTCCTCGGTGGGGAGCGAACGCGAGTCCGTCCCCTTCTTGAGGTAGGGCCCGTAGCGACCGTTCTGCGCGGTGATCTCCGTACCGCTCTCCGGGTCGGTACCCACCACTCGCGGCAGCGACAGCAGCCGCAACGCGTCGTCGAGCGTGACGGTGTCCAGCGCCATGTCCTTGAACAGGGAGGCCGTCCTCGGTTTCGGCAGCTTCGCGAGCGCACGCTTCCGCGCCGCCGCGGACAGGTCCGGGTCGAGGTCGGGCTCCGGCAGTTGCTCGGTGACGTACGGACCGAAGCGCCCGTTCCTCGCCACGATCGGGTGGCCGGAGGCGGGATCGGCGCCGAGCACACGACCGTCGTCGGCCCCCGCGGCGAAGAGTTCACGCGCCTTCTCGACGGTGAGTTCGTCCGGCGCGATGTCGTCCGGGATGCGGGGGCGCACCGGCTTCTCGCCGTCGGGCACCTCGGCCCGGGTGTCCTCCAGGTAAGGCCCGTACCGACCCACGCGCACGCGGATCCCCTCGCCGATCTCCACGGAGTTGATCGCCGCCGCGTCGATCTCCCCGAGGTGCTCGACCAGGTCTCGCAGGCCGCCGCCGTGCGCGTCGACGCCGATGGCGTCCGACGTGCCGCCGGCGTCGTCGACGCCGGGGGCGTCCTCCCCGAAGTAGAACTCCCGCAGCCACGCCACCCGGTGGCGGTCGCCGGCGGCGATCTCGTCGAGGTCGGCCTCCATGGCCGCCGTGAAGTCGTAGTCGACGAGCCGCACGAAGTGCCGTTCGAGCAGCCGGACCACGGCGAACGCACGCCAGGTCGGCACGAGCGCCTGACCACGGCTTCGCACGTACTCGCGGTCCTGGATCGTCGAGATGATCGCCGCGTACGTGGACGGCCGCCCGATACCGCGCTCCTCCAGCGCCTTGACGAGCGACGCCTCGGTGTATCGCGCGGGAGGCGACGTCGTGTGGCCGTCGGCGGCGAGATCGCGCCCGGTGAGCGCGTCGCCCTCGGCCATCCGCGGCAGGCGCGTCTCCTTGTCGTTCCTGCCCGACGACGTCGTGTCCCCGCCCTCCGCGTCCGGGTCCAGGTCGCGGGACTCCTCGTAGGCGGCGAGGAACCCACGGAACGTGATCACCGTGCCCGACGCGGAGAACACCGCCTCGCTGCCCCCGTGCGCCGGAGCGGAGGCCGCCACGTGCGCCCCCAGGCGCACGGTCGCCGTCGAGCCCTTGGCGTCCGCCATCTGCGACGCCACCGTGCGCTTCCAGATCAGCTCGTACAGCCGGAACTGGTCACCCGCGAGCTCGCCGGCCACCTGCGCGGGCGTGCGGAACGAGTCGCCGGCGGGCCGGATGGCCTCGTGCGCCTCCTGGGCTCCCTTGCTCTTCGACTGGTACAGCCGTGGCGGCCCGGGCACGTACTCCGCGCCGTACAGCTCGGCCGCCTGACGGCGTGCGGCGTCGGTGGCCTCCTTCGACAGCGACGGGCTGTCGGTACGCATGTAGGTGATGTAGCCGTTCTCGTACAACGCCTGCGCGGTGCGCATGGTCTGCCGGGAACTCATGCGCAGCTTGCGGCCCGCCTCCTGCTGCAGGGTGGACGTGGTGAACGGCGCCGCGGGGCGGCGCGTGTACGGCTTCGTCTCAAGGCTCTTGACCTGGAAGTCCGCGCCGTCGAGCCCGCTGACGACGGCCGTCGCCGCTGCCTCGTCCAGTGCCACCACGCCGGTGCGCACCTTGAGGCGCCCGCGGTCGTCGAAGTCGCGGCCCGTGGCGACCCGGTCCCCGCCGACCTGGGCGAGCCTGGCACGGAAGGCGGGCTGATCGGCGTCGTCCACCACCGCGAACGTCCCCGTGACGTCCCAGTAGTCGGCGGACACGAACGCCATGCGCTCCCGCTCCCGCTCGACGACCAGCCGCGTCGCGACGGACTGCACGCGTCCCGCGGACGTTCCCTTGCCGACCTTGCGCCACAGCACGGGCGACACCTCGTACCCGTAGAGGCGGTCGAGGATGCGCCGCGTCTCCTGCGCGTCGACCAGGTCCTGGTCGAGCTCGCGCGTGTTCTCCAGCGCCCGCATGATCGCCTCGCGGGTGATCTCGTGGAACACCATCCGCTTGACCGGCACCTTCGGCTTCAGCTCCTGGATCAGGTGCCAGGCGATCGCCTCGCCCTCGCGGTCCTCGTCCGTGGCGAGGTAGAGCTCGTCGGCCTCCTTGAGCGCCCGCTTGAGCTCGGTGACCTTCTTCTTCTTGTCCGTGTGGACCACGTAGTAGGGGTCGAACCCGTTGTCGACGTCGACGGCGAACTTCCCGTACGGGCCCTTCTTCATCTCGGGAGGCAGGTCGCTCGGCTGCGGGAGGTCGCGGATGTGCCCCACACTGGCCTCGACCTCGAAGTCGTCGCCGAGATAGCCCTGGATCTTCCGCGCCTTCGTGGGCGACTCGACGATCACGAGCTTGCGTGGCTGGGGCATCCGTTCCTGCTTCCTGGGGCATCGGGGTGGGCGAGTTCACGGGGCCGGGTCACCACGTCCGCGTGCGACACCGGAAAAACTCACGGTACGCCACGAGTCGCGACCAGACACTATCGACGAGACCAGTGTCACGCACCGCCCGGCGCAGCCACAGCACCGACACAGGCTCGCCTCAGCGATCCCTCATCGACGGGCGCAGACTGAACTCATGACCGCGACCGCGCACCGGAACACGCCGGGCGCCGGCACCACCCCGGCCCCCGGCACCCCGCATCTGACCCGCCCCGACGGCTCACCCCTGCGCGTCCTCGTGGTCGACGACGAGCCCAACATCGCCGAACTGCTCGCCGCCACCCTGCGCTACGAGGGCTGGGACGTCTCCACCGCCGGGACGGCGAACGCGGCGACCGCCGCCGTCCGCGAGGACGCGCCCGACCTGCTGATACTCGACGTCATGCTGCCGGACTCCGACGGGGTGTCACTGCTCGGACGCCTCCGCGCGAGCGGGCACGACATGCCGGTCCTGTTCCTCACGGCGAAGGACGCGGTCGAGGACCGGATCGCCGGCCTCACCGCGGGCGGCGACGACTACGTCACCAAGCCGTTCAGCCTGGAAGAGGTGGTGGCCCGGCTGCGCGGCCTGCTGCGACGCGCCGGCGCGTCACCGATCCGCCCCGGGGCCGCCGTCGTCGTGGGCGATCTCGTCCTGGACGAGGAGTCGCGCGACGTCACACGGGACGGGACCGAGATCCACCTCACCGCGACCGAGTTCGAGCTGCTGCGCTACCTCATGCGCAACGCCCGCAAGGTGCTGTCCAAGGCCCAGATCCTCGACCACGTGTGGAACTACGACTTCGGCGGACGCGCCAACATCGTCGAGCTGTACATCTCCTACCTCCGGCGCAAGGTGGACAAAGGCCGCGAACCGATGATCCACACCCTCCGCGGAGTCGGCTACGTCCTCAAGCCCGCCCCCGGAAGCACCCCGGCCGACATCCCGTGACCCCCCTCGCTCCCACCCTCCGCACCCACCTGGTGGCGATGCTCCTGCTCGTGCTGCTCACGTTCACGCTCGTCGTCGGCACCGCCTCCACCCTCGCACTGCGCTCCCAGCTCACCGACCAGCTCGACGCCGAACTCGTCGAAGCCTCCCAGCGGGCCGCCTCCCCACCCGCGCAGATGCTCCGCGCCAGAATGCTCGGCGCGCCCCCGGACACCGCACCGGGATCCACCGGCGACACGGCGCCGCTGCTCTACGCCCCGTGGCTCGGCCAGAGTGCCGGCACCCTCATGCTCGTCTACGACGGCGGCACCGTCTCCCGTGCCGGATACCTCACCGGCGAAGGGTTCACCTCACTGACCCAGGAGCAGATCACCGCCCTGGAAACCGTTCCCACCGACGACCGGCCCCACGCCGTGACCGTCCCCGACCTCGGCGCCTACCGCGCCGTCGCCACCACGACCGCCGACGGCGAACCCTCCGTCGTCGCCATGCCCGCCAGCGACGTCGCCGACGCGCTGGCACGCTACGTCGCCGTCGAGATCGTGATCGGCGTGGGCGGCATGGCCGTCGCCGCGGCCGCCGGAACCTGGCTCGTGCGACGATCACTACGCCCGCTCGACACCGTGGCCGCCGCCGCGGTGAACGCCTCCGACCTCGAACTCGCACGCGGCGAGGTCGGCACCATCCCCCGCGTCCCCACCGCCCACACCGACGAGCGGACCGAGGTGGGCAAGGTCGGCGCCGCCCTGAACCGCCTGCTGGGACACGTGGAGCGCGCACTGACGGCGCGACACGACTCCGAGTCGCAGGTCCGGCAGTTCGTCGCCGACGCGTCCCACGAGCTCCGTACGCCCCTCGCCTCCGTGCGCGGGTACGCGGAACTCGCGCGACGCCCGGGATCCGACGTCGACCACGCACTGACCAGGATCCACGCGGAGTCCGTCCGCATGGGCGGGCTCGTGGACGACCTCCTGCTCCTCGCCAGGCTGGACGCGGGGCGCCCCCTGGAACGGGCACCCGTGGACCTCGTGGCGCTCGCGGCGGACGCGGTCGCCGACGCGCACGCCGCCGGCCCGGGACACGTGTGGGAGCTGGACCTGGACACCGCTGCCTCCCAGGTCCCGGCACCGGGCGCCGGGGACGGCACTGCCCACCACGCGGCCACCGACGGGCCGGAGGCCGACGGCATCCCGCCCGAGGCGGTGGTCGTCGGGGACGAGGCACGGCTGCGGCAGGTCTTCGCGAACCTGCTGGGCAACGCGCGCATGCACACCCCGGAAGGAACACGCGTGGTGGTGTCGGTCGGTACGGAACCACCGGTACCGCTCGCGCCGGAAACCGGGGCGGCGGGAGGGGTGGCCGGCCGGGTGGCCGGCCCCGCGAGTGCCGTGGTCCGGGTGTCGGACGACGGTCCGGGAATTCCCGCGGAACTGCGCGGGACGCTGTTCCAGCGGTTCACGCGCGGCGACCGGGCCCGGGGCCGCGGAGAAGGCTCGACGGGCCTCGGACTGGCGATCGTCGCGGCCGTCGTCGCGGCTCACGACGGCACGGTCGCGGTCGTCGGACGACCCGGCGGAGCAGGAACGGCGATCGAGGTCAGGATCCCTGCGGCGGGACCGGCGCGGTAGGCGACGGGACCGGCAGGCGACGGGACCGGCCGCCGGGAGGGCGGTTCTCGTGGAACCCCGCTCCCGGCGGCCGGCTGATCGGCGACGAGGCCCGGCGTCAGGCGGTGTGGGTGTGGTGCGACGCCGGGCCGGCCGGGTCACGGAGCGTTGTAGCCGCCCGTGTAGGAGCCGGAGCCGGAGTACGCGTCGACGACCCAGCGGTAGTAGCCGGACGAGCCCGAGTAGGTCACGGTCTCGTCGGGCGCCGGCGTGATGCCCTGTGCGACGGTGCTCCAGCTGCTGCCGTTCCACCGCTGCAGGTACAGGTCGAAGTCCGCGCCGCTCGGTCCGTCGAGGCAGCCCGCGTGCGAGCCCGCGCCCGAGTAGAAGTAGCCGCCGCTCGGGTGCGCGTAGGCCGATCCGGACGAGGCCGAGCCGGAGAACGACGACTCGTAGTCGGAGCAGTCGTCACCCGGCTGCGGGTCGCCGCCGCCACCACCGTTGGTGATGAGGGAGACCCCGGCCGCGGACAGCGCCTCACCCACCGGCTGGAAGTAGGTGGTACCGCCGGAGGAGCAGTTGCCGGAGCCGCCCGAGGTCATGCCCTGCGCGAGCGTGCCGGCGAGCAGCGAGCCGCCCGAGTCGCCCGGTTCGGCGCAGACGTTCGTGCGGATCAGGCCGTACACGGACCCCTGCGCGTAGGTCACCGTGGCGTTCAGCGCCTGGATGGTGCCGCAGTGCCAGCCGGTCGTCGAACCGGAGCGGCACACGGACGTGCCGACGCCGGCCTGGGAGTAGCCCGAGACGTTGACGCGTCCGCCGGAGTAGTTGTTGACCCCGCCGATCAGCGTGTTGCCCGAGTTCACCTGGACGTAGGCGTAGTCGTTGCCCGGGAAGCTCGACGTGCGGAAGGTGCCCGACGGCGAGCTCGTCGTCGCCCCGACCCGTCCGCAGTGACCGGCGGTGACGAAGCCGCCCGTCGCGGAGAAGCCGACGGAGCAGCGCGAGGAGCCGATGTAGTAGGCGTTGCCGCCGACGACGTCGATGAGCGTGCGCGGCTGCTCGTCGGTGACCCGGTAGCTGACGGCGCCGGCCGGGATGCCAGCCTTCCGGATCGCCTTGGCCGCCTTGGCCTTGGCGCCACGGTGCACGTCGACGACGACCTGGTTGCTCTCGACGTCCACGTAGAACGACGGCACGCCCTTCGTGTCCGCGAGCACGTCGTCCAGTTCGGCCTTCCAGCCGTCCAGGGCCTCCAGCGAGTGGTCGACGACGACGGCTTCCGCGCCGGTCTTCTCGACCTCTGCCACCTCGGCGGCGTCGGTCACGGCGACGGTGAGCGCCTCGGCGCCGTCGAGCCACGACCCGGCGTACTCGTCGGCCAGGTTCTTGGCCAGGCGGTCGGCGGTGATGTTGGCGTCGGCCTGGAACTCCATGAGCTCGACGGCCTCGGCGGCCTCGAGCCCCAGGTCGCGCTCCATTGCGCGCAGGAGCCCGGGCTCGTACTTGTCGATGACGTCGGACTCGGGTGCGGGTACCGGTGAGGCGTTTGCGACGGCGGCGGTCCAGAAGCCGCCGACGAGCGTCGTGGCAGCGGTGGCTGCGACGAGCGCCCTGGTGCGTGTTCGTCTCATGTCCAGCTACTCCTTGTGTGGGTTGGTGGGCGATTTTCACCCAAAAATCACACTAGAGGCTGAACGAACTCATGCCCAGATAGCACTCGGGTCATACACAGACTTTATGGAACATCCACCGGCGACCGGACGTGCGACGGGGCCTGGCCTCGAGGGCGGGCCGGACCCCGTCGCGTGCTGCCGGGGTCCGGCCTCTCAGAGGAACGGCCGCCGGCGCGTCGTCAGTACGTCAGCAACGAGACTCCGGCGGCCGACAACGCCTCACCGACCGGCTGGAAGAAGGTCCGGCCACCGGAGGAGCAGTTCCCGGAGCCGCCGGACGTCATGCCCTGGGCGGAGTTGCCCGCGAGCAGCGAGCCGCCCGAGTCACCCGGCTCCGCGCAGACGTTCGTCTGGATCAGCCCGTACACGGAGCCCTGCGAGTAGTTCACCGTGGCGTTGAGCGCCTCGATCGTCCCGCAGTGCCAGCCGGTCGTGGACCCGGAACGGCACACCGTGGAGCCGACGGGGGCGACCGAGTGCCCCGTCACGGCGTAGGTGTTGCCGTCGTAGCCGTTGACGCCGGGAACCAGGTTGTTGCCCGAGCCCACGGCGACGTACGCGTAGTCGTTGCCCGGAAAGCTCGAGACCCGGAACTGCCCCGAGGGCTGGGACGTCGTCGCACCGGTGCTCCCGCAGTGCCCCGCGGTGACGAAGCCGCCGGTCACGGAGAAGCCGACGGAGCACCGCGAGCCGCTGCCGATGTAGTAGGCGTTACCGCCCACGACGTCGATGAGCGGCCGTGGCTCCGCGTCGGTGACCTCGTAGGTGACGGCGTCGGCCGGGATCCCGGCCCGCTCGACGAGTGCCGCAGCCTCGGCGCGCGCGTCCTCGCGCACGCCGATCACGATGCTGTTGGCCTCGACGTCCACGAAGTACGACGGCACACCGTCGGCGCCTGCGAGCGCGTCGTCCAGCTCGGCGGTCCAGGCGTCGAGCGCGTCGAGGGAGTGCTCGACGACGACGGCCTCCGCCCCGGCCTTCTCGACCGCGGCCACGTCCGCGGCGTCGGTGACGGCGACCGTGAGGTCTGCGGAGTCACCGACCCAGGACCCCGCGAAGCTCTCGTCCAGCGAGGCGGTGAGGCGCTCGGAGGTCGTGGTGAGGTGCGCCTCGGCCTGGAGGAGCTCGACCGCCTCGTCGGTCCCCAGGCCGAGGTCGCGCTCGAGCGCGTCGAGCATGCCGGGGGCGTACGCCGACGCGGCGGCGGAGTCCTGCCCGGGCGCAGCCGTCGCGGTGCCCGCGGTCCAGGCGCCCCCGACAGCCGTCAGTGCGGCGGTGGCCGCGACGAGCGCGCGTGTGTGTGTTCGTCTCATCTCACGTGACTCCTTGGATGGGGGATGGGTTTGATTTTTCACCCGCGCCCTCACCGTAGGGCGGGTCGTCCCCCACGCACAGATAGCACCCAGGTCATACACGACCGGTATGCCCACGCCGTTTTCCTCCGGCGCGGACAGGGTTCGCCCTGTTCGGGCCTCCTGTACCCGCCCGCGATCCAGGTATCCTCGCCAATCATGGCGACACGGCGTAAACGCTCGCGAAGCGGTCGGTCCGGCGCACGTGCCGGCGGCCCGCCCACCAGCAATGCCCTGGAGTGGGCCGAGCGTCTCGCGAGGGGCGAGGAGGCACCGCAGCCGACCGCGTTGGAGTGGGCGGAAAGTCTCGCGACAGCACAGACCACGGACTCGGCCGGACCGTCAGGTCCGTGGGCGGCTCCCCGGGAGGCCACGAAGAGCCCCGGTTCTCCGTTCGGCCGCACGGGGGCGGATCACGGGCGCGGCCATACGGACACGAGCGCGGCGTCCGGACCACCCGAGGCCACCGGAGCCGCGGACGTTCCCACGCCTTTCGGCGCCTCGGCCTCCGGCGCGCCCGACGGATCGGCCACGAGCGACTCGGCCCCGGACGACGCCGGAACGCCCGGCTGGGAGTCGGTCGCGTCCGAACGTCCGGCCCGCCGCAGCCGCCGCGGCCGTGTCGGCAAGGTCGCGGAGGCCCCGGGCTCGCAGCCCGCTCCGGCGGACACGGGCACGGACCCCTCCGCCGAGGAGTCGGCGCGACCGCCCCGGAGCCGCCGGTCGGCGCGTGCCGAGGAGGAACCCGCCGGCCGCACCGCACGCCGGTCCCGCTCGGGAAGGCCCGGGCCGAAGGGCGACGTCGTCCCGGCCGGCGACGCTCCCGGCAAGCGATCCGGCGGGCCCGGCTCGCGACCCCGTGGCCGCACCGCGTCTTCCGCGCCGACGCGGCCGTCCAGGGCAAGGATCCGTCGCATCCTGGCCACGGGACTGCCGAAGGCGGCCGACAGACCCACGGTGCTGATCGTGGCGGCCGTCGTGGCCGTCGTGCTGGGGCTGGGCGCCGGGTGGGCCACCAACTACTTCGGCTCCGGGAAGAACCTCGCCGCCGCCACACCGCAGCAGTGCGCGGCGGCGCAGACCGCCTGGACCAAGGCAGCCAACGCGCAGACCGGGATCTCGGAGAGCGAGCCCGCCTCCGTCCGTTCCGGCTTCATCGAAGCGCGCGACGCCATGGCTTCGGTGGACGACGTGCCGGCAGGCATCGCCGAGGACTGGGAGGCAGCCCACGCGTTCTACACGACGGTCGCCGACGCCCTCGAGGCCGAGAAGGCGGGCGACGCCGAGGGGATCGCCGAAGCGGCCCAGGTCGCGTCGACGAAGGTCGACACCGACGACATGATCGCCACGAGCAAGCGGATCACGCGGTACGTGAACGCGGACTGCAACGCCTGACGCCCGGGCTCCCGGTCGCGAGTCACCCGATGTTCGGATGACGCTCCAGCCACAGGCCGTACTGAGGACTTCGCGCCACCGCGTCGCGATGGGCACGGAACGCGGCGTCCTCGATGAGCTCGGTGTCGAGAAGGCCGCGCACGTCGCGGCGCCACCCCAGGTAGTGGGTCCGGCGCAGCGGCGCACCGGTGAGCGGCACGGCCCGGACCCCGGGCGGATCCGGCTGGCCCGGTTCGACGAGCGCGACGGCGCGCCCGGTACGGACCTGGTCGACGGCGGTCGTCCAGTCGGCCTCGCCGACGGCACTGGGCGTGAATCCGGCACGCACGCAGGCGGACACGAAGCACGAGGCCAGGCAGCTGTCATCGGGCACTCCGAGCCACTGCTCCTCCGCGAGCTCGGCCAGCGTGACCTCGGGCTTGTCGGCGTACTCGTGGCCCTCGTGCAGCAGCACGAACAGCGGGTCGGTGCTCACGCGCGTCCACGTCACCGCCTCGGAGGCGGGTGGCGGCGCGTCCGAGCACATCCCGGTCACCGCGAGCTCGATCGTTCCGCACGCCAGGGCACCGCTGAGATCGCCGCCGGTACGTGGCAGGACGGTGGTCACGTCGGCTCCGGGCAGTGCCGAGTGCAACCGGTTGACGAAGAGTCCGCCGAGCCCGCTGCCGGCGACGCCGACACGAAGCGCTCCGGGATCACCATCCCGGCTGTTGACCAGTCTTTGAACATCGTCGGTGAGGGTGGCCATGGCGGGCAGCAGGACACGGGCATGGCGCAGTACCAGATCGCCGAGCTCGGTCGAGCGCGCGCCGTTGCGGTCACGTACGAAGACGCTCCCGCCCAAAGCACGGTCGATGCGGTTCAGCTGCGCCGTCAGAGCCGGCTGCGCGATGCCAAGGACAGCGGCGGCCTTGGTCACACTCCCGGACTCGGCAACGGCGACCACCATCCGCAGGTGGCGCAGGTCGAGTTCCACGTCAAGGAAAATAAGCGCCAGCCCGGGCCCCTGTCTTGGGGCTGGAGTCAATTGGCGGATGCCCGCCACCCGCCGTTACATGCCGGAAACAGACCCAACTCTGGGTGAAACCGAGTGCAAACACCGGTGATGGTTCACCCAGAGGTCATCCGCCGTTGTGTACAGCCGGGACAAGGAAGCCATCCAGGACAAGACCCCGCACGGCAGGCAGCAGTTCGGCGGCCAGATCGGCGGCTGCGACCTCGAAGAGCGCTGCCAGCGCGCCGATAATCTGACCGACGGTCAGCTCGCCGTCGCACGTTCCGACGAGCGCGGCCAGTGGTGACGACGCCTGGACACCACGGCCCAGCCCGTCACCCTGTCGCAGGATCACGACGTTCGGATCGGCGGATCCAGGTGTCAGATACCTTTCCTCCGTGACATCTGCGGCTCGTACAAGGCGGGTTACCGCCACTTCGTCGTCACCGCGCGTGGCGAGCCACGCATGCGCGTCCAGCACCGCGGCAAGATGACCGCCGAGGGGCTGGCGCACCGATCCGCCGTGCTCCTCCAGGCGGCGCAACCTTTCCCGGCCGCCCCGCCGGGCGCCGTCGTCGGCCGACGCTCCGCTCGTGCCGCTGCCGGAGACGGCACCGGGCCGCCGGAGCGTCACGATCCCGAAGCCGACCGCCTCCACGTCACGGGACGCGAAGTCCTCGAGCCACGCCTCGTACGCGCCCGCCCATGCCGCGGGTTCACGGTCCGGGGTGGTGCCGCCGTCGCGGATCCACGTCTCCGCGTACTCCGCCGGATCGAGAACCTCACGCTGGATCACCCAGCCGTCCAACCCGTACCGCTCGTGCGCCACGTCCAGCCACGCGCCCACGCGGTCGTGCCACGTCTCGCCCCGGCGGTGCTCCCAGTTCACGAGCATCTGGGCGATCCCACCCGGCGCCAGAGCCTCTCCGATACCCGTCACGAGTTCACGGACCAGGTCGTCGCCCGCCCTGCCGCCGTCACGGTACTCGTAGTCACCGAGCGCCGCGCGGACCGCCGCCCCCGCGGAACCGGTGTGCGGCGTGATGACGAACGGCGGGTTCGAGACCACCAGGTCGAACTGCTCACCGGCGACGGGTTCGACCATGGACCCGTGTCTCAGGTCGAGCCGAGCAGCGCGTGCCGCCGCGCCGCGGCGGTCGGCGGTGCGGTCGGCGGTGCGGTCGGCCGCGACGTCGTCCCGGCCGTCGCCGTCCAGGTTGAGGGCGGCGTTGAACGCGGCGAAGGCGAGGGCGCGCCGGGAGATGTCGGTGGCGACGACGTCCCGGGCGTGGCGGGCCGCGTGCAACGCCTGGATGCCGCAACCGGTGCCCAGGTCCAGCACCCGGGTGACGGACCGGCGGATCGTCACCTGCGCGAGCGTCAGGGAGGCACCGCCCGCGCCGAGCACGTGGTCGGAGGGAAGCCGGGACCCGGTGGCCGTCTCGCCGAGGTCGGAGGCGAGCCACCAGCGCACGTCGCCCGAGGCGTCGGTGGCGCCGTAGGGACGCAGGTCGACGGCCGCGCGGACGCCGTCGTCGGGACCGGTGCCCGCGGCACGGACGAGGCCGAGATGCTCCGCTCCGGCGGCGCCGGTGGCGGGCAGCGCACGGTCGACCGCAGCCCGTGGGACCGCGTCCCCCAGCAGGAAGAGGGAGACCAGCGCGGCACGAGGGTCCTTGGCGCGGACCGGCTCCACGACACGGCGCGCGGGCAACGCCTGTTCGCGGTGCAGCGCAGCCGAGGCCACCGGACCGAGCAGGTCCTCGACGCCGTCGACGTCGTAGCCGCTGGACTCGAGGTCCCCGTGGAGCGCGGACACGAGCGCCGGATCGACATGCGGAGCGGACGGGGTCACCGGACGAGAGGCAGGCACGCGGCCATCTTCCCGCACCGGCGCGGAAAGAGGGACTCGGCGCCCCGGCGACGCGCCGTCGCGCGAGGGAGCGGATCCGGGCGGCTCGCCCCGAGCGGGGCGAGCCGCCCCGTCGTCACACCACCGCCGACGCCTTCTCCTCGCTCGCCTCCGAGGCACCGTTCTCCCGGTTGGCGCGGATCTTCGTCCAGGCGACCGCACCGAGCGCGATCGCTGCCGCGGCGAGCGCGATGCCGATGCGGAGCGCGTGGTTCGCGTCGGCCGGGATCGACATCGCCACGACGGCGGGCGCGATCAGCAGCGCCACGAGGTTCATCACCTTGATGAGCGGGTTGATGGCCGGACCGGCCGTGTCCTTGAACGGGTCGCCCACGGTGTCGCCGATGATCGTCGCCTCGTGCGCCTCGGAGCCCTTGCCGCCGTAGTGACCGTCCTCGACGATCTTCTTCGCGTTGTCCCAGGCACCCCCCGAGTTCGCGAGGAAGATCGCCATGAGCACGCCCGCACCGATCGCGCCACCGAGGAAGCCCGCCAGCGGCCCGACACCGAGACCGAAGCCCACGGCGATGGGAGCGAAGGCGGCGAGGAGACCCGGCGTCGCGAGCTCACGCAGCGAGTCCCGCGTGCAGATGTCGACCACGCGGCCGTACTGCGGACGCTCGTCGAACGTCATGATGCCCGGGTGCTCGCGGAACTGGCGCCGCACCTCGAAGACGATCGCCCCGGCCGCGCGGGTCACCGCGTCGATCGCCAGGCCCGAGAACAGGAAGACCGTCGCGCCGCCCAGGATCACGCCCACGAGGGTGACCGGGCTGATGATCTGGTAGTCGAGCATGGAGGTGACCAGGCCGCGTCCCTGCTCCTCGACGCCTGCCAGGGCGTGGGTCACCGCCTCCGCGTACGAGCCGAACAGCGCGGTGGCCGCGAGCACCGCCGTCGCGATGGCGATGCCCTTCGTGATGGCCTTGGTGGTGTTCCCGACAGCGTCCAGGTCGGTGAGGATCTGTGCGCCCTCCTCGTCGACCTCGCCGGACATCTCCGCGATGCCCTGCGCGTTGTCGCTGACCGGGCCGAAGGTGTCCATCGCCACGATGACGCCCACCGTCGTGAGCAGACCGCAACCGGCCAGCGCCACGAGGAACAGCGCGAGCCACACCGAGCCGCCGGCCAGGAGGAACACGGCGCAGATCGCCGCGGCGATCGTGCCGGCCGTGAAGACCGCCGACTCGAAGCCCACGCCGATGCCCGACAGCACCACGGTCGCCGCGCCGGTGCGCGAGGTCGCTGCCACGTGTGCGGTCGGCTTCTTGTTGGTGTCCGTGAAGTAGCCGGTGATCCACAGGATGACGCCGGCCAGGACCACGCCGACGAGCACAGCCACCGATGCCACGATGCGGGGGTCGATCCCGCTGACGTCGCCGAGGTCCGCCGTGCCGTCGAGCTGCTCGAAGGAGCCCGGCAGATAGACGAATGCCGCGATACCCGCCAGCACCGCACCCATGAGCGCCGAGATGTAGAAGCCCCGGTTGATGGCGGTGAGCCCGCTCTCCGACCCGCGCACCCTGGTGATGAACACGCCCAGCAGCGCGACGAGCGCACCGATGGCGGTGACGATCAGGGGGAACACCAGGCCCTGCTCACCCATCGCGGCCTTGCCCAGGATGAGGGCGGCCACCAGCGTCACGGCGTAGGACTCGAACAGGTCGGCCGCCATACCGGCGCAGTCCCCGACGTTGTCCCCCACGTTGTCGGCGATCGTGGCGGCGTTGCGGGGGTCGTCCTCCGGGATGCCCTGCTCGACCTTGCCGACCAGGTCGGCGCCGACATCGGCCGCCTTGGTGAAGATGCCACCGCCGACACGCATGAACATCGCGAGGAGGGCCGCGCCGAAACCGAAGCCCTCCAGGACACCGGGTGCCTGCTCACGGTAGATGATCACGACGATCGCGGCGCCGAGGAGGCCGAGGCCCACCACCGACATGCCGACGACGCCGCCGGTGCGGAACGCGATCCGCGCCCCCTCGGCCCGGCCACCGGGGCGCGTCGCCGCGGAGGCGACGCGCACGTTCGCCCGCACCGCCAGCCACATCCCGAGGTAGCCGATCGCGGCGGAGAATCCGGCGCCGAACAGGAACGCGACGGACCTGCCGACGCGCACCCCGCTCTCGCCCGGGAGCAGGAAGAGCAACGCGAACACGACCACCGCGAAGAGGGCGAGCGTGCGGAACTGGCGGTTGAGATAGGCCGAGGCGCCCTCCTGCACCCCTTGAGCGATGTCCTGCATCTTGGGGGTGCCTTCAGGTGCGGCGAGGACCTGCCTGCGCAGCACGAACGCGCAGACGAGTGCGCCTACGGCAATGAGGGCGATCACCGTGACAACGGTGATGCTGGTGGAGCCGAGTGTGAGCATCCGTCCTCCTCGACGGGGGATTCCATGAACGGGTCATGACCCTTGGTGGGTATGGAACGTCCCGCCGGCAACGTTGGCAGCGGGAATGCGCCGAGTGTACCTGCATGTGACACCGGTCACTAGCGGGCGGGATCCACCGCCCGGAACAGCCGCTCGACGTCCGTGAGGTCCGGGAGCACCGCGTCGGCACCGGCCTCACGGAGCGCCGCGGTCGATGTCCGGCCGGCGGCCACGCCCACGACGCGCGCCCCGCCTTCCACACCGGTACGCACATCTTCGAGCGAATCGCCCACGATCACGGTGTTCGTCCGGGTAAAGCGCGCGCCGTAACGCTCCTCCGCGCGCCTCTGGGCGATCGCGACCAGAGCGGGGCGGTGCTCGTCGTCGGACGCGTACGCGCCCGCGTCGAGATCGATGTACCGGTCGAGCCCGAACGCCCGGAGTTTGAGGCGGGCGTTCGGCTCGAGGTTGCCGGTGACGACGGCCGGTACGAACCCGTCGGCGGCCGCGACCGCGGTGACGGCCGCCCTCGCCCCCGGCATGAGGGAACCGTCGCGCCGCACGTCGTCCTCATGAGCGGCCAGCCGTTCCGGCACCACCTTCAGCATCCGGGACAGCAGTTGTTCGAGGTCGTCCTCGGGCACGGCGTTGTCCAGCAGCAGTCCACGGATGGCGCGCGGCATGGTCACCCCCGTGCCGCGCGCCGGAAAGCGCCTCGCGGGGCGTCCGACGACCTCCTCGAACGCCTCGCGATACGCCGTGCGGTCCACGTCGCCGACGTAGATCAGGGTCCGGTCGATGTCCCACAGCAGAAGGATGGTGCCGGGTTCCCCGCGTGCCGTGGAACTGGAGCTCATCTCACCTCACTACGCCAGCACGGCGATCCGCTCGGTGAGGTTGCGCGCCCCGGCGTGCGACCGACCGCGAGTGGTGCGGCGGGCGGCGGTGCGCACGTCGCCCGCCACGTCGGTGAGGTGCTTGCGCAGCCGCGCCGACTGCACGCGCTCTGCCAGCGTCACCACCTCGCCGCCCGTGGCGCACGCGGCGTCGAGGTCGCCCGCCCGGGCGTACGCCTGCGCCGCCCGCGACAGGAAGAGGCCGCGGGTGCGCTGTTCGGTCGGGTTCAGCCCCTCGGCCGCGCGCCCGAACGACTGGACCGCGGCGGCGGTGTCCCCCATGGCCAGGCTGGCCGACGCCGTCTGCCCGTGGATCTCCCCCTCGTTCATCCAGTAGATCCAGTGCGGGTCGTCCTTGCCCGGGCCCTTCACACAGAGCTCGGCCGCCGTACCCAGCGCCCGCCGCACCGCCTCGCGCTCTCCGAGCAAGGCGTGGCCGCGGGCCTGCCGGGTGAGCAGCACCGCCTCCAGGTGCGGCACGTCGAAGCCGCGGACCTGCTGCCGGCCGGCCTGGGCCGCGACGATGGCGTCCCGCGGACGGTCGTTCGCATATGCGTGGATGGCCAGGTAGGACAGGGCGCCTGCACCGAGGCGGGCGTCCTGGGCGGTGTGCGCCGCCCGGAGCGAGCCGAGCAGGTAGGCCTGCGCCGCCGCGTGCCGGTCCGCGTCGAAGGCGTACCATCCGGCCTGCGCCGCCGTGTCGGCGGCGACGCCCGCGAGGCGACGCCCGACCGACTCGTCGAAGTTCCCGTGCTCGAGCGCCCGCAGCACGAGAGCGAGGTGGGCGCGCGCCATGTCCGCGACACTACCGCTGCCCGCGCCCGCATCCATCATCCGCAGCTGATCGGTGGTGCCCTGCAGGTGGTCGCACATCTGCTGGGTCACCCGCGCGCCCCCGACGGTCCGCCGCAGGAGCTCCGTCTCCTCCGTGCCCCAGTGGTGCACGTAGGCGGCGAGCGTGAGACCGCTGAGCACGGCCGCGTTGCCAGGGTTCGGCTCGGCGAACTGCAGCGCGGACGCTGGTTCCTCGACGGACACGTCGGTCCGGAGCGCCGCCCGCAGCGCGAGCGTCAGGCGGTCGTTGGTCCACGGCTCGACCGGGTCCAGCATCGGGTCGGTCAGGCTCGGCGCGACGTCGTTGTCAGCCGTGCCGTCCACCGCCGCGGGGACCTTGCGTGCCGCCTCGATCTTCTTCCTGGCCACGGTCCGGACCGAACCCGTGGTGGGCTTCGCGCCACCGGCCACCGGCCGGCCGCTCGCCGAACGCTCGACGTCGGCGCCTTCGCCGCGCGACGCCCCGGGCAGCGGCAGACGCACGAGGTCCACCGGCGTGCCGAGCCCCGACAGGAACTGCACCACACGGGCGACGTCGGTCAGCTTGCGGTCACCGCACTCGAGCATCGACAGGTAGGACTGGCTCAGCCCCGTCAGCGCGGCGACGTCCTCCTGACGCAGCGGGACGAGCTGGCGCACCATGCGGCTCACCTGGCCGAAGTCCCAGTCCTCCAGCGCGGAACGCACCCCCGCGTCGTCCCAGACGTGCGCCGGAACGGTCGGGAGCTCGACCACCGGGACGCGCTCGGTGCGCCGGCACGCGGCGCACTGCTCCTCGGAGTTGTATCGGCTCAACACGCAACCGCATCGAGCGCACGTTCGTGACTTTCTGCTACTGGGCATTTCGCCAGCCTCCCCCTGTTGGCAACCCATGACGTTGTCGTTGTATGACCGACTTTCCCAGATGATTCGTCAAATCGCTCTTCGACTGAGCAGATTACTTCCGTGATATCACCGTGAAGGCGTGCGTGCATGAGGAACAGGCCAAGAATTCACCCGCTCCGGGAAGAACAGTTGGGGCCGTCGTCGCAGGCCAGAGTGCCAGGCCGCCCGCGCGGGCCAAAATCGGCAGAAACCGCACGGGCGGCGGAGGATCTTGTCGCCTCAGCCCGTCAGCACCGCCGTCATGGCCCGCGACAGGTACCAGGGGTCCACCACGGCCGTCATCTCGCGGGCCGAGTGCATGGACAGGAGCGCCACGCCGACGTCGACCGTCCTGATGCCGAGCCGTGTCGCACTGATCGGGCCGATCGTCGACCCGCACGGCACGTCGTTGTGCGACACGAACTCCTGGCTCGGCACGCCCGCCGCCGCACACGCCGCGTTCCAGGCGGCCGCACCGTGTGCGTCGGTCGCGTACCGCTGGTTGGCGTTGATCTTCAGGATCGGGCCGCCGCCCGCCACGGGCCGGTTCGCCGGGTCGTGGCGTTCCGGGTAGTTGGGGTGCACCGCGTGCCCGACGTCGGACGAGACGTGGAGCGATCCGGCGAACGACCGTGCGCGGTCCTCCGCGGACGCACCGAGCGCGGCATGGATCCGGCCCAGCACGTCCTCCAGGAACGGCCCGGCGGCGCCCGACCTCGAGGCGGAACCGATCTCCTCGTGGTCGAACGCCGCGAGCACGGCGATGCGCCCGCTCGCGGCGGCGTTCGCCGCTCCGTTCGCGGCGGTGCCCGACGACGGCGCGCCGCCGGCCTTCCCCTTCTTCCCGCCGTTCACCCGGGCGAGCAGGGCGGTCAGTGCGGCGTGCGTGGACAGCAGGTTGTCCAGGCGGCCGGAGGCGAACATCGACTGTCCCGCGCCGAAGGTCCGCGGCGGCTGGGTGTCGGCGACCACGACGTCGTACCCGGCGATCGTGGCCGGGTCGACCGCCTGGGGCGCCAGTTCCGCGAGCACGTCCGCGCCGGACAGGTCACCCAGTCCCCATACCGGCTGGGTGTGCCGCTGCGGCTCGAGCTTCAGCCCGTCGTTCGCACCGCGGTCGAGGTGGATCGCGAGCTGCGGGATGCGGAGCAGCGGCCCCGTCCGCACGAGGTGCTCGGTGCCCTCGGTCGTCACCACCCGGCCCGCGAGCTCGAGCTCCCGGTCCAGCCACGAGTTGAGCAGCGGCCCGCCGTAGACCTCGACGCCGGCCTGCCACCAGCCGTGCGCACCGGTGGTCGGCCTGGGCTTGAGCTTGAACCCGGGTGAGTCGGTGTGAGCGCCGAGGATCGTGAACGCGGAGTCCGGACCGGCGTCGGCCGGGATCGCGAACGCGATCACCGAACCGTCACGGACGACGACGTACCGGCCGCCGGGCACCACGTGCCAGGCATCGTTCTCGTCCAGCGCGACGAACCCCGCCACCCTGGCACGGCGCGTGACCTCGGCGGCCGCGTGATATGAGGACGGCGACGCGGCGACGAACGCGCCGAGGTCCTCGACGTGCTGCTTGGCCGCCTTCGGCGCCGGCTGGCGTGGCGGGATCGACGGCGGCAGCGGCGGGCTCGGAACGGGCGGGTTCGAATTCTGAGGACTCACGGGCACATTATGCGCGCCGGCCCGGTCCGGCCCGTCAGCCGGCCGCGGGGTCCGTCCCGAGGAAGGTGCGCCAGGTCCCGTCCGGCTCGATCGACATGCGCCAGCCGTGGTAGGCACCGCCGGCGGCCCGCCACGCGTCGGCCTGGGCCCGGGTGGCGAAGCCCATCTCGACGGCGTAGTCCCAGGCGACCGGGTCGTCCTGGTACTCCGGCGAGGCAACGGTCGGCCACACGTGGTTCCCCGTGCCGGGGTCGACGACGGCGGTCCCGCTCAGCAGGGCCACGAGCTTCGCGTACACGTCGTCCTCCCCCTCCGGAAGGGCGAACCGCTCCGCCACCGAGACCTCCGCGGCCCGGTGGAGCTGGGTGACACCGGGCTCCTCGACGAGCTCGAGCGCGTCCACGTCACAGGCGAGGGCGGCGTCCACCAGGGCCCGTGCCGTGCGAGCCACCGGCTCGGGCTCGAAGGAGAAGTCGCTCGTGTCGTCGAGCCCCGCGGCCGAGCAGTCGCCCGGTGCGTCGCCCGCCTCCGCCTCTCCGGACCCGCCCGCGCCGTCCGAGCCCGTCCCCGCGCCGGGCCCGTTCCCGTCGCCGGACGACCCGGGGTCACCGGACGGCTCGTTTCCCGGCCCGTCCGGCGACGTGTCCTGCGCGTCCCCGAACGGCGCCTCGTCCAACCCGGCGACCGAACCCCCGGGCAGCACCTCGACGACGACGGGTTCGCCCGCGACGTAGTCAGCACTTCCCGCCGTGACGTCGGTCCACAGGATCGGATAGACGGTGTAGGCACCCGCCGGGAGCGGCTGCTCGTACGGCACCGGCCGGGAGGACGGGATGTCCTCGAACCCCTCGGGAGGCATGCACGTGTTGCCGGTCGACAGGTAGTCCTCGGTCCGCCCCACCCCGGTCTCGTCGAACGCGACCTGGTGCGGTTCCGGATCGAAGTACGAGGGGAGGCGCGCGATCTGGCCGTCCCGCACCCAGACGGTCCCGGGCGGGAACTCCAGGTGTCCCGGGAAGTCCGCGGACTCGCCCTCGACGGTCAGGTCCAGCCACGGAATCTCCTCGCCCCCGGCGCGATCGACGTACAGTCCCTCGATCTCGATCGCGTACCCGTCGGCGGACCGGGGAACCACGTCCTCGCCCGCTCCGCAGGCGAGCGGGGTCCCCTCGTAGATGTCGGAGGGCAGGTACCCGTCCAGGATCGTGTCCTGGGTCGGACCCGGTTGCACCGTGACCGTGTCCGACGGCGTGGGGTCTGCGGGGAGGAGGGCCTCGTCGTCGAACGGCGACAACTGGGCCGCCCCCACGGCGAGCCCGCCGACGACAGCGAGCGCCGTGGCTCCGATCCCGCCGATCTTCGTGGCGCGACGCCGGTGGACCCGGTCGCGGACGACGCCGAACTGCAGGTGCATCTCTTCCGTCTCGCCTCCGGGCATCGCGTCGGCGGCGCCGTGCAGTGCGCCGGAAAGGAAGTCCGCGTCGTCTCGCTCGGGCAGGTTGCTGGTCATGGGGCGGCCCTCCCTTCGGCCGGGCGGAGATCGTCGGGGCGGAGCAGGTCCCGGAGGTGGTCGGTGGCGTCCGACAGGTATCGCTTCACGGTGCCCTGTGCCGTCCCGAGCGCGTCGGCGATCTGCGGCACGGTGAGGTCGTCGAAGTAGCGCAGCACCACGCAGGCTCTCTGGCGGGGCCCGAGCCGGGCGAGTGCCGCCATCACGTCGACCCGGGCGGTGGCCGCCGCGTCGGCACTCCTGCCGACGCCGTCGTCGGCGAGGAGGTGCTTGATGTCGTACCAGCGCTGCCGCTTGCGGTAGCCGTCGAGGTAGAGGGTGAGGATGGCACGTCGCACGTAGCCCTCGGTGTTCTCGAGCGGCGAGTCGTCCAGCGTGTGCACGTGCGTTCCCCGCTCGCTCCCCGCCGGGCGCCGGGCACGGCCGGCCGGTCCGCGCAGGCGGGAGAAGACCTTGACGAGTGCGTCCTGCACCAGGTCCTCCGCGAGCGCGCGGTCGCCGGCGAGCATGTAGGCGTAGCGGACCAGCGCGTTGCCGCGCGTGGCCATCAGCTCGCCGAGCTCGTCCTCCCACGCCACGATGCGTCACCTCTCCGTGGATCTTCTCCGGCTCGTTCTGCCGGACACACTGACCATGACGCGCGGGGTGTGCGGATCGTTGCCTCGGTGGTGTGCCGGGTACCGGAAGCGCCTCGGCCCATCATCCGCCCTTCACACCCAGGTGCGGACCAGCGCGGGCAGCGCTGTGATGATCCTGGAAACCACTGAACAGGGGAGGATGCTCGTGCACGTGCGATTTCTCGGGAAGGATCCCGCCTCGGAGCCTGACGGTTCCCCGACGCTCTTCGCGACGGACCGAACGGATCGGGCGACGTACGTCGTCCAGGGTTGGAAAGTGACGGATGCTCAGGTACGGCAGGAGGTCGGCGAGTTGCCCGAGCACGAGGACATCGTTGAGGTGCCCGAGGAGGTGCTGGTGATGTGGGCGAGGCGTTATCAGGAAGCGGTCATCCGTTAGTGTGATTCATCGCCTACTTGGGTATCCGATACCTTGTCTTCGGTGATGTCTGCTGTTGCCGGATAGAAGAGAGATGCCCGTGCCTCGCACCGCGTTGAGTCCTCGCATCCGTGAGGGGCGCACCGCACTGGGCGCTCGGCTGCGTGATCTCCGGCGGGCTGCTGGGATGACCGGGCAGCAGCTCGCCGAGTCCCTGTCATGGGCGCGGTCGAAGGTCTCCAAGATCGAGAACGCGCATCAGCCGCCCACGGATGAGGACGTGCGCTCGTGGTGCGCGGCGACGAACAGTACGGACCAGGTCGAGTCCCTGCTCGCGGAGCTGCACACGCTCCAGACGCGCCATCAGGAGTGGGAGCGCGTCCTGCGTGGCGGCATGGCGTCGACGCAGAACGCGGTCGCGCGGCGTGAGGAGGAGACCCGCCTGTTCCGAGGCTACGAGTCGGGGATCGTTCCGGGCCTGTTGCAGACACCCGCGTACGCGACCGCGATCCTCGAGCGGGTGAGCAGGACGTGGGGGCGCACGGATCTCGAGGCGGCGGTCGTCGCGCGGATGCGCCGGCAGGACGTGCTGCGCGATCCGTCGAAGCAGTTCAGGTTCGTCATCACCGAGGCGGTGCTGCTGTACAACCTGTGCTCTCCGGGCGACATGCTCGGCCAGGTCGACAGGCTCCGGGAGGCCACGGCGTTGCCGAACGTCCGCTTCGGCATCATTCCCTTCGACCAGCCGCTCGTCGTGACACCGAAGCACCCGTTCGGCATCTACGACGACCGGCGGGTCGTGGTCGAGACGGTCTCCGCGCTGCTGCAGCTCACTCAGGCGGCGGAGGTCGAGGCCTACGCCGCCGCGTTCGACGCCCTGGAGAGCGCCGCCGTGCACGGGAAGCGAGCACGGGCGGTGCTGCGCCATGCCGCGCGGCAGATCGCCGCACGGCAGATCGACGAGAAACATTGAGAAAATTGCACGACCGGGGCGCTCGGCGAAACTAGCATCCAGAGGCATGTGCTCGGTCCCTACCCAGGTCAGGGCCGGTGAGACGCACGCTGCGGTGCGCGCCCCGGCCCTACCCGTCACCCCCCAGGACAACGTCGCGACCCGCTCGACACCGCGCGATATCCCATGACGCCCCGAGGCGATGGCGACAACGGCACGGCAGGACGACGTGGCGGCCGGACCGCCGGGGAGATCCCGCCCGGCGAGCGCTCCTTCCCCGGTGAACACGCCTCCTGCATGATGTGCGGTGCCATGACGGTGCTCACCTGGGTCGAGGAGACCAGCCGCTACCACTGGATCGCCACGGGGGAGCCCGCCGACCGGATGCCGCGGTGCGACGGCGGCACGGGCTGGTGGATCGGGGAGCCGAAGCTGACCGCCCATGTGCCGAAGTTCCGGCGATGGGACTACGCCGAGGACGAGCTGCTCCGCGACGCGCGGCACGGCGACAACTGACCGTCCCGCAGGCGCGGCGGGAGCCGCGTCATCCGGCGGGAAGCAGGACCCCGTCCTCCGTGAGCACGACCGTGACCGCGGCGCTCCACGACGAGGGATCCTCGACGGCCCGGCCCACCGCCCCCGGCTCGCCCGTCGGGACGAGGTACTGGTACGCGCGCACCTCGTAGGTGCCGGCCGGGAGTTCGGGCGCCTCCGCGGTGGGCCCGCTCACGTCCTCGTCGGCGCCGTCCCTGCCGAGGCACGCGGACCTGGTCGACGGCGTTCCGTAGTGGGTGAAGTCCTCGATGCCGACGGTCGCGTCCTGCACGGCGTCGACCGGAAGGGACACGACGCGGCCGCCCTGGGTCCAGACGAAGGAGAGCGGGCCGGCCAGTACGTCGTCCGACAACGATTCCTCGGTTCGGGTCACGGCGAGGGTGTTGCGGCGGACATCGGTGATCCGCAGGCCGTACCCACCGGTCGAGGAACCGTCGGCCACCGGCGCGGCGTCCCCGGAACGCGCCTCGCCCTCGTCGGGAAAGAACCGGGCCGGCAGGCGCCCGCCGCAGGCGATGGGACTGCCCTCCCAGCCCGGGGGCTGGAATCCGAGCATCAGATGGGCCTCACCGTGCCGGCCCAGGCCGAGCACGTCGGGGGCGGTCGTGAACCCCGCGACACCGGGCGCGTAGCCCATGTCGTGGGGTGGGTCGTACAGTGCGCCGGTCGCCACGAGCGTCACCGCCGCGACGGACATCATGCCCGCCCCCGCGGCCTTCGCCGCCCTCCGGGTGCGAACACGCCCACGGACCGCCGCATACGCGTCGACGTGAGGTGGTGCCATCGCCTCGCCACGGCGGGACATCTCCTCGAGTGCGGCGGCAAGACCGGATCCCGCCCCCGGATGTTCTCCTTCGGGCGGGTGGTCTGCGTTCGTCACAGGCTTCCTCCCGGCTGCACGTCCATGACGTTCTGAAGCGCCGACATGGCGTCCGACAAGTGCCGCTTCACAGTACCTTGCGCGATGCCCAAGGTGGTCGAGATCTGCGGCACCGTCATGTCCTCGAAGTGGCGGAGCACCACCACGGCACGCTGCCGCGGCGAAAGCCGCTCCAGCGCCGCCTCGATGTCCGCCTTGGCGGACGCCGCGTGTTCCGGGCTGCGCGCCCGGCCGTCGTCGGCGAGGAGGTGCTGGATGCCGAACCACCGGGAGCGGCGGCGGAACCCGTCGACGTAGATGTTGGTCATCGCGCGCTTCACGTAGCGCTCGATGCCCATCGCCGGGTCGAGGCCGGCACCGTGTGCGTCGTCGGCGAACGGCTGTCCACCCGCGTCGGCCACGCGCGGCACCGCCGGACGCCGGAACCGGGAGAAGGTCCGGACCAGCGCCTCCTGGACCAGGTCCTCGGCCTGGTGCCGGTCACCGCACAGCAGGTAGGCATAGCCGTTCAGAGCGGCTCCTCGATGCATCATGAGGTCGGCCAGCTCCTTGTCCCACTGCGGCACCGGGGCCTCCTGAGGGTTCTCATGTCAGGTCGTCACGAACGAGCGCCCCCGATGGTTGGGGGCAACCGAGAGATTCTTCCGCATTGCGCGTGCCGCACGCGAAACGAGTCTCATCTGACTCAGAGCGGCCTCCCGGCGCCCTGATACAGGTCTGACGTGAAGAGATCGTGAAGGCAGCGCCCCTGCCCCCAACGATCGCCGACGACGGCTACGGCCTGCCGACCGCTGAGGCAGAGGTGGCGCGATGGAGGGCCGCACGCCCCCAGGGATCGATGGAGGGCCGTGCGCCCCCAGGGATCGGGCCCGAGCCCTGACGGCTTCGACGTCTACGGGGCGATGTCCGTGGGGGGCAGCTCCGAGGAGGAGTGGCTCGTGGTCTCCGACCCGATCACCGTCACGATCGAGGACGGTGCCGTCAGCGGGGGCTGACGGCGAGTTCGATGCGGTAGCCCCGCTTCACCACGGTGCGGATCAGGTCCCGGCCCGCCGTCTCACGCAGCCGGGCGACGGCCACCTCGGCCGCGTGGGGGTCGGTGGAGTCGCCCGGCAGCGCGGCCAGTACCTGGTCCCGGGAGACGACATCACCCCCGGCGGCGGCGAGCAGCCGCAGCACCTCGACGCCCGTCGGGGACAGGGGCAGCACCCGCCCGTCCAGGACCGCGACCCGTGCCCGGATCTGCAGCGGGCCCGCGACGGTGGCCAGCGCCACCGACTCGATCCGCTCGTAGTGCCCCACCAGTGCCCGCACGAGCGCGCCCAGGCGCCCCCGCTCCGGTTGCAGCGTCTTGATGCCGCGGTCCTCGAGCGGCTTGGCCGTGATCGGCCCGACGGCAGCCATGACGAGCCGGTCCCCCTCGACCCGTTCCCGCACGGCGGACAGCACCCCTGCCTCCTCGACGGCTCGGATCCACGCCTCCGAACCGGGCGCCGACGTGAACACGACGGCGTCGATCTCCCCCACGGCGGCGGCGTCCGCCGACGCCACGACCGCGGCCGGGTCCGGCGCCGGACCCCAGCGGTACACGACGAGGCTGGCGACCTGCGCGCCGGCCTTCTCGAACACGTCGTCCAGCCCGTCGGCGCCGGCACCGTGGTGCTGGATCGCGATCCGCAGCCCGGACACGCCCTCGCTCAGCAGCACCTCCGCGACCTCGGCCGACGTCTCCGACTCGGCGACCCAGTCCGGGTACAGGCCGGCCGCCTGGATCGCGCCCCGCGCCTTCGGTCCGCGCGCCACGATCCGCACGCCGGCGAGCATCGCGGTGAGCTGCTCGGCGAGCCCGTGCGCGTCCGCCGCCTCGAACCAGGCGCGGAACCCGATCCCGGTGGTGACGACCACGACATCGGGTGGGTCGGCGATGATCGCACGCGTCGCGGCGAGCAGGGTCTGGTCGTCGACGTGCGGGATCATGCTCAGCGCGGGGGCGTGGCGGATCTGCGCACCACGACGTTCCAGGGCGGCGGCCAGCTCCGCGGCCCGCCGCTCGGCGGTCACGAGCACCGTGCAGCCCGCCATGACCTGTCCCAGCGCAGGGCGGGGCAGGGCCACGCCCTGCGCGGCCTCAGACACCGGCACCTGCCAGTCGCCCGTCACGCGCGCCCCCGAGCAGTCCGTCCGCCGCCACGCCACCGATGACGATGACGGCGGGGGCCGCCACACCCGCCCTGGTGGCGACGTCCGCCGCCTCGTCGAGGCGGGTCCGCGTGACACGCTGGGCCGGCGTGGAGCCGTTCTCCACGATCGCCACGGGAGTGGCCGGGTCGGTCCCGGCACGCAGCGCCTGCTGAACGATGGTGCTCAGCGACGAGACCCCCATGAGTACCACCAGCGTAGCCGTGTTCTCCCGGGCCACGGCGATCGCGGCGGCGTCGAGCCCGCCGTGCCCCGACGCGATGTGCACCCCGTGAGCGGTCCCCCGGTGCGTCACGGGGATCCCCGCGAGCCCGGGAACGCTGACCGCCGAGGTGACCCCGGGCACGACCTCGACCTCGATCCCCGCCTCCCGGCAGGCCAGCATCTCCTCCCCGCCCCGCCCGAACAGGAACGGGTCGCCGCCCTTGAGGCGTACGACGTGCGCCCCGGCCAGGGCGCGCGCGACGACGATCCGGTTGATCTCGTCCTGCGGCACGGGGTGGTGGCCGGGCGCCTTGCCCACGTGGACGACATCCGTCGTGGCGGGCAGGTCGTCGAGCACCCCGACGGCACCGAGCCTGTCGGCCACGACGACGTCGGCGTTCTGCAGGGCGCGCCACGCCCGCAACGTGAGCAGGTCGACGGCACCGGGACCGCCGCCCACGAGGGTCACCCGCCCGCGCGGTGGGTGGCCGGAGCCGGGCGGATCGCCTGCCGCACCGCCCGGCCCCGACGTCTGCGGGCCTCTCACGCCGGTGCTCCCACTCGGACGACACCGTCGACCACCCGGGCCGGGTGGACCGTCAGGTCCGCCACGAGCCCGGGCTTCGGCTCCTTGTCGGCCTCGACCAGGCACTCACCCGTGACGAGGGAGAACACCTGCTTGTAGACGGGTGAGGCCACGGTCGGCACTCCGCCCCGGGTGCCGACGATCCCGCGCGACAGGACGTACGCCCCGGAGAACGGGTCGAGGTTCTGCACGGCACGCAGCCGGACGCCGTCGTACGGTTCGGCCAGCAGGAAGACGGCCACCTGGACGCCGTCGAGCAGCGCGGCGACGCCACGTTCCGGCGTCAGGTCGTCGACCGGGCACACGGTGTGCCACACGACGTCACCGGGCACGTCCACGTCCTCGCTCCCTTCGGCTCCCCGGGCGAGCGCCACGGCCCCGCCGGGCCGCGACACGGTACGGGAGCCGTCGCGGTCCAGCTCGTGTTCGGACAGGGTCATGAGCGCACCTCCAGGTGGGGACCCGAGATCAGGACGGGCGCGTCCTGCGCGCCCGCGACGGCCGCTGCACGTTCCGCGTCGGTGGCAGGGCGGTGCTGGCCGCGCTCGGCGACGTACGCGAGGTTCGGGTCGGTCTCCTCGGGGGCGTTCACGAACGAGGTGAAGCGGCGTAGCTTCTCCGGGTCCTCGAGCACGGCCCTCCACTCGTCCTCGTAGCTCGCGACGTGGTCGGCCATGGCGGCGTCCAGATCGGCGCAGATGCCGAGGGAGTCCTCCATGACGACCTGGCGCACGCCGTCGAGGCCGCCCTCGACCTCGTCCATCCACGGGGCGGTGCGCTGCAGGCGGTCGCCGGTGCGGATGTAGTACATGAGGAAACGGTCGATGGTGGTGATCAGGTCTTCCCGGGTGAGGTCCTCGGCCAGCAGCTTGGCGTGCGCGGGGCGCTGCCCGCCGTTGCCCGCCACGTAGAGGTTCCAGCCCTTGTCGGTGGCGATGACGCCCACGTCCTTGCTCTGGGCCTCGGCGCACTCGCGGGCGCAGCCGGAGACGCCCATCTTGAGCTTGTGCGGCGCTCGCAGGCCGCGGTACCGCAGCTCCAGCTCGACCGCCATGCCCACGGAGTCCTGCACGCCGTACCGGCACCAGGTGGAGCCCACGCAGGACTTCACGGTGCGCAGCGACTTGCCGTAGGCGTGGCCGGACTCGAAGCCGGCGTCCACGAGGCGGCGCCAGATGTCGGGCAGCTGTTCGACGCGCGCGCCGAACATGTCGACCCGCTGGCCGCCGGTGATCTTCGTGTACAGGCCGAAGTCCCGCGCGACCTCGCCGACGGCGATCAGCCCCTCCGGCGTGACCTCGCCGCCCGGCATGCGAGGCACCACGGAGTAGGTACCGTCCTTCTGCAGGTTGGCCAGCATGTGGTCGTTGGTGTCCTGCAGCGCGGCCTGCTCGCCCGCGAGGATGTGGCCGTTGCCCTGGCTCGCCAGGACGGAGGCGACGACGGGTTTGCAGATGTCGCACCCGCGGCCGGGACCGGCGGCGCCCTCGGGGGCCCGGCCGAACCGGCCGATGATCTCGCTGAACGTGTGCAGGCCGGCCACGCGGACGGCGTCGAACAGCTGGGCACGGGTCAGCTCGAAGTGCTCGCACAGGGCGTTACTGACCTCGATGCCGGCCTTCTCGAGCTCGGTGTTGGTGAGCTTCTTGACCACGGGCAGGCAGGCGCCGCAGGTGGTGGCCGCCTTGGTGCAGGCCTTGACCCCGGGGACGTCGGTGCAGCCGGGCACTCCGTCCGATCCGGCCACGGCGGCCCTGATCTCTCCCGCCGACACGTTGTTGCAGGAGCAGACGGTGGCGTCGTCCGGGAGCTCGAGCCCCCCGAGGGCGGCGCCGTTGCCGCTCTCGGGGAGGATGAAGCTGCTCGGGTCGCCCTCGGGGAGCTGGGCGCCGAGCAGGGGGCGCAGCATCGCGTACGGGGCGGCGTCGCCGACGAACACACCGCCGAGGAGGGTGCGGGCGTCGTCGGACAGCACCAGCTTCTTGTAGATCCCGGCGACCTGGTCGGCCCAGACGACCTCGACGCAGCCGTCGGTCCGGCCGTGGGCGTCGCCGAAGGAGGCGACGTCGACGCCGGACAGCTTGAGCTTGGTCGCGGTGTCGGCGCCGGGGAACGTCGCGTCGCCGCCCAGCAGGCGGTCGACGACGATCTCCGCCATGGTGTAGCCGGGCGCGACGAGGCCGATGCAGCGGCCCTCGATGCAGGCCACCTCCCCGATCGCGGACACGTCCGGGTCGCTGGTGGCGCAGGCGAGGTCGACGACGGCGCCGCCACGCTCACCCATCTCCAGGCCGGCCTCGCGCGCCAGCTCGTCGCGCGGACGGACGCCCGTGGCGACGACGACGATGTCGGTGTCCAGCCGCCCGCCGTCGGCGAACTCCATGCGCCCGACGTGCCCGGTGCGCCGGTGGGGCTTGAGTTCCTTGGTGGCGGTGTCCGTGCGGACCGCGATGCCCTTGCCGTTGATGAGCCGCTTGAGGGCCTCGCCTCCGCCCAGGTCGATCTGCACGCCCATGAGGTGCGTGCCGAACTCGATGACGGTCGCGTGCGCGTCGAGCGCCTTGAGCGCGCCCGCCGCCTCGAGGCCGAGGAGGCCGCCTCCGATGACGGCGCCACGTAGGGGTTTGTTCGGGCTCGCCTCTCTCTTCTGCTCGACCCAGCCGCGCAGGGCGGCCAGGTCGTCGATGGTGCGGTAGACGAACACGCCCGGCAGGTCGGCTCCCGGGATCGGTGGCACGAACGGGAAGGAGCCCGTGGCCAGCACCAGGTGGTCGTAGGGGTGCACGCGGCCGAGGCGGTCGGTGACGGTCTTCCGCTCGCGGTCGATCGCCGTGACCCTGCGGTCGCGGTACAGGGTGACGAGCGGGTCGTCCCACAGTTCGGGCTCACCCAGCGCGAGGGCCTCGGGCCCGTCGGTGAACCAGCGGCTCAGGCCGACGCGGTCGTAGGGGGGCCGGGGCTCCTCGGCGAAGACCGTGACGGAGTAGCGGCCGTCGGTGTCGCGGGAGCGCAGGGCCTCCACGAAACGCTGCGCGACCATGCCGCCGCCCACGACGACGACGCGCCGCGTGTCGTCGCTCCCGGCTTCACGCTGGGTGTCGCCCGCTGGTCCGGGCACCGATGAGTTGACCATGTCTTGACCGTAGGCGGGCAGCTTTTCGGTACGGTGCGACGTCGGTTGCACGTCGGGAACATCTTCCTCACGCGGACCGGGGCCGGCGTGTGAGCCGCGCGTCATGCGGGCACCTGCGCACCGCTCGGGTCGAGCTCCGAGGCCGTCGGCCTCGCCGACCGGACCCACGCCGCGATCCCGCAGACGGCCTCCCTGCAGGAACCGCAGCCGGTGGTCGCACGGGTCTCCGCGGCGATCTCCTCCAGCGAGTCCGTGCCGCTCGCGCAGCAGCCGGCGATCTCGCCCTTCGTGACGCCGTTGCACCGGCACACCACGGCGTCGTCGGGCATGTGCTCCGGTGAGTCCACCGGCGCCGCGGTCGGCATGATCGGTGTGATCAGGAGGAACGCCGGGTCGGCGGGCGCAGGGATACGTCGTGTGTAGGCGGCGGTGAGGTCGGCCGCGACGCGCGGGTCACCCACGCACGTGGCGCCGACGAGGACGCCGTCGGCGACCACGGCCTCGACGAACCGGCCTCCGGCGGGGTCGGCGAGGCGTACCGCGCGTTCACCCGGGCGGGGCGAGCGGCCGAGGCCTGCCGCGCCCATGCTGACGATGCTCAGGTCACCCGCCTTGACCTTCACGACGTCGGTGCCGCGGGTGTCGATCCCTGTGTCGGACGGCGTGCGCGTGACCGCCTGCGAGCCGAGGAGCGTACCGAGCCGCACGGCCATCGACGGCCGCTCGCCCTGGTCGGGGAAGCGCAGATGCTCCCTGGGTCCGCCGGTCACGGCGGAGGCGCCCACGGCGGGGTCGAGGCCGGCGGCCTCCCGTGCGCTGGCAGCGGCACGCGCGGCCGCCTCGTCGGCGAACCGCTCGGCCAGGCGGCGAGCCTGGTCCCAGCCCTCGGCGACCAGACCGCGTGACCCCTCGGGCGGCTGGGCGCAGTCACCGATCGCACAGATCGCCTCGTCGTCCGGGCTGGTCAGGTCGTGGCCGACGACGATGCCGCGGTCCGTCGCCAGTCCCGCCGCCCGGGCGATCCCGGCGGTCGGGACGGTTCCGGTGGACAGCACGACGAGGCCGGCGGCGACCACGTCGTCGTTCCCGAGCCGCACACCGACCACACGGCCGCCTGCGACGAGCACCTCGCTGGGCAGCACCCCGGCCCGCACGGTCACGCCGCGGGCGGCGAGGCCGGCGGCGAGCACCTCGCCGGCGGGCCCGTCCAGCTGGCGCGCCATCAGCGACGGCGCGCCGTCGACGATCGTGACCTCCAGGCCCCGGGCCGCGAGACCGTACGCGGCCTCGACGCCGAGGACGCCGCCACCCACCACGACGGCACGTGGGGTGTTCACGGTGGCCGCGACGATCTCGCGGGCGTCGTCCAGGGTGCGCAGCGCGTGCGCGCCGGCGGGCAGCCCGGCCGAGCCGCCCGTGCCCAGGCCCGGGACCGGGGGGATCCTGGCCTCGGACCCGGTGGCCAGGACCAGATGGTCGTAAGGATGCCGGGAACCGTCGTCGGCCACGACCACCCGCGCCTGACGGTCGATCGAGACCGCTCCGACGCCGCGACGCAGGTCCACGCGTTCCAGGTCGGGCATGGGCATGCCGATCGCCGCGACGTCGGTGCGACCCGCGACGACGTCGCTCAGCAGCACGCGGTTGTACGGCTCGTACGGCTCTGCGCCGAGAACGGTGACGTCGAACGCGTCGTCGGTGTCGCGGCGCAGCAGTTCGTCGACGAACCTGCCGCCGACCATGCCGAAACCGATCACGACGATCCGCAACGGGACTCGCAGACTCATGCGGGGGTCTCCTCGAGTGTGGGGGCGGACTCGGGGCGGGTACCGGGCGCCCGGCCCGGTGCGGTGCCCGGCGGGAGGCCGTCGGGCACCGGTGCGACCTCGACGGCGCACACCTTGAACTCCGGCATCCCGGAGATCGGATCGGTGGCGTCCGTGGTCACGCGGTTCACGGAGCCGACGCCGGACCAGTGGAACGGCATGAAGACCGTGTCGGGGCGCACGGCGTCGGTCCAGCGGGCGGTCGCCTCGACGAAGCCTCGACCGGTGGTGAGCCGGGCGCGGGCGCCGTCGGGCACGCCGATGCGGAAGCCGAGCACCGGGTGGATCTCGACGTACGGCTCCGGGACGAGCCGCTCCAGCTCCGTGACGCGGTGGGTCTGCGCCCCGGACTGGTAGTGCTGCAGCACGCGGCCGGTGACGAGGTAGAGGGGTGCGCCGGGGCGGACGTCGTCGGACGGCCCGTGGTGGTCGACGGCGATCATGCGGGCGCGCCCGTCGGGGGTCGGGAACCCGTCGAGGAACATCCGCGGCGTGCCGGGGTGGCCGGAAGACCCGCCGACGACGGAGCCAGGCGTGGGCACCGGCGCCGCGGGGACCGGCCAGAAGAGTCCCGGGCCGCCGGACGCCTCGTCGGCGTCGAGGCGGGCGTGGGACAGGCCCGAGTAGTCGGCGACGCCGCCGCGGGACGCGAGGGCGAGCTCGTCGAACACCTCGGCGGGGTCGGTCGGGAAACGCACCGATCCCGGTACGGTCTGGCCGGGCGTCCCCAGGCGGCGGGCCAGCTCGGCGAGGATCCAGAGCTCCGACCGGGCCTCGCCCGGCGCGTCGGTGGCACGCCGACGGCGGATGATCCTGCCCTCCAGGGAGGTCATGGTGCCTTCCTCCTCGGCCCACTGTGTGACGGGGAGGACGACGTCCGCCAGCCGCGCGGTCTCCGACGGGACGAAGTCGCAGACCACGAGAAGATCGAGCGACCTCAGGCGGTCGGCGACCGAGTCCGCGTTCGGTGCGCTGACGATCAGGTTCGATCCGTGCACCAGGAGCGCCCGGGGGCGTGTCTCGGCCCGTCCGGGTTCCCGCGCACCGGGGCCGGGTGACATGGTGCCGGGCGCGGTGCCGCCGGGCGCGGTGCCGGACGACGCGGTGGCCGGGCGAGGCCGCGCCCCCAGGGACTGGAGCAGCTGTACCGCGGGCTTGCCCGGCCCGGGCAGCGACTCGGGGGTCACGCCCCACACACCGGCGACGTACTCACGCGCGGCCGGGTCGTCGATCTTGCGGTAGCCGGGGAGCTGGTCGGACTTCTGGCCGTGCTCGCGTCCCCCCTGCCCGTTGCCCTGCCCGGTGACGGCGCCGTATCCGGAGCCCTCTCGGCCGACGAGGCCGAGGGCGAGGGCGATGTTGATCGCGGCCGTCACGGTCGCGGTGCCCTGGGCGGACTGCTCCACGCCACGGCCGGTCAGGACGTAGGCGCCGCGCCCTCCGTTCGCCGGCGCCGCCACGGCGAGCAGCCGGGCCACGCGGCGCAGCTCCTCGGCCGGGACGCCGCAGACGGTCTCGGCACGCTCGGGCCACCAGGCGGCCACGGACCGGGCGACGTCGTCGAACCCGGTCACGCGCTCGGCGAGGTAGGCACGGTCGGCCAGGCCCTCGGCGAGGATCACGTGGAGCAGGCCGAGGAGCACCACCATGTCGGTGCCGGGAACCGGCTGCAGGTGGACGCCCGCACCGTCGTCGGTCAGTTTCGCCGTGGCGGAGACGCGCGGGTCGACGACGACGAGCCCGCCCCTACCGCGGCGGCCCGCCTCACGCGCGCCGGTGAGATGCTGCACCGCGGGCGGCATCGTCTCGGCGAGGTTGGAGCCGAGCAGCAGCACGACGTCGGCCCCGCCGACATCCGCGAGAGGGAACGGCAGCCCGCGGTCGGCACCGAGGGCACGGTTGGCGGCGGCCGCCGCGGACGACATGCAGAACCGCCCGTTGTAGTCGATGTTCGGGGTCTGCAGGACCGTTCGCGCGAACTTGCCGAGCGCGTACGCCTTCTCGTTGGTGAGCCCGCCACCGCCGAACACCGCGACCGACCCGGGTCCGTGCTCGGCCCGGAGCGCGGCGAGCTTGCCGGCCACCAGATCGAGCGCGACCTCCCAGCTCACAGGGACCAAGGGATCCTCCGCCACCGCCGGCCGAGATGCCTTCGCGCCCGGCCGTCCGCCGCCGACCGCCCCATCCGACGCGGCACCATGGCCACGCCCCCTGTCGCCGCCGCGGCCGCTGTCGCCGCCACGCCCATCGGCGACCACGCCATCGTGCGCGACCACGTCATTTTCGCCGATGTTCACGTCGCCATCCCCACGAATGGCGTGGTCGCGCACCGGGAGCTCCTGGGTGGGGGCCGGGAGCTCCTGGGTGGAGGGCGGCAGCTCCTGGATCGGGGGCGGGAGGAGGGAGCGGCGGATCTGGGGGACGGTGATGCGGTCGGTGGCCGTCAGGACCGAGGCGGAGGTCCAGCCCTTCTGGCACAGGCCACCGCGGTTGGTGGGGAACTGGCGCGGCGTCACCGTCAGCGGCAGGACGCGCCGACGGGAGGCCCCGGAGGAGGGACCGTCCGCGCCACGACCGCCGTCACCCGCGGGCGACGCCGTCGCGGGCGGGTGACGGCGCTCGTGACCAGCGGGCGACGCCGTCGCGGGCGCGCCCCCGGCACCGGGCCCGGTGCCCGGCGCCAGGGACATGCCGCACTGCAGGGCGCAGTAGGGGCAGTGGGTGTCAGTCATGTCAGACCTTCGCGGCGCGCATCTCACCGCGCCCGTAGACGAACCAGCAGACAGCGGCCATCAGGGCGTACATCCCGATGAACACCCAGAAGGCGGGAACGAGGGAACCCGTCGCGGTCGTCGACACCGCGAACCCGCGTGGAATCAGGAACCCGCCGAACGCGCCCGCCGCACCCGCGATGCCGATGCAGCCCGCGGCCATCTTCGGGGTGCCGCGCGCGACCCGGAAGACGGCGGGGATCATCCGGTACACCGACCCGTTGCCGATGCCCGTGAAGACGAAGAGGAACATGAAGGACGCGAAGAACATCGGGAAGTGGTGCGTGCCGAGCGACCAGATCGCACCCACGGTGCCGGCCGCCATCGCGGCGAACGAGACTAGCGTGATCGACACGCCACCGAGCCGGTCGGCGAGAATCCCGCCCAGCGGGCGAGCCAGCGAACCGACCAGGGCGCCCATGAACGCCAGCGACAGGGAGACCTCGGGGAACTGGCCGTTCATGAGTGTCGGGAACGCCCCGGCGAAGCCGATGAACGACCCGAACGTCCCGATGTAGATGAAGCTGATGAGCCAGGTGTGCCTGCTGCGTGTGGCGATCGCGAACTGGCGCGGGTCGGCCTTCACCGTGCCGAGGTTGTCCATGAACCGCCAGGCCAGGAAGATCGCCAGCAGGACGAACGGCACGAAGACGTACGCCGCGTTCTCCAGCGCCACGCCCGCGCTCGTCACGATCACCAGCGGCACCACGAACTGCACGGCCGCCGTGCCGATGTTGCCGCCGGCGGCGTTCCACCCGAGCGCCGCTCCCTTCTCCCTCTCCGGGTAGAAGAACGAGATGTTCGCCATGGACGACGCGAAGTTGCCGCCGCCGAAGCCCGCGAGCGCGGCGACACCGAGCAGCACCCCGAA
This sequence comes from Myceligenerans salitolerans, assembly GCF_017349295.1. Lineage (GTDB taxonomy): Bacteria > Actinomycetota > Actinomycetes > Actinomycetales > Cellulomonadaceae > Myceligenerans > Myceligenerans salitolerans. The sequence goes on from NZ_JAFMPK010000044.1 coordinate 49,013, forward strand.
CGGCGTGTCCGGGTTCTGCACGACGACGGCGAGCGCCGAGCAGGGGATCAGGAGCAGGGTCGCGGAGACGATCGTCCAGTTGCGGCCGCCGAACAGGGGGACGGCAAGCGTGTACGGGATGCGCAGGGTCGCGCCGACCAGGGCGGGAAGGCCGATCAGCCAGAACATCTGGTCGGTCGTCAGGACGAAGCCCGCCGCGGGGAGCTGCGGCACGACGATGGACCAGACCGCCCAGACACAGAACCCGAGGAACTCGGCGAAGATCGAGATGAGGAGGTTGCGGCGGGCGATACGGCGCCCGCCGTCGTTCCAGAAGGTCGGGTCCTCCGGGTCCCAGTGCTGGATCCAGCGGCCGGTGCGGTGGTGCCGGCGTTCCGCGGCGGCGCGGATGCCGGCCGCGCGGGCCGCCTCGAGGGCGTGGGCGGGAGCCGTGCCGGCTTCGGTCGTCGCGTCGCCGGCCTCGATGGTCGCTGCTTTCCCGGAGGTTGCCGCCGCGCCGGTCCGCGCCACATCGGTCGCGGTCGCCGTGTGCGCGACGGCGGTAGTGGGATCGTCTTCTCGGGCGGTCGGTGCGGACACGTGGTGCCTCCCTGATGGCTTGGTGCCCGACGACGTCGGGCATCCGGGAACGATGCTCCCGGCACCGGCCCGACGTCGGACCGGATGCGACGACGGTAGGAAAGCGGTGTTTCCATGCCGGTCATGAGGCGGTGAAGCGACCGTAAGAAAGAACGCACAGGCGTCCGCGGTGCGGTGTGAGGCGGCGGAGGGTGGCGCTCCGCGGCTCACAGGCCGTGCCCCTCGGTGGTGAGAACCGTGCAACCCGTCGCGAACGGCGGACCATTAGCGTTGACGTCGTGGAACCGACGAGCCGGACCGTGGCCGAGCACCTCGATCGCGTGCTCGCGATGGTCGCGCCGCTGCCCGCGCGCGAGACGGCGCTCGCGGACGTCGTCGACGGCGGGCAGCCCGGTCCGGCGGTGGCGGCCGAGGAGGTGCGGGCCGCGCATGCCGTCCCCGCCTTCGACCACGCCGCCATGGACGGGTACGCCGTTCGCAGCGGCGACCTGCCCGCCGACTCCGAACCGGTGACGCTCCACGTCGTGGCCGACATCCCCGCCGCACCGAACGAACCCCGCGCGCTGGCGCCGGGGACCGCCGCCAGGATCATGACCGGTGCGCCCCTGCCACCCGGCGCGGATGCCGTCGTCCCCGTGGAGCGGACGTCGACCGGCCGGTTCGACCCGGCGGCGGGGTCTCGTCGCTCCGCGGCTCTGCCCCGCGACCCGGGCCGCACCGCCGGCACGGTGACACTGGGACGGCAGGCTCGCGACCACATCCGCCGGCGGGGCGCGGACATGACGGCGGGATCCGTGCTCGCGCGTGCCGGGGACGAGCTGACCGCACCGGTCGTGGCGGGACTGGCCGCCGCGGGCGTCTCGCACGTCCGTGTCCGACGACGGCCTCGGGTGGCGGTCGTCGCGACCGGTTCGGAGCTGGCCCCGGCGGGGTCACCGACCCGGCCGGGACAGATCACCGACTCGAACTCGCTCATGCTCGCGGCCGCGGTGCGGGCGGCAGGAGCGGAGGTCGTCCGGCTGGGTCCGGTGCCGGACGACCCCGCCGCGCTGCGCGCCGTGCTGGACAGGGCGGTCGGCGAAGCGGCGAACCCTCTCCGGGCGGGCGACCCGACCACGGACGCCGTCACCACGGCGGACCCCGCCCGCCGGGGAGGCGATGCGGCCCCGTCCAGGAGCCGTGGGATCGACCTCGTCGTCACCGCCGGCGGCGTGTCCGCCGGTGCGGCCGACGTCGTCCGGGCCGTGCTCTCGCCGCGGTTGCCGGGGGCGGCCCCCGACGGAGCGGCCTCGGGTCCCGAGAGCGGCCGGCCGGGAGCCGTGTCCGACGTCGATGTCGCCGCCGTGGGGATGAAGCCCGGGCGGCCGCAGGCGCTCGCGCGCTGGCGCGGTGTCCCGTGGATCGCCGTTCCTGGCACCCCGGTGGCCGCCTACGTCTCGTTCGCCATGTTCGTGCGGCCGGCGATCGAGCGGCTGCGCGGGCTGCCCGGCCCGGGTCGCGCGCCGGAGTCCCGGCCGGCCGCCGTCGGGTGGAGCAGCCCGCGCGGCCGGGAGCAGGTCGTGCCGGTACGGGTGCTGCCCCATGGCGTAGAGCCCACCGGCGACGGGCATCACCTGTCGGCACTGCTGGCGGCGGACGCACTTGCCGTGGTTCCCGCCGACGTCGAGAAGGTCGAGCCGGGCGATGCGGTGCCGGTGGTCCCGCTGTGAACGGTTCCACCCGTGCGACCGGCTCCGCCGTCGAGCCGCACGACGCGATCGTGCTCGCGGGCGGCCGCGCGACCCGACTCGGCGGTGCCGCCAAGCCGGAGTTGCGGTCCCGCGACGGCGTCCCGCTCCTGCACCTCGCGCTGGACGCGGCAGGGGATGCTCGCCGGATCGCCGTCGTCGGCCCCGACGACCTGACGGGAACGGTCGCTGCCCACCCGGCCGCTCCCCGGACCCTGCTCACCAGGGAGGATCCGCCGTTCGGCGGCCCGGTGGCCGCGATCGCGGCGGGGTTCGCGGCGCTGGGAGCTCCCGAGCCCCCGGCCCCGCGCGACGTGCCATGGGTGCTGATCCTCGCCGTCGACGTCCCGCGCGCCGCGGACGCCGTGCCGCGGCTCGCCGACGCCGTCGCCGGGGGAGAGCCCGGCGTGGACGGGGCGCATCTCGTCGCCGAGGGGCGAGCGCAGTGGCTCGTCGGGATGTATCGCACCGCCGCGCTGAGGGAGCGGCTCGCCGCGACCACCGTCGAACACGCCACGTCGCCGGGGCGCGGCATCTCCGTGCGACGGCTGCTGTCCGGCCTGCGCCTGCTCGACGTCCCGGACCCTGGCAGTCTGTCCGCAGACGTCGACACGTGGGACGATGCCGAGAACCTGGGCGTCCACCCCGGTCCCTCACCGAAGGAACGAGCATGACCGACCTGCAGACCTGGATCGCCGCGTTGGAGACCGAGCTCGGGCTCGATCCCGGGACCGTGGACATGAACGCGGTCCTCGACCTGGCCCGGGACGCGGCACATGCCGTCGCAAGGCCGGCCGCGCCTCTGACCACCTACGCCGTCGGCTACGCGGCCGGCTTGGCGGCGGCCTCCGGAGACACCACGAACGCGGCGCGCAAGGCCTTGGCCCTGGCGAACCGCTGGCCGCGGGAGGCCTGACCCACGAGCCTGCCTGGATCGGCGGGACGGTCTTCGCGTCGGGACGATGCTCAAGCGACCGCGAGCCGATCGCCGCCCGGTGTTCGTTTGTCAGACTTGGGCCGTGTCGTTCGCCGAACATCCGCTGCTCGACGTGCTCACCGCTCAGGGGTCGCGCGCGGAGCGCGTCACGCATGTGCGGACCTTTCCCGGGCGGGCCGGCGAGCGGGCCGACTGGCCCGGATGGGCCGACCCCCGGATCGTCGCCGGGTACCAGGCCCTGGGGGCCGACCGGCCGTGGGTCCATCAGGCCGACGCCGCCGACGCCGCGTGGCACGGCCGCCATGTCGCGCTGGCGACGTCGACCGGCTCGGGCAAGTCGCTCGCGTTCTGGCTGCCGGTGCTGTCGTCCGTCCGGTCCTCCGACGGCGCTGCGGGCCCGACGGCGAGCGACGACCCACGATCGCCGTCGCCGGCGAGGTCCCCGCGACCGACCGCGATCTACCTGAGCCCCACCAAGGCCCTCGCCGCGGACCAGCTCCACGCGCTGCGGCGTGTGCTCGACGCCGCCGGTGCGAGCGACGTGCGCGTCACCACGTGCGACGGCGACACCCCGCGCGAGGAGCGGATCTGGGCCCAGAACCACGCGGACGTCGTGCTGACCAACCCGGACTTCCTGCATTTCGCCCTGCTGCCCGGGCATCGCCGCTGGTCGCGGCTGCTGCGCGGGTTGCGGTACGTGATCGTGGACGAGGGGCACGCCTACCGCGGCGTGTTCGGCGCGCACGTGTCCCACGTGCTGCGCCGGCTGACGCGCCTCGCGGCGCACTACGCGACCGTCCCGAGTTTCCCGTCGTTTCCCGGCCCCGCACCGCGCCCGGTCGCCGCGGGCCTCCGCGCCGGCGACGACGCCGGCGCCGACGGGAGCCCCCCGGCCGATGCCACGGTCGACACCGACGGAGGCAGCAGCGAGGTCGGCGGAGGCGGCGCCCCCGACGGTGGACAGGGCCTCCCGGGCGGGCGGGAAGGCCGCGGGGTCACGTTCGTCGTGGCATCCGCGACCAGCGCCGATCCCGGCGTCAGCGCGGGGCGGCTGATCGGGATGCCCCCGGATGCGGTCGCCGTCGTCGACCGGGACACGTCGCCCGCCGGACGGCGCACGTTCGCGCTGTGGCGGCCGCCCGAAGTCGCGGGCTACGGCTTCGTGCGGACGGGAGGCGACCGCGGGGACGACGCCGGCGTCGACGACCCCTGGGCGCTCGACGCCGATCCCGCCCACGAGCCGGCAGGCCCGCCCGGTGGTACGCGGGAGAGTCCCCGGCGCTCCGCCACGGCCGAGACCGCCGACCTCCTCGCCGACCTGGCCGCCGCCGGCGCCCGCACCCTCGCGTTCACCCGCAGCCGCCGAGGCGCGGAGTCGGTGGCACAACGCGCCCGGGACCACCTGCGCCACGCGATCGCGCCCGCCGCCGTGCATCCGTCCGAACGGATCGCCGCGTATCGCGGCGGCTACCTGCCCGAGGAGCGCCGCGAGCTGGAACGCGCCGTCCGTGCCGGGGACATCCTGGGACTGGCCACGACCAACGCCCTGGAGCTCGGGGTGGACATCTCCGGACTGGACGCGGTCCTCGTGGCGGGCTGGCCCGGCACGAGGACATCGCTCTGGCAGCAGGCAGGCCGGGCGGGACGCGCCGGCGCCGACGGGCTCGTGGCGTTCGTGGCCCGCGAGGATCCGCTCGACACCTACCTCGTGCACCACCCGGAAGCGGTCTTCGAGGCGCCCCTCGAGGCCACGGTCTTCGACCCGGCGAATCCGCACGTACTGGCCCCGCACCTGTGCGCGGCCGCGCAGGAGATCCCGCTGCGGTCGGCCGACCTGGTGCGGTTCGGCGCCCCCGAGCACGTCCGCCACGTCCTGGAGGTGCTGGTCGCTCGTGGCGCACTGCGGCGTCGGGCATCGGGCTGGTACTGGACGCACGCGCAGTCCGCGGCAGGTCTGACGGACCTGCGGGGGTCGGGCGGTGCGCCGGTGCGGGTCGTGGAAGCCGGCTCGGGACGGCTCCTGGGGACGGTGGACGCGCCCTCGGCGGACGGTCAGGTGCACGACGGCGCGGTCTACGTGCACCAGGGCCTCACCTACGTGGTGGACCGCCTGGATCTCGACGACCGCACGGCCGTCGTCGTACGACGCGACGTCGACTACGGGACGTGGTCGCGCGAGGTGATGGAGGTGACCGTCGTCGGGGCCGGCGACACGGCACCCGGCTCCGGCGACACGGCACCCGGCTCCGGCGAGGACCGGCGGATCACCACCCGGGCATGGGGACCGATCAGCTGGGGAATCGGGCCTGTCGAGGTGACCAGCCAGGTGGTGAGCTTCCAGCGGCGGCGCCTGCCGGATCTGCAGACCCTGGGCACGGAGGCGCTCGAACTGCCCGAACGCACCCTCGGCACCGTGGCGGTGTGGTGGTCCGTCCCGGACTTCGTGCTGCGGGCGGCCGAGATCTCTCCGGACGAGGCACCCGGTGCCCTGCACGCGGCCGAGCACGCGTCGATCGGGATGCTCCCGCTCCTGGCCACCTGCGACCGCTGGGACCTGGGCGGGGTGTCGACCGAACTGCACCCCGACACCGGCGAGGCCACGGTGTTCGTCTACGACGCCTTTCCGGGCGGGGCCGGGTTCGCGGAACGGGGCTACGGGCTCGGTGCGACCTGGCTGCGGGCCACCCGGGACGCGATCGCCGGATGCTCGTGCCCGGACGGCTGCCCGGCGTGCGTGCAGTCCCCGAAATGCGGGTCGTACAACTCGCCGCTGGAGAAAGCGGCGGCGGTGCGGCTGCTGGATGCCGTGCTCGCGCACGCGCCGTGAGGGCGACGCGCGGGCTCGCACCACCGGCTCGACGACGCCGGCTCGGCGACGATCCGGCGGCTACTGCTACTTTGCTGGCCGTCACCCGCAAGAACAACCAGAATGTCTCACATGCCCCAGATGCTTCTCCCGGCGGCCCCGGCGGTCCCCGTGGGCAGGCCCGCCGGCCTCGCCGCACCCCTCATCCCGTCCCTGGCCGTGAGCCGATGATCCTCGTCCTTCTCGGTCTCGGCGTCGGGGTGGCCGTTCTCGCCGTGGTGAGCGGCTGGCCGTTTCAGCGCCCTGGCTGGTGACACCCCGCCGGCTGCGTCAACACCCGGCCCGGGTCATGCCACCGCTCCCGTCATGACGAGCTTGCCACTGACGTGGCCTGCCTCGATGCCCCCGGGTGCGGCGGCCGGACGGCGTTCCGCCCGGCCGTCGTGGTCGTGGTCAACGCTCGTGTCACGTCACAAGATCGTCGTCAGGACGCCGCCGTCGGCACGCACCGCCGCGCCGTTCGTGGCGGCAGAACGCGAGCTGGCCAGGTAGAGAGCCAGGTCGGCGATCTCGACGGGCTCGATGAAGCGCTGCAGAAGTGATGTCTGGTTGCCGGCGACGATCGCGCTCTTGAGGTCCTCGGCCGCCATGTTCCGGGCCTGGGCGATCTGCTCGACCGTGCGGGCGACGCCGTCGGAGTAGGTCGGCCCACCGAGGATCGTGTTGACCGTGACCCGGGTGCCCCGCGTGACCTTGGCCAGGCCGTTGCCCAGCGCGAGCAGCCCGGCCTTGGTCACGCCGTAGTGCGTCATGTCGACCGGGACGTTCACGCCCGACTCGCTCGCGACGAAGATGATCCGGCCCCAGCCGTTCTCGAGCATGGGGCCGATCGCGTGCCGGGATAGCCGGACCGCGCTCATCACGTTGACGTCGAAGTAGCGCTGCCACTCCTCGTCGGAGATCTCCGTGAAGTTCTGGACGCCGAAGACTCCGACATTGTTGACGAGGATGTCGACCGCCCCCAGCCGGGCCAGCAGTCGCCGCACCTGCTCGGGGTCCGCGAAGTCCGCGGCGATCCCGGTCACGTCCGCTCCGGGCACCTCCGCCTCGAGCTGTTCGACGGCGGTCTGCACCCGGCGCTCGTCGCGGCCGTTGACGACGACCGCCGCTCCCTCACGCAGCAGGTTCTCGGCGACCGCGTAGCCGATGCCCTCGGTCGAACCGCTGATGAAGGCCCTCTTGCCGGCCAGTTCCAGATCCATGGTTACCGTCTCTCTCGTCCCGTCCGTGGCGACAATGACTTGCTCAGTCAAGTCAGACGCTACGCCGGGACAGTTTCCCAAGCAAGTCACCTCGGGCGCGATCACCGCTACTGTGGCGGCATGACGGATCCCGACCTGCCCGCGGAACTGACTACCGAGGAGCTCGAGACGTGGGCCGCGGTGGCCACCGTGATGGAGTGGTTGCCGGCGGCCCTGGACGCACAGCTGCAGCGAGACGCACAACTGACGCACTTCGAGTACGGCGTCCTGTACGCGCTCGCCCACGCCCCTGACGGCACACTGCGGATGAGCGTCCTGTCCGGGTACGCGAACAGCTCGCTGTCGCGGCTGTCCCGCGCGGCCACGCGGCTCGAGTCCAAGGGATGGATGCGCCGCGCCCCCGACCCGGCCGACGGGCGGTTCACTCTGGCGATTCTCACCGACCTGGGCCGGAAGAAGGTCCACGAAGCGACACCGGGTCACGTGCGCACGGTCCGCCAGCTGGTGCTCGACCGCCTGACGAAGCCGCAGACCCGGCAGCTTCGCGAGATCTCTCGTCGCATCATGCGTGCCATCCGGAGCGATGAGGGCTGGACGCCTCCTGCGCCTGCCACCACGGGCAGCACTCCCGGGTCCCCGGGATCAGGAGGCTAGCTCGGGGCGCCGACCTGAGGATCGGGGAGGTAGACGGTGCCACCCGCGGCGAGGAACTCCTCGGACTTGGCGGCCATGCCCGCGCGTGCCTCCTCCGCGGTGAGCCCGCCCGGTGCCGCCCCGGCGATCGCCTGCTGCTCGGCGGCGCCACCGAACTCGTCCCGGATGTCCTGAGAGATCCTCATCGAGCAAAACTTGGGCCCGCACATGGAACAGAAGTGCGCGGTCTTGGCCGCCTCGGCCGGCAACGTCTCGTCGTGGTACTCCTGGGCGAGCTCGGGGTCGAGCGAGAGCGCGAACTGGTCCCGCCAGCGGAACTCGAACCGGGCCTTGCTCAACGCGTCGTCGCGGTCCCGCGCGCCGGGGTGGCCCTTGGCGATGTCGGCGGCGTGCGCGGCGATCTTGTAGGTCACGACGCCGGTGCGGACGTCGTCCTTGTTCGGCAGCCCGAGGTGTTCCTTGGGCGTGACGTAGCAGAGCATCGCGGTGCCGTACCGGGCTATCTCGGTCGCGCCGATCGCCGAGGTGATGTGGTCGTAGCCGGGAGCGATGTCGGTCACGAGCGGTCCGAGCGTGTAGAAGGGCGCACCGTCGCACAGCTCCTGCTGGCGTTCCACGTTCTCCCGTACGAGGTGCAGCGGGACGTGCCCGGGCCCCTCGACCATGACCTGGACGTCGTGCTGCCAGGCGCGCTTCGTCAGCTCCGCGAGGGTGTCGAGCTCGGCGAACTGCGCGGCGTCGTTCGCGTCCGCGATCGAACCGGGGCGCAGACCGTCGCCGAGGGAGAACGCGACGTCGTAGGCGGCGAAGATCTCGCAGAGCTCGTCGTAGTGGGTGTAGAGGAAGTTCTCCCGGTGGTGCGCCAGACACCATCCGGCCATGATCGACCCGCCGCGCGAGACGATGCCCGTGACGCGGTCCGCCGTGAGCGGCACGTACCGCAGGAGCACGCCGGCGTGCACGGTCATGTAGTCCACGCCCTGCTCGCACTGCTCGATCACCGTGTCACGGTAGATCTCCCAGGTCAGCGCGTTCGCGTCGCCGTTCACCTTCTCCAGCGCCTGGTAGATCGGAACGGTGCCGATCGGGACCGGAGAGTTGCGCAGGATCCACTCCCTGGTGGTGTGGATGGCGTCACCGGTGGACAGGTCCATCACGGTGTCCGCGCCCCAGCGGGTCGCCCACTGGAGCTTCTCGACCTCCTCGGAGACCGAGCTGTGCACGGCGGAGTTCCCGATGTTCGCGTTCACCTTCACGGTGAACGCCCGGCCGATGATCATCGGTTCCGACTCGGGGTGGTTGACGTTGCTGGGGATGATGGCGCGCCCGGCCGCGACCTCCGAGCGGACCAGTTCGACGTCGCACCCCTCCCGGAGGGCGACGAAGCGCATCTCCGGGGTGATCTCGCCCCGGCGCGCGTAGTGCAGCTGGGTGACGGTGCGCCCGGGGAGCGCGCGGCGTGGCGGGCGCGCGGTGCCCTTCCACTCGTCGGCGGACGCCCGACGGCGGTCGTGGTCCGCCGCGTCCTCAGCGGCTGACGAGCGCTCGGCGCGCCGAACCGCCGCCCGGCCGTCATCGGTCGGCTGAACCGCGCGGCCCTCGTACTCCTCGGTGTCGCCGCGGCCCGCGATCCAGTCGGCCCGGGCGGCCGGGAGTCCGCGGCTGGGATCGCACGCCGGGCCGTCGGTCCGGTAGACGCGCACGGGGGTGTTCTCGGTGCCGTCGGGCGACGGCGCGAGCGTGATCTCGGTGACGGGAATCTGCAGGCCGCTCTCGTGGTCGACGTCGTACGTGAGCGTGCGCGAAGGGATGGCAGTCATCACTCTCCAACTTCCTACGCCGGAATTACCCGGACAGGTTCGACGGTCCGGGCCGCACCAGCCCGATCTCAGCCCTTGCGAGGGCACCCGTGGGATCGAGGGTCACGTTACAACATCGGAGCCGCCGCACGTCAACAGGCTGGCCGCGCGCCGCCAGAGAACGGCCCCTGGTTCGCAAAATAGCCTCTGACCTGGGATGATATGACGCCGTGGACGACATGACAGTGCAACGCGTACCCCCAGGGCCGGTTCTCGACGCCTTGCGCACCTACCACTGGCTGCCCGCCAGGTGGGGCTCCGTCCACCCGGTTCTCCTCGAGGCCGCACTCGATCTCGCCGACGGCGATCCCCGCCGGCTCCGGGTCGACGACGACGGGACCGTCGCCGTGCTGAACCGGCCGGTGGAGCCGGAGGATCAGGGCTGACCAGGCACACGACGACCTGCTCCCACCCCGCGGACGGAGCGGGAGCAGGTCCGCACGGCGTCACATGCCGTCGTTCATTCCCCGAGCCGCTTGAACGGGCGCGTGGAGAACACCACCTCGACCGCCACGTCGAAGTACTCGGCGATCCGGAGCGCCAGGTACAGCGACGGGCTGTACTCCCCTCGTTCCAGATAGCCGACCGTCTGGTAGTGCACCCCGAGAGCCTCGGCGAGCTCGCGCCGTGAGATGCCTCGTTCGGCCCGAAGCATCGCGATGCGGTTGTGAACGACGTCGGAGGTCTCGCCCACTGCTCACCAGCCTTGTGCCATGACGCGATCACGCGCCTCGGCCACCGCGGCCCCGGACGCCCGGCGGGCCATCCGCCGCAGCACGATCGGCGCGACGACGAAGCCCACGACGGCCCAGGCACCGAGCACACCGAACATCTCCAGGGTCCGCCACGAGCCGCCGATCTCCGCCGTGACCATCTCCGCCGGCAGCATCGCGGACCGTGCGCCCAGACCGAGCCAGTAGTACGGGAACACCTGGCCCACCCACTGCAGCCAGGCCGGCAGGGCCGTGATCGGGTAGAAGATCCCGGACGGCACCAGCAGCACCATCGATCCTAGGAACAACAGCCCGACCTGCGAGGCGCTCTTGAACAACGACCCGAGCGCCACTCCGATCGGAACGGTGGTCACCAGGCCCAGCACGAAGATGACGGCCAGCAGCAGCCACGTCCGGGCATCGAGGCGCAGGTCACCCGCCACGGTGAGACCGGGAATGATCAGCAGGACGATGCTGATCAACGTGGTCGCACCGAACATGACGATCTTGCCGACCAGGTAGCCGATCATGCCGTTGGGCGTGGCCTTGGCCCGGAGCAGCGTGCCGTCCTCACGATCCGTCGCGATGGTCCCGGCCGGGCCGGTCAGCCCTCCGAACGCGATCGACATGCCGACGATGCTCGGCAGGACCATGGCGCCCAGTTCGAAGTCGGTGCCCGGCAGCGTGTTGCCGCGCATGAACAGCAGGACGACCGCGAAGATCACCGGCATCAGGAAGTACCAGAGAACGTCCCCGGGCTCGCGGAGCGACTGCTTGGTCTCCAGCCAGCCGCGGACCAGGCCGGCGCGAGCCGCGGCCCACCGCGCGTCGTTCGTTGCCACCGTCATGAGCGCACCTCCTGGGTCTGGTCGTTCTTGCTCGTCCCGTCGTCGACGGACCCGTCCGGGGCCTGTGCGCCGGAAACGGACCCGTCGGCACGCGGCTGGCCGGCGTGAGGCTCCTCGGCGCGGGTCCCGTCGGTGCCGGCCTGGTCGTTCCCCGGTCCGCTCTGCCCCGTCTCCGCACGGTGCACCAGTGCCATGTAGGTGTCCTCCAGGCTGGCCCGCCGCACCTCGAGCTCGGTCACGCCGGGGTCCTTGGTCAACAGGTCGCGGACGAAGCCGGTGGGGTCGCTCTGCTCGGCCGCGTGCACGTGACGCCGGCCGTCCGCGGTCCAGCGCACCTCCGCGCCCTGCGCCATCTGGCGAGCGAGCTCGTCGGCGGATCCGTTCGCGACGATCGTGCCCTCGTCCAGGATCAGGATCCTGTCCGCCAGCTTCTCCGCCTCGTCGAGATCGTGCGTGGTGATCAGGATCGTCGTGTTCTCGAAGTCGGACAGCCGGTGCACGAGATCGTGGAACTCGCGCCGGGCGTGCGGATCGAAGCCCGCCGTCGGCTCGTCCAGGAAGACCAGCTCCGGTTTGCCGACGATCCCGATCGCCACGTCCAGTCGGCGCCGCTGGCCACCGGAGAGGGCCTTGACCTTCTGGTCCGCGTGCTCCGTCAGGCCGACGGCGTCGAGCAGTTCGTCCACGTTCCACGGCCGTTCGATCCGGGGATCCGAGAACGGCACGTAGAACCTGGCGAGGTAGTCGAGCAGCTCGCGCACCTTCCACCGGCCGTGGTCCCGCCACGACTGCAGCACGACACCGAGCCGGGCCCGCCAGGCCTCGTCGCCGTGCGCCGGGTCCTGCCCCAGCACGGTGACCTGACCGGCGGACCGGGTGCGGAACCCCTCCAGGATCTCGATGGTGGTGCTCTTGCCGGCTCCGTTGGGCCCGAGCAGCGCCAGCACCTCTCCGCGCCGCGCCGCGAACGAGACGCCCGTGAGCACGTCCTTCGTTCCGTAGCGCATTCGCAGGTCACGGACATCGATCGCCATGTCCGTCGACTCCTGCGACGGCTGCTTTTGCGTCATCACACCCTCCATACTTTTCGTAGTAGAGATACTACGTTTCGTAGCGGTGCCCTGTCACGAGATTTTCTCTGCCGGTCACGCTCCCGTGCCGTACTCCCAGTGCCACGGCTCCGGCTTGGAACCGCCGGGCGCGGCCCAGCCCGGTCGGACCCAGCCGTACGCGCCGGCGTTCGCCACCATCCACGCGTACTCCGCCGTCCCGAAGTACTGGATGCCGCCACCCAGGTCGACGGCCTGGCCCCAACCGTGGTTCGAGGTCCCGGGCGGCGCGGCGAGGGAGCCCTTGCTCGCCGCGACCGCCACCTGGGCCTCGTAGGACCGGTACGAACCACGCACCGCCAGACCGCGTCCGAACGCGGCACGGAACGCCACGTCGAGCCTCTCGATCGCCACGGCGGCGTCACACCTCAGCCGGTGGTCGGCGGCGAACGACAGCTCGCACAGGAGGTGGCGCGGGATCCGGCCGTTCGCGTGCCTCGCGGCCGCGTCAGCCAGAGCGGCGGCCCGGCCCGGTACCGCCGTCGTCCCCTCGGCCCGTTCCTCGCCGGCCGGCCCCGTCCGCGGCCCCGCGCGCGCGTCCGCGCGAGCCGTGCCCAGCGCGGACAAGCCGCCGGGCAGAGCCACCGGCCGGCGGGCCTCGACCCGCACCGCACCCGCCGCCTCCACCCTGCACGACGCCGCCCTGGCTCCGTTGCGGACGACGGCGGACGACGCCTTCGCACAGGGATCGAGGCCGGCCTGGAACGCCGTGGCACCGGCGAGGGCGCCGAGGTCGGCGGCTGTCTGCGCCACACCACGGCTGTTCTGCGCGGCCCCGAGCGCGGCGAGCCCGGTCGTGAGCACCAGCACCGTGCCGATGACCCCCAGGACCAGGACGCTCCCCGCACCGCGCTCGGACGCCCGCCGGCTCATGGCTCGATCCAGGCCGTCGCCGTCGCCCGCGCCCGCAGCGGGCCGGCCGACGCCCACCCGTTCACGACAGGCTTCGTCACGGTCACGTGTACCCATTCGCCCTCGCGCTCGACCGCCAGGTCCACGTCGTCGCCGCCGACCCGTGCGACGGCTCGGGCGACCGCCGCGTCCTCGTCGCCGATCGCAGCCGCCCTGGCTCCCGCCCGGGCCGCGTCCACGGCGCGCATCTGCGCCATGGACGCGGCCACGAGCGTGAGCACCGCGACCAGGACCAGAACCACGGCAGGGAGCGCGACGGCGAGCTCCGCCGTCACGGTCCCTCGCTCCTCCTCCCGGTTCGCGGTCATGCTCAGCTCGCCGAGAGTGCCGTCGTGATCAGGGACGTGAGCAACGACTTCACGTCACCTCCCTTGAGGACGACCATGAGCAGCCCCGCGAACCCCGCCGCTCCCAGCGTGGCGATCGCGTACTCGGCGGTGGCCATTCCCGCCTCGGAGCCGTCTCGCGCGGCCTCCCGCGGGACCGCACCCCGTGGTCCCGCGGCCTCGGGCACCTCGCCCGCCGCGGGAGACGCTCTCTCCTCGTGCGACTCCTCCGTCCCGGCCCGCCCGGATCCGGCTCTCGGCGCGCACTCGACCGAACGGGCGGCCCCGGCCCTCGTGGTGGTCTTCGTGTCCGTCATCGTGATCTCCTCCTTCGTCGGCCCGCCGCCCCTGCGGCGGGAGTCCTCTTCCGTGCGGCGCCGCGCATCCTCGGCTAGGCCCCGAGCAGGTCGATCCCCAGCGCCAGGAGCACAGGAACCAGGCCGACCAGGACGAACGCCGGCAGGTAGCAGCAGCCGAGGGGCAGCACGAGCCGCACACCGAGCCGAGCCGCGGCCGTCCTCGCCGCGGCGCTCCTCTCCCTGCGCATCTCCTGGCCCGCCGCGCGCAGCGCCTCACCCGGCGCGACGCCGTCCACCCAGGCGGCACGCAACGCACGCCGGACCGGCGCGAGCGCGTCCGGCGCCCCGGCCCATGCCTGCTCCCACCGCGCACCGAGCACCAGCGCATCCGCGGCGCCCCGCAGCGCGATCCCGTACCTCCCGCCCGCCGCATGCCCGACGGCGCCGAGCGCCCGTGGTACCCCGGCGCCGGCGCGGAGGGCCGACGCCAGCAGATCGAGCACCACCTGCGCATCGAGCTCCGCGCCGGACCGGTCGCCGCGCGCCAGCGTCACGAGCCGCGTGGACCATGCCCATCCGGCGACCAGGAGCACCACGCCGAGGACCGACGTGACGGTGCCGATGCCCCCGTCCGTCGCCACGGCGGTCGTGTCGGCGCCGAGCAGCCCGCCCAGACACGCACCGGCCACGGGCAGCCAGAGGATGACGCGTGCGGTCGTGCGCGGCCCGGCGAACGCCGCGTCACGTTCGGCCCGCGCCTCCGCGTCCCGGGCGAGCGAGTCGGCGACCGACTCCAGCACCTGTCCCAGCGGAGCGCCGACTGCGAGAGCGAGTCGCGTGGCCGCCACGACGGCCCGGGCGCTCGCGGCCCCGAGCGAGGGGCGGAGCGCATCACCGTCAGGCACGCCCGCCAGGTCCACCGGCACCCCGGCACCCCGCGACCATGCCGTCCCGGGTGAGGCTCCGGCCCGCAGCAGGGCGACCACCTGGAGCACGGTGACCCGCACCGGAGCGGCGTGCCCGCGACGGGTTCCCCGGGTGCGAGGACCGCGTGCCGCACGGAGCACACGCTCGCCCGGCTCCGTGTCGCGCGACGTGATCCGGATCCCCAGTTCGCTCACGCGCCGACCGGTCGGCGCAAGGCCCAGGTGGACCGCCGTCGCGACCAGTGCGCCGACCGCGAGAACCGACAGGCTCTCGCCCGGCACGCCGTTCACCACGGCCCGAACCGCCTGACCAGCTCCGGCCAGGCGGCCGTGTCCGTCTCGAACGCCCCCTGTCCGGACCACCGTGCCGCGGGGCGCACCAGGAGCTCGCCGCCCACGTCCCGGCGCACGACGCCGATCTCCGCGAGGAACCGCACGCCACGCTCTCGACGCAGGTGGAGCACCACGTCGAGCGCACCGGCGGCTTGTGCCGCCACCGCGTCGCGCGGCATCCCGGCCAGCGCTGCGAGCGCCTCCAACCGCGCCGGAACCACGGCGACGGCATTGGCGTGCAGGGTCGCGAACCCGCCGTCGTGGCCGGTGTTCATGGCCATGAGCACTTCACGAACCTCTGCCCCGCGGCACTCGCCCAGCACGATCCGGTCGGGCCGCATCCGAAGTGCGTCCCGCACCAGGTCGGCGAGGCCGATGCCGCCGGCGCCCTCCACGTTGGCACGCCGTGTGGCCAGGGGCATGACGTGCGGGTGGTCGGGAGTGAGCTCACGAGCCTCCTCGACGGTGACGATCCGCTCCCCGGTACCGACGAGCGAGAGCAGCGCAGCGAGCAGCGTCGTCTTTCCCGTTCCCGTACCACCGCTGATCACGACGTTCGCGCGCCGCAGCACCAGGGCCCGGAGCAGCCCCGCCCAGGCGCCGGGCAGGGCTCCGCTCGCCACGAGCTCCTCCAGCGAGAACGCCCGGGAGCGCAGCACCCGGAGCGAGATCGCGGCACCGGTGGGTGCGATGGGTGCCAGGACCGCGTGCAGCCGGGTGCCGTCGGGCAGACGCGCGTCGACGCTCGGCCGGGCGTCGTCCAGGCGCTGCCCACCGATCGCCGCCAGCCGGACGGCGAGAGCACGCACGTCCGCGGCCGTTCCCAGGGAGAGGGGGACGCGCTCCAGTCCCCGGCCACGATCCACCCAGACGTCGTCCGGTCCGTTGACCAGCACATCGGTGACATCCGGACCCTCGAGCAGATCCTGCAGCGGACCCGCTCCGTGCAGTTCGGCGCGCGCCGACCGTTCCAGTTCGTTGAGGACGGTGGATCCCAGTACTCGTCCGCTGTCCCGCGCCGCCTGCCGGACCGCCTCGGCGGAGTCCACGCCTCCCCGCGTGATCCGCGCCCGCACGTCGTCGAGCAGCTCTCGGTCGAGCACGCCGGCCGTCACAGCGCCGCACCGAGGTCTGCCGCGAGCCGTGCCACGGCATTGCGGCGCCCGGCGGGCGGCCCGTCGCCACGCTCGATCGCCGCGGGCAGGGACCGGTCCCGCTGGAGCATGCCGTCCACCGACAGCCCGAGCGCCGCACCGAGCGCATCCGGATCGACCTGGCCCGGAGCGGGACCGCGTACCACCACACGCACGTCACCGGCACCGGCGGCGACGAGCTGGTCGCGCACCAGTTCGGCGCCGGCGGCCCCCGGGAAGCTGAGCGGCGTCACGAGCACCGCCACGTCGCATGCCTGCAGCAGCGCTCGCGCCGCGCGGGTCCAGGAGCTCGGCCGCGGCAGATCGAGCACGACGGTGCGACCCGATCGCACGATGCCGGCGCACACGTCGAGCACGACGTCGTCCGACGGCGGCTCGGACCGCCGTCGGCCGCTCACCACCGCCACCCCGCGCCAGGACGGGAGGGCGGCCACGAGGGCCTCACCGTCGACCTCGCCCTGTGCGGCGGCCAGCTCGGGCCATCGCACACCGCGGGCCTCCTCCACCCCCAGCAGGATCTCGACGCCCGGTGCGCCGGTGTCGAGGTCGACCAGCACGGTCGGCTCATCCCTCCCGACCATCCCGAGCGCCGCCGCGGCAGCCACCACGGTGGCTCCCACGCCTCCGCTCGCCCCGGTCACGGCGATCACCCGCCCGTCCCGCCCCATGTCGATCCCCCTGTCCGCCGAGCGCCGCCGGCCGTTGACCCCGCCGTCGTCCGGCGCGTGGCAACAGCCTTCACCGTGCGCGGCCGCCCCGGGCCGCTCCGTGCTGCGGGCTGTCGACAAGCCCCCGTTCCACGCCCTTGTGGTCGGCGTCGTTCCGTGGTGAGGGCCTCGCGGCGGTCCTCCCGAAGAGGCGATGTGTCGGTGACGACCGTCCGGAGCGGGTGAAATTCGCACCCCGCCCCCGCGCGGACATCGGTCAGATCGGACAAGCCCCGCTAGGCTCGAACAGTGACCGACGAGGCGTTCCGGACCGTCCCGCCAGGCTTCCCCGCGAGGGACACGGCGGCGTTCTTCGACCTGGACAAGACGATCATCGCCACGAGCTCGTCCCAGGCGTTCTCGAAGCCGTTCATCGCCGGCGGGCTCATCAGCCGTGCCGATGTGCTGCGCAGCGCGTACGCCCACTTCTTGTTCCTCGTCGGGAACGCGGACGAGGACCAGACCGAGCGGATGCGCGCCCACCTGAGCGCGCTCGCGACGGGCTGGGACGTGCGCAAGGTGCGCGAGATCGTCGCCGAGACGGTCCACGAGCACATCGACCCGTACGTCTACGCGGAAGCGATCCAGCTGATCCAGGACCACCACGACCTGGGGCACGACGTCGTCATCGTCTCCGCGTCCGGGTCCGAGCTGGTCGAGCCGATCGCGGCCGTCCTCGGCGCCGACCACGTGCTGGCCACCCACATGGAAGTGGTCGACGACCACTACACCGGCGAGATCGACTTCTACAACTACGGCGAGAACAAGGCGTCGAGCATCCGCGAGCTCGCCGCCCGCCAGGGATACGACCTCACCCAGTGCTACGCGTACTCCGACTCCATCACCGACGCGCCGATGCTCGGCGCCGTCGGTCACGCCTTCGTCGTGAACCCGGACCGCAACCTGCGCCGCCTCGCCGCCGAGTCGGGCTGGGGCCTGCTGCGGTTCACGAGGCCGGTCGCACTGCGTCCGCGGGTCGAGCCGATCCCCGTGGCAGCGGTCGTCGGCGCGGTGGCGATCGGCGTCGCCGCCTACTTCGTGGCACGCCACCTGCGCCGTCGCCGCGAGAACCACTGACGGCGGCGCGTACGGGCCCGCTGCGGCGAATCACGCCGCCCGGCGCTCACGTCCCGCGGAACGCCGGCTCGCGCTTCTCCCGGAACGCGGCGAAACCCTCGGTGTAGTCGGCGGTGTCCCGCAACGCCGCCTGACCCTGGTTCTCCCGCTCGACGGCCGCCCACAACCCCAGCCGATCGTCCCGGATCGCCGCGACGATCTCCTTGCTCGCGGTGAACGCCGCCGTCGGGCCGGAAGCCGCTCGCCGCGCCGCCGACCGCGTCGCGGCGAGCACCTCGCCGGGCGGGAAACTGCGTGAGAACAGTCCGGCCCGCACCGCCTCCGCGCCGCTGAGCAGGTCACCCGTGTAGATCAGGTCCAGGGTGCGGTGTGCCCCCAGCCGCTCCACGAACAGCGCGTGACCGCCCGAGTCGAGCACCGCACCGAGGCGCCCGAACGGCGAGCCGACCTTGGCGTCGTCGGCCAGATAGACCACGTCCGTCGCGATGAGCAGCCCGAGGCCCACACCCAGGCAGGCCCCGTGTCCGACGGCGAACGTCGGCGCCGGGAACCGCGCGAGCCGGCGGAGCACGGGCTCGACCCTCCCGGCCAGGAACCCGAGCACGTCGTCGGTCGCCGGGTCCACCTCGGAGATGTCCCTGCCCGCGCAGAAGGCCTTGCCCGTGCCTCGGAGCACCAGCGCACGCACCCCCTCGGCCTCGGCGCCGGCAAGAGCGTCGGCGAGCTCCTCGAGCCCGGCCTCGTCGAGCGCGTTGAGCCGGCCAGGGGCGTCCAGCACCACCTCGGCGACGTCGTCGTCCATGGACACGCGGATCATCATCGACCTCCTCGCCTCGGGCGGGCCTGCGCCCGCCACGTTACCAACCGATCGTTCGGTCATATAGTGACGGGCATGACGGACCAGACCCTCCCGGCCGCACCGGCTCGTCGGGGCCGGCCGGGCTACGACCGGCAAGGGCTGCTGCACGTCGCCGTCGAGACGTTCATCGACCGTGGCTACGACGCCACGTCCATCGCGACGCTGGCCGCACGACTGGGGCTGTCCAAGTCGGCGATCTACCATCACTTCTCCTCCAAGGAGCAGATCCTCGCCGCGGCTCTCGACGAGGCACTGGACGCACTCGAGGCCGCGCTCCCGCCCACCGCGCCCGGCGGAAGCAGCCGCCGGCTGGAGCACGTGCTGCGCGAGGCGGTCCATGTCCTCGTGGCGCGCCTTCCCTACGTCACCCTTCTGCTGCGGGTACGCGGCAACACCGACACCGAGCGGGCGGCGCTGACCCGCCGCCGTGCTTTCGACAGGCGGGTCACGGCCCTCATCGAGGCCGCGCAGCAGTCCGGGGAGCTCCGGACGGACATCGACCCCCGCGTCGCGGAACGCCTGATCTTCGGCATGATCAACTCCATCGTCGAGTGGTACCGCCCCGATGGCCGCGAATCGGCCGACACCCTCGCCGACGACGTCGTCGGCCTGGCGCTGACCGGGCTCCGCGCGGGATGACGGGCGACGGGCCGCGACACGGTCGCATACCGTCCGGCGGCTAGCCTCGCGGCCACTCCTTCGCGACGAGCGTCAGCACGTCGTACGTCGCCACGATCTCGTCGGCCTGGTTGCGCAGCACCGCGTCCCAGCGGACCTCTCCGTGGTCGTCCGTCTCGCGCGGGGTGATCTGCTTGGCCGTCAGGGTGACGGTGACCGCGTCGCCGGGCGAGACCGGCGTGAGGAACCGCAGGTTCTCCAGCCCGTAGTTCGCCAGCACCGGCCCCGGGTCAGGGTCGACGAACAGCCCCGCGGCGAGCGACACGAGCAGATAGCCGTGCGCCACGCGCCCGGGGAAGAACGGGTTGGCCGCGGCGGCCACCTCGTCCATGTGCGCGTAGAAGGTGTCGCCGGTGAAGTCCGCGAAGTGCTCGATGTCCTCCGACGTCACCACACGCGGCCCCGCCACGACCTGGTCACCGGCCCGCAGCTCCGCGAGAGACCTGCGGAACGGATGCGCGTGCCCCATGGCCCCCGGGGGCTCTGCCGGTGCGGCGACCCCGTCACGGGGCCCCACGCCGGTCGCGGCCGGCCCGCCGCCGCCCGCGGCTCTCCGCACGGGCGCCCCGGTGTGCCACACCCCGGTGAGCTCGGTCAGCATTCGCGGCGACCCCTGGATCGCGGTGCGCTGCATGTAGTGGTGCACCGCACGGATGCCACCGAGTTCCTCACCACCGCCCGCGCGGCCCGGACCACCGTGGACCAGGTGCGGCACGGGGGCCCCGTGGCCGGTCGAGGTCCGCTCGTCGTCCCGGTCGAGGAACAGCACCCGGCCGTTGGCCGCACAGAGACGTCCGAACAGCGCGGCGGCGGCCGTGGGATCACTCGTCGCCACCGACGTGACGAGCGAACCCCCTCCTCGCACGACGAGCTCCGCGGCGTGGTCGACGTCCCGGTAGCCCACCACGCTGGCCACGGGCCCGAACGCCTCGACGTCGTGCAGCGCGGCCGCGTCGGCGTCGTCGAACCGGAGCAGGAGGGGGGCGGCGAACGCGCCGTCCGGCGACAGCCCGACGGTCCCGTCGGCACGGACGACCTCCGGTGGCGCCGCGAAGTCGGCCGGCCCGGCGGCGACCCGCGCACCGGCTCCGATGAGCTTCTCCACCTGCCGGTGCAGTTCGTCCCGCTGGCCCGTGGAGGCGAGCGGCCCCATGGTGACCCCCGCGGCACGCGGGTCTCCGACGACGACCTTCCGCTCGAGGCGCGCGTCCACCGCGGCCACGACGTCGTCCACGAGGGCTTCCGGCACGATCGCGCGCCGGATCGCCGTGCACTTCTGCCCGGCCTTCACCGTCATCTCGGTGACGAGCTGCCGCACGTACGCCTCGAACTCGGCGGATCCCGGAACACCGTCGGGCCCGAGCACGCTCGCGTTGATCGAGTCGGTCTCCGCCGTGAACCGGACCCCCTCGACGACCGATCCGCGCAGCCGGCGCGCGGTGTCGGCACTGCCGGTGAAGGCGACGGTGTCACCGAGCCGGAGCTGCCCGAGGAGCTCTCGTGCGCCGCCCGAGACCAGCTGCAGGGCGCCGTCGGGCAGCAGACCCGAGTCGACCAGGATGCGCACCCACGCCTCGGTCAGGTAGGCGGTCGGCGTGGCGGGCTTGATCACCGTCGGCACACCGGCCAGGAAGGCGGGGGCGAACTTCTCCAGCGGCCCCCACACGGGGAAGTTGAACGCGTTGATCTGCACCGCCACGCCCGACAGCCGCGTGTACACGTGCCGCCCGAGGAACGAGCCGTCCTTCGACAGCGCCTCCGGCGGGCCGTCCAGGATCAGGTTCGCGTTCGGCAGCTCGCGTCGCCCCTTGGACGAGTAGGTGAAGAGCACGCCGATGCCGCCGTCCACATCGAACGCGGAGTCGCGCGCGGTCGCACCCGTGCGCGCGGAGACCTCGTAGAGCGCGTCCTTGTGCGCGGTGAGCTCGAGCGCCATCCGCTTGAGCAGGACCGCCCGCTCGTGGATCGTCAGGTCACCGAGCGCCTTCTGCCCGACGTCGCGTGCGTGGTCGAGCACGGCGACCAGGTCGAGGCCGTCCGTGGAGACGCGGGTGACCGGCTCCCCGGTCGAGGCATCGCGCACGACGACGCCTGCCCCGGAGGGCCCGGACGTGTCCGTGGCGGTACCGCCGCGTGTGCTGGTGTCCGTGGGAGTCCACCAGCCGTCTCGGACGTACGACGGCAGCACGGGCACGGTGTTCGTCATCGCTTCTCCTTCGTCGGCGCCGGGTCGCGGCGCTTCCGGTGCAGGAAGGCCGACATGCGCCGGCGCTTCTCGTCGCTCTCGAACAGCTCTGCCTGGAGGTCCAGCTCCAGCCGGGGGTGCTGGTCGGGCCGGGCCCGCAGAGCGGTCTTGGTGTGCCGGACGGCTCCGGGAGCCAGCCGGGCGATCCTGTCGGCGAGCTCGTGGGCCGCCGGGAGAAGGTCTTCGGGGGCGTGCAGGGCGGTGACGACGCCCCAGGCCAGGGCCTCGTCCCCGGTCAGGACGCGCGCGGTGAGCAGCATCTCGTGCGCGCGGGTCACGCCGACCATCGCGGGCAGGCGCCAGGTGGCGCCCGCGGCGGGCATGATGCCGAGGGTCGGTTCGAGACTGCCGATCCGCATGCGGGGTGTACCGATGCGCAGGTCGGCCGCGTAGGCGAGCTCGGCACCCCCACCCAGGGCATAACCGTCGATCGCTGCGATGACGGGCATCGGGAGAGCTGCGATCCGGTCGAAGGCGTGGGTGTTGATCCCGGCGCGCGCGTCGTCGGCGTCACGGTCGAGGAGCTCCGCGATGTCGGCGCCGGCCGCGAGGTCGCCGTTCGCGCCGGTGAGGATCAGCGTGCGCGGCTCGACCTCGAGCCCGGCGCACAGCACGTGCAACGCGTCGACGGTCGCGCGGTCGACGGCGTTCCGGGCGCTCGGCCGGTCCAGCGTAGCGACCACGCGATCGGCCGCACGCTCCACCCGGAGCGGGCCGATCTCCTCGCGCTGGGGCATGTGCACTCCTCGACGACATCGTCCAGGCCTGAATTAGTGACCGATCGTTCAGGAACTCATCCTGCCACACGGCCCTCAGGGTTGAGAAGGAGCACCACTCCGTGTCAGTCACCGGCCGTAGTCTCGGTCCATGCCTCGCCAGCACCAGCTCACCATCGCCCAGGCACGGCGTATCGCGCTCCGCGCCCAGCTGCTCGATGCCCGGCGTCCGGTCGACCTCGTGCACACCGTGGAGGACCTGACCTTTCTGGCGGTCGACCCGACGTCGGCCGTCGCACCCGCGACCGACCTGATCGCCTGGTCCCGGCTCGGCAACGGCTACTGGCCGGGCGCCGTCGACGACGCCATCGCGGACGGCATGCTCTTCCAGTTGCGCGGCACCGTGCGGTCCATGGGCGACCTGCCGCTCTTCCTGGAGCAGATGCAGCGCTGGCCGCAGCACGAGGGCCTGCGCGGCTGGCTGCAGGAGAACGCGAGCTTCGAACGGGACATCCTGCGTCTGATCGAGGCCGAGGGACCGATGCTGGCCAAGGACATCCCGGACACCGCGGTGACGCCCTACCGGTGGGGCGCCGAGGGCTGGAGCAGTCGCCGCAGCGTTGCCGAGATGCTGGAGGCGCTGAACATGCAGGGCAAACTGGCCATGGTCGGCCGCAAGGGCAGGCAACGCCTTTGGGATCTCGCCGAGCGTGCCTACCCCCGCGTCGATCCCGTGCCGCTGGAGGACGCCCGGCGGGAACGGATCGCCCGGCGTCTCGCCGCCGAGGGCATCGCTCGGCCACGCGTGCAGAGCAGGTCCGGCGACGGCGACGGCTGGTGGACCGAACTGCCGGGCGAGCCCGCCCGGGTCGAGGGGGTCGACGGCGAGTGGCGGGTGGACCCGGAGCTCCTGGAGCGCGTCGACGACTTCGAGCCCCGCACAGCGCTTCTGTCCCCGTTCGACGCGCTCATCGCCGACCGCAAACGCCTGCTCGACCTCTTCGACTACGAGTACGTCCTGGAGATGTACAAGCCGAAGTCCCAGCGACGCTGGGGCTACTTCGCCCTGCCCATCCTGCACGGGGAGCGTTTTGTCGGAAAGCTCGACGCCAAGGCCGACCGCAAGGCCGGCGTCCTGAACGTCTTCGAGGTGCACGAGGACCTGCCGTTCGACGGCCATCTCATGGACGTGGTCCACGCCGAGATCGAGGGCCTGGCCTCGTGGCTGCGTCTGGGCGAGGTCCGCTACGCCCGCGGCGACGACTAGGTACTCGGCACGCGACCGCTCACCGTTTCGCCTGCGCCGCCATCTCCTGCATGTACGGCGCGACCACCTCGGGCGACACCTTGGCGTCCAGCACGAGCGTGCCACGTGCGCCGTGTCGCACCCACTGCACCACCCAGTCCAGGTCGCTCGGCCGCGTCAGCGTCACCGCCTGCGCGCCGAACCCCCGGGCGATCGCGGCGAAGTTCATCTCGCTCACCCGCATCGCGTCCTGGTCCAGTCCCTGTGACCCGTACTGATGCACCTCCGCGCCGTAGACGGCGTCGTTCACGACGACCACGAGGGTCGACCTGCCGAGCCGCACGACGGTCTCCAGGTCGGCGATGCCCATGACCCCGCCGCCGTCGCCCGTGACGATGACCGTGAGCACGTCCGGCCGGGCCACGAGGGCCCCGGGGGCGGACGGAAACCCGAGTCCGATCGACTGGAAGGCGGTCCCGACCAGAACCGTCGCGTCGGCCCGCGGGACCGACAGGTAGCTGGGCGCCCAGCCGATGAAGTGACCGCCGTCGGACACGATCTGCCGGTTCTTCGGCAGCATGCGGTCCAGGTAGGTGAACAGGGAACGCGGGTCCATGCGGCCGTCCCGGGCGACGCCCTCACCGTTGTCCCGGACCTGATGGAGGTCGCGTTCCCCGGCTTCGTGGGCCACCCCGCACCACGGCTCGGGCGGGGTCTCGCCGGCCTCGAGGACGCCCAGCAACGCGACGACCGTCCGGCCGACGTCGGCGCGCAGGTGGAGGCCGACGCTCGCGTGCGTCGGCCGAGCGGAGACGTCGACCTGCACCACCTTCGCACCCGGCGCGAAGGCCGTGCCGAACGCCGTCTGGAAGTCGTCGAGACCCGCACCCAGCACCAGCACGACGTCGGCCTGACGGATCAGTTCGGCCGCCGGCGGGGAGGCGAAACCACCACACACCCCGACGTCGTACCGGCGCCCGCCGAACAGGCCACGAGCGGGCGCGGAGGTCGTGGTGAGTGCGCCGATCCGGTCCGCCAGCAGGCGTACCTCGGCCGCGGCGTCGACCGCGCCGCGCCCGGCCAGCACGAGGGGGCGTTTGGCGTCCGCCACCAGCGCGGCGACCGCCTCGACCTGTTCCTCGCGCGGCTCCGGCAGCTCCCGCCGCGGCTCGAGGACCGGTACGACGTCGTCACGCGCCTCCGCGGTCGCCTCGTCGCACGGCATGGCGAGCACGACCGGCCGGCGACGGACCAACGACTCCTGGACCGCCGCGACGGTCTGCCTTCCGGGAGCAGCCGGGTTCACGTGCCGCACCAGGGCTCCCGTCGCACGTGCGATCGCCGCCTGGTCGACGTCCGTGTGGCGCAAGCCACCGGCGGGGGCGTCGCCCGTGACCAGAAGCATCGGCGTCCGCGCGAGCGCCGCCTCGGCGAGCGGCGTCACCGTGTTGGTGAAACCGGGGCCGTAGGTGGTGGTGGCGACCGCGAGGCGCCCGGTGATCCGGTGGTAGGCGTCCGCCGACGCCACGGTGGCGGCTTCGTGGCGCACCGCGGTGACCCGGGCCCCGGTCCGGCTGAGGGCGTCCAGCAAGTGGGCGTTTCCGTTGCCCGTCAGGGCGAAGACGTCGTCGGCGCAAGCCGCGACGGCGTGGGCGACAGCTTCGGAGACTGTGGTCATGAACGTCGTCGTTCCTCTCGCTCCGCGGGCAGGCGGGATCACCGCCGGCACCGAGACTGGCTGTACGGCTCACGTCCGAGGGGTTCTCCCCCGGGCCGCGAGGTATTCGTTCATCGTGCGCAGCTTGTGATCCCGGACCGCCCGTTCGACGTCGGGGAGCGGTGCGCCCGCGGACACGAGCGCCAGGATCCGGTCGTGCTCCCGGACCGACACCGCCGGCCGGCCGGGCATGGCGGCAAAGCTCGAGCGCCGCACCAAGGACATGTGGAGCCACTCGCGCCGCAGCAGTCCCAGCAGATGCTCGTTGGGGCAGGCGTCGCAGAGCACCCGGTGGAACTGCTCGTTGAGATCGGTGAAACGCACCGGGTCGAACTCGTCGCCCACGAGGTCCCGCATGTCCTCGTTGAGCGAGCGGGCGAGTTCCAGCCGTTCCGCCCGCAGATGCGGTGCGGCCAGCCCGGTTGCCGCCCCTTCCAGCCACGCCAAGGTCTGCATGGCGTCCGCGTACCGCGTGACGTCGACCCCGCGCACCTCGGCACCCACGTTGCGCGTGAAGGTCACCAGACCCTCCGCCTCCAGGCGCCGTACCGCCTCCCGCACCGGCACCGGGCTGACGGTGAGCTCCCGGGCGATCTGGTCCAGCACCAGCCGGTAACCGCTCGTGTACTGCCCCTGGAGGATGCGTTCGCGGAGCGTGCGGTAGACGCGTTCGGACTTGGAGACGCTGGTCGGAGCTTGCGTCACGATCGGTTCCTCCTTCGCAACCATCGTGTTCGATCTCCTATATGATCTCCGGCCCAGGATCGCGCCCCGGAAGGGGCAGCGTCAAGCAGGGCAAAGCATTTTCGGCAAACGCTATCGGTTGGCGAGAAAATTCAATGGTGAAGATCGGCACGTCCCGCTTGCACTCACTCCCCTAACGGTGTGTCATGGACCACACAGCACTACCACAGGGGCGGCGGGGAGAACACGCGTCGGAGGTCCGCATCCAGGGCACACCGGCCGTGTCAACGGTCAGGCGGAGTACGTAGCGCTCGATCACCCCCGCTCCGTGGCGAGAGCGACATCCGGCCTGAGGAACCTCCCAGATGTCGTGCTCGTGGGGGACGAGAACTCGCCACCGCGCTGGTCGGGCCCGTCGCAGGGCCGGGATCGCGAACCGCTTCGCGACGCGCCCGACCATCCGGCCGAATCGATACGGCGACGGGAACCCAGCTGATCGACACCGTGCCTGCGGACCGACACCGTGCCTGCGGACCGGCACCATGCCGGCTGACCGACACGGCGGACCAACACGACAGACCCGCACGGCGGACCGGCACGAACGGACCCGCACGACAGACCCGCACGGCGGACCGACACGACGGACCGCGAGCCCGCAGCAGGCGAACGCGTGCCGCACACCGTCGCACTCGCGACACATTCCCGCTCCGCACCGCGAGCGCCGCCTGCCCTCGGCACCCGCCACGGCCCGCGCGTCAGCCGTTCACCGCCCGATTCTGACCGCTCGGGGTCCTCGCGCTCCCGAATGCGAACGACGCCTCACACCTGGCGCCCCGTCTGTGATACCTATCACCTGTGGGACTAGACTCCTGTCAGGAGTCTGAACAAATTGGAGGTCGCGCGACCTCCGAGCCCTTCATGACTGAGCACGCCCGCAACGACGCGCACCGGAGGTCCCGACCGTGACAGACACCCACCCCGCAAGCCCGGCGTCCCAGTCGGGAGGCGGCCCCAGCCCGAGCCTCGAGAATCTGCTGCACGAGACCCGCGCCTTCCCGCCGAGCGAGGAGTTCGCGGCGCAGGCGAACGCCACGGCCGATCTCTACACCGCGGCACGCGAGGACCGCCTGGGCTTCTGGGCCGAGCAGGCGAACACCCTGCTCACGTGGAAGACGCCGTTCACCGAGACGCTCGACTGGTCCGGCGCACCCGTCGCCCGCTGGTTCGCGGACGGCACCTTGAACGCCGCCTACAACGCCGTCGACCGGCACGTCGAGGCGGGCCACGGGGACCGTGTCGCCTTCCACTTCGAGGGCGAACCGGGGGACACCCGCACCGTCACCTACGCAGACCTGCAGCGCGAGGTGAGCAAGGCGGCCAACGCCCTCACGGAGCTGGGTGTGCGGACCGGCGATCGGGTCGTCGTCTACATGCCGATGCTCATCGAGTCGGTCGTCGCGATGCTCGCGTGCGCGCGGATCGGCGCGCCGCACTCCGTCGTCTTCGGCGGCTTCTCCGCCGACGCGCTGCGCAGCCGCATCGCCGACGCCGAGGCCAAGCTGGTCATCACCGCCGACGGCGGCTACCGCAAGGGGGCCCCGTCCGCACTCAAGCCTGCGGTCGACGCGGCCCTCGCGGGTGAGGGCGCCGGGACCGTGGAGAAGGTGCTCGTCGTCCGGCGCACCGAGCAGGACGTCGACTGGACCGACGGCCGTGACGTGTGGTGGCACGACGCGGTCGACGGCGCCTCCGACCAGCACGAGCCCGTCTGGGTCGAGGCGGAGCACCCGCTGTTCATCCTGTACACGTCGGGCACCACCGGGAAGCCGAAGGGCATCCTGCACACCACCGGCGGCTACCTCACGCAGACGGCGTACACGCACAAGAACGTGTTCGACCTCAAGCCCGAGTCGGACGTGTACTGGTGCTCCGCCGACATCGGCTGGGTCACCGGGCACTCCTACATCGTCTACGGCCCGCTCACCAACGGCGCCACGCAGGTGCTGTACGAGGGCACGCCGGACACCCCGCACAAGGGCCGCTGGTGGGAGCTCGTCGAGAAGTACAAGGTGTCGATCTTCTACACGGCACCGACCGCGATCCGCGCCTGCATGAAGTGGGGCGACGACATCCCCGCCGGGTTCGACCTGTCGTCGCTGCGTCTGCTCGGCTCCGTGGGCGAGCCCATCAACCCCGAGGCGTGGATGTGGTACCGCGAGCACATCGGCGGCGGGCAGGCACCGATCGTGGACACCTGGTGGCAGACCGAGACCGGCGCCATCATGATCAGCCCGCTGCCCGGCGTCACCGCGACCAAGCCGGGCTCGGCGCAGGTGCCGCTGCCCGGCATCGCCGCGGACGTCGTCGACGACGAGGCCAACGTCGTGCCGAACGGCTCCGGCGGCTACCTCGTGCTCTCCGAGCCGTGGCCGTCGATGCTCCGCGGGATCTGGGGCGACCTCGAGCGCTACAAGGAGACGTACTGGTCCCGCTACGAGGGCCTGTACTTCGCGGGTGACGGGGCGAAGAAGGACGACGACGGCGACATCTGGCTGCTCGGGCGCGTGGACGACGTCATGAACGTGTCCGGCCACCGCCTGTCCACCACGGAGATCGAGTCCGCCCTGGTGTCGAACGACATCGTGGCGGAGGCCGCCGTCGTGGGCGCCGCCGACGAGACCACGGGCCAGGCCGTCGTCGCGTTCGTCATCCTGCGCGGCGAGCACGCCGACCGGGCGGCGACCGACGACGGCGCCGCCGAGGTCCAGACCGAGCTGCGCAACCACGTGGCGAAGGAGATCGGCCCCATCGCGAAGCCGAAGCGCATCCTCGTGGTCCCGGAGCTGCCCAAGACGCGCTCCGGCAAGATCATGCGCCGTCTGCTGCGCGACATCGCCGAGGACCGCCAGGTCGGCGACGCGACGACGCTCGCGGACTCGACGGTCATGGACAAGATCGCGGCAGGACTCAAGGCGCCGGCCGCCCAGGAGGACTGACGTGTAGGTGTCGCTCGACAAGGGGCGGGACAACCGGCTGGTGCCGGTTGTCCCGCCCGCCTCTTGCCGTCCGAGCGCCGGCTTGCTTGAAGCACCCAGAGGTTAATCGTTAAACCTCCGGCCGGATCGTTGCACCCAGGGAAAGCGCCTGCCAGCATCGATCGATGTTAGCGCTCACACGGCTCTCCCGGATCGGACCTGACGCGGCTTCGCGCCCGGCACTGACTCCCCGAGTCCCGTGTCCAGCGCCCTGCACAAGCGTCTGTCCACCGATGAGAGGGAGCCAACGATGCCTTCCCGAAGTGCAGCCCGGCTCGGCCGTCGCCCCGTCGCACTCGTCGCGGCCGTCGGCGGCGGCCGGATCTCGCTGCGCGCCACCGCCGACATCCGGCCCGGCATCGGCCGGCAGGCCACCTTCTCCTACAGCACCCACGGCGTGACCTTCACCGGCTCGGCCCTGGCTTCACGCTCGGCAACTCGTGGCAGTACGTCATGGGCTACCGCTTCGGGACCTTCAACTACGCGACGAACTCCCTGGGCGGCGCGGTCACGGTGCGGAACTTCGACCTGACCACCCCGTGACACACCAGTCTCGGCGCCGCGGACCCGCCCTCCCCCGCGGCGCCGGCCGGTTCCGTTCGCACCGAAGCGTCCGGACACGGCGACTCACGGCCGGGTCACCGGCCACTGATCCATGACCCTCGAAAGGAGCGAGACGTGAACTCGACACCAGCCACCCGGCTGCGGCCGGGACTGGTGGCCACTCTGGTGGCCACACTGGCGACCTGCTTGGTAGCCGTCGCAGGACTCGTGGCGACAGCACCGCGGGCGGCCGCGGCAACCATCGACACGACGGCGTGGTACGTCCTGGTCAACCGCAACAGCGGCAAGGCCCTGGACGTGTACAACCTCAACACCAGCAACGGCGCCACGATCGTCCAGTGGTCGCGCAACGACGGCGACCAGCAGCAGTGGCAGTTCGTCGACTCCGGCGACGGCCACTACCGCCTCAAGTCCCGCCTGTCCGGCAAGGTGCTGGACATCGAAGGACGCTCCACCGCCGACGGCGCCGACGTCATGCAGTGGACCGACAACAACTCCACCAACCAGCAGTTCAGCATCCAGGACTCGGGCGGCTACATCCAGCTCATCGCCCGCCACAGCGGCAAGGCCGTCGAGGTCCAGGGCGGCTCCGGCGCCGACGGCGCCAACGTCGTCCAGTACTCCGACTGGAACGGCTCCAACCAGCAGTGGCAGCTCATCAAGGTCGACGGCGGGACGACGCCCACCGACCCGCCGGGCGGGACGTGCGACCTGCCGTCGTCGTACCGGTGGAGCTCGACCGGGCCGCTCGCGCAGCCGGCCAACGGCTGGCGCAACCTCAAGGACTTCACGACGGCGCCGTACAACGGGCAACACCTCGTGTACGCGACGATCTTCGACGGGCAGAACTACGGCTCGATGAACTTCGGCCTGTTCTCGGACTGGTCGCAGATGGGTTCGGTGTCGCAGAACCGGATGAACTCCGGAACGGTGGCGCCGTCGCTGTTCTACTTCGCGCCGCGCAACACCTGGGTGCTGGCGTACCAGTGGGGACAGTGGCCGTTCCTCTACCGTACGTCGAACGACCCGACCAACCCGAACGGCTGGTCGAGCCCGCAGCCGCTGTTCGAGGGCAGCATCTCCGATTCGGGCACCGGCCCGATCGACCAGGCCCTCATCGGTGACGACCAGAACATGTACCTGTTCTTCGCCGGGGACAACGGCCGGATCTACCGGTCCAGCATGCCGATCGGGAACTTCCCGAGCAGCTTCGGCACGCAGTACGAGATCATCATGCAGGACACGCAGGCCAACCTGTTCGAGGCCGTCCAGGTGTACAAGCTCGAGGGCCGGCAGAAGTACCTGATGATCGTCGAGGCGATCGGCGCGAACGGCCGGTACTTCCGGTCCTTCACGGCTGACCGGCTGGACGGTCAGTGGACCCCGCAGGCCGCCTCCGAGTCCAACCCGTTCGCGGGCCGGGCGAACAGCGGCGCAACCTGGACGAACGACATCTCCCACGGTGAACTGCTGCGTACCAGCGCCGACCAGACGATGACGGTCGACGCATGCAACCTGCAGTTGCTGTACCAGGGCCGTGACCCGAACTCCGGCGGCGACTACAACTCCCTCCCGTACCGCCCGGGCCTGCTCACCTTGCAGAACTGACGCACAGCGGCCGCGGCCGGTGGGCCCGGCACAGCCGGGCACGCCGGCCGCGCGCCATCCCGCCTGAGCCATCGACACCAGGAGTGTTCATGAGAGACCTGCGAGGTCGCCGCCAGCTCTCGCTGCTGGCCGCGACCGTACTGACCACATCTGCTCTCGCTGTCGGACCGACCGCTGTTGCCGTCCCGTCCGACACCGCGCCGGCCGGCGTCCTGCCCGCGGCCTCCGTCGCGGCGACGGCCCCCACCGCGGCCACGGCCGAGCCCACCGTCGAGGAGCCGGCACCGCTGCCACCTCTCGGCTGGAACAGCTGGAACACGTTCTACTGCAACATCAACGAACAGATGGTGCGGGAGACCGCGGATGCCATGGTGAACTCCGGTATGGCCGACGCCGGGTACGAGTACGTCGTCGTCGACGACTGCTGGATGCAGGACCACCGCGACGGCAACGGCAACCTGCAGGCCCGGACGGACCGGTTCCCCTCGGGGATGAAGGCGCTGGGCGACTACATCCACGCCCGTGGGCTCAAGTTCGGGATCTACCACGCGCCGCGGGAGAAGACCTGCAACCAGTACTTCGAGGGCCGCCCCGGGACGTCGTCGTACGGGTACGAGACCCAGGACGCGAACCTGTTCGCCTCGTGGGGAGTCGACTACGTCAAGCACGACTGGTGCGACCCGCGCGGCACCGCCCAGGAGCAGGCCGCGCTGTTCGAGAAGTTCGGCGACGCGCTCAAGGCCACCGGCCGCCCCATCGTCTACTCGATCAACCCGAACAGCGCGCATTGGAACAGCGCCCCGACCTACTCCGGCTGGGGCGAGTTCGCGGACATGTGGCGCACCTCCGAGGACCTGGACGACGCCTGGTCCACGGGCTGCTCGCCCTCGGCCGACTGCTTCGTCGGGATCACGGAGGCCCTCGACATCATCGAGCCGATGCGCGAGTGGACCCAGCCGGGGCGGTACAACGACCCCGACATGCTCATGGTCGGCGTGCGGAACTCGCTGACGCCCACGGAGAACCGGGCGCACATGAGCATGTGGGCGATGCTCAGCGCTCCGCTCATCGCCGGCAACGACCTGAGGAACATGAGCGCCGACGTGCGTGCGGTCCTCACCAACCGCGACGTCCTCGCGATCGACCAGGACCCGCTGGTGCGCCAGGCCGACCGGGTGCGCGACGACGGTGACGCCGAGGTCTGGGCCAAACCGCTCGCCGACGGTTCCGTGGCGGTCGCCCTGCTCAACCGCGGCTCCGGCAGCCGGCAGATCTCGACCACGCTCGGCGAGGTCGGACTCGGCTCCGGCACGCACACCTACCGCGAGCTGTGGACCGGCGCCACGGGCACGACCACCGGGCAGCTCACCGCACAGGTGGCCGGGCACGGCGTCGCGCTGTTCAAGGTGAGTCCGGGCGACACGTCCGAACCGCCGACGGACGTGGCGCTCGTCAGCTCCGCGTCGGACCGCTGCCTCGACGTGCCCGAGAGCTCCACGGAGAACGGCACCGGCCTGGTGATCTGGGACTGCCACTCGGCGCCGAACCAGACGTGGACCGCCCAGGCGGACGGCACGCTGCGGTCGCTGGGCAAGTGCCTCGACGCGCCACCCGAGGCCACCCCGGGTACCCGGGTCCAGCTCTGGGACTGCCACGGCGGCGACAACCAGCGGTGGACGTTCCAGGGCGACGGCACGATCCGCGGCGTGCGGTCCGGCCTGTGCCTGGACGTCGACCGCAATCGCACCGAGAACAACACCGCGGTGCTGCTCTGGACGTGCACGGGCGCGGCGAACCAGCTCTGGACACGCGTGTAGGGAGGTCGGAGGGCATCAGGGATGATAGGGGCGTGTCTCTCCATATCGAGATCGGACCACTGAGTTCCGAGACGCGGCATGAGGTGCGGAACATCGCGGCAGCGGCA
This sequence comes from Myceligenerans salitolerans, assembly GCF_017349295.1. Classification (GTDB taxonomy): domain Bacteria; phylum Actinomycetota; class Actinomycetes; order Actinomycetales; family Cellulomonadaceae; genus Myceligenerans; species Myceligenerans salitolerans. The sequence goes on from NZ_JAFMPK010000044.1 coordinate 82,517, forward strand.
GCCGGAGCGGACGGCGTCGTGCCTCTCTCCGAGCAGCCGTTGCTGGGTCTCTCACGGGACGAGCCGTGGCTCACCCATGTGGTCGCCCGCGACGCCGAGGACGGCAACGGCTCCCTCGGCGTCGCGGGCTATCTGCAGGTCGACCGCTCCGGTCCGGTCGCGTCGGCCGAAGTCGTCGTCCACCCGCACCACCGCCGCCGGGGAGTCGCGCGACGCCTGCTGCGTACCGCGGAGCTGGACGTCACCTTCCCCATGCGGTCCGGGGAGCCCGGCGGCCAACAGCTACGGGTCTGGGCGCACGGCGACCTGCCGCCCGCCCGGGGGCTCGCGGCGGCCCTCGGTTACAGCCCAGTCCGCGAACTGCGGTTCCTGGCACGGCCCATCAACGACGGTCCGCACGTGCCCGCCCCCGACGACATCGCCGTCCCCGAGGGCTACGCACTCCGGACGTTCCGTCCCGGCACCGACGACGGCACCTGGCTCGACCTCAACGCCCGAGCCTTCGCGTCGCACCCCGAACAAGGCCGCCTCACGCACGAGGACCTCCGCGCACGCCAGGCGGAACCCTGGTTCGACCCGGAAGGATTCTTCCTCCTGTTCCCCGCAGCCGGTGCAGGTACGGAGCCAGGGCCGCACGACTCCGGGTTCGGACCGGCACCCGGCGCGGCGCCGGTCGCCTTCATCTGGACCAAGATCGAGGCCGGGCAGCCGACGGGCTCGCGCGACGGCGAGATCTACGTCGTCGGCGTGGCACCCGAGGCGCAGGGGATGGGCCTCGGCCGGCTGATGACCGACGTCGGCCTGGCGCACCTGGCCCGCGCGGGAGTCGATCGGGCCGTGCTGTACGTCGAGGGCGACAACGCGCCGGCACTCGCCACCTACAAGCGCGCAGGGTTCCGGCAAGACGCCCTTCATGTTCAGTACTTCCGGGCGTGACACCATGGCGTCATGAGTTCCACGCGTTCCCGTGACGAGCGAGGCAGGTTCGCCAAACGGGCCGGAGGGTCGACCGTCCCGGCCGCGTCAGCGACATCTGCGGTGACGGCACAGACCGCACGCCCGAACGACGTCGTCCACCACGATCCCGCGGCCGCGAACGAGTCCCCGACCGAGGCCACGCCGGCCTCCACCTCCTCGCGGCCGCTCGCACCGGAGCTCGCCGCGCACATCGCCGAGCACATCGCCGAGGAGCCCGACGAGCAGGCGGCGGTCGCCCTGACCGCGGCCGCCAACGACGTGGCCGCTCTTCCCGAGGACCGCTTCCTGGAGCGCGAGACGTCGTGGCTGGCGTTCAACGAGCGGGTGCTGGAGCTCGCCGAGGACTCACGCCTCCCCCTCCTGGAACGTGTCCGCTTCCTGGCGATCTTCGCGTCCAACCTGGACGAGTTCTTCATGGTCCGGGTGGCCGGGCTGAAGCGCCGCATCGCCGCCGGCCTCGCGGTGACCAGCGCGTCCGGCCTCAGCCCCCGTGAAGTGCTCACCGCGATCTCGGAGCGCGCGCACGAGCTCACCGCACGGCACGCGCGGGTGTTCTCCGAGAAGGTCCAGCCCGCCCTCGCGGCCGAGGGCATCACGCTGTCGCACTGGGAGGATCTCGACGACAAGGAGCAGGAACGCCTGCACAAGTTCTTCCGCAAGCAGATCTTCCCGGTCCTGACGCCGCTCGCCGTCGACCCGGCGCACCCCTTCCCGTACATCAGCGGCCTGTCGCTGAACCTGGCCGTCGTGGTCACCAATCCCGCGACCGGCAAGGAGCATTTCGCCCGCGTCAAGGTCCCGCCGCTGCTGCCCCGCTTCATCACCGTCGACAAGCAGGGCAAGCCACGAAGGCCCGGCACGAAGAAGGCCGACCCGCACCGCGGCCCGATCTCCTTCGTGCCGCTCGAGGAGATCATCGCCCAGCACCTCGACCAGCTCTTCCCGGGCATGGAGGTCCGGGAGAGCCACACGTTCCGCGTCACGCGCAACGAGGACGTCGACGTCGAGGAGGACGATGCCGAGAACCTCCTGCAGGCGATGGAGAAGGAACTGCTGCGCCGTCGGTTCGGCCCGCCGGTTCGCCTCGAGATCGCCGAGGGCATCAGCCCGCGGATCCGTGACCTCATCGTGCGCGAACTGGGCGTCCGGGAGTCCGAGGTGTACGAGCTTCCCGCACCGCTCGACCTGACCGGCCTCAACCTGCTCGCGGACCTCGACCTGCCGGCGCTCCACTATCCCCCGTTCGTGGGCGGGACCCACCGGCACCTGGCCGAGGTGGAGAGCGCCAAGCCGACCGACGTGTTCGCGGCGATCCGGCGGCGGGACATCCTGCTGCACCACCCGTACGACTCCTTCTCCACGTCGGTCCAGACCTTCCTGGAGCAGGCCGCGGCCGACCCGAACGTGCTCGCGATCAAGCAGACCCTTTACCGCACGTCGGGCGACTCGCCGATCGTCGACGCCCTGATCGACGCCGCAGAGGCCGGCAAGCAGGTGCTCGCGCTCGTCGAGATCAAGGCACGGTTCGACGAGGAGGCGAACATCTCCTGGGCGCGCAAGCTCGAGGAGTCGGGCGTGCACGTGGTGTACGGGATCGTGGGCCTGAAGACGCACTGCAAGCTGTCCCTCGTGGTGCGCCAGGAACCGGACGGCTCGCTGTTGCGGTACTGCCACGTCGGCACGGGGAACTACCACCCGAAGACGGCGCGGCTCTACACGGACCACGGGCTGCTGACCTGTGCGCAGGACGTCGCCCAGGACCTCTCACGTCTGTTCAACCAGCTCTCCGGGTACGCCCCGCTGTCGAAGTTCCACCGGCTGCTGGTCGCTCCGCGCGCGGTGCGGGCGGGCCTGGTGGAACGTATCGAGCGAGAGACCGCCGCAGCCCGCGACGGGCACGAGGCGTGGGTGAAGATCAAGGTCAACTCGTGCGTGGACGAAACGGTGATCGACGCCCTGTACCGCGCCTCGCAGGCAGGGGTGAAGGTGGACCTGCTGGTGCGCGGCATCTGCGCGCTGCGGCCCGGCGTGCCCGGGTTGAGCGAGAACATCCGCGTGCGCTCCATCCTGGGCCGCTTCCTGGAGCATTCCCGGATCTTCGCGTTCGCCAACTCGGCCGGACCGCAGATCGGGGAGGGACCGGAAGCCGGCCCCGAGGTGTTCATCGGCTCCGCCGACCTCATGCACCGCAACCTGGACCGGCGCGTGGAAACCATGATCCGGGTCACGGATCCGCTGCACGTCATCGAGCTCACCGAGCTGTTGGACACGTCGATGTCGGACTCCACGGCGTCGTGGCACCTGCAGCCCGACGCCACGTGGGAACGCCACTCGACCGGTCCGGACGGCCGGCCGCTGCGCGACATGCAGTCGGTCCTGATCCAGCGCCAGCGCCGCCGCCTCGAGCCGGTCCGGTGACGACGGCGCTCCGGCCGGGCGACACGCACGCTCCCGTGATCGACACCGCAGGCGGGCTGGTGTGGCGCAGGCGTGGCGGCACGCTCCAGGTACAGCTCGTCCACCGGCCCAAGTACGACGACTGGTCCTGGCCCAAGGGCAGGCTGGACGACGGCGAGGCCTCCCAGACGGCCGCGATCCGGGAGGTCGCCGAGGAGACCGGCAAGCCGATCGTGCTCGGGCCTCCGCTACCCGGCCTGCAGTACCTCACGCCGGAAGGCCGGGTGAAGCGGGTGCGCTACTGGGCGGCCCGCAGGGCCCGCAAGGGGAAGGACTCGTACGCTCTCGCCGCGCGGGCTCCCGTGGCGCCCGTGAACCGCCGGGAGGTCGACCGCACCGAGTGGCTCACGCCGGACGAGGCCACGGACCGGCTGACCCGCAGCGCCGACCGCGGGCCGCTGGACGCCCTGGTCGCCCTGCACGAGCAGGGGCTGCTGGACACACGGGCCGTGGTCATCGCCCGGCACGGCCTGGCCTACCCGCGCACGGTGTGGCACGGGTCCGAGCGCGACCGGCCGCTCACACCCGTCGGTCACGCGCATGCCGCAGCACTCGTGCCGGTCCTCGCCGCCTACGGCGTCGAGCAGGCGGTGAGCTCCCGCTGGGAGCGCTGCGCGACGACGATCGACCCGTACGTGCGGGCGGCGGGCCTCCGTCCGTCGTTCAGCGAGTACCTCACCGAGGCGCAGCACGAGCGATCGCCTTCACGCGTCGCCGCCACGATGCACGACCTGCTCGCGGAGCCCGGCGAGTCCGCCGTGCTGTGCACGCACCGGCCCGTCATGCCGACCGTCCTGGACGCGATCGCCAGGTGCGCACCGCGCGAGGTCGCGGACGCGCTCCCCGCACGCGACCCGTTCCTGGAGCCGGGCGAGATCCTCGTGGCACATGTCGCCTCGATCGACGACGAGCCTCGGGTCGTCGCGGTGGAGCACGTCACGCCCCCGCTGCACTGAGCCGGGCGATCACCCGAGCAGCGGGTGAAGGAGCCAGGTGATGAGGGCCGCGATCAGGGCCGCGGCCGGGATCGTCAGGATCCAGGCGATCGCGATGTTGCCCGCCACGCCCCAGCGCACCGCGGACAGCCGGCGCGTCGCGCCGACACCCATGATCGCGCTGGTGATCGTGTGCGTCGTCGACACGGGTGCGTGCAGCACGAACGCGTTGGCGTACAGCACGATCGCGGAGACGGACTCGGCGACGAACCCGCGCGCCGGGTCCAGCTCGATGATCCGGCGGCCGAGCGTGCGCATGATCCGCCAGCCACCGGCGTACGTCCCGGCGGAGATCGCCGCCGCGGCGGACAGCTTGACCCAGAGCGGGATGCCCGCGTCCGGATCGGCCCAGCCGGCGGCGAGCAGGGCCAGGAAGATCACGCCCATGGTCTTCTGCGCGTCCTGCAGCCCGTGGCCCAGGGCCATCGCGGCGGCCGACACCGTCTGCGCGAGGCGGAACCGGCGCGACGTCCGCCCGGGTGAGGCGTTGCGGAAGATCCACAGCACGCCGATCATCACCGCGAACGCGGCCATGAAGCCCACGAGCGGCGACAGCACCATGGGCAGCACGACCTTGTCCATGATGGCGGACCAGTACACCGCCATCCCGCCGGCCAGGCCCGCACCCACGAGACCGCCGATGAGGGCATGCGTGGACGACGACGGCAGGCCGAACCACCACGTGATGAGGTTCCACGCGATCGCGCCCACGAGCGCGGCCAGCACGACGGAGAGCTCGGAGCGGGTCGAGGCGCCCTCCAGGTTCACGATCGCCGTCGCGATCGTCTCGGCGACCTCCGTGCCGAGCAGCGCGCCGGCGAAGTTCATCCCGGCCGCCAGGACCAGCGCGACGCCAGGGGTCAGTGCGCGGGTCGAGACCGAGGTGGCGATGGCGTTGGCGGCATCGTGAAAGCCGTTGGTGTAGTCGAACGCGAGGGCGAGCGCCACGACCACGACGACGAGGGCGGCCTCCACTCAGGACTCCTTGAGCGCGATCGTCTCGACCAGGTTCGCCACCTTCTCGAAGTGGTCGGCGGCGTCCTCGAGGACGTCCACGATCTCCTTGAGCTTCATGAGCAGGATCGGGTCGGTGACATCGTCGAAGAGGAACGCGATGAGCTTGCGGTGCAGCTTGTCGGCCTCGTTCTCGAGCCGGTTCACCTCCACCCAGTACTCCACGAGCTTCCCCATGCCGCGCAGCCGGGGCATCGCGTCGGCCGTCAGCTCGGCACAGCGCTGCAGTACCTGGACCTGGTCCGAGACCCGCCGCGGAAGCTCGTCCACCCGGTACAGGACGATGAGGTCGGCGGCCTCCTCCATGGAGTCCATGCAGTCGTCGAGGGCGGAGGTCAGGGCGTAGATGTCGTCCCGGTCGAAAGGCGTGACGAAGGTCTGGTTGAGGCGCCGCATGATCTCGTGCGCCAGCTCGTCGGCGAGGTGTTCCTCCTCACGGAGCCGGCCCGCCAACGTCTCCCGGCCCTCCCTGTCCGCTCCCAGCAGCTCTGCCAGGAGCGACGCCCCTGTGACCAGGTGTCGTGCCAGGGCACCCAGCAGATCGAAGAACGTGGTGTCCCGCGGAGTGAGGCGCAGACGCACAGAGGGCTCCCGACAAGAGGCGAGTATTACGGGTGCAGCGTAGATCCGCTGAGGCGACGATCGCCAACCAGATAGCGCTTCTTGACGTGTTCGTGACACGGCGGCACGACGGGCCGACGGCGCACGGAGCAGGGAAGACGCGGGAAAAGAGATCGGCGACACCGGACCGGGAGCGCCTCTCGGCGCGTGGCCGCTCGTAGCGGCTGAAGATGGAGCCCGGGGCTACCGCAGCCCGGCGTCGCCGCAGACCATCCTAACGGCCTGGCGCGGAATTCCAAGGGCCTGCGAACGTGAGGAATCTCGCCTTGCCGGTACCCGCCGGGCCGAACCGTCCGGCCGGACCTAGCATCGAAAGCCGGGGGCGACGTCGGACATCCGCCCCCTAGGGCAAAGGAGGCGATATGTCCACCATCCCGCAGTCCGCTCCCAGCTCCCGCCGGTCCGCGCACCGGCGAGCACTCGTCCTGGCGGTCGCCGCGGCCGTCGGCGGCTTCCTCTTCGGCTTCGACTCGTCGGTGATCAACGGAGCCGTCGACGCGATCGAGGGGCAGTTCGCACTCAGTTCGACGGTCACCGGGCTCGTCGTCGCGGTCGCCCTGCTGGGCTGCGCGCTCGGCGCCTGGGCAGGCGGACGTCTGGCCGACCGCTGGGGCCGCACCCGGGTGATGCTGCTGGGCGGCGTGCTCTTCTTCGTCTCGTCGATCCTCTCCGCGGTCGCCTGGTCGGCGGCCGACCTGGCCCTGTGGCGCTTCATGGCCGGTGTGGGGATCGGCATCGCCTCGGTCATCGCGCCGGCCTACATCGCCGAGATCGCACCGGCGGCGATGCGCGGCAGGCTCGGCTCGCTGCAACAGCTCGCGATCACCGTGGGCATCTTCGCGGCGCTGCTGTCCGACCAACTGCTCGCGACGGGCGCCGGGGGCGCGGCGGAAGACCTCTGGCTCGGCTGGGAGGCGTGGCGCTGGATGTTCCTGGTCGCCGTCGTCCCCGCGGCCGTCTACACCGGGCTGGCACTCCGCATCCCCGAGTCACCGCGCTACCTGGTCTCCCAGGGAAAACTCGGTGAGGCACGCGCCGTCCTCGCGAGCGTGCTGGGTCCGGACGAGGACGTGGACGACCGGCTCGCCCGGATCCGCAGTTCCATCGAGGCGGACGAGGCGAACGCCCGGCACGGGACGCTACGGGGAACCGCGCTCGGGCTGAAGCCGATCGTCTGGGTCGGCATCCTGCTCTCGGTCTTCCAGCAGTTCGTGGGGATCAACGTGATCTTCTACTACTCGACCACGTTGTGGCAGGCGGTCGGGTTCGAGGAGTCCCAGGCGTTCGCCGTCTCCACGATCACGGCGGTGACGAACGTGGCCGTGACGTTCATCGCGATCGCACTCGTCGACCGCGTCGGCCGCAAGGCGCTGCTCCTGACCGGTTCGGCGGGCATGACGGTGATGCTGGCCGTCATGGCCCTGGCGTTCACCCAGGCGTCCGGGTCCGGTCAGGACATCCACCTGGACGGCCTGTGGGGCACCCTGGCGCTGGCCGCGGCGAACCTCTACGTGGTCTTCTTCGGCGCCACCTGGGGCCCGGTGGTCTGGGTCCTGCTCGGAGAGATGTTCCCCAACCGCATCCGCGCCGCCGCGCTCGGCGTCGCGGCCGCCGCCCAGTGGCTCGCGAACTTCGCCATCACGCTGACGTTCCCGCCGCTGCTCTCGGCCTTCGGTGCGTCGATCCCTTACCTGATGTACGCGTTCTTCGCCGCGTGCTCGTTCGTCTTCGTGCTCACCCGCGTGCGGGAGACGAAGGGGGTCGAACTGGAGGACATGCCCGAGGCCGCCGGGCGCCGGCCCGCCCGGCCCGACGCGCGACCTGGTTACTCCAGCAGCCCCTGACGCCAGAGGTCGGCCGCGTGCTCCAGTTCCTCGGCGGTCCGGAGCAGGGAGCTCGCGCCGTGCGTCATGTGGGACGCCCCGCGGGGATCGGCACTCTCCCGTGCGTCGGCGTCGAACGCCGCACCGGTGGAGAGGATGCGGCAGAACGCTCCCGCCCGCTCGAGTGCGACGGCGAGATCGCCGGTGAAGACGCCCGAGAGCACCGCGTCGGCCAGCTGCCGCAGGTCGGCCGGCTCGGGGGGACTCGGCACCCCGGCGACGGCCTCGCTCACGGGCGCGGCCGCGACGCCGAGGCGGTACCGCAGCGCGATCGTCTGCAGGTCGCGACGCACCCATTCGCGCAGGACGTAGATCCGCCAGAGCGCCCCCGGCAGTGACGACGGGGCGGCGTCGGCCCAGAGTTCCGCGACGGTGTCGAGCCCCTCGTGCTCCACCAGGCGCACGAGGCGGTCCACCACCGCCGGGTCCTCGGTGGTCCGGGCGCGGTCGACGAGGATCCGCGCGGTGACGTGGGCGACCTCGTCACGCATCGCGGGGTCCAGCTCGCCGGTGAGCGCTTCGGCATCACGAGGGTCGAGCATGGCGGGGCGGCGCGGAACACGATGGTCGTCCATGCCCTCAGTGTCTCTTTTGACCGGGCGGACGGCGAGACCCCTGCTGTTCGCGTGGAGCGCAACCGAAGGTCGTCACACGGTGACCGAGCGTGACGACGTTGTGACCGGGAAAGTCCGGCCTCGTGGCGCGCCGTCCACCACCCAGAAGGGCACGCCACCGAGAAGGTTGCCTCATGCAACCAATCCGAGTATTGTTGCTTGCAGCAACCAAGGAGTTCGGATGAGGCACGCCCTGCGATCCCCCGGAGATCTCACGACAGACACCGGCACCGATCAACTGATCGATGCGCTGACCCAGCTCAGCCGTAAGCAGCGCGTCGTCTCCGAGCGTGTGGCACGCGAACTCGGCTGGCCCCGCGCCGGGCTCGGGGTCCTGAGGGTCCTCAGCTCCGGCCCAGCGTCGCTGTCCGACGTCGCCGCGGCGCTCGAGGTAGACGCCTCCGTCGCGAGTCGCCAGGTCGGTGCCCTCGCCGACGCGGGCTACGTCGCACGCAGCGTCGATGCCACCGATCGCCGGATCCGCACCATCGAGATCACCGACTCCGGCCGCGCACTCGCCGTCCGCGCGAAGGAACAGTTCGCGCGGACCGCAGCCCGGGCCTTCAGCACGTGGTCCGACGACGACCTCGCGTCCGCCGTCACACAGCTGAGACGCCTCGGTGAGGCCATCGGCTCCGCGGTCGACACCACCACGCACCAGCACGTCACGAGGAATTGAGCACATGAGCAGCAGCACCGACACGCGAGCGGCGGAGACGCCGCCGTCGACCGTTACCGGCGAGCGGCCCCCGATGTCCCGCCGGCAGATCCTGGAGTCGCTCTCCGGGATCCTGCTCGGCATGTTCGTCTCGGTCATCGCCATGTCGGTGGTCTCGAGCTCGCTGCCGAAGATCGTGACCGACCTGTCGGGTTCACAGTCGTCGTACACGTGGGTGGTCGTCGCAACCCTGCTGACCTCGACGATCACCGTCCCCATCTGGGGCAAGCTCGCCGACCTGCACAACCGCAAGACGCTGGTGCAGGTGGCGCTGGCGATCTCGGTCCTCTCGGCCGCCTTCGCCGGTTTCTCGCAGGACGTCGGGCAGCTCATCACGGCACGCGCCTTCCAGGGCATCGGCGCAGGTGGCCTGCAGGCTCTGTCCGTCGTTCTCATCGCGGACATCGTCAGCCCGCGCGAACGCGGGAAGTACATGGGCCTCGTGGGTGCGTTCATGGGTGTCGGCATGGTCGGCGGCCCGATCCTCGGTGGCTGGCTCACCGACACGTTCAGCTGGCGCTGGAACTTCTTCGTCGGCCTGCCGTTCGCGATCGCGTCGATCATCACCCTGCAGGCCACCCTCAAGCTGCCGAAGCGGCCGCGCCGCAGGGCGAGGATCGACGTCGCCGGTGCCACGCTGATCTCGGCCGGTATCGCCTCGCTGCTGTTGTGGGTCACCTTCGCGGGCGACAAGTTCGACTGGGCGTCCTGGCAGACCGTCGCCATGACCGGCGGCGCGCTCGTCGCCCTCGCCGTCGCCGTCGTCGTCGAGCTGCGGGTGGACGAACCGCTCATCCCGATGCACCTGTTTCGCAATCGCACCCTGGTGCTCGCCGTGGTCGGCTCCGTCGCCGTGGGCGTGGCGATGTTCGGGACCTCGGTGTTCCTGAGTCAGTACATGCAGCTCGCGCGCGGCAAGACACCGACCGAGTCGGGCCTGCTGACCATCCCGATGGTGGCGGGGATGTTCCTCACCTCGACGGTCGTCGGGCAGATCATCACACGCACCGGCCGCTACAAGCCGTTCATGGTGACCGGCGGCGTGCTGCTCACGGGCGGCCTGGCCCTGTTGTCCACCATCGACTACCGCACGAGTCTCGTCCTGGTGAGCGTCTACCTGTTCCTCCTCGGGGCCGGCGTCGGCATGCTGATGCAGAACATGGTGCTGGCCACCCAGAACACCCTGCACATCAAGGACTCCGGCTCCGGGACGTCGACGGTCGCGTTCTTCCGCTCGCTGGGTGGCGCGATGGGAGTCTCTGCGCTCGGCGCCGCCTTCGCGGCGCGCGTCGAGGACGGGATCGCCGACGGACTGCACGCGATCGCCGGCCAGCTCGCCGCCGCCGGTGTCGACGTGTCCCGGATCGGTGGATCGGACGGCAGCCTGCCCGACCTCGCGGCCATGCCGCCCGCGGTGCGCGAGGTCGTCGAGCGTGCCTACGGCGACGGCATCGCGGAGATCTTCCTGTTCGCCACGCCACTGGCCGCCATCGCGCTGGTCTGCGTGCTCCTGATGAAGGAGATCCCGCTGGGGAACAAGTCGGGACTGGAGCAGCTGGACGAGCTGGACCGTGTCGGATAGGCCCTCGGCACCGATATCCGGTCGCCGCTGTGCCCGGGATGCGGGAGACGGGATGATAGGCGCATGTCCGAGACATCGACCACTCCCGGCGACGACGCCGCCACGGACGACCGCGCGCCGTTCACCGCACTGGAGCACGAGCTCCGGCTGATCATCCGCCGCGCCCAGTCCGCGGGCGCGAAGATCGCACGGCGGGTGCATCCCGAACTGGAGGCGAGCGCCTATCCGCTCCTCGCACACATCGCGCAGAACCCGGGGACACGCGGTTCGGACCTCGCCGCCCACTTCGGCGTCGGACGGGCGACGGTGTCACGTCAGCTCAGCCGCCTCGCCGACCTGGGCCTCGTGGAGCGCGACACCGACCCCGAGGACAGCCGCGGGCAGCGGATCACCCTCACCACGGACGGCGCCGCCAGGTTCGAGCAGGCGCGGTCCAACCGGATCGAGATGTTCGCCGGCGCGCTGGCTCACTGGGACCGTCAGGACGTCCAGCTCCTGGCAGACCTCCTGCACCGCTATTCGCAGGATCTCGTTTCCTGGCAGGCGCAACACCGCTGAACCCGTCCGGTCGCGGCGTGGCCGGCCGCCGACCGGCCGGCTCCGTGCCCGAACGACCGGCCGGCGCGCCCGTCACGGAGCACGGCGGCCCTGCTGACCGGGTCAGGCGTCACCGGCCTCGAAGGTGAGGCTGATCGAGTTCATGCAGAAGCGGTCGCCCGTCGGGGTCTGCGGCGCGTCGTCGAACACGTGGCCGAGATGGGAGCCGCAGCGGGCGCACCGCACCTCGGTGCGGACCATCCCGAGCGAACGGTCCTCCAGCAGCTCGACGCGGTCCCCTGCGAGCGGGCTGTAGAACGACGGCCAGCCGCAGTGCGAGTCGAACTTCGTCTCGGACCGGAACAGCTCGTTCCCGCACGCCCGGCACCGGTAGACACCCACGCGCTTCTCGTCGAGCAGCTCGCCGGTCCACGCCCGCTCGGTCCCCGCTCGCCGGAGCACCGCGTACTCCTCGGGCGACAGCTCGTCGCGCCACTGCTCCTCGGACTTGGACACCTCGTACGTCATCGCTCGTCTCCGCTCGGTTCCATGCGGGTCCGCCCGGTGCGGCCTCTCAGGCCAACCTATTCGGCGACGGGTGTGTTCCGTCCGCGGCCACCACGCCCACCGCGCCGCCGGCGCCGTCCGCCGCCCGGCGTACCCGCCGCGCCCTGGCCGGACGCACTGCCCGCCGGAGCGCCGTTCGTCCGCGCACCGGCGCCGGATCCGCTGTGGACGCGCCGGCCGTTCCCGGAGCCGCCGCCGTCCACGACCGCGCCGTTCGTCCGCGTGCCGCCCGAGGCGCCATGCTCCGCCTGCCGGTCGCGGGCCGGCCCGCCGGCACCGCCTCCACGCGCACGACGACGCCCGCGGGACCGCCCGTCACCGCGTGTCCCGGCGGCGCTGCCCTGGGCGGCGCCCGACCGCGCCGCCGCGGTCACCGAGGAGCCCTCGCCTGTCGCTGCCCGCTCCACGAGCGGCGCCATGTCGCCGACGAGCGCGGTCACCGTCGCGTCGCCGGGTGCCACGTCCCGTGGCTGCGCGGTGATCTTGGCCTTCCGCGTGAGCACCCGCATGTCCCCACGTTGCTCCGGGAGCATGACGGTCACGACGTCCCCGACCGAACCGGCACGCGCCGTGCGGCCCGAACGGTGCAGATACGCCTTGTGCTCGGCGGGCGGATCGACGTGCACCACGAGCTCGACGTCGTCCACGTGGATGCCGCGCGCCGCGATGTCCGTCGCGACCAGCACCTTCACGTCCCCTGACGTGAACGCGGCCAGATTCCGCTCCCGCGCCCCCTGCCCGAGGTTGCCGTGCAGGTCGACGGCGGGCACACCCGCCGTCGTGAGCTGCCGCGCGAGTTTCTTGGCCTGGTGCTTGGTCCGCGTGAACAGGACGCGGCGGCCGGTACCTCGCGCGAGCTGGTGCACCACCAGCCGCTTGGCGTCGCGGTCGGCGACGGCGAGAATGTGGTGCGTCATCTGCGGCGGCGGTGCGGCAGCGTCGTCCACCGAATGCGTCACCGGCTGCTTCAGGTAGCGCTTCACCAGGACGTCGACGCCGTTGTCCAGCGTCGCCGAGAACAGCAGCCGCTGGCCGCCCTGCGGGGTGCGGTCGAGGATGCGCTTCACACCGGGCAGGAAGCCGAGGTCGGCCATGTGGTCGGCCTCGTCCAGCACGGTGACCTCGACGGCGTCGAGCGTCAGCACGCCCTGCCCCAGCAGGTCCTCGAGGCGTCCGGGGCAGGCCACGACGACGTCCACCCCGGCGGCCAGTGCCTGAACCTGCTTGTTCTGCGAGACGCCGCCGAAGATCGTCGTCGTCCGCAGCCCCATCGTCCGCGCCACGGGCGCCAGGGTCGCGTCGATCTGGTTCGCGAGCTCGCGTGTGGGGCACAGGATCAGTCCCCGGGGCCGCTTCGCGACGGTCCTCGCCGCCGGGCGCCGGGCGTCGTCGGCGCCTCCCGCGCGCCCGGCGAGGCGAGTCACGACAGGCAGTGCGAACGCGAGCGTCTTACCGGAGCCGGTACGACCACGCCCGAGGACGTCGCGACCCGCGAGAGCGTCCGGCACCGAGGCCGCCTGGATGGGAAAAGGAACGGTGATGCCGCGGTCGGCGAGCGAGCGCACCACGGGGTCGGGCAGGCCGAGTTCGGCGAAGGTAGTCACGGGGGCGTGGCCTCTCAGGGCTCGTTGCTGGGCTTCCGCCGCGCAGCAACCCGGAGGGAACCTCACGACGCCGGGCGCGCGGGTTCGCGCCGCCCTCAATGGGAAAGTGTCTCACGTTCTTATGGTTCTATGGCCCGCATGACGGACTTTCTCGCGCGGGTGGGCGACGTGTTCGGCACCATCTGGACCGCCGCGGTCACGCCGGTGGACGCACCGTCGTCCGTCCTGGTCCTGAGCATGTGCGGGCTCGCGCTGGCGGTCGTCCTGTTCCGGCCGACGTGGCGTCTGACCCGGCACGTCATCACCATCGCCCACGAGGCGGCGCACGGGTTCGCCGCCCTGCTGACCGGGCGGAAGCTCGAGGGCATCCGGCTGCACTCGGACACCTCCGGCGTGACGGTGTCGCGGGGCAGGGCACGGGGCTTCGGGATGGTGATCACCGCGTTCGCCGGGTACGTGGGTCCCGGCGTGATCGGGCTCGGTGCCGCCTGGCTCCTGCGAGAGGGTTACGCCGTCGGACTGCTGTGGCTGATCGTGCTCCTGCTGGCACTGCTGCTCGTCCAGATCAGGAATCTGTTCGGGCTGTGGTCGGTCCTGGCCAGCGGGGCCGTGCTCGTCTTCGTCTCGTGGTGGCTGCCGCCGGAGGCGCAGATGGGCACTGCGTACGCGGTGACCTGGTTCCTCCTGTTCGGCGCGGTGCGCCCGGTGTTCGAGCTGCAGATGCAGCGAGCCCGCGGCCGGGCGCCGTCGTCGGACGCCGACCAGCTCGCCGGGCTCACCGGTGTCCCGGGCCTGCTGTGGGTCGGAGTCTTCCTGCTCGTGACCGGAGGGTCCGTGGTGCTGGGCGGTGGGTGGATCCTCGCCGCGGCCGCGTGACGACGCAGAGTCGGGCCGCGGCCTCACGCGAGGTGAGGTCGCGGCCCGCGACATTCTTCGGATGGAGGGCCGCACGGCCGGTGATGGTCCTACCGTGCGGTCTCCGTGGTCCTACGCCTGGACAAGCACGAAGCCCGGGCCTTCGGCGTCGGGCTGGATGTCCAGCGTGAGCTCGTCGAGGGCGACCGAGGCCGCCCTGTCGACGAAGACATGCGTGGTGTCGGACTGGGCAACCACCTGGTCCTCGGCCTCAGGAGCCTGGACGAGCGCGAGCTCGAAGTTGCCCGGCTGGCCCGCTGCCTCCGCGATGCGGAGGCCGCCCTCGGCCGGTACCTGGTTCTCCTGAACGAGGCCCTCGACCGCTGTACGGGCGTTGTCGGTCACGGTGAGCACGGAGAGCTCCTCTCGTCGGTTCTCGTGACTCTTCCACCGAATCAAGGTCTGGGCCATACCGCAAGCGCGAAACGCCCATCGCATGACATCCGGCCGGACCGGCGGCGGCCCGCACCTCACGTCGCCACCTCGGTCGCGTTCACCCGGCCTGCGAGCCACGTCGCCGCGCCACGGAGGGTGAGCCGCCGCGCCACGTAGGGTGAATTGTGCGGCCGGATCCGCTGATCTGGGTAGGCTGGGGCGTCGCGTGCCGGTCGGTGCGCGGCACGCCGGCCACTCCGGCGCACGGGCCTCTAGCTCAACTGGCAGAGCTGCGGACTTTTAATCCGTAGGTTCTGGGTTCGAATCCCAGGGGGCCCACCATCAGAGGTCACGGTGCCGGTCGGCCTTCTCGTCGTCGGGCGACTCGGTGCCCCTGCGGCGCCCGCCGCCTCACACCCGCCGCCACCTCACGTCCGCCACCTCGAAGGAGCCACCGTGACACCCGTCGACATCGTGCTCCTGCTGATCCTGCTCGTCGCCCTGAGCACCGGGCTGAGCCGGGGCCTGCTCGCCACGCTCGGCGGCCTCCTCGGACTGGTGGCCGGCGGCCTCGCGGCCTTCTGGGCCGTCCCCGCCGTCAACGACCTGCTACCCACCTCCCAGTGGCGCGGCCCGGTGGCGGTCGCGGTGGCGATCGCGCTCCCGGTGCTCGGCGCCTCGCTCGGGTCGGGGCTGGGCCACGACCTGCGGCGAGGCGTGGATCGCACCGCCCTGCGCCCGCTCGAACGCCTCCTCGGTGGCGTGGCGAACGTCGTGGTCGCGGCCCTCGCGCTCTCGTTCGTCGGCAACGCGATCACCGCCACCGGCACGCCGGGGGTCGCCGCCGCGCTCTCGTCGTCGAGCGTCCTGCGCACCGTCGACGACCTGACCCCGCCGGCGGTCGGCCGCCCCCTCGCCGAGATGCGGGCCCTGGTGCTCGACGACGGCCTGCCCCGGCTGAACCTCCTGGTCGTGCCGCGACAGGCACCGGTGGCACCCGCCGTCGACCTGGACGACGCCGATCTGGAGGCCGCGGCACGGTCGGTGGCGCGGATCTCGGGCATCGCGTACGCGTGCGGCAAGAGCTCTACCGGTTCCGGGTTCGTCGTCGCTCCTGACCGGATCGTCACCAACGCGCACGTGGTGGCGGGCGTGGACCGGCCCGTCGTCGAACTCCCCGACAGCCCGGCCCGGGAGGGGCGCGTGGTCTACTTCGACCCGGCCGACGATCTCGCCGTCGTCGCCGTCGACGGGTTGTCCGTCGACGCCCTCGACCTCGCGCCGGCCCTGTCGGTGGGAGACAGCGCCGTCGTCCAGGGCTATCCGTACGGCGGCCCGTTCACCTCGACGAGCGCCGGGATCCTCGGCGTGGACACCGCCCGGGTGCCGGACGTGTACGGCTCCGGCGCGGCCGGCCGGGAGGTGTACTCCTTGGCCGCCGCGGTGCGTCCGGGCAACTCGGGCGGGCCGCTCCTCACGACCGACGGAGAGGTCGCGGGTGTCGTCTTCGCCCGTGGCGACTCCGCCGCCGACGTCGGGTACGCCATGACGAACGCCGAGCTCCGGCCGGTCGCGGCCCGGGTCACCGAGCTCGACGCGGCGGTCTCCTCCGGGCGCTGCACGGCCTGATCACCCGGGGTTCCGGAGGCCGGCGGCGTCCGGCCGGCGGCGCCTCCCGAGCCTTCCCCACGGCTTCGCCACCGCGATCCACGTCGCCAGCGCGAGCGCCGTGAGCGACACGGCGGGCGGGTAGACCAGCTGGGCGACGACCTCGGGCGCGGGCGGCGCACCACCCGCGAGCGCCTGCCCGTACGCCGCGACCTCCGGCATCCCGGGCCGCAGCGCGAACAGGATCGCCGCACACAGGGCCAGGTTCATGGCCAGCTTGACCGCGACCCACCAGTACCGGACCAGTCCCCAGCGGGTGAACATCCCGAGCGCCACGCCGGTCGCGAGGCACAGCAGCGCCGAGACGAGCATCGGGCCGAGGACGTACGTGCCGAGTGCCTGGTAGGCGAGTCCCGCCGCGGCGGGGTCGGCGGCCGTCATGCCCACGACGACGAGCACGGCCACCATCACGTCGACGCCGATCCACGCCCCCGCCGCGATGACGTGCACCGTGAGGACGAGCTGACGCGCCCGCGGGGGGAGCAGGGGACCGTGCCGCACCGGTTTCTTCGCTGCCTGTGTGTCGACCATGCCGATCACGATCCCGGGAGGGTGTGCGGCCTGTCGTCGTCCCAGGGTTGTGACGTGGGTGGCACCCCGGTGCCGTCACCGGCCCGTTCTCCGGTGGCCGCCGCGTAGCCCGCCGGAGAACGATCCGGCGGGGCAGTTGAACGCGCGCGGAAGTTTCCCGGAACTCCCCGGGGGACCGTGCCGGCCGGGGCCGGCGCCGACCTATCGTGAGAAGACGTCCGCAGATCGGAGCACGACATGGCCCTCCTGGAGCGCCCGGACACCCCGGTGCGGCCCTTCGCCGTCGGCAGCACCTCCGTGACCCACGGCACGACGCACGGTACGACGTCGCGTTCCCCGGCCACGCACGTCGTGAGCTCGGGCCGGGCGCTCGCTCGTCGTACGACGACCCTCGTCCCGGTCCTTCGTCCGGCGACGCGGAAGCGCGTGCCGCGCTGGACACCGCTGGTCTGGCTCGCCCTGCTCGCCGACCACCGCCGGCACGCACGGCTCGCCGCCCGCTCGGCGGTCGCGACCGGCGCGCCGGCAGGGCGATCGCCGGACGGGGTCCAGGGCCGGGCCGACGCCGGACCCGGTGCGAGCGGTGTCGCTACCGACCGGGCAGGGCGTCCCGGTCCGCTCGGCCGGATGACCCGCCCCGCCGTCGTCGCGCACCGAGGGAACTCGTCGGTCGCACCGCAGAACACGCTGGCCGCGATCGAGGCCGCGTGTCGGGCCGGGGCCGACGCGGTCGAGATCGACCTGCAACGCACGGCCGACGGCGCCGCCGTCGTCATCCACGACGACGTGGTCGACGCGACGACCGACGGCCACGGTGCCGTGGCCCACCTCAGCCTGGTCCAGCTCCGCGCACTCGATGCCGGCCGCTGGTTCGGACCGGCCTATGCGGGGCAGCGGGTACCGCTGCTCGCCGAGGTGCTCGAGATCCTGGTGCGCTACCCGAGCACGCGTCTGCTGCTCGAGCTGAAAGGCGTCTGGGGTCCGGCCGAGGTCCGGGGCGTCACGGCGGCGATCGACGACGCCGGGCTCGGCGAGCGCGTGCTCGTCCAGTCGTTCTGGCCCGACACCGTCGCCGCCGCCCGTGATGTCGCCGCGCATCTGGAGCGAGGGCTGCTGCTGGCGTACGAGCCGCCGGACGTGCTCGACGTGTGCGCGGGCCTCGACGTGGTGGCGTGCAACCCGTCCGCCGAGATGGTGCGCCGCGACCCGGGGATCGTCACGCGGCTCCACCGTGCGGGCCTGCGGGTCATGGTGTGGACGGAGAACGACCCGTCGGGCTGGTCGCACCTGTGCGACGTCGACGACGGCGCCGGCGTGGACGCGATCATCACCGATCGCCCGGACCGCCTCCTGGGCTGGTTCTCCCGCTGATCGTCGGCTGCCCGCCGACCGTGGCCGCGGCGGCGGGGGACCGGGCTGCCGTGTGCCCGCTGCCGGACGTCGCGCTGCCCGGCCGGCGGTCCGCTACCGGTCCCGCGGTGCGAGGATCAGCTCCGCGAGCCGAAGGAGGTCGGGTGTGGCGTGGTCCTCCGGGACCTCGATCTCGTGGCCGCCGCAGACGATCACGTACGTGAAGGTGTCCGGCCGGCGCTGCTCCCCGGACCAGGCGGCGGCCTCGTGCTCGAGCAGCGCGATGTCCACGCGGTGCACCAGCGTCCGCGCCTCGCCGACGCGCGGGTCGTCACCGTCCAGGTCCAGGGAGCTGGTCACGGTGATCCCCGCGAAGCCTCCGCTCCTGCGGATCTCGACGACGCCGATCGGCCCACCCTGGTCCGACGGCGGCGCCGGGGCCTGTGGAGCGTCGGCGTCCGCCTGGTCGCCGGCGCGGTCCGACGACGACTCCCGCGCCCCGTCGCCGTCGTCGTCCCGTACGACGCCGACGCTGGTCCAGGCCTCGCGGACGGCGTCCGCATGTTCGCCGGCGACGGCCACCGTCGCGGCCGCGAACCCGGCGAAGTCGGTGGTCGGTCCCACGGTCAGCAGCGCCTCGTACCAGATCCTCCCGGCGCCGACGTCGGCCGGGCCGCCGATGGCCGTTGCCGCGAGGTAGAACGCCCTGTTCGGGATACCGGAGTTGATGTGGACGCCACCGTTGTCGTCCCTCGTGTCGACGTAGTCGTCCATGTGGCCCGGCTGCGGGTCCTTGCCCAGCACCGGGTCGTCATAGGCCGTACCCGGTGCGGCCATGGACCGGAGCGCGTCACCCCGCACGAGGTCGGTGAAGAGGCCCTCGCCGATGAGCCAGTCCGCCTCCGCCGCCTCCTGTCCGAGGACCCGCTGCTTGAGGCAGGAACCGAAGACGTCGGACATCGACTCGTTCAGCGCGCCGGGCTGGTCCCGGTAGACGAGACCCGCGGTGTACTCGGTGACGGCGTGCCCGAACTCGTGCGCCAGGATGTCCACGGCGACGGTGAAGCGGTTGAAGATCCGGCCGTCCCCGTCGCCGAACACGAGCTGGGTACCGTCCCAGAACGCGTTCTGGTAGTTCCGCCCGTAGTGCACGGTCGCGCTGACCCGGGCCCCGGCGTCGTCGTACGACGCGCGGCCGAACGCCTGCCGGAACAGGTCGAGCGTGGCCCGGACGCCGTCCCATGCCTCGTCGACGGGCACGTCGCCCGACGGCGACCCCGCGGTCTCGTCCCGCACGGGTTCTCCGGGCAGGCTCTGGGTGTTGCCGGCGCTGTGGATCGTCCACGCCGCGGGGCCGGCGGGTTCGGCCGGTGTGGCGGGCTCGGGCTCGGCGGCCTGGGTCCGCACCCGGTGCGCGCTGCGGTCGTCACGGAACCGGGCGTCCAGGTCCAGCGTGTGGCGACAGACTTCCGGGAGGCCGGCGTCGGGCAGCGTCCCGGACGCGGCGGCTTCGGCCACCTGCCGGAGGAGATAGGGCGGCACAAATCCGGAACGACTCATAAGTCTCAATCAACCATGCCGGGCTCCGGCGCGCCAGAGGTAACACCCGCCACCAGCTGCGCAGGCGCAGCCCCGGTGCCGTCCGCCTCGAAACGCGTCCTGGGCAGCGACCCGAGCGACTCCCGCTGGACCCAGGCCACGATCTCCTCGCGCACCAGGCACCGCAGGTTCCACAGATCATCGCCGTCGCGCGCGCTGACACATGCCCGGACCCGGATCGTCCCGCCCGTCGCGTCGGTGACCTGCAAGCTCTGCGCGCGGCCGTCCCACAACGATGTCGCGGAGACGATCCTGCCCAGTTCCGACCGCAGAGGCTCGAGCGGCGTGCGGAAGTCGAGGTCGAACTCCACCGTGCCGAGCAGTTCCGACGACGTACGCGTCCAGTTCTCGTACGGCTGCTCCGTGAAGTAGGTGCACGGCAGGATCAGCCGTCGATCGTCCCAGACGTGCACCACCACGTAGGCGAGGGTGATGTCCTCGATCCGGCCCCACTCCCCCTCGACCACCACCACGTCCCCGACGTGGATGCGGTTGGTGAACGCCACCTGGATACCGGCGAACACGTTCCCGAGCGCGCTCTGGGCGGCGAGGGCGGCCACGATCGACACCAGTCCGGCGGACGCCAGCAGGCTCGCGCCCACGGTGCGCGCGCCGTCGAAGGTCATCAGGATGCCGGCGACGGCGAGAACGCTGATGACACCCACCGTGATGCGCCGCAGCATCATCACCTGCGTGCGAAGCTTGCGCACCTCCCGCCAGTCGTGCACGCCCTTGCGGATGCGCGCATAGGCACGCTCCTCCAGGACGAACGCGCAGTTCCCGATCAGCCACGCACCGGTCACGATGACCGCCGGGACCACGAGGTGCTGGACGACGGGGAACCATTCCTCCCCGGCGTAGCCCGACATGTTCAGCGCGATCCACGCGGCCACCACGAGCAGGGTGGCGCGTACGGGGTTGCGAAGCCGCTGAGCGATCTCCCGCGCGATCTCGCTGCGCCTGCCGATGCGGCGCACCAGCCAGGCGAAGACACCCGTCAACAGGTAGGCGGCGACGGCTGCCCCCGCCATCCACGCAACGGTCTCGAGCAGCCCTGCCGCATCGTCCACGACCTCGTCCACTGCCATGCCCCTACTGTGACGCGCAATGCGCATTCCGCGCAAAGCTCTGCCGCGTCACCTAGGGGCGTGCAGCCAGCCGTGCAGACGGCGTGTCACCCAGGGAAGCACCCAGTACGCCATGACCGGCGTCAGGACAAGCGTGGAGACCAGTACACGGAGCACGAGCGGGACGCCGGCCCACCCGGGGACGAACTGCGAGGACAGCCAGGTGAAGAGCAGGTTCACCGGGAAGAACCCGAGCCAGATGCTCGTGGCCTGCTTCCAGCGCGGCGGCGCCGGGACGGCGTCGTCGGCCCGTACCGGGTCGTCGAACCAGCCTTCGATCCCGGTCCGGCGCTCGACGCGGCGCTCCTCCACGATCCCGGCACCGCGCGCCAGCCACCTGCCACGTTCCTCGGACCGTTCCCACGCGTCCAGGCGCGCCTCGTCCGCGAACCGGTAGAGCATGAACCAGTCGCTCGACCCCTCCGCAGCCCGGACCCATCCGGAGCCCAGGAACCCGTCCCAGCGGTTGGCGAGGTTGACGCCGTCCTGCACCCAGCGCGTCACCTCGGGCACGTTCTCGGGGCTCACGACACGGTGGATCGAGACGGTCACCGGGACGGTCGGGGTGTGGTCCATGCCCAGCAGTGAACGACGACGGCGGGCCGTCGGCCCGTCGGCGGCGGCACGCCGGGAAACCCTGTCTCGCCATGCGGACGCCTGTGGCGGGGGTCACCACGCGTTCGGCGCGGACAGCGCGGCACGCCTGGGACGCACGCCACACCCGTCCGGCCGAGGCATCACTTGTGCCCCGACCTTCACGGCGGTTCCACCGGATGCCTACTGACTTTGTGACCAATATCGCGGCCGAACGTGGTTGCCCGCGCCCGGCCTTCCCTCACCATTGATGGGTCGCCGATACCGGCGCGGGCCCGAGACCCGCCGTGCGAGCCACCCCGGCCGCACGAGAACCGGTGTGGACACGAGACTCCGCCCGACCCCCAGGGCCGCGTGAGTCCACCGGGCGACGTGCCGTGGGCCTTGTCCGACGACGAGCGC
The DNA here is from genome assembly GCF_017349295.1 of Myceligenerans salitolerans. Classification (GTDB taxonomy): domain Bacteria; phylum Actinomycetota; class Actinomycetes; order Actinomycetales; family Cellulomonadaceae; genus Myceligenerans; species Myceligenerans salitolerans. The sequence continues at coordinate 104,648 of NZ_JAFMPK010000044.1, forward strand.
ACGCCAGGGCACCCAGACAAGAGCATCGGCGTGCGCACGAGTCCGCCCCCGCGGGGAACTCCCCCTCACGGACCCGCTCCCCAGCAGCACGCCGCCGCACGAACGGAATGCCGCGTGAAGCACCCCCACTCCGCCACCGCACACCCGGTCACACACCCCGTCGCCCGGTGCACCGCGTTCGCCGCGGTCGTCGCGATCGGCGCTCTGAGCATGAGCGCACCGGCCGCCGCTTCCCCGGTGGCGACGACGCCGGACGGCGTCGCCGCGCCGACCACACGAACCGGTCCCGGGACCACGGACATACCTTCGGCGACGCTCGCCGACGGGCCCGGGGCCCTGGACGCCAGAACCGAACGAGCCCTCGCCGACGCCACCAGTGCGCTCGTCCAGGCACAGCACCTCACCGAGGCGACCGACATGGGAGCCAAGAGGGCCCGGCGCATCGAGACCGCCGCCGCGGAGGTGCGTGAACTCGTGGTCACCGCCACCGCGGTCTCAGCCGAGGGCACACTCGCCGCCTCGGCGGCGGCCGCGCTCGCGGACCGCACCGAACGGGCCTCGCGCACCCAGGAGCGCTCGCCCGTCCCCGGCGACGCCCGACGGGCTGACGACGCCGATCCGGCGAACACGGAGGTCTCCGCGGCGCACCTCACCGAGGCGACCGAGACGCTGTCAGGTCTCCTGAGGGCGCCGGCCGGCCACACCGTCTCCAAGGTCGTTCCCGGCCCGAGCAAGAAGGAGATCGCCGCACAGAAGGCCGCAGCGCGCGCCAAGGCCGAGGCGAAAGCCGCCGCGAAGGCGGCGAAGGCTGCCGCGAAGGCCGAGGCGAAGGCCCGGGCGCGGGCGCAGGCCGACCGGAAACAGGCTGCGGCCCTCGCGGCCCGGGCGACGAAGCACGGGAACGGCCGGATCCCGTCGAACCTGCTCTGCGACCTGTCATTCGCCCCCGGTGAGGAGCTGCGGTGCGATGCCGCGATGGCGATCGAGAAGCTCAACGCCGCGTTCCGGGCCGCCTTCGGGCGCAACCTGACGGTCAACGACTCCTACCGGTCGTACGCCGACCAGGTGGCGGTCGCGGCGACGATGGGCGCACTGGCAGCCCCGCCGGGAACGTCGAACCACGGGCTGGGGCAGGCGATCGACCTGGGCGGTGGCATCTCGACCTTCGGATCGGCCGAGTATCGGTGGATGGCCGCGAACGCCGGGAAGTTCGGCTGGATCCATCCGGCGTGGGCGGAGCCCGGTGGCTCCAAGCCCGAGGCCTGGCACTGGGAGTACGGCACCGGGGCCTGAGCTCCGGGCCGGCGCCCGGCGTCCCGTTCCTGCCGGTCCTGCGGGGTTCCTGCCGGCCGTCCGGGGCGCCTGCCGGCCGTCCGGGGCGCCGCGCGGCGTCTCACGCCCAGCCGAGCTCGTGGAGGCGTTCGTCGTCGATCCCGAAGTGATGCGCGATCTCGTGCACCACGGTCACCGCCACCTCCTCCGCCACCTCTTCCCGCGTCTCGCAGACGGCCAGCGTGGGATTCCGGAAGATCGTGATGCGGTCCGGCAACGATCCCGCGGCCCAGTGGTGGTCGCGCTCCGTGAGCGGCACGCCCTCGTAGAGCCCCAGCAGTCCGGGGTCCTCGGCCGGTGCGTCGTCCTCGACGAGCACGACGACGTTGTCCATCTGGGCCGCCAGGTCCTGCGGAACCAGGTCGAGGCCCTCGCTGACGGCGTCCTCGAACTCATCGCGTGTCATCTCCACCACGGGCCCATCATGACCGACGCGGGCACCAGGTGCGCCGCTCGCGGCAGGCCCGGGCCGGTCGACCAGGCCCCGCGGGTCCGCCGCGCGCGGACGGTGAGTATCCGACGTCGGGCTCCGGACCGTCGGCCGTGACGTGACGGACATGACGTGGACGCACGCCGTGACGCCTGTAGACTTTCCGCGTCCAGCCCCCATCGTCTAGCGGCCTAGGACCCCGCCCTTTCACGGCGGTAGCACGGGTTCGAATCCCGTTGGGGGTACGAGGAGAGGCAAAACTCCTGGTCAGCCCGAGTCTTGCTCGGTGTGAGCCACGCCATCGTCACCGGGTCGGGATTCAATTTCCGGATCGGACACCGCGTGGGTTAGGCTTCTCTCGGTTCGCACGGCGGACCACCTCGGTCGCAGTACGCGACCATGGCCCTGTAGCGCAGTTGGTTAGCGCGCCGCCCTGTCACGGCGGAGGTCGCGGGTTCAAGTCCCGTCAGGGTCGCGCTTGATCGCCCGGTATCGTCGGTCACGACGCACCGGGCTTTCGCGCACGGCGCCAGCGCCACGGCTCTGTAGCTCAGTTGGTAGAGCGTTCGACTGAAAATCGAAAGGTCACCGGATCGACGCCGGTCGGAGCCACCGTCACCTCGCGGGCCAGGGACTCAGTCCCTGGCCCGCGACGCGTTGCGGACGTGCCGCGTGGGCGGCCGAAGGCATGGCGCGGAAGTGAAACCCTCGCAGCCGCGCGACCGGCGACCTCAGGGAACCTCATTCGAGTGGTCCATTGGCGATTCGGCAACCATGGACGCACGGCGCGCTTCCGTCACCGGCCATTACCTCGTCGATGCGGACGAAACTTCCTGAGAGTGTCAGAACAAGGGCGAGCGGGCCCGATCAGGCTGCCTCAAGAGTTGGTCGGTCGTCCAACAACTTCACGACCATACCGCCACATTGCCTCCACATTGCGCGTGTCACACGTGGTCCCGGCGACGCAATCCGCGCCGCGCCGCCTTCTGGAATTGCCCTGCGCCTCCCCTGCGGGTTGAGTTGACCTCAGCAGATGCGCGGCAGGTGACCGCAGACCCGCGGCAGCACCGCGTCCGGGGAGGGGCACATGAGCCAGGACACCATGGGTGGCACGCCACCACACGAGCGGCCGACGTCGCTCGGCGGCCTTGTCGAGCACATCAGCGAGCAGGCGTCGCGCCTCGTGCGCGCCGAGATCGCGCTCGCGAAGGCCGAACTCACCGACAAGGCCATGAAGTCCGGGATCGGGATCGGACTGTTCGTCGGCGCGCTCGTGGTGCTGCTGTACGGGATCGGCGTACTACTTCTCGCGGCCGTGTACGGCCTGGGCACCGTATGGCCGCTCTGGCTGGCGGCCCTCGCCGTGGGCGGCTTCCTGGTGCTCGTCACCCTGATCCTGGCTCTGGTCGGCCAAGCCCTTCTGAAGAAGGGCACGCGCAAGCCGGACAGCGTGCAGCGCATCAAGGACGACGTCTCGACGATCCGCACGGGCATCCAGGAAGGGCTGCAGCGATGAGCACCGAGGACAGGACTGAGCGCACGCTTTCCAAGGAAGAGCTCGAGGCGGAGGTGCTGCGCACGCGTGCCGAGCTCGCCGCGACGATCGACGAGCTGACGCTCAGGATCAATCCCGCGCATCAGGCGCAGCGGCTGGCCCGAAGCGCGAGGCAGGCCGCTGCCGGGGCGGGGAACCGAGCGGCAGGAGCCCTGCACCGGGACAAGAGGAGCCCGGTGTCTGAGGGACACCGGGCTCGAAACACCAAGCTTCTCGTGGGCACCACGCTGGGCCTCGCGGCCCTGGGTGCGGTCACGATCGCTGTGGTGGTCCTGCGGCGCGCGCGGGGCTGAACTGGGGCAGCACCCGGCGCGCCGTCACCACCGCCTGCCGAACGCGTCGGCTATGCGTCGGAGTCGTCGGGACTCTCGGCCGCTGCACCCAGCAGCGCCCGAACCTCGGACTCCTTGTACCGGCGGTGTCCACCGAGCGTGCGGATCGAAGAAAGCTTTCCCGCCTTTGCCCAACGCGTAACCGTCTTGGGGTCTACACGGAACAAGCTCGCTACCTCGGCAGGCGTGAGCAGGACCTCGGATTCTCCGTGGATGGACATCCCTGCACCTCCTCCGGAACGGCGCCGGCCCTGGCGGCACCAGGTTCTTGACGGCTCCCGCTCTCTCACCATTGTTAGCAGCAAACAGGATTTAGGCGACTTGAGCGCGGACTCATTTCGCTCACATTCTCCGACGCGTCTCTCCGCAACGGAGCGCCCAACGACGCAACCATAGCGCGAGGACCCGGTGAGTTAGCGATTCGTCATCATTTGTCGCCATCTTCCACCACCATCAAGCATCACCTGCCCACGACGCGCCGACGGGGCACAGTTCGCGACGCGCGAACACCCCCGCGTCATGTCGGTCACGACACACGACGACGCTGCGTCAGGTCGGCACGTCCGGCGTCTTCCGCGCCGTCCCGCTGTGAATGGTGCCGAAGATCACCGGCGCATCGGACGAATCACACGTGCAGACTGGAGGAAACCGCGTACAACCATGTACCGTTAGAGCCTGGACAGATCAAGCACACTCCGGGGCCGCACGTCTGTTGCACGTAGCCGCCCCGCTCCTACGTTGAGGGGGTCGGAGCCATGGGCCGCGGCCGTCAGAAGGCAAAGCAGACCAAGGTTGCTCGAGCGCTGAAGTACTACAGCCCTGAGACCAACTACCACGCCCTCGAGCAGGAGCTCCGAGGCGGGAAGTCCCACACGGATGTGGTGACGGACGACTCCCGCTGGGACGCCGCCGAGGGCGAGGACTACGACAATCGCTACGCCGACTGGGCTGACTTCGACGATTCGAACGAGCGCCGAGAACACTGACTCAGAGTTCGCGCGCCTGATCGTCGGCCACCCCAGTATCGGACAGCCCAGCCACAACGGTGAGCGGGCTGGAGCGCCGCCCTGGTTGCGGCTTCCTCCCCCATGATGCCCCGAGTGGGTACACAAGTGGGTTCTCTCCCTGACGGGAGCAGGCGGGATGTGTCCTCGTGGACCGTCCCGCCTTGTCGTGTCCTGCGAACCGGGCCCCGAGGCCGCGGCGCAGGCGCACCCGAGCGGCCCCGGTCAGGCCACCGGGCCCTCGGTGTCGCACCCGGGGCACGCACCGCCGCTCACCGGTAGTCGTTCACCAGGCGCACCGCGCCGCCCCGCACACCCTTCGTGCCGCCCACCAGGTCCCCTGCCGATTCCGCGGCGGCGTCGGCGGCTTCGATCCGCCCGAGCTCCCACGCCGGGACACCAAGCTCCTCGAGCCGTCGCAGAGCGGCGTCCGCCCCCGCCGCGTCGACCACGGCGACCATGCCGACACCGAGGTTGAGCGTGTTCTCGAGATCGCGACGGGGCACGCCGCCCAGCTCCCGCACCATCCGGAAGACTGCCGGTACTTCCCACGACGCCCGGTCCACGGTGGCCACCGTGCCGGCCGGCAGCACGCGCGCCAAGTTCGCCGCGAGGCCACCGCCGGTCACATGCGTGAAAGCGTGCACGCGCACCTCGCCGTCACCCGCGAGCGCCAGGACGTCGTTCGCGTACACCCGTGTGGGTTCCAGCAGTTCCTCACCGAGGGTGCGCCCGAGTTCCTCGACGTGTCGGTCCAGTTCCCACCCTGCGTGCCGGATGACGGCTCGGACGAGGGAGTAGCCGTTCGAGTGCAGACCGGAGGAGCCCATCGCGATCAGGACATCGCCCTCGCGTACCCGGTCGGGCCCCAGGACCTCGTCGGCCTCCACGATCCCGGTGGCGGCACCGGCGACGTCGTACTCGTCGGGCGCCAGGAGGCCGGGGTGTTCGGCCGTCTCGCCACCGACGAGAGCGGTGCCGGCCACCTCGCACGCCTGGGCGATCCCGCGCACGATGTCCGCGACACGTTCCGGGACCACCTTGCCCGTGGCGATGTAGTCGGTCATGAACAGCGGCTTCGCCCCCACGACCACGATGTCGTCCACGACCATCCCGACCAGGTCGAACCCGATGGTGTCGTGCTTGTCGAGCGCCTGTGCGATGGCCACCTTCGTGCCGACGCCGTCGGTGGACGTGGCGAGCAGCGGCTTCCGGTAGTCCCGGAACGCCGACACGTCGTAGAGTCCGGCGAACCCGCCCACGCCACCGAGCACGGCCGGCCCCTGGGTGCGACGCACGGCGTCCTTCATCAGCTCGACGGCCTTGTCGCCGGCTTCGGTGTCGACCCCTGCGGCCGCGTAGGTGAGCCCTTCGGATGTCACTGGTACTCCATCACTGGTCAGGTCGGTGGTCCCGGTACGGCGGCGGGTCGTGGCACGACCCCGCGCCACGTCACGGTCGCCTCAGGGGTGGTCGAGGGCTCCCGCCCCGCCCGCCGAGACGGCAAGGCTGGACAGGCCGTCCTCAGGTGCTCCGAGCGGAAGCTCGGCCTGTTCGAGCAGGTGCTTGCCGAGCTGCTCGTCCGACGGCAGCTCGATCGGGTACTTGCCGGTGAAACACGCGGCACACAGCTGGGAGGCGGGCTGCTCGGTCGCGGCGATCATGCCCTCGGTCGAGATGTATCCGAGGCTGTCGGCCCCGAGCGACTGCCCGATCTCCTCCACCCCGAGTCCGTTGGCGATCAGCTCGGCACGGGATGCGAAGTCGATGCCGTAGAAGCACGGCCACTTCACGGGTGGCGAGGAGATGCGTACATGCACCTCGGCGGCGCCGGCCTCGCGCAGCATGCGGATGAGCGCGCGCTGCGTGTTGCCGCGCACGATCGAGTCGTCGACCACCACGAGCCGCTTGCCGCGCACGTTGTCGCGCAGCGGGTTGAGCTTCAGCCGGATACCGAGCTGCCGCAGCGTGTCGGACGGCTGGATGAAAGTCCGCCCGACGTACGCGTTCTTGGTGAGCCCCTGTCCGAACGGGATGCCGGATTCGGTCGCGTAGCCGATGGCGGCCGGTGTGCCCGACTCGGGCGTGGCGATGACCAGATCCGCCTCGACCGGATGTTCGCGCGCGAGGGCCCGCCCCATCTCGACCCGGGCCGCGTGCACGGACCGCCCGTTCAGGGTGTGGTCCGGGCGGGCCAGGTAGACGTACTCGAAGACACAGCTCGCGCGTTCCGCCGAGGCGAACCGGGTCGAACGGAGTCCTTCGGCATCGATCCGGATGAGTTCGCCGGGCTCGACGTCGCGTACGTAGGAGGCTCCGACGATGTCCAGGGCGGGCGTCTCGGACGCGACGACCCACCCCCGCTCCAGACGGCCGAGCACGAGCGGACGCACGCCCTGCGGGTCCCGGGCGGCGTAGAGCGTCGACTCGTCCATGAACACCAGCGAGAACGCGCCCCGCAGCCGGGGGAGCACCTCCAGGGCGGTCGTCTCGAGCGTGTGGTCGGCATCGCCGGCGAGCAGCGCCGTGATGAGTGCCGTGTCCGTCGTGTTGCCGCGGGCCAGTTCACCCCGGCGCTGGGCGCCGTACCGCTCCGCGACGAGATCGACGAGTTCCGCCGAGTTGATCAAGTTGCCGTTGTGGCCGAGAGCCACGGTGCCGGACGCCGTCGGACCGAGGGTGGGCTGCGCGTTCTCCCACGTCACTCCGCCGGTCGTGGAGTAGCGGCAGTGGCCGAGCGCGATGTGGCCGTTGAGCGCGTTGAGCGCGGTCTCGTCGAAGACCTGGGACACCAGTCCCATGTCCTTGTAGACGAGGATCTGGTCCCCGTTGCTGGTCGCGATGCCGGCAGACTCCTGGCCGCGGTGCTGGAGGGCGTACAGGCCGAAGTACGTGAGCTTGGCGACTTCCTCGCCGGGGGCCCATACTCCGAAGACGCCACAGGCGTCCTGGGGACCCTTCTCCCCGGGCATCAGATCGTGGTTCAGTCGGCCGTCCGGGCGCAGAGGCATGGCACGAGTATCCCACGACCGGGGTGGGCAGTGGCCGTCGGCCTTCTCCCGCGGCCGTGTGACATACGCGACCCCGGTCACGGCCACCGGTACGGGGCCGCCGCTCAGCGACGAGTGCGGGCCCGTTCGTATTTGCGCAGGCTCCGGCGATCCGCCAGGACGGCGATCAGACCGGCCGCGAGTGTCGTGAGCGTGGCGGTGAAGGCGATCGTCACCCCGATGTACACGCCGGGCTTGAGCATTCCCTGCGCCTCCGGGGTGCCGACGACGTAGTAACCGAGCCCTAGGCCGATCACGGTCCCCAGGACGGCCCCTGCCAGCAGGAACCGTCCGTAGCGTGGCGCGCGGCGCACCTCCGACGGATGGACCACGTCATGCAGGGGCACGTCGGCGTGCGACGACTCACCGGCCTGGTCGTCGGACTCCGGCCCGGTGGGCGGTGCGGTCGGGGGTTTCTCGCTCACGGTCACAGCCTAAGAGGTCCGGGAACGGGCGGCGTGCGAGAAGCCGGTGACGACGTCGCCGGCCGGCCGCGCATCGCACGGCCGGCCGGCGGCCTGGCGTCGGGCTCAGCCGGTGACGGGCACCCAGGGGTTGGCCCACCAGCGCAGGCCTGGCGCCCAGTGGATGTTCGGACGCTTGGCCTCGTAGAGCTGGCCTCGGTACATCACCTGGTCGCCCCACCAGTAGAGCCGCCACGGCTGCCACTGCGGCGCGGACGGGGCGGCGTCCTCGACGGTGACGGGCACCGCGACGTCGGTACCGGACGGCTCCGTGACGACGTGCAGGAGGTAGTCGCCTGCGGCGGTGGCGGCGGGAACGGTCGCGGTGACCGAGGTGCTGCCGCCGGACACCGGGAACGTCCCGAGTGACGTGCCGTCGGAGACGTCCTGACCGACCGGGGTCAGCACCGCCTCCGCGGCGGTGTTGCGCGGGGCGCCGAGGGAGGTGAGGTCGAGACCTGAGAGCTCGACGGCCACCTCGCCCCCGGCAGCCACGGTGTCCGGCAGGGCGTCGACGACGGCGTGCGTCCGCGCGAACGACGGCGACAGCGGCGAGTTCGACTCGATGTACTCGATCCAGGCGTCCCGGTCCACCAGACCCGAGTCCCGCAGGTCGGTCCCTTCCGTGAAGACCCGGAAGTTGTCGCCGCCGGACGTCAGGAACGAGAACGTGGCGACGCGGTACTCCGCCGCCGGGTCGACCGGGACGCCGTCGATGGTGACGGACGAGACGTTGTCACCCGGCGTGGCGTTCGGGTCGTCGGTGGACGCCGTGTACGAGACGTTGTCCGAGAGCCCGAGGGCCAGGTACGGGCGGGACGGGCGGTCGCCGTTCGCGTCCGTCTGCCACTGCTGCTCCAGCAGCGTCTCGAGCTGCGCACCGGTCAGCGTGATGGTGTGCAGGTTGTTGACGAACGGCAGTACGGCGTTGGCCTCGGCGTACGTGACCACGCCGTCCCCCTCCGCGCCCGAGGCCGCGTAGAAGAGCTCGTTGCGCAACCCGCCGGGGTTCACGACCCCGAGGTCGGCACCGCCGCGCTCCTCGCTCGCGAGCGAGTCCCGCAGGGCGTTGGCGACGAGGTTGCCGAGCGCCGACTCCGACGCGCGGTCGTCACGGTCGCCACCGGTCCAGCCGCCGTCCGTGTACTGGCCGCCGGCGTACGCCGTGGTGATGTCCGCAGTGACCTCACCGACCGGCTGCGCGCCGATCTCCTCGGCCTCCGCGAGCGCGGCCCGGACGATCGTGTCAACCTCCGCGACGCGCGGGTACGTCGCGATCAGCTCGGCGTCGGGCGTCTCCGTACGGGCGATGTTCTCCACGGCGTAGTCGGTGACCTCGAAGGTCTCGGTGTCCACCGTGAGCGTCACGTGGCCCAGGTTGGCGCCGTAGTCGCCGGTCTGGATGATGGGCCGCGTGGCGCCGTCGGTGCCGGGCACCGGGGCGTCCCACGCGTACTCCTTGTGCGTGTGGCCGGTGAAGATCGCGGCGACACGCGGGTCCGTGTTCCGCACCATGTCCGCGAACGGGCCGCCGGCGGCGACCTCCTCCTCGAGCGTGGCTCCTTCCGGCGTGCCCATGCTCGCGCCGTCGTGGGTCATCGCCACGACGAGGTCGGCCTCGCCGTTGTCGACGTCGCCGTCGAGGAGCTCGTCGGTCACGCGGTTGATCGCCTCGACCGGGTTACCGAACTCGAGCCCTTCGATCCCGGACGGGGTGACGAGCGTGGGCGTCTCCTCGGTCACGACGCCGACGAACCCGACGTCGATCCCGCCGATCTCGCGCACCACGTACTCGGGCAGTGCCGGTTCGCCCGTGGTCTCGTCGTAGACGTTGGCGCCCAGGTAGTCCCAGTCCGCCGCGTCGGTGACGCGACCGGTGAGGTCGTCCATCCCCTGGTCGAACTCGTGGTTGCCCACCGCCGAAGCGGTCAGCCCGAGCGCGTTCAGCACGTCGATCGTCGGCTGGTCCTGCTGGAGCGCCGAGGCGAACAGCGAGGCCCCGATGTTGTCGCCCGCCGAGATGAAGGCCGTCGCATCCGGGTTCTCCGCGCGGATCTCCTCGACCGTTCCGGCGAACGCGACGGTGTTGCCGTCGATCCGGCCGTGGAAGTCGTTGATGTCCACCAGGTCGATCGTCGCCGTGCCCGGGTCGGTCGTGCCGCCGGCCAGGTCGAGGCCGACCAGAAGCGGATCGTGGTCGGAGGACCGGAACGGCGTCTCGTCGTAGAGGATGGTCGCGTTGTAGTTGTACCGGCTGTACTCGTTCGCGACCGGCTCGTACGCGTTGATGTTCCAGATGTCGGTCCCGGTGACGATCTCGGCCGCGGCCGGCGAGGCGAGCACGTGGTCGAGCGAGCCCACCTGGCCGTCGTAGCTGTAGGAGTACTCGCCCGTGGCGGCTCCGAGGTCGACATAGCCGGCGTCGGCCATGACCTGGATCGGATCCTCCTTCTCGTAGGCGTTGAAGTCACCCACGAGCAGCACCTTGTCGGTGCCCGCCGCGGCGGCCTGCTCCTCGGCGAACGCCACGAGTGATGTCGCCTGGCGCACGCGGGACTCGTTCGAGTTCCCCTGGCCGTCACCCTGGTCCTCGTCGCCGGGCCACGGCCCGACGGAGCCCTTGGACTTGAAGTGGTTGGAGACCACGAGCACGTCGTCGCTCGCGTCCTCGTCGCCGCCCACCGGCTGGAAGACCTGCGCCAGCGGCTCACGCGCGTTGCCGTAGGCCTCGTCGCCGAGGAGGACGACCGACTCGCCGACCGGCTCGGCCACGGCGGCGCGGTAGACGAACCCGTTGCGGATGACGTCCTCGTCGGCGGGTACCTCGGCCGGCGACGCGACATAGGCCCACGTGCCCGCACCGTCGACGGCGTTCAGCGCGTCGGTGAGGTCCGCGAGGGCCTGGTCCCGCAACTTACCGAGGAAATGGGCGGAGTTCTCGATCTCCTCGAGCGAGACGACGTCCGCGCCGAGCGCGGAGATCGCGCCCACGATCTTGGCCTGCTGCCGCGCGAGGTCCTCGTCCTCGGCAGCCCCACGAGCATCGCAGCCACCGGACACGGTGACGGGATCGCCCGCTCGGTCGCTGTAGTAGGTGCAGCCCTCGAGCTCGTCGCCCGTGGTCGTGAAGTAGTTCAGCACGTTGAACGTACCGACCTTCAGCGAGCCGCCCACCTCGGCGGGCACGGCCTCGCGGGTGTCCGCGAAGGCGGCCGGCTGGACGTCGTCCGCCGTCGCCGGCGTCAGGTGCCCCTGAGGCTGGAGACCCCAGGCGCTGTAGCGGTAGTCGAGCACCACCGGCGTGGTGAACTCGACCGACGCACCGACCCTGACAGGCGCACCTCCGGTGAGCCACGGGAGCGGCTTCGACGTGTTCGACGACGAGCTGTAGTTCCACGAGGAGCCGTCGTCGAGCAGGAGCTCGCGGGCCGCGTTGTCCGCGAGCTGCTTCTCGTACTCGGCCGAGAGCGGGCGTCCGGCGGAGGTCGGCTGCACCAGCGGCGAGTCGCCGGCCGCCAGGCCGATCGTGCCGTAGTAGTTGGTCTGGTAGTTGTCCGTGACCGTGAAGTCGCCCTGGGGCGCCAGCAGCATGCCCTCGAGCGCCTCGCGCTCGGCGTCGGTAGCCGGCCAACCCGTGAGCAGCGGCTCGACGGAAGCACCGTCGCCGAGCACGGTCCAGGACTCCGGGGTGATCTCGGTCAGGCCGTAGTACTCGGACACGGCGCCGGTCACCTCGACGGAGTCCCCGACGGCGAGCTCCGAGGCCGCGGCCGCGGAATACACGAAGATGCCGTCCGACGCGCCGGGCGTCGGGTCGGCGGCCGGATCGCCGCCCGTGCCGGGCGTCTGCACGTACAGGCCGTTGAACCCGCCCGTCGGATAGGCCGCCGTCACGACACCACGGGTGGTGACCGTCTGTCCGGCCAGCGGGGACGTGTCCCCGGTGCCCTGGATCTCCGCGATCGGCGTGACGTCCTCCTCGTCGGCGAGGGCGGGCGACGCGAAGACGGCGGTGGCGGGAAGGGCGAGGACGGCCGCGAGGCCTGCCGCCACGGCCCTCCGGCGCTTGACCGGTCGGGGCGACCGGAGCGTGCTGGGTCTCACGCTGACTCCTTCTTCAATAGCGGGCCGCTACGCGGCCGGGGGAACAGCTCTGCCTGGTATGCGCGACGTCGATCGGCGCCGCCACGGCCCGTCGCACCGCAGGAGCACACACTGCCGGGCCCTGACACGGGTCAAATCAACCACCACACCGTGAACCACCGGTTACGAGCGAGAGAAGACCGCCCTGCGCAGCGGACGAACACCGTTTCCATCACGCAACCGTGAGGGTAGTGGCGGACACCGACATCCACACGTGAGAGGCGGTTTCGCGTCAGCTCACGCGCAGGCGCAACGGCAGGAACTCCGAGAGGTCGGAACGCTCGCCCGAGGCGGTGACCCATCCGGCGACCACCGCGTCCGTCCAGGTCACACGCCCTGTCACCAGTCCGAGCCACGTCTCGGGGTCGGTCTCGACGACATTCGGGGGCGTGCCGCGCGTATGGCGGGGACCCGCCACCGCCTGAACCACGCCGGCAGGAGGAACACGCACCTCGACAGCATGGCCGGGCGCGACCTCGGCCAGTTCCTCGAGCGTGAACCGCACCGCAGTCGTGACGTCGCGGCGTTCGGCCGAGCCGTCGGCCCACGCCACCAGAGCGGCACGACCGCGCGCGGGGTCGGTACGGCGACGCGTAGGCATGCGGTCAGCATAGGGAAAGTTGTGGCACCCTTCGCGAATGACCCACCACAGCGACGCCTACGCGCCGCCGCCGGCCTTCCCCGAGCCCGGTCCGCACGGCTACGGCGACCTCGGCGGCCCGACGGACCACGGTGAGGCACACCGGCGGGACCTGCGACCCGGCCCGAGCGCCTGGCAGCGCTTCGTCGCCTGGTTCCTGTGGATCTGCGCGGCCCCCGTGCTCGCCGTCCTCGGTTCCCGTGCGATGCCCGACGACGGGATCACCCCCGTCGCGCAACTGGTCCCGTTCTTCCCGTACGCCGTGCTCGCAGCCGTCCCGCTGCTGGTTCTCGCCGTCACGGGCAGGCGATACCTGCTGTCGCTCCTCCTGCTGGTGGGAGTCACCGTCGGCGGCTACGTCGTGACGTCGGCCTTCCTTCCGGCCGAACGGCAGGCGATCACCGCGGACCCCTTCGACGAAGGAACGCTCCGGGTCATGACGGTCAACACGCTGTACGGGTCTGCGGACCCCGAATGGATCGTCCGGACGGTCCGTGCCGAGGGTGTCGAGGTCCTCGCGGTCCAGGAGCTCACGCCGGAGTTCGAGCAGGCGCTGGGAGCCGCGGGCATGGGCGAAGTGCTGCCGAACCGCCTGACCGGGAAGGTGGAAGCGGGCAGTGCGGCGGGCAGCGGGCTCTACTCGGTGCTGACCTTGACGGAACAGGAGAAAGGCGAGTCGTCGACGTTCGCGATGCCGTCGGCGGTGGTCGACGTCGGGGGTGTGGACGTGCGGATCCGCAACGTCCACCCGGTACCCCCGATGCCGGGGAACATCGCGACGTGGAAACAGGAGCTGCGACAGCTGCGCCAGGTGACGCGCTCGGACACCACCGCCCAGATCATGATCGGGGACTTCAACGCGACGTACGACCACGCGTCCTTCCGTGACGTCCTCGGCGACCGCTTCCACGACGCCTGGCGCGACAAGGGTGCCGGGCTGGAGCGCACCTGGCCCGAGGGCAAGACCCTTCCGGTGCTGGGCACACGCGTCCCCGCCCTCATCGCGGTCGACCACGTGGTCGTGGACGCCTCGATGCGCGTGGCGGACGTCCACTCGCGCATCGTCCCTGGCTCGGACCACCGCGCGGTCCTGTCGACGATCGTCGTGCGGTGACCGCGCGGGCGAGGCGCCTGCCGAGCCCGCGGTGTCGGTCAGCGTGCCCTGGTCCACTCCTGCGGCAGAGGCACGTTCCCGCTGGTGGCCGCGGTGACACCTGACGCCGGAAGATCGGGCGACCGGGTCCCCGTGGTGCTCTCCGGCTCTTCCTGCGCCTGCCGTTGCGCTGTCCTCAGCGAGGCCGCCCGCGCCGGCCGGAGCGGATCGGTCTCGGCGGACTCCTCGCCCGGCTCGGCCTGCTCACCGACGAACTCGAACTCGACCGTGTGCGTCTCGATGTCGGCCAGCGCGAGCCGTACCCGGACGCGTTCCCCGAGCGGCAGGCCGGAACCGACGACGGCAGCCCTGACGGCGGGCGCGGACAGGACGACCGTCCCTCGCTCACCGCCGTCCGCGACCTCCACGACGACACCGTCGAACTCCTCCCCCACGCGGCCGGCGAGGAGAGTGGCCTCGAGGAGCTCCACCACGGAGCGCTCGAACTCCGCCGCGCGACGTCCCGCCTGCGCCATCTCCCCGGGGAGCGCCCCGAGCCGTGACAGCACCCTGTCCGGAACGGGGTCACCCGCGGCCAGGGCGAGGCAGATCTCCGTGGTGTAGCGGTCCACGAGCCGCCGTAAGGGCGCGGTCACGTGGGCGTAGTCGACCGCGAGCGCGTGGTGGCGCGTGTCGGCGGGAACGGGGACGGGGCCGGCTCCGTCGTCTCCGGGATGGCCGAACGCCACGTAGCCGGCGCCACGGAACAACGTCGTGGCCTCGTTGAGAAACGCCGCCTCCTGCGGCACCCGCGACTCGAGCGTCCTGATCAGCTCGGCGTACGGCAGGTCGTCGGGCCAGTCGATCTCCAGCGCCCGCGCGGTACGGCGGAGCCGTGCGATGTCACGCTCCTCGGCAGGGGGAAGGGTCCGCAGGACACCCACGCCCGCCTCGCGCATCATCGTCGCCGCGGCCATCCCCGTCAGCAGCGAAATCTGCGCGTTCCAGCCCTCGACCGGCAGGTTGCGCCGAAATCTGAGCGCGAACGAGCCGTCGTCGGCCCGTTCGACCTCCTGCTCGGGCACGTCCAGCGAGACGCCGCCGCGCTCGCGCTCGAGTTCCTGGCGCAGTCGTCCGACGTCGGCCAGGAGCTGCAGCGACTCACTCGCGGTGCCGTCGTCGAGGGCGGACTGCACCTCCGCGTAGGTGAGCCGCTCGCGGTTGCGGACGACGGCGCGGACGACCGTCGCCGACGTGATCTCGCCCCGCGAGTCGAGCCCGACCGTCCACAGGGCGGCGGGCCGGTCCTCGTCCGGCAGCAGGCTTGCCGCGCCCTCCGAGAGGGGCTTCGGGTGCAGAGGAGTGTTCGTGTCCGGGCCGTAGACCGTCAGCCCACGACGGTGGACCTCGGCGTCGAGCGGGCCGTCCGGCTCGACGAAGGCACCGAGGTCCGCGATGGCGTACCGGACGATGTAGCCCTCCCCCGACCGGGCCACGTGCACGGCCTGGTCGAGGTCGAGGGAACCCGGCGGGTCGATGCTGACCAGCTCGATGTCACGGCGGTCCTGCCGCACGGGACCACCGTGGCCGCCGTCCGGGTCGGGCGCGATCGTGCGTTCCGCGACGGCACGCGACTCGTCGAGGACGTCGGCGGGAAACATCGCGGGGAGCCCGATCTCGGCACGCAACGCCGCGAGGGCGCTCACGACGTCGTCCGGCGCGGCGGGTGCGATGCGCATCTGGCGGTTCGGCATGCTGCCGAAACTACAGCGTGTGGCGAAACTCGCGACTTGTCGGCGGACCCCGGCCCGTCCGAGGACCGTGCCGTCGCCGGAACCCTCCCCGCAGCGGCCTCGCCGGACGAGGGATCCGCCGCCGTCCCGCACGGCCGAGCGCGCCCGTCCGGTCAGCCGAAGATTCTCGGGAGCGTGCCCTCGTGGGTCTCGCGTGCCTCGTCCAGCGAGATCGTGAAGTGCCCTTCGATCTCGACCGAGTCACCACCCGTGACACCGAGCCGGAGAGCCGGGACGCCGTACTCGTCGGCGAGATGGATGAGGTCACCCTCGTGGTCCTGTGTCACGGCGACCAGGACCCGGGCGGTCGACTCGCTGAAGAGTGCGACGAACGGATCCACCTTGTCGCGCCCGGTCACGCCTTCGAGAGCGATCTTGGCACCGACGCCGAACCGCAGTGACGCCTCGAGCACCGCCTGCGCGAGCCCACCCTCCGACAGGTCGTGGGCCGCGACCTCCAGCTCGTCCTTGCGCGCGGCGACGAGCAGCGCCGCGAGCGCCCGCTCGGCCTCGAGGTCCACCTGCGGCGGCAGTCCGCCCAGATGGCCGTGGACGACGTCGGCCCATGCCGACCCGTCCAGCTCGTCGCGTGTGGTGCCGAGCAGCATCACCGACAGCCCTTCCGTGCGCCAGCCCGAGGGCAGCGCCGTGCGGACGTCGTCGAGCACACCGAGCACGCCGACCACCGGGGTGGGATGGATCGCCGAGTCGATCTGCCCCGGCTCCCCCGTGCCGTTGTACAGCGACACGTTGCCACCCGTGACGGGCACGCCGAGCGTCTGGCACGCGTCGGCGAGGCCCTCGATGGCTTCCACCAGCTGCCACATCGAGTCGGGGTGCTCCGGCGACCCGAAGTTCAGGCAGTCGGTGACCGCGAGCGGCTCGGCACCGACGGTGGCGACGTTCCGGTACGCCTCCGCGAGCGCCAGCGCGGCGCCGGTGCGGGGGTCGAGCTTGCCGTAACGGCCGTTCGCGTCGGTCGCGAGTGCGACGCCGAGACCGGTGGCCTCGTCGACGCGGACCACTCCTCCGTCGTCGGGCTGCGCGAGGGCGGTGTTGCCCTGCACGAACCGGTCGTACTGATCGGTCACCCACGCCTTGGAGGCGAGGTTGGGGGATCCGAGGAGACGCAGCGCCGTCTCACGCAGTTCGTCGCCGGACTCGGGGCGGGCCAGGCCCACGGCGGCGTTCCCCTGGGCGTTGAGCTCGTCCTGCCATTCCGGGCGCGCGTACGGTCGGTCGTAGACGGGGCCCTCGTGGGCGACGGTCCTCGGGTCGACGTCGACGATGCGCTGCCCGTGGTGGTCGATGGTCAGCCGGCCGCTGTCGTTGACCTCGCCGATGACGGCGGTCTCGACGTCCCACCTCCGCGTGATGGCGAGGAACTCGTCCAGCTTCTCGGGGCGGACCACGGCCATCATGCGCTCCTGCGATTCCGACATGAGGATCTCGCCCGCGTTCAGGGTGGGATCGCGCAGGAGGACGTCGTCGAGGTCGACGTGCATCCCGCCGTCGCCGTTCGAGGCGAGTTCGCTGGTCGCGCAGGAGATGCCTGCCGCGCCGAGGTCCTGGATGCCCTCCACGACCTTCGCGCCGAACAGCTCGAGGCAGCACTCGATGAGGACCTTCTCCATGAACGGGTCGCCGACCTGGACGGACGGCCGCTTCGCGGGAACACCGTCCTCGAAGGTCTCGCTCGCGAGGATCGAGGCTCCGCCGATGCCGTCGCCGCCGGTGCGGGCCCCGAAGAGCACCACCTTGTTGCCCGGGCCGGACGCGCTCGCCAGGTGGATGTCCTCGTGCCGCAGCACGCCGAGGCAGAGCGCGTTGACGAGCGGGTTGCCCTGGTAGGAGCTGTCGAAGACGAGCTCGCCACCGATGTTGGGCAGTCCGAGCGAGTTGCCGTAGCCGCCCACTCCGCTGACCACGCCATGGACGACGCGGGGCGTGTCCGGATGGTTGACGTCCCCGAACCGCAGCTGGTCCATGACGGCCGCGGGCCGTGCGCCCATCGAGATGATGTCGCGCACGATGCCCCCGACGCCGGTCGCGGCGCCCTGGTAGGGCTCCACGAAGGACGGGTGGTTGTGCGACTCGACCTTGAAGGTCACGGCCCAGCCGTCGCCGATGTCGACGACGCCGGCGTTCTCGCCGATGCCGACGAGGAGATTGCGCTTCATCTCCTCGGTGACTCTCTCGCCGAACTTGCGCAGGTGCACCTTGGACGACTTGTAGGAGCAGTGCTCGCTCCACATCACCGAGTACATCGCGAGCTCGGCGGCCGTGGGGCGGCGGCCGAGGATGTCGCGGATGCGCTGGTACTCGTCCTGCTTCAGGCCCAGCTCGCCGAACGGCTGGACCTCCTCGGGCGTGGCCTTCGCGTTCTCGACCGTGTCGAGAACGGGGCGGGCGGCCTGGGACGCGGGCGCGGTCATGTATCCCTCGCGTGCAGTGGGGGAGCGCAGTGCAACGGCTGCGCGGGAACGTTGCGCGGAAGGCGCGCGCACAGTCTATCCGCCGCAGGACGGATACGCCCCGATCATGCCGTTGCGTCACGTCGCACCAGGTCAGAGGTGGCGAATCGGCGGTGGGGCGGCGCGAGGCCCACGGTGTGCGCCACATCGAGGGAGGAGTGTGAGACACCTCATCGACCAAGATCACGGTGTCGCGCACACCACATCCGACCACGGACGGTCCGATATGTGAGATTTACGGTCTTCGCCGACCTTGCCGAGTGCCGAAGAAACCCGTCCTGGCCAGAGGGTTTCGCGCACATACCATAAAGTGGTTTGATGCGCCCATGCAGATGCTCCGCACTTTTGCCAAGGATGCCTTCCGATTCGGGCTGGCCTCCTGGCGATGGCTGGGTATCAGCGGCAAGACCCCTCGCTTCACCACATGCTTCGGTGACGTCTTCCTCGAGTCGCTCGAGGGGTGGTGGTTCCTGGACACGATGGAGGGGACGCTCGAGCTTCGCTGGACCACAGCCGTCGACATGTACGCCGAGCTCGAGGCGCCCGAGGGCCGCGCGACCTACCTCATGGACGACATCGTCCGGGAGGCGGAGCAGCGTGGCCTGAGGCTGGGCCGCAAGGATGTCTTCACCTTCAACCCCCATCCCGCACTCGGCGGTGAGATGACGGCGGACCGGCTCACGACGATGCGATTCAGCCTCGCGCTCAACTGGGCCGGGACGATGCACGAGCAGCTCCGGCAGGAGCCGCTGCACTCCGCGGCGCAACCACAGGCGCCGTCGGCCACGCACTGGGTCGTCGAGGCACCGCCGGTGCGCGTCGACACGGCGCATCCGGCCTACGCCGAACCGCATCCGCCGACGGGATCGTTCGCGATCACCGGACCGTACGGCGACCGCTCGCGGGTCGCGACCGGCGCCCACCACATGGCCGACACCGGAACGTTTCCCCACTACGCCCCTCAGACAGCGTACGACCCCCCGCCCATGACGGGCCAGCATCTCGCGGCCACGCCCGCACCGCGTGAGGACCCGCGGCCCTACGTGCAGTCCGCCGAGCCGCCGGCCTGGGACGACATCTGGCGCCGCTGACGCGCCGAGGCCTCCTCGGTACGGCGCCTTCTGGGGACTCGCAGCCGACGCTCCCGCTCCGTCCGCGCGATC
This sequence comes from Myceligenerans salitolerans, assembly GCF_017349295.1. Lineage (GTDB taxonomy): Bacteria > Actinomycetota > Actinomycetes > Actinomycetales > Cellulomonadaceae > Myceligenerans > Myceligenerans salitolerans. The sequence continues at coordinate 124,121 of NZ_JAFMPK010000044.1, forward strand.
TGGCTCAGCTCGGCCACGGTTGCCGTTCGCGCCTGTCGCAGCAGCCGCGTCTCCAGCGCGGCGCGCCCTCCGCGGTGCAGTCCGCACGTGTACCCGAGGATCGTCTGGGCGTGGCCGTAGGAGATCGTGCCACCCCGCAGCGCGGCGAGGGTTCGCGGGTGTCTGCGCACCAGAGCGCGTGACTCCTCGACGAGACCCGCCGCGGCCTCCGGCGAGACGCGCAGGACGTCGGCGAGCCGGCCCGCGACCACACCGGCGGCGACGCCCTCGACCTCGCCGGCCACCGCTCGACCGCCGTCCGCCCCCTCGGGCAGGATCTCCTCGATGTGCGCCTCGGCCCACGCGCCGACCTCGTGCAGCAGGACCGCACGCGAGGCAGCGAGAGACGCCAGGAGAGCCTCCACCGCCCCGACCGCGTCGACCGCCTCCGCGAGCGAGCGGAATCCGTCCCGCCCAGGCTCCGCCGTGGCCGCACCGTTCGCCACGGCGGCCGATCTGCTGATGGAGGTACTCACGCCCATGCTGCTCGCCTCTTCTCCCACGTTGTTCGAACATGTGTTCTAACAGTAGCGCCGGTCCTCGGGGAGCGCCACCGCGACACTCGGGGAGAATGGCGATGTGCGAGCCTCACATGTCGTCGCCCTCGGGGTCGCGGCCCTCGTCCTGGCCGCGATCGTCGCGTCCCGCACGGAACTCGGCGACGGCACCGGAGGCTCCGCGGCACCCGCACCGACGGGGACGGCGGCGGCGACCCGGTCCGTCGCGCCCGAGCCGCCGGCCGATCCCACGCCACCGCACCGCCACTCCGTCGTGGTCGCCGGTGTCGACCTGGAGATCACGGCCGCCGAGGTCACCGTCGGCGACCAGCGCGCCGACGGGACCCGCACGATCACCACGTCCGGTGCCCCCGCCTACGGGACCGGGACTCCCGGCGCGGAGGTCACCGAGCACGGCGACCGCAGCGTCACCGTGCTCCGCGACGGCACGCCCGTCGCCGCCCTGACACCCGCGGCGCGAGGCGAGAAAACGGCCGGGGGCACCGGGTCCCCCTCGCGGGGCGCCACCGTCCTCACGCTCGGCGACGACGCGCTCGACTCGACGGCCTGGGCTCAGCGGGAGGGAGAGGGCGGCCTGTCCCTCGCCGTCGTCCCCGCGTCGTGGGTGCGGGGCGGCGGCGAGGCGACGCTCGACCTCCTGGCTGCTCAGCTGGCCGCGGCGGAGCCCGAGACGGACAGCGACACCATGCGCGACCAGCTGGCCTGTCACCACCTCGGCGCGCCCGACAAGGCTTCGTGGAACCTGGAGCCATGGCGGCCCGATGTCGGGATGTTCGGAACGATCGCCGCACGGTGCAACCCGACGGATTCGTAGTCCACCGGTGGGGCGAACGACCGATAGGGAACCACCCTCACAAGACGACACGCCGCTGTGATGGGATCGTGACTTAGCACACCTCGATTCGGCGTGCGAGCCAAGCTGTGATCAGGTTTCCTGAAGGAGGTGCGGACGTCGGCAGAGGGCGTCGCGGCACCGGAAGGACGTCGACAGCAACCCCCCAGCTGGTCCTTGTACGGCCCTCGGGTCGTGGCAAGCACAACCCCCGCGTCCCCAGACCACGTGGAGCCCCGTGCAGGGGTCACAAAACACCGGCACGGCAGAACCTTCGGCAGGGAGGGCTCCCCATGACTCGTGTACTCGCCCTGGGAACCATCGTCGCGATCGGCTGTGGTGTACTCCTCGGCCTGACGCTCGCATACGGCCAGTGGATGCTCGCCGCCGGCGCACTGCTTCTCGGCGTGGGAGGAGCGACCGTCGTCGCTCTCACCGTGCCGGAACCGGCGCCCACCATCGCACCCGTCACCCTGAGCGGTCCCGTCGTCCGCCCGACGGTCGAACTCGAGGACGAGTTCGACGAGCTGGACACTCCTGCGGCGACCGACGAGACACCGGTTCCGGCGCCCGCGCCGGCGCTCCTGGCGCTGGATCGGGACCGGACCATTCCCCACGCCGCCTGACACCCGTCGCCGCTCTGAGCGCTTCGCTCAGAGCGGCGCGACGGCCCCCGCCAGGTGGCGGACGGCTCGGCCGGTACGCCAGCCGTCGTAGACGAAACCACCCGCCGAGCCCGGGAGGACGTCGGCACCGGCGTCCGACGCGTAGCGGATGGCGAGGTCGACCGAGCCGGGCAGGAGCACCGGCTTGAAGAACTCGGCGGTCCACTCGTACGCGTCACCACGCCGGGCCGGGCCCACCTCGGCCAGCGCCCGCGCCGCCGTGTACATCCCGTGCGCGATGGCCCGCGGGAACCCGAAGGCCTTCGCCCCCAGGGAGGACAGGTGGATCGGGTTCCGGTCGCCCGAGACCGCCCCGTAGGCCGGGCCGATGTCCTTCCCGAGTCGCCAGCGCGCCGTCGGCAGCGGAGGCACCCAGGAGTCCCGCCCGGCGCCGGACGTCCGAGGCCGGGCGCCGTCGTCGGCCGAGCCGCCCGGCCGACCCGGCTCCGCGGCCCCCACGCCGGGCAGCGTGAATCCTTTGGCCAGGTACGTCGAGACCCCGCGGTAGGCGAGCTCGCCCGCCGCGAGGATCTCCGCGACCAGGTCCACCTGCACACCCCGCCGATGAGCGCGCGCGTTCTCCGCCCAGGCCGTGACCTCCACGCCGTCGTCTCCCAGGCGAACCGGCCGCAGGACGCGCACGGCGTTGCGCAGGTGCACCATGCCGAGGAGCCCGAGGGGGAAGTCCGGCCGCACCATGACGGCGGTCGCCAGCGGGAACGCGAGCACGTGCAGGAAGCCGGCCGACAGCACGTCGGACGCCGGCTCGCCCACCACTCGTTGGTACGCCGCCAGCCGGGGGCCCGTTCCGGTGGTGTCGACGTCCGTGACACGGTAGGCCGCCGGTGGCAGGGCGACGTCGGCCCGCGGACGCTTCGCCACGGAGCCCACCGCGCCCCGCGCGTACAGGCCGCCGAGCGCGGGCAGTTCGGCGAGCTCGGTGACGGCGTAGGACGGCGGGGCCCCGGCGCCGGCCACCGATCCGACGCCACCGGCACCGGTCACCGCGATCACTTGCCCACCAGGTGCTGGCCGCACACGCGCAGCGTCTGGCCGTTGACGCCCGACGCCGGGTCGGAGGCGAGGAAGCAGATCGCCTCCGCGATGTCGACGGGTTCCCCGCCCTGCGCCAGTGACGGCAGCATCCGTGCCACCGAGCGGGTGGCGAACGGGATCCGCGCGGTCATCTCCGTCTCGATGAAGCCCGGTGCTACGGCGTTCGCCGTGCCTCCCGCGGCAGCGACCAGCGGAGCGGTGGCCGCCGTGTGACCGATGACACCGGCCTTCGAGTAGGCGTAGTTGGTCTGCCCCTTGTTGCCCGCGATGCCGGAGGTCGACGCCAGCGAGACGATCCGCAGCCCTTCCACGCCCCGCTCCAGGAGACGGGCGTTGATCCGCAGCTGGGAGGCGAGGTTGACGGCGATCACGGAGTCCCAGCGGTCGGCCTTCATGTTGGCCAGCAGCTTGTCCCGGGTGATGCCGGCGTTGTGGACCAGGATGTCCGGTCCGCCGAGCGGCTTCGCGGCGGCCAGGATCTTGTCGGCGGCGTCCTCGGCGGTGACGTCGAGCTGGAGCGCCACGCCGTTGACCGAGTTGGCGACGGCGGACAGCGCCTCACCTGCCGGCGGCACGTCCACGACGACGACCTTGGCGCCGTCACGGGCCATCGTCCTCGCGATGGCCGCACCGATCCCGCGGGCCGCCCCCGTCACGACCGCCACCTTGCCCGCCAGTGGCCGGTCCCAGTCGATGTCACCGGAGAAGGTCGAGGGCCCCACCGGGAGCAACTGTCCGTCGACGTACGCCGACTTCGCGGAGAGGAAGAACCGCAGCGTCGCGACGGCGGACACGGAGTCGACGGCCGCACCGTCGGCCAGCTGCACGCCGTTCGCCGTGGATCCCCCGCGAAGTTCCTTGCCGAGGGAACGCACGAAACCCTCGACGCCCGCGCGGGCCGCGGCGAGCGCCGGGGCATCCCCCGCCGCGGGGGCGCGGGACACGGTGACGACGCGCCCGTTGCCGGCGAGCCGGCGCAGGATGCCGCCGACGGTGAGCACCGCCGCGGAGACGTCCTGCGGATGCTCGGCGCCCGTGAGCACGAGCACGACGGCGCCGAACCTCTCCCCCTCGGCAAGCTCCGGCGAGCGCCGCACGTCGAGGTCCCAGCTCGTGAGGACGGTGGTCACGGCATCGGCGTCGGCCGCGGAGGCGTCGTCGGACACGACGAGGACCGGGCCGACCGTGAGCGGGCTGCCGGGCTTGTGGCGTCGCAGGATGGCAGGCTGCGGAAGTCCGAGCTTCTTGACGAGCGGCTTGAGGCCGCCGTTGGCGAATCGGGTGTAGCTGTCGGTCACGGTGCCCTCTTGGATCGTGGTGGTCGAGTAGTACGGGGACGAGCCGCCGGAGGTGGTCAGGCGGACTCGACGAGTGCCGTGACGCCCAGACCGCCCGCCGCGCAGACCGAGATCAGGGCGCGCGCGGGGGTTCCGGTCTCGGCTGCCTTGGCGTGCACGAGCTTCGCGGCGGTGGCGAGGATGCGGCCGCCGGTCGCGGCGAACGGGTGGCCCGCGGCGAGCGAGGAGCCGTTCACGTTGAGCTTGTCGCGGTCGACCTTGCCGAACGCCCCGGCAAGCCCCAGCTCGTCACGGCAGTAGTCCTCGTCCTCCCACGCGGCGAGCGTGGTCAGGACGGTGGCCGCGAACGCCTCGTGGATCTCGAAGAAGTCGATGTCCTCGAGTGTGAGGCCGTTCCGGGTGAGCAGGCGCGGGACGGCCGCGACCGGGGCCATGAGCAGACCCTCGTGGCCGTGGACGAAGTCCACGCCGGCGGTCTCGGCGTCCACGAACTTCGCCAGGACGGGCAGGTCCCGCTCCTCGGCCCAGTCACGGGAGCCGAACAGGACGGTCGACGCGCCGTCGGTCAGGGGAGTGGAGTTGCCGGCGGTCATCGTGGCCGGGAGCGGCGAGCCGTCCTCACCGGTGAGACCGCGACCGAAGACGGGCTTCAGCGTGGCGAGCTTCTCGGCGGAGGTGTCGCCCCGCAGGTTGTCGTCGCGCGACAGGCCGCGGAACGGCGTCACGAGGTCGTCGAAGAACCCTTCCTCCCACGCGCGGTACAGGTTCTGGTGCGACTTCAGCGCGATCTCGTCCTGCGCCTCCCGGGTGATGCCCCACTTCGCGGTGGTGATGGCCTGGTGCTCTCCCATCGAGAGGCCGGTGCGCGGCTCTCCGGTGTCCGGCGTCTCGGGCGCGAGCCACTTCGGGTGGCCCAGCACGGGGAGCAGGGCCTTGACACGGTCACCGGTACCGCGCGCGTGGCTCGCCTGGAGCAGGGCGCGGCGGAGCTTGTCGCCGACGGCGATCGGCGCGTCGGAGATGGTGTCGGTCCCGCCGGCGACGGCGGACTCGATCTGCCCCAGCTTGATCTTGTTGGTGACGGCGATGGCGGCTTCCAGGCCGGTGCCGCAGGCCTGCTGGAGGTCGTACGCGGGAGTCGCGGGCGCGAGCGACGAGCCCAGGACGCTCTCGCGGATCAGGTTGAAGTCACGGCTGTTCTTCAGCACGGCGCCACCGACCACCTCGCCGAGGAGCTCGTTCTGCAGGCCGAAGCGTGCCACGAGTCCTTCGAGGGCGGCGGTGAACATGTCCTGGTTGCTGGTACGGACGTACTTCTTGCCGGCGCGGGAGAACGGGATCCGGTTGCCGCCGATGATGACGGCCTCTCGAGTGGTGGGGATGGAAGAGGCCATGTGCGTCAGGTCCTTCACGTCGTTTGGGAAGTTCTTGGGCGGATGTCAACTCGGACGGTGTCCGAGACTCACAGTACCTGATACTGTCAGTCTCGTGAGGCGGAGCACAAGAGCGACGGCCCGTGAAGGAGCACATCGATGAGCGTCGGCGCGGACGGACGATCGACTCGCTGGGCGGACCACCGCACCGCGCGCCGGGCAGAACTCGTGCGCGCGGCCCGGAAGGCCGTACACCGTCTTGGTCCTACGGTATCCATGGACGAGATCGCCGCCGAGGCGGGAACGTCGAAGTCGATCGTCTACCGCTACTTCGACGACAAGGCCGGCCTGCGGCTCGCCGTGGCCGAGGCCGTCGTCGCCCAGATGCACGACACCCTGCGGGAGGCCGCGCACGGCGCCGCCACGCCCGAGGGCGCGTTGCGCGCCATGGTCCGGGTCTACCTGGAGATGATCGAACACTCGCCGAACGTCTACTGGTTCGTGACCCGGACGTCGATCGGTGGCAACGACCCGGTCTCGCCGTCGGGCCCGCGGGACACCCGGACCACGGCGTCGCCCGTCGGATCCTCGGACGCTCCGCTGGGCGCCTATCTGGACTCCGTGATCGAACTTGTCGCCGAGCCGTTCGCACAGGCCGCCAACGTGACACCGGAGGACGCCGCCGCCTGGGCGGCGGGCGCCGTCGGCTTCGTGCGCGGTTCCGGCGAGTGGTGGCTCGGCCATCGCGTCGCCGGGCGGTCCGTGACCCGCGAGGAGCTCACCGAGCGCGTCAGCCTCTGGCTCTGGAACGGCCCTGTCGGCGTCCTGCATCCCGCGGGGTCCACGACGGCGACCACCGCGTGATCTCCCCCGTACCCGCCTCAACCTCGCGGCCACCCGCCGCCGACCCCCGAGGAGAACCGATGACGACCACCTCCGAACCCCCCGTCACGACATCGGCTGCGGCCGGCACGCCGACCGGCGTCGACGCCGCCGCGACGCCTGTCCGGACCGCGTCCGCACGGCCGGCACCGAACGGGCCGCGTGTGGATGTCGCCGAGCTGGAGCACCTCCTGCTCGGCCGCTGGAAGGACGTGCGCTCGCACGCCCGGCGCCTGGTCGCCGAGCGTGACGACATCTGGAAGATCGACGGCATCTCCATGGAGGAGCACCGCGAGCGCACCCTCGAGATCATGAAGTTCATGGCGCGGGAGGAGCCCGGCCAGGTGTGGCGGGCCTTCCCCGCGCGCCTCGGCGGGCACGACGACGCCGGCGGGAACCTCGTGGGCTGCGAGGAACTGTTCGTCGCGGACCCGTCGCTGCAGATCAAGTCCGGCGTGCAATGGGGCCTGTTCGCGGCCGCGATCCTGCACCTCGGCACCGAGGAACAGCAGGACCGCCTGCTGCCGGGGGCGATGGACCTGTCCGTGCCGGGCGCCTTCGCGATGACGGAGACCGGGCACGGCTCGGACGTCGCGTCCGTCGGGACGACGGCGACGTACGACCCGGAGACCGAGGAGTTCGTCATCAACACCCCCTTCCGCGGGGCGTGGAAGCAGTACCTCGGCAACGCGGCACGGCACGGCGTCGCCGCGACGGTGTTCGCGCAGCTGATCACCCGGGGCGTGAACCACGGTGTGCACTGCTTCTACGTGCCGATCCGGGACCCGGAGACCCTCGAGTTCCTGCCGGGCGTCGGCGGCGAGGACGACGGCCACAAGGGCGGTCTCAACGGCATCGACAACGGCAAGCTGCACTTCACCGACGTGCGGATCCCACGGCGGGACCTCCTGGCCCGCTACGGCCAGGTCGCCGCGGACGGGACGTACACGTCGTCGATCGACAGCCCGGGGCGCCGGTTCTTCACGATGCTGGGCGCGCTGGTCCAGGGCCGCGTGACACTGGACGGATCCGCCTCGGTGGCGGCGAAGGTCGGCCTGGCGATCGCCACGAAGTACGCCGACGAGCGCCGGCAGTTCGCCGCGGGCGAGGGACAGGACGAGATCACCCTGCTCGACTACGCGATGCATCGCAAGCGCCTGTTCCCGCGGATCGCGGAGACCTACGCGATCTCGTTCGCGCATGACGAGCTCCTCGACCTCTTCCACGGCGTGTTCTCCGGTGCGACGGACACCCCCGAGAACCGGGAGGACCTGGAGACGACGGCGGCCGCGCTCAAGGCGACGTCCACCTGGTTCGCCATGGACACGCTGCAGACCTGTCGCCAGGCGTGCGGTGGAGCGGGCTTCCTGTCGGAGAACCGCTTCACGTCGATGCGCTCCGACCTCGACGTCTACACCACGTTCGAGGGCGACAACCACATCCTCCTGCAGCTGGCCGCGAAGCGGCTGGTGGGTGACCACGGCAGGAAGCTCGCGAAGGCCGCGAAGTCGCCCGCGGGCGTGGCGGGAATGGTCGCCGGGCAGGTCAAGGACGCACTGCTGCACAAGACCCCGCTGAGAAAGCTCGGCCAGGACGTGGCCGACGCCGGCGGCGCCGCGCGCAATCTGCTCGACCCGTCCGTCCAGCGGGCACTGCTCCAGGGCCGCGTGGACGGCCTCGTCCACGCGGTGGCGATGGGCATGCGTCCCGCGGTGGGCATGAAGGACCCGGCCAAGGCGCAGGAGGTGTTCGACGACAACCAGGTCGAGCTGATCACCTCGTCGGTCGCGTGGGCGGAGCTCTTCCGGTGGGACGCCTTCACCGCGGCGCTCACCCGGATCGAGGATCCTGGCACGCGCGCGATCATGACGACGGTCCGGGACGTCTACGGCCTGACCGTCGTCGAGCGCCACCTCGACTGGTACCTGGCCAACGGGCGCCTGTCGGCGTCGCGCGCGAAGGCGGTGACGACGACGATCCATCGGCTGCTGAAGAAGATCCGGCCGCACGCGGTCGACCTGGTCGACGCCTTCGGCTACGGCGGGCGGCACCTTCGCGCGCCGATCGCCGACGGGTCGGAACGAGTGCGTCAGGACGAGGCGCGACAGTACTACCGCGACCTCGCCGCGAGCGGGCAGGCGCCCACGTCGGAGAAGTCCCTCCGCAAGTCCCGCACGGGGTCCTGAGCACCGCGCGGCCCGCCGGGGGTGGACCGGCTCTCAGAGCCATCCCTTGCGGGCCGCGTGCCAGCCCAGCTGGATCCGTGTCGCCACACCTGCCGTGTCCATCATGGACTTCACCCGGCGCTGGACCGTCCGGAGGCCCAGTTCCAGGTGCTTCGCCACGGCCTGGTCGGTCAGGCCCGAGAGCATCAGCCCGAGGATCTTCAGGTCGAGATCGTCGAGCTCGCCGTGGACCCCCTCGGACTGCACCCGGAGCGGAACGGCGTCACGCCAGAACGCCTCGAAGAGCGCGATGATCCCGTCGAGCAGCCCGCTCTCGTGGATGATCAGCGCGGAGACCGTGTCGACCTCGTCGTCGGGTCGCAGCTGGCTCTGAACGGGGACGATGGCGAGGCGCCGGTCGATGACGAACGCCTTGATCGGGACGTCGTCGGCGATGCGCACCTCCTCGCCCGCGCGGACGGCCTCGACCGCGGCCTCCACCGTGAGAAGGCCTTCGTCCAGCATCGAGCGGTCCATCACTGCCCGGTAGCGCACCCCACGCTGGACCGCGTCGTCCTCCGCCGTGTTCTCCTCGGTGCCCATCACGAGGACGGGCGGGCGCAGGAACGTCTCGACGGTCTCGTGCGCGCCCGCCTGGAGCTGCAGGATGCGCTGCAGCACGGCGTCGGAGCCGCGCACCAGGTCGACGATGTCGCTCGCGGGCCGCAGGTCCGCCGCTCGCCGGTACTCCTCCTCGAGATCGAGCATCTCGAGCTGTGCCGACCGCAGTTCCTCGGTACGCCGCGAGAGGATGGCACCGAGCGCGATCTCGGGTGGGGCCGCCTGAAACCGTGAGTCGTCGGTGCCCTGCCGCGCCGCGAGCCCGTGCTCCTCCAGGACCTGCAGCACCGCGTAGGCCTCACCGGGATCCACACCCATCCGCCGGGCGAGTTCTCCCGCGTCGAGCGAGGGGGAGCGGACCAGCTCGCGGTAGGCGAGCGCCTGCGCCTGAGACAGGCCGAGCACGTTGCCGAACATTCTCAACCCTCCAGGAGATGTCGAGGCACCGAGGATGCGGCGAGGATACGCCATGGCGGGTTACCGCCACGAAGCACCGTGTGATGGCACGCCACCTCCGCCCCTGCCGGCCGTTCCCCGCGCGGGCAGAGGCCCCGCGCTCCGTCGTCGGAGTGCGGGGCCTCGTACCTTCCGGAGCCGGCGTGGGCGGTCAGATGTTGCTCGGCGGCGGGTAGGTGCCGCCGGCCGGCGGCGGCTGCGTGCCGGTGGCCCGACTGCCGGGGGTACCGCTCTGGTCGGCGATCTCACTGATCCCGGCGAGCCAGCCCTCCCACTTCGTGCGCATCGGGCCGATGAGGCCACCGCCCACACCGACGATCAGGATGCCGGCGATGGTCGCCAGGACCGCGACGAGAACGGACGTCGTCACGGACACCGCGATACCGACCTGGTTCAGCGCTGCGACGATACCCAGGAAAAGGATCGCGATCTGTGCGGTCTTCGCCACGACCGGACCGTACGAGGCATTGCCCATGGTCGACATGAGCAGATCCTTGACGGCGTTCGCGATGGCACCGGCGATCACGACGATCACGATCGCGACGACGAGCTGCGGCAACCAGCCGACGATCTCGTTGACGATCTGGCTCACCGGGTTGGTGGGACCGAAAGCACTGAGCGCGAGCTGCAGCACGATGAGCAGGATGAAGTAGTAGATGATCTTCGTCAGCAACGAGATCGGCTCGACTCCGGACCCGGCGAGAAGTCTTCCGGCACCGGCCTTGTCGAGCAGCTTCGTGAAACCGACACGGTTGAGGATCATGCCCACGAACCTGGCCACGGCCTTCGCGATGATCCAGCCGATAAAGAGAATGACGAGGAACACGAGAAGCTTCGGAACGAAGCTGGCGATCGAGTGCCACGCATTCGTGAGACCTGACGTCCAGTCCATGATGGTGTTTCCCTTCCCCCTGAGATATGACTCCTGCCGGAGACCCGTCCGTCTTCCGGGGGTACTTCCGGCACGTCACAAAGGTATCCCCGGGGGAGATATCGCGCCCGTCCAAGAAATATGGTGAAGGGAAATCAGAAGTGATATGCCGGTTCAGACGTCGTCGGGGAGGCAGGCCGCGACATCGGCGAGATAACCCGCCGCGGCGGTCGCCAGGAGCCCGGCCAGTCCGGAGCCTTCCGGCACCGGCCGCGGGTCGTCGACGACCACCCACAGCCCGTCCACGACGTCGTACTGCGCCCGAGGACCGTCGGCGACCAGGGCGCGCACCGCAGCGACGAGCCGCTCCACCTCTTCCCCGGCCGTGCCCACACCGACCGAGGCCCGCACGGCCCCCGCGTCGAACCCGAGACGGCCGAGCAGTGGGTGCGCGCAGAAGCGCCCGTCCCGGACACCGATGCCGTGCTCGGCCGACAGGTAGGCGGCGACGAGACCCGGGTCGTAGCCCGCGACGGTGAAGGTCACCACGCCCACCGGGTCGACGGCGTCGTCCCACACGCGCACGACCGACACGCGGTCGATCGCCTCGAGGCCGCTCACCAGACGGCGGCGCAGTTCTCCCTCGTGCTCCCGGACCGCGGCCGGGTCGAGTGCCGCGAGGGCCTCGCACGCCGCCGCGAGAGCGACCGCGCCGATGACGTTCGGGGAACCGGCCTCGTGCCGGGCAGGTCCGTCGTGCCAGTCCGTGCCACCGGTGCGCACGCGGCGGACGGCGCCGCCGCCGGCCAGGTAGGGCGTGCCCGCGTCCAGCCAGTCACGGCGGCCGACCAGCGCGCCCGCACCGTAGGGGGCATAGGTCTTGTGGCCGGAGAAGGCGAGGTAGTCGACGCCGGTGTCGGCGAGCGAGAACCGGCGGTGCGGCACGAGCTGGGCGCCGTCGAGCACGATGCGGGCGCCGTGCTCGTGAGCGGCCTCGACCAGGTCGGTGAGCGGAAGCGACTCGCCGGTCACGTTCGACGCACCGGTGACGGCCAGCAGAGCGTACGGCCGGCCGGCAGACGCGCCGTCGGCGAGCTCGTCACGCACCTGCACGAGGGTCTCGGCCACGGTCGCGCCGCCGGTGAGCACGGTGGCGTCGGTGACCCGCTGCCACGGCAGGAGGTTCGCGTGATGCTCGACGTCGAGCACGAGGACACGCCCCGGTGCGCCGGTGACCGGATCGGCGGGGACACAGCCGGCCAGCAGGTTGATCGAGTCGGTGGTGTTGCGCGTGACAAGGGTGAGGTCGTCCGCACGAGCACCGACGAACTCCCCGATCGCACGCCGGGACGCCTCGTACAGTGCGGTCGAGACCTGGGAGAGGTAACCGGCTCCCCGGTGCACGCTCGCGTACAGCGGCAGCGTCTCGGCCACCCGTTCCGCGACGGAGGCGAGCGCGGGGGCGGACGCCGCGACGTCCAGGTTGGAGTAGGTGACCTGACGCCCGTCGACGAGGGGAACGAGGGTGTCATGCCCCACGACGGGGAGAAGCGGTGCGATACGGCCGACCGTGGCGGGCGCGGGGTCGGGAGCGCCGCCGCCCGTACCGGCCGTGGTCGTGGTGTCGGTGGTTGCCGTCATGGCGCCCTCCAGCGGATCCTGGGGGAGTGGTCCCCGCGCTTGCCACGAGCGGTCTCGAACGCGGCCAGGTCGTCACCCGGGGCACCCCACCGCGAGAGGAGGGTTGCCGGCCAGCAAGCCGGGGCTTGTCGCTGGCGCTCATGACCTGGCGTCATCCTGCGATCCCCGGACGGTCACGTCAACGAGCGTCCATATTCTGGTCTCACTGTGTGATCCGCTCCTCCGCGTGACGTACGATCGCGTCGACCATCCCGAGCGGGCGAGTGACGTGGCACGTCGACCCCGCAGCAACCCGCGGGCCCGCGCTGTCGCGCGAGGCTTCGGACCAGGGTGCTAACGCCACGACCGATGGGAGGAGTGCCATGAGCAACCCCGAACCCGACGCCACCGCCGAGCCCGCCCACCGTGTGGAAGCCCGGCCCGCCGCCGGCTACGCCGGGGACATCACCCCGCAGCAGGCGTGGGATCTCCTGGACGGCGACCCGGACGCCACCTTGGTGGACGTCCGCACCGAGGGTGAGTGGCGCACGATCGGCGTTCCCGACGTCCGCTCACTCGGCAAGCAGGTCGTGTTCGCCGAGTGGGTGCACGCCGACGGCCGGCCCAATCCGGCGTTCCTGGAGGAACTCAAGACCGGCGTCGGCGCGACCGACGGCCCCGTCGTGTTCCTCTGCCGGTCGGGTCAGCGGTCGATCGGCGCGGCCCGGCTGGCCACCAGCGCGGGGATCGCGCCGTCGTACAACGTCGTCGAGGGCTTCGAGGGCCCGGCGGGACCTGACGGCGTGCGGAACCACAGCGGCTGGAAGGTCCGTGACCTCCCGTGGACCGAGGCCGGCGCATGACGACGACCGGCGCGTTCCCGCCCGGCAGCGTGCCCGGTGGTTCCGGGCGACGGCCTCTGCCGGCCGGCGTCCGCCCCCGCACCCTCGCCGTCCGGGCCGGCCACGCGCGGACCGAGTTCCAGGAGACCGGCGAGGCCGTCTTCCTGACCCAGGGGTACGTGTACGACTCCGCGGCCGACGCGGAGGCGGCGTTCTCCGGTGACCTGGACCGGTTCGTGTACTCCCGGTACGGGAACCCGACGGTCCACACGTTCGAGGAGCGCCTGCGTGTCCTGGAGGGCGCGCAGGCCTGCTACGCGACCGCGACCGGGATGTCGGCCGTGTTCACGGCGCTGGCGGCACTGGTGCGGTCCGGGTCCCGGATCGTCGCGGCCCGGGCCCTGTTCGGGTCGAGCGTGGTCGTCTTCGACGAGATCCTCGCGAAGTGGGGTGTGCGCACCGACTACGTGGACGGGCACGTTCCCTCCCAGTGGGAGGAGGCCCTGGCGGAGCCGGCGGACGTCGTGTTCTTCGAGACGCCGTCGAACCCGATGCAGGACATCGTCGACGTACGGGCCGTGGTGGAGCTGGCACACCGGGCGGGTGCGACGGTCGTGCTCGACAACGTGTTCGCGACGCCTCTGTTGCAGCGGCCGCTCGAGCTCGGCGCCGACGTCGTGGTCTACTCCGCGACCAAGCACCTCGACGGGCAGGGGCGCGTGCTCGGCGGGGCGATCCTCGGGACCGAGGAGTTCGTCACCGGGCCGGTGCAGACGCTGATCCGCAACACCGGGCCGTCGCTGTCGCCGTTCAACGCGTGGACCCTGCTCAAGGGGCTGGAGACGCTGCCGGTACGGGTCGCGGCGCAGACGGCGGCGGCACTGGACGTCGCGCGGGCGCTCGAGGGGTTCGACGGTGTCACCGGGGTGCGGTACCCGTTCCTCGACTCGCACCCGCAGGCGGAGCTGGCACGGTCGCAGATGTCGGGCGGTGGGACCGTGGTGACGTTCGACCTGGACGTCCCGCCCGGGGCGGATGCCGACGGCGCCAAGAAACGGACGTTCGCGTTCCTGGACGCGCTGCGGATCATCGACATCTCGAACAACCTGGGCGACGCGAAGTCGCTGGTCACTCACCCCGCCACGACGACCCACCGGAAGCTGGGCGCCGAAGGCCGAGCCAAGGTGGGTATCAGCGAGACCACGGTGCGGCTGTCCGTGGGGCTCGAGGACGTCCAGGACATCGTGGAGGACGTCGAGCAGGCACTGGCCACGTCGTAGGCGAAGGCTCCGCGCCGGTGTCCTGACCACGGTCGGGACACCGGCCTTTGTGATCCAGGCCATAGTTCGGCGCAGCCCAAATACTTTCGTTGTTCCCCTTCGGTAACTCGGTTTACGTTCGGAGAGCAAGTTCCGATCTGTCGTAGATGACCGCTTTCCGGAACAACGAAGGGATCTCACCCTTGCGCACCCGATCAGTCACCGTAGCGGCCGTCGCCGCCGCGCTCCTCGCGAGCGGATGCATGCTCCCAGGCGCGGCCGCGCAGCCAGGCAGTCCATCCGGCGGCGCTGCCGTCGACATCACCACCGGCCCGGCCGAGACCGTCACGGTCCCGCTCCTGACGGGTGATCGCGTGACCGTCACGACGGCCCCGGACGGAAGCCGCACGGCCGCCGTCCTCCGCGCCGAGGGACGCGAGGACGTCCCGTACCTCCGGCGCGGCCACGGCGAGCACCTGTACGTCATCCCGGCCGACGTCGCCGGGCTCGTCGGCGAGACGCTCGACGAGCGGTTGTTCGACGTCGCCGCGCTGGCCGACGCCGGGTTCGGCGGGCGTCCGACCCTGCCGGTCATCGTGCAGCAGACCGGGCGGCCGAGCGACGTCTCGACCCTTGCGACCCGTAGCGACTGGAAGCCGGCCGGCATCACGCCGGAGCGCATCCTGGAGTCCGTCCGCGCCGTGTCCGACGACGTCGGTGCCGCGGCGGGCGCGAAACTGATCGACGCCCTGCGCGCACAGGCCGGCGACGCCACGACGCGCGCCGCGGAGGAAGCACCCGCGATCGAGCGCGTCTGGCTCGACGCGCCGGTGCAGGCGCTCGACGCCGACTCGGCACCGCAGATCGGCGCACCCCAGGCGTGGGAGGCGGGATTCACCGGCGAGGGAGTCACGGTCGCCGTCCTGGACACGGGCATCGACGCGACCCACCCCGACCTGGACGAGGTCGTGGTGGCACAGGAGGACTTCTCCGACACGGGGTCCACCGTCGACAGGCAGGGGCACGGCAGCCACGTCGCCTCCATCGTGGCCGGGTCCGGCGACGCGTCGGGAGGCGTGAACTCCGGCATGGCCCCCGATGCCGGCATCATGGTCGGCAAGGTGCTGGACGACGACGGGTACGGTGACGAGTCGTCGATCATCGACGGCATGGAGTGGGCCGCCTCGCAGGGCGCGGACATCATCAACATGTCCCTCGGCGCGTCCGTGTACACCGACGGCACGGACCCCATGGCGCTCGCCGTCGACCAGCTGACCGCCCAGCACGACGCACTGTTCGTGATCGCGGCCGGCAACGACGGCATGGACGAGTCGATCGGGACGCCCGGGTCGGCGTCGTCGGCCCTCACGGTGGGCGCGGTCGACGACGACGACCAGGTGACCGGCTTCTCGAGCCGCGGGCCGCGGACCGACGGCGCGATCAAGCCCGACATCGTCGCGCCCGGCGAGGAGATCGTCGCGGCGCGTGCGGCGGGGACACGGCTCGGCAGCCCCGTCGGGGAGCACTACGTGGCTCTGAGCGGAACCTCGATGGCGGCGCCGCACGTCGCGGGCGCGGCGGCGGTCGTGCTGGAGGCTCGGCCCGACCTGACCGCCCCTGAGCTGAAGGCCGCGCTGATGGGGTCGGCGGACCCGACCGGCGCGTCCGTGTTCGAGGAGGGTGCGGGGCGGGTCTTCGTGCCCACCGCGATCGAGCAGCCGATCCTGGCCGACCCGGCGTCGGTCTCGCTCGGCACCTTCAAGTACCCGCACGACGGCACGGCGACGGGCACGGTCACGTACCGGAACACCGGCGACCAGGACGTCGTCCTCGACGTGGAGCTCGCCCTGACCGGCCCGGACGGCGAGGCCGCCGAAGGCGCGTCCGTCTCCGACGACCGGGTGACGGTTCCAGCGAACGGCACGACCGAGATCACCGTGACGGTGGACCGCGTGCCCGGGGCCATCGGCCGGTACTCCGGCGCCGTCACGGCGACAGGCCCGGACGGCGCGACGGTGCGGACCCCCGTGGGTTGGGAAAAGGAGCCCGAGCTGTT
Source organism: Myceligenerans salitolerans (assembly GCF_017349295.1). Taxonomy (GTDB): domain Bacteria; phylum Actinomycetota; class Actinomycetes; order Actinomycetales; family Cellulomonadaceae; genus Myceligenerans; species Myceligenerans salitolerans. The sequence continues at coordinate 140,674 of NZ_JAFMPK010000044.1, forward strand.
CGACCTGGAGGTGGAGTTCGTCGGACGGGACGGGCAACCCTTCAGCGACGGCATCACCGACCTCGCCGTCATGAACGTCGACGACGCCGAGCAGTTCCTGTCCTTCGACCTCGCCGAGGGCGCGACGCACACCCTGCGCGTCCCCGCGGGCCACTACTCGGTCGCGGCAAGCATGTTGAACACCGAGTTCACCCAGCTCACCGACGCGATCGAGCCCGAGATCACCGTCACCGCCCACACGACCGTGACGCTTGACGCGCGGGAGGCTGTGCCGGTGTCGATCGCCACGCCGCGCAAGGGAACGGTGAGGGATCTCGGCATGGACGAGCAGCGGATCGACGCGAACGGCATCAGCTTGTCGACGGGGGTCGCCGTCGGCGACGTCGATGCCTTCCTCACGCCGACCGAGCCCGTGTCGATCGGCGAGTTCGACCACGTCACCTCGGCACACCTGGACCGGCCGGCCTCGAGTCGGACGGCCCGGCCGTACTCCTACGACCTGGTGTTCCAGCAGTCCCCGGTGACGACGGGGACGTTCACCGCACGCCGCGAGGACCTGGCGGCCGTGAGGACGACGTACGCGGAGCCGGCACGGGGCGTCGTGATCTCGGCGGGCCGTGGCGCCGTGCCGGAAGGCCGCAGCTTCGCCTTCACGGTGCTGTCCCCCGTGGACCTGGGTACCCGGACCGAGTACGTGAGCGCGCGGAACGTGACCTGGCTCCATGCGACGTCCTACGACACCCCCGACTGGGAGGAGATACTGGGCGGCTACGACTCGCCGCTGACCGCGTACGAGCCCGGTTCGACCGTCGACGAGACGATCGGCGGGGCGCCGCGCACTCCGCAGGGCGCTGCGGCGCAGCTGGGAGACCTGCTCGGGATCTTCCCGAGCGGCTGGTCCGACTCTGCCGGAAACACGTACCTGGGCTGGGGCGAGGACGACGAGCGCCTCACCGTGTGGCAGGACGGCGAGGTGGTCGTGGACGACGCCCCCGGATGGGCCGAGCTGACGATGCCGCCCGGCGGCGCGGAGTACCGGGTCACCTACCGTGGGGTCCCGGCGTCCGAACGGTGGTTCACCGCGAAGCGCGCCACGGGTGAGTGGACGTTCCACGCCGAGCCGGTCGGGGAGGACGACATCGTGTCGAGGGAACTGCCCGATGTCCGGTACGACGTCGCGCGGATCGATCTGCGAGGCGCGGCACCGCGGCGCACCGAGGTCGGGGTCGAGGTCACCGGCACCGAGGGTGACGCCGAGGTGCGCCTGTGGTGGTCCGCGAACGACGGCGGGGACTGGAAGGAGTCCAGGATCAGGAACGGCGTGGCCGTGGTGAAGGCCCCGAAGGGCACCTCGGAGGTGTCGCTCCGCGCCGAGGTGACCGACGCGGCGGGGAACACCCTGAGGGAGACGGTGGAGCGGGCGTACACGGTGAAACAGCGGCGATGAGGTGAGGGGGCGCGCGGATGGTCGGCGTCGACCTCCGAGCGCCGTGGTGCGATCCGCGCCCGATGCGAACGCCGAGGCGGTGAACCCGCCTCGGCGTTCCGCTCCCCCGACGCCGCTCGTCGGCGGACGCGCCTGGCGGGCGCCGCTTGCCGGCGCGATGAGGTTCGCCGCCGGGACTCCGTCCAGTGCCAGGCCTTGGTTCGGTGGCGAGCCTCGGTCCGGTGGCGGGCCTACGTCCGGTGGTGAGCCCACGTCCGGTGCCTTGGCGCCGGGAGCGCGTAGCGTGGGGGCGTGAGAATCGTGACGCCGTTCGTGTCGATGCTGCGGGCAGACAATCCCGGGCCGATGACGCTCGACGGGACCCGGTCCTACGTGCTGCGGGCGCCCGGCGCCGTGGGGTGCGTGGTGGTGGATCCGGGGCCGGAGCTCGACGAGCACCTCGATGCGCTGGCCGGCGCGGGGTCTGTCGAACTGGTGCTGATCACGCACCGGCATCCGGACCATACCGCCGGGTCGGCCGGGTTGCGGCGACGGACCGGGGCGCCCGTGCGGGCACTCGACCCGGAGTTCTGCCTCGGCGGAGAGCCGCTGCGCGGTGGCGAGGTGCTCGATGCGGCCGGCCTGCGGATCGAGGTGCTGGCGACGCCCGGGCACACGCGGGATTCCGTGTCGTTCGTCGTCAGCGGGCCGGGAGCGGGCGTCGGCGACGGTCTCGCTCCCCGGGCCGGGAGCCCGGGGAGCGGGGCGGCGGCGGGCACGGGCGGCGGGGCGGCGTCGTCGGGCACGGAGACCGTCGTGCTGACCGGGGACACCGTCCTCGGTCAGGGCACCACCGTGATCGCCGAGCCGGACGGCTCACTGCACGACTACTTCGCGAGCCTCGACACCCTCGAGTCCGCGGGCGCCGACACCCTCGGCCTCCCCGCGCACGGCGAGCCCATCGGTGACCTGGCGGCGGCCGTGCGCCTGTACCGCGCGCACCGGATCGAGCGGCTGGAACAGGTGCGGCGCGCGCTGGACCGGCTCGGCGTGCCCGACGACGGCCGGGACGCCGAGATCTCGGAGCTCGCCGACGCGGTGGTGGGGATCGTGTACGACGACGTCGACCCGAGCGTTCTGGGCGCGGCCCGGCAGAGCGTCACGGCGCAGCTGAGCTACCTGCGCGGGGAGTAGGGCGGGCGGCACGGGCCGGATCAGTCGAGGAACGTCAGCTCGACCAACCGACATCGGCGCACCCAGTCCTCCAGGTCCACCGGCTGGACCAGGTGGCCCGGGTTCGCCGGCTGGTTGAGGTCGGCGACGATCTCGGTCAGGACCGCACGCCGCTCCGGTTCCTCGGTGACCGGCCGGGCGGTGGCCCGCAGGTCCGCGCGCACCCGGCCCTTGAGGTGGAACGTGAGGGCGGGTTCGGCCAGCAGGTTCACGTACCAGCTCGGCCGGTCGACCGTGCCGCTGCACAGGTACGTGCGGCCGGCCACGTGGTAGAAGAAGATCTCGATCCGCCGCGGCAGACCCGTGCGCCGTCCTGTCGTCGTGATGTCGACGATGCGCTGCCGTGTCGTGGCGGCCGGGGTGATCTCCAGGGCCCGCCGCACCGCCTCGTCCATCAGGCCTCCCCGCTCTCGCGGTGCGGGGCCCCGGGCTGCCGGTGCTCGCCGCGCTGGTCCTCGCGCCGCGGGGCCCCGGGCTGCCCGTGCTCGCTGCGCCGGCCCCCGCCCCGCTGATCCTCGCCCCGCTGCTCCTCGTACCGCAGGGCCGGCCCGAGCAGCAGCCCGCCGTCGACGACGAACTCCGACCCGGTCGCGTAGGCGGCGTCGTCGGACGCCACGAACAGGACCAGCTTGGTCACGTCACCGGGCTTCCCCACGCGCGGGATCGCGAACGGCTCGGGCGTGTAGGCGGCCGCGATGGGCGCCGCGCCGGGAGCTGCCGGCTCCGTGATGAACGCGGTCGAGACCGCTCCGGGGTGGATCGAGTTGACCCGGATCCCGTCGCGGCCCAGCTCCATGGCTGCCGTCCGGGTCAGACCGCGCAGAGCCCACTTGCTCGTCGTGTAGGCGGCGAAGTACGGGGTGCCGGTGTTGGCCATGGAGGATGCGATGTTCACGATCGAGCCGCCTCCACCCCGCCGCATCGACGGGGTGACGGCGCGTATCCCCAGGAACTGCCCGGTCACGTTGATGTCCAGGAGCCGCTGCCAGTCGGCCAGCTCGGTGCGCTCGACCGTCGCGGCCGCCTGCGGCACGCCGGCATTGTTGACCAGTACCGACACCGGTCCGAAGCGGCGCTCGGAGGCCGTCACGGCGTCGGCCCACTGCCGCTCGTCGCGCACGTCCAGGGTGACCGCCATGGCCCGGTCGCCCAGCTCGGCGGCCAGGCGCGTTCCCCGCTCGGGGACCCGGTCCCCGATCACGACGTCCGCGCCGGCGGCATGGAAGGCGCGCACGTGGCTCACACCCATGCCGCCGCCCGCACCCGTCACCAGGACCGTCTTGTTCTTGAATCGCCCCACGGCACATCCTCTCGCCAGGTTCCGAGTCATCTGACTCGCCTCTGTCGAGACGGTACGTCGGCCCGTGGTTGTGAGTCAAGTGGCTCACCTCGCGCCGTCCGGCATGATGGGCGCATGGCGGCAGGGACGGGTGCGTACCACCAGCAGCTCGCGGAGCAGAAGCGGGCGGCGATCATCGACGCGGCGACCAGCCTGTTCATGGCCCACGGCTATGCGGGCACGTCGCTGGCCCGGGTGGCCCAGGACGCCGACGTCTCGAAGGCGACCCTGTTCAAGCAGTTCCCCACCAAGGCGAGCCTGTTCGAGGCAGTGGTGACACAGCAATGGGACGCGGCCGACGACGACCGCACGACACCGGAGCCCGGCGACCTCGCACACGGGCTGCGCCTGTACGGCCGCCGCTACGCGGCGCTCATGTCACGGCCCGAGATGGTGGGCCTGTACCGGATGGTGATCGCGGAGATGCCACGCTTCCCCCAGATCGCCGACACCCAGTTCGAGACCGGGAAGATGCCGTTCTTCCGCGCGGTCCAGCGCTACCTCCGGGCCGAGCACGACGCCGGGACGGCTCGCGTCGACGACACCCTCATGGCGGCGGCCAACTTCCTGGGCATGATCGGCAACTACGTGTTCTGGCCCCGGCTCATGGTGGTCGGCTGGGATCCCACGCCCACGCAGGTCGAGAGCGCAGTGGACGAGGCGGTGGCGACGACCGTCGCCCGCTACGGCACCGCGTAGGGCGGAAGCCCATGCGTCCGCCGTGGAGGCGCTGCGACCCAGAGCGGCCGGGTCAGAGCGCCTTGCCGTAGCAGCGCTGGTCTTCCTCGCCCGCGTACTTGCCGTAGGGCGGGATCGGCTCGTACCCGAGCTTCTCGTAGAGGGCGATCGCCTCCGGCTGCGCCGTACCGGTCTCCAGGACGAGCCGGGTCATGCCCGCCTCACGGGCGGAGCGCTCGAGTGTCTCCATGATCAGCGTCGAGAAGCCGCGGCGCCGGAACCCGGCGTCCACGAAGACACGCTTGACCTCGCCTGTCGCACGGGGATGGCGGCCCCCGACTCCGTCGTCCGTCCCGGACAGGTCGCGGATGCTGCCGCCCGCGGCGGCGACGCCGTCGACCCGGACGACGGCCGTGACGACGATCGTGGCGGGGTCGATGTACTCGTTCGCGTCCTCGTCACCGCCGTAGCGTTCGCCGAGTTCCGTGACCGCGGCGAGCCGGAGTTCGACGGCGTCCGGGTGCTCGAACGGCACCTTCTCGACCGAGACCGCCGAAGCCGCCTCGGAGATGTCATCGCGTGCCCTGGTCGTCTCCGTCATCGGTCCTCCTGGCCCACGACGGAGCGTCCGGGTACCCGGGGCGAAGCAGGCAAGGTCACGCCCCGACGAGTGAGGCCAGCACCGACCGGAAGAACGGGAGCCCGTCCGTGCCCGCGCGCGGGCCGTCCGCAGCGGCCGGGCCGAAACCCGGTTCGACGGCGTGCTCCGGGTGCGGCATCAGCCCCACCACGTTGCCCTTCTCGTTGGTGATACCCGCGATGTCGCGGCGCGAGCCGTTCGGGTTCCAGCCGTCGTAGCGGAACGCGACGCGACCCTCGCCCTCCAGCCGGTCCAGGGTGTCGTCGTCCGCGACGAACTGCCCGTCCTGATTCTTCAGCGGGATCGTGATCTTCTGTCCCGTGGCGAACTCGTTGGTCCACGCCGTGTTGGCGTTGGTGACCACGAGGGTCTGCTCGCGGCACACGAAGTGCAGGTGGTCGTTCTTGATCATCGAGCCCGGCAACAGGTGCGCCTCGGTGAGGACCTGGAAACCGTTGCAGATGCCGAGCACCGGCATGCCGCCCCGCGCGGCGTCGATCACGGAGGCCGTCGCCGGAGCGAACCTGCTGATCGCGCCGGCACGCAGGTAGTCGCCGTAGGAGAAGCCGCCGGGCAGCACGACCGCCTCGACGCCCTGCAGATCGGCGTCCGCGTGCCAGAGGGCGACGGGCTCGCCGCCGGCGAGCCGGATCGCCCGGGCCGCGTCACGGTCGTCGAGCGTGCCGGGAAAGGTGACCACGCCGATCCGGGCGCTGTTCAGCGCGCCCATCAGGCCAGCCCGGCGCGCTGCGGGACCGCGGCGTCCGCCGACGCGTCGGTCACGGCGACGACGTCCTCGATGATCGGGTTGGACAGCACTTCCTCGGCCGCCCTGCGAGCCTGTTCGAGGATCTCGGGCGTGACCTCGCCGTCGACCTCGAGCTCGAATCGCTTGCCCTGGCGGACACCGCTGAACTGCGTGAATCCGAGGCGCGGCAGCGCCCCGACCACGGCCTTGCCCTGGGGGTCCAGGATCTCGGGCTTGGGCATGACCTCGACGACGACGCGTCCCACGGGGGCTCCTTGAAAGACGAGGGGATTCCGGGGCCGAGTCTACTGGGAGGTGGAGAACGGCGAGGCATCCGCCTGTGGACGCACGCGTGAGGTACGCCACGGAGCCGCGTCCCCCGAACCCTCGGCGCCCAGAACCATCAGGACGCCGACCATCCGCGCCCGCACACCCGCGTCGTCGGTGACCGTCGTGGCCCGGGCGCGGACCCAGAGCTCGCGCCCGTCCGCCGCCGTGAGCCGGTGCTCCAGGTCCAACGGCACGCACGCTCCCGCGAGCTGGCGTGCGATCGCCGACCGCACCGCGCGCTGGTCGTCCGGGTGGACGCGGCTGGTCCACTCCTCGATGCCCGAGCCGACCTCGTCGTCCGCCAGCCCGAGCAGCGACTTCCAGGTCCGCGAGTAGTAGACGTGACCGGTGGTGATGTCCCAGTCCCAGGTGCCCTCGAGGGCGACCTCCTCGACGAGGCGGTAACGCACCTGACCCGCCCGGAGGTCCAGCGCGAGCGCCCGCTCACGCGCCGCCATGTCGGCCAGCGCGGCGCGCTGGGTGCGCAGGGACACCAGCCGTGCCTCCCGGTCCAGCGCGACGGCGAGCATCGCGGCCCAGTGGTCGAACTTGTCGCGGGCACTGGTGGTGTGGGTGTCGATGGCACCGCCGATGAGCAGCAGCCCCCAGTCGCTCGTGTCGAAGGTGACGGGGATGACGAAGGCGATCCCGTCCGCGGAGTCGAGCAGGGCCCGCGTGGGGAAGGACGCGACCGGCAGCCTGGTGCCGACCAGGGCGCGCGCCTGGGCCGATGTCGCCGTCGTGCCGACCACGGTGAGTTCTCGTGCCGGGTCCGCCGCGGTCCCGGCGGGGGGCCGGGGGGCAGGGCTGTCGATCTCCCCCGCGTAGTCCCGCAGACCCGGCCGGGGGACGTCGTCGGGGACGGGCGGGTGGGTGAGCCGCTCCGCGGCGTCGGACCACAGCGCGAGCGTCGCGGGCCCGCGGTGGCCCTTGGGCAGCCACCGCAGCGTGCGGATGGTGGGCGCGTCCGCGTGCAGGAGTCCGAGGTCGAGTTCGTACTGCTCCCCGATCGTCCGCTCGAGACGGCCGGCCCGGGCCAGGAGGGTCTGCGTGCAGCCGGTGCTGAGCGCGACTATCACATCGGTGATGGCGCGGGCCACGGCGCGGCGGCGGGCCGTCGGCCCCGGCTCGCCGGGAGCGCGGGTCCTTCCCTTGCGTGCCTTCGCCAGTTCCTCCTCGACCGAGCGGAGCGCCGGCACCAGTTGCTCGAGCGCCTCAGGATGCGGCCGGAGCGCACGGGTGATGTCCACGAGGGAGGCGAGGGCGTCGGCGTCGGGCAGCACGGCGAGGGCGTCGGCGCCGCGCACGATCCGCTGCACGCTGCGCATCCACGCCTCGATGCCCGGCGCGGCTCCCGCACCGTCGAGGACGATCTCCGCGACGCCGGCGAGCCGGGCCCAGGACGTCGCCGCCTCCTCGCCGGTGCCCTGCACCGGTCCCACGCTCGCCTCCCGGCAGCCGCACGACTCGCGGGTGATCAGGCTCGCGGCCGACAGGTGCCGGCCTCGTGGCCGCTCACCCCTGATCTGGGCGACCAGCAGCGAGACGGCCAGTTCGCCGACTCCGTCGTGGTGCGGGTCCACGGTGGCCAGCCGGGGCCGCATACGCGCGCCCAGATCGGAGTGGTCGAATCCGACCACCGCCTGCCGCTTCGGCAGCGCGAGACCGCTGACCTGGAGCATTCTCGTGAACCCGGCGGCATTGCGGTCGGTGGCGACGAACGTCGCCGTGGTCGGCATCCCCGCGGTCAGCGCCTGCCGTGCGGCGGCCGCGCCCGCCGCCTCCTGGTTGTCCGACGCGTGATAGACCCACTCGTCCCTCGGCTCGATGCCGTGATCGCGCAAGGTGGCGCGGTACGCCTCGTAGCGCTCGACGATGTCGGACTGGCGCAGACTGCCGACGAAACCGATTTCGACGTGTCCGTGCGCGATGAGGTGCTCGACGGCGGCACGCGTCCCGCCGGCGTTGTCGGGCGCGACGGCGGGAGCCTTCGCAACGGGAGAGTGCTCGCCGACCAGCACCATGGGCCGGTCCTCCGCTCCCAGCCTCTCGACCGTCTCGGCGTCGACGGCGGTCGTCACCACGATCAGGCCGTCCGCCGCGTCGAGCCCGACCGGCACGCCGACCGGCGGCTCCTCCGGGAACTGCGCGCGCTCCAGATCGGCCGGGTACGTCTGCACGACGACGACCCGGTGCCCGCCGGCTCGCGCCGCGCGCGAGACCCCGGCCAGAACCTTCCCGAAGTAGTGCCCCCCGACCACCGGCGACAGCACTGCCACCGAGTACTTGCCCCTTACGGATGTCATGCTCACACCCCGTCCTCGTCGACGCTGTGCAAAGTATGGGCTAACAGGGCATGCTACGGGAATGGTCTCGACGGCGCGACCGAATCATCACGAAGATCCAGATAACTCGACCGGCAAGGGTGGAATCCCGGCCTCACCCCGGGGCGGCCGGCCGCGCTCGGGCGAGGGCAAGCGGCGACCGACGATCGTCGACGTCGCCCGCGCGGCGGGCGTCTCGACGGCCGTGGTGTCGTACGCCCTGAACGGTCGGCGCGGGGTGGCGGAGGTCACCCGGGAGCGTGTGCTCCGGGTGGCGGACGAGCTCGGCTGGCGGCCCGCCACGGCGGCGCGCTCGCTGCGCGCCGGCCCGGGCGCCGCCGCCCTCGTGGCGGTGCACGACGGCGCCGCCGGGTCCCGGGCCGCGTCGACGCTCGACCTCGTCACCGCCGCGTCCGAGGTGCTCGACGACGCGGGCGTCACCCTGGCCGTGCACACGGCGGGCACCGTGGAGCAGGCGGCGCACCTGATGCGCCGCTGGTGGGCGGAGCGCCGCTACGCCGGCTTCGTCGTGACGGGCCTGCGGTCCGACGACGCCCGCCTCGCCGCCCTGCGCCACCTGCCCGCGCCGGCGGTCATGGTGGGCGACCCGTCCGTACCCGCACCACCAGCCTGGCGCAGCGTCGTGTTCGACGACGCCACGGCGTTCGCGCAGGTCGGCGAGTTTCTCGCCGATCTGGGGCACCGCCGGGTCGCCATGCTCACCGGAGCCGAGGGCCTCCTGGCGACCCGCCGCCGGGCCACGGCTCTCGCCGGCGCGCTGAGCAAGGCCGGAATCGATTTCGACGCGGTCACGGGCGACGGCGTCGACCGGGCGGCGGCCGCGGTCGGTTCGCTGCTCTCCTCCGGCAGCCACCCGACCGCCGTCGTGACCGACGACGACGTCACGGCCGGCGTCGTGCTCGACGTCGCGCGGCGGCTGGAGATCGCCGTACCGTGGCAGCTCTCCGTGGTGGCCGGGACGGACGCCGCCGCGTGCCGGCTCACGACACCGTCGCTCACCGCCGTGCCGTATCCGGTGGAACGTCTCGGTCAAGCCGTCGGGCAGGCGCTGCTCGGCGTGCTGCGCGCCGACGGGGCGCCGAACGAGAAGGCGCCACCGTCCGTCACGGTCGCCGCGGGCGGGCTGGTGGTGCGCGGTTCCACGGCTCCCCCGGATCCGAGGTGAGCCACCGCCAGAGAGCGGTCTCCTGTTAAACGATTCGTTTGGTGTCGTCCAAGTCATCGCCCGGGCAACGATTCACCCGCCACCGCAGAAAGGCCTGCGGGGTGCGCGCGCCACCGGCCCCACCGCGAAGGAGGGCCGGCCGGCGCGTGCGAACAGGACGACCCGGGAGGGCATCGTGCAACGAGAGAAGAAGGTGCGCGCGGGAGTCGCGGCCGGAGCGACGGGGGCGCTGGTCGCCGCGTCGGCTCTGGTGGCTCTGGCGGCCGCGCCGTCCGCCACCGCGGCAGTGGGCAACCCCTACGAGGGGGCCACGCAGTACGTCAACCCCGACTGGCGTGAGGATGTTCTGGAGGCCGCCGACGTGGCCGGCGGCTCGCTCGGCGAGGACATGCGCGCGATCGCGGACGAGCCGACGTTCGTGTGGATGGACCGCATCCAGGCCATTGAGGGCATCGACCGGCAGCACGGTCTGGAATGGCACCTCGACCAGGCCGTCGCGCAGGCCGGCAGCAGCCCGCTGGTCTTCAACATCGTCATCTACGACCTGCCCGGCCGCGACTGCTTCGCCCTGGCGTCGAACGGCGAACTGCCCGCCACGGACGAGGGCATGGAGCGTTACAAGACCGAGTACATCGACGCGATCGTCGAGATCCTCGACCGTCCGGAGTACGAGAACCTGCGGATCTCGGCAGTGATCGAGCCCGACTCACTGCCCAACATGGTGACGAACATGTCCCACCAGCCGTGCCAGGAGGCGGCGCCGTACTACCGCGAAGGTGTGCGGTACGCCCTCGACCGGCTGCACGAGGTCGGCAACGTCTACTCGTACATCGACGCGGCACACTCGGGCTGGCTCGGCTGGCCGGACAACGCGAGCGGCAGCGCGCAGGAGTTCGCGAGCGTCGTCGAGGGCTCGACCTACGGCTGGGACGCCGTGGCGGGCTTCGTCACCAACACGGCGAACTCGACGCCGCTCGAGGAGCCGTTCCTCACCAACCCCAACCTGCAGGTCGGGAGCGGTCAGGTGCGCTCGGCGGAGTACTACGAGTGGAACCCGGACTTCGACGAGATCGACTGGACCGCGGATTTGTACGACCGGATGGTGGCCCAGGGCGCTCCATCCCGCATCGGCATGCTGATCGACACGTCCCGTAACGGCTGGGGCGGATCGGAGCGCCCGACGTCGGTGTCGTCGTCGAGCGATCTCAACACCTACGTGAACGAGTCCCGCGTGGACCGTCGCACCCACCGCGGTGCCTGGTGCAACCCCGACGGCGCCGGCATCGGCGAGCGTCCGACCGTGTCGCCGTCCGGCTACGCGGAGTCGCACCTGCACGCCTTCGTGTGGGTGAAGCCGCCGGGCGAGTCCGACGGGGCCTCCGAGGAGATCCCGAACGACGAGGGCAAGAGCTTCGACCGCATGTGCGACCCGACCTACCAGGCGGACAAGCTCGGCGGTGCCTACACGGGTGCGTTGCCGAACGCCCCGCTGTCGGGCTGGTGGTTCCAGGACCAGTTCGAGATGCTCGTGGCGAACGCCTACCCGCCGATCGGCGACGGCGGTCCCGACCCGGACCCGACGGACGACCCCACGGACGACCCGACCGACGACCCGACGGATGACCCGACCGACGATCCGACCGATGACCCCACCGACGACCCCACCGACGACCCGGGCACCGGTGACTGCGTGGCCACGCTCGAGGTGGTGAACGACTGGGGCAGCGGCTTCCAGGGCCAGATCACCGTCACCGGCGGCTCGGGCGGCACCAGCGGCTGGACCACCCAGTTCACACTGCCCACGGGCACGACGATCGGCAGCCTGTGGAACGCGGACTACTCCGTCAACGGCTCCACCGTCACCGCGAGCGACGTCGGCTGGAACGGCACGCTGAACGCCGGCCAGTCGACCTCCTTCGGCTTCACCGCCAACGGCACCGCACCGAGCTCGACCGCGGTGACGTGTTCCTGATCCAGGTCTGACACCCTGTCGCACCGGCATGAGGGACCCGTCGGTCCCCGGCGGGCACGCGGGACGAGATCCTGTCTCGCACGTGCCCGCCGGGGACCGACGGGTCCGAGGGCGTGCCCGGGCCCGTACCGGGCTCGCCTCAGGCGGGCACCGTGAGGGTCCCGGCGGCCGCCTTGGCCGCGATGTCCGTACGGTGCTGGGATCCTGCCAGAGAGATCTTCGCGACTGCCTCGTAGGCCTTGTCACGAGCGCCGGTGAGGTCCACGCCCAGGGCGACGACCGACAGGACCCGGCCTCCCGCCGAGACCAGTTCCCCGTCGTCGGACAGCCCCGTGCCGGCGTGCAGGACGTGCACACCGGCCACTTCCTCCGCGTCCGTGATCCCCGTGATCGCATCGCCCTTCCGGGACGACGCCGGGTAGCCGGCGGAGGCGACCACGACCGTGACCGCCGCCTCGTCGCGCCAGCGCAGCGGTTCCAGGTCGGCGAGCTCGCCACGAGCGGCGGCGAGCATCACCCGGCTCAGCGGCGTCACGAGGCGTGCCAGCACCGACTGGGTCTCCGGGTCCCCGAAGCGCGCGTTGAACTCGACCACCCGTATGCCGCGCGACGTGAGCGCGAGGCCGCAGTAGAGGACGCCGCTGAACGGAGTCCCACGGCGTGCCATCTCCTCGACGGTAGGCCGCGCGACACGGGACACCACCTCGTCCACGAGGCCCGGGGGCGCCCACGGGAGGGGGCTGTACGCGCCCATCCCACCGGTGTTCGGCCCCTCGTCGCCGTCGAAGACCCGCTTGAAGTCCTGGGCGGGCGCGAGGGGAACGACGGTCACGCCGTCACACACGCAGAAGAGCGAGACCTCGGGCCCGTCGAGGTACTCCTCGACGACCACCCGGCCGGGACCGCCGTGGGCGTCGAGCGCGAGGCGCGCGTGCTCCAGCGCGGCACCCCTGTCCTCGGTGACGACGACCCCCTTGCCCGCGGCCAGACCGTCGTCCTTCACGACGTACGGAGCCCCGAACGCGTCCAGGGCGGCGGCCACCTCGTCGAGGTCGGTGCAGACGTGCGCCATCGCGGTCGGCACGCCGGCCGCGGCCATGACGTCCTTGGCGAACGCCTTGCTGCCCTCCAGGCGCGCCGCCTCACCGCCAGGACCGAACACGGGGAACCCGGCCTCGCGCAAGGCGTCCCCGACGCCCGCCACGAGAGGGGCCTCCGGCCCGACGACGACGAGGTCCGCACCGATCTCGCGGGCGAGGGCGGTGACGGCCGCGCCGTCCTCGGCATCGACCGCGTGAGACGTGGCCTCCGCGGCGATACCCGGATTGCCGGGCGCGGCGTGGATCTCGTGGGCCTCGCCGCTCGCCGCCTCCGCGGTGAGTGCGTGGACGATGGCGTGCTCACGGGCGCCGGGCCCGACGACGAGGATCTTCACGGGGCTCCAGTGTAGGGACGCGGCTCAGTGTCCGCGCGCGTGGATCAGGTCGTGGATCGGGATGATCGCGTCACGCGCCGGCCCGACGCCGATCGCGGAGATCCGCGTGCCGGACAGCTGCTCCAGCGCGTCGACGTACGCACGCGCGGCGGGCGGGAGGTCGCCGAGCGTACGGGCGCCCGAGATGTCCTCCCACCAGCCGTCGAGCTCCTCGTAGATCGGCTTCGCGTGGTGGAACGCCGTCTGGTCGGTGGGCATCTCGTCGTGCCGGACACCGTCGACGTCGTACGCCACGCAGACCGGCACCTTCTCCAGGCCGGTCAGCACGTCGAGCTTCGTCAGCACGAGATCCGTGAGGCCGTTGACGCGCGAGGCGTAGCGGGCGATGACCGCGTCGTACCAGCCGCACCGGCGCGGGCGGCCCGTCGTGGTGCCGTACTCGTGCCCGGCCTTGGCGAGGAACGCCCCCTTGTCGTCGAAGAGCTCCGTGGGGAACGGCCCCTCGCCGACACGTGTCGTGTAGGCCTTGACGACGCCGATCACCGAGTCGATCCGCGTGGGGCCGACGCCCGAACCGGTGACCGCCCCGCCCGCCGTCGCGTTGCTGCTCGTGACGAACGGGTAGGTGCCGTGATCGATGTCGAGCATCGTCGCCTGGCCCGCCTCGAACAGCACGTTCCTGCCCTCGTCCAGCGCCCGGTTCAGCTCCACCGACGTGTCGGCGACCATGGGGCGCAGGCGCTCGGCATGCTTCAGCAGCTCCTCGACCGTCTCGTCCACGTCCACGGCACGGCGGTTGTAGACCTTCACGAGCAGGTGGTTCTTCTGGTCCAGCGCGCCCTCGATCTTGGCGCGCAGGATCTTCTCGTCGAACAGGTCCCACATCCGCAGGCCCACACGGCTGATCTTGTCCGCGTAGGCGGGACCGATGCCGCGGCCGGTGGTCCCGATCCTGCGCTTGCCCAGGAACCGCTCGGTCACCTTGTCGATGGTGCGGTGGTAGGGCGCGATCACGTGCGCGCTGCCCGACACCAGCAGCCGCGAGACGTCCACGCCACGCGCCTCGAGGGCCTCGAGCTCCTCGAACAGGACCTCGATGTCGACCACGACGCCGTTCGCGATCACCGGCGTGACGCCCGGCGACAGAATGCCGGACGGCAGCAGGTGCAGCGCGTACTTCTCGTCGCCGATGACGACGGTGTGGCCGGCGTTGTTCCCGCCGTTGAACTTCACCACATGGTCGACACGCGAACCCAGAAGATCGGTTGCCTTCCCCTTGCCCTCATCGCCCCACTGGGCACCGACGAGCACCACGCCTGGCATGGATTTCCCACCTTCTCGGGAGTTTGTTGAGCGACGGCGAGTTTACCTGCGACGGCCGACATCGACGAAGGACGGGCATGGCCGCGTCAGCCGCGTGCGCCGGCCAGCGCCCGCACCTCGTCCGCGGACGTACCGGAATCGAGGAGGAACTGGCGGCAGCGGTCGCGTTCCTCCGTCTCGCCGATCAGGCCGGCGGCGTCGGAGAGGGCCAGCAGCGCTCGGAGGAAGCCCTGGTTCGGCACGTGTGCGGCGGGGACCGGACCCTGGCCGCGCCACCCGGCGCGGCGCAGGGCGTCCAGGCCGCGGTGATAGCCCGTTCGCGCGTACGCGTACGCCTCGACAGCCCCGGCGGGCGTGTTGCCCGTGCCGTCCGGACTGTTGCCCGCATCGTTGCCCACGGTGTTGCCCGCGGCGAGGGCGCGCTCGGCGAGGACGGCCCAGGCGAGGGACGACGCGGGGTGGCGTGCCGCCACGGCAGCGGGATCGTCACCGGCGGCGAGACCGGTGCGGACGTCGGGGAAGTCGTCGGGAAGCTCGACCGGGGCAGGGCCCGCGAGCAGGTTGTCATGGCTCATGAGGACATTCTCCCCTCTCCGGCCCCGGACTGTTCCATATTTCCCGGAAGGGTCCGATCCGGGCGAATCCTTCCACTCAGCCGGTGCGATCGGCGATCTGTGGTTACTCTCGTGAACATGATCGAGATCGCGACGTCACCGACGACGACGACTCTCGTGATCGCCGGAGAGCTCGACCTGCAGGAACGGGACCAGTTTCCAGGCATCGCGGCTCGTGTCGTCGGTCTACGCCGTCAACTCCTGGTGATCGACATGTGCCGGGTCACCTTCATGGACTCGACCGGCGCGGCGTTCCTCATCTCGCTGGCGGATTCCGGCGCGAAGCGGGGCGGCGCGACGGTGATCCGCGGCGCCGACGAGCGGGACCTCTTCGTCCTCGAGGTGTGCGGTGCGATGGACCTGTTCCGGATCGACAACGAGCACCGGTGCGAACCGGCGACGCCGGCCACGGGGTTTCACGTCGTCACGCCACGGATGATCGCCGCGGACAGGGTGGACCGCCGAGCGATGTAGCAGGCTGCGCGGCGGAGCCCGGCGGCTCGGGAAGACACCGTCAGTTCGTCGCCAGGTCCTCGTCGACGATCTCCAGCAGGTCACCGATCCGCGTCACCTCGAGCAGGAAACGGACGGTCGGCGGGGCGCGGAGCACCCGGACCTTGTGCGGGCTCCGGCTCGCGAGCCGGGCCAGGAACGCCACGCCGGACGAGTCCATGAACGTGACGTGATGGGCGTCGATCTCGACCGGGAGTCGCGACCCCTCGGCCTCGCTGATGGCGTTCTGCAGGTCGCCCGCGATCTTCGCGTCGATCTCCCCGGCGAGCACGAGCCGCGAACGCTGGTCGACGGTGAGGACGTGGACGCTCGCCGGCTCACCCAGGTCAGGATGGCCTGGTGCGTCCTGCGGCGCCGGCGGGGTGGCAGCCTGGTCGCGCGGACCCGCGGCCTGCGGTTCGCGGGTCGAGTCGTTGCGGTCGTCCTGCACGGTTCTCCTTCCGAGGCGATCGGCTGCGGTCTCACGCTGTTGGCTGGGCTGCCATCGGCTCTGATATGTCATTGAGATGATAGAGGTCGGGCGTTCACCTCTCGGACTGTCCCAATCTACGGTTGAATGTCCTGTTGGAACAGAGGCAACGCAGAGATTGTCGAAAGGGGGACGAGGATGATAGGCAACATGTCCTGGTCGGTCCCCCCTGACGGCCCAGGTCAGGGTCGCACACCGCGCGTTCCCCCGCTTCCCGCCGGCCCGATGAACTCGGCCGTGAACCCGAACTCGTCGGCCCCGGACGCGACGTCGCCCGTTGAGGAGAACTCGGTCTCACCGGACATTCCGGGCCATGACGAACCGCTCGCCGCCCCTCGTCGTGGCGATCCACCGCAGGCTCGCCGTCCGATGCCGCCGTCCGTCGGAGACCTGGTGCTGCGCGGCGCCGCGAGCATCGGGGTGCCGGTCTTTCTCACGGGTGCCTTCGAGGACGGGTTACCACTGCTGTGGGCCAACGAGGCATTCGAGAAATACGCCGACGTGCGTTTCACCGACCTCGCCGGCCGCAGACTCTCGGTACTCGGCGACCGCCTCGGCGACCCTGAGGACGTCGACAGGCTGCGGGAGCACCTGGCCGCGGGCGAGGAAGTGCAGACGATGGCGCGCTCCGCCCTGCGCGGCGGGATGTCCGGGTGGGTACAGCTCACCCTCACCCCGGCTCGTGCCGCCCATCACGGCCGCGTCACGCACTGGATCGGGATCAGCGTGGACGTGTCGGAGCACATGGAGCGCCAGGCGGCCCAGCTCGCCAGCCTCGCCATGGAGAACCGGCAGCGCGAGGACAGCGACCTCATCGCGCAGACGACGGAGCTGCTGGCGGACCTCGAGTACCCGTACGTCCTGCGCGACATCGCCGAGCTGCTCGGCCACGTCGTGAAGTGGGCCGGCTTCTACGTGAACGACGACGGCCTCAAGCCCGCCGAGGGCATCGACGTCGCGAACCCGCCGTCGGGCCGCGGCCGGCGGCACGCCCGGTACGTCGCCGGGGACGACCAGTCGCGCGGCGGCCCGCACCGCGGTGTCCAGGACCAGCTCGGTGACACCACCTCCGCGGGTGACGCGACGACGGTGGCCCCGGGCCGGCTTCTCGAGGTGGTCGACAACGTCCAGGACCTTCTCGACGGCAAGGGTGACGAGCCGGTCACCCTGCATCTCGACATCCCGCACGCGCAGTACTCCGCGTCCGGCTGGCTGCAGCGCGAGCTGAACCGGCGCCTCACCGACGAGATGGGCGGGGTTCCCCGCAGCGTCGTCGTGCACCCCGTGGCCGGGCGGAAGAGCACGCTGGGCCTGCTGGTGGTGTGGCTGGCCGACGCCGGTGCGGACGAGGTGCTGTTCTACGAGGGCACCGACGAGTCCGAGGAGGTCCGTGGGGTGCTCGAGGTGGTCGCGCGCCGGGCCGGGAACGCGATCGACAACGCCCGCCTGTACGCCCGCGAGCACCGGCTCGCCGAGACCCTGCAGCGCGCGATGCTGCCGGAGCAGGCCGACGTGCCCGGCCTCGACGTGTGGACCTACTACGCGCCCAACGCCGAGCACGCCCAGGTGGGTGGCGACTGGTACGACATCCTGCAGATCTCGACCGAGGTCGTCGGCCTCGTCATCGGCGATGTCGTCGGGCACGACGTCGAGGCCGCCGCCACCATGGGGCAGCTGCGCTCCGTGGTGCGGTCGTACGCGTTCGAGCTGTTCTCCCCCGGCCAGGTGCTCGAGAAGGTCGACCAGCTCGTCGCCGGGATGGGCATCCCGCGCTCGGCCAGCATGGTGTACGCGGCACTGCGCAAGAAGGGCACCGAGTGCCAGGCGATCGAGTACTCCCGGGCGGGACATCTCCCGCCCCTGCTGCTGCGTGGCGGCGAGGTCATCACCCTGGACCAGGGCGGGGGTGCGCTGGTCGGCTTCGGGTCCCGTGAGCGCACCACGGGAACGCACGACCTGCGCCCGGGCGACACCCTGCTCTTCTACACGGACGGGCTGATCGAGCGGCGCGACCGGCCTCTGCGCCTGGGGCTGGAGGCACTGCTGGAGACCGCCGCGGCGATCCAGGCGAAGGACGCGGCGGGGGTGGGCGAGGAGCTGCTGGCGCGGCTGGCCGACAAGCCGGAGGACGACGTCGCGATCGTCGTCGTGCGGGTTCCCGATCCCGAGGGTGACCGGGCTCAGCCGACGCTGTCGCCGCGGTGGCGGCGCTGGATGCTGCCGAGCGAGCCGTCGTCGATCGGGCGGGCCCGGCACGCGGTGCTCCGCACCTGTCAGGCCTGGGGTATCGAGGAGTCCGCGCAGGCAGAGCTGGTGGTGTCGGAGCTGGTGGCGAACGGTGTGCTGCACGGATGGGGGCACATCGCCCTGCGGCTCTACGACACCGGCGAGGGTTTGCGGATCGAGGTCGAGGACTCCAACCCGGCGCCCCCCGTCGCGACGGACGGACATCCGAACCGGCTGGGCGGATTCGGCATGCAGATCGTGGACCGCCTGGCCGAATGGGGCTGGCGTCCGTCCGGCACGGGAAAGCTGGTGTGGGCGAAGCTCCGCGACCAGGCGAAGTAGCTCACGCCGAACCCGTGGCCGTGCCGGGGTGGCGGCCGGTCACCGCCGCCCCCGGCACGTTCCGGCTCAGATCTTGGTGCCGGCGCTCCGCAGCTGCCGGCAGGCCTCGACGATGCGGCCGGCCATACCGGCCTCGGCCAGCTTGCCCCACGCGCGCGGGTCGTACGCCTTCTTGTTGCCGACCTCGCCGTCCACCTTCAGGACGCCGTCGTAGTTCTTGAAGAAGTGGTCGGCCACCGGGCGGCTGAACGCGTACTGCGTGTCGGTGTCGATGTTCATCTTGATGACCCCGTTGTCGACCGCCTCGGCGATCTCCGCCTCGGTCGACCCGGAACCACCGTGGAAGACCAGGTCGAACGGGTTCTCCTTGCCGATCTCGTCGCCCACGGCCTTCTGGATGTCCGCGAGGATCGACGGGCGCAGCTTGACCGCACCGGGCTTGTAGACACCGTGCACGTTGCCGAAGGTCAGCGCGGTCAGGTACCGCCCCTTCTCACCCGCGCCGAGCGCCTTGACCGTGGCCAGGCCGTCGGCGGGGGTGGTGTACAGCTTCTCGTTGATCTCGGCCTCGTGGCCGTCCTCCTCGCCACCCACGACGCCGACCTCGATCTCGAGGATCGTCTTCGCGGCCTGCGAGAGCTCGAGGAGCTCGGCGGAGATGACGAGGTTCTCGTCGAGGGGCACGGTCGAGCCGTCGTACATGTGCGACTGGAAGGTCGGGTTCTGGCCGTTCTTGACCTGCTCCGCCTCGATCGCGAGGAGCGGCCTCACCCAGGAGTCGAGGTTCTCCTTGACGCAGTGGTCGGTGTGGATCGCGATGTTCACGGGGTAGTTCTTCGCGACCTCGGTCGCGTACGCGGCGAGCGCGAGCGATCCGGCGATGCGGTCCTTGACCGTGGCGCCCGAGCCGTACTCGCTGCCACCGACCGACACCTGGATGATGCCGTCCGACTCCGCCTCGGCAAAGCCACGCAGGGCGGCGGTGATCGTCTGCGACGACGTGATGTTGACCGCGGGGTAGGCGAACTTGCCGGCCTTCGCCCGGTCGATCATCTCGCCGTATACCTCGGGGGTTGCGATGGGCATCTGCTCCAGCTCCAAGTGGCTCGTGGTGTGGGCGGCCGTCGCTTCCAGGTCCGCCCGGGTATGCACCCACGATCTTATGCACGCCGGGGCACCGCGTCGTGACCGTCCACGACAAGAACCCCGGCCGCGGTTTGCGGTTCCCGGCCACCTCTCGCGCCGGCCAGCGGCACGGCCGCGTGCAAGGCCGAGGGCCGGGCACCCGGGACGATGGCGCCACGGACACGTCACAGGTGCCGGGCGGCCCACGCGTACATGGCGATCGCCGCCGCGGCCCCCGCGTTCACGGAGCGCGTGGAACCGTGCTGCGTGATGTGCAGGACGACGTCGCACACGTCCTGCGCCTCCGGGGTCAGTCCCGTGGACTCCTGTCCGAACAACAGGACGCAACGCGGCGGCAGGGGATGCCCCTCGATCGGCACGGACCCCGGGACGTTGTCGATCCCGATGACCGGGAGGCGGGAGCCGCGGGCAGGCTCCGGACCGGCCGCCCAGCCGGCCAGGGTGCGCGCGTCGGGGTGGTGGTGGACGTGCAGGTAGCGATCGGTGACCATCGCCCCGCGGCGGTTCCACCGCCGTCGTCCCACGACATGCACGCCGGCGGCGTTGAACGCGTTGGCGGTCCGCACCACCGACCCGATGTTCAGGTCGTGGGACCAGTTCTCGATCGCGACGTGGAGCTGCCGGTCCGCCGGCCGGCGGGCGTCCATGTCCGCGACGATCGCGTCGACCGTCCAGTAGCGGTAGTGGTCCGCGACGTTCCGCCGGTCGCCGGCGGCGAGCAGCTCGGGGTCGTAGCGGGGGTCAGGGCGTGGCCCGTCGCCGTCGTCCACCGTGGGCCACGCCTCGGGGCCGCCGGGCCACGGCCCGACGCCGACGGCGGCGGGCCCGTCCGCGGCACCCTCGGCGGACGCCGCGCCCGCCGGGTCAGGCGTCACGAGCCACCCGGGACTCCCACAGCACCGCGACCAGCACGATGCCCGCACCGGCCAGCGCGAGCAGCAGCGGGCCGGCGACCGACCCCGTCGGCGCGAGGAGCTCGTTGGACTCGCTCTGCCACGGCCAGAGGGAACGCAGCGAGCCCAGCATCAGGCCGGCCAGGACCGCCATCGTGCCCTGGCGGCGGTGGTGCAGCAGCCAGCGCAGCACCTTGACGAAGCTGCCGAGTCCCACCACGGCGCCGAGGAGGAAGACCCCGACGAACCCGAGGTCGCGCGCCTCGAGCGCCTGCTGAACCGGGACGTACAGGCCCATCACCAGCAGCAGGAAGGAACCCGAGACGCCCGGGAGCACCAGGGCGTTGATCGCCAGGGCCGCGCCGATGAACACGTACCAGAGCTCGGGTTCGCCGACCTGCGCTTCCGGCAGACCGGTCAGCACGAACGCCACGACGGCGCCCGCGAGGAAGAGTGCGGCCTCGAGAGGGCCGAACCGGCGCGGCATCATGCGCAGCGGCACCGCGATACTGACCGCGATCATGCCGAAGAACACGGCACGTGTCGGTACCGGGTTCGACTCGAGCAGGGGGGCGATCAGCTTGAGGGACAGCAGCAGCACCACGACCATGCCGATCAGCACGGGAACCAGGAGCGCCCAGTTGATCTCCTTGAGCGCACGCAGCCCGGCGCCCGCACCACGCCCGCGGAAGATCCCGGTGACGAGTTCGCGGACGGCGTGGACGAGCTGGCTCGCCGCGTCGATGAGGTGGTCGTACAGGCCGACGACGAGCGCGACGGTGCCGCCCGAGATGCCGGGGACCGACTCGGCGGCGCCGACGAGCCCTCCGCGCACCGCGTTCCACGGAGCGGACGACCACGAGGTGGCACGGCTCGTGGACGAGGTGGCGTGGCGAGGGGACGATGCCTCGTGCTGGGTAGTCACGACACGCAGCGTACTGGCCTCGTCCGACACCCAGGGTGGAAGACCTGCCCCGCGCGGTCGTGGGGCGCCGGTAACCCGGCTCCGGAGCGGCTCTCAGATCTTCTCGAAGCCCATCCCGGGGAGATCGATGTCCCCGCCCTGCTCGAAAACCGGCTGCCCCTTCTCCAAGGGCACCGTCAGGCGGGCGACCTCGACGAGCCGGGTCGACAGCTGGGCGAGGTTCTCCGCGCTCGTGCGTCCCGAGGTCCACAGCATCACCGACGGGCCGTCCACGCGGATCCGGGTGGTCTGGTAGTCGGGCAGCATCAGCATCGACATGAAGCGCGGGTCGAGCACGCGGCGTGCGAACCCGTCGTCCGACGCGCGAACCCGCCAGGCGTCGTCGAAGGCCGGGTTGCCCACCTGAACGTCCTGACCGCCGAACGCCTTCTGCAGCTTGTCCCGCCAGCCCTCGGGTGTGAGTTCCAGGCGTGGCTCCGACGGTTCCTCGTCGAGCGCGATCACGTGAGCGTAGCGCTTGCGGGAGAACCTCGACTCCGAGGTGCCCGTCCGCCACGTATGGGTGAACGAGATCATGCGGTGCCCCGAGACCTCGCCGTAGAGCACATCCGTGGCCGGCTGGGAGACACCTTGCAGGAACGGCCCGCCCTGCCAGCGGCGCGGCAGGTCCGGGTCGGACTCGGCCTCCGGCCGCTCCCACCCGTTCATGTCGGCCCATTCCGCGATGTCCTTCACACGACGACGATCGCGCAGCGGCCGCGTGATCAGGATGCCGCCGACGAGCACCACAGCCACGGCCAGGAATAGGACAAAAGGCTCCATGGCGTAAATGTATCGTCAAGCGAGTCCCATGTCCTCACCTGCGGCAATATCAGTGCAGGTCCTCCACGTACGTCACGCGCGGCTGTAGGGCCTCGACAAACGCCGTCGAGGCCTCAGTCCAGCAACGACCGCGTGAGAGCCGTGTCGCTCACCGCGACGCACAGGCCGACCCGGTCGCCGTCGTCCCAGGAGGACTCCGTCGGGGTCCAGACCACGTAGCGCAGCCGCTGCACCTGCTCGCTCCCGCGTACCTCCGCGTTCAGCTGCTTGGCACCGCAGACCTGGGCGACCTTCCGGCCCGCGGTCCCGTCGCCCGGCCACAGGGCATCCTGGCCGAAGTCGGTGCGGCCCACGACCTGAGCCTCGTGCGGTGTGTCGCAGGGGACCACGTGCACCTTGTCCACCTCCCCGTCGAGCGGGATCTTGTCGATGCACGACCCGAGGACGAGCTGCACCGAGTTCACCTCCCGGGCCTGGGCGATGTCGGGCGCGACCGGCTCCCACCCGCGCTGGGTCACGGTGTTCCCGATGACCGTGAGGACGACGGCGATCACCACCACGACCGCGGCGCCCGCGCCGACCAGTCCCAGCCTCCTCCGCCGGCGCTTCTTGGCGGCGGCGATGTCGGCCGGGTACCACCCCGCGTACGAGGTCCCGGACGCGTAGTCCTGCGACTGGTCCCATGTCGGCGGGAACTCGGTCTGCCGGGTGAACGCGCCGGGCGACGGCGGAGCGCCCGCGTCGGTGGACGGGAACGACGGCTGTCCGGGTGGTGCCGGTGGCGGCGAGGTCCGGGGCGGTGGCGGTGGTGGCACCTGCCCGGCCGGAGGTACGGGCGCGTACGGGGACGGCGTACCTGGCCGAGCCACGGGCCACGGGCCGCTCGGCGGCGCGAACTCCGGCTCGCCGGGCGCGACGGGGGGAGGCGGCGGCGTCCCGAACCGCGCCGGTGGCTCGGCAGGCTCGGCCCGCTCGGCCGGTCCGGTGGGCTCGGCCGGTGCGACCGGTGCGGCGGGCTCGGCCGGCTCGCCCGGTTCGACCGATGCGGTGGGCTCGGCCGGCTCGGCCGGTCCGGTGGGCTCGCTCGGTTCGGTGGAGATGCCGGTGGCCGGCGGTTCCGCCGCCACCGCGGGCTGGTCATCCGCGGACCGCTCGGGTGTCGCTGCACCATGGGATGCGGGTGCCGTTCGCGGTTTCGGCCCCGGTTCCGGCTGGGGCCGAGAACCGGAGCCGCTTCCGGCTTCCGTCGCGGCCCGGGACTCGGCCTCGGGTTCAGCCGCGGTACCGGTGAGGTCGGAGTCGGATTCGGCCCCGGCACCGGTGGTCTCGGAATCGGTTCCGGCCCTGGCACCGGTGGTCCCGGAATCGGATTCGGCCCCGGTGCGCTTCGCCTCGGCCTCGGGTTCGGTCGCGGTTCGCGGCTCAGGCCGGACCTCGGTCGCAGGCTCGGCCTCGCTCTCGACCTCGGTCCCGGGTGCGGCCACGGGCCCGGGTCCGGGCTTGGTCTCGGCCGCTGTCCCGGTCTCGGCCCCGGGCGTGGTCGCACCCCGGGGTTCGGGCCCCGCTTCGGACGTCGCCCCGGTCTCAGGCTGGAGCCGGGGCTGGGGCGAGTCCTCGCCCTCGGTACCGTGTCCGCCGGCGTCCGCCGCGTCGGCTTCCGGAGTCCCGGCGGGAGAGCCCTCGGGCTCCGGCGGCCTGCCGTCGCCGTCGGTGGGCTGCGCGACCGTGCGGGGACCGGAGCCGGAGCCATGTGCCGATGAGATGGCGAGCAGGGCGAGATCCTCGAAGGAGGCGGCGGCCTGACCCGCCCGCCCGGAGCCGGGCTCCGCGGCCGCCGCGCCCCCCGGCGCGTCGGCATCGGGCGCGGGCTGAGCCTCGCCCTGCGGCTCCGCGTGAGGCTGCGGCTCCACCCGCGGCTCCGACTCCACCCGCGGCTGCGGCCGCCCGGCGGTGCCGCCGGGACGTCGTGCCGACAGCCGTGCCCGGGCGGGCGGTGCGCCGTCGGCCCGTTCCCCGGGAGCGGGTGTGCCCTCGCCGGCGCTCGGTACGCCGTCGGCATCGGCACGCACGACGGCGTCGACGGCCGACTCCGTCGCATCGGTGTCCGACGGCGCGGCGGCTCCCGGGCCCTCGCCGTCCGCTGCCGAGCCGGCACCGTCCGTGTCCTCGTGAGGCTCCGTCACAGCCGCCGAGACGGCTTCGTCCCCGGCGTCGTCCCCGTCGACCTGGTCGCCGGCCTCCTCGCCGGTCTCCGTCCGGCTCGTTCCCGCAGCCTCGACCGGATCGCCGGCCGAAGTCGGCTCCTCCGGTTCGTTGACCTCTTCGTTGACCTCGGGCTGGTCGGGCGACGTCATGGGGGCCAACCTATCGATTTCCGCTCCGATCGGGTGAATCTACGGGTGACTCCCGCCACATCACACCAGATCTCCCCATGGCCGCTGCGAGGCGCGGCCGTGGCGGGCCCCGCGGCAGTCGCCTGTTTGTCAGTCGGCCAGCTCGAGAACCACGGGCACGTGGTCGCTGGCGCCCTTGCCCTTGCGTTCCTCACGGTCGATCCACACGCCCCGGACCCGCTGCGCCACGGTCGACGTCGTCCAGGCGAAGTCGATACGAAGCCCCTTGTTCCGCGGGAAGGCGAGGCGCTGGTAGTCCCAGTAGGTGTAGGTGTGTTCGGCCGGTACGTGCTCGCGCGTGACCTCCGTGTACCCCGCCGGGGCGAAGGCCTCGAACGCGGCGCGCTCCAGCGGGGAGACGTGGGTCTTCCCGGCGAAGTCGGCGACGTCGTACACGTCCGTGTCCCGCGGGATCACGTTCCAGTCGCCCAGGAGCGCGACCTGGGCGCCTTCCTCGGCCGCCCAGCCTCGCGCGGCGTCCCGCAGCCGCTCCAACCAGCCGAGCTTGTACCGGTAGTGAGGATCGTCGAGCGCGCGGCCGTGGGGCACGTACAGGCTCCAGACGCGCACGCCCCCGCAGGTGGCGCCGATGGCGCGAGCCTCGGGCGGCGGTTCCAGGTCCAGCAGGGGCGCGGACGGGGCCGAAGCCGCGGGCAGCTCGGCGTCCTGGTCTCCGTGTCCGCCCGGCTCCGGCTTCAGGAATCCTGGCTGGCCGGGGAAGGACGTCGCGACATCCGTCAGCCCGACCCGGGAGGCGATCGCGACGCCGTTCCACTGGTTCAGGCCCGTGTGCGCCACCTCGTACCCCGCGTCGGCGAAGGCGCCGACGGGGAACTGCTCGTCGCGGCACTTCGTCTCCTGGATCGCCAGGACGTCGAGGTCCCAGCGTTCGAGAACCGCGAGGGTGCGGTCGATCCGCGCGCGAAGGCTGTTGACGTTCCACGTGGCGATCCGCACGCGGGCCAGGTTACGCGACCGGCGGCACCAGGCCCCGGAACGATCCTGCCCCGAACCGAACCGAACCGGAACCGGAACCGGACCGGCCGACGGTGGCGGAATACCTACCCGTGGAACGCCCGGCGATACCCGGCCGGGCTGGTGCCCATCGCGCGCGTGAAGTGGTGGCGGAACGTCACCGGACTCTCGAAACCGACCAGCGCGGCCGTCCGCGTCACCGACTCCCCGGCCTCCAGGAGCGGAAGGCTCGCCTGGACCCGCTGGGTGATGAGCCAGCGCATCGGTGACGTCCCCGTGCGGCGCGTGAAGTGCCGCGCGAACGTGCGCGGTGCCAGGTGAGCCCGCTCGGCGAGCATGTCGACGGTGATGGGCTCCGCCAGGTGGTCGAGCGCCCAGACGAGCACCTCACCGACGTCGTCGCGCGCCTCGACGGGGACCACCGGCGACTCGATGAACTGAGCCTGGCCGCCCTCCCGGTGCGGCGGGACCACGAGACGGCGAGCGACGGTGTTCGCCACCGCCGGGCCGTGGTCCGTTCTCACCAGGTGAAGACAGAGATCGAGGCCGGCTGCGCTGCCGGCGCTGGTCAGGACGTCCCCATGGTCCACGTAGAGCACGTCGGGGCGCACCGACACGGCGGGAAAGCGTTCGGCGAGGAGTCCCGCGTACCGCCAGTGCGTGGTCGCCTCGCGCCCGTCGAGCAGGCCGGCCGCCGCGAGAGCGAACGCACCCGAGCAGATCGAGACCACCCGAGCCCCGCGTGCGTGGGCCGAGCGGATCGCCTGGACGACCTCGTCCCCGGGGCCGGAGCGCGGATCGACCACGGCGGGAACGATCACGGTGTCCGCACCCGCGAGCACGTCGAGACCGTGCTGCGCCGACAGGGAGAAGCCGCCCGTCATCGGCAGCGGAACGCCCGGCCGGTCACTGCACACGTCCAGCGCGTACCAGGAGCCCTCGACCTCGGGACGAGGCAGTCCGAACACCTCCACCACGGAGCTCAGCTCGAACGGCGCCATGCCCTCGGTGACCAGGGTGGCGACACGATGCGGGCGAGCCGGGGCGGCGACGGCGTCCATGGCAGGATCTTAGCGATACCAGTCATTCCTGCCCCTCCCACCGCGGGCGACCCGGTGTGAGGATCGAGGCATGACGATCACCGCGGACCTCACCGCCACCTACGACAGCACGGCCGCCGTCGCGCACTTCGGCGCCCGGCTCGCCTTCGAGACGGACGTGGCCGACGTCCGCGCCGCGCTCGACGGCGGCACGGAGTTCACGCTGGTCGACGTCAGGCCCCCGGAAGCCTGGGACGCCGGGCATCTCCCCGGCGCCGTGCACCTGCCCGGCGGCAAGATCCGCCTGCGTGCCGAGCAGACCGTCCCCCGCGACCGGCCCGTCGTCGTCTACTGCTGGGGCCCGGGCTGCAACGCCGCCACCAAGGCCGCCCACGAACTCGCGCAGCAGGGCTACGCGGTCAAGGAGATGCTCGGCGGCTTCGAGTACTGGGTCCGCGAAGGCTTCGCGTACGACACGGCAACCGGCCGCGTCGAGCCAGACCCCGACCCCCTGAGCGCCCCACCGCACCCGGCCTGAGGCCCGGGCGCACCAGGACGGGTCGTGCGGCCGGCGGGGCAGGTGACGAACCCGTATGACCGCACGCTCCGGCCCTCCTCGGCCACAGCATCTACGCTGCCCCTCATGGGTACCGCACTGATCACCGGCGCGTCCGCCGGGCTAGGACTCGAGTTCGCATGGCAGCTCGCCGCGGCGCGGCACGACCTGGTGCTGGTGGCGCGGAACGAGGAACGGCTGAACCAGATCGCGGAGAACATCCGGACCGTGGCCGGCGTGGAGGTCGAGGTCCTGCCCGCGGACCTGGCGGTCCCCGACGACGTCGAGCGCGTGGCCGACCGCCTGGCCGCCACGGGGGCCCACGAAGGACCGGCTCCCGTCGGCCTGCTGGTCAACAACGCGGGGTTCGCGACCCCCGGCGACTTCACGCGCGGCCGGGCGAGCAGCGAGCTGCGGGGCATCGACGTCATGATCCGTGCGCTGGTGCGCCTCAGCCACGCCGCCGTCCACCAGATGGTGCCACGCGGACGCGGAGCGATCCTCAACGTCGCCTCCGTCGCCGCGCTCACCGCGGGCGGCACCTACGCGGCCGCGAAGGCCTACGTCCGGTCGTTCACCGAAGGCCTCGCCGTCGATCTGAAGGGGACAGGCGTCACCGCCACGGTGCTGTGTCCCGGCTTCACGCATACCGAGTTCCACGAGCGCGCGGGCATCCCTGAGACCGCCATCCCGGACTGGGCCTGGCTCGACGCTCCGCCGGTGGTCAAGCAGGCACTCGCCGACGTGCGTCGCGGGGTCGTGATCTCGACTCCCTCGGTCCGCTACAAGGTGGCGTCGGCGCTGCTGCGCGCCGCGCCGCGCTGGGCGGTCCGGGCGGTGGGCAAGGTCCGCTGAGGCGTTGACCGGTGGTACTGCCGGGAGCGCCGCCACGTAGGCTTGCTCCCGTGAGCGCTGATTTCTCCCCCACTCCCCGCGAGCAGCTGATCGAGCTGATCAGGGAACTCGCCGTCGTGCACGGCAAGGTGACCCTGAGCTCTGGTCGCGAGGCGGACTACTACGTCGACCTGCGCCGGGTCTCGCTCCACCACCGAGCCGCCCCGCTGATCGGGCACGTGCTGCTGGACCACCTGGAGGAGGCGGGCCTCGGGACGGCGGAGGTGGACGCCGTCGGCGGGCTGACGATGGGCGCGGATCCGATCGCCACCGCGCTGCTGCACGCAGCGGCGTCGCGCGGGCAGGACCTCGACGCGTTCGTGATCCGCAAGGAGGCCAAGTCGCACGGCACGGGGAGGCGCATCGAGGGTCCGGGCATCGCCGGGCGCAGGGTCGTCGTCGTCGACGACACGACCACGACGGGCGGGTCCCTGCTTCAAGCCGTCGACGCGGTGCGGGCCGAGGGCGCGGAGGTGGCCGGCGTCGCCACGCTCGTCGACCGGGACACCGGCGCCAAGCAGAAGATCGAGGCCCTCGGCCTCGGGTACCACTTCCCGATCGGCCTGGAGGACCTGGGCCTGGCATGAGCACGGTGCACCGGCGAAGGCCGGTGGCCGCTCGCCGGCCGACGCAGGACCGCCGGCCACGGGCTGCCGACGGACCCACGGCTCGCCGGCAGCCCTGGGGTCGGCTCAGGCGGGCACCCGTGCGGTCGTGAGGCCGAGCCCGTCCTCGCCGTCGACGCGGTCGACGGCGACCGTGTCGCCGTCCGCGACGTCCCCGGCCAGCAGGCGCTTCGCCAGGCGGTCGCCGATCTCTCGTTGCACCAGCCGGCGCAGCGGCCGGGCGCCGTAGGCCGGGTCGTAGCCTTCGAGCGCCAGCCACTCGCGGGCCGCCGGGGTGACCTCCAGAAGGATCCGCCGGTCCGCCAGGCGCTTCGCCAGGGCGTCGACCTGCAGGTCCACGATGTGGCCCAGCTCGTCGAGAGTGAGCGCGTCGAAGATGACGACGTCGTCCAGCCGGTTGAGGAACTCCGGCTTGAACGCGGCGCGGACGGCCGTCATGACGGAGTCCCGCCTCGCCGTCTCGTCGAGCGTCGGGTCCACCAGGAACTGCGATCCGAGGTTCGACGTCAGCACCAGGATCGCCGACCGGAAGTCCACGGTGCGGCCCTGACCGTCCGTGAGGCGCCCGTCGTCGAGCACCTGGAGCAGGATGTCGAAGACCTCGGGGTGCGCCTTCTCCACCTCGTCCAGGAGCACGACGGAGTAGGGACGACGCCGGACCGCCTCGGTGAGCTGACCGCCCTCCTCGTACCCGACGTATCCCGGGGGCGCGCCGACGAGGCGCGCGACCGAGTGCTTCTCGCCGTACTCCGACATGTCGATGCGCACCATGGCGCGCTCGTCGTCGAACAGGAAGTCCGCGAGCGACTTGGCCAGCTCCGTCTTGCCCACGCCGGTGGGCCCGAGGAACAGGAACGAGCCCGTGGGACGGTCGGGGTCGGCGACCCCCGCCCGCGAGCGCCGGACGGCGTCGGACACGGCGGCGACGGCAGACCTCTGGCCGATCAGGCGCCTTCCGAGCACCTCCTCCATGTGGAGGAGCTTCTCCTGCTCGCCCTGGAGCAGGCGTCCCGCGGGGATGCCGGTCCACGCGGACACGACCTCGGCGATCTCGTCGGCCGACACCTTGTCGGCGACGAGCGGCGCCTCGGCGTGCGCGGCGCCCTCGGCCGTCTCCTCGGCCTCCACGGCCTCGGCCTCGGCGATCTGCCGCTCCACGACCGGCATCTCGCCGAACCTCAGGCGGCCGGCGTCCTCGTAGCGGCCCTCGCGTTCGGCGCGGTCCGCGTCCGTGCGCAGCTGGTCGAGCTTGGCCCGCAGGTCGCCGATCAGGTTCCGGCCGGACTTCTCCGCCTCCCAGCGTGCGGTCAGCGACGCGAGCGCCTCCCGCTTGTCGGCGAGGTCGGCGCGCAGCTTGTCGAGCCGGTCGCGGGAGGCGGCGTCCTCGGAGTCGGAGAGCACGACCTCCTCCATCTCCAGCCGGGTGACGGCACGCTGCAGCTCGTCGATCTCGACCGGCGAGGAGTCGAGTTCCATGCGCAGGCGCGAGGCGGCCTCGTCGACCAGGTCGATCGCCTTGTCGGGGAGCTGGCGGCCGGTGATGTAGCGGTCGGAGAGCGCCGCGGCGGCCACGAGTGCGCTGTCGGCGATGGTCACCTTGTGGTGCGCCTCGTAGCGTTCCTTGAGACCGCGCAGGATCGCGACGGTGTCCTCGACGGACGGCTCGCCGACGAACACCTGCTGGAACCGCCGCTCCAGGGCGGGGTCCTTCTCGATGTGCTCGCGGTACTCGTCGAGGGTGGTGGCTCCGACCATCCGGAGCTCGCCGCGGGCGAGCATGGGCTTGAGCATGTTGCCCGCGTCCATGGCGCCCTCGCCGCCCGCTCCCGCGCCGACGACGGTGTGCAGCTCGTCGATGAAGGTGACGACCTCGCCGTCGGAGGCGGTGATCTCCTCGAGGACGGCCTTGAGCCGCTCCTCGAACTCACCGCGGTACTTCGCGCCGGCGACCATGCCCGCGAGGTCGAGGGCGACGAGGCGCTTGCCCTTGAGGGACTCGGGCACGTCGCCGTCGACGATGCGCTGGGCAAGTCCCTCGACGACGGCGGTCTTGCCGACGCCGGGCTCGCCGATCAGCACGGGGTTGTTCTTGGTGCGGCGGCTCAGGACCTGGACGACACGCCGGATCTCGGCGTCGCGGCCGATCACCGGGTCGAGGGCGCCGTCCCGCGCGCGCCGCGTGAGATCGGTGCCGTACTGCTCCAGCGCCTTGTAGGTGCCCTCGGGGTTCGGGCTGGTGACGCGGCCGGAGCCGCGCACGGCGGGGAGGGCGGCGCGCAGGGCGTCCGCGCCCGCTCCGGCGTCGGACAGCATCTGGGCGGCGGGTGACTGCCCGGCGGCGATGCCGATGAGCAGGTGTTCGGTGGAGACGTACTCGTCACCGAGCGCCTGGGCCTCCTTGCCGGCGAGGTCGAGGACGCCCGCCATGGCGCGGCTCGCTCCCGGCTGTGCCGTGCTCTCGCCGCTGATCTGCGGCAGTGCCACGAGCGCGGCGCGAGCCCGCTGCCCGACCGTGGCCGTGTCGGCGCCGACGGCCTCGAGCAGGCCGACGGCGACGCCGCCCTGCTGCGCCAGGAGCGCCGTGAGCAGGTGGACCGGTTCGAGCTGGGGGTTGCCCGCGGCGGACGCCGATTGCAGGGCGTCGCCGATCGCTTCCTGCGACCTCGTCGTGAACTTCGTCTCCATGGGTCCTCCGTCCGCCGTTTCGCCTGTCCGCTGCCGTGTGACCGGTCCGCCGAGCCAGGGCCCGACGGCGTCCGGTCCAACCATCTCAAAGTTGAGTCTATTCCGCTCAACCTGAGCGCGTCACCCGACACGTGCGCGCGCCGAAGCGGGTGAACTCAGGTCACAATCCAGCCACAAGCTCTGATATCGCCCGGCGGCGCGACTTATGTCATGCAGACTTCGGCCCGTGAACCACGCACTCCGGACCACGATCGGCATCACCACCGTCGCGGCGACCCTGGCCCTGACCGGCTGCGTCAAACTCGACGCCGACGTCGCGCTCAACGGCGACGACACCTTCTCGGGCGATGTCGTCATCGCCTTCTCCGACGAGATCCTCCAGCAGATGGACGTGCCGCCGGAGGAGTTCCTGGCCGGGATGACGGAAGGCTCGGTCGACGCCTCCGAGTACGAGACGACGCCCTACGCGGAGGACGGCTACTCCGGTTTCACCGCCACGTTCGAGGACACCCCGCTGCGCGAGCTCGAGAACACCCTCGACATCACGGTCGAGCGTGAGGACGACGAGTTCGTGGTCGAAGGCGAGATCATCGAGGAGGGTGAGCTCGACGAGGCCGGTGAGTCGGGTGTCCCGGAACTCGACGCCATGCTCGAGGCGATGCACTACGAGGTCGCGATCACCTTCCCGGGGCCCGTCTCCTACACCAACGGCGAGGCCGACGGAACCACGGTGACCTGGGAGTCCACCGGTGGTGCCCCGCTGGCCCTCGAGGCCCGCGCGAGCGCACTGACGCAGGAGGAGCTGGACGAGATCGCCCGCGCCGCGGCGGAGGCCAAGGCGGCGGCCGAGCGCGAGGAACTGATCCGGAACCTCACGATCGGCGTGGGTGCGGCGCTCGGCGCGGCGGTGCTGGTGGCGCTCGGGATCTTCTTCGGCCGACGTGCCGCCCGCAAGAGCGCGCGGTCCGGTACGGCCGCGGCCCCCGCCTCGGAGCCGGCGCACGACGGCGGCACGACGCCCGGCACGGCCGGCGTGGCCGGCACGGCCACCGACGGCCCCGACCCGGCCGATCCGGCGGACACGGCCGATCCGGCCGACACGCCGAGCCCGAAGCCCACGGCCACGCCCGCCGACACGCCGTCCTCTCCCGACCACGGAAGCACCGGGTCGACGGGCGACACGACGTCCGCCGCGTCCACGTCCGACTGACCTGGAACTCGCCGCACGGGGGCGCGCCGGCACCG
>NZ_JAFMPK010000044.1:173691-188683 GCF_017349295.1 Myceligenerans salitolerans
GCGCCCCCGCCGTTCTCCCGCACGCGGGGCGTCGGTCTTGGGCCGCGCGGCCTCCTGCGGCACACTGGCCCGCGTGACCCGTCGCCCGAGAACCACTCGCCGCCTCGCCGCGGCGGCCGCCGTCGTGCTCGCGCTCGCGCTGTCCGGGTGCGTCCGCATGGGCCTGGAGCTGGAGCTCGCCCCCGACGACGTCGCCCGGCCCAGCCTCGTTCTCGCGGTCGAGGACCGGGTGCTGGACGGCACGGGACGGTCCGCCGAGGACTTCCTCGACACCATGGTCGGGGGCAACGACCCCGCCGACACCGCCGTCCGGGTCGAGGACTGGGCCGCGGACGGCTACACCGGAGAACGCTACGTCTACGGCGAGGTGAACACCCGCCGGATCAACGCGGCCACGGACCTCCCGTTGAACGTCGTGCGTGAGGGCGACGAATACGTGGTGACGGGGACGCTCGACCTCACCGCCGAGGGCCTGGGCATGGACGGGCGCGCCTCGCTCGACGACGTCGAGCTCGTGGTGGACATCTCGTTCCCCGGGCCCGTCACCGAGTCGAACGGCGTGATCAGCGGCGACTCCGTGCACTGGGAGCCGCCGCTCGGCGAGCCCTACGAGATCCACGCCCGCGGCGCCGCCGTCGACCCGGCGGTGTCGTCCCCGGCGCCGGAGACGAGCACCACGGCCCCGGCCGGCACGACCACGCCGGCCGTCCCCGACTGGCTGGTCGCCGTGCTCGGGGCCGGAGGCCTCGTCATCCTGCTGCTCCTCGCGATCGTCGTGTGGCAGGCGCTCCGCGTCCGGAAAGGGAACGACACCGATCCCCCGGGCGCGGCGGTGGCGCCCTCGCAGGGCCCCTACCCGCCGCACGGCTACGTCCCACCGGGTCAGCCGCAGCATCACGGCGCCCCGGTGGACCCGCACCGGCCCCCCAGCATTCCGCCGCGCGGCTGACGACGCGCGGCTGACGACGCGGTCCTCCTCGCGGCTGCCGGCCGCGCCTACAATCGCCGCAACCTCTCGTCCCCGCCGCACCGGAGCCGCCCGATGACCACCTGGTCCCCCGACGTCCTCGGTGACGAGTTCGCGTCGCGGCCGCTGACCGTACCTGGTGACGCCCGCCCCGTGACGCTCGTCCGGCACGTGGCGTCCGCCCGAGCGGCCACGCCCCGGCCCGCGGTGCTGTACGTGCACGGGTTCGTCGACTACTTCTTCCAGGCACACGTGGCCGAGCACCTGGCCGCCGCCGGCTACCCCTTCTACGCCGTGGACCTGCGCGGGTACGGGCGGTCGTTGCGTGCGGGCGACGACCCGACCGACGTTCCCCCGGTCCACGAGCACGCCGCGGACCTGGACACCGCCACGCGGGCCGTCCACGCGGAGGGACACGACCGGATCGTGATCCTGGGCCACTCCACCGGCGGCCTCATCGCCTCGGTGTGGGCGTCCGCGCGGCCCGGCGCCGTCGTCGGCCTCGCGCTCAACTCCCCCTGGGTCGACCTGAACCGCGGGTGGTTCGACCGCGTCGTCACCACCCAGCTGCTGCGCGGGATCGGTGCGGCCGCGCCGCGGGCACGGGTCAGTTCGCTGGGCGGCGACTACGCGGCCGCCATGCATCGGGACCACGGTGGCGAATGGGCCTTCGACCTGCGATGGAAGCCGGCCGCGGCATTCCCGGTCCGGGCGGGGTGGCTCAACTCCGTCCGCCGGGCCCACGCACGACTCGCCCGGGGGCTGTCCCTGGACGTCCCCGTGCTCGTCACGACGTCGGGCAGGACGACGGCGGGCCGTACACCCGAGGAGAACACCACCACGGACTCCGTGCTCGACGTGCGGCACATGTGGCGCCGCGCGGCGAGGCTCGGCGACGACGTCCAGATCGAGATCATTCCCGGCGGCGCCCACGACCTCGCCCTGTCCCCGACGCCGGCGCGCGAGCAGTACCTCAAGACGGTCACCGACTGGCTCGACACCCGGTTCTGAGGACCGTCCCCGCCGACGGTCAGCGGAGGTCGCGGAGGTAGGCCGCGGTGCCGCCCGACGCCGCCGTCCGGCGTTCGTCGAGCGTGGCGATGATCAGCAGGACGATCGCAGCCGGGACCAGCGTCAGGATCCACGGGAGCGGCGAGACACCGACGCCCAGCTTCGCGAACACGACCACGACCTCCACACCCAGGGTCACGACGCCCAGCCAGAACGGCGCCGACAGGCGCAACCGTGACCCCGCCAGGACCGCCATGAGAGCGACGAACACGACGCCGCAGGCGCGGACCGTCAGCGGGTCCGTCGCCGTGGACAGCACCGACGGACCCACGAGCGCCAGCACGCCGAGGGAGAGCGTTCGCCAGGACCCGGTGAAGCCGGCCGGCCAGACGGCGATCCCCGCCGACGGCACCGCCCGGGCGGACGGCGGGGAGAACTCCCCGGCCGGCCGGCCTGACGGCCCCTCCGTCACCGCACGTTCCCGCCGTAGGCCGTCCCGCAGCGCGAGCCATCCCGCGAGGACGAGCGCCACGCCCAGCGGCACCGAGAACACCTCGACCCGCAGTTCACGCGGCGACCATGCCGCGATACCGAGGAGCGCGGCGCACACCCAGACCAGCCACGGCGCGGCGCCCATCGCCCTTCCCGCGACGAGTCGCCGGACGCCCAGCACCAACGCGGCGAGCAGGACCACCTCGAGCACGAGGAGCGTCACCACCGCCCCCCACGCGGGCTCCATGTGCGCCAGTGCCGATGCGGTGCCCAGCACGAGCGCGGGCACGAAACCGTGCCGCCGCAGCAGCCCGCGGAGCTGAGGCCCCGCGGCCCGTCGCGCCACCGGCACGCTCAGCACCAGTACCGCCACCGCGACCGCCGCCCAGGCCAGGCCCACCGCGAACGTGGGGTCGGCCGCAAGAGGGATGCCGGCGACGGGGTCGCCGATCCGATCGCCGGTGGACGACGCCGGCCCGGCTCCCGGCGACGAGCCCCGCACACCACGGTCGCCCGGCCACACCCCTGGCATCGGGGCCCATCGCCAGGACTCGAGCACGCCGGCGAGGCTCGCGAACGCGGCCGCTCCGGCCAGTCCGGGCCGCGCGGTGCGCGCCCACGGGCGGCGGCCCGCCAGATGGGCGACACCGAGCGCGGCGAGAGCGGCGCCGAGGAGCGCGAAGGCACGCCAGTCCCCGGCGTCCGGCCGCGTCAGGTAGACGACGAAGCTGGGCACGACGGCCAGGGCGAGGCCCGCCCCGGCGAGCGCCCAGGCGTTGCGCACCGCCGGCGCCATGGGCGAGACCGACGCCGTGCCGTCCCTCCGGAGCCGCCAGGCGGCGAGGACCCCGGTGACACCGGCGCCGACGGCGGGCGCGAAGGTGTACGCCTCGACGAGCCGGACGCCGTTCGACGCGAGCGCGGTCCACAGGGCCGCGAGGAGCAGCGCCCCGGCGAGCAGCCGGACCCGTTCCCGGCCCGGCTCCCGTGCGACGAGCGCCGCGCCCGCCGCCAGGATGAGCAGGACGGCCACCGCGATGTCGGGCCCCGCCGCCGGGCGCAGGTAGGCGAGAAGGATCACGATCGAGCCGGTGAGCAGCGCCGAGCGTTCCAGCATCCCGCGGACCGTCCCGGCGAGCCGGGAGCCACCGGGGCCGTGCGCCTCGGGCACCCGCAGGCCGATCCGCTCGGCGATCCGGGCGGCGCCGGCGGCGACCGCCGCGACGAACGTGGCGGCGGTCGGAAGCACGTAGGGGGATCCCGAGACCTCGAAGAGCATCGCGCCGGTGCTGGTGATCATGACGGACGCCGTGGGGAGCAGCAGGAACGCCGCACCCGCGCGCACCAGCGCCGGCAGGCCCACCCGGGTGGTGAGCAGCAGCACGAGTTCGAGGGCGAGCATCGTGGCCGCGGCGCCGGCCGACCACCACGTGCGCTCGAACACCACGGTGATGACACCCACCACGAACGGCACCGCGGTCACGCCCAGCACCGCGTACCACTCGTGCCGGGAGGTGCGGCTGCCGAGCGTCACCACGATCGTGACGAGCGAGGCGGCCGCGGACACGGCGCAGACCGCGGCGACGAGCGGCAGGTCGAGCCAGGCGAGCACCACTCCCAGGACGACGAGCGGATACAGGTATCCGGCTCCCACGAGCCAGGGGTGGGCGGGCCGCGGCAGGGCGGCCCGCAGTGCCAGCACCAGCCCGGAGACGGCGAGGGCCCCGACGGCTGCCGTCGGGCGTGAGATCCACGAGAACGCCCCCACCAGGACGATGACGACGACGGCACCGGTGAGCGCGACGCGGCTGCCGAGACGCAGCTCGGCGGCGGTCACCGGACGTCCACCGATCACGCTCAGGTACTCCGCCGGCCGCGCCGACGCCCGGCCCGCGGCCCGGACCGCGTCCACGGCCGGGAGCAGTCCGGACCACGTGGACGACCGGCGGGCTACCGCCGCGACGAGCACCGCGCCGAGCACGGCGAGGAGTGCCGGCGTCGCCACGGCGGGGAGCGAGGGATGCAGCACGAGTCCGACCGTCGCGAGCAGCGTGAGGACCGGTGCCGATGACCGTTCGGGGGGCGCGACGCCGTCACCCGGTGCGAGCCGCGCCGCGACGAGCGTGGTCAGGGCCACGGCCGCCATGCCAAGACCTGCCCAGGCGGGAAGGGTCGCATACGCTCCCGCGGTAGGCCCGGCGTCGAACACGGGCCCGCCGAGGACGGTCACCGGCGGATGCCAGGAGGACCGGCTGGCCGACACCACGGCTCCCCACACGTCCAGCACGCGGCCCAGGACGAAGATCGCCGCCGGCACGGCCGTGGCCGCCACGGCTGCCCAGCCGCTGCGGAGCAGGTCGCCGCGGCTGCGCGAGGCGAGCACCGGTCCGGCCGAGCCGGGCCGGATGCTCCGCAGCACGCGGGGCGCGGTGAGCACCGCCAGCATGATCCACGCACCGGCCGCGCCGACGGGCACCCAACCGACGGCCGCGTTTCCCGGTACCCAGCCCAGGAGCGCGCCGGAGGCGACCGCGAGAACACCACCGGTGAACAGCCACGCCCGGTGATGCGTGCGGTGGCGGAGCACGGCGACGGCCAGAGCGGCCAGAGCGACGAGTACCGCCGTACCGCCCTGGCCGGGCAGCAGGTTCGGCTGCGGCACGTCGAACGACGTGACCACGGCGCCTGCCACGGCGAACGCGGCGGCGACATCGAGCACGGACCTCTCGCGCGCGAACCGTGCGCCGAGACGGGGCCCGGAGACGACGTCGGCGACGCGGGGCAGCACCGTCATGACCGCCGCCACGAGACAGGCGAGGGGAACCGGCCAGCTGCTCCCGAGGTGTGTGGACACGGCCCATCCGACCCACAGGGGCAGAAGCGGCGCGGCGAGTACCGTGGCGGACAGCCAGGCCCGGACGCGCAGCCCGTGGCCGGCGACGGCGGCGAACAGGAGAACGGCGGCCCAGAGCAGCGCCGAGCGCGCCGGTACGTTCCCCGCGAACGCCTCGGCGGACGACGGCCCGGAGACCTCCGTCAGGGGCAGCACCGTCGCGGCCACGAGCGCGGCGGGAACCGCGGCGCCCCGGACCAGGCGCAGGAGAAGCAGCTCCGCCCGGAACGTGGTGGCGGCATCGCCCGCGCCCAGACGTGCCGCGACCGGGCCGACGGCACGGCCTCCCGCCCAGGCCAGGAGCGCCATCAGAAGGAACACACCGATCCAGCGCCAGGAGAGACCCGGCACATCGCCCAGGAACGCCAGCTCACCGAGGATCGGCGCGGGCAGGACCGCGACCAGACCGGTCGAGACCCACGGGCGCACCCGGAGCAGCACCCCTGCGACCAGTGCGACGGCCGTCACCGAGCACCAGAGCACCGTCGTCGCGCCCACGGTCGAGAGCATCGGGAGTTCGGCGGCGAAGCACGAGACCACGAGGGCCACGGGGAAGCCCGCGCCTCTGACCACCAGGAGCACGTCCGGCTCCCACGTGAACAGGTTCTGCGGCCGGTCACCGAGGCGCCGCGAGACCGCAGGCAACGAGCGGACCGCCGCGAGCGCGACGAACGCCGCCATCACACCGGCGCTCGCCCACCACCAGGCCGACCACGCGCCCGGCGGCATGCCTCCCGCGGCGAGGAACGGTAGTGCCGGGGCCGCCAGCAGGGCCGTGGACACCCATGACCGGACGCGGAGCGCGTAACCACCACCGAGCCCGGCGACCACGACGGCGGACCACAGCACCGCCGTCGACCACCAGCCGTCGAGCGGCGGGGCGTCGCCCGCGAGGCACGACGCCAGGAGTGCGAGCGGAAAGCCCAGTCCGCGGAGCAGCCGCAGCGTCCGCGCCTCCAGGGTCAGCGGCCTCCCGAGCCGGTCGCCGAGGCGCCGGGCCGCCACGGGCAGCCCGCGCACGACCACGAAGGCGGTGAGGGCGACCACGACCCCCGTGCACGTCCACCACCACGCGGTCCAGTCGGACACGGGAATCGCGGCCGTGACCAGCGGCGGCAGCAGGGGCGTTCCGAGCACGCCGACGGTCACCCAGGAGCGGACCCGTAGCACGAGCCCGCCCACCAGGGCCACCACGAGAACGGCGGACCAC
This sequence comes from Myceligenerans salitolerans, assembly GCF_017349295.1. Classification (GTDB taxonomy): domain Bacteria; phylum Actinomycetota; class Actinomycetes; order Actinomycetales; family Cellulomonadaceae; genus Myceligenerans; species Myceligenerans salitolerans. The sequence goes on from NZ_JAFMPK010000044.1 coordinate 180,265, forward strand.
AGGACCGCCGTCGCGCCCCATCCGGACGCGAGGGAGGTCTCGGCGGGCCCGGCCGACGCGGTGACGGAGGTCAGGAAGGCAGCCGGCAGGCCGGCCGCTCGCACGGCACGCAGCGCCCGTGACTCGGCGGTGAACGAGACGCCGTCGCCGAGACGTGGGGCGAGCAGCTCGAGGGTTCGCATCGCCGTCCACGCCACGAGCGCGACGAGCGCCCATGCCGCGACCCACCACCAGGACGACCACACCGGGTCCGGCAGGCCGGCGGCGGCCGACGGCGGCACGGCCAACGCTGCGGCCAGGCCCGCCGACATCCAGGTCCGCACGCGCAGGCGGTGGCCGACGGCGACGAGGACGGGGGCCAGGACCGCCAGGACGACCGCACGTGCCAGCGCCGGGTGAAGCCCTCCGAGGAGTCCGGCCTGCATCGCCAGCTCGGCGTCGACCCAGCACAGGACCGCGGCGAGGGCGGCGACCGCCTCGCTCGTCGTCCGGAGCCCGCCGCGACGCAGGAGGCCCGCGACCGTGGCGGCGGCCACGGTCACGATGCCCGTGACCACGGCGCGCAGCGCCAGGTCGTCCCCGAAGGTGAAGAAGACGAACACGACGGCGGCGACGGCGAGCAGGGTCGCCCCCGCGCCCGCGAGGATCGGCTGCAGGGAGATGTCGCGGCGCCGGACGGGTCGAGAGCGCTCCGGTCCGGTGGAGGTCGGGGAGTCCGCGACCCGGCGCGCGGCGGACGGCGGCGCCGGGACGGGCGCGGCGTCTCGGAGCCCGCGCGTTGCCGTCGCGGCGACGGGCGGGACGGCGGGAACGCGGGGGTCGGCGGCAGGGAAGCGAGGGCCGGGTGGGCCATGCTCGATGCGTGCCGCCGCCTGGGCGCGACGCATCTCGGCAAGCACCTGGGCGCGACGCCGCAGGGCGTCCGCGGCCTCGAACGACAGCCGCCGCACGTCGTGTGCGCGCTCGACGCTCAGGTCGAGGCCGCATGTGCGGCACACGGGCCGGTCGAGGCCCGTGCCGCAGTCGGGACACCGCCGGGTGTCCCCGAGCCACCGTGCGATGTCGTGCCACGGACCCCAGGTCTCGGTCATGCGGCCAGCGTGGCGGAGCACCATTGAACATCGGGGAATTTGTCGTGCTCCGCCCGGAATCTTCCCAGGGTCTCCCCAGGAGCCGGTTCGCCACGTCACAAGAATCCGCATCCGGAACCCCCGGGACCGGTGTGCGACGGCGGGCCACCGCCACGTCCGATTCCCGCTAGCGCGCCCTCCCGAGGACGGCGCACGATGGGTCGCATGACCGACGTCGTGCCCGGCTCACCGGCCGCCCCCGACCCGCCCGGCGGGCCGCTCTTCGCCGAGCGGTACCGCGCGATCGCGGCACGTGACGCCCGGTTCGACGGGCAGTTCTTCACCGCGGTGCGCACCACCGGGATCTACTGCCGACCGTCGTGCCCGGCACGCACGCCACGGGCGACGAACGTGACGTTCTATCTGACCAGCGCCGCCGCGCACGATGCCGGCTACCGTGCCTGCAAACGCTGCCTCCCGGAGGCGACGCCCGGCACGCCGGAGTGGAACCTGCGCCAGGACCTGGCAGGACGGGCGATGCGGCTGATCGCCGACGGCGTCGTGGACCGCGAGGGCGTCGACGGTCTGGCGGTCCGCCTCGGCTACTCGGTGCGGCAGATCAACCGGCTGCTCGTCGGCGAACTGGGCGCCGGCCCGCTGGCACTGGCGCGTGCGCAACGGGCCCAGACCGCGCGCGCACTGCTGGCCGGGACGGAGCTGAAACTGGCAGACGTCGCGTTCGCGGCCGGTTTCGGCTCGATCCGTCAGTTCAACGACACGATCGTGGAGATCTTCGCCGCCACACCGTCGGAGATCCGCGCGCGCACCAAGCGGCGAGGGGACGGCGGCTCCGGCGAACCAGCGCGGCGGCGAGCGCATGCCGGGGCGCGCGCGGCCACACCGACGGCCGGGAATCGCCCGCCCGGGTCCCGGCCCCCGGTCGGGGACCGCACCGGGGGCCAGGCGGCCGAGCGCCAGCTGCTCCGCCTGAGCCTGCCCGTGAGGCTGCCGTTCGACGCACGTGGGGTCCTCGAGTTCCTCGCCGCCCGGGCTGTCGACGGCGTGGAGTCCGCGGACCTCGCCGGACCGTGCCTCCGGTATGCCCGGACCCTGACGCTTCCCCACGGACCGGGCGCCTTCGAGGTGCGCTGCCAGGAGCCGGACCGGTCGCGTGCCGCGTCCGGGCACCGCGCCGACGTTGTCGGCGTCACCGTCGAGGTGACACACCTCGCCGACGTCCCCGTCGCCGTGGCTCGCATCCGGCGGCTCCTGGACCTGGACGCCGACCCTGTCGCCGTGGACCGCGCCCTGGCCGCCGACCCCGGCCTCGCGGCGTGCGTCGCCGCCGTCCCCGGCATCCGGGTACCTGGCGCCGTGGATGCCGCGGAACTCCTGGTGCGCGCGATCGTCGGCCAGCAGATCAGCGTCGCGGCCGCGCGCACGCACCTGTCCCGCCTCGCCGTCGCCGCCGGGCCGCCGTACTCGTCGAGTATCGCCGGGCTCTCACGGCTGTTCCCCGCCCCGGAGGACGTGGCCGCCGGGGCACGCGACCATCTCCGGCTCCCCGCCCGCAGCATCGCCACCATCGAGGCGACGACACGCGACCTCACCGCCGGTGGCCTCACGGTGAGCCTCGGCGACGATCCCTCGGAGCTGCGGCGCCGCCTCGTGACACGTCCGGGGATCGGCCCGTGGACGGCCGGCTACGTCACGCTGCGCGTGCTGGGCGACCCGGACGTCCTCATGGACGGCGACGTCGCCCTGCTCGCGGGTGCGCGCACGCTGGGGCTGCTCGACGGCGAGGCACCACGACCCCGGCAGTTCCGAGAACTGGCCGAGCGCGGCGCGGCCTGGGCCCCGTGGCGCTCCTACGCCGCGATGCATCTGTGGCGCCACGCGTCACCACCTCCGCGGCGGAACACCTGACCCGTTGCCCGCACCGCCCACCGTTGCCGACGGCCCTGCCCGGCACCGAGACCGAAGGACTCCTCGTGCACACCACCACCCTCGCCACCCCTGACGGCCCCTTCACCATCGTCACGTCCGACGACGCGCTGCTCGCCTCGGGCTGGACGGAGCAAGCCGCCGACCTGCTTCCCCTGATCCACCGCGACCTGCTCCCCGGCTCCGGACGGCCGGCGCCGCGCTCCGCACCGCCAACGGAGGCCGTCTCCCCGGCCGTCACCACGCTCCCCGGTGACGCCCGTCCCCCGTCGGGCCCGAGCGTCCTGGCCGCCGCCGCCGAGGCCGTCGTGGCCTACTACGACGGCGACCACCGCGCCCCGGGACGGGTGCCGGTACGGCAGGTGAGCGGCGAGTACCGCACGCACGCCTGGGACGTGCTGCGGGACGTCGCACCCGGCGAACGCCTCACCTACACGCAGTACGCGGCACGGACCGGACGGCCGGCGGCGGTGCGCGCCGCCGCCGGCGCCTGCGCGATGAACGCGGCGGCGCTCTTCGTGCCGTGCCACCGTGTGCTGCGGACCGACGGCACCCTGGGCGGCTTTCGCTACGGCCTCGCCATCAAGGAGAGCCTCCTGGCCCGGGAGTCGTGAACGCGGGCCGGCGGGGCAGGCCGAGCGGGACGCCGCCCGCGTCCACGAACGGACGGGTCCCGCCGAGGCGTCCGGATCGTGTTCCGGGACGCCGGATCCCCGGCCACGACGAGCTGCGGCGGAGTCGCGCTGCGGCGACGTCGTGGTGACGGGGTCCGGCGCCTCGGGACAGGTCAGCCCTTGACGGCTCCCGCGAGCATGCCGCGCACGAAGTAGCGCTGCAGCGCGAGGAACACGATCACCGGCACCACCATGGAGATGAAGGCACCGGCCGACAGCACATGCCAGTCGCCACCGCGAGATCCCGCCAGCTCCGCGATGCGCACCGTGAGCGGGAAGGTCCGCAGATCACCCATGACCAGGGCGACCAGCAGGTCGTTCCACACCCACAGGAACTGGAAGATGGCGAACGCCGCGATCGCCGGCGTGAGCAGCGGCATCATCACCTGGAAGAAGATCTTCACGTGCCCGGCGCCGTCGACGCGTGCCGCCTCGACGAGCGATCTCGGGACGTCCTTCATGAAGTTGTGCAGCAGGAAGATCGCCAGCGGCAGGGCGAAGATCGAGTGCGACAGCCAGATGGTCCAGAAGGTCCCGTTGATGCCGAGGTCCACGTATGCCGACAGCAGCGGCACCAGGGTGATCTGGATCGGCACGACCTGCAGCGCGAACACCGCGATGAACAGGATGTCGCGTCCCTTGAAGTCGATCCACGCGAACCCGTAGGCGGCGAGGAGCGCGATCGTGATCGGGATGAACACGGCGGGCAGCGTGACCACGAACGAGTTCACGAAGAACTCGATCATGTTGGTCGAGCTGCCGTACAGCGCCGTCTCGTAGTTCCGCAGCGAGAAGACGCCCTCGCCCGCGAACGCGTCCCCGAAGACCGTCCACCATCCGCTCGTGCGGATATCGAGCTCCGGACGGAACGAGGTGACGAGCAGGCCCACGGTCGGCACGGTCCAGAGGACCGCGATGACGATCGCGAGAGTGCTCGCCCACGGGCTGGTGAGTGCCTTGCGCGCCTTGCGCGCGCGCGAGCCGATGCCCGAGGCCGGCGGCCGGACGGTCGGCACCTGCGGCGTTGTCGTGGTCATCGGATCTCCTCCACCTTGCGCTGCTGCCGCACGTTGTACACGACCACCGGGACGACGATGACGAACAGCAGGACCGCCAGGGCCGCTGCCATGCCGGCGTCCTGCTGCCGGAATCCCTGGTCGTAGAACTCCAGGGCCACGATCGACGTGCCGAACTGCCCGGCCGTCATCGTCCGCACGATGTCGAAGGTCTTGAGCGTGGTCATGGCGATGGTGGTGAGGACGACGACGAGCGCCGGGCGGATGCTCGGGATCGTGATGCGCCAGAACATGCCGAACCCGCTCACGCCGTCGAGCCGCGCGGCCTCCGTGATGTCGGTCGGGATCGCCTTGATCGACGCCGAGAGCAGCGTCATCGCGAAGCCGGTCTGGATCCAGACGAAGACGACCATGATGAGGAACGTGTTCAGCGGCCTGCTCAGCAGCCACTGCTGCGGCTCACCGCCGAGCCACACGAGGAACTGGTTGAGCAGACCGGTCTGCTCCACACCCTGCGGCTTGAACTCGTAGACGAACTTCCAGATGATCGACGCGCCGACCATCGAGATCGCCATCGGCAGGAAGACCAGACCCTTGGCGAGCTTCTCGAACCGGCTCCGGTCCACGACGTAGGCGTAGACGAGGCCGAGGAAGGTGGCGACGAACGGCGCCACGAGGACCCACAGGGCGGTGTTGCCCAGCACGACGAGGAACTGGGGCTCCGTGAAGGCCCGCGCGTAGTTGTCGAGACCGATGAAGTCACCGGAGTTGCGGCGCAGGAAAGACGTCCAGATCGTGAGTACCGCCGGGTACACCAGCCCCGCCAGCAGCAACAGCAGTGCGACGCCGGTGAAGCCGAAACCGACGAACCAGCGCGCCGGGTTCCGCGGCCGGTCGACGACGAAGAGAATGATCGCCATCAGTGCCACGAAGAGCCCGATCGCGATCAGCATGAGAAGGAGCTTGTGCACCGGGTCGTCGCCGGCATGCAGTAGCCAGTCCAAGGGAGTTCTCCTGACTTGAGGGGTGCGGTCCGCGTCGTCGAGGACCCTGATCTGCTGAGACGGCCCGGCGGTGACGCACGTGAGGGAGCGTCATCGCCGGGCCGGAGCTGGGAGGGGTGCGGGCGCTGCCACCGCCCGCACCACCTCGGGTGTGATCAGTCCTACGGCCAGGACTGCTCGATGTCGCTGGTGACCCGCTCGGTCGACCGGTCGCTCGCGAACCACTCGGTCATGCCCGACCAGAACGAGTCGGTGCCCACGGCGGCCGGCATCAGGTCGGACCCGTCGAAGCGGGACACCGTCGCCGGGTCCTGGAGCGTCTCGACCGTCAGCTGGTCGAAGTCGGTGGCGAGGTTCTCCGGGTCGAGCCCGAGGTTCGCGCTGACCCAGCCGCCCGCGGGCGTGGCCACGGCCTTGGCGTTGGCCCAGTCGGAGCTCGACAGGTACGTCTGGAAGGCCTCCACCTCGGGACGGTCGGTGAACGCGGCGATGAACTCACCGGCCACCAGTACCGGCTTCTCGTCGGTCGTCTCGGCCGGCAGGTAGAACGCGTAGACATCGCCCTCGGGACCCACCTCGGTGCCCTCCGGCCACTGCGTCGCGTAGAAGTTCGCGGCGCGGTGCATCCAGCAGTTGCCCTCGAGGATGGGGTAGCCCGCGTCGGTCCACGAGGCGGTGGCGATCGAGTCGACGCCGCCGAGGCCGCCGTTCACGTAGTCGGGGTTCTTGAGGATCTCGCCCGCCATGTCGAACGACTCGACGATCGCCGGGTCGTCGAACGGGATCTCGTGGTTGACCCACTGGTCGTAGACGTCCGGGCCGGCGCTGCGGAGCACCATGTCCTCGATCCAGTCCGTGGCCGGCCAGCCGGTCGCGTCACCCGACTCGATGCCCGCGCACCACGGCTTGGCGGCGCCTTCGGTCTCGCCGGCGATGGTCTCCGTGAGGGTGAGCAGGTCGTCCCAGGTCTCCGGGACCTCGTAGCCCGCGTCGGCGAACATGCTGGGGGAGTACCAGACGAACGACTTGACGTTGGAGCCGAGCGGAGCGGCGTAGAACGTGCCGTCGACCGTCCCGTACTCCTTCCACACGGGCTCCCAGAACTCGTCGACGTTGGCCTCGACCGACTCGGGTGCCGGCAGGACGGCGTCGTACTCGGTGACGAGCGTGTTGAGCAGACCCGGCTGGGGAAGGATCGCGATGTCCGGCGGGTTGCCGGCCTGGACGCGGACGGGGAGCTGTGCCTCCATCTCGCGCGACGCCTCGTACTCGACCTCGACGCCCGTGCACTCCTCGAACGGTTCGTACGACGCCTGCTGCGTCTCCGCCTCGGGCTCGACGATCGTGGTGTAGACCGAGACGGTCGTGCCCTCGAGGTCGCCGAACTCCTCGTAGGCGGAGCAGTCGATCTCGAACGCCTCGACGTCTCCGCCGTCGCCTCCGGATCCGTCCTCTGTGTCGGCACAGGCGCCGAGCACGAGCGCGGTGCTTGCGACGCCTGCTGCCAGGGCGAGGCCCCGGCGCCGGCCGCCGAACTTCTGGATCCTCATCGGTTCCTCCACTGCCATGTGGTAAACGATTCTGACGTGCAGGTACACCCTGGCCCATGACCAGGGAGACCCGAGACCAACGGAACCCCGGTTCGCGGCTGGACGCAACCATTTCAACGTTGTTGCAAGATTACGAAACCGTTGCGATCGGTTCGGGATCTCCTGAAAGCCCTTCACGTCGAGCATAGGCGCGGACCCCGGTGAGGGCTCGGTGTCTCCGGGACGCCCGGCGACGTAGGCTTGTCCTCGCGCCGTCACGTGCCGTGGCGGTGCGCCCGCCAACCACCACCAGCGGCCACAGAAGGACGGACATGATCGAGCTGAGGACCCCCCGCGAGATCGAGGAGATGCGACCCGCCGGGCGTTTCGTGGCCGAGGTGCTCACCACGGTCAAGGCCGCTGCGAAGCCGGGCGTGAACCTGCTCGAGCTCGACGAGATCGCCCACAAGATGATTCGCGACCGTGGAGCGGAGTCCTGCTACATCGACTACCACCCGTCGTTCGGAGCGATGCCGTTCGGCAAGGTGATCTGCACGTCCGTGAACGACGCCGTGCTGCACGGCCTGCCGCACGACTACGCACTGCGCGACGGCGATCTGCTGTCGATCGACTTCGCCGTGGCCGTCGACGGCTGGGTGTCGGACTCGGCGCTCTCGTTCGTGGTGGGCAACCCGGCTCCCGGCCGCGCCGAGGCGGACGCGAAGCTCATCCGCACCACCGAGGTCGCCCTGGAGGCCGGTATCGCCGCCGCCACGGTCGGCAACAAGGTCGGCGACATCTCCGCGGCCATCGCCAAGGTGGGGCACGACGCCGGGTACTCGATCAACACCGACTTCGGCGGGCACGGCGTGGGTCGCACGATGCACGGGGACCCGCACGTGCCGAACGACGGACGCGCCGGGCGCGGCTTCCCGTTGAAGCCGGGGCTCGTCATCGCGGTGGAACCGTGGTTCCTGGAGACCACCGACGAGATCTACACGGACCCGGACGGCTGGACCCTCCGCTCCAAGGACGGCTCCCGCGGAGCCCACAGCGAGCACACGATCGCGATCACGAACAACGGCCCGGTCGTGCTCACCGCGCGGTGACGAAGGGTGCAGCGGAGGGTGCGTGCCGAGGGACGAGGTACGCGCCCGAAGCGGAACCCGAGGAGCCGCGTAC
>NZ_JAFMPK010000044.1:188733-218259 GCF_017349295.1 Myceligenerans salitolerans
CGTGCCGAGGGACGAGGTACGCGCCCGAAGCGGAACCCGAGGAGCCGCGTACGTGTGGCGCCTGCGGTGACGAAGGGTGCCGCCCGGCGCACCACGCCTCACACGGACAGGAGCACCGGGACCAGGCCGTCGTCGTCCAGGGTTCCGGTGACCTCGTCCGCGCCGGCCTTGACCAGGTCCGGGGAGTGTCCCATCGCGACGCTCCGCGAGGCCCACGCCATCATCTCCAGATCGTTCACGCCGTCGCCGACCGCGATGGTGCGGTGGCTCCCGACCCGGAGCGTGCGGCGGATGATCTCCAGTGACGTCGCCTTGCTGAGGGTGGTGGGCGTGACGTCGATCCAGTCGTCGGCGGCGGGGACCGCGGTGACGTCCAGGGAACGCAGTGGTCCGAGCAGGCGCTCGGCCACGTCGGGCCCCTTGACGATCGCTCGGGTCACGGGGACGGACCAGAGGTCGGCGAGCGACACCACCTCCTGCTCCCCGTTCACCTTGCCCTCGGGGAAGCGGTCGAGCACGCGGTAACCCCAGCCGATCTCCTCGACGGCCAGGTTGACCTCCGGCACGAGGGCAAGGGCACGCTGCAGCACCGGCTCGGGATCGAAGGTCCGCACGTCCTCCAGCGTGTAGCCGCCCGCGACGCCCAGCGTGAGCCGCGCGGTCACGGCACCGTTCGACGCCACCACCCAGCCGGTCTGGATGCCGAGCTGGTCGGCGATCGGCAGGATGCCGACGAGGGAACGCCCGGAGGCGAGTACGACGTGATGTCCGGCCGCCCGGACGCGGGCTACGGCCTCCCGCACGGGTTCGGTGATCTCGAGGGTTCCGGAGGTGGCGATCGTGCCGTCGATGTCGAGAGCGACGAGGGCCGGCTCTCCGAGCGTTCCGGTGATGGCACGGGTGTTCGCGGTGTGAGTGGTAGCCCGCGTGGCGGACAGTGGCTCCAGTTGCATGCCGCAAACCTCCGGCGTCGCCGCGATAAATCTCACCCACCGGTGAGACTGGTCACAAGGTACCGGATTGATGCGACTGCACATAGCCGCATCCGTGATTCAGGCGAAAGCGGGAATACCGTTCACTTCACGGACGACCGTCCAACAGTGAACGACGCCCGTCCAACAGTGAACGCAGTACTGCCACTACACCGTCCTCCTCGATACCCGCGGTCGTTTCATCGGCCGCATTGCGAACCTGTTCCGAAGCATGCCCCATCGCGACGCCTCTCGCCGCCCAGCGCAGCATGTCGATGTCGTTCGCGCCGTCCCCGACCGCCAGGGTGCGTTCCATCGGCACGCCCAGTTCCCGGCGGACCCGCTCCAGGCCGGATGCCTTGGTGACCCCCATCGGCGCGATGTCCATCCATGCCGACCAGCCGATCGCGTACGTCACGTCCTCGAGCCCGACCGCCTCGGCGAGCCGGTGGAACTCGTCGCTCGAACTGCCGGGCGCCCGGACGACGACGCGTGTGACATCGGCGGACCACAGCTCCTCGAAATCGACGATCTCGTGCTGCCCCTGCAGTTCTCCGTCGGGGAAGTGCTCGGTCAGCCGGAATCCGATACCGACGTCCTCGACGGCATACCGGGCGTCGGGCAGTTCCTGGCGCAGGAGCCGCAGGGCGGGCCCGGGATCGAAGGTCTCGACGTGCTCCAGCTCGTAGCCCTCCGGCGAACCGGGGTCCAGCCGGGCCACGACGGCGCCGTTGGAGGCGACGATCCAGCCGGCGTCGATCTTCAGCTCGGCCGCCAGCGGCGTCATGGCGATCAACGACCGGCCCGACGACAGGACCACGTGGTGGCCGGCCGCACGGACCGCGCCGACCGCCTCCCTGGCCGCATCCGACAACTCTTCGTCGTAGGTGACAAGGGTTCCGTCGATGTCCAGTGCCACGAGCCACGAGCCGTCCGGCGGCGTCACGGCGGCCGCCTCGAGATCCGGAGTAGTCACGCCCTGAACTGTACGGCCACCGGCCCGCCGCGCGCTGGAACGCGACGTGTCGAACAGGGGAACGACGAGATCCCCGTCCGCCGACGCCGCTCGGCGCCCGACGCCACCGAGGTCACCTCTCCGAATCTGCCACGCCCCCGGCGGGACCCGCGTCGAGCACGGGACCGGCGGTCTCGGCGCGGCGGCCGCCGGCGCTCACACCGAGGACCGCGACCGTCACCAAGGGGACCGCGACCAGCAGACAGATCATTCCGATACGCAGGCCGAAGTCGTTGATCAGCGACCCGATCACGGCCACGAGCCAGACCGCGGCCACCGCGGGACGCAGCAACGGCCAGGCCCCGCACACGGCGACGGACCACGCGGGTTCCAGCTTCCGCCCCAGCACCGGCGTGAACACGACGAGGGCCACGGCCAGGAGCACGAGAACCGTCACCCATACCGAGGGTCCGGCCAGCACCGACCGTGCCGCGTAGGCCGCCTTGCGGGCCAGGAGGGACCATGCCTCGCCGTCGACCACGTCCGCCACGAAGCGGCCCAGATGAGATCGCTGGGAAGCGGGTCGCAACCAGTCCATGACGCCGATCGCCGCGACGAGCACCGCTCCACCCACGGTGACCGCGGCGATCCGGCGGACGCGGAGCCGTCCGCCGTAGGCCGCGATGCCGAGCACGGCGAACGCCGGGACGAGTGCGGGCCCGCCACCGAGGTCCGCACCGAACCGCGGCAGGACGTCCACGATCACGGCCACGAGCCCGACACCGGCCACGGCCGCGGCGGCGAGCCCACGCCTCCCGCGAGCCGCGAGCTCCTGGGCGACCGCGGCCGCCAGGACGAGCCCTGTCACCGCGTACACACAGAACGTGGGGTTGCCGAAGCCGTAGAAGCGCGCTCCGTAGGTGGGTGCCGCGCCCAGCGGAGCCGCGCGGTTGAGCACCGTGGAGGCCAGCCCGTCCGCGGTGAGTACGACGAAGGTCACGCCGGCCAGGAATCCGGGTCGCGCCCACGCACGCCGCCAGGGGACCAGCGAGGCGAGGCCCCCGAGCAGGCCCGCGATCACGATCACGGCGGCGCCCAGAGCGAGCCCCGGCAGGGGGAACCGCCACCACCCCGTCAGAGACGCGAGAAACCCGGCAGCGGGTACGGCGCTCAGGAACAGGGCGGCGCCGACGGCGAGCGGGCGCGCCCGGGCGCCACGTCGCCGGACCCCCGCCCACCAGGACAGCCCTGCGAGCGCGAGCGCGGCCCAGAAGCCGCCCTCCACCAGCACCGAGTAGGCGGCGCGACGCCCGTGGTCCCGTTGCGTGAGGTCGGCGAGCGCGTCGATCGTCTCCGCACCGGTCTCCGGTCGGTCCGCACCCGCGACCAGGGGGGTGGCCTCGATGTCCCCTGCGGCTGCCGGCCCCGCCGCGCCGAGCAGGGTCGCGGGCAGGTCGCCGACCCGTGCGACGCCGGTCGTGCGCGTCGCAGAGGACGTCAGATATCGCGGCCCGGCGTCTTCCGGCGCCGAGGGCCGCAGCACGAGCCCGATCCCGAGCTCCGGCTCCTGTCCGGTCTGGTTCGCCAGGTCGGCGACGACGACGGTCGCGTCGGGCGGGACGTCTTCCAGGACCCGGCGGACCTCGGCGTCGACGGCGGCGACCCGCTCGGCGCGTCGTTCATCGGCGTCGGCCCGCTCGGCCTCCTCACGGGTGAGGAGCGCGCTTCCGGCGTCGACCACGGTGACGGGGCAGGCGAACGTGTCCGGTCCGACCTCCTCCGCGTAGCGCTCGACGGAGCCGTCCGGGCGGGCCACGGCGACCGCCGCGCCGGGGCCGACGGCCGTCGTGCACACACCCTCCAAGGCGTCGCCGAACGTACCGAGACGTGCGCCGTAGGCGGACCCGCGCTGCAGTGCCTGCCAGTCGGCCCAGCCGGAGACGACGGCCTCCGCCTCCTGGCCGGGGACGGGCCGGACGGCCGGTTCCTCGCACGTCGCGCGCGGGGCCGCCGCGGACTCCGCGAGTCCGCCGGCCGACAGCGCCAGCCAGCCGCCGACAGGGCAGCGCGCCGCGGCGCCGGTGGTGAGCGCGAGGCCGGCGGCGTCCGCCCCCGGCCGTCCGGCGAGCCCACCGTCGTCGAGCAGCCCTGCGAGGTAGGGGGCGAGCGGTGGATCGCTCGGCTCGTCGCCGACGAGTTCTTCCGTGACGCCGTTCACCGGGGCCTTCAGGTCGGTCCATCGGACGCCCGTGGTCCCCACGAGGACGACCCGGCCCGGCGGGACCGCCTGGTCCGCCGCCGCGAGGTTCGTCGCACTCCCGCCGGCCGCGCCGAACCCGGAGGCGCCGGGCACCACGAGAATCGCGGCGAGTGCCGCGAGCATCACCACCACGGCGGCCGGTCGTCGGATCACCGCGTCAGCCTACGGGCTCACGGTGCACGGACCCGGAGCGCGGCGGGATCGACCCGTGCCGAGACCTCGACCGCCCGGCCGAGCGGGTCGCCGTCGACCTGCACCTCGTCGCCGCCGCTCACACGCACCCGGGCGCGGCGGCAGGTGGCGTGGTCGATCCGGCCGAGCTTCTCCGGCAGGTCGGACCGGACGCCGAGCCCCTGCATCGCGACCTCGACCGTGAGCTGCGCCCAGCCGAGCACGCCACCGCGCGCGTCCACGGCCGCGACGTCGAGCACGCCGTCGTCCAGGACGGCGTCGGGAAGCAGCGTGATACCGCCCGGCAGCATCCCGCAGTTGCCGATCATGACGCTGCGCAGCCGGGCGTCGGCGGGGGGCCCGTCGTCGAGCCACATCCTCGCCTTGAGCCGGCGCCCCCGCAGGTGCGGCAGGCCGGCGAGGAAGTACGCCATCCAGCCGACCCTCCTCTTCAGCACGGGGTCGGCGCCGGCCACCATGGCGGCGTCGAACCCGAGGCCGGCGATGACGAGGAAGATGTGCTCGGTCCCGGTGTCGTGCGGTGGTTCGGCGGGGTCGGACGGGTCGTCGTCGGGCGCGAACTCCGCCACGCGGAGCCAGCCGACGTCGATCGCCCGGGTCCGGCCGTCGAGCACGACGGCGATCGCACGTTCCACGTCGGTGACGGGAAGGTCGAGGTTCCGGGCCAGGAGGTTGCCCGTGCCGACGGGGATCACGCCCATCGGCACCTCGCCTCCCACCAGGGCCTCGGCGACCGCGCGGACGGTGCCGTCGCCGCCCGCGGCGACGACCACGTCGGCCCCCTCCTCGACGGCACGACGGGTGTGACCCTGGCCGGGGTCCTCGACCGTGGTCTCGTAGAAGGCCGGCGGTGGCAGCCCTCGTTCCAGGCAGGCGGCGCGCACACGGTTGCGCAGGCCCGTGATGCCGGACTTCGAGGGATTGAGGACGACGGCGACCCGACGCGGCGCGTCCTCGTCCGGCTCGCGCTCGGTGGCGCGGCCGAGACGACGGCGCATCATCGCGACGCGGGCGGAGATCCGCAGTGCGACCCCGAGCGCCGTCACGGCGATGACGATCGCGGCGACGCCGAGCCACACCTGCCATTCCATGGGGTGATTATCCCCAAGCGGGCAGGCACCACGGCGCCACGGCGATGGTGTCCCGCGCCAGTAGGCTGGGGCGCGTGATCGATCTGAAGCAGCTGCGCGAGAACCCCGACGTCGTGCGCGCGAGCCAGACGGCCCGCGGCGACGACCCCGCCCTGGTCGACGCGGCCCTGGAGGCGGACGCGACCCGGCGGTCGTCCCTGGCGGCGTTCGAGTCCCTGCGCGCCGAGCAGAAGGCGCTGGGCAAGCAGGTCGCGCAGGCTTCGGGCGACGAGAAGACCGAGCTGCTGACCCGCACCAAGCAGCTCGCGCAGCAGGTCAAGGATCACCAGGCCACGGCCAACACGGCGCAGGAACGCCTCGACGAGATCCTCTGGGACATCGCGAACCTCGCCGAGGGGGCTCCCGCCGGTGGCGAGGACGACTTCGTGGTGCTGCGCACCGAGGGCGAGGCCCGCGACTTCGCCGCGGAGGGCTTCACCCCGCGGGACCACCTCGACCTCGGAGAGGGGCTCGGCGCCATCGACACCCAGCGCGGCGCGAAGGTGTCGGGCTCACGGTTCTACTACCTGACCGGGGTCGGCGCGCGGCTCGAGCTGGCCCTGCTCAACCTCGCGATGGACCAGGCCGTGGCGGAGGGTTTCACGCCCGTCATCACGCCGACGCTCGTCAAGCCCGAGACCATGCGAGGCACCGGGTTCCTCGGCAAGCACGCCGACGAGATCTACCGCCTCGAGAAGGACGACCTTTACCTGGTGGGCACGTCGGAGGTGGCTCTGGCGGGCTACCACGCCGACGAGATCGTCGACCTGACGGGCGGGCCGCTCCGGTACGCCGGCTGGAGCGCGTGCTACCGGCGCGAGGCCGGATCGCACGGCAAGGACGTGCGCGGCATCATCCGTGTGCACCAGTTCCACAAGGTGGAGATGTTCAGCTACTGCCGGCCCGAGGACGCGGCGGCCGAGCACGAGCGGCTGCTCGGGTGGGAGGAGAGCATGCTCGCCAAGGTCGAGCTGCCGTACCGCGTCATCGACACGGCAGCCGGGGACCTCGGTTCCAGCGCGGCCCGCAAGTTCGACTGCGAGGCATGGCTGCCCAGTCAGGAGCGCTATCTGGAGCTGACGTCGACGTCGAACTGCACCACGTTCCAGGCTCGACGCCTGGGTGTCCGCGAGCGGACGGGCGACGGTTCGACCCGCACGGTGGCCACGCTGAACGGCACCCTGGGAACGACCCGGTGGATCGTCGCGATCCTCGAGAACCATCAGCGGGAGGACGGCTCGGTGCGCGTTCCCGAGGCGCTGCGCCCCTATCTGGGCGGCGCCGAGGTGCTGGAACCGGTCAAGGGCTGACGGCAGGCGCGCCGCCCGGCTCCCGGTGAGGGGTGGGCGGGGCGGCGCGCTGCCGCGAGTCGGTGTCCGGAGCGCCTCTCGCGTCGCGTCGGCCGGGGAACCCCGGTCCGTGGCGGTGCGGCGTCAGTGCCGGACCTGGTGGGTGGTGTGGCGAACCGATTCCATGGCGCCTCGCACCTTGCGGAAATTGATCGCCACGAGCACGTCCCGGTACTGGGCGGCCCGGTGCATCTGCCCCTTGAGGTCGTTGGCCGACGGCCGGTGCTTGAGGTCGCACGGCACCTCCACCGCCACGTAGCCCCGGCGAAGCAGGTCGATGGTCATTCCCGTCTCCACGCCCCAGCCCTTGGCGAGGGGAGTAGCGGCCTCGAACGCCTCACGGGTGATGCACCGCATGCCGGACAGGGGCTGTCTGGGGCTCCATCCGGTCATCGCCTGGATCGCCTTGCGGGCAGTCCCCACGACGATCCCGCGACCGCCGGCTCCGGGCTGCTTGGGCAAAAGGGCGATCGCGACGTCGGCCACGCCCTCGAGGACCGGACGCACGAGCGGAGCGGTGTTCACGGCCGTGTCGCCCAGGTCGCCGTCGATGAACAGCAGGAGGCGCGGAGGGCGGCCGTCGGCGTCACGCATGGCCACGACGGCGGCCCCGGTCTCCATCGCGGAAGCCTTGCCGCGGTTGTGTGAATGCCGCACGACGACGGCGCCCGCGCCGCGGGCCACGTTCGACGTGTCGTCGTCGGACCCGTCGTCGACCACGAGCACGAGATCGACGTGCGGGATGGCGCGAGCCGAACGCACCGTCGACGCGATGCGCTCGGCCTCGTCCTTCGCGGGAATGATCACGGCGACCCGCTGGACGTTCTTCCCTTGTCGTGTGCTGCCTGGACGCCGTGTCTTCGCGACCGGAAGAGCGTTCACACCTGTCCTGCCTAGAGCGTTGGTCTGCGTGAAATCGGGGCAAGCCCCGCACAACAGAGTGCAAAGGTTTACCCTCGGGATCCTACTCCACGAGTTGCGGAATTACCGTGAACACCCGGTGATATTGAGCGTTGCCCACCTCACCGCAAGGTGACCTGCCGCGAGACGATACCCGCTCTCGCGCGTCGCTCGTTCGCATCGAGCGGCCCCTCCGTGGCAAGGGCTTTCGTGAGCTTCTCCGAGAGTTCGGCGAGAGGTTCCGCGAGGTCGGCCGCCTCGGTGCCGCGGGGCAGTTCCCACACGGGCACGATCAGCCCCGACGCGCGGAACGCGCCGACGAACCGCCCACCGGCGAGTCCTGACTCACGCTTGGCGTGCAGGCGGGAGATCGCGTCGATGACCTCGTCCTCGGGCTCGGGGCGCGCCCAGCGCAGGAACTCCCGGGTCATGCGGCACCAGTAGGCCGCCTCGACGCCGTCGAGCTTCACCGTCGGGATCGCGCCGGCGGAGGCCTCCTCCAGCGACGCCTGGACCTCGGGAGTGATCTCGGCGTCCGGCGCCAGCCAGTAGTCGAACCCCTCGTGGACGGTCACCTCGAAGGGCACGGACGTGTCGAGCACGTCCTGGAGGCGAGGCGCGTCCGGGGCGGGCACCCCCACCGGCTCGACCGGCGTTCCGGGCTCGGCATCGAGCGCGGAGAGCAGCGCAGCGGCGAGATCCCGGCTGACATCACCCGAGCCGACGATGCCCTGGACCGCGAGCAGGACCGCACCGTCGGCCCGGTGCAGTGCGACCCAGCCCGCCGGCAGATTGGTGACGACCGTGACATCGCGCGAGCCGTACTCCGGAGTGGTGCGCGCCGTCGCCGTCGCCGACGGCACCACCTCACGGAACGCGACCCAGTCGGGTTCGCCGGGAAGTCCCTCGAAGGGGCGGAGCACGAAGTCGTTCTGAGCCATACGGGCGAGTCTATCCTTGCCGACCGACTGTCACATCTGGTGCCGAAATGCAACAGCGAATGTCGGATGGTAGCAGTTCGCCGCTATGAATGCTCCTGGATATCAGGAGGTGCTGTCCGGAACGCGGACGGGAACCGTCTCGCCGTTGCGGCCCGCCCGGTTCGCGACCAGGAGTGCACCCGCACCACCGACCACGAGCGCGCCGGCCAGCCCGGTCAGCGCCGCCGCCTCGGTGCCCGTGGTCGCCACCCGCAGCGGGGCGTCGATCGTGGCCTCCCGGGTGGCGGCATCCGCCTCCTCGGCCACTCGGTCGACGGTCGTCGGCTGGTACGAGAGGAACTCCGCACCCTCGGGCGCGAGCGCGCTGCGCGCGTCATGGCCGAGATAGCTGTGCGCACCGCCCTGGAGCGTCCGGTCCGTGCGCTGAGCGAGCTCCGAGACGTCCTGCTGGACGCCGGTCGCCCCGCCGGACGCGGCGCCCTCCGCGGCGGCGGTCCCGCCCGTCGCCGTGACCTCCGCGCCGACCTTCGCCACCCCGGCGGCGCCGGCGGACGCCTCGACGCCCTGTGCGTTCGCGTCGACGGCCACGTCGGCCACCTCCGGGACGTCGGCGTCGACCGAGACCCCTGTCCGGCCGGCCTCCACCTCCGCCGTGACGCCCCCCGCACCGACGCGCACGTCGACCCCCTTCTCCGAGGCCGACAGCGTCAGGTCGACGTTGCCGATGCCGATTCCGCCGAGGAGGTCGGAGGAGGCGACGGACAAGGAGCCGCGTTCGCCCTTCGCGAGCTGTCGCCCGTCGAGCGAACCCCGCTCGACGTCGTGCGGCTCCGGCGACGCCTTCATGTGCCGTGGCTCGTAGTCGTCGGAGGACCGGTGCTCGCCGGACCGGTCGTCCGACTCGGTCCCGGGACCGAACCCGAGCGCCTTCGCCGTGGCCTCGAACGCGAGAAGCTCCCCGCTGCGGATCTCGCCGGAGGCGCCGTCGGTCGCCGGCTCGGGCACCGACTCGTCGAGGTCGGCGCTGTAGTCGATGTCGACGGGCGCGAAGCGGTCCGCGTCCGCGTCCGATCCGCCCTCCGCCTTCTCACCGGGCCCGGGCTTTCCGCCCGTGGTGCCACCACCCTGGCCGCCGCCCTCCTTGCCGGCGCCGCTCGTACCGTCGGAGCGGCCGGAGCCGGCGCCCTCGGACGCCTTACCGGTGGTCTCCCCGGCGGACGCAGAGCCCGTCGTGTCCTCGACGGCGTCCACCGCCGGCTCGGTCACGTCGTCCACGGTGCCGGCGACGTCCTCGACCACGTCGGCCGACCCGTCGGTCACGTGCTCCGTGACGTCGTCGGCGATGTCGGTCACGTCGTCGACGACGTCCGACACCAGGTTGCCGACACCACCCAGGGCGCCGCCGGACCGCACCTCGACCGTGCCGTCGTCCTTCACCTCGACGCCACGCTCGGCACCGCCGAACTTCGCACCGGGCCGGTCCGCCCCGAAGGCGCGGCCGATCCCTTCGCCGCCGCGGTCGCTCTCACTTTCGGAGGCGAAGGCGGGCGTCGCCGCGGTGCCCGCGGCCGTCGCGAGCGCGATGGTCGCGACAACGCGCCTGACCTGCTTCGTGGCCGTGCTCGTGCGAGTCGTCTTTGCCTGCTTCATCAGCTGCTTCCCCCGTGGAGGCGGTCCGAGAGTCCCTGAGTGCTCTTGCCTTCAGGACACTATCGCTCCGGGTTGGCTTGATATAACCCGGAACGGGCGATCTATGCGGCGCACCATAACGATGGTGTAACGACGGGTCAAGTTCGGCACCTTGCCGCCAAAATGCCGAGCACGCAGGGAATTTACCGCCCGCGGCGGCCCGGTCCCACGAGCTCCGACCGGGCCGCCGCGCTCACGACGTCACCGCAGGAGGCCGGCGGCCGTGCCCAGCACGCCGTCCAGGCCCGCGGTGCCGGTCACACCGTCCACCACGTCGCCCGCACCGGTCACGTCCGTGACGGCGCCCGTCACGCCGTCCACCTCGTCCGCCACGCCGCCCACCTTCGCGGTCACACCGTCGACCGTCCCGGTCACGCCGTCCGCCTTCTCGGTGATGCCGTCCACGACGTCCCCTGCGCCGGTGACGTCGGTGACGATTCCGGTCACACCGTCGACGACGCCGTGGGAGTCGACCTCGCCCACGGTGCCCTGGACGGCCGGGTCGGCCGCGTCGGTGGCGGCACCCGGGGCGCCCTTCGCCGTGGCCTCGGCGGAGGCCTTGAGGGCGTCGGTCGCCGCGAGGGCACCCGGCGCGATGTCACCCTGGACGTGGCCGACCGCGCCCGGCACGACGTCGTCGGTCACGGGGCCGACGGCACCGGGCACGACGTGGCCCGCGACGGCGCTCACCGTGTTCGGCACGGCCTCGTCCCGGACCGGACCGGCCACTCCGGGCACGACGCCGTTCAGCGCCGTCGACACGGCACCGGCGGCTGCTCCCGTTCCCGGCGCGATCGTCGCCGGCAGGCTCCGCAGCATGCTCGCCGCGAGACGTGAGACGCCGGAGGTGACGCCGGGAATGTTCGACACGATGTTCGCCGTCGGCGTCGTGCCGTGTGCGAGAAGGGACGGAATCGCCGCGACGGCCCCCGGGCCCGTCGTGCCGGCGGCGCCCAGGGCGGTGTCCGCGGCCTCGTCGACCGTCTCGGTCACACCCTCGCCCGCGAACTTCGGCAGGGCGTAGTCGGGCGCGAGATAGGACGTCGGGGAGATCACCGGGGGCAGCGCGTCGTTCGCGGCGCGCTTCGCCTCGCCGGTCCTGGTCTCGACCGTGTCGGCCGCGGCCGCGGCCGTGTCGACGGCGGACCCCGCCTGGTAGAGGTCCGGCAGGTCGCTCATCGCGCCCGCGAGGTCCGCGCCCGGCACCTCGGCCGCCGGGAGCTCGGCCGCCGGCAGCTCGGAGCCGGGCAGGTCCGTGGCGGGCAGGTCCGTGGCGGGCAGGTCCGTGGCGGGCAGGTCCGAGACCAGGGCGTCGTGGTCCGGCAGGTCCACGAGGTCGGTGGTGGGGAGGTCCCCGAGGCCGAGGTCCGGCTGGGGCAGGTCGACGGCGATGGCCGGAGTGGCCGCGCCGGCCGCGGCTGTCGCGATCGCGACGGTCGCCACGGTGCGCGAGACCGGGGACGATCCGGTCTTCTTCTTCGGTGCTGCGTGCTTCAAGGAGCTACCCCCATTGCTCAGGCGCATTGCGCGCTTTGAATTCCCCTTGCGTGCCGCCGAAGCTAGCGGCGGAGAGGAGGTGAAAAAAGTCCCTCTCCGGGCTCGCCGGTTCAGCAAACGACACCAACGGGCCCGTTCGCCCTGGGGCACGAAATCGCCCGTTTCAGGGTTCCGTGACGAAGATCACATTCACCTCCTCCGTCGGCTCGCATCGGTGGTTCTCCGGGGCAATGGTCCGCCGGCAAACCGGTTCGGCGTGCGACCGCTCGCGTGCGCCCGCCCCACGACGGGACGCGGCACGACGGCGCGCCCGGCCGCCCGGAAGCACGAAGCCGCCCGGTCCCGCACGCGGGACCGGGCGGCCGTTGCCTGCCTCAGCCGACGAGACCGGTGGCCGTGCCCAGCACGCCGTCCAGGCCCGCCGTCCCGGCCGCACCGGTGGCGGCGTCCTCGACCTGACCCGTCACGCCACCGACGACGTCGTCGCCCCGCACGCCGGAAACGGCGCCCGCGACACCGTCGACCGCACCGGTCGCGCCGTCCACGACGTCGGTCGCCTCGGTCGCACCGTCGACCACGCCGGCCGCTCCGCCGACCTCGCCCACGACACCCTGCACGGCCGGGTCCACGGCGTCGGTCGCGAGCGCCGGGGCGCCCTGCACGGCACCCTCGGCCGAGCCCTTGACGACCTCCGCCGTGGCGAGCACGCCCGGCACGACGTCGCCCTGGCCCGCGAACCCGGGCAGCCTGTAGTCCGGCGCGACCTGCTCGACCGGGGGGATGGACGCGGGCATCGCGGCACCCGTGACGGCCTCGGCCTCGTCGGCGAGCGCCGCGGCCTGGTCGATGACGGCACCGGCCTCGGCCAGGTCGGTCAGGTCGGCGGGGGCGTTCGGCACGACCTCCGGGACCTCGACACCCGGCAGGTCGACACCCCGCGGGCCGGCGACGACGTCCGAGAGGTCGGAGACCAGGGCGTCGTGGTCCGGCAGATCGACCATGTCCGTGGTGGGCAGGTCACCGAGGCCAAGGTCGGGGTGGGGCAGCTCGGCCGCCACGGCGGGTGCGGCCGCGCCGGCCGCCGCGGTCGCTACCGCGACGGTCGCGATGGTGCGCGAGACCGGGACCGACCCGGCCTTCTTCTTCGGTGCTGCGTGCTTCAAGGAACTAACCCCCTGGATCAGGCGCGGTGCGCGAATTCGGTCCCCTTGCGTGCCGCCGAAATTAAGCAACGAGAGCAAAAGTGCGACATCGCACTTGTGGTTCGCCACATACCAAGTCGCACCAACCCGACAGTTCGAGCTGTGGCACGATGACAAGCACCGTAAGGTTCCGTGACGAGCATCACATTTCGCGGCCGGAAGCCGGGCCGGAACCGCCGCACGTAGCCGTCGACGACGTCGCGGCCTTGGCTCTCGGACGCGTGTCGCCGGCCCCCGCCTGGCGCCGGGCTCAGGGCAGGCGCGCGACCGCCGCACGAGCGTGAGCGACGACCGCCGCCAGGCCGGTGCCCGCGACCCAGCCACCCGTGACGGCGAGGCCGGGAACCTGCCCGGCAGCATCCAGGAACTCCCGGACGCGGGCGCGGTACGCCGGCGTGGGGGGAGGCAACGCGCCGTCCCAGCGCTGGGTCAGGACGTCGCGCACGCGTCCGGTGAGATCCACGCCGAGCAGGGCGGACGCGTCACGTGCCGCCTCCTCCCGCGTGGGCTCGGGTGTCGGCTCCCCGATCCGGCCGTAGCTCAGCCGGATCACGTGCGTGCCGGGTCCGGCCGCCGCGCGGACACGCGCCGCGAGCCACGGCCACTTCGCGGTCGTGTGGGTGAGGGCCTTCGCCCGCACCGGCCGTGGACGGCCGGCGGACGGCGCGCGCCCCGGCGCGACGAGCATCCCCGTCCCGCGCGGCGCGGAGTCCAGCTCGCGCGCCTCCACCAGGAGCGCTGCCAGCCAGATGTCCGCACCGCGCTCCGGGACGAGCGGCCGTGCTCGGGGCGGCGGCGGAGCGACCCCGGCCGTCGCGACCACGAGCCGGCTCGTGCGGAACGCTGCGGTCCCGCCGGGGGTCTGCGCGGTGATCACCCACACGCCGTCGGCTCCCGCCGGCGAGGCCGTGTCGATCCCGGTGACCACGTGACGGGCCCGCACGTCCAACCGGTCGACCAGGCCGTCCACCAGCGAGTGCACCCCGCCGTCGATCCCTCGGACGGCCGCGCCCGGAGGCGCCGCGGCCCGCAGGCCGGACACCGCCCGTGACAGCGACCCGGAGTCCTCGACGGCACGTCGTAGCCCGGGGGCCACGGCCTCGACGTCGAGCCGGTCGAGCGGGGCCGAGTGCACCCCGGCGGCCACGGCCGCGACCAGCCGGTCGGTGACCCGTCGGCCCATGCGGGACCGCACGAGCGCCCCGAGGTCGTCGAACGAGGTGCGGCGGCGCGGCAGCACGCGGTCCAGGGATCCCCGGAGGACACCGGGCCACCCGACGGCGCGGCGCACGTCCGCCGCCCACGGGCGTGACGGGATGCCGAGGATGCCGGCGGCCGGGAGAGGGAAGGCGCGCCCGGCGGCGAAACCCCAGGCGCCGAGCGCGGCGGGCGCCTCCACCCGCAGCCCGAGCTCCTCCGCCAGTTCCTCGACCGCGCCCCCGCGCACCGCGAACGACTCGGCGCCCAGATCGACGGGCACGCCGGGCAACGACTCGAACGCTCCCCCACGGACCGGGCCCCCGGCACGTCCCGTCGCCTCGAGGACGACCGCCCGCAGCCCGCGCCGGTCCAGCTCCCAGGCGGCGGTCAGGCCCCCGATCCCCGCGCCGACCACCACGGCATCGACGTCCACGGCGTCGACGTCCTGAGCCGGCCGCCCCGCGCCCTCTCCGGTCATCGGGTACCCCCGCCGTCACGTCGCGGACACGGCACGACCGGGCACCCGCGGCGTGCCGCCGCGGCGCACACCGGTTCACGACGCCGTGCGCCCTCCCGGTTCACAGGGTGTGCGCCAGCTCCACCACGCGGGTCAGCACCGCCGGATCGGTGTCCGGCGGGACTCCGTGGCCGAGGTTCAGCACGTGGGCGGGCGCCGTGGCGCCTCGGGCCGCGACGTCGCGCACGTGCGCCTCCAGGACCGGCCACGGAGCGGCCAGCAACGCCGGATCGACATTCCCCTGCAGGGGCACCCCGGGCAGCGCCGTTGCCGCCTCGTCCAGCGGCGTGCGGTAGTCCACGCCCACGGCAGGATCGGTCACGCCGGCCGAGACCAGTACGTCGCGCATCGCCCCGAGCAGGTGGCCGGTGCCCGTCCCGAAGTGGATCGCGGGCACCCCGAGGCCCGCCACGTGAGCCAGCGCCCGCACCGACGACGGCGCGACACGCTCGGTGTAGTCGGCACGGGACAGCGACCCGGCCCACGAGTCGAAGAGCTGCACCGCCGAGGCGCCCGCTTCCACCTGCGCCCGGAGGAACGCGCCCGTCAGGTCGCCCGTCCACGACACCAGCCGGTCCCACGTCTCGGGGGCGGCGTGCATCATGGTCCGTGCCGCGAGGTGGTCCCGGGACGGCCGGCCCTCGACGAGGTACGCGGCCAGCGTGAACGGCGCCCCGCCGAACCCGATCAGAGGCGTGTGGCCCAGCTCCGCCACGGTGAGCGCGACGGCCCGGCGGATGGGCGCCAGTGCGTCGTCGTCCACGGACAGGGAGACGAGGCGTTCGATGTCCTCCGTGGTCCGGTACGGCTGATCCATGACCGGCCCGACGCCGGGAGCGATGTCCACCCCGACCCCGGCCAGTCGGAGCGGTACCACGATGTCGCTGAAGAAGATCCCGGCGTCCACGCCGTGCCGCCGCACGGGCTGCAGTGTGATCTCCGACGCGAGCTCGGGCCGCAGGCAGGAGTCGAGCATCCCGATGCCCTGACGCGCCTCGCGGTACTCCGGGAGGGAGCGGCCTGCCTGGCGCATGAACCAGACCGGCAGGTGTTCCGGCCGGTCACCCCGGAGCGCACGGATCAGCGGCGCCGTGGCCGTGCGCCCGTCGACGAGCGGGTGGTCGGCGGGAAGCGCGGCGCCCGCGGAGGGGGCGAGGGTGGCGAGGTTCACGCTTACCGATTGTGCCTTGCGGCATGCCACCCCATAAAGTCGGAGGACTGTGGTTCTCCTCTCCCTCACCGCCTCCCACCGCGAGCTCGACCTCGACGCGCTGGAACGCCTGTCCATGGGATCCGCCTCCGTGGGGCGGACCGTCGTGGGTACGTGCCGGCCGGTCGTCGGAGCCGTGGTGATCTCCACCTGCAACCGCTTCGAGCTCTACCTCGACGTGGACGCCCCGCTCGACGGCACCACGGTCGGCCATGCCACCCGGCACGTCGCCGAGCTGGTGGCAGGCGAGTCCGGCGTCACCACCCAGGCCGCCGTGGACTCCTTCACGGTGCGGACCGGCTCGGAGGTGACCGAGCACCTGTTCGCCGTGGCGGCGGGTCTCGACTCGATGGTCGTCGGCGAACGGGAGATCGCCGGTCAGGTGAAACGATCGCTCGCCGTCGCACGCGAGCAGGAGACCACCTCCAAGACGCTCGAACTCCTCTTCCAGACGGCGTCCCGCACGTCCAAGCGGGTGGGCACCCACACGGAACTCGGCGCGGCCGGCCGGTCCGTCGTGTCGCTCGCGCTCGACCTGGCGGAAACCCAGGTACCGCGCTGGGACGGTGCGCGGGCCGTGCTGATCGGGACCGGCTCGTACGCGGGTGCGTCGGTCGCCGCCCTGCGGGCCCGCGGCTGCGCCGACATCCGCGTGTACTCGCAGTCCGGCAGAGCCGCGCAGTTCGCGGCGTCCCACGGTGTCGAGGCCGTCGACGACCTGGTCGAGGCGCTGGCGGACGCCGACGTCGTGGTCTCCTGCAGCGGCGCCCGGGGCCGCGGCCCGCGACCGGGAACGACCGTGCCGCACGACCGTCCGGCGCCGGAAGCCAGCCTGGGACACGTGCTCGACGCCGCCGCGGTCGTGCGTGCCCGGGAGCGCGCCGCCGACCGTGCGGGCGACGAACCGGAGCCACGTGCACTGGTCGTCCTCGACCTGGCGCTGCACCGGGACGTCGACCCTCAGGTGGCCGACGTGGAGGGCGTCCTGCTCTACGACCTGGCCAGCCTGAAGGCGCATGCCCCGGCAGTGGCACTGGACGTCGTCGGACACGCGCGGGGCATCGTGGACGACGCGGCGCGGGCGTTCGAGGAGAACCGGCTCGGCCGTGAGGCCGACGCCGCGGTGATCACGCTGCTGGACGAGGCGGAGGCACGGGTCCGCGCGGAGGCGGAGGACGCCGTCGCGAGGTTCGCGGCGGAACGCGCGGCTGCCGGGAACCCGGGGCCGACGCCGCAGGACGCGGACGACATCACCCGTGCGATCCGCCGGCGCATCCACGCCGAGCTGCATCCGCGGATCGTCGCGGCTCGCGCGGAGGCCCGCGCCCGCGCCAAGGCCCAGGAGGCAGCCGTGATCGAGGGCGCGGAGTCGATCACCCGGCACGCCGGGACAGCGCACCGGCCCACGTCCTGACGCCTTCGCCCGTTCGCGGCGATCCACCGCAGGTGGTGTCCGCGGGGAGGTGACACGTCGATGTGAGATGCACCGGCGGAGCACGGTCGAATTCGTGTCGGAACGCTCCAGGGTGGAGACTGGGTTGGTGACCTCCACCCCCGCTTCCGTCAGCACGCCACCCGGCGGCACCCCCCTTCGACTCGGCACCCGCGGCAGCGCCCTCGCGATGACGCAGAGCGGCACGGTCGCCCGCCGGATCGAGGAGCTGACCGGGCGTCCGGTGGAACTCGTCCGGATCAAGACCGAGGGCGACGTGAGAACCGGGTCCCTCGCCAGCCTCGGTGGCACGGGTGTCTTCGTCACGGCGCTGCGTGAGGCGCTGCTCGACGGTCGCTGCGACGTCGCCGTCCACTCCCTGAAGGATCTGCCCACGACGCCGCACCCCGAACTCACGTACGTCACGCCCGAACGCGAGGACCCGCGCGACGCGCTCTGCGCCCGGGACGGCCTGACACTGGCGACACTGCCGACCGGCGCGCGCGTCGGCACCGGCTCGCCCCGCCGCGCCGCGCAGGTGCGAGCCGCGCGGCCCGACGTCGAGGTCGTCGACATCCGCGGCAACGTCGGCACCCGCCTGGACCGGGCACTGGGGCCGGATGCCGACCTGGACGCCGTCGTCCTCGCCACGGCCGGCCTGAAACGCGTCGACCGGACGGACGTGATCAGCGAGTACATCCCCGTGGAGACCATGGCGCCCGCGCCCGGCCAGGGTGCGCTCGCCGTGGAGGTCCGCTCGGCCGACATCACCCCCGGCGCCTCCGGGAGCATCCCGGACCACGGTCTCGCCGACGCGCTCGCCGACCTGGACCACCCCGCCACGCGCCTGGCCGTCCTGGCGGAGCGGTCCGTGCTCGCACGGCTCGAGGCCGGCTGTGCCGCGCCGGTCGGCGCACACGCCGTGCTGTCCGACGGCGGGCTGCGGCTGCGGGCGGTGGTCGCCGCCGTCAGCGGAGCGGGGCGCCTCACCCGGACCCTGAGCGCGGACCTCGGGCCCTACGCCGTCGGCGACCGCGCGTGCGCGGATCCCCAGCTCGACGAGATCGCCCGGGACCTGGGTGTACGGGCGGCCGAGGCACTCCTGGACGCCGGCGCCGACGACCTCGCACCGCTCGGGACCCCGGTCTCCGTCTCCGCCGTGGAGCGTCACTCCTCCGAAGGCCCCTCGGCGGAGGGTGCGTGACCGCGGCGGTGCCCTCCGAGCAGCGGGACGACCGGGCAGAGCGCACCCGGCCGCGCGTTCTCGTGGCGCGGGCACGCGACCGGGCCACGCCCTTGCTGGAGCGGCTCCGCGAGACCGGGATCCACGCCGTGGCCGCACCGGTGATCGAGCGCGAGCCGGTGGACGCCGGGCAGATCCGTGAGATCGCGCACGCACGCGGCGCTCTGAGTCGAGGCGAGTACGAGTGGGTCGCGGTGACCAGCGTGAACGCGGTGGACACTCTCCTGGGGCCGCAGCGCTCCACATCCGGTGGCCGGATCGGCGGCGCCGGCGAACTGGCTCACAGCCGGGCACGCTGGGCCTGCGTCGGCCCGGCGACGCAGGCCGCCCTCGCCGCACACGGCATCGACGTGGACCTGGTCCCGGACCGGATGAACGCCTCCGGTCTGGTCGACGCCTTCCCCTCTCCTCCGGCAGGCGCGCCGGGACCGGGCCGCCGCGTCCTTCTCCCGCTCGGCGACCTGGCCGCGCCCACCCTCGCCGAAGGTCTGCGCGCCAAGGGCTGGGAGCCCCACGTCGTCACCGCGTATCGCACCGTCGCGCGGGACCTCCCGCAGACCGTCGTCGAGCAGGCGAAGGGTGCGGGGTACGACGTCGTCGTCGTCGCCTCCGGGTCCGCCGCGCGGCAGGTCGCCGAGCAGCTCGGACCGCAGCGGGTGGTCACGATCGGCGATCCGTCCGCGCACGCCGCCCGCGAGGCCGGGCACGACGTCGTCGCCGTCGCGGCCGCGCCGACGGACGAGGCGCTGGCGACCGCCGTCGTCCAGGCCCTCGGCCTGCGGGCATGAGTTCTCCCCCCCCACCGTCCAGCACGAAGGAGTCACCCCGTGAGCACCTCCGGGATCGTGTACCGGCCACGCCGCCTGCGCGCGACGCCGGGCATGCGCCGCCTCGTCAGCGAGACCCGCCTGCACCCGGCGAACCTGATCCTGCCCCTCTTCGTGAAGGAAGGCCTGCAGGAGCCCCGACCGATCGCGTCGATGCCCGGCCACGTCCAGCACACCGAGGAGTCGCTCGGCGAGGCGGTGGCCCAGGCGTCCGAGGCCGGCCTGGGAGGCGTGATGCTGTTCGGCATCCCGGAACGCCGGGACGCCACAGGATCACAGGCCGACGCCGAGAACGGCATCCTGCAACGCGCGGTTCGGATCGCGCGGCACGCGGTGGCGACGAACGGCGGTGTCGGCGGCCGCCCGGAGCCGGTCATCATGGCGGACACGTGCCTCGACGAGTTCACGGACCACGGCCACTGCGGCATCGTGACGAGCGACGGCCGCGTGGACAACGACGCCACGCTGGACCGCTACGCGCGCATGGCGGTGGCGCAGGCCCGCGCCGGGGTCGACGTCGTCTCGCCGAGCGGGATGATGGACGGCCAGGTCGCGATGATCCGTGAGGCACTGGACGAGGCCGGGTTCGAGGAGACGGCGATCCTCGCCTACAGCGCCAAGTACGCGAGCGCGTACTACGGGCCGTTCCGTGATGCGGTCGACTCCCAGCTGGAGGGGGACCGCCGCACCTATCAGATGGATCCGGGCAACGCCCGGGAGGGGCTGCGGGAGGCCGACCTGGACCTGGCCGAGGGGGCGGACATGGTCATGGTGAAGCCGGCCGGCTCGTACCTCGACGTGCTCCGCGCCGTCGCGGACCGGAGCGACGTGCCGGTGGCGGCCTACCAGGTGTCGGGCGAGTACGCGATGACCGAGGCCGCGGCCGCGAACGGCTGGATCGACCGGCGGGCGGCGGCGCTGGAGTCGGTGACGTGCATCCGGCGTGCGGGTGCGGACCTGGTCCTCACCTACTACGCCCTGGACATCGCCGGCTGGCTCGGCTGAGGCCCGTGCACGACCACATCATTGTGCGCGACCACGCCATTTCTGGGGGTGAGAGCGTGGCCACCCCCACGGAATGGCGTGGTCGTGCTCTCGCCAGACAGAATGACGTGGTCGGCGACCCGACGAGGCCGGTGGGTCAGCGGATCCGGCGGACCAGAGAGACCGAAGAGAGGCTGACGTGAGCGAGATCGAGGCCCAGTCGGCGGCCAAGGATCCGAACCGTGCCGCGTTCCTGCGGGCGCAGGGCGCCATCCCCGGTGGGGTGAGCTCGCCGGTGCGGGCGTACGGCAGCGTGGGCGGCGACCCGCGGTTCCTGGCGTCGGCTCGCGGGCCGTACGTGACGGACGTGGCGGGCCGTGAGTACGTGGACCTGGTGTGCTCGTGGGGGCCGGCGCTGCTGGGACACGCGCACCCGGAGGTGGTCGCGGCGGTCCAGGAGGCCGCGGCACGCGGGCTGTCGTTCGGAGCGCCGACGCTCGGCGAGGTCGACCTCGCCGAGGAGATACGACGCCGGGTACCGGCCGCCGAGCACGTCCGTCTCGTCTCCACGGGGACCGAGGCGACGATGACCGCGGTGCGGCTCGCGCGCGGGGTGACGGGCCGGCCGATGATCGTGAAGTTCGCCGGCTGCTACCACGGGCACGTGGACGCCCTGCTCGCCGAGGCCGGCTCGGGCGTGGCCACGCTCGCGATGCCGGGCTCCGCGGGCGTGACGGAGGCCGCCGCCGCCGAGACCCTCGTGCTCCCGTACAACGACCTGGCCGCCGTCGAGGCGGCGTTCGCCCAGCACGGGTCCCGGATCGCGGCCGTGATCACCGAGGCGAGCCCCGCGAACATGGGCGTGGTGCCACCGCACGAGGGCTTCAACGAAGGCCTGCGCCGTATCACGAGCCGGCACGGTGCCCTGTTCGTCATGGACGAGGTGCTCACCGGGTTCCGCGTGGGGCCGTCCGGCTGGTGGGGCCTGGAGGACGCGTCGGTCCGCGAGTCCGGCGGAGCCGGGTACACGCCCGACCTGTTCACGTTCGGCAAGGTGGTCGGCGGCGGCATGCCCGTGGCCGCGCTGGGCGGTCCGGCGGCGATCATGGACCAGCTGGCTCCGTTGGGCCCGGTCTACCAGGCGGGCACCCTGTCGGGTAACCCGGTCGCCGTGGCCGCCGGGCTGGCGACGCTCCGCCTTGCCGACGACGCCGTGTACGCGCACGTCGACCGGGCGGCCGCGACGATCGCCGACGCTGCGGGGAAAGCCCTGTCCGGCGCCGGGGTCGAGCACGTCGTGCAGCGGGCCGGCTCGCTGTTCAGTGTGTTCTTCGGCCCGCTGGCCGCCGTGTCGGGGGTGCGTGACTACCGGCAGGCCCAGGCGCAGGAGTCGTTCCGCTACACGGCGTTCTTCCACGCGATGCTGGAGGCGGGGGTGGCGCTGCCGCCGTCGGTCTTCGAGGCGTGGTTCGTCTCGGCGGCGCACGACGACGACGCGGTGAACCGGGTCCTGGAGGCGCTGCCGGCGGCCGCTCGGGCGGCCGCCGCGGCGACGGCGTAGGGCGGGGCCGGACACGCCGGATCCACGACCCGGCCGGGTCTCGGATCCACGACCCGGCCGGTCCCGGATCCGGACGCCCGGTCACCGAGGTGCCGGCCGCGGGTCAGCCCTGGGTCAGGGTCATGATCGTGATGAACAAGGCGAGCATCCCGAGGCCGATGAACAGGCCGAAACGCCACCACCAGTTCGGCGTGACCGCCCGCTTGGCCTCCTCACCGATCGCGGCGACCTCGGCGTCGGTGAGCGCACGGGTGGCCCAGCCGTCCGGCGTCGCGGTCGCGAGGCTGTAGTCGCGGCCCCAGACGCGCAGGAGCCAGAACAGGTGGAAGTACCCCCACGTGCGCAACAGCACGGTCTTCCCGTCGAGTTGAGCGCTCTTGTTCTTCCGGCCCCAGCCGAAGAAGATCATCGGATTCCTCTCTGATCGATCGAACTACGACCAGGGAGAATACGGGCTCGGACCGCTGAATCGGTCACCCGGCGCAGGGGAGATCTCCCCATGGCCGACGTCCGCCGCGGACGCCGGTGACACCAGGTTTCCGGTGAGCGACCTGGGACGCCGCCGCCGGCCGGAGGCTCCACGGCCGGCGACGGCGGGTCGGGGACAGGTCAGGACAGGTCGACGACGGCGCCGCCGATCGTCACCACGAGGCGGCCCGAGGAGTCGAAGCTCCAGTCCAGGTCGCCGCTGTACTGCGAGCACCGGGAGCCGTTCGAGCCGGACCACCACTGGTTCCCGCCGGCATCGTTGCCGATGATCCGGTCGGTGGACCCGCTGTCGCAGGACGTGTTGTCGCGGAACGTCGACGAGCCACCGTCGAAGTTGAAGTTGCGCTCCTCGTTGCCGATGCTCAGGTTGTTGCCGATCGTCATCGACCCGAGGTTCCGGTTGTACGTGAACCCGTGCTTGCCGTTGTCGAACGCGATGCTGCGCCGCACGGTGTGGTCCACGCCGATGTCCTCGCCACCGAGCTTGTAGCCGTTGCGGTCACCGTTGCCGGCCTGGCCGCCGTTGGACAGGGTCCCGTTCTCGTACGAGAGCGAGTCCTCGATCAGGACCTCACCGATGGGGCCGGTGTCGGACTTCGTGTAGAGGTCCCAGCCGTCGTCGATGTTGTTGTGGGCCACGGTGTACCGGAAGACGTTCCCCGGACCGACGGTCAGCTTGGGCGCGAACCCGTCGGCGTCCTCACCGTCGGAGTCGACGTTGTCGTGCGACTCCGAGGACACGATGAGGTTGTTCGAGGGCCACTCGCTGCTGGGCGCCCCCGCGGTGTACCGGGACAGCTGGAGGCCCGTGTCCGCGTTGAACCGGGTCACCACCCGTTCGATCACGTTGTCGTTCCCGCCCAGCAGGATCCCGTTGTCGCCCGCGTGCTCGACGACGATGCCGCGCAGGTGCCACCAGTCGCCACCGATGGCGAGCCCGCGGTTGGCCGAGTTCTCGCTCTGCGCCGAGAAGTTCAGCACCGGCGTCTCGCCCGGGTAGGCGAACAGCTCGGTGCGGTTCCCGGGGAGGCCGTCGTTGCCCGGCTCGATGTGGACGGTCTCCGAGAGCGAGTAGGTCCCGCCGCGCAGGTAGATCGTCCCGCCCGGCGCGATACCGGCGATCGCGGCAGTGAGCGTGGTCGGGTCGCCCTCGGTGCCGGAGGCACCCGCTGAGCCGTTCGGGGCGGCGTAGAGCGCGTCACCGACCGGGGGCTCGCCGTCACCCGGGTCACCGCCGTCGCCCGGGCCGGTGCCGGTGGAGCTGTCGAGGTAGTCGATGTTCGCGAGGCCCGCCGAGTTGGTGGCGACCAGCTCGACCGTGTTGGTGCCCGCGCCGAGGTTCACCGTCGCCGACTCCGTGGACCAGCTCGTCCAGGAGCCGGTGGGGCCGAACTGGAGCGATCCCACCGTCGTGCCGTTGACCACGAGGTCGGCGGTACGGGCCGACGCCGTGCCGTTGGCGTAGCCGAACGTCACCGTCGCCGAGCCGGCCTCCGCGCCCTCGACGGTGAAGCCGGCGCCGGCGCCGTTGGCGTTCGGGGTGTTGCAGAACCCGGTGCCGGAGAACCCGGAGTTGTCGGAGTCGATCGTGCCCTCGCAGGTGGAGCCGGAGGCCTCGGCCTCGTAGCGCACCGTCTCGCCGTCGGGCGGGTTGTCATCGCCCGCGTCCTCGTCCTCGTCGTTGGCCGGCGTACCGGCGTAGGTCTCGAACTCGGCGACCGCCGGAGTGCCGGAGGAGCTGGAGATCTCGAAGTTGATCTTGCGCAGCGACGTCGCCGGGAACGTGATGGTGCCCGCACCGCTACCGCTGGCCAGCACGTCGCCGTTGTCGTGGTTCACGACGTCGTACGAGCCGATGTTGCCCTCGGAGCCCGCCGCCTCGCGGATGACGATGGAGGACACCGTGACGTCGGAGCCCCACTTGACCGAGATCCGGCCGGTGGAGCCGTTCGGTGACCAGTGGGTGCCCATGTCGCCGTCGATGACGTTGCCGTAGCTGGTACCGCTCGCCTTGCTCGAGCCGTCCGCGCCGGCGCCGATGCTCAGGTTCTCGCCGTCGGGCTCACCCGGGTCGCCGGGGTCACCCGGATCGGTCGGGTCGTCGGTCGGGTCGCCCGGGTCCGTCGGCTCCGGGTCCGGCTCGGTCGGCGAGCAGCTGCCGTCCGAGACGGCGAGGTTTGTGTGCGAACCCGCCGTCTGCCGCAGGAGGTTCGGCACGCACTCCGCGCCGTCCAGGTCGTAGCCGTAGGGAATGCTGACCGACGTGTTCGACGTCGGGTTCGGCCCGGCCGGGTGGTCATCGCTGTTCCAGGTGATGTTGTCCCAGATGTTGCCGTTGACCTCCCAGTAGCCGAGTTCGTCGGTGTAGAAGGTGCCCAGCGGGTTGGCCGAGTCCTCGAAGTAGTTGTTCTCGACCTTCACCCTCGCGCCCAGGCGCGAGTTGATGCCGGACTCGATCAGGCCCACGAAGTGGTTGTTGTACGAGTGGGCGGTGCCGGCGCGCAGCAACGGGGTGCGCGAGTTGATGTTCTCGTAGATGTTGTGGTGGTACGTGACGTACGAGTTGTCCGTGTCGCTGTCACCGGATCCGACGAGCCCGCCACGGCCGGAGTTGCGCAGCGTGCTGTAGGAGAGGGTCACGTACTGCGTGTTGTTCTTCAGGTCGAAGAGGCCGTCGTAGCCCTCCGACTCGCCGCCCGACGCGTACAGGTCCACGTGGTCGACCCAGACGTTGCGGACGTCGGACTCCATGCCGATGGCGTCACCGCCGTTCGAGGTCGGCGAGCCCGACTTCTTGACGTTCCGGACCGTCAGGTTCTGGATGATGATGTTGCTGGCCTCGCGCACGTGGATGCCGAGCTGGTCGAAGACGGCGCCGCTGCCGACGCCGATCAGCGTGACGTTGCTGATCTGCTTCAGCTCGATCACGTCGTCGGCCGTGTTGCAGCTGTCGCCCGACACCTTGCTGGTGTTGCCGTGGTTGATGGTGCCCTCGACCTCGATGATGATCGGCGTGTCGCTGCTGGCGCGCGAGCAGAGGGCCTGGTGGATCTCGGTCCCCGTGGTGGCCCGCACGGTCGCTCCACCGGCCCCGCCGGTGGTTCCGCCGTTCTGGGTGGCGTAGCCGGTAGCGCTCCCAAGGGCCTGCGCCTCGGGCATGAACTGCGCGGCCATCCCGATGGTGGCCGCGAGGGTCACCGTCGCGACCCCCGCGATCATCCGTGCTCCTGGTCGTCTCATCGTCTTCCTCACGTTCGTCGTTGAAGGTGGGGCTCCGCGACATCCGGCGGATATCGCTTTCCACGCAAGATACCGGTTTCTCAGGGTGAAATCCAGAGGGTCGAGCAGATCGGGCGAAAGCCGCCAAAACACGCCGTTCTCGTGGTTCTGTCGCCGGGAATACCCGGATGGACTTGCGTCTTCACTACCCCGGAGGGGTATGGTGACGGAATGAGCGAGAACGACACGCACGGCTGCCACGCCACCACGGCCGCCGTCGGGCACGGGGAGGAGTACGACCTCGGCCCGCACGACGGGCCTCACGGATACGCCTCCGACAAGGAGGCCTACCTCAAGCGCATGCGCCGTATCGAGGGCCAGGTACGCGGCATCGCGAAGATGATCGACAAGGACGCCTACTGCATCGACGTCCTCACCCAGGTCTCGGCGGTGACCAAGGCACTCCAGGCGGTCAGCCTGGCGCTCGTCGAGGACCATATCGGCCACTGCGTCGTCGACGCCGCGAAGGCCGGGGACGACGACGCGGCCGCCGCCAAGGTCCGTGAGGCGAGCGAGGCCATCGGCCGGCTCGTACGGATGTGACCGCCGGCGCCCCGGCCGGACCCCACACGAAGAACGACGAACGAAGGAGTCAGACATGACCACCGTGACCACCCTGAACGTGACCGGGATGACCTGCGGGCACTGCGCGTCCGCCGTGACGAGCGAGCTCAAGGCCCTGGAGGACGTGCACGACGTGTCCATCGAGCTGCACGCCGGAGGCGTCTCCCGGGTGGCCGTCGTCTCGAAGTCGCCGCTGACGGAGGCTCCGCTGCGCGACGCCGTCAGCGAGGCCGGATACGCCGTCGAGAGCGTCGAGGTCCTGGAGAACGCGGTGGCCGCCGAGTCGAGCGCGCAGGCGCCGGCGCGGCAGGCGAGCCACACGCTCCCCATCGTCGAGAAGTAGGCCGGACCGCGGCGCCGGAGAACGCCGGACACCGCCGCGGTACGCCGAGTAGTCCGAGGTCGAGGAAGGACAGATCGTGACCATGCACGCTGAGCACCAGACCGGGCGGGAGGCCGCCGTCACGGGCGAGGTCGAGCTCGCGGTGGAGGGCATGACCTGCGCATCGTGCGTGGCGCGGGTCGAGCGCAAGCTCAACAAGGTGGACGGCGTCCGTGCCACGGTGAACCTGCCGCTCGAGTCGGCGCACGTGGTGCTGTCCGACGACGTGGACGACGCCGCGCTCGTCACGGCCGTCGAGTCGGCCGGCTACCGGGCGCGAGTGACCCGATCCCGCCGGCGGGCTCCGGTGCCCGACGACACCACCGGCCCCGTCGGGACGGACGGGGGCTCCGATGCCGGGAGTGCGGCGGGTACGGCCGTGACGCCCCCCGCACCCGGATCCCACGAGACCGGCGGCCACACGGACCGGGCCGGGCACGGCGCCCCTGAGGGCGGCGGACACCAGCACACCGAGTACCGCGGGTCCGACCTCCTGCGCAGGCTTCGTGTCGCGGCGGTCCTCTCGGTCCCGGTGCTGGTGCTGTCGATGATCCCGGCGATCCAGTTCCCCGGGAAGCTGTGGCTCGTCGCGGCGCTCACGCTGCCCGTCGCGACCTGGGCGGCGTGGCCGTTCCACTCCGCGGCGGCCCGTGCGGCACGTCACGGGTCGTCGACCATGGACACGCTCGTCTCGCTCGGCGTGGTGGCGGCGACGGCCTGGTCCCTGTGGGAGCTGGTCGCGAACGCCCTGTGGCCCGCGCCCGCCGGCGAGCCGCACGTGTACTTCGAGGTCGCCGCCGTGGTGACGACCTTCCTGCTCGCCGGCCGGTACACCGAGTGGCGCAGCAGGCGCCGGGCGGGCGACGCCCTGCGGGCCCTGCTCGCTCTCGGGGCGAAGGACGCGGAACGGGTCGCGCTCGGGCCGGACGGCGAACCCTTGCGCTCCGGTGACGGTCGATGGCGCACCATGCCGGTGCCGGTCTCCGCCCTCCGGGTCGGCGACGTCTTCACCGTGCGGCCGGGCGCGACGGTCGCGACCGACGGAACGGTGGTCGACGGCGTCTCCGCGATCGACACCTCGCTCGTCACCGGCGAGCCGGTCCCCGTCGACGTCACCGTGGACGACGCCGTCGTCGGGGGCACCGTCAACACCTCGGGCCACCTCCTGGTCCGCGCCACGCGGGTCGGCGAGGAGACGACGCTCGCGCGGATCGGACGGCTGGTGAGCCAGGCACAGACGGGCAAGGCACCGGTGGCGCGGCTCGCGGACCGGATCTCTGCGGTGTTCGTTCCGGTGGTGCTGGTCGTCTCGGCGCTGACGCTGCTGGGCTGGCTGCTGGCCACCGGCGATCCCGACGCCGCGTTCACGGCGGCCGTGGCGGTGCTCATCATCGCGTGCCCCTGCGCCCTGGGCCTGGCCACCCCCACCGCGATCCTGGTCGGTACCGGCCGTGGAGCCCAGCTCGGTGTCCTGATCCGCGGACCCGAGGTACTGGAGAAGACGCGGCGTGCGGACACGGTCGTGCTCGACAAGACCGGCACGGTGACGCAGGGCCGCATGACGCTGGAGGACGTCGTGGTGCCGGCCGCGTCATCCGCTGCGTCGGGGTCGGCGCAGCCGTCCGACGCCACCGGCGAAGTCCGCGAGGTACCGGCACGCGAGGTGCTCCGCTACGCGGCCGCCGTCGAGGCGCTCAGCGAACACCCTGTCGCACGGGCCGTCGCCCAGGCCGAGGGGGTGGGGCAGGTGGCCCCACGGCCCGACCCGGAGAGGCACGGCGGTCCGGCGGACGGTGGGCCGGTCCGCCGGGAGCAGGACGGCTCCGCGAGCGACGGCGGGCTCGAGGTCAGCGGGTTCGTCGCCCACCCCGGTGGCGGCGTCGAGGGCTTGGTGCGGAGGTCGCACGCGGGCCTGGGCAGCGGTCCCGCATCGGGCGGTGCGGGCCTGAACACCCGCCGTGTCGCCGTCGGACGAGCCGGCTGGCTCGAAGACCGGGGCGTCGCCGTCCCGGCCGAGGTGACGACCGCCGTCGAACACGCGGAGGCGACGGGCGCGACGGCGGTGGTGGCCGCGATCGACGGCACCGCACGCGGGGTGCTGGTGCTGCGCGACCCGGCCAAGCCGACGTCGGCCGCGGCGATCGGCGAGCTCCGGGAGCTGGGCCTGCGCCCCGTCCTGCTGACCGGCGACAACGAGGGAGCGGCGCGCCACGCCGCCCGCGAGGTCGGGATCCCCGACGACGACGTCATCGCGCGGGTCCTGCCCGACGAGAAGGCGGCCGTCATCTCTCGCCTGCAGTCCGAGGGGCGCACGGTGGCGATGGTCGGTGACGGGGTGAACGACGCCGCCGCATTGGCGACGGCCGACCTGGGCCTCGCCATGGGTACGGGAACGGACGTCGCGATGGAGGCGAGCGACATCACGCTGGTGCGCGGGGACCTGCGCTCGGCCGGCGCGGCGGTGCGGCTGTCCCGCCGGACGCTGCGAATCATCAAGCAGAACCTCTTCTGGGCCTTCGCGTACAACGTGGCGGCGATCCCGCTGGCGGCATCGGGCCTCCTGAACCCGATGATCGCCGGGGCCGCGATGGCGGCGAGCTCGGTCCTGGTGGTCTCCAACAGCCTCCGGCTGCGGCGGGCCGGCTGAGCCCTCCGCCGGCCCGCCCGGCACCGCGCGGCCACCGCTCCGCGGTGGGCACCACGCGGCCACCGCTCCGCGGTGCGGGCCGGGCGGCCGCCGCCGACGGTGGTG
>NZ_JAFMPK010000044.1:218308-324864 GCF_017349295.1 Myceligenerans salitolerans
ACGGTCACGGCACCACCGTCGGTGGTGGCGGTCGTCGGGCCGGCCCGGGTCAGCGGAAGCGCCGGCCCTCGTCACGACGGTAGGACCAGGCGGTCAGGGCGGCGAACAGAGCCGTCCAGCCCACCAGGAGCGGCAGCGCCAGCGAGTACGCCTCCACGCCGGTGAGGGCCTGGACCAGGAGGTCGCGCCCGGCACGCGTGGGGGTCGCCATCGACAGGGCGTCCAGCCAGCCCGGGAACATCTGGGGCGGCAGGAACAGCCCGCCGGCGAACGCGAGCGGGAACAGGATGAGCTGCACCACGGGCAGGGCGGCCTTCGCCGGCAGGGCGTAGCCGACGCCGAGCCCGAGCAGCACGAACGGTACCGACACCGCGAGGATCGTGCCGATACCCGCCACCAGCTGCGGGAGCGTCGCCGTGGCCTCGGTGAACAGAACGGCGACCAGGATCAGCGGGATCAGTCCGAACAACGCGAAGATCCCGCCGTTGAGCACCCGCCCGACCATCTGCGGCCCGGGACCCGTCGGCAGCGAGCGCAGGTAGGGATAGAACGGCAGCTGCCGGTCCTCGGCCACGCCGAGCCCGTAGGTGAAGAGGCTCGCGGAGCAGACCGCGAACAGGCCCAGCCCGGCCACCGCCATCGTCGCCCACTGCGGATTGCCCGCCACCTCGGCCTGCGGCACCACGAAGAACGCCATCGACAGCGCGGGGAAGAACATGTTGCCGAAGACGGCGATGGGAATCCGCACGGTCTCCAGGAACTGATACTTGAGGTGCAGCCAGGACAGCTCCCAGAAGGGCCGCATGGCCTGGACAGCGGATCGGGGCGGTGTCGACGTGGTCATCGGTTCACTCCTTCGGTCGTGAGGCCGGCGCGAGCGCGGCCGGACTCCGCACCCGGCGCGTGCCTCGTCTCCCTGCCCTCGCCGTCCGCGGCGCCGGCGGTCAGTGCGGTGAACGCCTCTTCCAGGGAGGCGTGCCGGATCTCCAGGCCGGTGAACTCCGTTCCGGAGCGCACCAGGTCGCGCACGAACTGGTCGGAGTCGGAGACGACGTGCTCCTGCCGCGCGCCGTCGGGGCCCGAGTACGAGACCCGGCTGGCGCCGACCCGTTCGAGGATCGCCGCGAGGGTGTCGTCGGCGAGGACACGGCCGTGGTCGACGACGACGACGCGCTCCGCGAGCGCCTGGATCTCCTCCAGGTAGTGGGACGTGAGCAGGACGGTCACCCCGGCCTGGTGGCAGGCCCGGATCGCGTCCCAGAGCGCCGTGCGGCCGGCGACGTCGAGGCCCGTGGTGGGCTCGTCGAGAAGCACGATCTGCGGCCGTCCCGCCATCGCGAGCGCCACCGCGAGGCGTCGTTTCTGCCCGCCGGACAGCGACCCGGTCTGCCGCCGGGCCAGCTCGGTGATACCGAACTGCTCCAGCAGTTCCGGGGTCGGCACGGGATCGGGGTAGTGCCCGCCCACGAAGTCCACGACCTCACCCACCCGCAGGGTCGCGGGCAGGCCGGTCTCCTGCGGCGTCATGCCAAGGGTGGTTCGTGCCACGGGATGGGTCGGGTCCTGGCCGAGCAGGCGCACGGTGCCGGAGTCCGGTCGCCGGAGGCCGCTGACGAGGGAGAGCAGCGTGGACTTCCCGGCGCCGTTCGGCCCGAGCAGCCCGACGAGCTCGCCCGGCCCGACCTCCAGGGACACGTGGTCGAGTGCGACGACGTCGCCGAAGGTGCGGGTCACCTCGTCGACCGAGACGACGGGCCCGCCGTCGTGATGCAGGTTCATGCTCCAGTTCCCTTCAGAAGACCGGCCAGTGCGGTGCGGTAGTCCCGGAACGCGGTACGGCCACGGTCGGTGAGCTTGAGGTAGGTCGCCGGGGTGCGTCCTTCGTGGGTCTTGGTGACCTCGACGTACCCGGCGTCCTCGAGTTTGCGGAGATGGGTGGACAGGTTGCCGGCGGTCATGTCGAGCAGGGCGCGCAACTTGGGGAAGCCGAGCTCGTCGCCGGGGCCGAGGGTCGCGAGGGTGGCGACGATGCGCAGCCGTGCGGGCGCGTGGATGACGGCGTCGAGATCGGTCTCAGTCATCGCGGTTTCCTCGCCGTCGGGCGTCGACGACAGAGGTCACCACCCCCATCGCGAGGAACCCGCCTCCGCCCAGCAGTGCCATGACGAGATTGGTCCCGGGCAGGCCGACGAGTGTCGCGACGGCGGCGGTGAGCAGCATCCACACGCCGAGGGCGTAGACGCCGTTGTCCTGGAACACCATTCCGCACGCGAGGTACATGAGCCCCACGATGAGGCAGGCGGTCCCGTTCGCGGCGACGGCGACCACCTCGCCGTCGGCGCCCGCGTTGACGAGCCCGGTGAGGATGGCCCACATCGTCAGGAAACCGAGCATCCAGCCCCAGCCGTACATCGCGCCGACGCGCGCCGAGGTACCACGGGTCCCGGCGGTGCGCCGGATGGAGTGCACCATCGTGAACGTGATGGCGGCGATGATCGCCACGGCCAGCGTCCAGCCCGCCCAGATCGTGGGCGAGCTCCCGTCCTTCGACGTGAACCACATCGCGAGGTAGCCGACCAGCCAGGCGGCACCCCAGACGAGATAGAGCAGCCGCGCGTCGGGCTCCAGGCCGGTGCGCGCGCGTTTCTGCTGCTCGTCGATCATCTTGAGCCGGGCGGCGGCGTCCATCGCCTCGCCCCCTTCCGGCTCCGTGCCCGGAGAGGCCCCGTGGTCCGCTGACATGATCCCGCCTTCCCGGTTCCGACTGGTTTGCATCGCAAACCAGTTTGCCCTACGGGGACCGTTCGACACAACTCCCCCCGCGTCGCGAGGCGCCGGGCGCACGTGGCGTGGGAGGCGATCCCGTACCGATCGCGGCTCAGCCGGCGCCGACCGGTGGGATAGGTTCGGCGCGTGAGCGACACTCCCACCCCCGAGTCCCCCGCCCCCACGACGCCCTCGACGACGGGTACCCCCGGGCCGCAGCCGAGCCGCGACGCCGCGGGTGCCCGGCCGGCTCCGCGGGACGACCTGGTCACCACTCATCACACGCTGCACACCCCGGACGGCGACCTCGCCTACACGGCCACGACCGGGCGGATCGTGCTGCACGAGGAGGTGACCACGGACGACAAGTACGACGGCCGCAAGGCCAAGGCCGAGATGTCCCTGACCTACTACACGCTCGACGGCGCCGACGTGACGCGGCGGCCGGTGACGTTCGCGTTCAACGGCGGGCCGGGCTCGTCGTCGGTCTGGCTCCACCTCGGACTGCTGGGACCGCGCCGGGTGGACGCCGGCGACGTCGGCAACCTGACCCCGCCGCCCTACGGGCTGCTCGACAACCACGAGACCCTGCTGCGCGTCAGCGACCTCGTGTTCATCGACCCGGTCTCCACCGGCTGGTCCCGCGCCGCCGAGGGGGAGAAGGCCAGGCCCTACCACGGCTTCACCGGTGACCTGGAGTCCGTGGGCGAGGTCATCCGCCTGTGGACGTCCCGTCACGACCGGTGGATGAGCCCGAAGTTCCTCATCGGTGAGTCGTACGGCGGTACCCGTGGTGCGTCGCTCGCGGAGTACCTGCAGCGACGGTTCGGCATGTTCCTCAACGGCGTCATGCTCATCGCACCCGCGCTCAACCTGGAGACCCTCTACCACGCCGACGGCTCGGATCTCCCGAACCCCCTCTTCCTGCCGGTCTACGCCGCCACGGCGCACTACCACGGGCTGCACCCGGGCCGGTCGCTCGACGAGGTCGTCGCCGACGCCCGCGACTACGCCGACGAGTACCGTGCCGTACTGGCCCGCGGCCAGGCCCTGGACGACGACGCCCGCGCGGCCGCCGTCGCCCGCGTCGCCGCGATCACCGGACTGAGCGAGGACTACGTCGACCGCGCGAACCTCCGCCCGGAGCACCTGCGCGCCTACGCGGAGCTGCTGCGGTCGCGCCGGCTCGTGACCGGCCGGCTGGACACGCGGTTCACCGGCCCAGCCGACCACTACGTGCACGAGAAGATGCCGAACGATCCCTTCCTCACCGCGATCCTGGGCCCCTACTCGGCGGCGCTGCACCACTACCTGCGCGGCGAGCTGGAGTACACCCACGACGCGGTGTACGAGGTCATGACCGGCGCGGTGCACCCGTGGTCGTACAAGGAGTTCGAGGGACGCGCGGTCGACGTCGCGGACAAGCTCGCCGAGGCGATGATCGTCAACCCGCACCTGCGGGTGCACGTCGCCATGGGCCGGTACGACGGCGGCGTCCCGGTCGAGGCGATCGAGTACAGCCTGGACCAGATGCCGGTTCCCCGTGAGGCCCGCGAGCGCATCGAGACGAGGACGTATCCGGCCGGGCACATGATGTACGTGCACCCGGAGGCACGGGTCCGGCAGTCGGCGGACCTCGCGGCGTTCGTCGAGCGGGCGTCCCACCGGTGACCCGGTGTGTCCCAGCGGGCACTCAGGCCGGCGGGTGAGGATCGGCGGGTGAGCACCGTGGAGAGCCGGCGCCGGATCGGCGCCGAGATCTGGATCGTGCTGGGCCTGAGCCTGGGCAAGGCGGCCCTGTACTCGGTCGTGAGCATCACGGCCCGGCTCACGGACGGCACCCCCCTCGCGGAGCAGACCGCCACCCTCAACGCCAGCCAGTCCGAGCGGCCCTGGCTGGACCTGACGTACCAGCTGCTCGGCATCGGGTTCGGTCTGGTCCCGGTCGCGCTGGCGCTCTATCTCCTGAGTGCGCGCGGCCGGGGCTCGCTGGCCCGGATCGGGCTGGACCGTGCACGGCCGGGCCGCGACCTCGCCTGGGGCGTCGGCCTGGCGGCGTTGATCGGCATCCCGGGGCTCGCGTTCTACTCGCTCGGGCGCATGCTGGGCATCACGGTCCAGGTGCAGGCCAGCGCTCTGAACGACCACTGGTGGACGGTGCCGGTGCTGTTGCTGTCCGCGCTCTACAACGGGTTGCTGGAGGAGGTCATCGCCGTCGCGTACCTGTACGAGCGCACGCGGGACCTGGGCTGGGGGCGGGTCCGGTTCGTCGTGGCGAGCTCGCTGCTCCGGGGCTCGTACCACCTCTACCAGGGCATCGGCCCGTTCCTGGGGAACGTCGTGATGGGCATCGTGTTCTCGTGGTTCTACACGTCGCCGCGATTCCGGGAGGGTGGCCGCCGTCGCATCGTCCCGCTGATCGTCGCGCACACCCTTCTCGACGTGGTCGCGTTCGTCGGGTATGCACTGGTTCCCCCGGAATGGCTGGCGGCTCTGGGCGCCGCGTAGCCCGGTTCTCCCTCGCTCGGCGCACCACAGCCATAGACTCGCGAGTATGTCCCACGCGACCGACCGGGCCGCCGACCCCGTGAGCGTGGTCCGCGTCGTGGACACACCGGAGGTTCGCGTCCGGCACCCGCGCGACCTGCTCGGCCTGGTGATCAGTGCGCTCGGCGTCGTCCTCGTCCTGGTGATGTCGGTCGCCGCGCACGGCACCACCGAGGGCGTGACGGAGGACGTCCGGAACTTCAACGACCTCGTCGCGGACATCCTGTTCATCCCCGTCGTGGTGCTGCAGGGCGTGGTGGCCATCCTCGGCCCCGTGGCGGTGCTCACGGAGCTCGGCCTGCGGCGGCTGGGGCGCCAGGTCGTCGAGTCCATCGTCGCCGGTGCCGGTGGCCTCGTCATCGGGATCCTGTTCGGACTCGGCGTGCGGTACCTGGGCAGCGACGAACTCGTCCGCGGAATGTCGGTCTGGGTGCTCGGTGAGGGCTACCAGCTCATCATTCCCACCTACGCGGTGGCGCTGACCGCCCTGCTCACCGTGGCGGGGCCCGCGACCCGCCGTCGTACCGTGCGGTGGTCGTGGAACCTGCTGTTCCTCGCCCTGCTCATCGTCCTCATCACGGGGCAGGTGTCCCTGCCCGGCGTGCTCGTCGCGCTCTTCCTCGGCCGGACCGTGGGCCAGGCCGTGCAGTACGTCTCGGGTGTGCGGAGCGAGCGGGCCTATGGCCCGGATCTCGTCGCGGCCGTCCGGCGCGCCGGGTTCCGCCCGCAGGCCCTCGTCCGCGTCCGAGCCGTGTCCGACGACGCCGAGGGCGCCGCTCCCGACGCCGAGCCGGTGACCGAGGTGGACGGGTCGGGTGCTGCCGTCACGCGTCTGCCCGTCAGCGTGCTGCGCGCACCGGACCGCAACGGCCGGTCCTCCACCCGGCCGGAGCCGCCGTCGGACCCCGCCACCCTCGCGCTCGCCCGGACCCGCGACACGCGCGTGTACGCGCTGTTCACGGACGACGACGTGCGCCGCGACGTC
The DNA here is from genome assembly GCF_017349295.1 of Myceligenerans salitolerans. Taxonomy (GTDB): domain Bacteria; phylum Actinomycetota; class Actinomycetes; order Actinomycetales; family Cellulomonadaceae; genus Myceligenerans; species Myceligenerans salitolerans. The sequence goes on from NZ_JAFMPK010000044.1 coordinate 224,607, forward strand.
GTGGTGCTCGACGGGGACCGTCAGGTGGTCGGCACGGTGACCCGGCTCTGGCGCGCGCTACGCCTGCGCGGCATCGAAGGCCGTGCGGCCATCTCGCTCAAGGCGGTGGCCGAGCGGCACGCGCTCCTGTCGTACGCGGCGATGGCGGCCGGGGTCCGCACACCACGGCTGCACGGCGTCGGCGAGGCGGGCGACTCCATCGCTCTCGTGCTGGAACATCCGCAAGGAGCCCTGCCGCTCACCCAGGTGCCCGGGGAAGACCTCGACTCCGACGTGCTCGCCGAGGCCTGGGACCAGCTCGGCCGTGCGCACAACGCCGGGCTCACCCACCGCGCGCTGGCCCCCGACACGCTGCTGGTGCACCGGGACGACGACGGCGAGCCGCACGTGTGGCTCAGCGGGTGGGAACAGGGTGACATCGTCTCCAGCCCGCTCTCCCGGCGCCTCGACCTCGTGCAGATGCTCGCCCTGCTGTCGGCCAAGGTGGGCGCACGGCCGGCCGTCGCCTCGGCCGTCCGGGCCCTGCCCGAGGAGGACATCGCCGCCATCGGCCCCCTCATCCAGAGCATCGCGCTGCCGCGACCCACCCGGGAGGCCCTGCGGGCGCAGAAGGGACTCATCGGCGAGCTGCGGGACGCCATCGTGGAACATCTCCCCGAGGCGGACATCCAGCCGCAGCGGATCACCCGGTTCGGCGCCCGCACCGTGGTCATGCTCACGCTGACGATCGTGGCCGTGGCGGTGGTGGTCGGCACCATCAGCTTCGAGCAGATCGCCGACTCCGTCCGCGGGGCGAATCCCTGGTGGGTGGCGGTCGCGTACGCGTTCGGGCTCGCGACCTGGTTCGGTGCCGCGCTGACGCTCGTGGCGTTCTCACCGACCAGGGTGTCGCTGTTCCGGGCGACGCTGACGCAGGCCGCCGGCTCGTTCGTCGCGCTGGCGGCGCCTGCCGGGATCGGGCCCGCGGCGCTGAACCTGCGCCTGCTCACCCAGCGTGGTGTCGCGATGTCGATGGCGGTCACCACGGTGGCGCTGGTTCAGGTGTCGCAGTTCGTCGTGACGGTACTGCTGCTGATCGTGATGTCGGTGTTCACCGGGGAGGGCGTGCTGGTCGAACTGCCCTCCGCCTCCGTCCTCATCACCCTCGGCGGTGTGGCCGTCGCGGTCGTGGCGGTGCTGCTGGTGCCGCGGGTGCGGCGCTGGGCACTCGACCACATCCGGCCGCGGGCGCGCCAGGTGTGGCCACGGCTCGCGTCGATGCTGTCCCATCCCGGGCGACTGGCCGTCGGCATCGCCGGGAACCTCGTGATGACCCTGGGGTACGCGCTCACGTTCGACGCGTGTCTGCGCGCGCTGGGAGAGTCGCTGCCACTGGTCGACGTCGCACTCGTCTACCTGATCGGGAACGCGCTCGGCGCGTTGCTGCCCACTCCCGGCGGCCTCGGCGGCGTGGAGGGCGCGATGACCGCGGGGCTCGCGGCGGCGGGGCTGTCCCCCGCGCTGGCCGTGTCGGGAGCGTTGCTCTACCGCGTGGTCACCTACTGGGGGCGCATCCCGCTGGGCTGGGTGGCCATGCGATACCTGGAGCGGCGGGGCGACCTGTGAGTCGCGAGCGGTGACCGGCGCCGGACAGGCCGGAGGCCCGGCACCCTCGAGGTGTGCCGGGCCTCCTTGCGCCGATCGGCTCAGCGTTTCGCCGAGCAGGTCAGCGTCGCGTCACTTCGCGACAGCCTTCTTCAGGAGCGAGCCCGCGCTGATCTTCACACCGAAGTTGGCGGGGATCTGGATCTCCTCGCCCGTCCGCGGGTTGCGGCCGGTCCGGGCAGCGCGCTCGACGCGCTCGGCCGAGAACAGGCCCGTCACCTTGACGGCCTCGCCCTTGCCGAGCGACTCGATCAGCACCTCCTGGAAGGCGTCGAGCGCCTTGTCAGCGTCAGCCTTCGTGAGGCCGGACTTGGACGCGATGGCCGAGACGAGCTCGGTCTTGTTGAGCGACATGCGGTTCCCTTCTTCGGACACGAGTCGGCCGTCACGCCGACGTCGATGTCCGATCATGCCAGCAGATCGGCAGAAAATCGCGAAGAACCGCATTTCTGCCGCGAGTCGTCACGTGACGAAGACCTCACCAACGCTTCTCTGACGGGCCTCGGACACGCACATGAGACTCCGAACATGCGTTCGTGACGCTCCGTTCAGGAGCCGCCGGAGGAGCCCGCGGTGCCGCCGTCGCCGCCGGAGGAGCCCGGCCTGTCGCCGCCCTCGGAGCCTTCACCTGCGGATTCGCCGTCCTGGCGGCGCGCGCGCATCGCCTCGGTCTCCTTCATCCTGCGCCGCATGGCGATCAGCATGATCAGGACCACGAGGACCGCCCCGATGACCGCGAGCGCCGCCGCACCGCTCGGGATCCCGGTCGGCGTGTCCGACGCGGCGGTGCCGCCGTCCTCGGCCGCCCCGGCCGTCTCGGTCGGCTCCGGGACGTCGGCCGGGGCCGCGGACTCCGTGTCCGGCGACGAGGCGCCGTCCTCGGCCGTCGCCGAGGGCTCGGAGGGCGTGTCGACCGTGAAGGAGAAGGCGCCTTCCAGCGGGTGCCCGTCACCGGACACGATGTGCCAGGCCACGTCGTACTCGCCCCCGGGAAGGGTGGACGGGAGCGACGCGGTGAGCACGGTGCCGTCGACGGCGAGATCCTCGAGACCGACGGGCGTGCCGTCCTCGCCCGTGAGCACCACCTCGGCGCCGGTCTCCAGCGGCTCCCCCGAGAACGTGAGGGTGATGGCCCCGGGCATGACGTCCAGCTCGTCGCCGTCGGCCGGGTCGCTGGACAGGAGCTGATCGTGCGCGGACGCCGGGGGCGAGGCGATCAGGAAGATCCCGGCGACGCTCAGGCACGCGACGCACGCCGCGACGAGCAGGACGGCGATCCGGACGCCGGCGCGCGGCACGGTGACGGCGCGCGAGTCCGCCGAGGAGACAACTTCAGGCATGTCTCGCACCCTACTCCGGCACGCCGACACTTCTACAGCCTTTCGGGCCGTGCGCTTCGCCACGTCGCCGGACGTGCCGGCGGTCCGCAAGACCTGCCCGCCCTCAGGACCTGCCCCGCGGTGGCTCCGGCCCGCGACGCCGGTACCGGTGGCGGCCGGCGATGTCGACGCGGGTACCGGTGGCGGCCGGCGATGTCGGTGTCGACGCCTAGGGTGTCCGGAGACCGACCGGGAGCGAGCAGATGACCGACCACACCTCGGCCGTGCCACCGCACGGCCACCGCAACACGGCGGTCCTCGTCGCGAGCAACCTCCTGGGCGGGGTCGGCGTCGCGTCCGGGGCCGCGGTCGGTGCCCTGCTGGCGGAAGATCTCGGCGGCACGTCGATGGGCGGCCTGGCCCAGGCCTCCAGCGTGCTCGGCGCCGCCGTGGCCGCGGTGCCGCTCGCGGGCACCGCCGCCCGGCGCGGCAGGCGGCTCGCGTTGAGCTGGGGATACGCTCTGGCAACCGTCGGCGCGGTGCTCATCGTCACGGCGGCGGTGTTCCACCTGGCGCTGCTGTTCCTGGCCGCGATGGCGTTGTACGGGGTGGCCAACGCCGCCAACCTGCAGTCCCGGTACGCCGCCGCGGACAACGCGAGCACGACGACCCGTGCCCGAACCATGGCGATCGTCGTCTGGGCGACGACGATCGGTTCGGTGGTGGGCCCGAACCTGGCGGCTCCCGGAGCGGTCCTGGGCCGCGTGTTCGGCGTGCCCGACCTGTCCGGGCCGTACCTGTTCGCGGTCGTGGGATACGTCCTGGCGGGCCTCGTCGTCGGGCTGCTCTACCGCGATCCCCGAGCACCGGCCGCCTCCCGGGCACCGGCCACGGCACACGCCCCGTCCTCACCGCCGGTCACGACGACCGCCGAGCAGGACCCGGCGGACGCGCGCTCCGGGAGCCCAGACCCTGGGCACGCGGGCCCCCCTGGGCACGCGGGCCCCCCTGGGCACGCGGGCCCGAGCGACCGCCCGGTCACCGCGCTCGGGGCCCTCCGCTGGGCCTGGGGCCATGGCCGCGCCCGGTTCGCCGTGGTGACGATGGCGGTCGCACACGCCGTGATGATCATGGTGATGGTGATGACACCCCTGCACATGCAGCACGGCGGGATGTCGCTCGAACTGGTCGGGATCGTGATCAGCCTGCACGTGCTGGGCATGTTCGCGTTCAGCCCGGTGTTCGGCTGGCTCGCCGACCGCTGGGGCGCCGTGCGGACCGCTGCCGCCGGTCTGGTGGTGCAGGCGCTGTCCGTGGTCATGGGGTTCGTCGCTGCCGTCATGGCCGACGGTGCCGCTGCCGACCACGCGGCTGCGGCCGGCCACGCGACCGCGGGGCCGGATCCTGCGGCGAGCGTCGCGACCGCGGCCGCTCTGCTGCTGCTGGGGCTCGGCTGGTCGGCATCCGTCATCGCGACGTCGGCCCTGCTGGCAGGGGTCGGCGAGACACGTGTCAGGGTGCCGCTCCAGGGCGCCTGCGACGCCCTGATGAACTACGCGGGTGCCGGCGCCGCCGCACTGGCCGGCCCGGTCCTGGCTCTCGGCGGCTTCCAGGCGGTCAACGTCGCGGGAGCCGTTCTGCTGGTCCCCGCCGCGCTCGCACTCGCCGCCCGAGGCCGTGTCCGGAGCGGCCCGGGCGCCCGCTGACCGTCGGCCGATGTGCACCTGGCGCACGACGGCCGCCGTGACGCACGCCGGGGCCTTCAATCCGCGGGGACGTTGCGTTCCAGCTCCGCCAGCCACGTCGTCGCCCGGGCATCCGACGGCATCCGCCAGTCCCCGCGCGGCGACAACGTGCCGCCGGCCAGGACCTTGGGACCGTTCGGGATCGCCGACCGCTTGAACTGGTTCGCGAAGAAGCGGCGCAGGAAGAGCTCCAGCCAGTGCCTGATCGTCGCGAGGTCGTAGGCCGTGCGGTCGGCGTCACGGTAGCCAGGTGGCCAGGCGCCGCTGCTCGCGTCACGCCACGCGTGCCAGGCGAGGAACGCGATCCGGCTGGGCCGCATCCCGTACCGCAGCGTCCAGAACAGCGAGAAGTCCTGCAGCGCGTACGGCCCCACCGAGGCCTCCGTGGACTGCGGTGCCTCCCCCTCGTCCGCCGGGATCAGCTCCGGCGTGATTTCCTGCTCCAGGATCTCGGCGAGGACCACGTTCGCCTCGCAGGCCGCGTCCCCGAGCTGCTCGGTGTCGATCGCCCAGCGGATCAGGTGCTGGATCAGAGTCTTGGGCACCCCCGTGTTGACGGCGTAGTGCGACATCTGGTCGCCGACGCCGTACGTCGCCCAGCCGAGCGCCAGCTCCGACAGGTCGCCCGTGCCGAGCACGATGCCGCCACGGTGGTTCGCGAGCCGGAACAGGTAGTCCGTACGCAGGCCGGCCTGGACGTTCTCGAAGGTGACGTCGTACTGCCGGGTGCCCGCCGAGTACGGGTGACCGAGGTCCTTGAGCATCTGCTCGGCAGCCGGCTTGATGTCGAGCTCCTCGAACGTCACGCCCAGCGAGCGCGACAACCGGGTGGCACGTGCCTTCGTCTCGGGCGACGTCGCGAAGCCGGGCAGCGTGAACGCGTGGATGTCGGTGCGCGGCCGGCCGAGCCGGTCCATCGCCTTCGCGGCCACGACCAACGCGTGCGTCGAGTCCAGCCCTCCGGACACCCCGATGACCACCTTGGGGGAGCCGATCGCCGTCAGCCGCCGCTCCAGCCCGCCGACCTGGATGTTGTACGCCTCGTAGCAGTCCTGCGCGAGGCGGTCGGCGTCGTCGGGCACGAACGGGAAGCGGTCGACCTCGCGCCGCAGGCCGACGTCGCCCGACGGCGGTGCGGCCGTGAACCCGATCTCGCGGAAGGCGCCCGGCGCGGTCGAGCCCGGCGCCCAGGCCGCACCACCCGTACCACCGGCACCGGACGCACCTCCCGCGACTGCTACGCGCCGACCGCCGTCGTACCCGATCGCGAGCGCCCGCGCGTTGTCGTCGAAGCTGCCCTGACGCCGGCGCTCCTGGAGGATCCGGTCCAGGTCGACGTCCACGACCGTACGGCGCGGGCCGTCCGGAAAGCGCTCCGTCTCACCGAGGAGCTCGCCGCACTCGTAGACCATCGTCTGGCCGTCCCAGGACAGGTCCGTCGTGGACTCCCCCTGGCCGGCGGCCGTGTAGACGTAGGCGGCACAGCAGCGGGAGCTGGCGCTGCGCACCAGGAGCCGGCGATCCTCGGCGCGGGCCACGGTGATCGGGCTGGCGCTGAGGTTGAGCAGCACGGTCGCCCCGGCCAGAGCGGCCCGGGCCGACGGCGGCACCGGAACCCACATGTCCTCGCAGACCTCGACGTGGACGGCGAGCCCGGGCACGTCCTCGGCACGGAAGACGAGGTCGGTGCCGAGCGGGACGTCCACGCCGAGGAGGCGCGTGGTCGCGCCGTCGAGACCAGCTCCCTGGGCGAAGTGCCGCTTCTCGTAGAACTCGCGGTAGTTGGGCAGGAAGGACTTCGGCGCGACGCCGAGCACCCGCCCGCGATGCACGACGACGGCGCAGTTCAGCAGCCGGTTACCATGTCGCAGCGGCGCGCCGACGACGATCACCGGCGACAGCTCGGCGCCCTCGGCGAGCAGGCGACGCAGGGCGTCCAGCACGCCGTCGAGCAGGCTGTCCTGCAGGAGCAGGTCGTCGATCGCGTAGCCGGACAGGCACAGCTCGGGAAAGACGGCAACGGCGACGCCCTCGTCGTGGCAGGCTCGGGCCTGCTCCAGGACCGCCGCGGCGTTCGCTGCCGGGTCCGCGGGCGTGATCGGGATGGTGCAGGCCGCGACGCGGGCGAACCCCTGGGCGTACGCGTTGTAGAAGTCCACGCCTCCGAGTCTAGGTTCGCGCTCCTCGGGGAGGGCGCTTCGTCACCGGGAGACCTACGCCCGCGCCGGTTCCGGCTTCTTCGTGAAGCTGCGGTAGAAGGGGTAGGCGAAGGCCAGCGTCCACACGACGAAGAACACCGCGATCGCGACGTTGCCGGCAGGCGTGTAGTCGGCCCGTTCCTCGGCGTCGGCCACGGCCGTCACGGTGCCTGCCGGGTCGGCCGGGTCGTAGACGACCTCGAACGAGCCCTCGTAGGGAGCGGGGGCCGGCGCCCACTGCTCCTGGTAGGCGGTCTCGGGCGCACTCTGCGGGTCGTTGAGGGCGAGCTGCTGCGACCCGTCCGGAAGGGCGACCGTCGCGCGCACCTCCGGGTCCATGATCTCCCGCCGGTCCACGCCGTCGCGGCGCTTCTCCCGCACCTCGGCGCGGCCCTCGGCGCCGGTCGCGGTGGCGCGGTCACCGTCGGCAAGGAGGCTCGCCGCGTCGGACGCCTGGCCCATGGCAGCGGGAATGAGCGCGAGGGACACGACGGTCAGCACGGCCCCGATCGTGAAGAGCAGCCGGATGATGCGCGTTCCCCAGGTGTCGCCGAGGAACCTGCTGAGGTTGCGGGATGCCACGTTGAGTCTCCTTCGCGTAAAACGTCCGTCCGGATCCTACTGTGTTCCCCCGCGGCCGCCCACGGAGGCCCGCTGCGGCGCACCGTCGGTCTCGGGCGCGGGCCGGACGAGGCGCCCCGCGCGCCTACGCGATGATGTTGCCCATGACAACCCGCTCCAGCGTCGCCGTCACCGGCGCATACGTCGTCCCCGTCGCCTCGCGACCCGTGCCGAACGGCACCGTTCTGATCGAGGACGGCGTGATCACCGCCGTCGGACAGGACGTCCCGATCCCCCGCGGCACGCCCGTGGTCGACGGTTCGGGCAAGTGGCTGCTGCCCGGGTTCGTCGAGGCGCACGGGCACATCGGCACCCACGAGGAGGGCGAGGGCTGGGCCGGGAACGACACCAACGAGATGACCGACCCGGACGGTTCCGCGCTGCGTGCGCTCGACGCCGTGAACATCGAGGACGAGGGATTCCACGACGCCCTCGCGGGCGGTGTGACGAGCGCCGTCCTGAAGCCCGGCTCCGGAAACCCGATCGGCGGCCAGACCATCGCGATCAAGACCTGGGGCGGCCGGGTCATCGACGAGCAGGTGATCAGCGACTCCGTCTCGGTGAAGTCGGCGCTCGGCGAGAACCCCAAGCGGGTCTACGGCGACCAGAAGAAGCTGCCGTCCACCCGTCTCGGCACGGCGCACGTGATCCGCAAGGCGTTCGTGGACGCCCAGAACTACGTGGCGAGGCGGGACGCCGCCGAGGCCAAGGGCGAACCGTTCGAGCGCGACCTCGGCAAGGAGGCACTCGCCCGCGTGCTCGCCGGTGAGCTCGCCTGGGACCAGCACACCCACCGGGCGGACGACATCGCGACCGCCATCCGGCTGTCGGAGGAGTTCGGCTACCGCCTCGTCGTCAATCACGGCACGGAGGGCCACCTGATCGCCGACGTGCTCGCGGAGAAGGACATTCCCGTGATCTACGGCCCGATGTTCGTCTCCCGCTCCAAGGTCGAGGTGCGCCGGCGTGCCAACGTGAACATCGCGAAGATGGCGGCGGCCGGCGTCCGGGTCGCGATCACCACCGACCACCCCGTCATCCCGATCGACTTCCTGGTGCACCAGGCGGCGTTCGCGGTCCGCGACGGGCTCCCGCGCGAGACCGCGCTCGCGGCGATCACCACGAACCCGGCCTCCTTCCTGGGGCTCGACGACCGGGTCGGTGCCATCAGACCGGGTCTCGACGGCGACGTCGTGCTGTGGTCCGGCGATCCCTTCGACGCCACCCAGCGTGCCGAGCGGGTGTTCATCACGGGCACCCAGGTCTACAGCTGGGACTACGAGGCCGACGGGGGCCGCGGTGCACGCCGGGTCGCGGAGCGCGCGGATCGCTTCGCCTGACGGGTCCGTGCCCGGCCACACGATCCGCCCGCCGCGCGCGTCCGTCCGCCGTACCAGGCCGGACGGCACCGTGGTGTGACGCGTCCGGCGTCCGGCCCCGCTAGCGTGGCGAGCATGTCGCTCGAGCAGCGGGGCCGCCCGCTCCCGGCAGCCCCGGACCGCGGACCGCTGGAACGCCGGCGCGCACGGATCTTCGTCGCGGTCGCCATCCTGGCCGTCGCCGTGCTCGGGAGCCTCGGGGCCGGGCTCTCGCAGCCCGAGGCGCGGTCGTTCGACGTCGGCGCGCTCGCCCTGCTCCTGGCCACGCCCCTGGCGATGGTCTTCCTCCTGCCCCGGCGGCCCGCGGGCGCGGTAGCCGTCTCGATCGGTGCCACCGGTGCCTACCTCCTCGCGGGCTACCCCTGGGGACCGGCGATCCTGGAGCCGGTGGTGCTGCTCGCGGCGATCGTCCTCTGCGGTCCGGCACGCCGTGGACGGATCATCGCCTGGTCGGGTGCGGCACTGCTGCTCGGCACGGTCGTCGCGGCCTCGACGCTCGCCCCGCCGGTCTTCCAGGAAGCCGTCTGGGACGGGCCGCCGGGACGGCCGGGAACGTGGGCCCCGCACGGCGGCCACCGGGGAGACGGCCCCCGGGAGCTGACCGCCGGCCTCTCACCGGCCGGCCTCGTCGCCGGCACGGCCTGGACCGTCGTCGCCCTGCTGGCGGCGGGCGCGATCCGGGACCGTGCCGCCCGCAGGGCCGCCGATCGCGCCGCGGCCCGCGAGACCGCCGCCGAGCGCGAGCGCACCGCGGTCACCGCCGAACGGCTGCGAATCGCCCGTGAGCTGCACGACGTCCTCGCCCACTCGTTGTCCGGCATCAACGTGCAGGCAGGTGTCGGCCTGCATCTGCTCGACCGCGACCCCGGCCAGGCGCGAAGCGCCCTGACGTCGATCCGCGACACGAGCCGCGAAGCACTCGCCGAGGTCCGTACGGTCCTCGGGATCGTCCGGAGGGAGGCGGGCGAGGAGCCTTCCGGAGCGAGCCCGGGCCGGAACCGCGGCATGTCGCACGGGCCCCCCGAACCGCCGTCGGACACCGGCCTCGACGGCACCTCGCTCTCGCCGACCTGGGACCTGTCGGGCCTGGAACGGCTCGTCGCGCAGTCCCGTGCCGACGGACTCGCGGTCACCCTGGAGGTCGACGCGCCCCGGCTTCCCGACCGCGTCGCCGGCGCGGTTCGCCGAGTGGTGCAGGAGGCGCTGACCAACGTGCGACGACATGCCACCGGCGCCACGCGCGTCGCCGTCTCGGTCCGGCGGAGCGGCGCGTCGTGCCTCGTCGTCGTGTCGGACGACGGTGCCGGTACGCCGGGCGACGACGGCGGGTACGGGCTGAGGGGCATGCGGGAACGGGTCGAGGCGCTCGGCGGCACGCTCACGGCCGGCCCGGACGAGATCGGCTGGCTGGTGCGCGCGTCGTTCCCGCTGTCCGGCGATGACTAGATCCGTGCCCGCCCGAGGAGAACTCACATGATCGACGTCCTGCTCGCCGACGACCAGGCCCTGGTCCGCGGCGGATTCCGTGCGCTCGTGGACTCCGAGCCCGACATGCGTGTCGTCGCGGAGGCGGCGACCGGCGACGCCGCGGTCGAGCTGGCGCTGGAGCACCTGCCCGACGTCGTCCTCATGGACATCCGGATGCCCGGCACCGACGGCTTGGCCGCGACCCGCCGGATCGCCGCGGACCCACGGGCGGCCGGCGTGCACGTCGTGGTCGTGACGACGTTCGAGCTCGACGAGTACGTGACCGAGGCGATTCGCGCGGGCGCCGCGGGGTTCCTCGTGAAGGACACCGAACCGGCCGATCTGGTCCGCGCCGTACGGGTCGCGGCGTCGGGCGAGGCCCTGCTGTCACCGAGCGTGACGCGCCGGCTGCTGGCGCGTGTCGCCGGGGCGGCGCGGGACGTGCCCGCACCACCCGGCCTGGACGACCTCACACCGCGCGAACGCCAGGTGCTGGTGGAGGTGGCCGGCGGGCTCGCGAACGACGAGATCGCCCGCAAGCTGTACCTGTCGGAGTCCACGGTCAAGACCCATGTGTCACGTGTCCTCACGAAGCTCCGGGCGCGGGACCGCGCGCAGCTCGTCGTGGTGGCGTACGAGTCGGGCCTGGTCCGGCCGGGCTGGGACGGAGAACTCTGACCGGTACGCGCGAGGTATCCAGAACGGTACGCGGGGCCGACGACGGCGCCGTCCTCCCGGAGAAGACTCGTGCCGCGGCCGGAGATCCGGTCGCCGGCGCGGACCGCGCCGACGTCCGCGGCCCGTCGAGGCCGCACACCGGAGGAGTCGACCATGAACACCCTGGCGCAGATCGCCACCCACATGCCGCACGACGGCTGGGGCGGCGGCCCCGGCTGGTTCATCATCTTCCCGATCCTGTGGTTCCTGCTCGTCGTGGCGATCGTGGTGCTGATCGCCCGGTCGGCCCGGCGAGGGTTCCGTCAGGGCGCGCCATGGGCGCGTCAGACCGGTGCCAACCCGGTCGCCATCCTCGGCGAGCGCTACGCCCGCGGCGAGATCGACGAGTCGGAGTACCGCAGCCGGCTCGCGGTGCTTCGCAGTGCCACGGAGACGGGCGACGGCAGGAGCTGACCCCACCCATGGCGGGTTTGTGTCATACAGATGGCATAAACCCGCCATATCACGAGTTTGGAAACGTCATGTGAAGCGACAAGGATCCTTCACATGCGTACCCCCATCATCGCTGCCGCCGTCGCAGGCGTACTCCTGCTGAGCGGCTGCTCCGTGGCCGGCGCCCAAGCCGGCGAGTCGGTCGTGACCCCCGCGGCCAGCCCTTCCGGCGAGAGCCGGATCGACCTGTCGGCGCCGGACACCCAGGTCGGGCTCAGCCAGGAGTACGACGTCGTCGGCGCCTGTGACGCCTTCTTCGGTGGCCACCGCCCGCTCGCCGGCAAGGTGCGGGCACTCGCGCCGGTGATCGCCCAGCCGCTCGACCCCTCGAGCACCCAGGCCCAGGTCTCGAAGATGAGCAATCAGATCTCGTCCCTGGTCGGCCTGTCGCCGAAGCGGCTCACCACGCACCTCGAACGCATCCGCGCCCCGTTCGACCAGGCCAAGCAGGGCAGTCCCGCCCGCCCGCAGGACGTGGTGACCGGCATCGAGTCGTTCAAGGCCACGTGTGTCCAGGAAGGCTGGGTCAAGGGCGTCTAGGTCTGCCGGGTCGGCGGCCTGCCGCGACCGCGGTCGCGGCGGGCCCGCCCCGTCAGCCTCCCGTCAGGAAGTCCCGCATGATCGGTCCGGCGGTCGTCGAGCCGAAGTCTCCGTCCTCGACGAACACCGCGACCCCGATGTCACCCTTGATCGCGACCATCCACACGTTCGTCCTGCCGTCGTTGCCCTCGGCGCTGCCGGTCTTCGCACCGACCACGCCGGTGACCCCGGCGAGCGCCTCCTGTGCCGACCCCTCCTCGACGACGCCTCCCATGAGCTCGCGGAGCGTGGCGGCCTCGTCCTCCTCCAGCGTGCCCGACGGCGCCTCGCCGTCCTCGGTCTCGTCCGTGACCACGAGCACGGGGCTCACCGTGCTGCCGCCCGCGACGCTCGCGGCCACCGTCGCCATCGCCAGCGGTGACGCGAGGACCCGTGCCTGCCCGATGAACGAGGCCGCGTGGTCCGCCTCGCTGATGTCGTCGGCGGGCACCTCCCCGAGGTAGCCGGCCGCCCCGAGACGCGACGCCTCCAGACCGAGGCCCAGCGACGCGGCGGCGTCGTGCAGGTCCTGCTGCGAGACGAGCTCGTGCTGTCCCACCATCGCGGTGTTGCACGAGTGCGCGAAGGCGGTCCGGAACGGCACGTCACCGAGCGCGTCGGCCGGATAGCCGTCGACGTTGTCGAACTCCTTGCCCACCACGATCTGCTCGGGGCACGAGACGGTGCTGTCCGGCGTGAGGCCGTTGCGCAGCATTCCCAGGGCACTGGCGATCTTGAAGGTGGAGCCGGGCGGGTACTGACCGAGCATCGCCGTGTTGTATCCCTGGCTGCCTTCGCCGGACGCCGCGGCCAGGACGCCACCGGTCGTGGCGTCGACCGCGACGATCGCGCTCGGTGAGTCCTCGCCCGCATCGGCGAGGACCTGCTCCGCGTGCTGCTGCATCGCGACGTCCAGGGTCAGTTCGACGGGTTCGCCGTCCTTCGCCTCCTTCGCCCAGAGCTCGCGCGGCTCGTCGTCGCCGTCCTCCTTCGCCGCCGTCACGCGGATTCCCGGCGTGCCGGCGAGCTGTTCGTCGTAGGCGGCCTGCAGGCCTGAGAGGCCGACGACGTCGCCTGCCTCCACGCGCCCGTCGGACTCCTCGATGATCTCCGCGGTGGCCTCTCCCGTGGTGCCCAGGATCGGGCGCGCGAAGTCGGCGGTGGGCGCCAGCGCACGTGTCCCCGGGATCAGCAGCACACCGGGCGTCTCCTCCAGCGCCTGCCTGTCGTAGTCGGGGTCGCTCACGCGGATGACGATCGCCTGCACGAAGGCTCGTTCGCCCGCCGCCTCGGTGCGCGCCACGAGGTCGTCGGTCGCCTCGTCGCCGAAGTCGAGCAGCTCGGCCAGGGTGCGTGCGGTCGCGCTCCACCGGGAGGCGTCGACGCGGGACTTGTCGACGCCCACCGTGAGGACGTCGCGCTCGGTCACGATCGTCTTCCCGCCCGCTCCGACGATGTCCGCCCGCCGCGGATCCACCCGCTCGACCGCCAGGCGTTCCCCGGACTCGAGCTCGGGCGCGAGCACGGCCGGGCTCCAGGCCGCCTGCCAGACGCCGGGCTCCCGCCCGTCGGCGCCCGGGTAGGTGAACTCGACGTCGGTCGTGTACTCCCAGGCCTCGTCCTCCGTGAAGGGCCAGGCCCAGGCGTAGGTGGCCGTGAACGACGCCGTCCCGTCGTCGGCCTCCACGACAGGGGTCGTCTCCGCCAGGGACACCTCGAACTCGGTGGACTCGAGGAGATCCGCGAACACCGCGTCGTACTGCTTCTCCGGGACCACCGACGTCTCCGTCGTGACCGGGAAGTCAGCGAGTTCTCCCGTGCCCAGGGCGGTGCCGAAGTCCTCCGCCACGGGTTCGTGGGCGGGGATCGGTGGCTCGCGCAGCAGGAACCAGGCCAGCGCCGCGCCGGCCACGGCGACCGCCACGGCGGCGACGATGCCGAGCACCGCTCCCGTGCGACGACGCCTCGGGGCCTCCGCTGCCGGAGGCCCGGCGACGGGCGGGATCTGCTCGGCGGGCGGCGGTGTGTTCGGTCCGGGTTCGGGCTGCACCCTTGCGAGGCTAGTGGAGCCCTCCGCTCAGGTCATGCACTAATACCGCAGATTCCCGGGTGAATCCGTGTGACGCATGCGGCGTCACCCGACCGGGGCCTCCTTGACGACCTCGCGCCACGCGACAGGATCGAGCACCGCGCTGTCCTCCCGGCCGGCCCACCGTCGGGCGTCGTCGATGGTGTCCGCGAGCAAGGCACGCAGACGGGCATCGACGTCGGGCACGAACGCCTCGGAGATCCCCTGGACGGCGGTCGACACGACGCTCGGTGCGGCGTCCCGCACGAACCGCTTGGGGCGCACCGTGGTCCCGGCGCAGAACCGCTCCGCCCAGGCGGCGGTCTTGGGCACGGAGGCGAGCGCCGCGACCGATTCGGGCGCGAGGGTCCCGGAGGGCCGCTCGTCCAGCACGTCGAGCATGCGCTCCGCGCCGTAGATCGCCACGGCGAGGGTCTGCTGCCGGTCGGCCGGCGAGATGGGCAGCGCGGCCTGGGCCGCGCGCAACGCGATCCGGACGTCCCAGCGCTGGTCGTCGCTGGTCAGGCCGATCACGGACGGGATCAGCGGTGCGAGCTGCGGACGGGCGTGATCCGAGGTCAGGTCGTTGACGGCACGGGCGAGCATGGCCACCAACGGGTGCGTGCACGACGGGTGGTCGCTCCATCTCTCACCCGCGAGGAACGAGGCGAGCTCCATGAAGCACGCGCCCTTCTTGGGGTTCCGGTGCTTGCCGCGTCCGAGCATCGGCAACATGTCGAAAGTTCCAGCGCTTGCAGTCACGATCCACCCCCAGTGTGGGTTCGATGCTTCGTCCAGTGTGCGCGCGGTGTGACGTGGATCGCAATACCTACACGGAGCCCGGGCCGCCGGAAGGCCCGTCGGCGGGCGGCTCCGGCCCGTCATCCCGCCGATATCCGCCGTCGGCGGGCGTGGCCGGACGTTTCCCGTGATACTGGGAAGATGCCGACGGACCTCCAGGCCCTGAACGACCTGGCGCACGTCGGCCTCGGGACCCAGGCCGCCGACGAAGCCTTCGAGCGGTTCGCCCGACTGGTGCGCCGCCACCTCGCCGTGCCCGCGGCTGCCGTGGTGATCCTGGCCGACGACGCCGTGACGCCCCCGGAGCGGGACGGGCACGAGCGGGCCGTCGCGAGAGCCACGACGGGTGACGAGTCACTCCGCGTGCGAACCGGGCTGGCCCTGCCGGTCGTCGACGCGGACGGCCCCCTCGTGGTCGAGGACGTCCGCGACCACGAGGCGTTCGGTGCGGGCCATGTCGTACGGGACCTGGGCGTCGTCGCCTACGCGGGCTTTCCCGTCCACGACCTGCGCGGTCGGCCCATCGGTGCGCTCGTCGCCGTGGACGACCGACCGCGGCGCTGGTCGCCGGAGGCACTCGCGACGCTCGAGGACCTCGCCGCCGCCTGCAGCGCGGAGTCCCGTCTCCAGTCCGAACGCGAAAGGGCTCGCCGCGTGCAGCATGCCGCGGTCCGTGCCAACCGGCGCAGCCGGTTCCTCCTGTCGCTCAGCGAGGCGTTCGCCGGCGCCCAGTCGGTGAACGATGTCGACGCCGTCATCGCGGACATCGGTACCACGGGCATCGGGGCGCGCTACTGCGGTCTCGCGCTCGTGGACACGGATCGGCGCGGAATCACGTACACGTCGCTGGCCCATGTCGAGCCGGGCTTCCCGGCGTCGTTCCGGCACGCCCGGCTCACCGATGCCCGACCGGTCTGCGAGGTCGTCCGCACCGGGAAGCCGCTCTTCTACGCGTCGGACGAGGAACTGATCGCCGCGTTCCCCGAGGTCGCGCCCTACAGCAACCACGGTCTGGGAGCACGCGCGTTCCTCCCGGTGCTCTCACCGAGCGGCACCGCGTTCGGCATCCGGCCGGGGGGCGTGGTCGGGGTCGTGATCTTCGTCTGGGAGCAGGAGGGGCGCAACGACCAGGACATGTTCGCGCTCGGCGCGGCCCTGGCGCAGTACGCCGGCGACGCGCTGGAACGTGCGTGGCTGCTGGACGAGCGCCGCCGGGCGGCGACGACGCTGCAGCGCTCGATGCTCAGCCGGCTGCCGCAGATCGCTCACCTGGATCTCGCCTGCACGTACTCGCCGGCCACCCGGTCGGACCAGGTGGGGGGAGACTGGTACGACGCGGTCCGGCTGGACGACGAGGCGTCGATCTTCATGGTCGGCGACGTCACCGGGCACGACATGCACGCCGCGGCCACGATGGGCCAGCTGCGTTCGCTGCTCCGGGCACTCGCGTGGAGTCACGACGCGGCGCCGTCCGAGCTGCTGCGGCTGCTCGACAAGGCGAACGACGGGCTCGGGCTGCGCGCGTCCGGCACGGCCGTGCTGGTGCGGCTGGACCGTGTCAAGCGCGGCGGCGGAACGTACGAGGTGACATGGTCGAGCGCCGGGCACCCGCCACCCCTCGTGCTCCGCCGGGACGGCAGCGTCGACCGGCTCGACGCGCGCAGCGACATGATGCTCGGCGTCGTGCCCAGCATTCGCCGGACCGACCACGCGACACTGCTACGTCCCGGCGAGACGCTGTTGCTGTACACCGACGGACTCACCGAGCAGCACTCCGCCTCCGACGACGAAGCACTCTCCGGACTCGAGAAGACGCTCGCGAGCCTCGCCGACACCGCCACGGCCGCCCTCCCGGTCACCCTGGTCCGTCGGCTGATCGGTCAGGACCAGCACGACGACGTCGCCGTGCTCGCGGTGCGGGTGCGCATGGCCGCCATGCCGAGCAACCGTTCGGAGCCCGGGACCGCGCGCGTGGAGCGCCGGGTCGCGGACGACCTGTCCGACCTCGCCCCGGCTCGGCTGTGGATCGACGACATGCTCGAGACGTGCGGGGTCCCGCTCGCCCAGCGCCGGACGATCACACTGCTGGCGTCGGAGATCCTGACGAACGCCCTGGACCACGGCCGGGCGCCGATCAGCGCGGAGCTCGACGTCGACCCCGACCGCGTCCGCGTCGGGGTGCGTGACGGCTCGTCGGTGCAGCCGCGTCTCAGGGACCCGGACGTGCGCGAGTTCGGCGGCCGGGGCATCCAGCTCCTCGAGCGGCTGGCGTCGCGCTGGGGCGTGGAACGGCACGTGGACGACGACGACGGCGGGCTCGACGAGGTCACCCGAGGAGGTCCCCGCACCCGGCGGCAGGGCAAGACCGTGTGGTTCGAGATCGACCGGGAGTCGTGAGAACCGGCCGCTCCGTCGTCAGTGTCAGTCACCCGGCGTAGCGTCAGACCCATGGCGCAATCCACACGCGTCGGGCCAGACCCCGAAAAGATCGATCCGGAACTCATCGCCACGCTCGAACGGCATCGCCGTGAGTTGACCGGATACTGCTATCGCATGCTCGGCGGGGCTTTCGACGCCGAGGACGCGGTCCAGGAGACGCTGCTGCGCGCATGGCGCTCCTACGACCGCTTCGAGGGGCGTTCGTCGCTCCGCACGTGGCTGTACCGCATCGCGGGCAACGTCTGCCTCGACATGCTCGGTTCGAGCCGCGCCAAGCGCGAGCGTCCGATGGGCCTGGGCGCCGCTTCCGCCCCGGTCGTCGAGAGCCTCGCGGCCGAACTGCCGGAGGAGAGATGGATCGAGCCGGTGCCCGACGACCGCGTGCTTCCCGGGCCGGGTGACCCCGCGAACACGGCGGTCGCACGCGAGTCGGTGCGCCTGGCGTTCGTCGCGGCCCTGCAGGTCCTCCCGGCGAAGCAGCGTGCGGTCCTGGTGCTCCGCGAGGTGCTGCGCTGGCCGGCCCAGGAGGTGGCGGAACTGCTGGAGACCTCGGTTGCCTCGGTGAACAGCGCTCTGCAGCGGGCCCGCGCCACACTGTCCGAACGCGCGCTGCAGCTCGACACGGCCACCGCCACGCCGCGAACCGAGCCGTCCGAGAAGGAGAGCGCACTCCTCGAGCGCTACATCGACGCGTTCGAGCGGTACGACATGGACGGCCTGAGCGAACTCCTCCGCGAGGACGCCGTCATGAACATGCCGCCGTACGCGATGTGGCTCCAGGGCGTGGAGGACATCAGGGCATGGATGCTCGGTGTCGGGTCGGGCTGCCGAGGCTCTCGTTGCGTGCCCGTGCGCGCCAACGGCTCGGCGGCCTACGGGCAGTACCGTCCGGATCCGGCGGGTGGCTGGTTCCCCTGGGGTCTGGCCGTGCTGGAGAACGACGGGGAGAGGATCACGGGCATCACGACCTTCCGGTCCCCGGAACGGCTGTTCCCGTTGTTCGGCCTGGCCGACCACCTCGACTGAGGGCGTCTCGGGGAACCCTGGGCGCGCCACGACACACGAGGCTCGGAGGCCTCGTGACGTGGCTCACACATGCCGATAACCTCGGGGCGTGACGATGAGATCCGTCGTGGTCGGCGTGGACCACAGACAACCGGACCTTCCTCGCCGTGCCGCGTCGCTCGTGCAGAGCCTGGGGGGATCGCTCGTCGAGATCGTCTGCCTGTGGGTGGACGAGAGCGCGATGACGGAGCCGAACGGCTTCACGGTGTCGGTCGACCCCGACATCGTGATGTCCGACGACCGGTACGCGGCCGACGTGCTCAACGGCCTCAACCGCTCGATGGCCGATGTCGGCCTGCCCTGGTGCGCGGTACGTGGCGCGGGTGATCCGGCGCGAGAACTGACCCGCGTCGCCGACGACGTGGGTGCGGCGATGATCGTGATCGGTGCCCGGCGCACCGGTCTGCGAGGCTGGGCGACGAGCATGGTGGGTGGCACGGTGGCGGGCCGCCTGGTCCACGACCAGCGCCGCCCTGTGGTCGTCCTGCCCGAACGCACGCCCGGCGACGAGGACCCGGCGTGAACACGACCGCCTCCGCCGGCCCGCATGCGGCATCGTGGAACTCGATGAACGCGTCGAGGAGCGAACTGCCGACGGTGCGGTCGCCCGGCCCGGACGGCCGCCGAGGCCTGCCCGCCCATCTGCGCCCCACGCTGATCGGGCTGGTGGCGCTCGGTGGCGCCGTGGGTTCCGCGGCGCGTTACGGCACGGAGGTCCTCCTGCCTGCCCCCGAGCTGACGGGCGGCTGGCCGTTGGCGACCCTTTGCGTCAACCTCCTCGGCGCGTTCGCCCTCGGCTTCGGTCTCGAGGCCCTGGCGCGCCCGGGACGGGAGACCCCGCGCCGCCGCAACGTGCGCCTCGTCGGCGGAACGGGATTCCTCGGCGGGTTCACGACGTATTCTGCCTTCGCCCTGGAGACCCAGCGGCTCCTCTCGGACGGGCAGGCAGGTACAGCGATCGCGTACGTGCTGGTCACGCTCGTCCTGGGCCTGTCGTGCTGCCTCGCGGGCGTTCTCCTCGGCGAGCGCGCAGGCGGCGCCCACCCGCGCCGGTCGCGGGCCGCCGCGACAGAAGGGTCTTCCTGATGAACCTGCTGCTCGTCGCCGGGGGCGGCGCGGTCGGCGCGGTCGCGCGCTTCGTCGTCGACGGCACGATCCGTTCGCGAAGTCACGGGCCGTTCCCCTGGGGCACGTTCGTGGTGAACGTCGCCGGATCCCTGGTGATCGGCCTCGTCGCCGGGTTCATCCTGTTCGCCGGCCACGAGCCCGGCGACGTCGCGCCCTGGCGGCTCGCCCTCGCCACCGGCCTGTGCGGGGGCTTCACGACGTTCTCCACCGCCATGGTCGAGGCGGTACGCCTCGCTCGGTCGGGCCGCACGCGGTGGGCCCTGGCGGGCGTGCTCGGCACGCTCGGAGCGACGGTGACCGCGGTGGCCGCCGGTATCGCCGTCGTCGGTCTGGTCACCTGACGACGAGGGGTGGGGTGCCGGCGGGCACCCCACCCCTCGTCGACACGCACCGGGCGGGTCGATCGGTCAGTGGTCGGTCACGGGCCTCAGATGCGGTTCCAGCGCTGGTTGCTCCCGCCGTGGCAGCTATAGAGCTGCACCGGCGAACCGTTCTCGCTGCTCCACACGTCGAGGCACACGTTGTGCTGACGGTTGCGGATCACACCGTTGGACTCGCGGGTCCACTTCTGGTTCTGGCTGCCGCTGCACGAATAGACCTGCAACCGTGTCCCGTTCGAACCCGACGGGGCGTCGAGGCACTTTCCGCGGACGGTGATCTCACCGGACGAGGTGAAGGAGAACCGCTGGTTCTCCCCCTGGTAGCAGGAGTAGGTCTGCAGTTCTGTCCCGTCGGCGGTATTGCCTCCCGGCAGATCCAGGCACTTGCCGGTCTCGGCGTTCTGCAGGCGGGTGACGTCTCCACCGCCGCCACCGCCACCGCCGTCACCGCCGCCGTCGCCACCGCCCGGGTTGCCGCCGGAACCCTCGCCGACCGTCACGTTCGAGCTGCCGCTTGACTGATAGCCCTCGGTCGCCATGATCTGGTAGTAGTGGTTGCCCAGGTTGAGGCCGTTCTGAGCCCAGGCGTTCACATGGTTCTGGAACGTGATCGTGCCGCTCGTGCGCTTGGACGTCCGGACGCTCCAGTACTGGTAGAACGTCGCGGTGCCGTCGATCGAGGGCTGGTTGACCCGCTGGGTGCGGTAGATGTCGTAGGTGCCGCCGTCGCTGTTGACGGTGCCGTAGTAGTTGGCGTCGCCCGGCGGCCGCCACGAGCCCCACGACTCGATGACGTAGTACTCGACGAGCGGGCTCCGCGTCCATCCGTACAGCGTGAGGTACGAGTTCCCGCTCGGGTTGTACTGGGCCGAGTAGTTCACCACGCGGTTGTTGGTGCCCGGGTTCCAGCCCTTGCCGGCCACGAAGTTGTTGGTACCGCTCCACTGCGTCGAGTAGTTGCCCCCGGATCCCAGGTTCATGGTGACGCTGCCCTGGGTGTCGGTCCAGAAGGAGTAGAAGTACCCGCCGTGGTTGCCCTCCTGGTTGGTGTCGATCGCCGCGGCGGGGTTGCCGGCGGTCACGACGAGCGTGAGCGCGGCGGCCGCGCTCGCGAGGACCTGGGCCAGACGACGGTGCCGTCGTGGCCCGGATCGTGTTTTGGTAAACGATTTCGACATAGTCTGCACTCCCTCGTGCGGTCGATGGTGAATCGGCGGGGCGGCGCCCGCGAACGGCATTCTTGAAGTGGCTTGATGGCGATGTCAACGTTTCAAACGTTTAAGCAAATCTTTTCGATAGTTTCGCCTACTTTCGCGATGGGCACGCGGAGTGCCGGATCCACGGGCTGACGTCCGATCGGTACGCCGGGCCCTTCTGTCAGCCTGGAGTGGCAGGCTGTGTCCATGAGCCTGATGCTGCTCGACACGGCCTCCCTGTACTTCCGCGCCTTCTTCGGCGTGCCCGATTCACTGCGGTCACCGGAGGGTGAGCCCGTCAACGCCGTCCGCGGGCTGCTCGACACGATCGCGTGGCTGATCACGGAACACCGGCCGGAGCGAATGGTGGCCTGCTGGGACGACGACTGGCGCCCCGCGTTCCGGGTGGAGGCGATCCCGTCGTACAAGGCCCACCGCGTCGCGGACGAGGCGGTGGGCAGCGAAGTGGTACCCGAGGCACTGGCCCCGCAGGTCCCGGTGATCGCGGAGGTGCTCGCGGCACTCGGGATCGCCCGGGTCGGTGCACCCGGCTACGAGGCCGACGACGTGATCGGCACCCTGACCGACCGCGAGGTGCACCGTGCGCGCACCACGCCCGGTTCCTCGCCGTCCCGCGTCGACATCGTCACCGGCGACCGTGATCTCTTCCAGCTCGTCGACGACGACGCGGGCGTCCGTGTGCTCTACCCCGCACGCGGGGTGCGCGACCCCGATGCGGTCGACCAGGCGAAGCTCGCCGAGAAGTACGGGGTGCCCACCGGGCAGGCCTACGCGGACCTGGCGACGCTCCGCGGGGACCCGTCCGACGGCCTGCCGGGCGTGGCCGGTATCGGCGAGAAGACCGCCGCCAAGCTGCTCTCCCGGTACGGCGACCTGTCCGGAATCCTGCGCGCCCGCGACGACGAGTCCGACAAGGGCCTCACCGCCACCCAGCGCAGGCGGCTCGTGGAGGCCGCCGACTACCTGGCGGTCGCCCCCACGGTGGTCCGGGTGGCTCGCGACGCCCCGCTCCCGGTGTTCGACGACGCCCTGCCCGCCGCCCCGGCCGACGACGGGCGGCTCCAGTCCCTCACCGAGCGCTGGGGCCTCCGGTCGAGCGTCAACCGGGTCCGCGAGGCCCTCGCCGGGCGCGTCCCTGCCACGTAGCGGCGGCTCACGGGCGCACGCCGGCGCCGCGGGCATCCGCCTTCCCGTCGCGGAAGGGGCGGGTGCGGCCCCGCCGCTCCCGTGGTCCGGGAGGGTGCGGCCTCGCCATCCGACGGCCCCGCCGCTCCCGTCAGGAGAGACGCGGCCTCGTCATCGGCGGGCGTGCGCCCCGGACCGGAGCCGCTCGGCGGCTGACTCGTAGCGATCGATGACGATCCCGACGAGGCGGTCGTCGGACACCTCCGGGAGCGCCAGCGGGGCCGTCACGGCATCGGCCCCCGCCTCCAGGACACGGTCGTGGAAGTATCCCGGCGCGAGCAGATAGGACGCGACGACCACACGCCCTGCGGTGCCGACCGGGCCGGCACGCTCCGCGGCGACCGCGGCCGGGACGCGCGGCTGGGAGCCCGCACCGTACGACGGCGTCACCGGCCGCCCGAGTCGCGCCGCCAGCCCTGCCGCGACCTCCTCGACCGCGAGGGCCGCCGCGGGGACGGAGGAACCGGCTGCGGCCAGCACCACGGCGTCGTCCGGGCGCAGGCCCGCACCACCGTCGAGCTGCGCGAGCCGGTCCGCCAGCAGATCGACGAGTCGGGGATCAGGGCCGAGCGGCTCGGCGGCCAGCGCCGCGTCACCGTGTACGGCGACCGCCCGCGCGATGTCGTGCCGCACGTGGTAGCCCGTCGACAGCAGCAGGGGGACGACGACACCGGCGCCGGCGTCGGTCACCGCTCCGCCCAGCACGTCCTCGACCTCGGGCGTCTGCACGTCGACGAACGCCTCGCGAACATCGAGGTCCGGGCGCGCCGCACGCACGCCGTCCAGCAGTGCGCGCACGGCGGCGCGCCCCGCGGCGTCGTCCGTCCCGTGGGAGGTTCCCACCAGTACTGGCGCCATGTCGATCGTCCCCTTCGTCCTCCGCTACGTCCGCCGCCCGCACTGCCTGCACCGCCCACGCCGATGCGGCCGGCCGGGTGCCGAGCGGCCGGCGACCGCTCGGCACCGGGCCGGCCGTCGGCGGGACCGACGGCGCCCTTCACCTATTCCGGTCAGCCGGTGTTCTGCAGACCCGCCGAGACACCGTTGACCGTCAGGAGCAGCAGGTGCTGCAGCCGGCCACGGTAGGCCCCGTCGACCGTCGAGTCGCCGTCGGCTCCCGTCCGCAGGCCCCGCAGCGCACGGACCTGCAGCAAGGACAGGGCATCCACGTACGGCGACCGCACCTGCACGGCGCGGCCCAGTACCCGGCGGTCCGCCAGCGGGTACGCGTTGCCCGAGATCTTCAGCACCCACTCGCGCGTGAGGCGGAGCTCGTCGAGCACCATCCGCGCGAGGTCGTCCCGGTCGCCGAGGGCGAGGTGCATCTCCGCGATGCGCTCGTCCGTCTTGGCGAGCGACATCTCGACGTTGTCCAGCAGCGTCGCGAACAGTGGCCAGCGGGAGCGGGCCTCGCGGAGCCGCTCGAGCCCGCCGTCGGGCGCCTCGCCGTACTCCTTCAGGGCCGTCCCCAGTCCGTACCAGCCGGCGAGGTTGATCCGCGCCTGCGACCAGGAGAAGACCCACGGGATGGCGCGCAGGTCGTCGAGGCTGTTGACGGACAGGCCACGCTTCGCGGGTCGGGATCCGATCGGCAGCATCCCGACCTCCTCCAGCGGCGTGACCTGTGCGAACCACTGCGGGAAGCCGTCGGACCTCACGAGCTCGTGGAACCTCGTCCGGGACGCGGCGTCGAGACGCTCGGCGAGGCCGGTGAACTCGGCCCCCGCGTCCGCGTTCCGCTTCTCCACCGACGGGGCCGACGCCAGCAGCGTCGCCGCCGCGACCTGTTCGATGTGCCGGGCCGCGATGACCGGGTCGCCGTAGCGCGCCAGGATGACCTCACCCTGCTCGGTCAGCTTGAACCGGCCGTCCACCGAGTGCGGCGGCTGCGCCAGGACGGCACGGTTGGCGGGGCCGCCACCACGGCCGAGCGCACCGCCACGGCCGTGGAACAACGTGAGCGTGATGTTGTGCCGCTGCGCCCATTCCGCGATCCGCGACTGTGCCTGGTCGGTCGCGAGAGTGGCGGAGACGGGGCCGACGTCCTTCGACGAGTCGGAGTACCCGAGCATCACCTCGACCCGGCGGCCGTTGTCCGCCAGGCGCTTCTGCACGGCGGGCAGCGTCAGCATCGACTCCAGGATGTCCACGGAGTTGCGCAGGTCGGCAAAGGTCTCGAACAGCGGGATCGCGTCGATCACGGGGATGTCGTCCGATTCGGCGAACGCGAGAGCCGCCAGCTCGTACACGGCCGCCAGGTGCTCCGGCTCCTGCGTGAAGGAGACGATGTAGCGCCGGGCGGCCTGCTTGCCGAACCGCTTCTGGACGGCACCGAGCGCGCGGAAGGTGTCGAGCACCTCGGTGGTGCGCTCGCTCAGCTCGCCGTGGACGCCCTTCTCGCGGATCTCCTCGAGCGCCGCGGCGTGCACCTGGGAGTGCTGCCGTACCTCGAGTTCCGCGAGGTGGAAGCCGAACGTCTGCACCTGCCACACGAGCCGCTGCAGGTCACCGTAGGCCGCACGGGGCGCGCCCGCCGCGACGAGGGAGTCCTGCACGACGCGCAGGTCCTGCTCCAGCTCGTCGACGTCGGCGTAGGCGAGATCGGCGTCGCGGGTGCGCGTCGCCGCGATCCGCTCCGCGATGGCGAGCATCGCCGCACGGTGCGGCTCGCGGGGCGAGGCGGCCGCGGCCCTCTCGGCCAGTTCGTCGGACAGCTGCTTCTGGCGTAGCAGCAGGCCGTTCAGCTCGGACGACGGCGCGGTGTCGCCCTCGTCGAGGGTGAGGCGCCGGCCGGCCTCGACGGCGACACGTTCCAGCGCGCCGAGGGCGTGCTCGGAGGCGAGCGTGGCCGCCTTGCGGGTCACCTCCGCGGTGACGTTGGGGTTCCCGTCGCGGTCACCGCCGATCCAGGACCCCAGCCGCACGAACGGCTTCGCGACCGGCGCCACCCGTCCGGCGTCCTCGGCGAGGAGCCAGTCGTCGAGGCGTCGGTACACGTCCGGGAAGACGTCCACCATGACGGCGTCGAAGACGCCCATGATCGTCTTGACCTCGTCCAGCACCGAGGGCTTGGACTGCCGGATCGGGGAGGTGCGCCACATCGTGTCGATCTCGGCGAGAAGCTTCCGCTCGTTCTCGGCGCGGGACACTCCTCCGAGGCGCTGTTCGTCCCGCTCGGCGAGCAGGCCGCCGATGCGCCGGATCGTGCCGCTGATGGCGCGGCGGCGGGCCTCCGTCGGGTGAGCCGTCAGAACCGGACGGAACTCGAGCTCGTCGAGGCGGCGCAGGGCCTCGTCCCGTCCGACCTCCTCGGTGAGCTGAGCGAACGCTTCCGGAAGCGTCCCCTCCAGGACGGCGGGACCGCTGGCGGTCTGCGCCTCACGGGTGCGCAGCACCCGCACCCGGTGGAACTCCTCGGCGAGGTTCGCGAGGTGGAAGTAGCAGGTGAAGGCTCGGGCGACCTGTTCGGCGCGTTCCAGCGTGAAACCGTCGACCAGCGCGGCCGCCTCGGCGAGCGCGCCGTCGTGACCGTTCCCGTAGGCGTCGATGGTCAGCTCGCGCAGGCGTTCCACGTCGTCGAGCAGCTCCTGCCCGCCGGCCTCGCGGAGGATGTCGCCGAGGAGGCCACCGAGCAGTCGGACGTCGTCGCGCAGCGGGTCGGGAATCTCGTGACGTGCCGAGCCGCGGGCAGTCGTTGTGTCACTCACGATCTAGAGACTATTGGTAACAGGCGTTGAGACGAACTTTGCGTCCGAACCCCGAACGGTCACGAACCGCTCCGCAGGTGGATCTGCTCCCGCAGGGTGAGTTCGGACCACCGTCGCGCCTGCGGTACCCGTTGTATGAGGATCTCGCCCGGTTCCGCGCCCGACGGCGGCTGCGGCTCGATCCCGAGGACATCGGCGGTGAGCAGCGGGCCCAGGTCGACCGATGTGAGGGATCCCACGTCCACCACGGGGACCTGGTAGGTGCGGAACGGGCCGAGCGGCGGCACCTGGTCCCGGGCGAGCGCCTGGGCGGTGATCGCCTCGAGGTCGGCGCCGTCCAGGTGCGGGGTCTGGTCGAGCACGAAACCGGCGGCGTAGAGACGTGCGTCCTCGCCGTCGCCCGCCGAGGCCCAGGCGACCACCTTCCAGAACATCCGGGGGATCGCCACGCCACGGTAGACCGGGTCGTCGTCGTCGAGAACGGGGCCGGTGAACACCACGATCCGGTGGTCATGGGAGTCCGCGTACTCCAGGACGTGGTCCTCGAGCCCGTTCCACAGGTCCTTCGACTGGTTGAACGCGTCCACCTGCGGTGCCGCGTTGGTGAAGGTGAACGTGTCCCTGTTGGCCTGTTCCGCGGACGCCATGTCACCCCAGACCGGGTCGAGCCTGCGCACGAGATGTCCACGGTCCAGCGCGTTGTTCTCGTACAGTCTCTTGCCCGCCTGCTCAGCGGCCGGGACACGCGTGTCGAGCCGCCAGCCGCCCGTGCGCGGCAGATCCACCAGCTTGCCGCCGTCGACGACGCAGGCGGTCACCGACGCGAGGCGACGCACGGGATCCAGCAGCACGGTGAAGTGCGTGTAGTCGAGCCGCCGGGTCTCCTGGGCGGGTACGGGAAGCGGGACGGTGAGGCCCCCGGGGCCGAGGAACTCGGCGTCGTATCCGGTCACGGGCGACATCGTAGGAGGTCGTCCCGGAGGGTTCCGTGGTCACGTCGGTCCGTGCTCCCGCGCGTCCGCAACGACCACCGGCCGCGGCGAGCTGCGGTCGGCACGATGCGGGAGCGGCGGGCCGTGCGACGACGAGCGGCGGGCCGTGCGACGAAGCGGACGGCCGCTGGGTCCCGGCGCGTGTCGGTCTCACCTCCTAGGGTGGGCACATGGTGAAGATCGGCGCGCACGTGCCCCTGACCGAAGCCGTGTCCGAGGCGAAGAAGCTCGGGGCGGACCAGGTCCAGGTGTTCCTGAGCAACCCGCAGCAGTGGAAGATCGCCCCTGACCTCGGGTACGAGGGCGGCCCCGAGGCGTTCCGGGCCGATGTCGAGTCGGCCGGGCTGGACGTGTACGTGCACGCCCCGTACATCGTCAACGTCGCGAGCACGAACAACCGCATCCGGATCCCGAGTCGCAAGCTGCTGCAGACCACGATGGACCGTGCGGCCGAGGTCGGGGCCCGCGGCGTCGTCGTGCACGGCGGGAACATCGCGGCCGGCGACGACCCTGCCAAGGGCTTCGACAACTGGCGCAAGGCGGTCGACGCGCTCGAGACCGACGTCCCCGTGCTGGTGGAGAACACCGCCGGAGGGGAGAACTCCATGGCTCGCCGGCTCGAGCGCATCGAGCAGCTCTGGGCGGCGATCCAGCAGGCCGACGGATCCGAGGTGGTCGGCTTCTGCCTCGACACCTGCCATGCCTGGGCGGGTGGGCTCGATCTGGCCGAGGCCGCCGGCCAGATCCGCGCGATCACGGGACGGATCGACCTGGTGCATGCCAACGACTCCCGCGACCAGGCCGGCTCGGGTGCGGACCGGCACACCAACCTCGGGCACGGCAGCATCCCGGAGCAGGAGCTCGTGGCCGTGATCGCGGCGGCCGGAGCGCCGGTGATCTGCGAGACCAAGGGGGACATGGCCCCGGACATCGCCTGGCTTCGCGAGCGGTTGCCCGGCTGAGGGCTCCGGCCCCCGGGCCGGCACGTCACGCTCCATCGATGTTCCCGGCGGCTGCACCGGGCCGCACCTACCCACGCGGGTCCCGGCCCGCGATGATGGGGACATGGGCCGGCCCGGGAGCACGGACCGCGTCGTCTTCGAGCTGGAGGACGACGGCTCGTCCGCGCCGGCCGACCGCCCCGGCGTGGTGAGCGAGGAGCAGGACGGGACGGGCCCGGCGCGGCCTTCCGCACCGTACCGGCCGCGGTGGCCGCGGCGACGGTGGTTGCTGGTGGCAGCGGTGGTGCTCGGGCTCGCGGTGGTCGTAGCGGTCGACGAGGCGCACGAACACCGGGAACGGACCGTCCGTCTGGCGGCCGCACCCGGTGGTGTCCTCTCTCTGGAGAACCCGCCGAGGGAGCGCTGGCGTGTTCCGGCCGCGACCGGGCCGTGGCCGTCGGCGGAACTGGTGGTCGCGACGGTGCGCGGCGACGTCGTCGGCCTGGATCCCCGGTCGGGTGAGGTGGTCGCGGACTTCGGGCCCGCCGTGACCACCCGCTGCGGTCCGGAGGTGGGCCGCCCGAAGACCCCGGTGTGCGTGCCCCCCGAGGACGACCCGGAGCGGGTCCCGGGGCCGGGCGGCACGTACCTGACGGCGGAGCGGATCGGGCCGGAGCCGGGTGACTCGCCGGTCAGCTCGTCGTGCGAGGGCGGCGTGTGCCAGTGGTTCGGTGCGATCACGGACGCGCGTGACGTGCGGGTGGAGGCCGCGGACGCCGCCACCGGCACCGTGCGGTGGCGGCGCACCATCGAGTTCCGGACGGTGGGCCGTGCGGAGCGCTGCGCCGACGGCGACGCGCTCGACCTGGAGTCCGTCACGCTCGCCACGACCGCGCACACCGTGCTGGTGGAGGGATGCGGGATCGACGCCTGGGTGGCCGCGAACGGGCGCGTGCTGGAGCGCGCGCGATCGGTGCGCGGCGACGTCGAGGTCCTGGCGCGCCCCGACGGCGGCTATCGCGCCTGGGCCCGTGCGGGCGCCATCGGCACCGGTCTGACGTTGATGTTCGCGCCGGACGGGGAAGGACGGCGCGACGCGTCCGGGGCGGTACTGGATCCTGTCGCCACGGACGGGTCCGGCGGGGCGGTCACCCTGGTCCAGCGGGGTGCACGGTTGCTGCGCGTGGGAGAGGAGGGCCGGATCCTCTGGGATGTCGAGCAGACCGCGGAACTGTTCCTGGCGCGGACGCAACGGGAGGGGGTGCTGCTCGGCGGCGACGGCGTGGCGACCGGGATCGAGCTGGCCTCGGGTGCGGCGGTGTGGCGGACCGAGGTCGGTACGCCGGCCGGCGGGGCGTGGAACGGCTACGAGCACGAGGTGTCGTTCACCGACGGGAGGCGGGTGATGATCCTGGTCGAGAAGCCGGAGGGCGGTACCCGCGCCGTCACCCTCGACGTACGGTCGGGCGAGGAACGATGGACATGGGACGTACCTGCCGGGTGGGAGCTGCGGGCCGTCGGGGGCAGACTGGTCGCGGAGACGAACGACGGTCTGGTCGGGATGAGCTGACCGTTCTCCCAGCGTGCTGTCACTTTCGCCGGATAGATTCTCCGGCAGTGATGGTTCACGTGAAACGTTCACGGCGAGGGAGCCCCACGTGGAGAGACGGCGGCCGGAACAGATCGTCTTCGACCTGGTCGAGGGCGAGCACGAGATCGACGGGACCGGCCACGACGGCCGTGAGCAGGGGAGCCCCCGGCGGTCGGCGGGCGGTGAGCTCCTGCGTGACCTCGGGTCGTCGGTCCTCGCCGGCGTGGTGGCGGCCCGCGGCTGGGTGTCGCGGCATCGAGTGGTGAGTCTCGTCGTGACGGGCGTCGCCGCCGCCGTCGTGCTCGCGGCGGCGGCACTCGACACCGTCCGGGAACACGAACGGGTCGACCTGCTGCGGACGGCGCCCGGGGGTGTGGAGTCGCTGGCCGAGCCTCCGCTCGAGACCTGGCGGTACGCGCCCCGGGGCGACACCAACCTCGTCGACCGTTACGGACTCGGCACGGGGAGCGTCGTCCTGGGCCGCAACGTCGTGTTCCTCGACGGCGAGCAGAGCGGCATGAACCGCTCCCGCCTCGACGCTCCGGACGAGCGCGTGCGCTGGAGCGACGCCGACCTGGTCGCCGTGGACCCGCGCTCCGGCGCCGAAGCCTGGCGGGTGCCCCTCGGTACCGATCCGGAGTGCACGCCTCCGGAGGCCGGCGGGACGTCCCGTGTGCTGAACGAGATCACCTGCTTGGTGGGGCCGGCCGGCGAACGCCACGCGGTGACCGTGACGGGCGACGGCGACGCCACCGGACCGCGGCGGCTGGCTCCCGTGGACGACGCACGCGACACGCTGCTGCCCGTGGGGGGCGGACTGATCCTCCGGGCTCGGGTCACCGGAGACGTACCCGATCTCGACTGTTCCGGGGCGGAGGTCGTTCCGCACGGCTGCCGGGTGTCGGGTGGTCCGCCCGACCGCGAACTCGTCGTGCGTGCGGAGGCCGCGAGCACAGGCGAGGTGGCCTGGCGGAAGGCGGTGCCCTGGAACGGCGACCTCGGCGACTGCCACGAACAGGTGGCCGGCGACGAGGGCACCGGGGACCTCGCCCGGCGCCTCACCGAGCCGGACCTGCCGGCGGTGACGGTCTGGGCGTCCGTGGTCACGGTGCGCACCTGCGGCATCGCAGCCGCCTTCCTGGCGGACGGGACGATGTTCGCCGGGGGCGACCTGGTGATCGGCGGGCACGTGGCCTCGGGTGACCGCCTCGTCGGCGAGCAGTCCTACGATCCCGAGACCGGCGAGATCTCCACGACGGTGCGGACCACCGACGGGCAGGAGGTGCTGACAACGGACGGGTGGGTCATGGAGAACCGGGCCACCGACGGCACGCCGTCGGACCTGATCGTGATCGGAGCCGGCCAGAACGGCTGGACGCGGGCCTATCGTCAGGACGGGACCCTGGTCTGGGAGTCGCAGGACCCGGGCCAGTTCATCGCCCGCGCCGGAAGCATCGGCGTCTTCGAGCGGCCTTCCCTGACGTGGCTCGGGATCGACCTGCGCACAGGGCGCGACCTCTGGGAGCGGGACGGTACGGCCGACGGCCCCGGTGGTGCGAGAACGGCGTTCACGGACGGATCGGCCCTGACGCTCGTCACGGTGCCGACGGGTCTCACGACGGTGGTCGACGACGACGGCACCGTGGTGTCCCGGGACACCGGCCGAGCCCAGCTCGTCACGATCGACGTCGGCAGCGGCCGGACACGCTGGACCCTGGAGCACGAGGACACCACCTGGTTCTCCGCCGACGGCCGCCTGCTGTCCGTGGCGGACGACGGCGCTCTGGTCGGCCACGGCTGAGCCGCACGGCCGAGGTGCCGCACGCCACCGCGGACGGCGCGGGCCGGCCGAGGCCGGCTGGCCCGCGCCGCCGGGTCACCCCGTCACAGGGACCAGACGGACATCCACCTGGGCGATGCCGTCGGGCACGTCCGTCAGCTCGACGCCGACCTCTCCGTCCACGGAGAACGGGTCGGCACCGTGAACGAGGTCGGCGAGGACGACACGCTCCTCCCCGTCACAGACGAGCGGCGCGGACGGTCCGGTCTGCCCGTTCCACACCCCGCGCACCGTGGTCACGACCCGGTCCGTGCCGTCCTGCGGCGCGCCCGTCGCGGTGCAGCGGCCCCGCACCTCGAAGGGCGTCCCTCCGGTCGCAAGCCGTTCCGCCGTGTCCAGGGCCCCCAGGTAGGAGACCCAGCGCTGCCGCTCGCCGGTACGGTCCAGGACCACGCTGTTGACTCCGCGCTGCGCGGCGATGTCCTCGTCCGGCCCCGCCGGGAGATCGATCGGCTCGGCCACCTCGGCCCCGCCGTCGGCAGTGCTCGGCTCACCGTCGGAGATCACCACCTGCTGGGTGTCGCCGGCGATCAAGGCGCTGTCGGCGTACCGGATGGTCATCGCGCGCACCTCGTAGGAGCCGTCCGGAAGCCTGCCGTCCGTGCCCTCCGCGGCGCACGCGCTGGTGCCGGTGGCGGATGCCTCGGTGACGGCCGAGGCGCTCTCCGCGTTCCCGAACGCCCACGGGTCCCACCCGCCGACGTCGACGACCGTGCCGTCGGCGTCCGTCCAGACGAGCGTCGGCCAGTTCAGGTCGTCCGCCGCCGCGTCACGGCCGTCGGCGCCGACCGCGCTGACCGCCACCGACTGGGTGTACGTCCACGTCCCGTCGCCGTGCGCCGCCGTCGTACGGAGCGGGCCGTCCGAGCGCAGAGCGAGGTCGCGGGCGACGTCGACCTCCGACCAGGAAACGCCGCAGCTCAGGGTCGTGCCGGCGAGCAGGTCGGGCTGGTGGCCCTCGTCGAGCACGAGTTCCGGGGCCCGCACGGTCGGCTCGGGTTCGGGCGCCGCCGGTTGCGACGCCGACACCGACGGGTTCCCCGGCAGCACCGGCGACGCGTCGTTCAGCGGCGCGAGCTGCGGCACGCCGAAGGCCAGCACGCCGGCGACGGCCAGCGCCCCGCCGCCGGCGGCGCCCACCTTCACGGTCCGGCGGCGCCGCACGCGGCCTGCCATGAGGCCGAGCGTGGCGGCGGGTCCGCTCGGGGAGCAGGGATCGACGCCCTGCGCCATGGCGGTGAGGGTCTCGGCCAGGACTCGGCTCCCGTCCGGGTCGATCCAGCCGTGGTCGGGGGTCCGGTCGCTCTCGTGGCTCATCGGTGGCCTCCTTCGGCCGCGCTCGTCGTCGGTTCCAGCACGCCCCGCAGGACGCGCATGCTGTCGTGCAGGTAACGCTTCACCGTTCCCGGCGCCGTGCCGAGCGTCTCCGCGACCTGGGAGATCGTCATGTCCTCGAAGTAGCGCAGGACGACGGCGGAACGCTGCCGGGGCGTGAGCTCGTTCAGTGCCTGCACCACGTCGGCACGGGCGGTGATGCCCGAGTCGGGGAAGCGCACGTGCGTGGGATCCGCGATCCGCGGTTCCAGCGCGGTCCAGCGCTTCTTCCGCCGCCAGCCGTCCAGGTAGAGGTTGAGGATCGTCCGCCGCACGAACGCCTCGGTCTTCTCGATCCGGGCCGGTGGTTCGGAGAACTCGGCGGCCGTGCCGTCCAACGGGACGGTGCGCATCCGCGGGTCACCGGACGCCTGTCCGCCGCGCACGGCGCGCGGCTTGACGAGTCGCGAGCAGTACCGCACGAGTGCCTCCTGGACGAGGTCCTCGGCCTGCCGCACGTCGCCGCAGAGCGTGTACGCGTAACCGGTCAGCGCGCTGCCGCGGTCCCGCGCGAGCGTTTCCAGTTCGTCATGCCACCCCATCGCGGGCTCCCATCCCTGGCTTCATGACCCTCCCGACGAACCCGCCCCGGAAAGGGTTGTGCGGACCGGGCCGGGACGGCGGCGGGAGACCGTGGACGGGCCGAGCTAGGACTCGGTCGTGAGACCCGCGACTCCGGTGTCCGTCACCTGAACCAGGCGCCCGTCGATACTCGCGATCTGCGCGTACGGCGCGTCCTGGTCCACGTCCCAGACCACCCTCCCCGTGCTCAGGTTCAGACCGACGAGCCGGAGCTGGCCTTCACCACCGGTCGACGGGCCGTCGAGCACCAGCATCGCCGAACGGCCGTCGGTGTACGCGCCGAAGACCGCGCTGCCGGCGACGGCGGCGGCATCCTCGCCGAGCGGATCGGCGGTCCAGCGACGTTCACCGGTGCCGACGTCGAAGGCCATGACCTGGCCGTCCTCGGTGAGTGCCACGGCCAGGCCGGCCGTTCGCACCAGGACGTCCCTGGCGGCCATCCGCTCCGGAACGGGTACCGGACCGAGCTCCGGGTCGTCGGTCGCCCACGGCACGAGCACCTCCGCGCCCGGGTCGGCGGGGGCCGGCGCGCCGTCGGCGGTCCGGAAGCGTGCGGAGATCCCGCACGCGGAAGCAGCGATGCGGCGTTCGTCGGCCGACCACCTGAGGTCACCGACGACGTCCAGCTCCGGCCCGTCCTCACCCCACATCAGGCACGACGCGCTCTCCAGGTCCGGATCGAACGGGACGGTACGCGGCCCCCAGCGGACGTCTCCCGTCGCGGCGTCCTCGACGCGCACCGTGAGGCCCGGGGCGGACTCGATCGTGCCCTTCAGCGAGGCGACACCGTCGTCGCCCTCGACGACGCGGACGTCACCGGGATCGACGGGGGTCTCGTCACGCGCGAGCACCGCGAGACCGCCGTCCGTCAGCGGGGCGTACACGGGCGCCGTCCCGTCGTCGGCGGCCTCCGCACCCCCTGTCTCGAGTGCACGGCGCTCGACGGCCCCGGACGCGCCGATCACGACGACCTCGGGCGCCGGCCCCTCCGTGACACAGACCAGCGGGTCCGACGGCGCGGCCGTCCGCACCGCGACCGAGCCGACGGCACGTCGTGACGGGCCGCAGCGCACGCCCGCACCGTCGGCCGCGGCCTCCGGTTCCAGGACCTCCACGGCCCACAGCTCCTCGCCCGTGGCGGGATCGAGCCCCAGCACACGGCCACCCGTGGTGACCGCCACGAGATCCCCGACCGGGAGGATCTGCGACGGCACGGCGTCACCGAGATCGAGATCCCATGCCTGCCTGGGCGCCGACGCCAGGGTGAGAACGCCGCCGGGTGCGGCTCGCAGCCGCTCGTCACGCAGGTGCGCCTGCACCAGGAGCCCGCCCGCGACCGCCCCGGCGGCGACGACAGCCGTCCCGCCCAGGAGGAGTGCCCGCGCCTTCCTGCCCGCGGGGAACGCGGAACGGGCGCCCCGGACGGCCGTACCGAGGGCACCGGCGCCACGAGACGCGGTACGCCGGACCGCCGCACCCGTGCGACGGGCGCCGGAGCCGGCGCGGCGGCGCATCCTGCCCAGCGGACCAGGACCGGACTCGTCCGGCGTGTCGGACCCGGAGCGATCCGGTCCCGGCTCGGACGGGTTCTTGATGTGGTCCGGCACGCTGTCGAGCAGCACACCGTCACCGTCGTGCGCGGTGTCCTCCTGCTTGGGCATGGCCCGGAGTTTTCCATACGGGTGGCCCCACGGGCCATGGGGTGTGCTGCCCTGCCGTCCCTCGCGGAGCGGGCGAGACCCGAGCCGCCGCCGGAGTGCGTCGGCCCGGTTCCCGGCGTCCCGGAGCGCAGGGGGCGGGAGCGCTGCTCAGATGCCCCGCTTCGCCGCGGTCTCGACGACGAGGTCCAGCAGGGCGGCGTTGGCGCGGCGCCTACGGTCCTGCGGGTCGCAGGTCAGCGCGTCGCCGGCGTTCCGCCGGTCCCGCGTGCCCCTGTCGTGGTCCCGCTCGGGCGCCCGTGTCCGGGAACGCTCGGGGGCTGGGACGATTGACGTCATCCGGGTTGCGGCATCCATGGTCGGCCTCCTCAGGCAACAGGACCGGGTTGTCGGCCCACGTCCCCATGCTGGAGGCCGGGAGTTTCGCTCGTGTTGCCACGACGGCACAGTCTGGTGACCGCCCTTCACCCCGCTCCGGACTCACCTCGCACGCAACGCCTGCCGCCAGCCCACACGTCCGCCGGTCTGCAGCAGCGCCCGGCGGTAGGCCCGCTCGGAGACGAGTACCACGCCGACCGCGAACGCGGCGAGCAACAGCAGCGCCACGACCGGTTCCCACCAGTCCGCGGCGCCCGAGAGCACCCGGACCGGCATCGAGACGATCGAGGTCACCGGGACGAACGAGAGCACTCGTTCCAAGGTCCCGTCGGCGCCGAACGTGGTCAGGTAGACGGCCATGAGCACGACGCTCATGGGAGCCGTGGTGCCCTGCAGGTCCTCGAGCCGGGACGCCAGGGCGCCGGCCATCGCGTACAGGGCGGCGACCGCCACGAAGCCGACGGTGAAGAAGATGACGAACCAGCCGAGCGACGCCGTCATGGCCGGTACCGCGGCCTTGAAGTCCGTCAGGGCCAGCCCCACAAGGCCGACCGACGCGAACAGCACGTTCTGCGCCAGGGCGATCACCGAGTTGCCGAGCACCTTGCCCGCCAGCACCTGCCGCAGGGGCACGGCCGACGCGATGATCTCCACGAGCCGCGACTGCTTCTCCTCGACGACGCTCGCGGCGATCATCTGCCCCGATCCGATGGCGCCCATGAAGAACAGGAAGGCCAGCGCGAAGCTGGCGAACTGCACGACACCCGGGTCGACGTCCCCGCCGTCGAGCCGTTCCGTGTCCAGGTCCCCGCCGGCGGCGAGCTCGTCGAAGCTGGTCCCCAGCACCTCGGCACGTTCTGCCACGGTCACCCGTTCCACGACGGGCGTCAGCAGCTGCGTCAGGCTTCCGCTCGGTTCGCGCCAGCCGGACAGGGTCCAGCCGTCCGCCCCGCTGCGCAGCCAGACGTCGGCGGTCTCGTCCTCGAGCGCCGTACGGGCCGCGTAGGCGTCGGCGACCTCGTGCACGGTGAGCTCGCCGCCGTCCCGGAGCTGCGCCGCGGCCTGCTCGGCGGCGGTGACCGCCAGTTCGTCGCCGGCCGTGACGGCGACGTCGTAGGAGTCGGTCTGCTGACTCTGCCAGGCGAAGAACCCGGCGATACCGGCGATGAGCAGCACGGTGATCAGCAGTCCGAACAGGTAGGCCTTGTTCATCACGCGCGCGACGATCTCGCGCTGCGTGACGATCAGCCAGGCGGGTGAGTCGTTCGAGCCGCGCATCAGGCAGCCACCTCTCGGTAGATCTCGGTCAGGCTCGGGCGCACGGGCGAGAACTCGCGCACGTCGCCGCGTTCCAGGGCGGAGTGCAGCAGCGCGCGGCCGGCGCCGTCGTCGGAGAGCTCGACGAGTGCGACCGGACCGTCGACGTCGACCGCGCGGACGCCCGGCATGCCCCGTACCCAGCCGGCGTCCCCGGACAGGACCAGCCGGTGCCGCACGGTGCCGCGCGCCGCCAGCTCCGCGGGCGCGCCGTCGGCGACGACCTGTCCGCGCCGGAGGATCACGAGCCGCTCGCACAACCGCTCCACGAGGTCGAGCTGGTGGGAGGAGAACAGCACCGGCACGCCTCGGGCCGTGTGCTCCCGCAACAGGTCGGCCATGCCGTCGACCGCGGCCGGGTCCAGGCCGCTGAACGGTTCGTCGAGGATCAGTGCGCGAGGCGCCCCCATCAGTGCCGCGATGATCTGGACGCGTTGCTGGTTGCCGAGCGACAGCTTCTCGACGTGATCCTTCGCGCGGTCGGCCAGGCCGAGTCGCTCCAGGTGGCCGAGGATCTCGGCACGGGCGGCCGGCGCCGGGATGCCGCGCAGGCGGCCCAGGTAGACGAGCTGGTCGAGCACGGCCTGTTTCGGGTAGAGGCCCCGCTCCTCGGGCATGTAGCCGAACGCGCGACGGTCCGTGGCCGTGATCGGCCGGCCGTCGACCAGGGTCTCGCCCGACGTCGGGGCCAGGACCCCCATGATCATCCGCATGGTCGACGTCTTGCCGGCTCCGTTGCCGCCGACGAACCCGGTCAGCCGGCCCGCGGGTGCGCGGAACGAGACGTCGTCGACGGCGCGCACGGCGCCGTCGCCCGTCCCGAAGACCCGGACGAGGGACCTGACCTCGAGGTCGCCCTCCTGGTGTGCTGTGCTCATGGGATCACGTTAGGGCGGCGTCGTGGCGGAGGGGATCGTCCCCGAGATGGAGTCGTCTCCCCCTGCCGACGGGTTCCCACGGCCCCGGGGACCGTCGTTGACCTCAAGTGAGGTCGAGGTCGTAACGTGGCGAGCATGACCTTCTGGATCTGCGGTACCTGCGGCGTCGAGCACGCCGAGCGCCCCGATGTCTGCGCGATCTGCGACGACGAACGCCAGTGGGTGCCCGCCGACGGGCAGCACTGGACCACCCTGGACGAGCTGTCCGCCTCCGGCCGGCGCATCGAGTTCTTCGAGTTCGAGCCGAACCTGTTCGGGCTGCACACCGTGCCCGACGTCGGCATCGGCCCCACACCGAAGATCGTGCGCACACCCGGTGGCAACCTCATGTTCGACGTCCCCGGCTACATCGACGACGACGCCGTCGCGCGGGTCGAGGAGCTCGGCGGACTGGCGTTCATCGTGGCGAGCCATCCGCACATGTACGGCGTGCAGGTGGAGTGGAGCCGGCGGTTCGGCGGCGTGCCCGTACTGGTGAGCGAGGCGGACGCCGAGTGGGTGGCCCGGCCGGACGCCGCCGTCGAGACGTGGAAGGAGGATCGGGAGATCCTTCCCGGCGTCACGATCACGCAGCCCGGTGGGCACTTCCCCGGCAACGCCGTGGCGTTCTGGGCGGACGGCGCCGAGGGCCGCGGCGTGCTGCTCACCGGCGACACCATCTTCGCGAACCCGGACCGCAGGACGGTCTCGTTCATGCGCAGCTACCCGAACCGCCTTCCGCTGTCGGGGAACGTGGTGCTGCGGATCGCGGAGCACGTCAGCCGGTTCGACTTCGACCGCCTCTACAACAACTTCGACGCGGTCATCGCGACGGACGCCCGCGCCGTCGTGCAGCGCTCGGCCGAGCGACACGCGGCCTGGACGCGCGGGGACTTCGACCACCTGACGTGAGGGTCGGCCTTCTCCTGCCGACCGGTCCTCCGTCAGAGTTGCGCGAGCAGGGCCACCAGCTGCTCCACCTCGGCGCGGATGCGTTGCCTCTCCGCCTCCGCGAGCGCCTTCGCGTCGGGGTCCATCCCGTCGGCGATCACCTCGTCCACGGGCTGGAGGCCTCCGTAGTGGTGCTCGACGAGCGCGCCCATGAGCGCCGCGTCGAACTCCGCGCCGTCGAGCCGTGCCAGCTGGGTGATCTGCTCCGGCGTGAGCATGCCGTGGTCGGTCTCCGTACCGTGCACGTGGGCGAGCCCGGCCGGCGCCCGGGGTCCCGAGCCGTCGCCGTCGTCGTCCGCCGTGCCATCCAGCCCGCCGGACTCGACCAGGGCGAGTGCCGTCGTCGCGGACGCCGGCACGGGCACCCGCCGGTCACGCAGCCAGGCGGCCAGCGCGTCGGTCTGCTCGGCCGACGCCGTTCCGACGCCGTGCGCCGTCTCCAGCACCAGCCTGTTCTCGCTGCGGTTGGGTGCCAGCGACGCGAGTTCCACGGCCTGCGCGTTGTGCTCGGCCATGACCTGCGCGTACACGCGGTCGGCGTCGTTGTAGCCCTCCGCGGCCTGCTGCGCCGGGACCGCGACACCCAGCCAGTACACGAGGGCGAGGGCGGCCGCGATGCCGCCGGCCAGGACCGCACCCATGACGCGCAGCCGCCTGCCCAGACCGTAGCCGCCCGATGGGGGCGCGGCAGGAGCCTCGCCGCCCGGTACGTCGTCGTCGTGGACACCGTCGTCGGGTACGTCGCCGTCGGGCACGTCGTCGGGCCGAGCTTCGGAAGGCGGCACGGTACTCATACCGGGAGAATCCCACACAACACGGCGGGGCCGCCATCACCCGGAGGTGATGACGGCCCCGCGCGCAGGGGTCAGAACCGCTGCTGCGCCTGCGGGTTGAGCGACTTCAGATGCTTCTTCGCCCTCCAGTCGATCGACCTGTCCAGCTTGAACGTGTCGAAGCCGACCGACAGGTCGTTGGAGTACACGTAGCCGTTGTAGTAGTACGACGACCACGTGCCGCCGCCGCTGAGACCGGCGCCCCGGTCGAACCAGGCGATCTCCGTCGGGTTCTCGGAGTCGGTGAAGTCGAACACCGAGGTGCCGCCCTGGTACCAGGACTGGACCATGAGGTCCTTGCCCTTGACCGGGATCAGCGACCCGTTGTGCGCCACACAGTTCTCGTCCTCGGTGTTGACGCGCGGGATCTTGTAGTACGACTTGAAGACGAGCTCCTTGCCGCCCCACTTGCCCTTGCCCTTCTTGCCGTGGTGCCAGGTGCGCTCGATGTCGTAGATACCGTTCGCACCCTGCTCGGGCCGGAACTCGTCGGTGCACGTCGCGAGGCCGCCACCGCCGAGCTCGTCCGTGAAGACGACCTTGGTGCCGTCGTTGTTGAACGTGGCGGAGTGCCAGAACGCGAAGTTCTCCGTGTCGCGCACGCTGCTGATGACCTTGGGCTCCTCCCGGTCGGAGATGTCCAGGAGGATGCCGTCACCCATGCAGGCGCCGGCCGCGAGATCGAGCTGCACGTACGTGGTGATGTCGTGGCAGCCCGACGTCGAGTAGTAGCTGTCCGGGCCCGACGGGGACTCGTAGCCACCGTCCGGGAACAGCACCGGCTCCGCGACGACCTCGGCCGCCTCCAGGTCGCGGGTCGGGATCTTGACGACCGAGATCAGGTCGTGCGGCGGCTGGCAGTGGGCGAGCTGGTCGCTCGGGAAGTACGACGAGACGTAGACGTACAGGTCCTTGCCGCGCTTGGTCGGCGCGAGGGAGTGGGTGTGCGAGCCGCAGTCCGTCGCCACCGACTTCACGTACTCGGGGTTCAGCGGATCCGAGATGTCCCAGATCTTGATGCCCTCCCAGTAGTTCTCCGGGTCGGACGTGGCCTGGCTGTTGCACGAGTCGTCCGTCCGGCGCGAGTCCGTGGACAGCACCAGGATGTCCTTGTAGACCGAGATGTCGTTCTGGCCGCCCGGGCAGTACACCTGGAGCGCCTGGACCGGCTCCGCCGGGTTCGACAGGTCGTAGACCGTGAAGCCGTCGTAGTTGCCGGCGTAGGCGTACTCGCCCTGGAACGCGATGTCGGAGCCCGTGCTCTGCAGCGAACCGTTCTTCGGGACGTTGCTCGTGTGCTCCATGTTGAAGCCGGCGACCTCGCCCGGCGCCACGTCGGGGTCGGCAGTCGCCTCGGCCGTCGTGGACATGTCCGCCGCACCGGCTCCATCACCGGGTTCGGCCGACGCCAGCGGTGCCACCGTCGCCACCGCTGCGGCCGCCAGGGTGAGCGACAAAGCAGCTCCGGCGGCGCCCCTCAGGTGGGATCTCTTCAGGGTTGATCGACGCACGCGCGTCACACCTCCTTGCTAGGGTCGTTTGCGAGTCTTGCGTTCTATCGAGGTTTCGTCCAGCATTCTGGGACATTTTTTACACGCCGGTGACAGAGTTAGCGAGATGATCTACCCGTGACACGAGGCAGCGTGAAGAGTTCCCCGGCTCCGGCCCCGGCGACCGAGCCGGCCCACGCCGTTCCCGGACGACGACGGCCGTGGCCGCTCCGGGCGGTCCGGGCCGGTGTGCTCGTGGTCGCGCTGGGAGTGCTGCCGGCGGCCTGCACCCCCACGACGGACGACCCGGGGACGGTGTCGACTCCGTCGTCGGTGGTGCTCAAGCCGGGGAAGCCGGGCGAACCGGCCGAGACGGTGGCACCCGAGGACTTCGACGGCGTCCCGGCCGAGGACCAGTGGAACGACGCGGACGCCGAGTTCATGACCGGGATGATCTACCACCACGACCAGGCGGTGGCGATGACGTCCTGGGTCCCGGAGCGGGCGGCGTCGGAGCAGTTGAAGACGTTCGCCGATCGGATGTTCAACACCCAGCGTGCCGAGATCGCGCTGATGTCGGAGTGGTTGGCGGAACGCGACCAGCCCGTGCCCGTTCTGGCGCAGAGCGACGACGGCACCGGGCCGCGAGCCCCCGAGGGCGCGCACGACCACGAAGCGGTCCTCCAGCCCGGGATGCTGACCGACGCCGAGATGGCCGAGCTGGAGGCCGCATCCGGCGAGGATTTCGACCGCCTGTTCCTCGAAGGCATGATCAAGCACCACCAGGGCGCGATCTCCATGTGCTCGGACGTGGCCGG
This sequence comes from Myceligenerans salitolerans, assembly GCF_017349295.1. Lineage (GTDB taxonomy): Bacteria > Actinomycetota > Actinomycetes > Actinomycetales > Cellulomonadaceae > Myceligenerans > Myceligenerans salitolerans. Next base: position 266,401 of record NZ_JAFMPK010000044.1, read on the forward strand.
CGCGGGTATCGACCAGTCGATCCAGAAGCTGGCCGCCGACATCGGCGTCGACCAGGCGGCGGAGATCGACCGGATGGAGGACATGCTGACGGAGCTGTGAGGGCCTCTGCCACCGCTCGCGCCGCATGGCGCGTGCAGGTCCTGCGGCTGTCGCCGACAGGAAGCCGGTCGCGGAGTGCGCGAGCCCGGCCCCTACGGCGCCGTCACGAAGATGTCGAAGAGGTGCGGGTGGTGCCCGTGGACCAGCACGGCGAAGACGACGGCGTCGAACAGCAGGTGCACCGTCACGACGTACGGCAGGGACTTGAACCGCGCGAAGATCCATCCCTGGACCAGGGCGAACGGGATGGTCAGCAGCGGCCCCCACTCCCGGTAGCCCAGCTCCCACAGGAACGACACGAAGATCATCGACTGGAGCACGTTCGCGTGCGCGACAGGGAAGTGCCGGCACAGCAGGGCGAAGCAGACGCAGATGAAGAACAGTTCGTCCCAGATCCCGACGGCGTTCACCCCGATGAACAGACGCCAGATGTCCTGGTCTCCCTCGAGGTCGGGCCAGTTCAGGTAGGCCCCGGAACCCAGGAAGTAGACCGGGAGGACCAGGTACCCGACCACGACGACGATCGCCAGATACGCCCACTGTCCTCGGCCCCAGCGTTGCCCGGTCGCGACGGGGAACTTCACGGCGTCGTGCCCCACGACGTACCGGGCGAGCAGCCACGGCACGAGCACCGCACCGCCCAGTGCGAGCGTGAACTGCAGCATCCTGGCGTTCGACAGCTCCGCGGCCAGGGAGATCGTCGAGATGATGCCGAGCCCGACGGCGATCAGTCCCAGGTCCTTCCCGAGCTCCCGGTCGATCCACAGGCCCAGCGCGACGCCGAGCACGAGCGGCACGTACGCGAGGGGCCGGATGTGTACGGCGAACAGCAGGATCGCGGAGGAACACACCAGCAACGCCGAGGCATAGCGCAGCACGGTGGAGGTCATGGTCCGGGTGGGAGCGGCGTCGGTCGTCACGGTCAGCAAACTACCGCGAGAGTCCCCGGTGCCCGACAGACCGAAGGCCGTCCGCCCGGTGGGAAGCCGTGAACCGGGAACACGTCGTGTCGTCGTAGAGTTCGTGATCGGTAACGTTTGATCCAAGCCTGGGCGCAGCGTCGCGGCCAGGCCGAGGATGTCAACGACGACAGATCGGAGCACCAGTGAACTCCCTCCTCCTGGCGGTGATCGGCATCGCCATGGTGCTCGGGGGGTACTTCCTGTACTCGAAGTACCTCGCGAGCCGCGTGTACCGGCTGGACCCGGAATACGCGACCCCCGCGCACACCATGAACGACGGGGTGGACTACGTCCCGACCAACAAGTTCGTGCTGTGGGGCCACCACTTCACCTCCGTCGCGGGCGCGGCACCGATCGTGGGCCCCGCCGTGGCCGTGATCTGGGGCTGGCTGCCCGCGTTCCTGTGGGTCACCATCGGAACCGTCTTCTTCGCGGGCATGCACGACATGGGCGCCCTGTGGGCGTCGGCACGCAACCGCGGCCAGTCGATGGGCATGCTGTCGGGCCGCTACATCGGCGCCCGTGGCCGCTCGCTGTTCCTGGTGGTCATCTTCCTGCTGCTGCTCATGGTGAATGCCGCGTTCGCGACGGTCATCAAGAACCTGCTCATCGCCACCCCCACGGCCGTCATCCCGACCTGGGGCGCGATCGTCGTCGCGATCGTCGTGGGCCAGATGATCTACCGCTGGCGCATGAACCTCGTCCTGACCACCGTGCTCGGCGTCGTCGCGTTGTACGCGCTGATCCTGCTGGGCGACGCCGTCCCGATCGAACTGCCGGAGAACTCGGCGGCACCGTTCTGGCTGACGATGCTGTTCCTGTACGCGGGAGTGGCCTCGCTGCTGCCGGTGCACGTGCTGCTGCAGCCGCGCGACTACATCAACGGCGTCCAGCTCTTCATCGCACTCGGCATCCTCTACGGCGCGGTACTGATCGCCAGCCCTGCCGTCGTCGCACCGGCGGTGAACCAGAACGTGCCGGAGGGCACCCCGAGCCTCGTCCCACTGCTGTTCGTCACCATCGCCTGCGGTGCGATCTCCGGCTTCCACGGCATGGTCTCGTCGGGCACGTCGTCCAAGCAGCTCGACAAGGAGACCGACGCCCGCTTCGTCGGCTACTTCGGCGCCGTCGGTGAGGGCCTGCTCGCGCTCGGCGCGATCATCGCCGCGACCGCCGGCTTCGCGACGCTCGCCAACTGGGAGGAGACCTACGCCGAGTTCGGCAACGGCGGCGTCGGCGCGTTCGTCTCCGGCGGCGCCTCGATCGTCAACGCAGGCCTGGGCATTCCGGACGGGCTGTCCGCGACGATCCTCGCCACGACCGCGATCCTGTTCGCCGCGACCACGATGGACACCGGCGTGCGCCTGTCCCGCTTCGTGGTGCAGGAGGCGGGCGATCTGATGGGCCTGCGCGTCAACAAGATCGTCGGCACAGTCATCGCCGTGGGCGTCGCGATGGGCATCACCTTCAGCATGGGCGCCGGCGGTGAAGGTGGCCTGCAGGTCATCTGGCCGCTGTTCGGCACCACGAACCAGCTGCTCGCGTCCCTCACCCTCGCGGTGATCGCCGTGATCCTGCTGCAGCGCAAGCGCAACCCCCTGCCCGCACTGGTGCCGTTGGTGTTCGTACTGATCATGTCCGTGTACGCGCTCATCGTGCAGCTGGGCACGTTCGCCACGAACGGTCAGTGGCTGCAGCTCGTGCTCGACGTGATCATCCTCGTCGCGTCCCTGTGGGTCGCGTTCGAGGCCGCCGTCGCCATGGTCCGGGCGTGGCGTGGACCCGAGGTCGTGGAGGACGCCGAGACCGCGGCGGCGCCGTCGTCCGCGGGCGGGACGGACGGCTGACGGGATGAGCACGGTGCGGCGGTGGTGGCGCGACCTCTCGGACGGCCTCCGGGAGTTCTATGTCGCGCCCTACCGCCGCACCTTCGCGCGTGCGCAGCGCGAGGAGGACGACCTGTTCACCCTCATCGTGCTGTCCGAGGCGCTCGGGGTGCCCAACCCGGCGTCGTACTACACGATCGAGCTCCTGCCGCTCATCCACGAGAGGGTGCACGAGTGGCACACCCGCATGGGGATGGACCGCTCGCCGCTGGAGAACGTCGCATGCTGCTGAGGGGAGCCGGAGCATGATCCGACCGTCCGACGGCGGCACCGGCGGCCCGGCCGGCTCGGCTCCGACGTCGAGCCCGGTGCCCGACGGCGGCGGCGCCGGCGGGCTGCTGCGCGGGCCCGGCGGCGATGCCCTGCACGACGTCGCCTCGCGGGCACGGGTGCTGTTCGCGGGCGGCAAGGGTGGCGTCGGGAAGACGACGGTGGCCTCGACCCTGGCACTCGCCCAGGCCCGAACGGGCCGCCGCGTGCTCCTGGTCTCGACCGACCCGGCCCACAACCTGGGCCACCTCTGGGACCGCGCCGTCGGCGACACCCCCACCCGCCTCACCACGCCCGGTGGGGCCGGGCACGTCGACGGGGTCGAGATCGATCCGGGACGAACCGTCGAACGACACCTCGACGAGGTCGGGCGGACATTGCGACGACTGATGCCCGAGCGCCTTTCGGGCGAGGTCACGCGCCACCTGGAACTGGCTCGTGACGCGCCCGGCACCCACGAGGCCGCCGTCCTGGAGCGGATCGCCGACGCCGTCGAGACCGGCCTCGCCGAGTACGACCTCGTCGTCTTCGACACCGCGCCCTCCGGCCACACGGCCCGCCTCATGGCGCTGCCCGAGACCATGTCCGCCTGGACCGAGGGCCTCCTGCGCAGGCAGGAGCGGTCCGCCAGGTTCGGGGCCGCACTACGCGGCCTGGCGCAGGACGACACCGACGACGACGGCGCCGGCGGGCTCGTCGGCCGGCGCGATCCACGCGCCGAGCGGGACGGGGAGATCCGGCGGGTCCTGCTGCGTCGCCGGACCCGGTTCGAACGCCTGCGCGAGGTACTGACCGACCCGGCGACGACGTCGTTCGTGCTGGTCCTGGCCGCCGAGCGGCTCCCCGTGCTGGAGACGATCGCACTGCACGAGCAACTGGTGACACTGGGGGTCGACGTCGGCGCTCTGGTCGTCAACAAGCGCTCCCCGGAAGCCGCGGGTTCCCTGCTGCGGGCGCGGCGCGCTCGGGAGGAGGACCACCTGCGCACCCTGGACGACGCGCTCGCGGCCGTCCCCCGCGCGGAGGCCGACCTGCTTCCGCACGACGTCGTCGGCGAGGAGGCGCTGGCACGCTTCGCCGGACTCTGACGCCGCCGCCCGTGCGACGCGGCTCCGACCGCAGGGGGAAGCCGCCGTCGCCGTCGGACATCTAGGGTGAGGGTCGTGAACACCCTTGCCCGACTCGCACGATGGTTCGGCGTCGACGCCGACTGGGAACACGTTCCCGATGACCCGCGGCGCGCCTTCCACAACGACCTCGTCGTCGGGGCCTGCATCGTCGTGCTCACCATCGCCGCGACCGAACTGGGACGCAGCGCGGGAATGTTCCGGATGGGCGGCGCGCCGGAGAGCCCCGAGTGGCTGCCCCACCTTCTCGCCGGGGTGACGGCGCTCCCGCTGGCATGGCGCCGCCGCTTCCCGATCGTCGCGATGCTCACCGTGTACGCGCTGTTCCTCGGGACGGGACTGTTCAACGGCGCGGTGACCCAGGTCGCGACGCTGCAGGTGACCTACTTCATGGCGCTGTACTCGGGTGTCGCCTGGGCGCGGGACCGGCGCGCGATGCTGATCGCCGTCGGTGTCGTGCTCCTGACGATGTTCGGCTGGATCGCGGTCCAGCTCACCGACGCCGCCGTGCGTGACGAGTTCCTCGAGCATCTCGGCGGTGTGGATCCGGGGCTGATCTCGCCCTGGGTGTCCATGACGCTCTACCAGCTTCTCGTGAACGTCGCGTACTTCGGCGGTGCGATCATCCTGGGCCAGCTCGCCTGGCACGGCGCCCGACGCCGCAAGCAGGTGGCGGAACAGACGGCGACGATCGAGCGGCAGGGACGCGAGCTCCGCGACCACGCGGTGCTGGAGGAGCGTCTGCGGATCGCACGCGAGCTGCACGACGTCGTCGCGCATCATGTCTCCGTGATCGGCGTGCAGGCTGCCGCGGCACGGCGCGTGCTCACCAAGGACCCGGAGAGAGCGGCCGAGGCGCTGAGCGTCATCGAGAAGTCGTCCCGGGAGGGCGTCGAACAGATGCGCGGTCTCGTCGGAACGCTGCGGCAGGTGGACGGGACGCGGGAGGGCGACACCGCGCCGGCGAACTCGGCCAGCACGGCCAACCTCGCGGGGATCGCCATGCTTGCCGGCGATGCCACGGATGGGCTGACCTGTACGTATCAGCTGGTCGAGGAGCCGAGCGGGGCGAGCGGGGCCGTCCCGGGGCCGATCGGCGCGGCGCTGTACCGCACCACCCAGGAGGCGCTGAACAACGTGCGGAAGCACTCCACGGCGCGCGGCGCTTCGGTCACGCTGCGCGTCGACGGCCGTGGTGACTCGGCGATGCCGCACGGCTGGGCGGAGGTCGAGGTGCTCGACGACGGACACCCACGGCCGGGCACGTCGGGAAGCAGGCTCGGGCTGGTGGGTATCCGCGAGCGCGCCGCCGCCCACGACGGCGTGGTCGAGGCCGGCCCCCGTGCCACCGTGGGATTCCGTGTCCGGGTCCGGTTCCCGCTGCCCGACGGAGGACTGGCGGACCGCTCCGCCGAACTCGTCGAGGCCGAGGGAGGCCGGTCATGATCAAGGTCCTGCTCGTGGACGACCAGCAGCTGGTGCGTTCCGGCTTCTCCCTCATCCTCTCGGTGGAGGACGACATCGAGGTGGTCGGGGAGGCCGCCGACGGGGCCGAAGCCGTGGGCCTCGCTCGCGAACTACGGCCGGACGTCGTGCTCATGGACGTCCAGATGCCCGTCATGGACGGGATCGAGGCGACCCGGCGCGTCGTCGCGGACGACCTCGCGAAGGTGCTCGTCCTGACGACCTTCGACAACGACGAGTACGTGTTCCAGGCGCTGTCGGCCGGGGCGAGCGGCTTCCTGCTGAAGAACTCCGACGCCGAGCGGATGGTCGAGGCGGTCCGCACCGTCGCGGCGGGCCACGCGCTGCTCGCGCCGGAGATCACCCGGCGGGTGATCCGGCAGATGGTCGACGGCGGGGCCGGTGCGGGTCCCGGCGAGCTGCCGGCGGCGAACGGGGCGGCGACGCGGAGCGGAACGCGGGGGCCGGGCAGGACGTCCGTCGCCGGCGGGACTGCGACGTCCGGCTGGACGCCGGCGTCCGGGACCGCGGCCTCGAACGGAGCGGCATCCGACAGGGCGCCCGCGCCGAACGCCGTCGACGACGGGGCGCTCGCCACCCTCACCCCGCGGGAGCGGGAGGTCCTGGAACTGGTGGGCACCGGTCTGTCGAACGGCGAGATCGCCGAGCGCCTCTGGCTGGGCGAGGCGACGGTGAAGACGCACGTGTCCAACCTGTTGTCCAAGCTCCACCTGCGCGACCGCGTCCAGGCCGTGGTGCTGGCGCATCGGCACGGGCTGGTGTGACCCGTACCGCGCACCGGGGCCGCCCTCTGTGACGGGAGACCCGTGCAAGCCAACGGTCCCCGGATCCCGCTGGGATCCAGGGCCCGTTCGGTGTCCGGCTTGTCAGCCCGCGACGACCTTGACGGCGATCTTGGCCGACACCTCGGGGTGCAGGCGGATCGACACGGTGTGGTCCCCGGTGGACTTGATCGGCTGACCGATCTCGATCTTGCGCTTGTCCACGGACTTGCCACCCTCGGCGGCCACGGCGGAGGCGATCTCCGCGGTCGTGATCGCGCCGAACAGGCGGCCACCCGGGCCGGCCTTCGCCGTGACCGTCACCGGCTTGGCGGCGATCGAGTCGGCCAGGGCCTTCGCCTCGTCGCGCGTGGCGATCTCGCGCGCCTTGCGGGCACGGCGGATCGCGGTCACGTCCTTCTCGGCACCCTTGGTCCACGGCGTGGCCAGCGAACGGGGGATGAGGAAGTTCCGGGCGTACCCGTCCTTCACCTCGACCACGTCGCCGGGCTCACCCAGGCCGGTCACCTCGTGGGTCAGGATCAGCTTTGCCATGATTCTCGATCCCTTCCTCAGCGAGCCGTCGACGTGTACGGCAGCAGAGCCATCTCGCGGGCGTTCTTCACGGCCTTCGCGATCTGACGCTGCTCCTGCACGGTCACGCCGGTGACGCGACGGGCACGGATCTTGCCGCGGTCCGAGATGAACTTACGCAGCAGGGCGGTGTCCTTGTAGTCGATGTTGTCGATCTTCGCGGACTTGAGCGGGTTGGCCTTCTTCTTGGGCTTGCGCACCACAGGCTTCGCCATGGTGTTGCTCCTTCTTCAGGTGCGGGCCGCGCCCCGGCCGACCGGTGCGCACCGCGCACGGGCCGTGCCATCGGGCACGACAAGATGGTGTCTGGGTTGGGTGCCGATCAGAACGGCGGGTCCTCCGAGAACCCGCCACCGGACGACGCGGGGCCTGCCGTGGCCCACGGGTCGGCCTGCTGACCGCCACCGGACGAGCTGAAGCCTCCGCCGGAACCTCCGTTGAAGCCGCCAGAGTTCTGGCCGCCTCCCCCGAAGTCCCCACCGCCTCCGAAGCCTCCGCCACCGGACCGCTGGGCCCGGGTGACCTTGGCCGTGGCGCGCCGCAGGGACGGACCGATCTCGTCCACCTGCAGCTCGACGACGGTGCGCTTCTCCCCCTCGCGGGTCTCGTACGAGCGCTGCACCAGGCGGCCCTGCGCGATCACGCGCACGCCCTTGGTCAGCGACTCGGCGACGTTCTCCGCGGCCTCCCGCCACAGCGAGCAGCGCATGAACAGGGTCTCCCCGTCCTTCCACTCGTTGCTCTGGCGGTCGAAGATGCGCGGCGTGGAAGCGATCGTGAAGTTGGCTACTGCCGCACCCGACGGGGTGAAGCGCAGCTCCGGGTCACCGGTCAGGTTTCCCACCACTGTGATGACGGTCTCGCCAGCCATTACCAAGTTCCTCGATTCGTCTCGACGCCGTTTCGTCGCATCCCATCACGAGACACTGACACGCGCCGTTCGGCGGCAGTGTCCCAGGGGACCTCAGCTCAGCAGATACTTCAGCGGGCGTCCGTGCGCAGGATCTTGGTCCGCAGCACGGCCTCGTTCAGGCCGAGCTGGCGGTCCAGCTCCTTCGCGGTGTCCGGCGTCGACGTGAAGTCGACGACGGCGTAGATGCCCTCGGACTTCTTCAAGATGTCGAACGCCAGGCGGCGACGACCCCAGATGTCCATCTTGTCGACGGTGCCGCCGTCGGTCTTCACGACCGTGAGCAGCTTCTCGAGCGACGGCTGAACGGTGCGCTCCTCGACCTCCGGGTCCAGGATCACCATCAGTTCGTACTGACGCATGTCGATACCCACCTCCTCTGGTCTCAGCGGTCACGGTCGTTCCGTGACAGGAGGGTTCTCACGTCGCCGTGCCCGGCAGCACCGAGCACAGCAGGGGCCGAGTCTACCGTGCCACCCCGCTCCGGCCGAAGCCGAACGGGGTGGCACGAGTCACCAGGCAGGATCGGTGACGACGGGCTCAGCCGTTGCCGTTGCCGTTGTTCCCGCCGCCCGGCCCGGGTTCCTCGCTCGCACCGCCGGTGGGTTCGCCGGTCGGTTCGTCGCACGGCTGATTCCCGAACACGCCACACGTCGCGCCGTCCGTCGGGTCGTCGAGCGAGCCGTCGGAGACCCAGATCGTCACCGTCGACCCTCGTTGCGCCTGCGAGCCGGGTCCGGGGTTCTGCTGGAGCACGGTCCCCTCGGCCTGCTCCGACGGCTGGACCTGGACATCGACACCGAATCCGGCTTGTCTCAGTTCGTGCTCCGCGTCCCGCTGCTGCATGCCGACGACGCCCGGCACCGCGGACACGTTCTGGCCCGGTCCGCCGGAGATCTGGACCACGATCGTCGAGCCCCGCGGAACCTCCTGGCCCTCGTTCTGGACGGCGACCACCGTATCCGGCGGCAGCTCGCTCTCCACCTCCTGCGGCTGCGCGTTCAGCCCGGCGCCCGTCAGCACCCCGCGCGCCTCGCCCCAGGTGCTGCCCATGAGGCCGGTCGGAACCACGACGGTCTCCGCCTGGCCGGTCGGGGTCGGCGAATGGGATGGCTCCGGCTCCTCGTACTCGTACTCGGGGAACTCCTCGACCGGCATCCCGTCGGTCGCCCGGACCATGAACGACGTCCACGCCTGGACGGGCCACGTACCACCGGTCATCTGGGCGAACCCGCCGAACGGCGTGACCTGCTGGAACTCGCCCTTGCCGTCACGCCCCTGCGGGTCGTACTGGTAGACGTTCACCACGGTGACGAGCTGCGGCGTGAAGCCCGCGAACCACGCCGCGTAGTTGTCGTTCGACGTGCCGGTCTTCCCGGCGAGAGGGCGTTCCGGGATGTACTGGCGGGCATAGTGCCCGGAACCGGCCTCGTCGTCGACCACCTGGGACATGGCGTAGGTGGCGCCGGCCATGACCTCCTCGTCGAACACCCGCTCCTCGGTGACCTCGGACTGGTAGACGACCTCGCCCGTGTCCGGGTTGACCACCTTGTCGACCAGGTGCGGCGTGGTCCGCACTCCCTGGTTCGCGATCGTCGCGTACGCGCGCGCCAGGTCGACCGTGTAGACGTAGGACGTACCGAGCACGTTCGACATCTGGCTCGTCGTCTCACCGGGGTTCTCGGGGTTCTTCCGGTACGCGATCGAACCCTCGACGTCGAGACCGAGCTTCTTGGCGACCTCCTGCGTCGCCTGGGGCGTGACCTCGTTGTTGAGCTGGACGTACACGGTGTTGACCGAGTTCGCCGTCGCCTCCACCAGGTCGATGTTCCCGAAGTCCTTGCTGTCGAAGTTGGTCACCTCGGCCGGTTCCTCGAGGCCGGTCTCAGGGTTCTTCTTGGTGTAGTAGTCGAACGTCTGCGGCTCGTCACCGTTGAACTGGGTGCCGAGGGAGATGCCCTGGTCGAGGGCTGCGATCAGGGTGAACGGCTTGTTCGTCGAGCCGCCCTGCTGCCAGTTGTCCGTCGCGGCGTTCAGGTCGTAAGCGGGGTCGGACTTGTCGGGCCCGCCGTACATCGCGCGGATCGCGCCGGTCTTCGGGTCCATCGAGACGAGCGCGGACCTCGTCAAGGGCGTGTTGGCGTCCTTGGGCAGCTTGGCGGTCTCGTTCGCCGCCTTCTGCAGCTTCTTGTCGATCGTGGTGTGCACCACGAGCCCGTCCTGGTAAAGGTCCTCGAGGTTGAACCCGTTCGCCTGCAGCTCGCGCTCGACCTCCTTGAGGATGTAGCCCTTCGGCCCCGAGTACGCCGAGGACTGCTGGTGCTTCTGCGGCTTCGGGAATCCGCCCGCGACGGCTTCGTCGTACTGCTCGTCGTCGATGTAGCCGTCCTCGTGCATGAAGTAGAGCGTGCGCTCCCAGCGGCCCTCGGCCCAGTCGTGGCCCCACTCGGTGTCGTCGTAGGCGTTCGGGGACGGGATGATCCCGGCGAGGAATGCCGCCTGCGACGGTGTCAGGTCCTCCGCCGACTTCCCGTAGTAGGCCTGCGCCGCCGTCTCGATGCCGTACGAGCTCCTGCCGAGATAGATCCGGTTCAGGTACTCCCCGAGAATCTCCTCGGGCGGATACGTCTCAGGATCCTGCCGGATCTTCATCGCCAGGATCATCTCTTCGAACTTGTCGACGTACGTGGGATTCGGGTTCCAGCTGGTGTAGGCCTGCTCGACGTATTGCTGCGTCAGCGTGGAGCCGCCGCCGACACCGGTGATCGCGGCCCGGGCGATGCCGCTCGGGCTGATGCCCAGGTTGTTGTCGGCATAGAAGCCACGGTCCTCGGAGGCCACCGCCGCGTTCGCGACCCAGACGGGCAGTTCGTCCACGGTGACGATCTTGCGGTCCTCGTCGCCGCGGAACTCCCCGAGCTTGCCCCCGTCCCCGGCGTACCGGACGGTCGTGGTCTCCATGTTGTCGAGCTCGGCCGGAATGGTGATGCTCGTCCAGGCGGCCATCAGTACGCCGGCCACGACCGACGCGCCGGCCAGCATCACGCCGACGACGAACCGCCATGACGGCAGCCACGCCTTCCAGCCCGTGCGGTACGGCCGTGGGTAGTTCCAGAAGGTGGTACGCGCACGCGGGCGGAACGGCGGGATCTGCGGGGCACTCCAAGTAGCCACGTCCTGCCTCTTCCTCTCGTTCGGTGGGGGCCGGTGCCCGAACGGGGTCTGGGGAACCGCACGGTCGAGGGCACATCGAACCACCGGACACAATAGAGGCACCTCCTCGGCGCGCTGCAACGATGCGCGTGGAATCACACGCAGAGCGACGCAGTTCCCCCACGCCTCCCGCAGCCCCCGTCCCGCGTCTTCACTCTTTCGTCACATCGAGGCGCCGATCCGTTGCGCCCGACGACGGCGCGTGCCTATCCTCGCGATGTATCGACTCGATAGGTCGGGCGCAACCAACCGGGGATGAACACCACGTGACGGGAGGCAGACATGCGTAGCCGCTCGGAGGTGCTGGAGATCGCTGTGCTCGGTCTCCTGAACGAGGCGCCGCTGCACGGCTACGAACTGCGCAAACGGCTCGGGCTCGCGCTGGGCACCTTCCGCGCCCTGTCGTACGGCAGCCTGTACCCCGCCCTGCGAAGGCTCGTCCAGCGTGGTCTGATCACCGCTGTCGGAGACGACCAGCGGCCGTCGTCCGACGCCGACGTCGCACGGACCGGCGGGCGGCCGAGGTCCGCTCGCGGCACGAAGGCCGCGAAACCCGCGCTCGGCCGGCGCGGACGCATCGTCTACGAGCTCACGGCGGACGGCAAGGAGCACCTGCACACCCTCCTGACCCACGCCGGGCCGGCCGCGTGGGAGGACGAGAACTTCGACGTGCGGTTCGCGCTGTTCGGGCAGACGGACGCCGAGACCCGCCTGCGCATCCTCGAAGGGCGCCGCACCCGCCTCGCCGAACAGCTCGAGGCGGTCCGCGACGCCGCGGCCCGCAGCCGGAACCGCGCGGACGAATACACCCGTGAGCTCCAGCGTTTCGGGCAGGAGAAGGTGGAGCACGAGGTCAACTGGATCGACCGGCTGATCCGCACGGAACGCGGCCGGGTGGAATCCGCCGGCGGCGTCCGCCCCAAGACCCCAGGGAACACACCTCAGAGTAAGGAGCGAGGATGACTTCCATCCGCGTCGCGGTGGTCGGCGTAGGGAACTGTGCGTCGTCACTGATCCAGGGCGTGCACTACTACAAGGACGCCGATCCACAGGACAAGGTCCCGGGCCTCATGCACGTCCAGCTCGGCGACTACCACGTACGCGACCTCGAGTTCGTGGCGGCGTTCGACGTCGACGCGAAGAAGGTGGGCTTCGATCTCGCCGAGGCGATCACGGCGTCGGAGAACAACACGATCAAGATCGCCGACGTGCCGCCGCTCGGGGTGACCGTGCAGCGGGGCCCCACGCTCGACGGTCTCGGCACCTACTACCGCGACACGATCGACGAGGCCGACGCGGAGCCCGTCGACGTCGTCGCCGCCCTGCGCGAGGCCCGGGTGGACGTTCTCGTGTCCTACCTGCCGGTCGGGTCCGAGGAGGCCGACAAGTTCTACGCGCAGTGCGCCATCGACGCGGGTGTCGCGTTCGTCAACGCGCTGCCGGTGTTCATCGCCTCCGACCCGGAATGGGCCGCGAAGTTCGAGGCGGCGGGTGTGCCGATCGTCGGTGACGACATCAAGTCGCAGGTGGGAGCCACCATCACGCATCGCGTCCTGGCGAAGCTGTTCGAGGACCGCGGAGTCGTCCTGGACCGCACGTACCAGCTCAACGTGGGCGGCAACATGGACTTCAAGAACATGCTGCAGCGTGAGCGGCTGGAGTCGAAGAAGGTCTCGAAGACCCAGTCCGTCACGTCGAACCTGTCGGACGGGCCGCTCGCCGGCGTGAAGGACGACCGCAACGTGCACATCGGGCCGTCCGACTACGTCGCCTGGCTCGACGACCGCAAGTGGGCCTACGTGCGCCTGGAAGGACGCGCGTTCGGCGAGGTCCCGTTGAACCTGGAGTACAAGCTCGAGGTGTGGGACTCACCGAACTCGGCGGGAATCATCATCGACGCGGTGCGCTGCGCGAAGATCGCGAAGGACCGCGGCCACGGGGGCCCCGTGCACCCGGCGTCGACGTACTTCATGAAGTCACCGCCCGAGCAGCGCGAGGACACCGAGGGGCGCGCCCGCCTGGAGGCGTGGATCCGCGGCGACGAGACGGCCTGACCGTCCCGCACCCGTACCGCCGACCATGCCGTCCTGGTCGATGACAACGCTCCTGTCGACCAGGACGGCATGGTCGCGCCCGGGCGGCGCGGGTCTCTAGCCGCAGTACTCCGTCAGGGTGAAGTCGTGGACCACCGTCCTGCCCTTGATGATCCGCACGCCGGACTTCATCTCCGGCAGGTAGCCGTCTGCCGAGCTGAGCAGTGTGAGCTTGTTGTTCGACACCCCCATCCAGCGGGCGTAGCCACCGTCGGGTCCGGTCACCAGTGTGACGTCGTACTCCGAACCGTCGAGCTTCACGAAGGCTCCCTCCAGCGGCGCCGGATCGCCCTCACAGGGCCGGCCCGTGACCGTGCCGGTGATCTTGCCCCAGTTCTTGGGCGGCTTCACCGACATCGACACGTTCACCCGCGGTGCCGTGTACGGCGTCGAGCCGTTCGCGACCACCGCCGACTCGTACGTACCCGGCTGGTCGACCCGCGTGCTGTCCATCGCGACCTGGATCGTGGCCGACTCGCCCGGCTCGAGCGAGAACACCGGTGGCTGCACGTCGAGCCACGGCACGTCGACCGACGTCTCGCCGGTGACGTTCATGACCGCGTGCATGTCGGGGAAGCCGAGGTCCGCGACCTCCGCGGGCTCGGGGTTCCCGCACGTCTCGCTCGCGAGATAGGTGGGTGCCGTCTCCGGCTCCGTGTTCGAGCCGACGAAGAACAGCGGCCCGTCCGGCACGGCCACCTCGACCACGAGAGTGCTGCCCGCGGGCGCCGTTCCCTCGACGGGCACGTCGACGAGCGTGAGCTCCGCGTCCTCCAGCTCCGCCGTGGCCGAGCCGAGGAGCTCCATGTTCTCGTAGAGCAGCTCGCCGTCCAGCGTGTACAGGTTGACGGTCACCTCGGTGCCCGGATCCGCGCTCTCGACGCCGAAGGACACGTTCGTCACGGCGAACTCCCCGCCGATGCCGAAGTCCTCCAGCGTGAAGGTGCGCAGCACCTGCGTCGCCGCACCCACGCACGCCACCGAGTTGCCCAGCACGATCTCCTGGGAGGAGGAGTGCGTGATCGTCGTTCCCTCACCGGCGAGCAGGGCCGGCGTCGGCTCGGGCGTCACGGCCTTTCCGCCCTGCTCGTTCCGCGTGTAGCGCTCGGCTCCTGCGTCCGACGGCCCCATGCGCGACGACGCCGTCCGGTTCGCCGCGTCCGGCCCGTCCGACGACGGCGCGGGCGCGGTGCCGACCTCAGTCGCAGTCCGCTCGACGCCCTTGATCACGCCGCCGGAAGCACCGGACGACAGGATCTCGAAGTCGGACGACCCGGGATACACCTCCACCTCGGCGGACGCCGTGCCTTCGTTCGTCACGGTGAACCGGCCGAAGCCCGTCCCGCCGAGCACCATCTCGTCGGACACCTGGTCCGGCGTCACGGCGAGCCGCGGCGCCGCGAGGTCGACGTCGTGCCGAGTGATCTCGTCCGCGGTGACCCGCACCGGGGAGTCGTCCGAGACATAGCCGCGGCCCTCCACGGAGACGGTCCGGTCACCCGCGGGAGCGAACAGCGAGTAGTAGCCGGGGCGCACGTGGGTGTTGGCGGGGTCCGTCGTCTCCACGCCCGCGTCCGGGAACTCGGTGTCGGCCACGGTCGCGCCGACCACGCCGTCACCCGTGTTCCGGTCGGTGACGTGGCCGGAGACCAGTCCGCCCTCGACCGGGAGGCACTCACCGAACCCGACGTTGTCGATCTGCCACCAGAAGCCGAAGAAGGCGTCGCCGAGGTGGAAACGGACCAGCGCGTCACCGTCCCCTCCGGCGGCCGACAGGTCGACCCGCATCGGGCCCTGTGCCGGCGCCGTCTGGTGCAGCACCGTCTGCCACGTCTCGCCGCCGTCCACGGACAGGTCGACGTCGGCGTACTCGCCGAACGTGTCGAATGCCTGGTCGAACGTCAGCGCGGGCGCGGACATCCCCGAGAAGTCCAGCGGTGCTGTCGTCAGGGTCGTGTCCTGGTGCCCGTCCGGGCCGTAGGCGTCACTGTTGACCTCGGCGAACAACCCCTCGCCCCCGGTCATGTTGCCGTAGCCGAAGGCGTCGTCGAACGTCCACACCTCGCCGGTACCGGCGAGGTCCTCCACGGTCCAGCCCTCGGGCACCTCGCCGGTCTCGAACTCCTCGACCGGGATGCCCGCGCCACCGAACTCGTACCCGGGTGCGACGCACGCCGCGGTGACCTGTGCGGCGACGTCGTGCACCACGGGCCCGGCGGGCACCTCCACGGGCGCACGCGCCGTCGCATAGCCCGCGACCGTGGGCTCGACGACCACGGTGTGCGTCGCGTTCGCCGGCACCTCCAGCGTGTACTCGCCGGTGAACGGGTCGCTCCACGCCGAGTAGCTCGCGGGAGCCTCGGCGATCCGTACCTTCGCGCCGAGCGGCCAGCCGTGCCCGGAACCGTCAGTGACGGTGCCGGTCATGGTGGTCACCGGCGCGCGCTCGAGAACGACGTCGGCGGTGGCGGTCCCGCCGTCGGACACCTCGAAGTCCTCGGCGGTGGCGGCGACGAAGCCGAACGCCTCGACCACGAGGTCGTACGTGCCGGCCGGGAGCAGGATGCGGAACGTCCCGGAGGCGTCGGTCGCGGTGGAGCGGTCTCCGACGGTGACGGTGGCGCCGTCGACCGGCTCGCCGTCGGCGTCGGTGACGGTTCCCTCGATGTGACCGCGCTCCTCCTCACCTGCCGCCTCGACCAGCGCCAGGACGTCGAGATCGCCTTCGCCGTAGACGTTGTTGTCGTCCGGTGTGCCGCCGCACTCGTCGTCGGCGTGGTCGACGGCCGAGGCGTCGAGCAGGTCCCTGGTGGCAGGGATGTCACCGATGAGGCTCGGCACCGCCGACCACAGCACCGCCACGGCACCCGTGACGTGCGGCGCCGCCATCGAGGTGCCCGACGCGATCTCGTAGCCACCACCCGGGACCGAGGAGCGGACGTCCTGGCCGGGCGCCGCGATGTCCGGCTGGACGATGCCCGCCTCTCCGGGACCGCGTGACGAGAACGCGGCGATCTCGCCGTCGGAGGTCGTGGCGCCCACGGAGTAGGTGGCGACGTTGGCACCCGGCGAGGAAACGCTCTGGCAGCCGGCCTCTCCCTCGTTCCCCGCTGCCCAGACGCCGAAGATTCCCGCGGCCTCCCAGGCCGCGACCTCGTCGGCGAAGAAGTCGTTGATGTCTCCCGGGAGCTGGGAACCCCAGGAGTTGTTCACGACGTGCGGCCGCAGCGCGGGGTTCGCCTGGCTGCCGTCCGCGCGGGTCGGCGCGAGGATCCACTGGCCGGACGCGAGCAGGTCGGCATCGGAGCAGGTGTCGCAGCCGTTGGCCGCGATCCACTCCGCACCTGGCGCGACGCCGATCTGGTTCTCGGCGCCGTCGTCCCCGACCATCGTGCCCATCACGTGGGTACCGTGACCGGCGCTGTCGCACGGCTCGCCCCCGCACCTGCCCGATGCGTCGAACCAGTTGTAGTCGTGGTCGACGGCGCCCTCGCCGGCCGCCCCACGGTAATGGTCGGCCAGGGCCGGGTGCTCCAGGTCGGCACCGGAGTCGACGGTGGCCACGGTGATGCCCTCGCCCGTGAAACCCCGGTCCCATGCCGCCGGAGCGTTGATCGCCTCGACGCCCCACTCGACGGACGCCGCATCGACGTCGCCCGTGGACCGCCGCTCGACGGGATCGATCGGCCGGACGGCGACGCGTTCGTGCACCGAGGCCACCTCGGGCTCGGCGGCGAGCCGCGTGGCGAGCTCCAGGTCGCCGTCGGTCACCAGGATCGAGTTGTTGATCCAGTAGGACTCGTACCGGGCACCGGCCGAGCGCAGTTCCGCGACGACGTCGGCCTGCGACCGCTTGGCGGACGCGGTCAGCTCCTCGTAGACGTACCTGCCGCGCGCGCCCCAGTCGGTGATGGTGCTCGCGCGCTCGAGGTCGGCGGTCTGCTCGAAGCGAATCCAGAACTCACCGGACCTCCCGGTGCCGAGGCGGCTGCGGAGGGTCTCGGTGAGTTTGTTCGTCCCGGCGGCCGAACCCGCCGCGTCGTCGGTGGTTCGCTCGTGGGTGACTGCGCCGGCGGTGCTCGGCAACCCGGCCGGCTGGCCGGCGAGCGCCGGGGCGGCACTCACCGCCGAGGCGGCCACGAAGGAGAGCGCTGTCGCCAGGGCGGCGGCGGCTCTCCTTCCGGGCATGGTGCGACGTCGCATGGAGCCTCCTGCGATCTGGCGCCCGTGGACCACGGGCGCGACGGCAACCGTTGGATAACGGTTGGATCACACCGTGGCCCACTTCGGGGTGACCGGCAAGGAAAGTCAGCGCCTTGTGGATTAATCTTCACATATAGCTCGAACAGGGCCAGTACCGGCCAGGACTCGGCCCGCCGAAGCACGTACGGCAACGGCCCGGCCGTCCGTCCACAGGACGTACGACCGGGCCGAAAGGTTGCCCGTAGGGTCAGGTCACACTAGACGAGCGCGTCGAGCGCGAAGTCGTAGGTGACGGTCTGACCGCGGACGATCGTGCCGGTCCTGACCTGTGGCACGTACCCGTCCTTGGCGACGATCATGGTGAGAGCGTTGTTGGACACCCCCATCCAGTACTCGTAGGTGCCGTCGCCGCCGGTGACGAGCGTGACGTCCTTCTCGAGGCCGTCGAGGTGCACCGTGGCGCCGTCGAGCGGCGTCCCCGCGCCGTCGGCGACGGTGCCGGTGATCTTGCCCCAGTTCCCCGGCGGGTTCGCCGTCAGCGTCGCCGCCACGGTCGGCTCGGCGTACGGCGTGTCGGCCCCCAGCACCACGTCGGCGGTGTAGGTCCCCGGCTGGTCGACCGCACGCGGGTCGATGGTCGCGACGATCCGGACGGACTCACCCGGATCGAGCGTGACCGAGCCCGGCTGGGCGTCGAGCCAGGCCGCGTCGCCGCCACCGGCACCGCCGGTGCTGCCGGACACGTTCATCACGATGTGCATGTCCGGCCAGCCGATCGAGTCGGTCGCCGCCGGCTCGGCGATCCCGCAGTCGTCCGCCTTGAGGTACGACGGCGCCGTCTGCCCGTCCCCGTTCGATCCGATGTAGAACACACCGCCGGTGTCCTGGAGGTTCGGCGTGACGACCTCCACGACGAGGGTGCCGCCCGAGATCTCCCCCTCGACCGGGACGCTGACCATGGACAGGGTCTGCGCCTCGATGTCGACCTGCGCGGAGCCCAGCTGCTCCAGGTTCGCGTAGACGAAGTCGTCGCCGACCAGCTGGTAGAGGTTGACGGTCAGGGTCTGTGCCGTCGCCTCCTCGATGCCGAACGACACCTCCGACACGGCGAACGAGCCGTCGATACCGAAGTCGCTCAGTGTGAACGTCCGCAGGAAGCTGTTCTCCGAGGTGCCGAACGCGTTCCCGCACGACGCGGAGTTGAGCGCCACGACCTCCTGCGACGTCGAGTGCGTGATGGTGGTCTCCGCCTGCGGGACCGAGACCGCGGGGAAGGCCGAGACACCGGCGTCGAGCGACGACGTGCTCAGCCCACCGCGGGAGCCACGGGAGCCCCCGATCGAGACGCCCGGCTCCTGCGAGTCGAGCTCGGTGGCCTCACCCTCGACGTGGTTGATCACCCCGGCCGAGCCGCCGCCGAGACCGAGCATGTCGAAGTCGCCGCCGGCGGTTCCGACGGAGAGGTCGGCAGGTGCCGAGCCCTCGTTGGCCACCACGAAGCCACGCGTGGCCGGGGCACCCCCGAGCCGCTTGGTGACGGAGACGGCCTCCTTGTCGACGGTGAGCAGGCCCGCCTTGAGCTGGGCGTTGCGGCTCTTCGCCTCGCCGTCCTCCGCCAGCGTCACCCGCTTGTCGACGGTGACGTAGTCGTCGGCGGAGAACTCGAGGTCGTACTGCCCCAGCGCCACGACCGCCGAGTACCTGCCGTCGTCACCCGTCGTGAGCGTGTCGGCCGAACCGTCCGCGCCGGTCATGGTGACCGTCGCTCCGGCGACCGGGTCCTTGGTGTTGTGGTCCTTCACGATGCCCGACAGGGTCGCCAGCGGCGGCGCGTCGTACGTGACGGACAACCCCTCGGACAGCGCCGCCGAGTTGTACGAGTACTCGAGGCCGACGGCGCCGGCCTCGTCCTCGATCCCGACCGTCGCCGAGGACCCCGCGGCGGTGTCCCCGCCACCGGCGAGCTCGCCGTACCCGAGGACGATGTCGCCGTCCGCGAGCAGGGTGACGGAGAAGTCGAGCCGGGCGTCCCGGTCGCCGTAGAGAGCGACGTCCCGGAACTCCAGCACGTACGCGTCCGTGCCGTCCACGGTGGTGGTGCCCTCGTAGAGACCCGACTCGCCCGAAACGAAGTAGAGGTCGTCCCAGAACGGGTAGATCGCGGCGTTGGGCACGGACGTGGCCGGGATCGACACGTTCGAGTAGGCCGTCGTGGCGGCCAGGAAGTTCACGTGGCCGTTGGTG
Organism: Myceligenerans salitolerans; assembly: GCF_017349295.1. Taxonomy (GTDB): domain Bacteria; phylum Actinomycetota; class Actinomycetes; order Actinomycetales; family Cellulomonadaceae; genus Myceligenerans; species Myceligenerans salitolerans. The sequence continues at coordinate 286,249 of NZ_JAFMPK010000044.1, forward strand.
GTGACGTGTGCGGTGTCGTAGGACTCGCCGTAGAAGGTGAAGTCGAACGGCAGCGACACGGTGGTGGAGCCGTCGTCTCCGGAGAGGCCCGTGTCCGTGTCGCCCTGCAGGTACTCACCGGTCGACACCGAGCAGGAGTAGCCGCGCTCGTCGACCAGTGCCTCGATCGTCACGGGCACCTCCAGGTCGCCGTCGACGACGACGTCCTCCGCGAACGACGAGGCGCAGCCGCCCATGGTCACCGAGAGCGGGTACGTGCCCTCCGGCACGTCGGCGAACGCGAACGAGCCGTCCTCCGCGGTCGTGACGTCGTCGAAGTGGCTGCCCAGGCTCACCGGGGCACCCGCCACCGGACCGCCGTCGGCGAACGTCACCACACCCGACACGCTGTGCCGCGGAGCGGCCTCCAGCGTGATCGGGACGGTGACGGTCTCGTCCTCGGCCACCGTCACCGGCTCCGAGGTGGAGTCCAGGTAGCCGAAAGCCGACGCCGACACGTCGTAGTCGCCCGCGACGACGGTCGCGCTGAAGGCGCCGTCCTCACCGGTGGTGACGGTGCGGTCGCGCTCCCCGTCGAGCAGCACGGTCGCACCGGCGATCGGCGCGTCGGCCGCGTCGGTCACGGTGCCCTCGACGGTTCCGGTGCCCGCGGTCGGGGCGGCGTCGATCGCCGCGGCGATGTCGAGCTTGCCCTCGCCCCAGACGTGGTTCTCCCCGGCCGTGCCGCCGCACTGCAGGTCCTCGGTGTCGATGGCGGTCTGGTTCAGGACCGCCTTGGTGCCCTCGATGTCACCGACGAGGGCCGGCGCGGCGCTCCACAGCAGCGCGACGGCGCCCGCGAGGTGCGGGGTCGCCATCGAGGTGCCGCTGGAGTTCGAGTATCCGCCACCCGGAACGGACGAGCGCACGTTGACGCCCGGCGCGGCGATGTTCGGCGTGGTCACACCGTTCTCCCCCGGACCGCGCGACGAGAAGCTCGCGATGTTGCCGTTCACGTCGTAGGCACCCACGGCGTAGGTGTTCTCGTACTCGCCGGGGAACCGTGCCGTCTCGCACGCCGATCCCTCGTTACCCGCGGCCCACGCGCCGAAGATGCCCGCCGCGTCCCACGCCAGGGTCTCGTCACGCATCCAGCCGTACGGATCGGGTGCGCCGGGCGGGATGCCCCACGAGTTGTTGATGACGTGCGGGCGCATGGCCGGGTCCGGATCGCTGCCGTCCGCGCGGGTCGGGGCGAGGAACCACTGCGCGTCGGCGAGATAGTCGTCGCGCGTGCAGCCGGCGTTGTCGATGCAGTTGGCCGCGATCCACGTCGCGTCCGGCGCGACGCCGACCTGGTTGCCGGCGCCGTCGTCACCCACCATGGTGCCGGTGGTGTGCGTGCCGTGACCCTGCGTGTCGCACGGGCTTCCCCCGCAACCGCCCGGGACGTCGAACCAGTTGTAGTCGTCGTCGATGCTGCCGTCCGCCCCCATGCCGCGGTACTTGTCCGCGAGGGCCGGGTGGCTCCCGTCGACGCCGGTGTCGAAGCTCGCCACCGTGATGCCCGCGCCCGTGAAGCCCAGGTCCCACACCTCGGGAGCGTTGATCTCGCTGACGCCCCACTCCACGGCGGTGGTGAGCTTCTCGTTCGCCGGTTCCGTCTTCACCGGCGCGATCTCGAGCATCTCGAACTGCTCGTGGATGCCCTCGACGGCGCCGCTCGCCGCGACCCGGTCGGCCAGGGCGAGCGTGCCGTCCTCGACGTAGATGGAGTTGTTGATCCAGTAGGACTCGTAGTCGACACCGGCAGCCTCGAGCTGCTTGATGACGTCGGCCTGGGCGGCCTCGGAGGTCTCCTGCAGGGTGTCGACGACGTACCGGCCGCGTTCGGCCCAGTCGGCGATGTCCTTGGCGGGTTCGAGATCTGCCCGGTCGGTGAACTCGATCCAGAACGCTGCGGTCTTCTCCGACCGCAGCTGCTCGCGCGCGGCGGAGGTGAACTTCTTCTCCGGGTCGCCGGCGACGGCGGCGGTCAGATCGGTGCCTTGCTGGTGTGCGAACGCCGCGGGCGCGGCGGTCACGGCTGAAGTTGCGAGGAGCGCGATTGCCGCGGTGACGGCAGTGGTCGCGCGCCGCGCAATTCTGCGACGGTGCATGGAGCCTCCATGGTTCGGCGCCTCCGCCCGGTGACGGAGACACATGTCGGCCCGCGGTTACGGGCCGGTCACCACGGTCGCCGCTGATGCTTTGGGCAACAAGGACGAGGTGACGGCGACTCCAGGTCGAGGAAGGGTCAGTTCGAGGTCAACATCCGGTCGGACGCGGGTCAGGCGCCGCCGTCAAGGGTTGGACGTGAAATTCACCCGCTCCGAGCGGGTGAATTTGCTCCCTCCGCTCAGCGAATGGCGTAAAAGCGACACGACCGCATTACTCCGAGGCATACTGAAACACGGAATTAACGGTAGAGAACGATCCGAGGGGCCAGGAAACGACACAATGGCCCAAATCCCTGCCCCCGAACTCGACGGGGCCCCGGCCGGCGCAACGACGCGCCACGCCGTCAGGCCCGAGTGAACGACCGCACCACGAGACCATCGGCCGCATCCCAGAGAGGCCACCGTGACACGCATCGCACCTCGCCCTGGCAGTGACGCCTACATCGTCTGCGTCGGCCTTCCCCCCGAGATCGTCGCTCAGGTGGTACACGCGCTCGGCGGTCGGCACGCCGTGCTCGTCGTGCCGGATGGTGACAGCGCAGTCAAGCTGCTGTCGCCCCACGCGACAGCCGACCACCACACATCGTCGACGGAACCCGAGACGGACCCGCCCGCGGCGTCGGACGGCGGCCGAGTGCTCGCCTTCCCGCAGCGCGGCCCGCGTCGAGGCCGAACGCCGCTGGAAAAGCTCTCGGCGTCGTTCTCGGCGGTGGGAGGGACGGACGCGACCGGCGGGCCGGCACCTCTCGCAGGTGCGGCGCACACCGGCCAGATCCCTGTCGTCACGGGAGCCGTTCCCACACTGAGCGGGGCTTTCCCCGCCGTGCCCCCGGCGCGGACCGGGCCGATCACACACGGCCCGCTCCGGCTGGACCTCGCCGCCCGCGAGGTTCAGGTCCAGGGCCGGGAAGTGCATCTGTCGGCCCAGGAGTTCGATCTCCTGGCGACGCTCGCGTCCCAGCCGGGCCGGGTGTGGACGTTCGCCGAGCTGACGGCGCAGGTGTGGGGCACCCAGTATCTCGGCGACGCCGACGCGGTGACCTCGGCGATCAAGCGACTTCGCCGGCGTCTCCCGCGTGTGCGCGGCCTGGAGGTCGCCTCGGTCCGCGGAGTGGGCTACCGACTGCGCGTCCCGGAATAGGAACTCGCCGGTGAGGCATGAAGGTGGGCGCGGTGGCGTCACGCCCCCGTGATCATCCAGCGGTTTCCGCGTGCCCTCAGACCGGTGGTCAGGGCTCGCGCCGCCATGAACACCCCGGCGAACGCGGCCCACAACCAGGCCAGTCCGGCGGCGCCGTCGGGCGCCCACGCATGCACGGCCAGCGCGGCGGGCACGTACGCGACCAGTGTGGCCATCCCGACCCACGCCAGGTAACGTCCGTCGCCGGCACCGATGAGCACGCCGTCGAGCACGAACACCCAACCTGCCATCGGCATCGTCACCCCGCAGACGGCCAGCCCGAGCGCGGCGGCCACGCGCACGTCGTCGTCGGAGGAGAACAACGGCGCGATCCACCAGCCCCCGGCCGCCATGGCGAGACCGATCGCCGCACCCGCGCCGACGCCCCAGCGCAGGCAGCGGCGCAGGACGGCGCGAACGCGCGAGACGTCACCGGCACCCAGACCGTGCCCGACGAGCGCCTGCGAGGCGATGGCCAGCGCGTCGAGCGCGAACGCGGCCAGGCCCCACATGCTGCTGACCACCTGGTGCGCCGCGAGCGCCACCGCGCCGAGCCCGGTCGCCACGTAGACGGTGAGGAGAATCGCCGCACGCAGGCTGAGCGTGCGGACCACCAGGGGCGCCCCCGCACGGGCACCGGCGAGGATGCCGTGGGCGTGCGGGCGGAGGCTCGCGCCGTGCGCCCGGCCGCCACGCACCACGATGAGACCGAACACGGCCGCCATGCCGAACTGGGTGATCACGGTCCCGAGTGCCGAACCCGCGATACCGAGGCCCGCGCCGTACACGAGCACGACGTTGAGAACCATGTTGGTGACGGCACCGGCCGACGCGACGACCAGCGGGGTCCTGGTGTCCCTCAGACCGCGCAGGACGCCCGTGGCGGCGTTCACCATGAGCATCCCGACGAGGCCGGGTGCCGCCCAGGTGAGGTATGTGACGGCATGACGGGCGACGTCGTCGCGGCCGCCCAGGGCGAACACGGTCCAGTCGGCTGCCACGACCAGGGCTGCGGCGAGGACGGCGCCGAGCCCGATCGCGAGCCAGATGCCGTCGACGCCGGCCTGCAGGGCCTCACGTCCGCGGCCCGCGCCGGTGAGGCGCGCCACCTGGGCGGTGGTCGTGTAGGCGAGGAAGACGCACAGACCGACGAGGGTGAGCAGCACGTTGGACGCGAGGCTGAGTCCGGCGAGCTGGGCGGTGCCCAGGTGCCCGACGATCGCGGAGTCGGCCAGGACGAACAACGGCTCGGCGATCAGGGCTCCGAACGCCGGCAGGGCGAGGGCGAGGATCTCCCGGTCGAGCCGGCGGCGGCCGTGGTCACCGGCCGGTCCGTCCTCGTCGCGTTCCCCGCCGGCGCGGCGGGCTCGGTGGCCGGCCGCGACGTCGTCGGGGGCGTGACGGCGGGATGCGGGCGTACGACGACGGGCCCCGGATGCGGGCGTGCCTGTGGATAACGTTCCGTCGGATGGCCCATGGGGAGCCGTGGTGTCTGAACTCCCGGCGTCGGGAGTGTTGTCGCCAGGTGTCGGCGCGGCGTGACGAGACTCGCCCAACTTTTCTTCCTCCACAGGCTGGGGGCGGTGTTTATGCAGGTCATCGGGGGTTAATCAGCGTTATGCACAGGCGTTGTCCACAGTTGTCCACAGGGTTGTCCACCGGTGTACACAGCCCGGGACCACTTTTCCACACCGATATCCACAGGCGTGTCCACAGGTCGCGTTGCGGCGGGTCGCTCGGCCGTGTCAGTGTCCCGGGGTACAACTGGAGCCAACGCCCCGGACGGGATGTTCAGCAGGCGGTCAGCTGAACCGTGACAGGCCGGACGCGGCGAGACGAGAGAGGAGGCCCGGATGTCGATCGACGAGCTCGAGGCAGGCTATTCCGGGCCCGGACCGGGACTCGACCGCACTCCGCCGCAGGACGTCGCGGCGGAGATGAGTGTGCTCGGCGGCATGCTGCTCTCGAAGGACGCCATCGCCGACGTCATCGAGCAGATTCGCGGCAACGACTTCTACCGCCCCGCGCACGAGCAGATCTACGACGCGATCATCGACCTGTACGGACGTGGGGAACCGGCGGACGCCATCACCGTCGTCGCCGAGCTGAACCGTCGCGGTGAGCTGGCACGTGTCGGCGGCGCCCCCTACCTGCACGACCTCATGGCCAGCGTGCCCACCGCGGCCAACGCCGGCTACTACGCGAAGATCGTGCGCGAGCGTGCGATCCTTCGACGTCTCGTGGAGGCGGGTACGCGCATCGTGCAGATGGGTTACTCGACGGACGGCGGCGAGGTCGACGACGTCGTGAACAACGCCCAGGCCGAGGTCTACGCGGTGACGGAGCGCCGGGCGAGCGAGGACTACCTGCCCCTCTCCGAGATCATCGGCCCCACGTTCGACGAGATCGACGCCGCCCAGGGCCGGGGGGAGGGCATGGTCGGGGTGCCGACGGGCTACTCGGACTTCGACCGCCTGACGAACGGCCTGCACGCGGGCCAGATGATCGTCGTGGCAGCCCGGCCGGCGGTGGGAAAGGCGCTGGCGCTGGACACGCCGCTGCCGACACCGTCGGGCTGGACCACGATGGGCGAGGTGTCCGTGGGCGACGAGCTGATCGCGGCCGACGGGACGCCGACGAAGGTCGTCGCGGCGACCGAGGTGATGACGGGCCGCCCCTGTTACGAGGTCGAGTTCGACGACGGCACGGTGATCGTCGCCGACGCCCAGCATCAGTGGGTGACGAGCACCCACGCACAGCGCCGCACGGTGAGGTCCGGTCAGACGCCCGGATCCGCCGTCCGCACCACCGAACAGATCGCCTCCACCGTCCGCTGTGACACCGCCGACCGTCGCGCGAACCACTCGATCGCCACGGCGCGACCGATCACTCTTCCGGACGTCGATCTCCCCGTCCACCCCTACGCCCTCGGGGTCTGGCTGGGCGACGGGACCTCACGACGTGCCGAGTTCACCTCCGCCGACCCGGAGATCGCCGCGCGGATCGAGGGCTGCCAGGACGGCCACGACACCAACGGCACCGCGGGCGGGCGGCTGCGCGCACTGGGAGTGCTCCAGGACGAGCACGTTCCCACCGTGTACCTACGAGCCGGCCAGTCCCAGCGGCGCGAACTGCTCGCGGGTCTCCTCGACTCCGGCGGGACGGTCGACCCGCAGGGCGACGTCCGGATCACCGTGACGAACCATCGGCTCGCGCTGGGTATACGTGAGTTGATCCTCTCCCTCGGCTACCGGACGAGCTGGTCCGAGCGGATCGCCGGAGACGGCGCCACCGCATCGTCCACGGCGTGCACGATCACTTTCACGGCACACGACGACGTCTTCCGGCTGGAGCGGAAGCGGCTCCTGCACAAGGAGCGGCAGCGCCCCCCGACAGCCGAGCTCACCTCGCGGTTCATCGTCGACGTCCGGCCGGTCGAGTCCGTTCCCGTACGGTGCGTCGAGGTGGAGCACCCCACGCACCTGTACCTTTCGGGTCGCTCGATGGTGCCGACGCACAACTCGGTGCTCGGCATCAACGTCGCCGGCCACGCGGCCATCCATCACAACCAGGCCGCCGTGATCTTCTCGCTCGAGATGAGCCGGAACGAGATCACCATGCGTCTGCTCGCGAGCGAGGCGCGGGTGCCGCTGACGCGCATGCGGTCGGGCAAGATGGACGACGGCGACTGGCAGAAGCTGGCCGCCACGATGGGCAAGATCTCGGACGCGCCGCTGTTCATCGACGACTCGCCGAACATGTCGCTCATGGAGATCCGGGCCAAGTGCCGGCGGCTCAAGCAGCGGCACGATCTCAAGCTCGTCGTGATCGACTACCTCCAGCTCATGACGTCGGGCAAGCGCGTCGAGTCGCGGCAGCAGGAGGTCTCCGAGTTCTCCCGAGCACTCAAGCTCCTCGCGAAGGAGCTCGAGGTCCCGGTCATCGCGATCTCCCAGCTGAACCGAGGCCCGGAGCAGCGCGGCGACAAGAAACCGCAGATGTCGGACCTGCGTGAATCCGGAAGCATCGAGCAGGACGCGGACGTGGTGATCCTGCTTCACCGCGAGGACGCCTACGAGAAGGAGTCTCCCCGGGCCGGCGAGGCGGACCTGATCGTCGCGAAACACCGAAACGGTCCCACGGACGTCATCACGGTGGCCTTCCAAGGGCACTACCAGCGCTTCGTCGACATGCAGGTGTGAGGCGCCGGCCTCCACCGTCGCGAACCGATTAGTACTCGGTCCACGACTCGGATTTATCGATACATTGGCGCGATCCGTGGGCGTCGTCCGCGGATCCGTTCCCGGCGACGTCGCCGGGGACCGCGCTGAAGGGAGTGACACCATGCGACACCTCACCACGTCCGGAGGGCGTCGGCTCGTGCCGGCGGCGCTCGCCGCCCTGCTCGCCCTCGGCGGCCTGACCGCACCGAGCTGGGCGGCACCCGAACAGGACGCCGCCGCGCTCGACGGGACCGCCGGCTGCGGCCGGTCCGCTGGGCTGTCCACCGGCAACCACACCATCATGAGCGGCGGCCGATCCCGCACGTTCCGCCTGGACGTGCCCACGGGGTACGACCCGAACCACCCCTACCGCCTCGTCGTAGGACTGCACTGGTGGCACGGCACCTCGCAGGACGTGGTCAACCAGAACTTCTACGGCCTCGAGCCGCTCGCCGAGGGCAGCACGGTGTTCGTCGCGCCTCAGGGCATCGACAACGCCTGGCCGAACACCAACGGCCAGGACGTCGCGTTCGTCGACGACGTGCTGCGAACCGTCGAAGACGCACTCTGCATCGACACGACCCAGCGGTTCGCGACGGGGTTCAGTTATGGCGGCGGGATGAGCAACGCCCTCGCATGCGCTCGCGCCGACGTGTTCCGGGCGGTCGCCGTCCTCAACGGCGCTCAGTTGTCCGGGTGCGCCGGAGGTACTCAGCCGATCGCCTACCTCGGTTCGCACGGTGTCGTCGACGACGTGCTGAACATCTCGCAGGGGCGCGCCCTGAGGGACCGCTTCCTGCAGACCAACGGGTGCCAGGCGCAGCAGGCGCCCGAACCCGCACCTGGCAGCGGTACCCACGTCAAGACCACCTACACCTGCCGTGACGGCTTCCCGGTCGTGTGGATCGCCTCCGACAGCGGACATCAGTGGGACGCACGAGACGGCGGACAGCAGCAGTCGTGGGTGCCCGGGGAGATCTGGCGGTTCTTCACGTCCCTGACGTCGACGACACCGTCCCCCTCCCCGACACCGACGTCCGACCCGACCACGACCCCGCCCCCGGCCGGCGACTGCACGGCGACATATCGCACGGTGAACTCCTGGCCCGGGGGATACCAGGGCGAAGTGACCGTCGAGACCGGATCGCCGTCGACCTCGTGGAGCGTCAGCTGGCCGTTGTCCGGCGGAACCGTGGACCAGGTGTGGAACGGCTCGATGACCTCGCAGGGCGACATCGTCACCGTGCGGAACGCGGACTGGAACGGCACGCTCCCGGCCGGGGGCGGCACGACCTTCGGCCTGCTCGGCAGCGGCACGCCACCGGCGTCGCCGCTGACGTGCACGAGTTCGTGAGGTGCTGTCCGTGACGACGCGAGCGCTTATCCGTCGGCTTCGGAAACGAGCAGATCGGCCGTGACCAGGACGTAGCCCTCCTCGCGGAGGTCGTCGACGATCTCGGGGACGGCGTCCACGGTGGACGGATGGATGTCGTGCATCAGGATGTTGCTGCCTGCTTCCACCTGCGCTCGCACGCGACGGCGTGTCTCCTGCGCGTCCCGGGTACGCCAGTCCTCCGTGTCGAGGCTCCACAGGACGACGTCGAGGCCGGTGCGGGTCGCCAGCGACCGCACCCGGCCGTCGACGTCGCCGTAGGGCGGGCGCAGGAGGAACGGGGTGGACCCGGTCGCCTCGAAGATCGCGTCCTGGGTGCTCCTGAGCTGTTCGCGCACTGCCGCGTCGTCGAGACTCGTGAGCTGCGGGTGGCTCCAGGAGTGGTTCGCCACGAGGTGCCCGCCGTCGGCGACGGCGCGCACGATCTCGGGCCGCTCCGCGGCGTTGTCGCCCACCATGAAGAAGGTGGCGGGCGCATCCTTCCGCGCGAGGATCCGGAGCAGTCGCCGGGTGTCCGCGACAGGGCCGTCGTCGAAGGTCAGCGCGACGCACCTGGCCACGCGACAGTCGACGCCGTCGGCGCGGGCGGCGGCACGACGCTCTTCGTGGATCCGTGCCAGCCGGGCGGACCACAGCGAGTGCGTCGTCCCGAGCACACGGTCCCGGAGCGGGACGGCCGCACCGGGGTCCACGGCCTCGGGCCCGGCATCGAGGATCTCCTCCGCATCGGTGACGGCGTCGCCGAGCCTCTCGAGTGCACCCTCGCCGACCTGGGGACGCAGGTCGGCGAGGGCGTCCCGTCCTTCGGTGGTGGCGCTCCGCAGCTCGTCGAAGGCCCACTGGCGGTGGGCGTCGGCGACGGCGACCGTCGCCTCGGCCACGCCGGCGGCCGCGTCGTCGAGCTCGGCGGGTGCCGGGTTCGATCCGTCGACCACGTCCACCCGCACCTCCGGGAGCGTCTCGGGAAAGAAGGGGTTGGGTCGGACGACCTCCTCCACGACGCGCGTGGCGGACGGGTACACCACGTCCGCGGCGCGCAGCTGCCTGGCGTGGTCGAGAGCGTCGGCGAGCGGCTCCCGGACAGCAGGGTCGGCCACCTGCCCCTCGCTGTCGGCGTAGGTGCGACGACCGTCCTCGAGCGTGTCCTCCAGCGCGTCGAGGCTCTTCTCGTAGGCGCCCTCGGCCCGGGCCCTCGAGCCCTCTGCCTCGTCGGTGACGCGGGCGACCTCCGCGTCGTAGTCGGCCACCGCCTCCTCCCAGGCCCGGTGCTCGAGGATCCCGCCGACGACGGCGGTGGCCGCGACGAGAAGGACCACCGCTCCGCCGACGTACCACCACCGTGCGCGCCGGTGGTGCGCCGGTGGCGGCTGGGCGGCCGGTGACGCCGTGCTCATCCCCCAGCACCCGTGACGCCCGGTCGGCGAGGATCCGGTCCCGGCCAGGAAGCGGCGGCCGGCTCGGGCCGGTGGATGCCACGGGGCCGATAGCCGAGCTGGTCGGACAGGCCCGCGAGGTCCGCGAGCAGCCAGACGACGGCGAGCCACATCTCCGTTCCCTGCAGGCTCGGGGCTGTCGCGGAGACGGACGACGTCGTCGGGTCAGGCGCCTGGAAGCCGAATCCCTGGCCCGGGGTCCAGTGGCTCAGCGCGTCGGACAGGAGCCGCCGTGCGAGAGCGGCGACGTCCTCGCCGCGATATCCGGACGTCCGGGTGAGCCACAGCGGGTGGGCGACGTCGAGCACGTTGCAGGCGTTCTGCCGCGCCGGAGCGAAGTACCGGACGTCACGCGAGTGCGCCAGGACGGTGTCCACGACGCGCTCGGCGTAGGGCACGGGGAGCCCGTACTGCGCGAACGTGCCACGCGTCGCCCGGTAGTAGCCGTTCACGACCTGCAGCAGCCCTTCTGGCTCTCCGGCACGGCCCCACATCCCCGTTCCGGGGTCGGCGTTCCTCAACAGCCATCCGAACAGCGCCTCGACCGTGCCCCGGCCGTTCACCACCCCCAGGCGCGTATTCCAGTGCAGTGCGGTCGCGAGTCCGTCGACCCAGTGCCCGGCGGCCCACGCACCGGTGTCCCAGTCCTGGCCCTCCAGGCCGGCCACGACGTCGGCCGCGGAAGCGTCGGCGAAGACGGCGAGGGGGTGCGCGAACCGAGATCCGAGCAGGTCGAGCGCGTAGCCCACGCACAGGACGTGGTACCCGGTGGACGGGTCCAGGATCGTCGCCTCGGGCGGGACGGGACGCCGGTCGTCGCCGAGTTCGCCCACCAGGCCGGTGGCCGGGTCCTGCCACGAGCGGAGCACCTCGGCGAGGTCCGTGGCGTGCTGCCACGGGGGCGGACCACCGAGCAGCAGATCGGCGATCTCGACCGCGTCGCACTGCGCCCGCACGGTCGGTGCGGCTCCCGGACGGTTCGTGAACAGTCCGCCGACGTCGTTCCGGTACCGGTCAAGTACCACTTCCGCCTGCTCGCGAGCCGCGGCGGCGAAGCCGGCCACCGCACCGGCCAGGTCGTCGGTCCGCCGCCGCGACGGACGGTCCGGCCCCGTCCGCCACTTGATGACGCGCGCGGGGTTACCGCCGACGACCGCACCGGCCGGCACGTCCTTCGTCACGACAGCCCCGGCCGCGAGCACCGCCTTGTCACCGACCGTCACGCCGTCCAGGACGACCACGTGCGAACCGACCCAGACGTCGTCGCCGATCGCGATGCCCTTGGTGGTGAGCGGCTGCTGGTGGATCTCGAGGTCCGGGTCGTCCATCGTGTGGTTGAACCCGAGCAGGGACGTGTGAGCGCCGATGCGGACCGCGTCCCCCAGGCGAACCTCGCCGCGTACCACCGTGTACGGGTTGATGGTGCAGTCCCGTCCGGCGCGCAACGTCCCGGACAGGTAGGCGCCCGCCGCCACGTAGGTGCGGTCGCCCAGTTCGAGCGTCTCGTTCGTCACCGAGGCGAGTTCCGACACGAAGCACCGCTCGCCGAGGACGAACCCTCGCTCGGCGGCCAGGACCTCCTGGAGCGCGTGCTGCCGCACCTTGTCGGCCTCCCCGGCACGGTCCCAGAACTCCCAAGGGGTGTAGTCGAGGTCCGAACGGCCGAACGTCTGCCCGATCGTGCCCGCCACGTTGTGCTCGGCCATTGCTCTCCTTCACACGAACCGTCCGACGAGTCTGCGGCAGTACGTGCGCTGCTTCAACCTGCGCGAGGCAGGCCGGTGACCGGGCCGCACGCCCACGCCCGTCCCGAGCAAGCCGGGCGACACCCCGGTGGCACGAGGTCCGCCCGCCGCCCGGCGCTCCGGCCGGACCACGACCCGTATGTGACGCAGGTCACGCGACACGTCGGTGCCGGCCCACCGTCCTATGCGTGTGATCGGAACGCCTCCCCCAAGCGGGCCCGAGGCGCCCCGACGTGTCGTTCGACCAGAGGAGGCAGAGTGAGCAGTCGTTCGTGTGTCGAGGCACACCAGCCCCATACCGCACCGGCCGCACTGCGCCGGCCGGCGATCGAGAGATCGCTCGATGACGCACTGCGCGCGACGACGACGGGCATGGTTCTGCTGCGCGGTCCGCGCGGAACCGGCCGCCGCACGGCCGTGACGCTGTGGACCCGGCGACTCGTCCGGGACGGGACGGCGGTGGTCCGGGTGGAGCTGCGTGAGAGCGAGTCGATCGACGGCGAGATGCTCGCAGCGGCCGTCCGCGCGGGGCTGATGTTCATGACCGGTGAGCCCGCGGCTCCGGCTCCGGCCCGGGGCTGGACGCCGAAGGACATCGCCACCGTGCTCGACGCCCGTGAGACGGTGCTCGTCGTCGACCGGCTGGGCCCGGCGTCGGAGGCGGCACTGAGCTTTCTGGACCGGGTGGCGCGGCCGCTGCGCAGAAGCCGCGTCGTCGCGCTCACCGCGATGCCGCTGCGCGGACCGGACTCCTCCACGGCCGCCCCCGTCGAGCTGAACCCGCGAGACCTGAGCGTCTCGGCGTACGAGGCGAAGACCGCGGCGGCATCACTCGGGGTGCCTCTCAGCGACTCGCAGGCGGACCTGCTCGTCACGGCCACGGCGGGCTGGCCCGCGATGGTCTACCCCGCGCTCGACGAACTGCGCCGGACGAGCCCCGCGGACGCCGCCGTCCCCGACGAACTCGTGGCGGCCGCCGCGGCGGCACATCGCGCCGCCTTCCTGCGCGACGCCCTGCCCGACGAAGCTCTCGCGGTGCTGGTCGAGGCGAGTCTGTCCCACCGGTTCACGTGGCACGAGCTGGAGGCGACCGGTCTGCTCTCCACGGTCCCCGAGGTCTTCCTCGACCGGCTCGTGGACGCCGGTGTCGTCCTCGAGGACCCGGCCGGCGAGGACCTGGCCGTGGAGCCGCACCTGCGCCGTGCGCTGCTCGGCTACGCGCACGTCCACGACGTCGGCCTGCGCCGGGCCTCGTAGCCGTCGCGTCGCGCACACCTACGACAGCCGCAGCACAGGAACGCCGTCGACCACGATCTCCAGGAAGGGTGGCGTCGGGCTCGGGCTCGGCGTCGGGCTCGGGCTCGGGGTGGGAGCCGACGGCGAGGGAGCCGGCGCCGGGCTCGAGACCGGTGGCGGCGGCGCCGGGCTCGCCACGGGTGGTGTGGGCTCGGACGTCCGCGTCGCCGCCGGCGTCGGCTCCTGTTCGGATGTCCTCGCCGGTGTCGACGCCGGCGTCGGTACCGGAACCGTCCTCGAGGTCGGCCCCGGCGAGGGAGCCGGCGTAGGGACGGGCACCGGGCGCGACGACGTGGGGCTCGGAGTCGCCGTCGGTTCGGGACGTGGCTCGGCCGGTGGCGGCATCGGTTGCCAGGGCCACGCGAGGAGGAGTTCCAGCGCGAGATCCGTGCCGCCGCCCGAGTCCGCGGCGGTGTCGTCCCTCGCGAGGTCCGACGCGGCGACCGCCGACAGCGTGAGGAGGCACACCGCGGCGACCGTGGCACCGTGGAGAGCGGCACGTCGCACGTCGCGCGGCCGTGCCCACCACCACCGCCGGCCCAGGGCGCGCATCCCACGCGGTCCCGCACCCGGCAGCGAACCGCCCGGGAACACTCCTCCAGCTACCGGCCCGTCGGTACCGCGAGCCCCCGCGCCGCGGTCCGCCGCCGCCGCGAGCGGCAGGCCGAACGGAAGCAGCACCGCGCGCATGCGACGCCTGAGGTCGCGCATCTGCTCGACGACGGCCGCGCACGGCGCACATGCCAGCACGTGCGCCTCGATGCGATGGTGCACGGGGACCGCCAGCGACTCCTCGACGTACCGCGCCAGGTGCGGGGCGTAGTCCTCGCACCCGGGAGCCACCCGGTCCTGATGCGCCTGCAGGTACTCACGCCGGAGTCGCTCGCGTGCCCTGCGGACCAGCGACGAGGCAGCGTTCGGTGACACCCCGAGCAGCGGGCCGGCCTGGGCGGGCGGCAGCTCGTGGACGTCCACGTACCAGAGAACCCGGCGCCAGCGTGGCGGCAGCGCGGCGAAGGCCCGCCGGATCCGGCGGGCGTCGTCCGCCGTACCCAGCCTGTCGGTGTCGTGGTGCGGCCTGTCGACCACCTCGACCTCGGCGGGGACCGCGCGCTCCTGTGCGCGCACGAACCCGATCGCCGTGTTGCGCACGGTCGTCAGCAGGTACGAGCGGACGTTGGCCGACGGGCCTCCCCCGCCGCGCACGACGGCCAGGAGAGAGGCGAACGACTCGGCGACGACGTCGTCGACCGTGGGCCCGCTGCCGACCACACGCCGCGCGACGCCGACGGCAGTGCGGTGGTAACGGCGGTAGAGCTCGGCGAACGCGTGGACCTGGCCGGCCCGGAGGTCGGCGAGCAGCGTCTCGTCGGACCGGGTGGAGCTGGTCACCTCGGCCATCTGCGGGCCCCCCTGGCACCTCGATGAGCTGTCCTGATCGCGTGGAACACTACGGCCAGGCGGGTACGACCGTCCAGGGGCTCAGGACCGCCGTCGGACCGCCGCCTCCGGCAGCGACTCCTCCAGCGCGGCGATGAGCGTCCGGGCGTCGTGGGACCCCTGGTTCCGGACGCCGTTGAGGAAGAAGGTCGGCGTGCCCTGGGCACCGCTCGCCCGTGCGCTCTCGGCGTGCGCGCGGACCCGTTCGGCCAACGTCTCGTCGGCCATGTCGCGGTCGAAGCGCTCGACGTCCAGGCCGAGCTCGAGCGCGTAGCCACGAAGATCGTCGGGTTCGAGCCGGGCCTGGTTCGCGAAGAGGACGTCGTGCATCTCCCAGAAGGCACCCTGGCGGTGTGCGGCCTCCGCCGCGAGCGCCGCGCCGAAGGCCTGGGGATGGACGTCCTCCAGAGGAAGATGGCGGACGACGTACCGGATCTGATCGCCGAAGTGGTCGGCGAGGTCCTGTCCCATCCCGGTGGCACGCGCGCAGAAGGGGCACTGGAAGTCGAGGTACTCGACGACCGTGTACGGAGCTCCGGCAGGGCCGCGCAGGTGGTCGCGCTCGACGTCGACGTCGGGCGTGAGGGTGACGGGCAGGTCGGCGCTGTGTTCGCCGAAACGCACTCGCGCGACACGGAAGGCGAACGCGCCGACGAGCGAGGAGAGCACCATGGCGACGAGAACGCCGATGGCGGCTGCCTGGGTGTCGGCCTCGTCCTCGAAGGCGAGGTCGGCGATGAGGAGGGAGACGGTGAAACCGATGCCGGACAGTGCGGCACCTCCGACGACGCTGCCGGGTCCGACGCCGTCGGGCAGTTCGCCGAGCCCGGCACGGACGGCGGCCCATGCGCCGAGGCTGATGCCCACGAGCTTGCCGGCGACGAGCCCGGCCACGACCCCCCACAGAACGGTGGAGCCGAAGGCTTCGCCGAGGGCGCCGCCGCGCAGGTCGATGCCGGCGTTGGCGAACGCGAAGACGGGGACGACGACGAGGGACACGGGCGTGCGGAGCTGCTCGTGGAGGCGGTGGTTGACGGAGATGGACCGCGCCAGCCCGAGGCCGACGACGCGCGCGACGCCGGCGTTGGGCGACTGCCAGTAGGAGCGGAACAGGTGTTTGGCACGGACGACGTCCTCGCGTTCGGGGCTGGCCGCGGGAACGAGGAGCCCGGCGAGCATCCCGGCGAGGGACGGATGGACCCCGGCCTGCACCGTGGCACCCCAGAGCACGACCACGACCAGGACGTAGGGAGTGCTGCGCCACTCGCGGGCCCGGCCGAGCAGCCACAGGGCGAGGAGGCAGGCGGCGGCGAGGACGAGGGGTCCGGGCCGGACGTCGTCGGAGTAGACCGTGCCGATCACGGTGACGGCGATGAAGTCGTCGACGACGGACAGGGTGAGCAGGAAGATGCGCAACTGGTTGGACATCGCGGGCCCGACGAGCGCGAGGACGCCGAGCAGGAACGCGGTGTCGGTGCCGATGACGACGCCCCAGCCCGTGGGGGCGTCACGACCCGCGATCACGAGGTAGACGGCAGCGGGCGTGAGGACACCGAGGGCACCGGCGACGAGCGGGACGAGGCGGCGGTTGCGCTGCCGGAGGGCTCCGACGGCGAGTTCCTGGCGCACCTCGAGGCCCACGACGAAGAAGAACAGGACCATGAGTCCGTCGTTGACCCAGTGATGCAGGTCCATGTCGAAGCGCAGGTCGCCGGCGTCCACGTGGACCGGAAGTTCCCACAGGTGCTCGTAGGCGCCGGAGAACGGCGAGTTCGCCCAGGCCAGGGCCACGAGGACGACACCGACGAGCAGCAGCGCGCTGCCCACCTCCGTGCGGAGCCAGTCGAGGGTGCGGCGGGTCCACCGCGTCCGGTGCGCGTCGTCCATGGTGCGAGGGTAGGAGATCGCACCGGCGTCCGCCGTCGCGGTCCGGCGTGCCGAGTGCGGTCAGTCGCCGAATCTCAGGTCGGTTCCGTCGACCTCACGGTCCCCCAGCGGGTGGGTCGAGCGGGCGTTGTGGTCCTCGGCGCGAGTCAGGACCGCGAGCTGGCCGGACGAGAGGGTGATCCGCTCCTGGAGCACCAGCCACTGCACGCCTTCGGTGCACGGCGGCGTGGTCAGGCTGCCCTCGTAGGAGTAGGCCGGCGACTCGCCGGGCAGCATCCGTGAGAGGTCGAGGTCCGTCTCGGTCTGCTCGTCCGCCCGGACGGCGTCGATGAAGGGCTGTACGGCGGGGGTCTTGTCACCCTTCTCGGCCAGAAGGCCGAGGACGAGCACACCGCCGTCCGGACTCCGGTGCACGAAGTGGAACTCGACGTCGGCGGGGTCGCCCGCGACGGTGTGCTCCGACGGCACGTGGTAGTGCATCTGGACGAGGTCGTACGTCACCTGGTCGTGGATCACACTCGTGCCGGCGCCGTCGCCGTCGCCGTCGCCGTCGCCGTCGTTGACGGTGAGCTGGAACGTGTGGCCGGTATCCGCGACCGCCCCCTCCGCGTCCCCCACCTGCACGTCCGTCCGGCCTCCCCCGTGCGGTACCCGCGCCGGCAGGTCGACGGGGGACTGGTGAGAGCCGTCGGCGCACAGCGCGAAGTCGTCGGAGAGCTCGCCCCAGTGGGTGGGGCCGTCGTCGCCGTCGTAAGCCCAGTGCACCCGGTCCGCGCCGGGTTCGGGTGCGGGCTCCTGCGGTCTCTCCACCGTGTTCGCCGGGGCCGGCGGCGAGGAGACCGGCACGCCACCGCAGCTCGTCAGACCGGCGACGGCGAGGAGCAGGACGGCGGGCGTGAATGCGCGCGCAGGAACAGACATCGGGTTCCGTTTCTCGAGGGCGACCGGCGACACGGCCGGGGGGCCGGCCGCCTGGCCGGCATCATGGCGAGTCGCCACACGCAGTACTACCAGAATTCACCCGCTCGAGCCCGGGGCAGCCGGGGCCCAGGCGCACGGCGCGGCTCCGGGGCGCAGGCGCACGGCGCGCCTGACTCCGGCCGTTTTCCCGAAGTGCTGTGACATCCGCGGGCTTCGTGCGTCTGGGCTGCATGACGACAAACCTGATGGACACCGTTTCCTGGGCCGCCCACCGCCGCGCCGTCGTGCACACGGTCAGGCGCCGCGTACCGCTCGTCGACCCGGAGGTCGCCACGAGCCGCGGGCTCGCGATCCTCTGCGCCCGCATCGTCGCGGACGGCGCCGTCGATCGGCCCGCCGACATCTGGTGCGAGGCGGCCGTGGACGCCGCGCTCGCCATGCTGCGTGAGACGATCCTCGCCGCATCGCGCCGGCCCGACCCCGCCACGGCCGATGACATGCCCGGCGCGGACGCCTGAGGGCGGGACCGTGCCGCGGCGCTCACACCATTCCTACCTGCGCCGACGCTCGATTGCGCCCAACGCACGATCATGAGGCAGGGATGCGTCCGCGGCGCGCCGGCGGGCGAGCGGACGCGCTCCTTGATAGACCCCTGTCGACGGGCATTATCGAGTGCACGAGAACAGGAAAGAACCATGACGACCGCCCCAGAGCTGTCCTTGACCGGTACCGACGTGCCCGCCGGGCTTCGGTACGAGGTGCC
This sequence comes from Myceligenerans salitolerans, assembly GCF_017349295.1. Lineage (GTDB taxonomy): Bacteria > Actinomycetota > Actinomycetes > Actinomycetales > Cellulomonadaceae > Myceligenerans > Myceligenerans salitolerans. The sequence goes on from NZ_JAFMPK010000044.1 coordinate 304,728, forward strand.
GTTGGACCCGCGCCCGATCGTCATCGAGAACGCGCCGGAACTGCAGCCCGTTCTCGCCCGGGCGAGCGCCGGCGGGTTCTTCGAGAAGGCCCGCGAAGGCCGCCGAGTGGGAGAGGCACGCAACAAACTGCACCGTGCCGCGATCGCCTATGCCATGTCGGCACGCCCCGTCGAACGCGACGATCTCGCGTCCATGCTGACGGGAGCCGCCCAGCAGTGGTCCCGCACGCTGTCGGACACCGGCAACCACGTGCCCCGGCCGGCCCCGGATCCGCGCCTGACCACGTCGCTCGCGCTCCTGGAGCGTGTCGCGACAGTGACGGAGCACGTCGTGCGCACACGCCGCACCACGTTGCTCAAGCCGCTTCTGGCAGACATCAAGGATGTCCTGCCCTGACCGGCTCGTCCGACGTACCTCCGCGACGTACCTCCGCGACGTCCCTGCCCGAGTCCGCGCTGTCCGAGTCCGCGCACGGCTCCCCGGAGCGGGCTGCCCACCGCGGACGCCGGAGACGATTTTCGCGACCTCCAGCGCATACCAGACAAAATTGTGGCGACACGCCGGTACGGCCGGGCAAAGCAGAGGGGTCGGTCAGCCCTGCGTCCGGGTGACTCGCGGAAAAGGTCCGATCTCACCTGCGTGTCGACCCCGGTCGAAAAGTTACAGGGCCGACCTTGTCAAGTTATTCCGCGTCACCACATGCCTGGTCGAGACAAGCACGATTTCTTCACCTAGCGTCGAGTCCGTTGCGTCATAGGACGACGCAGCCACGGGCGGTCGTGAACGAGCTTGAGCACGGCGCCCGGAGACCCTAGGTGCGATTCGGAGAACCACTGGTGAGTACCAACGTCAGGTGCGGTCGACACCGCGCCGACCACACTCCCAATACCCCGCTTACTGCACTGTCGAAGACCGCGGCGGACGCAGCCCGCAAGGGCGCTCTCGTCGCGGCGACATCGGGGATCATCGCGACGACGCTGTCGAGCACGGCGTCCGCTGCTCCTGAGGGCAACGCCCGCTACGAGCGCGTCACGGGACTGGATCTCGAGGCCCTGAACGCCTCACGTACGCACATCGAGACGGCGCCGGCAGTGAGGGTGGCGCCCGATGCCCGCCTGGACATCGCGACCACGGTGGTCAAGGTGAAGCCGGCACCGGAGCCCGAGCCGGAGCCGGAGCCCCGGCCCGAGCCCGCGCCCGCGGCCGCCGCGACAGGAACGGCCGCTCCCGTCTCCGACGGCTCGATCGGCGCGCGCGCAGTGTCGATCGCGATGCAGTTCGTCGGCACGCCGTACGTCTACGGCGGCGAGTCCCCTGGCGGCTTCGACTGCTCCGGGCTCGTGAAGTACGCCTTCGCGCAGGTGGGCGTCTCGCTCCCGCACTCGTCGTCCGCCTTGCGCAGCTCCGGCATGGTGGTGTCCGCGGCCGAGGCGCGGCCCGGCGACCTCGTCTGGACACCCGGCCACATCGCGATCTACGCCGGTGGCGGCATGGTGGTCGAGGCCGTCAGCTACGGCACCCCCCTGAGCTACCGCGCCATGTGGCAGAGCAACCCGACCTTCGTCCGGGTGGTCTGACCGGTCCGGGCCGGGCCGGCCGTCGCGGCCCGGCCCGCTACCTCGGCGTGAAGGCACGGAGCTCGTCGAACTCCTCCTCGTCGCCGTCATCCATCCCACGAGTCAGCCGTAGGCCGGCGACGGCGACACCGAGCAGCAGGCCCACCACCCAGCCGCCGAGATCATGCTGGTCGGTCGAGAACGTCGTCCCCCGTAGCGGCTCCCAGGCCGCATCGAGAACCGCGGGGATCGACAGCGGTGCCGCTCCCGGAGCGAAGTAACCGCTCACCGCGTCGAGTACGGGGCCGACGGCCTGGAGCACCCACACGAGGGCTGCTGCCGGGAGCCAGCCGAGCATCTGGAGCGGATTGCGGTCCACTCCCAGCCCGAGCGCGATGCCGAGCGCGACGGCGAAGACCCACCAGGTTCCCTGCGGCGCGGGGGCCACTCCGGGCAACAACCCCCAGAGCCAGCCGTCCGCGAGCACGACAGGAAGGGCAAGCGCCGCGGCTCTCACCGGTGCCGGCGCGAGTGCGGCCAGAAGTCCGAGGACCAGGCCGAGGACCGTGCCCCCCACGGCGATGGCCAGCAACGCGTCAGCCTTCGCGTCGTCCGCTCCGTCGGCGGCGTTCACCTGCCACCAGGCGCCGGCGCCGGCCGCGGCCAGAGCCAGGGACGTCCCGCACACAGCGGCCACGGCGCCACCGCCGCGACGGCGAGCGAGTCGTGCGCTCGCCCCGGCCAGCACGCCTCCGATGACGCTCATCGTGACCAGCGAGGCGACGGCGTCCTCGGCCGCGAGCGGTATCGGTGTGAACGCGTCGATCTCCTCGGCCGACGCCGACTGGACACCGAGGGCCTGAGAGATCTCGTGCACGATCCACGGCAGAAAGCCGACGGCCCACCACACGATGGCGCTGATCGGAAGGATCCACCATCCCGAGACGCGCACGGGGAGCTCGGTCGGCGTGATTGCTTCGGTCACCGTGTCGGTCGCGCCGTTGGCCATGGCGCGCACCGTAGCGGAACAGGCATGACAGGCGTCGCCGGCGCGGGCGAAATCTCTGGCAAAAACGGCCATAGTCCGCCGTTTCACGTTGTGCGTGACACGTTCGTGACTTTTTCGCCGAAGGTGTGTACCTTGAGTCTCGCCTCGCCCGAACGGGTGAAGTCACGAAGCGGACGCCGAGCCCTGCCACCGCATCGTGCCCAGGATGATCGTGGCAGGGACGGGGGAACCATCTCCGGGCGACGGACCGGCGGAGCCCACGGGGTTCCGAAGGGCCGGAGTCCTCGGGGTGAAGCCGGGCAGAACCCCCACATCTGCTCGGCCGGGTGAGCATCTCCCACCCGAACCCGACAGCTCACCTCGTAGGCGGTACAGGAGAACACGGTGACCCACGCCACCCAGCGCGGCCGCCATCGCGCGGACCGCAAGGCCACAACCCCCCTCACAGTCATCGCCCGCACCGCCTCCGAGAACGCCGGCACCGTCGCCCGCCGTGGCGCGCTGGCCGTCGCCGCCGGCGGCGTTCTCGTCTCGACGTTCGCCACGACCTCGCACGCGGCCCCCGCCTCCAGCGATGTCAAGACCGCCGCGAAGATGGACGGTCTCAACCTCGACGCGCTGAAGGAGACGGCCGGTCAGGCCATCAGCCAGGCCGGGACGGTCTCCGTCGGCCACAACGTCCGGCTCGACGTGGAAGGCGCGACCGTCACCGCCGACGGAAGCACCAAGGTCGAGGGCCTCGTCGAGGTGACGCCGGCCCCGGAGCCCCCGCCCACGCCGCTCAACATCCAGATCACGAACACGGCGTACAACTACCTCGCGGGCGCATACGTCTGGGGCGGTTCGACCCCGGGTGCCTTCGACTGCTCGGGTTTCATCCAGTACGTGTACGGCCTGTACGGCATCGAGCTGCCGCACTCGTCGTCGGCGATGCTCAACGCCGGTTACCAGGTCTACGACCCGCAGCCCGGCGACATCGTCTGGAGCCCCGGACACGTGGCCCTGTACGCGGGCAACGGCATGATCATGGAGTGGTACCAGAGCGGGCTTCCGGGCCGCTACACGGAGATGTGGCAGGACAACCCCGTCTTCATCCGCGTCATCTGACACCGTGACGTGACCGGAGCACGTCCGGACACGCACACACCGCATCCGAGCGCCGCGGCGCCGTCGGCTCCTCTGTCCGACGGTCCGCGGCGCTCGACCTCGTCGGCGACCACACACCGGGTTCACCGCCCGGATGCCGTCGGGCAGGACTAGAGTCGTAGGTCGTGCGATACAGCAAGTCCCGCCAGGCGCGGGAAGTGAGCAGTGCGGCGGCGCTGCGACGCCGCCCGGGGCAGATCGTCACTCTCGGCTTCCTGGCCACGATCGCCGTCGGGACGCTTCTGCTCTCGCTGCCGGTCGCGGCCGAGGGTGAGCCCGCGACGCTGGTGGAGGCACTGTTCACGGCCACGTCGGCCACGTGCGTGACAGGCCTGATCGTCACCGACACCCCGGTGTTCTGGTCGGCCTTCGGGGAAGCCGTGATCGCCGTGCTGATCCAGATCGGCGGACTCGGCGTGATGACGCTGGCCTCGCTGCTCGGCATCCTGCTCACGCGGCGCCTCGACCTGAGCTCTCGGCTGGTGGCGGCCGCGTCCACCCGGAGCGTCGGGCTCGGGGATGTGCGAGGCGTCCTGACCCGGGTGCTCAAGATCGCCGTCCTGGTGGAGGGTGCCTGCGCGCTCGTCCTCACCGCACGGTTCCTCATCGCTTACGACATGCCGTTCGGCGCAGCCTTGTGGAACGGAGTCTTCCACGCGGTCTCCGCCTACAACAATGCCGGCTTCGCGCTGTTCAGCGACTCCCTCATCGGCTTCGTCGGCGATCCCTGGGTGAACCTGCCGATCAGCACCGCCGTCATCCTGGGTGGCATCGGCCTGCCTGTCATCGCCGAGGTCCTGCGCGCGCTCCGCGCCCGCCGGCGGCCGCGCCGGTGGAGCGTGCACACCCGGATCACGTTGTGGATGACGGCCGTCCTGCTCGTCGGCGCCACACTGTTCTTCCTGGTCGCGGAGTGGGACAACCCGGCGACCATGGGTCCCCTTGGCGTCGGGGAGAAGATTCTCGCGGCGTTCACGCAGGCCGTGATGCCACGTACGGCCGGCTTCAACTCCCTGGACACCTCGCAGATGCATCACGAGACCTGGCTCGGCACGATCATCCTGATGTTCATCGGTGCCGGTTCCGCGGGCACGGCCGGTGGCATCAAGGTGACCACCTTCGCGGTCCTGGCGGTCGTGATCTGGTCGGAGCTGCGCGGCGAGCCCGACGCCAACGCCTTCGACCGCCGGATCTCCCACGGTACGCAGCGCCAGGCGCTGACCGTCGCGCTGCTGGGTATCGCGATCATCGTCGTGCCCACCCTGTGGATCACCGCGTCGACGCCGAACATCAGTGTCGCCGAGATCCTGTTCGAGGTGACCTCCGCGTTCACGACGACCGGGCTGTCCACCGGTATCACCGCTGATCTCGCGTGGTTCAACCAGCTCCTGCTGGTCCCGCTGATGTTCGTCGGCAGGCTCGGACCGATCACCCTGGGCACCGCCCTGGCGCTGCGCAACCGACAGCGGCTGTACCGCATGCCCGAGAGCGCCCCGATCATCGGCTGAGTCGTCCGGCATCACGGCCAGGCGCAGTAGTCGGCGATGTACTCGAAGAGGTCGCGCTTCGCGGCGTCGGGCATGGGAACGTGGACGACATGCTGCGGGATCCCGTCCACGTCCGCGTGCACGGGGAGGTACGTACCCCGCTTGTCCTCGGAGACGGCGTGATGGTCACAGCGGGTCGGTACGAGGGCGAGCTCGAGGACTCCCTCGTCCTGGCCGGCCAACGCCCTGCCGCGCCACGCCCCACCTCCGACCGGGTCGATCAGGGTCGAACCGTCGATCCGGGTGATCCGGACGTCCGGGCCGCCCGCGACCGGTTCGGCGGTGAGAGTGAGGACCGCGACGGTCTCCCCGTCACGACGCTCGGTGCGCAGCGCCGGGCCCTGAGCAAGCGTGACTCCTGAGGCGACCGCCGCTCCCGCACAGTCCTGCGCGAGGTTGCGGGCGAGATGCCCGCCGGAGTCCGAGACCGGCACCTCGACCGTGGTCGGTTCGCCGTGGTCGCTTCGGCTCCCGACGGCCACGGTGACCGTGGCACGCAGCTCGGCGGCGGAACCGGTACGCCCTGTGCGCCCGGACGGGCAGGTGGCCTCCCCGAGCCGGACGTAGAAGCCCCGCCGGCCGCCGACGGCCAGCGTCTCGGTACGGAACGGCCGCGTCGTGGTCTCGGTCGACACGCCGAAGCTCTCGCTCTCCAGTTCCCCTCCGAGAAGAACGAGGTCGGTGTCCGAGCTGTTCGCGACCTCGATCTCGACCACGCGTTCGGCGTAGTCCAGACGCGCCTGCCGCAGCGTGGCGACCAGGTGCCCGGCGACGTCGTCGGGCACCGGTCCGTGCCGCTCACCGACTGGGCCGCCCGCACCACAACCGGACAGGAGCGTGGCCGCGACCAGCATTGACACAGCAAGGGCCCGGGCCCTGGGGACGCACGGTGGCATGCGTCCCAACCTAGGCCCAGGCCCTCGCCGTGTCAGCGGCTCACGCCGACGTCAGCGGCTCCGACCACAGCAGCCGGTCAGTCCCTCTTCCGGTTGAAGATCATCTCGAACACACCGATGACGATCAGCGCGCCGATGACGGAGAACAGCCAGGACTGCCACGACCAGAACTGGTCGAACGAGATGTCGAAGATGAGCCCGCCGAGCCAGCCACCGAGCATCGCGCCCAGGACACCCAGCAGCAGGGTCAGCCAGAAGCCGCCCTTCTGCTTGCCCGGCAGGATGATCCGCGCGATGACGCCGGCCAGCAGACCGAGGATGAGGAAGGGAATGAAACCCATGGTGATGCTCCTCCAGTGAGAGTAGGTGTTGCGGCACCTACCTTGGCACTGAACCGCCGTATTCGCCCACTGTGTACGGCGATTCGTCGCATGAGGGGCAAATCTCGCCATGACCGGCGAGCCGGACAGCGTCGGAGCGCTAGGCTTCGGCTGGCCGAAGGACCGATATGACAGCAGGGAAGCAGAGTGAGACGCGTGCGAGCGATTCGCGAACGAGTGGGGCAGCTCGTCGAGGCGACCTGGTTCACCCGCGGGATCCTCGCGGTCATCGTCGGCAACGCGATCGTGCTCGGCGTCGAGACGTCGGTCGACGGCGGACCGGTCGACGTGTGGCTCGGCTACGTCGACACCGCGATGCTGTGGATCTTCGTCGTCGAGCTCGCCCTGCGGATCTTCGCCCACGGCCGCAGGTTCTTCACGGATCCGTGGAGTGTGTTCGATCTCCTGGTCGTGGGCATCGCGCTCGTTCCGGCGTCGGTGCACTCGCTCTCGGCGCTGCGGGCTCTCCGGATCCTGCGCGCGCTTCGCGTCGTGAACGCGGTCCCCTCGATGAAGCGAGTGGTGAACGGTCTGGTCGCCGCCGTGCCCGGCATGGGCTCGGTCGGCGCGCTGCTCGTCCTGGTCCTGTACGTGTCGGCGGTGATCGCCACCAAGCTGTTCCGGGACATCGCTCCGGAGCACTTCGGACACCTCGGAACCACGCTCTTCACCTTGTTCCAGGTCATGACCGGTGAGGCCTGGCCGGATATCGCGGCCACCGTCATGGCCGAGATGCCCGGCGCGTGGCTCTTCTTCGTGCTGTTCATCCTCGTGGTCAGCTTCGCGGTCCTGAACCTGTTCATCGCCGTGATCGTGAGCGGCATGGAGAGTCTCGAGGAAGAACTGGTCGAGCACGACAAGGAGGACGACGCCTCCAACGCCGCGCTCATGGCGGAGATCCAGGCGGTTCGCGCCGAGCTGGCCGCCCTCCGCGCCGAGCGCGGCAACGGCGCGGCCGAGCCCGCGGCCGCCCCGGCCGCCGGCGCGAGGTAGCGCGGAGCGCCGCGGCCGAGGACAGGTGCGGCCACGCGGCGCTGCGTGACACGAGCGCCGGATCGACCTGCCCCTGGCACAGTTCGATCCGGCGCTCGGCCGGAGGTTCGGAGCCGGGCGGTGATCGGCGTGCTCCCAGCACACTCCGATCACCGCCCGCTCCGGGACGAACCTGGCTCGGCCCGCCCCCAGCGCGGTCCGAACCTTCGCGTCGGTGGAGAGACGGCCCGGCGGCTCAGATGTCACAGCACTTCCGTCGACACACTGTGTGATCTGCATCACAGTTGGTTACCACCGGCTCGGAAGGCGAATCCGGGTGATGTCGGGCACACTCAGCTGTCAGAACCGCCCCAAACCCAGACAGACAAGCAATACTCCCCGACAAAATGGCTGGAGTGCTGTGACATTCGATCCCCTCGAGCGTCAGGGGCACATGACAAGCACCGAACACACCGAGCTCGTCCGGTTGGGTGCGCAATATCTGCGCGCCTACTCGGATGGCGACGCGGTCAGCCTGTATCGGCTGGCGGACGCGTGGGGGGCCTCGGATCTGTGTGCGGCCGCCTGCGAGGTTGCCCTCGCCGTCATCGACGCGACCACCGGGCCACGCGGGATCGACGCCGTCTATGAGGCGTTTCATCGGCAATGAACCACGAGAAGTTCAAGAACAGCACCACGGACAGCGAGGATGACCCCAGACATGCTCATGCAATGCGACCTGCCACCATATATCCCGCCAAGGGGCTTGCATTCCCCCGCCGTTGCGGTGCGACCATGTACGCGCGTTCCGGTATCGACGGGCGACGCATCGAAGGGGGAGAGCATCGGTGACCACCACTGACGTCCAGATCGACGACTGGGTCATCCACCGGCCCAACGTGGTGCGGTCCGTCGCCGCGCGCGTCCCCGGTGTCGACGCCGACGAGGCGGCGAGCCGGGCCCTCGAGAAGATGATCCGGATCGTGAACAACGACGGAGAGATCGCCGACCCGGCGGCCTACTGGCGCCGCGCCGCCCTGAACGAGGCGTACTCGATGACCCGCGAAGCGGGTCGAGCGGTGCCGGTCGAGGACGAGGCACTCGCCGGCATCACACCTGCCGTGGCCGGCGCGGAGCTGAGCGCAGAGCGTGAGGCCGACGTCGCGATGCTGCGCGATGCTCTGAGCGATCTCAACGACGACGACCGCAAGCTGCTCTTCAACCGGCACGTGGACGACATGGCCGTGACCGACATCGCCGGCGACCTCGGAGTTCGCCCGCACGCGGTCACCATGCGCCTGCGCCGCGCCGAGGAACGGCTTGCCGGCGCGTTCGCCGCCGCGCACGCCCGGAAGGTCAACGAACCCGAGTGCCGCACGACGCGTGCCGCCATGCACGACTACCTCAAGGGCCGCCTGCTTCCCCGGCGGTCGAAGCGCCTCGAACTGCACATGGACGGTTGCGCCGACTGCACCCGCGCGTTCGTCGACGTGCGCGAGGTCTCGTGGATGCTCCGTGAGCTCGGCCAGCATCTCGTCGCGTTCTTCTTCGGCGGGGCGGCGGTCAGCGGTGCCGCCGCCGTGGCGGGCGCGAAGGCGACTCCGAGGCCGAAGCGGCCGACGGCGAAACAGGCCGTCGCCGCGAGCGTCCTCGCCGCGCTCGCCCTCGCCGGTGGCGCGTGGGCCTACATGGCGACCGAACCCGACCCTCAGGCCGAAGCAGTGGCCGAAGCCACGGGATCGGCCTCGGACGGCGAGGGCGACGGGAGTACCGGCGGTGGTGACGGCACCGGGGACGACGCGGGCGAGGAGGCGGAGCCTCCGGCCGACACGGAAGATCCGGAGCCGGAGACCGATCCCGAGCCGGAGCCGGAGGACCCTGAAACCGTCCCGGCCGAGGAACCGCAGCCGCGCGAGGAGTTCCCGCCGCCGCTCGACCGGTCCACGCCGGACGACCCGGCAGACCCGGCCGCACCGGCGGCCGAGCCGGATCCCGCGCCCGAGGACCCGCCGGCGGCCGCCCCCGAACCGGAACAGCCGCCGGCGAACGACGGCGGCAACCCGGGCAACGGCGGGGCCGACCCGGGCAATGAGGGCAACAACGGGAACGGCGGCGACAACGGGAACGGTGGCGACCCGGGCGACGGGGGCGGCGATGAACCCGAGGCCCCTGAAGAGGAGGCTCCTGGCGGTCTCGGCGACGTGCTGGGCGAGCTGCCCCTCGGTGGCCTGGAGAACGTCCTGGGTGGCCTGGAGGACGTCCCGCTCATCGGCGACCTGATGAACCTGCCGGTCTTCGGTGAGTTGGCCAACGCCCTCGGCGGTGCGCCGGCGGGTGACGAGGGCGACACCCAGGAGAACTGAGAAGCCAGCTCCCCGTGAGAAGGGCCCGGAACCGGTGGCGGTTCCGGGCCCTTGGTGCGACCGCCGCCAGCACGGAGAAGTATGTGACCCTACTTTGGGTCGACCAAATCCCACTGATATCTCCGATATTTCAGACGAAGCTTCCATGCGTGTACACGGAAGTGCCACCATGTCGGTGGCGCCACGCCACCAACCGGTAGTGTCGGCGCCTCGCGGATCGGGAGGACGAGGTTGCACACGCTGATCAGCAGTGGTCTGAGCGAGATGGCCGCCCAGCGGCGCGCTGTCGTGTTCGCCGTGTCACAGGAGGTCCCGGAGGCCGACCCGGAACTGGCCGCCAGCTTCGGGCTCGAACAGCTCTGCCGCGAGATCGCCGTACACGGCCCCATCGACCGCCCGGTGGACTTCTGGCACGACGCCGCCATCGACGCCGCCACCGAAGGCTCGGCGATCGAGGTCGCGGACAGCCGGAACACCGACCCCCGTGCCGGGACGGGGACCCGGACCCGGACGATCGGCTCCGGTACCACCGTCACGGAGCGCGTGGGGGTCGCACCACCGGCCACTGCCACGGTGCCCGCCACGTCGGAGCACGGGGCTCACCCGGAAGAGCACGGGGAGGCGGCGCCCACGCACGCACGCACACAGCTGCCCCCGTCGATCGAACCCACCGAGCGCACGACCGGTCTGCCACGCTCGGTGCGGCGGCGCCTTCCGCAGTCCCCGAACAGACTCGCGAGCGTCACCACCCTCGGGCCCGACGTGTGCCGGAGCACCCGAGGCGCCATGCACGACTACATCCGGCACCGCCTGCTGCCGGGCCGCCGCCGTGAACTCGAGGATCACCTGGTCGACTGCGCGGCCTGCGCGCGCGCCTTCACGGACATCCGCGAGTCCTACTGGCTCCAGCAGGCCGCACCCCCGGTGGTCCAGCTCGGCACGGTGTCGTTACCGGACGGCCCGCACCTGTCCCCGGCGGTGGCGCGCTGACCGCTCCCGACGGAGCAGGACCAGCACCTCGTAGTGCTGGGTCTGCGGGAACATGTCCAGCACGACGCCGCGGACCGGACGGAGGCCGGGCATGTGCGCGAGGTCGGCGGCGAGCGTGGTGGCGTTGCAGCTGGAGTACAGGACGTGGCCGACCGTGGAGCGGTCCAGGGCCCGCGCGAGCACGGCGCCGATCCCCCGGCGGGGCGGGTTGACGATCACCATCTCCGGAGCGTCCGTCGCCAGCCGCCCGACGACGTCGCGCGCGTCGCCTGCCTCGAACCGCACGTCGCTCAGGCCGAGCGTGTTCGCGGTCGCGGTCGCCGCGGCGACCGCCTCCCGGCTCAGCTCGATGCCGGTGATCGATCGGCCCGGTGTCGCGCAGTGCAGCGCGAAACCGCCGACCCCGCAGTAGAGGTCCCACAGGCTCGCCGGACCGACGTCGTCGACCCACTCGCGCGCCTGCCGGTACAGTCGCGCGGCCACCGGGGTGTTCGTCTGGAAGAAACTCTGCGGCCTCAAGGCCAGGGGAATACCTCCGACCCTCATCGTCAGCGCCTCGGAGTCCGTGAGCACGATCTCCCGATCGCCCTCCAGCACCGCGGCATGTGCGGGCTGGACGTTGACCGTCGCCACCGCCAGGTTCGGGAGTGCGGATCGCAGCGACGGAAGGTGCTTGCGAATGCGGGCGAGCGCCTCGGTGGACCGCATGACGAACCGGACCATGAGCTCGGCCTCCGGCGAGATCGTGACCAGCACGTACTTGAGTTCCCCACGCCCGGCCGTGTCCCGGCGGCGCTTCCCGCTGCGTGCGCGCTCCGGCTCGGATACCAGGTACGGCTCCAGCCGGGCGCGCCTGATGAAGCCCTTGAGCGGCGAGAACGTGGCCTGGAGTGCCGGCGGATAGAGGCCGCAGTCCGTCAGGTCCACGCCCTGGCCGATCTCGTCGAGGATGCCGAGCACCGGTTCGTCAACGGTACCGCTGACGACCATCTTCGCCTTGTTGCGGAACCCGGACTCCGGGCCGGTCACCGGGGGTGACCAGTCGATCCGGACGGCATCGCTCCCCGGGCTGGAACCCGACGGGGCGGCCGCGTTCCCCGCTCCCTCGAGGAGCCGGGACACGTGTCGCTGCTTCTGCGAGACCTGCGTCGCGTAGGGAGTGCCCAGAAGGGTGCACGAGTGGCAGCGGCCGGCGTCGAAGTGTGGGCACTGCACTCGTCCATTGTCTCGCGCCGCAGGACTACCTGTCGCTCGTGCCGCTCGACGGGGCGTCCGGACCGTCACCACGGCGGTGCTCGACGTGAGAACGTTCCGTCTCGCGGATGTTGCGTGCGAGTTCGTCCGACATCCACAGCAGGTCGGCCACCCAGCTCTCCAGCTCGGCACGGGCCGCGGCCACGGACCCGGCCGTGGGGGTCGCCTGCGGTACCACCGGCGGCGGGGCGACGTGATGCGCCTCGGCGGTCGACAACGCCTCGTTCAGCGCCTGCAACGCTCCCGTATCGGCCGCCCGGGCGGTCCTGGCAACCTCGCGGCCTTCGTCGATGCGCTCCCCGAGTTCGGCACGCGCCGCTTCTCCCGCACGGACCAGCCATGCGACCGCAGCTCGCCCGCTCTCGCCCGCAGCCGGATCGTCTGCCTCTGCCGAACGATCCTGCCGCAGGTTCTCCTGCACGCCCCGCACCACGCCGATGGTCAGCAGCGACACGGCGAGCGCCACCGCGACGGCCAGAAGTGCTCGATGTCGGCGGTGCACACAGCACAGTGTTCCGGCTGTCACTCGCCCCCGCCAGACGAGCCGAGCCGGTCACGCCGGCACGGACGAGGCGATCTCCGTGCGCGACGGCGTCCTTGCCGGACGGTCACGGGTACCGGCTCGCGATCGTGCTGAGCTTCTCGACGTACGCCTCGCGCTCACGCCTGTCGTGGTCCGGGAGGTTGAGGTTCCCGCGGCTCAGGCCGATCGCGCCGTCGTGCTGCTCACGGAGGATGTCGGCGTGACCGGTGTGGCGCGACAGGTCCTCCAGCGTGTGGACGACGAGGCGGAACAGCGTGGTATCCGTGTTGTCGGACCACCACGGGACCGTGCCCCGCGTGTCCAGGGGAAGGACATCGATGTTCTCCTCGGTGAAGGCCCATACACGGCGATAGACGTCGAGGGTCCCGGCGAGGGTCTCGTCCGTGGTGAGGTAGAAGTCGGCCTGCGGGTCCTCCTCGAGCGCCTCCAAGGAGACCAGTTCCTCCGGGGTGGGCCACGGCCGGCCGACGACATCGCCGAGATACCCGGCCTCGACACTCGCCATGTGCTTGATCAGGCCGGCGAGGTTCGTGCCGCTGGGAACCCGGGGCCATCGAGCCTCTCGTTCGGACAGGTTCTCGACCTTCCAGACGAGGGCCTCGCGTGCGGAACGCAGGTACTTCTTGAGGATCCGCTTCTGGAAGTCCTCGTTGCTCTCGGCTTCGCGGGGTTGGTTCATGGGAACAGCATCACACCGGACACCGACATCCCCGGCACGGTACGGACGATCACGGACGCGGACCCGTGGATCACGAGGACCACGTGTCGGTGTCCCGGTGCACAGTTGTCCCATGACCGACACCACGACGGACACCACCGGCTCCCACGCTCCGCCGCGACCGGCGGGCGCCCGATGCTTCGGCGACGGGGATCCTCTGTACGAGGCGTACCACGACACGGAATGGGGGCTCCCCGTGCACGGCGAGGCGGAACTCTTCGAACGCATCGCGCTGGAGGGCTTCCAGTCGGGACTGTCGTGGATCACCGTGCTGCGCAAACGACCAGCGTTCCGGGAGGTCTTCCGCGGCTTCGACCCGGTGGTGGTCGCCGCCTTCACCGAGCAGGACATCGACCGGCTGCTCACGGATGCCCGCATCATTCGAAATCGCATGAAGATCGAGGCCACCGTGGCGAACGCCAGGGCACTCGTCGCGTTGCACGCCGACGGTCGCAGCCTCGACGAGTTGTTCTGGTCGTTCGCACCCGACGCCGCGGGCCGCGAACGACCCGCGGCGTGGACGGAGGTGCCGGCCCAGACGCCGGAGTCGAAGGCGCTCAGCAAGGCTCTGAAGAAGGAGGGCTTCCGTTTCGTCGGGCCGACGACGATGTACGCCGCCATGCAGGCCTGCGGGCTCGTCGACGATCACCTGGCGACCTGCCCGGCAGTTCGCCGGGACACCGTCAGTCCACCCGCTCCTGACCGCTGAGCTTCTGGATCGCGGTCATGACCTCCTCCGTCAGTTCCCGCCGTGCCTTGGCCGGTTTGGTGCCGGCCTCGATCTGCCGTGAGGGATCGATCGGCGTCCCGAAGTGCACCTCGACGCGTCCGAGCCGAGGCATCTTGCCGATCGGCTTGACCTTGTCGGTGCCCTTGAGCCCCACGGGCACGACCAGTGCCTTGCCGGTGAGGGCCAGCCAAGCGGCACCCGTGTGCCCCTTGTGCAGTTTGCCGTCGCGGGACCGTGTCCCTTCGGGATAGATCCCGAACGCACCGCCCTTCTCGAGGACGGCGAGCGCGTCCTCGAGGGATCGCTGGCCGGCCCGGGGGTCGTCACGGTCCACCGGGATGTGTTCCATCGTCGTGAAGAACCAGCGGGAGAGCGCGCCCTTGAGACCCTTGCCCGTCCAGTACTCCTTCTTCGCGAGGAACGTGACGTGCCGCGGCACGGTGATCGGAATGATCACCGAGTCGATGAACGACAGATGGTTGCTCGCGAAGATGACCGGGCCCTTGCGAGGGATGTTGTCGACCCCGGTCACTCGCGGCCGGAGCAGCACGAGCGACAGGATCGACACGATGAGTTTCAGTACCCGGTACGTCACCCGCACATTGTGCACCGCCTGCCCACCCGTGTGGTGAATCGGGCATCACCGCCACGACGAGCCCAAGGCTTCGTCAGCGTGCCGTCACCACATAGTCGTCCGCGTCATCATCCCAAACCAGATCCACCGCACCGGAGGTCTGCGCCGCCTTCGCGAACTGCAGGAACCCGCGGTAGCCGAGCGCCTTCTCCGAGAAGTCCGGGCGCTGCTTCCGGACCGCGTTCTTGAGCCCGGACAGTGCCGCACTGCCGCCGGAACCGTGGACCACGGACCGCAACAGGCTGAACGCGTCGTCCGCGTCCCCCGCCTCGGGCAGCGAGATCTCGGGATCACCCTTCGACGGCCCGTCGGAGAGCACCACGAACCCGCGGTCCGCCAGAAAGCGCAGGAACTCGCCGAAGGTGCGGAAGCCGTAGTCGGATTCGCTGAACGTGGGGTCCTTGCGGACGAGCGTCCGCTTGAGCATGGAGGCGGTCACCGAGTCGGAGGACGAGGCCTGGAGGTCCTTGAGCGTCTGGGCGACCCGCACCTCCATGGTCGGCGGCTCGCCCTCCGGCTCGTCGGCTTCCTCATCGGTGACGACGGGTTCGGCGGGCTCGGGAACGGGCGCCGCGGCCGCCTTCCGCTTCCTGCCCGACGACGGGCCGGTGGCCTTGCCCGTCTCGGCCGGCTCCGGCTTCTCGCCGTCGTCGGCGGGCACGTTCGCCGGGGCGCCCGCCGCAGACCGCCGTCGGCCGCCTCGGGACTTCGCGGCCTTGGGTGTGGGCCCCTCGTCGGGAACGTCGACACCCTCCAGGCGGTCGTAGAAGAGGAACTCGTCGCAGGCCGCCGGGAGCAGGCGCGACGTGGAGAGTTCGACGCCCACCCCGATCACCCGCTTGTTCAGCTCACGGAGCTTGTGGACCAGCGGCGAGAAGTCGCTGTCACCGGTGCACATGACGAACGTGGAGATGTAGTCGCGCTCGAAGGCCATCTCGATCGTGTCGACCACCATCTTGATGTCCGCGGCGTTCTTCCGGGAGGCGCCCATGCGCTGCGGCATCTCGATGAGTTCGACCTGGTGGCGGGTGAGGGCCCGGCGGTCCTCGTCGAAGTACGACCAGTCCGCGTAGGCACGGCGCACCACGACACGTCCGCGCACCGCGAGGGCGTCGGCGATCGGCCCGAAGTCGAACTGCATGCCACCCAGGTGCTCCCGAGCGCCGAGCGCCAGGTTCTCGTAGTCGATGAAGACGGCGAGACGCTCTTCGTTGTCCATGACAACCACCCTACGGGCTGGCGTCGAGATCACCGGGTGCAGGGCCCGACGCCGCCGGATACCGGACGCGGAGGGCGTCGTCCGCCTGAGCGGGGCCTGCGTCTCAGCACGTGAGCGGAATATGGATCGCATGGCGGGCATGTGTGACCATGAGGGCTCACCATCCAGAGCGGTCGAGAGTCCTGGCTCGAGGACACCGCAGCAACCTGTCGCTCCACGCGGAGCGAACAAGGTGCTAACGCCAGGCGCGATGGGAGCATCACCTATGGCTGTCGAGACGCCGCACCCGAGCCGGCCGACGATCTCGTTCGAACTCATGCCGCCGCGTCGGCCCGACGTGGCCCCGAAGTTCTGGGAGACCGCCCACCGGCTCGTCGCGACGCATCCCGACTTCGTCTCCGTGACCTACGGAGCGGGAGGCGGTGACCGCGCGACGGCACGCGCCGTCGTGGCCAAGCTCCTGGAAGGCACCCCGGTCCTGCCCGTCGCCCACCTGACGTGCGTGGGCGCGTCGCGCGAAGACGTGTCGGAGGTGATCGACGACTTCTTCGACGCGGGCGTCCGCACCTTTCTCGCCCTGCGTGGCGATCCGCCCAAGGATCAGCCGGACTGGCGCCCACCGGCCGATGGTGTGCACTCGAGCGTCGAACTCGTGCGCCTGCTGCGCGACGTCGAGGAACGCCGGTGCGCCGCCAGCCCCGCGACGGCGCTGCGCGGCGCGGCCAAGCCGCTCACGATCGCCGTCGCGACGTTCCCGAACGGGAACGCGGACGCCGGCACGACGCGCGAGCAGGAGGTGGTTCGGCTCCTGGAGAAGCAGGAGGCGGGCGCGTCCTTCGCGATCACCCAGCTCTTCTACGAGGCGGAGTCGTACACGGGCTTCGTCGAGGCGGCCCGGAGGGCCGGGGTGACGATCCCCATCCTCGCGGGGGTCATCCCCACGACGGAGCCGCGCCGCCTGCGTCGCGTCCAGGAACTGACCGGCGTCGTGCCGCCCCCGGGGCTCCTCGCGGAACTCGACGGCCTGCGGCTCGACGACGGGTCACCGGACGTGGACGCCCAGCACGACCGCGGCATCGAGCACTCGGTCCGTCTCGCCCAGGCCGTCCTCGACTCGGGCGCGCCCGGCATTCACGTCTACACCTTCAACAAGCACCGCCCGGCGCTGGACCTGTTGTCCGGCGTGGGTCTCACGACCGCCTCGGCCTGAGTCGCGCGGGAGCAACCACCCCGCGACCGCACACCGAGGTTCCCGCCTCCCCGGAGGCACGTACACCCATCCAGAGCGGCCGAGAGACCTGGCTCGACGACGCCGCAGCAACCACCCCCGCGCGGGGCACGGTGCTCAATGCCAGGTGCGATGGAGTTGAGATGACTGACAACACCCTGCCCGAGTTCCCTCACGCCACGGTGCTCGGCTACCCCCGGATCGGGCGGCGCCGTGAGCTCAAGCGGGCTCTGGAGTCGTACTGGGCGGGTACGACCACGGCCGACGAGCTGGAGCGGACGTCACATGACCTGCGCCTCGCCACGGTACGTCGCCTCGTGGAGCTCGGGCTGGAGCCAGGGACCGGCGCTGTCCCGAACTCGTTCTCGCGCTACGACCAGGTTCTCGACATCACCGCCACGTTGGGCGCCGTCCCGGCCCGCTTCGGTGAGGTGGCGCGCCGGAACGCCGGCCCGGCCCGTCCGGAGGACGCTGCCGCGCCGGGGTCCGGGGTGCGCGAGGTACCCGGCGACACCTACTTCGCGCTCGCTCGCGGCACGGCCGAGCAGCCGCCGCTGGAACTCACCAAGTGGTTCGACACCAACTACCACTACCTCGTGCCCGAGATCGGACCGGAGACGCCGATCGGGTTCGCCGACGACCGGATCGTCCGTGAGTTCGTCGAGGCGGCCCGGCCCGACGACGGCGGCATCCCTGTCGTGACCCGGCCGGTGATCGTCGGGCCGGTGACCTACCTGCTGCTGAGCAAGCCGGAGCACGGCGCACCCGACGACTTCTCCCCGCTGAGCCGGCTGGACGACGTCGTCGCCGCCTACCGTGCGCTGCTGGCGGCGCTGGCCGCCGCCGGAGCGCCCTGGGTCCAGCTGGACGAGCCCGCGCTCGTCAGTGATCTGGTCACGCCGCAGGGCCCGGCCGGGTTCGACACGGTGGCCGACGCCGTCCGCCGGGCGTACGACGCACTGACGGCACCGACGCCCGGAACGGAACGCCCGCAGCTCCTCGTCGCCGCGCCGTTCGGCGACCTGCGCCGCGCCACGGGCGATCGTCTGGAACCGCTGGCCGGCACCGACGTCGAAGCCGTCGCGGTGGACCTGGTCCGCGGTGCCGTGCCGCCCGCCGTTCCGGGTCTCGCCGCCAAGACCTTGGTCGCCGGCGTGATCGACGGACACAACATCTGGCGGGCCGACCTCGCCACTCGGCTCGGCCTGCTGGAGTCCCTGCGCGACACCACGGGTGCCGGAGCCGTCGCCGTCAGCACGTCCACGTCCCTGCTGCACGTCCCGCACGACGTCGGCGACGAGCCGCGTCTCGACCCGGCACTGGCCGGGTGGCTGGCTTTCGCCGACCAGAAGGTCGGGGAGGTCGTCACCCTCGCACGCGGACTGCGCGACGGCCGCACAGCGGTGGAGCCGCAGCTCGCCGAGGCGACGGCAGCGATCAGGGGCCGAGCGGAGGCGGCCGGCGTCGTCGTCCCCGGCGTCCGGGACCGGCTCACACGGCTGTCGGACGCCGACTTCGTGCGCGCGCCCTACTCCGACCGCGCTGCCGCACAGCGCACGCGGCTCGACCTGCCGCTCCTGCCGACCACGACCATCGGCTCGTTCCCGCAGACGACCGACATCCGCACGACCCGTGCGGCCTGGACGCGCGGTGATCTCTCCGACGCCGACTACGAGTCGCGGATCCGTGACGAGATCGCGCGTGTCGTCGCGCTGCAGGAGGAACTCGGTCTCGACGTGCTGGTGCACGGCGAGCCCGAACGCAACGACATGGTGCAGTACTTCGCCGAGCGTCTCGCCGGGTTCGCCACGACGGTGCACGGCTGGGTGCAGTCGTACGGGTCGCGGTGCGTCCGCCCGCCGATCCTCTGGGGCGACGTGTCAAGGCCGCAGCCGATCACCGTGCCGTGGGCCACGTACGCGGCGTCACTCACCGACAAGCCCGTCAAGGGCATGCTGACCGGCCCGGTGACGATCCTGGCGTGGTCCTTCGTGCGGGACGACCAACCACTGGCCGACACGGCCAACCAGGTCGCCCTCGCACTGCGGGACGAGGTCGCCGACCTGGAGGCGGCGGGCATCGCGATCGTCCAGGTGGACGAGGCGGCGCTGCGCGAGCTCCTGCCTCTCGACGCCGCCGCGCAGCCGGCGTACCTCGACTGGTCGGTGCGGTCGTTCCGGCTGACGACGTCGGGTGCCGCGCCCTCCACCCAGATCCATACGCACCTGTGCTATTCGGAGTTCGGCGACATCGTCGGGGCGATCGACGACCTCGACGCGGACGTCACGTCCGTCGAAGCGGCACGGTCCCGGATGGAGATCGTGCCGGGGCTCTCCTCCGCCGGGTACGCACGCGGGATCGGACCGGGAGTGTGGGACATCCACAGTCCGCGTGTGCCGTCCGACGGTGAGGTGTCGGATCTGCTGAAGCTCGCCGTCGCCGAGATCGACCCGCGGCTCGTGTGGGTGAACCCGGACTGCGGCCTGAAGACCCGTGGCTACGCGGAGACGACGGCATCGCTGACCAACCTGGTCGCGGCGGCGCGGGAGGTCCGGGCGACCCTGTAGGCCGGTACGGGGTCGGCACGTGCCGACCCCGTGGCCGGGGCCGCGTGACCGCGTCTCGCGGCTGGAGCACCGCACGGCCGGGAACCGCCAGGAGAGCGCTACGCCCGGCAGGCGGGCTCACCATCACGTCGAGGGTATGACGTAGGTGGGATGTAGCCGGGATGTAGCCGTCCCGACGTGGCGATTGCGATACTCGGGCTTGACCTGCCCATTTCGCCACTTCGCCGACGTGGAGGACCCGTGCACCACCCACACGAGCACGCTCAGGACACGCAGGAACACACCCGTCACACGATGGACCGCCGCGGTCTGCTCCGCGGGGCCGTCGTCGTCGGCCTGGGAGCCGCGGGCGCGAGCGCCGCGCTTCCCGCGGCCGCGGCACC
>NZ_JAFMPK010000045.1 GCF_017349295.1 Myceligenerans salitolerans
CGGCGTCAGCGGTCGACGCGGGCGCTGCCGCCGCGGGCGAGTTTGGTGACTTCGGGCAGGGTGGCGGTGGTGGTGTCTCCGGGAGTGGTCATGGCCAGGGCGCCGTGCGCGGCGCCGTACTGGACGGCCTGTTCCAGGGTGTCCAGTTCCATCAGCCCGTACGCCAGCCCCGAGGCGAACGAGTCACCCCCACCCACCCGGTCGAAGATCTCCAGACCCGGCCGGTGGGTCGCCTCGGCGAACCCCTCGAGACGCGACCACGCGATCGCACCCCAGTCGTTCACCGTCGCGGTCCGCACCCCCCGCAACGTGGTCGCCACGACCTGGAAGTTGTCGTACTCGCCCGAGGCCCGCTCGATCATGGCCCGGAACGCGCCCGTGTCCAGATCCGTCAGATCCTGCGACACGCCCTCCACCTCGAACCCGAGACAGGCCGTGAAGTCCTCCTCGTTCCCGATCATCACATCCACATGCCGCGCCAGCCTGCGGTTGACCTCCCGCGCCCGGGCCACCCCACCGATCCCCTTCCACAACGAAGGCCGATAGTTCAGGTCATAGGACACGACCGTGCCGTGGCGGCGGGCGGCCGCCATCGCCGCCTCGGCCACATCCGCGGCCGACTCCGACAACGCCGCGAAGATCCCACCCGTGTGCAGCCACCGCACCCCCGAGGAGAACAACGCCTCCCAGTCCACATCCTCCGGCCGCATCTGCGAGACCGCGGTATGCCCCCGGTCACTCACCCCCAACGCCCCACGCACCCCGAACCCCCGCTCGGTGAAGTTCAACCCGTTACGCACCCGCCGCCCGATCCCGTCGAACTCCCGCCACCGCACCCACGACGTGTCCAACCCGCCCCCCAGCATCAGATCCTCCACCAGCCGGCCCACATCGTTGTCCGCCAACGCCGTCACGATCGCGCCCCGCAACCCGAAACACCGCCGCAACCCCCGAGCCACGTTGTACTCACCACCCCCCTCCCACACATCGAACCGGCGCGCGTTACGCACACGCCGCTCACCCGGATCCAGACGAAGCATGACCTCCCCGAGCGCGACAACGTCATACCGGCACTCGGCCGCGGGACGGACAGACAACGAAGCATTCATCATCGAACTCCTTCACGAGAACAAGGCCACCAAGGCCACCGGACACCGCCAGACACACCAGACACGCCAGGCACAGGCACGCCAGGAGCAACAGGACACAGGCACGACACCTCAGGCACGCGACCCCGCCACGATCGACACAGCCCGCGCCGTACGACGAGTGATCTCCGCGAAATCACCCGCCACCACCAAGCCCCTGTCCACCATCCACGACCCACCCACCGCCAGCACCGACGGCAGACCGAGGTAGTCCGGCAGGTTCCCGGCACCCACCCCACCGGTCGGCACGAACCGCACCTGCCCGAACGGCCCCGACAGCGCCTTGATCACGGCAGGCCCACCCACGACACCGGCCGGGAACAACTTGACGGTCGAGATACCAAGCTCCAGCGCGGCCATCACCTCCGACGCCGTGGCCACACCCGGCACAACCGGCACACCCGCCTCCTGCGCCGCACGGACCACCGACACACTCAACCCCGGCGACACCACGAACGAAGCACCAGCCGCCACCGCCTCGTCCACCTGACGCGCATCCACCACCGTCCCAGCACCCACCAACATGCCCGGATGCCGGTCAACGATCGCCTCGATGACAGCCCCCGCACCAGCCCTACGAAAAGTAACCTCAGCCACCGGCAAACCACCCTCATCCAACGCCCCCGCCACACCAAGCCCCTGCCCGACATCATCGACAACAACAACAGGAACCACCCCCGCGCGCCCGAGACGCCCCAGAACACGCTCCACCGAGGCAGGTTCCACCGGCCCCCGAGACGTGCTCGACCCGGCCGACCCTCCAGGCCCCGCCACAGACGATGACTCCACCGACATCACGCCACTCCCCACTTCGTCGTCGAGTCGCTCCGCCACGCATCGTGTTCACGAATGCGACCCAGATTCATTACCGTGAACGACGGTACCGCGCGTCATGCCGCGGCGTCCATCACCTCACCGGGATTTCCGAGAGGCCCGCGCGCACGACGAACGCCCCACCGCTCCGGTATGCGTGGTTACTCAAATGTCAGTAACGTCCGGGATCACCCGGGAGACCTGCCGGGCCATGCGGAGAATCCGCACGTCGTCCCCCCGAGGGCAGGGGGGACCGGTCACCGGGCCAGTTCCACCTCGAGTCGGTGGATGGTCTCGTCGCCCAGGGTGAAGCGGTAGCGGAAGGGCAGCGGCGCACCGGGGAAGTCGCCGTCCGAGTCGGCCGTCATCCGCGCGGCGGACCCAGAGCTTTCGAAGTCCGTGACGGCGATCGTGATCCTCGGGGTGACCATCTGGTCGTCGATCCAGCGGCGGATCTGGTCCCGGCCACGATGCTCGGTCGCGTCGTCGACGACGACCGACCGGTCGTCGAACAGCGCGACCACGCCCTCCACGTCCCGCCGGTTCACGGAATCGACGAAGGAGTTGACGAGTGAGGTGGTGACATGCACGGTCATGAGAATCGCCCTTCGAGTGACTTTACTGTCGTTGGCGACAACATAACCTGTCTTGCAGGACAGAATATTCCCGGTGCGGTCGGCCGCGGCACCGGCCTGGGTGAGAGAACTTCGAACGGCATGCGGCGCGGGAGGGAGCCCTACGCCACGAGCCCTCAGTCCGCGAACGTCGGACGCTCGCCCGACGGCCTCTTGAGGCCCTTGCGACGCATCTCCTCGGCAGCGGCGATCGCGTCGGCCGAAAAGCGCTTGGCGAGCTCCGTGAACCGGCTGACGTCCCGGGGGGACCAGGTGGCCAGCACCTGAGCGATCATCTCGTCACCCAGGTCGTAGATGTGGCGCGCGGCCGAGTCGCCCTGCGGGGTCAAGGTGATCAGGGTCGAGCGGGTGTCACCGGGGTCTCGATCGCGGGCGACCAAGCCCTCGGCCTCGAGGCGCTTCACGATCTTGCTCACGTTCGAGGCCCCCGTCCCCATGGCCTGGGCCAGATCGCTCGGGCGCATGGGCTGCCCCGCGGCCAGGTGACGGAGCGCCTGGTGGGCAGGCTGGTCGATCGGCTCACCACTGGACGTCAGGATCTCGCTCTGCAGCCCGGGCGACTCCCACAGCAGGATCAGTGCGCTCAAGCTCGCGAGCAGCTCAGAGCGATAGGGGAAGTCGTGCGCCACTCGCAGCCTGCGTGACGACGCGCCTCCCGATTCGACCACGCCCACATCTTACGCGGCGGCAACCAGCGACGACCGGAACACACGGTTCCCTGGCACAGCCGGCTGTGCCGGCACCGCCCGAGCCGCCGGACGTCGGCGTGGCCGCTCTCGGCAGCCTCTCGCAGAGTCACGTTCCGAGAGCTCGGGCGGTGGGGTCACTCCGTGCGGGTCAGCGCACCGGCTCGAAGCTGCGCGCGTCGAACCGCAGGAAACTGTGCAGATCGCGGCCGGGGAACGTCTTGGCGTGGCCCGTGCAGTCCGTGCTCTCGTAGACGCGGATGCCGGTGTCGGTGTAGTTGAGCTCGGAGTGGGCCACGAACGGCAGGACGACGCAGCCCTCGACCGTGCCGGGGTAGGTCACGGACTCGCCCGTCAGGTCGCCGGAGAAGAAGTTGATGCCCTCGGTGAACGGGGTCGCCGACGCCGGCGGTGCCGAGACGGCGAGCAGCCCGCCGAACACGAGGGCCGCTGCGGCAAGACGCTTCTTGGTTCGGATCATGATGCTCTCCTCTGAAGACGGAACACGACCGCGCACGTGGCGGTCACTTCACCTCATCACCTGCCACGCGAACCGTCATCCGATATGTCCATTGTTGCCCTTCTGGTGAGCGACTCCGTCCGAAGATGCGCATCCCACGGCGACTCACGGCATCACGGGCTCTGAAAGGCGGCCCGCCACCGGCACCGAGGGCCGATCACGGCGGACCGAATCCGATGAGCCCCGCCGGTTACGCTTCGGCAGTTCGTACCTCACTCTCTGCGAGGCTGGGAGGCATGCCCTGTCATGACGACGTTCGGGAAGGTCGCGGTTGCCCTGTGGACCTCCGGCAGGGTTTCCGACGAGGGCGCGGAGATGTGGTTCGACGAGCACCCGCGGTTCGTCTGCCTGCCGTTCCGCGAGCGGTCCGACGCACAGGTGCTGCTGTTCCTGGCGCCACAGGCGGCCGAGCGGGCGCTCGCGGCGATGAACGCGCCCGCAGGGGCTCTCACGCTCCCGTCCGTACTCGTCACCGACGGGCCGCTCACCCCACGTCAGGTGTCACGGGCGACCGCGCGGGGCATGGCACGTTTCCTCGACCACGGCATGACCACCATGTCGGAGGTGGCAGAAGCCCTGATCGCCGCGGAAGCCGACGCCGAAGCTCGGGAAGCGAAGAGCCGGCCGAACCCACGAGGTGGCCAAGCGCGTCCCCCGGCCGGCGACGACCACCTCGCGACCGGGTTCTCCCCCCGCGAGATCGAGGTCCTTCGCCTGCTCGCGCAGGGGAGCAGGATCGCTGAGATCAGTGCCCGGCTCAACTACTCGGAACGCACGATCAAGAACATCGTCCATGGCGTGGTACACCGATTCGGGTTCAGGAACAGGACACAGGCCGTCGCATACGGTGTCCGCATCGGTGCACTCTGATCTCTCCCCCCCCCCCGGGGCGGACGGCGCTGTCCGTCAGTGCAGTCGTCGCGTCCACGCAACGTGCGCCTACGGCCTGCGGAACCGCTTTGACCAGAACGGCCCGTCCTACGCTTGATCCATGACGTTTCCGACGTTCGTGGTTCTCGCACCAACCCGGTCACGCCCACCCGCACCGCCTGCCCCCGGTTCGACGACAGGTTCACCGGCACCCTCTGACAAGACTGAGGCGTCTGGCGGGCGTGAGCGGTCGGCCACCGACGAGAACGTGCACGACTCACGTCTGGCGCCCCACCCCGTGTCAGACACCGCAGTGTCCGTGTTCGCCGCTGACCGTATCTCGGCGGACCTGGCCGGCGCATGGCTGCGAGCTCACCCGGCAACCACGCTCCTGCCCCAGGAGAAGGCTCAGGACGCCAGTGTCCTGCTCTACCTCACAGCTCGGTCCAAGGACGACCCGATGAGGCTCCTTCGCCGTTCCTCAGGCGTCACAGGAATCTGCGAGATCCCCAAAGTCCTTGTCGCTCCGCACATCAGTGATCACTGCCTCCTGGAAGCCGTCGGACACGGCGTGGTGAGTTTTCTCAACTACTCCTCGACGAGCCTGGTGGAGGTCACGGAAGCGCTGGTGGAGGCGGCCCGAGGCGGATCTCGACTGTCCGGGGCGCTGACGCGAGCCCTGACCGACGAGATCCGGGAGCAGCGACGCGACACCGACGTCATCGCCCGGCGGTCAGGCCTGGAGCCCCGCGAGATCGAGGTACTGCGCATGCTCGCCGAGGGCGATGACGTCGGCGAGATAGCTGCTCGCCTCCGTTATTCCGAAAGCACGGTCAAGGCCGTCATCCACGCCGTCGTCAAGCGGCTCGGCCTGCGGAACCGGATCGAGGCAGTGGCTTACGGCGCCCGAATCGGCGCCTACTAGGTGTGCCGGGTCAAGACCTCGGATCGGTGGCGAGCTGGAACAGCAGGAAGGAGTCGCGGGTGGGCACCGCGCCCTGGTGCGTGGCCGGGTCGTCAGGGACGAACTCCGCGGTGATGGTGTACGTCCGGGCACGGGGCGTGCCGTCCACGACCGGGCCGCCGGGGAGCGCCCAGGTGGGAGCGACGGACCGCCCGTCGGTCACCGGCTGCGCACCGAGGTCGGAGACCTCCCCGTCGGCCGTGGCGGTGGCCACGAAACGCACGGTCCCCTCGGCGCTCGCCGGGTAGACGTTCGCGGTGATCGGCATGAACCAGTCGGTTCCGCTACCGGGCACGCCGGAGATTCCTCCCGCGAACGCCCGCGCATCGCCCCACTCGATCGTGACTTCGACAGGGTTCGCGGTCTGCGATGCCACGCGGTGCGCCGCCGGCGCGGCCTGCGCCGCTCCCCCGACCGCCACGACCGCGGCCGATGTCAGCGCCAGAGCCGCCAGCCCCGCGGCCGGCCTCGTCGATGACTTGATCCTCATTGGTACACGTCCTCTCCATCGAGCATGACGGTGCTTCGGACCGATCTGCCGATCGCCTGCGCCGAACGCGCCGGACCGGCAGCCACCACGATGCACAGATCGGACATACCACCACGATACTCTTCGCAGAACGTTTACCCTCCGGCTTCAACCACTCCACTCCTCGCGGAAGAGTCCCCGGCCCGGGACCGGGAGCGCCTCGCCTTGTCGGTTCGTGTCTGCCGTCAGTTCAGGTCTGCTACGGGTCCAGCACGTCTGCTCGGGTCAGAGCCTGAAGCTCGGCGGCCTGGACATTGGCGCCGAAGGCGGGGGTGCCGGGCTCGAGCCGGGCACCGTTGGCGAGAGCTCCGACGGGCACGGGGTCGAAGCCGAGGTCGTCGACGAGCGTCGCGACCTCGGCGACATCCGCGTCGTCGTCACCGGCGATCGCGATCGCCTTGCGACCCGGTGCCCCGGCGGGGCGGGCCTCGTCCTCCAGGTCGTGGTAGCCCATGTGGTTGAAGGCCTTGACGACACGCGCCCCGTCGAGGAATCCCTGCACGAACTCACTGGAGGAGACGCCTGGATCGAGGATCCGCTCGCGCGGCCCGTCCACCTCCCACCAGTGATTCATGGCGTCGACGACGAGCTTGTGGCGCAGTTCGTCGGCGGGAAGCGCGCGGTACCTACCGAGCGGGAGGGCGAGGATCACGACGTCGGCCTCCCGTGCGGCCTCCACGGCCCGGACGGCGGTGGCGCCGGGCGTCAGGACCTCGATGGTCAGGGCGATCTTCGCCGGGTCGCCGGACCCCGCGACGAGCACCCGGTACCCGGCGGCGACGGCGAGGCGGGCCAGGACGGTGCCGACCTTGCCCGCCCCGAGGATGCCGATGGTGCGTGCGGCCGTGCGCGCGGTCATCGGACCGCCTCGGGAGTGCCGGCCTTCTCCGCGAGGAGCTCGCGGACCATCGGGATCACCTCGGTGCCGTACAACTCGACGGCACGGAGGCGAGCGCTCGCGGACACGGCGCCGGCAGCCGAGTAGATCAGGTCGAAGCGTCCGACGTCGAGTGCGCGGATGGCGCGAGCCATCTTGCGCGCGACGGTCTCGGGGGAGCCGACGTAGAGCGAGCCGTACTCGACGTCGGCCTCGAACTCCTCACGCCGCACGGGCGGCCAGCCGCGCAGGGCTCCGATACGGTCGCGTATTTCCCTGTAGCCGGGCCAGAACAGCCGTCTGGCCTCGTCGTCCGTCCGCGCGACGAAACCCGGGGAGTGCATCCCTGCCGGGTAGGCGGTGGTCCCGAACTGTTCCGCGGCCCGGCGGTACAGGTCGACGTAGGGAGCGAACCGGTCGGGCGCACCGCCGATGATCGCGAGCATGAGCCGGAACCCGTACCGCGCGGTGCGGATCACGGACTCGGGCGTCCCGCCGACTCCGACCCAGGTCGTCAGCCGGCCGGACTCCGTCCTGGGGAACACCTCGGCGTCCCTGAGCGCAGCGCGCGTGGTGCCCTCCCACGTGACCGGACCTTCGTCCAGCAGCTTGTGGAACAGGTCGATCTTCTCCTCGAAGAGCACGTCGTAGTCCGACAGGTCGTACCCGAACAGGGGAAAGGACTCGGTGAACGACCCGCGGCCCAGGATCACCTCGGCGCGCCCGTCCGAGAGCGCGTCGACCGTGGCGAAGCGCTGGAAGACGCGCACCGGGTCGTCCGAGGACAGGACCGTCACGCCCGAGGCGAGACGGATGCGCTCGGTCCTCGTGGCGATGCCCGCCAGCACGGTCTCGGGGGTGGAGATCGAGTACTCGGGGCGGTGGTGCTCACCGAGCGCGACGACGTCCACACCGGTCTGGTCGGCAAGCACCGCCTCCTCCACGACGGCGCGGATCGCCTGCGCGTGGGAGACGATCTCACCCCGGTCACCGCGGGGAAGGTCGCCGAAACTGTCGATGCCGAACTGGACCGCAGTGTTGTCGGTCATGGGTTCACTCCTCGTGGGACGGGGCCACGCCGGGATAAGGATTGACGTGTCAATCCTGTAACGTGCAGAGTTGACGTGTCAATTCCCGGGAGGTGCCATGACGGAGACGGCGCGCCGCGCGATACCCACGCGCGAGGAACTACGCATCTGGCGCAACTACATCGAGACCACCGAAACACTGCGGGCCGTCCTGGAGGGACGCCTCCAGAGCGAGTCGTCCTTGTCCTCCGCCGACTACCGAGTACTGCTCGCGCTGAGCGAGGCCGACCGGAGCACGCTGCGCTCCTCCGAGCTGGCCGAACTCATCGGCTGGCAACGCAGCCGCCTGTCGCACCACCTGAGGCGGATGGAGAAGCGCGGGCTCGTGCACCGCGCCCCGTGCCCCGACGACGTCCACGGCATCGACGTGCGGATGACCGCGCTCGGTGCGGAGTCGTTCCGGCGCGGCTCGGTGCCGCATCTGCGGGACGTGCACGAACTCTTCGTCGAGGCGCTCACCGCGGAACAGCTTGCCCGGGTCGACGAGTTCACCACGGCGCTACGCCGACACCTGCACCTCGAGCCGTAGCGCGCATCGATGCCGTGAGGCGCCTCTCACCTTCGCCTGGGTACAGGCGGGAGCAGACCGGTCCGCGGTACCACGTCGCCACGCCCTTCGACGCGCTGCGGCGGGCGCACGGGCGGGTCAGAAGCTCTCTCCGACCCGCCCGTCGCGGTCTGTCGGTCTACCGCACGGGTGCTCCGGGGCCGAGGGGGATGCCGAGCCCCCACCAGGCGAAGAACAGCAGGGTCCACGCGAGTGTCATGCACACGGCCAGCGGCAGGGTGTACGAGGCGAGGGTGCCGATCCCGGCGTCCTTGCGGTATCGCTGGAGGAAGCCGAGCGCCATGATGAAGTAGGGGCTCATCGGCGTGATGGAGGTGGACCCGGAGTCGGCGATGCGGAACAGGGCCTGCGTGGTCTCCGCGGGCACCTCGAGCAGCATCAGCATCGGTACGACGACGGGGGCGGCGATGGCCCACATCGCCGAACCGCTGGTGACCAGGACGTTCACCACGGACAGCAGAGCGAGGATCGCGAGGAAGACCACCCAGATCGGCACGCCGCTGGTGCGCAGCGCCTCCGCGGAGTTCACAGCGACGACGTCGCCGATGTGGGTCCAGTCGAAGTACTGCAGGAACTGGGCGATCGCGAAGAAGAGGACCAGCACGGGCGCCATCTGGCGCACGCCCTCGGCCATGAGCCGCGGCACGTCGGAGGCCTTCGAGACGGCGCCGGACCGCCACCCGTACACGATGCCCACCACCGCGAACAGGACGGCGACCACGGCCGCGATCCCGTCCAGGAACGGCGACTCGGTGAGACTGCCGTCCGCACCGCGCAGCGGGGACGACGGCGGCAGCACCGCGGCGGCGATCGCAGCCATGGTCGCCAGACCCGCGAGGAGCGCGACGCGCAGCGCGGACCGGTCGCGCGGGGACAGTTCCAGCCCGGCGACGTCGTCCAGGTCGGCGTCGGGGTCGGCGTCCAGATCGGGACGCCTGGCCAGCACCAGCCGCGTCACCAGGGTGATCACGGTCGCCAGCAGCAGCGAGGAGGCGATGTTGAAGAACCAGTTGCTGACCGGGGAGACGTAGGCCGCCGGGTCGATGATCCGTGCCGCCTCGGTGGTGATGCCCGCGAAGATCGCGTCGTTCGGCGTCGGTACGGGGCTGGCGTCGTAGCCGGAGGCGATCGAGGTGTAGGCCACGACGACGCCGAGGATCGGCGATCGACCGACCGCCCGGAAGGCGAGACCACCCAGGGGCACGAGGATGATGTAGGCGGCGGCGCTCGCGACGTGCGAGACGGTGCCCGCGAAAGCGACGGCGAACACGACCCACGACACGGGCACCCGCGACACCGAGACCTTCATCAGCGCGGCGAGGAAGCCGGTGCGTTCGGCGATCGCGACGCCCATGATGACGGCGACGATGGTGCCCATGGGGCCGAACGTGGCGAAGTTGTCGACGGCCGTCGAGACCGCCATGGCGAGCCCGTCACCGCTGAGCAGGTTCTGCACCACCACCGTCTCGCCGTCGGCCGGGGACACGACGGACACTCCCGCGGCCGAGAGCGCGGCGCTGGCCACGGCCAGGAGTCCCGCGAGGATCCAGAACAGCCAGAACGGGTGCGGCAGAGCGTTGCCGAGCCGCTCGACGACGGCCAGCGCGCGCAGGACGCGAGGCAGGCGGTCCGGCGCGGCCTCGGGGCCGGCCTGCTTCGACGTGGTGGTCATGCGTCCTCCCCCTGCTCCCGGACCTCGTGCGTGCTGTACCCGTGCGCACCATCTCCGGTGAGGAACCGCACCGGCAGCCGCTCGTCGCGCAGGAAGTCCCACATCACCTCGTGGGCCTCGATGCTGTGCGTGGCGTACCCGCCGCCGGAGTAGCTGTCCTCGCCGGGCCAGGTGTGCCCACCGCCGAGCACCGCCACGTGCGTGACCTCGGCGCCGCGGCGGCAGTCGGTCCAGCGATAGGTCGTCACGTCGGCGGCGGTCGCCTCGACGGCGGGACCGGTGGCGCACTCGTTGCGCTCGACCCAGCCGCCGACCCAGTGCGGGACCGCCGGCAGGCCGCGGTCGACGTCGCCGACGTACGGGATGGTGACGTCGTTCGTCCCGTGGAACTCGATCACCGGCACCGGGCGCCGCGGGAGGCAGCCGGGGTGCCCGGTGCCGTACAGCGCGGCGGCCACCGGCGCGATCGCGGCGATGCGGCCCGAGAGCTCGCAGGCCAGGATCGCGGTGAACCCCGCGCCGTTCGACTTGCCCGTCGCGTACACGCGGCGCGTGTCCACGCACAGCTCCGACTCGAGCTTGTCGAGCAGGTCGTTCGTGTAGGCGACGTCGTCGACCCCGGGCGCGGAGTAGGGCGCGCCCTCCCATGCCTGCCGCTCCCCGTCGCCGGTGCCGACGACGCCGTTGCCGTAGGCCACGATCGCGGGCAGCGTGTCCAGCCCCGAGAACGCCTCCGTGCCCGCTCCCGTGTTGCCGCGGCCGTGGTAGACGAGGACGACGGGCCAGGCGCGGTCGGGGCGGTAGTCGTCCGGCAGGTGCAGCTGGACGGTGCGTTCGCGACCGTCGCTGGTGAGCGGGTGCAGCACGCTGGTGCCCGGCTCCTGGTCCGGATCGCTGCCGCAGCCGGCCGAGCCAGCCCCGCCGCCGGACACGGCCCGGCTGGTGCCGACCGGCGAGGTCGTGACGTCCGACGGTCCCGACACGGCGCCACCGGACTCGGCCGGAGCGGCGATCGCCGACGTGCCACCGATCGGGCCGGCCAGGCCGCAGACCGCGACTGCCAGTGCGGTCAGGAACGCGGCGCGGCGGGGAACGGCCCCTCCCGCGCCGGGTCGGTGAAGTGATGCTGTCGTCGTTGACATGCGAGTTCCTTTCTCGACGTCCGTTCGCGGACGCGGGCATGACGAGACGGACACCTGGCGGGCCAGGTGCGTGGAGGATTGTGGAAGTGGTGGTGGGGTGCCGGTACTAGGAAGCCGGCCAGTCCTCGAGGAAGGCGGTGATCCGGCCGACGACGGCCTTCACGATCGCGGCCCCGTCGTCGGCGGTGGCACGGCGGGGGTCTCCGAGCACCCCGTTGGGGCTGAGGCGGTCGTAGGGAAGGGTGAGGGTGGGTTGCGCGTGGTGACGCGCGACTCGGGAGACGTCGTCGAGCTGGTCGGGAGTGGTGGTGCCGGGCTCGAGACGGTCGGTGTGGACCAGGTGGGGTGCGAGGTAGAGCATCTGCGCGGTTTCCGCCTCCCCGGAGTGGCCGTGGACGGCGCTGGGGCGCAGGGCGGCGACGGCGTCCCCGGCCAGCGCCGTCAGGGGTGACCAGGCGAACTGGACGTCGGGGTGGGAGACCAGCAGGTCCTGCGCCACGGTCGTGAGGGCGGCGTTGTTACCGCCGTGCCCGGTCACGACCAGGAACCGTGTCCACCCGTGCCGGTGCAGGCTCGTCACGTACTCCCGCACGAGGGCGGCGAACGTACCGGTGGTCAGGGTCACCGTGCCGGGGAACCGCAGGTGGTGCGGCGACACGCCCACGGGAATCGACGGCCCGACCACGACCCGGCCCGGAAGGTTCGTGGCGACCTCGGCCACCACGGCCTCGGCCCGCACGAGGTCGGTACCCAGCGCCATGGCGGGGCCGTGCTGCTCCAGCGCGCCGGCAGGGATGAGCACGACCGTGCCCCGTGCGGCGGCGCCGGCGGCCTCGACCGTGGTCATCTCCGCGAGACGGTCCGGCCCGGTCACGAGGTCTGCCCCGGGTCGTCGCCGAAGTCGGCCGCCTCGACCGACTCACGGATCGTGGTCAGGTGGGCGCGGGTCAGCCGCTCGGCCGCGGTCGTGTCGCCCGCACGCACGGCGTCCAAGATCTCAAGATGCTCGGCATGGTCACGCGCGCGGTCGTCGTAGCGGAACCGGATCTCGGTCTGCTCGGTGGCGCGTACGTGCAGCAGCGCTTCGACGGTCTCGCGCAGCAGGCCGTTGCCCGACGCCGCGGCGAGCTCGACATGGAAGTTCAGCGCCGGGCGGAAGCCGTGCACCGGTGGCTGCAGGGCGGTGGCCGTGGCGGCCTCCAGGCGCTGCAGGCCGGCGGCGTCCCGCGCCTGCGCGGCAAGGGCGGCGATCCCGGGCTCGATCACCAGACGTGCTTGGACCAGCTCGATCACCGACGCGCGCGTGATGCGGGGCCGGTGCGGGTTCGCCAGGACGGCCCGTTCGATCCCCGAACCGATGTAGGTACCCGATCCATGCCGCAGTTCGACGACTCCCGTGGCTTCGAGCCGCCGTAACGCCTCACGGACCGTAGGCGTGGTCACCGAGAAACGCTTCGCCAGGTCACGAGAGGACTCCAGCACATCCCCCGGCCCGAGACCCGCCGACCGGATCAGATCGACGATGTCATCCGCGAGCCGCTCCGAGAACGGCGCTCTACCCTGAGTCATGAAGTGACTAAATCACTTGATCAATGTGTGCGTCAAGACCAAGGCCCCTGCGCGGCGGCCGCAGGGCCGGCCGCGCAGGGGCCTTGCTGGGCAGCTCAGTGCCGGACGCGGGCGCGGGAGCGGGCTACACCGGCAAGCGTGGCTCGGACGGGTGTTCCGAGATAGATCCCCAGCGAAGCGCCCGCGGCCAGGCCGACGGCAACCGTCGCCGCCAGGACGAGGGAGCTCGTCCCGGCACCTGGCGCATCGGCCTGCACCACACCGAGCAGCCCGTAGAACACGGCACCACCAGGTACGAGCGGCACGATGGCCGCCGTCGTGACGGCGACGGACGGGACGTGCAGCCGGTGCGCGACCAGGATCCCGACGAAGCTGGCCAGCAACGCCGCGACGCCGCTCGCGGCGGCCTCGTGCAGGTCCAGCGTCACCGTGAACGCGTGACCGAGTATCGCGATCGCGCCCAGCACACCGCTGACGGCGATGATGCGCGCACCGGCACCGTTGAACAGAGCGACGGCGATCGCGACGATGACGGCCCCTGCGAGCTGGTTCGGCAGCGCACCGAATGCCGGCGGCGCGTCCGGCAAGGTCATCCGGAATCCGAGCACGCTGCCGAGCTCGAGCCCGATCAGAATTCCGACGACCAGGCCCACGGTCTGCAGCGTGAGGTCGAGGATGCGGCCGGCCGCAGTGAGCGCGAACCCGTCGATGGCGTCCTGAGCCGCTCCGACCACCGTGAGGCCGGAGAGCATCAGGACGATCCCGGACGCCACGATGATGGACGGACGCACCCCCGTGAACGGCTCGAAGCCCGCGGTGATGAGAGCGGACACGGCCACTGCGACCGCCGTCGTCACGAACGCCCCGGCGATCTGGCTGAAGAACGAGGGCACCCGGAGCCGCGCCAGCCCCGCCTGGGTCGCCGCGGCTCCCAGCGCGGCGACGAAGGTGAGCCCCAGGAGCACCGCGGAGCCTCCCGAGAGGATGCTCACGCCGACTGCGAGCAGGGCGCGGGCGATCACGACGACCGGCGGCTTGTACCTGAACGGCACGCGACGGATGGCCCGGAACCTGGTGCGGGCCTCCTCGAGGTCTTTGCCGTCGGTGATGTCGACGATCAGCGCCTGCAGGCGCTGCAGCTTCGTATGGTCCGGTGCCGCCGCCCGCACGACGCGGAACAGCGTGTGCGGCCAGCCCTCACCACCGCGGTGGTACGACACGGCGATCGAGCTGTACGTCACGTCCACGTGGACACCCTCGAGCCCGTACGCACCTGCTACTCGCATGATCGCCAGCGTCACCTCGTGCGCCGACGCCCCGACCGCGAACATCGACTCCCCGATCCGCATGGCGAGGTCCAGCACCCGGAGCATCCAGGCGTCGTCGAGGACCGGGATCGGTTCGGTGATCGCCTCCGGTGGATCGGTACGCAGCACCCTGTGTATCGAGGAGAACAGGCGCCTGTGGGGTTCCTGGGGCATACGCCCATTCTGCGGGTGGGATCAACCGGAGCGAACGCTGTGCGCACCTCACACCGGCTGTCGGGGATGGAGGCCGTCAAGCGCGATGCGGTGTGCGGCCACGAAGGACGGTGCGGCAGTGAGTACGCCCGTACCTAGGCCGACGGGGGGGCCGACGGCGGGGTCCCGCTCACCGAGTCGCTGCTCCTGCCGGCACCGACCCTCGCCTGAGTCGTCGCCATCATCCTCGCCTCGCGCGTGTTCCACTGGAGATCACGCCGGTGACCCGCGCTACGCCGGGTCGGCCACCAGGGCGGGGTCCGCGTCCTGCCGCGTCGGCACCCAACGCGTCGCGGCCAGCACGAGGCCGACGACGAGCAGTACGGACGTGAGCACGAACGGGTAGGTGCGGTCGATCCCGGACAACCATCCGGAGATCCATCCGAACGGCGCCGCGGCGAGCATGATGAAGGTGCGCTGCAGAGCCATCACCCGCGAGCGCTCCCCCTCGTCGACGTGCAGCGCGACGAGCGCTTCCGCGAGCATGGCCAGCATGCCGGCGCCGAAGCTGTCCAGCAGGAGGCAGACGCCGAGGAACACGTAGGTCGATACCGTCGCCGTGCCGTCGGCAGCGGGGATCGCCACAAGCACGATCTGCCCGCCGAGGTGGGCGCCGAACCCCCACAACGTGGCTCGCTTGAGATCGACGGCGGTGGTCAGGAGTGGGATGAGCGTGAAGAAGAAGACCACCGACAACACCGAGCGGACCATCGGGAAGAACGGGAGGAACTCGTACGGCACGTGCAGGCGCTCGCTGACCACCACCTGCCAGAACGTGCCGTTGACGAGCAGGACAGCGGCGGTCAGGGCCGCCACGGCCAGCGCGAGAGACGAGCCGCGCGACCGGAACAGCAGCCCGAGCGCTCCGCGATACCCGGCCACCAGCCGCCATGCGGTGTGGCCCCGGGTGGCGTCCATCCGAATACGCCCCTGTCGCGTCTCCCGCGACCACACGTAGAGCCAGACGATCTTCACCATCATGACGACTGCGGCGTTGACGTACAGGATGCGAACCGCAGGCTCGAGCCCGAGCTGGGCGACCAGCACGGCGGCCAGCGGCGCGAACAGGGCGGAGCAGTCGGCCGCGACCTTGACCAGCGAGTAGATCCTGGTGATCTTGCTCCGCTCGGCATCCTCGACCAAGAGGCAGTCCCACGAGTTCTGCGTGACCTGCAGGGCGCCGTTCACGAGAGAGGCCACGAGGAAGAACCAGAAGTTCTGCGCGAACGCCCACACCAGGCACGGGATCACCCAGGCGATCACGTCGAACCATGCCGTCGTGGCGCGCCTGCCGAACCTGTCGGTGATGATCCCGCCGGCCAGCCCGAAAGCGACCTGAGACAGCATGGCGACTGTCGCGAGGAACCCGATCTGCGCGTCGCGCAACCCCAGGGCCAGCATGAACACCGACGCGTACGGCAGCACCAACGCCATGGACAGACCCCACAGCGGTTCAGTCCACACGCAGGCACGAGGATTGCCGCGAAGCTCCAGAAATGTCCGCCACAGCGGGTTACGAGCGCGATTCACGGCGCAAGTCAACCACCCTTGAACGACGGCTCGGCCGAGCGTCATCTACGGTCTGGTGCGGTCCGGCCGGAGGGCCTGCTCGGACAAGGGTGTAGCTGGCGTTGGTGGTGTTACAGGATTGGGGCCCCGACCTTGCGGCTCTCGCCCGCGAAGACCGCCACAGCAGCACCATGCACCGCGTCGCCGAACTTAGCCAGCGGCCCTCTCCACGGCTGACGCCACCGGTGGTGATCTACCAGATGGTCTGGTCCACCGTCACCGTCCGGTCCTGCTCCACCCAGAACACAACGACGCCGAGACGTTTCAACGCTGGCGAGACCTTCCCAATGCAGTCACGATGGTGCGTATTTGCAGGGAACGCAAGCCCTGCCATCGCGTTGCCGACCGACACCACGTTAGAAACGGATGAAATCGGGCAGTCCGCCTCGGGCTGGACCTGCCAGGCCGGATCGGGTTCGATGGGCGGCATGGGCGTTGAGGTGCACTGGAATCAATCCGGCAAGCCTGGGAGACGACCCGGCGGAGTTCTCCTTCGAGTTCCATCCCTCCGCCGCAGAATCCGCGCCACCGGACCTCGATCCCCTCCTCGCGTGCCTGGATCTGATCGAAGAGCTCAACGACGAGGCGAGGACCGCTGGGAGGACGACGCACCGTTCGTGGAGGACACTGCCGATACACCAGCAGGAGGTGTCATCGCTCTGATGAATACCGCTGGCGATGGCACCGAGATACGTACCTGGCTCACCGAATATGCCCAGCGGCAGACTGATCAGTAGTGGACCGGCCAGATTCGCGGAGCCCACAATCCTCAGCCTCCCGCCTGGAGCAACGAACCCGAGCAACTCGGGAGCGCCGTCGGAATCCTCCTCCGATTCAACCCGCAACCCGAAACCGGCTCCTTCCCCTGTGGAACCGACGCAGCCGCCGAGGACCGTGCCGCTCTGATCCAGAGCGCGGACGTGGTCGACGCCCGCTTCCCAGCGCCCCTTTCCTACATCGGCCGGAGCATCTTCAGATCACCCGCTCCACAGGCGCGCCGCGGCAGCGCGTGGATCGACGCTGCCGCGCGCTCGAAATTCACGAGCCTGACCTCGATCAACGAGTCCGCGCTCTCAGTCAGCCGAGCACAGCTCTTCCCAGGAGCGAGAGCGACCATCACCCTTGCCTCTGCCACCAAACCCTGGCATGCACGGCTCGACGTCCTCATCCAGATTCTCACCCAGCACGGCCCACGCCTCGAATACGGCGTCGCCCACACCTGCCACCCACTCTCGGGCCCAACAGAGGCCCCTCCAGCAGTCCGACCCGGTGAGAACGTCTCGACCCGTGACCTCGACATCACCCGCCAGTACGTCCTGGACGCCGCCGGTATCCAAGTTCTGACCGGAACCCACCTGGACAGGGCCACGACCTGTCCGCCTGGACCATCACCGACCTGGAGAACGACCGCCACCTGGTCCAGCATCCCGACCCTGCAGCCTGGTACGCCAACGAGCTGCCCGACCCGGACATCCTGACCACCGCACGCCGCGACTTCGGCGACCTCATCCTTACCCACGAAACCTACGAAACACTCCGAGTCGCTCAACGCGGTCCGGACGCCCACGGCAACCAGCGACCGGCCCACCTACTGCCCTCCCAAAAAGAGAACCCTTGAAGCAGGGCGCTCCGACCCTGCAGTCAAGCTGGATCCACGACGCGCCCGCGCGGTCAAGATCCCGGACCCGGCCGTGCAGTCCCAGTGCCTTGAGTGCTCCGCGTGATTCGCCTCCGTGGGACACCACGTCGTGCGCGCGCACGGCATGACAGTGGACGAGTACCGCAGCAAGCACCGAATCACCGGCACGCTGTTCAAGAAGCGAGGCGGTCCACGATCGCTGCAGGCGCGCGGCCAGTTCCGCGCCACACTCGCCGCGACCACGGACACCAGGTGGCGGGAGCGGTTCGCGGCCGCCGGCTGGGAGTCCTGGAGCGACGCCGTGGCCTGGGCGATGGACCACAACGTCGGCTGGCCCGAGATCGCCACCCGGCTCGGCGCCTCCGCGGACGCCGCCCGCAGACGTGCCCAAGCCGCGGAGATCACCCTGCTGCCCAGGATGCCGACGTCGCGCTCCCCGGATGCTCGACATCGCCGCCGCACACCACGCCGCCCACGGGACCCTGCGTGGCACCACGGGCGACCCGGCAGGCTGGCTGTCCGATCAGCGCGACCAGTACGCCAAAGGAAGCCGCTCCCGCGTCTTTGCACGCCTCGACGCCCTCGACCCCGACTGGCACCCACGCCGTCGCGAACGCCCACCCCTGCCGAAAGAAACTGCAGCATCAACGACTGCGACGAGGCCGTTCTGACCCGCGGAATGTGCTCCGCGCACTACTGGCACTGGTACCGCCAGAAGCGCAAGCAGACTCGGTGACGGTGCCCTGCTGGTCAGAGATGACCATGTCCACGTCACCAAAGTTATAACCGGTGCGCGTGGCAATCGTCATCCCACCGAAGGCGTAGAAATTACACCTCGCGGATTTCTGAGAGCACGTCATGAACGAGTTCCAATGCCGTCGGTCCTG
This sequence comes from Myceligenerans salitolerans, assembly GCF_017349295.1. Taxonomy (GTDB): domain Bacteria; phylum Actinomycetota; class Actinomycetes; order Actinomycetales; family Cellulomonadaceae; genus Myceligenerans; species Myceligenerans salitolerans. Next base: position 18,697 of record NZ_JAFMPK010000045.1, read on the forward strand.
GATGGTGCAGACAGGGGAAACCTATCTTCCGATCGCACAGTCAGAGTCCGACCCTTCTCGATAGAACGTAAGCGATGACCCACTGTCCGTATCAGGCAGAAAGTACAGCGAGTCCGATCCGCCTAGATAGACCTGAATTCCTGCGATTTGCTCCGGCAGTTCATCCTCGACCGACACATAGACGAAGTCCGCCGAACTCGAATTGTCAAGAAACTCCCACGTCCCTGAAAACGCTAGTGGCGAATCGGATACCGCATCGTCGAGTGCCGCACCCGGAACATCGCGAGCATAGAAACCCCCATCAGAATCTAGCCTTAGGCAGCTTGTCTGACTACGGTCCCAATAGACGCCCGGGATCTCCTGAGCCGAGACTTGATGCGCGCACCCGCTTGTCACTACCGCTACTGACACAGCGAGCGCGCATCCCGCCATCTTCACGGTCAATCTAGCCACCTTCAGGCCGCACCAGGATTACGTCGAAGGTAACGGTCTGGTAAGTCGGGGACATCGGGCCCGAGTCACCAACTGCGTCCATGATCGGGGTGTCAACGTTATCGGTCCACCACTGCGTGTACCCAATCACCGGAGGGTGGGTAGCTGACTCGATGTCAGACTCATTGGTGGCCGTGCATCGCCACACCACGCTTCCGTCAGAATTCTCGGTCATTGGAGTCATTCGCACATAGTGCGATCCAACGTAAGTGAAGGCCAAATTCCCAGTGGTTCCAAAACGGGCAGGACCATAAGGCCAGCCGGTTCGGGTGCGGTCACTGTCAACCGGCACATGGGCCGCCTTATTCTGATCTAGGTGAGCAGCGGGTCGACTGCTGCAAAAAGAACCCCAACCAATATGAATCCTACCCCAACCGCCAGCACTCTTTTGCGCATGTCAAGACCTAGCGGGGCCTCTCGTACGAGGTCAGCCAGGAAGCGAGGCAGAGTGCGGCCGACGTCTTTATCTACGTCCTCTCCGATTCGGCGACTGGATGCGATGAGCGCAATTCCTGCGACGACGAAGGCGAGGCCGAAAATCAAGCCCACCATGGTCATCCGATCACCCCGTAATTGATAGTCATTGGGCCCTTGTGTACTTCGCATAGACATGGCCCCCGTAGCGCATTCCACCGCCGATTCCTCCGCCGCCTGAAATCCCGGGTGGGTTAGTGAAGGTGGTAGATCCGGTCATAAGAAATGGCCCATATACGTTCGCACTCCCAGAGGCCCCGTACGAAATACCGGGAACAATTCCATTACCGACGGTCAATCCAGCGCTAAAACCGGTCTCAATCCCGAACCCTGGTGCGATTGAACGGTAGAATCCCTCCTTAGTATCAAAACCGACCGCCCCGTCCACACACAGGCCCTCGCATCCTCCAGCGTACAACTCTATATTCACCTGATCCGGGTAATCATCGAGAGTGATACCAGTCCCAACATATGGACCGTTTTGGTGCACGATGAATGCCGACGGCAAGTCTCCAAGGGCCGCACCCGTCGGGGTTCCTCTGTGCATTCGCCTCTGTTCCCTGAGGCGCGCCGCCGCAGCGGCTTTCGCTTGCTGCCTAGCCTGCTCGACTCTGGCACGCGCGGCTGCCGCATTTGCCCGGGCAAGCGCCAATTTCGCCGCGGCCACCTCACGACGGGCCGCCGCTGCGTCGTAGTAGGGAGTCGTCGATGGCAGAGGTTGCCATGGCTGCGCCAGCGTATATGAGTATCGCACTCGAGACCTAATATCCCAGATGGTTGGCTTGGGCTTGGGCTTTTTCTTGGCCTTGGTGATGCTGCCGCCCTTGCCATAGTTGCAGGTGTACCCGGTCTCGCAGAGCTCTCGCATTCCGGTGGGGTCGGTGAAGGTGGTGGGGTTGTTGTGGCTGTAGGCGTAGCCGTTCCACTGCTGTGGGTCGGTCAGGTCCATGACGGGATCGACCGAGACGAATCGGCCCAGGGTCGGGTCGTACATCCGGGCGCCGATGGCGGTCAGGCCGGTGGCGTCGACGGGTTTGTCGAGGAAGCCGTGCTCCCCGGTCCAGTCGCCGTCCGCGCCACCACCTGCTCCGGGCTGGGACGCCTGGGGGCCGCGGGGCTTGCCGTACGGGTCGGTGTAGCGGTGCACCCGCTGTGCGGGCCCGTCCACGTTCGGGATCTGCACGGTTCCGGTGCCCTGCTGGTCGGAGATGATCGTGTCCACGTCGGCGAAGTTGTAGCCGGTGCGGGTGGCGATCGTCATCCCGCCGAAGGTGTAGTACCGCTGCCCGGAGACGGTTCCCGTCCCATGGTCGAGGGTGAGTTCCTGGTGTCCGAGGTACAGCGTGGTGGCGCCGTCCTGGGTGCGCAGGATGCGCTCTCCGTCGGCGGTGTAGACGTAGCCATCGGCCTCGTCTTGCTCGGCCGCCGAGATGGTGCCGTCCCCGTCGGCGTCCTCGGCGACTGCCGCGAGTTCGCCCTCGGCGTCCCAGGACAGTTCCTGGAGCGCCTGCCCGGCCTGGTCGCGGCCGGTCATGTTACCGACGGCGTCGTACTCGAAAGCGCTGGTGCCGGGCTGGGCGCCAGTCTGTTGGACCTGGGTGACGCCGTGCGGCTGGGTCCCGGCGGCGCCGCCCGCTTCCGGATAGTCGTACGTGCTGGTGGTGTCGGTACCTGAGCCGACAGCGTGCTCGACCACGCTGGTGCGGTTGCCCACCGAGTCGTGGGAATACGAGTGCCAGTAGGCGGCCGCACCACCCGGGATTCCCGAGGACGGCGCGGTACCACAGCCCGCGGTGGCCGGTGTCCACGCTTCGACGAGCCGGCCGAGGCCGTCGTAGTCGTAGCACTGGCGATCGTGTGTACGGCCTCCGAGGTTGGCGGCAGGGCTGTCGAACACACTGGTCAGGTTACCGGCGTGGTCCCACGTGTAGGACGCGCGCCGCACATCCACTGCGAGGCCAGCCAGACCGCCATCGTGGCGATGCGGTGGAGGAAGCGAAGTGGTGGTCTTCTCATCGCCGCCGAACCTGCGACGATGAGAAGACCAGCACTCTCCGAAGCGGACCTCAGGGCGCCTGGTCCTTGCCGTCGAGGATGTGTGCGAGGTACACCCCGGCCTGGTCGAGCCACCCGTCGTACTTCTTCAAGCCACCCCGAGCCGTGGTGATCTTCTTGCGCGGCAACCTACTGCCGGACACACTTGATCTGGACGGGGTCCTCCGAAATCGTAAAGCTAATGAACCGCTGGCCGCCCCGCTCTTCTCCAAGCCATACAGGAACGTCATCAATGGCGTTGAGATCTCCGCCCTCGAAGTTCATCCTGAATTCTTGGAACTTGCCAGAGTCTGTAAATCCAGACATGATGTCCCAATTCCCAACGCCATCCAGCGTCGCACCACGGGATTCGAGGTCAAGATCCGCGAAGATGGACTCGGGGTATATTTCTCTCACAACCTCCTTGGGAAAGCCTTCAATAGAGAATGACCCGTCTTCTCGGATCACTACCTCGCCCCGACTTTCACATTCCCAATGCCCGACCACGTCGCCCGACTCGATCGAGTCGACAGTCGGCGAACAACCAGTCAGGAAAATAGATGCTAAAACAACTAGGACCGCACGATTTGCCATTCGCATTCGCTCACCTCGGCGAGATAGTATTGAACGGATAGAACCTCTCAGTCCAAGCAATCTCGGTACGCATTGGAGACAGCGGTCCGCTACTCCCAGGAATGCTGTTGATCGCTGGCTCGACATTGCCCTTATAGAATTCACCGAACCCCACCCGCGTCGCCGAACCAGCGAGCGTCGTCTCACTCACCGTGAACTTGACCGTATAGGAACCATCGTCATGAGCCGCCGTCGGCGTCATGTAGAGATTGTGCGATCCGAGGATCGTGCTTGTCTGCGCTACACCCGCCTGAAACAGCGAAACATCTTGGACCAACTGACCAGTCGCAGACAGGATTCCATCTTCGTAGAGATTTCTCGAGCTAGTGAACGTGCCACCGACCGCGAGCTTTCCGCTAATTATCCTATTCGCGAGCTGCGCTCTGCTTGCATAATAGTGCGATGATGCCTAGTAGGACTGGGTGACGAAATCACCCTGCCCATAAGCATTCACCCGGGGGCCCGCGCCAGTATAGAAATTCTTGATCAACTGTTGCGGCGTATCCGGCTTGGGCGGAAGAGTGCTATCACGCCTATTCATGGCGTAACTGTAAGTGCCGACTGCCGGAAATGCTGGCCGATACGGGGTTAGCGAATGCCGCGCCCGCAGATCTGTTCGCCACTGAGACCGGATGTCGTTGACGGTTGGCTTCGGCTTCTTCTTTTTCTTTTGTTTGGTGATGGTTCCGCCCTTGCCGTAGTTGCAGGTGTGGCCGCTGTCGCAGATTTCCCGCATGCCGGTGGGGTCGGTGAAGGTGATGGGGTTGTTGTGACTGTACGCGTAGCCGTTCCACTGTTGTGGGTCGGTCAGGTCCATCACGGGGTCCACGGAGATGAACTTGCCCAGGATCGGGTCGTACATGCGTGCCCCGATGGCGGTCAGGCCGGTGTTGTCGATGGGCTTGTCGAGGAAGCCGTGTTCGCCGGTCCAGTTGCCGTCCGCGCCGCCTCCGGCGCCGGGAGTGGCGGCCTGCGGGCCGCGGGGCTTGCCGTATGGGTCGGTGTAGCGGTGGACGCGCTGTGCGGGTCCGTCGACGTTCGGGATCTGGACCGTGCCGGTGCCCTGTTGGTCGGAGATGATCGTGTCCACGTCGCCGAAGTCGTATCCGGTGCGGGTGGCGATCGTCATGCCACCGAACGTGTAGTACCGCTGGCCCGAGACGGTCCCCGTCGAGTGATCGAGGGTGAGTTCCTGGTGCCCGAGGTAGAGCGTTGTGGCGCCGTCCTGAGTGCGCAGGATGCGCTCTCCGTCGGCGGTGTAGACGTATCCGTCGGCCTCGTCCTGTTCGACCGTCGAGATGGTGCCGTCCCCGTCGGTGTCCTCGGCGACCGTGGCAAGTTCGCCTTCGGCATCCCAGGACATTTCGTGAAGGGCCTCTCCGGCATGTTCACGGCCGGTCATGTTCCCGGCGTCGTCATAGGTGAAGCTGCTGCTGCCGGTCTGCGCGCCGGTGTGCTCGACCTGGGTGACGCCGTGCGGCTGGGTACCGGCGGCGCCACCCGCTGCCGGGTAGTCGTACGTGCTGGTGGTGTCACTCCCGGATCCAACGGCGTGCTCCACGACGCTGGTGCGGTTGCCCACCGAGTCGTGCGAGTACGAGTGCCAGTAGGCGGCCGCGCCACCCAGGATCCCTGAGGTCGGCGCGGTGGCGCAGTCGGCGGTGGCCGGCGTCCACGCCTCGACAAGCCTGCCAAGACCGTCGTAGTCGTAGCACTGACGGTCGTGCGCGCGGCCCCCGAGGTCGGCGGCGGGAGTGTCGAACACGCTGGTCAGATTACCGGCGTGGTCCCACGTGTACGAGGCGCGCCGCACGTCCACCGCCACACCGGAGGGGTCCTCGGCGACGACGGTGGTCTTCTTCAGCCGGTTGGTGCCGAACTCGTAGTCCCAGTCCTGCACGTAGGCATGCGTGTTGCCGAGAGAGAAACGGGCGGGCTCCCCAGTGGGTTTGTAGTCCGCGGCGGCCACGTAGATCCCGTGCCGGTCACTGCCCAGGGCGCTGGGCTGATCAGCACTGTCGTAGGCAAGGTTCAGTGTCTCGGACGGGAGGCCCCCGCCGAACTGGTATCCCGTCTTGTCCGGCAGGCCCGAGACCGTGTACTCATACGTCGTCGTCCACGACCTGGCCAGCTCCCCCAGATCCGTTCCGTCCACGACCTGCGGGATCGTCGTCGTAGTCGCGGTGGGCTGGCCGTGGACCTCATACCCGTCCACGGTCGTCGCGATCTCGGCCCGGCCGGTGCCCTCACCGACATACCTGGTGGTGGAGGCCGGCTGCCCCGGCACGCTGGTGCCGTTGGCGAGCAGGTCGTACGTCCGCGTCGCCGAGGCCTTGGGCCGCGCCGAACTGCCTCGATTCCTGGCCGCCGCAATCGAGGTTCAGACCAGCGCCGACCACCCCTTCGGCCGCGACATGGCACTGCGCAAGCCCTCGGAGGCCGACATCCGCAGCGTGGTCCCGCTCGCTGACCGAGTCGTCCAGCACGTTGCCGCACACGCAGGCATAAGCCCCAAGACTGCCTTCAAGCTTCTGGGACAACGGTGGCCACACGCCCGATGGGCGAGGGACGTGCAGCAGGCAGTCGGCATGTGCCTGCTGAGCGGTGGCCCGCACCCACACCTGACAGACGAGCTCGTCACGGGCTGGTTGGTAACCGGGCCGTCCCGCCCGTGGGTCCTCTTCGTCGCTGAGCACACCGATGACCTGCTCTCGGTGTGCCGCCTCGAGCACGAACGCGCATGGATCACCCGGATGTTGCGCAGCGTCGGTGACATCGCCGCATACGAAGAACTGATCAAGGAGTACACCGCTGAAGCTGCGGTCCTTGAGGCCCGGCGCCAACGGGCACGCAACGGCCTGGTGCACGGCAACCCGACGAACTTCCCGATCGTGGAATCCGTGCGCGAGTACGCCACCTTCCTGAGCAGCGGCGCACTCAGGCTAGGAATCGAGTCCTACGTAGAGAACAGCCCGCCACAGACAGCCCTGAAGTTGCGCACTCCCGAGGTCATCGCGATGCAGGCCGGTCAGGACGCTGTCACATACTGGCGTCGCAGAGTGGCAGCCCTGCAGGACTCCCCCTGATCCAGAGCCGTCCGACGCTGACGGGACTCGCACCGCGTGACGACTTGGACCACATCACCGCAGGTCGCAGGCGTGGAGTATCGCTGTAGCATTTGTGCCCCGCCCCCAGGGAGTCGACTAACTCGATGGACCCGCGGCCGCTTTGCGAGCCCGCCGTCGCATCCGCTGTCCAGCCCACAATCGGGGTCGCGCTACGAGGACCCGCTGGCACGAACCTGACGGACGAGGTGTGAGCCGTCCTGGAATCGCTGCTGCCGGTCAGGGTTCGCGGCCGCAGGCGGCAGGCCGCCTCCACCGCTCACTTCAATCCGTGGCCGGCTCGATGCCAAGGCGTGCCGGAGCGCTGAGAAGTCCGGTTCTGCTGTTCGAGCACCTCTCGAAGTGAGCAGATGGTGGCGCTGGGTTGATCCGCGAGGATTACCAGGCGGTCAGTGCTCGGTCTAGCCCAGCTAGGGCTGCCTTGATCCACTGGGGCAACCGCCGCATTGGGAGCTTCCCGACCTTCAATGACTGCTTTGCCTGGAGAAATATGCGCGCCACTAGATGCGGCCATCGGACTCGAGGCGCATTAGGAACTCTGCTGCCGCTTCCCTGTTGTTCGCGTACGGGACCATATTGGGGCGGTCGCCGGCATTCAGCTGGTTCGACAACTTGGCCGCCAGGGCATCCAATTCTGTTCGAGGCCTCATGGTTACTCCACATCACCGCCGTGACCTCGCCGGCGGTCACCGTCACTTCCTGCCCACCCGACAAGAACACGGTGGTCCCGTCCGCGTCGGTTCGGATCAGCCGGTTCCCGCCGGCGGTGTACACGTAGTCAGCTTCGCCGGCCAGCACGCCTTCGTCGCCGCCTGCGTCCTCACCACTGGTGGAGACCGCGAAACGGCTGGACCCACCCGCCTGGGATTCTGTCAGGGACACTGGACAACAGCAATGTCTGCCGAGATGAGGAGTCTTAGGTGCCCCAGGGAACTGTCCGATGGTTCGACGCCGACCGAGGGTTCGGCTTCATCGACCTCGGGAATGAGGCCGAGGACCTGTTCGTGCATGCGTCCGAAATCGTCGGCGACGACGGACCGAAGCTCCTCCGCGAGGGGCAGGCCGTCGAGTTCGAGGTGGGCGAGGGTGACCGTGGCCCGCAGGCACGCCGCGTCCGTGTCACGGGCGACCGGACCGCCGACGCGCCCACGGGTGTGCTCGGCACCGTCGCCTGGTACGAGCCGGCCAAGGGATACGGCTTCGTCACGCCCGACGACGGTCGCGTCGAAATCTTCGTGCACAGCTCGGCCATCGTCACCGGCGGTGTGATCTCGGAGGGGCAGCGGGTGGCGTTCCTCGTCGTCGACGGAGAGAAGGGCCAGCAGGCGGACCACCTGCTACCGCTCGGGGCGCAGGCCGCCCGGCATGCTGTGCCCGCAGATGGCGCAGACGGCACGGTGTCCTGGTACGACGACACCAAGGGCTTCGGGTTCGTCGCTCCCGACTCGGGTGGCGAGGACATCTTCGTCCACGTCCGTGCGCTCGGCCCGGGTCTGACCGGGCTCTCCGAGGGTGAACGCGTGACGTATGACGTCGTCGAGGGCGACAGAGGGCCGAATGCGCGCAACGTGCAGCTCGTGCGTGGCTCCGGGAGTGCGCGCGCGGCCACAGACCGCGGTCGGTCGCGCCGTCCCACGGCATCGAGCGGACCTGTGCGCGCGGGTGAGGGCACCGTCGCGCGCTACGACGCGGAGCGCGGTTTCGGCTTCATCACCCCCGATGTCGGGGGCGCGGACCTGTTCGTGCACGTGTCGGTCGTGCAGGGCGTCGAGGACCTGCGGGAGGGTGAGCGGGTCCGATTCAAGGTGCGCCAGAGCGACCGGGGGCCGCAGGCCGACCGTGTCGAACTGGCGTGAGCTGTGATGGGCCTGCCGTCGCTCGCCGGACGCAACGAAACAGCACACCTTTCGACGACGGGGCTGGGCTTCGGCATCCAGCGCAGGGGCTTCGCGAACCGGTAGGAGGCTCTGCGCCTGAACCTATCCTTGCTGCCTGGCGGCGCCCGCGACATACTCGCGGGTCCCTGGACTTCGCGGTCGCTTTGCGAGCCCGCCGTCTTGCATCCGCTGTGCGGTCCGCCGTCGGGAACCTCGCTACGGGGGGCTGGTTCCTGATCGGCTGCGATCACAATGCCGTCATGGCTCACCGACCGGCGACGTGCCACGTCCAGAGATCCGTGCTCTCCGGGTTTCGTCACCAGCCCCGTCACCCATGGTCTGCTTGGCCCGCGGCGCCGCACATCTGAGACGATTCGGTACGTGTCGCGGCCGCACCCTACGTCTTCTCACCGTGAGCAGCGCGTTTCGCTGTGTCTCGATAGCCTGCACGGTCTGTCTGTCGGTGATGCCCTAGGCGCGCAGTACTTCGTGCCGGACAACGACCCGGCGCGGTTGCTGCAGGACGGCGTGGCGCCCGAAGGCCCGTGGGAGTGGACCGACGACACGGACATGGCCTGCACCGTTGCGGCGGAACTGGTCCAACACGGTGACATCGATCGGGACCGGCTCGCGCTCGACTTCGCGCACAGGTGTGATCCGTACCGCGGCTACGGCGCCGGCGCAGTTCAGGTGCTCCACCAGATCCGGGACGGCGTCCCCTGGCAGCAGGCGACCGTCGCCGCCTTCCCGACCGGCTCGTACGGCAATGGCGCAGCCATGCGGATCGCACCGCTCGGCGCCTACTTCGCAGGTGACCTGGACCGCGTCGCCGAACAGGCCATCCGAGCCTCAGAGGTCACTCACGCCCACCCCGAGGGCATCGCCGGAGCCGTGGTGACAGCCGTCGCGTCGTCGTACGTCGCGCAGTCGCGCCTGGTCGGCGTCGTACCGACACCTGGCGGCGTCCTCGACGCGGTCGGCCGCTACCTGCTGCCGGGCGCGACTGCCAAGGGCGTCGCCGAGGCGCTGACTCTCGGCGAGGTCTCCGTGGAGGAAGCCGCGTGGCGGCTGGGCAACGGGTCACGCGTGTCCGCGCAGGACACCGTGCCGTTCTGCCTCTGGGCGGCCACGACCCGCCTGAACGACTACCCGGCCGCGATCTCCGCCTGCATCGAAGCCGGCGGCGACGTCGACACGACCGCAGCAATCGTCGGCGGCATCGTGGCCACCTTCACCGGCGTCGGGCAACGCGACAACGTCATCGGCGTTCCCGAACCATGGCTCTCGCAACGTGAACCCTTGCCTGACTGGATGCCCCCGGCCCGTGGACTCTCGCAGGGTGTCTGACATGAGCCACTCCCTAACGTTCTGGACCCGCCCGAGCACAGGCCTCCGATGGTCGAACCAGCCGGCACCGACCCGCCCGCAGGTTGTCCGCGCCATTGCCACACTCAGCGCCGTGATGGTCGGCACAGGAGGTGGATCGTTCTACATCTTCTTCTACATCGCGACGCACGACATCGACTGGACCCAGCGGTCAAACGTTACCCTCGCCGGGCTCGGCGGCATGCTCGCACTGACGGCAGTCGGGCTCACCTACGCCCTGGTGAATCATCTTTGGCGGCGATCACGCCTTCGGACTGAGCATCGATCACGCCGTAACGCTCCTCGCAAGGCGGCGCTGTCACTCGACGATCGTGGATTCAAGCACTGGGCGGCACGCCCTACTCGCCCTCTGATTCCCTGGTCGAACATCGACCGCTGGTTCATTCAAAACGACACGATCCGGGTCGAGCTCGACCAGACGCGCGGCCGCGCCCAGTCGGTCGTCATTCCCCTCTCCGAAATCGACGCTCCCCGCAGCAAGGTCATCGCGGCGTTCGAACGGTTCTGCGAGTCTCCGCCGCAACGGTGAACACCCGCGCCGTCCTGACGAGGGCAGACTGTGGGGCAAACCCGACGCGGCGGCGGGCGGGCCGCCCGCCCCTCGCCCGTCACCGCGCCACCCGAGTCTGGCCAGACACCAGCACCGTCGGCCCGGCACGCGCCGCGGCGTCGACGAACGTCGCATCCGGGGCCGGTCCATCTATCGGCACTGGATGGAAACTCGCGTGCCGGGACTAACCTCGACTGCTGGACACCACGCTCACCCTTGCCGTCTGACTACGCCCGCGACATCCTCGGCCTTCCAGAAGTGACCGATCGCGCCGGCTCAGGTGGCTGGCCGCAGTCTCCGGCTGTGTGGCGGCTTCTTGCGCGGGCGGTGCCGATGGGGGGTCTCCTTCTCCGAGCGGCGGCTGGCTACAGGTCGGCGATCACACCTAGCTGTTCACCATCGCGACGAGCGCCTCCTACACCCGGTCTCTGGGACCCTGGCGACCGATGAGCAGGAGGACCACGGTGGAGTGCAACGCACAACCTCGACTGCTGGACACCGCGCTCGCCGTACGCAACGGGCACACCTCCCGAGGCTACTTCCAGAACATCAGCGAGAACAGGATCCGATGCGGATGGCGTCTGCTGCTCGTGGTCACGGCGGCCCCAGGCGTACGAGAGTCGTCAGTCGCATCAAGGCTTCCGACTGGCACGCCACCAGGGAGACCCAAGAGCCGTCGTGCCTGGACGATCAAGGCCTCCCGCGCGTGCTTCTGCCTCAACCGCAGCGTCGCCCAATCCGACGGATCGGGCGCCGGTCCCGATCCGAGCACCGCATCCGCAATCGCGTCGTCCGCGAGATGAAGCGTCTCGGCAGCACGCACGACAGGGTCGTTGGCGAGGAGCCGGAGCTTTGTCAGCGCATCGTTCTGCTCGCGGTGTGCTGCCGTTGATCGCGCCCTGAATCGATCGAGGTCGCCTTCAAACCCGGACGCTTGCCGTGCTTCGTAGGCCGATCTGCTCGGACGAGCGAAGCTCGCGTCGAGGAACTGCGTCAACGCATCGAGCACCGAATCGCGCAACCACTGACGCGTCTCCCTTCGCCCTGTCAAATAGAGGGTGATCCCGGACAGCGCTGCCGCTACGAGGGCCGTCGTCGCGCCAGCAATCGTGAAGATGAAGTCCCAGGCGATCGGTCCAGCCGATTGAGTCATGGCCGAAGCCTGCTCGCGGGGCGGTGGCACGTCACGTCTGACACGCAACAATCGTCGCCCTCCACCAAGATCGGCGACCGTCAACTCTGGCGCTGGAACGCTGCTCGGCTCTGCGATCGTCGACGAGATCCAGAAGATCCCTGACCTGCTGTCGATCTGAACGCCATGCCTCCAGCTGAGCCGCCTCGACGCCGTCATCGCCGCGCTGATCCCTAGTAGGCGATGAACTCGAGACTCAGGACGGCGCCCGTAGCTCTGTCTCGCACCGTAACGGTGTACTCGCCGGGGTGGTGGATCCCGTCGTGTCCGGGATAGCCGAACCATTCGAACTCCACGGCCATGTAGCCAACGGCATCGGTCCGCTCGCCATCGGATGCGAGCAGGTTGCAGTTATCGCTGGGCTCGATTTCCGGGCATCCGCCACCCCACTCCGACGCAGGGTCGGCGATTTCTACATCGACGTAGGTATCCGGCGTTGCATCCGCGACCTCGATGAGAATGGTGCGGGGATCTGATGCGGGAAAGTCTGGCGGCGAGAGGCTGAGCCCCATGTTCGGTACCGCATCCTGGTCGCGCGACGGTGCGCGGGCTGTCTCGGAGAGTGCATCTTCGAGTTCCGAAGTCTGGGGTTCGTCGACCGCGTCGTTCCCGGTTGCAGGCGTGACCACATCTTCTGTCGCCTCCGGTTCGGGCTCGTCTCGCCGCTCAGGCGCGTCCGGCGCGACTGATGACTGGGGTGGAATGGGAGAGGCTGGCGCGTTCGTAGGCGACTCGGCAGCTGGCTGCCGTGTTGCCCTGTTCATCAGCCCCGGCATGTCCTTGCCACTGAAGAACGAGACAAGGCCAGCAGCATCTGCAAGGACTCCGAGGACGCCGAGGATGACCGCGGTCAACGTGGTACGCGTGACGACTGTTCTCGAAGTCGGTCCGCTACTGCTCACGTGGCAACTCCGTCTCGGGGATAAGTTGGCAGACCCACATCATCATCGCGGGCAGGTTAGCCAGCCAACGGCACGCCATAGCGGCGAGGTCCGTCACAATTTGAGCATGGCCAGCATCTACTTCGCCACGAAATGACGATATAACACGTCACACCGCTCGCGCCGTCGTGCACGCCGACGACGCCGCATGGGCTCGTCTAGCACCTGGCGTGCTACGGCGCGACGGTGACTCCGACCCTTGGAGCGCAACAGAATCGCTGAGGCGACCTGCCCGCACCAGATGTTCCCGGCCACGCGTGCCCGACTCGCCACGGCGACGCTGGACGGCCTGGCTTCACTGGTAGCGGCGACCTCACGTAGACCGGCGCGGATGCGGTTGTTGGCGCTATTGATCACTGCTGGACACCGCGCTCGCCGGACGCAACGGAAGAGCACACCTCCTGAGGAGGGGTACTGGACTTCAAGCAACCAGCCCTCGGGCATTCCAAACCGTGAGGTAGCTCTGCGCCGGAGCCTACCCTTGCCGACTGACGGCACCCCCGACATAGTCGCGGACCCTGGTGCGCCCCCACGAGGCCGGTTGCTTCGTCAGCCTCGCACGTCACCGTCCGCCTCCCCGAGGTTGAGCCGGATTTCATCCACATTGGGCGTGCCCCGAATGTCGGGTTGGAGGATGCTTGGATTCGTCTTCGGCCAAGTCAGGCGCTGCTGCCTCCGGCCACCTGTCATCCGGTGAACCTTCTGGTGACGCAGCAAGCAAGGAGTCGACTCTTCCCCTGTGGACAGAGGTGACCCAGGTCAGGGCGGAAGCGGACTCGTCCGTTCTCGCGACAGCTAGATGTGATTCGCCCGACGTATCAGAGGCCCTTCAAAATTCTTCAGCCTCATCGACTGTGAGCACCACATCGTCCAGATCATTCAGATCGGATTCAGCGAACTCCGCGCTCAACGTAAAGCGGACGCGATGTGAATCGCTCGCGTGAAAGACGTGGCTGTTCCAGTCTTCCAGCAGGGTTACGTCGTCGTCAGAGACCAAGTAGTCCGATTTGTCAATGAAACCCTCCAGGCTGACGTTGCAGACGACAACGACTCGGATCGTCAACTCGCCGTCGCCTGAGCGGAAGATCTCGGACTCGATCGAACTGTTGTCGGGGAGGATCTCTTCGAACGCCGGCGAATCAAGTGCAGAGCTGATTGGAACGTCGTAGAAGCCGTCGCCCGCGTACGCGCCGAGCGCCTGCTCGACATCAACGCCGTGCAGATCCTTTATCGCAGCATCGACCAGGCCCTCGATTCGCTTGCGGGTGAATGCCTTCTGAAGCACACGGAGTTGCTCGACTTGCGGTTTGATCGACGCATGCGCATTCAGGGCATGTAGCGATGTGACAATGTCGAAGACCTGGTCTGCATGCAGATCCTGGCGCAGGTTAGGATGCAGTTCGCGATTCTTCGGTGAGCAGAAGTCGGTGTGATTGCTCGTCACGAACACAACCGGAATGCTCGGATCGCTGAGCTCATTGCAGAGCCCTCGAATCGTCTCCCAGATCAGCGCGTCGCGGAACCCCTTTCCCTCTCGATCGAAGGGCTTGCGGACATCGAGGTCTCTAGCCATGAGGTCGGCTACTGCAACATCTGGGACGCCCGGAATCTCGACACGTCTCGCGATGAGAAGCTGGCGAGCGAAGTCGTAGAAGACGGCGCGGCGATGCGATGGCACGGTCAGTTCGCACTCGGCTGCGCCAATTTCTATCAGCGCGTCGTTGATGCGCTTGAGTGCGCTATCCATGTCCGCGATGCCCTCACTCAGGCGTTCGGCCCACTGACGCGAAAGCTCGTGAAGGACCACGTCAGGGATGATGAGCCGGAGATGACCGCCCCTGGATAGCTCGAGGAGTATCTTGCTATCTGCGCGAGTGAAGGGCTTGCGGCCGTGCAACGCGTTTGTATCGAGGATCACGACCGGTGTCATGACGGCCAGCATAGGAGACCAAGCCATCCGCATCACCCAGATGCCGATGTCTGGCCAGCACCCTGCCAGCGGACCGCGACCTCGCCGGTGGACGGCCCCTGCACCGCTGGCAAGACCGATCCGGCACCGAGCACGAACGGCGGCAGGTCCGCCCACACGTCCCGCGCACGCGCGGCGCCCCGCGCACCCAGTGGGGACCGATCCGAACAACTGCGCCGGCCGATCACCACCCCTCGGACCTTGGAATGCTAGCGTCCGCGCAGCTCCAATCCGGGACCAGATAGTGAAGACCACCCATGCATGCGGCAGGCCCTACCGCCGTTCCTCATCTCCCCGTTCCCAACCGATTCACCCACCTGCGACCGCTCGAGACCCTGACAAATCGCCCTGGGCCGCGAGATCGCCATACTCGCCCCCAACCCGCGTATCCCGACGTCAGGAGCCCGGTCGGGACCAGCATCCGCCAGATACTCTTCCGGGTTGTCTCTTGGATCTCGGATCTGACCTGGCCATTCACCGAACAGACCGAGGACGACTCCTCCCGGTCGGTCGGGTGGGCGCGGTCGCCCACGGGATCGGGCACACGGGCGGCGACGATCGCGACGTGGTCGTTCTGGCTGTCGGCCAGCCGTGTCCTTCCCCTGGATCGCCACCATGCCGGCAGCACCTCGAGCCCCGGCATCGGTAGATCACTGACGCCCTTACTGCCCTACGGCGGCCCGAGTCCGGCCGCCGATAGAGTGAGGCGCCATGCAGATGCCCGACTTCATGTCATGGGAGTGGCTTTCCGATCCCGGCGGAGTCATCGCCGCCTTGATCGCGGCCGCCGCGATTGCCCTACTCGCGATAGGCCGCAAGAAGATGACCGCGGCCGTAGGGGCCCTTCGGAACCGTCACGCTGAACGGATGCGAGACAAGTATGCGACGCCGTGCGAGCGCGCCCACGTCGATGACCTTCCCCGGTTCGTGCACCCGGCAAGGTTCGAGGTACAGGGCCACGTGGACCCCACGACGAACGCGACTGGATGCGTTCTGGTCAACGTGGGCAAGGGCGACGCCCTCGGCGTCACCGCAGAATCGGATCCGCTAGGAAACGTCGAACTCCGAGGCGCAGCGTCGTGGGACATGATCAAGAGCGGGGCGGCGGAGCCGATCCAACTCACGTGCGACATGTCCGACCTGCTCTTTCCCCAGTCGATCCGGGTCGCATGGCGGGAGGCGGCCGGTGACGTGCACATCGAGGACGCACCGCTGGTCGACGGCGCCGACATTGGCGTCGTAACGCGCTACTAGCGAGCTTCCGAACGATCACAGTAGCCTCGGCCGCTGACCAACAGATCCTCTCGGGCGGAGGCCATCGTGGACCCACCCGCGAGGACCGGCATGTTGGCTTGTGGGCGTTCAGGACAACGGCGCACCATCCCGGAAGGACCCGTCACGCTGGCTCGGTGTCAGCGGGAAGAGCTCGGCGGCGACCCAGTGGGCCATGTCGTATGAGTCGTAGTCGAGCCAGCGCTTCTGCTTGACCTGCACGTCCATCTGAACCCGATCCTTGCGATCATGAGTGACGGTATACAGGGGTTCGAGAGAAACAATCGCAAAGTTCGTCAGCGCCCATTGCGGGGGGAACAACTCGATGATGGGCCTCGCGGAGGCGTGCCTGACGGCCGTCGTGAGCGTCTCAGAGAGCCTTGTGAACACAAACACGACGTCAATCGGCTCCCGCTCGCCTTGGCCGTCGAGCACATCCGCGACCTGTTGGAACGTCATAGCGGCCGGCTTTTCCTCCCACCGCCACTCTTCGAGAATCTCGCCATCGATCGCTTCCAGCCGAATCTCCACGCCACCGGCCGTATCCGGTATCCCGAATGAGATCCGAAGATCGGCGTCATCTGAGACCGGAACCCGAACGGGCCGATCCGAAGTGAGCTTCCGCTCAGCAGCTCTGTGCAGGGCTGTCCGCACAGAGTCTGAGGTCGGGACCGCGTGCCCAAGTTCTGTGAACAAGTCAGCATCGGCGCGCGCCTGACCAGTCGCTGCTTCCGCCACGACCGCGCTCAGATCCGCCAGGGAGGTCACGCGGGCGTCGAGGCCGTCGAATTGCTGTTTCAGGTCTCGGATCGAAGCCTGCGAGTCATCCCGCATGCGGTCCACAGCATCGGCCGTCCGTGCCTCGGCCGCATCGGCCTCCCGTCGAAGTCGCGCGGCGATCCATTCCAGCGGCACAACGAGCAAGACCGCGGCACCGAGATTGACCAGCAGGTTCTCCAGCCACGGCCACCAGTCGGGCACCCGCTCTCGCCACAGCAGCGCGTCGCCCCAGAACGATCCCGCCAGAAGAAGAACCGCAACGATCACGGCAACCACAACCGTCAACCACACGCGGTGCTTGCGCCCACGACCCGCTCCGGATTCCGTCACGCGGACATGTTTGCAGAAGACCAGCCGAGAGGGCGAGGCTCGCGCGAGCTCAACCCACCGCGGATCCACTACAGCCGCTCGCTGGGGCCGGCGCTCGGCGTCGACGTCCTGGCCGCCTCCGGGTTCGCACGCGAGCAGCTCGGCTTCGACCCGCAAACCAGCCGACCGTCAGCGAGTGGCTGTCGGTCACGGTGCGCGCCAAGGCACCAAGCCATGAGCACGCAGGCAGGCCCCACGGACTTGCCGGTGGCACACCTCCCATCAGCCTCGATCCGTAACTTGGTGGGTGGCCCGGGAGGGCGGTCGGGAAGCATGCGATGCTCATGCCGTGGAAGTGCACCGTGAGCTGGCTCACGAGCCGAGATCGGGCTCTCGCGATGAACAGCCGCACTACAGCAAGGCGCGGGAGGTACTCGTAGCGTGGTGCACGCCTTTCATCGAGCCGCGGTTGGCAGATGCTGAGAGGGGGGATCGCCACCAACGCCACGCGCTGATCAGGACGGATGGGGCTGGGCTGGTTCCGACCGGCCACGCCTCCTCCACGCCCACAGGGGCCGGCCCATCCGCCATCGCCAAAGCGCGCACACGCGCACTCCACCTCCGCGCTTGCCCGATCTCGAAGAACGAGAGCTGACGAGTCTCCCCCGGTACCAGTGCCATCACATGCTCCACGAGACACATCGTGCCAGGGCGCCCTGCCGCCACGGCACGGGCCACGATGACGAACCAGCCCGGCCTTGCCCTAGAGCACCGTGTTACCCGCGACGGCGATTCTCGGCGACCTCAGCGCGTACTTGACCAGCACCTCGCCCAGAAGGCGGGGCCAAGGCTCCGTAGCGTCCGCGCGCCGAAGCTCATCACGGAGTCGGAACGAATCAACAGCTGTGACCCCAGTTAATGAACCCAGGGGTTGGTGGGATCAACCCTGGCGAGTTTGCGCTTCAGTTCACTCAGCCATTTTTGGTTACCAAGGTGTGTCACCCCAGACACAACAAGAGGGTTGTACTTCTCACGTTCCAGTTCCTTGATCTCGTCCTCCCAGGCCCTCACCTGACGGGTGAGAGCGTCACCGGAGACTTGCGGCTGAGATCGGTGACGGGGTACTTCTGTGACAATCCGCCAGGTCCCGTCCTCGTTCCACTCCACATCGGGAACCGCCCTCCGTGCACCAGCGCGGCCCATGTCGTATCCCCAGGCTGCACTCTTCCTGATGACATCTTCGATCCCCTCCCGGGTGTCCGATCGCTGTTTCGAGGTTCGATGGTCGGCAGCATGGACACGCCGAGCAGCCTCGATAACGGTCTTCAGGAGACGCTTCCGTGCGGCCTCCGGCTCCGAGTCGAACCGACGCTGAATTGGCAGAACGGTCGACTGCGGAACGCCGAGTGCTTGGGCGATAGCCGCCAGGTCGTCCAGAGGTTCGACACTCAGAGGGACCTCAGGGTCCGTCGCCACGCCTCCGATCGACGGAGCCTCCGAACCTTCCTCTTCGATCGAGGTGGCGTACTCGTCGGCAACCGACGCGTCGCCCGAATCAGCATCTGATTCCGGCGGGTCCGCAGCGGCGCTGGAATCGCTGGCCGGGCTGTCACCGGTGGCACCCAATTGCAGGAAGGCGGGCCCCAATCCCTCCTCCAGCTGCCGCGTCCGCTCTCCAAACTGAAAGGCTGTGCCGAAGCCCTCGGCGCGCAGCAGTTGTCCCAGTTTGTCCCGAAGCGGTGATCGGAGCCAGAACAGACTCGCGGCGACAACGGCCGGCCAGGCCAAAGCCTTGAGGTACTCCAGTGCCAGATCTGGGTCTGTGATCACGTACTTGAACAGTGCCCAGACGAGTACGCCACTGGCAACCACTGCGAGGAGGAGTACTGCGCCGCGGCCACGTCTCGTACGTCCGCCGGGAGCGTCCAAGGCATCCACATCCATGTCTCAAGTCTGAGGGAAGCGCCGGCTCGTCGGCACCGAACATGCTCTCACCTCACCCATTTCGAACGTGAGTTCTCACAACCTGCTCGCTCCGATGCCTGAACGCGGCGCGCGAGCCCGGCTCACCTTGCTGCGAATTGGGCCGAACGCCGCCCCACCTGATCCTCGACATGCACGGCGCCGGAGAGGACACCATCGAGTGCGCGATCTCGGTCACCGCCGCGACACCGTAACCGCAACGCCGCCCTGTATGCGGCGGCGGCTTGGCCCCAACCTGAGGGCGTCACGACTCGTGTGCGGATCGGCGCAGGCGGACGCGTTCGTCGATCACCTTGCCGGATTCGCCGAGGCACACGCCCTGTTCAACGGGAGCGACCGCGATGCTGCGGCTGCCAACCGCCGATGATCACGTCGGGCAGTCCTGGATGCGTTGAGGGTCACGTCGGTCTGAACCGTCATTTCTGGGCGGACGGCCATCCAGGTCGCGATGGTCACGAGCCGCCCGGCCCGAGCTTCCGAGCATGGAGTCAGGAGGTGTCGCCACGTCGACCAAGACTTCGGGGAGGGCGGTCGCGATGGATCGCAGCGCGAGGCCGTGCTCCCAGGTATCCTCGAAGCTGTTTGGCCGGTAGAGATACCAGCCGTCCGTTCATCTTTGCTGACTCCAGATGCAGGAAAAGCGTCCTCTATCTGGGCGACCGCAAGTCTGAGCGTTACGGCGAACCCGACCGAGCGGATACTCGGACACGCGACGAAGGCGGGATGTCTTCGTTGCGCGCGCTGGCGGTAACCGTTGCATCGTGCTGCCCTGCGGGAACTCCCGGGCTCCGCGTGGGACGCGATGTGGCGTTTGCTGCGAGTCGGGGATCGACTCAGCCGGCGAAGAGTGTTGCGGTTGACCCTGTCGGGGCGCCGACCGGGCGGCGTTCCTGAGAGGTGAACGCCGTGCAGCTAGACGACGTGCAACAATTCGTCGAATCACTCTCCTTGGCGTCAAGAGGCACCCTTGCGCTGATCGCCACGCTTGTGTTCGTTGCCTGGGTCCTGCAGTCGGAAGAACGGTCACGTCGCCTTGAACGCCTGCTGAAGGCTTGCCGACGTGGCCACGAGGACCGCTGACGCAACGCCCACATCACGCTGCCCCCGAGCACCGGAGGGGTCTCCTGCACGGGTAGGTGACACCTGACTTGTGGCGTTGTATGGCGCTGCTGAGAGGACTTGGCGTCGTTTGCCTGGGCGTGGACGGGCGACGGCCGGTTCGCTCCTCCGCGATAGTCGGGCCAGCGCAACTGGACCGCGTCGTCTTCCCAGAAGCAGATCCCGCAGATCTCGTATGAGCCGGGTAGCTGATCGAACACCTGGTGTCCGCAGCACGGGCATGGGAACCGGTCGCTCAGCGGTACTCCGCGGTGACCTCGATCAGCCCGAGAATGTTCTCGTTCAGCTCCTCCAAGTCCTCGGCCGGGATCCAGTACTCCAGGATCGTCGCGCCACCCACCTGCTGGACCGCATACCCGTCCAGGAAGGTCTTGGCGACGTCGAACCGCGTCACAAAGCCCGCGCCGGAGTGCTTCACGTTCCAGTCCCGGGCGATCCGGGTGGCGTAGTCCTCGTTCAGCACCGGATAGAAGATCGGCTGGTCCGGTAGCCGGGGCGGCCACGCCCGCCACCCGGACGCCTCCACCAGCGCCAGCTCCTTCGGCCCGGTCGGCCGCCACAACGTCACCGTCTCCATGCGCGCATCCTGACAGTGCGCCTCCCCGTTCGTCACGGCCAATCCCGGCGGTCGACCCTGCTGTGCCACACCGCAGGTCAGGTGGCGGCAGAGGCGACCGAACTCATGTCGGGCACGAGCCAGGTGCGGTCATCACGGACTCGCAGGGTGAACTCATGGATCGTCCGGCCGGTGTGGGTGCGCAGCGTCAGGCTGGTGAGCGCGGTGGGGTCGACCGGGGTCCACATCTCGGGGGCATCATCCAAGTCTGCGCGCTCGACCGGTACAGCACGCGCTGCGGCGATCGCGCCCGCAAGGAGGCGGGAGCCCTCGACGGCGAGCCGGCCGAACAGGCCGTCTGAAGGTGCGATCCCGGTCACGATGAACCGGGCCACTGGCTGGCCGTTGTCGTGGAGTGTCCACTCGTTCACAACTGGTTCGCGGGTCTCACGCGTCGCCAGCCCTTCACGCAGTGCCTCGACCGTCGCCTCCACGCCCTGGTACTGCGGCCAAGGAAAGTACTCCCCCCAAGCTCCGAACACCTGGCCGTCGGCCGGGACCAAGGCCGCGAACCGGCCACCCGACACAGGGGCGGCCATCGCGACGAGGCGAGCTTCAGGGTCTCGGATCGGCCTCGTCCGCAGGTGCAAGACCGAATGGCTGAACACCGGGAACAACCCGCCCACGAGCGGGTCCTTCCGCAACCGTGCCACGAGTTCGACAGCCCACGTCTCGCGGCGGCGCGCGGCCACGGCGAGCCGGTCCCACAGGTGCTCGCGCCACACCTCCGCCGGAGCATCCGGATCCGGTTGAAGCAGTGTCGTCTTCTCCACGACGATCACGTCCAGCATCGTCATGGCCTGCCACCGCTCCAGATCCGGCTCGGTGCCCGTGAGCTCGGCGGCCAGAAGCGTCCAGGCGGTCCCGTGCCCGACCAGGACCACATCCCTACCGGAGTGTTCCGCCATGATCCGTCCCACGGCCGCGACCACCCGTGACCGTGTCTGCGCGATCGACTCCCATCCCGCCCGAACCTCCGAGTACGGTTGCGCGAAGGCTTGCCGGATGGCGTCGGCGAAGTCCGGCAGCCAGGTCGTCTCGCCGCGATCGTGCTCCCGCAGGTCTGTCACCATCGGAACCTCACGCCCGGCGAGCAGGAATGCGGTGCGCGCCGCCTTCGGCTCGGGCGAGGTGAACCAGACCGCGCCCTGCGGCCACGGCGCCCGCGCCGCGAGCTCCGTCACCTCGTGCTCGTGGTCGGGATCCAGGAGCCACGTCGAGGCCGGAACCGCCGGATCAAGGAGCGGCCGCCCGTGACGGACCAGGAAGACAACCACCGCGCCAGCCTAGAACGCCCTCAGCAGGTCGAGTGAATCAGCGCAGCAACCATGCGGGTCGCGGCAAGCTCGTTGTAGAGGGCGACGGCGTCCTCGGTGGCCGCCACGTACACCTCCATGCCAAGCAACGCGGGACCCCCAGCGCCAGACTGGGTATGACTTTCCGCTCTTGTCGCAGGAAAGGCGCAACCGTACACAGAGGAGGCTGCCACCAAGGCGATCGCAGCCCGAACAGGATTCTCAACTCGCGCGGTCCGCAGTGAGCCATACACCGCTGAGAAGCGCGCCGGCGACGGTGGAAAGGTCATCGTCTGGCGCGCTGAGATCCTCCGCGCGATCGGTGCCGACCTTCCCGATCTCTCGTTCGGCCGCAACGGCTGGGCGGTCGTCGATCACGACGAGCTTTTCGGTGAGCCGCAGGACGCAGAAGGGGAAGCCGCCCGCGGCGGGCGTTCGCGCGGTGCGGGTTTCCTCCTCAACGCAGAGGCGCGCCGGGTCATCGAGCGGCGAGCGATCGATGTCGTCCTGAATTGGTGCAGCACGAACGGTTGGGCCGACGTGCGAGATGTCGGAGCGATCGAGTCGTACGACATCGTCGGGAAGGTCGACGGCGTCGAGCGGCGGATCGAGGTTAAGGGGACCACGGGCGAGGCGGATGCGGTGGCGGTGACCCGCCGCGAGGTCGAGGTCGCCACCAGCGACAAGAACCACCTGATGATCATCGTCCACGGCATCACCACAGGACTCGACGGCTCGGGAACGCTGGTCGCCCACGGCGGCCAGATCATCGTTCACGACCCATGGCTCCCCACCGACGACGAGCTGACACCGATCAGCTTTTGGTGGCAGCGCGCGCAGTGACGAGCACACCGTCAAGGGACGCGGTTTGCGCTCTTTCTTCGCGTGCCTCGCACCGCCCGCAGTCGCCAGGCTGGTATGACTTTCCGTTCCTCCGCGAGAAGGTACAAGGTCACACAGATCGCATTCTTCCGGTACCCAAGGTCGCCGGACGCAACGGAAGAGCACACCTCCTGAGGAGGGGTACTGGACTTCAAGCAACCAGCCCTCGGGCATTCCAAACCGTGAGGTAGCTCTGCGCCGGAGCCTACCCTTGCCGACTGACGGCACCCCCGACATAGTCGCGGACCCTGGTGCGCCCCCACGAGGCCGGTTGCTTCGTCAGCCTCGCACGTCACCGTCCGCCTCCCCGAGGTTGAGCCGGATTTCATCCACATTGGGCGTGCCCCGAATGTCGGGTTGGAGGATGCTTGGATTCGCAGGAGTTCAGGCTGATCGAGGAGAAGCGGATGCACCCGCCGGCGCTGTACTACCCCTACATCCATGTGCGGGACGAGGACTGGCTCAAGACCGCGGCCCTCTACTGGCCTGCGGTCCACCGCCTGGTCCCTGCGGGCTACCCGATCGACGACACGGCAACAGCGCGGGCGTTCGCTGACGCCGAAGTGCTTCGCAATGAGAACCCGGGCCTGTACGTTTTCGAGGCGGAGTCGAGTTTCGAGTCGGCGCTTGCCAGGAACGTCGACCTGCTCGAGGCGCGTTTTCGTGTCCACGACGCCGAGCACGTCCCCCATCCGGACTTCGTCCCGTCACCGAACATGGCGATCGGTGTACGTCCAGAGAATCTGGGCTGGATCCATGTCCAGAAGATCCCGCCGTCGCTTGTCGACGAGTTCGTGGCCAGAGGGTTCGCGATCCGAGGGCGTCCTGACCCGAATACCGGGAGGGATTGGGGGTCTCACACGCCCGGGCGCGAGTGGGTCGGGTTCCATCGTGCAGTTGCGGGTGCATACATGACAGCCCTTGCCAGCCAAGTCAGCGGACAGGGGCGCTTCCAGCCGCTCACCGACGTGGATGACCTTCGAAAGACCATCCCTCATCCCGACGTCGAAGCCGCTCTGCGACTACTGACCGGGGTGGCCCCGGCCAAGCCTGAGGCTACCGAGGCGTACGTCATGCTGGCGCTCGAAACCGTCCTGCCCACCAACCTCGACCAGGTCCCAGTCGAGGCGATCCTCCGCTGCCGAGAAGAACTCCAGCCCAAGCTCGAAGCCTTCCGATCACACGTGGACGCCCAGGTCGACGAGCTCAGGCAGATCGCGGCTGTCCCTGCGGAACACCGGCGCCTTGAGGAGTTCGCCAGGCATGTGCAAGGCACGATCGAGCAGCCGTTGCGCGACCTTGAACGGGACCTCCGACTGCTCAAGCTGGAGACCGTCCGCTCTCTCGTTACTACCTCCACCTACGCACCACCAGCCATCATCGGCGCCGGCCTAACCTACCTGGCAGAACCAGCCGCCACAGTGGCCGGATCAGTAGCGGCAGCGATAGGCAAGGCATGGTGGGACGTACGCCAAGGGGGCGCCACCATCCGCAGCAACTCCCCTGTTGGGTTCCTCCTCGACGTACGCCACCAACTCACGCCAGCCAGCGCTGGACAACGCTTCGAGCGCCTCTTTCGACGAGGCAGATGAACTGCTGCCCACAGGCTGTGGGATCCGCTCGGGCTACTTGGCGGCTTCGTGGGACGCCATGGCGAGCGAGGCGCTTCCAGGAGAGGAGTACGTCTTCTGGGACGAGGGAGGCGATTCTGTCTGCAAGTCGCTCACCGCCACCTACAAGGAGCAGTAGGCCCAGAATGCATCGTAATGGCCAGATTGTAGGCCGAAGGGGCAACGAGGCGCTCATCACCGGCTCCACGACGGGTCCATGAGCCTCCAAGATTCCTGCGGGGCGCTCCGGCCCCGCGGCCTCTATCGTGAGATGCGGTAGCCATCGCAGGGGGGGGGTACGCCGGTCCGCGAGAACGGTCGACGGGACTGGAAAGGCACGTGGCGAAGACCATCTGGGATCAACTCGCAGACGACGCCGAGTTCCTGCTTGCCACGCTGGACCCGAGTTGGGTGGACGAGCAGGTGGCAAACGTCCGTAGCTTCGAGGACAAGCTGGAGCGTAGCGGCGGTCGTCTGAAGGGATCGCGTACCTTTCACCCACTGGCCGTCAATGTGAGCAACTATCAAGCCGCCCCGGATGGCGAAGCCGCCTACAAGAGCATGGGAAAGAACTTTCTCCGGCTCGCGAGGGCAGGGAACGCTCTTCGGACCCTCGCCGGCGTCCCCGGTCTGGACGAGCGCGTCAAGAACCTGACACGAGGCGATGGCGCTCTCCACTACTCGACCGAGTTCGAGCTGATCTCTG
Organism: Myceligenerans salitolerans; assembly: GCF_017349295.1. GTDB lineage: Bacteria > Actinomycetota > Actinomycetes > Actinomycetales > Cellulomonadaceae > Myceligenerans > Myceligenerans salitolerans. The sequence goes on from NZ_JAFMPK010000045.1 coordinate 43,942, forward strand.
CTGCGGTCTACGTCAGTACAGGCCATTCGGTCGAGTTCGTCCCGGAGACCGACACGCCTACTTTCGACCGGCTGGTCGACGGAACGGTCGAGGTCGAGTGCAAGCAGGCCACGCCATTCACACGACAGCAGCTACAGGCAGCCAGTCTTTGGACGCTGCTCGACCGACAGATCCGCAAGGCACTTGACCGGCACGAGGGGGTCTTCTACGTGCACGCCACGGTGCCCGACCTGCCGGATCAGGATCTCATCGCTGACATACTCGCCGAGGTCAAGCAGCTGGCCGACAAGGACGCTCCTAGCGCGAGCCAGACACATGGCGATGTCCAGTACCACTACATGCGGAAGCAACCGAAGAGGCTCAAGGACCGCAGCGGGTTCGGCGGGGACATCCCGCATTGGTTTCCCGGGCAGGCAGACCACTTGAAGATCGAGGCATCGGCGATCGTGGAAAGCTCAGGCACCATGGACAGCGGGAAACTCCATGCCCTCGCCTTCGACAGTCGAAAGCCGCATCCCGATCCCGGACAGATCCTCGTGGATCAACTGCGCAAGGCGAAGCCGCAGTTCACCGGAAACCGGCCCGCCGTCATTCACGCCGACATCACCGGCGCCCTGGGGCGTTCGCGGCTTCAGCTGGGCGATACAGAGGTGGCGAACGAGGTCCGCGAGTGGCTGCAACGCCACGGCGAGGTCACAGCAGTCCAACGTCTCCGCCCCGCCATCTGATGGCTCGATCGCCCAACCTGCCATTCGCGTCGAGCGCAACCCCAAGCCTGACCATCAGCTCCCCATCCCCTTCCTCGGCGTCGACTGGACCACCCGCCCCCTACCAGGAAGCCAAGGCCACAGCTGAGAGGCCGTGGAGAGGGGTCCAACGCAACTGCCCAAGCAACGGCAGACCTTCCTGCTCGAGAACGCAGCGGAAGCGTTCGCGCCAGCCCATGGCTCGTTCCCGCTCGACACCGAGTCCAAGGCGATCCACCCGTCCAGATGGTTGACGTAGGAGAACGCCGACTCGAACCGACGATGGGCGGCACGGCTCGCCAGTCCGTACAGCTCGCACCCCCGCAGGTGCGATGCGCCGCCGACGCTCCGGGAGCAAGCGGACTGTGTCGTCGACGGTTGCTCCGCGAGGGAGCGGTCGGGGCTTTCGTGCGCTACTCCGGTTCCGAGACGTCTTCGACGGGAACGGATTTACTTTCGTCATCGAGCCCAAGCAGGGCGTTTAGAGCAACAAGGCACATGACCGCTATGACGGCAACAGCAATGACGGCCGAGACTTTTTCGGCGTTGGCAGAAAGGTCAAAGACCGTGGCGGCAATCATGTTAATCTCCACCCCAATCGCAACTCCTACCAGTCCACTCGATAGCCGTATCCTCCTGCGCAACCCCCGGGTATCGCGCTTCTGCTTTCGGAAGGCATCTTGCGCACTCCGCAAGTAGCCTCCGATCTCCTTCTCAATCTTTCTCACCTCGGCGGATTCAGCACTCTCTGGCGCCAGAAATTCCTTAGAGTGCAGAAGATTCACGATCTTGTAGTAGGAGGAATTGACCACTTCGTCCCCATCCTTGGAAGCTGCCTTTAGTCTCGTCACAAGGGCACCGGTGGCCAAGTAGCGCGACTCGATTACGAGAAGGATTAGAAGAACCGGAATAACTTGGGCAGCGAGCCCAAAGAACGGTTGCAGGTCGTCAGCGAACACGTCCGACAGTCTAGGAGCTGGCCGGCAGAAAACGCGGAAGGCCTCCGCGGGCCCGCGTGAGACTGGCGGCAAATCGAGATCGGTCGGGCCGCATGGTCGCCGGACGCAACGAAAAAGCACACCTGCCAAGAGGTTCTGGACTGGACTTCGGCAACCAGCTCTCGGGTATTGCATGCCGTGAGGAGGCTCTGCGCCGGAGCCCTCCCCTGCTGTCTAACGGCGCCCGCGACATACTCGCAGATCCCCTTGGACCCTGTGGCCGCGCCCTTCGTGCTGCGGCACGGGCTCGGCCGGCGGCAGATCCCGAAGGAGTCGTTGGGCGTCTCTGGCGTGATCTGCTGGCGCAGGCTGGCTGAGTGAACAGCGGCCGGGGTCTCCTGACATCGTCTTTCCCTCGCCACCGGGGCCAGTCTTCGGCCACTCACGCGCATAGTGACAATGTCCCGAGGCTAGGTTTCAGCCGCTCCGTCGGACGAGGGCTCGGGTGTCTCCGCGCGCGCGGGAATGGAGCGCGCTCGCCTCCCGAGCCTGCGCACGCCGTCGAGTGCGAACCCGAGTATGCCGATACCAGCAACGACGACGAGCAGAGGCCAGAGGTTGTCCGTGTCGGCGAGGACCCAGGCGACACCAGCCGCGACGGCCATAAGCGCGGCAACGAACAGCGCGGCCCATCCGAACTCGGACCGGGTACCGCCCTCCATTTTCGCGAGCATGTCGGTCCGGGGCGGGACGACTTTCGCGTGCTTGACGTACTCGGCACGGATTCGCTCGCGCTCGACGTACATGCGCACGGCTCGCCGCACACCCTGCTGCGCAGCGACGAGCACGACTGCGGCGGACGCAAGCACGCTTCCCATGTCCTCACGACGGGTCACCTGCAGGACGATCACCACGGCTCCGCCCCCAAGCCAGACCGCGCCCTCGGCGATGTGCCGGATGGGCACGAGCGTGCTCGCGACCAGGGACCCGGCTGCACGGTCTCGGATCGCTTCGAGCGTGCTGCGGCGGTTGCGGTTCTTCTCCATGTCAAGCAACTCGGTCGTCCACGTGACGATGCGACGCATCCTCGCGCGCAGTGTGAACTGATCGATCGCAACGACGACCGCAACGAGCGAAGCGAGGCCCGCGAGTACGCCGCCAACGGTCGCTACCAGGTCCTCAACGTCCTCCACCTGCGGACTGTCTCACGCGGCTGTGGTGCATCTAGGTCCGACGCGCCAGTACAGAGCGCGGGTACCTCATGTGCTGCGCCCACTCTCCATTGCGCGGCAACCGCATGGCGCCCACACTGCCAGTGGAGATGGCGCACTGTGCTATGACGACCATGTTCTCCACAGCAACACTATATGGCTGCTATGCTCGTCATAGAGAAAGGGGCAGGCATGGCTGGGTACAGGATTGAGCGGCAGATCGCCTCCTTCGGCGAGCACGTGCGGGGCTGGCGCATGGTCTTGGGTCTGACGGCGCAGCAAGTGGCTGAGCGCGCCGACATCACGCGGGACACACTGCGTAAGATCGAGACCGGGAACCCGAGCGTGAGTTTCGGCAACGTCGCCCAGGTGCTGCGCGCGCTCGGCGTGCTCGACCAAGCCGTCGAGGCGATCGACCCGCTGAACAGCGACATCGGCCGCCTGCGGGCCGGCAGCCTCGTGAAGAAGCGCGCCCGATGACCACCGTCGAGGTCCTCGTCGACGATGCGGGACGCACCCGGCTCGTGGGCCAGGCGCATTTCACCCGGACGCGCGGCCAGATCTCTACGACGTTCCTTTATGACCCTGGGTACCTCACAAGTGACGGCATGGCCATCGACCCTGCCCTACCCCTGGTGTCCGGCTCCCAACACCAGACCGGGCTCGTCCGCGCCTTTGCCGACGGCGCCCCGGACCGATGGGGCCGCAATCTCATCGAGAAGGCCGAGCGGACGCGCGCCCGCGAAGAGAACAGAGCCCCGCGGCGACTGGACGACCTCGACTTCCTCCTTGGGGTCAGCGACGACACACGCCAGGGTGCGCTGCGATTCCGCCTGCCCGGGCACGACGAGTTCCTCGGGAAGCCCTCGAGCGTTCCGCAGCTCGTCTCGCTACCTGAGCTGCTGCACGCCTCCGACGAGCTCTCCTCGGACGACGACCCATCAGCGGCCGTCAAGCAGCTCCTGGACACAGGGACCACGGGGCTGGGCGGCGCGCGGCCGAAGGCCTCCGTGCGCCTCGAGGACGGGAGCCTCGCGATAGCGAAGTTCCCGCACGGCAGCGATCAGTGGGACGTCATGGCTTGGGAAGCGACGACGCTCGACTTGATGGAGAGCGCGGGCATCTGCACGCCGCAGCGGCGGCTCACGCGCGTGGGAGCGCGCAGCGTGTTGATCTTGCGCAGGTTCGACCGAACGATGACCGGGGATCGCGTCGGCTACATAAGCGCCATGACGGCCACTGGCTCCGTCGACGGCGAGCAACGCGACTACGCCGACATCGCCGAGGCGATGCGGGACCTATCTCGCTCGCCGAAGCAGGACCACCACGAGCTCTTCGACCGCATCGTGGTCAGCGTGGCGCTCGGCAACACCGACGATCACCTACGCAACCACGGGTTCCTCGCAGACCGCGGCTCGTGGACGCTGAGCCCCGTGTTCGACGTGAACCCGAACCCGGATCCGTGGCGGTCCCGCTCGACGTCGATCATGGGAGCCGACGCGCCGCCCGACGAGGTCGACGGCCTACTCGCCCTGGCCGAGGACTGCGGCCTGACGTCCAAGCAGGCCCGCGAGAGGATGGGCCGCGTCGCGGGAGCACTGGCGAACTGGCGCGACCAGGCGCGCAAGAACCGGATCAGGGAGCACGAGATCACCATGATGGCCGAGTCGATCGAGGCACGGCTGAATGCCGTCGTCAAGGCGGTCTGAAGATCGAACGCCCTTCACAGTCGGTGGCCCCCAGGCGACCCATTTGATCACGTCGACGCCTCGCCTCTGCCCCTTGCCTCACCAGACCGCTTCGGCCTTAGACCTGCCGGTATGCCCGGCGCGCCTGAACAACTGGACGGCAGCCCGCTCCCAGCCGGTCACAGCCACCACTTCGAATGCCGAGTACACGTCCGTGCGGTTCACCGAGCGCCTCGGTCTGGAGGGGCTGACCCCACCGATCGGCTCGGTCGGGGATGCCTATGACAACGGCTCATGGAGTCGACCATCTGCCTGTACAAGGCCGCATGCATCGACACGACCGTGTTCCACCTCGGGGCGTGGAAGACGCTCGAGGACGTCGAGTACGCCACCGCCGAATGGGTCGACTGGTACAACCAGCGCCGCGTCCACACCGCCCTCAACTACGCCACCCCGGCCGCCATCGAGGCCGACTACTATCGTCAAGCCCCGGCCAGAGAGCCAGTCATCACCAACAACTGAACTCTCCACAGAACCCGGGGCGGTTCAGAGGTCACCGCCACAGAAGCGAGTTTAGAAGCCGTGAGGGCAGTGGAGACGGTGGGACTCGCGAGCCGGTCGCCCGGCATCTGGGACCCGAGCTGGCTCTTCACGGCGGCGCCGATGAGGACGATTCGCTGACCGCGGTAGTCCGCTCGGCGCAAAGCCGACACACTGTGCGGGTGGGCAAACCATCGCGTCGTGCGAACCGTCGTAACCGGCCAAGGCGTGTCCGCTACGTGGCTGCCGGCTCGGGGTTGCGGGTCGTGATTGCGACGCAACCCAAGGCCACTGATGGGGGCGTTGACCTCGCCGCCGACCTCGCCCTCACGAAGGCCGCACTCCTGTACGCCGACACTGTCGAGCTCGTCAGTCCCGGTGCCGCGATGATCGCCGCAACAAGGGCGCTCGAGTCCGCCACCACGAGCAACGCGCTGGACGTCCTGGAGTCGTTCGACCACGACACCTTGCAGCGCCTCGGCGGTCCGCTGTCGGACAATTGGCGTCAGATCGTGGAGACCGTGAAGGCGGTAGACCAGGCGCCAGCGCTGAAGCGACAGCTTCTCGATGCGTCCCCTAAGCTCGCCGAACTGTTCGAGATCGTTCGAGGGTTCGACGACTCCGCCCTACGGCTGCGGTCGGTCGCGGCCGACATGGTGGATGCCTCGGGCTTGCGCGAACTGGATGAGGCAATCCGGCTCGGGGTAGTTACTGTGAACGAGGTCGGCGCCGGGCAAGGTGACTCCGACGCGATGCTTGCCGAATACGTCGACCACATCAAGCGAACTCTGCAGGACCCGGCCGTGCATGCACTGTTCGACGAGTCGTCCGCCTCGTTGGCGCGGTCACTGGTCCGGGAGGGACATGTCGAACCGAACCGGCTGACACTGATGCACGCCAAACAGGCTGCCGTCGGGGGTGGTTTGGTGGCAAAGCTACCGTCATTCCCGAACTCGGGTATGCACGACGTGCTAATGCTTCGAGAAGACCTGGGGTCACCGTTAGGCCGCTACCGGCGCGCGGTAGTGGCGCTGTCAGAGAAGCTTCGGTCTCAAGCCTTCGACGAAGAATCCGCCGTTGAAGTGGAAGACCTGTGGCGAAACGACGTCGCCCCGACGCTTGACGATCTGCGTGACGGCATGGAACGGCACACGTTCGTCCGCCACCTCGCGAAGCAGGTTGGCGAGGAACCCATGACCGTGGTGGCAGGGGTGGGGAGTCCGGGTGCAATCCTGATGGGGTTCCAGGCGATAACAGGCGTCGACTCGATCCTCTCCGCCCTCGCCGCCGCTGTTCCTGCGGCTGCCGGCGCCACGAGCCTCGCGGTAAAGGCCGCAACCGCGCGCGGCGGGGAGCTGGAGAAACTGCGCGGCAACGACCTGTTCTACCTGCACGAAATCAACCGACGTCTCGGAGCTACCTGACCAGGGAAAATACCCGGCCCTCCCCGCTTGACAGACATGGAAGCGTCTCTCACTCTGCCCCGACTGTGTGCGGCCCCGCCTCTGACCCGGATCCGTGGGGAGCGACTAGTCTCTGCTCCGTGCCTGTCGATGCGGTGGAGACTGTCGAGCAAGATGTACCGATCGCTTACAGTTGGACGCTGCGACGGGCCATTGCGGATCCAGCACTACTTGCGATCGCCGGGTTCTCGCCCGGGGCGATCGCCGTCACGAATGCATGGTTCGTGACTGGTCGCAGTCCGGACCTCACGCTCGCGGTCCTTGGTGCCATCCCGATCGGGAATCTCGTCGCCTCGACCGCGGCACCGGTGCTGGCGTTGCTCTCCGTGTTCGTACTCGGAGCATCGACCCTCCGAGGCGTGAGGCTCTCCCCGACACTATTCTGGTCGGTAACATCACTTGGAATGCTTGCATTTCCTGCTCTTGCAACTCCACTCGTCGCGTCGCTCGCGATTTCATCTTACACGACATCGTTTGCGAATCGAGCAAGTTGGAAGATCGAATATTTCCTCGAGCGACTGGCGGATACACGAGGCGGCTACCTGGCTGTTGCGCTCACGATCATTCCAGGAACTATCGCCCTCATAATTCGCGATGCGATAGGCCGCAAGGGACAACCGTCTCTAACAACCACCCTCGAGACGTTTGGAATAGTCTCCATCATCCTGGCAGTGGCAATAGTCTTCCTCGCGTCGACTAAGGAGCGTCATAGCGAAATCCGGCGTGAGAGCCGGGCGATCGGAATTCTCACGCTAGTTGGGATGTTTGTCGTATCGCTCGCATCTGCTGCGACTAATTTCACCTGGGGTCCTCGGGAGGCGATATCATGGCACTCAGAGAGTGGGGCGATGAACTCAATCGGGCGCCTGGTATCCGTAGATGACACCGGGGTGCAGATCCTAGACGAAGGCGGGATTCTCTCCTTTATCGACGGAAATTCAATTACCCGGAGGTCCGTTTGCCCTCAGCCGATCGACGCGAACCTGGCGTCGTCGGCCGTTGAACTACTTGGACGGCTTCTGGACACCGCGGACTACGACGCCTACGCCAGTCCGCCATGCCTCTGATTACGTGGCTGAGCAGCGACGGCGAGATCGAGTTCCTGGATAGCGGGTCCATCACGGATCGCGTGCTCTGCATCATTCCGCCCTCAGATGCGGACTCCCTCGTGCAGCACACAGCGGCCGAGGCTGCTACACCGCTAAGTAGGTCCGACGACACGGGTGCGTGCGAGGAGTGGGTGAACATGGCGCAGGCGGCGGAACGATAGACCAGCCAAGCGGGGGGCTGAACCTTGCCGCAGCCCGTCCCTACGGTCAGGTGCTCTGTTCGCCGCGAAGGTAGAAGCGGTCGAGGCAGGCCGTGCCAAGCTTGGTAATGCTCCAGAACCTGTCGCCAGCCGAAGTTCCAGAGCCGATCCCATATGAAGGGGGGTAGGAGTCTCCATAGCGCCACTGGGCTAGCTTGCTGGCTTCCAATTCTGATAGCACGTGCGACCGAAGGGCAGGATCGGAACTGCCAACCGCCTCGAAGGCGGCGCGCGTCCTGTCGTACATCCAGGACGCGCGGTCAGAACCTGTGGGCCGCGCATCGTCCAGCGCAGTGAGTACGCGAAGGTGCGGCGCCTCAAGCCTCGTCATGATTCGCACCCACATGAGCTCTTCGTCGATGCTTGTGCCGTCGGCAGCCAACGCGCCGCGGGCGAGCAGCCTCCCGAGCACATCGAGTTTCTCTTCAAGTGCCGTACGTGACGCCGCATCCATGACCTCACCCAGGAGAGCGGCATGCGGCACTGTCGATGTCAGCTTGGAGGCGAGCTCGTCCGGGGCAAGGCCTGACTCTTCGACTGCGGTGCCAACCGTCCGCTCAAACTTTCGACGCTGGCCAGAGAGCCAACGGCTGTACATAGCATTGAGCGCAGGAACTGCACCAGCAACTGCCACTCCCGCCACCGGATCACCGATCGCCATACCGGCTGCCGCAAGAGCGACCGCGACCTCACCCCCGATCGCTGCTCGTTCGAAGTCATCCACCACTTCAGCCTAGCCAAGTCAGTCGCTGCCCAGACCCGGCGTCAGTCCGCGTCGTCGCGAGCCCGAAGATTCGCGAACCGGCGCGCAAGCAGCTCAACCAGCTCTGGCGGTGCGGGATCGGTCGGCCACTCTTCGGACGGCCGCCTCGGCGCCGCCCAGACGGTGTAGCGTCGGCGATCGGGAGGCCAGGCGATCTCGTCATCACCGTCAACGACGGACGCGTCGTGGTCCAATGGCGGCTTGCCGTGGCGGGTCATCGCGTTGTCGAGTGCGGCCTCTGCTCGGGCAGCCCAGGCCCGGATCCGTGACAGTGGGACGTTGCCGATTCAGATCTCCTTGTTGGTGTAGATGATCGCCCCGACGATGACCCCAGGATGGTCGGCTGCCAGCCTCTCAGCTGATCGACCGCCTACTTCGTCCCAGTGCTCCGCGATGTTCCGCAACAGCTCCAGGACTTCCTCGCCCGCCATCGCCGTCCTGAGGTCGTCTGGTAGCCGCCTCTGCGCACGCAACAAGTTGCGCACGGCAACGACCAAGAAGTCGGCGTCGGTCGAGACCTCCATTTGAAGCGCCACCGAAGGCACGCGCACGGGCTGTAGCGAGTCGCGGTCCAGCTGGGCACGGACCGCTTCCTGGGCCGGCTCGGCCATCTCACTGCGCAGGTGCGCGTCCTGCAGCGCGGAGGCGTACTCGTAGAGGGCATCCTCAAGTCGGGCCGCTTGCATCCGGACGGCCTCCGCCCATCGGCGCCCGCCGTGCCAGACGGCGAGGTCGTCGGCAGGGGCTGCAGGCATAGCCTTCCCTCCTACTCTTGAGGTTCTGCGACGATTCCGTCGCTTCCTGGCCCACCACAGGAGTCCACATCTTGGCCATCGAGCGTGACGACGGCATACCACTCGAACGCCGGCCCCAGGTGATCCAGGAGCTCGACCGGATAGCGCACTGCAACCTGCCCGTCAGCGAAGACAGCACCGTTGGTCACGTTCTCCTGCGTGGCAGTTGAAAGGTCGAACACGAAGTTGGCCGTCTCGACGCCTGCACCGAACTTCGTCCCGAACTGATAGCTGGCCCCATCACCGTCAGCCGAACTGGCGGTGACCAGAAAGCTCAGCCCATCGACGTCCGTAGCCTGGATCGGGTCGGTGAACACGACCGAGGCGAAGACCAGCGAACCGTCGTTCGAAAGGGTGACGTCCTTGATGTCGACAACTCCAGAGCCATCGCCTCGCTCGTCCTCGCACGTCACGTGGAACTTCGGGAAACCAGTGGACGCCTCCGCGATGGCGCCGTTGCCCAGGAGATCCGAGCATGTGCCATCAGCTGGCGCTCCCAGTGTCTCGCCAGGAAAGCTGACCACGACATACCCCGCGTTGCCGCCTTGCCCATCGAGACCTCCGTCCTCGCCGTAAGTCCGGTCCACGCACACATCGCTGCCGTCGATGACGACGCCCTCGACCGTCAGGCCATCCCAGATCGGTGCATCAGGCAGGTCATCGAGAACGAGCCGCTCCGCCGTGGCAACGCGTTCCGCATCCGACATGGTGGGCGCTTCGACCGGCGAGGACGGGGCGCTGGAAGCTGAACCCTCGACCGGCGCCGCGCCGCCGCCACATCCCGTCAGAGCCAGGACGACGACGGCAACCGGCACGAGGGCAGTCACACGGTTATGCACGCCACTCAACGTAGTGCGAGGCGGCCATCGAAGGGCGAGAACCAGCCTTCGGCGCAGGGTGAACTTGCGGGTGAACCAAACCGGGCTAAACCGTGCGCCGGATCCCTACCAGAACCTGCACGCCGAGAGCCGGGCGAGCGTCCAGCAGCGGCCGGATCACCTCGGCGATTAGTCTCCTCGGATCGACCGGACCGGGGCGACCGAACCGGTGGCCGAGAGTCGGGTGGAGTTCTTGCGCGGGATGTCGTGCGGCGGCATGTCCATGACCCACCGGCCGCCCCCGGTTGGAGGTGCTTGCAGCTGTCGGATGTGCGGCATGATGTGGTCGGACTACAACAGGCCGTCAAGGTCGCTGTACAGGAGGTCGCGCCACCAGCGATGTCGGGCACTGGTAGGCGCCGTAGGATCCGCTGGTCGATCTCGTCGACGAGGTCGCGAAGCTCATACGCGGGTTTGCGGGGCAGTCTGGAGATTGATTTTGCGAGGAGATCTCGTACCGTTACGTCGTCGCAGCCCGGGCACGAGCTGTGCTCGATCCATGGGGTGCGCCGCTGCTGGCGCGAGTGCCGGTCCCACCTGAGGAGGGCTTCATGTACTTCGCCGGGGAACCGTTCGAGCCTGGAGATCGCGGCGCTCGTCGCGCCGGACAGCCGCGGATGCTTTGGTGAACGCGTGCGGACTCTTCTGGCCCGATTCGATGCGCGTAGCCGGGAGGGGCGTCTACGCGGCATGTCCCTTCGTCATGTCGATCATGGGGACGATGCTCCCACAGCCGCAGCTAGTCCCAGGACGGCCCGTGGTGTTCGGTTCCACTAGGGCTCGCGCCCGCCCCCGTGTGGGCGCGCTCGAGCGGCGTTCGACGACGAGACGATCGCGGAGGCCCGCGGGCGTCCAAGAACTTCGGCGATACTTCGATGTCGACCCGGAGTGAGGTGAGATGACGAACTGGCAAGGAGTGCGCGAGCGTGTTTCACAGCTCCGTCGACGCGACAGGCGTCTGGCGACGTTCGGTGCCAGCGGTCATCGATTCGTTCTGGCAGCGCCGCTGACCATGGCGCAAGTGGGAGAAGCAGAGGCACAGTTCGGCGTGGCTCTCCCGGAGGAGTACCGCTCGTTCCTGGTCGAGGTGGGCGCAGGCGGCGCAGGTCCCGGCTACGGCCTGGAGGTTCTGCGCAGCGAACGAGGCACGTGGCACTGGGGCCACGGCGACGTGATCCTGGACCAGATCCACAGGCCCGCACAGACCGCTGAACAGATCGAGGCCGCCTGGAGCGAAGTTCCCGAGGCCCCACCGCAACGAGCGGACTTCCCCGACGATGCCGGCTTCGCCGCGGCGACGGCGTCGCTACGGGATCTGGAGGAGGAGGTCTACTCACGCCGGTTCATCGGCTGCATCCCCCTCGTGCACCGGGGCTGCGGCTGGGAGGAATGGCTCGTCGTCTCCGGGCCCCAACGAGGACACATTCGCGTCATGGGCGACGAGATCCTTCCCGTCTCGGACAGCTTCCACGACCACTACCTCAACTGGCTGCAGCAGGCAGAGACCGGCGCCGGAATCATCGACGATGGACGAGCGCGGCGCCGATCCTTGCTCCGCCGACTGCTGAGTTCCTGACGCCGGTTCCGGGGCTGCTGCGAGCATGTTCTGCGCGACATACCAGGCTTCGCCCCCTGCGACCTGCAGCACTGGCGTGGCCTGCAGCACCTCGTGGACTGAGAATCGCTTCTATTTCTCTCAATCGATTGCGGTCAGACCGATATCGATTGTCTCATCTGCCATCAGTTCCAGAGTCATTTCGAAGGAATGGTCGTTGACCTCGTTGGCACAAACGCTGATTCCCTCTTCCGCACCGTATCGGATATCTTCACACTTCCATCCGCGTGCTGCCAGCACGTCAACCACCGAGGCGACTCGTTCGGCATCAGGCGGGCTGATGACAACGTACGGCTTTCCGTCGCCGGAATCATCGCAGTACACATCCGACACTTTTTCGGAGCCCAGAGCCGACCTCACTGATGCCGCCTCGGACTGAAGGGCAGCGCTATCTTCAGGGTCACACTGGCTTCCGAAGAATCCCATCGTGCGACCAACGACGCCGAGCGCTTGGACGGTAAATACCAGGACGACTATCACCACTATCGCTATTAGCGATATCAGCAGCGTTCGCTTCTTCGCCCAGCCCGGCGCGTGCAGAGCACGGTCCGTACCGAAATCGTCCATGCCCGGTCCTGACGATCGACCCATCCTCACCAACCCCTTCGCGCGAGTGTGCGGTTCTTCCAAAGCGTTTTACCCATATTTCCGAAGACGCCGAGCCAGTAGGCACGAACTGCCGTGCTGTTTCGAACCCACCATGCCCGCGACGACGTTCGGTACCAGATACCCCGCAGACGCCCTAGGTAGTTGTTGCGTTGATCAACGGCCGAATCCCTACCGTACTGTCGCCACTCGTGCGAGTCGGTGAGTTTCTTTGCGTTGCCGCCTCCGAACGCCATCGCTAGAAGGGCGCTCCACACGAAGTGGCGAATACCGTTCTGCTTGTCCCTGTTACGGAATCCGCTCGCATAGCCGATGACCAAGACTGTGATTCGATACGCGACGTAACAGTTTGATGCACCCAGGTTGAGACAGGCTCGCAGTTCCCTGATCTTCTTCATCACCGAGGTGGACATCGTTCCACTGACGTCGGAGTCATTCACGGGGTCTTGCGGGTAGACGTATGCCGTGCTGTTGCCCCCGGTCACGGGGTCGACCGATGTAAAGGCTCCTGTGGTGGGGTTGTAGACGCGGGCGCCCATGAGGTTCAGGCCTGAGTGGCTGGTTGCTCGTTCATCCGTGGCCATCCAGTGGTAGCCCAACGGTTCGCTCGAACCGGGAGTCGCCGTGGGCCCGACCGGGTTGCCGTACTCGTCGAGCGGTGGGGCCGAAATGGCGACCCGCTCGGTAGAGGTGACCGGGAAGCTCAAGGCGCCGTCGCCATGCGGGTCCGTCAGGGCGAGCGTCAGTTGCCCGTCGGTGACCGTGGCAGCGAGCTCGCCCGTAGCGGACGGGGCATACCAGGTGGTCGCGGACTGTCCGTCTGGAGTCGTCTCCTTGGCCCATCCGGGATTGTCGGTGACGTCGGTGTAGTGCCGTTCCGTAGTGGTCGCACCGGCGGAGCTTGTGACCGACTGCGTGGCGCGTCGACCGGCGGGGTCTAGTCCGTAGGTGGTGGTGACGCCGTCCTGGGTGATGGTGTGCACGGCGTCCGTGTCGTAGTACTCGATCGTCAGGTTCCCGGCGGCGCTTCCTGCGGGAGTGTCCACCGCGGGGATGAGCCTCTGACGTCCCAGGGCGTCGTACCCGTACGCGCCTGCGGTCGCGCCTCCGAGCGTGGCACCGTCTTGAACCCGGTCGGCAGGGTCGTACGTCCAGCTCTTCGCCGTCGTGATGGTGCTCGCGGTCGTGCACGCTCCGCCGGCGTCGAGGGTGGGTTCGACGGTCGTCTGGGAGGTCCGGTTGCCGTTGGTGTCGAAGCCGTATGTCCGGGTGGTCGTACAGGCTCCAAGGGTGTCGGTGACATCGGTCAGGCGTTGGGCCTTGTCGTACGCGTATGCCAGGGACCTGCCGAAGGATCCGTCCGCGCCGGTACCGAGGTTGGTGTCCTGGGTCGCGATCCGGCCGAGCAGCTCTCGTCCGATAGTCCAGGTCCCCAGCGTGAGTGGGTCGCCGATGCTATCGGTGGTGTCGTAGGACATCCCGGTCAGCTGTCCGGCCTGGTCGTAGGTCTTGGTCATGGTGACCTGACCGGGCATGGATTGGGTCGTGATGTTCCCGGCCGCGTCGTAGGTGGCGTCGATCTGTCCCTTGCCATCAAGGTCGACCCCTACCGTGAGCCCGCGGTGCTCGGTGGCGGAGTCGGTCGTGTAGGTGGTGGTGCCGACCGGGTCGGTGACGCTCGCTACCGCGCCGGCTGCATCATAGGTCGTGGTGGTGACCTGCCCGTCGGTGTCGGTGTAGGTCACCAGGCGCCCCCACCGGTCATAGGCCTGGCTGATCCTGGCGATCTCAGCGTCCGAGGCGTCCAGGGACGCCGTCGCGGTCGGCAGGCCGGTCGCGGTGTCGTAGATCGTCTTGGTCGTTGGCACTGGCTCGGAATCGGTCAGACCGCTGGCCGTAACGGTCGTCGTGTCGTCACGGCCGTCCGCAAGGTAGCTCTGCGTGGTGGTCCGGGTGGCGGAGCTCTTGACCTCGCTGAGCTTCGTCTGGTTCAGGAGGTATCCGTACTCGACCGTGGCGACCGGGATCGTGGCCGTGGTCTCTGCAGACCTGGTTCGGCACAGCAGGCCGTCCCACTCGGGCCTGCCACCGCAGTCCGCGAACGGGCCGGCCTGCGAGTCGGCGGTGTAGTAGCCAGTGAGAATGGTGCCCGCGTCGGCACCGCTGCCCTTGGGCTGACGCTTCTCGACCACGCGCCCCAGCGCGTCGAACCGGACCTTGGACGTGATGTCGGTACTTCCGTTCTCCGTTGTCGTCGACGTCGGCGACCCGAGCACCCACCCCGAGGTCTCACTCAGTTCGTCCGCCCCGTCGATCGGCGCATAGCCGGTCCGCGTCTCAGCAACGACCGTAGCCGCACCGCTGGCCTCGCCTACCGGCTCCTGGAGGATCTGGGTCGTGGTCGCCAGGCCGAACCCCAAGCCGGTCTCGGGGTTGACCCCGTTGTTCGGCGCGCTCTGGTCGTAGGCGGTCTTGACGTGAGCGCGGGCGGTAATCGTGTCGCCCGTGGCCGGGTCGACCACGTCCGAGGCGGGGTACAAGATATCGGTCGCCAGGGTCCCGGCCGGAAGCAGCACCGTCCCAGCCGGCACGCTCTCGCCGTCGGGGCCAGTCGCCGCGGCGGAGGAGAGCACGTCCTGGTTGTAGGTCGTGATGGTCGCGTAGGTGTCCGGGTCGACTTCTTCCCCGGCCGTGGTGGAGCCTCGGATCTGGGCGATCGCCCCGGGCTCAAGGGTCCGCACGGCCCGGCCGGACTCGTCATAGGTTGTCGACGTCAGCTGCCAGTCACCGGCACCGTACTGGGCAGCGTTCGTGACACGCCCCTGGTCGTCCGTGTAGAAGACGTCCGCGTAGGGCCACAGCGCCGCGGTCACATCACCAGTCGAGGAGCCTGGTACATCGGCGGCCTTGTCCTGAGCGAATACTGCTGCCCCATATGTCGGTGCGTCCGGCTGACCCCAGACCGCCACGGCGGCCCCCGTCATCGCCGGCAGTCCAGCGACGGTCGTGGCGGGGTCGATCCCGTACACGTATCGGCTGGTCCGCACGCTCGAGGCACCGAGCGTCGCGCCGTCGCGGGTCACAGTGACGAGCGCGTTCGCATCGACCGTGGTCGGTCCGTACTGGAGCGTCCAGCTGGCCAGGCCAGCCGGTGTCACCGACGCCAGCAGCGGCACTCCAGCCGACGAGACACCGGAGTAGGCGTAGGTGGTCGACAGGTTGGAGCGGGGATCGGTGACCTTGACCAGGTAGCCGGACGAGTTGTACGCATACGCCGCGACCGGAGTCGTCGTCACCGCGTTCGTGGCGGGATCCCACGCGGTGTAGGAGATCTGCTTGACCTGCCCGGCCCGGTCACCCGGCACTGCGTCCGTGCCGGTGTCCGAACTCCCGTACGCAATTGACAGAACCCGGCAGCCACGCTGTTCGGCACCCGCGTCGCAGGTCACCGGCGTCGCTGCCTGCGGGACCGGAGCGACCATGCGTGTGAGGCGACCAGCGCCGTCATAATCCAGACGCATGATGCCGGGCGAATCCACGCCGTCCACCGAGATCGCCTGCCACGTGCCGTTCTGCCACGCCCACGTGGTCACGGACCCATCAGAATCAGTCCACGTCAGACGCGTGCCACGGTCCTGCGCATCCGGCGCGAGGACCTCGATTCTCACGCCGAGCGCAGCCGTGTCGTCGTCCGCGGCCGCATACACGCCCAGCTGGCGAGGCGCCCGTCCGGTTCCCGGCTGCATGAACACCATCGGCGATCCATACCCGTCCGTGAAGGAGATCGTGCCGTCGAACGTCGTGTCATCCTTGGCCGTCAGTCCGGACGTTCCCACGGGATCACCGATAAAGCTCGAAGTCCAGCCCGGCCCGAACACACCTGCAGACGCCGCCGGATTGTCGTAACTGGCATACGACCGTCCCACCGCCAGATCTGCAACCGCCGCGTCGTGCTCGTGCATCGCGTACTCACCGGTCCACAACGCCACCTGCCCCGGCCCGGCGGCGGCCGTCGGGAAGTCATCATCAAACGCATGCGGCACGTAGGTCGCCGTGGCATGCGAGCTGGGGGTGCTCGTCCAGGAGCAGCGGGTCGTCGCCGGGCTGGTGTAAGTGAAGCAGACCTGCACGTTCACCATGGTCGCCTGCCGATCACGGCCCAGTTCGGACGCAATGCCTGCCACGTCCAACAGCCCTGTCGCGGTGACCGCGCCGGCAGCCGTGGTGACCGGGAGTTCGCCCTCAACGGCGGTCCAGCCGGTGCGAGACCCGTTCGTCGGGGAGAAGTCGGCCGGTTCCTGCCCACCGCCGACCCGCCACAGGACCTCCGCTGTGACCGATCCGGATGCTGGTGCGGGGGCGGTGGCGCTGACCGGGACGGTCGAGGTCGATTTCGTACCATTCGAGGTGGGAGCAGTGATGTCCGCGCCGCCCGCGCCGAACGTGAACGTGGTGACTGCGCTGGTCCACGCGGCCTTGTCCACGGCACGGACCTTGAGCGTGTGCGCGCCCTCGGCCGGGTTCCATGTGTGGGTCGCGGTCTTGGTCGTGGTGCCGGAAGCGGTCTTGGAAGTCCAGGGGCCGCCGTCGGCGGAGTACTCGAACCTGGTCACATCGGAACTGGTGGAGGTGAAGGTGAACGTGTTGGAGGACGGCTTGGTGTCCTTCCATTCACCATTCGTGTAGCCGGTCGCGGTCACCGCCGGTGTAGCGGGCTTGGTGGTGTCGACCTTGAAGTTCCACAGGCTCTTGGTCGCCGACATCAGCAGCCCGTCATAGGCGCGCACGTTCGCCGAGTAGGTGTGACCGTTGGCCAGGCCCACGCTGGTCTTGGTGGTGTACTTCGAGGTGCCGCCCGAGGCCACATACGAGCCGACACCATCGGTGAGGACCTCGGTGGAACCCTCCAGGATCTTCACGCTGGAGCGCACCCGGTCACCGTCCGGGTCGGAGACCACCGCCCGGAACGTAGGTGTCAGCGTCTTGACGTACAACTCCTTGTTCGCATCAGTGCTACTCGGGTACCAGGCGTACTGACCCGACGCCAGCGTCGTCGAACCGGGCTTGGCCGGCGCGGTGTTCAGCGTGACCGTGAGCGTGGGCTTGCCCGAGGACGCGTTCGTGGAGTTGAACCGCTTCCAGCCGTAAGAGTCGGACTCGTTAGCCGCCCGCAGCGAGATCCCCCGCTCGGACGCCGCGCCGCGGGAGAAGTAGCGCAGGATGTCGGTGACATCCATGTTCACCCAGCCGTCCCCGCACGACGCCGAGTGCCCCGTGGTCTCGGTGGAGGAACCCGAGTACGAGGTGTTGATGTTCGGCTGATCCGACCACACCGTGCCACCATCGGCCAGACCCGCGGGGTAGGCCACCCACTCACGCGCATTACACGAGTAGGAGTGCCACTCCCACAACTTCAAGCTCGCCGACCGCACCGACTTGCCCAGGATGGAAGACGTGGACACGTTCATGTACGTGCGCGCCTTGGTCGTGCCACCGTCGAACGTCCCCAGCCGTAGCTCGGTCTCGTTCGACTTCTCCACCGACGAGTCCGACTGCACGTACGTGTCCCACGGCAACGCCAGCGAGACACTTGGATCCACCACCAGCGGCAGCACCACGTCCTCGGGCGCGACACCGGCATCCTCGAGCCCGGCGTCAGCGTCCATCGCGATGTCCGCCCCCGCCTCCCGGACATCCACCTGCGCCGGAACCTCTGCAGCGACACCCAGATCCAGCGGCTCCGGGCCACCCGAGAAGGCGTCCGAGATCGCCCGACCCGCGCTCTGCGCCATCTTACCCAGCCCCGCACGCTCAACCTCGTCCGAGGCATTGTCGGACTCGTCCAACGCCTGGACCGATCCGGCCCACGTCGCCGGCTCGGCGCTGCCGTCGTAGTCCTCGGCGACCGGGTGGGCCAGCTGGGCGTCGTAGGTCGCATCCCACATCACCGGCGTGCCCACACTCGCCACGACATCCTCGGTGCTATCCAGCACCTCCACCAAGGCCCCGGGCCCGGGGCCCTCGGTGGCGGGGTCGATGACCTGGGCGCCCTCGCCGCTGACTTGCAACCCCACCGGCAGATCCTCGCCGTCAGCCGGGAGCTCGTGCAACACGTAGTACTGCTCCACACCGCCACCGGTCACGTCGATCACCATGTCGATACCCGGGCTCACCGACCGGTACCGCGCCCGAGGACCGGTCACCTCAGGGGCCGGAAGGTCACCCGGAAACGTCAGCTCCGACACGATCGACGTGGCCGGATCCGTCAACGACGCCACCACCGAGACACCGTCAGCCCCGGCCTGCTGCGTACCCGAAATCTCGACCCGGGCAGGATGCGCCTGTGGGACGAACACGCCGTGATCGTCTTCGCGCAGGTCGGCGTCGAACTCGGCCCAGTCCGACGCATGCGTCCCATCCCCGCCGGTGCGCACCCAGACTGGTGACATCGACATCGCCACATCCCAGTCACCATCCGGGCGCGCATACGTCGCCGACGTCTCGGTGCGCTGGGACAGGTCCTCGATGCGGCAACCCGACAACCGAGCGTTCAGCATCGCCGAGACTCCGTCGGCTGCCGTGCGCTCAATGCCGGTGCAGTCTGGGCCTGACTCCGCGGCTACCGCGCGCGGGGTCGCGACCAGCTCCGTTCCGCCGCCCACCGCGACCACGGCGATGAACGCGGTACTCAGCGCCATACGGCGCCAACCGTCAGGACTACCGAAAGCATGCGTCAGGAACACCAGCACGACTCCGATCACCGGCCGGCACCACACGCCGGACCCGACAAAGACCTCGCATGAGCGGGCCAGCCCGGGAGCCCAACTGCGGATCGCGCTGGCGAGCCGTAACCTACCGGCTCCAGACCACCCCATGACTCACATTCCCGGCCAGCACGATCGCCAGTCGAGAGTTTTCAACGATTCTGTGTCGAAAGATCACCCACCCGGGCAGGGTCTCCATCACAATCGGCCGGATGCGTGACACTGAACGGGTCAGGAGCCTGGGCGGGAGCAACTTCCGATAGGCACTCTTCCGTTGTACGCAGCATTCTTGGGTCTGATCTGGTCGTTCGCCCGAGGGGAAGGACCGGCTCGGCCTGCCTCTCCCAGGGTCTCGCCCGCCGAACGGTCACAGCCGGGACAGCTCCGGCGGCCGCTGTCGCAGGGCTTGCCTGTCCGACAGCCGCGCTAGGTTCTGCGGCATGGGAGCTTGGGGAACAGGACCGTATGACAACGACACCGCGATGGACGCAGCCGCCCTACTGGCCGACGGCCAGTACTCGTTCGACGACCTGGTCGAGATGTTCGACGACGACTACATCGAGCACGACGCCGGCGCCGAAGCCCTCATGCTCGTAGAGGCCACACTCGCGACCCGAGGCCTGCGCGAGCTGCCTGTGACCGAAGGGCTGACGGCCGAGTCGATCAGCGCGGTGGTCGACGACACAAGGGCAGCTTGGCTCGTCGAACACGCCCCGCGCGTCCTCGGGCCTGGTTCGGAGGAGTTCGAGCTGTGGTCCGAGTCGGACAGCTTCAACGGGTGGGCCGAACGAGCTATCAGGTCGGTGGCAGAACTCCGCAACATCCTGACGGCCGTCGAAGGCCAGGGCTCGCTGCTCTGATCAGGTGCTCCACGCGGTGGTCGTCAGGCTGGCGTCGGACCGGGCTCAGGTGGCGAGACGGAAGGCACGCGGACCTGCCCCGCTTGCAGGTTGCCAGGTTGCCCTCGGCGGCCTGGACTCCGCGCTCGTCCGGGAAGACTCTCACCCCGACGGCGACCCGCGCGGGATCGATGCCGTGCTCAGCCGCATGCGCCCGAACCTCGGGATACCTTCGGATCGGTCGCGACGACATCCCCGCGCAGCTCCGCCGCGACGTCCTCGTCGAGGCCGGTCATCGATGCGCGATCCCCACCTGCCGACAGGTGCCCATCGAGCTCGCACACATCGTGCCGTGGTCAGTCGTCAATAACCACTCGTTCGACAACCTCATTGCGCTCTGCCCCACATGCCACGCCCGCTACGACGCCCCCAAGTCGCCGATCGATCGGCAAGCAATGAAGCAGTACAAGGCGAACCTCAGCGTCATCAACCAACGATACGGAGACCTGGAACGCCGCGTACTGCTCCACTTCGCGGATCGACCTGACGAGGACACGATCAACCTACTCGGCAACCTAGAAATCCTGCTCATGTACCTCATCCAGGACGCGCTCCTTGAGCCGTTGCCCAGAAAATCCGCGATGTTCGTAACCCCGGGGATGCTGGAACAGCCATACCGACTTACGGCCGAAGGCCGCGTATTCGTGCAACGCTGGCTTGCCGCCGAGCCGCTCGGCAGCAGTTGAGTCCTCAGCGGGCTGGCGCTTGGCCATTTCAGCATGCCGACAGGTCGGCGATGCCGACAACCGGCACAGCATCGGAGTCCTCTCAACGGGTCTCGCCCACCAGGCCGTCGTCCTCAGTCAGGTCGGTGTCGATGTTGAGCACCGCCACGGCGGGGTCGAGCTGGGAGGCCAGCACCGCGGCGTTCTCCGCCAGCCGTCGTCCGGATCGAAGGCGAAGATCGACGGGCCCGCCGTAGACGAGCACTACCTCGTCCGCGATCGCGAAGGTGATCGTTCCGCCGCGACCGAGGTGGCTCACGATTTCCTTATGGATGCGGCGGCTCGTACGCTCCTGGCTTCGGTCGGTCTTCGCGTTGCGGTAGTTGCTCGCGCGACGGCGGATGGAGACGGACTCACCGACATAGATCACCCGGGTGCCTTCTTCGTCCCGCCCGAAGTCGAAGCGGTAGAGCCCTGGCCGGTCGGGGAGCATGGGGAACGCAGGGATCCCGTCCTCATCGAGCGTTACCTCTCCGGCCAGCAGCCAGGTGAACCGAGCCGCGACGTCGACCTGGTCCAGCGGTTCCAGCGCAGCAACATCGACGCCCACCCGTCGCGCCGACCGCATTCGCGGCGCCGCACCCCTTGTGTCTGTGCTCCTTACGTCGCTACCGACGGTGAATCCGAGTTGGGGAAGCCAGCGGCGTGCTGCCTGGGAGTTGAACCGCGTGCGGGCGACACCGGTCGCGATCGAGATGACCTCCTTGACCGGCCAGCGCATACCGTCGATCTGGACCCAGTACTCACTGATCGGCCCGGGTACGTGCCCATCGAGGCTGGCTCGAACCATGTCAGGGGTGAGCTCAAACGTCTCCGCGTCCAACGTAAAGTACATGTGCCCGTTCTACCCCATTGCCGACATGACGCCGATGCACGCTGGAGCCAGCGCACCCGGTGCGGCCGGCCCGGTTCACCGGGTGACCCGATGAGCGCTTCGGCGGGGCGCTGCGCCCACGTAAAACGGGCATCGTGCGCATAAGTCAACCGTTGACGGGGCTCCACAGTGCCTCGAACCGCCAGCCTTCTCAGGCCGGGTCGAATCTCCACGCCTTCCGGCGGGATCACGGCATGTTGGTACGGTGTCTCTGGTGAGAGCGTCAGAAGCGCGGAATGCTGCGGATCTCGGTCTTCCAAGAGCCATTCTTTCGTACCGGGCATTGGCCGTCAATTACTGGCGTTGTCGATCAACGACCGTGTGGATCTGCCGTGGACTCAGGCATCCGCGACCGCCCGTGTGGACGGATGGTGGATCGACTCGAACCGCAACCCTCAGCCGCTCGACGACCATTTCGATTACGGGGCATCCCCGGCGCGACGTGACCCAATTGCTGACCCTGATCAACTCCCTGCCCGCGATCCGGGACAAGGTCGGCGGGCCCTGGCGCATGCCCCAGATCCTGTACGCCGACCGCGGCTATGACTACGACAAGTACAGCCACAGATCCGCCAGCGCGCCCGCACCCCACGTATCGCCCCCCGTGATGTCGCCCACGGCTCCGGACTGGGCACCAAACGCTGGGGCGTCGAACGCGCCTTCGCCCGCCCCACCAGTTCAAACGCGTGCCCACCCGCTGCGACATCCCCGCCGACCTCCACCACGGACTCGTGCACCTGGCCAGCGCCGTGATCTCCTGGCGCGAGCTCCGTGCCCGGTCGTTCTGAAATGAGGCCCTATGGTATGTGTTGTGCCTACCAATGAGCCTGTCCGTCTCTTCATCGGTTCGTCGAGCGAAGGGCGTTCAATCGCACGCAACCTTCAAGCCGAGTTGGAGAGCCACTCCGCCTGCGAGGTCACTCGCTGGGACGTGAACGTGTTCGAGCCAGGCGGGTACGCCCTGGATTCGCTAACACGAGAAGCCCAATCGGCTGACTTCGCCGTGCTTGTTGCCACGGCTGACGACAAGGTGCAGAGTCGCGGGCTTGAGGAGCCATCCATGCGGGACAACGTCTTGCTGGAGCTAGGCATCTTCCTCGGGGCCCTTGGTAGGAAGCGCGCATATCTACTGGCGACGAGCAGGGACCTTAAAATCCCTTCGGACCTTCTGGGACTCACGAACTTGCCCTACCAGAATCGGAGCGACGGAAACGAGCGCGCCGCTGTCAACGCTGCAGTGCTACAGATCGAGCAGCAGATCCAAGTCCAAGGACCTCGCACGCGATCCAGCCGTGGAGCCAGTGGTACCAGCAGAACAGCTGACGCCGTTGCTCTCGATCTGGAGGTAGACCTACTCTGCGCCAGCGCCGTGGCGCAGGGCTGGACAGTGCGGACCAACAGTCCGACGACCCTGAGGCTCCGCAGCCCGCGGGGACGTGCTCACACGCTAACGAAAGGGAAGCCGCACGCTACCCGCGTAGCACTGCGGCGCTTCGCAAGGGAAGTACGGGCGGACGGCCTGCGAGTGAACGACAGCGTTCGCAGGCCCGTGGACGAGTCGCCGCACTAGCGCCGAGGCGGCGTGTCCCCCTGCGCTGGCTGTGCCATGGCGGCCCTGGCCTGCAGGGGGACGGCGCTCCAACTCGGGCTCCACCGAGAGCCCCTGAGGGGAATGCTGCGCCTCGTTCGCTGTCACCGAAGGTGGTGAGGGCGCTTGCCCCGTAACCCGCCACCTGGGCGGTGAAGCCCACCTATGGCTCTGCGACGGAGCCAGCCTACGTGATCGACGCGAATCACCGTTGTCCGGCGCGCCGCGAGACTGGGCGGGACCACCCGGTGGCCCTGCCCAATGTCAGCCTGCTCGCCGTCGGTTGTCGATCACGACGAGCAGTGCCCTGCGGAGTTCGTTCAGGTCGATCGAGATCAACCTGCCGACGCGCTATGCGCGCACGGATCCATCTGCGATACGCCGACGGATCGTCTTGACCGAGACGCTCAGCTGGCTGAGCCTTCCCCGACCGAGTTCATGGCTGCGAAATGGCGTGCATTGGAGCTGGAAGGAACGCTCTACGAACGACGCGAGGGGAAGCGCGCCGAGGCAGGGAAGACTGGCGTAACCCCTCGTCCGCCGCATAGATGGGGGGCGTGCTCGGGACAGTCAGTTGAGTCTCAGTAGGGTCTCGCCAGCGCGAAGATGTTTCGGCGGGCCTGTGCACGCTGAGAGTGTCGGCAGCCATCACGGGGCGTGACCTGCTATCTGTTGGCCATGACGACTCACGCCGCCGCGGCCAGCGACGAGAGAACCGCGCCTGGGCAAGAGGCCGCGCGTGGCACGAGTTTCGATTCGATCCTGACTCTGGCGAGCGTCCTGGACGCGACGCCCGGCTCTCACGCTGTGTTGCTCGGGGCCGGGATTTCGATCTCGGCGGGCGTGCCGTCGGCCTGGGGGGTGCAGCAGGAGCTGATCCGGCGCATCGCCCGCGCCGAGGCTGCCGAGCTGCTGGAAGAGCCGCACCAGTGGTATGAGAAGCGGTTCGGTGTCGAGGCAGAGTATGGCCCGCTACTGGAGATGTTGGCGTCGACTCCGGATGCCCGTCAGGCACTCATGCGCGAGTTCTTCGAGCCCGAGTCCGTCGACCCAGAGGCGCCAGCGCCCAAGCCAAGTTCGGCGCACCGCTCCCTGGCACGTCTGGCCAAGACCGGCAAGCTTCGCATATTCCTGACCCTGAACTTCGACCACCTGATGGAGAAGGCGCTGCGCGAGGTGGGCATCGAACCGGTCGTCGCGCGCACGGTCGAAGACCTCGCCGGCCTGCCGCCGCTGCATACGCTGCGAGCCGTTGTGGTGCACCTGCATGGCGACTACCTCTCGCCGCTGGCGATGCGCAACACTGACAGCGAGCTCGCCGTCTACGGTGACGGCCTCGACGACTTCATCGCACGCGTCCTACGCGACCACGCGCTACTCGCCGTCGGCTGGTCCGCTGAGTACGACAAGGCGTTGCGTGCATTGGTCGATGCCCACCTGCTGGAGCGATATACGTCCTACTGGATCGACTACGCCGAGCTACAGCACGAAGCATCTGCGCTGGCAGACCGCAAGAAGTTCGTCCGAATCCGTGGGACGGCTGATGGCAAGGTCGGCCGCCTGGCAGATGCCGTCGCTGCGATCGCCGACCGGCAAGCGCGACACCCGCTGAGCCTGACGGAGGCTGTCACGACCGCGAAGCGCGAACTGGGCGGCAACCGGGTCGCGATCAGCGCTCACGACCGGCTACGCGAGGAACTCACCCGCCTGCGCGAGCATCCAGACCTGCACCGGCCGATCACTGAGTTGGGCCGAGAGAGCTATCCCCAGATTGTCGGCCGACTGATCGAGGCGAGCCTGATCCCAGCAGGCTTGGTCGCAGCGGCGGTGTACTGGGGAGATGAGCGGACGGACCGATGGTGGTTCGACGACATGCGCCGATTCTCCGCCGACCGGTCCGAGGACGGCGTTGTGCGTTTGCTGGCGTTGCCTCGCCTGTGCGGGACGATGCTGTACCAGGCTGCTCTCGTCGGCTCGGTCGCTGCTGGCCGATTCGCGTTGTCGAGGCAACTGCTGCATGCGACAGCCGAACGACACTCTGATCAGGACAAGACGCTGAGCCAGCAACTGCTGGCGGCAAGGAACCATGCCGGCAACAATGCCCCCTCCGCGCGGGCACTCAAGGCGCTGTATCCGATCTTCGTCGAGCACCTCAGCCTGGGTGAACGCGCCTACGAAGAAGCGTGGGAACTGGCCGACGTTCTCGCGATGGTCGAAGGCCTGGGCGCCGACGCATCACTGGATGCCCGACGAAACACGCTCGCGGCGGAGCGGCGCAAGGTGGCCGACGCACGGCGAGAGATCGCGGAAGCCGACAACGATCACGTAGAGCATGCGCGACAGCGGCTCCGTGAGGCACTGGAGGACGAAGCCCGTGCACTGGAGAAGTTGGCCTACCTCGCAAACGTGATCGGCGCTCATGTGCGGTACACCTCGCGCCTCGGAGATCACGGTGTCGCCCCCGCCGTGGAATGGCTGCTCTCCGAGGTGCGACGCGAAGGCCTGCAGCATCCCCTGGTACAGGCAAAGTTCGGCGACGGCACCCCCGAGGGCCTGAACGTCGTGTTGGAGGCCGTCTCCTTGGCAGTGGGACGACTCGGTACTGAGCGGGCGTGGCAATCTCTACCACCGGGAGGCGGTGCCATTCCCGGATACCTCTGGGTCGACACACAACAGGTGCCAGCCCTTTGAGACCCACGCATCGGCTCGGCGCGAGATCACGAACGCTCGATAAGACTGCGCTGCTACCACAAAGAGCTTTGAGTCAAATCCGGTGCTGGAATGTAAATGCCACCCACGTGCCTCCCCAGCATCTCGAACCAGGGGGCAGACCCAACTCCCTCATCCCTGGGCGCTGAGCCGAGTCTCGCCTCGACTCGCTTGCTCAGTCCGAGCGTGTTTGAGCGACAGGAGGAAGAGCGGGAAGATGACAGACGCGAGCATGTTCCAAGCCCAGTTCGACAGCACGGCTGCCGGGATTAAAGTCACGAAGGTGACTGCGAGGAATTCGACGGCGGAGGCCCAGTAGCGGAAGCGGCGCCGGACTTCCCAGCCCTCGTTCGCGTCGACCTCAAACTCTTCGAGCATCTCGGCCGGCGCCTGGCACAGGACGCGTACCTGGAGACCGCAGTAGGCCCACTGGAGCGAGCAGAGGATCAGCGCTGCCCCGCACACGAGCAGGCAGGTCATCAGATCAGGGTCACCGTCAACACGGCTGGCAATCCATTGCGCCACGCCGGGCAGTCTCATCGCGAAAAGCATGAGCGCAATGCCGCAAGCAAGGGCGACGAGCGACACGACGTAGTGCGTCACGGTCGTCTTCTTGAACATGCTGGTGAATACCGTGATCGGGTTGAAGGGGTTCACTCCCAGTGCCGAGGAGCTGACGAGGAAACAGCCGATCGCGGCGAGTAGTCCCAGAATTATGAGAGCGATG
This sequence comes from Myceligenerans salitolerans, assembly GCF_017349295.1. Classification (GTDB taxonomy): domain Bacteria; phylum Actinomycetota; class Actinomycetes; order Actinomycetales; family Cellulomonadaceae; genus Myceligenerans; species Myceligenerans salitolerans. The sequence goes on from NZ_JAFMPK010000045.1 coordinate 70,779, forward strand.
TGTGCCCCGAGTCCCAGGATCGCAGCGAGTCCGACGATTACGAGCGACAGGGTCCAGTTGGGTCGCATGATGACATCCCATATTCCCCGCACCTCGCGCCACAGCCGCCTCATCGCCGATCGAGACCTCGCCATCTGCTCCCTTCCCTCGGCCATCGACGTTGGAGGTCCGACTCTTCCGGAACACCTGCGATGACGCAACGAAAGTTCCCTAGCCCGTGATGCCGGGCGTATCCATCACGGGCCAGGGCCACCACCCCTCTTGGTTCGCCGAGGCACAGCGGATCGTGTTGTGGGTACTGGCCGGTGAGGTGTCGATCGCGGAGGCCGCTCGTAGGAGCAGGTGTCCGAGCAGTCGATCAGACGGTGAAAGGCTAGCTTCCTGGAGGCCGGGAGGGCCGCGCTGCAGCCCAGCGGCACAGGCTCAGGTGCACAACCACACTAGATTCTAGGTCGAACCGCGTCCGCGATCTTGATGGCGATCTGTTCGAGTGTGTTCTCTTCCGTCGAGAGGCCGGAGCGCGACGCAAGGAGAGGGCTCTCGTCGCGGAGCGCTTCGAACGATGTCCCGTCTACGACTGGAATCACGCGGTCGGTCGCCAATAGGGCTGAGAGCTCCTTGTCCGCGATGCCCTGGGAATCGAGACGATTCAGCATGTTGGGTGTGACGAGGACTACGCCAATGTGCGACATCTTGAGGCCTCGGTCGATCTCCCGGATCAGGCTCGTCCCCAGAGCAACGTCCTTCTCGGAGAACCAAACCGCGACATCAAAACTCTCAAGAAGGTCATGGAGGGTCTTGGCGACGCCCTCGCGGTCATCCCAGGCATGGCACAGGAATACATCCCGACGGTCTGGGTGCCTGGACGCCTGTTGTTCAGCTTGCAGCGCGATCGGCGCTAGCGACATCTGTTCCGACGGCGTGTACGTCACCCTCGGACGCGCGCGACGAGCGGCTGCCTCCAGTGCCCTGCTGGCGCTTTCCAACTTCTTCACGCCCTGATCAACCTGCGTGATCGCTCGACGCTGCGCGGGCGTGGGTGGGGCGGGAACTCGCCTTTGACTCACTCGAACCTTCGCCTGGACGCGAACTGTTCTCGTGCCCCTAACTCGCCTTACTGGCATGAATTTTCCTAATGGCTCGTCTTTGAAGTTCTCTGTGGGTGATTCCGCGAGCTTGGCACGATCCCGCGCACCCGTCAGGTCGATCGTGCCCTTGATTTCGAGGTAGTGGCGTTCAAGTCGATCGTCGCCAGCGGCGATGGCATCGACGAGCACGCGAGTAACCCGTTCGCCTCGTGGCACCTGCGACGTATCCAGGGGCGGAACACCCGCCGATGCCATCTCTACACTGCCGTCTTCCACGCCAGACCTCCCTACGCCGGGTCACGATCCGCTCCAACGGTAGGCGAGGACACTGACACTGCCGCAGGGACCGCGTCGTCCGCGCCGCGCTCGCCCCCGAAGGCTTGCAGCAACGCGCGAAGGGCCGAGATCTCGACGATCCACGGATGGGGCGCGACGCGCTCGTCCTGCTCGGCCAGAGCGCGGATCGGGTCGGCGGGGCAGGGCGGACACCTCTGGGATAACAATGCCCGCCCTGCGCCAGGACCGGACCGGCACAGCCGTCACCCTGACGCTGCTCCGAGAGGTCGATCTGTCATGTCCGATGCTCGTCCGACCGATCCATTGTCCGCGATCTTGCAGGCGTCCGCCGACCTGATCAGCACCACGCTGGAGCAGATCGAGTGGGCCGAGGACGAGATCGACGCTGCGATCAGACGACACCCGGACCAGAGTGATCTCCTGTATCACGGGTTCGGGCTCCTGATACCCACGCATCGGTTGATGGCGACCGAGTTCGTGAGCCGTTCGCACTACCGGGAGCTCCTGGACCGGCTCGCGACCGGTCAGGACACCCGACCCGGTACGGCGGCCGAGGTGTGCTGCGCGTGCTGCGAAGCCAGTCTGGCCACTCCGTTGAGCTCGCCCGCTGCTGGCCTCTACTTCCGGATGTGGGAGGCCGCGTTTCCCGACATGCCGCCGGCCAGTGACCTGACCCAGCACCACGAGGCACTCGAAGGTTCCTCGATCGATGCCCTGGAAGCCACCAGCAGGCGAACTCTGGCACGCAAGGACCGCGTCGTCGGTGAGATCTCCTGCTCCGGCATGCACCACGGGGAGCCCGTGCCCTGCGCCTACGCCGCCACCGGAACCAAAGCCTCCTGCCTCACAGAGCGCACACAACGACCTCTACCTGACCCGGCGCCCGCCCAGCACCCCGCGGCCCTGGCTGTGGACGGCACACCTGCGTTCCTCTTCGAGCTGCCCGACGAGCCGAGTCCGGACGGCCTGGAGTTGTGAACTCACTCGCACCGAAGGGGCCGCGAATGCTCGAGCCGTACTATGCCGACGCGACCGTGATCTTGTACCACGGAGACGCGGCAGCGACACTCGCCCGCCTGAAGTCGCAATCGGCCGCCTGCATCGTGACGTCGCCGCCCTATTTCGGGTTGAAAAACTATGAGGTAGAGGGACAGCTAGGTGCCGAGGACTCGCCGGCCGAGTTCGTTACAGCGCTCGTCAGCGTCTTCCGCGAGGCGCGGCGAGTGCTAGCCGATGATGGCACATTGTGGCTTAACTTGGGTGATTCGTACGCCGGCTCCTGGGGCGCGCAGGGCAAGGCTGGACAGGGTCTGCACGGCACGGTCACTGAGCGTGGCGGGAACCGTCTGCGCGCTTCGGGCACGGGCTCGATCCGGGCGGGTATGCCGTCGGCGAAGAACTTGATCGGCATTCCGTGGCGCGTCGCGCTCGCGCTCCAGGATGACGGCTGAATTCTGCGCAACGACGTCATCTGGTCCAAGCCCAACGGCATGCCGCACAGCGTGACCGACCGGCTCAACAACCGGCACGAGCACGTCTTCCTGTTCTCCAAGGCGCCGCGCTACTGGTTCGACCTCGACGCGATCCGCGAGAAGTACGACGGAGGCCGCGCGCCGTCGCGGCGAGCCCGCAGCGGTCACGCGAACAAGCCGAACACGATCGCTCGTCCCTGGGGCGGCGTCGCCGCGCCTCAGCCTCTCATGGAGGCGACGGGTGTCGCGCACACCGCGGTCCACGAGCGCGGACGCAATCCCGGCGACGTGTGGACCATAGCCACCCAGTCGTACGGGGAGGCTCACTTCGCCACGATGCCGCCGGCGCTGGCCAGGCGGTGCATCCTCGCCAGTTGTCAACCCGGTGGCACGGTGTTGGACCCGTTCTCCGGCTCAGGCACCACGGGTCTGGCCGCGACCGAGAGCGGCCGACGCTTCGTCGGTATCGATCTGAACCGGGACTACCTCAAGCTGTCGCTGCGTACGCGGCTGCAGCAAGGAGTACTGGATCTGGGGACGAGCACGTGGTGACGGCAGGAGGTCTCTTGAATCTGGCTGCGCCCCGCCAGGGCGCCTAGCCCACACACGGGCTGCGCCCGTTCGCGGTCGGCGCCATCGTGCGATCAGACGCCCGACGACCAGCGCGACGACACTGAGAGGCCCGGCAATGGCGAACTTGGTCATGTTCCACAACCCCCAGAGCATCCCGAGGATATAGATGTCGTTGCCGCTGGTCGCATGCTCGAAAAGCACGACACACAACGCGTGGAACGTTCTCGCGAGGGCTGCGGCGGGCATGCCCCAGGCGCGGTTGGGACGTCGGAACATCCACCGGATTAGCAGGCTGGACGGCATCCAGACCATCGGTAGACCCACGGATCTGCTGTGGCCTGCTCTACCGGTTTGGCCGGGCTCAACGTTCGAACGTGTCTGGTAGGTCAGGAAGGTTGACGGCGGCAGGACCGCCGGTCCGCCCCCGGGATGCGTTGCGGTGTATCTGGCCCACTCGGGTGTCATGGTTCTTGTCTCCTTCCTTCGGTGTTCGTCTGTTCGGCGGTCGGAGTACCACGGCTTCACATGTCGGGGTTCGGCTCCGCGTCTCGGTGGGCCGTTGGTGCTGTGCGGGGCTCGTCGGGAGCGTCGCGGTGTACCCGGAGGATGTGTGTGCCTGACCGGGTGGCTCTCCAGGCGCCGCGGAGCCCGAGGTCGGTGGTGGCGTAGGTGTATTCGGACGCGGTCAGTGCGTGTTCGACCTGCCGCATCGTTGTCCCGATGGCCGCCGGAAGGCGCGCGGCCAGGCGTGCGGTCGGCCGCTCACCGCTGGAGACGGCCAACAGGTGGCACGCCGTCAGCGCATGCCCGTCGCCGTGGATGGCATGGACGACGACGTCGGGCCCGGGTGGGATCTGGGTGATGGCGGCGCGGATCTGAGCGATCAGCGCATGGAGGTCGACCGGCCGGGTCATCGGGTCGTTCCCGTGTCGGGGAGGTCGAGCCGAACGTGGAAGCTGTCACGGTCGCGGACTAGGACGGCTGTCAGGTCCTGGGCCCGTGGGGCTCCTGCGGCCCGCCATGCCGTCTCGAGCGCCCGAAGACGGTCGACGGTGGCTGTGGCCTGGGGCCGTGTGATCAGTCGCGTGCCGCAGAGCATTGCCACGTCCGCTGCCCCGTCGCCGTCGCCGTCGTTTGCGGTGGCGCCGAGGCCGATCCCGGTACCGATCTCGGTGGTCGCGGTGAACAGGCCATCGGGGTTGGTGGCCAGGATCCAGTTCTTCAGGTGGGGGTACTCGCTGACGTCGTTGGTCCAGGTGGTGACCTGCCCGGTACGTAGCGCTGTCAGCCACGCGCGAGCTGGGGCCGGGCGGGCGTGGGTGGCAAGAGCGTAGAGGTCGTCTTGGACCTGCACGGTGCATGTCCCTGTCGTGGTGACGGGCTCGGCCTCGTACAGGTCGGCGTAGGCGACCACGTCGAAGCGGCCGCAGGTTCGGGTCACGATGACGCGTACCTCGGTGGCAGGGAGCCCGGCCAGCGTGGACCGGGTGACCAGATGCCCGTCCTCAGACAGAGCCGCCAGGGTAGAGGAAGGCAGCGGCCGGGTGTCCGGGGCGTCGGGGCGCCCGTGGGTGGAGTGCTCATCGGGTGACCGCCAGGGCGTGAAGGACGTGGGCGGCGCCGTGCTGGTCGACAGGCGCGGTCACGAGGTCGGCGGCGGCGAGGAGCTGATCGCTTGCTTGCCCCATGGCCACGGCGGTGGCGGCCCACGCGAACGCGGGCAGGTCGTTCAGGCCGTCGCCGACCCCGATGGTGGCGTCGCGGTCGATACCGATTGTGAGGCATCCCTGCTCCAGCGCGGCGGCTTTCGAGGTGTTCTTCGCGGTAGGCCGTGTCATTGCTGGAAGAGGCCTTCCGACCGACGAGGGTGCATGTACGACCTGGTGGGTTGGAAGGTGACGGGGAGTTGGGGTGCGGATCGTGACCACAGTGAGGTGCCGTAGCCGAGTTCGTCTGCTGGGACGGTGAGCCGCAGTCCGGGCAACCGGATCAGCACTTGCTCGACGGCGACTTTGACGATGATCCTCGAGAGCCGGTCGGCCGGGCAGCGGTGCGGCCCGGCACCGAATGCGAGGTGTGCTCGGCTGTCGGCGCTCCAGATCTGGTCGGCGTCACGATGCACCGAGTGCGTCGCTTCGGCGACGGCGGTCACGACAGCGTCGCCGCGACGGATGGTTCGTCCGGCGATCTCGGCGTCTGCGGTGGCGAACCGGCATGGGGTGTTCCATGTGGGTGAGACATGGACCAGGACGGCGTTGAGTGCTTCGTCGACGCCGAGCCGTCCACCGGCCACACGTCCGGCGAAGTTCGCGTCGGCAAGCAGGTGGGCCAGTGTCGTAGTGGTCCAGGCCACCGACATCTCGTGCCCGGCGGACTGGATCATCTGCGCGGTGTCGAGCAGTTCAGTGGCGTTCAGGCCGGCCGGGTGGTGCACGATCGTGGACAGCACGTCGCCGGTGGGGTGGACCCTGCGGCAGTCGATCTCGGTCTGCAGCATGGTGTTGAGCGCGAGGAACGCGGGCATGGCGCGTTCGGTGCCGGAGAAGATGTCGCTGGCCCAGTGGAGCATGTCGGCCGCGCGTTCGGGGCCGAGTCCGTACATTGCGGCGACGGTGAGGGCCGGCACGAGTGCGGTGTAGCTGGGGACCAGGTCTGCGGTGCCGTGCGGGGCGACGTCGTCAAGGATGCGATCGCAGGCGCGCCGGACTTCGCGTGCCAGGAGGCGTTCGTCGACGCGCTCGAAGGTGTCGTCGACCACGGCGCGCAGTCTGGTGTGTTGGTCGCCGTCGGTGTAGTAGGCGTTGGAGCGGGGTGAGAAGAAGGCGTGTAGACCCGTCCCGGGCCGGACGCGGCCATCGCTGAACGCGCGCCAGCGGGCGACGTTGCGGGTGAACGTGGCCGGGTCGCGCAGGACCCGTACGACGTCGGCGTAGTCCAGGACCAGCCACGCGGGGACGCCGTCGGATAGCTCGACGGGGGCGACCGGCCCCCATGCCTCGCGCAGGGTAGCGTAGATCGGCCCGGGGTCGTGGGAGGCGGTGGTGGCGGCCAGGGGCGTCAGACCGGTCAGGTCGTCCAGGCGGACGCCGGTCCAGGGAGATGCGTGCACGAGTCGTCGTCCTCGCAAGGTCGATCGGTGAGGTTTCGGGCAGGGGGCACCTGCCCGGGCGCTCGATAGGGAGTACTCGGGCAGGCGGTTGGGGGTGCGGATCTTCGGTGTGTTGGGGTTGGTCAGCCGAGGCGGACCGGGACACGTGCGTGCCCGTCGGTGATGAATCCGGGGTTCGCGAGCAGATCGGCTGCGGGCTCGGCCAGGGTCAGGTTCGGGAACCTGTCGAAGAGAGCGGGTAGCGCGATCGCGGCTTCCAGGACGGCCAAGGGTGCGCCCAGGCAGCGGTGTGCCCCGTGTCCGAACCCGAGATGGTCTTGTCGGGTGGTTCGGGTCGGGTCGAACACGTGCGAGTTCTCGTGCACCTGCGGGTCGCGGCCGGCGCCGGCGAACGAGGTGAGGATCGCCTCTCCGGCGGCGATGGTGAGGCCGTCGATGACGATGTCCTCGGTGGCGTAACGCAGCGGAAGGTTGGCAGCGGGGCTGCGCCAGCGCAGAGTCTCGTCGATCACGTCCTCCCACGAGATGCAGCCCTCGCGGGCAGCAACAAGATGTTCCGGATGGGCCAGGAGCGCGACGGCGGCCTGGTCGAGCAGGTTGACTGTCGTCTCGTAGCCTGCGACCACCAAGACGCGCACGGTCTCGATCAGTTCGTCGTCGCTGTAGCCGGCGCCGTCGTGGGTGGCGCGGATCAGGGCGCTGGTCAGGTCGCTGGTGGGCTTGTGCCGTCGGCGGGTGATCAGTTCGGCGACCGCCATGTTGAGGTCGCCGAACCGTTCAGCGAGCTGGTCGGGCGTGATCGCGGTATCGAACAGCGCGTCGGCGCCCGAGCGGATCGGAGCTAGCAGGTCGTCCGGCACGCCCAGCAGGGCACCGATCGTCTCGATCGGGATGGGGAAGCAGAACGTCTCGCGCAGGTCCGCCGTCGGGCTGCCGGGCTGGTCGAGGCGGCAGGCGACGTCGTCGAGGGTGCCGGTCACGATGTCCTGGATCATCGGCTTCAGCGCGTTGACGCGGTGCTGGGTGAACGCACCGCCCGCCAGCCGTCGTAGCCGTCGGTGCTCGCGGCCGTGCGCGGTGAACATGCCCGACTTCGCAATCCACGGCATGAGCGGCCAGTCGGGCGGCACGTTTCCTGCGCGCAGGTCGGCCCAATGCTGGGCGGCGTCCTTGGAGACACGCTGATCGGTCAGCAGGCTGGTGATCACCGCGTAGTCCGTGGCCATCCACGCCGCGAGACCGCCGGGCAACGCGACCTGGACCAGCGGGCCCTGGGCGCGCACGCGCTCGATCTCGCCGTGAATGTCGCCACCGGTCGGGTCCAGGGTGAGAGCAGGTGAAGGGGTCATCAGAGGGTCACCTTCTGTGGGTTCGACGTCGTGTGAGCGGACTCGGCATGTACGGCTCCGTACGGCCAGAGGGAACGCGGCCACCGTCCATCCTGGCTTCCCGGGCTGATGCATGCGGCGGGTCGAAGGGCAGCAGGTCCAGCTCGAACCAGACGGTCGGCGAACCGGGCGGCTGAATGCGGCGCCAGCGTCCGCGGGGACCCGGATCGATCGTGGGAAAGGCGAAACCGGCGTTCGCTGCGGCTTGTTCGATCAACTGCATGTCCAAGCCCACCCCGGCGGGCAACTCGCACAGTCGCCGCAGGCTCGGAGGCTGCCCGGCCATTCCCCACAGCTCGCACGCGTCCAGCGCCGCACTACGGCCGCGACGGACAAGGATCCTCGGAGCGTTCTTGTTGGCCGAAAGCCCACTCATACCGAGACGGATCTGCTCGTTCAGGTCCCCGACCTGCCTCGCGACCTTCCGGTTCATTCGCATGGGCGCATCACGTCCAACGTGTAGCTGTTGTCGTTGCCGTCCACCCGCCACTTGGGCCGGGAGTCGTCGGTCTGGGGGTAGATGAACCCGGCCGCGACGACGGCACGTTCCAGGTCGGGCATCGCGAAGCCGGCCGCCACGTCGATCGGTCCGCGTGGTTCCCACGCCGTGCATGGTGAGGACGTGGCCCAGATCTCGCAGGAGGCCAAGGTCGAGCGGGTGTCGGCCAGCGTGACGCGCACGGCCACCACGCCTCCGCGCAGCATCCATCCGTCCACGCGGGCCGAGAGCGTCTCCACCAGTCGCGTCCACGGGTCCGACGTCGCCGCGCCGTTCTCACCGGACGTGGTAGCGGCGGTCTCGGCCGCGACGTCCTCTTCGCCTTCGACGACGCTCATGATGCCCCTGCTCCCGCTCGGACCGGCAGCGGGCGAGCAACCCGGTTGGACAGGACCAGGGAGTCGAGCCACGAAACGACGCCTTCCTCCTGAACCGGCCCGGCCACGTAGTTCGCGGCTTCCTGCACCTGCCGGGGCGCGTGCCACATGGCACAGCTCCAGCCGGCCTGACGAATCAGGGGCAGATCGTTCTCGCCGTCCCCCGCGGCGGCGGTGTCGAATCTGTCGATCCTCCACCGCCTGCTCAGCCGGTCGGCGTCAGTCCACTTGGACACGTTGCGTCGGGTAACATCCACGTGGTCCAGACCCGCGGCATACGCCGTGTATCCGGCGTCCACGAGGTCAGGTACCAGGCCCGCGGCGCCCGGTGCCCGGACGACCGCCCGGGTGACCTCACCGTCCGACCAGAGCTGCTTCGCAGGCACAAGCTCCTGTTCACCGGAGAGCTGCCCGGGCGCAAAGCGCGTGTTGACCCGCCATCCGACGCCGGGAACCTCGACAGCCATACACACCTCGCGGTGCGCAGCCATCGCGACGCTGAATGCGCCACGCGCGTCGAACGTGCGCTGATCCAGGAGCTCGAACGGGTTCCGCCGGTTGCCGGTGATGACCCCGGTAACCGCTCCGTTCGATGCAATGAAGAAGCATCCCCGACCCATGCCGAACTGCTCGGCGACGGGCAGCACGTTGTGTACCGGCCTGCCCGTGGTCAGCACCACCTTGATCCCCCGGGCCATCACGTCGGCCACCGCCCGACGAGTCCGATCCGGCACGCTACTCGTCCCGGCCGGGAGCAAGGTGCCGTCAATGTCGAGGAACACCACCTTGACCGGGCGGCGGGGGATGGACTCACGCGGGCTGGTCAGCATGTCGAACTCCAGTCGTCGTAGCGATAGCTCAGGGCTGTACCGGCGACGTGTCGGGGACGACGCCGGTACAGCCGGATCAGGAGGCCAGGCCGGTGGGCGCGGTTCATGCTGGCGCCCCGCCCGGCCGGCGCAGCCGCGCGCGAACGTGGACCTCGAACCCGGCCACGTCGCCGGACCAGTTGGTGAAGCCCGGAGTGAGCAGCGGTTGTCCAGCGGGGACGGGCACCCCAGCAGTCGCGCGATCTGCTCGCCGTCGGCCAGGTCGACCGGGGACAGACTGATCCGGCTCCGGGTCAACGTGACCGCCTCGACGCGATCCAGACCGACCTTCGCCAGCGCTTCACCGACGACGTCCAACGCACGAACCAGCGACTCGGAGCTCCGCTTGAGCTTCCTCATGGCTCCTCCTCTCGGCGCGGCCCGCACCCGTGGCTCAGGTCAGAGCGGCACGCCTGATTGATGCGTTCCACTCTTGCCCGGCCTGATGCGTGCGAGGAGGGCATTCAACGCACCGGTGCGCGGCAATCTGTTGCCCGCCGTTTGAGCGGGAAGTGCTCCATAGCATTTCTCCCAACCGTTGCCATGGCATGATCGGCGCGTGGTTTTCCTCAAGCTCTCGGACGAGTGGTGGAGTCGTGATGGTTCGGACCCGCACGCTGATGACAATTTCGCGGTAATGCTTCACGAGATCGAGTTGAAGCTGAGTCCCGACCACGAGTTGGCGGGGCAGATCGTGCGCGTTGAAGCGCGATTCGGGCCATCGGATGACGTCATCGTCAGCCTGATCGATGGCACATTTGCGCTGGTCCACCCGACATGGACAAGCCGCGTGGAGTCGCCACCGTGGCCGGAGACGACTCGCCTGGGCGATGCGGTAGCCGCCTCAGAGGCAGTTGCGATGTGGGAGCAGTGGCGATGAGCGCCAACGACGACCCTCATGGAGGCCCGGCTCCGTCAAGCGATATCTCCCAGACACTGACAGGGCAGGATGTTGCCCGTGGAGCACCTCGTCGACCTCGATGTCCTCGCTGACCGGCTGCTACCGGTCGTCGAGGAGTGGAAACGCACGACCTTCGTGGGGCCGCTGACCTGGCGTGACGAAGCGCCGGGCTGGCCAAAACCGATCACGGCAGATCGCTCACACGTCATCGTTCCGGAATCGCTGGGGCTCAGACTGCGCAAACACGCCCTCGACGACGAGTTCGAGATGGTTGTTTGGGCGGGCGGTTGGGCAGACGTGGACTGCCTGCTTGACGGAGAGATCTACGCCTTCTGCCCCGAGTTCAGGGACGTCGACGGGGCCTACCGTGCGGTGATCAACGAGGTCACGGACTTCCTCGCCTAGGATCACGGCCTTGATCCCACGGCGGCGCAGCATGGACCGGTTGCCGCGCGATGAGTAGGCCTGTCCCGGAGCACGACGTCGGGCGGTACTCGGCGAGATGCGCCCGCTCATCCAGCTCCGGCTGACGTCGGACGGTGACGCCCGACGAGCGCCGCCACAACGATGTCGCGCAGCGGCGAAGTGACGACGTTGTTGGCGGGCGATCAGCCCTTAGGCGGAGTTGGCTCCCCGTCGATGAGGTAGGCGGTCGCGTTCTTCGCTCGGGCGTCGAGCGCGGCATCGATACGTGGTGCGACGCGGGCCGGCAGCAGACGCTTGCAGTGCTCCGGGTCGTGGACCCCGAAGGTCTCCAGCTCGTCGGTGTCCATGCGGATGTGGTGCGCGTCGGGGAGCCGACCGCCGTCGAAGACGAAGTTGATCAGAGCCCGGGGGCGTGGCCCTGCCGGTGAGGCCCAGTCGATGACCAGGAGGTCGCCGATGGGCAGCGTCAGGCCGAGTTCTTCGGACAGTTCGCGGACTGCGGCCAGGTGTGGCGTCTCGCCCTGTTCGACGTATCCGCCGGGGAACGCCCAGTGGTCACTGGTAGTTGGGTTTGACCAGGAGGATGCGCCCGGCGTCGTCGGTGAAGAAGAGCGCTGCGGCCGCATGGAAGCTCGCCAACTGCGCGTACCACTTCTCCGGCTCGACCCACGTCATCGTGGCGACTCTACCGATGGGCGGACAGCGAGACATAGTCGTGGGCGCGGGCGAGGAAGCCAGCCACGGGAGAAGAACTGCGGTAGCTGGACAGGCGGCGTGCGAGATCGGTGATCCGGTCGCCGACCCGGCGCGAGCGAAGGTTTCCGGCGATGTCGAGGGCATGGTGGCCGAGCTGGCTGGCGCGTTCGGGGTCGGTAGATGCTCCGGTCGCGTGGACGCTGGCGATCAGCGCGGTGTGCAGGGCGTTGGTACGCACACTGTCTTCGCGCAGGTCCAGGGGCTTGGTCCGCGTAATTGAGGGCATCCTTGGTGCGGCCCAGGTCACGCAGACTGCGTATCGCGGTCCCGGCGAGGTGCCCGCGGGTGAAGTAGCCGGCCCAGGCTGGCCTGTCATCAATGTCGGAGGTTCGCTCGATGGCGTCCTCTGCTCTGGTGAGCGCATCGATGCAGGCGCGGGCGTCAGCGTGTGCAGCAGCCTCGGCGGTGTGGAGGCGAGCCATCACGACGGGTAGGACGCGGCAGCTGTCGACCGCCGCTCTCGCGAGCCGTACTGCCTCCCCGGGATGCTGGAGGTAGACGGCTTGCGTCGACATGTTCGCCAGGACATGCGCGCCGAATCCCGTATGGTCTCCCGCCTTGGCCAGGCGCAACGCCTGGACGAACTGCCGCTGAGCCAGACCGTGTTCACCAGCGTCGTAACTCATGAAGGCTAACTGCCCGGTCAGCTCGGCGGCAGCCGCGAACAGCTGCCGTCCAGTGCGATCGTCGTAGGTGCCGTGGAGCATCGGCTCGACCTTACGGTGCAGCCACCCCGCCAAAGAATGCCTGAACTGGCTTCCGCCGTGACGGCGATCGAGTTCCAGGAACTGCACCTGCCGTATGCGTAGTTCTTCGACCTCGGCCGGCGTGACACGCCGCGCACCATGATGCGACGTGTCGTGATCGCGAGGATCGAACAGCGGGGCTTCCCCCCGAATGGTGGACACCTCGGTGTGTTAACCAGCAATCGGCATTGTAGTGGCGAGGTGAGTATTCTCGAAATCGATTGGGCTCATGTAGTCGCAGTAGGAGTGTCGTCGTCGCGTGTTGTAGCGGGTGACCCACCGGAACACGGACTTCCTGCACTCCCGGGCCCCGTTCCAGCGGCGTTCACCCTGGAGAGTCTCGCGCTTGAGCGCGGCGTTGAAGCTCTCGGCCAGCGCGTTGTCGGCGCTGGTCCCGACCGCGCCGCGTGACAGGGTCAACCCGTGCCGCCCGGCCGCGGCGAGGAAGTCGTCCGAGCAGTACTGACGGCCGTTGTCGGAGTGGAAAATCGCCCCAGCCAACGAGCCTCGTTCGCGGGCGGCCGCATCGAGGGCCTCGATGACCAGGGTGTCGCGCATGTGGTCGGCGATCTGCCAGCCGACCAGGCGCCGGTTGAAGCAGTCGATCACCGTGGCCAAGTAGAGGAACTGCCCATCCCCGATCGGCAGGTAGGTGATGTCACCGACGTACTTCCGGTTCGGCGCGTCGGCCGTGAAGTCGCGTTCTAGCAGGTCAGGGACCTTCGGGGCGTCCTTGGCCGGGACCGTGGTGCGGACCTTCTTGCGCAGGTGGACCCCCACAACCCCGTGCTCGCGCATCACCCGGGCCACGCGCTTGGCGTTCACCACGACCCCGGCGTCGCGCAGCTCAGCGGTCACCCGCGGGGACCCATAGGTCCCATCGAACTGCGCGGTGATCGCGGACGCCTTCGCGGCCAGATCGGCGTCCGCCGCCACACGCTCGGCCCGACGATCAGCGCCATCACGCCACTTGTAGTAGGAAGACCTGCCGATCTGCAGGACCTCACACAGCCGCTTCACCCCGTAGGTGTCATGGAACTCGGCGACGAACTGGAAACGGCTCACCAGGTCGTCTCGCCCGCGAAATACTTCGCCGCCTTGCGCAGGATCTCCCGCTCGGTCTCCAGCAGTGACTTGTCCGCCCGCAACCGCTTGACCTCCGCGCGCAGCCGCTCCAGCTCCTCAGCCGCCGTCTCAGGCACCCCCGCCCCGCTCGACCCACCGCCGTCATCGGCCCGACCAGCCGCCGTCGGCGACGTCACACCAGCGGCCTGCAACCACCTCGACAGGGTTCCCTCGTGAACTCCCAGGTCAGCAGCGATCTCCTTGATCGTCGCCCCCGGCGTGGAGGAGTACAGCTCGACAGCGTCGGCCTTGAACTCCTCCGGATAGAACTTCCGCACCATGACGGTGAACTCGCTTCCTCCGGACCAAACCAGGTCCAGTCTCTCGCGTGTCCACTACTCAGGGGGAAGCCCC
>NZ_JAFMPK010000046.1 GCF_017349295.1 Myceligenerans salitolerans
GATTTCGGTGATGGCGGGGAGTGTCCGGCTGGTTGTGAGGCGGCGGTACCAGTGGGCGGAGTCTTTCCAGGTGCGTTCCTGGGTGGTGTAGTCGACTCGGATGATGCCGAAGCGGCGGTCGTATCCGTAGGCCCATTCGAAGTTGTCCAGCAGGGACCAGGCGAAGTAGCCGCGCACGTCCGCGCCTTTGTCGCGGGCCTGGGCGAGTGCTTCGATGTGGTCGTGCAGGTACTGCACCCGGCGAGGGTCGTGCACGCGGGCGACGCCGCCGGTGAGGGTGACCTCGTCGTCGAACGCGGCGCCGTTCTCGGTGACCATCAGTGGCAGGTGCGGGTAGCGTTCGTGCAGTTCCATGAGCAGGTCGGTCAGGCCGGCGGGTTCGATGTTCCAGCCCATCGCGGTCCAGGGGCCCGGCTGGGGCAGGAACTCCACGTCCTCGGCCCCGATCCACGGGTTGCCCGCGGAGTCCTTGTGCCCGTCGGCCTGCTGCCGTTGCCCCTGGCCCGACCACGCCCGCACGCGAGCGGTCGAGTAGTAGTTCACCCCGAGCACGGTCAGCGGCTGCCGGGTCAGGTCCAGGTCCCCGTCGTGCACGAACGACCAGTCGGTGAGCTCGGCCGTACGCTCGAGCAGGCCCGCGGGATAGGCGCCCTCCAGCAGCGGGCCGAGGAAGGAGTCGTTGGCGATCTGGTCGGCCTTGCGCTTGGCGTCCAGGTCGAGGTCCGAGGCCGGGTCGTCGGGCCGCACGACGTGGAGGTTCAGCGTGATCGAGACCTTCGCGTCCGCGCCCAGGACGTCACGGATCTCCCGCACGGCCAGCCCGTGGGCCAGGTTCAGGTGGTGGATCGCGGTCAGAGCGGCCACGGGGTCGCTGATCCCCGGGGCGTGGACACCCGAGCCGTAGCCCAGCAGGGCCGTGCACCAGGGCTCGTTCAACGTCGTCCAGACATCCACCCGGTCACCGAACTCCTCGGCCATACGGCGGGCGTAGACCGCGAACGCCTCCGCGGTCGCACGGTTCGTCCAGCCACCGGCATCCTGCAACTCCTGCGGAAGATCCCAGTGGTACAGCGTGACCACAGGCTTGACACCCACAGCCAGCAGCGCATCAAGGAGATCGGAGTAGAACCCGATCCCCTCCGCATTGAACTCACCACCCCCACCCGGCTGCACCCTGGGCCACGCGATCGAGAACCGGTAGGCATCCAGACCCAGGTCCGCGATATGCCCCACATCCTCCCGCCACCGGTGGAAATGATCATCAGCCACATCCCCCGTATCCCCATTCAACGTCTTACCCGGCGTATGCGAGAACGTGTCCCAGATCGACAAGCCACGCCCACCCTCGCTCACGCCCCCCTCAATCTGATAAGACGCCGTCGCCGACCCCCAGACGAAATCCTCGGGGAAAGTACGGGTCACACTCGCAGTCGTCATAGGTCTCTCCGTAGGAGTAGCAGGTCGTTCGGTAGCTCCGACGGTTGAGGAGCCGGACCGACCTTCTCACGTCCGAGCGTGACGGGGCCCGGGTGTTCGAGGGGCAAGAACGCTCCTTCCGGTTTCCCGTGGTTCTGATCGGCGGCTGCGCGAGCTGGGCGATCCCGCGCGTCCAGCGGCGGGCCCCGCATGCTCGGGAGCGCTCCGCGGGTGCCCCCGGCCGAGAACTCGTGGTGAGGCGCGGGAGGTGATCTCGATCAAAACCGATCACCGTCCACGGCGGCTGAGCGTTCGCATCAGCCCTGGAAAACGGCCGAAAACCTCCGAGGGCCGGGCCGGGGCGTCGTTCACTCGGTTGACGGCTCACACGGCGATCCTGAGTATCTGCGGTAGATCCGTAGGCCTCGACCGGCCGGTCGGACGTCCCGGCGAATGGTTTTCGTGCTTCGCCGGTTCCGAAACAGACAAAGGAGTCCCCGTGCGATTCATTCGACCTTTCCGTCGCACCGTTGTCACGGCGGCCGGCGTGGCCGCCGCGACGCTCGTTCTCGCCGGCTGTGGTGGCACTTCACAGGGGGATTCTGGTGAAAGCGGTCCGATCACCCTCACCGTCGCGACCTTCAACGACTTCGGGTACACCGATGAGCTCTTCGCGAGGTACACGCAGGAGCACCCCGACATCACCATCGAGCCGATCGACGCGGCGAGCGCGGACGACGCGCGGACCAACCTGACCACGAAGCTCGCCGCGGGTGGCGAGGGTCTGGCCGACATCGAGGCCATCGAGGTGGACTGGATCAGCGAGCTCGCTCAGTACCCCGACCTGTTCACGGATCTGGCCGATCCGGAGCTGGAGGGCCGGTGGGTGGACTGGAAGGTGCAGCAGGCGACGACGGCTGACGGGAAGCTGATCGGTTACGGGACGGACATCGGTCCGGAGGCGATCTGCTACCGGCAGGACCTCCTGGAGGACGCGGGTCTTCCGTCCGAGCCGGAGGCGGTCGCGGAGCTGCTGGGTGGTGAGGACGCGACGTGGGAGGAGTACTTCGCCGCGGGCGCGGAGTTCGTGGAGAACTCCGACGCCGCCTGGTACGACTCGGGCGTCGCCACGTATCAGGGCCTGGTCAACCAGGTGGAGCACGCCTACGAGAACGAGGACGGGACGCCCAAGCCGCTCGCCGACAACACCGAGATCAAGGAGCTGTACGACACGGTTCTCGAACAGCACGAGGCCGGGTTGTCGGCGGACCTCGTGCAGTGGAGCGATGACTGGGCCACCGCCTTTCAGAAGGACGCCTTCGCGACGATGCTGTGTCCCGCGTGGATGACCGGCACGATCGAGCAGAACTCCGGTGGCGTCGACGGCTGGAACATCGCCGATGTCTTCCCGGGTGGGGGCGGCAACTGGGGCGGTTCGTTCCTGACCGTCCCGGCTGCGGGCGAGCACACCGAGGCGGCCAGGGAGCTGGCGGCGTGGCTGACCGCGCCGGAGCAGCAGACGGCGGCCTTCGAGGAGGCGGGAAACTTCCCGTCGCAGGTGGAGGCGCAGGCCTCGGAGCAGGTGCAGTCGTACGTGAACGAGTTCATGAACGACGCTCCGGCCGGTCGGATCTTCTCCAACCGTGCCCAGGCGATCGACGGCAACCCGTTCAAGGGACCGAACTACTTCGCGATCCACCAGACGGTGCAGCAGGGCATCGAACGGGTGGAGACGACCGGCGAAGACCCGGTCACGTCGTGGGAGAAGACCCTGGCAGCGTTCGACGCGCTCGGCCTGTAGCCACGTGGCCGACCCCTTCGCAGTGGCGGCCGCCGCGACGTCGTGCACGGCGTGCGGCGGTCCGCCCGGCACGGATACGGGCCGGTTCCGTTCCGTGCAGTTCGCTCTTGTTCGCGCAACCAGGAAGTTGACATGTCCGCTCTGACGACCGCGGAGCCCGTCGCGGGCTCTTCCTCGCCGGCGCCTCGGGCGCCGCGCAGGCTCGGTTTCTCGCAAGCCTTGAGCCGGTGGGACGTGAAGGTCTCGCCGTACCTGTACATCTCGCCGTTCTTCGTCCTGTTCGCGCTGACCGGGCTGTTCCCGCTCGCGTACACGGCCGTGGTGTCGGTCTACGACTGGAACCTGCTGGGCGGCCAGGGGGAGTTCGTCGGCTGGCAGAACTATGCCGAGGTGCTGGGTCAGGCGACGTTCTGGAAGTCACTGGTCAACACGTTGTCGATCTTCGTCCTGTCGGCGGTGCCGCAGGTGGTCATGGCGATCACACTGGCGGCGTTGCTGGATCAGAATCTGCGCAACGCCACGTTCTGGCGGATGGGCGTGCTGGTGCCGTACGTGGTGGCACCGATCGCGGTGTCGTTGATCTTCGGGCGGCTGTTCGCCGATCAGTACGGTCTGATCAACGAGGTCCTCGGGCTGGTCGGGATCGACCCGGTGGGCTGGCACCAGGACCGGTTCGCCAGCCACGTCGCGATCGCGGCGATGGTGAACTACCGGTGGACCGGGTACAACACGCTGATCTTCCTGGCGGCGATGCAGGCGGTGCCGCGTGACCTGTACGAGGCCGCGACGATCGACGGCGCGGGGCGGGTGCGCCAGTTCTTCTCGGTCACGGTGCCGCAGATCCGTTCCACGATCATCTTCGTGGTGATCACCGCGAGCATCGGGGGACTGCAGATCTTCGACGAGCCGCGCCTGTTCGACAACGGTGGGCTCGGCGGAGCCGACCGGCAGTGGATGACCACGGTGCTGTACCTGTACGACGTCGCCTGGGGCAACCAGCGTGACTTCGGGCGGGCGGCCGCGGTGGCGTGGATCCTGTTCGTACTGATCCTGGCCATCGGGTTCGTCAACTTCCTGGCCTCCGGGCGCATCGCGTCCTCGGGTTCCCGCGCGCCGAAGGTGGAACGCGCCGTGACCCGCAGACTACGGGCCGAGGCCCGTGCCGCGGGCGCACCCGACCCATCCACCACGGGCGCGTCCAGCGCGTCCACCACCAGCGGCATGTCCGGTGCCGCATCGACCCCGACCACTGACCGGAGGGACTCATGAGCTCGGTCGCAGTCACCGCCCAGAGCGCGGGCCCGCGGGCCGCCCAGGCGGCCGCCCGCAGGCGAGCACGCAGGCAGCACGGCGCAGGATCGGCGGCGCGCCGCCCGGGCTGGGTGACCTACACGATCCTGGCCGTCGTCCTGGTGATCTCCGCGTTCCCGCTGTACTACACCGTGGTGCTGGGCTCCTCCGACCAGGTCGCGATCTCCCAGCAGGCACTGCCCCAGCTGTGGCCGGACACGAGCATCCTCGACCGGTTCGCGAACGTCATGTCCTCCAGCCAGATCAACTTCTGGCTCGCGCTGGCCAACTCCACCGTCATCGCCGTGATCGTGTCCCTGGCCACCGTGCTGACCTCGACCCTGGCCGGGTTCTCCTTCGCGAAACTGCGCTACCCCGGCCGCAACGCCCTGCTGGTGTTCGTCATCGCCACCATGGCCGTGCCCACCCAGCTCGGCGTCATCCCCATGTACATCCTCATGTCCGAACTGTCCTGGATCGGAAAGATCCAGGCGGTGATCGTGCCCGCCCTGGTCTCCGCGTTCGGCGTGTTCTGGATGACCCAGTACCTCGACTCGGCCCTGCCCTACGAGCTCATCGAGGCCGCCCGCGTCGACGGGGCCTCCATGATCCGCACCTTCTGGAGCATCGCCATGCCCGCGGCCCTGCCGGCCGCGTCCATGCTGGGCCTGTTCGTCTTCGTCATGCAGTGGACCATGTTCTTCTGGCCCTCCATCGTCCTGGGCTCCCAGAACCCCACCCTGCCCATCGCCGTCCAGAACCTCACCGCGGGCTACCACGACGACTACTCCCTCATCATGGCCGGCGTCTTCCTCGTCACCCTGCCCCTCCTGATCGTCTTCGCCGTCGTCGGCCGCCAGCTCGTCGCCGGCATCATGCAGGGCGCCGTCAAGGGGTGACGGGTGGTGACGGGTCACCGGGCACGACGCTGGGCCCGCGGCTCGAAGCCGCGGGCCCAGGGGCGGCGAACGGTCCACCGGCCCGTCGTCACGCGGGGCTCGACCTCACGTGTCGCGCGGCGTGCCGGTGCCGCGTCCTCAGCGCCGTTCCGTCACGGCGCGCTGCGCGGACACATCGGCCACGAAGGACGCCACCCACGCCAGTGCCGAGTTCCAGTTGATCGTGATCTCGTTGACGGCCCACGCACGGATGTCGTCGACGTAGCACCACTGGGGCAGGCAGCCCTCGAGCCACGCGCTCGAGATCGGGTCCTGGATGCTCGAGTTCGGCCCGCCGGCCACGGACCCGGTGGGCGGGTTCGGGAGCGACGGATCGAGGCTGTGGGCGTACCACCGGCTGTGCTGGTTCCGCGCGTCGTCGGTGCCGTAGCCGGTGACGTACGACGTGCCGAGGACGTTGCGACCCAGGAGGTAGTCGAGCCCCTCGAGGACCGAGTCCGCGTATGCGGGGTCTCCCGTCAGGTCGAACGCCGTGGCGATGACGACCTGGTTGTTGAGCATCGAGCTGTTCGACCCCCACGGGTACCGGCCGTCGGCGGGGGTGAAGGTCTGCCCGAACGCCTCCCCGCTCTGGAGAGCGACGAGGCGGTCGGCGCCCTCGACCACGGAACGCCGGACACGGTCGCGATCGGGCAGGCCGGACGGCACGGTGGCCAGGTCCATACGGCCGAGTGCCGCGACGGAGCCCCAGTAGAAGCCGTCCGAGAAGACGTCGGCCTCGTGGAGCGGGTTCGCCTTCAGGTCACGCGCGTACCTGACCTTGCCGGTGGTGAGAAACAGCTCCGCCGCGGCCCAGTAGAACTCGTCCCGCACCTCGTCGTCGGCGTAGGCGCCGCCTCCGTCGTCGCCGTCCTCGTCGGGCGCGAACAGATCGGGATGCGCCTCCGCCGCGGCGTATGCCCGGCGGGACGCGCGAAGCAGTTCGCGCGCGAACTGCGGGTCCGTCTCCTCCCACAGCCGTGCTCCGACGGCGGCCACCGCGGCGAGGTTGAGCGTCGCGGCGGTGGACGGCCGGTGGAGGGCGCGAGGCTTCGGGTCGTCCGAGGGAAGCAAGGGCAGTCCCGTCCACTCCACGTCGTGCACCTTGTGATGCACCATGCCCGCGAGGGGCTCGCGCGCGGGAACCTGCATCTTGAGCATGAACTCGAGGTTCCACCGAGCTTCGTCGAGGATGTCGGGCACACCGTTGCCGCGCTCGGGCACATGCAGTGTCGAGTCCCCGAGAGCGTCCGGGTCGACGACGCCGGCGTACAGCGTCCGCTCGTAGGCGGACAGCAGCTGGTAGGTCGCGATCCCGCCGTTGACCACGTACTTGCCGTGGTCGCCCGCGTCGTACCATCCGCCGGTCACGTCCAGCCGGTAGTCGCAGGTCCAGTCGTCCATCCACTCCTTGGGCTCCTGGCACGGGACGGCGTCGTCCCCCTGGTTGGGCAGCACACCGAGATGGCCGGCGGGGCGGGCGTACTCGCTTCCGGCGACCGAACCGTCGATCGCGGTGCCGGACCGGTTCGTGTAGAACAACCGCATCGCGTCCGCTCGCAGGCCCTGGTAGAGCTGCGCATCGATGTCGAACGGGTGGCTCGTCTCGCCGCCCACCGTGAGCCGCACGTCGTGCGCCTCCTGCGTGTAGGCGGAGAAGTCGACCGTATGAACGGTCTCTCCTGACGACGGGTCGTTCCCGCGCGGCGTCGTGTCACCGCCGGCGAGCACCTGCCCGGAACCGGACTTCAGGACCCATGGCTGGGCTGTCGTCGCGGCGGTGACCACCGTCGCGTTCTTCGGACCGTCGGGCAGGTAGCCGAGCTGGTTCACCTTGACCGACGGTCCCGTGTCCGGCACGTGGGCGTAGGGCGGCCCGACGAGGCTGACGTCGTCGAAGCAGACCTCGTAGGCGCCCTCCCCGCCGAGCTGGAACTGCACCTGGTTGGCGACCGGGAGCTCCTCGTCGGGCGTGACGAACGTATAGGTCGCCGTCACCGGGGCGACCCCGAGCCGCGCGTCCGTCGCGAGGTACGGATCGCCCGGCGCGTATTCGGCGGGCTGCACGATCGGGCGGATGGTGGCGGGACGGTCCGCCCGTGCCGTGAACGTCAGCACGTACTCCGATCCGGGCTGCAGTGCGATGTCGTTCTGCCCGAGGATCGCACCCCACGGGTCGGCGACGTCGGGTACGTCCACGCACAGTTCACCACCGGAGGTGTCCGGCGCCATCCCGGCGTTCGTCCACCACGAGTCGCTCCCCGCGGCGAACGTGCCGTTGACGAGGAGTTCCTCCTGGCCGTCCGAGGCGGCACCCATGGCGGGCGCGGACCCGGCGAACAGGACCATCACGAGGAGCGGCGCCACTGCGCGCCGTCTGGTTCGGACCACGTCGTCCTCCCTCTATCGGATTTCCCACCCGTTCGTCGTCGACGGGTGGTCGTCGCCCGGTACGGGCGACCGGGTCCGGAGTCTCACGCCATGATGGACAGAGTCTCCGGCCGTACGGGGGCACGGAAGGCCCCGGTACGGACCCAGGACTCGACCTCGCTCACCGCGGCGTCGCCGAGTCGGCGGAGCTCGCCCCCGACCGATCCGGCCACGTGCGGTGTGAGGACGACCCCCGGGTGGTCGTACAGCGGAGAGTCCACGGGGAGGACCTCCGGTTCGGTGACGTCCAGGACGGCGCGGACCCTGCCGGACAGCACCGCGTCGGTGAGTGCCGCCGTGTCCACGAGGCCGCCCCGCGCGGTGTTCACCAGGACGGCGCCGGGGCGCATGAGGGCAAGGCGGCGCGCGTCGGCGAGGTGCCGCGTCTCCGGGAGGTCCGGGGCGTGCAGTGTGACGATGTCGCTCGTGCGGAAGACCTCGTCCAGGCCGGCCTGACGCGCTCCGAGCCGGCGTGCCGTGTCCGCGTCGACGTAGGGGTCGTGGAGCAGGAGGTCCAGGTCGAAGGCAGTCAGGAGTTCCAGCACGCGGCGACCGATCTTCGACGCGCCCACGACGCCCACGGTGCGTCGGTAGTTCCCCGCCTCGGGAAAGCGGGCGGACCAGTCCGCGCCGGCACGCTCACTGCGGTAGGCGGCCTGAATGGCTCCGACCTGCTTGTTCGCCAGCAGGACCTGGGCAACCGTGTACTCGGCGACCGGGACGGCGTTGGCGTCGGCGGCCGAGCTGACCGCGATGCCCGAGCTCCAGAAGGCGTCGGGCACGTGGTTCTTCACCGTCCCGGCGGCATGCACGACGGCCTGGAGCCGGCTTCCCGCCATGACATCCGGTTCGAGCACCGGGCAGCCCCACCCGGTGACGAGGACGTCACTGGTCCGCAAGGCCTCCCGTGCCGCCGGGGAGGTGAAGTCGTCGATGACCTCCGCGCGTACGCTGCCCAGCGCCGCCAGCCGGTGCTCGGCCGCCTCGTCGAACAGGCGCGACCTGAGTTCTGGACGCATGGCGAAGGAGATCGCCCACGGAACGGATCGTGAGTTCGGCAGCACCTGGTCGTCCACGTTCATCCGGTCATGATGTCGCCGCGGTACCGGCGGGGCATGATCGCTGCCGGAAGACGATCAAAACCGATCACGCCGACGAGGGCCGGGAGGCAGCCGCGGCCGCAGGAGGTGCGGTGGAGCGCCTCCGGACGAGCCGCGGTATGAGGCGGATCCGCTGTGTCGCGTCACGCTTGCCGCTCCCGGCCCGACGGGCCGCGATCGAGACCGCCAGGCGGCCCACGTCGAACTTGGGCGGAGCGACGGCGGTCAGCGCCACCGACCCGAGGGACGCCATGACGTCGTCGTAGGCGACGATCGACAGGTCCTCCGGTACCCGGAGCCCTCGATCGAGGGCGAGCCCGAGGAACGCGACGGCGTCATGGTCCGAGTGGACGATGACGGCGGTCGTACCCGTGGACTCGCACCGGTCCAGGACCGACTCGAGGTCCGAGTTCCGCTGCGCCGGCGCGTCGTCGGCCGAGGCGAAACGGATGGGTGGGAACGGGGCGTCGATTCCCTCGCGACGGCCGAGCACGGTCTCGAACCCGTCGATCAGCCGGATCGACGTGGGCGTCGTCTCCCGCACCGCGAGCGCGACGCGTGCGTGCCCTTGCCGTGCCAGGTGGTCCAACGCGACCTCCACGCCGACCTCGTGCTCGGACCGGACGTAGTCGATGGACCGCGCATCGCACTGACGTTCCACGAGCACGACGGGTTTCTCCATCGTGTCGAACCAGGAGGGCAGGTGCTCGTCGGTGGGGTTGGCCGTGGCGATCACCAGGGCGTCCACCCGCGCACGGCGCAGACGTTCGACGATCCGGAGTTCCTCGGCCTCGTCGTAGTAGGACGTGGCGAGCACGAGCCGGACGCCCGACTCGCGGGCGCCGTGACGTGCGCCGGCGAG
Organism: Myceligenerans salitolerans; assembly: GCF_017349295.1. GTDB lineage: Bacteria > Actinomycetota > Actinomycetes > Actinomycetales > Cellulomonadaceae > Myceligenerans > Myceligenerans salitolerans. Next base: position 9,838 of record NZ_JAFMPK010000046.1, read on the forward strand.
GATCTCCTGGAAGTACCCGTGCCCCGAGGGGATCACCATGCCGATGACGCCACGGCGCGTTCCGTCGTCTCCTTCGTGGGGGACCAGGACCCCGCCCCCGTGGACACGCTGGAGTTTGCCCTGCTTCGCGAGGGCCGCGACATCACGACGAGCCGTGACCAGCGAGACACCGAACCGGGCGGCGATCTCCGGTACCCGTACGGAACCGTGCAGTCCGAGTTCCGTCAGGATCGCCGCACGTCGGCGGGCGGCGAGGTCCCGTTCAGAGGCGTTCATGGCGATCCTTCCCCCAGCAGCACCTTCGGCACCAGCGGCTGAAGACGCCCACCGTACGGCGCTTTCGATCGTAATCGATCGTTTCCTCGGAGGCTCCTGCGAGCTGGACGCCGAGTCCGAGCCGTTTCGCGGCCCGCGCACGATCGAAAAGTGATCGCAAGTGATCACCACGGTGGACTCCTCCGGCCGGTGGCGGGCACGATCGCCTCATGACCGAGCCCAGCCGGCTTCCCGCCGAAGCGCCCCGGACCGTGCGAGAGACCTGGCCCCGAAGCTGGGGATCCGCACCTCCGGGGGACTTCGACACGAGCCCGCTGACCGGGTTCACCCGGGAGCACTGGATCGCGGCGGCCGACGGCCTGCTCCGGTCGGCATCGCGCCATGCCACGCAGGGCGGTGCCGGGATCCCGCTGGACGGCCGGCCCTCCTGGAACGGAGCGGCCTCGGACGCGCTGGAGGGCTACGCCCGCACGTTCCTCCTCTTCGGCTGGCGGTTGTCGGGGACGGGCGAGGCGCCTCCGGGGCTCCTCGACGCCTATACCCGCGGGCTCGTCGCCGGTACCGATGCCCGGCATCCCGAGGCGTGGCCGAGGATCTCGCCGGACTGCAAGCAGGCGCTCGTCGAGTCCGCGTCCGTGGCACTCGCCCTGCACGAGACGCGGCGGTGGATCTGGGACCGGCTCGCGCCCGGTCACCGGCACGCTGTCGTCGACTGGCTGCTCGGTGCCTTCAGCCTGGAGGTGCCCGACAACAACTGGCACTGGTTCCGGGTCGTCGTCGCGACGTTCGTCGAGACGACCGGACATCAGCTCAGTGACGACCAGTACGACGTCGTCGCCGCGGATCTCGCGCGGATCGAGGACTTCTACGTCGGTGACGGGTGGTACCGCGACGGGGCCGGCGAGGGTGACCGGTTCGACCACTACGCCGGCTGGGCCATGCACTTCTACCCCGTGCTGTGGCACCGCATGTGCGAGACGCTCGATGTGGCGTCGCCGATCGCGAGGGCCTCGTCCGCGTCCAGGGAGACCCACCGGGCTCGGCTGGCCGACTTCCTCGAGGAGTACGAGCGCCTCGTCGGGGGGAACGGCGCCCCGCTGTTTCTGGGCCGGTCGCTCACCTATCGGTGGGCCGCCGCGGCGGCGCCGCTCGCGGGGGTGCTCGACGGCGCTCCACGCCGGGCGCCCGGAGCCACCAGACACCTCGCGAGCGCGATGCTCCGGTACTTCCTGGAGGGAGGCGCGATCGGCGCCGGCGGAGTACCGAGCCTGGGCTGGTTCGGGCCGTATCTGCCCATGGTGCAGGGCTACTCGGCCCCTGCGTCGCCGTTCTGGCTCTCCAAGGCGTTCGTCTGCCTTCTGATCGACGCGGACGACCCGTTCTGGACGGCCACCGAGGAGCCGTTGCCCGCGGCCCGGGAGGACCGCACCCTCGCACTGCGCGCACCGGGGCTCGTGGTCTCGTCCACGGCGGAGGACGGCATCGTCCGGGTGGCGAACCACGGCACGGACAACCACCGCGCCGGGCTCCGGGACGACGCGCTCTACTCACGGTTCGCGTACTCCACCGCGACGGCACCGGTCCTGGGCGACGCGGCGGCCGTCGTGCCGGACAACCATGTCGGCCTCGTCTCGGCGGGACGGCGGTCCCGGCGCGGACGTATCCACCGGACGGTGACCGGTGACGATCTCGCCGGTTCCTGGCATGTCCCCACCTGGGTCGACGACGACACCGTGGTCGAGGCCACCGGTGCACGCATCGAGACGGTCAGCATCCTGGAGGGACCCTGGGAGCTCCGGGTCCACCGGGTCGAGGACGGTGAGGGCCTACCGGTCGTCGACTCGGGCTGGGCCGTTGCCGACGACGTTCCGCCCCGTGTCGAGCGGGAGGGCCGCCGGCTGCGGGTGGTCGGCCGAGACGGTGTGGTGAGCACGCTGGTACCCGTCCTGGGGCAGCCGGGCGAACCCATCGCCGAGCACGTGGCCGGTGGTAACGCGCTGGGGGCGTTCACGTGCGTTCCCACGGTGATCGCCCCGCGTCGTGCCGGGGACGTGAGCGTCGTCGCGGTCCTCGTGGGCCTCTCCGGCACGGCCACGGGCCCGGCCCTCGGCCGCGACCCGCAGGTGGTGGTGGAGCCGGTGACCGATTCCTCGCATCTCGTGCACGTCACGATGCCGTCCGGAGCGAAGCGGACGCTCCTGCTCGGCACACCTCGGGTCGCGCCGAACTGAGCGATGCGGCCCACGGGGCCGGCCTCGCGGGCTCCGGCTCCGCCGGGCCGACCGTCGGAGGGGCGCTCAGCGCTCGCCGCCGGTGCCGGGCGCCTCCTCGTCAGGGGCTCCCGGGACCGGCTCGGCGGCACCGGTGCGCAGGCCCGCCCGGCCGACCATGTGGGCGGCCACGGGCGAGGTCATCAGCTGGAACACGGCGACCAGCATGAGCATCGTCACGGACGTGCGGTCCTGCAGCCGGAGCGCGAGCCCGGTCAGGAGCAGCAGCAGGCCCAGGACCTGTGGCTTGGCGACGACGTGCATGCGCGAGTACAGGTTGTCGAACCGCAGGACGCCGACGCCCGCCGAGAAGGAGAAGAACGCGCCGAGCAGCAGACACAGGGCGGACGCGGCATCCCACCACACTCCCGTCATGGTTCCTCCTTCCGGGGGGAGCGCTCGCCGCCGTGGTCGCCCGCTTCGCGATCGGGCGGGGTGGCCGGAGGCGGCGGGACGGAGGCGAAACGGGCGATGGTGACCGACCCGATGAAGCCGACCATGGACAGCACGACGAGGATCGGGACCGACTCGACGCGTCGGCTCAGCGCCGCCTCCACCGCGATGGCCCCCACCAGCGTCGTGGTGAGCACGTCGAACGCCACCGTGCGGTCCAGCATCGACGGCCCCCGCTCCATCCGGACGACCGCGAGCACCGCACCCACGGCGAGCAGGGCGGTGGCCCCCACGCCGACGGCGACCATCATGGGCGTTCCTCCCTGTCCGTTCCGGCGGGCGGGGCTCCGGTTCCGGCGGCCAGCCCGGTACGGACGAGCTCCGACCGGGAGGCGAAGGCGCGCAGCAGCCGCTCCTCCAGGGCCCGGGTGGTGTCCCGCACGGCGTCGGGCCCGCCGGATCCGGCGAGATCGAGGACGTGGACGCGCAGCGCGGGGCCCGAGACGTCCAGGTCGACGACCAGCGTCCCCGGCACGAGCGACGACAAGCCCGCCGTGGTCGCCACGAAGAGCTCCGAGGTCGTGCGCAGCGGTACCGTCACCAGCCCGCCGCGCGGTGTCGGGCCCGGCCGTACGGCGGTCCAGGCGACCTGGAAGGACGCGAGCACGAGGTCCCTGACGAACCGGCCGAGCAGGACGGCCAGGGGGCCCGGCCGGACGGTCGCGCCCGACCGCAGCGCGGGTAGCGGGAAGGCCAGGGCCACGAGGGCGCCGAGCGCGGCGCCCGAGAGTGCGTTCGCCCAGGAGAGGTCACCCCACAGCAGTGTCCAGAGCAGCGCGCCCAGTCCCATGGTGGGCACCAGGGTGACGAACCGGCCACGGCGGCGGCGCTGCGGCGTCCCGGTGGGCTCCGTCAGCTTCATGGGCCTCCCTCCTCGGTGGTGACCTCGTCCGACTCGCCGGTACCGCGCGGTGCTCCGTCGGGGAACACCGCATCGACGTAGATGGCGTCGCCCATGACGACGCGTGCCGCGTGCTCGGCGTAGTCGTACAGGGGGCCGGCCACCGCCGTGAGCGCCACGCTGACGGCGACGAGCGCCGCGGTCGGGCCCACCATGCCCCAGGGCAGGCCGGTCTCCTCGGGCAGTTCCTGCTCGTCGGGGCGTGGCTGCCAGAAGGCCTTGTTCCACGCCCGGATCACCGCGTAGAGCGTCAGCAACGACGTGATCACCGAACCGGTGACCAGGACCCACGCCAGAGCGGAGCCGTCCAGGACACCGGCCTCCAGGAGCCCCACCTTGCCCAGGAAGCCGGAGAGCGGCGGGACGCCCGCGAGGTTCATCGCGGGAACGAAGAACAGGATCGCCAGACCGGGCGCGAGGGTCGCGAGACCTCCCAGGCGTTCGAGCGACGTCGTGCCGGTCCGGCGTTCCACGAGTCCGACGACGAGGAACAGCGCTGTCTGCACGGTGATGTGGTGGACGACGTAGAAGATGGCCGCCGCGGTGCTGGCCGTGGTGGCGAGCGCCACCCCGAAGATCATGTATCCGATGTGGCTCACCAGCGTGAACGACAGCAGCCGCTTCACGTCGTCCTGCGCGACCGCGCCGAGGATGCCGACGAGCATCGTGGCGAGCGCGAGGACGAGCAGCACCACCTCGAGGATCTCGTTCCGGGGGAAGAGGAGGGTCTGCGTGCGCAGGATCGCATAGACGCCGACCTTGGTGAGCAGGCCCGCGAACACCGCGGTCACCGGGGCGGGAGCCGTCGGGTAGGAGTCGGGGAGCCACGCGGACAGCGGGAAGATGGCCGCCTTGATCCCGAAGGCGAGCAGCAGCAGCGCCTGGATCCCCAGCCGTATGCCGGGGTCGACGTCGGGCAGACGCTCGGCGAGCTGCGCCATGTTCACGGTTCCCGTGGCGGCATACGTCAGCCCGACGGCCAGGAGGAACACGAGCGAGCTGACCAGGGCGACCACCACGTAGACGCTGCCGGCGCGGATGCGTTCGACGGTGCCGCCGAGCGTGAGCAGGACGTAGGACGCAGCGAGCAGGATCTCGAACCCCACGTACAGGTTGAACAGGTCGCCGGCGAGGAAGGTGTCGGCGACCCCGGCCGCCAGGATGAGGAATGTCGGGTGGAAGATCGCCACGGGCAGGACGTCGCGGCGCCGGGCCTCGTCGGCGTCGGGGTCCTGCGCCTCGAGGATCCGGCGGATGTCCTCCGTGCCCTGGACCGCTGGTGCCTTCCGGCCGTCGCCGTCGGCGATGCCCTGTGCCATCGAGTACAGCAGCACGCACAGCAGCACGACACCACTCACCAGCAGCATGAGGGCGGTGAGCGGATCGGCCACCAGGTTGACGCCGACCGGGGCGGCCCATCCGCCGACGTCGATCACGACCGGTGCCTCGCGAGCGGCGACGACGAGGCCGGCGGCGGCTGCCACCACGACCGACAGCGCGACCACGGAGATGACCCGTTGGGCCCGCGCGTGCCGGTGGAGCGCCAGGGCCAGGCCGGCGGCGAACAACGGCACCAGGACGGGCAGGGGGACGAGCGTCTGCACGGACCAGAGGTTCACGTGTCCCCACCACCCCGGGTGCCGGTGCCGGGCCGCCGTCCGGGGGCCGGCTCCGGGAGCGCGACCTCGTCGCGGACGGTCGCCGCCTCCTCGTCCAGCGTGACGCGGGGATCGATCGCGTCGCTGTCGGCGTACGACGGCGCGTCGCGGTCGGCGAGCTGCGCGATGCGCGTGTCCTCCAGGTCGTCCTGGACTTCGTCGTGCCCGTGCAGTTGCCACGAGCGGTACGCCATCGCCAGCACGAACGCGACGAGGGCGAGCGTGATCACGATGGAGGTCAGGATCATCGCCTGGGCCAGCGGGTCACTCATCGGCTCGGCGCCGGCGTCAGCCCGGGTGATCGGCGGCGTTCCGGCGCGGCCGCCCGCGACGAGGATCGCCAGGTTCACGCCGTTGCCCACCAGCACGAAGCCGAGCAGCACACGGGTCAGCGACCGTTCGAGGAGCAGGTAGACGCCCGCCGCGAACAGTACTCCGACGGCGAGGAGCAGAGCGGCCGACGGCACGGTGTCGAGGACGGTCACGCGCGATCACCTCCGGTGAGGGCGCCGGTGTGCCGGTCCGACCCGGGAGGGCGGGACCCGGTCTCGGCCTGACGGTCGAGTTCCGCGCCGAAGCTGCGCAGGATGCTGATGACCAGCCCGATGACGACAAGGAAGACGCCGATGTCGAAGAAGAGGCTGGTGACCAGGTGCACGTCACCCAGAACGGGGAGATGAAGGTCCACGATCGTGCTCTCCAGGGCCGCCTGGCCGGCCAGCAGCGCGGCGAGACCGACGCCGGCCGAGAGGAACAGTCCGGTGCCGAGCACCAGTCCGGGGTGCACGGGAGCGGCCTCTCCGAGCTCGTAGCGCCCGCCGGCCAGATACCGGATGGTGAGGGCGAGGCCCGCCACGAGACCGGCCGCGAAGCCGCCACCCGGCGCGTTGTGTCCGCTGAACAGCAGGAACAACGCGAACAGGATCATGGGATGAAACATGATCCTCGTGAGCACCTCGAACAGCATGGACCGCTGGCCGGGATCGAGCGTGGGTCCGGCGAGCAGCCAGTCGCGCTGCGGCGCCGACGGGGTGGCGGAGCCCTCGGGCCGCTCGGCGCTCTGCAGGGTGACTGCCCGGTCGAGCCGCGGCACGTCGCTGCGGCGCTGGCGCAGGAAGACGAGCGACGCGACTCCCGTGGCGGCGACGAGGAGCACCGAGATCTCGCCGACCGTGTCCCAGGCGCGAATGTCGACGAGCGTGACGTTGACGACGTTGTGCCCGCCTCCGAACGCCTCGGCCTCCTCGGGGAAGTCGACCGACACGGGTACGTGCGTTCGAGCCAGGGGCGCGGACGCGACGAAGACCATGACGACGAGACCGGTGGCCACGCCGATGGCGAGCCGCACCCACCGGCTGGCGGCCAGCGGTCGATCGGAGAAGTAGGGCGGAAGGCGGCGCAGCACCAGGATCATGACGATCAGGATCAGCGTCTCGCTCAGTACCTGCGTCAGGGCGAGGTCGGGAGCGCCGTGCAGCACGAACAGGGCGGCGTTGCCGTATCCCGCCACCCCGACGAGGATCACCGCCTTCAGCCGCCGTCGTGCGTTGGCCGTCAGGACGGCGGCCACGGCGACGACGATCACGACGACGAACTGCGCCGGACGGTCCCACGGCACCACGGCGAAGGGACCGAACTCGAGTACCTCACTCGTGTCGGCGCGAGCGGTCGCGGCGTGGGCGGTGTGCGCAGGCCGGTCGAGGAGCCCCCAGACGAGGGCGAGTCCGGGACCCACGGCCAGGGCGACGAGGATCACGCCCAGGTAGAAGGGCAGGGATCCGCGCTGCGTGCCGGCGGTGACGGCGCCCGCGAACCGCTCCAGGCGGCGGGTGAGCCGCCGGTAGACCACGTCCGCGCCGGCCGGGGACCGGAGCGCGCCCTGCAGTCGCTCGACACGGTCGCCGTACCGGAAGGCCAGGAAGCCGGCGAGCAGGACGGCGACGGTGACCGCGAGGACCGGGGTGAACCCTCCCCAGAGGGTGAGGTGCCCTGGCTCCCCGACGGGGTAGGTGTCGGCATAGGGCGCGAGGAGCCGCTCACCGACCGCGGGTGCGAGCGCGACGGCGAGGCCGAGCACGGCGAGGACGAACGGGGGAGCGGCCATCCAGAACGGCTGGGGGCGGGCCGGTTCCTCCGGGTCTTCCGAGCGGCGTGGCGCGGCGGGTCCCGGCGCCTGCTGCCCCGGCGCCTGCTGCCCCGGTGACGACGCGAGGCGGGGCTTGAAGGCGCCCCACAGGAAGCGCAGGCCGTAGGCCACCGTGAGGGCCGACCCGACGCCGACGACACCGATCATGACCGAGGCCAGGACGTCCCCGTCATGCGCCCAGGCCTCCAGCGCCGCCTCCTTCGCGACATAGCCCGCGAAGGGCGGCAGGCCGATCATCGAGGCCGTGGCGAGCGCGGCGGCCAGTGCGGTCAGGGGCAGTCTGCGGCCCACGCCGGAGAGCCGGCGGAGGTCGCGGGTGCCGGTCGCCGCGTCGATGATGCCGACGACCAGGAACAGGGACGCCTTGAACATGACGTGCGCACCCAGGAGGGCGAGGCCGGCGAGGGCGGTCGCGCGGGTTCCGTAGCCGAGCAGCAGTGTGAGGAGCCCGAGCTGGGAGACCGTGCCGAACGCGAGGACGAGTTTCAGGTCGTGCTGACGCAACGCACGGTAGCCGCCGAGCAGCAGCGTGCCGCCTCCGAGGACGAGCACGAGGACGCGCCACGTCGTCAGGTCGGAGAACGCCGGTGCGAACCGCGCCACCAGATAGACGCCGGCCTTCACCATGGCCGCGGCGTGCAGGTAGGCCGACACCGGCGTCGGCGCCGCCATCGCGGCAGGCAGCCAGAAGTGGGTCGGTACCAGGGCGGACTTGGTGGCCGCGCCGGCCAGGAGGCACACCACGGCGATGGTCGCGGTGGGTCCGGACGGCGGTGCGGCGACGACCGCGGAGACGCTCCAGGTGCCGGCGGCCACACCGAGCACCACGATGCCGACCAGCATCGCGAGCCCGCCGGCGGTGGTCACGACGAGCGCCTGCATGGCCGCGCGTCGTGACGAGGCGCGGTCCATGTAATGGCCGATCAGCAGGTAGGAGAACACCGCGGTGAGCTCCCAGAAAACCAGTAGGACGAGCATGTCGTCGGCGACGACCAGGCCGGCCATGGAGCCTGCGAACGCGACGAGGAACCCACCGAACCGGCCGAGACCGTGTGCGTCCCGGGCGAAGTAGGCGCTGCAGTAGAGCAGCACGAGGGTGCCGACCGCGCCGACCACCAGAAGCATCATCCAGGACAACGGGTCGAGCCGGAGGTCGATGGCGACACCCAGTGCCGGGATCCACGGAAGGTGCTCGGCCGGGGTGCGGCCGGCGAGGACGTTTCCCGTCTGCGACAGGGCGTACGCGGCCGCCGTCGCGGGCCCGAGGGCGAGTACCCAGAAAGCCCGTCGTCCGAGGCGGGCGACGAGGGTGGGCGCGGCCAGGGCGACGAGCGTGTGCGCGAGAAGTACCGAAAGCACGTCCGCTCCGTCCTGTCAGGCTCGTCGGCGGGACATCGTGCCACGGGGTCGGGCCGGAGCTCGACCAGGTACGGGGCGTCTGCCGCGTGAGCGCGGGCGGCTGGGCGATGCGGCCACTATATCCGCAAGACGGGATCGTGACGGATGCGGGACCCGGTGTGGCGGATGGCTCGGCAAACGGCTGGTTCTCCTTGGTGAGCCGGTCGGCACGCGGATGCCTGCCGCCGGGGGACTCCTTCGGTCATCGGTACCAGCCGCGAGCCGCCGATGCCCCGCCCTGCCGGCGCCGGTGGGCGCGGCGGTCCCGAGGAGGCCGGTCGCCCAGCCCTGCTCGGGTCATGGCATGGCGCATGACCAGTGCCACGAGGACGAGTACGCCGGCGACGAGAAGTGCTGCCAGGTCCATGCACCATGCTTTCCGGCCGGGACGGGGCCGGACAATGGGGTCTGTCCCTCATCTTTCAGGGATGACGATCTGGGAGGGTGGATGGCATGGCGCGCATGTCGATGCCGCTGTTCTGGCGGGTCAGCCTGATCAACGGTGCGGTGTTCCTGGTGGGCACACTGGTTCTCGCGTTGTCGCCCGCCACGGTCTCGGCTCGGCCGCTGCTGTCGGAGCTGGTGGTGCTCCTGTGCGGGCTGACAGCGATAGTGCTGGTCAACGGCGCTCTGCTGCGTACGGTGCTGCGGCCGCTGGACCGGCTGACGGCCGTGACGGAGAAGATCGATCTGCGCCATCCCGGCCTGCGCCTGGACGAGGAGGGGTCGGGGCCCGCGCGGCCCCTGGTCCGCGGGTTCAACGCGATGCTCGAGCGGCTGGAGGTGGAGCGCTCGACGAGTACCACGCGGGCGCTGCAGGCGCAGGAGGCGGAACGTCAGCGCATCGCCCAGGAACTGCACGACGAGGTGGGCCAGAGCCTGACCGCGGTCCTGCTGGGCCTTCGGCATGCCATGGACGCCGCGCCCGAGGCAGTACGTTCCCAGCTGGACGAACTACGCGGTACGACCCGTACGAGCCTGGAGGAGGTGCGCCGGATCTCCCAGCGGCTGCGTCCCGGCGACCTCACGGACCTCGGTCTCGTCAGCGCGTTGGCCGGCCTTGCCCGGGCCACGTCGGCGCGGAACGGACCGCGCGTCCGGCGGAGCCTGCCCTCTGCGGTCCCCGGCCTCTCCTCCGAGACGGAACTGGTGATCTACCGGGTCGCGCAGGAGGCCCTGACGAACGTCATGCGCCACGCCGGGGCCGCGACGGTCGATCTCGGCCTCAGTGTGTCGGACGGCGGCCTGCTGCTGCGGGTCGTGGACGACGGCGTCGGCATTCCCCGCGGCGCGATGGGCGCCGGGATCCAGGGGATGCTGGAGCGCGCGCGGATGATCGGCGGTGAACTGGACGTCCGCCCGCGCCAGGACGGCGGTCCGGGCGCGGGCACGGAGGTCCTGCTCAGGCTCCCGCTGCCGGCGCCCGGGCAGGGAGAGGCATCGCCATGACGGTACGGGTTCTCCTCGCCGACGACCACACGCTCGTACGTGGTGGTGTCCGCCGGATCCTGGACGCCGAGGACGACCTCCGGGTCGTGGCCGAGGCGGCCGACGGTGCCGAGGCGGTCGAGCTGTGCTGCTCGGCGCGCCCCGACCTGGCGGTGCTCGACGTCTCGATGCCGCGGATGACGGGGCTCCAGGCGGCTCGGGAGATCTCCCGCCGGGTCCCTGAGGTGCGCACGCTCATGCTTTCCATGCACGACAACGAGCAGTACTTCTTCGCCGCGCTCAAGGCGGGCGCCAGTGGCTACGTGCTCAAGTCGGCTGCCGACGACGATCTGGTGGAGGCTTGCCGGGCCGCGATGCGTGGCGAGCCGTTCCTGTACGCCGGTGTGACCAGCACCCTCGTCGGGGACTTCCTCGAGCGGATGCGGCGTGGCGACGACGTGCCCCGACCCCTGCTCACGCCCCGCGAGGAGGAGGTGATCAAGCTCATCGCCGAGGGCCGCACCTCTCGCCAGATCGCCGCCGAGCTCGTCATCAGCCACAAGACCGTGGAGCGGCATCGTGCCAACATCCTCACCAAGCTCGGGATGCGGGACCGGACCGAGATGACGCGGTACGCGATCCGGTCCGGGCTCGTGGAGCCGTGACGGGCTGACCGGCGAAGCACCATGGCGCTTTGGTGACAGCGGAGTTCCTTGCAGCATGCTGCCGTGATCTCGCCGTCTGTCCGGCGCCCTCGTCGAGAATTCGTGGCACTTTTCTCCCACTTCCCGCGCCTTCCAGGAATTGTGAGCATCTCTCTGTCCGGTTCGAGACCCGAACCGGGGGAGAAATGGTCGGGGTGCCTGGCACCCCGATGGAAGGGGAATATTGATGAGAAGAGCGTCCGCGCTTCTCGCGGTGATCTCGTTGGTGGCCTCGATCCTGGGGATCGCGGTCGGCGTGGCGGCGCCTGCGTCCGCCGCGGCACGTGACGGGGTCTGCGACAGCGGCGAGTTCTGTTACTACTACAACAGCAACAACGCGGGGTCCGTCTCGGACTTCACCGCCTCGGTCGGCGACTACGGCACCACCCAGCCGTCGTGCTACGACTTCAAGGGCTCGGGCAACGGCCAGGGCGAGTGCATCAAGAACAACGCGGCCTCGGTGTGGAACCGCTCGGGCGAGACGGTGCGGGTGTACTTCAACACCGGGCACGGAGGCGTCTACCAGAACATCGGGCCCGGCTACAAGGGGCAGCTCAGCGCGGAGTTGTACAACAACAACGCGTCGCACCAGTTCGTCGGTACCGCGGGCACCGACACGGGGGCACGGAGCGGCACCTGCGAGGACGGTGAGTTCTGCTACTACTACAACAGCGGCAACGCGGGATCGATCTCCGACTTCACCGAGTCCGCCGGTAACTACGGCACGGCACAGCCCACCTGCTACGACTTCAAGGGCTCGGGCAACGGCCAGGGCGAGTGCATCAAGAACAACGCGGCGTCCGTGTGGAACCGGTCCGACCAGACGGTCCGCGTCTACTTCAACAGCTACTACGAGGGCTCGTACCAGGACGTCGCGCCGGGGTACAAGGGGCAGCTCAACAGCACGGTCTACAACAACAACGCGTCGCACGAGTTCGTCGGTACGGCGGGGGCGGGCAGCGGGTCGCGCAGCGGCACCTGCGAGAGCGGCGAGCTCTGCTACTACTACAACAGCGGCAACGCCGGCTCGATCTCGGACTTCACCGATTCGGTCGGGGACTACGGCACCACCCAGCCGTCGTGCTACGACTTCAAGGGCTCGGGCAACGGCCAGGGCGAGTGCATCAAGAACAACGCGGCCTCGGTGTGGAACCGCTCGGGCAAGACGGTCTGCGTCTTCTACAACAGCTACTACGGCGGGTCCTCACAGGCTCTGGCCCCGGGCTTCAAGGGGCAGCTCAACGGCACGCTGTACAACAACAACGCCTCCCACAAGTTCATCTCCGGCTCCGAGTGCCCCGTCTCCGGCGGTGGCGGTGGTGGCGGCGGTGGTGGAGACACCAGCGGCGACTACGACGAGAAGGTCGAGCGGGTCATCGCGGCCGCTCTGTCGCAGGTCGGCCAGGGCTACACCTACTCGTGGGGCGGCGGCAACAAGTACGGGCCGACCTACGGCATCTGCTGCAGCCCGAGCGGCTACGACGACCGGAGCCGGTACGGCTACGACTGCTCCGGCCTGACGCAGTACGCGTTCTGGCAGGGCGCCGGTATCGACATCGGGACGTACACCGGCGCCCAGGTCGGCAAGGGGACCGTGGTGTCGATGAGCAACCTGCGCCGCGGCGACCTCATCATGTGGGGCGGCTACTCGAGTACGTACCACGTCGCGATCTATCTGGGCAACGGGCAGATGGTCGAGTCATCGTGGCCCCGCACCTCGGACAGTGTGCACGTGACCAATGTGTACGGTGGTGATTTCGGGATCCGAGTGAACATGTGATCCTGAGCGACAACGGGGACCGGCAGGGTCGTGCCACCGAATACGGTGGCACGACCCTGCCATTTCTGGTTGTCACGGCAGGAATTTCCCCGGCACGTCCGTGACAGCCGGATTTCCTTGTCGGTCGGTCCGTGCCGGGAAAGGATGAGGACACCAGAAAAACCCGTCGAACGGAGAATCATCGTGCAGCACAATGCCGCCCGGCGTGGCGCCGCCGTCGTCCTCACCGCCGTCCTGCTCGCCGCCGGCCAGGGAGCGGTGACCGCCACCGCGGACCCGCAGTGGGAGGTGGCCTCGCCGTCGGCGTCGGACCCGCAGTGGGAGTCCGGCCCCCGGTGGGACGCCACCGCGCCGCCGGCGGCCCGTCCCTGAACGATGCGCATCGTCAAGATCACCGTCGAGGCGCCGCGGAACGGGGCCCGGATCGCGTCGGCGAGGGTCGTCGAGGCGGTTCAGGCCGCCGCCGCACCCCGGGACGAGCTGGTGCACGTCTATGCCGGCCCGCTGCCCACGGGCTTCGGTGTGGTGGTCTTTCTCCTGGTCCCGCGGGACCAGGCCGCGGCGACGGCGTGCCGTCTGGTCCTCGACGCCGCCGACGCGCTCGAACTGTCCGGCTGGACGCTGGGCACCGTTCGGGTGTGGGGTCCTGACGTGCTCAGCTGAGGTCGGCCGGCTGCAGCCAGCCGCAGTCCAGAGCTCGCGCGCCGGCCTGAAAGCGGCTGCTGGCGTCCAGGCGCTCCATGAGGGCGCTGCTCAGGCGTCGCACCGTCCGCAGGGAGACGCCGAGCCGCCGGCCGGCGGCCTCGTCGGTCGCTCCCTTGGCCCACAGCCGCAGCAGCTCGTGCTCCTGGACGGACAGTCCGTCCTCGTCGCGCCGACGGTCCGCGCCGAGCGGGGTGGCCGTACGCCAGGCCTGCGTGAACAGGGCCATCAGGGCGGCCACGATCCCCGGGGACGTCATGACGACCGCCCCGGAACCGGACTCGGTGTCGTTCAACGGAACCATCGCGTGGTCCTGGTCGATGATCTGCAGCCGGACCGGGACGGTGGCGGCCAGGCGGACCTCGGCGCCGTTGTTGCGGAGCCAGGTCGCGTGATCCCAGGTCGCCTGGTCGTTGCGGATGCTCTCCAGGTAGACGGTGCGCATCCGGACGCCCCGCTCCAGCAGGGTCCGGCTCAGCGTGCGGCTCGACTCCAGCGCGCGTGACGACGTCGCCCGGGTCGGTACGAAGGTACACAGTTCGTGCGTGCACCTCCCGATGAGCGTGGCCAGGCGGTCCCTCGCCTCCTCCGCGGTCTCGAGCAGCTCGACGTCGGGTCCCTTGCGCACGTTCTGCAACTCGGAGACGAGGCGGGCGAGAGCGACCCGGCCCTCCTCGATCTCCTGGTTGCGCCGGGCGATCTCGGCCTGTTCGCGGGCGAGGAGCGCGGCGAGCCCCACCTCGGGGCTGACCGGGCGGAGTCCGTCGTCGCCCGCCCATGACTCCTCGACGAGCATCAGGCGGGACAACTCGTCCAACGCGTCGCGCACCCTGGCCTCGTCGAGCCCGAGTGCCTCGGCGATCCGGTCGGGCCCCGCGTCGCGGTCCCTCAGCATCTGGAGATAGACCGACTCGGCGGTACCGGACATGCCCAGGCCTTGCAGCATTCTCTGACTCCCCGATCGAGCGGACGAACGGGCACCGGGTGGCCGTCCCGATGTCGCATGATCGCACAGCGCGGTGGACGCGAAAAAGCTGTTTGCGCCGATTTCACCCGCTCCGTGCGGGGCGTTGACGTGCGTTCTCGCGGGCCGCCGCGGGGAAGCCCGGCCGGGGTGGGACGTCGTCCGGCAAAGGCTTCCCGGGCGCTCGGCCGGGCCGGGCGTGTCGATACGATTTTTCGGATTCACCCTGCTAGCGTCGACGGGATCCTGAAGGACTGACCGCGAGGAGGCGGTTGTGACCGAGATCGAGCCCGTCTACGGAGCCGGCACCCTGCTCCTGATCGCCGCCGCGGCGGTCGCTCTGCTCCTGTTCCTGATCATCCGGGTCAAACTGCATGCCTTCGTCGCCCTGGTGCTCGTCAGCCTGCTCACCGCGGTCGCCGCCGGGATACCGGTCGCGGACGTTCCCGAGGCACTCGTCACCGGCTTCAGCGGGACTCTGGGCGCGGTGGCCCTGCTGGTCGGGTTCGGCGTCATGGTCGGCAGACTGCTGGAGACGACGGGCGGCGCACAGGTTCTCGCCGACACCCTCATCGCGCGGTTCGGGGAACGGCGGGCGCCGCTCGCCCTCGGCGTCGCCGCGCTCATCTTCGGCTTCCCGATCTTCTTCGACGCAGGCCTCGTGGTGTTCCTGCCGATCATTTTCACCGTCGCCCGCCGGTTCGGGGGCGGCATCCTGCGCTACGGTCTGCCGACCGCGGGGGCGTTCGCCGTCATGCATGCCGTCGTGCCACCGCATCCCGGGCCGGTCGCCGCGGCCGACCTGATGAACGGGAGCGTCGGCATCACGCTCCTGGTGGGCGCCCCGGTGGCGGTCCTCGCCTGGTTCCTCGGCGTCTACCACGTGTCCCGCTTCCTGAGCGCGCGACATGTCGTCGACATCCCCGACGCGGTGTTCGGCCGGATGAACGGTGGCCGGGACGACGACGCCGCGGCCGTTCCGGGCGGGACGAGCGGGGCGACGACGGGGACCGCGACCCAGGCCCCGCCACGCTTCGGCACCGTCCTGCTCATCCTGCTCCTGCCCCTGGTGCTGATCTCCCTCAACACCGTGATCAGCACGCTGGTCACCACGGGAGCCGTCGCCGAGGACGCGGTCTGGGCGAACAGCCTGACACTGATCGGTCAGACCCCGGTCGCTCTGCTGATCACCGTGCTGGTCGCGCTCGTGGTGCTGTCACCGGGACGGTTCTCGGCGGGTCAGGCGACACGTCTTCTGGACGAGTCGCTCGGACCGATCTGCTCGATCATCCTCATCACCGGGGCCGGCGGCATGTTCGGCGGGGTGCTGCGGGCCAGCGGGATCGGCACGGCTCTCACGGACGCGTTGTCCGGCCTGGGGCTGCCGCTCATCCTGCAGGCGTTCGTCATCGCGACGGTGCTCCGCGTCGCGCAGGGCTCCGCCACGGTCGCCCTGACCACGACGGCCGGTCTGATCTCCGCCCAGGTGTCGGCCGAGGGGCTCAGCGACGTGCGGATCGCACTGCTGGTCTTCGCGGTCGCCGCCGGTGCCACCGTTCTGTCCCACGTCAACGACTCCGGATTCTGGCTCGTCAGCCGATTCTTCGGCATGGACGTCAGAACAACGCTCAAGACGTGGACCGTGCTGGAGACCACCCTCGGTCTCACGATCTTCCTCATCGCAGCCCTTCTCTGGCCCGTGACCGGCTGAGCGTCGGGCGGTTCCCCGGGTGGGAACCGCGGGCCCCGACCGATCCGGGACGAGAGAGGTGCCCGCCCGGCCGGTGGCCGGACGGGCACCCGAGCCCGCCCCGGAGGACCGAGAACTCAGTCGTCGTCCCGGTCGTTCGGCGAGTCGTCCCGGTCGTTCGCCGTGTCGTTCGGCGAGTCGTCCCGGTCGTCGGGCGAGTTGTCGCGGTCGTCGGCGGTGTCGTCGTAGTTCGCGTCGTCCGGCGAGTCGGCCGACCGCGCGGAGCCGGCCGTGTCGCGCGCGGACTCGTTGGGGGAGTCGGCCGACTCCGGCGAGGGGTCATAGTTCGCGTCACCCGGGGAGTCGGCCGACTGCGCGGAGCCGGCCGTGTCGCGCGCGGACTCGTTCGGGGAGTCCGCGGACTCCGGCGAATCGTCGGCCGGCGCGGCGCCGGCGCCGTCGTCGGACGGCGTCCCTCCGGACAGCGCCACAGCGGCGGCGGACTCGGCGCGGGGTGCCGGATCGTTCAGGGCCACGGCCGTACCCGTGCCGACGATGCCCATCACGGCGGCCGTCCCGACGACGGCCCAGCGCTTCTTGATGGTCGAGCGGTTCATGCGAGCGTCCTCCTGTCCTGGCACCCGGCCGGGTGCCGCTTGCCACGAGTCTGTGCCGTCAGGATGAGGTGATCGGGAGAGCAGGATGAGACGGTTCCCATGATCGGCCGCTCCTCAGCCCCGAAAGCGGTAGCCCGCCCCGCGAACGGTCTCGATCCGGTCCGCGCCCAGCTTCTTGCGCAGGTACCGCACGTACACGTCGACCACGTTCGAGCCGGGGTCGAAGTCGTACCCCCAGACCCGCGACAGGAGCTGTTCACGGGACATGACCTGCCCGGGATGGCGCAGGAACACCTCGGCCAGAGCGAACTCCCGTGCCGACAGCTCGGTCTCCCGCCCGTCGACGCTCACGGTACGGGCGCGCAGGTCGAGCCCGACGCCGCCGTGCTCCAGCCGGTCGGCGAGCGCGGAGTCCGTGGTCGCGGGACGCAGCCGCAGGCGGATCCGGAGGAGCAGCTCCTCGAAGCCGAACGGCTTCGACATGTAGTCGTCGGCGCCACCCTCCAGACCGGCCACCCGGTCGGAGAGGGAGTCCCGTGCCGTGAGGATGACGACCGGCAGCGTGGAGCCGACGTCGCGCAGTCGCTGCAGGACGGTGAACCCGTCCACGACGGGAAGTCCGATGTCCAGCACCATGAGGTCGTAGCCGCCCGACATGGCGTGCGCCAGCGCGGAGGCGCCGTCGGACACCACCGTGGGCTGGAATCCGTGCGCCTTGAGGCCCTTGCGCACGAACTGCGCGATGCGGTCCTCGTCCTCCGCGATCAGGATCTGGTTCACCCTGCCTCCTCGGTCGGCGTGTCCATGGCTCCCCGGCCCGCGGACGCCTGCCCGCCACCGGTGGCGGGCCACGTGACCACGAAGCGCGCTCCGCCGCCGGGCGACGGTTCCACCGCCACGTCACCGCCGTGGCCCTGCGCGATGGCGCGCACGATCGCGAGCCCCAGGCCGGAACCGGGTATCCCTCCCGTCGTGCTGCCCCGCGCGAACCGGTCGAAGATGCGGTCCGCCTCCTCCGGCGGTACGCCCGGGCCGGTGTCCCGCACCCAGAGCCGGGCGTACGGCCCGGCCGGACCGTCGACCACCTCCGTGCCGATCCCGACCTCGTCCGCGGGGCCGGTGAACTTCACGGCGTTGTCCGCCAGCTGCAGGGCGGCCTGGGTGAGCCGGTGCGCGTCCGCGACCACCTCGGCGTCGGACCGGGCATCGACCACCCAGCGCCGCGCGCCCAGGGCGAGGGCCTTGTCGTGCACGTCGTCCGTGAACCGGCCGAGATCGAGGGGCGCGGCATTCACGAAGTCGGACCGCTCCGACCTGGCGAGCAGCACGAGCTCCTCCACGATCTGCCCCATCCGGGAGGTCTCGTCGAGCAGGAGGTCGCGGGTCTCGCGCACGTCACCGGGGTCGTCGGGATCGAGGACCTCCAGGTGGCCCCGCAGTACCGTCAGCGGGGTGCGGAGCTCGTGCCCGGCGTCGTCCAGGAACTGCCGCTGCGTCTCGATGGCCGTCGACAGGCGGTCGAGCATGGTGTTGAAGGCGGCCGCGAGGTCGCCGAGGTCGTCGTCGGTGGCGACGGCGGCCCGCTCGGACAGGTCGGTCTCCGTCACGCGGGTGGCCGTGGCGCCGAGCTGCCGCAGGGGCCGGAGCAGGCGGCTCACCACGAACCACGCGAACAGCCCGAGCAGCACCAGCGCCACGGAACAGACGACGGCGTAGGTGCGCATGACGTCCGTCTCGGGCGCCAGCGCCCGGTCGAGGGCGGCCGCCATGACGTAGGCGCCCACCTCACCGCGGTCCGCCACGGTCACCGGCACGACGACGAACCACACGCGGCCCACCTCCGTGTCGATCTCGCGCTGGTACGTCCGCTCCGACTCGGGTGTCAGACCCGCCACGGCCTCCCGGACCGCCGGGTGGCCGGCCACCACCCGGCCCAGTGCGGGCGGGTTCGACTGCTGGTAAGCGCCGTCGAGGTAGCTGACGAACGCCTCGTTGGTGCCCGGCACGTTGCGCTCCATGGCCACGCTCATCAGCCGCCCGGCGCCGTGGAACTCCTCGCCGGTGACCGGGTCCACGCCGGTGTCGGCCAGCTGCCGGAGCTCGGCGTACTCCTGGTCGAAGTCCTCGGAGATGTCGTCGACGATCTGCTGGGTCTGGATGGCGTGGGTGAGCAGGCCCGCGCCGAGCAGGCCGAGCGCGGTCACCGCCACGACCACCGAGACGACCTTGGCCCGTACCGAGGGCCGGCGCAGGCTCATGCCCGGCCTGCGCGGGATCCGGCGAACCGGGTTCCGTCCAGCCAGCCGGCGACGGCGTCCAGACGGCGCGTCGTGGCCGCCTGCCATTCCCGCTCCTGGACGCGGTACGGCCCGGTGGCCAAGGAGAGCAGCACCCCCGCGACCCGCGCGGAGAGGTCGCGCGGATCGGCCCCCCGGTCCGCCGGCGCGGCCACGAACCCCGCGGCGTACTCGTCCGCGAGCCGGCGCATTCGCGCGGCCCGGGCGGCGCTCGCCGGATCGGCACGGCTCACGAGGGACAGCACGTCCAGATGAGCGACCAGGCAGGCGAGGTCGTCGGCGCGATGGCCCGGTCCTGCGGAGTCGACGTCGAGAAGCCCGGTGACCCGGCCCTGCGTGAGCATGATCTGCGCCTCGTAGAGGTCTCCGTGGGTCGGGTCCGTCCCCGTACCGCGCTCCGCCAGGCGCTCCCGGATCGTCCCGGCGAGATCGGCGGCGCGGCCCGCCTCGTCGGGGAGGGTCGCACCGATCACCGCCGCGTAGTGCCCGGCCGACTCGCTCCAGGCGGGCCGGCGCGGCAGCTCGCACACGCCGGCCGGCAGCTGGTCGAGCAGACGCAGCACGTCATGGGGGGAGGGGAGCGGACTTCCGTCGCGGGCGGCGGTTCGCATCTCGGTGCCGTGCAGCGGCGACAGCACCAGCAACCCGTCGTCGGACCAGCCGAGAGGCCGCGGAACGGGTAGACCGGCCCCGAACAGCAGCGCGTGCCGCGCGTGCAGGTCGGCCACCTTGCGGGGGCGCAGCACCTTGAGGAACACCCGGGCCGAGGCCGACCTGGCCTCGACCACCGCGCGGCGGGTCGGGCGGTAGGCCCGGATCGTGAGTTCCGGGCCGGTCCGGCCGTCCGGCGCGACTCCCATGCCGGCCAGGAGCTCCTCGACCGCCGCCGGGTCGAACGCGCGTGGCAGGGCCGGCAGGGCCGGGTCGCCGGGGAACTGCCAGACGGCGACGGTCGTGTCGCCGTCGGACAGCGTGACCACACCGGGTCTCGCACCGTCGCGGCTGCGGCCGACGCTCGCGCCCAGGGTCTCGGAACGCGTCACGCCGTTCCGGCGCACGGACGCGCGGTATGCCACCGTGGTGGCCGATCCCGGACGATGGTCCACCTGGCGAACCCGCCAGTCCACGAGCTCCCCGCCGGTGGTCGCCACCGCGGCCTCCAGGAGATCCGCCGCGGCGCCACCGGTCAGGAGATCGAGTGCCGTGTCCACCGGCTCATCCTCGCAGCCGGGAGTGGCAAGAACCCGCCGATACGGATGAGAATCCTCTCACCGGCACCGGGGGATCCCGGTGCCCTCAGCCGCGCTCCGCCACCCAGGCGTCGCTCGCGCGCTGCACGTCGTCGGCAGTCACGGCGTCGTCCACCGTGACGAAGTACCAGCGGTGGCCGAACGGACAGCGCACGGCGGCCTGCCGGAATCCCTCGAACCAGTCGGCCGGCTCGACGAGGCTGGTCGCACCGGCACCGACCGCGCGGGCGTGAGCGGCGTCGGCGTCCGGGACGGGCACCGTGAAGCTGACGTGCGTCGGCTCGCCGGGCCCGGGTGCGACGGAGTCCGGCGGGAACGCGGCGGCGACCGTGAACGTGGACTCTCCCGCCGCGGACCGCAGGACGAGGTCGGAGTGGATCACGACGTCGCCGGTGGTGATCACGTCGAGCGTCTCGGCGCCCAGCGCCGCCTCGTAGAAGGCGATGGCCGCGCGGGCGTCGGACACGCAGATGTTGGGGTGCAGGGCTGAGTTCCTCATGGCGCCGATGCTGTCGGTGCCCGGGTGTGCCAGTCTTGGAAGAATGCGACACACGTTCGAACCGGCGACATCCCCCGGTGATGTCCTCGGGGCCGGGCCCACGCTCGGCATCGTGAATCCCGCGGAGGCCCGGGCCCGGTTCCGTCTCACGCGCGTCGCGCCGGTTCCCGATCTCGCCGACCTCGTCGACTGGCACTGGGTCATCACGTGGGACCTGCCACCGGGGCTCACCTTCACCCAGACGGTCGTGCCGCACCCGGTCGGCAACGTCGTCGCCGAGGACGACGGCATCCTCGCCCATGCGATGCCCGCCGGTCTCTTCGAGCGCGCCCTCACCGGTACCGGCCGGGTCGTCGGCACCAAGCTGCGCCCCGGCGGCTTCCGGGCGCTGCTGGGGCTCTCCGGCCCGGGCCACCGCGGCGACGTGCGACAGGTCGGACCCCCGGACGTCATGGCGCACGCCGTCCGTGAGTCGCTCCGCGAGGCGTCGTCGGGCCGGGCGGAAGCCGCCGCCGGAGCGATCACACCGCTGCTCCGCGCCGTCGCCGGCCGCCACCGCACACCACGGTCCACCGCCGCGCTGGGCGCACTGCGGGAGGTCTTCGCGGCGATCACCGATGCCGCGCCAGGTGCCACGGTGGCATCCCTGGCCGGCGAGGCCGGCACCACCCCGCGCACCCTGCAGCGCCTGTTCGCGGGCTGGGTGGGCGTCAGCCCCAAGTGGGTGCTGCGGCGGCACAGGCTCCATCTCGCCGCCGAACTGCTGGGACGCGATCCCGGGCGGGACCTGGCGGAGGTGGCGGCCGTCGTCGGCTACTACGACCAGGCTCACTTCACCGGTGACTTCGCGCGCGCGATCGGCGTCGCGCCGGGCGAGTACGCCCGCCGCTGCACGAGCGCCGCGGCCCTCGGGCGCTGACGGGCTGGGCCGCGGTGGACGCCCCCTGGCGGCGGGGTGGGCGCGGTGCGCCGTCGGCGGTCCGGGACCCGCGCGCCCGTGTTCTCCGTCCGGACGGATCCGCTACCCTCGTGCGATCAGCGTCCTGTGCCCGGACATCGCGGTCCGGGCCGGTGATGCCCTGGCCCCTCGATGACGAAGGAATCTCAGGACACACGATGCACCACACTCGCAGAACGACCGCAGCACTACTCGCGGCCACCGCCCTGTGCGGTATGGCCTCGGCCGGATGCGCCGCCGGGACGGGAGACCCGGCTCCGTCCATCGACACCCACCAGGACGTGGCCGTCTACACCTGGTGGTCCACCGGCTCCGAGAACGAAGGACTGAACACGCTGGTGGAGGTCTTCGAGAAGCAACATCCGGAAATCGATTTCGTCGACGACGGCGTGACGGGCGGCGGCGGGGGAGCGGCCAAGGAGCACCTGCAGTCGCGGCTGGAGAACCAGGACCCGCCGGACACCTTCGTCGCCCACGCGGGCGCGGAGCTGCAGGACTACATCGACGAGGGCTACATCCAGGACGTCTCGGGCCTCTACGAGGAGTACGGCCTGACGGACGTCTTCCCCGAGGGGCTCATCGACCTCCTCGCCACCGAGGACGGCAAGATCTACTCGATCCCGTCGAACATCCACCGGGCGAACGTGATGTGGGTGAACCCGTCCGTGCTTCGGGAAAACGATATCGACCCGTCGGGCCGGTACGGCAGCGTCGACGCCTTCATCGCGGACCTGGAGAAGCTGCGGCAGGCGGGGGTCGAGGCCCCGCTCGCGCTCGGCACCACCTGGACGCAGGTCCACCTCTTCGAGACCGTGCTGCTCGGGAGCCTCGGCGCCGAGGCCTACAGCGGCCTCTGGGACGGGACCACCGACTGGAACGGCCCCGAGGTGACCGCCGCGCTCGAGGACTTCCGGACGATCCTGGGATACACCAACGCCAATCGGATGGACCTCGACTGGGACCTGGCGATCCAGCGGGTGATCGACGGCGAGGCCGCCTTCAACGTCATGGGCGACTGGGCCGTCAGCGGGTTCGACAACTCGAACCAGGAGTTCGGTCAGGACTACCTCGCGGTGCCGTCCCCGGGCAGCGCGGGCACGTTCGACTTCCTGGCCGACTCGTTCACCCTGTCCACGGGCATCCTCGACGAGGACAGCGCGAAGGCATGGCTCGAGACCATCGCCTCCAAGGAGGCCCAGATCAGGTTCAACAAGGTCAAGGGAGCCATCCCGGCCCGCTCGGACATCGACGAGAACGAGTTCACCGAGTACCAGAAGATGGCGATCAAGTCCTTCCAGGAGGACACGATCGTCTCCTCCATGGCGCACGGTGCCGCCATCCCGGTCGACCACCTCACGGCGATCACGGACGCGACGACCAGGTTCAACCGCGAGGTCCAGGAAGGTGGAGGCGACGTCGCGGCGTTCCAGGCCGCCCTCGCGGCAGCCGCGGCCGAGGATGCCTCGCCGTGACGGCGGGCTCCCGGTCACGTCCGGGCCGGCGGTAGACGCCCTCGGCCCCCGTGACCGCGCCCGTCGTCCGGGAACGTGGTCGGTCCGACGTCGAGCGGTCGGTCCGTTGTCGAGCGGTCGGTCCGACGTCGGTGCGGTCGGTCCCTCAAGCGACCGACCGCACCGACAACGGACCGACCACTCGGTGATCCAGCCGTCCGGAACGGCTCGGGCCGGGAATAGCCGGCAGGTCGTCGTGGCTCCGGTTCTTGTGGAATGGGAGATGACGGCGCTGCGGCGCGAGCAGATGCCCTCCGAGGCGGTCCTGGCCCGGCCGGGGGCGCTCTGGGCCCTGGTCGTGTCCGGAGCCGTGACGCTCGAGACGGCGCACGACCGGCGCACGGTGCTGCCCGGTGACGCGGTCCTGGTGGAAGCCCGAACAGCACACCGCGTCACCGCCGACGTCGAGACCGACCTGGTCCACGGGGACCTGCGGCGCACCGGTCCCACCACTCCGCTTCCCGGCCCGCTGGTCCTGCGCGGCTTCGCCGGTGAGCACGGCGGCATCGTCGCGCTCGTGACGGCCTGCCCCCTCACCGTGCAGTGCAAGGCCGACCTGTTCGCCGACGCCTACGCACGGCTGATCGGCGCGGCGGTCTCGTCGGTCTGGCACCAGGCGGAGGGGATGGACGGGCGCGTGGCCGGTTCCGGTGACCGCACCGGGGAGACGCGCGCCGCGGCCGGCGACACCGAGGTCGCCGAGGTGGTCGCCGCCCTCGCGGCCGAGCCGGGCGAGCGCTGGACGCTCGACCGGATGGCGGGCCTGGTGCACCTGTCACGCTCCGCGCTGACCGAGCGGTTCCGCCGCGCGACCGGGCACAGCCCGATGCGGATGCTGCGTGAGGTACGGATGAACCGGGCGCGCACGCTGCTCACCGAGCAGTGCCTGCCGGTGACGAGGGTCGCGTTCGAGGTCGGGTACGGCTCGGTGGCCGCGTTCAGCCGGGCGTTCGCCGCGGACCACGGCCTCTCACCGCTCGCATGGCGCACGGCGCCGGGGACCGTAGCGGGCGCCCGGACGCCGTCGGTCACCGCGGTGGACCCTGCGGCGCCGTCGGGTACGGCCCGGCAGGGCGGCACGACGCCGGTCGCCGCCCCGCCCGGCCGTCCGCCCGCCAGGACCTCAGGCGCGAGGAATCCGCAGGAACGCCCAGCCGAGCCCCGCCGCCACCGCGGCACCCGCGCCGACCACCAGCAGCGGCCGGACCCCGTACCCGTCCAGTAGGGCCCCGCCGAGGGCGGCGCCTACGGTGATCGCCACCTGGAAGGCGGTGACGGTGAGCGCCATGGCCGACTCCGCCCGGGCGGGTTCGACCCGCGCTCCCCAGAGCTGGGTCACCACGGGCACCATGTTGAAGGCGAAGCCCCACAGGACCACCGCGACCGCCAGCACCGGCACGGACCCGGCGATCGCCGTGAGCACCAGGGCACCGCCGAGCGCGATCGGTGCGGCCGCCGCCAGTGGCCGCAGCCGGCGCGCGAGCATGCCCGCCACGACCGTCCCGGCGACTGCGCCCGCACCCCACGCCAGCAGCATCCAGGTCGCAGTGCCCGGCGCGACGCGCTCGATCGCGACACGGATGAACGGGTACGCCGCGAAGTTGCCGAACGCGACGAGGACGACGCAGGCGATACCCGCCATGAGCCGCCGGTTGCGGAGGGCCTCGCGCAGCATCCGCAGGCCCGCCGCCGGGTGGGCGGGGACGGACGGCATGGCGGTGGCGAGCGCGAGGGCGCTGAGGCCGCAGAGGACGGCGGCACCCCCGAACGCCGCTCGCCAGCCGACGGCGTCGCCCACGAGAGAGCCGAGCGGTACGCCGAGCACCGTCGCGATGCTGACGCCGAACGAGATCGCCGCCGACACCACGCGTTCCTTGCCGGGAACGGCGTGCGTGCCGGCACCGAACGCGAAGGACCAGTACCCGGCGATGGCGGCGCCGAGCAGGAGCCGGCCCGCCAGCAGCACCGCGAAGCTCGGTGCGACGGCCACGGCGAGGTTCGACACGGCCGCCGCCGCGAGCAGCCCGAGAAGCACTGTGCGCCGGTCGGTGCGGGGGAGCACCACCGCGATGCTCGGCGCCGTGAGGGCCCCCGCGATCGCCGTCGCGGCCACGGCCAGGCCGGCAGTGCCCTCACTGACGCCGATGTCGGCCGCGAGCGCCGGCAGGACGCCGGCGGGCAGGAACTCGCTCGCGACCAGGATCGCTATCCCGGAGGAGAGCGCGACGAGCGGGGTCCAGTTCGTGCCGGCCGGGGTGATCGGCCGGGGAGCGGCCGGGGCGCCCGGCGGGGCGGTCCGCGCGGATGCGCCGGTCGAGGTGGTGCTCTGTGTTGGCATGCTCCGAGCCTGAGCGCGGCACGCCCGCCGTTGTTGATCGTGCGGCGGGGGTTGTTGATCGCCCGGCCACGGGCGGTCGACGTCGTCGGTCCGCGTGCACCGCGCGACGCCTTCGGCGTCCGGCCCGCAGCCGAGGCCGGGGTCATGGGGTCGCGGCACGTCGGCGTCGCCGAGCGGGCGCGGTGGGGTTCCGTTCGTCGTCGTCTTCCGGCCGTCGTGTGTTCATCCCGTCGTCAGGGCCCGGCGCTTGCATGGGCTGACCCCGTTCGTCCGGTCAAGGGAGATGCCATGCGCGGTAGGACCATCGTCGGCGCGGCCTTCGCGGTCGCGACCCTGTTCGCGGGGGTGGCGGCGCCGTCGTCGGCGGTGCCGGAGGGAGGCGGGCCGCGTGGCGGCGACGTCGTCCTCGGCGACCCGCTCGACGCGGCGCACGCCCACAACGACTACGAGCACGAGCGTCCCCTGTACGACGCACTGGCCCACGGTTTCACCAGCGTGGAGGCGGACGTGTGGCTGGTCGACGGCGAGCTGCTCGTCGCCCACGACCGGGAGGACGTCGACCCGGCCCGCACCCTGCAGAGCCTCTACCTGGACCCGTTGCGCGACCTGGTGCGCCAGAACGCCCGCCACGGCGGCCCGAGCGTGTACCCCGGGTGGGACGGCAGCCTCCAGCTGCTGATCGACATCAAGTCCGACGGCGAGGCCACCTACGCCGCGATCCACGAGGAGCTCGCCGAGCACCGCAGGATCATGGCCCGCTCGGTGCGCGGCCACGTGCGGCCGGGCCCGGTGACCGCGGTGATCAGCGGGAACCGGCCGCTGGAGACGATGCGCTCGCAGCGGGTGCGGTTCGCGTTCTACGACGGGCGGTCCGGCGACCTGGGCTCGGGGCTTCCGGCGAGCGTGATGCCGCTGGTCAGCGACAACTGGAACAACCTGTTCGACTGGCAGGGCGAGGGCCCGATGCCTGCGGCGGAGCGCGAGCGCCTGCACGACTTCGTCGCCGAGGCGCACACCGCCGGCTACCGGGTCCGGTTCTGGGCCACCCCGGACCGGCCGGGGGCGGCGCGCGAGGCCGTGTGGACCGAGCTCGCCGACGCCGGGGTAGACCACGTCAACACCGACGACCTGGTGGGCCTCGACGCGTTCCTCACCGCGCGGGAGGCCGGCCCGGACGCGGCGACCGAGCTGACGGTCATGACGTTCAACATCTGGGTCGGCGGCACCCGGGTGGACCTCGACCAGGTCCCGGCGGCGATCGAGGCGGCGGGGGCGGACGTCGTCGGCGTGCAGGAGTCGGGCGGGAACCTGCGCCGGATCGCCGACGCGCTCGGCTGGGACCACGTGAACGAGCCCCTGCAGATCATCAGCCGGTACCCGCTGCGGCCGGGGTCGGGCGCGGATCACGTGTTCGTGGAGACGGCGCCGGACCACGGCGTCGCCATGAGCAACGTCCACCTGCAGGCTTATCCGTACGGCCCGTACGACCTGCGTGACGGCGCGTCGACCGCGCACGTGCTGGCGAACGAGAACGGCATCCACATGGAGCAGATGGCGGGCCGGTTCGAGTCCCTGGGAGCGCTCGCGGGGTCCGGGTTCCCGGTGTTCCTCACGGGCGACTTCAACGTGCCGTCGCACCTGGACTGGACCGCGACGACGGCGGCGGCCACGCCGCGGACGTTCGACCGGGCGCTGGAGTGGCCGGTGTCCTCGCGCCTGGACGAGCTCGGGTTCCGTGACACCTACCGCGAGGCGAACCCCGACCCGGTCGCGTCGCCCGGCTACACCTGGACCCCGGGGTACCCGGCAGGCACCGTCACCGGCGACGAGGTGCACGACCGCATCGACTTCGTGTACGCGGCCGGGGCGACCGAGACGGAGGAGAGCGTCGTGGTCGGCGAGCCGGCCTCGGCGTCGCCGCTGCCGGGCGACTTCGGCGCGCCGCACAGCGACGTCGAGGTGAGCCCGTGGCCGTCGGACCACCGCGCGGTGGCCACGACGTTCGAGGTCGAGGCCGCGCCGCTGCCGGACGTCGAGGAGCCGGCGCCGGCGACGGTCGCGACGGACCGCGAGTCGTACGCGCCCGGCGACCCGATCGAGGTGACGTTCGACGGCGGCCCCGGCGGCGAGCGCGACTGGGTCGGCGTGTACCCCGCCGGGACGGCCCCGGGCTCCATCCCCTCCTACCGCTGGCTGTACGTCTCGGGCGAGTCGAGCGGGACCCGCGTGGTCGACGGGTCCGCACAGGGCACGACGTGGCCGTTGCCGCCGGGCGAGTACGACGTGCACCTGCTGGTGGACGACGGCTACGGCAGCATCGCGACGGCGCGGTTCACCGTCTCGGACGGGTGAGGCCGACCACACGGTGACCGGCCCCGCTCATGCCTCCGGGCGGTCCACGACGCGGGACATCACGATCGAGGTGCGGGTCTTGACGACGTGGGCGGCCGAACGGATCCGTTCCACGGTGCGCTCGATGCCGGCCATGTCGGCGGCGACCACGTGCACCATGGCGTCGGCGTCGCCCGTGACCGTCGCCACCCGGACCACCTCCGGGATCGGCGACAGGTCGCGCCGCAGCACGGCCGGGGCGACGATGCCGTCGCAGAAGATCTCGACGTAGCCCTCCAAGGTCCAGCCCATCGCGGCGGGCGTGACGTGCACGGTGAACCCGGCGATCTCCCCGCGTGCCAGCATGAGGTCCACGCGCCGTTTCACCGCCGGGGCCGACAGCCCCACGGCGTTCCCGACCTCCTGGTACGTGGCCCGTCCGTCGCGCAGCAGGCGTTCGACGATCGCCCGGTTCAGCTCGTCCATGTGCGCATGGTGTGCCGCGCCGGGGGAGTGTGCAAACCGCGGTCCGGCGTCGTCGGCGGACCGCTCGGGGTGGTGTCGGGAGCGCTGCCGGGGGCACCGGCCGGCGTGTTGTCCGGCGCATTCGGCAGGAGACGCGGTGGGGCGTAAGATGATCGGGATTGCCGTGCATCTGTCGCACGATCCTGCATCCCCGCGCCCGCCAGGTGGCTCCTGCCGTCGTGAGTTCCTCACGCCCCAGGTACCGGGTGAGCGCACCCCCGATCATCTGGAGACCAACGAAGTGAAGAGCGCCGTCGAGACCCTGGACCCCACCAAGGTCAAGCTGACTGTCGAGGTGGACTACGACGAGCTCAAGCCGAGCATCGACCACGCCTACAAGCACATCGCGGAGCAGGTGAACATCCCCGGCTTCCGCAAGGGCAAGGTCCCCCCGCGCATCATCGACCAGCGGGTCGGCTGGGGCGCCGTCGTGGAGCACGCCGTGAACGACGGCCTCAACGACTTCTACCGCCAGGCGCTCACCGAGAACGAGCTGCGCCCGCTCGCGCAGCCCGCCGTGGACGTCACCGAGATCCCGGCCAAGGCCGGCGAGGGGCAGCTGAAGTTCACGGCCGACGTCGAGGTCCGGCCGGAGCTGGACCTGCCCGAGCTGAGCACGATCGACCTGACCGTGGACCCGGCCGAGGTCACCGACGAGGACGTCACCGAGCGTCTCGACGCCCTGCGCGAGCGTTTCGGCACGCTGGTCGGCGTCGACCGTCCGGCCGCCGAGGGTGACTACGTCGTCATCGACCTGACGGCCAAGATCGGCGACGAGGAGGTCGACTCCGTTTCCGGCGTCTCCTACCAGATCGGCTCCGGCAACATGCTGGAGGGCCTGGACGAGGCCCTGACCGGCCTGTCCGCCGAGGAGACGACGACGTTCCGCGCGCCGCTCGCCGGCGGCGACCACGAGGGTGAGGAGGCGGACGTCACCGTCACGGCCACCAGCGTGAAGCAGCGCGACCTGCCCGAGGCGGACGACGACTTCGCGCAGCTCGCCTCCGAGTTCGACACGCTCGACGAGCTCAAGGAGGACCTGCGGACGCAGGCCGCCCAGGGCAAGGGCTCCGACCAGGCCGTCGCCGCACGCGACGCCCTCCTGGAGAAGCTGCTCGAGGCCGTCGAGGTGCCCGTGCCGTCCGGCGTGGTCGAGGCCGAGGTGCACCGCCACCTCGAGCAGGAGAGCCGCCTGGAGGACGACGAGCACCGCGCCGAGGTCACCGAGGACGCGAAGAAGGCGCTGCGCAACCAGATCCTGCTGGACACGCTCGCCGAGAAGCTCGAGGTCAAGGTCGGCCAGGGCGAGCTGGTCGAGTACCTGGTCAGCATGTCGCGCCAGTACGGCATGGAGCCGTCGGAGTTCATCCAGACGCTGGAGCAGGGTGGCCAGATCCCGGCGATGGTCGGTGAGGTGGCGCGCTCCAAGGCGCTCGCCGTGGCGCTGCGCCAGATCGAGGTCAAGGACTCGAACGGAGCCGCCGTCGACCTGAGCGAGTTCATCGGCTCCGACGAGATCGACGAGCAGCAGTCGGCGCTGGAGCAGGCCATGGCCGAGGCCCAGGCCGCGGGCGAGGCGGAGGGCACCGAGGGCCCGGCCGAGCCGGCCAAGGCCTGACGCGCCGGCCACCGGTTCGCGGACGACGACGGCGCCCGGGGTGGCCTTCCGAACGGAGGGTGCCCTGGGCGCCGTCGTCGTCCGGGGCCGCGAAGGCAGCACCTGACGAACGACCGGGTGCGGGGTGTCCCGGTGCCGGCGCGCCCGGGAGCAACGCCCGTGCGGGTGGTGCGGGGCGGTGCGCGACCGCTCGATTTACGCCCAGGGCAGCGGCCGTGCGCTGTCGGCGAAACGGGGCCTTACTAGGGAGTTCCGGCGGCTGCGGGCGCGTTAGGGTCGATCGACATGCTTGCGCAGGAACCTACCGGACACTGAGGAGTGGGACGTGAACGATCTGCGGACAGACGCTGGGCCGGTGGCGCGGTCGGAGGGGTCGAACTTCGGCCTCAACGACTCGATCTACAACCGGCTCCTGAAGGAACGCATCATCTGGCTCGGCTCGGAGGTGCGTGACGAGAACGCCAACGCGATCTGCGCCCAGATGATGCTTCTCGCGGCCGAGGACCCGACCAAGGACATCTGGCTCTACATCAACAGCCCCGGCGGTTCGATCACGGCCGGCATGGCGATCTACGACACGATGCAGTTCGTCCAGCCCGACGTGGCGACCGTGGCGATGGGTATGGCGGCCTCGATGGGCCAGTTCCTGCTCAGCTCGGGAGCGAAGGGCAAGCGCTACGCGACCCCGCACGCACGGGTGATGATGCACCAGCCCTCCGGCGGCATCGGCGGAACGGCCACCGACGTGCGGATCAACGCCGAGCTGATCATGCACATGAAGCGGGTGCTCGCGGGGCTCACGGCCGAGCAGACCGGCCACTCGGTGGAGAAGGTCGTCAAGGACAGCGACCGGGACAAGTGGTTCACGGCGCCCGAGGCGCTGGAGTACGGCTTCATCGACCACGTCGTCGAGCACGCGGCCCTGGCCGGCGGCGGCGGCATGAACACCGCGTCCTGACGACGCCCGCACACTTCGACGATCGAGGAGACCACAGTGAGCCCTGAAGCCCAGTTCCTGGCAGCGGCCGAGCGCCTTGCCGGTGCGTCCGCAGCACGGCCCGGCGGTATCGGACTGCCGTACGGCGCGCCGTCGAGCCGGTACGTGCTGCCGCAGTTCGAGGAACGTACCGCCTATGGATTCAAGCGCCAGGACCCGTACACCAAGCTGTTCGAGGACCGCATCATCTTCATGGGTGTCCAGGTGGACGACGCGTCCGCCGACGACGTCATGGCACAGTTGCTCGTCCTGGAGTCCCAGGACCCGGACCGCGACATCATCCTGTACATCAACAGCCCCGGCGGCTCGTTCACCGCGATGACCGCGCTGTACGACACGATGCAGTACGTCAAGCCGCAGATCCAGACCGTGTGCCTGGGACAGGCCGCCTCCGCGGCGGCCGTGCTGCTCGCGGCCGGCCAGCCGGGCAAGCGTCTGGCACTCCCGAACGCCCGCGTGCTCATCCACCAGCCCGCGATGGAGGGCGGCGGCTACGCCCAGGCGTCCGACATCGAGATCCACGCCAACGAGCTCATCCGGATGCGCGAGTGGCTCGAGCAGGCACTCGCCCGGCACGCCAACAAGCCGCAGGAGGAGGTGCGCGACGACATCGAGCGCGACAAGATCCTCACGGCCGCCGAGGCGAAGGACTACGGCCTGGTGGACCAGGTCCTGGAGTCGCGCAAGGTGCAGGTCATCCCCGCTTCCTGAGCGGCCCGGCGTGGCGGCGCGCTGACGTCCGGGGTAGCGGGTGCCGGTCAGGGCCCGCTGCCCCGGCGGACGGGGCGGTAGCCGGAAAAACGAGACACGCGGTTGAAATCATGGCAATCTTGCCAGTGCTGGCGAGAATCTCACCTGGACGACCCGCCGTGAGACCGGCTGACAACCGGGCCCCCGGTGGTGTGCAATGGAAGGTGACCGACGAGGGGCCGCCGGCCCCGCCTGGAGATCTGGAAGCTTTCCCGAAGAGACAGAATCGCCCGACCAGAGCCCGGACCGCTCGGAAGAGCGCAGGAGCGAGGAGACGAATACGTGGCGCGTATCGGTGACGGCGCTGAGCTGCTGAAGTGCAACTTCTGCGGCAAGTCCCAGAAGCAGGTCATCAAGCTGATCGCGGGCCCCGGCGTCTATATCTGCAACGAGTGCATCGAACTCTGCAACGAGATCATCGACGAGGAGATGAACGAAGCGGCTGAGGTCGGGCTCACCGAGCTGCCCAAGCCGCGCGAGATCTTCGAGTTCCTCGAGCAGTACATCATCGGCCAGGAGTCCGCCAAGCGGGCCCTGGCCGTCGCGGTCTACAACCATTACAAGCGGATCCAGGCGAGCAGCGGCCCCAAGGCGCCGGGCAGCCCGGAGGACACGGACCAGGTCGAGATCGCCAAGTCGAACATCCTGCTGATCGGCCCCACGGGGACGGGCAAGACCTACCTCGCCCAGACCCTCGCGAAGATGCTCAACGTCCCGTTCGCGATCGCGGACGCCACGGCACTCACCGAGGCGGGCTACGTCGGCGAGGACGTCGAGAACATCCTGCTCAAACTCATCCAGGCCGCGGACTTCGACGTGAAGAAGGCCGAGACGGGGATCATCTACATCGACGAGGTCGACAAGGTGGCCCGCAAGGCGGAAAACCCCTCGATCACCCGTGACGTGTCCGGGGAAGGGGTGCAGCAGGCGCTCCTGAAGATCATCGAGGGCACGAGCGCATCGGTTCCGCCGCAGGGCGGGCGCAAGCACCCGCACCAGGAGTTCATCCAGATCGACACCACGAACGTGCTGTTCATCGTCGCCGGTGCGTTCGCCGGTCTCGATGACATCGTGGCCTCCCGCGCCCGCAAGCGGGGCATCGGGTTCGCCGCGCCGATGGAGACGGGCGCGGACGACGACCTGTTCGCCGAGGTCCGTCCCGAGGACCTGCAGAAGTACGGCCTGATCCCCGAGTTCATCGGGCGCCTGCCGGTGGTCGCGTCGGTGTCTCCGCTCGACCGCGACGCGCTGGTGCGGATCCTCACCGAGCCGCGCAACGCGCTCGTGAAGCAGTACAAGCGCATGTTCCAGATCGACGGGGTCGAGCTGGAGTTCGAGGACGGCGCGGTCCAGGCGATCGCGGACCAGGCCCTGCTGCGCGGCACGGGCGCACGCGGCTTGCGCGCCATCATGGAGGAAGTCCTGCAGCAGGTCATGTTCGACGTCCCCAGCCGCGACGACGTCGAACGCGTGGTCATCACCCGCGACGTGGTCCTGGAGAACGTCAACCCGACCGTCGTCCCGCGTCGCACCGCGGTCCGGGGCCGCCAGCCGCGCGAGAAGTCGGCCTGAGGCGCGGCGCCCGCGCGACGGCGGGGGCTCAGGCCGGGGCGGCCGCCGAGGGCTTCGCCGCGTAGAGCTCGTCCACGAGGTGGGCGAAGTCGTGGACGACCTTCGCCCGCTTCACCTTGATCGACGGCGTGAGGTACCCGTTCTGCTCGGTGAAGTCGAAGTCGAGCACGCTGACCTTGCGGATGGACTCGGCCTGGGACACGGCCTCGTTCGCCTGCCGTACGGCGGCGTCCAGCGCCTCGAGCACCGTGGGGTGCACCCGGGCCTCGGTGACGGTCAGGTTCGGCAGCCCGTGGCTGGCGCACCAGCCCGGCAGCATCTCGGCGTCCAGCGTCACCAGGGCCCCGATGAACGGACGCTGATCACCGACGACGACGACCTGGCTCACGATCGGGTGGGCACGCAGCCGGTCCTCGAGGACCGCCGGCGCGACGTTCTTGCCACCGGCGGTGACGATGATCTCCTTCTTGCGGCCGGTGATGCGCAGGAACCCGTCCTCGTCGATCGACCCGAGGTCCCCGGTGCGGAACCAGCCGCCGGCCAGGGCCTCTGCCGTGAGCTGCGGCTGGTTGTGGTAGCCGCGGAAGACGTGGGGCCCGTGCAGGAGGACCTCGCCGTCGTCGGCGATGGCGATGGACGTGCCCGGCAGCGCCGGGCCGACGGTCCCGATCTTCGTGTGCCTCGGCAGGTTCACCGACGTGGGCGCCGCGGTCTCGGTGAGCCCGTACCCCTCGAGGATCGTGACGCCGATGCCGCGGAAGAAGTGGCCGAGACGTTCCCCGAGCGGTGCCCCGCCGGACACCGCCCACCGCAGGTTCCCGCCCATGGCGGCACGGAGCCGGCCGTGGACGAGCCTGCCGGCGACCCGGTGCGCCAGACGCAGCCTGCTTCCGGGACCTGCGTCCGTGTCGAGCGCGCGGGAGTACCGGACGGCGACGTCGGCGGCCCAGGCGAAGACACGGCGCCGCGGTCCTGAGCCCGACGCCTTCGCCTCCGCAGAGTTGAAGACCTTCTCGAAGACACGCGGGACCGCGAGCAGGTAGGTGGGCGCGAACGTGCCGAGGTCGGCGACGAGGTTCTTGATGTCCGGTGCGTGACCGAGCACCGAGTTCCCGGCGAACACGGCCACCTCCACGAAGCGCGCGAAGACGTGCGCTAGGGGGAGGAACAGGAGGGTGCGCGACCCAGGCGTGTCGAGCATCTCGGGAATCGCGACGGCGGCGTTCATCGTCAGGTGCGCGAAGTTGCCGTGGGTCAGCTCGACGCCCTTGGGGCGACCGGTGGAACCCGAGGTGTAGATGATGGTGGCGACGTCGTCCCGGCGGACCGCGTCACGTCTCTCCGTGACGGCCATCAGCGGCAGGTGGGAGCCGGCACCGCGCAGGGCCGCCACCGCACCGGCGTCGATCACGAGCACGTCCTCCAGGGCCGGCAGCGCGTGCCGGGTCCGCCCGATCGTCTCGGCGTGCGCGGCGGACTCCGCGAAGACGAGCCTGACTCCGGCGTCGGAGCAGATCCACTGCACCTGCTCGGCGGACGACGTCTCGTACACGGGCACGGGAACCGCCCCGGCCGCCCAGATCGCGAAGTCGAGCAGCGTCCATTCGTAGCGCGTGCGGGACATGATGCCCACGCGGTCTCCCGGTCCGACGCCGTGGGCGATCAGCCCACGTGCCACCGCCAGGACCTCCGCCTCGAACTCGGCGGCGGTGACCGGGATCCACGGCCCCTGCGGGGTGTCGCGGCGCTCGATCAGGGTCTCTCCGCCGGCCCGGGCGACACGGTCCCGCAGGATCGTGTTGATGCTGGTGCCCTCCGGCACGTCAACGAGGGCCGGCGTGGAGACGACTGTCATGGTGGTGAGCTCCGCGGTGTGTCAAGGGGTGGGACTCACTTCCCGGGCACCGGGCTCCAGTGCGGAAGTGCGAGAGAGACTGTACTCCCGGGATCCAACGTGACAGAACTCGCGCTTCTGTCAACGTCGGCTCCGGCCCCGCTCAGGTTTCCGCGCATGATCCGCGCGGCGTCCGATGGTCGGCACGAGGGCGCCCCGGGGCTCCCACCGGGTTAGCCTCGTCCCCATGACCTCGGACCCTGCCGCCTCGGCGATGCCCTCGGAGATCCTGCGCCTGCGGGCGAGCATCGACAACATCGACGCCGCTCTGGTGCACCTGCTGGCGGAACGGTTCAAGCTGACCCGTCAGGTGGGGGAGCTGAAGGCCATCGGCAACATGCCGCCCGCCGACCCGTCACGCGACGCACAGCAGATCGAGCGGCTCACGGCCATCGCGGAGGCGTCCGGGCTCGATCCCGACTTCGCCGTGCAGTTCCGGCAGTTCATCGTCAGCGAGGTCATCAGACGACACGAGCTGATCGCCCGGGAGCACGCGGGCGAGACCATGCCGGAACTCGATACGTACGCTTGAAGGGATGCCTTCTGACCGTCGGTCGCGTGCCGTCCGAGGAACCGGCTGGCAATCGTCACGAGATCGTCAAGGAAAAACCTGGCCCAGGGGTGGCGCCCGCGCGTGATTCGGCGGACGCTGGATGGATTGTGAGGATGACCCTCGGACAGGAGGCCGGAATGAAGATCGACTGGCTCAAGCCGCTCCTCGGACACCCCGGACCGTTCGCCACCGTCTACCTGGACGCCACCCCGTCCGACAAGGCCGTCGCCGACCGCGATGTCGCGAACCGGTGGCGGGCCGCGCGCAAGTCGCTGGCCGCGCAGGGCGCCCCGGAGGGCGTGCTGGACAGCATGGAGGAGGCGGCCCGCCGGCCGACGTGGGAGCCGGGCCTGCACGGCAGGGTCGTCATCGCGGACGACACCGGCGTGCTGGTGGACCGCGTCCTGCACGAGGCTCCGACGGCGGACGTGGCCTCGTGGTCGAACGTTCCCGAGCTCCTGCAGGCGGTGCGCGCCGCGGACGAGTCCGTGGAGCTGCTCGTGGTGGTGATCGACCGGAAGGGCGCCGACTTCACCCGCACCGGCGTCGGCGGACGGGTCTACGAACAGTTCACGGCCCCGGACGACGAGATCGCGAAGACAGGGTCCACCGGGACCAAGCGCGCCACGATCGAGTCGCGCGCGGAGGACTCCTGGGAGCGGAACGCGGCGGCGATCGCGGCCGAGCTGGAGCGTCGCGCGGCCGAGTCGGCGCCGGAACTCGTGGTGCTCACGGGCGACGTGCGCATGGTGCCCGGCGTGCGGGAGGCCGTCACCCGCCCCCTGGCGGAGATCTGCGTCGAGATCCCCGGCGGCGTGCGGGGCGGGCCGGCGACCGTCGGCGGCGCTGCGGCGGCCAACGGCGTCGCGAACGGCGGCGCCTTCGCCGACCGGGTCGCGGAGGCGTTGGACAGCTACCGCGAACGGCGGCGGGAGCGCGTGCTCGCGGACCTACGGCAGGGTCTCGGGCGGGACGAGGGCGCGGTGTCCTCGGTCGACGACGTCGTCGCGGTGCTGCGCCGCGCGCAGGTGGCCGAGCTCGTGCTCGCGGAGGAGTACGGGGCGGGCAACGGCCAGCTGAACGGGCGAACCCTGTGGATCGGACCGGAGCCCGCGCACATCGCGTCGGACCGCTCCGACCTGGAGGCCCTCGGTGCGCCGCACGACGGGCTCGAGGAGCTGCCGGCCGCGGTGGCGCTGGTGCGGGCCGCGATCGCGCAGGACGCGGGGCTGACCTTCGCGCCCGAGGGCTCGGTCGGCGCAGGAGCGGGCGGGCTGGTCGACGGTGTGGCGGCGACGCTGCGCTGGCACGACGGGTACACGCCGCACGAGTTCGCCGCCACGATGTCGGGGGACGACGTCCGGCTCCGGGGTGAACGCGCCCGGGGCTGAGCGCCGTTCGTGTCGTCCACAGGCGATGACCGGTTGGTCCGGTGTGCCTTCTGTGAACGTGCTTCTCGCACGCCCTTGAATGTGAAGCGTTTGTGAAGGGTGCTGGCGTTCAGGGCCCTTGCGGTTGGTCTGTTCGTTATGCCCGACCCGCCGTGTGGCGTGAGTCGCTAGCGTGCCCGGCCATGGGGAATCACGAGGGGTACCGGCCGAGCCTCACCGCGGCGCTGAGCGGGGTGCAGTGCGAATACGCACGACTCGGCGCGGACGACGAGGCCAGGGCCGCAGGCAACGACGACTGGGTGGCATCGCATGTCGAGACACTCGCGGACGACTGGGTGGAACGCGACGTCCCGCCCGGCGAGGCGCAGTACTTCACCATCGGCCTGACCTGGGGCGGGCTGCACGGGCTGCTGCGGGAGCACGGAGGACTGTCGGTCGACGTGGTTCAGGGCGGCAAGCCACTGGGCGTCGCCGGAGCGATCGGCAACGCCCGGCTGCTCCCGTCGTCCGACGTGGCCACGGCGGCCGCATTCCTGACGGGAACACCGTTCGCGGAACTGGCGCCGCTGTACGACGCCGCCGTCTGCGACGGCTGCCCGGACCCGACCGAGCATCCGCCGGAGGAACGGCTCGACGCCCTGGCCAACGCCTACGAGGATCTCGGCCGGTTCTTCACCGCCGCCGCCGATGCCGGCGACGCGGTCGTCCTGATGCTCAACTGACGGCTCCGGCCGCGTCACGCCGAGGTGACGCGGCCGGGCCCGGCCCTGGTCCGGCCTCAGCCCTTCTTGCGTGGCTCCGGCTCGCCGAGTTCGACGCCGGACGTCACCATGCCGCCCTGGACGTTCGGATCGCCCTGACCCTCGCTGGCCTCGACCAGCGTCAGGTTCCCGGTCACGCGGCCCGCGGCCTGCACGTCCCCGATGGCCAGCTGGACCGCGGGCAGGTCCGCGGCGGGCACCGCCAGGGTGGCCGCCAGGACCGGGGCCCGCATCGACGTCTTCGCCTCGGACTTCACCTTACGGATCGCGGCCAGTGCGTTCCCGGCTGCCGTCAGGTGCGTGGCGTCGACACCGCCGCCGGCCGCCCGCAACGGTTCCGCCGTGGGCCATGGCGCGCGATGCACGGAGCCGGCGCGCCACCAGGACCACACCTCCTCCGTGGCGAACGGCAGATACGGCGCCAGCAGGCGCAGCTGCGTGTCGAGCGCGATCGCCAGCGCCGTCCGCGCCGACATGGTCTCCGTCGAGCCGGACGTGCTGCCCGCTCCGTCGCCGTAGGCGCGGTCCTTCACGAGCTCCAGGTAGTCGTCGCAGAACGTCCAGAAGAACGTCTCCGTCACCTCGAGCGCTCTGGTGTGGTCGTACGCCTCGAAGGCGGCCGTCGCCTGCTCGGTCACCGCGGCCAGACCGGAGAGCATCGCGCGGTCCAGGTCCACCGTCACGGCGGCCGGGTCCAGCAGGACCTCGCCCTCGCCGGTCTCCGGGTCC
Organism: Myceligenerans salitolerans; assembly: GCF_017349295.1. Classification (GTDB taxonomy): domain Bacteria; phylum Actinomycetota; class Actinomycetes; order Actinomycetales; family Cellulomonadaceae; genus Myceligenerans; species Myceligenerans salitolerans. The sequence continues at coordinate 48,799 of NZ_JAFMPK010000046.1, forward strand.
AGCCCGAACGACAACGCGAACTTCGACGCGTTGAGGACCTTGATGGCGAGGCGGCGGCCGATCTTCATCTGGCCCACCTCGAACGCGGCGTCCGCGCCCAGACGGGCGGAGGCGGCCCAGTAGCGCACCGCGTCCGAGCCGTGCTCCACGAGCAGGTCCATGGGCGTCACCACGTTGCCCTTGGACTTGGACATCTTCTTACGGTCCGGGTCGAGGATCCAGCCGCTGATCGCCGCGTTCTTCCACGGCAGCGTGCCGTTCTCCAGGTGCGCGCGCACCACGCTGGAGAACAGCCAGGTGCGGATGATGTCCTGGCCCTGCGGGCGCAGGTCCATCGGGAACACACGCTGCCACAGGTCCTCGTCGCGCTCCCATCCGCCCACGATCTGCGGGGAGAGCGACGACGTCGCCCAGGTGTCCATCACGTCGGCGTCGCCCACGAATCCTCCGGGGACGCCGCGCCGGTCCTCGGTGAAGCCTTCGGGTGCCTGCGACGTCGGGTCCACCGGAAGCCGGTCCTCGGACGGGACGATCGGGTTCTCGTGGTCCACCTCGCCCGAGGCCAGCACCGGGTACCACAGCGGGATGGGCACGCCGAAGAACCGCTGACGGCTGATCAGCCAGTCGCCGTTGAGGCCGCCCACCCAGTTCTCGTAGCGCACGCGCATGTGGTCGGGATGGAAGTCGAGCTCCTTGCCCCGGGCCAGCAGCTCGTCACGCAGGTCGCCGTCGCGGCCGCCGTTGCGGATGTACCACTGGCGCGACGTCACGATCTCCAGCGGCTTGTCGCCCTTCTCGTAGAAGTTCGCCTTGCGCTGGGTCGCCACGGGCTCGCCCGCGAGGTCACCGGAGGCGCGCAGCGCGTCGACGATCGCCTTACGGGCGCTGAACGTCGTCATGCCGGAGATCTCACCGAACAGGGCCTCGCCGGCACCGCCCTCGATCCACTCGGGCACCTCCCGGGTGATCCGGCCGTCGCGCTGCACGATCGAGCGCGTCGGCAGCTGCAGCTCACGCCACCACTGCACGTCCGTGAGGTCGCCGAACGTGCAGCACATCGCGATGCCCGCGCCCTTGTCGGGTTCGGCCGCGTGGTGTGCCAGCACCGGGACCTCCACGCCGAACAGCGGCGAGGTGACGGTGGTACCGAAAAGGTGCTGGTAGCGCTCGTCGTCCGGGTGGGCGATGAGCGCCACCACGGCCGGGATCAGCTCCGGCCGCGTGGTCTCGATGAACACCTTCTCGCCGCCGGGCCGCCCGAACGCCACCTTGTGGTAGTGCCCCGGGTAGTCCCGCGCCTCCAGCTCCGCCTGTGCGACCGCCGTCTGGAACGTCACGTCCCACAGCCCGGGGGCCTCGGCCTGGTAGGCCTCACCGCGAGCGAGGTTGCGCACGAACGCCCGCTGCGCCGTGGCGATCGAGTCCGCGCCGATGGTCTGGTAGGTCTGCGACCAGTCCACCGACAGGCCCAGGCGGCGCCACAGCTCCTCGAACTTCTGCTCGTCCTCCGTGGTGAGGCGCTCGCACAGCTCGATGAAGTTGCGGCGGCTGACCGGCACCTGATCGGCCGGCTTCACGTTCTTGCCGTCCGTGCCCTCGTGCGGCGGCTCGAAGTTCTCCACGTAGGGGAGCGACGGGTCGCACCGCACGCCGTAGTAGTTCTGCACGCGGCGCTCGGTGGGCAGGCCGTTGTCGTCCCAGCCCATGGGGTAGAAGACCTCGTACCCGCGCATGCGCTTGTACCGGGCGACGAGGTCGGTGTGGGTGTAGGAGAACACGTGCCCCACGTGCAGGGAGCCGGAGGCGGTCGGCGGCGGCGTGTCGATCGAGTAGATCTGCTCACGGGTCCTGCTGCGGTCGAACGCGAACGTGCCCTCGGCGCTCCAACGGGCGTCGAGCTTCTCCTCCAGGCCGTCGGCGCTCACCCGGTCCGGTACTCCCTTGACCACCGCGCGGACGACGTCGGCACCGGCTACCTGAGCGGCGGGTGTTGTCGTGGCGTTCGTGGGGGTCGTGGCCGGGTCCGTGTGCCCGGCGGGGATCGGAGTACTCATGGGTCAAGTGTCCCAGATCCCGCACGTCCCGGCGCCCGGATATCCACAGCCTGGAAGAGATCCCCGGCCTGCTCCGCGCGCCGCGCGGTGAGGCCCGGAGGCGGCCGCCGGCGCGGCCGCTCAGCCCTCGTCGAGGGCGCTCTCGTCGCACCGGTCGGTGTCGACCGGTCCCGAGATGCCGACGACCGGCGGGTAGGCCGAGACCGTGAGTTCCCATCCGGCCTCGTCGGTGGCCGTGACGTACACGTCCCCTCCGTCGTCGGGGTAGACCACCTCGGACAGCGGGTCGAAACCGTGCTCGTCCAGGACCGGGTCGAGCAGCGCCGCGAGATCGGCGAGTCCGCCGCTGGGCTCGTACAGGTCGCCCTCGCCCAGACTCTCCGCGAGAGCGAGGACGCACCGGCCGTCGGGCTGTTCCGTGAGGTGAGGGAAGCGGTCCTTGGGCACCCACTCGACCTGGGGGACGTCCCGCGTGAGCGCGGCGACCACGTCGTCGTACGCGGCCGAGTACTCCGTCCTCGCGGTGTCGACCGGGGGCGCCGGTTCCGGAGGGTTGCCGTCGGCCCCGGCCGTGCAGGAGGACAGCACGCCGACGGCGAGCAGGGTCGCGCCGGTCCGTCGTACCTGGAACATGGACCGCATCCGTCTCCTTGTCGCGTTCACCAGCCATCGGGCCGGGCCACCGGCCGTCGAGCCGGCCCGTCCCGGCCCTCAGTCCCGGGACGCTACCAGCGCGAACGCTTCCCTGTCGTGGCTCGTGGAGGTATGCGTGGTGGGGACCTCTCCCCATACCCTCGCGCGCCCCGCGAGGACGGGGCCCGCCGGCGCGCCCCGGGTCACGGCCGGGACCGGGAAAGTCTCCGGGTCGAGGGATCGTGGCGCTAGCGTGGTGGTATGGACCTGCTCCTCACCATGATCCTGATCGTCCTGTTCACCCTCCTGGTCGTCAACGTCACCGGCAACCTCGGGCCGTCGGCGAGGAGCCTGCGCAGGCTGGAACGCCGGCTCGACGTCCTGCTCGACCGTCTCGGTGTCCCCGACCCCGCCACGGCCGTCGTCCCGGCGACGGCGCTCGCCGAGATCGACGAGCTCCTCGCCGCCGGCCGGACGAGGAACGCCGCTCGCGCCTACGTCGAGGCCTCCGGGGCGGACCCCGCGGAGGCCGCGGTGTGGGTCCGGCAGCGCGCCCCGTCCCGCGCGGGATCCTGAGACGTCCGCTCGCGTCTCGCGCGGCCCGCCGGAACCCGGCACCGGAGCAGTGGCCGGTCGCCCGCCGGACGGTCCGCCGGCGCCGCTTCTCGCCGTCGGCCGACGCCTGACCGTCGGCCGACGCCCGTGCGACCCCGTGACGTCCGCGGGATCCCTATAGGGTCGGCGTCGTGGCGACGATCGGTCTGGCGGCGATGCTCGAGGCGCTGCATCCGCGGGACGCGGTGGAGCTGGCGGTCTACGCGCAGGAGCGTGGCTTCGGCGGCGTGATGGCGACCGACCGGTACCAGCCGTGGACGGCCCGCCAGGGGCAGGCGGGATTCGTGTGGAACGTGCTCGGCGCGCTCGGCGAGCGGACCGAGGGAGACCTCGGCCCGGTCGCCGTGCCCGGGAGCCGGATGCATCCCGCCGTGCTCGCGCAGGCGTCGGCGACGCTGGCCGCCATGAACCCCGGGCGCCACTGGCTGGGCGTGGCGAGTGGCGACGCCGTCGACGAGCACGTCACCGGCGACTACTGGCCCGAGGCGCCGGGCCGCATCGCGCGGCTGTTCGAGGCCGTCGACCTGATCAGGAAGCTGTTCGCGGCACCGGCCGGCCGGGACGTCCGCTTCGCCGGACAGCACTTCCGGCTCGAGGCGACGCGGCTGTGGACCGCGCCCGAGACCGCGCCGCAGGTTCTCGTCGCCACGGGCGGCCCGGTCACCGCGCGCCGCGCCGGCCGCCAGGCGGACGGCCTCATCACGATGGCCGCGCCACCGGAGCGGCTCGAGGTGCTGCTCGACCGGTTCGGCGCGGGCGCGCGAGAAGCCGGCAAGGACCCCGACGCGATGCCGAAAGTGGTCCAGGTCCCGGTCTCCTGGGCACCGGACGCCACGCGGGCACAGGAGCAGCTCCTGGCCAATCCGCCGATCGGTGCGGCGCGTCTGCCCCGGTCGGACCTGCGGTCCCCGCACGACGTCGCCGCCGTGGCCCGACTGCTCCGGCCGGACGACTTCGCGGGCCGGGTCCTCGTCTCGGACGACCTCGGGGAACACCGCGCCCACCTGCAACGCCTGCTCGACCTGGGCTTCGACCGCGTCTACGTGCACGACGCCGGTCCGGACCCGCGCGCCTGGATCGACGCCTACGCATCCGACGTGCTCCCGCACCTGACCGCTTAGCCCGCCGGGCCGCCGGCGTGCCTGCCTGGCCCGACGGCGTGCCCGCCGGGAGACAATGCCGCCATGCACCGCCTCACCGTGTGGGCGCCCGACGGGCTGCCCGAGATCACGCCCGGAACCGACCTCGGCGCCGCCATCGGGGACCTGCTCGCCGCGCAGGACCCCGAGGACCGTCCTGCCGACGGCGACGTCGTCGCCGTGACCTCGAAGATCGTGTCCAAGGCGGAGGGGCGCGCCGTCGCCGCCGCGGACCGGGAACAGGCGATCACGGACGAGACGGTTCGCGTCGTCGCGGTGCGCGAGCGCCCGGACGGCCCCCCGCTGCGGATCGTGGAGAACGGCCTCGGCCTGGTGATGGCGGCCGCGGGCGTGGACGCGTCGAACACACCCGAGGGCACGGTGCTGCTCCTGCCGCGCGACCCCGACGCCTCCGCGCGCCGCCTGCGCGCGGCGCTGCGAGAACGGCTCGGGCTGACGCGCCTGGGCGTCGTCGTGACCGACACCGCCGGCCGGCCCTGGCGCGACGCCCTCGTCGACATCGCGATCGGTGCCGCCGGTATCACCCCCACCGACGACCTGCGCGGCGGCACGGACAGCCACGGCCGGCCCCTGAACGTCACGGTCACCGCCGTCGCCGACGAGGTCGCCTCCGCCACCGAGCTCGTCCGGGGCAAGGCGACGGGCCGCGCGGTCGCGGTCGTGCGCGGCCTGGCCCGGTACGTGTCCGACGACGACGGCCCGGGCGCGCGGTCGCTCGTGCGCCCCAGCACCGACGACCTGTTCCGCGAGGGCTCCCGCGAGGCCTACGAACGGGGCCTGAAGGACGCCCGCGACCTCTAGGCCGCCGGCGTGGGCTCCACCACCGGGGTCGGGTCGAGGGCGACCACGTCCACGCGCGACTCCCGGCCGTCCGGGCAGGTCGCCAGGCCGACGCCGCCGACGTACTCCTCGAGTGTCTGCAGCAGCTTGAGCGGCGTCGCGAGAATCATGTGGAACCCGAAGTCCCGGAAGGTGTCCATCGCGGTGCGGGTGAACTCGGTGTCGGCCTTGTCGAACGCCTCGTCCAGGATGACCGAGCCGTAGGCCGGCGTCGTCCCGTCCTCCAGGGTCGAGAGGCGGTAGCGCAGGGCGGCGGCCAGGCAGAACACCACGAGCTTCTGACGCTGGCCACCGGACAGCCCGGCCGACGACTCGTGGACGTCCAGCGTCAGGCCCGCCCCGTCGAGCTCCACGCCCGTGAACCGGACGTGCCGCCGGGTGTCCAGGCACAGCGCCCGCCACGCCCGGTCGGCCGGGTCCGCCGACGCCAGCCGCCGCATGAGGCGCTCCAGCCGTGGCATCGCGGTGCCCCGGTCCGCCGCCAGGCCGTCCAGCACGTCCAGGAACTCACGTACCGCCGCCGGCTGCTGCTCCTTGACGCGGATCTCCAGATACCGTCCGGGCGCGTACTCCGACCGGCGCAGCGACTCGTTCACCGGGACGATCCGCTCGCGGATCACCGACGGTGCCTGGCGGATCTCCGCCGCGAGCCGGTCCAGGGCACGCTGCGCCCCGCCGGACAGCATCTGCTCGAGCTCGTCCTCCAGCGCGGGCAGCCGACGGGTGCGGATCTCCTCCGCGAGCGCGAGGTAACGCCCCCGGTCCCCGACACCGGCGCCGATGTCCCGCGTCAGGGCGGGCCAGGTCCGCCGGAACTCACCGAGCAGCTCCGTGATCTGGCGCTCGGCGGCCCCCGAGCTGCGCAGCCCGGCCTCGCGCTCGCCGTCGAGCGCCCGCGACACCACGAGCGACACCTCGTCGACCACGTCGTGCGTGACCGTCTCCCGGACCTCCGCGTACCGCCGCTCCAGCTCGGCGCGATGCTCCTGGGGGATCGTGCCCGCCACCGTCCCGCGCAGCTCGTCCACCACCCGCTCGATCGACCGCCGCGCCGCCCGCGCCTCCGCGAGCACGTCCGCCGCCACCGACGCGGCCGTGCGGGCCGCGGACAGCCGCCGCTCCGCGCCCGTCACGTCGTGCTCCGCCGCCGCGAGGTCCTGCGTCCCGGTCAGGAGCGAGTCGAACGTCCGCTGCGCCTCGGCGAGGTCCTGCTCGGCCGACTCGATGTCGACGTCGTGCCACTCCCGCCGCTGCACCTGCCGCAGGGCGAACGCCCGCTGCAGCCGCTCCCGCTCGGCGGCCGTCGCGGCGGCGACGGCGTCCTCCGCCGCGGTGAGGCGGGCCTGCACCTCGCGAGCCCTGCCCAGCAGGTGGTCCAGCTTCTCCGTGACGTCCGTACCCAGCACCCAGGTGGCCGGATCGGTCGCGGTGTCGTCCTTCGTCACGTGGTCGCTCGCGTGCTTCACCTGACCCGCGAGAGTGACGGCACGGTCGGCGTCGTCGAGCCCGGAGGCATCGGTCACGCACAGGTAGTCGTAGTCCGACAGGTGACGCTGCAGCCACCCCGACGCGGGCCCGTCCGCCACCTCGACCTTGTGGACCAGGGAGTCCGGGCCCGACGCCGCACGAGGCGCGTCCTGGCGCACCCCCACCACGCGGTACTCGAGGCGCGTACCGAGATCCGCCGCGTCGACGGCGTCCCGTACGGCGTCCCGGTGCGCCGACGGCACCAGCAACGTGGTGGCCAGCGGCCGCAGCACGCGCTCGATCGCGCCCGTCCAGCGCTCCTCACCGGGCCGGATCCGCAGGAGCTCCGCCGCGAACCGCAACGTCGACTCACTGATCCCGGTCGCGTCGCACACCGCGCGCCGGGCGGCCAGCAGATCGGCCGGCAGGTTGCTCCCCGAGGTCCGCAGCGCCTGCACCTGCGCCGAGATCCTGGCATGCTCGGCGGCGACCGCCGCACGCGCCTCGTGTGCCTTGCGCATCTGCGCCGCCGCGCCCGTGAGCACCGGCATGGCCCCGGTCGCGGTACCGGCCGCCTCGCCGGTCGACAGCTCCGACCGGGCCAGCTCCCGCAATGCCGAGAACTCGCCGAACGACTCCGGCACGGTCAGCCCCACCGACTCCAGGTCCGCCGCGAGCTCGGCGCGCCGGGTACGCCTCAGCGCCGCGATCTCCCCCGCGCGCTGGAGCCGGTCACCCTGCGTGGCCAACGCCTGGCCACCGCGTACCTGCAGCACGCTCACCGCCTGCCGGTGGGCGCTCGTGGCCTGTTCCACCTCGGCGTCCGCCGCGTCACGGTCGTGCGCCGCCGCGTCCTCGTAGCGCTGCGCCTCCCCGAGCGCGGCCGAGGCGAGCTCCAGCTTGAGCGCGTCCCGGTACGGCTCCAGCGACCCGTGCAGGGTCGCGGCCCGGACCGCGGACCGGGCGCCCTCGTCGAACCCCCGGCACAACGGGGCGAGCCGGTCCAGCGCCTCCAGCTGCCGCCGCGCGTCCGCGATGCGGCCGTGCGCCCGGGACACCTCGGCGAACTGCTGCGCCGCCGCCTCGGCGAGACCGAACGTGATCGGCTCGTCGAGCATGTAGTCGCGGAACAGGTCGTCCAGGCTGCCCAGGTTCTTGGCCGACTGGGTGCGGTGCAGCAGCACGAGCGCGCTCGGGTCACCGACGCCGAGGCGCTCGCTGAACGCGGCGGCGAAACCGGCGTGCCGGTCCGACACCGTGGCCTCGGGCAGGTGCCCGCGCAGCCCGGGCGCGTCGAGCCCGGTGCGGACGAAGGGCTCCAGATCGAGGAGCTCGGTCTCGCCGGGCTGGTACACGTACAGGTCCACGGGCTGCGCGGCGGTGCGGCGCAGGAGCATGAGCCGGACGAGCGTCACGACCTGGCCGGCGCCGTCCTCGTAGCGCAGCAGCACCCCGCTCCAGGTCGTGGCCGGACGCAGGGTCTCGGCGACGGCCTCGCCGGTGGCGCCGTCGGTACGGTGCCGCCAGGCGCCGCGCACGTAGCTCGTCACCGACCGGTCCTCGCGGCCTCCCGCCACGGCCGCGGCGGCCGCCGCGTTGAACCGGAGTTCGGACGGTGGCGTGAGGATCGCGGCCACGGCGTCGACCAGGGAGGACTTGCCCGAGCCGGAGTGGCCGGTCAGCAGGAACCCCTTGCGCGCGACGTCGATGCGGTGGTGACCCGTGAACGTGCCCCAGTTCACCACCTCGATGCGGGCGAGACGCCACTGCCCGGGTCGTGTGCTGCTCTGCGTGCTCACAGGCCCTCCCTGCTGAGTCGTGCGTACTCGGCCTGGACGGCCTGGATCTCGTCGGCTCCGAACAGGGTGCGCAGCACGGGCGCCACCACGCAGCGCCGGCCCGGGCCGACGGCGCGCAGGATCCCGGCCTCGACGAGCCGGTCCCACGCGGTCGCGATCCCCACGTCGAAGCCGGTGCCGTACCCGGACGCCCCGCTGCCGCTGCGGCGCCGGAACGCGTGCAGGTGGTCGACGACGTCGTCGAGCTCGACCACCACCTCCTGGCCGGGCGACTCCAACAGGCGGGTGCGCAGGTGCAGCAGGAGCACCGTGTCGAGGAAGGTCAGCGGGACCTCGCGGACCACCGCGGGCGCGTCGGGGGCGGACGTCGCGTCACGGACGAACGCGATCTGCTCGTCGTGGTCCACGACGACGTCCAGGTACATGTCGGCGAGCCGGCCGCGGACCGCGTCGAGGTGGGTCAGGAGCTCCGCCCACGTCTCGTCGTCGTCGGCCGCGGAGAGGTACGGGCCTCGCACCAGGGAAGCCAGCACACGCCGGGCGGCGGCCGGGAGGGTGCCCGGGTCACCGGGCCACAGGCGGGCGGTCGCCGCCTCCGTGCCGGTGTCCGACGACGCCGGACCGCCAGGCGCGGGGACGCCCTCGGGCGCGGTGGGGTGCTGCCCGGTGTCGCCGGGACGTCCCGGCCGGACGACGCGTGCCGTACCGCTGCCCCCCGGGCGCGAGGTGCTCAGATGTTCCATGGGTCCGGTCACGGGACGGGCTCCTCGAAGCGGTGGCGGGGTATTCGGGCGCGGCGCAGGGTGCCTCTGGACCCCGACCAGGTGATGTCCTCGCTGTCACCGTCACGTCGTCCGTGCCGCTCCGCGAGCGACAGCAGGCCGACGACGCTCGCCAGCCCCTGCGTCGCCGGATGGGCCCGGAGCACGTCGCCGATGGTGGCGGTGCCTCGCCGGGTGACGACGTCGTTCACGTTGCCGCGCAGCTCGTCCTCGTCGATCTCCGCGGACCGGGCGAGCGTGCGCAGCGCCGCGAGGTCGGCGGGAGCGTCGGTGGACGGGGGGCGCGGCCGGACGAGCGGAGCGGGCCGGTCGTCGGCGGGGTCGTGCGGGCGGATGCCCGCGGGGGAGTCGGGGCCGACGGCTCCCAGCTTGAGGGTGAGGTGGGTCGGCGTCTGCGGGGTCACCGTGTCGGCGAGGTCGAGCGCGGTGGCCTCGGCGGCCCGGAGCAGGCCCGCGAGCGCCTGCTCCTCGGGCAGGTCGCCGGAACGTGCCGCCCGCTGGAGCGCGCGGCGCAGCGCCGTCATCGTGCCGGTCGCGTCGTCCGTGGCCGAGCGCAGACGTCCCACCAGCTCCCGGAGGGCGGTCACCTCGTCCGGCGTGAGCTCGGCGGCGGCGCCGGGAGCCCGGAGCAGCCGGGTGACGTGTCCCAGGGCGTCGTGCTCGCCCGCGTCGAGCACGGTCCGGAAGTCGATGAGGTTCCGTCCGGCCGGGGTCTCGGCGAGGTGGTCGACACCGCGGAACACGTCGTCGACGAACGCGTCCCGTGCGGGACCGGACTCGGTGAGACCGCGGCGCAGTTCGGCGTCGGTCGACGTGAGGGCGGCGCGGACGCGGAGGAGGTCGGCCGGGACATCGGCGGCGAGCGCGAGGATCTCGCGGGCGCGCTCGGCGGCCTCCGCGGGCTCGAGGACGGCGGTGGTCCCGCGCCGGACGCCCTCGATCTCGGTGTCCAGCCTCGCCCGTTCGGCGCGGAGCGCGGAGAGCCGGACCTCGCGGTCCGGCTCGACCGCGTCGGCAAGGTCGCGCAGGGCGTCCAGGACGATGGACAACCGCGTCGGTGTCGCGACGGGGTGAGGCCGGGCGAGACCGGCGACGAAGCTGATCGCGGCGAGGGCTCCGTCGGACAGTTCGAGCTGTTCCGGGCCCGTCTCGTCGCCGGCGCGCACGCTCGGCCGGCGCACGAGGACGCCGTCGCGCAGCCACTCGGACACCTGAGGGCCCGCGGAGTGGGGGAGCGTGAACCCCTGGCGCCGCAGCTCGGCGATGTCGTCCTCGAGGCGTTCGACGAGGTCGGCCTCGGGCAGCCGGCGGACGTCCCCGGCGAGGTGCTCACGCAGAAGGGTGATGGCGGCCGCCGCGTCCCCCGACCGCAGCAGCATCCACGCGGGATGCTCGGCGGCGAGGCGTCGCGCGGTACGCGCGATCGAGACGGTGCTCATGTGCGCAGAGAGTACTGGGTCTGGCTGACCGGCACGTGACGCCTAATACCCGACGACGATATAGGGCGCAACCTTTCGCGGGGCACCGGTTGCCTGGGCGTGACAGTGGAAAACTAGATGAATAGGCTCGGGGCACGACAAGGTCTGCCGGCGGATTGCCGACCGGCGGGCCTTGTCGTGCGTCCAGCCAGGTATCGAGCACGGAGGAACCGTGAGCACAGCAGCCGAGATCGTCGCCCGGGTCCGCGGGGAGCGGCAACTGAGCATGAGCCTGCTCGCCGAGCTGGCGGGTGTCTCACGATCCACCGTCAGCCGGATCGAGTCGGGCAAGTTCGAACCCACCTTCGCGCTGCTGCAGCGTGTCGTGGAGGCTGCCGGATTCACCATCGACGCGGCACCCGAGGTGCCGGGCGCGCAGGGGTAGACCCCGGGGAACCCGGAGGCGACCCGTGTGCGGACCGTGCGTGCCCTGGCGGCATCATGCCGGTGATCCCGCTCCGTGCGGCATCACTGGCACGGGGTCGTGAAACGGGTGAATCTTCCGCTACGTTGTCTCCGCATGCCGCTGGTAATCGACCGGAAGCGCGTGGCGACATGAACGAAGAGGCCCGTCATCGGGGGCCGACGGGAGGGGGCGTGACGCCCGCTCGTGCCGTGCGGCGCTCTGAGACGTATGGTCCCGATATGCCGAACGTCAGGATCCCCGCGGGGGTGCGGGAGGACGTCGAGACACTGTGGGCGTATCACGACCTGCGGCAGGATCCTCGTGAGGTCGATGTGTGCATCGGTCTGGGCGGGCACGACACCGGAGTCGCCGACTACACCGCCGATCTCTACCACCAGGGGTACTTTCCCCGGATCGTCTTCACCGGCGCCAACGCCACCACGACGCTCGAGGCGTTTCCTCACGGCGAGGCCGTGGGATACCGCGAACGGGCCGTCGCGCAGGGTGTCCCTGACGAAGCCGTCCTGATCGAACCACGTGCCCGGAACACCGCCGAGAACGTCGAGTACAGCCGCAAGGTGCTCAGTGAGCACTCGATCGAGGCGAGGTCGGTCATGTTCGTCACGAAGCCGTACCACCAGCGGCGCGTCTTCGCGACGTGCCAGGTCGTGTGGCCCGAGGTGGAGGTGTACTGCGTCTCCCCACCGCTTCCGCTCGACGAGTACGTGACGAGCATCGGCGACGTGGACCGGGTGATCGACATGCTCGTCGGGGACACGCAGCGGCTGACGGTCTACGCGGAGAAGGGCTACATCGCCACGGACCAGGAGGTCCCCGGAGACGTGCAAGGAGCGTTCGACCGCCTCGTGGCCGCCGGCTACACGAGCCGCCTCGTCCCTGAGGAGCCGGCCCGCGTCTGACGGGCGGCTCGGGGCGACGCCGGCCGCGCCGTCGGACACGACCACCGCGCACGGTGGGACGGGCTCCGGCATGACGGGCTTTGGGGACAAGTCTGGCGGGTCGCAGCGAATTCCGTTACGTTCGAACACATGAACTGGAAGCAGATCATCGCGCTCGCTGCGTCGATCGGCACGATTGCGAGTCCGATCGATCTGATCCCCGACGCCATTCCCATCCTCGGCCTGTCCGACGACGCCGTCGCCGTCGTCGTGGCCGGGTACACGCTGTACAAGGCTGTCAAGGCATTCCGTGCCGCTCGCATGGCGAAGGCGGCCGGCGGCGCCGCGAGGAATGCCGCGGACGCCGCCAAGGGCACCACGAAGCCGGGCGGCACCTCACCGGGGACGACGCCACCCGCCGCCAACGGCGCGAAGATCATCGTGGACCCGGGGGACCAGCCCGGACGGCGGAAGTAGGCGGCACGTGCCGGCCTGACTTCAGCGACATGTAATGACGTCGGGTCTTTGCCCGGTTCTGGTAGCTTCGCTTTCATCATGAGCGATGGGAGTCAGACGGTGCGCGAGCCTGGTGCGGAACAGAACGTCGTGGAGGTCGCTGAGGACGCCGTGGCGCGGGAAACGCCCGTCGCCTCCGAGGTCCCCGCCGCGCGGGCTGCCGACGCCCAGCCGGCCACGGCGGGTGGTGCCGAGGCGGCGATGCCGGCCGATGCGGCGCCGAGCGACGTGAGGCCGGCCGAGACGGCGCAGGCTGCCGACGCGGTGCCGGGCGACGTGGCGCCGGGCGACGGGGTGCCGGCCGACAGCGCGGCAGCCGACACGGAGCGACGCGGGGGTGGTCTCGAGGAGCGCGCGGCGGAGGCGCTGCACGCGCTCGTCGAACGGGGCGCCGAGAGGATCCCCGGCGACCAGGGCAGCACGGTGTCCCGGTTCGCCGTCGCGCTCCTCTCGTTCGGCAGCGCCATGACCGAGCGTGGCCGGGACAAGGAGGAGAAGGGCACCTCCGCCCTGGTGCGGGACGCCGTCCAGGTCTTCAAGAGCCTCGACGACGACCCGGGCAAGCAGCGCGAGGCGATGGAACGGGCACTCACCGACCTCAGCTCCAATCTCGTCGGCGAGCAGGAGCGGGGCAAGGCGCTCGACGTCGCCCAGCAGGCGATGGGCCTGTGGCGCAGCGCGCGCGGCGCGGGGCTGGCCACATCGGACGACGCCTTGTCGCTCCGCTCGCTCGCGGGGATGCTGCGGCGCAACGGTGACGAGGACGGTGCCGCGCAGACCGAGGAGGAAGCGCGCAGGCTGGAACGGTAGAGACCCGCGGGAGCCGCCGCTGCGGCCCCCGCCGGTCCTCGGTTCGTCCCCGAGGCAGGCCGGGGGCGGCGTGTCCCGTCGGTCCGTGTGCCCGCCGGGTCGTCGCAGGCCGTCTCAGCGCACCATGCGGATCTCCGTGATGCCCGCGAACGCGTCGTCGGTGATGCGTGCACCCTCGACGACGAAGCCGTTGCGTTCGTAGAACCGTCTCGCCCGGGCGTTGTCCTCGGCGACCCAGAGCTGACACGGCGTGCCCGGTGCGACGACCGCGTCGAGCAGGGCCTGGCCCACGCCCGTTCCGTGGTGGCCGTCCAGGACGTAGAGCATCCACAGCTGCGAGTCGCGCACCGGTGCCACTCCGTGCTGCCGCAGCGCCGGGGACGCGTGCGCGATACCGACGATCTCGTCGTCGACCTCCGCGAGCGTCGGCGCGAACCCGCGCATCAGCGATCGCTGCCAGCTCCTGGTCCGCTCGGCGAGGGTATGGGTGCTCCAGAACTCCGCGGGAAGCAGGCCGCCGTACGTGCTCACCCAGGTGGCGTGATGGACCCGTGCCCCGGCCCCGGCGTCGGCGAGCCGGGCGGTCCGCAGTCTCATGCCGCGGTGGCCCGGCCCTCGTCCGGGTCGTCCTCCGCGCGAAGGCGCGGCTCGACGCGGTTCTCCGGGCGGACACCCGACTTGTCCGCGTAGAAGGCGCGCAGACGGTCCATGTCCGCACGCACGTCGCCCGTCATCCGCAGGGAGGGGCCGAGGCCGGCGACCCGCCGGTCGCCGTCGACGTAGCCGAGCGTCACCGGCATCCCGGCCGCTCGCGCGATCCGGTAGAAGCCCGACTTCCAGTACCCGGAGCCCGCGCCGCGTGTTCCTTCCGGTGTGACGACCAGATGCGACACCGTGCCCGTCCGCATGCCCCCGAGCAGCTGGTCGACGAGGCCGGCCGGGTCGTTCCGGTCGACGGCGACACCGCCGAGCGCCCGGATCAGTCCACCGAACGGGCCCCGCAGCCACGAGTCCTTGATGAGGAACTTGATACGCACGTCGAGCTCCCACGCGATGGCGAGCATCAGGAAGAAGTCGGTGTTGGAGGTGTGCGGCGCACCGACGAAGACGGTCGGCTCGTCCGGCGCCTTGCTGGGAGCGAAGCGGTAGCCGGTACAGAGCCAGACGAGCCGCGCCCCCGTACGCCGGGCGGCGCGGGTGACGACGGACGGGCGGGTGCGAGGCATGGGCGTCCTTGGTCTCGGGGAGGTGAATTCCCAGTCTGGCAGATCTGCCGGGGCGCAGGATCTCTGCCGCGGCGCAGGACCGCGGGGCACGCCGTCGTCGGGGGCCACCGACCCCCCGCGCGGGCGTGGGCCCGTGGCGACCGTGTGTCCGCCGCTAGGCCGCGGCGCCGTACGCCTCGTCGATCTGCTTCATGCGCCGGTGCTTGCGCACACCGCGCACGATCATCCACAGCCCGATCGCGAACAGGACGAGCACGGGGATCATGAGGAACGGCAGCGTGATGCCGAGGAACGACACCCCGACGGCCGCCACGTCCTCCACCGTGCTCATCACCGGCGCGGCGGTGCCGCCGCTGACGGTGTTCGTGATCACCCGGCCCCCCGCCTTGGCCGCGTGCACGACGAGCGCCAGCACGATGCCGATCACGACCGTGACCCACTCGCCGCCGGCCACGAAGGCCTCCGGGTCCTGGACGGTGACCGTCTCGGACGCCGCCCCCGCCCCGAACGCGATACCGCCGGCCGTGGGGCGCACGACGGTCTGGACCACGTCGTTGACCGAGTCCAGGGCCGGGATCTTGTCCGCGGTCATCTCCAGGACCAGCAGGACCGCGAGGATGGCCATCACCCACGGATTCTCCAGCCATCCCCAGCCGGACGGCAGCGTGAGGAGATCACTGAAGCGGGACAGGAGTCCGAGCAGGAGCAGCGGGATCCAGGCGTTGACGCCGGCCGCCATGGCCAGGCCGCTACCGGTGGCGAGTTCGAGCATGCGTCGAGTGTTCCACGGGACACCGACACCGCACCACGAAATGCCGCCCTTGTCCGATCCGTGATCTCCGTCGCGAGGCAACGATCCGCCACGCCCCGGCGTCACCCCCAGTGAACGCGCGGTGCGCAGAGGCGCCGCCAGTCGTCAGAGAGGCCATCATGCGCAGGATTTCCCTACGGATCACCGCGGCCGTCGCCGCACTGGTGGTGGGTGCGACAACCGCCGCCGGCGCCGCGCCGGACACCGCTTCCCCACCCCCGGGTGGGCAGGAGCCGGCCGTCACGTCGTTCCCGTCCGGCAGGGTCACCGTCACGCTCCTCACGGGGGACCTCGTGTCCTTCGCCCCGGACGCGGACCACCCCTCCGGCGGGTCCGTGACCCGGATCGACGCGGCACCGCGTCCCGGCGGCGAACCCGTCTCCTTCCGGCGGACGGCGGCCGACGGCACCACGCTCGTCATCCCGTCCGACGTCGCACCGCTGGTTCCCGCGAGCCTCGACCCGTCGTTGTTCGACATCGTGGCCCTCGCCGCCGCCCAGGGACACGGCGCCCCCGGCATCGGCCGGCCGCAGGAGCGACAGGGCCGGCCGCCCGTCGAGATCGCTCCGGACACCGCCACCCCGGTCATCGTGCGCGGTGGCGACGACCTGCCCGGCGCGCCCGCCGCTCGTACGCTGGAGTCGATCGACGCCACGGCGGGCACCCTCGCCCCCGCACACCCGGGCGCACGCGCCACGGCGTCCGCCCCGCCGCAGCCGGGCACGACGAGGCCGGAGCCGGGTACGACGACGCTGGACGCACCGGGCGTGACGTCCCGGGCCGCGGACGCGCCGGCCGGCGCTCCCGTCCCCGACACGAACGCCTCCGGGACCAGGACCCTGCTGAAGGCGCTCGCCGGCGGCCCGGCGGCGCGCCGGGCCGGGACCGCGCCGAAGGTCTGGCTCGACATGCCGGTGCGGGCGACCGACTCCGACAGCGCACCGCAGGTGGGCGCGCCACAGGCCTGGGACGCCGGGTACACCGGCGAGGGCGTCACCGTCGCCGTCCTGGACAGCGGGATCGACACGACGCACCCGGATCTCGCGGACTCCGTCGTGGCGGAGCGGAACTTCACCGACGACACGGACGCCACCGACGGCCAGGGTCACGGCACCCACGTCGCGTCGATCCTCGCGGGAAGCGGTGCCGCCTCGGGCGGTGCGCACCGGGGGATCGCGCCGGACGCCGAGCTGCTCAACGCGAAGGTCCTCGACCGGTACGGCGACGGACTCGTGTCGTGGTCGATCGATGCCCTCGAGTGGGCGGCCACCCAGGGCGCCGACATCGCGAACATGAGCCTCGGCCAGCCGTGGGTGTACACGGACGGCACCGATCCGGCGTCGCTCGCCGTCGACGCCGTCACCGAGCGCCACGACATGCTCGTGGTGGCCGCCGCGGGCAACGACGGCCCCGGCCGGCACACGGTCACCCCACCCGGGACGGCGACGAGCGCGCTCACTGTCGCGGCCGTCGACGACGCCGACGAGCAGGCATGGTTCTCCAGTGCCGGCCCGCGGTTCGGGGACCACGCCCTCAAACCGGAGATCGCCGCGCCGGGCGACGCGATCATCGCGGCCCGCGCCGCCGGCACCACGCTGGGCGACCCCGTCGACGACCTCCACACCTCGCTGAGCGGCACCTCCATGGCCACGCCGCACGTCGCCGGTGCCGCCGCCGTGCTGGCCCAGCAGCGCCCGGAGCTGTCGGCCGCCCGGCTCAAGTCCGTCCTCATGACGAGCGCCCAGGACGCGGCGCCGAACACCTGGCAGGAGGGGGCGGGACGGCTCTGGATCCCCGGCGCGCTGGACCAGCGGATCACGGTGGCGCCGGCGTCGCTCTCGCTCGGCCTCCTGGAGTGGCCGCAGCGAGCCGTGACCCGCACGCTCACCTACACCAACCCGGGCGGGACCGGCCTCACGCTCGACCTCGCCGCCACCCTGCGGTCCGACGACGACGGCGCCGTCCCCGACGGCCTCCTCACGCTCGGCGCGGAGCGGCTCACGGTCCCGGCGGGCGGCTCGGCCACGGTGGACGTCACGATCGACGCGAGCCTCACCGCCGGCGGGCTGTTCAGCGGTGAGGTACGGGCCACGGACGGGGACGGGCGCTCGCTGCGAACCGTGGTCGGCCTGTCCGACGAACCCGAGTCGCACGTGCTCCGCGTCGAGGCGACCGGACGCGACGGCGCGCCGGCCGGCGTGGACGACTGGGTGACGATCATGCGGCTCGAGAACTCGGACGACTTCTTCGAGTTCCCGTCCTTCCCCGCGGACGGCGTGCTGGAGTACCGCGTGCCCGCGGGCACCTACCACGTGGGCGGCTTCGTGACCGACGGCGGCCCGGGGCACGGCTCCCTGACGGCGGTGAGCGCTCCGGAGGTCACCGTGGACCGCGACGTGACGGTCACGCTCGACGCGCGGGACGCCGTGCCGGCCGACGTGCGCACCCATCGTCCCGCCGAGCGGGAGTCGGCGGGACTGAGCCTCGTGCGGGAGCTCTCGGGTGCCTCGTGGACGCACGACGCCGCATCGGCGGTGCCCGGCCAGGAGCTGTACGCGCTGCCCACGGACCGGGTGCGCCAGGGCGAGTTCCGGCTGCTCACCGAGAACCATCTGCGGGCGCCGGACGGCGCGGCGTCGTACCGCTACGACCTGATCGCCGTGCACGACGGCGCGATCCCGCGCGACCTCTCCGAGGTCGCCGGTCCCCGGACGACGGCGACGATCACGCTGGACCACCGTGCGAGCGGGGACGGCCGGCAGGTCGAGTCCTTCACCTCCGCGGGCGTCCGGAACATCGGGAGGTGGGAGACGTCCTGGACGGTCGCCGCGCCCGCGACGGTCACGCAGTACGTGTCGACCGGTCCGGACGTCACCTGGGCGCACGGGGCATCACCGGTGTCCTGGCAGGACGGCTGGCCGCTGCCGCTGATGTCGGCGGACCGGTCCTTCGAGCCGGGGCAACGGGTCAGGGAGACGCTGCTGGGGCAGATCCACCACGGCGGGTTCGGCGCCGGCCCGGTGAACGCGGACGCTGCGTCGGTCCACCGCCGCGCGGACGGGTTCCTGAGTGCCACGCTCCCGCCGTGGGTGGACGACGCCGGGCACGCGGCCCGGGAGCCGGTCGACGAGTTCACCACCAGCCGCCTGAGGTTGTGGCGCGACGGCGAGCTCCTGGCCGACGAAGGGTTCTCCCCGAGCGTCTTCGCCGAGGTGCCCGACGCCGAGGCGGCGTACCGGCTGCGTCTCGACCTGGCGAGGGACGCCGGGTGGTGGCCGCTGTCGACGCGGGTCAGCACGGACTGGACGTTCCGTTCGGGCGCCGTCGACGAGACCACCGCCCTGCCGCTGCTGCGCTTCGACTACGGCGCACGGCTCGACGGCCGTAACCGCGGCGAGGAGACCGAGCTGCTACGGGTCTCGGTCGGTCATCAGGAACTGTCGGCGGGTGGCCGGGTCGAGGGGATGAGGCTGTGGTGGTCCGCCGACGACGGTGACACGTGGCGGAGGGCTCCGGTCCGGGCGCGTGGGGACGGCCGTTTCGACGCGCGGGTCACCGTGCCGGGCGGCACCGAGCACGTCTCGCTCCGTGCGCAGGCGTGGGACGACGCGGGATCCACGATCGAGGAGACCGTGATCCGGGCGTACGCCGTGGACTGACCGGAGGTCACACGGCCTCCGCCCACGGTACGCGGCGCCGGCGGTGACGGGGACGGTTCCCGCTCAGCGCCGGCGCCGCAGGCCGTCGGGGCCGGCTGCCTGCCGCGCGCCGGGCCGGGTCCTCGCCGCGACGGTGTGGGAATCCCTCATTCGTGACGGTGCGGGATCTTGCTAAGGTCCCGAACAAATAGGACGTCGGCGTCCGTGACAGTCCCGAACACGAACCGAGGTGGTCAACGTGAGGTCCCGTCGAAAGCCGTTCCTCGTCGCGGTGCTCTCCGCCGTGATCCTGGCCGCGGGAGCGGCCCTCGTCCCCGGCACCGCCGCCTACGCCGAACCGGCGGAGTGCGCCTCCCCGGCGTGGAACAGCGGTGCCGTCTACGTGGGTGGTGACCCGGTCACGCACGGCGGCGGCGCATGGCGCGCCAAGTGGTGGACCCAGGGTGAGGAGCCCGGTACCACCGGCCAGTGGGGGGTGTGGGAGTCGCTCGGCGCCTGTGACGGCGGAGGAGGTGACGGCGGTGACGAGGAGCCCCCGGCCGGCGGGTTCGTGGTGAGCGAGGCCCAGTTCAACCAGTTCTTCCCGAACCGGAACCCGTTCTACACCTACTCCGGGCTGGTCGCCGCGCTCGACTCCTTCCCGGCCTTCGCCACCACGGGCAGCGAGACCGTGCAGCGCCGTGAGGCGGCGGCGTTCCTCGCCAACGTCTCCCACGAGACCGGCGGCCTGGTCCACATCGTGGAGCAGAACACGGCGAACTACCCCCACTACTGCGACACGTCCCAGCCCTACGGCTGCCCGGCGGGCCACGACCAGTACTACGGCCGGGGTCCGATCCAGCTCAGCTGGAACTTCAACTACAAGGCCGCGGGTGACTCGCTGGGTATCGACCTGTTGCACAACCCGAGCCTGGTGCAGAACGACCCGGCCGTCGCCTGGCGGACCGCGCTCTGGTACTGGAACACCCAGAGCGGCCCCGGCACGATGACGGGGCACGCCGCCATGGTGAACGGCGTCGGGTTCGGGGAGAGCATCCGGAGCATCAACGGCGCCATCGAGTGCGACGGCGGGAACCCGGCCCAGGTGCAGAGCCGTGTCGACAAGTACCGCAACTTCACCGGTCAGCTCGGCGTCGATCCCGGCGGCAACCTGTACTGCTGAGCCGCCACCGGAGGGGGCCCGCGCGGGCACCCTCCGGCCGGACACCGCCGGAGCCGCGGAGCGCCCTACGTCGTCCGGCTCCCGGCCAGGCCGCGCGCCGGAGCCGCCGGCCGGGACGGCGTCACGCCGGGCTGTGACGGGATGACCCGCCAGGTCATCACGGCGGCGGCCAGGGTCAGCGCGGCCGCCACGAGGCAACTGGTCTGCAGTGCGCCGACGAACGCGTCGCGTGCGGCGTCAAGCACCTCGGGGCGGTCACCGGCGGCGGCCACGGCGGAGGCCAGGGAGTCCGACACGCGCGCACCGACGTCGCCGGGCAGGTCCGGCGGGACGACGACGCGTGCGCGGTAGCCGAGCGTCACCAGCGAACCCAGGACGGCGACGCCGAGCGCGGCGCCGAGCTCGTACGCGGTCTCCGAGATCGCGGACGCGGCGCCGGCCCTGGCCGGTGGGACGGCCGACACGACCGCGTCCGTCGTCAGGGTCATCGCCAGCCCGACGCCGAGCCCCGTGGGCACGAGTGCGAGCGCGAGCCACACGTAGTGGTCGGCGCCCTCGGCGGCCGCGATCGCGGCCATCCCGAGCGCGGTGGCGGCCAGCCCGACGGCGATCGCCCGCCCGCGTCCCAGGCGTGCCACGGCCACGCCCACCACGGCCACCACGACGATCGAGGCGACCGTCGCGGGCAGCTCGGCCAGCCCGGCTCGCAGCGGGTCGAACCCGCGCACCAGCTGGAGGTACTGCGAGAAGAAGAACAGCAGGCCGGTCAGGGCGAAGATGGCGACCAGGTTGGCGAGCACCGCCCCGGTGAACGCCGGTACCCGGAACAGGTCGATGTCCAGCAGAGGGGCCCGGCCCCGGCTGCGGAGGCGCCGCTGGCGGCGCACGAACGCGACGCCGGCACCGGCCGCCGACACGAGAGCGCCGATCGTCAGGATGTCGAGGCCGGCGCTCACGGCATGCTTGACGCCGTAGACCAACGGCATGATCGCGGCGAAGGACAGGGCCGCGGAGAGCAGGTCGAGCCGGCCGGGTGCGGGGTCGCGTGACTCGGGCAGCAGCACGATCCCCGCGCCCACCAGTACGAGCACCACGGGGATGTTCACGAGGAAGACCGAGCCCCACCAGAAGTGCTCCAGCAGCACGCCGCCCACGAGCGGTCCGACGGCGGCTCCGGCGCCGGCGGACGCGGACCAGATCGCGATCGCCCGCGTGCGCTCCCGCGCGTCCGGGAAGATCGTGCGGATCAGCGAGAGGGTGGAGGGCATGAGCGTCGCCCCCGCGACGCCGAGCAGCAGGCGCGCCGCGATGAGGACCTCGGCCGTGGGCGCGAAGGCGGCGAGCGCCGAGGCGGCGCCGAAGGCGGCGGCACCGGTCAGGAGCAGTCGCTTGCGCCCGACCCGGTCGGCGATGGTGCCCATCGTGACCAGGAGCCCGGCGATCGCGAGGGAGTAGATGTCGCCGATCCAGAGCACCTCGGTCGCGGTCGCCGCGAGGTCGCGGGTCAGTGAGGGCACGGCCAGGTACAGGACGGTGCCGTCGATGGCGAGCAGGCCGACCGCCAGGACGAGGACGGCGAGCGCGGCCCAGCGACGCCGGTACGGGGCCTGCGGGACGGGAGCGGTCGTGGTCACGCGCTTACTGTACCGTCTGGACGGTACAGTAAGCGCGGGTGTGACGAATGTGGCAGGGTGAGGCGGCCGAACGGGAGGGGTGCAGTCAGGTGAGCAGGACGGCGGGACGTGACCGGGAAGCGACGCGACGCGCACTGCTGGACGCCGCGGCGCGGGTGGTGCGCGAACGCGGGGTCTCAGGTTCGCTGGACGACGTCGCCCGCCGGGCGGGGGTCTCCAAGGGAGGCCTGCTCTACCACTTCTCCGGCAAGGACGAGCTCCTGCAGGCCCTGGTGGTCGACCGCCTGGAACGGTTCCGGGCCGCCGTCCTCGCCGACGTCGCCGCGGACGACGAAGGCCCCGGGCGCCTCGTGCGGGCCTATGTCCGCGTGACCATCGACGCGGCGAAGGACGCCGCGGCCGCCCGCGAGGAGCTGGCGCTCATCGCGCACCTGTCCACCGTCGAGGCGGTCGGCGACCTCGCGCGGCAGGACTCGCGCCGGTGGCGCGAGGACCTCCGCGAGGACGGGCTGCCCGACGACCTGTGCGCTCTGGTCGTCGCGGCCGCCGACGGCGCCAGCGCCCAGCCGATCTGGGGCGACGAGTCGTCGGCGGCCGAGCTGGAGGCGCTGCGTGACCGCCTTCTGGAGATGACCCGCGCGTAACGCCGTCGCCCCTGGCCACGCCAGGGGCGGGCAAGGCTCTTCGCATCCGGGCTCACCGCTGCCACGGCGAGCAGTCCCCCGGGCGGCGCCGTGTGACGGCCGTCATATCACGTCCGTCCGCGCCGGCCGGTCGACGGGATGACAGCAACGGAGGTCGTCATGCGAAGAAATCCTGTCCGCCGGCGTGACCCGCTCACCGCGTTCGGCCAGGGGCCGGCCGCGACGCTCGGACAACGGCGCGTCCACCTGCACTGGGCGAACCTGTTCGGCGTGGTGTCGTTCGCCTGCCTGCTCGTGCTGGCCGCCACGGGGGTCGTGCTGATGTTCACGTACGTGCCCTCGGGCGACCTGGTCACGTACGACGGGCCCCACGAGCCGCTGGCCGGTGCGCGGGTCAGCAAGGCGTTCGACTCGACGATGGAGATCTCGTTCGAGCAGGCGGGCGGGATGCTGATCCGTCAGACCCATCACTGGGCAGGTCTCGTGCTCCCGGCCGCGATGATCCTGCAGCTGCTCGCGCTCTTCTTCACGGGCGGGTTCCGCCGGCCCCGCCGGGCGGGCTGGGTGCTCCTCACCCTTGCCTTTCTCACCGTGCTCGTCGCCGGCTGGAGCGGCTACGCCCTGCCCGACGACATGCTCTCGGGAACCGGCCTGCGAATCGTCGAGGGAGTGATGCTCGGCATCCCCGTGGTCGGTACGTGGCTCGCGTCCTGGACCTTCGGCGGCAGGTTTCCCGGCGAGGTCGTCGAGAACCTGTATCCCGTGCACGTGGTGGTCACCCCGGCACTGATCGCCGTCCTGCTCCTGGCGCGTGCCCGGCTGGCGTACGTCCGCGGCTCCGCGCGCCCGGCCGCCGCCGCGCGGTCGCCGCACGCGACGCTCGGCATGCGTCTGTGGCCGGACGCCGCGCTGCGCGCGGCCGGCCTGAGCGCGATCACCGCCGCGGTGCTGGTACTCCTGGGGGCCACCTCCACCATCAGCCCGATCGGGTCGTACGGCCCGACGGCGGCCGGAGACGTCGGGGCCGGGAGCCAGCCCGACTGGTACATGGGTTTCCTCGACGGCGCCCTGCGCCTGGTCCCCGCGGGTTGGGAGGCCGAATGGTTCGGCTGGACGTGGACCTTCGCCGTTCTCGTCCCGCTGCTGGTGGTCGGCGGCTACTTCCTTCTCGTCGTCGTCCACCCGTTCGTGGCGGACTGGGTCACGGGCGACACCGTCGAGCACCACGTCCTGGACCGGCCGCGGAACGTTCCGGCGCGCACGGGGCTCGGCGTCGCCGGCATGGTGTTCTACGGGGTGCTGTGGGCCGCGGGCGGTGCCGACATCCTCGCCACCGCGTTCGGCCTCACCGTCGAGTCGGTCATCACCGTGCTGCAGGTCGCGCTCGTGACCGGCCCGCCGCTGTCGTTCGAGGCGACACGGCGGATATGCGTGGGGCTCCGGCGCAGGGACCGTGAGATCGCTCGGCACGGGTACGCCACGGGGCGGATCGTCCGCCTGGCCTCCGGCGAGTACGTCGAGGTGCGCCGGCCGGTTCCCGGGCCGGAACTCGCGCGCCTGGAGGTCCCGGGCGGGGCGCCGGCGACACGCGGCGAAGCCTTGCGGTCCCGTGACCCGCGCCCTCAGCGTCCCGCACGCACCAGCCCCGACTCGTAGGCGCGCACCACCATCTGGGTCCGGTCGCGCAGGCCGAGCTTGTTGAGGATCCGTGACACGTGCGTCTTGACGGTCTGTTCGGCGAGGACCAGCGTGTCGGCGATCTCCGCGTTGGACTGGCCTGCCGCCACCTGGCGCATGACGTCGAGCTCCCGGTCGGTGAGCCCGGACAGTGTCGCGTCGGGGCGGCTCCGCGCCTCCGGCCGCGCCGCGTAGTCGGCGATGAGCGCCCGCGTGATCTTGGGGGAGAGCAGCGCCTCCCCCTCGGCCACCACCCGGACCGCGTGGGTCAGCTCCTCCGGCGGCGAGTCCTTCAGCAGGAAGCCGCTCGCGCCGGCGCGCAGCGCGGCGAACACGTAGTCGTCCGCGTCGAACGTCGTCAGCATGATCACCTTGGGCGGCGTGCCGGGTGCCGCGAGGATCGCGCGTGTCGCGTCCAGGCCGTTCACGCCGGGCATGCGGATGTCCATCAGCACCACATCGGGCCGTGTGCGGCGCACGATCCCCGTGATGCCCGCACCGTCGTCGGCCGTGCCGACCACCGTGATGCCCTCGTGGGCATCCAGGAGCGCCGCGAAGCCGGCGCGGATCATCGACTGGTCGTCGACGACCAGGACGCGGATCTCCCGCGCGGTGCCGTCGGAGGTGAACGCCATGACCTCAACCTATCCCGGCGCGAACCGGGCCGAGCTTGGCTCCTGGGAGTGACGCCGAGGTCCGTACCGGACGCCTACTCTGACCCTGATGGACAGCACCCGCGAACGCCGCCTCCCCGCGGTCATGCGCGCCCTGACGAGGACCGACGACGCCACCGTCTCACCCGCACGCCGCGCCGTGGTGTGGCTCTGGACGATCGTCTCGGTCGGCACGGTCGTGCTCGTCGCCGTCGGGTGGCCGGTCACGGCCTCGGGCTACGGCACCCACCCGCTCGCGGCCATGGTGGGCACCCTCGTGCACTGCGCCGCCGTGGCACTGGCGGTGCGGTGGCCGTGGGCGGGCCTGGGCGCGTCGATCGCCGGGGCGCTGGTCCTGATCCCGATCACCGCCGGGGCCGCGCCCGAGTGGCCCTGGCCGTGGCCGGTCACCGTGCTGCTCGCGCACTGCCTCACCGTGTTCGTCCTGGCCCTGCGCCATCCCTGGTACTGGGCGGCGTCGCTCTGGTCGGCCGGGGCGATGCTCACGGTCCTGGCGCCGGCCGCCGTCAGGCACCCGGCCGACGACGCCGTCATGGCCAACGGCGTGGTGCTGCTCTCGGTGAGCGGCGCCTTCGCTCTCGTGGGGCTTCTCGTCCGGCTGTGGATCGCCAGCGTGGGCCGCGTCGAGGAGGCCCAGCGGCTCAGCGCGGCGGAGGTCGCCCGGCGCCGTGAGCTGGAGGAACGCAACCGCATCGCCCGCGAGCTGCACGATGTCGTCGCACACTCCATGTCCGTCATCACCGTCCAGGCCACGACGGCCGGTTACCGTCTGCCCGGGCTCGACGACGCCGTCCAGCGGGAGTTCGCCGAGATCGCCGCCTCCTCCCGTCGCGCGCTGGGCGAGATGCGCGGCCTGCTCGGCATCCTGCGCGGGCACGACACCGCGCCCACCGCGCCGCTGCCAGGCCTTCCCGACGTCGCCGGCCTCGTGGACTCCACCCGCGCCTCGGGCGTCGAGATCACGTACTCCGGTACCGACGCCGAGGTGCCCGACGCTGTCGGGCTCACGGCGTTCCGCGTCGTCCAGGAGGCGCTGAGCAACGCCCTGCGGCACGCCCCCGGCTCGCCCGTCGCGGTCACCGTCTCCGACGACGGGCACGACCTCACGGTGCGCGTCGCCAACTCCGCCCCCGAGCGGGTCGCGGAGCCGGCGCCCGGCGCCCGGCTCGGCCTGGCCGGCATCCGCGAGCGTGTCGGTGCCCTGCGCGGCACCGTGACGGCGGACGTGACGCCCGACGGCGGTTTCCAGCTCGTCGCCGTCATCCCCGTGGTCGAGGACGAGGACCCGCTACTCACGTAGGGGGTGAACTTGGCTCTCGCGGGGGACGCGCGCCACGTGAACTCGTTCGTAGGTTGACGAGCATGACGATCGACAGCCCGGCCCGACCGGCCTCCCCGGCCCGACCGGCCTCCCCGGCCCGACCGGCCTCCCCGGCCCGCCCGGCCCGACCGGCTCGGCCCGTCCGGCCCCGCACCGCCCGCAACCCGCAGACCAACGACTACTTCGACCTCATGCGCCGCGTCGCCGACGCCGGTCTGATGGAGCGGCGGTTCCGCTGGTACGTCTGGCGGACGGTGGCCCTGGCCGCGCAACTGGCGGTCGCGTTCGTGCTGCTGCTGACGCTCGGCCAGACGTGGTGGCAGCTGCTCGTCGCGGCAGGGTTCGCCGTCGCCTTCACCCAGGGCGCCTTCCTCGCGCACGACGGCGCCCACCAGCAGGTGTTCACCAGCGGCGCACGCAACGCCTGGTACTCCCGCGTCATCGGGAACCTCGTCGTCGGGCTGAGCTACGGGTGGTGGACCCGTAAGCACAACAAGCACCACGGCAACCCGAACGTGATCGGCAAGGACGGCGACATCGCCACGGGAGCGCTCGTCTTCGTGCCCGGTGAGGCGGAAGGGCGTACCGGCCTGCTCGGCTGGGTGACCCGGCGCCAGGGCTGGCTGTTCTTCCCGTTGCTCACGCTGTTCGGACCGGTGTTCCACGCCAACGCCATCCAGGTCCTGGCCACCACGCCGGCGATCAAGCACCGGGCCGCCGAGGCGTGGCTGCTCGGCATCCGGCTGGTCGGCTTCCCGGTGCTCGTCATCGCGACACTCGGGCCGTGGCTCGGTGCGGCCTTCCTCGCGGTCCAGCTCGTCGTCTTCGGCGTCTACATGGGGGCGGCGTTCGCTCCCAACCACAAGGGCATGCCGCTGATCCCGAAGGACGCCGACGTGGACTTCCTGCGCCGGCAGGTGCTCACCTCCCGCAACATCCGTGGCGGCCGGTTCGTCGACTGGGCGATGGGCGGCCTCAACCTTCAGGTCGAGCACCACGTGTTCCCGCGCATGGCGTCCGGCAACCTCCGGCGCGCCCAGCCGATCGTGCGGGAGTTCTGCGCCGAGCGCGGCATCCCGTACACGGAGACCGGGCTCCTGGAGTCCTACCGGATCGTGATCCGCTACCTCAACAGGGTGGGTCTCGGCCACGTCGACCCGATGGAGTGCCCGATCGCGGCACGCTACCGCTGACGGCGGGCCGGTGCGAGCCATGCCCTCGCCGGTACTCGCCACCGGTGACACCCGGGGCACCGGTCCCGGCCCGACGGCTCGCGGTCGTTCAGGACTGCACCGATGCCCCGACCAGCCAGGCCGTGAGCACGACGATCACGACCATGAGCGCGGTCTCCCGGCCGGCGCCGCGCCGTAGCGAGCCGATCGCCGTCCGGGAGCGCCCCGCGTGGCGCACCACCGCACGGCGCCGTGCCGTGAGTCTGGGCACGACGTCGAAGTGGTTGTACGCGCCGATCGCTCCGACGACGACCACCACCCCGACCTTGGCCAGCAGGAACCACCCCCAGGTGCTCTCCCAGAGCTGGGCCGGGCGGTCGAGGACGGCGGCCGCCAGCACCACGCCGGCCGCGCCGACCACCGCGACGGACACGGCCGCGACGACGGAGAAGCGCGCCCCCAGCAGCGCGGCGTCGAGCTCGCGTCCGTCCCGCCGCCGGGTGCGCAGCAGGAGCCCGATCGCGACGACACCGCCCACCCACGTGGCGGCCGCGGCGAGATGCGCCACGTCGGCGGTCACGACGAGCCATCGCGGCTCGACGGTGTTGCTGTGGCCGCTGACGACCTGTCCGGCACCGATCAGCGCGGCGCCGAGGACCGCCGGCCACGAGGCCCGCAGCGTGCGCCACGCGCCCGCCGCCACGGCCACGGCACCGGCAGCCTGGAGGCCGACGTCCCAGATGGTCGTGCCCGTGAGCGAGTCGGCGACCGCGGAGGGCGACACCGCCGCCGCGAGATCACCGTGCGCCACCAGCACCGATCTGGCCATGACGCGGACGGCCAGGCCGAGGAGGACCAGCGCGCCGGCCCACCGGACGAGCCGCAGCACGGTCGGCGCGTCCTCCACGTCGCGACGGCGCAGCACGAGACCCGTGAACGCCAGGCCGCCGGCGGCGACCAGCCCGCCCCAGAGCGCGGTGGCGCTGCCCAGCCGGGCGACCGCGTTCGCGGCGTTCGTCGCGGGAGTGTCCATCGTGGCGGGATCGTGACCCGTGTCGTGGTGCGTGCCGGCGTGCGCCGCGGAGTCGCCGCCGGAGGCGGCGTCGCCCGCGGCATCACCGCTGCCGGCGTCGCCGTCGGCGTCCGCCGGGCCCGTCGCGTCGGCGGACGGCGTGTCGGCGGACGGCGTGCCGGCGGCTCCGGCAGACCCGCCCGAGCCCTCGCCGGCCACGGTGAAGCCGAAGGAGCCCTCCAGCGGATGGCCGTCCTGAGCCGCGGCGTACCAGGTCACGGTGTAGTCGCCGGGGCCCAGCGGATCTCCGGGGGTCGCCGTCAGGACGAGACCGTCCTCGGCTGGGGCGACGTCGGCCTCGACGGTGCCCTCCGGACCGTCGATCACCACACCGTCGCCGAGCACGCTCACCGGCAGCGTGAAACGCAGCGTGACCTCGGTCACCGGGCGGCTCGACGTCGACCCGGCGGCGGGCGCCGTCGACTCGAGCCGGGTGTGCGCGCCGGCGGACGGCGCGCACCAGAGCGAGAGCAGAAGGGCGGCGATCAACGCGGCGGCAGTGCGGGGCACGACGACGCGGGGGTGCGCGCCGTCGGGGGTTCGGCGCATGGGGGGACTC
The DNA here is from genome assembly GCF_017349295.1 of Myceligenerans salitolerans. Classification (GTDB taxonomy): domain Bacteria; phylum Actinomycetota; class Actinomycetes; order Actinomycetales; family Cellulomonadaceae; genus Myceligenerans; species Myceligenerans salitolerans. The sequence goes on from NZ_JAFMPK010000046.1 coordinate 77,869, forward strand.
CTTCGTGCACGGTGGTGCGCCGGCCGGGCGCCGGCGCACCACCTGTCGGTCACAGTGAGGCGAGGAGGTCTTGCATCTCGTCGATCTCGTCCTGCTGTGTGGCGACGATCGTCTGCGCCATCTCGATCGCACCCGCGTCCTGACCGGACTCGATCTGCGTCTGCGCCATCTCGATCGCGCCCTGGTGGTGGGCGATCATCTGCTCCAGGAACAGGCGGTTCGCCTCCGCGCCGGAGGCGTCCTCCAGCATCCGCAGGTCCTCCTCCGACATCATGCCGTCCATCCCGGCGTGCCCGGAGTGCTCGGCGGTGCGCTCGGCGCCCCAGGCGTCCAGCCACCGGCCGAGCTCCTCGATCTCGGGCGCCTGCGCCTCCTTGACCTCGGTGGCGACGTCGGTGATCCGGGGGTCGACGCCGGGTTCGGCCAGGACCACGTCCGCCATCTCGATCGCCTGCTCGTGGTGCGGGATCATCATCTGCGCGAACATGACGTCCGCGTCGTTGTGTCCTGCGTGCTCGCCGGCCGCCGTCGCGGTGTCCTGCGCGGGCTCCTCGGAACCCGCGCAGCCTGCGAGGGCGGCTGCGGCAGCCAGGGCAAGGACGGACATCAGGGTGTGCTTCATGGGTTTTCCTCGAACTCGTCTCGGGCAGTACTCATCGGCGCGGCCGCTCAGGCACGGTCACGCTCCGCGGGTCGGCGCGATGCGCGCCGCGGCCGGGTCTACGTCCGTGAGATGCAGAGTTCGTGCAAGGAAGGAGCGGCGACGGCGCGCACGCCGGTAAACACCGGGGTCATGGCCGCCGACGAGAGGAGCGGGGACCGCCACAGGAGCCGTCGCGCCGGCACGACGAGGGCGAGGAGCGCGACGAGGATCATCAGGCACATCGCCGTCGTGAGGTCGTGGCCGCCGCACCCGTCATGGCAGGCGCCCACCTCCCGTTCCCCGGGCGTGCGGCTCTCCGGCGCCTGCCTCACCGATACGTCACCGGCGGCCGTGAGCCGCGCTGTCGCGTCCTGCTCTGCCGTGGTGCGTGCGGCGGCGACGCGTTCGGCCGTGGCCGGCTGGGCGGTGACGACAGGGGCCTCACCGTGCGGCACGTGGTGCATGTGCGCCGTCGGTGACCCGCTCATCGAGTGCATCGTGACCACGCCGAAGATCACCGTCAGGATCGCCAGTACCCCGATCGGACCTCGCCGGGGCCCACCGGCGACCGAACGGAGGAGGGAGATCACGTGCACGGCACGGAGGCTATCCCACTGTCGGCGTCCAGGGAACCGGCGCGGTACACGCGGAAGCCGCCGCCGTCGTTCCCGAGCGCCTGGCCCGCGTGGCGGTCACCGGCAGCTGATCGAGTCCTCGAAGTCGATCGCGTAGCGCGCGGAGCCCCAGCACTTCAGGAACGGCGACGACATCGTCCACGAGCCCGACGCGAGCACGCCGACGAGCACGAGCGCGACCCACGGGCCCGGGCGACGGGCACCGGCCAGCACCGTTCCGACCACCGCGCCCAGGACCGCGATCCCGAGCAGCACGACCGTCAGGGGCACCAGGTTGAGGTACAGCCTGCTGCTGTCGATGCCGTCCGCGGACGGGTCGGGTGCGACAGGAACGACGGCGACCCATGGGGCGACGAACGTCGGCAGAACGATGAGCGCCGAGACGGTCAGCAGTATCCGGCCGTAGGCGTGCCGACGTCGCTCGGGTTGCTCGAAGAGAGTCATGTCAGCCGCCCTCCACGGTTGGATCAGAGCGCTGACCACCTTAGACGACGACCGGGACCGCTGATCGCAGGGACCCCCGTCGTCCGGACGCAGGACAGATGCTCGACCGATCGCGAGCCGTCGGAAGGTCCGGTGACGCGCCGCAGGCGCGTCACCCTCAGCCTGCTTCGGCGGCTGCCTTCTTGGCCTTCTTGAAGTCGCGGACCTTCTGGAGGGTCTCGGGGCTCGTGACGTCGGCGACGGAGCGGTAGCCGTCCAGGGCGTAGTCACCGGCGGCTTGCTCCCAGCCCTCGGGACGGATGCCCATCTGTTTGGCGAGGAGTGCCACGAAGACCTTGGTCTTCTGATCTCCGTACCCCGGCAGTGCGCGCACGCGAGCGAACAGGTCCTCACCGGACGTGGCCTCGCTCCAGATGCGGGTCGCGTCGCCGTCGTACTCCTCGACCACATGCCGGGCCAGGTCCTGGACCCGGCCTGCCATCGACCGGCCGTAGCGGTGGATGGCCGGGGGAGTGGTAGCCAGCTCCACGAACCGGTCCGGGTCGGTCTCGGCGATCACGGCCGGGTCGATCGACCCGAGCCGGGACTTGATCTTCCACGGCCCCCGGAACGCGTGCTCCATCCCGTACTGCTGGTCCAGCAGCATCGCCACCACCACCGCGAACGGATGCTCATCCAGTACGGCATCGGCCTCCGGCATGCCTGTCACGTGGAACGACACGAGAATCACCCTTCCTGACGCACTTGACGGCCGGCTCAGCCTCCGGTCCGGCGGCATCCGGCGTGACGGTGCGGACCGCTCGACGCCGGAGCGTGCCGAGGTCCGCGTCGGCGGTGCCCCACCGTCCCATCCCGGCCATTATCGCGCCGCATGCTCTCGCCGCCCCTCGAGGCCGGTACCACGGCAGAGGCGCTCACGCGGTCAGCGTGGACCCGAGGGGCCGGCCCGCGTCGAATCCCGGGAGCACGAGGAACGAGGCGCTCGCCGTCGGGGTGGCGAACTCCATGAGTGCGTCGATCTCGTCGAGCCGGTGCTGCGTGCGCACGAAGGTGTCGAGCTCGCGCTGGAAGGAGATGAAGAACAGCCCGGTCTCGCCGGGATCGTCCCCGACGGCGGGCGCGGCGAACCCGTAGCCTCGCCGGAGCATCAGGCCGCTGCCGGTGAAGGACGGGTGCGCCGCCCGCGTGTGTGCCCGGGCCGGTACGAGGTACTGGCCCGTGGGTGTCTTGGCGCGCAGGTCGACGTCGTCGGACATCGTGCCGCCCGACAGGGGCGCGCCGTCCGAGAGCCGCCGTCCGATGACGGCCTCCTGGCTGCCGGTACCGAGTTCCGCGAACCTCGCGGTGTCGAGGACCAGCCGCCGCAGCACGCACAGGGTGCCGCCTGTCACGCGAGGATCGCCGCCGTCCCCTTCCGGGGGCAGCCAGACCTCGCGGCTCAGCTCCCGGACGCCGTGCGGGACCGTGATGCCGTCGTGGAAGCCGAGCGGGTTCCGCGCCACCATGCCGTCACCGGGCCCCCGGAAACAGGACTCCGACCAGCGCGGTGTCGCGTCCCCGAGGGCGGCGCGCAGTTCCCGGAGCGCGGCGGGCAGGGCCATCGGGTCCGAGCCGTGGAGGGCGAGGAGAAGATCACCGCCCACCCGCTCGGGTGCGATCGACTCGTCGCCGGCGAACCGGGGCAGCGCCGTGGCACCGGGAAGGCCGGGATCGATCGCGGCCACGGGCCGCGGGCCGAGGCCCACGGTCACGGTGAGGTCGCCGGCGCCGCCCGGTGGGACGGCGGAAGCGGCCCCTGTGAGGTCGAGAACCGCCGTGCCCAGCGTGGCGAGACGGGACAGGAGGGTGGCAGGGCTCCCGGCGTCCGGCAGATCGAGCACCGTCAGCAGCCCGAACCTCTGGGGCGTGGCGGGCCGGTCGATCCCGGCCTGAGTCGTGCCGTCCGGCCGCACCGCGCCGGTCGACGGCGCGTCGGCGGGCAGGTCCGCGGCGGCTGCCGGCGTGCCGTCGTCACGCCCCTGTTCGAGGGCCGTTCCGGCCGCCGTCCCGCCGGCCGCCGCCACGACGCCGGCGATCACCCCGCCCGTCCCGAACAGCACCTCCCGTCGGCTGACCCGGTCCATCGGTCAGCTCTCGGACCGGTCGGGCGTCTCGCGCAGCTCGACGTCCCGCAGCAGCGGCGGAACGGTCACCGTGGCGTGCTCGAGGGTGACCGCGGCCCATCGGTCGCCGAGGCGTACGTCGACCCGGTGCGCGAGACCGGTCCGGTCCACCCAGTACCGGATCCCGGCGGCGTCGGGATCGACGACGGAACCGGTCGTCGGCGCGGGCGAGGGAGCCGGACTCCCGGCCGCCCCCGCCGAACCGTCGTCGTCCAGCTCCTTCGGCGCCGCCGTGGGTCCCGCGAACACCGTCACCGCCCGTTCGCCCGTGGTGTCCTCGCGCAGCCACAGCGCACCGCCCTGGCGGATGAGCATCGGGTTCTCCGGGCGGTCCGAGCCCAGGCTCGCGAGCACCGTGAGGACGACTGCCAGCGGTGAGCTCGCCGGGTCCAGTTCTCCGGCCTGCCACCCGTCGAGCGACCTCAGGGGTGTGCCGAGGCGGTCGCCGGTGCTCGTCGCGACGAGCCGGCCGTTCCAGGCGACACGGTCGGACGGCCGGCCGTCGGCGGAGACGAGTCCGTAGCCCGTGTGCGTCGTGTAGTCGAACCAGCCCTGGAGCCTCACCTCGTGGCCCTGCTCGGTGTACCGCGCGGTGACCTTGCGGCTGCCCGCGTCGAAGTTCCGGAACCGGACGTTCGCCAGCTGCTCGGACTCCGCGACGGTGACGGGGCGTGCGGGCGCGGGCTCCGCGGCCGGTCCGCCGCCGTCCGTGCAGGCGGCGGCGAGGAGCAGCGTGACGGCGACGACGGCGCCCGGCGCCTGGCGTGCCCGCCACCGTCGCGGGAACCGGCGGCCGCCGTGCTGCTCGCCAGGACTCCGGGTCATGCCACACCACTCCGTTCGGCCAGAAGGTCGGCGTCCGGGACGCCTTCGGGGAGTCGGATCCCGGCCGTCACCGTGCTCGGCAGCGGCGCGGGAACGTTCTCGACATCGGTCATGCCCGGTTGCGGCGGGGGCGCCGGCACCTCGAGGAAGCTCATGCCCGGCGGCGCCTGCACCCGCGGGAGCTCACCGGGTGCCACGCCGTCCAGCGGCCCGGGGGTCCCGCATGCCGCTCGAAGGTTCTCCGGCAGGGTCGACGCGGCGGCGCCGGGGCAGGTTCCCCGCGCCGGGGCACGGTCCGCCGAGACGTTCGCGATGTCGACGCCGTTGCGGCTCACGCCGTCGCCGGCCCAGGAGCCGTCGACCCGGTTCCCGACGGCGGCCAGGTCCTCCGTGTTGGCCAGGAGCACCCCCGCGCGCGGGTTCCCCGCGACCAGGTTGTCGCGCAGCACGTTGTGCCGGCCGCCGCTGATGCCGATGCCGATGCCGAACGCACCCTCGGCGTGCGCGGGGGAGTCGGCGGAGGTGTTCGTCGTGACGACGTTGCCGACCACCGTGCCGGCGCGTTGAGGGGTGAACGCCTCCTGGTAGTTGGACAGGAAGGTCATCCCGACCCGGTTGGCCGAGAAGCGGTTCCCGGAGACCACCACCGAGTCGGAGGCATTCGCGTTCTCGAACCCCACCGCATTACGTTCGGCGACGTTTCCCTGTACGAGGATGTCGCACTCGCGGCACTGGCCGACATAGATCCCGGAGTCCGCCGAACCCGAGGCGTAGGAATCGGTGATGGCGCCGTGCCGGGCGTCGAACGCGTAGATGCCGTACAGCCCGTTGTTGGCGGCGGTGACGTGCCGGACGGCGAATCGTTCCACCGGCGGAAACCTCGAGGGGTCGAGTCGTTCGTAGCCGTCGGTCCCGTGGGCGCTCGGGCCGTCGTCGTCGTGCATTCCCGTGACGAGCACGCCGTAGTGCATCGTGCGGCGGACGGTGAGGTTCTCGATACGGACGCCGTCGGCGGTGGCGACGACCCCGGAGCTCCGGACGCCCTCGCCGTCGATCACGACGGCGTTGCGATCGGTGCCGCGAACCGTGACGTCGTCGGTGTCGACGAGGACGCTCTCGGCGTAGGTGCCGGGAGAGACCAGGACCAGGTCCCCGGGGGAGGCGGCGTCGACCGCGGCCTGGACGGTCGTGTGCTCGTCCGGAACGCGCAGGACCGCGGGAGTTCCATCCCCGCCGCCCGCCGTTCCCTCGGTGGCGGCGGAGCCGCCGGCGCACGCGGCGACGGTGAGGACGGCCACCGCGGCCGCGGCCCGGCGGAAAACACCGATGAATGATGCCAGGTCCCGTTTCGACGGCATGGCTGGAGTGTAGGCATGACGCTGTTCGGGTGCATCTGCGGGGCGATTTTCTCAACATTCTTTGTCGTGCGCGAAAATGCGCAGGACTGCGCACGGATGCGCGGGGTGAGGGTGCGCCGGCCTCCGGAAGGAATGACCGTCGAACGGCTGGCCACGGCGATGCGGGCGGGTGAATCATCGACCGTTCGGGTTCGGTGCTGAGCGCCACCCCGGGAATCCGGATAACGTCGATTCCGGTCTCGTGATTCCTACCTGCGCTCCACGGGAGAACCATGCGTTCTGCGATCTCCGGAAGCCCTGGCCGTTCGCGTCTTCTCGGCCGTTCCCGTCTTCTCGGCGTGACCGCGACCGTCGGGCTCACCACGGCGATGCTCCTCGTCCCTTCGGCGGTGCCGCCGACGTCGGCCGCTCCGGAGGACGTCATCGCGGCCGGCCGGGTCTTCGAGGACCACGACGGCGACGGGGCGTTCGACGACGACGCCACGGACGGGTTCCTCGAACGCGGCGTCGGCAACGTCACGGTCACCGTGACCGACGCCCTCGGGCGATCGGCGACCACTCGGACCGAACGCGTGCAGGCATGGCAGCCCGGCGATCCGGCCGACACCCCCGAGAACCCGAACGACCCGACGGACCCGGACGTCGTCCCGGGCCACTGGTACCAGGAGTCCGACGGAACGTGGTCGATGACGGAGCAGGAGTTCGCGGACCAGACGGGGTCCGCACCGTTCGTCGCCGCCGGCACGGCGACCGCACGACTCCGGGTCACCTTCTCGGACGTGCCCGCACACCACGAGTCGTGGTTCGCGGGGGACGGAGCGCAGAACGACACGTCGGTGCAGTTCGTGGCGGCCGGGGACGACACGGTCGACTACGGTGTCCTGCGTCCCGAGGACCACCGGACCGACCCGTTCGACCTCGTCACCGCGATCCAGTCCGCCGGTGACCCGCAGGACCCGGGGTCCGCGGACCGCACGGCACTCCGCGCGGCCGACTGGTCGACGTCGCAGGACGTGCACTACTACCAGGACCTGAACAAGAACGGCAGCTACGACGAGGGCACCGACACCCTCGCGCCGTCGGGTCCGGACGGCGACGAGTACGGCTGGTACGACGACCGGAACGGCGACGGCTTCTGGGACGCCGACGAGCCGGGCTCGGACGTCTCGTTCGTCGACGAGAACGGCAACGGGATCTGGGACGCCGGGCCGTGGAGCAACGCGACGCTCTACGACGGGGTCGACGCCGTCGGACCGACGCGGACCGTCGAGCCGCAGCGGTTCGACTCGGTCCGCGTGCTGCACCCCGACGGCGAGTGCTGGACCGGCCCGTTCGTCTTCACCGAGCGGCTCACCACACCGCAGACCGTCCCGGATGACCCGAGCACCGAGGTGGACGAGTCCACCAGCCCTCGCGCGGGCGCGTTCGCCGCGACCGACGTCGAGGTGAACTGCTACAACTTCACCGGCACCGTCAGCGGTATCTTCGTGCCGGCCGGCGGGTACGACGGCGAGCCGCGGTTCACCCAGGCGCGCACCGTGAACCTCACCGAACCTTCGGCTCCGCGCGACCTCGCGACCTTCGGCGAGCTCGGCTCGGTCTGGGGCAACGCGTACGAGAAGACCAGCAACACCTACCTGCTCTCGGCGCTGTACAAGCGGGTCTCGGGTCTCGCGGAGCATCGGTGGGGCGGGGACACCGACCGCGCGCTGGGCGCCGTCTACCGCATCCCGGACGTTCTCGACCCGGCGAGCGGGCGGGTGGCGGACGACATCGGCCCGGCGGGCAGCGTCGAGCCCTGGTTCTCCCTCACGGACCTGGGCATCGACGTCGGGTCGGTGCCGTCGAACGCGGATCGCGGGATCGGCGCGCCGACCGACGAGGTGGCGGATCCGGACGCCTTCGCGAACGCCGGCAAGGTCGGTATCGGCGGCATCGACACCTGGACCGACGGCTTCACCACCTACCTCTACGTGATGAACCTCGCGGACCGGGACCTGTACCGCATCGACATCACGCCCACCAGCCCGGACAGCCCCGACCACGACCCCGGCTTCGTCCCGACCGCCGCCGACGTGCTGCGGATCCCGCTCGGCCTCGGCGAGTCCGAGCGTCCGTGGGCGGTCGAGGTGTACGGCGACGAGGTGTTCGTCGGCTGGGCCGACACCGGCCAGGCGCCGGGCAACTGCGCCACCACGGGTTCCGGTGAGCCGGACGTGGACGGGTGGCCGGCGTGCGACAGCACCGAGCCGCTGCATGCCCGCGCCGCGAAGCTCTCTCTCGACGGCGGGAGCCCCGAGCAGGTGCTCGACGTGGACCTGGGCTATCCGCGCGGCGACCCGATCAACGGCTGGGGCGGCCAGGGCTCCCGCTACTCGAACCAGTACCCGCAGGTGCGGCACTGGAACTCCTGGGCCGACGAGTGGACGTGGGACGCGGGCGACACGGACGGCAACGGCTGGCCGGACGGTTCGGCAGGCCTGGACGTGTCCGCGGGCACCGGATGGTCCAGCGGGCACCACATCCAGGTGTACCCGCAGGCCATCCTGTCCTCCCTGACGTTCGACAGTGCCGGGTTCATGACGCTCGGTCTGACCGACCGGACCGAGCTGCAAGCGGGCAACATCCAGTGGGCGGCCGACGTCGGCCAGGACGACGGCACATCGCCCGACATCCACTTCGAGGCGGTCTCGGCCGGGGACATGCTTCTGGCCGGCCGGGACGCCGATGGCACGTTCGCGCTGGAGCACGCCGCCCGGGCCACCGGGGTGGGTGCCGACGGCGAGACCACGGAGCGGTTCGACTCCACGCCCGTGCACCGGGAGCCCGGACCGGGCGGGTTCGAGTTCTACGCGGACGACCAGGCGCTCGACGGCAACGCCCGCGGCTTCGCGCAGGAACTGAACCACGAGGAGTCGGCGCTCGGCGCCGTGCTGGAGCCCCCGGGCGCCACGGAGGTCGTCACCACCGCCTTCGACCCGCTCGTCAACGTCCGCGTCCAGGGCTTCGAGTGGATGACCGTGGACGACGGAGCGCCGGACCGCGGCGTCGAGCTCACCACCGACCCGGGCGAGTCGACCCTGCCGAGCCCTTCGTTCCAGAAGGGGGGCGGCCTGGGCGACCTCGACGCGCTCGCGCTCCCGGCGCCGGTCGAGATCGGCAACCGGGTGTGGTTCGACGCCGACCAGGACGGCCTGCAGAGCGCGGACGAACCGGGACTCGGCGGTATCGAGGTCGAGCTCGTCGACACCGCGGGCGACGTCGTCGCCACGCAGACCACGGCGGACGACGGGACGTACTACTTCTCCTCACGGGAGGCGGACACGGAGCACTTCGCGCCGCTGGAGTTCGGTGACGACTACACCGTCCGGTTCGTGAGACCCGCCGACGGCACCCTGACCGTCGACCTCTGGGGAACGGCCGTGACCGCTCCGTGGTCCGCCGTGCCGTTCACCGCGACGCAGGTGACCGCGGGCGACAACCCGCACGACGAGACGGACAACGCCGACGGCGTGGGACCACGTCCGGATCCGATGCCGGATGCCCCCGAGCCGGCGGACGATCCCGACCGGCACGACTCGAACCCCGGCACCACCGACGGCGAGTACGCGTTCACCCTCGGCGGCCCCGGCGAGAACGACCACTCGATCGACGCGGGCTTCCTCGCCTGGGCGCCCCTGCGTGTCGAGAAGCTGTTCGACGACCAGGGTCCCGCGCCCGCTCCGGGCAGCACGTTCGACCTCACCCTGCGGACCTCCGACTTCCGCGGGCTGGTGGCGGGGCCCCAGGACCGCGACGAGGACGCCGCCTTCACCTTCGGCGACGTCGCGACGTACCCGGGGAACGCGGGTCTGGTCACCGACGTGGATCCGGACGGCGCCGCCGACGGTGTGCTGACCGTCCGGGTCGGCGGCGACGGCACGGTGCCCCCGTCGACGGTGTGGTTCCCGATCGGCACGACCGTCGAAATCTCGGAGACCGCCGGCGAGGGTGTCGAGGAGGTGACCTACACCCCGGAGGGCCCGGTGACGCTGGTGGACGGTGACGACACCGACGGCGTGGCGACCGTGCAGGTCACCAACCGGCTGGCACCCGGTGCGACGTTCACCGTCGTCAAGTCGGTGACCGGAGGCTCCGCGGGCGACGTGCCCGACGGCACGACCTTCGGCGTGGAGTACTCCACCGACGGCGGCGCGACCTGGACGGAGCTGTCGGTCCCCTACGACGCGGACGGGGACGGCTCGCCCGCGCCCGCCGGGTCGCCGGAGTTCCCGCCGGGGACCGAGATCCTGCTGTGCGAGACCGACCTGCCGCCCCCGCCGGACGGTGTGGAGTGGGGCGACCCGCGGCTGTCCGGCGACGGCGTGACCGTCGACCCCGAGACGGGCTGCGCGGCCTTCACCGTCGGCGAGGCCGGGACCACCGTGGAGCTCGGCCTGGAGAACGTGGCGACGCCGGCCCCCGGTGACTTCGAGGTGGTCAAGACCGTCACGGGCGACGCCGCCGACGACGTGCCGCCCGGCACGACGTTCCCGGTGGAGTGGACCACCACCCCGGCCGACCCCGGCTCCTGGCAGACGCTCGACGTGCCGGTCGGGGAGCCGGTCTCTCCCGAGGGGACGTTCCCCCCGGGGACGCCGGTCACCGTGCGTGAGGGGCCGCTTCCCGAGGTGGACGGCGTCGTCTGGGGCGCGCCGGTGTTCGTGGTCGGCACCGGTGAGCCGGCCACCGGGCAGGTGACCTTCACCGTGGGGCCGGACGCGCTCGTCGAGGTGAGCCTGGAGAACACGGCCGAACCCGAACCGGGCGGCTTCTCCGTGACCAAGACGGTGACCGGCGCGGCGGCCGGGACCGTCCCCACCGAGACGGTGTTCACGCTGGAGTACTCCACCGACGGCGGCGAGACCTGGACGCCGATCGAGGTGTCCGCCGACGGCATCGGGGTGCCGGCGGAGACGTTCGAGCCGGGCACGGAGGTACTGGTCCGCGAGGCGGAACCGCTGCCGGAGGTGCCAGGCGTGGAATGGGGCGCGCCACGGCTGCTGGTCGACGGCGAGCCGGCCGGCTCGCCCGCGACGATCGTGATCCGCCCGGGTGACGAGCCGGCGGTCGGGATCGACATGGTCAACACGGCGGAGGCGGTGCCCGGATCGTTCACCCTCACCAAGGAGGTGCACGGCGAGGCCGCCGCCGACGTGCCACCGGGTACCGGGTTCACCGTCGAGTACACGGTGGACGGCGGTGCACCGGTCGAGGTCTCCGTCCCGGCCGGCGAGACCCTCACGGTCGACGGCGTCCCCGCGGGCGCCGAGGTCACCGTCAGCGAGGTCACGTTCCCCCAGGTCCCCGGGTCGAGTGGGAGTCACCCGTGTTGTCCGTGGACGGCGTCGCCGTGCAGGGCGACTCGGCCACCTTCACGGTCGGGGCGGCGGACGGCGTCGCGGTCGGGATTTCGAACACCGCCTCGCGGGCGCCCGGCAGGGTCTCCGTCACCAAGGTGGTGACGGGCCAGGCCGCGGAGCTCGTGCCCGAGGGGACCGAGTTCGCGGTCGAGTACTCCCTCGACGGCGGCGAGACGTGGGGTGCGGCGACCGTGCCGCTGGGGCAGGTCGTCACGTCGCCCGACCTCCCGGCGGGCACCGAGGTGCTGTTCCGCGAGGGGGAGCTCCGCGACGTCGACGGGGTCGAGTGGGGCGAGCCCGTCGTCGACCCGGCGTCGGTGACGGTCGGGTCCGGCGCCACCGTCGAGGTGACGATGACCAACACGGCGGCCCCGGAGCCGGGCTCGTTCACGGTGGCGAAGCTGGTCGACGGCGAGGCCGCGGCGCAGGTGCCGCCCGGGGCCGGCTTCACGATCGAGTACTCGGTCGACGGGGGCGGGACCTGGGAGCCGGTGACCGTTCCCGCGGGTGGCACGACGGTCTCCTCCGGCGACCTGCCGGCCGGGACTCAGGTGATGGTGCGTGAGACCGGCGACCGCCCGGACGTACCCGGGGTCACATGGGGCGATGTCACGCTCGAGGTCGACGGTGGACCGGTGGACGGCGACACGGCCACGTTCACCGTCGGCAGCGGCGAGGTCGTCGCGGTCGTCGCGACGAACACGGCCGAGTACCTTCCCGGGACGTTCTCGGTGGCGAAGGTCGTCGAGGGCGACGCCGCCGACGCGGTACCCCCGGGGACCGGGTTCACCGTCGAGTACACCGTCGACGGGGAGGCGGCGACCGCGACCGTCGTCGTCGGTGAGCCGTGGCCGTCGCCGGAGCTGGAGCACGGTGCCGAGGTCACCGTCACGGAGGTGGGTCTTCCCGAGGTCGACGGGGTCGTCTGGGGGGAGCCGGTCCTGGCCGTCGACGGGGTGCCCGTCGAGGGGGAGGCGACGTTCACCGTCGAGGCCGGCACGGAGATCGGCGTCGTCCTCACGAACACCGCCGCACCCGAGGCCGGCCGCTTCCAGGTGAGCAAGGCCGTGGACGGCGAGGCGGCGGACGATGTCCCGGGCGGCACGAGGTTCCTCCTCGAGTACTCCACCGACGGTGGCGCGACCTGGCTGCCGCTGGTCGTCACGGCGGACGGGACCCCCGTGGCCTCGCCCGACGTCCCAGCCGGGACCGAGATCGTGGTGCGGGAGACCGTGGCGCGCGACGAGGTGCCCGGCGTCGGGTGGACCGGCGTGCGGTTCGTCGTCGACGGCACGCCCGTGCCGGGCGGTCTCGACCAGGCCACGTTCACCGTCGAGGCCGGTGGCGTGGTGGAGATCGTGGTGGTGAACACGGCCGGGCCGACCCCGCCGGAGCCCACGCCGAGTCCGACGCCGTCACCGCCCGAGCCGACGCCGACCCCGACGGAACCGACACCGGGACCGAGTGAGCTCACTCCGTCGCCGAGCGCGACCGCACCCGGACCGCCGGGGCCGGACGGGCCCGGTCCGGACACGCCCGGGCCGCCGGGCACGCCGTTGCCGATCACGGGCGCGACGGGGACACTGCTGCTGATCGTGGCGGCGGCCGCCGCGGTACTGGTGGGCGGCACGCTGATCGCGGTCCGCCGACGCCGCGACACCTGACGAGGTGCCCGGGAGCCCCGGGAGGCTCCCGGGCATCACCGGGACGGGGGTGCCGGGCTCGGGCGGTGCCCGGCTCGGACGGTGCCTGTCGGCGGGATCGCCGGGACGGGACCGCTCAGCGGACGAGCCGTACCTCGAGCACGCCGTCCTCTCCCGTGCCGGTGGTGGCGTCGGGCAGGAACCCGTTCTTCTGGAAGAACTTGCGTGCACCCGTGTTCGCGGCCGCGATCCACAGCTCGGCGGACCGGGCGGGCGGGAGGACGCCGTTCAGCAGCGCCCGGCTGATGCCGCTGCCGTGCATCTCGGGCATCACCCACAGGTCGTGCAGGGCGAGGTCGCGTTTCGGCTGGTGACCCAGCCGCGGCGTCGCGCGCCCGACGACGGCGAACCCGACGACCAGTCCGTCCACCTCCGCCACGAGCGGGGTCTCACCCGCCATGAGCCGGCGCTTCCAGGCCTCGATACCGGCGGCCTGCGTGTCCGTCGTCCAGTGATCCTCCGCCACGAGCGGCAGGTAGACGGCACGCCGGCCGGTCCAGTGGACGGCCGCGACCGCGGCCGCGTCCTCGAGGCGTGCGTCACGCAGCGTGTACTCAGGCATGCGCAGACGGTACCCGGCGCAGCCGCCCGACCAGGCACTCCTCCAGCGCGAAGGTCTGCAGCAGCTGGCGCGGCACGGGGGCGAGGATCGTCACCGCCTCCTCCGCGGGCAGCACCCGCAGCAGGTCGACGTGGAAGTCCTCGGTCCCTCGGGTGAGCCGGAACGTCCCGGCGCCGGTGATGTTCCGCATCCAGTCGGTCCGCGGGCCCCAGGGCAGCGGGACGACGGCGAGGATCTCCGCGGAGTCGGGGTCGCGCCCCGCGAACGCGACGACGGGCGTCGTGTACTCCTTGCCGGAGATGCGGCCCACATGGTGCACGACGGCAAAGGGCGGGAAGCCGTTCGCGACCTTCTCGAACGTCGGGTTGATGGTCTTGGCCAGGGCGGCGACGGGCTCAGGCAGGTCCATGCGTCCATCATGGCGAGAAGGCCGCCCCGGAGCGAGCCGCCGTGCGGGGTCTCTCAGATTCGTGTCGGTCGTCAGGTTGGCGTTATGGTCGGTTGAGGAGGGGAAAGGCGTGACGAAGACGACGGCGGGGGTACGGCCCCTGGAGAAGGGCATCCGGACGGATTTCCGGGAGGAGATGGACTACGCCTCCTACCTGGGCCTCGACCAGGTGCTCTCCGCGCAGCACCCGGTGAGCGAGCCCGAGCACCACGACGAGCTGCTGTTCATCATCCAGCACCAGACCACGGAGCTGTGGCTGAAGCTGGTGCTGCACGAGCTCAGCGCGGCGCGTGCGTACCTGGACGCCGACGACCTGCTCCGCGCCCTCAAGGCGCTCGCCCGGGTCAAGCACATCCAGCGCACGATCACGGAGCAGTGGTCGGTCCTGGCCACCCTGACCCCGAGCGAGTACGCGGAGTTCCGCGGGGTGCTCGGCTCGTCGTCGGGTTTCCAGTCGTACCAGTACCGCGCGGTGGAGTTCATCCTCGGCAACAAGAACGAGAGGATGCTGCCCGTCTTCCGCGGGAACCCGGAGGCGTACGACCTGCTCGACGGGCTGCTGCACGAGCCCACCGTCTACGACGCGTTCCTGCGTCTGCTGGCCCGCCGCGGCTACGCCGTGCCCGGCGAGATCCTCGAACGCGACGTGACCGAGGCCTGGGTCGAGCGTCCGGACCTGATCCCCGTCCTGACCGGCATCTACCAGGACCCGGCGTCGGCGTGGGACATCTACGAGGCGTGCGAGGACCTGGTCGACCTGGAGGACGCCTTCCAGTTCTGGCGGTTCCGCCACCTGCGCACGGTGCGGCGCACCATCGGGTTCAAGACGGGGACGGGCGGGTCCTCGGGCGTCGACTTCCTCCGGCGCGCCCTCGACCTGACGTTCTTCCCGGAGCTCATCTCGGTGCGGACGGAGGTCGGTGCCTGATGGCCCGGTCGCTCCTGCCCGCCGTCGTCGACCACCACGTGCACCTGGGGCTGGTGGACCCGGACCGGCTCGCCGGCACGGTCGTCGCCGAGGTGCACGACCTCGGCTGGGACCCCGTCGTCATCGCCGCCATCGCCAAGGCGCCGCCCACGGGCGTCAGGGTGCGCTTCGCGGGCCCGTTCCACACCGCGCCGGGCGGCTACCCGACCGGCCGTACCTGGGCGCCGCGGGCCGCCGTCCGGTCCGTCGCCGGCCGGGCCGACGCGCAGCGAGCGGTGGCCGACGTCGTCGCCATGGGCGGGTCGTTCGTCAAGATCGCGCTGCACGCCGGGATGCCGCTGCTCGACGACGTCACGCTGGTCGCTCTCGTGCGCGCGGCCCGCGCCGCCGGGCTCCCTGCCGTCGTGCACGCCGAGGGGGCCGGCCAGGCGGCCCGCGCGCTCGGCGCCGGCGCGGAGGTCCTGGTGCACGCGCCCTGGTCGGAGCACCTGCCCGACAAGCTGCTGCGGGCCTCCGCCGGGCGCACCACCTGGATCTCGACGCTCGCGATCCACGAGGGCGAGGCGCTCGGGATCGCCCTGGACAACGTCCGCCGCTTCTCCGCGGCGGGTGGTGCCGTCGTCTACGGCACGGACATGGGCAACGGTGACACGCCCGTGGGCCTGAACACCCGCGAGATCGAACTGCTCGGCGAGGCGGGGCTGACCGGCAAGGCGCTGCTGCGCGCCGTGGTCGGTGCCCCGGACCGGGTCGTGCCGGGACGGGCGCTGATCTCGCCGCACCCGAGGCCGGAGACCGCCGACGAGATGGTCGACTGGCTCGCCGACGCGCGTCGTCTGACCCCCGCCGACCTGGAGGCCCTGACGTGACGACCCAGAGCAGCGCCGCGCTCACCCCGTCCGCCCTGGCGGAGCGGGCCGCGGCGCTCGACGCCGCGGACCCGCTCGCCCACTACCGCGACCGGTTCGCCCCCAGCCCGGGTCTGGTCGCCTACCTGGACGGCAACTCGCTCGGCCGCCCCCTGCGCGCCACGCGCGACCACCTCGCCGGATTCGTGGACGACGTCTGGGCCTCCCGCCTCATCCGCGCCTGGGACGAGGGCTGGATGGACGCACCCACGGAGCTCGGCGACACCATCGGCCGGGTCACGCTCGGTGCCGCCCCGGGGCAGACCGTCGTCGCCGACTCCACCACCGTGATGCTGTACAAGCTGGCCCGCGCCGCCGTCGGCGCACGCGCCGGGCGCGACGAGATCGTCGCCGACACCGAGAACTTCCCGACCGACCGCTTCGTCCTGGAGGGTGTCGCGGCCGAGAGCGGGATGACGATCCGCTGGATCACGCCGGACCCGGCGCTCGGTGTGACGGCGGACGACGTCGCGGGTGTCGTCTCGGAGCGCACCGCGCTCGTGCTGCTGAGCCATGTCGCGTTCAAGTCCGCGTTCGTCGCGGACATGCCGGCCGTCACGCGCGTCGTGCACGACGCCGGGGCTCTCGTCCTGTGGGACCTGTGCCACTCGGTGGGCGCGGTGCCCGTCGAGCTCGACGCGTGCGGCGTGGACCTCGCGGTGGGGTGCACGTACAAGTTCCTGAACGGCGGCCCGGGCGCGCCCGCGTTCGGCTACGTCGCACGGGAGCTGCAGGACCAGCTCCGGCAGCCGGTGCAGGGCTGGATGGGCGCGGCCGACCCGTTCGCCATGGGACCGGCCTACGAGCCCGCGCCGGGGATCCGGCAGTTCGTCAGCGGGACGCCGCCGGTGGTGGGCATGCTGCCCATGCGCGACATGCTCGATCTCATCGACGAGGTGGGCATGGCCGCGGTCCGCGCGAAGTCGGTGGCCCTGACGCAGTTCGTGGTCGAGGCCGCGGACCAGCACCTGGCACCGCTCGGCGTGCGCGTGGCCTCGCCCCGCGATGCCGCGGTGCGCGGCAGCCACGTGATGCTGGAGCACCCCCGGTTCCGGGAGGCGACCGCGTTGCTGTGGCGGTGGGGTGTCGTCCCCGACTTCCGCCCGCCCGCCGGGATGCGGATCGGGCTGTCTCCGCTGAGCACGTCCTTCACGGAGGTCGCGCGCGGCCTGGCGCTGGTCGCCGAGGCGCTGCGCGACCCCGGGGCCGCCCCGGGGCGGTGACCCGCCGACCGTGAGCGTCCTCGACGACTTCGAGTCGCGTCCCGGCAGCGCCACGTCGCTGCTGCGGACCCTCGTCGGTGCCACCCTGCGGGACCAGGGTGGGTGGATGCCTGTCTCGGCCCTGGTCACGCTGATGTCCGAGCTCGGTGTGCCGCCCGCGCGCACGCGTACGGCGCTCGGGCGGGTGAAGGCCAAGGGGCTCCTGGTCGCCGAGGCGCGGGACGGTGTCGCCGGCTACGCCGTCGCCCCGGCCGCGGCCGACATGCTCGGCCGCGGCGACCGGCGGATCTTCGGCGTCCGGCGCGACGGCGACGACGACCGGTGGTGCCTCGTCTCCTGGAGCGTTCCCGAGGACCAGCGGGACCTGCGGCACCGGCTGAGGCGCCGGCTGGCGACGATCGGCTGCGGGTCCGTGTCCTCGGCGCTGTGGATCTGCCCGGAGCACCTCGCCGACGACGTCGCCGTCATCCTCGACGACCTCGAACTGACGGGCCGGGCCACGGTCTTCCTCGCCTCGGAGATCCGGTACCCCGGCGGGCCCGCGGCGGCGGTCGCGCGCTGGTGGGATCTGCCCGCGCTGCGGGAACTGCACGAGCGGTTCCTCGCGGGCCACGCGGAACCGGTCGCCCGGCTGCTGGACGGAGGCTCGCGTCCCGCCGGGCCGGAGCCTTCGGAGGCGTTCCGCACCTGGATCCGCGCACTGGATGCCTACCGGCCCATCCCGTACCTGGACCCCGGCCTTCCGCCGAAGCTCCTTCCCGAGGACTGGCCGGGCACGCGGAGCGCGGAGGTCTTCGCCCGCCTCGCGGCGGCGGCCCGGCTCCCGGCCGGCGTCCACGCCGCGCAGGTCGCGGACGTCGGCCGGACCCGGGAGCGGATGCCCGGCTGAGTCGGGACCGGGTGCCCGGCTCACCCCGGGACGCCCGGTCAGTGCACAGACCCCGGGACCGGGGCCGTCGAGAAGGTGAGCACCGGGCGTCCCGTGCGGGGATGCCGCAGCACGTCACAGCTCACGCCATAGGTCGGCTCGATGATCTCGGGGACCAGCACCTGAGCCGTCGGGCCCGCCGCGACGACCCGCCCCCGGTCGATGAGGACCACGTGGTCGCAGGTCGCCGCGGCGAGGTTGAGGTCGTGCAGGGCGGCGAGCACGGTGACGCCGTCGTCGGCGAGCGTGCGCAGCACCCGCATGGTGTGCAGCTGCGCGGCGACGTCCAGATGGTTGGTGGGCTCGTCCAGCAGGAGCAGGCGCGGTGTCTGCGCGAGTGCCCGGGCCAGGTGGACACGCTGGCGCTCGCCACCGGACAACGTGGCGACCTCGCGGTCCGCGAGCTCGGCGGCACCGGCGCGCTCCAGGGCCCGGTCCGCGGTCTCGCGGTCGGCGTCCGAGGGGCCCGCGAGGAGGGAGCGGTGCGGGATGCGGCCCAGCAGGACCGCGTCGTGCACGGTGACGGGCAGGTCGGTGCCCGCGTCCTGCTCGACGAGGGCGAGCGTGCGGGCGCGGGCACGGCGTCCCAGGCGCAGCAGGTCGTCGCCGTCGAACACGACACCGCCGTCGTCCGGCGGCCGCACGCCGGCAATAGCCCGGAGCAGGGTCGACTTGCCCGAACCGTTCGGTCCCAGCAGGCCGGTCACGGCGGCGCCCGGTGCGGCGAGTGCGACGCCGTCCAGGACGAGCCGGCCGTCGACGCCCCACGACACGCGGTCTGCGGCCAGCCCTGTGTCCTGCGGCTGGTGGCGGGCTTCCCGGCCGGGCCCGGCCGGGGCCGGCGCGGCCGGGGCCGAGGTCGGCGGCGCCTGGCCGGCGGGAAGCCGGCCCGGCGTGATCGAGGGCGAGGACGGCGATCGGTCCGTCATGCGCGGGACCTGCCCTTCCAGAGGAGGAACGCGAAGACCGGTGCGCCCACCGCGGCCGTGACGATGCCGACCGGGAGTTCGCGCGGCGCGAAGACGGTCCGGGCCAGTGTGTCCGCCCAGACCAGGAACGACGCCCCGGCCAGCGCGGACAGCGGCAGGAGGAGCCGGTGCCGGGCGCCGGTGACCAGCCGCACGGCGTGCGGCAGGATCAGCCCGACGAACCCGATCGACCCGCTCTGAGAGACCAGGGCCCCGGTGAGCAGCGCGACGGCGACCAGCAGCCCCCAGCGGGCCCGCTGCACGTCCACACCCAGCGTGGCCGCCGCGGACTCGCCGAAGGTGAACGCGTCCAGGATCGACCCGCACAGCATCAGCCCGGTGCCCAGGACGAGGGTCGCGATACCGGTGACGGCGACGGACGTCCAGGTCGCGGACCCGACCGAACCCATGAGCCAGCTCATGACCTCGCGGAACGCGTCGCCCTTGACCGACCAGAAGATCACGAACGACACCGCGGCCGAGCACATCTGGCTGATCGCCAGGCCGGCCAGTACCGTCCGGGTCGGCGTGACCTGGCCGAGCGCGCCCGCCAGCCCGAGCGCGGCGGCCAGCGCCAGCACCGCACCGGCGAACGCCGCGACCGGCAGGAGCGCCAGCGCGGCGGCACCGCCCGCCACGAGCACCAGTACCGCGCCGAGCGACGCCCCGGAACTCAGGCCGAGAAGGTAGGGGTCGGCGAGCGGGTTGCGGGTGAGGGACTGCATCACCACGCCGCACACCGCGAGACCCGCCCCGACCGCGGCCGCGGTCAGCGCGCGCGGGGCACGCAGGTGCCACACCATCCCGTCACGGATCGGGGACAGCGGCTCCACCTCCAGGCCGAGCGGCCCCAGGAGGAGATCCAGCCGGAGGTGGGTCGCGAGGGAGCGCCCCACCTCGGCGGCGGACAACTCGGCGGGGCCGATCAGCACCGCCCCGAGCAGGGAGGCGACCAGGACGCCGCCGAGCGCGATCCCGGCCGCCACGGGACCGCGTCCGCCGGCGCGGACGCCGTGGCCGCGCCCGCCGGTGGCGGCGACCGGTCCTCTCGTACGGCTCACAGGTCGAGTTCTCCCAGCTGGTCGACGACGTCGGCCACCGCGTCCACGTTCCGTACGCCGGCCTCGGTCGCCGGGAACGGTACGACGACGTAGCTCTCGTTCCGCACGGCCGTCATCTCGGCGGTCGCCGGGTTCCGGGCCAGCCGCTCCATCTTGGCCGCGGCGGTGTTCCAGGCGGCGTCGACGAGCACGATCACGTCGGGATCGGCGGCGACGGCCTCCTCCCAGGCGAACGAGGTCCAGGTGTCGTGCACGCCGCCCGCCACGTTCTCCAGCCCGGCCGCGTCCATGATCATCTGCGGCGCGCCGATCCCCGCCCCGACGTACGGGACGTCGTCCCCCGACGAGTACCACAGTGCCGTCAGCCCGCGGTCGTCGGCCTCGATCGCCTCCAGGGCGGACCGCTGCTCGGCGACGAGGTCCGCCGCGGCGTCCTCGGCCGCGAAGATGGTGCCCACCTGCTCGATCTCGCCGAACACGTCGTCGAACGTCAGGGGGTCGGGCATGTACCCGGGATCCTTGCAGGCGGCCGGGGAGACGTAGGTGGCGACGCCGAGCCCGGCGAGCGTGTCCCGGTCGCCCGCGGTCTCCGCGGTGACGTTCGACTCCCAGCCGGCGTAGATCAGTTCCGGTTCCAGGTCGAGCACCGCCTCCGAGCCGGGCGCCTCGTCCGTCATCGGCTCGGCGACGGCGGGGACGTCGGCCGCGGCCTGCGCGAGCGCGTCGGGAACGGGACCGTCCAGGAAGGCCGTGCCGACGATCCGGTCGCCGAGCCCGAGGGCGAGCAGCATCTCGGTGGTCGACGACTTGATCGTGACCACGCGTTCGGGCGGTGCCGGGATCTCGGTGACGAATCCGCAGTTGTCGATGCGGACGGGGAACGTGTCCGACGCGGGACCGTCGTCGTCCATGCCGGTGGCGGTGCCGGAGCAGCCGGCGAGGGCGGTGACCGCCAGCACGGTGGCGGCCGGAACGACGAAGGGGCGGAGGGCAGCGCGGGAAAGGGTGCGCACGATGGCTCCTGTGCAGGCTCGCTGATGACACCCGCGCCGTACGGCGCCGGGTCTGGGCGACGCGCCATCTCGCGCCAGCGGACCAGCGACCCACAGCTCGGGCCGCGACGACGGGGCAGACCGGAAGAGCCCCGCGATCCGGCTCACAGCATATCCGCCGTGCCGGGCGTACCGGTCACTTCACGCAGGTGGTGAAGTCCTTGTCCGGGAAGGACCAGCTGCCGGCGGACCAGGTGCCCCGCTCGCGCATCGCGAACGAGTAGTCGCCCGGTTCCAGCGTGATCGTGACCGCTCTCGCCCTGGCGCAGGTTCTCCCGCCGGCCGGGATCGTGAGCGAGTCCGTCTCGCGTCCGGTCCACGCGACATGGAGTTCCCGGCCCGTGGCGTTGCGAACCGTCAGGCGCACCATGCTGCCGCCGTCCCCGGTCCTGCCGGGGCGCCGAAGACTGCCGCCCTCGCGCAGGGCCGCCCGCACCTGCTTCTTGATGGTGGCGACCCGGAGGCGTTCCCGCGCGACCTCCGCGGCGCGCGACTGGGCCCGCGCGGTCACGGCCGGCAGCGTGTCGAGCCGTCGACCCGCGAGCTCGCCGGGCCTCGTCCCCGGGTAGTTCTCGGCCGCGCGGCCGAGGACGGTGCGGGCCGAGCGGAATGCCGACGCCGCGTAGCGGCCGTCCCGGGCGGCACTCTCGCCGCGGGCGATCCGCTGCTCCCCGCAGCGCAGCAGCGACCACGACAGGGTCTCGTGGGCGGCGGCGCGTACGGGCGCGAGCGCTTCTCCCTCCTGCCGCGTCCAGGTGCGCGCCGGATCCAGCGCCGCGCAGGGTCTCTTCCTGCTGCCCCGCTCGACGTCGCGCTCGTACAGCCGCCACACGCGCTTCTCGGCCGTCCGCGCCGGATCCGTCTGGGGCGCGTCGGTCATGACGGCGGCGTACTGCCGCACGGCACGCAGCTGCGAGTCCTGCGCCTCCAGCTCGCGTCCGAGCGCGATGCGCAGCTCGGACTGTTCCTCCAGTGCCCCGCGGTACCGCGCCACACCCGAGGCGAGATAGTCGTCGTACCCGCGGATCGCCTTGCGGTACTCCTCGCGGCCCGCCAGGTGCCGCGCGCGCTCCAGGTCCTCGCACGCGACCCGTTCCGCGCGGAGCGCCGCCCGGTCGACCGGAGAGTCCAGGAACGAGACGGTGCCGGAGTTCAGGGCCGACTTCAGGTGCCTGTCGGCCGCGTCGCAGTCGCCGGCGGCGTGCGCGCTGTGCCCGAGTGCCGCCTCGGTCCTGGCCTCCGCACGCGAGCCCTGCAGCAGGTTGACGAACAGCCACACCACGGCGGCGACCACCAGCACCAGTGCGATGCCGAGCACCGCCGACCGGCCGCGCCGCGGCCTCGGCTCCTCGCGTCCGACCGGTGCGAGCAGGTGCAGATCGCTCACTGAGGCTCCCTGTCGTCCCTCCCGCGTCGCCGTCCGTAACGCGGTATGTCGGAAATGGTGCCACGAGTCGCCGCTCCCGGCCCGACATCCTCCCGTAGTCTCGTGCCACATGAGCACTGGGAGAAGAGCACTCGTCACCGGGGCGTCGTCGGGGATCGGCGCGGCCACGGTGCGCCGACTGACGGCCGACGGGTGGCGGGTCGTGGCCGCGGCCCGCCGCGAGGAGCGGCTCGAGGCACTCGCCGCGCGGACCGGCGCGGAGCCGTACACCGTGGACGTGACCGACGACGACGCCGTCGCCCGGCTCGCCGCGCACCTCGCCGCGACCGGCGGCCTGGACGCCGTCGTCAACGTCGCGGGCGGCGCCCTCGGCCTCGACCGGGTCGAGGACGGCGACGTGGACGGCTGGCGCTGGATGTACGAGGTGAACGTCCTCGGTACGCTGCGCGTCACCAAGGCGACCCTGCCGATGCTGCGGGAGGCGGGCGCCGCACGCGGCGTCGCCGACGTGGTCAACGTGACCTCGACCGCCGCGTTCGGCGCCTACGAGGGCGGCGCCGGCTACACGGCCGCCAAGCACGGCGAGCACATGCTCTCCCAGACCTTGCGGTGGGAGATCGCCGGCGAGCCCGTGCGCGTCATCGAGATCGCGCCCGGAGCGGTCGCCACCGAGGAGTTCTCCCTGGTGCGCTTCGGCGGCGACGCCGAGAAGGCGGCACAGGTGTACGCCGGCTACACCCCGCTCACCGCCGACGACGTCGCCGACACCGTCGCCTGGACGGTCTCCCGCCCCGACCACGTGAACATCGACCAGGTGACGCTCCGCCCCCGCGCACAGGCCCACAACAGCAAGATCGTCCGCGACGCCGGAGCGTGACCCGCGGCCGGTAGCACGACCGGGCGGTCGCACCACCGGGAGGGGCAGGTCTTACGGAGTTCTGACGGTGCTCGTCCCAGCAGGGTTTCCACGGCGCGGCGGTGGCAGGCTGGCAGGCATGAACCCAGGGGACAAGCGCGGCGCACTCGCCGCCGTCGCGGGGATCGTCACCGGTGGTCTCGGTCTGGCGGTCTCCGAGTTGCTGTCCGCCGTGATCGCGCCCGGCTCGAGCACGATCTTCGCCGGCGGTGCCGCAGTCGTCGACGTCGTGCCACCGTGGCTCAAGGACTTCGCCGTCGAGTGGTTCGGCACCGCCGACAAGGCGGTGCTGCTCGGCTCGATGGGCGTCGTGCTCGCCGCGGGTGCGGCCCTCGCCGGATGGCTCGAACGTCGGCGGGCCGGGACCGGCGTCGCGCTCCTCGTCCTCGTCGGCCTGGCGGGTGCGGCCCTCGCCGTCACGCGCCCCGGCGCCACGCCGCTGTGGGCCGCGCCGAGCCTGGTCGGCATCGGCGTCGCCGTGCCGGTGCTGCGTGCCGCGGTCCGCGCCCTGGGCACCCGTCCGGCAACACCGCCCGCACGGGACGACGAGACGGATGCCGCGCCGGGCGGGCGCGGGGCGGACGAGTCCCGCGACGCCCACGCCGGCTCGACCACCACACCCCTGGACGGGGCCGTTCCCTCCGCGCCGTCGTCGGCCCCCGACCGGCGCCGGTTCCTCCAGCTCACCGGTCTCGCCGCGGCCGGTGCACTCGTGGCGCTCGCGGCGTCGCAGGCGATCGGCGCGGGCGGCCGCGCCGTCGAGGCGGTGCGCGAGCGGTTCCGCCTCCCGGGCGCGGCCCGTCCGGCGGACCCGGTCCCGGCGGGTGCGGACCTGTCGGTGGAGGGCGTGGCCCCGTACGTCACGCCGAACGACGACTTCTACCGCATCGACACCGCCCTGCGCGTCCCCGAGGTCGACCCGTCGGACTGGTCGCTGCGCGTGACCGGCATGGTCGACGAGCCGTTCGAGATCGGCTGGGACGAGCTCGTCGCGCTGCCGATGACCGAGCACCACGTGACGCTCGCCTGCGTGTCGAACGCCGTGGGCGGCGACCTCATCGGGAACGCCCTCTGGCTCGGGTACCCGGTCCGGGAGCTGCTGGAGCGTGCCCGGCCGCAGGCGGGTGCCGACATGGTGCTGTCCCGGTCGGTCGACGGCTTCACGGCGGGCACGCCGCTGGAGGTGCTCACCGATCCGGACCGCACGTCGCTCCTGGCCATCGGCATGAACGGCGAGCCCCTGCCGACCCGGCACGGCTTCCCGGCACGGCTCGTGGTGCCGGGGCTGTACGGGTACGTGTCGGCGACCAAGTGGGTGACCGAGCTCAAGGTCACCACCTTCGACGAGGACGAGGGGTACTGGACCCCTCGGGGTTGGTCCGCGCTCGGCCCGATCAAGGTCCAGTCCCGCATCGACGTGCCGCGTGGCTTCGCGAACCTCGGCGCCGGCGAGGTGGTCGTGGCCGGGGTCGCCTGGGCCCAGCACGTCGGGATCGAGAGCGTCGAGGTCCGGGCCGACGACGGCGACTGGGTGCCCGCCGAGCTCGCCGAGTCCGTCGGACCCGACACCTGGCGCCAGTGGCGGGCGGTGCTGGACCTCGACGAGGGGGACCACACCGTGTCGGTCCGTGCGACGAACGCCGACGGCGAGACGCAGACGGACGCGGAGGCCCCGCCGGCTCCGGACGGGGCGACGGGCCATCACACGGTCGCGTTCACCGTCTCCTGACCCGCTCCTGTCCTGGCGATAGGATGTGCCGCACAGGCATCGACCCGGCCATCACCGGTGAGCCTCCGGAAGAACGGGTCTCCCCGCGGCGTGACCGCGCTCGCGGCCGTGGGGCACCTCAGTAGAACCGGACGGGCAGGCCCGTCACAGCCGTCAACGAGCGGCCGCCCGCGGCCGTCGCCCCACGGGGCGGCACACGCGTGCGGCAAGCGGGGTGGTACCGCGGCACGCGGTCCGGCGTCGTCCCCCGACGGCGGCGGCGCGACGTCGTCCTCGCAGCAGCGCTGCCGGACCGACGACCACCGCAGGAGCCACAGACCATGGCTGACTCAGCCCGCTATCCCTTGCACCGTGACGACGCGCATGTCGCCGCGTCCCCGGACCTGCCCGCGATCGAGCGGGAGGTTCTCGACCACTGGGAGGTCGACGGGACCTTCCAGGCCTCCATCGACCAGCGCGCCGCGGGCGAGAACGGCGACAACGAGTTCGTGTTCTACGACGGGCCGCCCTTCGCCAACGGCCTGCCCCACTACGGCCACCTGCTGACCGGTTACGCGAAGGACGTCGTGCCGCGCTACCAGACGATGCGCGGCCGGCGCGTCGAGCGCCGCTTCGGCTGGGACACGCACGGCCTACCGGCCGAGCTCGAGGCGATGAACCAGCTCGGCATCAAGACCAAGGACGAGATCGTCGAGCTCGGCATCGACAGGTTCAACGCCGCCTGCCGCAGCTCGGTCATGAAGTACACCGACGAGTGGCGCGCCTACGTCACCCGCCAGGCCCGCTGGGTCGACTTCGAGCACGACTACAAGACCCTCGACCCGACCTTCATGGAGTCGGTGATCTGGGCGTTCAAGTCGCTGTACGACAAGGGGCTGATCTACGAGGACTTCCGTGTCCTGCCGTACTGCTGGAACGACCAGACGCCGCTGAGCAACCACGAGCTGCGCATGGACGACGACGTCTACCAGAACCGCCAGGACCCGGCGGTCACGGTCGGCTTCGACGTGACGACCGTTCCGGACCCGGCCGCGTCGGCCGGTGTGCGGCCCGGCGACAAACTGCTGGTCTGGACGACGACTCCCTGGACCCTGCCGTCCAACCTGCTGGTCATGGTGGGGCCGGACATCGACTACGTGGTGGTGGAGTCGGCGGGTACCCGCTACGTGATCGCGGAGGCGCGCGCGGCCGCGTACGCCCGCGAGCTGGCCGAGGAGGGAGCGGAGGAGGTGCGCGTCGTCGCCCGCCTCGCCGGCCGCGACCTGCTGGGCGTCGCCTACACGCCGCCGTTCTCCTACTACGCGGGCCGTGAGCGCGCGCACCGTGTCGTCGAGGCGGACTTCGTCACCACCACCGACGGCACGGGTCTGGTGCACAGCGCCGGCGCGTTCGGCGAGGACGACAAGATCGTCTGCGACCGTGAGGGCGTCGAGTCCGTCATGCCGGTCGGCGCCGACGGCCGCTTCACCCACCCCGTGGACGAGTACGCCGGTCTGCAGGTGTTCGACGCGAACCTGCCGATCATCGACCACCTGAAGGCGCGTACACGGGGCGAGGCCGGCGACGAGGCCGGGGCGGTGACCGTGGGCACGGTGCTCCTGCGGCGCGAGTCCTACGACCACTCCTACCCGCACTGCTGGCGCTGCCGGCAGCCGCTCATGTACATGGGCGTCTCCTCATGGTTCGTCGAGGTGACGAAGTTCAAGGACCGGATGGTCGAGCTGAACAAGGACATCACCTGGGTGCCCGACCACATCCAGGAGGGGCAGTTCGGCAAGTGGCTGGAAGGTGCGCGCGACTGGTCGATCACCCGTAACCGGTTCTGGGGCTCGCCCGTCCCCGTCTGGAAGAGCGACGACCCGGCCTATCCGCGGATCGACGTGTACGGGTCGTTCGAGGAGCTGGAGCGCGACTTCGGCCGCCTGCCGCGCGATCCGGCGAACCCTGACGTACCGGACCTGCACCGCCCGTTCGTCGACGAGCTGACCCGCCCCAACCCGGACGACCCGACGGGCAGGTCGACCATGCGGCGCGTCGAGGACGTGCTGGACGTCTGGTTCGACTCCGGCTCCATGCCGTACGCCCAGGTGCACTACCCGTTCGACAACACCGACTGGTTCGAGCACCACTACCCGGGCGACTTCATCGTGGAGTACATCGGGCAGACCCGCGGCTGGTTCTACACCCTGCACATCCTCGCGACGGCACTCTTCGACCGGCCGGCGTTCCAGACCGCCCTGTCGCACGGGATCGTGCTGGGCTCCGACGGCCGCAAGATGTCCAAGTCGCTGCGCAACTACCCGGACGTCAACGAGGTCTTCGACCGCGACGGGTCCGACGCCATGCGCTGGTTCCTCATGGCCTCGCCGATCCTGCGCGGCGGCAACCTGGTGGTGACGGAGGACGGCATCCGGGACGCGGTGCGCCAGGTCCTGCTTCCGCTGTGGAGCACGTACTACTTCTTCACCCTGTACGCGAACAGCGTGAAGGGCTCCGGCGACGGCTCCGCCGGGAAGAGCAGGGGCAGGATCGCGCGAAGCCTCGACCCGGAGCGTGTGGCGGGGCTGGGTGCGATGGACCGGTACCTGCTCGCGCGGACCCGCGACCTGGTCGCCGTGGTGACGGATCAGCTCGACGGGTACGACATCGCGGGCGCGTGCGAGTCCGTGCGCCAGTACCTCGACGCGCTGACCAACTGGTACGTCCGCACGCAGCGGGACCGGTTCTGGGACGAGGACGCCGACGCGTTCGACACCCTCTACACCGCGCTGGAGGTGCTGTGCCGTGTCATGGCGCCGCTCGCACCGCTGACCACCGAGGAGGTGTGGCGGGGGCTCACGGGCGGCCGGTCGGTGCACCTGGCGGACTGGCCGTCGCTCGGGGCGCCCGCCGGGACGGTGGCAGGGGGCGCGGAGGACGCCGTCCTGGTGGCCGACGACGCGCTGGTGGCCGCCGTGGAGTCGGCGCGTGCCGTCGTCTCGCAGACCCTGGCGCTGCGGAAGGCGAACAAGCTTCGGGTGCGCCAGCCCCTGCGCTCGCTCGTGGTGGCCGTCCCGGACCCGGAAGGCGTCG
Source organism: Myceligenerans salitolerans (assembly GCF_017349295.1). Classification (GTDB taxonomy): domain Bacteria; phylum Actinomycetota; class Actinomycetes; order Actinomycetales; family Cellulomonadaceae; genus Myceligenerans; species Myceligenerans salitolerans. Next base: position 106,223 of record NZ_JAFMPK010000046.1, read on the forward strand.
CACCGTTCGCGGACCTTCTGGCGTCGGAGCTGAACCTGAAGTCGGTCCAGCTGGTGGCGTTCTCGCCCGAGGTGGCGGCGTCGCACGGGATCACCGAGCGGCTCGCCGTCAACGCGCGGGCCGCGGGCCCGCGCCTCGGCAAGGGGGTGCAGGCCGTCATCAAGGCGTCCAAGGCGGGCGCCTGGACGAAGGTGGCGGGCGGCGACGGCACCGAACGGGTCGTCGTGCGGACCGACGACGGGGACGTCGAACTGCTCGAGTCCGAGTACGAGCTGGCCACGGTCGTGGGTGCGGACGCGGGGGCCGACGTCGCGGCCGCCGTCCTGGCCGGCGGCGGGTTCGTCGTGCTCGACCTCGCGCTCGACGACGACCTGCGCGCCGAGGGGTATGCGCGAGACGTGATCCGGGACGTGCAGGAGGCCCGCAAGGCGGCCGGCCTGCACGTGACCGACCGGATCGCGCTCACGCTCACGGTGCCTCGCGAGTGGGCCGAGGCGGTGCACGCGTACGAGGGGCTCGTGGCCGCGGAGACGCTGGCGGACACGGTGGCCCTGTCGGCCGCGGACGGGACGGACCGGACGGTCTCGGTGCAAAAGTCCGCATAGTTGACCGGAACGGAGATATCTTGCCAGGATCGCCCGCGTGAACGGTGAGACGCGCGCGGGCGACCCCGGCCTGGCGCGCAGGCGGTGGTGGTTGCGGGCCGGGGTGATGCTCGCCGCGGCCGCGGCCTGGTTGCTCGTCGCGGTCGCACCGCAGGTGTTCCTCCTGGTGCGGGCCGACGAGCCCAGCGTGCCGGCCGTGTCGAGCTTCGTCACCGGCATGGTCGCGGGAGGAACCGCCGCCGGCTGCCTGGCCGCCCTGGTCCGGCGCCGTGCCGGTGAGGTCATCGCAGGCCGGCACACCGCGGCCGTCTGGGCGGCCGGAGCAGCCGCCGTCGGCACACTCGGCACCGCCGTCGGGACGTTCCTCCTCGCTGGCGGGGTGCTGGAGGGGTGGTGGCCGAGCGGCGCGGAGGCCGGTTCGGAGACCGTCGCCGGGCTCGCCGTCGTCGCACTGGCCGCCACGACCGGTGGGCTCGCACTCGGTCTGCTCACCGCCCTCGGCCCGGTCTGGCTCCGTGCCTGCGCGGCCGGGGTGCCGATCCTGTTCGCCCAGGACGCGCTGGCCATCGTGCTGCCCGAGTTCCCGGGGGCGCATCTGGGAACGAGCTGGCTCGTGGCGGTCCTGGTGGGCGTCGCGCTCGGGACCAGCGTCGCCGCCGGGCGGCCGTGGACATGGGCGATGTGGGTCCCGGCCCTCGCGCTCGTCTGGCTGGCGCAGTCGCTCCTGCCGGCGATCTCCGCCACCTTGCAGCAGGTGCATGTGGGGGCGGAGTTCCTCCGCGCCTACCCGTTCGAGCCGTTCCGGGTGCTGGGGGAGTACCTCCAGCTCACGCTGATCGACCCGGGTGCGCACGGGCCGGCGTCCATGTGGGTGGTCGCCCTGGTCGTGGGGGTGGCGGTGGCGGGCTGGAGGCTGCGCGCACCGCGGTGAGCCGACGATCCGTCCACCGATCGGTGGACGCGTCGTCCCTCCGATCGGTGCTGGTGCCTGCTCGCGTCCGGCGACAGCATTGACGGCATGCGGACGGACACGACAAGGCCCCCAGCGGACACCGCTGTGCGCGGCACGGCACTGAGCGTGCGCGGCCTGCGCAAGTCGTATCGCGCGCGCGGGGCCGCGAGCGCGACCGGGTCACGGCAGGTGGCGGCCGTCGACGGCCTGGACCTGGACGTCGAACGCGGTGAGATCTTCGCCGTCCTCGGCCCCAACGGCGCGGGCAAGACCACCACCGTCGAGATCCTCGAGGGATTCCGCGAACGGGACGCGGGTGACGTCTCCGTGCTCGGCGAGGATCCGGCGCGCGCCGGCCGTGCGTGGCGCGCCCGGATCGGCGTCGTCCAGCAGGACTCACGCGACCTGGGTGAACTGACCGTCGCGGAGATGGTCGGCACCACGGCACGGTACTACCCCCGTCCCCGCGACCCGGCCGAGGTGATCGACGCCGTCGGCCTCACGGAACACGCGCGCAAGCGGACCCGCGCCCTGTCGGGCGGCCAGCGACGCCGCCTCGACGTCGCGCTCGGCATCGTCGGGCGGCCGGAGCTGCTCTTCCTCGACGAGCCCACCACCGGGTTCGACCCGCAGGCGCGACGCTCGTTCTGGGACCTGGTCACCAGCCTCCGGGACGACGGCGCGACGATCCTGCTGACCACCCACTACCTGGAGGAGGCGGCGTACCTCGCCGACCGGGTCGTCGTCATCGACCGCGGGCAGGCGGTCGCGTCCGGCGAACCGGACGGGCTCGGCGGGCCCCACGCGCGCACCCCGCTGGTCACCTGGCTGGACGACGGCGAACGACGGTCGCTGCGCACCGACCGGCCCACCGGGGCGGTGGCGAGGATCGCGCACGAGGTCGCGGCTCCGGATGGCGAGATCCCCGGACTCACGGTCACGCGGCCGACCCTGGAGGACGTCTACCTGGACCTGATCGGCGACGGCGATCCCGCCGGGAACGAGGAGCAGCGATGACCACCAGCACCCGTGACTCGGTGAGCCCCGTCCGAACCCACCCGCTGCCCGGCCCGATCGCCCTCGGCCTCGTGCGCATGCGCGTCGAGCTGCTCGGGTTCGTGCGCGAACGGGACGCGATGATCTTCATCTTCGCCTACCCCCTGATCATGATGGCGATCTTCGCCTCGGTGTTCGGAGGTGAGGAGCAGGTGTTCGACGTCGGTGCCGGGAGCATGGAGATCAACTTCGCCCAGTACTTCCTGCCCGGCATGGTCGCCACCGGCGTCATGCTGTCCAGCTTCCAGACCGTGGCGATCTCGATCGCCGTCGAACGGGACGACGGCACGCTCAAGCGCCTGCGCGCCACACCCCTGTCCGCGCTCTCGTACTTCCTCGGCAAGGTGGGGCAGATCCTCCTGGTCTCGGTCGTACAGACGGTCGCGCTCGTCGCGCTCGCGGCGCTCGCCTTCGACGTCCCCATGCCGGACGGCGTCCGCTGGTGGACGTTCGCCTGGGTGTTCGCCCTCGGGACCGCGACAGGGGCGGTCTGCGGAGTGGCCTTCTCGACCGTCCCGAGGTCCGGCAGATCGGCATCGGCCGTGGTCACGCCGGTCGTCCTGGTGCTCCAGTTCATCTCCGGGGTCTTCTTCCCCTACCCGTCCCTGCCGGACTGGATGCAGCAGGTCGCACAGGTCTTCCCGCTGAAGTGGCTGGCTCAGGGGATGCGGTCGGTGTTCCTGCCCGACGAGTTCGCCACGGTCGAGACGGCGGGCGAGTGGCAGCATCTTCTCATCGCGGTCGTGCTCGGCCTGTGGCTGATCGCAGGACTCGTGATCGGCGTACGGACGTTCCGTTGGCGGAGGCGCGACGACGGGTGAGGCGACGGAGGGGGAGCGCGGTGGCAGGCGACGCGGTGACCGGACACGACGAGGACCTTCCCGCTCCGGGTGGCCCGTACGCCGCCTGGGAGAGGATGGTCGTGTGGTGGGACGTCGCGTTCGTCGCGATCCTGCTCCTGACGGCGATCCAGATCGCCGTCGGGGGAGCGCGGGGCACCGACCTGCTGCTGTCGTGCGTGGCCGTCGCCGCGATCGGCCTCGCGTACGCGGGATGGGGAGGTCCGGCCGCGCGCTCGCGGAACCAGAAGGCCGCGGTGGCCTACCTCGTGGTGGTGGTGATCGGCACGGGAGCGGCGCTCACGCGCTCGGGGGACGCCTCGCTCCTGCTGTTCGCGGCGTTCGCGCACTGCTGGATGTTGCTCGACCGACGCGGCTGGTCGGTCGTCGCCAGTGCGGCCCTCGCCCTGTCGGCGTCCCTCGGGATCCTGGTCCGCGAGGGTTTCACGCCGCGGACGATGACGGCCGTCCCGGCCCAGATGGGCGTGGTCCTGGTGTTCGCCGTCGGGCTGGGGATGTGGGTGGCGTGGACGATGCGCAGGGGCGAGGAGCACGCCCGCCTGGTCGACGAGCTACGGGCCGCGCAGGACGCCCTGGCTCGGTCGCACCACGCGGCCGGCGTGGAGGCCGAGCGTGCCCGAATCGCGCGGGAGATCCACGACACTCTCGCGCAGGGGTTCACGAGCGTGGTCATGCAGGCGCAGGCGGCGTCGGCGGTGCTGGACGTCGACGGCGGTGCCCAGGCGGCGCGCGACCGCCTCCGCCTCATCGAGGAGACCGCGCGGGACAACCTCGACGAGGCCCGGGCGCTCGTCGCAGCGTTCGCGCCGGCACCGCTGAAGGAGAAGTCGCTCCTCGAGGCGCTCGGCCGGCTCGTGACCCGGTTCGGCGACGAAACCGGCCTGGAGGCATGGTTCGTCGTCGACGGCGTCCTGAACCTGCCCCCGTCGGCCGAGGTGGTGCTGCTGCGGGTGGCGCAGGAAGGACTGGCCAACGTGCGGCGGCACGCGGGCGCCGGCGCGGTCGAGGTCCGCCTGACCCGCGTGGACGATACGGTGCTTCTCGAGGTGTCCGACGACGGCCGCGGCCTCCCCGGGGGGTTCGGGCTGGGAGCCGGCGAGGGTTTCGGGTTGTCGGGCATGCGGGAACGCGTTGCGATGGCGGGCGGCGACCTGTCGATCGGTCCGGGCCGGACGGGCGGCACGGTGCTGGTGGCACGGCTGCCGCTGAACGACGCGGAGGACCGGGGTCGCCGTACGGGCGCGACGGAAGGGCGGCAGGGATGATCCGAGTTCTGGTGGCCGACGACCATCCCGTGGTGCGCTCCGGTCTGGTCGGCATGCTGGGCGTCGAACCCGATCTCGAGGTGGTCGGCGAGGCGGACGACGGCGCCGAGGCGGTCGCCCTCTCCCGCGAGCTCGCCCCCGATGTCGTGCTGATGGATCTCCGGATGCCCGTGCTCGACGGCGTGGGAGCGACGACCCGGATCCGCGCGGCGGAATCCCCGCCCCGCGTCGTGGTCCTGACCACCTACGACACCGACGCCGACATCCTGCGCGCCGTCGAGGCCGGAGCCACGGGCTACCTGCTCAAGGACACTCCTCGCGCCGACCTGGTCGCCGGGGTCCGCGCGGCGGCCAGAGGGCAGACGGTGCTGGCACCGAGCGTGGCCACCCGCCTGGTCTCGTCCGTGCGGACCGACCGGCTCACGCCCCGTGAGGTCGAGGTGCTCACCCTGGTGGCGAGCGGTCACTCCAACGCGGAGATCGGCGCCCAGCTGTTCATCACGGAAGCCACCGTGAAGACGCACCTGATCCGTGTCTTCACCAAGCTGGACGTCCAGGACCGCACCGCGGCGGTCTGGGTCGCCCGCGAGCAGGGCTGGCTCCGCTGAGTCGCTGGACACCACCACTACGTTGAGGGCATGGCTGCTCAAACGACCCACCGGGGCACCCCGATCACGTCGGCCGCGGAGCTGGAGGACATCGTCGGCCGGGCGACGTACCCCGCGCGCGACAAGGTGCGCACCGTGCTGCACGAGCTCGACAAGGCGTTCCTCGCCGCCTCCTCACTCGGTTTCGTCGCGACGGCCGACCCCGGCGGCGGCCTCGACGTGTCGCCCAAGGGCGACCCCGCCGGCTCGTTCGCCGTCGTCCTGGACGACCGCACGATCGGGATCCCGGAGCGCCCGGGCAACCGCCGCGCGGACGGGTTCCACAACCTGCTGACCGACCCCCGCATCGGCCTGATCTTCCTCGTTCCCGGCCGTGGAGACACGCTCCGGATCAACGGCACCGCGCGTGTCGTGCGCGACGCGCCGTGGTTCTCCGACGTCCAGGTGCGCAACCACGTCCCGGCCATCGGTCTCGAGATCGAGATCGCCGAGGTGTTCTACCACTGCTCGAAGGCGTTCCTGCGGTCGAAGGCCTGGGAACCGGACACGTGGGAACCGGACGCCGCCCCGCGCCGGGCCGTCATCTCGAAGGAACTGGAACGCAAGGACCAGTCGCTCGCCGAGGTCGAGAAGCACTACGGCCCGGGGTACGCGGAGAAGATCTACGGATGACCCGTCCCTGACCGGGTCCTGTGGCGGGCTGCGACGGCAGGGGACGACCGGGCGGGATGGCGGACCGGAGAGCCCGGCCGTCGCCAGCCCACCTATCCTCGTCTCGTGAGCGACCCCTTCAAGAGCGTGACCCGGGAGATCTTCTCCCGGATGCCCGAGCACAAGATCGATCCCACCATGGCACGCGTCGAGCGCGTGCTCGAACTGCTGGGCGACCCCCACCGCACGTTCCGGGCGGTCCACATCACCGGCACCAACGGCAAGTCCTCGACCGCCCGCATGGTCGAGTCGCTGGTCCGGGAGCACGGCCTGCGGACCGGCCTGTTCACCAGCCCTCACCTGTCGAGCGTCACCGAGCGCATCCAGATCGACGGTGAACCGCTCGACGAGGACCGCTTCGTCGAGGTCTTCGAGGACGTCGCCCCGTACATCGGCGTCGCCGACCGCGAGTCCGAGGCCGACGGTGGCCCGCCCCTGAGCTTCTTCGAGGTCCTGACCGTCATGGCGTTCGCCGCGTTCGCCGACGCGCCGGTCGACGTCGCCGTCGTCGAGGTCGGCCTCGGGGGTACCTGGGACTCCACGAACGTCGTCGACGCACCGGTGGCGGTCCTCACGCCCGTCGCGATGGACCACGAGAGGTGGCTCGGGCACAGCATCGCGGAGATCGCCGCGGAGAAGGCCGGGATCATCAAGGACGGCGCGACGGCGATCGTCGCCGCCCAGCGTGAGGACGCCGACATCGAGATCCGTGCCCGCGCCGAGCGGACCGGTGCCCGTCTGATCCGTGAGGGGGTCGATCTGGAGGTCGCCGGCCGGCAGCTCGCCGTCGGCGGACAGCTCGTCGCCCTGCGCACGCCCGGCGGGCTGTACACGGACGTGTACGTGCCCCTGCACGGCGAACATCAGGCGCACAACGCCCTGCTCGCGCTCGCCGCGACCGAAGCGCTGATCAGCGGCGGCAAGGCGCTCGACGGCGGCGTCGTCGAGAGTGGTTTCGCGCAGGCCAGCAGTCCCGGGCGGCTGGAGGTGGTGCGGTCGAGCCCCACCATGATCGTCGACGCCGCGCACAACCCGGCCGGCGCCGAGGCCATGGCGGAGACGCTGGAGGAGGCGTTCGACCTCCGGCGGGTCATCGGGGTCGTCGGCATCATGGCGGACAAGGACGCCGAAGGGCTGCTCGCCGTTTTGGAACCGTCCCTCGCGGAGATCGTGGTCACGCGGAACAGCAACGAGCGTTCCATGGAACCCGAGGAACTCGCGGAGGTCGCGAACGAGGTCTTCGGCGAGGACCGGGTGCACGTCGCGGCAGACCTCACCGAGGCGATCCAGATCGCGACGGACCTCGCGGAGGCGGGGGACGACGTCGGGGTCGGGGCGGGCAGCGCCGTGCTGGTGACGGGGTCCGTCGTCACGGTCGCCGACGCCCGCACGCTGCTGCGCCGGTGAGAGGATGGTCGTACCCGCGCCGACGAGGAAGGGACCAGCCGTGAAGAAGCTGCTCAACGATCCCGAGAACGCCGTCGCCGATTCGCTGGCGGGATTCGCGCTGGCCCACGCCGACCTGGTCCAGGTGCACCACGATCCCACCTATGTCGCGCGCGTCGGCGGCGCCACCACCGGCAAGGTGGGTCTGGTCAGCGGTGGAGGCTCCGGCCACGAGCCGCTGCACTGCGGTTTCGTCGGTGACGGCATGCTCGACGCCGCCGTGCCGGGCGCCGTGTTCACCTCGCCGACGCCCGACGGCATCCTGCCCGCACTGCACGCGGCCGACGGCGGGGCGGGCGTACTGGCCATCGTGAAGAACTACACGGGCGACGTGCTCAACTTCGACCTTGCCGTCGAGCTCGCGGAGGCCGAGGGCGCGCGTGTCGCCACGGTGCTGGTGAACGACGACGTCGCCGTCGAGAACTCGACGTTCACGGCGGGGCGCCGCGGCGTGGCGGGCACGCTCTGCGTCGAGAAGATCGCCGGCGCCGCGGCCATGCAGGGCGGCGATCTGGACGACGTGACCCGGATCGCCCAGCACGTCGTGGACAACGTGCGGAGCATGGGTGTCGCGCTCACTGCCTGCACCGTCCCGCACGTGGGCGGGCCGAGCTTCGACCTGCCGGACGACCAGATGGAGATCGGTATCGGGATCCACGGCGAGCCGGGCCGTCGGCGGGTGCGTACGGCCCCAGCGGACGAGGTCACCCGGATGCTGCTCGACCCGGTGGCCGACGACCTCGAGCTGTCTCGCGGGGAGCGCGTGTTGCTTTTCGTCAACGGAATGGGCGGCACCCCCGCCTCGGAGCTCTACGTGGTCTATGGTCGAGCGCGGCGCCTGCTCGAACAGCGGGGCGTGACGGTGGCTCGCTCGCTCGTGGGCAGCTACGTCACGTCGCTCGAGATGCAGGGCGCGTCGGTGACCGTGCTGCGGTTGGACGACGAGCTCGAGGCGCTCTGGGATGCTCCCGTGCACACGGCCGCGCTGCGCTGGTGACCGGATGCTCGCGAGCAGACCGGGTGAAAGTCCGATTTGCCGACTCCACGGCACGACTGGAGGCATGAGGTGATGCTGCGGTGACGCTGGATGCTGACTGGGCGGAGCGCTGGATCCGGCGGACCGCCGACGCGGTCGCCGACAGGCGTGACGAGCTGACCGCGCTGGACCGGGAGATCGGTGACGGCGACCACGGCGAGAACCTCGTCCGCGGCTTCCGCGCGGTGGTGGCCAAGCTGGACGCCAGGCGTTCCGAGGCCGACGGTTCCGTGGGGTCACCGCGCCTGGTCGGCGACGTCCTCAAGCTCACCGCGACCACGCTCATGTCCACCGTCGGTGGTGCCTCCGGCCCTCTCTACGGCACCGCGTTCCTCCGGGCGGCGAAGGTGACCGGCCACGAGGCGATCGACACCCGCACGATCGTGGCCATGCTCGAGTCCGCGCTGGACGGGATCACCGCCCGCGGCAAGGCCGAACCGGGGGAGAAGACCATGGTCGACGCCTGGACGCCCGCCGTCGAGGCCGCTGAGCGCGCCGCCGGCGAGGGGGACGAGGCGGATGCCCTCCGAGCCGCCGCGGCGGCCGCGGACGCCGGGGCGACCGCGACCATTCCGCTCGTGGCCACCAAGGGCCGTGCTTCCTACCTCGGGGAACGCAGTGCCGGGCACGAGGATCCGGGCGCGCGCTCGACCGCGCTCCTGTTGGCGGCCGCTGTCTCGGCACTCGACGAGGAGACGGTATGACGGTCTCGATCGTCCTCGTGTCGCACTCGGCGGCGATGGCGCGCGGACTCGCGGAACTGGCGGGCCAGATGGCCCCTGACGTCACTCTCGTTCCCGTCGGCGGGCTGCCCGACGGCGGTCTGGGCAGCGCCCTCGACGACGTGACGGCAGCCCTGCGCCGGGCCGCCGCGGCGGCGTCCGACGTCGTCGTGCTGGCCGACCTCGGTTCGTCGGTGCTGACGGTCGACTCGGCGCTGGAGCTCGACGACGAGCTCGCCTCGGTCGCCGTCCTGGCACCCGGCCCGTTCGTCGAGGGCGCGGTCGCCGCGGCGGTCGCGGCGCACGGCGGCTCCGACGTGCACGGTGTGGTGACGGCCGTGCGCGACGCCGGGAGGACGTTCGCGAGAGCCGCCGGCGGGGCGTCGCTGGAGGCTGCCGACGAGGACGCCGGGCCCGGGGCGGCGGGCGTGCCGGCGGACGAGAACGGCAGCGTCACCACGACGGCGACTCTGCGCAACCCGCTCGGGCTGCATGCCCGCCCGGCCGCGCTGGTGTCCCGGAAGGTGGCCGAGCTGGGTGCCTCGGTGCTGGTCGACGGCGTGGACGCGTCCAGCGTGCTGCAGCTCATGGCGCTCGGTGCGACGCAGGGCCGGGAACTGACGATCACGGTGAGCGGACGGGACGCGGCCGGCGCGGCCGAGGTCCTCGCGGAGATGATCGGCTCCGGTTTCGGCGAGGTGTGATGCCCGCCGGCCGGTGAGGTGTGATGCCCGCCGGCCGGTGCAGAATATTCCGATGAGCGAGAACGGACCGGGCCGGCGCGAGCTCAACAAGCGCGCGCGTCGAGGTGCCATCATCGACGCCGCCCAGCGTCTCGTGCGGGAACACGGGTACGACGCCGTGACCACCGGGCGGATCGCCGCCGAGGCAGGGGTCTCGCCGCGGACCTTCTTCAACTACTTCGACACCAAGGACGAGGCGGTCATCGGGATCCGGACCGACGTGGGCCTGGATCCGGACGCCGCCCGCAGGTTCGCCGCGGGCGGTCCCACCGGTCATCTGCTCACCGATCTGCGCGCCCTGATCGGGGACATGCTGGACCAGCTGGGGGACGAGCCCGCGCGCGTGCGGGCGGCCGTCGAACTCGTGCGGCGCGAGCCCCGGCTGCTGCAGCACCACCAGGACGCCATCGAGCGACATCGCACGGAACTGCTCGCACTGCTGGAGGAACGGCGGGCGGCGGCTCCCTTCGTGGCGGACGCCGAGACGGTCCTCGCGGCCGCCGGTGCCGTCGTGCAGGCCACCACCCTCGCGTGGGTGCGGTCCGGCGGAGGACACGGCGTCCAGGTCCACATGCCGGAGGCGATCGACGAGTTGCGGTCCGTTCTCTGCGAGGAGGCGCCGGTTCCGGGGACCCGCCCCGGTGCGGATATCGTGGCGGGGTGAGCAAGGACCGACCCGCCCCGGGTGATCGCATCAAGGCCAGGCCCTCCGCGCTGGTGCAGTTCACCTCCACAGTCCTGGCCTGCGAGGCCGTACTGGTGCTGTTCGTGACCCTGGTCGCCTTCGGGCTGCGCGACCTCGCGTACGAGCGGGGGCCGCTCCAGTCCGACTCGGCGGCCGTCGTGTGGGGCGTGGGCGGCGGCCTCGCCCTGCTGCTCCTGGTCCTGTCCCGGCTGACCGGGCGTCCTGCGGGGCTCGCCGCCGGGACCGTCGCGCAGGTCCTGGTGCTCGCCACGGGGCTGGCCGTACCTCTGGCGACCGTCGTCAACCTGGTGTTCGTGCTGCTGTGGGTGATGGCGGTGCGCCTCGGTGTGCGCATCGACCGGGAACGTGCCGCGTACGACGCCGATCACCCGGAGACGGCGCCCAACGTCTGACACGCGCCCCGTCTCGGCCGGGGCGCGTGACGGCAGGGGGCTCTCCGTCCGGCGATCTCCGTCCTGCCGTCCCACTACGCTGGGCCCATGACCGACGTCGCCACCGAGAACCTGACCACCGAGAACGCCGAGGCGCCCGTGGCCGAGCGGACGCTCGTGCTCGTCAAGCCCGACGGCGTGCGCCGCGGCCTGTCCGGCGAGATCCTGCGTCGCATCGAGGCCAAGGGGTACACCCTGCGCGCCGTGCGCCTGCTCCGGCCCACGTCCGAGGTGCTGCACCAGCACTACGCCGAGCACGAGGGCAAGCCGTTCTTCGAGCCGCTGGTGGAGTTCATGATGTCGGGTCCCGTGCTCGCCGTGGTCGCCGAGGGCGAAGGCGTCGTTCCCGGCTTCCGCTCGCTGGCCGGTGCCACCAACCCTACGGAGGCGGCGCCCGGGACGATCCGCGGGGACCTCGGCCGAGACTGGGGCACCAAGGTGGTGCAGAACCTCGTGCACGGCAGCGACTCGCCCGAGTCGGCGTCGCGCGAGATCTCCCTCTGGTTCCCCGAGCTCTGAGCGCGGGAGCCCGGCGGCTCGGGGCCTCCGCTCACCCGTGCCGGCCAGGTGCGTGACCAGGCCGACCGGTCCCCGGCCGCCGGACTCCGGTAGCGACCACGCGAGGACGCGAGGTGCGAGCGCCCGCAGCGTGGGAGCCCGGCGGCTCGGGAGAACGGAGACACGCCGTGTGTGACGGATTTCGCCGCGTGTCCAGTTAGGGTTGGCCGGTGCATCTCAAGACGCTCACGCTGCGGGGCTTCAAGTCCTTCGCGTCGGCGACAACGCTGAACCTCGAGCCCGGGATCACCTGCGTGGTGGGCCCCAACGGCTCGGGCAAGTCGAACGTCGTCGACGCGCTCTCCTGGGTGATGGGCGAGCAGGGAGCGAAGTCGCTGCGTGGCGGCAAGATGGACGACGTCATCTTCGCCGGCACGTCCGGTCGCGCCCCGCTCGGCCGCGCCGAGGTCAGCCTCACCATCGACAACACGGACGGCGCGCTGCCGATCGACTACACCGAGGTCACGATCAGCCGGACGCTGTTCCGCACGGGTGGCTCCGAGTACGCGATCAACGGCTCGTCGTGCCGCCTGCTCGACATCCAGGAACTGCTGAGCGACTCCGGCATCGGCAGGGAGATGCACGTCGTGGTGGGACAGGGGCAGCTGGACGCCGTCCTGCGCGCGACACCCGAGGAACGGCGCGGCTTCATCGAGGAGGCCGCGGGTGTTCTCAAGCACCGCAAGCGCAAGGAGAAGGCGCTGCGGAAGCTCGACCAGATGCAGGGCAACCTGGCTCGGCTCGCCGACCTCACCGCCGAGCTGCGCCGCCAGCTCGGTCCCCTGGGACGCCAGGCCGAGGCGGCCCGGAAGGCGCAGACCGTGCAGCGTGACCTGCGCGACGCGCGTGCCCGGCTGCTCGCGGACGACCTCGCCCAGCTCCAGGCCCAGATCGAGGCGGATCTCGCGGACGAGAACGCCCTGCGCGAGCGGCAGGCCCAGGCGGAGGCCGGGCTTGCCGAGGCGCGGGCCGAGTTGTCCCGCCTGGAGCAGTCGGCGTCGGCCACCTCCACCGAGGTGAGCCGTGCGGGTGACACGCTCTTCGCGCTGTCCCAGACGCGGGAGCGCCTGCGCGCGCTCCAGTCCCTGGCAGACGAGCGCGCCCGTCTGCTCGGCACGACGGAGCCCGCTCACCACACGGGACAGGACCCCGACGACCTGGAGGCGCAGGCCGCCCGGGCGCGTGCCGGCGAGGAGGAGCTGGCCGCCGAGGTCGAGATCGCCCGCGAGGCCGTGGAGGCGGCCGTCGAGGAGCGTGCGGAGGCGGAGTCGGCGGCCCAGGAGGCTGAACGCGCGCACGGCACCCTCCTGCGGGCGGCGGCGGACCGGCGTGAGGGCATGGCGCGCCTGGCCGGCCAGGTCGCGGCGCGGCGGAGCCGGGTCGAGGCCGCGGAGTCCGAGCTGGCCCGCCTGAGGGAGGCCGTCTTCGAGGCCGAGCACCGTGCCGAGGAGACGAGCCGCGAGTTCGCGGCCCTCGAGAGCGAGGTCTCGGGCGTCGAGGAGGGTGAGGAAGGCCTCGACGTCGCGCACGAGGCGGCCGTGGCGAACCTGGAGCTGGCCAGGGGCGCCGTCGAGCGGCTCACCGCCGAGAAGGCGACCGCCGAGAAGGAGCGAGGCGCCGCGGCGGCGAAGGTCGAGGCGCTGGAACTCAGCCTGGACCGCAAGGACGGCGCGGGGACGTTGCTGGCGGCGAACCAGCCCGGCGTGCTCGGCTCGGTCGCGGCGCTCCTGGGTGTCGAGCCCGGATGGGAGGACGCCGTGGCCGCCGCCCTCGGTCCGCTGGCGGACGCGGTGGCGGTGTCGGGCCTGGACGCGGCGGTGGACGCCCTGCGTCTGCTGCGCGACGAGGACGCGGGACGCGCGAGCCTGGTGGTGGGCGCGTCGCCGTCCGAGCAGTTGCCCCGGCCGGACGTGACGCTTCCCGACACCGTCCGCTGGGCGGCCGACGTCGTGCACGCCGCGGGCCCCGCAGAGGCGGGGCTGCGCACGATCCTGCGCGACGTCGTCGTGGTGGACGATCTTGCCCGCGCCCGCGCCTTCGTCCGGGAGAACCCCGAACTGGTCGCCGCGACCCGTGCCGGCGACCTGCTCGGTGGCGCCCGGGCGTGGGGCGGTTCGGCCGCCGCGCCGAGCGTGCTGCATCTGCAGGCGGCACTGGACGAGGCCAAGGCCGCCCGTGACGACGCGGCCGTCCGTCAGGAGAGCGCGGAGACGCATCTGGCGGCCGCCCGTGCGGAGCTCGAGGCGGCGAAGACCCGGCACGACGAGACACTGGCCAGGCTCAACGAGTCGGACGCCGCGATGGCCGCGGCGGCGGAGCATCTTGGTTCGCTGCGAGCTTCCGCACGGTCCGCACGGGAGGAGGCGGAGCGCCATCGCGCGGCCCTGGAGCAGGCGATGGCCCGCCGCGAGGAGGACGAGATGGACCTCGCGGCCCTCGTCGAGCGCCTGGAGACCGCCGAGGAGGAGCCGGAGCAGGCGGCCGAGTCACTCGACGAGGCGCAGGCCCGTCGCGACGAGACCGCGGCGGCCGCGACCGAGGCGCGTGCTCGCGAGACGGAGGTGCGGCTGGCCCTGCGCACGGCCGAGGAACGCGCACGCGCGGTGTCGGGCAGGGCACAGGCGCTGGCGCACGCCGCCCAGCAGGAACGTGAGGCCCGGGCTGCCGCCGCGCAGCGGGCCGCCGCCCGGCAGCGGGACGCCGCCCGGGCGGTGGTGGTCCGCCAGGCCACCGCCGTGGCGCTCGAACGCATCGACCGTTCCCTGGCGCGGGCGCAGGAGGACAAGGCCGCAGCCGAGGAGGCCCGGGCCGCGGGCAACGCGCAGCTCGGTGCGGTTCGTGGGACGGTCGAGTCGCTGACCGCGGAGCTGCGCGAGCTGACGGACGTCGCGCACAAGGACGAGGTCGCCCGGGCCCAGCAACGCCTTCGCCTGGAGCAGCTCCAGGCGCGCGCGGTCGACGAGCTCGGCACCGACCCGGACGTCCTGGTCGAGGAGTTCGGCCCGCACCAGCCCATCCCGGTCTACGACGGCGACGCCCCGGCCCGTCGCCGGGCGCGCCGCGCGGTCGTGGAGCGGGACGACGAGGGCAACCCGGTCCGCTACGAGGGCGATCCCGCCCTGCCGCGCGGCGCGGCGGCGCGGGCGGAGGCCATCGAGCTGCGCGTTGCGGCACTGCGGGAGTTCGGCCTGGACCCGGCGGACCCGGAGGCGGCCAAGATCGTTCAGGAGGTCGCCGGGGCCGAGCCGGAGCGTGAGGAGGGGGCGCCGGAGGCGGGCGGTGAGGAGTCCGCGACCGAAGGCGGCACCTCGTCCGATCGCCGGCCGAAGCCGGACCGGATGGTCCCGTACGTGCGCGAGGAACAGGAGGCCCGCCTGAAGAAGGCGGAGCGGGCGCTGGCGCGTCTCGGCGCGGTGAACCCCCTGGCTCTCGAGGAGTTCGCGGCGTTGGAGGAGCGGCATCAGTTCCTGGAGACGCAGCTCGCCGACCTGAAGAAGTCGCGGGAGGACCTGCTGCAGATCGTCTCCGACATCGACGAGCGGGTGCAGCAGGTGTTCGCGGAGGCCTTCCAGGACACCGCGAACATGTTCCTGGAGATCTTCCCCCGGCTGTTCCCGGGCGGTGAGGGCAAGCTGCGCCTGACGGATCCGTCCGACCTGCTGACCACCGGCATCGAGGTGGAGGCCCGGCCGGCCGGCAAGAAGGTCAAGCGGCTCTCGCTGCTGTCCGGTGGCGAGCGGTCGCTGGCGGCCGTCGCGTTCCTGGTGTCGATCTTCAAGGCGCGGCCCAGCCCGTTCTACATCATGGACGAGGTCGAGGCCGCCCTCGACGACGTCAACCTCGGCCGGCTGATCGAGATCTTCAAGGAGCTGCAGCGCGACAGCCAGCTGATCGTGATCACCCACCAGAAGCGCACCATGGAGGTCGCGGACGCGCTGTACGGCGTGACGATGCGCGGCGACGGGGTCACGACCGTCATCAGTCAGCGGATGGGCGAGCGCGAGACCGTGATGTCCTGAGCCGCCGGGCTCGCACCGCCTGTCCCTGAGCCACCGGGCTCGGCCCTGCGGCCGCCGGCAGAAGGTGTCCCGGTCCCGCGCCCGGCCGCCAGGGGTGGGCTGCCTGGTGCGGTGTGGTAATTCTGACTATCGTTCGGCGCGTCCGTTGGGGCATCTGACAAAAGTTCGGGAGACAATAACGTCATGTGGTGGTCGGTCCTCCTGCTCGTCGTGTGTCTCCTGTTGGCTGCCGGGGTGTTCCTGGTGGCCAATGTCATGGACGCCGCGGACGGCAATCAGCGGGCCGACTCGTTCCCCGGCCGCTTCCGCGCCGGATGGCAGCGGGTGGCCGGCGGCGGCTGGCCCCGGCAGACCGGTCGGGTGAAGGGCGCGTCGGCGGTGGCCACGCACGCCGTGGGCGCTCCGTCGGTGTGGGTCGGCAAGCCGGGCCAGGCACGCAAGGGGGACGAGGCCGCGCCCGTCGACATGGAGATGTCGGAGTTCTTCCAGGCGACCGTCGAGGACAAGCCGGGCTACATGGACGCGGAAGAGCTCCAGGGGCTGCTCGGCAAGGCGCGTGACCAGGCGACCAAGGCCGTGAACGTGCCGATCCAGACGGTGAAGCCGGTGCTCAGCGATCCGCGGACACTGCAGAACTTCGTGCCGCGGCCGTTGCGTCCCGGGGGTGAGCGGCAGGGGGACAAGCCCTCCTGACGGCCCCGCCTCCGGCACCCGGGGGCGACGTCTGGGAGAATCTTCGGCGTGAACGAAGTTCCCTGGATCGAGATCATCGTCGGACTCGTCGCGGTCGCCTCCGGCGGCGGCCTGATCGGCTGGCTGCGAGCCCGCCGGACCAAGGACAGGCGGTCGGACGAGACGGCCGGCGGAGTCGACACCGCGGAACGGCCCGACCGGGGTGCCGAGGAGATCACCTCCGACGGTGACGAGGTCGGCGGGACGTCGTCGGGCACGGTGGTGATCCATGAGCCCGGGGAAGCGGCGGCGCAGACCGCGCCGCCGGCGGAGCCGGCCGCCGAGAAGCCCGCCGTCGAGAGACCGGCACCGGTCGCGGGACGGCTCGTGCGGCTCCGTGACCGCCTCGCCAGATCGGGTTCGCCGCTCGGGGCGCGGCTGCTGGAGGTGCTGTCCCGCGACTCGCTCACGGAGGACGACTGGGACGAGCTCGAGGAGGAGCTCCTGCTCGCCGACATCGGTGCCGGTCCCACCACCGAACTCCTCGACAACCTGCGGACGCGTGTGCGTGTGCTGGGTGTGCGTGAGCCCTCCGCCGTGCGCGAGCTGCTGCGCGAGGAGCTCGTCGCGCTCGTGGGCGCGGACATGGACCGGTCCCTGCACCTCGAACCGGGCTCCGGCGAGAACGGGACGCGGCTGCCGGCGGTCGTGCTCGTGGTCGGCGTGAACGGAACGGGCAAGACGACCACCGTCGGAAAGCTCGCGCGCGTCCTGGTGGCGGAGGACAAGTCGGTGGTGCTGGGCGCCGCGGACACGTTCCGCGCTGCGGCCGCGGACCAGCTGACCACCTGGGGGGCGCGGGTCGGCGTCGAGACCGTGCGGTCGGACAAGGAGGGCGCGGACCCGGCGTCGGTGGCGTTCGACGCCGTGGCGCGCGGCCGCGACGACAAGGCCGACGTCGTGCTGGTCGACACGGCGGGGCGCCTGCAGAACAAGGCCGGGCTCATGGACGAGCTCGGCAAGATCGTGCGGGTGGCGTCGAAGATCGCCGTACCCAGCGAGGTGCTCCTCGTGCTGGACGCGACCACGGGCCAGAACGGTCTCACGCAGGCTCGCGTCTTCGCGGAGGTCGCGGGTGTCACCGGCATTGTGCTGACCAAGCTGGACGGTACGGCGAAGGGCGGCATCGTGGTGCAGGTGCAGCGGGAGCTCGGTGTCCCGGTGAAGCTCGTCGGCCTGGGCGAGGGACCGGACGACCTGGCACCGTTCGACGCGGCGGACTTCGTGGACGGCATCCTCGGCTGAGCGCCGGGACCGTCTCCGGTTGCTCCGGGACACGGATGTGTCCAAATGGTGAGAACCTGTGCACGGGCCGTGAAGTCACGTGAAGATCGCGATGCCATCACGATCGGGTCACGATGCGGAGAGAAATTTCGCCCACTACGGGCACGAAATCAAGTATTTACACCCTCCCGCTCTGCGTCACGCACCCGTAACACCAATGCCGGTCCTGTGTAACGACACTTGGGGAGCGTGATGCGGGTCCAGCCACTCCGGGCTGGCATAGGGAGGAACAAGCTTATGGAACCCGTTCTGGATTCCGGAGTCTCCGCGTGGATGCTGGTGTCGGCATCACTGGTGCTCCTCATGACCCCCGGCCTGGCGTTGTTCTACGGCGGCATGGTGCGTGGCAAGTCCGTTCTCAACATGATGATGATGTCGTTCTCGGCGATCGCCGTGGTCGGGGTCATCTATGTGCTGTGGGGCTGGTCGATGTCGTACGGGCCGTCGGTCGGCGGGATCTTCGGCAACCCGTTCGACCAGTTCGGCCTCGGCGGCAACTTCGACCCCGTCTCGTTCGTGGACGAGGAGGCGGGCACGTACTTCCCGACGCTGGTCGACGTGGGCTTCCAGGCGACGTTCGCCATCATCACCGTGGCGCTGATCTCCGGTGCCATCGCGGACCGCGTCAAGTTCAGCACGTGGATCGTCTTCTCGGCCCTGTGGGTCACGGTGGCCTACTTCCCGATGTCCCACATGGTGTGGGGAGGCGGCCTGCTGTCGGACGAGGGCCCGTTCGTCTTCGGTGACGCGGCACCGATCGACTTCGCCGGTGGAACCGTGGTGCACATCAACGCGGGTGTGGCGGCGCTCGTGCTGGCGCTGATCGTCGGCAAGCGCAAGGGATTCGGCAAGGAGCCGATGCGGCCGCACAACCTGCCGTTCGTCATGATGGGCGCGGCGCTCCTGTGGTTCGGCTGGTTCGGCTTCAACGCGGGCTCGGCCTACACCAGCGGCGACGACGCAGGTCTGGCCTGGGTCAACACCACCACCGCCACCTGCGCCGCCATCCTCGGCTGGCTGCTCGTGGAGAGGATTCGGGACGGCGCGCCCACCTCGCTCGGTGCGGCCTCCGGCATCGTGGCCGGCCTCGTCGCGATCACCCCCGCGGCGGGCGACGTCACTCCGCTCGGCTCGATCGCCGTCGGTGCGGTCGCCGGTGTGCTCAGCGCGTTCGCCGTCAGCCTGAAGTTCAAGTTCGGCTTCGACGACTCGCTCGACGTGGTGGGCATCCACCTCGTCGCCGGCCTCTGGGGCACGGTGTCGCTCGGCTTCCTCGCCGACTCGACGGGGCTCTTCTACGGCGGCGGCGTGGCGCAGCTCGGTGTGCAGGCCGTCATCGCACTCGTCGCGATCGCCTTCTCGGCCGTCGTGACCGTGATCATCGGTTACCTTCTCAAGACCACCATGGGCTGGCGCGTCACCGAGCAGGAGGAGATCGACGGAATCGACCTCGCCGTGCACGGCGAGACCGCGTACGAAGGTGTCGGCTCGACCATCAGCGAGGTGCGCTGACCCGGCCTGGTCCGGGACAGCGACCTTACGACCAGGAAGGTACGTGCATGAAGCTCGTCACTGCAGTCATCCAGCCGCACCGGCTCGACGACGTGAAGTCGGCCCTCGAGTCCGCGGGTGTCCGCGGGATGACCGTCTCCGAGGCAAGCGGCTACGGCCGTCAGAAGGGTCACACCGAGGTCTACCGCGGCGCGGAGTACACCGTCGACCTGGTGCCGAAGGTGCGCATCGAGGTCCTGGTCTCCGACGAGGACGTCACCCCCGTGACGGACGCCATCGTCGGCGCGGCCCAGACCGGCAAGATCGGGGACGGCAAGGTGTGGACGGTGCCCGTCGACGACGTGGCCCGTGTCCGTACGGGTGAGCACGGCGACGCCGCGCTCTGACGACGAGGGGCTCGCGGGGGACAGGGCCGGGATGACGGCACCCGCCCCCGCCGGTCACCGGGAACGTCGACATGAACACTGACCGCTCGGCCGCGCTGAACGGGCACGAGCCGGAGGCCCCGCATCCCGTCCAGGGGATGCGGGGCCTCCGCGACGAACTGCTCGCCATCGCCTCGGAGACGACGGGGCCGCAGGACTCGGGCCCGCACCGCCGGGCCGCACTCGTGCGGCACGTGACGGACCGGCTCGCCACGCTCTGGGAGTACGCGACCGAGGGCGTCCCACCCACCGGCGCCGCGCTGGCCGCGGTCGGCAGCCTCGGCCGCGGCGACCTGGGGCCGATGAGCGACCTCGACCTCGTGCTCGTGCACGACGGCCGCACCCACGGCGACGAACGGCTCGGCCGGATGGCCGAGCGCCTCTGGTACCCGCTGTGGGACTCCGGCATCGACCTCGACCACTCCGTCCGCTCCCTGGCCCAGTGCCGCAAGGTGGCGTCCCAGGACCTGCCGGCGGCCGTCTCGTGGCTCGACGTCCACGTGATCGCGGGTGACGCCACCCTGGTGCACCGCGCCGCGACGGGCGTCCTGACCGACTGGCGGGACGCGGCGCGCCGCCGCCTGCCCGAGCTCCTCGGGACGGTGCGGGAGCGCGCTGAGCGCTCCGGCGAGCTCGCCTATCTCATCGAGCCGGATCTCAAGGAGGCCCGCGGCGGCATCCGCGACGCCGTCGTGCTCTCGGCGCTGGCCGCGACCTGGCTCACCGATCGTCCGCACGGCATGGTCGACGACGCCTACGAGCACCTGCTCGACGTACGCGACGCACTGCAGGTGACCGCCCGGCGCCGGACCACACGGCTGCTCCTGTCGGACCTCGAGGAGGTCGCCGGCCGCTGCGGGTACGGCGACGGCGACGACCTCCTCGCGAGCCTGGCGGCCGCCGGGCGTGAGATCTCGTACGCGCTCGACTCCACCGTGCGCCGTGCTCGCAAGGCGCTGGACCGCAGGCCGATCGGGAAGCCCCTGGTGATCCGCGGCCGCAGGAAACCGCCGCGGCTGCGCCCGGTGGGCGAAGGCCTGGTGGAGCACGACGGCGAGCTGGTGCTCGGTGTGGACGCGGATCCGGCGTCGGACGCCCAGCTCTCCCTCCGGGCCGCCGCCACGGCGGCCCGGACGGGCCTTCATCTCTCGCCCGTGACGATCTCCTCCCTGCGCGGCTGCCCGCCGCTGCCCGAGCCGTGGCCACCCGCCGCCCGGGCCAACCTGCTGGCGCTGCTCGCGTCGGGCAGTGCGCAGGTGCCCGTGTGGGAGGCCCTGGACCTGGCGGGTGTCGTGACCACCTGGATCCCGGAGTGGGCCGACGTGCGCAACCGGCCCCAGCGTGCGGCGATCCACCGGCACACCGTGGACCGGCACCTCGTCGAGACGGCGCGTCTGGCGGCCCGCCTCAAGCGCGGTGCGACGTTCGGGGACGACGACGGCGGTACCACGAACGACGACGGCGGTGATCTCCTCCTGCTGTCCGCGCTCCTGCACGACATCGGCAAGGTGCGCGGGGCCGCCGACCACTCCGTCGAGGGAGCTCGCCGCGTGCCCGCCGTCCTGCGGCGGATGGGCTTCGAACGAGCAGTGTCCGACGACGTCACCCGGCTGGTCCGGCATCACCTGGTGCTCTCGGAGCTGGCCGTGGGTGGCGATCACGACGACCCGGCCACGCTGGCCACGCTGCTGGACGCCGTCGACCGTCGCACCGACCTGCTCGACGTGCTGCGCCTGCTCACCGAGGCGGACTCCACGTCGCTGGGACCGAAGGGCTGGACCGCCTGGCGGGCCTCCCTGGTCGACGGCCTGACCCGGCGGGCCCGGGAGGCGCTGCGGGGATGAACTGCGGGCGCGCCCGGTGTCGCGGGTACCCTGGACCCCGTGTTCAACTCCCTGTCCGACCGGTTGACCCAGACGTTCAAGAACCTGCGTTCGCGCGGGCGCCTCTCCGAGGCGGACATCGATGCCACCGTGCGCGAGATCCGGCGTGCGCTGCTCGACGCGGACGTCGCCGTGCCCGTGGTGCGCGAGTTCACGCGCGCGGTGCGGGAGCGGGCGCTGTCGGCGGAGGTGTCCGGCGCTCTCAACCCGGCGCAGCAGGTCGTCAAGATCGTCAACGACGAGCTGGTCACGATCCTGGGCGGCCGGACCCGGCCCCTCAACCTGGCCAAGACGCCGCCCACGGTCATCATGCTCGCCGGTCTGCAGGGTGCCGGTAAGACGACGCTCGCGGGCAAGCTCGCCCTCGCCCTCAAGGAGCAGGGGCACACGCCCTTGCTGGTCGCCGCCGACCTGCAGCGCCCGAACGCCGTGAACCAGCTCTCCGTGGTCGCCGAGCGTGCCGGTGTGCCGGTGTTCGCGCCGCACCCGGGCAACACGTCGTCGGCGGACGACCCCGCGGCCGACGCGCCGCTGATCGGCGACCCCGTGGGTGTCGCACGTGACGGTGTCGCCGAGGCGCGCGCCAAGCTGCACGACGTCGTGATCGTGGACACCGCGGGACGTCTGGGCATCGACGAGGTCCTGATGCGGCAGGCCGCGGACATCCGCGAGGCCGTCACGCCGGACGAGGTCCTGTTCGTCATCGACGCGATGGTCGGCCAGGACGCGGTGAACACGGCGAAGGCGTTCGCGGACGGCGTCGACTTCACCGGTGTCGTGCTGTCCAAGCTCGACGGCGACGCGCGCGGTGGCGCCGCGTTGTCGGTCGCGCAGGTGACCGGCCGGCCGATCATGTTCGCCTCGACGGGCGAGAAGCTGACGGACTTCGAGGTCTTCCACCCCGACCGGATGGCGTCCCGCATCCTCGACATGGGTGACGTCCTCACCCTCATCGAGCAGGCCGAGAAGGCGTTCGACACCGAGCAGGCCGAGAAGATGGCCCAGAAGGTGGCCACCGGCGAGGACTTCACGCTCTCGGACTTCCTGGTCCAGATGCAGCAGCTGAAGAACATGGGGTCGATGAAGAAGATGCTCGGCATGCTGCCGGGCATGGGCCAGATGCGAGAGCAGCTCGAACAGTTCGACGAGCGCGAGGTGGACCGCATCGAGGCGATCGTCCGGTCGATGACTCCCGCCGAGCGGGACAACCCGAAGATCATCAACGGTTCCCGCCGGGCCCGGATCGCCCGCGGTTCCGGGACCTCGGCGAACGCCGTCAACCAGCTGCTCGACAGGTTCTCGCAGGCGCAGAAGATGATGAAGCAGATGGGTCGTGGCGGCGGTATGCCGGGCATGGGCCCCGGCGGCATGCCCGCGATGCCGGGCGGGCCGGGTATGGGCATGGGCAAGAAGTCACGCGGCAAGACGCAGCCCCCGAAGAAGAAGAAGGGGAAGTCCGGGAACCCGGCGAAGCGCGCGCAGCAGGAGCGGGAGGCCATGCAGCGCGCCCTCGGCGGCGGCCCGCAGTCGTCCGCGCCGGCCGGCGCGGCGTTCGGCAAGGCCGGTGAGGACCAGGCCCCGCCGGACATGGAGGCGCTCGAGAAACAGCTCGGCAAGTTCCTGGGCCGGTGAGCACTTCCGTGTCGGACGCCCCGACCCTGCACATCCGCGGAAACGTTCTCCTCGACGACGACCGTGAGGTGGGCGACCTGTGGGTACGGGGCGGTCGCGTCAGCCTGACCCGCCCTTCGGCACAGGGCGCGGGCATGCGCGTGATCGAGGGCTGGGTGCTGCCGGGGCTCGTCGACGTCCACTGCCACATCGGCCTGGCCGCCGAGGGGCCCGTGCCGCACGACGTCGCCTTGCGCCAGGCGATCACCGACCGCGACTCGGGCGTGCTGGTGGTGCGGGACGCCGGCTCGCCGTCGGACACGCGGTGGGTCCAGGCCCGCACGGACCTGCCCCGGCTCATCCGCGCAGGAAAGCACCTGGCGCTCACGAGACGTTACCTGCGTGACTTCGGCCACGAGCTGGACGACCCGTCCGACCTGCCCGAAGCCGTCCGCGAGCAGGCCGTGCGCGGGGACGGCTGGGTCAAGCTCGTCGGGGACTGGATCGACCGGTCGCTCCCGGGCGGGGGAGACCTGACCCCGCTCTGGCCGCCCGACGTGCTGGCCCGGGCCGTGGCCGGGGCGCATGCCGAGGCCGCGCGCGTCACGGTGCACACGTTCGCGACCGAGACCGTCGATGCCCTGCTGGACGCCGGCGTGGACGGCATCGAGCACGGCACGGGCATGACGGGGGAGCAGATCTCGCGGGCCGCGGCGGCGGGTGTCGCGGTGACGCCCACGCTGCTCCAGGTCGCACGGTTCGAGGAGATCGCGGCTCAGGCGGAGTCGAAGTACCCCCTGTTCGCGAAGCGGATGCGCCACCTGCACGCCCGCCGTTACGAGCAGGTGCGCGACCTCTACGACGCGGGCGTCCGGCTGCTCGTCGGGACGGATGCGGGCGGAACCATCGCGCACGGCCGGATCGCGGACGAGTGCGCGGAACTCGTCGCCGCTGGCATTCCGGCCGCCGAGGTCGTGGCGATGGTCTCGTGGCGGGCGCGCTCGTTCCTCGGCCTCGGGTCGGTGGTCGAGGGGGCGAGTGCCGACCTCGTCGTGTACCCGGAGGACCCGCGCGAGAACATCGACGTACTGCGCTACCCCACGGCGATCGTGCTGCGCGGCGAGCTGTACTGAGCTTTTCGACCGTGTCTCCCCCGCAGACGCGGCAGTTGGTGGGCCTCTGCGCCGTCTGGCACAATGTCCGGGTACTCGGTGCGCCCGGGCCCCTCTCACCCGCGCGCGCCCGGTCCCGACCTCAGCCGCCGGACCACCCCCACGGCCCGGCGGTACGGGTCACCCATTCTGAGAACCAGGAGAGACCACTTCGTGGCCACCAAGATTCGTCTGAAGCGCTTCGGCAAGATCCGGGCGCCCTACTACCGCGTCGTCATCATGGACTCGCGGACCAAGCGCGACGGTCGCGCCATCGAGGAGATCGGCAAGTACCACCCCACCGAGGAGCCGTCGCTCATCGAGATCGACTCCGAGCGCGCGCAGTACTGGCTCGGTGTCGGCGCACAGCCGACCGAGCAGGTCGCGGCCCTGCTGAAGATCACGGGTGACTGGCAGAAGTTCAAGGGCCTGCCGGGCGCCGAGGGCACGCTGCGCACCAAGGGCGAGAAGGCGGACGCCACCGCCGCGATCGACGCGGTCCACGCCGAGGCCGAGAAGGTCAAGGCCGACGCCGCGGCCAAGGCCGACGCCGCTCCGGCGGAGAGCGCCGAGACCCCGGCCGAGACCGAGGCCTGATGCTCGCGGACGCCCTCGAGCACCTGGTGCGTGGGATCGTCGACAACCCGGACGACGTCCGCGTGTCCGCGAAGACGCTGCGCCGGGGAGACCTGCTCGAGGTCCGCGTGCACCCGGACGACCTCGGCCGCGTGATCGGCCGGGGCGGCCGGACGGCGCGTGCGCTGCGGTCGGTCGTCGGGGCGCTCGCGGCCGACGGCTCGGTCCGCGTCGACGTCGTGGACGTCGACCGGCGCTGACGAGAACGAAGCACACGGGGCCCGGTCCGAGGACCGGGCCCCGCAGTCTTGTGATGCGGGTGCTGCCCGTCTCACGAACCGAGGAGTCTCAGATGGAGCTCACCGTCGCCCGGGTCGGGCGTGCTCACGGGTTGAAGGGCGAGGTCTCGCTCGACGTGCGCACGGACGATCCCGCCGAGCGGCTCGGCGTCGGCCAGGTGCTGCGGACCCTGCCGCCCGAGGCCGGCCCGCTGACGGTGACGCGGTCCCGCGTCCATCAGGACCGCTGGGTGGTGATGTTCGCCGAGGCAGCCGACCGGACGGCCGCCGAGCGGCTGCGTGGCGTCGAACTCGTGGTCGACGTGGACGCCTCCGACGAGGAGGACGCCTGGTACCCGCACGAGCTCCGCGGGCTGCGCGCGGAGCTCGTCGACGGGACCGTGGTCGGTGAGGTCGTCGGCCTCGATCACCTTCCCGCCCACGACGTCCTCGTGCTGTCCGAGCCGCTGCCCACCGGCAAGGTCCGCACGCTCGTCCCGTTCGTCAGGGCCATCGTGCCGACGGTCGACGTAGCCGGCGGCCGGGTGGTGCTCGATCCGCCGGGTGGTCTCCTGGCCCGGGACGCGGAGGAGGGTTCGCCGTCCGAGCCCGGCGCCGACCCGGACGTCGCCGACGGGAGCGTCTGACGTGCGGATCGACGTCGTCACGATCTTCCCGGAGTACCTCGCGGCGCTCGATCTGTCGCTCGTCGGCAAGGCGCGGCAGCGAGGTCTGCTGGACCTGCGCGTGCACGACCTGCGGGACTGGACCGCGGACCGGCACCGCACGGTCGACGACACCCCGTTCGGGGGCGGCGCCGGCATGGTCATGCGGCCCGATGTGTGGGGGCGTGCCCTGGACGACGTGCTGGGCACGGCGCCGCCCGAAGGTCCCGCGGGGTCGCCGTCGTCTCCCGGCGGCGACTCGCCGCCGCCGGGCGCCACCACCTTGATCCTGCCGACCCCGTCCGGTGAGGTCTTCACCCAGCGGCACGCCGAGGACCTGGCGACCGCGGACCGTCTCGTCCTCGCCTGCGGCCGGTACGAGGGGATCGACGCGCGGGTCGCCGAGCACTACCGGACCGGCGGACTCGACGTGCGGGAACTGTCCATCGGCGACTACGTGCTGAACGGGGGCGAGGTCGCCGCCCTGGTGATGATCGAGGCCGTCGCGCGCCTGGTGCCCGGGATGGTGGGCAACCCCGAGTCCCTGGTGGAGGAGTCGCACGGCGCCGCGGGGCTGCTCGAGTACCCCGTGTACACGAAACCCCCACGGTGGCAGGACCTCGAGATCCCGGAGGTGCTGCTCTCCGGCCACCACGCCCGGATCGACCGGTGGCGCCGGGACGAGGCTCTGCGCCGGACCGCCCGGCGTCGGCCGGAGATGATCGCGGCCCTCGACGGCACGGCGCTGGACAAGAAGGACGTGGCCCTGCTGGCGGAGCTCGGCTGGAGCGTGTCCGACGACGGCCGCGTGGTGGCTCTGCCCGAGGGCGAGGGGGCGACGGACCGGGGTGCCGGGCCTGCCGGGTGACACCACATCGGTGTGCCGACGGTCCGGTTCCGCTGTGGCAGAATAGTTCCTCGGCGCGTCGGCGGTCAGGTCTCTGCCACAGGGGACGGCCGCCGGGTCGGACCCGGCACGATCGCCAGCACGACTCGCCACCTCACATCAGCCCAGTCGGCCGCGGGCATCCGCGGCCGCGAGATTCGCGCCTGACCTGTGGCAGGCCCGGAGAAGAACGATGCAGAAGCTCGACAGCGTCGACGCCGCCTCGCTGCGCGACGACATCCCGGAGTTCCGCGCCGGCGACACCCTGAAGGTCAACGTCAAGGTCATCGAGGGCAACCGCTCCCGGGTCCAGGCGTTCCAGGGCATCGTCATCCGCCGCCACGGCGGTGGTGTCGGCGAGACGTTCACGGTCCGCAAGATCAGCTTCGGTGTCGGCGTGGAGCGCACCTTCCCCCTGCACGCCCCGACGATCGACTCGATCGAGGTCGTGACCCGCGGTGACGTCCGCCGGGCGAAGCTGTACTACCTGCGCAGCCTGCGTGGCAAGAAGGCCAAGATCAAGGAGAAGCGCGAGACCGTCGCCTCCTGATCCGCCCCGCCGCCGGCCGGGTGGGTGGTTGCGTCACGCAACGATCCACCCGGCCGGCGGCGTGTGGTGCGGGTCTTCACAGGAGCGTGCACTACAGTCGTGAAGGCTCGTGAGCCTTGATCCGACCGAGACGACAAAGTGAGATCAGTGACGACTTACCCCGTGGCGCAGCACGCGAACTCTTCGAGCAGAACCCCGAGGGAGCAGTCCGGCGGGCTCGCGGTGCTCAAGGAGATCGCGATCATCGTGATCAGCGCCCTGGTGCTGTCGTTCCTGATCAAGACGTTCCTGGTGCAGTCCTTCTACATCCCGAGCGCGTCGATGGAGGACACGCTCGTCACCGGCGACCGGGTCATGGTCTCTCGCCTGACGCCGAGCATCGTCGACCTGCAACGCGGAGACATCGTCGTGTTCGTGGACCCGGGTGGGTGGCTGCAGCCCTACACGCCACCGGACCGCGGCCCCGTCGGCAACGCGATCACGGCCGGCCTGACCGTCGTGGGACTGCTCCCGTCCGACACCGGGGAGCACCTGATCAAGCGCGCCATCGGTCTTCCCGGTGACCACGTGGTCTGCAACGACAAGTGTGCCGAGTCCGGTGGGCCGGTGCGGGTCAACGGTGTGCCGATCGACGAGTCGCTGTATCTCAAGCCGGGCAACACCGCCAGTGCGGGCAAGCCGTTCGACGTCACCGTGCCGGACGGCATGCTGTTCGTGATGGGTGACCACCGGCAGAACTCCGCCGATTCACGGTTCAACACCAGCAAGCCCGGCGGTGGGTTCGTCCCCGTGGACAACGTGGTCGGGACGGCGTTCTCGACCGTCTGGCCGCTCGACCGCATGGAGTGGCACTCCAACCCCGCGAGCGTCTTCGTGGACGTCCCGGACGCGACCGAACCGGCGCCGCGGCCGTCCGCCTGACCGGAAGCGGAGAACGTTGGGCGAGAAGAGTCCCAGGCGGGTCAGAGCCCCGGGCGCTGCACGAACCACGCCGACCCTGCGGACGGAACGGGCGCTGCTCGCCTCCGGGCCCCGGCTCGTCGCCGGCATGGACGAGGTCGGCCGGGGCGCGCTGGCAGGTCCCGTGAGCGTGGGCGTGGTCGTGATCGACGCGCGTACCCGCACGGCGCCGCAGGGGCTTGCCGACTCGAAGCTGCTGACGCCCGCCGCTCGCGAAGCGCTCGTGCCGCGCGTGCGCCGCTGGGCGCTGGCGTCCGCCGTCGGGCACGCCTCCGCGGCGGAGATCGACGCCCACGGGATCATCGCCGCGCTCCGGCTCGCCGGGCGGCGAGCGCTCCACGAGGCGCAGTCCCAGGTGGGCGCCGTCGACGTCGTCCTGCTCGACGGCAGGCACGACTGGTTGAGCGACCCGGTCCCCGACCTGTTCGCGTCCGGCGGTCTCGACACCCCTCCGGAGGGCGTCGGCGTCGCGAGCGATCCCGGCGCCTTTCGTGGCGGGCCGGACGTGGTCACCATGATCAAGGCCGACATGCGGTGCTCGTCGGTCGCCGGAGCGAGTGTGCTGGCGAAGGTCGAGCGGGACGCGATCCTGACCCGGCTCGCGGACGACCATCCGCACTACGGCTGGGAGAGCAACAAGGGCTACAGCGCGCCTGCCCACCTCGCGGCGCTGGTGAGCCACGGGCCCAGCGTGCTGCACCGGCGGTCGTGGAACCTCCCGGGTGCGATGATGGCCGGGTGAGTGCCGAAGACCTCGAGAACTACGAGACCGACATGGAGCTCGCGCTCTATCGCGAGTACCGGGACGTGGTGAGCCTGTTCTCGTACGTGGTGGAGACCGAGCGCCGGTTCTATCTCGCCAACCAGGTGGATCTGCAGGTGCGGTCCGCTGCGGGCGAGGTGTACTTCGAGCTGCGGATGGCCGACGCGTGGGTGTGGGACGTGTACCGGTCGGCGCGGTTCGTGAAGTCCGTGCGGGTGGTGACGTTCAAGGACGTCAACGTCGAAGAGCTGGCCAAGGCCGAACTGACGCTCTGAACGGATCTGGTCGGATGGTCCTCGCCGGTGGAACTCGGCGGGGGAGACGCCGACCGATGGCTGTGGACGACGCTCCTCGTGCACCGGCACTGAGTCGTACCCCTCCGTGGACGGGGGAGGTGGCGCAGGCTGGTCGTGGAGGTGGGGCGGATGCGAACCAAGGACGAGGTCGGCCGCAGCGGCGAACGGATAGCGCTGGCACATGTCGAGGCGCGCGGATGGACCGTGCTCGCGACGAACTGGCGGTGCGGGCGTCTCGGCGAGGTCGACATCGTCGCGCTCGACGGCGACGTGCTCGTGGTGGTCGAGGTCAAGACCCGGTCCGGACCCGGGTTCGGGCACCCGAGCGAGGCGGTGACGGGCGCGAAGCTGGCCCGGCTGCGCCTCCTGGCCGGACGATGGGCCGGAGTGCACCGGCAGGCCGTCGAGCGCGCGTGCGTTCGTGAGCGCTCGGACCTGCCACGTCGCTGGTCCGCGGTGCGGATCGACGTGATCGCGGTGATGCTGCCGGCCGGCGCCGCGCCGGTCGTCGAGCACCTGGAGGCGGTGCTCTGATGGGCATCGCGACGACGACCGCGGTCTCGCTCGTCGGGCTGGACGGTCACATGGTGCAGGTGCAAGCACACCTGAGCGCCACCGTGCCGGGCTTCACCGTCGTCGGCCTGCCGGACGCCGCGCTCAGCGAGTCGCGGGACCGTGTCCGCGCCGCCGTGACGTCCACCGGTCTGACCTGGCCGGTCCGGAAGATCACGGTGAACCTCTCGCCGGCGGGACTGCGCAAGCGGGGCAGCGGCTACGACCTCGCCGTGGCGGTCTCCGTGCTCGCCGGGGCGGGGGAGATTCCGGCGGGGCAGGTGGATCGGGTGGTGCACATCGGTGAGCTGGGCCTGGACGGGCGCGTGCATCCCGTGCGCGGGGTGCTCCCGGCAGTGGCCGCCGCGGTGGAGGCCGGTTTCGAGCGGGTGGTCGTCGCCGCGGCCGACGCCGAGGAGGCGCGGCTCGTGCCGGGAGCGTCCGTGGTGGGGGTGGCGAGCCTCGCCGAGGCGGTCGTGCTGCACGGGGGCGACGACAAGCTCGTGCGAGGCGTCGAGCCGGTTCGCAAGGAGCCGGCGGGCACGTCCCGGCGATCCGCCGGGGACCTGTCCGACGTCGTGGGGCAGTCCGATGCCCGCCGGGCGCTGGAGATCGCGGCGGCCGGGGGCCACCATCTGTTCCTGGTCGGGCCACCGGGTGCCGGGAAGACGATGCTCGCCTCGCGGCTCCCGGGAATTCTGCCGGACCTGACCGACACCGAGGCGGTCGAGGTCACGGCCGTGCATTCGGTGGCGGGGTCGTTCGACCCGGCCGGAGGCCTGATCCGGCGGCCGCCGTACGAGGACCCGCATCACACGGCGACCGCTGCGGCGGTGATCGGGGGTGGGAGCGGGATACCGCGTCCCGGGGCCGTGACGCGGGCACATCGCGGGGTGTTGTTCCTGGACGAGGCCGCGGAGTTCCGGCCCAGCGTGCTGGAGACGCTGCGGCAGCCGTTGGAGCGCGGCGAGCTGACGGTGCACCGGTCGGGAGGCTCGGTGCGGTATCCGGCACGGTTCCAGATGGTGCTGGCGGCGAACCCGTGCCCGTGTGGTCAGGCGATCGGGAAGGGGCTGCGGTGCACGTGCACGCCGATGATGCGGCGGCGGTACCTGGGCCGGCTGTCCGGCCCGCTGCTGGACCGCGTCGACCTCCAGGTCGATGTGCTGCCTGTCGATCCGGCCGAGCGGGCCGCGGGGCCCGGGGAATCGACGGCCGTCGTCGCGCAGCGCGTGCTGGCGGCTCGCCAGGCGGCGCGCGACCGGTTGTGGGGCACCGGGTGGACGACCAATGCCGAGATCCCGGGGGCGTGGCTGCGAGAGCGCGTCGAGCCGGGCGGGAAGATCGACCAGATCGTCACGACCGCACTGTCCTCGGGGTTGCTGAGCCTGCGGGGTGTGGACAGGGTGCTCCGTGTCGCGTGGACGCTGGCGGACCTGCACGGCAAGAGCTCACCCGGACCGGACGAGGTGAACGAGGCCGTCGCGCTGCGAGGTGGTCCCCGTGCCTGAGGGACTCTCCGATCTGCCCCGGTTCCCCATCGACACCATGGACGAGCGGATGGCGCGGGCGGCGTGGAGCAGACTTGCCGAACCGGCCGACGTCGTCGCGGGGGCGCTCGTCGGCGCGCTGGGAGCAGGGCCTGCGCTCGGGTGGCTCGTCGAGGCGGTCCGCGCGCCCGCGGCCGCCTCGGCAGAACTGGCCCGGATGGAGGCCGGGCAGCGCGTGGCCCGGACCCTGTCGGACGACGTGGACGCGGACGGCGGGGGCGGTCGCGGACGCCCCGGCGGCGGCGAGAGCGGCAGCGGTGGTGGCGGCGCGCGCGGTGGCCGCGGTGGCGCCGGTAGCGGTGGCAGCGGCGGCCGGGGTGGCAGCGGTGGGCGTCGCGCCCCGGGCTCGTCCGCGCGTGTACTCATGGCCGGGGTGCGCCGCTGGGCACAGCGTCTGGAGAGCCTCGACCCGGCGCGTGATCTGGAGGCGCTGGAGCGGCTCGGTGGGACGCTGCTCGTGCCGGGAGAACCGGGATGGCCGGAGCCCCTGGCCGCGCTCGGGTCGGCGGCGCCGACGGCGTTGTGGGTGCGCGGCCGGGCGGACCTGGCCGGTCTGACACGGCGCTCGGTGTCGCTGGTCGGGGCGCGAGCCTCGACCGGGTACGGCGAGGCCGTCGCGCAGGAGATGGCGCGCGGGCTGGTGGGCCGGGGGTTCACCGTGGTCTCCGGAGGCGCGTACGGGATCGACGCCGTCGCGCACCGCGCGACGCTCGCGGTGGGCGGAAGCACGGTGGTGCTCCTGGCATCCGGTGTCGACCGGTTGTACCCGGCGGCGAACAGCCGGCTGATGCGGGCCGCGCTGAAGGACGGCGCCGTGGTCTCCGAGGTTCCTCCGGGGTCCGTGCCCTTCCGGCAGCGGTTCCTGGCCCGTAACCGGATCATCGCGGCCCTCGGCGGTGCGACCGTCGTCGTCGAGGCCGCCCGTCGCTCCGGGGCGCTGTCGACGGCGAACCACGCGACCTCGATCGCGCGGCCCGTGGGGGCCGTGCCCGGACCGGTGACCTCCATGGCGTCCACCGGATGCCACGACCTGCTGCGTTCGGGCGCCGCCGTGTGCGTCACCGACGACGCGGAGGCCGCCGAGCTCGCCGGCGACCTGATGGCGGACGCGGTCCCGGAACCGGCCGTGGAGCAGCGGCCGGAGGACGGCCTCGACCCGGTCGCGCGCCAGGTGCTCGACGCACTGCCCGTGCGCCAGGCCGCGCCCGTCGAGTCCGTCGCCACCGTGGCTGGCCTCGGCGTTCCCGACGTCCGGGCGAAGCTGGGCAGCCTGCTGATCAAAGGCCTCGCCGAGAAGGACGCGGGGTCCTGGCGCCGTGCCCGCCCGCCGAGGACGAGCTGAGGTCGTGGGTGTGGTGCGGGGGCGAGCGGGTCTGCGGACGGATGCGCCCGGGCGCGGCATGCCCGGGCGACAGGGCCCGCGCACGGGAACCGTTCAGGGATGGTCGAAACGTCTTGTCCGGCCGGGGCCGTCTCCGTAGTGTTCCGGCACCGTTCGTCCTTGCCGGGACGAGGAGTCCGAGCCCTTCGAGGAGAGGTCCACATGCGTACGACAATCCTGCCGCGCATGGCCGCCGTGGCGGCCGCCGTGCTCGTGTCGGTCACAGGCCTGACCGGCGTCGCGAACGCATGGGCAGGTGAGAACGCAGGGGCGGGTGAGAACGCAGGGGCGGGTGAGACGGCCTCGATCGAGGCCGCCGCCTACCCGCACTGCAACGGCAGCAAGGCGGTGCGGAAGGGGTCGTACGCGACGACGCAGCCGTACTACACCGCCACAGGATCGCGGAACTGTCAGCTCACGAGAGGCGACAGCGGAAGTGGCGTCCGAGCCCTCCAGTCGGCGATGAACGCCTGCTACGGCACGGGGCTGGTGACCGACGGCGTCTTCGGCGAAAACACGGAGGAGGCCGTGAAGAAGGTCCAGATCGCCGTCGGCGCCGAGGTCGACGGTTACTACGGGCCCGAGACCCGCGACGCCATGCGGTGGCCGCTCACCGGAGGCGGCGGCTGCAGCAGGATCTGATCGCCCGGCCCGAGCGAGCTCGCCGAGGGCCGCGGTGACACGCCGCCTGACGTGCGCCGGGAATCGAGGGGGCGGCAGCAAACTGGAATACGTGGACCTTACGGACCTGTCCGGCTTGCCGAGGCTTCCCGCCGACGTCGACGAGGCGGTGAGCCGATTCGCCACGCATCTCGACACCCAGCGCGGCCTTTCCGCGCACACACGACGCGCCTACCTCGCGGACGTGACGGACCTGCTCCGGTACGCCGCCCGGCACGGGCGGCGGTCGCTCGGCGCACTCGATCTCGCGACGCTCCGCGGCTGGCTCGCCGCGCAGTCGGACCGGGGCCTCGCACGGTCCACGCTCGCGCGCCGCGGGGCCTCCGCTCGGGCGTTCCTGCGCTGGGCCGCGAACGCCGGCCTCGTCGACGAAGACGTCTCCGCGCGGTTGGCGAGCCCGAAGGTGCCGCGGACGTTGCCGACAGTTCTCGACGTCGACGACGCGGCCCGACTGCTCGATACCGCGCGGGAAGGCGCACACGGCGCGGAGGGCGCCGCCCGGCCTGCCGCGCTGCGCGCCTGGGTCGCCGCCGAACTGCTCTACGGGGCCGGGATCCGGGTGGGTGAACTCGTCTCGGTCGACGTCGGCCAGGTCGACGAGCGGGAGCGTCTGGTGCGGGTGCTGGGCAAGGGGGGCAAGGAGCGGGTCGTGCCCTTCGGCGTCCCGGCCGCACGTGCCGTGCGCGAGTGGCTGGCCGAGGGGCGGCCCGAACTCGCGACCGCCACTACCGGCGACGCGTTCCTGGTGGGGGAGAGGGGCGGGCGATGGGGGCAACGGCAGGTGCGTGAAGCGGTCCACCGGCTCGCGGCGCTGGCAGGCGTCCAGGACGTCGCACCTCACGCGTTGCGCCACTCGGCGGCTACCCACCTCCTGCAGGGTGGTTCGGACCTGCGGTCCGTCCAGGAGGTTCTCGGGCACGCGAGCCTGGCCACGACGCAGCGCTACACCCATGTGGACGCCGACCGCCTGCGCGCGGTCTACGCGCAGGCGTTCCCCCGAGCGTGACGCGCGTGTCCGGCCGCACGCCCGGCCGGAGCGACGGGCTCGGAGCGTTCAGCCGTCGGGGAGCAGCACGACGGCCGGACGCTCCGTGAGCAGCAGGGCGAGGGGATCGATGTACCGTTCCCCGTTCCGGACGCCCCAGTGGACACAGAGCTCACGGCCGCAGTGACCCGGTCCCGCCGCGACCCTGCCGACCGGTTCGCCGGCGTCCACCGGCGTGCCGGCCGGTACCGCCGGGGTCACCGGTTCGAGACTGGACCGCAACCCGTCCGCATGCTCCACGACGACGACACCCCGGCCGGCGACCATGCCGGCGAACGCCACTCTTCCCGGCGCGGGCGAGGAGATCTCCTGGCCCGCGGTCATGGCGAGGTCCACGCCACGATGGCCCGCGCCCCACGGACTCTCCGGTGCGTCGAACGTGCGCAGGACGCCGCCCGGTACCCGCGTACCGCCCACGGGCGACACGTACCCGGCCGGACTCGCAGGCGGTCCGCCGTTTCCCCGACGGGTCGCCGGGTGATCGTTCGCCGGGTGACCGCTCGCCGTGACGTCCTCCCGGCCCTCGGCGTGAGGACCGCCGATCCCGTAGGCAGGGTTGGCGGGTAGGACGACGAGCGCGAGGGTCAGGAGCATCGCGGCGACAAGGTTCATGGCACGAGCCTGACGTGAGGATCATGGATCCGCGGCGGGCGCCGGGGCGGGGTGTGCATCATCTGAGCCGTCCACGGAATCGGGTCGGTGTCGCGCGGCGTCACGTTCCCGGGGCGGCACGGACGGACCGCCCGTGCCGCCGGAGGCCGTGCCGATCCTGACGCGCACGGCATCGTCCCGGAGACGTCGGGCGCGACCGGTGCGGTCCTGGCCCATGGCACCATGACGCCGTGAGCACCACTCCCGCCAACGGCTCCCGGATTCCCTCCCGGCTCGTGCTGATGCTCGTGCTGACCTTCACCACCGGGATCATCGACGCCGTCGGCTACCTGGGGCTCGACCGCGTCTTCATCGCGAACATGACCGGCAACGTGGTGATCCTCGGGATGGCGCTCGCGGGGGGCGACGACCTTCCCGTCGCCGGGCCGCTCCTCGCGCTCGGCGCGTTCTTCGCCGGTGCGCTGCTCGGCGGTCGCCTGACCAACGCCGCGCCGCGGGACTGGGCCCGGGCCTCGACCATCGCCTTCGCGGCCACGGGGACGGTCGCGACCGTGCTGGGCGTGGCTGCCATGGTCGAGCCGCCTGTCGAGGGGACGCCGTGGGGCTTCTCCGTGACCGGTGTGCTCGCCGTCGCGATGGGCCTCCAGGCCGCCGCCGCCCGGCGGATCGCGGTGAAGGACGTCACGACGGTCGTGGTCACCTCGACGCTCACGGGGCTCGCGGCGGACTCCCGTCTCGCCCAGGGCAGTGGCGAGAACTGGGCGCGTCGTCTCCTGGCGGTGGTGCTGATCCTCGCCGGCGCCGCCGTCGGCGCCGTCCTCCTGAACGTCGCCGGTGATGCGGGTGTGGGCCTGGGGATGCTGGTGGCGGGTCTCGGTAGCCTCGCGGTCACCGTGATCGGGCACCTCCGGCACCGTTGACCCGGCCGCGGCGGGCGGGGGCCACGCGGCATCGCGCGGATCACAGGCGGCGGCCCGTCCGGCACCGTGGTCGTCCGGTAGACTTCGAGCCGCGATCGGCGTGCCGAGCAAGCGACTCACCGATCGACATCGCGCGTCACGTGTGCCCGTCACGGCAGCGGTCCGCCCCGGCTCCGGCCAGGGTGGCGCCGGGCGGGGTGACGCCAGGGACGGCCGTCAGCCGGCGGTCGTCACGCAACCGGAAACCGCGGCGGGAGCGAGAGCTGCCGCCGCCTGATCGTGTGCACCGGCACGGGCGGAGCCCTGCGGTGCACCGGAAGGACGTGTCATGGCCGTCGTGTCCATGCGTCAGCTCCTCGAGAGCGGTGTCCACTTCGGGCACCAGACCCGCCGTTGGAACCCGAAGATGAAGCGCTTCATCTTCACGGAGCGCAACGGCATCTACATCGTCGACCTCCAGCAGTCGCTGTCGTACATCGACGGTGCCTACGAGTTCGTCAAGGAGACCGTCGCCCACGGCGGCACCATCCTGTTCGTCGGCACGAAGAAGCAGGCGCAGGAAGCGGTCGCCGAGCAGGCCGCGCGCGTCGGCATGCCGTACGTGAACCACCGCTGGCTGGGCGGCATGCTCACCAACTTCTCGACCGTGCACAAGCGCCTGCAGCGCCTCAAGGAGCTCGAGGAGATCGACTTCGACGACGTCGCCGGCTCCGGTCTCACCAAGAAGGAGCTCCTGGTGCTGCGCCGTGAGAAGGACAAGCTCACGCGCACGCTCGGCGGTATCCGTGACATGGCCAAGGTCCCCTCGGCCGTGTGGATCGTCGACACGAACAAGGAGCACCTCGCGGTCGACGAGGCTCGCAAGCTGGGCATCCCGATCGTGGCGATCCTCGACACCAACTGCGACCCCGACATGGTCGACTACGCCATCCCCGGTAACGACGACGCCATCCGCTCCGTCAGCCTGCTGACCCGCGTGATCGCCGACGCCGCCGCCGAAGGCCTCATGAAGCGTCACTCCGGCAAGACCGGTGCCGAGGAGGAGGCCACCGCCGAGGCCGAGCCGCTGGCCGAGTGGGAGCGCGAGCTCCTGTCGGGCGAGGCCAAGGCCGCCGAGGGTGAGACCGCTCCGGCCGCCACGGAGGCGGCCGCCACGGAGGCTCCCGCCGAGCCGGCTCCCGCCGCGGAGGCCCCGGCCGCCACGGCCGAGACGCCCGCCGAGACGGACGCGCCCGCGGAGACCGAGGCGCCCGTCGCCGAGCCCACCGAGAAGTGACAGCCGACCTACCTGCACGGAGGACGAACGACAATGGCGAACTACACCGCCGCTGACATCAAGGCTCTGCGTGAGAAGACCGGCGCGGGCATGCTCGACGTCAAGAAGGCTCTCGACGAGGCCGACGGCAACGCCGAGAAGGCCGTCGAGATCATCCGCAAGAAGGGCCTCGCCCGCGCCGCCAAGCGCGAGGGCAACGCCACGTCCGAGGGTCTCGTCGTGGCCAAGGTCTCGGACACCGCCGACGGCCAGGTCGCGACGATGATCGAGCTGAACGCCGAGACGGACTTCGTCGTGAAGAACGAGAAGTTCATCGCTCTGGCAGACGCCGTTCTCGAGGCCGCCGCGGCCGCGGGCGCGGCGGACGAGGTCGCGGCCGCCGCCGCTCCTGCCGGCGACGGCACGGTCGCCGACCTGATCGCCGCCGAGGGGGCGACCCTGGGCGAGAAGGTCGTGCTGCGCCGGGTCGCGCGCGTCGAGGGCCCGAGGATCACGACCTACCTGCACCGGACGGCGAAGGACCTGCCGCCGAGCGTGGGCGTCGTCGTGGTGACCGACGAGGCCGGCGCCACCGTCGCCAGGGACGTGGCCCAGCACGTGGCCGCCCTGGCGCCGAAGTACCTGAACCGCGAGGAGGTTCCGGCCGACGTCGTCGAGAAGGAGCGCGAGATCGCGCGCGAGCGCTCGATCGCCGAGGGCAAGCCGGAGGCCGCGCTCCCGAAGATCGTCGAGGGCCGCCTGGGCGGCTTCTTCAAGGAGGTCGTGCTCCTGGACCAGCCGCTGGCCAAGGACCAGAAGACGACCGTCGGCAAGTACGTGGCCGACGCGAACGGCACGCTGCAGGCGTTCGTCCGCTTCCGCGTCGGTTCCTGACGCACACCAGGTGGCCCGGCTCGCGCACGCGCGGGCCGGGCCACCTGCGTATGGACGACGGCCGCGGCGCCGCGATCCGCGGAGGCGCGAGGCGGCGGCACGTGCGGCACGATTCTCAGGGAACCACCACCAACGAAGGGCGAGGCACGTGAGCGACCAGGACGACCGAAGCGGCAAGGAGCAGCGGCTGCTGCCCCCGGCGGCCGCCATGACACCGCACGCGGCCACCGGCAGGGCCGTCGACTCCGAGGGCAGGCCCGCGCGCCGTGTGCTCCTGAAGCTCTCCGGTGAGGCGTTCGGTGGCGGCAGTGTCGGCCTGGACGCGGGAGTCGTCCGGCGGATCGCCGCCGAGGTGGGTGCCGCGGTACGCAGTGGCATCCAGGTGGCGATCGTGGTCGGCGGCGGGAACTTCTTCCGCGGTGCCGAGCTCAGCCAGGCGGGCATGGACCGGGCGCGCGCCGACTACATGGGCATGCTCGGCACGGTGATGAACTGCCTCGCCCTGCAGGACTTCCTCGAGCAGGCCGGGGTCACCACCCGGGTCCAGACGGCCATCGCCATGGGGCAGGTCGCCGAGCCCTACATCCCGCTGCGAGCGATCCGGCACCTGGAGAAGGGGCGCGTGGTGGTGTTCGGCGCGGGCGCCGGCCTGCCCTACTTCTCGACGGACACGGTCTCCGTCCAGCGCGCGCTGGAGACGCACTGCGAGCAGGTCCTGATGGGCAAGAACGGCGTCGACGGGGTCTACGACGCCGACCCGCGCAAGGTGCCCGACGCGCGCAGGCTCGACCACGTCACCTACACCGAGGCCCTCGTGAAGGGCCTGGCGGTGATGGACGCCACCGCGTTGAGCATGTGCCGTGACAACGACGTGCAGATGCGGGTCTTCGGCATGGAGGGCGACGGCAACGTGACGCGCGTCCTGCAGGGCGAGCCCCTCGGCACCCTCGTCACCGCACGATAGGGCTACCCGCTCAGTTCGCCCGTTCGGACTAGAGTGACCTAGCAGTGCCCCAACGGACCAGCAGCAAGAGACAGGAGCAGCGGTGATCGACGAGACACTTCTCGAAGCCGAGGAGAAGATGGAGAAGGCGATCGAGGTCGCCAAGGAGGATTTCGCGGGGATCCGTACCGGGCGCGCGAACGCCGGCATGTTCAACAAGATCGTCGTCGACTACTACGGGGCTCCGACGCCGCTGCAGCAGCTCGCGTCGTTCAACATCCCGGACGCGCGCACGGTGCTGATCTCCCCGTTCGACAAGGGCTCGATGACCACCATCGAGAAGGCCCTGCGCGAGTCGGATCTCGGCGTCAACCCGTCGAACGACGGCAACGCGATCCGCGTCGTCATGCCGACCCTCACCGAGGAGCGGCGCCGCGACTACGTGAAGCTCGCCAAGCAGAAGGCGGAGGAGGCGCGCGTCGTCGTGCGCAACGTGCGCCGCAAGGCCAAGGACACGCTCGACCGCATCGTCAAGGACGGCGAGGCGGGCGAGGACGAGGTGGCTCGCGCGGAGAAGGATCTCGAGGCCCTGACCAAGCGCCACGTCGAAGCCGTGGACGCGCTGCTCGCGGGCAAGGAGAGCGAGCTGCTCGAGGTCTGATGGACCGCCGACTCCAGCCCAGTACCGCCCAGCCCGCACCCTTTCCGAGCGAGGTCCCGATGCCACGGTCGCCCGAGCCGGCCGCAGGCCGGACGTCGCGCGCCGGCCGTAACCTGCCGGCCGCCATCGCCGTCGGCCTCCTCCTGCTCGCGGCGGTCGCCGCGTCGTTGTACTGGCGGCCGGAGCCGTTCCTCGCGTTCGAGGCCGTGCTCATGTGGGCGGGTCTGTGGGAACTGCGGCAGGCGTTCGCCCGCCGCCAGTTGCGGCTGCCGATGACACCGCTCTTCGCGGGCTCGGTCGGGATGCTGGTCTCGGCCTACTACGGCGGCGCCGAGGCGCTGCTCGTCGCATTCATGCTCACGGTGGGTGCGTGCGTGGTGTGGCGGGCGCTGGACGGCTCGGGGACGACGGCGGTCCGTGACGCGGCCGCGGCCACGTTCGGCGCGGCCTATCTGCCCTTCCTCGCCGGGTTCGTCGCGCTCATGCTCGCGCAGCCCGACGGCGAGCTCCGCGTGGCCCTGTTCGTGCTCCTGGCGGTGGCGAACGATACCGGAGGCTACATCGCCGGCGTGCTGCTCGGCCGGCACCCGCTCGCTCCGACCGTCAGCCCGAAGAAGTCCTGGGAGGGCCTCATGGGCTCCCTGGTGCTCGCCTCGGCGGTGGGCGTGCTCGGCGCGGTCTACGGGCTGGGCGTCGATCCGTGGGTGGGCGTGATCCTGGGCGTGCTGACGGCTGTGACGGCGACCATCGGCGATCTGGCCGAGTCCCTTCTCAAGCGCGACCTAGAATTGAAGGACATGGGTTCGCTGCTCCCGGGGCACGGGGGCGTGCTCGACCGGTTGGACTCACTCCTGCTGACCGCGCCCTTCGTCTACCTCGTGCTCTCGGTGGTTGCCTGATGCCTGTTCCGTCCTCTGCCTCGCAGGTCCGTCCCGGTGACGAGACCCGGCCCATACCGC
Source organism: Myceligenerans salitolerans (assembly GCF_017349295.1). Classification (GTDB taxonomy): domain Bacteria; phylum Actinomycetota; class Actinomycetes; order Actinomycetales; family Cellulomonadaceae; genus Myceligenerans; species Myceligenerans salitolerans. Next base: position 146,966 of record NZ_JAFMPK010000046.1, read on the forward strand.
TCCAGATGGCGCCGCGCCGGAGAGGCAAGCCGCCGCGCCACTTCGCCGACCTGACCCCGGCCGAGCGGGTGGCCTCCGTGGTGGAGGCGGGGGAGAAGCCGTTCCGGGCCAAGCAGCTCGCCACGCACTACTTCACGCACTTCACGTCCGACCCGGACGAGATGACCGATCTGCCGGCCGCGAGCCGAACCGCGCTCGCCGAGACGATGTTCCCGCCGCTCATCCGGCCCACCAAGGTCATGGAGGCCGACGGCGGAACGACGGTCAAGACGCTCTGGCACCTGTTCGACGACGCCAAGGTCGAGTCGGTGCTGATGCGGTACCCGCACCGCACCACGCTGTGCGTGTCGAGCCAGGCGGGCTGCGGAATGGCGTGCCCGTTCTGCGCCACCGGCCAGCTCGGCCTGACCAGGAACCTGTCCACCGCGGAGATCCTCGAGCAGGTACGGGCCGCGTTCCGCGCACTGGACCGGGGAGAGATTCCTGGAGGCCCCGCACGGCTGAACAACCTGGTCTTCATGGGCATGGGTGAGCCGCTGGCGAACTACAAGGCGATCATCGAGACCGTCCGAACGCTCGTCGCCCCGCAGCCGGACGGCCTGGGCATGAGCGCGCGCAACGTCACGGTCTCGACGGTGGGGCTGGTTCCCGCCATGCGCAAGCTGGCGGACGAGGGCATCCCCGTCACGCTGGCGCTGAGCCTGCACGCGCCCGACGACGACCTGCGCAGCGAACTCGTCCCGATCAACACGCGGTGGAGCGTCGACGAGGCGATCGACGCCGCCCGGCACTACTACGAGGTCACCGGCCGTCGCGTGTCGATCGAGTACGCCCTCATCAAGGACATGAACGACCACGGCTGGCGCGCCGACCTTCTCGGGAAGAAGCTCAACGCCCGCGGCAAGGGCTGGGTCCACGTCAATCCGATCCCGTTGAACCCGACTCCCGGCTCGATCTGGACCGCCAGTGATCGTGAGGTCGAGGACGAGTTTGTGGCACGATTGCGCGGGCAGGGGATTCCCACGACGATCCGGGACACACGCGGTAGCGACATCGACGGCGCCTGCGGACAGCTGGCCGCTGAGGAGGACGACGAGTGAGTGGTGGCATGTTCAACAACGTTCCCCCGTATCGCACCGGTTACGCCAGGGACGAGGTGGACGAGTTCTTCGAGCACGCCCGCCAGGCCTACGAAGGCCGCACCGCTGAGCGCGTGACGAGCGCCGACATCCAGGCCTCGACGTTCGATCTGGTCCGGGGCGGCTACAACACGCACGAGGTCGACGCGGCGCTCGACCGTCTCGAGGCCGCGTTCATCGCGCGGCAGCGTGCGGAGTACGTGTCCGCGAACGGCCAGCAGGCCTGGATGAACGCGCTCGCCGAGCGAGCCCGGACGCTGTACGGCCGTCTGGGCAGGCCCGACGGCGAGAAGTTCGCGCCCGCCGAGCGTGGGCAGCAGGGCTACAACATGGACGACGTCGACGACCTGTGCGACCGGCTCGTCGGCTATTTCGACCGGCAGGAGCCGCTGACGGCCGCCGAGGTGCGCTCGGCGACCTTCGGCCGTGCCCGAGGGCCGGAGGCGTACGAGGAGGCTTCCGTGGACGCGTTCTTCTCGCGAGCGGTGGAGGTTCTCCTCGGCGTCGAGTGACGCCGCAGACCGGCGTGCGCGACGCCGCGCCGCCCCACCGCGACGCCGGCGAGCGGGGCCCGTCTCCTAGGCTGTCCTCGTCGAGCGCGGAGACCCCGCGCGGCGGTACCTCATCGAGGAGGCATGCATGAAGCTGGACGGAGCATCGGCGATCGTCACGGGCGGGGCGTCGGGCCTCGGGTTCGCGACGGCGCGGGCGTTGGCCGACGACGGGGCATCGGTGATCCTGGTGGACCTGTCCTCGTCACGTGGCGCGGAGGCCGCGCGGGAGATCGGGCCGCGTGCCCGGTTCGTCGCGGCGGACGTCACCAGCGAGGAACAGGTGCGGGCGGCGGTGGACGCGGCGCGGGAGGCCGGTCCGCTGCGTGTCGTCGTGAACTGCGCGGGGATCGCCACGGCGGGGCGGACCGTCGGGCGCGAGGGTCCGGCACCGCTCGATGTCTTCGAACGCACGGTGCGCGTGAACCTGGTCGGGACGTTCAACGTGACACGCCTCGCGGCGGCGGCGATGGCCGCCGACGAGCCGGGCACGGGCCAGGTCCCCGGCGGTCCGGAGACCCCCGAGCGGGGCGTCGTCGTCTGCACGGCCTCGGTGGCCGCGTACGACGGCCAGATCGGGCAGGCGGCGTACGCGGCGTCCAAGGGCGGTATCGCGTCGATGACCCTGCCGATGGCCCGGGACCTGTCCAAGCTGCTGATCCGCGTCGTGACGGTGGCGCCCGGCATCATGCAGACCCCGATGATGGCAGGAATGCCGGACGACGTTCAGGCCAGCCTCGCGGCGCAGGTCCCGCACCCGTCGCGCCTCGGCTCCCCGGCGGAGTACGCAGCCCTGGTCCGCCAGATCGTCGCCAACCCGCTGATCAACGGTGAGGTCATCCGTCTCGACGGCGCGATCCGCATGCAGCCCAAGTGAGGCCGGCGGTCGAGGCGGGGACGGCTGCGCCACCCCGTCCCGACCGTGTGAGGTACGCCGGACACGGCACGCTGTGGGCCGAACGCCGCACGGAACGCGGGCACCGCACGCCCGTCCGGAACCCGGCCACGGAACGCCGGGGCCGGGGGCCGGCGAGACGGCGTCCGGCCTCGGCGCCTGTGGTCGAGGTGAACCCGCCTCAGTGCGACTTGACCGCTCCCAGGAAGGCCTTCGTGCGCTCGTGCTGCGGGGAGCCGAGCACCTCCGCCGGGGGGCCGGACTCGATGATCTGGCCGCCGTCGAACATCAGGACGCGGTCGGCCATCTCGCGGGCAAAGCCCATCTCGTGCGTCACGAGCATCATCGTCGTGCGGCCCTCCTCGGCGATGTCACGCAGCACGTTGAGGACCTCCCCGACGAGCTCGGGGTCCAGCGCGGAGGTGACCTCGTCGAAGAGCATCACCTTGGGCTCGCACGCGAGAGAGCGGGCGATCGCGACCCGCTGCTTCTGGCCTCCGGAGAGCTGGCCCGGTGTCTGGTTGACGGCGTGGGCGAGGCCCACCTTGTCGAGCAGCTCCACGCCCAGGGCCTGGGCTTCCTGACGCGACTTCCCGTGGACCTTCATCGGCGCGAGCATGATGTTCTCCAGCGCCGTCATGTGCGGGAACAGGTTGAAGTGCTGGAAGACCATACCGATGTCGGACCGCACCTCGCGGATGTGCTTCTCGCGGGCCGGCCGCAGCTTGCCGTTGACGGATTCGTGGTAGAGGTGCCGGCCACCCACCTCGATGGTGCCGGCGTCGATCCGTTCCAGCGTCATCGTGGTGCGCAGGATCGTGGTCTTTCCGGAACCCGACGGGCCGATGACGACGACCTTCTCGCCGGGTGCCACTTCCAGGTCCAGGTCGCGCAGGACGACGTTCTGGCCGAACGCCTTCGTCACGCCCCGCATCCGGACGCCGGCGGCACCCTTGCTGGAGATGTCGCGAGCCGTGGTGGTCTCAGACACGCTCATAGGAAATCCTCTTCTCAAGTCGGCGGACGAGCCACGCGGCGGGGAGGCTCACGAGCAGGAAGCCGACACCGGCGATCAGGTAGGGCTCGGTGGCACGGAAGGTGTCGTTGCGCACCTGGTCCGCGAAGAACAGCAGGCCGTGAGCGTTCACCGCGACGCCCATCGGGGCGTCCTTGAAGCCCGCGATCAGGTAGTTGCCGAGCGCGGGCAGGACGTTCGGCACCGCCTGCGGGATCGCGACACGCGTCCAGCTCGTCACGGGACCGAGGTTCAGCGCCGTGGCCGCCTCCCACTGGCCCTTGTCGACGCTGTTGATCCCCGCCCGGTAGGCCTCGGAGCAGTAGGTCGCGTAGTGGATCCCGAGGCCCAGCGCGAGGATGGTGATCGGTTCGAGGGTGATTCCCTCGCTCGCCCGCACGAGCGCCTGCCAGAAGAAGAGCTGGACCAGCAGCGGTGTGGAGCGGATGAACTCGATCACGGCCGTGACGGGCCAGCTGAGCAACCGGCGCTTCGAGCGTCGTCCCAGCGCGAGGAAGAACCCGAGCACGATCGCGAGCAGGAAGCCGATCAGCGTCGCCTTCACCGTGACGACGAGTCCCTGGAGCATCAGCGGGAACAGGTGGACGAAGAAGTTCCAGTCGAACGTGACACCGCCGTCGGCGGCGACCTCCGGACGGAAGAAGTTCTGCTCCCGCACCAGCGGGCTGACCAGGATGGAGTAGCCGATCACCACCAGTACGACCGGCACGACGACGCTCGGTCGCCGGTACCAGCGCCGGTGCGGGTGGATCTCCTCCATGTCCGGTGTCTTCTCCTCGTGGGTCACGGTGCTCATCGGATCGCCTCCAGTTCGGTCCCGGTCAGCGCCGGACCACCCTCGTACCGCTTGGCCAACCACGCTTCGGCGACCTTGAAGAGCAGGTTGATCACTTGGGCGAGAATGAAGTAGAGGACGAGCACGTTCAGGAACAGGACCGGCTGCGTCCCGACGGCGTCCGCCAGCTGCTGCTGGCGGATGTTGCGTGCCATCTGCATGATGTCCGTCATCCCGACGAGGCTGACGAGCGCTGTGCCCTTGAGGATCTCGATGGTCAGGTTGCCCATGGGGGGCAGGATGATCGTCAGGGCCTGCGGCAGGACGACGTGGCGGAGCCGTTGTGCCGGACCGAGGTTCAGGGAGATCGACGCCTCCGTCTGCCCCTTCGGCACGGCCTGGATGCCGCCGCGGATGATCTCGGCGCCGTAGCCGCCCATGTTGATGCCGAGTGCGATGGCCGAGAGCAGGATCAGCGGGGCCTGTTCCGCCCCGAAGAGGATCGGGATCGCGATCGCTACGATGAAGAGCAGGATGATTGAGGAGATGCCTCGTGCGAACTCCACGAACACCAGCGCGAGACCTCGCACCCAGGCGCGCTCCGAGAGGCGGGCGATCCCGACGACGAGGGAGAGCACGATGCCGAGCAGGAACGCGTAGGCCAGGATCTGCAGCGTCGTCCCGGACGCCTCGAGCAGGAGGCGGTACTGGCTACCTGACAGGAGCCACGATTCCACGAGTATGGACCTTTCCGATAGTGCGGCGCGGGCTCCGGGAGCCGGCGAGCGGCCCCGGAGCCCGCGTCACGTCAGACTTGTCACTTCGTGAAGTCGTCGACCGTGAGTCCGTTGGCCAGTTCGACGTCTTCGGGCGTGAAGTACGGGTTGCCGTCCGCGTCCTCGAAGGACGTGATGATCTCCGTCGTCGTCCCGTCCTCGCGCAGCTTGTTCAGCTCGGTGTTGAACTCGTCGCGGAACTCCGTGTCGTCGAGGCGGAAGGCGAAGCCGCCGCACGGGAGGGTCTCCTCGCCCGCGGCGTCCTTCGGGATGAACGCGTCGACGGCCTCGATGTTGTCGCGGCTCCTGACCTGGCCGCTGACCGTGGCGGCCGTACCGCTGACGGCGTCGACCTCGCCGGCCGCGAGGGCGTCGTACATCTGGTCGATGCCGGAGTACGGCTTGAGCTGCTCGTCCGGGATCTCGGCGTCCTCCGCGTACCCCACCTCGACCGTGCCGCTCGCCACGGCCATCGTCAGGTCCGGGTTCTCGGCGAAGGACTGGTAGTCGACGATGTTCTCCGGGTTCCCGGCCTCGACCGCGAACGATTCCTTGGTGCAGTAGTCCGGGTCGGAGAACTGGACCTGTTCCTTGCGTTCGGCGTTGATGTACATGCCCGCCGCGACGAGGTCGAACTGCTGCGCCTGGAGACCGCCGATGAGCTGGCCGAACTCGACCACCTTGAACTCGAGGTCCTCCTCGGAGTAGCCCATCGTGCCGAGCACCTCACGCGCGATCTCCGGATCGAATCCGGCGGCCTTGCCGTCGTCGCCCATGTAGCCGTAGGGCTGCTCGTTGGCGATGCCGATGGTCAGGGTCTCCCTGGCGTCGTCCTCGCTGCCGTTGTCCCCGCCGCCGCAGCCGGCGAGGGTGAGGGCGCCGATCGCGGTCAGCGCGGCCAGGGTCGTCTTGCGTCGGAGGGCCATATGGCCACGACCTTTCGGTTGCGTTGCGGCGCGCCGTCCTGGCACGCCGGTTCGGGTTTGCCTGGATTGGCTTTGACCTTATGCCGAGGCCGTCTGGGTTCTCAACGACGTATGGAACAGGGTGTCGGTGCTCCTGTACACCTGGGCAGGTGTTGTGGTCCTGCTCGAAAAAAGCGGCTTTGACCTGCGAAAATACCGCCATCGCAGGCGTGTGCGCGCATGGTGTCGAACGCCGTGGCGACGGTGGCATTTCGTTACCGCTTCGAGACCCTACCTGTGATCGCCCATGGGGGCACTGGTTACCGCTACGGGCCCGTTACAGGCCGTATGGTCCGACTCGTGCGCCGTATGGTCCGACTCGTGCTCTGTGTCGACCGGTGATCTGCGCTCCGACCGTGGTCAGCACGGAGGTGCGACGGGCCGGCCGGTCCCGGTGCGGGTGTACGCGTCCGAGACGAAGTGTCCCGGGCCGATCTTGTTCCACAGGGGAGTGCTGCCCAGGTGGCCGTCGACCCATTCGCCCCAGACCGTGCACCGGATGGTGACGCGGGTTCCGGCGGCGGCCAGCCCCGACGGCGCATAACTGGTGCCGGGCCCGGATCGCACGTTGAGCGGCCATCTCGTTCCGGTCCGGATCGTACCCGTCGGCCCGTCGCCCAGCCAGAGGAACGTGACGTCGACCCATGCGTTGCCGGTCAGGCCCAGCCCGTCGTAGAAGGTCCCGTCCGCGAGGTCGATGCCGGCGGGGTTTCGCACCTCGCGCCCGAAGCCGTCCTTGCCCCCGTTGTAGCCGTCGTAGTAGGCGGCCTGCGCCTCGGGGACGCCGCGGGGGAGATCGGCGAAGCGGGCGCGCCGGCTCGCGGGGTCCCAGTAGTTGTCGTCGATGTTCCACGGACCGACGTCCCAGACGGGCGCGTACTCGCAGCGTCCCGTGGCAGGGGCGCAGACGCGCACCGAGCGGGCGCCCTCCCCTTTCCCGGAGAGGGCGAGACGTGACGGAAGCGCGACGAAGTGGTCGTTCTTCTTGATCCGGTGGCCGTTGGCCGTCGTGTGGCCGACGAGGCCCTCGCGGGTCGCGAACACGCGATAGGTCGGGGCGCCGGAACCGTCCTCGGCGGAGCTGATTCGCGCGGTCGCCGTCCGGTCGGTGTCCGGCGCAAGGGCGGACGCCGGGGTCGCGGACACCGCGGTGCCGACCGCGACTGCCGCGACCGCCGCGACGGCGGTGGTGCGGGCGAGCGTGCTTCTCATCACCGAGAAGGCCGACCTGGTCGGTTTCTGGTCCGTGGGAAGACTCATGTCGCGACGCTAAGTGACCTCAAGTTCAACCGCAACGTGAGAGTTGGCGACGAAAGGCGGCCTTTGAGGTGCTTCGTCGCTCCAATGCCCATATAGAGCGCAAGAGGCCGAACCCGGGCATCGTGGCTGGAAGCGCATCACGACCAGGACTGGAGCCCTCCGGCGGCCGGGAGTTCACTGGGGCACCATGAGCGTGGACATCGATGGTCGGCGAGGCCCCCAGGTACTCGAACGGACGCGGACGGCGTGGCGCCGCATCGCGAACGCCGGACCGTTCCGTGGCCGCCCGTCCGACGGCGGCCCGTGCTCACTCCTCGATCCCGCACGGCGTGTCGTCCCGTACTCCGGGCGCGACGCCGAACTCGCGGAACTCCTGGCCTGGTGCCGTGATCCCCACCCGGTCCAGGTCCGGCTCACCACCGGTCCGGGAGGAGTCGGCAAGACCCGCCTCGGGGTGGAGGCAGCGCGGCGGCTCGACCGGTCGGGGTGGCGATGCCTCTGGATCCGGCCGGGCGACGACGACCTGGGCGCCGTGCTGTCGGCCGGCACGCCGGCCACCCGCAAGGTGTTCGTGGTCGTCGACGACGCCGCCTCGCGCACCGACCTCGCGAAGCTCCTCGCACACCTGCGCTCCTCGGCGAGCGGCAGGCTGCGCGTGCTGCTCCTGTCCCGGACGGGCCGGGAGTGGTGGCACCGGCTGCGCTGGGCGAGCGACCTGTGGGCAGGCCGCGACGTGCGCACCTCCACCACGCACCTCGCTCCGCCGTACGACCAGGACGAGCAGGAGCTCGTCACGACTGCGGCGCAGGTGTTCGCGCGCCGGCTGGGCGGCGCCGCCCGCCAGCTGGCCGTGCGACGCTCCGCCGAGCGGCCGTCCCCGCTCGACCTGCACGCGGCCGCGCTCGTCGCCGTCCTCGAAGGCGGAGCCGCGACACCCGCGGCCGATCCGGCGCCGGTCATCGTCGATCCCTCCCGGGCGGTCACCGCCCTGCTGGACCGGGAGCGGGAACGCTGGACGGCCGAGGCCGCCCGTGCCGGTCTGCCCACCGACGACGTCGAGGACGCCGTGGCGGCCGCGATGCTGCTCGGAACCGAATCGGACGACGCCGCCCGAGAAGCCCTGCGCAGGACGGCGCCCGTGCTGGCCACCGACGCGGGAGTGACCTGGCTTCGAGGCCTGGGCGGCTCGGCGGGTGACGTCGGTGCCGCTCTGCCGCACCGGATGGTCGAGCAGCACGTGGCCCGCCGCCTCGCCGCGACCCCGTGGCTCGCGGACGGCTGGGCCCACGGGCTGCCCGCCGCCACCGCGCACCGTGCCGCCGCGATCCTGTGCCACGCGCAGATCGACCCCCCGTCCGCGTCCCGGCGCGCTCCCGTCGAGGCCGTGCTCCGCCGCCTCGCGGACGACCTGCCGCCCGACCCGGACGCGCTGGGCGGGCTGCTGGGCCTGCTCCCACAGCATCCGGCACCACCCGGCGGCCTGCCGGAGGTGCTCACGGCCCGCATCCTGGAGCTCGACAGCACGCCCGCGACATGGGCAGACGCACTCACCCACCGCACCCGCGCCCTCTGGGTCCTGGGAAGGCACCAGGAGGCGCTCCAGCCGGCCTCGGAAGCCGTCGCCGCATGGCGCACCGTCGCCGCCGAGGACCCGGAGCGCTACGGCCGGTGTCTCGCACGCGCACTGAGCGGCCTGGGAACCGTCCGCAACAGTCTCGGCCGCCACGTGGACGCCCTCGGCGCGCTCACCGAGGCGCTGGTGATCCTCCGCGCCTGCCCGCCCCGCGAGCAGGTATGGAACGAGCCCGAGCTCGCCGCCGTCCTGCGGGCCGCGTCGTCGACCTATGCGTCCCTCGGCCGCTACGCGGAATCCGAGGAGACGGGACTCGAGGAGGTGGCGGTGCTGCGCCGGCTCGTCCGGCGCGACCCGGTCCAGTACGAGGCCCAGCTCGCCCGGGCGCTGATCGGCAGCGGGACGGACGTGGACCGCGGGCGGCCCGCGGAGGCGCTGGAGGCCGTCACCGAAGGGCTCGACCTGTGGCGCCGTCTCGCCCGCCGGTACGCCGTCGACGTCGAGCCGCAGCTGGCGTTCGCGCTGTCGCTGCGCAGCTACGCGCTCGCCGAACTCGGCCGCCTCGAGGAGGCCGTCGTCGCCGAGACCGAGGCCCTGGAGATGCGCCGCCACCTCGCCGCGGCGGAGCCCGAACGGTACGACTGGGAGCTCGCGCTCTCCCTCGCCCAGCTCGGCGCACACTTATCCGGCCTGGGGCGCGCCCAGCACGCCTACGCGCTCGAGAGCGAGGCGCTCGCGACCCGGCGCCGGCTCGCCCGCCAGAACCCACGGGCCTACGCGTACATGCTCGCCTCCTCCCTCTCCAACCTCGGTGTGACCTGCTCACGGCTGGGCAGGTACACCGAGGCGCTCCCGCTGGAGCAGGAAGCCGTGGCGATCCGCCGCGATCTCGCCGCCGAGGCGCCGGAGCGGTACGACCAGCACCTGGCGCGCTCCCTGTCGAACCTCGGCGTCCGGTACGCCGACCTGGGCAAGCCCGAGCACGCCGTCGAACCGACCAGAGAGGCGGTCGAGATCCTCCGCCGGCTCGCCGCCGACGACCCCGAGCGCCACCGGGCCGACCTCGCGTCGGCGTGCACCAACCTCGGGGCGACGTACGCGGACCTCGGCCGCGTCACCGAGGCCGCCGAGCTCCTGCGTGAGTCGATCGGCCTGCTGCGCGACCTCGCGGCCCGGTGTCCCGCACGCTTCCGCCCCGACCTGGCCCGTGCCTGCTCGACCTGCGCCTCCCTCCTGGTGACGCTCGGCCTGACCGACGAGGCCGTGGAGCATGCCACCGAGGCCGTCGCGATCCGGCACGACCTGGTCGCACTGCACGGTGCCCGCTACCGCGAGGACCTCGACCTCTCCCTGGCGGTCCTGGCCGAGGCATGCGGCACCCGGAGCACGCCCGTGGCGCCGGCCCGGTCACGTTGACGCGACACCGCGCCGGACGACCGTCGCGGTCTGGAAGGATGGGCCGGTGCGCAGCGTCACCATCCTCGGCTCCACCGGCTCCATCGGCACCCAGGCCCTCGACGTCGTCCGTCGGCACCCGGACCTCTTCCGCGTCGAGGCGCTGAGCGCCGGCGGCGACGTGGCCCGGCTCGCCGCACAGGCGGCCGAACTCCGTGTGCGTGCCGTCGGCGTGGCCGACGCCAGCCGTGCGGACGAGCTGCGTCAGGCGCTCGCCGGTGCCGGTGCCGCCGGCGTCGAGGTGCTCGCGGGGCCCGACGCCGCCACGGACCTCGCGGGCCGCGGCAGCGACGTCGTGCTCAACGGCATCACGGGATCGGTCGGCCTGCGACCCACCCTGGCGGCCCTGGAAGCGGGTTCCACGCTGGCGCTCGCCAACAAGGAGTCGCTCGTGGTCGGCGGTCCGCTGGTGCGGGCGGCCGTGCGGCGCCCGGACCAGATCGTCCCGGTCGACAGCGAGCACTCCGCGATCGCCCAGTCCCTGCGGTCCGGCGCCACGACCGAGGTGCGACGCCTCGTCGTCACGGCGTCGGGCGGTCCCTTCCGCGGTATGTCGCGCGCCGAACTGCGCGACGTCACGCCGGCACAGGCGCTCCGGCATCCCAACTTCTCCATGGGGCGGGTCATCACGACCAACTCCGCGACCCTCGTCAACAAGGGGCTCGAGGTCATCGAGGCGCACCTGTTGTTCGGTGTGCCGTTCTCCGCGATCGACGTCGTCGTGCACCCGCAGCAGATGATCCACTCGATGGTCGAGTTCGTCGACGGCTCCACCGTCGCGCAGGCGGGACCCCCGCGGATGCTCGTACCGATCGCGCTCGGGCTGTCCTGGCCGGAACGGCTGGACGACGTCGACGTGGCGATCGACTGGACCCGGTCGGCCACCTGGGAGTTCGCGCCCCTGGACGACGACGCGTTTCCCGCCGTGCGCCTCGCCCGCCAGGTGGGTGAGGCCGCGGGCACGTTCCCCGCCGTCTACAACGCGGCGAACGAGGTGTGCGTGGACGCGTTCCACTCCCGCGCGATCGGGTTCACCGACATCGTGGACACCGTGGCCGCGGTCGTCGACGCGCACGCGAGCGAACCGGGTGACGCGTCGTCGGTCGCCGGTGTGCTCGCGGCGGACGCCTGGGCGAGGGAGCGGGCCCGCTCCGTCGTCGTCGGCTGAGCCACGTCGCCCCGGGTCGGGGCCCTTCGTGCCGCGGCCCTTCGTGCCGCGGCCCTTCGTGCCGCGGCTGCCCGGGGCGCGGACGGCAGGACGGAGGGCTTCCGGCGGGCCGGGTCAGCGCGCGGCACGGTACCCGGGCAGGACGGGACGCCTCCCGGGACGTCGCAGGCGTCGTACCCACACCATGAACACCACCACGGCGAGGACGAACGCGAACACGCTGGAGACGACCGCCAGGGTGACCGGGACCCAGCCGCCCCAGTCGTTCGCCTCCACCGCGATCGCGAGGATCGTGTGGAACACGGTGAGCACGGCGAACGTGGACACGGCGACGGTGAGGCCTTCCAGGGTGCGGCGCTGCTCCTCGGCCTCGCGTTCCTCGTGCTGCCGGCGAACCGTCGCCAGGCGGGCGGCGATGGGCTCGGCGAGCAGCTCGCGCAGCCGGCGGTCGAGCTCGCGGGACTGGCGGGTCAGGTCGAAGGCCCGCAGCAGCTCGGCCATCTGCTGGTACTCGGTGGCCGAGGCGAGCAGGGTCGGGGAGCTCACGACCGACATCGCACGCCGCGCCCGGCCGGCGAACCGATGCAGCTGCAGCTGCTGCTGGCTGAGGTAGGTGGTGCGGGCGGCGAGGTCGGTCTCCTCCGCCTCGGGCCGGCCGAGCATGTCCTCCACCTCGTCGAAGTACTGTGCCAGGCGGGTGTTCCAGGCCGCGAGCATGCCGCTGATGCTCGCCACGAACTCCACGAGGGAGCCGTACTGCACGATCTTGAAGTGCGCCGTGTCGAACATGGCGATGGTCGTGGCGTTCGGCGTGACCGCGACCAGGTCGCCGGAGTTGCGCACGCCTTCCAGGAGTACGGGCTGACGCTGGGGGAGCGTCCAGTCGACGAGCGACGTCGTGTTGTACGGCACGGGCTGGAGCAGCGGCTGGTGGCCGTACGTGGCCAGCAGTTCGTCGGCCCGCGTGACCGGGCGCCGGTCCTGCGGGGGGCAGGCGGGACCGCGCCCCGCGCTCGCCTCGACCACGAACGTCAGGACGTGTGAGCGGCCGCGGGCGAGGTTCTGGCTCAGGACGGGGCCGGGGTTGTCGGGGCGTTCCGGGGTGCGCCAGCCCTCGGGCCGGCCGGCGAAGTACGCGGCGATGGCTTCCTGAAGGCGGTAGGCGAGGTGGAAGAGGTGTACCGGGTGGTAGCCGGAGGAGTCGACGATCGAGGCGCTGGCGGCCGTGCCGTCGGGCCGGGGGATGTCCCAGTGCATCCGCAGGTCGTCGTGCAGGCTGGAGACCAGGTAGCGGGCGTCGCGGACCTCCTGGGGCCCGAGCTGCTTCCCGGTCTGGCGGAACCGGACGTAGTGGTTCCCGAGGTCGCCGAACCGGACCTCGCACGAGAGGTGCGCCACGGGGGTCCCGTCCGGCTGGGTGACGCGTACGTCGGGCAGGTTCAGGGTCGCGCCGTCGAAGGCGCCGAACGGATCCTCGGTGTCCCAGACGTCGTCGAGCTTGAGCGCGGTGCGCACCGACACGGCGCGGGTGCCGAGCAGCTCGGGCAGCGAGCTGCCCACGAGCCCGCGGATGCGTTCGGTGGCCTCGGCGCCGTCGATCTGCGGCAGGCCGAAGGGGAACACGTAGACCGTGCGGCAGCGGTCGACGGTCAGCCAGTCCGAGCCGACCCCGGCGGCGAGCGCCTCGAGGTGCGCGCGGTGGGCGCGCAGCTCGCTGGCGAGGATGTAGTTGAGGCCGGGCGCCTGTTCGAGTTCCCGCAGCTGCTCGATCGCACCGCTGATGCCGGACGGGTCCCCGCCGAGCGTGGCTCGTGTCGCGATGGCCGCCTCTCCGACCACGCTGAAGTAGCGCAACCGGATCCGTGCCTGGTGCAGCAGGTGCCGGCGCAGGCAGGACGTCTCGTCGGCGATCCGCCGGGCCGTTTCCTCCAGCCGCGCGGAGGACTGGACGGCACGGTCCAGCATGACCACGAATCGGTCGACGTTGCCGGAGTTGCGGGCCGCGGCCACGTCGAGCCGGGCGCGGAAGGCGTCGCCGAGTGCCACGACGGCGTCCGCCTCGCTGCGGCAGTGGCGGCAGGGGACCCGCTCGCGGCTCGCGATCCAGGCGCGGCGGAGGCCTGTGAGTGCGGCCGCGACGCGCCCGTGGCGGGCGGACTGCTGGGAGGCGTCCTCGGCGATCGACCAGAGGTAGAGGCCGAGGAGTGCGGGTCCGCAGGGCGTCTCGACGACCTGTTCGAGGAGTTCGGCTGCGCGCTGGATGCGCGGGTCGTCGGGGTCGGTGTGCCGGCGGCGGGAGGCGCGGGTGGCTCCCATGTTCCACCGGGGCGCCGCCCAGATCCGTGGGATGTCGAACCCGAGGCCGCGCAGCCGGTTCGCCAGCGGCGAGGCGTGGTCGGCACTCACGCGGGCCTCGGTGTCGAACACCACTTCGGCGATCTGGTCGAGGTCGGCGGGGAGGTGGGCGCGGTGCTCGTCCAGTTCCGTCCCTTCTGCGAGGTCTGCCATGGACGGCAGATTATTCACGAGATCATGTCACGGTCAACGAAAGGCAAATTTGGCGGGGGGGGCGGGCCAAGCGGGTCGCACGGCGGACGTCACCCCCCCGCCTCCGCGCGATCGCGCGCGAGCCCTTCGCCGGATCCCCACGTCGCCGTCAGGCAGGTGCCGTAGGCTCGCCGCGTGAGCGTTCTTCCCTGGGTGGCAGGCTTCCTCGTTCTGCTGGTCGGCATCATGCTGTCGATCGCGTTGCACGAGATCGGGCACATGGTTCCCGCCAAGAAGTTCGGTGTGCGCGTGAGCCAGTACATGGTGGGGTTCGGTCCCACCCTCTGGTCCCGGGTCAAGGGAGAGACGGAGTACGGCGTCAAGGCGATCCCGCTGGGCGGCTTCGTCCGTCTGGTCGGCATGATGCCGCCGGCCCCCGAGGGGCGGGAGACCGGCAAGGGAATGTTCGGGCGCCTCATCGCCGAGGCGCGGGAACAGTCCAACGAGGAGGTCCGGCCGGGCGAGGAGCACCGCGCGTTCTACAACCTGCCCGCCTGGCAGAAGATCGTCGTCATGCTCGGCGGCCCGGTGATGAACCTGGTGATCGCCACGGTGATGATCGGCATCCTGATCGTCGGGTTCGGCCAGATGCAGGTCACCACCACCGTCGGCCAGGTGTCCGAGTGCGTTCCGGCCGCGGTGACCGTGGACACCATCGACGATCCGGAGTGCACCGACACGCCGGTCCCGGCCGCGGAGGCGGGTCTCGCGCAGGGCGACGTCATCACCACCTACGACGGCACCACCGTGACGAGCTGGGAACAGCTGTCCGGGCTCATCGCCGAGACGGGAACGCGCACGGTGCCGGTCGTCGTGCAGCGCGACGGCACCGAGGTGGAACTGACCGTCACACCGACGGTCGTCGAGAAGCAGGTGGACGAGGACGACACGGGCGAACCGGTGCTGGAGTCGTCCGGGTTCATCGGCTTCAGCCCGCTCCAGGAACGCGTCAGGGGCCAGTGGTCCGACGTGCTGCCGCTGGTCGGCGAGGGCACATGGGAGACCATGAAGATGGTGGCGACGCTCCCCGTGCGGATCGCCGACACCGCCCGCCAGGCCTTCACGGACGAGGAGCGGTCCGTCGACTCCGTGCAGAGCGTCGTCGGCGTCGGCGTCATGCTCGGCGACGGCTTCGCCTTCTACGACCAGACGAGCGAACGGGTGGCTTGGGCGATCGGAATCCTCGGCAGCCTGAACATCGCCCTGTTCGTGTTCAACCTCATCCCGCTGCTCCCGCTCGACGGCGGCCACGTGGTCAACGCGCTCTACGAGGCGGCCAAGCGGGCGCTCCACAAGCTGCGCGGCCTGCCCCGGCCGGGACCGGCCGACGTCGCACGCCTCACGCCGGTCACCTACGTCGTGTTCCTCGCCCTGCTCGGGCTCGGTGGCCTGCTCATCGTCGCGGACCTGGTGGATCCGGTGCGGATCACGTGATCCCTGCCACCGGGTTGCGAGTGCGCCGTCCGGAACATGGATACTGGACACCGTGACCGCGATCAGTCTTGGCATGCCAGCAGCACCCCCGCCTGTTCTCGCCCCGCGCCGGAAGACCCGCAAGATCCGGGTCGGCAAGGTCGAGGTCGGGGGCGACGCGCCCGTGAGCGTGCAGTCCATGACGACCACCCCCACCACCGACATCAACGCCACGCTCCAGCAGATCGCCGAACTGACGGCGGCAGGCTGTGACATCGTGCGCGTCGCGGTCCCCAGCGCCGACGACGCCGCCGCGCTGCCGGCCATCGCGGCCAAGTCGCAGATCCCCGTGATCGCCGACATCCACTTCCAGCCCAAGTACGTGTACGCCGCCATCGACGCCGGCTGCGCCGCCGTCCGCGTCAACCCGGGCAACATCCGCAAGTTCGACGACCAGGTCAAGGAGATCGCCGCGGCGGCCAAGGACGCCGGCGTCTCCCTCCGCATCGGTGTCAACGCCGGATCCCTGGACCGGCGCCTCCTGGAGAAGTACGGCAAGCCGAGCGCCGAGGCCCTCGTCGAGTCCGCGGTCTGGGAGGCGAGCCTCTTCGAGGAGCACGACTTCCACGACTTCAAGATCTCCGTCAAGCACAACGACCCCGTCGTCATGGTGCGGGCCTACCAGCTGCTCTCCGAACGCGGCGACTGGCCGCTGCACCTCGGCGTCACCGAGGCCGGCCCTGCCTTCCAGGGCACCATCAAGTCGGCGACCGCGTTCGGCGCGCTGCTCAGCCAGGGCATCGGCGACACCATCCGGGTGTCCCTCTCCGCGCCACCCGTCGAGGAGGTCAAGGTCGGCAACCAGATCCTCCAGTCGCTGAACCTGCGCCCCCGCAAGCTCGAGATCGTCTCCTGCCCGTCCTGCGGCCGCGCCCAGGTCGACGTCTACACCCTCGCCGAGAAGGTCACCGCCGGGCTCGAGGGCATGGAGGTGCCCCTCCGTGTCGCCGTCATGGGCTGCGTCGTCAACGGCCCGGGCGAGGCCCGCGAGGCCGACCTCGGCGTGGCGTCCGGCAACGGCAAGGGCCAGATCTTCGTGAAGGGCGAAGTCATCAAGACCGTGCCCGAGTCGATGATCGTGGAGACCCTGATCGACGAGGCGATGCGGATCGCCGAGTCCATGCCCGCTCCCGAGAACGACGCCCAGGCGGGCGCGCCCGTGGTGACGGTCGGCTAGGGACACGAGCTCATGGCCGCCTCGCGCACCCCGCTCCACCCTCGCGGTGGCACGGGGCGTGCGCCCGGACCCCGCTCCTCGGCGGAGGCGCGCGTGCTCGGCATGCCGGACCTGCCCGAGGCGCTCGCGGTGTGCTACGCGGAGCCGGTCGCGTCCGTGCTCGCGGCGTCACGGATGGAGATCGCCACCCGGTCGGGTTTCACGGCCGCGGGCGGTCAGGTCTGGGGGTTTCCCGCCACGGGACCGATCGAGGCCGTCTGCTGGGCCGGCGCGAACCTGGTGCCCGTGGTGCCGGAGACGCTCGACGCGGCCCGCCAGAACGCCGCGGCGACGGCTTTCGCCGCCCTGGCACGGTCGCAGGGTCGCCGGTCCAGCTCGATCGTCGGGGAGCGCGAGGCGGCGCTCGGCCTCTGGGACGGCCTGGAGCGGTACTGGCCGGCACCGCGCGAGATCCGGGTCGACCAGCCGTCGATGGCGATCACGCGCGGGCCCGACGTCCCACCCGATCCGGCGCTGCGGCGTTCCACGCTCGCGGAGCTGGACATGGTGCTGCCCGCCTGCGTGCGCATGTTCACCGAGGAGGTCGGCTACTCCCCGGTGGCGGGCGGAGGCGGCCCGTACGTGCAGCGGGTGCGGTCCCTGATCGCCGACGGCCGGTCCTTCATCCGTACCGAGACCACTCCTCGCGGACGCGAGACCGTCGCGTTCAAGGCCGAGGTCGGGGCCGTGGCGGGCGCCGTGGCGCAGATCCAGGGCGTGTGGGTGGACCCGCTGTTCCGGGGGAGGGGCTGGTCCGTCGCCGGGATGGCGGCGGTCGTCGGGGCGGTGCGCGAGAGTATCGCCCCGGTCGTCTCCCTCTACGTGAACAACTACAACGAGCGCGCCCTCGCGACCTACCGCCGTGTCGGGTTCGAGCAGGTGGGCACCTTCGCCACCGTACTGTTCTGAGCGCTACCTCAGGAGCCGGGACATGCGCCGGTCCGCGAGGACCTGACCGCCGGTCTGGCAGGTGGGGCAGTACTGGAGCGAGCGGTCCGCGAAGCTCACCTCGTGGACCGTGTCGCCACAGGGACTCCCGTCCCAGCCCGGGCACGGTGCGCCGGTCCGCCCGTGCACCCGCATCCCCGCGCGCTTCGCGTCCTTGAGTTCCTTGGCGGGCTTCCCCGTCGCCGCCGCGATCGCACCGGCGAGAACCTGCTCGATCGCGGCATGCAGCCGGGCGGTGTCCTCCTCGGTGAAGGTCCGCGTCAGCTTGAACGGGCTGAACCGTGCGGCGTGCAGGATCTCGTCCGAGTAGGCGTTCCCGATGCCGGCGATCGCCGACTGCTCCCGGAGGAGCCCCTTGACCTGCTGGTTCCTCGCGTCCAGCAGGCGCCCGAGCTCGCCGGCGGTGAACGCCGGGTCCAACGGGTCGATCCCGAGCGACGCCACCATCCCGACGTCCGCGGGCCGGCGCACCACGTGCACGGCGAGACGCTTGCGGGTGCCGGCCTCCGTGAGGTCGAACCCGGACCCGTCGTCGAACCGGACGCGCAGCGCGATGACCGCGCCCTTGCCCGAGCCGCCGAGCCGTGGTCTGACCGGTGTGGCCGGCAGCCTGTCCGACCAGCGCACCCAGCCGCCCCGGGACAGATGGAACACGAGGTGCACGGGGTGCGTGGAGAGGCGCGGTGCGGTGCCTTCCGCGGACCCCGACGACCCCCGGACGTCGCCGCCCGACGGTTCGTCGGCGGACACCGCGAGATCCAGCCACTTGCCGTGCCGCTCCCAGCCCCGCACGACGCCGCCCACCAGTGCCGCGGGCGGTGGGTCGACCGTCTTCAACGCGGCGATGCTGCCCACCTCGATCCCGGCCACGGTACGGCCGGCGGTGCGTTCGCCGAGGAACCGCACGAGCGCCTCGACCTCGGGGAGTTCCGGCATGGGCTCATCCTCGCCGGTCGCCGCACATGCCGCCAGCGTTGCGGAGTCCGCTCCCGGCCACGCGCAGCACTGCCCGCCGCGCCGGCCCGCCAGTAGAGTTGCCCCCATGTCATCCGCACTTCGCTCGGGCGACCTGCTTCGCATGTCGTCCCTCTTCGTCCGCACGCTGCGTGAGGACCCGGCCGACGCCGAGGTCGCCAGCCACAAGCTACTGGTCCGTGCCGGGTACATCCGGCGGGCCGCTCCGGGGATCTACTCGTGGCTCCCGCTCGGACTGCGTGTGCTGGGCAAGATCGAGGCGATCGTGCGCGAGGAGATGAACGCGATCGGCGGCCAGGAGGTGCACTTCCCGGCGCTGCTGCCGAGGGAGCCGTACGAGGCGACGGGACGCTGGACCGAGTACGGCGACGGCCTGTTCCGGCTCAAGGACCGCAAGCAGGCCGACTACCTGCTCGCGCCCACCCACGAGGAGATGTTCACCCTCCTCGTCAAGGACCTGTACTCGTCGTACAAGGACCTGCCCCTGGTGATCTACCAGATCCAGACGAAGTACCGCGACGAGGCGCGCCCCCGTGCCGGGCTGATCCGCGGGCGCGAGTTCGTCATGAAGGACTCGTACTCCTTCGACGTGCACGACGACGGCCTGGACGCCGCCTACCAGAAGCACCGCGACGCCTACGAGCGCATCTTCTCGCGGCTCGGCCTCGACTACGTCATCGTCTCGGCGATGTCCGGCGCCATGGGTGGCTCGAAGTCCGAGGAGTTCCTCAGCCCGTCACCGATCGGCGAGGACACGTTCGTGCGGTCGGCCGGCGGCTACGCCGCCAACGTCGAGGCCGTCGTCACGCCCGTCCCCGAGGCGGTCCCGTACGACGACGCCCCCGCCGCGCACGTCGAGGACACCCCGGACACGCCGACCATCGAGACGCTCGTCGCCTGCGCGAACGACAAGTACCCCCGCCCTGACCGTGCCTGGACCGCCGCCGACACCCTGAAGAACGTCGTGCTCGCACTGCGCCACCCCGACGGGGCGCGTGAGCTGCTCGTCGTCGGGCTGCCGGGGGACCGCGAGGTCGACCTCAAGCGCCTGGAGGCGGCGGTCGCGCCGTCCGAGGCCGAGCCGGCCACGGAGGAGGACTTCACGGCCCACCCCGAGCTCGTCAAGGGCTATATCGGCCCGCAGGTCCTGGGCCCGCAGGGTGCCCAGGTCGAGGGGGACGACGGCGAGAAGCGGTCCGCCGTGCGCTACCTGCTCGACCCGCGGGTCGTGTCCGGCACCCGCTGGATCACGGGCGCGAACGAGCCCGGCCGGCACGTGTTCGACCTGGTGGCCGGTCGCGACTTCACGGCGGACGGCACGATCGAGGCGGCCGAGGTGCGCGCGGGCGACCCGGCGCCGGACGGCTCCGGCCCGCTGGAGCTCGCGCGCGGCATCGAGATGGGCCACATCTTCCAGCTCGGCCGCAAGTACGCCGAGTCCCTGGGCCTGACCGTGCTCGACGAGAACGGCAAGCAGGCGGTCGTCACGATGGGCTCGTACGGCGTCGGCGTGACGCGCGCGCTGGCCGCGCTCGCGGAGGCGAACCACGACGACAAGGGCCTCGCCTGGCCGGCCCAGATCGCCCCGGTGCAGGTGCACCTGGTCGCGACGGGCAAGGGCGCGGAGGTGTTCGAGGCCGCCGAGCAGATCGCCCAGGGGCTCGTCGCCGCGGGCGTCGAGGTGCTGTACGACGACCGGCCCAAGGCGACCCCGGGCGTGAAGTTCGCCGACGCCGAGCTGCTCGGTGCGCCGCTGGTCGTCGTGGTGGGCCGCGGGCTGAAGGACGGCGTCGTGGAGGTGCGCCCGCGCGCCGGGGACGCGGAGCAGCTCTCGGTCGAGGACGTCGTGACCGAGACCGCCCGCCGCGTCGAGCAGCTCCTGGCGGACTGAGCCGCCGGGCTCTCGACAGCTCCGGGCCCGGTCCCGGGGGATCAGTCTTCCGCCTGCTGCGGGGTCAGTCCCCGGCCTGCTCCGGCAGGCCGGGGAAGGGCGCCGTCGGGGCTCCCCAGGACCTCTGCGCGAGCGCCGAGTCCGCGAGCAGGGCGACCACCACGGCGCGTGTGTCCGCCTCCGCGCGACCCACCATGCTCGCGTAGCCGGCGGCGAGCTTGCCCTCGGCCTCCAGGACGACGTCCGGGCTCGTCACGGCCGGGCTCGGAAGCTCGTACGCGGCCCGGCGAGGGTCCGAGCCGGTGTCGTCCACGCCGGCGACACGTGCCCACCCCTCGGCTCGCCGGCGGTGTGTCTCCGCGCGGTCCGTGAGCCGTTCGCTGACGTCCTCGTCGTCGGCCTGCGCGGCGCGGACCTCGAGCGCGTAGGCCGTGGAGTCCTCGGCCAGGACGATGGCGGCGAGATCGGCCTCCGCCAGGCCGCCGGGCGCCGTCGTGGGACGGGCGGACGGCGTGAGGGCAGCCGTCGTCGTGTCCGACTCGCCGGTCCCGGCGTCGTCCGGCGGTGCGGACGCCGTCGCCTGGCCGGAGTCCTCCGTTCCCGGGACGGCCGGCGGGGCGTAGGCCGGCTGCTTCCGCCCGGCCGCCCCCGCCAGGTCACGTGCCGCCAGCGTCTGCGCCGCCGAGATCGACGCGAGCAGCCGCGCCAGCGGGCCGTCCTCGCACACGTCGGCGGCGGTCGCACTGCGCGCGGCCGCGTCCGTCAGGGTGGTGAGCACGGCGCCGGGCCCTGTGGCGTCGGGAGCCTCGGACGGTGCCGGGCTCGACGGTTCGGACTCCAGCCCCGACTCGTACTCGCCACCCAGCTGGCCGGCATGCTGCCGCGAGATCTCGGCGATGCCGGTGAGCGTCTCGGCCACCCGCGGCCTCGTGTCCCGGCGGGCTGCGACGGCCTCGGCCTGCTCGGCCACGTGCAGCGCGTCGTCGACGGCGGTACGCCGGACGATCTCGACCGGATCGGGCACCGGCTCGGTCGGCGGGGGAGCGTCGAAGCGCACCCCGCAACCGCTCAGCAGCAGCGCGCAGGCGAGCCCGATCGCCGCGCGTCGGCGCGATCGTGCGGTGCGGCGGGTCGGCGCGGCCGGGTTGGGGTTCATCGTGCCTGATGATGCCACGTCCGGCTGAGGAGCTCGCGCATGTCCCAGGAGTCGTCCGGTGCACCACCCGGCCTGCGTCCGACGTCACGTCGCTGCGCCTGCGCCCGGGACGCGGCGCGTCGTAGGCTGAGCGCAGTAGACAACAGCACACCGGTCGGGTCCTGGCTCGAGCGGTACCCCCTTTTCAGGGAGCCGACGGGAGGAACACGATGGCGCAGCCCGCGAGCCGGCAGGAGGACGACGTCCGCCGGATCGTCGGACCGGTGGTCGACGACGCCGACCTGTATCTCGAGGAGGTGCGGGTCACGCGTGCCGGGAACAGGTCGGTCGTGCGGATCACGCTCGACCTGCCCGAGACACGGATCGGCAGCCTGGACTCCGACACGCTCGGCGAGGTCTCCCGCGCGTTGTCGGCCGCGCTCGACGCCGACGACGTCGTGGCCGGGGCCTACACCCTGGAGATCTCCACGCCGGGAACCTCCCGGCCGCTCACCACCCCGCGCCATTTCCGGCGCGCCCGCACCCGGCTGGTCACGCTGACCCGTGCGGACGGGGGCGACGCGGTGTCGGGCAGACTCACCGACGTGGCCGGTGACGGCGACGACACCGTTCTCGTGCTGGACGACTCGCGGAGGATCGCGCTGTCCGAGGTGCGCCGGGGAAGGATCGAGGTCGAGCTCCGCCGGCCCGACGACCCCGGGCCGGACGAGGATGCCTCCGTGCCGTCCGCGGAGGACGACGTGGCGCGCGACGGCGCGCCCGCGGGCCCGGGCGCCGGGAATGCCGACGGCGCCGCGGTGAGCGAGAGTTCTGGTGCTGACGACGACGCCGTGACCCGACGGCCCCGCCGCGGGGCCACGGGCCGCAACGAGGAGGGCTGAGATGGATATCGACATGGCCGCGCTGCGCATGCTGGAGCGCGAGAAGGACTTCAGTCTGGATGTGCTCGTCTCGGCGATCGAACAGGCCCTGCTCTCGGCGTACCACCGTACGCCCGACTCCTACCGCCACGCGCGCGTCGAGGTCGACCGCAGCAGCGGTCACGTCACGGTCTGGGCCCGTGAGGAGATCGAGGCGTACACGGACCCGGAGGACCCCGCGGGTCCTGCCCCGGTCGAGCTCGGGCCGGAGTTCGACGACACGCCACGCGACTTCGGCCGGATCGCCACGGCGACCGCGCGTCAGGTGATCGTCCAGCGTCTGCGTGACGCGGAGGACGACCAGGTGCTCGGCACGTTCCGCGACAAGGAGGGCGAGGTCGTCGCCGGCATCATCCAGCAGGGCCGGGACCCGCGCATGGTGCTGGTGGACGTCGGAGACACCGAGGCCGTGCTCCCGCCGCACGAACAGGTCCCGGGCGAGGAGTACGAGCACGGCGAGCGGCTGCGCGCATACGTCGTCGAGGTCTCCCGGGGAATGAAGGGCGCCCAGGTGACGTTGAGCCGGACGCACCCCGGTCTCGTGCGCAAGCTGTTCGAGCTGGAGGTTCCGGAGATCGCCGACGGGTCGGTGGAAATCATGTCTGTGGCGCGCGAAGCGGGCCACCGGACGAAGGTCGCCGTCGTCTCGCACGTGGCGGGCCTGAACGCGAAGGGTGCGTGCATCGGGCCGATGGGCGCGCGCGTCAGGGCGGTGATGACCGAGCTGCACGGCGAGAAGATCGACATCGTCGACTGGAGCGAGGACCCCACCCGTTTCGTCGCCAACGCGCTGTCCCCGGCACGGACCTCGTCCGTGACCGTGGTCGACGAGTCCGCCCGCGCCGTGCGTGCCGTCGTCCCCGACTACCAGCTGTCCCTCGCCATCGGCAAGGAGGGGCAGAACGCCCGCCTGGCCGCGAAGCTCACCGGCTGGCGCATCGACATCCGGTCCGACGAGGCGGCCGACCCGGCCGGGTACGGAGACGCCGGCGAGGCGTCCGCGGGCGGCGGGGGCGGCGCTCGGATGTCGCCGAACCGGTAACAGCAGTTGAACAGGCAAGGTAGACTGACCGAGTCTGGGCCGCGAGCCCGTACTCCGTCCTCTTCTGCTTCAGGGGCCACTTCGGTGACGACATCACGTCCCGCACCGACAGGTCCGGTGCGGACGTGCGTCGGATGCCGGGGACGTGACCAGCGGTCTGCTCTCTTGCGTGTGGTTCTGGATCCCGCAGCGGCGCAGCCCCGGATCGTCGTCGACGTGCGGGCCTGCCTGCCGGGGCGAGGTGCCTGGATCCATCCGGGAGCAGAATGCCTGGAGCTCGCCGAGCGTCGTCGGGCGATACCGCGTGCACTGCGCGCGGGTGGCCCCGTCGATCTGGCGGAGCTCCGGGAGCATCTCGGGCCGTGAGGGCCGGGACGTCACGACCGGGCGCGGAAACGTCCGGCCGCACCAGCGAATCGTCGACAGGAAAGCGGGTCAGAAGCCGATGGGCACCCGATGAGTCCCCAGCGATGAGTACGTCGTACTAGTGCGGTTCGCCCCTGCCTCGGGACGGACCGAGACAGGAGAGTTGTGGCAAAGGTCCGCGTCTACGAGCTCGCCAAGGAGCTCGGAGTGGAAAGCAAGACCCTGCTCGCCGAGCTGAAGTCGGCAGGCGAGTACGTTCGTTCGGCGTCATCGACGCTCGAGGCGCCCGTCGCGCGGCGTATGCGCGACAAGTTCACCGACGCCGGTGCCGCGAAGGCATCTGCCAGGTCCGGTGCGAAGCCTGCCCCGAAGCCCGGGGCCAAGCCCGCGCCGAAGCCGGCGGCGAAGTCCGCACCGAAGCCCGGTGCCAAGCCTGCCCCGAAGCCCGCGCCGGAGACCCCGGCCGAGGCTCCCGCGCCTGCCGCCCCTGCGG
>NZ_JAFMPK010000047.1:0-272892 GCF_017349295.1 Myceligenerans salitolerans
GGGGCTTCCCCCTGAGTAGTGGACACGCGAGAGACTGGACCTGGTTTGGTCCGGAGGAAGCGAGTTCACCGTCATGGTGCGGAAGTTCTATCCGGAGGAGTTCAAGGCCGACGCTGTCGAGCTGTACTCCTCCACGCCGGGGGCGACGATCAAGGAGATCGCTGCTGACCTGGGAGTTCACGAGGGAACCCTGTCGAGGTGGTTGCAGGCCGCTGGTGTGACGTCGCCGACGGCGGCTGGTCGGGCCGATGACGGCGGTGGGTCGAGCGGGGCGGGGGTGCCTGAGACGGCGGCTGAGGAGCTGGAGCGGCTGCGCGCGGAGGTCAAGCGGTTGCGGGCGGACAAGTCACTGCTGGAGACCGAGCGGGAGATCCTGCGCAAGGCGGCGAAGTATTTCGCGGGCGAGACGACCTGGTGAGCCGTTTCCAGTTCGTCGCCGAGTTCCATGACACCTACGGGGTGAAGCGGCTGTGTGAGGTCCTGCAGATCGGCAGGTCTTCCTACTACAAGTGGCGTGATGGCGCTGATCGTCGGGCCGAGCGTGTGGCGGCGGACGCCGATCTGGCCGCGAAGGCGTCCGCGATCACCGCGCAGTTCGATGGGACCTATGGGTCCCCGCGGGTGACCGCTGAGCTGCGCGACGCCGGGGTCGTGGTGAACGCCAAGCGCGTGGCCCGGGTGATGCGCGAGCACGGGGTTGTGGGGGTCCACCTGCGCAAGAAGGTCCGCACCACGGTCCCGGCCAAGGACGCCCCGAAGGTCCCTGACCTGCTAGAACGCGACTTCACGGCCGACGCGCCGAACCGGAAGTACGTCGGTGACATCACCTACCTGCCGATCGGGGATGGGCAGTTCCTCTACTTGGCCACGGTGATCGACTGCTTCAACCGGCGCCTGGTCGGCTGGCAGATCGCCGACCACATGCGCGACACCCTGGTCATCGAGGCCCTCGATGCGGCCGCCCGCGAACGAGGCTCGTTGGCTGGGGCGATTTTCCACTCCGACAACGGCCGTCAGTACTGCTCGGACGACTTCCTCGCCGCGGCCGGGCGGCACGGGTTGACCCTGTCACGCGGCGCGGTCGGGACCAGCGCCGACAACGCGCTGGCCGAGAGCTTCAACGCCGCGCTCAAGCGCGAGACTCTCCAGGGTGAACGCCGCTGGAACGGGGCCCGGGAGTGCAGGAAGTCCGTGTTCCGGTGGGTCACCCGCTACAACACGCGACGACGACACTCCTACTGCGACTACATGAGCCCAATCGATTTCGAGAATACTCACCTCGCCACTACAATGCCGATTGCTGGTTAACACACCGAGGTGTCCACCATTCGGGGGGAAGCCCCACCGTACTGTTCGTCGCGTTGCATTGGTGGCCTCCACGTCGCATCGGCCGGGTGGGGTCTGCTGGTTGCGGGTGGCTTCCAGCTCGCCGGACAAGATCAGTTCAGCCAGCGTGTTCAGTTCCTGGTCGAGCGGGCGATCGACGTCAAGGAAGGTCACGTGCTCGCGCACCAGAGTCCAGACCTCCTTGGTGGCTGGGCTGAGTCGGTCGACGCCGCGCAGTTCGACGGCCTGGCACAGTGCGTGCAGGACGGCGGCGGTCACGTGGGCTGTCAGTTCCACGACGGTCCGGGCGTCCCTGGCAGCGATCGATCCCATACTCACCTTGTCCTGGTTGTGCGCCTCGGTCGAACGTGAGAACACGGTGGCCGGGCTCGCCTGTTTCAGGGCTTCGGCCGCGAATGATGAGCAGGCGATCTGCAGGCCCTTGTAGCCATGGGTGGTGCGTCCCTCGGGGACCAGGTTGGGCGGCAGGCCGCCGCTGAGTTTTTCGTCCACGACCTGGGCCAGTTGGCGGTCCAGCAGATCGGCGATGCTGGCCAGCGCAACCTTGAGGGAATCCATTGCCTGGGCGATATGGCCGCCGTAGAAGTTCCCGCCGGAGAACACCTCCCCTGAGCCGGTGTCGAACAGAGGGTTGTCGTTGGCAGAGTTGATCTCTCGCTCCACCCAAGGCTCTGCCCATGCCAGCGTGTCGTGTAGCACTCCGATCACCTGGGGAGCGCAGCGCACCGAGTACCGATCCTGGACCCGGCGCTCCACCGCCGGCGATCCGATGCGGTCCTCGATCGCCGACACCCCGGTAAGCGCCGAGCCGGTCAGGAGCCGGTGAATGTGCGAGGCGCTGCCGGCCTGGCCGGGGTGAGGCTTGTGCTCGCCGAGGAACGCCGCGAAGTGATGCCCGTTGCCGCCAAGCGCCTGCGAGGCCAGGGCAGTGCAGACCTCAGCGGCGAACGCGAGCCGATGGGCGTCGTGGACCGCCAGCGCCGCGTAGGCGGTCATGAAAGAGGTGCCGTTGACCAGCGCCAAGCCCTCCTTGGCGCGTAGCACCAGAGGCTGGAGGCCGCAGGCGCGCAGGGCTTCGGCGGCGGGCACGGTCTCGCCCCGGTGCCGCGCTGATCCCTCGCCGACGAGGGCAGCGGCGAGATAGCTCGACGGCACCAGATCGCCACTGGCGCCGACCGATCCTCGCTCGGGCACCTCGGGCAGTAGGTCGTGCTCGAGAAGCCCGACCAGCAGCTCGGCGACCTCCGGCCGGGTGCCGGATACGCCCCGAGCCAGGCAGTTGGCTCGGATGGCGATCATCGCGCGGACCACCTCGTCGGGACAGCGGGAACCGGCGCCGGTCAGGAGGAACTGAATGAGGCCGTCCTGCAGCGTACCCGTCTGACCGGCGCTGACCACCCGATGGGCGCTGTCACCGAACCCCGTGGTGACGCCGTAGATAACCGCACCTTCATCTACCAGCCGATCCTTCAAGCCGGCGCTGGCGCTCATCCGCCCGGTGCTCTGGGGATCGAGGGTGACGTGGGTGTGGGAAGGATCGCGGGCGAGCCGGGCCAGTGCGGCCACGTCGAGCGTGAAACCATCGATGAGCACTGTGGGCCTGTCGTCGCGCAACGTTCTACCGCCTCTGCCGAGTCAGTACTGATTGGGACTTCGGCGACAGTGCCGATTTATCCTACGGTCTTCCGTCCGCGAGCTTCAAGGGGACGCTGCCCTGGCCGGGCGAGGAGTGCGACGTGATCGACCCCGGATCCTGCTGCACGCGGCCCGATGAAGAGGACTACCACGGCTCCAGATCCGCCCGGCGGCATGGGGGACCCGCCCGAGAGGGCGTGTGCCGCCGTTCTCGTTGCTCACGGGTGTGATGAGGGGCCACGGGCCACGCTCCCTCGGATCCGATGTGCCGGGAGCCGGGAAAGGTTCATGTCCCGCCCGCAGACCGGTCCGGCCGGTACTTGCGCGGCGACATGGCCCCAAATGAGCGACCGGCCGGGGCGACGTGGGCTTGCGCGATCTGTCCGTAAAGTCTGCGCATTCTGTCTTGTCTCGCCTGCTCGCGCGTCGCGATGCTGGGAGCCGCGCCTGTGGGACCGGCGCACGGATCCGGGGGGATCGGCGGCAGGAGCCGCGATGTGCACCCGCTGTCTCGCCCAAGTGCCCGCCTCCGTTCGGGGAGCGGCAGACACGAAGGGAAAGCGATACATGAGAACGCAGAGCGTCACTGTGACCGGCATGCTCGCAGCCAGGGCGCAGGAACGGCCCGAGGCAACCGCGATCGAGCTCGTTGGTGCGGGAGGACTCAGCTATGCAGCGTGGAATCAGCGTGCCCGCGCCGTCGGTCATGGCCTGATCGCCAGGGGTGTGCAGCCTGGTGACCGTGTCGTGGTCCAAGCTTCGGGTGACTGGATCGCTTTCGCGATCGGATACGTCGGGGTGCAGGCCGCCGGGGCGATCGCTGTTCCCGTCCTGGCATCCGGTGGTGATGAGCACATTGCTCGCGTCCATGCGGAGGCGGGGGCGGTCGGTGTCATCGCGCATGCGCCCGTGGGCGGGTGCCCGGGGTGGTCCCAGGCGGTCCACGAGATCGAGGCGGGCCAGCCAAGTGGACCGACCGGGGTGGAGGTCCGTGGCGAGGACGACGCGGAGATCCTCTTCACCTCCGGAACGACCGGGCGGCCCAAGGGCGTCGTGTCCACGCACGACAACCTCACGCACGCGGTCCGCGAGCGTGGTGGAGGCGTGTCGGCGCCGCTCGCGGCGGTGCGTTCCGTGCTGCATGCGTTGCCGCCCGCGTCGAATGCGGGGCAGAGCCTGATGGTGCAGACGCTCAGCGCCGTGCCGCACACGATGATCGTGCCCGAGAAGTTCGATGCCGAGGGTTTCCTGGACATCGCGCAGGAGTCCAGGCCGGACGATGTGGTGCTGGTTCCCGCACATGCGCTGGCGCTGTTGCGTGTCAAGGCGCGGTTCGACCTGAGCGGCGTACGGCAGGTGCGGACCACGAGCGCGCCCATCTCGGCCGCGACGCTGGCCCGGCTCGCGGAATTGTTCCCGGAAGCGAGCATCGTCAACATGTACACCTCGACCGAGAGCTGGCCGGCGCGTCTGCGGATGCGTTTCGACCTGGATCGGCCGTTCTCCCTCGGCCGGGCACACGGCGGCAGCGAGGTGCGCATCGTCGACGAGGCCGGTGAGCCGGTCCCGGCCGGCGTGTCGGGCTCCGTGCAACTGCGGGCAGAGGGGGTACGTCCGCGCCGCTACTGGAACGACACAGGTGCAAGCACGAGCGTCTTCGGGGCGGGCCAGTGGGTGAGCACAGGCGATATAGGCCGTCTTGACGACGCGGGGTACTTCTACCTGGAAGACCGCAGCGCCGACACGGTGAACGTCGGCGGGCGCAATGTGTCGACCCTTGCCGCGCAGGGTGTGCTGGAGGAGCATCCTGACGTGGAAGAGGCGGCCGCGTTCGGCCTGCCGCATCCGACACTCGGGGAGTACCTGATCGCCGCGGTGATCGGTTCCGACGACCTCGACTCCGACCAGGTTCGTTCGTTCGCCGCTGCGCGGTTGGGGGAGGCCGACGCGCCAAAGCGCGTGGTCCGGGTCGAGCGGTTTCCCCGCAACGTGCTGGGCAAGGTCGTCAAGCGTGAACTGATCGAGTCGATGTCCGCGCTGCTCGCCCAGCATGGCGATCACGACGAGATGGCCAGTGATACGGAACGCGCGGTGGCGGCCATCTGGGCGCGGGTGCTGGACGTGGCCCCCGCCATGATCGGCCCGGGAGCCGAGTGGGTATCGTTGGGCGGATCCTCTCTCGAGGCAGCGGAGGTCGCGTTGCTCGTCAGTGATGAACTCGGGCGCGAGGTGCCCGAGAGGGCACTGAACGTCAACCCGACCGTGCGCGCCTTCGCCGCTGTGGTGGACGGGGCGCCGCTCGTGAACGACGGCGAGCTGCGGTCCATCAGGCGTGTCTCCCGCGGGGCGGCAGGATGAACCAGCTGCACACCGCCACGCACTATCAACGTTCCCTTTACAACGCGACGGGCGGGCAGGCGTCCGGCGTCAACGTCGGCGCCGCCATCCGGATGCGCGGCCCCGTCGACCCTGAGCGCATTCGCGGGGCGCTGGACGCGCTCACAGCCCGGCACGAGGCCTTGCGCACGACGCTGATGCGGCAGGACACCACCGACACCGCACATCAGGTCATCAGCGATCAGTTTCCGCTGGAATTGCGCGAGGTCAGCGTTCCCGAGCCCGACGAGGAGCAGCGGGAGACAACCTATGCCGCGCTCCTGCAAGCGGAGCTGCGGCGGCCGTTCGTGCTGGAGAGCAGCCCTCTTGCCCGGGCAGCGTTGGTGACACTCGCACACGACGACCAGGTGTTCGCGTTGATCGCGCACCACGCAGTCATGGACGGCTGGTCCGCCGGCGTGATTCGCGACGAGTTCCCGCGCCTGTACGAGTACGGCACGAGCGCGGCGCTTGCGCCTCCCATGCTTCATCTCGTCGACTACGCCATGTGGGAGGCCGGGCTGGCCGACGACCCGGCCACGCGAGAGCATTGGCGCGCGGCTCTGGCCGATGCCAGCCCTCGTCTCACCTTCCCGCCCGGGATGCCGGCCATCGGGGCCATCGTCCGCACCACACCGCATCCGCTCCCACTTGACCAGGGTCCGACGCTCAGCGCGTTCCGTTCGCTCATGGTCGCCGAGCAGGCGAGCCCCACCGCCGTCCTGTTGGCTGCGCTGGCAGCGTCCTTGAGCGATCACGCGACGAGCGAGAGGATCACGTTCGGCGTCATGCGGTCAAACCGCCAGCAGCGAGATATCCGCGGCACGGTCGGGTTCCTCGCCGGGCACGTTCCGGTCACGGTGGACCTGTCCGGCGACCCGTCGTGCGAGACGCTGGTCGGCCGTACGGCCCATGCCTACGACCGGGCGATATCGCGCCCGGCACCGCTCAGCGTGCTGCGTTCGGCACTGCCCGATAACCGCCCAGGACCGTTGTTCGACGTGTCGCTGAACTACAGCCACCAGCAGGCGCGCCACCAGACGGACGCGATCGTGATGAGCGGCGGGGTCATGTTCTCCCCGTTCGACCTCGCGCACTCCGAGCCGACGGAGCACCCCTGGTGGGACGGGGCCTCGCTGCTGGACTTCCAGATCAGATCCGATCCGGCCGGGAGGCTCTCCGGAACCCTCGTGGCAGATGCCCACATGTTCGGTGGCACGCCGGCGGCGCGGTTCGGTGAGCGTTTCGCCGCCGCGCTACGCGGGTTCGCCGATCGCCCCACGGATCGCCTCAGCGATCTTCTCACCCCGAAGGAGTGGGCCCTGTGAGCACGGACGCGAGCATGGAGGCGGATCCCACTATTGCTGCGC
This sequence comes from Myceligenerans salitolerans, assembly GCF_017349295.1. Taxonomy (GTDB): domain Bacteria; phylum Actinomycetota; class Actinomycetes; order Actinomycetales; family Cellulomonadaceae; genus Myceligenerans; species Myceligenerans salitolerans. The sequence continues at coordinate 6,729 of NZ_JAFMPK010000047.1, forward strand.
ATACCAATGCTGTGGACGCCACCGAGGCCGGGACAGGCGTGTTACCGGTCACCTATCTCCAGCAGGAGTGGGTCGAGGCGGTCGGTGGAGACCAGTCCAATCACAACATCCCGCACGCCATCGAGATCACGGGGCCCTTGCGCCTGGGCGACCTTGCCGCCGTGCTGGCGGCACTGGTGGAACGTCACGAGACCATGCGCATGGCGTTCACCCGTACCAAGACCGGGATCGCGCAGCACGTCATCGCACCGTTCGACCCCGCGTGGAGTTTCGAAGACCTCTCAGGCCTTCCGCAGCCGGCGCAGCGCGCCGCGCTGGAACACCTCGCGGTCGAACGTTGCGAGCAGATGATCGACCTCTTCGCTCCACCGCTCTGGTCGGCGGTGCTGGCCCGGCTGAGCTCTGACCGCCACGTCCTGCTGACCATCTGGCACCACGCCGTGTTCGACGGATGGTCCAACGCGGTGTTCTTCCGCGAATTCCACCAGCTCTACCGCGCCCGGCTCGACCCCAGCCGCCCGCCCACACCAGCAGCGACGATCCACCCCGGCGACTACGCCGCGCACGAGAGGTCCATCGGCCTCGGGGAGCATACGCAGTTCTGGCGCGGACAGTTCCCGGCCGATCCGCCACGCCTACCTGCAGAGCCCGGCGTGCAGAGCGGCCCGCTGTGGCTGCAGGCCCACCCACTCCCGCGGATCGGGAGAGACACGGTCAGCGCGCTGCTGCGGCTCGCCGCACAGCGCGGTGCCAGACCCGGCAGCGCCATGCGCGCCCTGGTCCTGGCCTCACTCGCGCCCTACCTCGGCAACCACGTGATGATCGGGAGCGTCACCGCCAACCGGGACGCCCCCGAACTGACACACATCATCGGCCTCTTGAGTGACCACGTGCCCGTCCGGGTCGACCTGCGCGGTGGGCCATCGTTCGACGAACTCGTGGTGCGCGTCCAGGAAGCGACCAGACAGGCGCACCTGCACCGCGTCCCGGTCGGGGTACTGCGTCGCGAGCTACCGCTGGCGGCTCAGGAGGACGGTTCGTTGTTCGACATATCGGTCAACTACATGCCGCATACTCCTGGCAAGATCGCAACGGTTACGGCACAGGACGGCAGCCGCCTTACGATGCGGCCCGAGACGCTGCCCACCAACCTGCTCCGGCCGAGGATGAGATCAGCATTCAGCGGCGCCGTGAGTCTCGGGTTCCAGCTGCGCCATGCGCACGAGGGTCATATTTCCGGTGACCTGTGGGCGCATCACCCGGCATTCACCACAAGGACCCTCGACCAGCTGTGCCGAAACCTCCCCCGCACGGCGCAGGCAGTACTCGCCGATCCTCAGTGCCGAATTCAGGACCTTGCCGCCAAGGGGGCGGCTCGGGATTGATTATCGCCGCCACGCCGGTTACGTCTCGAGCGCAAGCCGCTGCTGGGCCGCCCACGCCTTCGCGGTCTCGGCGACCGGGAGTTCGGGGTCCAGTAGCCAGGCGGTCTCCAGGCCGTTGACAAAGGCGATGATCTCGATGGCCTTCAGATGGGTGTCGACGTCGGCTCGAACCTCACCGCGGTCTTGGGCGGCCGCGAGCACCGCGCCAAGCCGGTCGGCCGTCAAGTGGTATCGGCTGGTCAGCCGAGGGTGGAGGACGCCGTCCTCGCCGAGGTTCTCGACAACCAGCACCGTGTGCATGCCTACCGCGTGTGAATGGCTGGCCCATCGGGTGACGTTGTCCGCGATGACATCGAGAATGCCCAGACCTGCGTCGGCGTCGTGCCACAGCACCTCGTCCTCGTCCTCGTCGCGGCGATCCAACACCGCATTGAGCAGCGCCTCCTTGCTCGGGTAGTGGTAGAGGAGGCCGCTTTGCGAGACCCCCGCCGCGGTGGCGATCTGCGCGAGATTGGTGCCACGGGATCCGTTGCGGGCCACGAGCCGGGTCGCGGCATCGACGATCAGCTGCCTGCGGGCCTCGCCCTTCGCGGACAAGGTCTTCGTGACGCCGCCCGGCTCCTGCGTCGCTTGATGGTCATCCCGTCTCATAACCCGATCCTATGCAGTCGTCTAAGTGCGCGGTCATTGGCCCGTCGTTCATGGATGCCGATCGCTCAGAGCGTGAGTCACTTGACAGCTCCTTGCAGGAGGGCCTTCACGAAGTGGCGCTGAAGGATCAGGAATACCGCCAGGGACGGGGCGATGATCAACAATGAACCGGCGCACAGGAGAGCGATGTTGGTGCCATGTTCACCCTGGAAAGCTCCCAGGCCACCGGCAACGGTACGCATGGATGGGTCATCGATGAGCACGAGTGGCAGCAGGTACTGGTTCCAGGTCGCGAGGAAGAACAAGATCGTGAGTGCCGACAAGGCGGGCACCGCCAGTGGTAGCTGGATCCGGCGGAAGATCTGCCATGCGCTGGCGCCGTCGAGCTTGGCAGCCTCCGTGAGGGCCGTCTCGGCCTTGAGGAAGCTTGCTCGCATCCAGAACACGCCGAAGGGCATGAGCAGCCCGATGAGCGGCAGGATGACAGCCCAGCGCGAGCCGAGCAGCCCCATGTCGCGAAGGTTGTAGTAGAGGGGTGTGATGAGCGCTTCGAACGGCAGGGTCAGGCCGACCAGCAGGATGGCATTGATGAGGCGGCCGCCGGGCACGGCAAGCTGCGCCAGGCCGTATCCGGCCGCGGTGGCCATCGCGACGGCAGCAGGAACGACCCCTAGCACGATCAGGACGCTCGACTGGAACAGAGTGAGAAAGTTCGCTGCGGTCCATGCGTCGACGAAGTTGTGCCACTGAGGATCCGCGGGCCAGGCAAGCCCGGGAGGCGTGCTGTTCTGTGGCGCGAGCGCCGCGGTGAACATGCTGAGCAGCGGGATGACCGCGAACATCATCAGCGCCATCAGGATGGCGACGCGAGAGATGCGGTCGACGAGGGTTGACGAGGCGGCGCTCATTCGTGCCTCCCGATTCGTTGAATGGGCCAGATGACGAGCAGCACGAGGGCCGCGAGGAAAACGGCGAGAGCTGAGGCCTGCCCGACCTGCTGCTCCAGGAAGGTGAGCCGGTAGATCTCGACGCCCGGCACCATCGTCTGATAGCCAGGTCCGCCCTGGGTGGCGATCTGGACGACGTCGAAGCTGGCCAGGGCCGCGATCGTCGTGATCGTCGCGCAGACGGCGATCTCTTGACGAAGCCCAGGCAGCGTGACTGCGAAGAACTCGCCGACGCGGCCGGCCCCGTCCAGGCGGGCCGCCTCATACAGCGATGGGTCGATCTTCCCGATACCCGACAGCAGCAGCACGGTGCAGAAGCCGAGTGACAGCCAGAAGCCGATGATGCCGACGGCCGGCAACGCGAACGTGAAGTCTCCGAGCCACGCGCGTGTGAAGGACTCCAGGCCGACCGCCCTGAGGGACTGGTTGACGAGCCCGTCGGTGGAGAACATCCACGTCCACGCGATGCCGGCCGCCACCGGCGGCAGCACCTGCGGGATGAACAGCACGACCCGAGCCGCAGTGTTGAACGGACCCACCCGAAGCTCTCGGATCAAGCTCGCGGCGACAAGCCCGATACTGACCGGCAGCACGGTGTAGAAGAGGATGAGGACGAACGCGTGGATCACCGATCCGAACAGCTCGGGCTCGGTGAAGATGGCCTTCCAGTTGTCCAGCCCCGCAGGCGTTGCCGGCCCGATGCCGTCCCACTCGTAGAACGAGAACTGCACGGACTGGCCCAGCGGATACAGCACGAACACGGCATACATGACCAGCGCCGGCGCCACCCACACCACACCGCTCCATCGGTCTGCGCGACGCCGTCGGCGGGCCGGGCGTGGCACGGGGAGCGACTTTCGGGAGTCGAGATCGGGCTCCACGAAACTCGGCTTCTTCACCACCTTGCCGGTTGATGCCGTTGCTGCGTTCAGTGTCATGGCTCCGCCCGTGGAAATCTTCGTGGTGGCGCCGGTCTGCTGTGCGTCTGCGGTTCTCGGCGGAGCGTGACGGGCGTTCGGGTGCCTACTGTTCGGTGTCATTTTCGTAGTCCTCCTGGAGCGCCGCAGAGAACTCGGACGGCGACGTCTTTCCCGCCACGAGAAGTTGCGTCTGCGGGATCAGGGTGTTCGCATGCATCGACGCCGTCGAGTTCGACATGAAGTCGACGAGGCCGTCGCTCTCCAGCAGCGTCTGAAATGACTCGACGGTGGCTGCGACAAGGGATCCAGGCTCCGAGTCGGGCATGGGCGCGTCCGCGGGCCCGGCGGGCGGGAGCCCGAGAAGATCCAGGGTGCTCTGGCGGGCTTCGGCATCTGTCTGGATGAAGTTCAAGAACGCAGCTGCCGCATCGGGCTCGGAGGACCTGGCAGGAATGGCCAGGACGCCGGCGGCGGTCATCGCGGTGAAGGGATCACCGGCCTCCTCGGGCGGGAAGAGGAAGAACCCGATCTCGCCGCGGCCTGTTTCCTGAAGCGTTGGCGCCTGCCAGTTCCCGCTCGGGAAGAAAACGCCCTCGCCCTGCGCGAACCTGGCGGGAGCCTGTGTCTGATCGATGCTGTTGACGTCGTCGGGCAGATATCCCTTCGCCCCCCATCGTTGAAGCGTCGTGGCGGCCTCGACCAGCGCGGACGTGTCGATGTCCGCGCCCGGCTTGTTGTAATTCCAGTCCTGGATCACCTGTGTGCCGCCCGCATAGTTCATTTGGAGGTTCTGCAGCGGATACGCCAGTCCGCCGTCCTTGCCGTTGACCATGATCGGCAGGAGACCCGCGCTCTTCGCCTCGTCCAGACTCCGCTCGAGGTCGCCGAGCGTGGCCGGCGGCTCGGTCATCCCGATCTGGGCCGCAAGTTCCTTGTTGTAGTACACGCCCGTCAACCCGAAACCAGGTCCGGCGCCGTACAGATGCCCGGTGCCACGCTGACGACCGTCATCGGCGACACGGGTGGAAGCGAACTGCGACTGCGGCCACTCGGTCCATCCGTATGCCTCGGCGTACGGATCCAGATCGGTCAGGAGATGGTCCTTGACCAGGTTGCCGAAGGACGCGAGCCGGACCAGGTCCGGCACCTCGGTGCCGGAAATCAGGCGGGGCACGTTGGTCGTGAGATTGTTGAAGTCCTCGCCGGTCACCTCCACCGTGACATTGGGATGCTCGGCATGGAAGGCGGCGCCGAGTTCCTCGTACAGCGGCACATCCGGTGTCGACACAAGCACCTCGACAGTGACCGGCGCGTCACCGATGCTCGTGCTCACGGCTGCTGGCGTGACAGGCGGAGCACTCGGCGTGCCCGGGGCAGCGCACGATGCCACGAGGGCGGCAAGTAGGGCGGGCAGGATGAATGGGGCGACAGCCCGCCGACGTCGCCGAGACTGAGCATTGCTGGTACGCATGACAACTCCTCAAGAACGATGTTCGCGCGACGATGGGCCTGGCCATGTCGCTCCACAGGTGATCGAAGGAGGCGATCCGTATCGGGCGTCCGACACGGAGCCCGACAGATCAGGTGTTGATCGCCGAACTCGCGCGATCCGATTCCTGATTGGCGAACGCCTGCCGTAGTGCCGAGCCGGCCTTGTCGACGGCGTCTGCCGCGTCCGGCATGACGCCGAGCTTCTCGATGAACCCGTGGATCTGACCGGCGTAGTCGTGGATCTCGACAGCGACCTGATCCCTGCGCAACCGCCGGGCGTACTCGATGGCCTCCCCACGCAAGAAGTCGTGCTCGGCGGTGATCACGATCGCGGGAGAGACACCGCGCAACGTCTCGGCATGCAATGGCGAGGCGAGGGGAGACCGCCGCATCAGCTCGTCCGGGACGTAGGCGTCCCACAGATACGCGATCCGCTCATACGTGGTCCTGCCGTAGTCGCCACGGCCTGCGAAATCCGAATACGACTCCACGAAGCGGAGCTTGGTCGTGGTGTCCATGGTGCTGTCCAGCACCGGGTACACCAACAGCTGCAGCGTCAGATCAAGCTGGACGTCCCTGGCTCTGAGGGCGGCCGCTGCCGCGAGGTTTCCGCCCGCGCTGTCACCCCCGACCGCAACCCTGGAGAAGTTCTGCCGGGCCCAGCTGATGGCGGCCCATGTGTCGTCGAATGCCGCCGGAAATGGGTGCTCGGGCGCGAGCCGGTAGTCGATCGTGAGGACGGCACATGCGGCACGGTTCGCCAGGGCACGCGCGACCCCTTCGCAGGCGTCCAGGTCGCCCAGCATCCAACCGCCGCCATGCATCCAGACCAGAACGTCCTCTTCGCCGCCGTGCGGCCGGTAGAGCCTCGAGGAAACACCCCCGGCGTCGACCGTCTCCACGGAGGCCACGTGCTCGAGCGGGCCACGGCAGGCCAGCGCGTGATCGTGGGCCTGCTTGCGCAGTGCGGCGATGTCGCGACCCCAGTAGTTCACCTGAGGTGCGAGAGACTCGAAATACCTGCGCACCTGCGCGCTAGGTACTGGGGAAATCGGCGTCGTCATCGAGCTCCTCCTTGAGCTGAGTGGGCCTGCGGTGCCATCAAGCACCAGGTCGAAGCGTCCGCTCCTTCGCAAGCGCTTCGGGTACCGATGTGGATCAGCCGGACCGGTGCCGCGAGTCGTAACGGCACTCAATACCGACTGACTAATCAGTCTGTTTCGGTGAACGTACGCCCGCGCTTGGTCGGGTGTCCAGTAGGTTGCAGAATCGTTACCAGCAGGTGAATCCCCTTCACCGCTCGGTATGCTTCTCTGACCTGTGATGACGTTGATCAGGCGTGATCTCAAGGGGCATCGGTGCGCTAGGGCAGACGATCGACGCCACCGGTGGATCGAAGCCCTGAGCGGGCCCCGCCATCGGCGGCCCGATCGTCACCGTGCCGACCGCGCGGCTGCCGCGCATGGGTCTCGCGATCGGGCTTGGCGTCCGAAGGTCCGGGCACCCGGATGTCAGGCTGCCGAGATAGCCGTTCTGGTGAGTCGTTCCGAGACCTCCCAGACGCGTGCGGCCTCGCCGGCGCTGCGCAGCGGGGAGTACATCCGCTGCTCGGCCGGTGCGCCGCTGGTGTTGCCGAACCCGCTGGGGCTGTATAGGACACCCGGCTCGGCCTGGGGGCCGGTGGCCGCCATGAGCGCGGGCAGCGCCGCGGTCTCGACGGTGCCGGCCAGGATGCCGCGGGCCGAAAGCCAGCGGATCATCCGGCGTCCGGTGGTCTCCTGGGTGCGGCCGATCTCGGGGCGGGCGGCCAGGAGGTTGGTGGGAGCGACGCCGGGGTGGGAGATGTTGCTCGTGATGCCCCACCCGTGCGCCTGGCTGCGGCGTTCCAGCTCGAGGCCGAACAGGCCGAGGGCGATCTTGGACTGGCTGTAGGCGCGCATGCCGTCGTAGCTGCGTTCCCAGTTGAGGTCGTCCCAGTGGATCCTGCCGCTGCGGGCGGCGACGCTCACCTGCGACGTGACCCGTGCGCCGCCGGCGCGCAGCAGCGGCATCAGGTGCGCGACGAGGGCGAAGTGGCCCAGGTGGTTGGTGCCGAACTGGAGCTCGAACCCGTCGGCGGTCGTCCGGCGGTCGGGCGGGGTCATCACGCCGGCGTTGTTGATCAGGAGGTGAATCGGGTCGCCCTCCGCGCGCAGGGTGTCACCGAGGGCGGCGACGGACGCGAGGGAGGACAGTTCGAGGTCGCGCAGTGAGACGTTCGCGCCGGGCACGGACTGCTTGATCCTGGCGATCGCGGCCTCCCCCTTGGCCGGGTTGCGAACGGGGACGACGACCTCGGCCCCGGCCGCGGCAAGCCGTCGGGCCATGACCAGGCCCATGCCGTCGCTCGCCCCGGTGACGACGGCGCGCCTGCCGGTCAGATCGGGGATGGTGATGTCGATCGGTGTGCGGGACATGTGGTTCGCTCCTCGGTGTCGTGCGTTGGACCAACACTCGCTGAAGGCCGGCCCCTTATTCAGGGCCTGACGATCCGCCCTTACGCGGGGCGGGGCTCGACCGGATCCGCCGCGAGGCCGCCGCCGGAATCAGGACCTCCCGATCACAGGCTTGCCGGGGTCAGGGCCGCCGTCCGCAACGGGGGATCGCCAGGCCGTGGCTATCTCCTGCCGCGCGGGATAGAAACGAGGCAGTACTTCCAGAAGGGGGAGCGTCATGATCGATCGCACCGGGCTGGCGAGCTTTCTCCGCAAGCGGCGTGCGGCACTGCAGCCGGAGGACGTCGGCATGCCTCGGGGTCAGCGCCGCAGGACCAGCGGGCTGCGGCGCGAGGAGGTCGCGACGCTGTGCAACATGTCGGCCGACTACTACGCCCGGCTGGAGCGGGAGCGTGGGCCGCAGCCGTCGCAGCAGATGCTCGCCTCGATCGCTCAGGGGTTGCACCTGACGATCGACGAACGCGACCACCTGTTCCGGCTGGCCGGACACAACCCACCGCCCCGGGGAAGCTCCAGCGAACACATCAACCCGGGGCTGCTGCGCATCCTCGACCGCTTGGAGGACACACCCGCCGAGGTCGTCAACGAGCTCGGTGAGACACTGCGGCAGACGCCGATGGGCGTCGCCCTCACCGGCGACACGACCCGGTACACCGGGCCCGCCCGCAGCATGGGTTACCGGTGGTTCACCGACCCGGGCGCCCGGGACCTCTACGCCCCGGAGGAACACGCGTTCATGACCCGGATGTATGCCGCCGGGCTGCGCGGGCTCGTCACCCTCCGGGGCCCGGACTCCCGGGCCGCCTACCTGGCCGGGCTGCTCCTGGACAGCAGCGAGGAGTTCCGGCGCGTGTGGGAGGACCACGAGGTCGGGATACACCCCCACCAGGTCAAGCACTTCGTTCATCCCGAGGTCGGCGCCCTGGAGCTCAACTGCCAGCGGCTGATCGACCCGGGCCAGGCCCACGCCCTGATGGTCTACACCGCCGTACCCGGCAGCGAGAGCTACGAGAAGCTCCAGGTTCTGTCGGTCATCGGAGCGCAGGCGCTGCGCTGAGGCGCCGGTGACCGGTCGAGGCGTTCAGCGGATCCACGATGCGAGGACGGTGGGCCGGATCTTGCCGCCGGCGAGAGGGTTGGCCTGGTATCGCACGATGATGCGCTCCCCGCGGTGGCCGGTGCTGCGTTCGTTGCGTCTGCCCGATGAGGGATCGGCCACGACGTCCGTGTCGATGTACCAGCCCGTGTCCCAGGAGGCTTGGAGCGGGAGGTGTCCGCCCCACTGGTTGACGAGCGAGCGGATCGGCCAGATGACGTCGCGGGACTCGAGCCCTGTGTCGGCCAGACGGGTCCAGACCGGTGGGCGGCGTGAGTCGACGGGCTTGTCGCCCGCAAGGACGAGTCCGGCCTGGAGACACAGGTACACGCTCAGCGGCGGGTCGAGGCGTGCCGGGCCGTCGTGGCCGACCATGGACCGCAGTGCCGTCATCACGTGTGTGGGTCCCTTGCCCGCGCCACGGGCGCTGATCACGGCCACGTCCCACAGGGAGGGGACCGTGACGAAGCGTTCTTCGTCGCACGACCAGGTGATCTCACGCATGGTGGGGACGCCGAAGCGTCCGGCGAGCGGCCCGTTCTCGTAGGCTCGCCCGAGCATGTCGTCGAGGGCCGCCGCACCGATGGCCGGTACGAACACCAGCCTGGGCTCGAGCGCCTCGCGGCGCATGAGCTCGAAAGCGGGCAGGACCTTTCGCAGCGAGGCGTCGAATGCTTCCAGCGGCGGCAGCGGGGCCGGCCCGTCGGGTCGATGGTCGACCAACGCGGCCAGCCTGCGCGCGGTGGCGTGGGCGGCGCCGGGCTCCATCGTCGAGGTGTGCGGTATCGAACCGGCCACGCCAGCCTCCCGGTGATCGTCGTCACGTGAGCATAGGTCGGGCCCGGGGTCTGGTACGAGGATGAAAACACTGGTCGGAGGCATCGACCTCCTCGACCTCGCGCGTCCACGTTTCCGCGGCGTCGGCCTCCGGCACCTTGCGCTCCGGCGCCTTGCGACGAGCGAGGGCAAGGCCGTGCGGGCGTCCTGGCCGGGACGAGTCGATCGCGAAGCAGGTGTCCCGTGGGACGATGCCGGCCCAGCGATGCGCGGTCATGCCGTCCGGTAGTCGGTGTACCCGGCAGCGCCCCCGCCGTAGACGAGATCGAAGTCGGTCTCGTTGAGCGTGAGCCCCGCGGTCAGCCTGGTCGGCAGGTCCGGGTTGCTGATGAAGGGGCGGCCGAACGCCGCTGCGTCGACGTACCCCTTCTCGATCAGCGTGCAGGCCTTCTCCGCGTCGTAGTTCCCGGCGCCGATGATCACCCCGGGGAACGCGCCGCGCAGGGCGGCGCGGAAGTCCTCGTCCAGCGCGGGCCCTCCGGCCCAGTCCGGTTCGCACAGGTGCAGGTACCCGAGATCGCGCTCCGCGAGCCGAGCGGCGAGGTACAGGCCCATCTCGAGGCCGTCCGCGTCGTCGAGGCCACCGAACTTGATCATCGGGGAGATGCGGATCCCGACGTGCTGCGCATCCCACTCGGACACGACGGCGTCGACGACCTCGAGGGGGAAGCGGGCGCGGTTCTCCAGGCTCCCGCCGTAGGCGTCGGTCCGGGCGTTGGAGGAGACCGACATGAACTGCTGGAGCAGGTAGCCGTTCGCGCCGTGGATCTCGACCATGTCGAACCCCGCGCGGCGGGCGTTGGCGGTCGCGCGCCGGTAGTCCTCGACGACGCGGGCGATCTCGTCCGTCGTCAGGGCCCGCGGTGTCGGGCTCGGCACCGACTCCACCTGCCCGGCGGCGTTCTTGACGGTGGCCTTGCCGTCGAACGGCAGCGCGCTGGCGGACACACCTGGGCCGCCGCCCTGGTAGGACTCGTGCGTGACTCGTCCGACGTGCCAGAGCTGGAGCGCGATCCGCCCGCCCGCGGCGTGGACGGCGTCCGTGACCCGCTTCCAGCCGGCCACCTGTTCCGCGCTGTAGATTCCGGGGGTGTCGGCGTACCCCTTGCCCTCGGGCGAGATCTGGGAGCCTTCGGTGACGATGAGGCCGGCGCCGGCCCGCTGGCGGTAGTACTCCACCATGAGGTCGGTCGGGACGTCCCCGTCGCCGGCGCGGCTGCGCGTCATGGGTGCCATGAACACGCGGTTGCTGGTCGTCAGTGCCGGCAGGGTCAGTGGCTTGGTCAGGATCGAGGTCGTCTGGGTCGGCATCGTGGGCATGGTGTTCCTCCTGCGGGCATGCCGGAGCGGGCCCGCGTCTTGATGGTGTGTACGGCGTCTCGTGGCGCCTCGGACGGTCGCCGGGCGCTGCCCGGCGACGACGGGAGGTGGGCGGTCCCGGAGCGGCTGGGCCGCTCCGGAACGCGCGTCAGCGGACGGTGGTGCGGGCGGCCCGCTCGATCAGGTCGGAGACCACGTGGGGCCTGGAGACGGCGACCGCGTGCGAAGCCTTGATCTCCGTGGTGTGCGATCCTGCTCGCTCGGACATGAACCGCATGGAGTCGGCGGGAATGGTCAGGTCCTCGGTGGTGATCAAGGCCCAGCTCGGGATCGTCTTCCACGCCGCGCGCGTCGCCGTGTCGTTGAGTGCCGACTCGGCGATGGGCCGCTGGGTCGCAGCCAGCAGCGTGGTGGTCCGGCGGGGAACGTCCGCTGCGAACACCCGCCGGAACTCGTCCTGCTGGACGTAGAGGTCGGTGCCGGTCGTGCCGTCGGCCGCCGGGAACGGCACCGCGTCCAGGGCCGGGCCCAGTTCACCGCCCGGATACTTCGCGGCCAGCTCGGCGGTGCTCTCGCCGGCGTCGAGCTGGAAGCTGGCGATGTACACGAGCGCCTTGACATCCCGGTCACCGGCGGCCGCCTGGGTGATCACCGACCCACCGTAGGAGTGGCCGGCGAGGATGACGGGACCCTCGATGCTGTCCAGCACGCTGCTGAGGTACTCCGCGTCGCCGTGCAGCCCGCGCAGCGGGTTGGCCGGGGCGATCACGGGGTACCCCGCACGCCGGAGGTCGGTGATGACGCCGTTCCAGCTCGAGGAGTCGGCGAAGGCGCCGTGCACCAGCACCACGGTCGGCTTCTCGGGCCCGGTGTGCGGACCCTGGGCGGCGACCGGGGCGCCGGCGGTGGTCACCAGTGCGGTCAGAGCCACGCCGGCCGCCAGGAGTGTGCGCTTGAGGTTCATGACAGAGATTCCGTTCTGTGTGTGATCGGTCGGATCAGCGGGTGGTGGCGCGTGCGGCGGCGTCGATGATGTCGGCGACCGCTGCCGGCCGGGACACGGACACGGCGTGGGACGCGTCGATCTCGGTGGTGTGAGATCCGGCGCGCTCGGCCATGAAGCGCATCGAGTCGGCGGGGATGGCGAGGTCCTGGGTCGTGATGAGAGCCCAGCTCGGGATCGTTCGCCATGCGGCCTTCGTCGCCTTGTCCTCCAGCGCGGCCGCGGCGATCGGCCGCTGCGTGGCGGCCATCAGGTCGGTCACGTCGGGGTCGACGTCGGCCGCGAAGACCCGGCGGAACTCGTCGGGCCGGATGTAGAGGTCGGAGCCGACGCTGCCGTCGTCCGCGGGGAACGGGCGGGGGCCCAGCGCGGGCCCCAGCTCTCCGCCGGGATACTTCGCGGCGAGCTCGCCGGTGCTCTCGCCGGCGTCGAGGTGGAAGCTGGCGACGTAGACCAGGGCCGTCACGTTCGCTGCGCCGTCGGCGGCCTCACCCATCACGGAGCCGCCGTAGGAGTGGCCGGCGACGACCACCGGGCCGTCGATGCTGTCGATCACGCTGCGCAGGTAGGCGGCGTCCTGGGCCAGGCCGCGCAACGGGTTGGCCACGGCGACGGATCGGTATCCGCGCCTGCCGAGGTCCGCGATGACGCCGTTCCAGCTGGCGGACTCGGCGAACGCACCGTGGACGAGGACCACGGTCGGGGTCGTGGGGGAGGAGGTGGTGCGGGGTGTGTTGCTCATGATCGGTCCTGTCGGTGTCGGAGGGCTGCCGTTGTCAGCAGGATGCAATATATTGCACGGAGGCGTCAAGGTGTGGCGGCTTGCGTTTATTCCCGGCGGCGGACCAATATATTGGATGCCCATCCCGCAGAACGCCCCGCTCATCAACCGCCGTCTTCTCCGGGACGACGTCTACCACCGCCTGCGCGACGCCATCGTCGACGGCACCCTCGCTCCTGGTGAGCAGCTGCGGGACGTGGACCTGGCCGCGTGGCTCGGGGTCAGCCGCACTCCCGTCCGGGAGGCGTTGCTGCGCCTGGCGGAGGCTGGGTTGGTCGCTGCGCAGCCGGGGCGCTCCACCAGCGTGACCTCGTTGACCGAACGCGGGGTGCGCGAGGCGCGGGACGTCGTGGCGGCGATGCACCAGCTGGCCGTCCGCGAGGCTGTCGGCAGCCTCACCGAGGCCGACCTGGACACGATGCGCGCGGCCAACGCTCGCTTCCGCGCGGCGATCGCGGACGGTGACATCGAGGCCGCGATCGCCGCCGACGACCAGCTGCACGCCGTCCCGGTGGCCGTCGCCTCCAACAGTGCGCTGAGCACGGTGCTCGACCAGTTCACCCCGGTGCTCCGGCGCGCAGAACGCCTCCGCTTCTCCTCGGTGGACGCCGACGCGTCCGCGAACCGGCACGACGAGCTCATCCAGGCCTGTGCGGACGGCGACACCGAGCGCGCCGAACGGATCGCCGTCGGTACCTGGAGCACCCTTCCGACGGTCGAGTGATCCGCTGACGTGTCGGCGGTCCGCTCCGCGCCGATGGCCGGCGGTCGGGACTCTTGACCGCATGTAATATATTGCGCGCAGCGGTATCGCCCGACGACGAGGAGAGCTCATGGCCCTGTCCGACTTCCCGCGCCACCCCCTCACCTTCGGGCCGAGCCCGGTCCACCCGATGCCCCGGCTCACCGCGCACCTCGGTGGTGCCGAGATCTGGGCCAAGCGCGAGGACTGCAACGCGGGCCTGGCCTACGGCGGCAACAAGACCCGGAAGCTGGAGTACCTGGTGCCCGACGCACTCGCGCAGGGGGCGGACACCCTGGTGTCGATCGGGGGGTACCAGTCCAACCACACGCGTCAGGTCGCGGCCGTGGCTGCGTCCCTGGGACTCCGGGCGGTGCTGGTGCAGGAGAACTGGGTCGACTGGCCCGACTCCGTCGCCGACCGCGTCGGCAACATCATGCTGAGCCGGATCATGGGCGCCGAGGTGCGGCTCGACCCTGCCGGATTCGGCATCGGCTTCAAGGATTCCTGGGCTCGCGCGATCGAGGACGTGCGGGAGAGCGGCGGCACGCCCTACGCGATCCCGGCGGGTGCCTCCGACCACCGGCTGGGCGGCCTCGGGTTCGCGCGCTGGGCCTACGAGGTCCGGGAGCAGGAGCGTGCCCTGGACGTCTTCTTCGACACCATCGTCGTGTGCGCCGTCACCGGGTCCACGCTGGCGGGCATGATCGCCGGGTTCGCGGCACTCGAGGAGGCCGGCGGGCCCTCGCGCCGGGTGATCGGCATCGACGCCAGCGCCAAGCTCGACGAGACGCGTGACCAGGTGGCCCGGATCGCCCGTGCGACGGCCGAGCTCATCGGCGTCGGACGGCCTCTGCGGGACGACGAGATCACCGTGCTGCCGGGGTGGGCCGGGGACGACTACGGCATCCCGGTCGAGTCGACGCTGGAGGCGATCCGGCTGACCGGCCGCCTGGAGGGCGTGATCATCGATCCCGTCTACGAGGGCAAGTCGATGGCCGGCCTGGTCGACCTCGTGGCCGGAGGCGGGATTCCCGCCGACAGCACGGTGCTCTACGCCCACCTGGGCGGTCAGCCGGCCCTGAACGCCTACAGCGGTCTGTTCACGTAGGCCCGGGGCCCGTCCCGGGGCGGCCGGGCGTCGGAAATGGGGCCCCTACCGCACCGGTAGGGGCCCCGTTCCATGGTGACCGGCGTCAGTCCCGGCCAGGACGGCCGCCGCGGTCGCGTCCTGCCCGGTGCCCGCCACCATCGCGAGGGCACCGAGGAGGGACGCGCGCCGCGTCGGCGACGGTCAGGTGCAGGAGACCGTCGCCGACGACGGTGGGCTGCCGTTCGCGACGAAGCCGTAGGTGGTCGACTGGCCGGCGCCGAGACTGCCGTTCCAGCCGACATCGGTCACCGTGTTCCCGCTGGCCGATCCGTTCCAGATCTGTGAGATCGAGATGCTCGACGGCAGTGTCGTGGTCCAGCCGTCGATCCCGCCGGACCCGGCCGTGACGGTGACGTTCGCCTGATAGCCCGAACCCCAGGAGTTGACGATCTCCAGCGCGGCCGTGCAGCCGCCGTCGCCACCCGGGGGAGGAGTGGTCGGCGGAGGCGTCGGATCGCCCCCGGAACCCTCGCTCACGGTGACGTTGGAGGAGCCGGAGGACTGGTAACCCTCGGTGGCGAAGATCTGGTAGTAGTGGTTGCTCCCCAGGTTGAGGCCGTGTTGTGCCCAGGCGTTCACGTGGTTCTGGAAGGTGATCGTGCCGCTCGTGCGCTTGCTCGTGCGGACGCTCCAGAACTGGGAGAACGTCGCGGTCCCGTCGATGGACGGCTTCTCCACCCGCTCGGTGCGGTAGATGTCGTACGTTCCGCCGTCCGACGTGACGGTGCCCAGCGAGTTGGCGCCCGGCGGACGCCAGGAGCCCCACGACTCGACCACGTAGTACTCGATCAGAGGGTTGCGCGTCCAGCCGTACAGAGTGAGGTACGAGTTCCCGTTCGGGTTGTACTGCGCGCTGTAGTCGACCACGCGGCTGGTGGTGCCGGGGTTCCACCCCTTGCCCGCCACGAAGTTGTTCGTGTTGCCCCACTGCGTGGAGTAGCTCCCGCCGGGTAGGAGGTCCATCGAGACGGAACCCTCCGTGTCGGTCCAGAACGAGTAGAAGTACCCGTCATGGGTGCCCTCGTCGTTGGTGTCGACCGCGGCCGCGGGGCCGGCTCCGCTGACGACCAGGGTGAGTGCGGCGCCCGCGCTCATCAGGGCCGTGGCCATCCGGCCGCGGCGCCGTGGGCCGGACCGTCGTTCAGCAAACGATTTCATCGTGACACTCCTTCGTGTGATCCGATGGTGCGGACGCCGGGGTCAGCAGGTGCCCACCTGCTGCCAGACCTCCCACTGGTCCGACCAGTCGGCCGGGCTCTGGTTCTGCGTCCACCACTGGGCCTCGTACACGGCACCCTGGAAGGAGGCCCGGTCGCCGGCGTGGTAGACGGTGTTCATGCTCCATTCCGCTACGGAGCACTCGCCGGGCTCCGGCTCCTCGGGCTCCGGTGCCGGCGTGCCGCCGGGGGTGATGTACGCGTCGATGCAGGCGTAGAACGCGTTGACCGTGTCGGCGATGTTCCACCGGACGAAGATCTTGTGGTTGCCCTCCGGCAGGTTGGAGATGTGGTGCGTGACGGTGTCGGGCGGCAGGGCGCCGCCGTCGTCGATCGTCGCGTGCAGCCGGCCGTCCACGAAGTACTCCCAGGTGGACGTCGAGTGGTTGGCCACGATGTCCCAGGTGAACGTCTGGTTGGTGCTGACCGCCTGGCGCGGCCAGCTGATCGACTCGTTGTCCAGCTCGCTGAAGCGGCCGCCTCCGGAACACTGCATCGAGCCCTTGGGGGCCTCCACGCTCCACGGCTCGTACTGGACGGGGCCGCAGTTCGGGACCGCACCCGTGTAGCACAGGTCCTGACGGCTGGGCGGGTCGACGATCCAGCCGTGCGCCTGCGCCGACGGCACGGGGGCGGTCACGAGGACGGTGAACGTCAGCGCCAGGGTGGCGAGGACGGACAGGAGAAGTCGACCGACGGCCGATCGCGGCATTCTGGGCAGGGCGATGGATCTCATGTTCGGGTCACCTCGATCAGGTATCGAATGGATGCGCGTGCTCGACGACCGTACGGTCGAGGCGGCCGGTACCGGCAGGGGAGAAAACGTTTCAGTTCGACGGCTCGGAGGTGGGCGCGGCAGGTTCGAGCGCCGCCGCGCCGTCGTCGGCGACGTCCGTGTACGGCGCCCACGGCGGTTCGCGGAGCGCAGGGCAGTGCTCAGGGGTCGGATGGTGTGCGATCTCGATCATCCGGTCGAGGGCGTCGCGTGTGGCGGCGAGGTCGGCCATGGTGGCCGTGATCCGGTCACGCTCGGCCGCCAGCAGCTCGAAGGCGTCGGGGGAGCCCTGCCCGGCCTCGATGAAGGGCAGGAGCTTCCGGATGGTGCGGCTCGGCAGGCCGGCCGTGAGGAGCTGCTGAATCAGCCGAACCCGTTCCACGGCCGATCCCGGGTACGTGCGCTGCCCGCTGTGGGTGCGGTCCGGCGCGAGCAGACCCCGTTCCTCGTAGTAGCGCAGAGCCCTCGTGCTGACGCCCGCCTGCCGCGCGATGTCACCTATCCGCATCCGCGTCCTCCTCCGTTCCTCGGTCCCGCGAGCTTCGACTTGCCCTTGACGTCAACGTCAACTTTTACCGTAGCCGACGCGGGGGCCGCCACGGCCCACGCGACCGGAGAAGACCCGTACAAGGAGCAGGCACCACATGAAGATCGCCGACCAGGTCGCCCTCGTCACCGGATCCAACCGCGGTATCGGCCGCCAGTTCGTCCTCGAGCTGCTCGAGCGCGGGGCGAGCAAGGTGTACGCGACCGCCCGACGCCCCGAGAGCATCGACGTCGACGACAGCCGGGTCGTGCCGCTGCGACTCGATCTGCTCGACCACGGGTCCGTCGCCGCGGCCGCGGAACGCGCGCGCGACGTGACGCTTCTCGTGAACAACGCCGGCATCGCAACCGGCGCCCCGCTCGTCACGGGCGACCTCGCCGAGGCGCGCCGCGAGATGGACACGCACCTGTGGGGCACGCTGGACGTGATCCGTGAGTTCAGCCCGGTCCTCGCCGCGAACGGCGGAGGCGCGGTCGTGAACGTGCTGTCGGCGCTGTCGTGGTTCGCCGCGCCGGGCACCGGCTCGTACTCGGCCGCCAAGGCCGCCGAGTGGAACATGACGAACGGCGTGCGTCTCGAGCTCGCTGACCAGGGCACCCTGGTGCAGGGCGTCCTCCTCGGAGCGGCCGACACCGACATCTCGGCAGGCTACGACGGTCCCAAGATCGATCCGCGCGACGTCCCGCGCCGATCGCTCGACGGTGTGGCCACCGGGTCGATCGAGGTGGTCGTGGACGACTGGACCGCCATGGTGAAGGCGTCTCTCGCGACGGACCCCGCTGCGTTCTACGAGCAGATCACGGAACTGCTCGCCGCCGGCTGAGCCTCTCGTGAAGGCCGTCCGGAACCTCATCGGCCGGCCTCGTCGTCGCCCGGACGTGAGCGGCACCGCCGCGAGCGGTCCCGGAACCACGGCGCCCGGGCGGGGACCGAGGTGCCGGGACCGGCGCGGGGTCCGGGAGCCGGGCCTCAGCTCGCCGGGTAGGGGGCGGCGACGTCGAGGATCCAGGTGACGCCGAAGCGGTCGGTCAGCATGCCGAACGCCGGGGCCCACCGCGCCGGCCCGTACTGCTCGACGACCGTCGCGCCGTCGGCCAGCTTCTCCCAGAGCTTTCCGACCTCCTCGACGTCGTCGCCTCGGACGGACACGAAGAACGGGTCGGTGGTGACCGTCATACCGTTCTCCCGGCGGGTCGACGACCCGGCCCCGGACGTCTCGCCGGACGTCGGGCCGTCGCCCGCCGAGCTCGGCACGTCGTAGGCCATCACGCGGAAGCCGTTGCCGGAGACGACCTGGCCCCAGACGACCTTGCCCGCGTCAGGCAGCTGCGCCGGCATGCCGAAGTCGCCGTAGGTGATGATCGTCGCCGTGCCGCCGAACACCTCCCCATAGAACTCCAGGGCCGCGCGGGCCTCGCCGTGGAAGTTGAGGTGGGTCACCGTGTTCACAGCCATGTCGTGCACTCCTTGTCGTGGATCGCCCGGGGAACCCGGACGCATCCGAACGATGGCAGCAGTACAGGACAGAGATCGTCCGCTTCCTGCGGCATGATCGAGATCGTGCCCACCAGTTCCGCATCCACCACCTCGCGCCGCCTCCTGTCGCTCCTGTCGCTCCTGCAAACCCGCCGGGACTGGCCGGGCGGCCTGCTCGCGGAGCGCCTCGAGGTCAGCGAACGAACCGTGCGCCGAGACATCGACCGACTGCGTGGGCTCGGGTACCCGATCCGCGCGGCCAAGGGGCCCGACGGCGGCTACCGGCTGGACGCCGGCAGCAACCTGCCCCCTCTCCTGTTCGACGACGAGCAGGCGGTGGCCCTCGCGGTCGCACTGCGCGTCGCCGTCACCACCGGCGCGGCGATCGACGAGGCGGCCGCCCGGGCGCTGGCCACGGTACGGCAGGTCATGCCGGCCCGCTTGCGCGCTCGCGTCGATGCGCTCGAGGCGACCGCGGCGGTCCCGGCCGCTCGCCCTCAGGTCGACGCCGAGGTGCTGCTCGCGATCGGTGCCGCCATCCGCGCCAACGAGGAACTGCGCTTCGACTACGCCGGTGCCGGCGGGAACGACGGCACGGACCAGGCAGTCGCGCCGCCGCGCCAGGTGCAGCCCCACCACCTGCTCGCGCGCGCAGGCCTCTGGTACCTGGTCGCCTGGAGCCCGCGGCACCAGGACTGGCGTGTCCACCGCGTCGACCGCATGACGCTCCGTGTGCCGAACGGGCCCCGGTTCACGCCTCGTGAGCTTCCCGGAGGCGACGCCGGTGCCTTCCTGTCCGCACGGTTCAAGGGCTCGGACGACGCCGGCACCTGGCCGTGCGCGGGCGAGGTGATCATCGAACTGCCGGCCTCCCGCGTCGCGCCGTTCGCCGGTGACGGCCTCGTGCAGGATCTCGGCCCCACGCGGTGCCGGCTCCGTGCCGGGTCCTGGTCCTGGGCAGGGCTCGCGGCCCACCTCGCGCGCTACGACGCCGACGTCACCGTCGTCGGCCCGCCCCAGCTTCGTGCCGCTTTCGCCGACCTCGCCCGACGCGCCGAGCGCGCGGCCCGTCCGGCGTCCGCGGTGTGACGGCGGCCGGCGTCTCGGATGCGGTGGTGCCGCCGGGGCCGACGCCGGACCCGGGTAGAGGCCGCTCGGGACCGATGTACCCATCGCGGGTGAAAATGGATTTACTCGTAACCAAATTGTGGGACAAGGCTGACTTTTGGTGCCAAGCTGACTGACCGGGCCGCCGTGTCGCCGGTAAGGACGCGGTCGTGCCACGAGCTGCTCGCCAAAGTCAGGAGTGACGATGGGATACCTGTCCAGGGCCGGCATCGCCGCGGGGGTGGCTGTCGCCGCGACCGCCACGTTCCTCGGTGCCCCCACGATGGCGGAAGCGGTACGGGGGGAGGCCGCCGCCGACCTTCCCCCGTTCGCGGTGGAAACGTTCGACTACCCGCGGTCGGACGAGATCCTCGCCGAGCACGGCGTCCTGCTGGAGCGGGGCGACGGCCGCATCGTCGCCGACCTCGAGTGCGCGACGGAGCCGGATGAGGACGGTGTGGGTGCGATGAGGGTGAGGTACACCGTGGAGTCGGGTGGGGCCCGCACGCTCTGTCTGGTGGTGCGCGGTGACTCGGGCCGTATCGACCTGCGTGTGCCGAACGTGTTCTCGATCCGTGGGGACGGGTACGAGACGGGGGTCGGCCACGATTTCACGGCGGTCGTGGACACGCCGTCGGACGACCCCGTCGAGATCACCGGGGACGGCGACTCGTACACGCCCGTGGGCATCGGCGCTGATCCTGACTCCGAGCCGACGGTTCTCCTGCAGATCACGGTCTGAGGCAGCGAAGAGTTCACGGTATGCGCCGTCAGTCCGTGGTGCGCCGAACGATCAGAAATCGACCGTAGGTCCGGTCACTGGATGGATGGAGGCTGGGATGGTGCGACGTCTGTTCGCCGCGCTGGCAGGTGCGGCGACGATCATGGCCGGTGTGGCGGCCCCGGCGACGGCGGTGACCGGTGGGGACCCGGTCACGTCGGGGAGCGCGCCGTACCTGGTGAAGGTCCGCTCCGGTGACGACCGCTCCTGCTCCGGTGCGCTCGTGCGTCCGCAGTGGGTGCTGACGGTGGCCTCCTGTGTCGCCGGTGACGGTGGTTCCCTTGCCACCGGTAGGCCGCCGGTGGCCGCGAAGGTGGTCGTGGGCGGCGCACACGCGGATACCTCGGCGCGCACCCTGGAGGCCGACCGAGTGGTGCCGCACCCTGACCGCGACCTGGCCCTGCTTCGCCTCGTCCTGCCCGCAGAGGGCGTCGGGGCGGCCACCATCCCCTCGACGGCCCCCGTCACCGGCCTCGCGTCCGTCCTGGCCGGATTCGGTCGCACGGCCGACACCTGGGTGCCCGACGCCGCCGAGCGCTCCACGGGCGCCGTCGGCGAGGTGGGCGCGGCGACCTTCACCTGGTCGGACGCGGCCGGAGCGGTGGGCGCCTGTCTCGGCGATGCCGGTGCCCCCGTGACACGCGCTGGTGGGGCGGTGCTGCTGGGGCTCGCGGTCGGTTCCGACCGGGCGCGGTGTCTCGCCGAGGAGTCGGAGCCCGCGGCGGTGACGACCGTGGTGCGCGTGGACGGCCTCGAGGACTGGGTGGACCGAAACGCACCTGCTCTGAGCACGCAGTTCGGCTGGGAGTACCGGAGCACGACGGCGGGCATCGGCGGCTACGACCTCGCGTCGGCGGCCGACGAGGTGATCGCCTTCGACTACGAGAGCAGCGGGCGAGCGGACCATCTCCTGCTGTACCGGCCCGGTGGCAAGGCCCTCCAGGTCGTGCGACGCGACGCGGACGGAACGTACACGAGGGTGTTCCGGAGCGCGACCGGCCTCGGTGACTGGGTGCTGGACAACCCGGTGGACAAGATCATCGCGTTCGACCTCGAGGGCAGCGGCAAGCTCGACGATCTGCTCGTGTACCGGGTGGGTGTGGGCTCGCCGGAGGTGCCGAACTACGCGGTGTTCAGCCGGAACGCCGACGGGGACTTCGTGAGGAAGCGTGAGAACGCCTGGGGCCTGGTGCGGAACCATCCCGACGCGCAGGTGGTCGCGATCGACTACGAGGGCACGGGCAAGCTGGACGACCTCCTGCAGTACGCGCCCTCCTCCGGAGGGACGGCGGCGGTCGTGGACCCGCGGACCTGGGGATACTCGTTGCCGCACGCCACGTCGCTGGGTGGCTGGACGTTCGGCGCCGGTGACCGGGTGGTCCCGTTCGACCGGGAGCACGACGGCATCACCGACGACCTGTTCGTGTACCGGCCCGGAGCGGCGAAGAAGTACGAGGTCCTCAGCCGGAGCGAGAACGGCGGCTATGTCACGGTGGACGCCGCCACGTGGACGCCGCTCGCGAACACGAGCGACCGGGTGGTCGCCATGGACTACGACCACGACGGCCTGGACGACGACCTCGTGGCCTACCGCCCGGTGAACGGCGGTATCGGGATGGTCAGCGTGATCACGTGGGACGCGGCGACCGACACCTACGAGCCGCTCGCCGGCCCGCGCGCCGGCGGGCTCGGCGGGTTCGACCTGACGAGGGCCGCCGATCGGCTGGTTCCGTTCGAAGGGCAGGGCACCGGCTCGCGAACCCTGGTGCTGGGGTACCGGCCCGGGGCGAGGAGCGCCTGGGCGATCAAGCGGCTCGACCACGCCGAAAGTCAGTACGAGAACGCGCACACCAGCTATGCGGGCATCGCAGGGTTCGACCTGTCGGACACCCGCGACAGGGCGATCGCGTACGACTTCGACCACGGCGGCCGGGCGGACCACGTCCTCCTGTACCGGCCCGGCGGCCGGCTCGTGGTGATCGCCGAGCGCCACGCGGACGGTACGTACACGGAGGTGTTCCGTGGCTCGGGCATCGGCGACTGGCCGCTCGCCGACGCGGCCGACAGGATCGTCGCGTTCGACTTCGAAGGCGACGGCAAGCTGGACGACCTTCTCGTGTACCGGCCGGGCGTGGGATCTGCCACCGTACGCAACGTCGCGGTGTACGGCAGGGACGCGTCGGGCCAGTTCGTCAAGAAGTACCAGAACGCCTGGGGCCTCGTACGTGGCGGCGACGATCCGCAGCTCGTCCCGGTGGACTTCGACGGTGACGGCAAGCTCGACGAGGTCATGCAGTACGACCCGAGCGCGGGCGGCACGGCGGCCGTGGTGTCGGCCCCGGAATTCGGGTACGTGATGCGGCACACCACGTCGCTGGGCGGCTGGACGTTCGCCGCCGGCGACCGCGTGACGCCGTTCGACGGCGACCACGACGGGAAGCCGAACGACCTGCTCGTCTACCGGCCCGGCACGGCCAGGAAATACGCGGTCGTCAGTCGCGACAGCTCCTCGGCCTACGCCAAGCAGACCGAGGGTACCTGGTCCGCCCTGGGCAGCACGACCAGCCGGGTGATCGCGACCGCCTACGACGACGGGAAGCTCGACGACCTGCTCGCCTACGCGCCGGGCGCGACCACGACGGCGATCCGGACGGCCACCGCGAGCGGGTTCACCACGGTCCGCCCCGACCGGTCCGGCGGTCTCGGCGGTTTCACCATCGCCTCCACGCGGGACCGGCTGGTCAGCGTGGAGGCAGCCGACGGCGGCAGGGCCCACGTGTTCGGATACCGCCCGAGCCAGAAGGTCGCCGTGGTCCTGGACCGCACCCGAACGCCGGACGCGACGGTCACGGTCTCACGGCCGGCGGGGGACACGTCGCTGGTCGAGAGGTTCGCCTACCCGGACGCGGAGCGGATCGGGGCGCAGCTCGGCATCGAGCTCGTCTCGGGCGACGGGAACATCGTGGTCGACGTCGAGTGTGCGACGCAGCCCGACGCGGACGGCGTGGGCGCGATGAGGGTCAGATACACCGTCGAGTCCGGCGGGGCGCGCACGCTCTGTCTGGTGGTCCACGGTGAGTCGGGGCGTATCGACCTGCGCGTGCCGAACGTGTACTCGATCCGCGGCGACGGCTACGAGACCGGGACGGGCCACGACTTCACCGCGGTGGTCGACACGCCGTCGGGCGAGCCGGTGGAGATCACCGGGGACGCCGATTCGTACACGCCCGTGGGGATCGGTGCCGATCCGGGTTCCGAACCAACGGTTCTGCTGCAGATCACGGTCTGAGGCGACGAAGTCAGATGGACGAGGAGGGTCCGACAGTGGGAAGCATCTCCGTTCGAAGGCCGTGGCGCACGACGTCGAGACGAGGAGCCCGTGCGGCTCTCGTCGTTGCCGTGGCCGCGGGTCTGACAGTTCCCGGTATCGCGCCGCAGGCCGGTGAGGCCCAGGCTGCCGAGACGTCGCAGGTCTGCTCGCGAGCCGGCGTGCTCGCGGCACGCGACGCCGGCGGACCGCAGGTCAGGGAGGCCGCCGAGGCGGCCCTGGTCGGTACCGAGGAGGAGGTGTGCGCCTTCGTCCACGACCAGTGGAGCACGCTCGAACTCGTCGACCGTGAGATCGTCGCGACCCAGATGTTCGCGAGCGGCGGTCCAGCGATGCAGGCGACCCTTACCCCGCTCCTGGACGCGGAGGATCCCGAGGCTCTTCGCACCTTTCTCACGGACGGCTGGAACGACCCGTGGCTGGCCGACCAGGAGATCCGGATCAACCAGTTGGCCGCCACCGGCGGCCCTCAGGTGAGGTCCGCCGCTCGCGCCGCCCTGGACGCGGGCACGCCCGAGGCCATGCGCGAGTTCCTCGACGGCGGCTGGCTGACGGCTCACCAGACGGACCGCGAACTGCAGGTCAACCAGGCGTATGCGGCGGGCGGACCGATCGTGAAGGATACGGCCGCCGCGGCACTCGATGACGGTAGCCCCGACGCGATCGCCCGGTTCCTGGAGATCGACTGGGGCGTGGCCGCTGCCAGGGACCACGAGCAGGAGACCGTCGCCGGCCTCCTGCAGGCGGCCGAGGCCGCGGGCAGCGAGGCGCAGGCCGCGACCCAGGCTGCGACCGACGACGCTGATCGGGCCGTCGCAGCGGCGGCGTCCGCGAAGGCGGCGGCGGCCAAGGCGCGGGACGAGGCACAGGCGGCAGGCAGCGACCGGAGGCGGGCCGAGACCGCTGCGGCGAATGCAGCACGTGCGGCCCAGCAGGCGGCAAGTGCCGCGGGAGCAGCGGTCGGCGCGGCCAACGACGCCGCTGCCGCGGCACGTACCGCGGCCAACGCCGCCGTCCGGGTCGCGATGGCAGCCGCTCTGGCCGAGCGGAAGGCGGCCGAGGCGTCCCGTGCCGCCGCAGAGGCGCGGAGCGACCGGGAGGCCGCTGACGCCGCCCGGCAGAAAGCGGGAGAGGCACGTGCGGCGGCTGACGCCGCAGGCGATGCCGAGGAAGCACTCCAGGAAGCTCTCAGCGCGGCGCAGCAGGTGGAGGCTGCGTCGGAAGCGGCGATCTCTGCGATCGGCAACTCGAACGACGCGGCACGCGCGGCCCAGGAGGCGGGCGAGGCAGCGGCTGCCGCCGGTGCCGACGCGTCGGAGGTGTACGCGGCGGCCGAGCGTGCGCGGGCTGCGGCGCTGCGCGCGCAGCGGGCCGCCCAGGAGGCCGTGGACTTCGCCAGGTACGCTCGCGATCAGGCGATCGTCGCCCGCAACGCGGCCCGGTCCGCGGCGGCCCATGCGCGCGCAGCGGCCGATGCAGCCGAGGACGCAGCGGAGCACGCTGGCGAGGCCGTGGACGCGGCGCGCCTGGCCAGAGAGCACGCGGATGCCGCGACACAGGCGGCACGGGCCGCACGGCTCTCTGCCCAGCAGGCTCAGGAAGTCTACGAGGAAGCACGTCGCCAGGACCGGCTCCGTCTTGCTCGCGAGCACGAGCAAATGATCGAGTCCGCGCGGGACGCGGCCCGGGTGGTCGAGGAGGCGCGGCAGGTCGACGCGCCGACCGTGAACACACCGAGATCGCAGTGGCGCCCACCTACGGTCGAGGCGGCACTCGTCGTCGCGAACGACTCGGGCTCGTCCCGGGAGGCGGCTGTTGCCGGTGCGCGTGAGGCTGCGCTCGGCCTCGTCGACTCGGGAGGAACGTGGACTCGGGAGGCGGCGCGCGCGGCGCTGGTCGGTGACGAGGAGCAGGTTCTCGCGTTCGCCCGCGGCGGGCTGCAGTCCGCGGAGGGCATGGACGACCGGACCACGTTGGTCGGACTGTCGACCGTCGGCACGGCGGCGATGCGCGACGCCGTCGAGGACGTGCTGGAGGGTTCGGACGCCGAGGTCGCTGAGTTTCTGGAGCACCCGGACTACCCGGAGCGGCGGGGTGAGGACGAACTGGAGACGACACGGATTCTTGCCGCAGCGCGCGAGGCCGGGGACTCGCACACGGTCGACGCCGCGACGGCCGCGTTGGACGACGGTTCCTCCGCCGCCCTGCGTGAGTTCGTCGAGACCGGACAGCTCGCTGCGCGGGAGGCCGACGCCGAGATCAAGGTCACCCAGATCTTTCAGAACGCACCCGAGGGCAGCGAGCTCAGGATCAACGCCGAGGTCGCTCTCGAGGGACCGCCAGCATTCCGGGAGCGCTTCCTGGCTACCGGCCGCCACGAGGCCGCCATGCGCGACCATCGGACCGCCGCCCACGTGGAGACGATGAGCTCCCTGGTTCTGCAGGTTGTCGAGGTGGCGGCACGAGCGACCGAGAACGAGAAGCGCGCATGGGAGGAGGCCGCGCGCGCTGCTGGAGCGGCCCAAGAGGCCGCGAACTACGCGGACCAGGCCGCCGAGGCCGCGGACGAGGCCGACGCGCACGCTGTTGCAGCGACGGACGCCGCGCTTCGGGCCAGCCGCTCCGCGGCGGACGCGAAACGGTCTGCGGACACGGCGGTGGACGCCGCCGCCAGGGCAGGGCGCTCGGCGGATGCGGCGGCGCAGTCGGCGACCTGGGCGACCGTCTCCCTGGCGAGGGCGGTCAAGTACGCACAGGAGGCGACGGACAGCGCGAACCAGGCGTGGCACGATGCCAACGCGGCTGGCCAGAGCGCGATCGACGCGGCAGCAGAGTTCGAGGCCGCGTATCAGGCGGCGTACGACCTGATGCTTGGCGACCTCGTCGTGGAGGCGATGGAGATCGCCGAGACGAAATGGCCCGTGGGGTGCCTTCTGCCCTCAGGCGAGCATGACCAGGACTGCCTGAACCGGGTCGCCGACACGATCATCGCCCTGGATGAGCAAGGCCTCGACCCGACACGCCTCGCGTACATCAACGGCATGACGTGCGAAGCGCTGTTCGGCAACGGGGGCAAGCTCTTCGACGAGTGCATCGCGAACGTCCTGAACCTGAACTTCATCGGTGCGCTTCAGACGGACCTGGCCTGGGCCGTGTACTGGCCCATCCTGCACACCCTGGAACCGATCCTGGGACTGGAGCTCGAGATACTCACCGGCGGTGCCACGAGCCAGTACTGCAAGCGCACCCCGAGTGACGCCTGCGAGGAGATCCTCGGTGAGATCTTCGGGGGGCTCACCGAAGAACTTCCGGACTACACCTCACTGGAGTACTGGCACGGCTGGTTCGAGGCTTGGCGGGAGTACTGGGAGGTCCCCAGCCTGCAGAGCGCGGCCCTGGACAACTTCACGATGGTCTCGGAGTACTTCGCCAACACGTGCCTCGCCGCGGGCAGCGGCGGAGCGGTCTCCCTGTGCGCGGAGGAACGCGTTCGGGAAGCGCTCGACGACCTGGCCTGGACACCGCCCAGCTTCAGCGTCGGCGGGCACACCGTCAGGATGACGACAGAGCAGATGGTGCACGTGGTGAGCCGTCAGACCTGGGATTACTTCGGCGCCATGCCGACGAACGTCCAGGCCTACTTCGCGCCGACCGACACCGTCGCCGACCTCGACCGCTACCTGGCGGCGGTCGTCCAGCACAACGAGGCACAGATACGCGACTACCTGGAGGGGAGACGCGCGAGTTCCCAGTTCAGCCTGGAGATGGACGGCCACGTCTATGTGATCGGCCTGCAGCGAGACGGGACGATCGTGCAGTTCTACCGCCAATGACGGCCGCCTCTGGCTTCGCGTTCCTCAACGACATCCCACTGGAAAGAGAGACATGACCACGGAACCTCACCACCGCCGCGCGGCCGTCGGCGTCGCCGCCGCGCTGACCGCCGCCCTGCTGACGGCGCCCCTGCTCGTGCCGGCCGCCACCGCCGTCGTCGGGACGACGACGGCGGACGAGGACTATGCGTTCACCGCGCGGCTAGCGATCGGTGACGAGGAGAACGGGCGTGCCTGCTCCGGTGCGCTGATCGCGACGTCGTGGGTGCTCACGGCCGCGAGCTGCTTCGCGGAGGACCCGGCGACGGGCACGCCGCCCGCGGCGGGGGCACCGCCGATGACCACGGTCGCCACGATCGGCCGCGCCGACCTGACGACCGACTCGGGGCAGGAGCGCGACGTCGTCGAGCTGGTCCCGCACGAGTCGCGTGACCTCGTCCTGGCGCGCCTGTTCGGCCCGGTCCCGGAGATCGCGCCGGTCGAGGTGGCGGCCGGGCCGCCTGCGGCCGGGTCCGAGCTCGTCGTGCCCGGCTACGGCAGGACGGCGACCGAGTGGGCTCCGCTGCGGCGGCACGCCGGCACCTTCGTCGTCGACGCCGTGTCGGGCGGCGACATCGCCGTCACCGGGCAGGACGGCGCGGCCGTCTGCGCCGGCGACACCGGCGGGCCCGCCTTGCGGCTGACGGCTGACGGCCCCCGGCTCGTCGCGGTGAACAGCCGGTCCTGGCAGGGCGGCTGTTTCGGGAGCGACCCGGCCGAGACGCGCACCGGCGCGATCGAGGCCCGGGTCGACGACGTCGCCGGCTGGATCGAGGGGGTCGTGCAGCGTGAGGAGCCCGAGCCGCCGCCGGCCACCCCGGCGATCTGCGATCCGTCGCGGTGCCTCCCCGACTTCAGCGGCGACAAGAAGGCCGACGTCGTCGGCGTCGATTCCGACGGCTACCTCTGGCACTTCCCCCAGGCCGCGGGCAACCGGCTCGGCTCCGGACAGCGGTTCGGCCCTGGCTGGGACACCTGGGAGTCCGTCATGGCCGCGGACTGGAGCGGTGACGGCACCGATGACATCGTCGGGGTCGACGCCGACGGCGACCTCTGGTACTACCCGCACCAGCGGAACGACGACGGCGTGAACTACTTCAGCCCTCGGACCCAGATCGGGCACGGCTGGGACCGCATGACCACGGTGATGGCGGCGGACTGGACCGGCAACGGCCGCGCCGACATGCTGGCGGTGACCGGCGCGGGCGACCTGCTGCTCTACGAGCGTCGTGGTACCGGCAGCGCCATGGAATCACCGGTCCGGATCGGGCACGGCTGGGACCAGATGCGCCAGGTGGCCGCGGAGGACGGTACCCGGGACGGCCGCGCCGACATCTTCGCGCTCGACGGCTCGGGGAAGCTCTGGCTGTACCCGCACACCGGGAGCGGCAACGGCTTCGGCAGCCGCGTCGAGATGGCGTCCGGCTGGGGCGACCACACGACGATCGTCGCCGCCGACTGGAGCGGTGACGGCACGGCGGACATCATCGCCCGCAACACCAACGGCGACCTGTACTACTACGCCCACTGGTACAACGCGACCGACGGCCACTACCTCGCCGACCCGGTGAAGATCAGCCAGGGCTGGGGGAGCTGGCTCCATATCGTCTGACCAGGTACCGGACGGCCCTGGCCGGCGGGGCCGTCCCACCGTCGTCCGGGGCCGTCCGGGGCCGTCCGGGGCCGTCCGGGGCCGTCCGGGGCCGGTCAGCCGGCGTCGACCGCGACGCGCAGGATGCGGTCGTCGCCGGGACGCGGTTCGGTGCCGCCCCAGGTGGCGCGGTCCGTGTTGGAGGTGACCAGCCAGAGGGCGCCGTCCGGAGCGACCTCCACCGTGCGGATCCTGCCGTAGGTGCCGACGAGGTGCGGGATCGGATCGGCCGTCGCGCGAGGTCCGTCCACGGGCAGCTGCCACAACCGTTGCCCGCCGAGCGCGCCGATCCAGAGCGACCCCGCCGCGAAGGCCATGCCGGACGGACTGGCGTCGTCGGGGTGGATGGTGGCGATCGGTGGTTCCCCGGTGTCGCCGGCGATCCCTTCCGTCTGCGGCCAGCCGTAGTCGCGTCCCGGGCGCAGGGCGTTGACCTCGTCCCAGGTGCGGTGGCCGAGTTCGGAGGCGTACGGCGTGCCGTCGGGGCCGAAGGCGATGCCCTGCACGTTGCGGTGACCGCTGGACCAGATCGGCGAGTCGGCGGGGTTGTCGCCGGGGATGGAGCCGTCGACGGCGATCCGCAGGATCTTGCCGTTGAGCGAGCGGTCCGCGGCCGCGTTCGCCGGCTCGAAGGCGTCGCCCGTGCCGATCCACAGATGGCCGTCGGGCCCGAGGGCGAGCCGTCCGCCGTGGTGGCGGTCGGCCGTCCGGATGCCGTCCAGGAGTGTCCTGTCCACGGTGAGTGACCGGAAGCCCTCGTCGACGGTGAGCGCGAGGACCCGGTTCTCGTCGCTCCCGGAGACCGACGCGTAGACCGTGCGGTCGGTCTCGAACTCGGGGGAGGCGACGATGCCCAGCAGGCCGCCCTCCGAGCTGACCTCGACTCCGGGTACGACACCGACCGTCCGCGGGTCCCCGCCCGATGCGGGGACCCGCAGGATCTGGCCGCTGATCCGCTCGGAGACGAGGGCAGATCCATCCGGGAGGAACGTCAGGCCCCATGGCGCCTCCAGCCCGGAGGCGATCTCGACCGGATCGCCGAGCACCGCGGCCCCGGCCGGAGCCGGCCTGTCGGACGGCGCCGTGGATGCCGGCGCCACCGGCGACGCCGACGCCCCGGGAACGGCGTCCGGTGCGGTGGTGGAGCACGCGCCGAGCCCGAGGGCGAGCGCGGCCACCAGTGCGGTGGTGCCGAGAGACGGCGGATCCAGGCGTCGCACGAGTCTTCCGGGTGCGGTGGTCGCGGCGGCGGACATGGCCTTCTCCTCGGGGATCGCGGAGCATATGGACTACTGGTTCACATGTGACGCTACCACTATATGAACTTCGGGTCCATAAAAGGTCCGGCCGACGCCCGCCCTCACGCCGCCGAGGGGCATGGCCCCGAACCCTGTCTCACCGGGACGGTGCGGCGGCGTCGTACTCCGCCCGCGCGGCGTCGACCGCCGGCATGTGCTCCTGGGCCCAGTCCTTGAGCTCGTGGAGCAGCGGCAGGAGCGAGCGCCCCAACGGCGTCAGCTCGTAGTCGGTGCGGACCGGGACCGACGGGGTGACCGTTCTGGTGACCAGCCCGTCCCTTTCCATCCGGCGCAGCGACTGGGTGAGCATCTTCTGGCTCACCCCCTCGATCTGCGCCGCCAGCTCGCCGTACCGCAGCGGCCCGTGCACACCCAGGGCGACGATCGACAAACTCACCCACTTGTTCCCGATCGCCTCCAGCAGGCGCCGGCTCGGGCAGTCGGCCGTGAACGCCTCGTACGCGCACGACATTCCTGGTTCCACGCGTGTTCCCATGACTTACCTCCGGGTGCCCTCGGCACGTTGAAGTGCCGTCTTCCCCGAGGAGAGTAGGGCACCGATAGTGGTGCGCATGAACGACACGAAGACCGCGCTGGTGACCGGCGCGAACAAGGGAATCGGCTTCGCCATCGCCCAGGGTCTCGGGGCCCAGGGGTTCAGGGTCGCGGTGGGCGCCCGTGACGAGGCCAGGCGCGAGGAGGCCGTCGGGAGGCTGCGCGCGGGCGGCGTCGACGCGTTCGGCGTCGCCCTGGACGTCACCTCGGACGACAGCGCCGTCGCCGCGGCGGAGGAGATCGAGCACGCGGCCGGGCGGCTCGACGTGCTCGTCAACAACGCGGGCATCGGAGGCAAGCTCGACGAGGGGGCGCAGGACCCCACGACGCTCGACCTCGACGTCGTGCGTACCGTCCTGGACACCAACGTGTTCGGCGCCGTGCGGGTGACGAACGCGATGCTCCCGCTGCTCCGGCGCGCGGACTCGCCGCGCGTCGTCAACATGTCGAGCAACATGGGATCGCTGACGCTGCGGACGGGACCGGTGCTGGCCGCCTACGCGCCGTCGAAGACGATGCTCAACGGCGTCACCGTCCAGTACGCCCGCGCACTGGCCGGCACGAACGTCATCGTGAACGCCGCCTGCCCCGGCTACGTCGCGACCGACTTCACCGGGCACGCCGGAACCCGGACCCCGGAACAGGGCGCCGCGATCGCCGTCCGCCTGGCCACCCTGCCCGACGACGGCCCCCGCGGCGGGTTCTTCGACGACGACGGCGTCGTGCCCTGGTGAACCTCGGCGCCGCCGACCCTCGCCGCGGCTTCGGGAAGTGGGTGCGCTGCACCCAGGAGCGGCCCGGCCTGGGCGGCGCCGCGCCGGATCTCGCACCCTGGTGGTGCAGCAGCCGTCGTGACGAGGTCGACGGCGTGAGACCGTGGGAGCGGCGATGAGCGAGACAACGAGCGGATCCGGTCCGGCGCCGGCCGGCCCCCGGGACGCGCGAGCCGGTGAACTGGCCGTCGTCGACGCGGTCGTCCACGCGACGCCGTCACGGGCCGTCCGCGGCGAGCTGTGGGCCTCGGGCGGGCGCATCACGCACGTCGGCCCGTGTGCCGGTGCGGCGCGACCGGCGCACGCCGAGCCGATCCCGGCCGACGGTGCGGCAGTGGTCCCTCTGCTCGTGGACAGCGCCGTGCGTGCCCTCCCGGACGAGCGGCGTGGCGCCTTCGACCTCGTGCCGGGCAATCCCGCGACCTTCGCCGTCGTCAAGGGGCGGGTCGGCGAGAGCCGCATCCGGCAGATGCTCGTCGTCCAGCCGCGCGACCTGGTCGCGGTCGTCACGGCCGGTCACGTGGAGGTGCGGCGGGGGAGGCCGACGCGGCCACCGGGTTCCGACGGCTCCGAGGGCACGGGCCGGCGATGGCACGGGGCGTGGCGCGACCCCGGCCGGGACATGACCCAGTACCTGTTGCCCGGCGGCCGGTACACCGAGACGCGCCAGGGCCGCCCGGACGCCTGGACCGGCAGCTACTGGGTGCGCTCCGACCGCATCACGTACCTGGACGACACCGGGTTCTGGGCGTTCGGACAGCTCGTCGACGGTGTCCTGCACCACGCGGGCTTCGTCCTTCGCCGGCACGCGTGACGGCGCGACCGGTCTGCCGGTCGTCGGGCGGTCGGCACCCTCCAGATATGGACTACCCGTTCACGATGTGCTTATATGAACTTGTCGTTCATAACATGAGCCAAGGAGGAAGTCATGAGCACCACGCAGGCGCGGGACCGGGTCGCCCTCGTGACGGGCGGGTCCGGTGGTATCGGCCGGGCCGTGGTCGAGCGGCTCGCCGCCGACGGTGACGCGGTGGCCGTCCACTACGCCGGTCACGAGGCACGTGCCAAGGATCTCGTCGACCAGGTGGTCGCCGGCGGCGGGCGGGCGATCGCGGTCGGCGGTGACGTGGCCGACGAGGTCGCGATGGCCGCGGCGTTCGACGCCGTGACGGAGGCGTTCGGCGCGATCGACGTCGTCGTCAACACCGCCGGGATCATGCTGCTGTCGCCGATCGCGACTCTGGACCTGGCGGATCTCGACCGCATGCACCGGACCAACGTCCGTGGCACCTTCGTGGTCTCCCAGCTCGCCGCCACCCGCCTGCGGGCGGGCGGCGCGATCGTCAACTTCTCGACGTCGGTGACGCGGACGAGGTTCCCGGCCTACGGCGCGTACGCCGCGTCCAAGGCGGCGGTCGAGACCCTGACCCCGATCCTGGCGCGCGAGCTGCGCGGCCAGGACATCACCGTCAACGCCGTCGCGCCGGGGCCGACGGCGACGCCCCTGTTCCTGGAGGGCAAGAGCGAGGAGCTGATCGCGAGCATCGCGTCCGCGAACCCGTTCGACCGTCTCGGCACCCAGGAGGACATCGCCGAGGCCGTCGCGTTCCTGGCCGGCCCGGCGCGCTGGGTGAACGGCCAGACCCTTTTCGCCAACGGCGGCATGGCCTGACCGGCTCGGCCGTGACCGTTCGCACGTTCCGAACACAGGAGCGTCCTCCGTCGTAGACTCCGCCCGAGGGAGGCGACCACCAGCGATGCAGACCCACGACGCCGCACCCGCCGGTGCGGTCACGACCGCCACCGGCGCACCACCTCACCGCGGCCGCGGCCGCCGCCCGGCCGAGGAGGTTCGCGCCGACGTGCTGCGCACGGTCGGCGACCTGATCCTCTCCGAGGGTCTGGCGGACCTCACCTTCGAGCGCGTCGCCCGGTCGTCCGGTGTCAGCAAGACCACGCTCTACAAGTGGTGGCCCTCGCGGGGGGCCCTCGCGCTGGACGGCTACTTCCACGCGGTCGAGCCGGCCCTCGCCTTCGACGACACCGGCGACGTCCGCGCGGACCTGAGCCACCAGCTCCACTCGTTCGCCGAGGTGATGGGGACGCCCGGCGGCCGGGCACTGCTCCAGCTGGTCGGCGGGTCGCAGACCGACCCCGATCTGGCCGCCGCGCTCAGCGACCTGTACACCTCGGCCCGCCGCAGGCTGGCCGAGGAACGCCTGGCACGCGCCCAGGAGGCGGGACAGATCCGCGGCGACGCCGACGTCCGGGTCCTCGTGGACCAGCTCTGGGGCGCGATCTACTACCGTCTCATGGTGCCCGACGGGGTGACCGTCGACGCCGCGTTCGTCGACGCCCTCGTGGACCACCTGTTCGACGGCGTCACGCCGCGCTGACAGCGGCCGCGGCGCGGGCGGCGACGCGTTCCGTGATCCTTCCGGTTCCGGTCCGGCCCCCGGGGGAAATCCCCCGTGCCCGAGGCGGTATGCACCATTCCTGAGCCGGGGACGGAAACCTAGGTTCGAGGGCATGGACATCAGACCCACCTCGCTCGTGTCCCCGGCCACCGCGGAAGGGGGCCGAGATGCTCGTCGCCCCTGATTCCCCGGCTCCCGTCGAGCGGCCGACGCCCGCGCGTATCGGAAGGCCCGCGATCGGTGCGCTGGGAGTCCTCGCGCTCGCTCTCGGCACGCTGCAGACCGTGGTCGATCCGGCGCGCCCCCTGCTGGAGCGCGAACTGGGCATCGACTCGGCCGGTGCGGCGCTGGTCGTCAGCACGCTGCTGGTCACCGGCGCGATCGTGGCCCCCATCGCCGGGAAGCTCGGTGACCGCTACGGCGGAAAACGCGTCCTGCTCGTCCTGATGGCACTGGTCTCGGCAGGTGGTGTGCTGTCGAGCACCGCGCCGAACCTGCCGGTGCTGCTGGCCGGTCAGACCCTGCAGGGGGCGATGGTCGGTGCGCTGCCGCTGTCGTTCATCCTGGTTCGCAAGAACCTCCCGAAGGGGCAGACGCAGGTGGCCGTCGGTGTGGTCAGCGCACTGTTCACCGCGGGTGGCGTCGTCGGGACGCTGGCTTCCGGGCCGCTGGCCGAGAACCTCTCCTGGCACTGGATCTTCGCGGCGCCGACGGCCGTGGTCGTCGCGGCGACCGCCGCCCTCCTCCGATTGATGCCGAACGACGTGCCGAGCGAGCAGGGCACCACGATCGACTGGGCAGGCGTGGCCCTGCTGAGCGCCACGTTGGTGGCGCTCATGCTCGGGCTGCTGCTGGTGACCGGGAACGCTGTCCCGCCGGCGGCGGTCGGCGGAATCGCGCTGCTCGTCGCCGCGCTCGCCGCGTCGTGGGTGGCCGTCGAGCGGCGGGCGGTCTCGCCCATGGTGGACCTGCGCATGCTGGCGGCGCCCGCCATGTGGAGCGCGAGCGTGCTCACCGTCGCCGTCGCCGCGGTCTCCGCGATGCTGCAGACGTTCGTGCCCAAACTGTCCGCGGTCTCGGGCGACGGCTACGGCCTCGGGCTCGGCACGACAGACATCGGACTGCTCATGATGCCCGCCTCCATCGCCGGCGTCCTGGCGGGCTCGGTGGGCGGGCTCGCGGTCCGGCGCCACGGTGCCCGCTCGGTGGTGACCTTCGGTACCGCGGCCACCGTGGTCGTCCTCCTCGGCGCCGCGGCCCTGCACGACACGGCGTGGCAGCTCGTCGTCGTGCGTGCGCTGGCCGCCTTCGCCGGGGCACTGGCCACGACGGCCCTGCTGGCGAGCACCGCTACCGCGGTCGCATCCAAGGACACCGGTATCGCCACCAGCCTCCTGGTGGTCATCCGGCTGATCGGCGCCGTCGCGGGGGGACAGGTCGCGGGCTCGATCCTCGACGCGGGCAGCGACCCGGCTTCCGGGGTTCCCGCCGAGCCGGCCTTCGTCGCGGGCTTCCTGGTCGCGGCCCTCGTCGCCGGACTCTCACTGCTCGTCGTTCATCACCTGAAGAAGGAGGTCCAGCCATGACCGCACCGTCCGGCACCGCCCGGCGCAAGGTCCTGATCGCGGGTGCCAGCATCGCCGGTCCCACGCTGGCGTACTGGCTGCACCGGTACGGGTTCGCCGTCACGGTGGTCGAGAAGGCGCGCGCACCCCGCGGGGGCGGCTACCCGATCGACGTGCGAGGCACCGCGGTCGACGTGGTCCGGCGGATGGGCATCCTGCCGCGGCTGCGGGCCGCGCACCTCGACACCGGTCGGTTCACCTTCCTCGACGCCCACGGCGGTGAGATAGCCTCCCTCCACCCCCACGCGGTCGCCGGGAGCGCCGGCGGACAGGACCTCGAGATCGGGCGCGGGGACCTGACGGCCGCCCTGTACGCCACGGTCAGGGACGACGTGGAGTTCCTGTTCGACGACTCCATCGAGGCCCTCGACCAGCACGGACACGTGGTCGACGTCACCTTCCGCAGCGGTAGGCAACGCACCGTCGACGTCGTGGTCGGCGCCGACGGGATGCACTCGGGCACCCGGAGGATCCTGTTCGGGCCCGAGGAACGGTTCCACCGATACCTCGGCTACGCCTTCGCGGTGTTCACCATGCCGAACGTCCTGGGACTCTCCCGTGAGCTCGTGATGTGGAACGCCCCCGGTGCGGCCGCCGCGCTCTACGCCACCGGGGGAGCCGACGACGAACTGCACGCCTTCCTGAACTTCCACCGGCCGGAACCGCCCTCGGACGTCCTGCGGGACACGGACGCCCAGCGCGAACTGGTCGCCCGGACCTATGCGGGTGCGGGGCGGGAGGTCGCCGGCATCGTCCGGGCGATGCGCGAGGCGGACGACCTGTTCTTCGACACGGCCGGCCAGATCCGCATGCCCAGCTGGTCGAGCGGCCGGGCGGCGCTCGTCGGCGACGCCGCCTACGCGCCGTCGTTCCTGACCGGCCAGGGCTCCAGCCTCGCCCTGGTCGGTGCCTACATGCTCGCCAGGTCGTTGGCCGTCCACGAGGATCCCGTGGAGGCGTTCGCCGCCTACGAGCGCGACACCCGCGAGTTCGTCACGACAAACCAGGCACTCGTCGACGCGGGCGGCGCCAGGCTCTTCCCCACGACGGCCGAGGCACTGGAACGGCGCAACGCGATGCTTCGTGACCTCGTCGCCATGCCCGCGACGACGCCGCGGCCCGCGCACTCGGCCCTCGCGCTGCCGGAGCCCCCGCCGGCACCGTGACCTCGGCCGCGGGGGAAATCCCCACCCGCTCCGGAGGAACGCACCATGTCGCGCCGGGCGGTCACACGGCACCCTGGCAGTATGACCACCATGACCCTCGACCCCGGGGCGCGGCAGTCCGGTGCGACGCGCGGTGGGGTCCGCCTCCTGAACGCGCCGCTGTCCTCCGCCACGTGGCGCTCGTACGCCTACCTGTGGCTCATGCTGCTCCTGGCCCCCCTCGCGTTCGCGTATGTGCTGGCCACGGTCGTGTTCACGGTCGGGGCCGCGGTGACGGTCGTCGGACTGTTCGTGGCGGGCGCACTGGTGACGGGCGGGCGGTGGTGGGGCTCCGTCTACCGCGGCCTGGCCGGGTACCTGCTCGGCACGGAGGTCGCGTCGCCGGCGGCCCGCCCGCCACGTCAGGGATTCTGGCCGCGGGTCGGCGGAGCGCTCGGCGACGCGGTGGGCTGGCGAGCACTGCTGTTCATGATCACGACACTGCCGGTGACACTCGCCGGGCTGATCGTGAGCACCGCGTGCCTCGTACTCGGGATCGGTGGCGTGACCTACTGGACCTGGTTCTGGTCGCTGCCGCCCGAGCTGGCCATGGACGGCTCGTGGCACACGCCACCAGGGTTCGCGCTGGTGGCGGCCGGCGGCCTGGGGGCGCTGGTCCTGTGGCCGGTGCTGCAGCGGGGTGTCGTCGCCGTGCCGCAGCTCCTGACCAGGGTGCTGCTCGGGCCCACGGCCGTCAGCCTGCGTCTCGCCGAGCTCGAGCGCTCTCGCGCGGGCACGGTGGAGGACGCCGACGCCCGGCTGCGCCGGATCGAGAGAGACCTGCACGACGGCACCCAGGCGCGCCTCGTCGCCGTCGGCATGCAACTCGGCGAGGCGCGCCAGCAGCTGGCATCCGGTGACACGGTCACCGTGGGCGAGCTCCTCGAGGTGGCGCACACGTCGACGAAGGACGCGCTCGTCGAACTTCGCGAGCTGGCTCGCGGCATCCATCCGCCGGCCCTGGACAGCGGGCTCGCGGTCGCCCTGGAGACACTCTCGGCGCGCGCGCCGCTCCCGGTCACCGCGCAGGTCGATGCCGCCGTCGAGGCACGTGGCCGCCTGGCGCCGGCGATCGAGTCGATCGTCTACTTCTCGATCGCCGAGCTGGTCACCAACGCGGCGAAGCACGCGCACGCGTCCAGGGTCCACGTGCTGGTCGAGGCGCTCTTCGAGGAGAAGGACGGCATCCTGCGCATCCAGGTGCTCGACGACGGCGCCGGGGGCGCGACCGTCGTCCCGCACGACGGGTCCGGACTGCGATCAGGCCTGGCGGGACTCGCCGAACGGGTCCGGTCGGTCGACGGCACGTTCGGCCTGTCCAGCCCTGTCGGTGGGCCGACGGTCGTGACCCTGACCCTCCCGGCCGTGCCCGCCGTCGCCGAGGGTGGTCGCCACACGGGTACCGGTGGCGACGCATGACCGGGCCGGGGGACACGCCGCCGGACGGACTGCGAGTGGTGCTCGCCGAGGACTCCGGGATCCTGCGTGACGGGCTCGTCGCACTGCTGGCACGCCAGGGGCACGAGGTGAGTGCCGTCGCGGACGCCGAACTCCTGAGGCGTGAGGTCGCGCGCCTCGCGCGGGAGTCGCTGCCCGACGTCGTCGTGGCCGACATCCGCATGCCACCCACCTCGACCGACGAGGGACTGCGCGCCGCGGTCGAGCTCCGGGAGCAGTTCCCCGGGCTGCCCGTCCTGCTGTTCTCGCAGTACGTGGAGACGCGGTACGCCGATGTGCTGCTGAGGGGCGACGCGCGGGGCGTGGGATATCTGCTCAAGGACCGCGTCGTGGACGTGGAGGACTTCACCCGGGCGCTCGCGCGCGTGGCCCGGGGCGAGACCGTGCTCGACCCGGAGGTGGTCTCGCAGCTGATGGGTGCGTCCGAGCGAGACCTCGGCCAGGCGCGGCTGTCCAGCAGGGAGCGTCAGGTGCTGGACCTGATCGCGCAGGGGCGCTCGAACAA
The DNA here is from genome assembly GCF_017349295.1 of Myceligenerans salitolerans. Lineage (GTDB taxonomy): Bacteria > Actinomycetota > Actinomycetes > Actinomycetales > Cellulomonadaceae > Myceligenerans > Myceligenerans salitolerans. The sequence continues at coordinate 46,140 of NZ_JAFMPK010000047.1, forward strand.
CGGCATCGCGGAGACACTGTTCCTGTCGCAGGGCGCGGTGGAGAAGAATGTCGCGGCGATCTTCCAGAAGCTGGATCTGCCGCACGACGGTGCGAACAACCGCCGGGTTCTCGCAGTGCTGCGCTACCTGGGCGCCGGAGGCTCCGGTCCGAGGCCGTGATGCGATGCTGAGATATGGGTGGTTGTTCCGTAAGATCCCGGCATGCCTGAGTTCGAGACGGAGATGCTGGACGGTACACGGTGGACGCCCGCGGGCAGACTGGCGCTCGACATCCGTACGGATACCGGCGGTGACCCGGCGGAGGTGGCATGGCGATCGGCGAACGGCGCGGAGGCCACCATCATGATCGACGCCGACTCGGGCGACTTCCGCGGCATGCGCCGCTCGGCGGGCGCCGTCGTCCGGCCGTACCGCGGGACCCGGGCCCTCATGACAAGCGGCGAAGACCTGGGGGCCGTCGTCCTCACCACGTCGGAGGGTGAGGACGGCACCGCCCCTCGCGGGCGCCTGAGCCTGCTGGTGAACGACGGCGAGGGTCCCGTCGAACGCGTCACGTGGCGTGACCGTGCCGGCACGGTCGCCTCGGTGCACCTCGCGGTGGAGCGCCCGCCGGACATGGTCCCGGTCCGGATCCGTGACATCGTCGCAGACGGCGAGCACCCGGGCGCGGGTGAGGTGGCCCGGAACCTGCTGGAGTCCGTGAGCTCCAAGTGGCTCACGTTCTCGGACACGGCGACGATCGACCTGGAACTCGCCCACCCGGCCCCGGCCACCGCGTACCGCCTGACGTCCGCCGACGACTTCCCTGATCGCGATCCCCGTGACTGGGAGCTTCTCGGTTCCATGGACCGGAGTGCCTGGTTCACGGTGGACGTCCGGTCCGCCCAGGACTTCCCCGCCCGTCACCAGACACGCGAGTTCCTCGCACAGGCGGCGATCCCGTACCGGTTCTACCGTCTCGACGTCCGCCGCAACCGGGGGTCCGCCCGCGAGACCCAGCTGCAGCGGATCGAGCTGCTCACCACCCGTGACCCGGGTGGGACCGGCATTCCGGTCGCCGCCACGACTGCCCGGGGCAGCCGGGAATACCGTCGGGCCGGTGAGGTGGCGGTCAACGTGCTCGACGACGATCACGGCAAATGGCTGTCCTGGGACCCCGCGGCCCACAACACCGGACGCGCTCACCTGGACCTGGAGCTTCCGCGGCCCGCGGTGGTCAACGCGTACGCGCTCGCGTCGGCGAACGACTTCGTGGCCCGTGACCCCCGGGACTGGACGTTCGAAGCATCCCACGACGGGGCCTCCTGGACGGTCCTCGACGCCCGCGCCGGAGAACTGTTCCCCGAGCGCCACCAGCTACGGGCCTTCACCGCCGTCAACGCCGTGGCCTACCCGCGGTACCGGTTGAACGTGACCGCCAACGCGGGCGGCGAGACGGCGATCCAGCTCAGCCGCGTGGCGCTGCTCCGCCGTGACCCCGGCGCGGGGACCGGCCTGACGTTCTCCGGACTCATCAGGCACGACGGCGGGCCCGCCCGCCCGTATCACGGCTGGACCGGATCCGGGGCCGGGACGGCAGGCGGTGCCCCCGTCCTCACCGCGGCCGTACGGAATTCGCTCGCCCCGCTGAAGGCGCTGGACATGCTCGTCCCGGCGATGGAGTTCGTCCTGCGGGACACGGGGCCGGAGGTGCTCACGACGCTACGAGAACTCGATGCCGACGGCGTGGGTCGGGTCTTCGACCCCGTCGAGTGGTGGTGGTCCCCGCGTGTCGCGGCCGTGACGGCCGACCTGAACCCCGGCTGGAGCCAGGAGACCGCCGCCGCCGGGCGGCTCACGCTCTACGGGGCGGCGCCGGTGGACGTCCTGGCCCGGTTCGGGCAGGTGCTGCACGCCGTGACCCGCCCCGGTGTGCCGGACACGCCCGACACGGACCCGTCCTGGCTCCTCGCCCTGGCCGACGACGTCATGCGGGTCGTCCGGAACGCGCAGACGGCGGGGGAGCAGGTGCGCAGGAGGTGGACGCCCGACGTCCTCACCGAGATCGCCCGCGCGGGCGGCGCGACCAGGAGGCCACCGGTCCACGACACGATCACGGCCCTGCTCCACGAGGACGGGCGGAACCGCGCGTACCGACGCCACGAGCTCCTGGACAGCGCTGCCGGCACGGCCTTCCTCGCACGGTACGCGGACGTCGTCGCCGAGGTCGTCCCCGGGCTCGGGGCCGGTGGACGCCGGTACGCGTCGATGGTGTGCGGACGCCGACCTCACGCGCATCTCGCCCTGATCGGCGGGCTGATCGCCGACCCCGAGGCCGCCGTGCGAGCCCAGGCACTCACCGCGCTCGCATGGGCGGACGTCCCGGCGCAGGTCGACGTGCTACGCCGGCATCTGCGCACGGCGCCGACGGACCGTCTGCCGGCGATCGTGGACCGACTCGCCGACATCGGAGCGACCGCCGTGATCGAGGAAGCGCTCCAGGACGTCGACGACGGCAGGCGGGCCGAGCTCCTGCGGCGGGTGCTGGACCGGCAGACGCGCCTGCGGGTGCCCGAGCCCGTCCCGCCGCCCGTGCCGTCGGTGGACCCGGACCTCGCGGCCGACCTGCGCGCGAGCCTGGCGGCGGCGCGCCGGAAGGGGCAGGACGTCTGGCCGGACGTTCGCCGGAGGCTGGAGCAGGTGCCCGACGTGCGGGTGCTGCGCGACGTGTTGCGCGATGCGGGGAAGTCCGACGCCGATCGCAGGATCGCGAGGCTGTTGGTCACCCTGACGTCCGGCGGCGCCGGCCGGAAGAACGGCTCCGCCCTGACACCTGAGGGTGCGCGGCGGTGGTGGCCGCTGTTCGCCGAGCGCCTGGACCTGGCCGACGAGTATCTCGACGGCATCTGCGAGAAACGTGACGTCGACGACGACCCCGTCGACACGGCCGCGACGATCCTGACCGTCCTCGAACAGTTCCCGCAGCCGCCGGCGCCGCTCGTACGGCGCCTGACCTCGATGGCTCTTGGCTCGGGCCGGCATCGCCTGGCCGCACGCCGCGTGCTCGCCGACCGCCCCGGGGCGCGGGACTCCGCGACCTCCGCCCTGGCCCACGGAGATCCGGTGGAGCGGGCGTCGGCCGCCGAATGGCTCGCGGGCCTGGGCGAGCCGGGCGTGGTCGCTCCCGAACCGGGCTGGGAGTTCGGCGACGGCGTACTGCCCGCGGCGGTGCGGGAGCTGCCCGCGGAGACGCTCGGGTGGCTCGACCGGTTCGCGGACCAGGCGCGCGCGGACGGCGTCTCCCCGGAGGAGGTCGACCGGTGGCTCGGCCTCGCCCGGCCGGCGCTGCGGACGTCGGCGGACGGGAGCGGGCCGGTGATGGGCCGGCTCGGCGGCCCGTTGATGCTCCCCGTGGACGCCGGGGCGACACCGGACGGAGAGAGCCATCTCGAGCACCAGCTCATCCTGACGCTCGACCTCTCCGCGATCCCGGAGGGTGCGACCGACCTCGCCCTGCCCCGGGACGGGCAGCTGCTCCTGTTCGCGAATGCGGAGCTGGACACCCGGCTCAGGGGCGGTGCCCGGTACGTCCCGGCCGGCGTTCCCGTCGAGGAACGGCGGCAGTCCCTTCCCGACTTCGACGTGTACGGGTACGGGACGCCGGAGAAGCTGGACGCCCGCTTGAGGGCAACGGGTGACCTCCGGCTCGTCCACGGGGTGTCGCTGCCTTCCACGCCGCCGGACGATGACATGCTCGCGCGCCATCCCCGCGCGGAGACGCTGAGGGACGTCTGGTCCGAGCAGACCGACGGTGGCGGTACCTGGCAGATCGGTGGTCACGCCGCCAACTTCGACGACTACGGCGATCCGGTGCCGGCATCGGCGAGGAAGGATGCCTGGGACGGCGATCCTGGTGTCCCCGACGGATTTTCCGCGCCGGAGGACTGGGTGCTGCTCGCGCAGTGGGCCGGATTCCCGATGGCGATCGTGTACTGGACCATCACCCGCCAGGATCTGGAAGCCCGTCGTTTCGACCGGGTCGTGGTGCACATGCACGCCAACCCATGACGTTCGCCGGGTGCGCGGGAGTGGTCGTACGGATGCCCGTGCTCGGCGTCGTCGAGCCGCAGCGCGCCTGACAGGCCTGTCGGGCAATCCGGGCGCCGGACGTCGCACCCTGGTACGGACGGGGCCTGGATGCGGCGGGCGGTGTCCGGGATCCTGGCGGAGCCGTGCCGCCAGGAGGAACCAGATGGCTGTCGAGGTGACCGTGCCCATGGGAGCGGCCGCTACCCATCGGGCCGTTCGCGTGCTCGGGTACATGATCGGCCACGATCCGGTGCGCGAGGAGGTGGTGGCCCGAGGACTGGGGCTGAGCGTGGAGGACGTGCGGGAGACGCTCGTGGCCCTGGAACGGGACCGGCTGGTCGAGCGTTCTGCCGGCGGTCTCCCGGATGCCGGTGCGCACGGTGGACGATGGACCGCGCTTCCTCCCCAGGCGTTGCTGACCGCCCTGCTGGCCCGGCGAGCCCCGGACGCCGCCGGCTGGCCGAAGGACCTGGACGTCCCGGACGAGCCCCGGCCGCTGTCCCCGTGGCCCGAGGACGGCGCTCCGATCGACGTCGTCTCCGGCACGGAACAGGTGGGCACGGTGCTGCGCGGACTGCGGGTGATGGCCGCCCGGGAACTGCTGTACCTGGTGACGCCGTCGTTCCCGCCGGCCGTGGGCCGCCCGCGCGGGGGCGACGCCGCCGTCACGACACGCGCGGTCCACGAGATGTCGGTCCCGCCCACGACCACGCCGGCCCACGGCCGGCCGGGGGTGCGGCTCGCGCCCCACCTGCCGATCGGCCTCATGGTGGTGGACCGGAGCATCGCGATCCTTCCCTCGGCCGGCGGCGCGGCGGACGGACCCGACGAGGTGCTGGTCGTCCACGCCCCGCCGGTGGTCGAGGCGCTCGTCGAGGTGTTCGAGCGGGAGTGGCGCGAGGCGGTTCCGCCTCCGGGCCGGCGACCGCCGGAGGCGGGGGAGCGCCGGCGGAGGGTCCTGACGATGATGGCCGCCGGGCTCACCGACGACGCGATCGCCCGGGCGCTCGGCGTCGGCACGACGGACGTCGAGGAGGAACTGGCCACGCTGGCCGGCGAACTGGGTGCCCGCACCCGTTTCCAGCTCGCGCTGCTGGCGGCGAGGCAAGGCCTCGTGTGAGGCGGGCCGCTGCACGGTGCGGCTCGCGTCAGGCGGTCACCCGGTGGCCGGCGCCGACGCGCAGCGCATCGAGCTTGTCCCGGGCGTCCGTCCCGGCGGTGGGGAAGTAGGCGATGACCTTGAGCCCGGGTTCCGGGGTGATGATCTCGCACGTGAGTGCCAGATGCCCGACTCGCGGATGGACCATGCGCTTGTCCTCGGAGAGGCGGACCGCGACCTCGTGACGGTCCCACAGCTCGCGGAACTCCCGGCTCCGCGACCGCAGGTCCGTCACGAGCTGGTCGGCGTACGCCGTGTCCCCGCCGCCGGCGTTCCGGGCGCAGGCCGCGCGCAGGTCGTTGACCTGTACGGCGGCGTAGCGCGGCCAGTCGTCTCCGGCGAAGCGTCCGCGCACGCCCGGATCGGTGAAGCAGCGCCACGTGTAGTTGCGCGCCAGGCCGGCGTGCCGGTCGAGGTCCATGCCGAGCACGGTCTCCGCCAGGTCGTTCAGCCAGAGCACCTCGTGCAGGTCGGTCGCGATGCACACCGGCACGTCCCCGAGGTGCTCGACGAGGCTCATGACCCCCGGACGGATGCGCCGGCGGTTCGGGCGGGCGGGCGCGACGAAGCCCGCCAGGCGGAACAGGTGGTCGCGCGCGTCGTCGTCGCAGCGGAGCGCCCGCGCGAGCGACGCGACGATCGTCTCGGAGGGGTTGGCGCCGCGGGCCTGCTCCAGCCGGGTGTAGTAGTCGTTCGACATGCCCGCGAGAAGCGCCACCTCGTCCCGCCGCAGTCCCGGCGTGCGGCGCCGGCCCCCCGGCGGCAGCCCGACGTCGGGAGGGTTCAGCTGGGCGCGTCGCCGGCGCAGGAAGTTGGCGAGTGCGAGCCTGTCGATCATGTCGGTCATTGTCGTCCCGGCCCCCGGGGGTTTCCAGAACCGGTACCGAAACGTGACGGCGCCTCACGGCCGCCCGGCCGGCACTCGCGGCACGTACGTGCGCGTCGTGGCCCAGGTCGCGGCGACCGCGGCGGCGACGCCGACGGCGCCCGCCACGACGGCCGGCGCGGTCGGCTCCGCGTAGAGTCCCGGCTGCGCCGGCGTGGTCAGCTCGGCGAAGAGCCAGCTGACGAGATCCGCCGTCGCGACGGCCGCCCAGAGCGGCACGAGCAGCCGTGGCCGCCACGCGAGCCCTGAGGCCACGGCGAGGAACACCGGGAGCGCCACGGGGAGCAGGTAGCGCGGGTACATCCCTCCGCTGGCGGCCGTGTACAGCACCTGCGTGGTCACGGAGACGGCGACGGCCGCCCAGGGCAGGAGGGCGACCAGCAGCCGGTCGGCCGGATGCGTGCCGCCGGCCACCCGGGCGGTGTCACCGGCGACTCGCGCGCCGACGGCGTCGAACCGGTCCGGCCTGCCGGGGCGTTCGCCTCGTGGCGGCGGGGAACCCGCCGTCCGGGAACGTCCGGGAAGCACTCCGGGCCACACCCGGGCACGCCGGCGCACCCGGGCCAGCAGTGCGATGACCAGCGGTGCCCAGACGAGCAGGATCGCCGTGACCGTCAGGGTGGTCGCGGAGTACGGCGTGGTCGGGGGTACGCGGCCCGCCCACCAGAAGAAGTCGGGCAGGCGGGCCCACGTGACCGGGTCGAGCACGACCGCCCAGACGGGCCGCACCTCGCGGACCTGGTTGGCCAGGGCCCAGTCGAAGTGCGAGCCGGGGATGTTCCCGGTGAGCGCCACGTTGCGGGCGTAGAACCAGCCGGCGGCCCCCAGCGCCGTCGCCGGGCCGCCGATCGCCAGCCCGAGCACCGGTCCCCACCGGCCCCGCCCCTGCGCGGCCCGCACGGACCCCGCCAGCACGGCGAACCCACCGATGACGACGGCGATGAGCGCGGCCGAGAGCCGGGACAGCGCGCAGGCCGCCGCCAGCAGGCTCAGGAGGACGACGAGCCGCGCGTCCAGCCCGCGGCGGATCGCCGTGGCGCCCACGCCGAACATCGTGGTGACGCAGAGCGTCGCGACCAGGTCGTTGAACGCGTTCCCCCCGGCGTGCGCGACGGCGGCCGCCAGGCCCGCCACCAGCGCCACGAGCTGCGGCAGCGCGCTGCCGGGCCGGCAGATGCGGCCCGCGCTCCACCAGCACACGAGCACGAACACGCCGGCCAGCAGCATGTTGACCGCGCGGGCGGCGTACACCGCCGCGACGGGCCGGCCGGCGTCGGCCAGCGGCCCGACGAGCCACGAGACGAGCAGGTAGAACAGCGGCGGATGCTGGGCGGTCCACTGCACGGGAGGCAGCACGGCGCCGTCGGGCCGGAACTCCAGGCCTTCCTCGAAGACGGGCAGCTCGCCGTGCCACACCTGGTAGGCGTAGTCCATGTGCGGCGGCTCGTCGCCGGTGACGTAGGGCGGGTCGGTGAGCAGGACGGTCAGGGACAGCAGGACCGCGCAGAGGGCCGCGGCCCCGACCGCGGTGCGACGCGAGCCGGCCAGGACGCGTGCGAGGACGGACGTCATGCGACCGTGACGGGGTCGGCCTCGGCGATGTTGCGGATCCGTTCCCGGCCGTGGCGGGACAGCAGCAGCACCGCCATCAGCCCGGCGACGGACATCGCGCCCACCATGATGACCAGGTAGGCGCCGTGCAGCGACGAGTCCAGCGGTGCCACCAGGCCGGTCAGGACCGAGACGGCGACGACCGCCATGGCGCCGGTACGCGGAAGCCTGAGGGGCGCCACGAACGGCACCAGCCAGAGGAAGTACCACAGGTGCACCACGGGACTGAGCAGCAGCGCGGCACCGACGAGCAGAGCGGCCCCGCGCACCCCGTCCGCGGGGTCCCCGGTGCGCCGGCGCAGTGCCGTCCAGGCGGCGAACCCGAGCAGGCCGGCCATCGCCGCAGCCCGGACCAGGTCCCGGAACGTGTCCGGCTCCAGGCCGGTCCCGAGGAGCGCGGCCGCCCGGTCGAGGGCGCGGCCGAGCAGGGTCGGCGGCGAGAGCAGCGTGTCGATGCTGGCCGGGACGCTCAGCGCCTCGATCCACCCGGTCCCCAGACCCCACAGCACGCCGGTCCCGACCAGTGTCCCGACCGAGACGGCGGCCACCTGCGCCAGGCGGCGCAGGCGGTCGACGAGCAGCGCGCCCGCCGGGAGCGACACCAGGACGACCAGCACACAGATCAGCCCGCCGGGAAGCTTCACGGCCGCGGCCAGCCCGCCGAGCACGGCCCCGGCGAACCAGCCGTGCTCGACGGCGGACACCAGCGCCGCGGCCATCAGGCCCACCATCAGCAGATCGTTGTGCAGGCCCCCGACGCCGTTGGCCATCATCAGCGGCGAGACGAGGACGACGGCGGAGGCCAGGGCCGGGTTGACGCCCGTCCACCCGGCCATCCGCGGCACGGCCCAGGCCAGCAGCGCCAGTCCGGCCAGCGCCACCAGCCTGTGCCCTACCACGAGAACCCACGGGTTACCGGTCAGACTCGCTCCGAGGTCCCCGAAGATCAGCGGGAGCGGACCGTACGGCGCGGGCGTCCCCATCCAGCGGGGGTCGACGGCCTCCTCGATCGGGCCGGCGAGCACCCCCGGCCCGAACTCGTACGGCGACAGGCCCACGTGCACCAGCATCCCCTGCGCCGCGTACGACCAGCCGTCGCGGGAGAAGAGCGGCGGCGCCACCAGCAGGGGCAGGCACCAGAGCACCGTGGCGCGCCGCACCAGGGCGAGAGCCGCGGCCCGCTGCGCTCCCTCGGCACCCGCGACCGCCCGGCACAGCGCGAGCCACGCGCCCGCCAGCAGGCCCAGCCCGAGCAGCACGACGCCCAGCCCCACCATCCGGCCCGCGGTGTGCGCGCGCAGGGCGGCCAGCGGGCCGCCGTCCAGGATCGGCGCGGACTCGGGCAGTGCGGAGACCACCAGCCCCCCGAGCAGGACCAGCACGCTTCCGAGGACGCCACGGGTCAGCACGCTCGAAACATAGGTCCGGACGGGGACGTGACGCCGACGTCCGCGCGAACACCACGCCAACGGTCCGTGTCCGGAGCGAGAACCGCGGACACGGCCCCGGCCTGCGTCGTCACGCGGCCCCGAACGTGGGGATGCGAGTGGCGAGTCGCGGTGACGACAGTGGTGATGCCGCTCACCGTGGTGCACGGGCCGTGCCTCACGGTGAGCGGACCACACCACCGACGAGTCATCGTGAGGGAGCCCACCATGTTCTTCCACCGTCAGGAGTTGCAGCACGCCGCCAAGCCGGAGAAGCCCGACGCCGTGTACGCCCGCAAGCTGCAGGAGGTGCTCGGCGGCCAGTACGGTGAGATCACCGTGGCCATGCAGTACGGCTTCCAGTCGTGGAACGCGCACCTGCCCGGCAAGTACCGCGACCTGCTCTACGGGATCGGCGCCGAGGAGATGGGCCACGTGGAGATGCTCGCGACGATGATCGCGCAGCTGCTGGAGAAGGCGCCGCTGGGCGTCACCGAGGGGGCCATGCAGGACGACCCCGCGGTGGCCGCGATCATCGGCGGGACCGACCCTCAGCACGCGATCGTGGCCGGTGCCGGTGCCCGGCCCGTCGACTCCAACGGCAACCCGTGGACGGCCGGGTACGTGACCGCCAGCGGCAACCTGCTGGCCGACTTCACCGCGAACGCGAACGCCGAGATGCAGGGCAGGCTTCAGGTGGCACGGCTGTACCACATGACCGACGACCCGGGCGTGCGTGACCTGCTGTCCTTCCTCCTGGCCCGGGACACGATGCACCAGAACCAGTGGATCGCTGCCGCGCGGGAGCTGCGGGAGGAAGGCGTCGAGGAGCTGCCCGTGCCGAGCACCTTCCCGCTCGGCAAGGAGGACCGGGAGGCGTCCTACCAGTACATCAACTTCTCCGACGGGCAGGCCGCGAGCGAGGGCAGCTGGGCGAGCGGGCCCACCCCGGACGGCAGGGGCGAGTTCGAGTACGTCGCCGAGCCGCCTGCGGGAGTCCCGGCACCGCCCCCCACCACGCCCGACGCCCGCCTCCACGGGACCACCGGAAAGCCCGGGATCGTGGAGAAGGCCGCAGGCGCCGCCCAGGACGCCCTCCACAAGGAATGAGCGGTTCCACGCCCCGCGAGCCCCGGCCGGCGGACCCCTCGGACCCGGGCGACGAGGCACGACCTCGGCCCGGCCAGGGCCTGCCGACGGGGACGGGGTGGGGCACACTGTCGTCGTGACGTCGCAGAGCACCGTCCCACCGGCAGCCGGCGACCCGGTCCCCGACTGGCTACGCACCGGGGCCGGCTGGTCGTGGCGGCTCATCGTCCTGCTGGCCGGCGTCGCCGCCGTGTTCTGGCTGACCTGGCAGGTACAGCTCGTCTTCGTCGCGCTCTTCCTCGCCCTGGTCTTCACGGCCGTGCTCAACCCGGTCACCGACCTCTACGAGCGCGCCATGCCCCGCCCGCTCGCCACCGCCCTGGCCATCCTCAGCGGCGTCGTCGTGGTCGGCGGCCTGCTCACCTACGTCGTCGCGTCCGTGGCGGGACAGTGGGAACGGCTCGCTCTCCAGTTCAGCAGCGGCGTCGACCAGCTCGTCGAACTCGTCGAGTCCCTGCCCGGCCCCTTCGAGGTCGAGGTGGGCCGGCGCAGCCAGTGGCTGTCGGACGTGTCCGGCTGGGTCCGCGAGAACAGTGAGGAGCTCGCCGCCCGCGCCGCAGAGGGCGCCGGCTCCGTCGTCGAGGCGTTCGCCACGTTCGCGCTCGCCATCTTCTGCACCGTGTTCTTCCTCGCGTCGGGCGCCTCGATGTGGCACTGGTTCCTCGCCCAGATCCCCGCCGTCCACCGGCGCCACTGGCGCGAGGCCGCCGGCGCCGGCTGGTACACCTTCTCGGGCTACACCCGCGGCACGGTCATCGTCGCCGTCACCAACGGCGTCCTCGCCGGCATCTTCCTCGCCGTCCTCGGCGTCCCCCTGTCCGCCCCGCTCGCAGTCCTGGTATTCATCGGCACGTTCATCCCCATCATCGGTGCCCCGCTCGCGATGATCATCGCCGCCGTCGTCGCGCTCGCCGCCGAAGGACCCCTCACGGCGCTCTTCGTCATCCTCGGGATCGCCGGCATCGGCCAGCTCGAGGGCCACGTGCTGCAACCGCTCATCATGGGCAGGCAGGTGTCCCTGCACCCGGTCGTGGTGGCGCTCGCGGTCACGTGCGGGACACTGGTCAGCGGGGTCCTGGGGGCGGTCGTCGCGGTCCCGCTGGTGTCGGTCGCGTGGGCGGTCTTCTCGGCGATGCGGCGCGGGCCGGGCGACGACGACGGCCGTTCCCCGGACGCCGGAGCCGTTCCCGCGCAGGACGCGGCCGCCGCAGGTGCCGCACCGGGTGGCCACGACGGCCCCGCGGGCGGGGAGCCACGGTCGCCGGCCGGCACCGAGTAGTGCATGCCGAGGCATGAATGTGCAGGTCAGTAGGCCTGTCTATGGCAGGGTAGGCGCGTGGAACCCTTCGTCCTCGCCAACGAGACCGTCCGGCTGTCCGTCCCCACCGAGGAGGACGTCGACACGATCACGGCCGCCTGCCAAGACCCGGACATCTCGGACTGGACCGTCGTGCCGTCGCCCTACCTGCGGTCCGACGCCGAGGTCTTCGTGAGGCGGTTCGTACCCGACGGCTGGGCCCGCGGCAGCGAGTTCAACTGGGCGGTGCGCGAACCCGGCGAGACGGACGGCCCCCTGCTCGGCATGGTCGGCCTGCACTTCGAGGGACGCGCGGGCGCACCCGACGAGGAGCGGTCCGCGGAGATCGGCTTCTGGACCGCGCCCGCCGCGCGTGGCAAAGGGCTCGCGACGGAGGCGGCGCGGCTCGTCGTCGACTGGGGTTTCGACCCCGAGGGTCTTGGCCTGGCGGTGATCACCTGGGTCGCGTACGTGGGCAACTGGGGGTCACGCCGGGTGGCGTGGAACCTCGGGTTCCGCGTCGAGGGCACGCTGCGGCGGTACGGCCTGCAGCGCGGGAAGCGGCGGGACGCCTGGATGGGCACCCTGCTCCCGCAGGACCCGCGCGAACCGAACGAGGAGTGGCCGGGCCCGGCCGCGTCCACCGGCCTCAGCCGGCGTCCCGGGGCGCGAGTGCCCGGTCGATGACCACCCGGGCCTCACCGGCCCGCTCGTGGAAGGCGGTCCCGCCCGCCAGGAGTTCGCGGGCGGCCTCGATCAGACCCGCGTAGGCGGCCCAGGCGAACGTCCCGCCGACGGACACGCGCGCGACCCCGGCCTCGGCGAGCTCGGCCGGCGTGGGGCCGCCCGGCCGGAGCAGCACGTTGACGGGCCGGTCCACGGCGCGCACCAGCGTCGCGATGTCCTTCAGGGCGTGGAGCCCCGGAGCGAACAGCACGTCCGCGCCGGCTTCCTGGTACGCCTGCAGGCGCGTGATCGTGTCCGCGAGGTCCGGCCTGCCGTAGAGATAGTTCTCGCAGCGGCCGGTCAGCACCAGGCCGCCCGACGCCTCGGCCGCCGCCGCGATCCGTTCGGCGGCGAGCGTGGCGTCGTGGACGGGGGCATCGGCCCGTCCCGTGGCGTCCTCGATCGAGAAGCCCGCCAGGCCCGCACCGCGAGCACCTTCCGCCGTCCGGGCGACCTCGTCGGGGGTGTCGCCGAACCCGTTCTCCAGGTCCGCGCTCACGGGCACGTCCACCGCCGCGGCGACCGCGGCGGCGTGGCCGAGCGCCTCGGTGCGCGAGACGCTGCCGTCGGCCCGGCCGAGGGTCGCGGCGAACCCGCTGCTGGTGGTCGCGACGGCGGCGTAGCCGAGCTCGGCGAGGATGCGTGCCGAGCCGGCGTCCCAGGCGTTCGCCAGCAGCAGCGGATCGCCGGGACGGTGCAGGTCGAGGAACGTGCGTGCCATGCCGGGACCGTAGCACCGGGCCGCCGGTCCGGTCGCCGCTCAGCCGGTCGCCGCTCGGCCGGACGTCGTGCGGAACCGTGCGGCGAGGGCCTCCGAGCCGCGTGCGAGGAGCGTCACATCGGCGCCCACCAGGACGAACGACGCACCGGCCGCCAGGTACGAGTCCGCCACCGCCGGGTCGAAGGCGTTGACGCCGACCGGCTTGCCGGCGCCCCGGACGGCGTCGACGGCGCGCAGCACGGCCGCGGTGACGTCGGGGTGGGTCTGCTGCCCGAGCAGTCCCATCGACGCGGCCAGGTCACTGGGGCCCACGAAGACGCCGTCGACGCCGTCGACCGCCGCGATCTCCGCGGCGTTCTCCACCCCGGCTTCCGACTCCACCTGGACCAGCAGGGAGACGTGCTCGTCGCCGTCGGTGAGGTAGTCCTCGACCCGGTTCCAGCGTGCGGACCGCGCCAGGGCGGAGCCGACGCCGCGGAACCCGCGCGGCGGGTAGCGCACCGCTCGTACGGCGGTCTCGGCCTGGTCCGCGGTGTCGATCATCGGCAGCAGCACGTTCTGCGCGCCCAGATCGAGGACCTGCTTGATCATCACGGGCAGCAGGCCGGGCAGGCGTACGACGACGGCCGGCGGGTACGCGGCCGTCGCCTGCAGCTGGGGGAGCACCCCTTCGATCCCGTTCGGCCCGTGCTCCATGTCGACGAGCAGCCAGTCCAGGCCGCTGCCCGCGCAGATCTCGGCCACCAGCGGGCTGCCCGTGCTCACCCACATGCCCGCGAGGGGCCGGCCCTCGCCGGCCTGCGCCCGGTCGGCGAGGATCTCGCGGAAGGTCGGCTTCAGCTGAATCGGCATGTCACGGTTCCCATCGGTCCGTAGTCGCACAGCACGGAGTCGCCCGCGCCGACCCACATCGGCCGGGTGAACGACCCGGCGAGGATGATCTCGCCCGGCTCCAGGCGGTCGCCGTGCGACGCGAGTTTGTCGGCCAGCCACGCCACGCCGGTGGCCGGGTGGTTCAGGACGCCCGCCGCGACGCCGGTCTCCTCGATCGTCTCGTTGCGGTAGAGCAGCGCGGACACCCAGCGCAGGTCGACGTCGTGGGGCGGGGTGGGGCTGCCGCCGAGCACCATGCCGCCGTAGGCGGCGTTGTCGGCGATCGTGTCGACGATCGTGCGGCCCTCGAGCTCGATGTGGGAGTTGAGGATCTCCAGCGCCGGGGTCACGTACTCGGTGGCGCGCAGCACGTCGAACAGCGAGCAGTGCGGGCCCTGCAGGGCGTCCTTGAGCACGAACGCGAGCTCGACCTCGATGCGCACGTTCGAGAACCGCTCGGCCGGGATGACCGAGCCGCTGTCCCAGACGGTGTCGTCGAACATCACGCCGTAGTCGGGCTCGGTGATACCGGTGGCCGCCTGCATGGCACGCGACGTCAGGCCGATCTTGCGTCCCACGAGCCGCCTCCCGGCGGCGAGCCGGCCGTCCCGCCACACCCGCTGGATCGCGTACGAGTCCTCGACCGTGGCGCCGGGATGGCGGGCGGTGATGCGGGGGACCACCGTCCGGCGGCGGTCCGCGTCGGCGAGCTCGGCGGCGAGAACGGAGATCGTCTCGGGCGAAAGGGTCATGACGCACCGCCTGCCCGGTCCGACGCCGCTGCCCGCCCTGGGGCCGGGAGCCGCGTGTGCCTGGTGGCGGCGCGGGTCTCGAACCTCGCCCGCCACGCGTCGTTCATGGGGAACAGGCCTTCGACCGGGTGCCCCTCCGCCACCCGCTCGGCGATCCACGCGTCCTCGTCCTCCTTGGCGAGTGCCGCGTCCGCGACGTCCTCGGCCACGCCGGGAGGAATCACGACGACGCCGTCCGCGTCACCGACGACGACGTCACCCGGCTGCACCGTGGTCCCGCCGCAGGCGATCGTGACGTCCGAGTCCCAGGGCACGTGCCGCCGGCCGAGTACGGCGGGGTGCGGGCCGGCGCAGTGGACGGGAATGCCGGCCGCGGCGACGGCGGTCACGTCGCGTACGCCGCCGTCGGTCACGATTCCGGCCGCGCCGCGGGTACGGGCACGGATGGCGAGGATGTCGCCGAGTGTCGCCGCGGTCGTCTCGCCGCGGGCCTCGATGACGATGACCTCGCCGGGCCCGACGGCGTCGAACAGGCGCTTCTGGGCGTTGAACCCACCCCCGTGCCGCGCGAAGAGATCCTCGCGATGCGGGACGAACCGCAGCGTGCGCGCGGTACCGACGAGTTTGGCGTCGGGCCGCAGCGGGGTGAGGCCGTCGATGCTGACGTCGTTCAGGCCGCGGGCGCGCAGCTGCGCGGAGAGTCCCGCGACGGGCGCGCGGGTGAGCTTGTCGCGGAGGGAGTCGGTGAGCGCGGGCGGCGTGGTGCCCGCGGGCGGTGGCGCGGTACTCGATGGCATGAGAGTCCTTCGTCCTTGCGGTGATGAGTCGTGGCGACGTGACGTCAGTGCAGGGCCAGGTAGTCCTCCAGCGTGGCGGGGGTCGCGGTGAGCAGCGGCTCACGCACCGGCTCACCGGGGAACTCGCTGGCCTCGAAGAACCAGCGGCGGCTCGCGGGCATGCCCCACTGCTGGGCGCGGCGGGGGTCGCTGACGTCCCAGCGGATGGGTTCGTCCTCCAGGTCGATGAACTGGTAGTGGGTGGTGAACAGTTCGATGCGGTGCTGGTCCGGGTCACGCAGGTACAGGAAGAGGGCGTTGCTCAGGCCGTGACGTCCCGGGCCCCGGTCGATCTCGTCGCCGAAGCCCAGTGAGCCGGCCACGTCCGCGGCGTGGATCAGCGAGGTGGCGTCCGGCACGGTGTAGGCGAAGTGGTGCAGGCGCGGGCCGCGGCCGTTGGTGAAGACGAGGTCGTGCGTGTTGCCCTTGACCTCCATCCAGGTGCCCCACAGCTCGTCCGTGCCGTCCTTGGCGGTGTACTCGGACAGGCGCATGCCGAGACCCGCCCAGAAGTCGGTGGCGGTCTGCACGTCGTGGGTGGCGACCTGGTAGTGGTCCAGGCGCTGGGGCGCGCCTGCCGTGAACTCGTGGAACGCGGCCATCCTGCGGGGCACCACCTCCATCGAGGAGGTGAGCTCGATGTGCGTGCCCACGCCGTCGCGGAACCGCAGGGTGGGGCCCTGGTGGGGAACCTCGACGCGTTCGTGGTCGATGCCGCGGCCGGCGAAGTACCGCTCGGCGGCGGTGATGTCGTCGTCGGTGCGCACGCGCAGCCCGATACGCAGTGCCCTGGCCTCCTCGGCGCGGTGCAGCACGAGGCTGTGGTGCGCCGACTCCTCGAGGCCGCGCAGGTGGACGACGTCGTCGGACTCGTCGGTGACGACCAGTCCGATGACGTCGCGGTAGAAGTCGCGGCTGGCCGCGAGGTCCGTGACGGACAGCGCGACGTGGCTGGCGCGCGTGATCGTGAACGGCGGGGCGAAGTTCGTGGTGGGAAGCATCGTCGGCTCCAGGTGCGTGGGTCGTCCGGCGGGCCGGCTGCTGCCGGCGGTGCCGTCAGGTTCGCACCGTGGGCATCCTGGCGGAAGAACGGATGTCCACTGGTAGCCATACATGCGGTGTATACCGCTGTCACCGTGGGTATCCTGAGCGTATGGAGCTGCGGGAGCTGCGGTACTTCGCGGCGGTGGTCGAGGCCGGGTCGCTCACCGCCGCGGCCGAGCGGCTTCACCTGTCCCAGCCGCCGCTGAGCGTGGCGGTCGCCAAGCTGGAGCGCGAGGTCGGCGTGCCGCTGCTGGTGCGTACGTCGCGCGGCGTCGAACCGACGAGCGCCGGGAGCTTCCTGCGTGACGCCGCCGCGCGAATCCTCGACGAGGTCGACGACGTGACCGCCGCTCTGCGGCGGTTCGGCGCCGGGGTCGCGGGGACGATCACGCTCGCGGCCGTCCCCGTGCTCATGTGGCACCGCGTGCCCGGGCTGCTGCGCGAGCATGCCGCCGAGGCGCCGAGCCTGGAGATCCGCCTCGTCGACCCGCCACCCTGGACGGCGATCGACCTGCTCGCCCGCCGCCAGGTGGATCTCGCCGGCGTCGTGGTCGCCGACCACCGCCGGTTCGCTGCGCGCCACCGCCCCGCGTTCGACGTCGCCGACTGGGGCGAGGTCCCGCTCGTCGCGGTGCTGCCGCCGGACGGGTCCGATGCGCCGGACCCCTACCCGTTGCGCGCGTTCGACGGTGAACAGCTCGTCCTGCCGCGGCGGGCGAGCGCCGTGCCGAGCCTGCCCGAGGAGGTCGAGGCGGCGTTCCGGCGGCACGGGATCACGCCCGGCTCCGTGCGCACCGTGGAGACCATCCAGGCGGGGCTGCCGCTGATCGAGGCGGGGGTCGCCCGGGGGATCCTCCCGGACCCCGACCGGGCGAGCCTGGCACGGTTCGACGTCGTGGTGCGTCGCCTCGATCCCGAGCCACGGCCGCTGCGGGCCCTCGTGCTCTCCCGGGCGGGCAGCGACGACCCCGGCGTACGGCGCGTGCTGGAACGGATCTCTGGGCACAGGGACCGGTAATCATGTGCGATCTTCGATAGGATTACCGGGACGATCGACGGCGGGCGACGGGGCACCGCCGGATCCGGACAGGAGACGCGAATCGTGGGGAAGAGCAAGGCGGACGAGGCCTACGAGATCCTGCGCAAGGGGATCATGGAAGGCGCCTTCGGGCCCGGCCACCGGCTGGTCATCGACCAGCTGGTGCGCGACTACGGGATCAGCTCGGTGCCGTGGCGGGAGTCGTTGCGGCGGCTGGAGGCCGAGGGGTGGGTCGAGATCGTGCGCAACGCCGGGGCGGTCGTGAAGACGTTCGACACCAACGCCTGGGCGCGCACCATGCAGCTCCTGGCGCGTCTCGAGGGATACGCCACCGCGCTGTCCGCCCCGCATCTGAGCGCCGAGGACCTGGAACGGGCGCGGGCGCTGAACAAGGAGATGAGCGAGGCGCTGGGCAGCTTCGACCCGGCGCGGTTCGGCGCGCTGAACCGGGAGTTCCACGAGCTGCTCTGCTCCGGCTGCGACGACGAGCGCCTGAGCACCCTGGTGGAGGCGGAGTGGACGCGCCTGGAGCTGATCCGCCGCTCCGCGTTCTGGTACGCGCCCGGCCGGGCGCAGGCCTCGATCGCGGAGCACGAGGGTCTCGTCGACCTCATCGAGGGCGGTGCCGCTCCGGACGTCATCGAGGCGGCGGCGCGTCGCCACGAGCTCAACACGGTCATCGCGATCGCCGCCGAGGAGGCGAGCGCGGCCGACGGGTCCACCGCGGGCTGACCGGCACCCACCCGGCGCGGCATGCGCCCGGCGGCGGCGCCACCACGGCGCGAACGACACGGCCGCGGACGGGATCCCGTCCGCGGCCGTGTCGGTGACGTGGGTCCGGCCGTCGCCGGCCCGTGCGCTCAGCGGTGCGAGAGGTAGGCCTTGGCGTAGTCGTTGCCGTTCGGGTGGCGGAGCGTCGTGTGCACGTGGAAGCTCGCGGGGAGCTTGTTGGCCAGCCACACGCCCGCGTGGTGGTCGAGCTCGGCCAGGATCACGGGGCTGTGGACACGCAGGTAGAACGGCTCCGAACCGTCGGTGGCGCCGTACCAGGACAGGTACGTCTCCGCGCGGCGCGCCGCGAACTCACGCATCGTCCTCTCCCGCTGCGGTGCGGTGAGCAGCAGATGGAAGTCCTCCACGACGGCGCACAACGTGTCCCACTGGTCCGCGTCGAGCGCGTCCGCCCGCAGGCCCTCGTACGGGACCACCCGGTTGTCGCGGAACGCGCCCGCCACGTGCCGTTCGTCGGCGGGGTGCAACCGGTCCGGTGGCATCTTCGGGTCGAGGACGGAGGAGTAGACGACGGCCGCGGCCCGCTGTGCGGCGTCGAGCGACGACGCCAGGCGCAGCGCCAGCGCCTGCCGCTCGGCGAACACGGGGGGCCGCGCGCCGTCGGACAGCGCGGGTTCCGCCCCGAGGAAGACGGGCGCGACGACGTGGCGGCCGGCGACCGACACGAAGTTCACCGCGACGTGGTGGCCGAACAGCTGCCACCCCCACGCCCCGCCCGGCTCAGGGTCTCCGAACAGGGAGAACCAGTAGCTGCGCGCGTTCATCAGCGCCGGCAGGCCCACCAGCTCGCCGAGGAACGCGTTGAGCTCCATGGCCTCGGTGACGCGCGCGTAGCCCTCGGGGCTGAGGGACGCGGACACCACGGCGAGCACGGCACGGGCCGCGTCCTCCTCCAGGTCCTCCAGCCGCAGCCCGGCCTCGTGGATCACGAACTCGGGGTTGCTCCACGCGCGCCACTGGGGCGCGTGGAGCGGATACCGGAGCGCGGCGCGTTCGGCGTCCGTGAGCGTGGCGAGCAGCCGACCGGCTGCCTCCGCCGGCGCGGGGTCCGGGTCCGCGACGGGCGCCGGCGCCCACACCTCGTCGCGCACGACGCCGTCCGTCGTGATGCCGCGGAAGGGCTCCTCGTAGAGCCGCCGCCACTCGCCGAGCAGTTCCCGCACGAAGTCGGGAGAGCGTTTGCGGGCGGAGAACTCGCGGTATCCCAGTCCGCGCCATTCGGCGAGGATCGGGTCGTCGTGGTCGTACAGGTGCTCGCGGTAGCTCTCGCCGCCGAGCGTGACCGCCTCGGACCGGCTCGAGACCCGGGCCGTGGAGAAGAACCCGTCGAGGTCGTGGTCGTCGTGCGAGCCCTCGGCCGGGGGAGCGTCTCCCGAGGCGACGTCGTCCGCGGTGGTCATGCCCGTTGCCCTCTCGTCGTGACTCACGCGGCGACGCCTCCGCGTGCCGCGATCCTGGCGGCCCGGCGGGACTCGCGCCCGGCCGGGTGCGGCGACAGGCTCGCCGCCAGCAGCTTCTTCGTGTACTCGTGGGAGGGGGCGTCCAGCACTCGCGACGTCGTACCCTGTTCCACCAGCTCGCCGGCCCGCAGCACGCCGACCTGATGGGCGATGTGCCGCACCACACCGAGATCGTGCGTGATGAAGAGGTAGCTCACCCCGGTCTCCGCCTGCCGGTCGCGCAGCAGGTCGAGGATCTGCGCCTGCGTCGACAGGTCGAGCGCGCTGACCGCCTCGTCGCACACGACCAGTCGCGGGGACAGCACGAGCGCCCGCGCGATCGCGACCCGCTGCAGCTGGCCGCCCGACAGCTCGGAGGGTAGCCGGGTGAGATGCTCGGTACCGAGGCCCACCTGCTCGAACGCGGCCGCGGCACGACGGCGGCGCTCCGTGCGGTCGGTGACGCCGTGCCGGGCGAGCGCATCCGTGACGGCCTGTCCCACACGGTGGCGCGGGTTCAGCGACCCGACCGGGTCCTGGTAGACGGCCTGCACGGCCCCGCGGTAGGACAACGGCGCGGTACGCCCGAGGCCGACGATGTCGCTGCCGGCGAACGTGATCGTGCCGGCGGAGACGTCGGCCAGACGGAGGATCGCCCGTCCCGTGGTGCTCTTGCCCGAGCCGGACTCGCCGACGAGCCCGTAGGTCTCGCCGGGCGCGATCGTGAAGCTGATCCCGCGCACGACCCGCAGCGCACGTCGCCGCCAGGCGAGGGCGCCGCCGACGTCGTAGTCCACGCACAGGTCCCGGACCTCCAGGAGAGGCGATGTCGTTGTCGCGTTCACGCGTGCTCCACCTTCCGCTGGTCGTGCGTGCCGAGGCCGGGGGCGTCGTCGTCCACGCCCGGGTGGGCGGCGATGAGCCGGGCCGTGTACTCGTGCCGGGGGTGGTCGAACACCGTGTGCACGTCGCCGGTCTCGACCACCTCGCCGCGGAGCAGCACGGTGACCCGGTCGCACGTCTCCGCGGCGACACCGAGGTCGTGGGTGATGTTGACGACCGCCATCCCGAGCCGGTCACGCAGGTCCAGAACCAGGTCGAGCACCTGGGCCTGGGTGGTGACGTCGAGGGCCGACGTCGCCTCGTCGAGGATGAGCAGATCCGGCTCGCCGACGAGTGCGACGGCGATCGCGACCCGTTGCGCCATCCCGCCCGAGAACTGGTAGGGGTACTGGTCCAGCCGGCGTTCGGGGTCGTCGACCCCGACCAGGTCGAGCAGGTCGGCGGCCCGGCTGCGGGCCGCCTCCTTCGAGATCGTGGCGTCGTGCGCCCGCACGACGTCGGTCAGCTGGCGGCCGACCGTGTGCACCGGGGACAGGTTCGCCTGCGGGTTCTGGAACACGACGCCCATGCCGGTACCACGCAGCGCGGCGAGCTGCGCCGGGGAGCGATCGGTGAGTTCGGTGCCGTTCAGCGTGATCGCGCCACCCGCCAGGCGGACGCCTGCGGGCAGGAGCCCGAGGATCGCCTTGGCCAGCATCGACTTGCCCGAGCCGGACTCGCCCAGCAGGCCGAGGATCTCGCCCCGCCGCACCGTGAGAGAGGCGTCGTGCACCAGCCGGACGACCCCGCCGTCGGGCCGGTCCGCGACGATGTCGGCGTGCCGTACGGCGAGCACCGGCTCGCCGGCGGAGTCCTCCACGCTTCCGGTGTCCGGTCCCACCGGTCCGTCGTCGGTGCCCGCCGAGGCCGGCGGGAGGGCCGCGTCGGCCGACCCGCTGCGCGCGCCGTCGCCGTCCAGGAGCACCCTGCCCAGGATCTTCGTCCGGCGCATCCGCGAACCCGACAGCGTGTCGTTGATCGTGTCGCCCAGCAGGCTGAACGCCAGCACCGTCACGCAGATCGCGATGCCGGGCGCGAGGGCCATCTCGGGATGGTCGGCGGTGTGCTGCGTGGCGAACCCGAGCATGCCGCCCCACGACGGCTGCTCGTCGCCCAGGCCCAGGCCGAGGAACGACAGGGCCGCCTCCACCTTGATCGCCGAACCGAGGAACACCGCGGCCTGGACCACGAGCGGGCCCGCCAGGTTGGGCAGCACCTGGGAGAACAGGATCCGAGGCGCGTTCAGCCCGGAGACACGGGCCGACTCGACGTACCCCTTGTTGCGTTCGGTCAGGGTGATCGCTCGCGTCAGGCGCGCGAAGTTCATGCAGAACACGAGCCCGATCGCGAGGATCAGCACCGCCATGCCCTGCCCCAGGATCGCGATGACGACGAACCCGATCATGAGGCCGGGCAGCGCGTCGGCGATGTCCAGGCCGCGCGAGCCGATCCGGTCGTACCAGCCGCCCCGGTAGCCGAGCACGAGACCGAGGGGCACGCCGATCAGCATCGCGACCACCACCGACCCGACCGCCACGAGCAGTGCCGTGCGTGCCGCGTGGATCAGCTGGCTGAGCAGGTCCCCGCCCAGGTCGTCGGTGCCGAGCGGGTGTGCCGCCGTCGGACCGGACAGGGGAGCGGTGAAGTCCTTCGCCTCGGGGGCGTAGGGAGCGATCAGCGGCGCCGCGATCGCCACCACGACGACGACCGTGACGACGACGACGGCGAAGAGCGCCGTGGGCTGTCGGAGGGCGGTTCTCACTGGGGCCTCGCTTGCGGGTTGATCAGGCCGTAGCAGATGTCGAGGACCAGGTTCACGGCGATGACCAGCACGGCCGTGACCATGACGACGCCCTGCACGACGGGGAAGTCCTGCGCGATGACGCTGGAGAGCATGATGGAGCCGAGCCCCGGGAGGGAGAACACCTTCTCCACCACGAAGCTCACCCCGATGAGGATGGCGAGCGTGACGCCCGCCGACGCCAGCACGGGCACGAGCGCGTTCTTCACGCCGTAGCGCGCCACGATCGTGGCGCGCGGTACGCCGGCAGCGGTGAGGGTGTCCGTGTAGGGCGCGGCCAGCGAGGCCACGACGGCGGCACGTGTCTGTCGCGCGATCATCGCCCCGCCCGTCACACCGAGCGTGATCGAGGGCAGCGCGATCCCGCGCGCCCAGCCGAGCGGGTCGTCCGTCAGCGGCGTCCACGCGACGATCGGGACCCAGCCGAGCTGCACCGCGAACAGCGTGGTCAGCAGCAGCCCGAGCCAGAACTCCGGGACGGCCAGACCGAGCACGGTGCCGCCGGTGACGACCCGGTCGCCCGGAGTGCCCGGGCGGGTGCCGGTCCACACGCCGGCACCCACCCCCAGCACGAGGGCCACGAGCATCCCGCCCGCCACGACCGACAAGGTCGCGGGCACGTGCCGTGCCAGCAGTTCCGCGACCGGCACGCCCGAACGGAAGGACGTCCCGAGGTCGCCGGTCAGCAGCCCGCCGATCCACTCCGCGAACCGCTCCGGCGCCGGCCGGTCCAGGCCCATCTGCGCCTCGACCTGCGCGATGCTCTCGGGCGTGGCCGCCGCGCCGAGCATGGCCGCCGCGGGACTGCCCGGCACCAGATAGGTCAGCGAGAACACCACGACGGCGATGACCAGCAGCTGCGGCACGGCGAACAGCAGCCGGTAGGCGATGAGCTTGCCCATGTGCGGTGGCCTCTCGTCAGCTCGCGGGACGCAGCGCGCGGTAGTCGACCGACGTCGTCTCCCACGGCTCGACGGGCGGGGCCACGCCGGTCACGGTGTCGGTGTTCCAGGCGATCAGCTCTTCACCGGCCACGTGCGCGCAGGTGAGGGCCTCCTCGGAGATGATCCGCGTGACCTCGGCCCACAAGCCGTCGGCCTCGGGAGACGTGCCCGCGGCGATCGCGGCGTCGGCGGCCGCGGCGAGCTCCTCGCTCTCCACGCCGGAAGGGTTCCCCGGCGCGTCCGCGGCGAACCACGCCTGGTACCAGTCGTACGGGGTCAGCTCGTCGTTGCCGCCCAGCCCGATCGGGTACCGGCCGCTCGCCCACTCGGAGAAGAACTGCGGCGGCGGCGCCGTCTGCACGGTGATGTTCATGCCGATCTCGCCCACCTGCTCGGCGTACACCTGCATCTGCCGCTCGTTGAAGAACGTCGCGAGCATCTCCACGTCGACCGCCGGGTTCCCGGCCTCGTCGTACAGCCGCTGCGCCTCGGCCAGGTCGTGCGGGTACCCGGTGATGTCCGGGTTGTAGCCCTGCTCGCCCTCGGCGAAGTGCTGCGTGCGCACCTCCCAGTCCGTCTCCACGGACGCGAGGGTCTCGGTGTCGATCGCCAGGCAGGCCGCCCGGCGCACGTCGACGTCCTCGAACACTCCGCCCGGGCCCCGGTCGAAGAAGATCGGGTTGTTGCGGATCGCCGGGTACGACAGGTGGTCGGTGTTGCCGGCCGACTCCAGCGTCGTGAACTCCGTGGACTCGGTGTCGGTGAGGTCGATCTCCCCGCTCACCAGCGCGGCGGTCGCGGCGGTGTCCTCCTCGATGGCCACGATCTGGATGCTCTCGAAGCCCGGCGCCTCACCCCAGTAGTCCGTGTTCGGTCCGAACACCATGCGCGTGCCGGTGACCGAGGCCTCCTCGTCGTAGGCCCAGGGGCCGGTGCCGACCGGCGCGGAGGTCACCGTTCCCGCCGCGATCGCGGCGGGGCTGGCCATCGGGGCGGCCCGGGTGGACAGCGTGGTCAGCAGCGACGGCGTCGGCTCGGACAGATTGAAGGTCACCGTGTGCTCGTCCGTCACGTCGATCGAGTCGATCACCTGGAACGGTCCGGCGTACGGACCGGGCGTGTCCTTGACCGTCTCGATGTTCGTCCTGACGGCCTCGGCGTCGAACGGCGTGCCGTCATGGAAGGTGACGCCCTCGCGCAGGGTCAGGGTCAGGGCCTCGTCGGTGAGCTCCCAGTCGGTGGCGAGCACCGGCTGGATCTCGCCGTCGACGAGCGCCACCAGGTTCTCGTAGGGAACCCGCATGCTGCCGGCCTCCATGTCGGCGCCCGGGGCCCAGCTCTCCGGGAAGCCGCCCCAGTTGACCCGCAGAACGGAGCCGGGCACGGTGCCCGAGCCGGTGTCACCCGTGGCGGCGGTGCCGCCTCCGTCGTCGGTGCTGTCGGCCGAGCAGGCGCTCAGGGCGAGGGCCAGGGTCGCCGCGACGGCGAGTGGCGTGAGAGGTGTTGTCTTCGTCATGGGATCAGCGCCTCCTTGCGCTGGGTGTCCTTCGTGGACGGGGTCGCGGGTGGCCGCCCGGTCGGGGGACGGTCGGCCACCGGTTCGTGGGGAGCCTCAGACGGGGAGGTTGAACAGGCGCTTGGCGTTGCCCGACAGCACCGCCGCGCGGTCCGCGTCGCTGATCTCCAGGTCGTTCGTCACGAAGTCGACGCCCTGGCTCATCCAGCCGCGGAAGACGGGGAACGAGGAGCCGAACAGGTAGTGGTCGGCGCCGCTGATCTTCAGGGCGGCCTCGACCTGGTGCTTGCCCCAGGAGTGCGGGTGGGTGAGGTCGAAGAAGATGTTGTTCTCGAGGTAGCCGCGGATCTTGTCGCCGCCGGTGGCGTCAAGACGGTTCAGCGACTCCTTCCTGGTCGACGCGTGCGGGGTCAGCAGGTCGGCGTTGGCGAACCAGTTCCCGCCGAGCATCGTGTGGATGAAGCGCAGGTCCGCGAACTCGTCGAACATGCCGCTGAACAGCTCGCGGCCCACCGCCGTGGCCTGGTCGACGATGCGGCCGAACTCGCGGCGCAGGTTGGTGTAGTCGATGATCGAGCGCCACTCCACGGGCAGCGGGGTGTGGTGCACGATGACGGGTAGGCCCTTGTCGTTGAGCACCTTGAGGTACGGCTTGAAGACGTCGTCGTCGAGGTAGAGCTGGCCGTAGTGGCACGCGAGCTGCACGCCGACGACGCCGAGCTCGTCGATGCAGCGCTCGAGCTCGTAGATGTTCTCCTTGCCGCCCCACGGCGGCACGCACGCGGTCGAGAAGAGCCTTCCACCGGACTTCTTCACGATCTCGGCGGCGTTGTCGTTCACGGCCCTGCAGGTCTCCAGGTCCAGCCACTCCTGCCAGACGGGTACGCGCATGATGCCGTAGTCGACGCCGGCGTCGTCCATCGCGGCGAGCTTGGCCTCGCACGAGTAGTCGCCGTCGACGTAGTTGAGGTTCTGGTAGCCCTTCGGCTTCTCGAGGATGAGCTGCGGCTTGCCGTCGTCGGCCGTGCCGACCGAGGCGATCTCGCCGAAGCCGCGCGGAGCGCTGTTCAGGAAGCCGTTCAGGATCTTCTCGTTCGAGAACAGGTCCTCGGGCAGGTGATGGATGTTGATGTCGACGACGGTCATGGTCGCGTCTTGCTCCCTTGCACCTCGGTGTGCTGTCCGGCGGGCGACGCCGGATCGTGTCGGAAATCATATGCAGATCGCCGCGCGGCTCGCAACTATCCAGACAGGATCCTCGGTGAAGTCAGGCGAGCTCTCCGAGGAAATACGGCGTGAAATAGCCGTTTGTGACGGGTCGAACGGGCTGTGGCCCTCGGTTCACACTTGAAATCGTGTAGAAAATGCTTCTACGATGCCGCCACGACATCGGCGTCGGACGGAAGGTTCACCGATGAACAAGCTGCTCACCTCCGCGGAGCACGACGTGCGAGTGCGCGACGTCGAGTACACGCACGACGGCACACGCATGCGGGGTGCTGTCGTCGCGGCTCCCGGTACCCGGGGCGCGCCGGGCGTCCTCCTGGTGCACGACGCGTTCGGTCCGGGCGAGGACATGCTGGCGATCGCGCGCAGGCTCGCGGCGCTCGGACGGCCCGTGTTCTGCGCCGACATCTGGGGCGCGCGCACCCGGCCGCGAACCATGGCCGAGATCGGGCCTCTGATCGGTGGCATGGTCGCGGACCGTGCCCGCTGGATCGCCCGCGTGTCGGCCGCCCACGAGGCCGCCGGCGCGCAGCCGGAGCTCGACGGCGGGTGCCTCGTCGCGCTCGGCTACTGCTTCGGCGGTTCCTCGGCGCTGGAGTACCTGCGTGGCGGAGGCCGGCTGGCCGGCGTCGTCGGCGTCCACGCCGGGCTGGACCTGCTGGACCCCGGCGCGGACTGGAGTGCCGCTCACCCCGGCGCGAGCGTGCTGCTGTGCACGGGCGCGGACGACCCCATGGCCACCGCCGCCCAGCGCGACGCGCTGCAGAACGCGCTGACGGGCGCCGGCATCGACTGGGAGACCGACGTCTACGGCGGCACGGTGCACGCCTTCACGAGCCCCCGGGCGCGGAACTCGCCGGATCCCCGCGTGATCGCCCACCACCCGCGCAGCGCCGCACGTGCGTGGGACGCCACGACCCGGTTCCTGCGCGAGACGCTGCCCGCCTGACCGGCCGGCGACGGCCCGCCCGACCCCCACGAGAAGGACGAGGAAGACCATGCTCGACATCGCCATCGCCGGAGCAGGCCCCGGAGGCCTGCTCACCGCTCTCCGCCTGCATCAGGCGGGCTTCCGGCCGACGATCTACGAGACCGTCGCCGAGCTGAGACCGCTCGGCGTCGGCGTGGACATCAAGACCGTCGGAACCGCCGAGCTCGACGAGCTCGGTCTCCTGGAGCAGTTCCGGGAGATCTCCGTGGAGGCCGAGGACTCCGTCTTCTACAACCATCACGGCCAGGAGATCTACGCGGAGAAGTGCGGTGTCCACATGGGCTACCTGCACGAACAGCGGTTCGTGCACCGGGGCGTCCTGCAGATGATGCTGTACCGCACCGTCCTGGACCGGCTGGGGTCCGGCGCGGTGCGGCTGGGCGTCCGGGTCACCGGTTACGCCCAGGACGCGGACCACGTCACGCTCGACCTGGAGCACACGGACGGTCGCACCGAGCAGGTGCGGCACGAGGCCCTGATCGCGGCCGACGGCATCAAGTCGGCCGTGCGGCGGCAGATGCACCCCGCGCTGACCGAGCCCGAGTTCTCCGGGATCACCATGTGGCGCGGGACCACGCTGCGCGAGCCGTTCCGCGGCGGGCACACGATCCTGCACCTCGGCAACCCGCACGTCGCCTCGATGATCGTGTACCCCATCGCGGAGAACTTCGAGAACAGCGGGCTCGACCTCATCAACTGGGTCGTCGAGACCAACGGCGAGGAGACGATCGAGGACTGGAACCAGGTCGCCGACCCGGAGGACGTCGTCGGCCTCTTCGACACGCTCAAACTGCCGTTCCTCGACGTGCAGGAGCTGATCCGGGACGCCCGGGAGGTGTACCTCTTCCCGCTGGTCCGGCACTTCCCCCTGGACACCTGGGTGGACGGGCGTGTCGCCCTGCTCGGTGACGCGGCCCACGCCATGTACCCGCGTGGCGGCAACGGCATCACGCAGGCGATGCTCGACGCGCGCGCGATCACGGCGCGGCTGGCCGAGCACGGCTCCGACGCGGCGGCAGCCCTCGCCGCCTACGACAAGGACCGCCGCGAGATCGTCAACCGCATCGTGGACAGCATGCGCGGCGAAGGGTACGAGGTGATCCGCCGGATGGTCGCCGACCGCACGGGCGGGGAACCGTTCGACGACATCGAGAAGGTTCTGCCGCTGGCCGAGGCCGACGAGATCTTCAGCGGCTACCACGCGCTGGTCGGCGCTCCGCGCCCCGGTCACGCCGCCGGTGACGCGACCGGCTTCCGCACGTGGGAGCAGGAGGCGGGCGCATGAGCACGACGAGCGCCGTCCGGCGCGCACGTGGCACCCGCGCGCCCGTCCGGGACCAGGCACGGGGAGACCTCGCATGAGCGCGGTCGCCGGTGCGGACGAGACCGTCCGTGCAGAGATCCTCGCGGTCGAGGCCGAGCGTCACCGCGCCCTGGTCGACGTCGACGTCGCCGCGCTCGACGCGATCCTCGACGACTCGCTCGTGCACGTGCACGCCCCCGGCCTGGTGCACACCAAGGCGCAGTTCCTGGAGCACGTCGAGACCCGTCGCGCGTTCCTGCGGATCGAGCGCGGCGAGCTGAACATCCGCGTGGTGGACGACGTCGCCGTCGTGGTCGGGCCGATCACGAACCACATGCGCACGCCGGACGGCGGGGAGCGCACCCAGGAGGGCGTCGTCACGCAGGTCCTCGTCCGGTCCGGCAGGTCCGGCGACGTCCCCGGCTGGCGGTTCATCAGCTTCCAGCTGACCCCGTACGGCGAACAGATCTGGGGGAAGCTGCCCTCCGAACAGCCCGAGGAGAAGGAACAGGCACGATGAAGATCGCACGATTCCGCGTGGGCGACGGGCCGGTACGGCTCGGCAGGGTCGACGGCGAGACCGTCACCGACATCAGTGAGGCGGCCGGGACGACGTCGGCCCGCGTGCTGCTGCCGCGCCTCGGCGAGCTGAACGTCGCACTGGCCGCCGCCACGGGCCCCGGCCACCCGCTGAGCGACGTGACGCTCCTGGCACCGGTCGACTACCCGCAGAAGTATCTCGGCATCGGGATGAACTACGCCGCACACGCCGAGGAGGCCCGCAGAGCCGGCATCCCGATCCCGGACAACCAGATGTGGTTCAACAAGCAGACGTCCTGCATCGTCGGCCCCTACGACGACGTCGTGAAGCCGGCGATCTCGGACGAGCTGGACTACGAGATCGAGCTCGCCGTCGTCATCGGGACCGAGTGCAAGCACGTGTCCCGCGCGGACGCACGGTCCGTCATCGCCGGTTACATGGTGGCCGACGACGTGTCGGTACGGGACTGGCTCGCCAAGCGTTCGCCCACGTTCACGCTCGGCAAGTCGTTCGACACGCACGGGCCGCTCGGTCCCTGGCTCACGACCGACGACGAGATCGAGGACCCGCACGACCTGCGCATGACCCTCACCGTGAACGGCGAGGTGCGCCAGGACTGGCGCACCGACGACATGATCCACGACATCTACGACCAGATCGCGTACCTCACCCAGGTCATGACCCTCGTCCCGGGAGACATCCTCGCCACCGGCACGCCGTCGGGCATCGGGGCGCCGACCGGGAACTTCCTGAAGGCGGGCGACGTGGTGCGCGCGCAGATCGGACCGCTCGGCGCGATCGAGAACCGGATCGTCGAGGAGCGCCGGTGAGCGGCGACCGACAAGATCGGCGGACCTCCGTCGAGATCCGCGGGTTCGCGCACCGGAACCCCGTGCCGGCAGGCAGCCGCATCGGCCCTTTTCTCGCCTCGGGAACGCTGACCGGGCGAGACCCGGCCACCGGTGAGATCCCCGAGACCCTCGACGAGCAGGCCGCCAACATGTTCGGCCACGTCCGCGAACTGCTCTTGGCCGCGGGAGGCGGTACCGACGATATCCTGACCATGACGGTCCGCCTTGCCGGATACCGTGACCGCGCCGCCCTCAACGCGCAGTGGGAGAAGATGTTCCCCGACCCGCGGACCCGCCCCGCGCGCCACGTCGTGACCGCCTCCCTCGACCGCGGTCAGCTGATCCAGTGCGACCTCCTGGCCGTGCTGCCTCCCGACGACGCCACGCCCGTGGACGGCGGGCCCGGTCCGCACACCCGCGAGACGAAGGAGTCCGAGCAACCATGACCGACCCCCGCGAGACCCAGCTCCTGGCCGCCGTCCCCGACGGTCTCTTCATCGGCGGCGCCTGGCGCCCGGCCCGTGACGGCGCCACCTTCGCCGTCCACGACCCCGCCACCGGCGACGTGATCAAGGAGATCGCCTCCGCCGGCGTCGACGACGGCGCCGCCGCGATCGACGCCGCGGTCGCCGCCGCCGACGACTGGGCCGCCACCCCCGCGCGCGCCCGCGGCGAGATCCTGCGCCGCGCGTTCGACCTGCTCATGGAACGCAAGGAGGACGTCGCGCTCCTCATGACCCTCGAGATGGGCAAGCCGCTGGCCGAGTCCCGCGGCGAGGTCGCCTACGGCGGCGAGTTCCTCCGCTGGTTCTCCGAGGAGGCACCGCGCATCGCCGGCCGCTACGGCGCCAACCCCGAGGGCACCGGGCGCATGATCGTGACCCAGCACCCCGTGGGGCCGTGCTTCCTCATCACCCCGTGGAACTTCCCGCTGGCCATGGCCACCCGCAAGATCGCGCCGGCGCTCGCGGCCGGCTGCACCGTGGTGATCAAGCCGGCCGCACTCACCCCGCTGACCACGGTGTTCTTCGCGAAGATCCTGGAGGACGCGGGTCTGCCCGCGGGCGTCGTGAACGTGGTGACCACGACCAACACCGGCCCGGTCTCCGAGCGGATCATCCGCGACCCGCGCCTGCGGAAGCTGTCGTTCACCGGCTCCACCCCGGTCGGGCGGAAACTGCTGGAGCAGGCCGCCGGGGGAGTGCTGCGCACCTCGATGGAACTGGGCGGCAACGCACCGTTCGTCGTGTTCGACGACGCCGACCTGGACAAGGCGGTCGAGGGCGCGCTCGCGGCGAAGTTCCGCAACATCGGCCAGGCGTGCACGGCGGCCAACCGGTTCCTCGTGCACCGGTCGGTCGCGGACGAGTTCGCCGAGCGGGTGACCGAGCGGGTCGCGGAGTTCCGGATGGGGCGCGGCACCGAGGACGGCGTGACCATCGGGCCGCTCATCGACGACGACGCGGTCGCGAAGTCGTCGTCCCTGGTGCGGGACGCGGTGGACCGGGGTGCGACACTGCGGCTGGGCGGTTCGCCCGCGGAGGGCACGGGGTCGTTCTTCCCCGCGACGGTGGTGACCGACGTGCGGCCCGGCAGCGAGATCCTGCGTGAGGAGATCTTCGGCCCGGTGCTCGCCGTCGTCCCGTTCGACACCGAGGACGACGCCGTGCGCCTGGCCAACGACACGGAGTACGGGCTGGTCTCCTACGTGTACACGCGGGACCTGGCACGCGGCCAGCGCATGATCGAGCGGCTGGCCACGGGGATGATGGGGCTGAACATGGGCGTCATCTCCAACGCGGCGGCACCGTTCGGCGGCTGGAAGGCGAGCGGGCTGGGCCGCGAGGGCGGTGCGGAGGGGATCCACGAGTACCTCCAGACGAAGTACACGCTGACGCCGGACCCGTTCGCCTGAGGCGGCCACGGCCGCCGCTCGCGGCCGGGGACCCGGACCGGTGTCCGGGCCCCCGGCCGCGAGCGGCGGGCACGCCGAACGCCTGACGCCGCGGCTGAACGCTCGACGCCGGGCGGGGGCGTCAGGCAGCGGTGGCGACCGCGTCGAGCCGGGCGAGGTCGTCGCCGGTGAGCCGCAGCGACCCGGCCGCGATGTTCTCCTCCAGATGGGCGCGGTCCCCGGTGCCGGGGATGGCCAGGACGTGCTCGCCGCGGTGCAGGGTCCAGGCGAGCCGGACCTGCGCCGGGGTGACCTCGTGGGCCGCGGCGACGGCGGCGACCGCCGACTCGTCGCTCGCGACGGTGCCGCCCGGCACCGCACCGGGCACACCGGCGCCCACAGAGAAGAAGGGCACGAACGCGATGCCGTGCTCGCCGGTCAGCGCGACCAGGTCGTCGTCGCCGCGCTCGGTGAGTCCGTACCGGTTCTGCACCTCGGCGACGGGGGTGATCGCCATCGCCTCGGTGAGCTGCGCCGCGTCGACGTTGGAGACCCCGATGTGGGCCAGGAGCCCCGCGTCGCGCAGTTCGGTGAGCGCGCCGACGTGCTCGGCCACGGAGCCGGACTCCTTGCCCATGCCGGAGCCCCAGCGCAGGTTGACGACGTCGAGGTGGTCGACGCCGAGCTGACGGACGTTCTCCTCCACCTGGGCGCGCAGCTCCTCGGGCCGCGCATACGGAGCGAAGGCGAGCCCCTCCCCCTTCCCCCGGACGGGGCCGACCTTGGTGGCGATCACCAGGTCGTCCCGGTAGGGGTGAAGGGCGGTGCTGATGAGCTCGTTGGCGGAGCGGGTCGGCAGGAAGTAGAACGCGGCCGTGTCGATGTGGTTCACGCCGAGCTCGACCGCACGGCGCAGGACGGCGATCGCCGTGTCCCGGTCACGGGGCTTCTCGTCCCAGGGCATGCCGGTCAGGCGCATCGCGCCGAAGCCGATGCGGTTGACCTCGCGGTCCCCGAGGCGCCAGGTGCCGGCGGAGGCGGCGGGAGAGGGTGCGGTGGTCGTGATGCTGTCACTCGTCATGCCGACCAGCGTGCGGCGCCGCCCGGCGGAATCGCCGACCGTGGCAGGTTGTTGCCACGGCTGGACGTGCGTACGGGCGCGCGGGAGGGTGAAGACATGTCGAGCACAGCCAGGACCAGCGACGGCGGCGTCACCGTCGTGCGCGGCGAGGAGGAGGTGTTCCGGCGCACGGCACACCTGTTCGCGAACGCGACCACCATCACCTGCGCCGCGAACACGCTCGCGTCGTGGGGCTGGACCCATGGGCCCCAGGGGGTCGCGACCGGCTCACCGGGCCGCCCTGCCGTCCGTCCCGGGCGCCGCGACGCCCGCGTCCGCAAGGTCTACCGCTCGGGCATGCTCCTCGACCCGGCCTGGCCGCACCGGATGGCGACCGTGCTCGAGCATCCGGGTGTCGAGGTCCGGGTCGCGACCGAGGAGGTCAACGAGACGATCCTGCTCGACGAGCGCATCGCGATCCTCGCCGGCGACATGCGCACCGGTGAGCGGACGTACAGCCTCATCACGCAGCCGGAGACGGTCCGAGGGGTCAGCTCACTGTTCGAGGCGGCGTGGCGGTCGGCCACGGACCTGGACGTGTACGACACCGGAGCCGCGGAGATCCGTCTGCTCGCGCCCCAGGTGCTCGACCTGCTCGGCCGAGGGGTCAAGGACGAGACCGCCGCCCGTGAGCTCGGCCTGAGCGTGCGCACGTACCGGCGCCGGGTCGCGGAGCTCATGGCGGCGCTCGGCGCGGACTCGCGGTTCCAGGCGGGCGTGCGGGCACGCGAGCTCGGCCTGGTCTAGGGATCCGTCAGGCCGGCCGCCACACCGCGGCCAGGCGGCCCACCGCCTCCCGGAGCCGGTCCGGGCCCGCGGCCGCGTACCCGATGACGAGCCCGGGCGGTCCGGTGCCCCGGCGGTGGGACGACAAGGGATGCACCGTGACACCGGACCGTTCCGCGCGGGCGGCGAGCGCGGCGTCGTCCACGCCGCCGGGCAGCGTGACCAGCAGGTGCAGCCCCGCGGCGACGCCGTGCACGGCCGCCTCCGGCAGCTGCGCGGCCAGCGCCGCCAGCAGTGCGTCGCGGCGGGCGCGGTGCCGCCGCCGCACCTGCCGCAGGTGCCTCTCGAACGCGCCCGACGTGATGAAGTGCGCCAGCGCGAGCTGCGGCAGGGCGGGGCTCGCCAGATCGGTCCAGTAGCGCGCCTCGACGAGTTCCTGGTGCATCGGGGCGGGTGCGAGCATCCATCCCAGCCGGATCCCGGGCGCCAGCGACTTGGACACGCTACCCAGATGCACCACGTGCTCCGGTGCGAGGGAGCGCAGGGCGGCGACCGGTGGCCGGTCGTAGCGGTGCTCGGCGTCGTAGTCGTCCTCGACCACCAGGCGCCGGGGCGACCGGCCGGGCGCGCGGTGCGCCGTGTCCGCACGGGCCCACGCGACCAGCGCGCGGCGCCGCTCGGGTGCGAGTGCCACCCCGGTGGGGAACTGGTGCGCGGGTGTGACCAGCACGGTGTCGAGGCCGGACCTCTCGAGCGCGCCGACGTCGAGGCCGCCGTCGTCCACCGGGAGCGGGACCGGCTCCAGGCCCCACCTGCTCAGGTGCTCCCGCGCCCCGCGCGAGCCCGGGTCCTCGAACCCGATCCGGGTGGTCCCGTGCCCGCCGAGCACCGTCGCGAGCAGGACGAGCCCCTGCGACACGCCGTTCACGACGAGGATCTCGTCCGGGTGGGCGCGCAGCCCGCGGGTGCGCGAGAGCCACCCGGCGAGAGCCTCCCGGAGAGCGGGCAGCCCGCGCGGATCGCCGTAGCCGAGGTCCCGGGACGCGAGGCCGGTGATCGCCGCGCGCTCCGCACGCGCCCAGGCTGCCCGCGGGAACGCGGACAGGTCCGGCAGCCCCGGCGAGAGGTCGATCCGCTGCGGGTGGGGCACCGCCGGTGCCGGCGTGGCCGGGCGCGCCGGAGCGGGGTCCGACGTCGCCCGCAGCAGGTCGGTGCGCACCGTCGTCCCCGCTCCGCGACGGCCGGACAGGAGGCCCTCGTCCGTGAGCCGCCGGTAGGCGTCGACGACGACGCCACGCGAGCAGCCGAGCTGGTCGGCCAGCACCCGGGTGGCGGGCAGGCGGTCACCCGCGGTGAGGCGGCCGTCGCGGACCGCGCCGCGCACCTCGTCGGTGAGCCACACGGTGAGCCCGCCGCCCGGTGCCTGCGCGGGGTCGAGCTGGAGGAAGTCGGATCCAGACATCTTGGTCCTCTCGATCAGGTCTGGATTGGCACTGTTCGCCGGACCAATGGTCGCAGAGGCTGCCCGCATGACAGGAACGAGCGACAGCGGACCGGCGGTGGGCGCCACGCCGTCCGCGGAGGCGGTGGCGGCCGGGACGGCAGCCGGCAGCGGTGCCGTCGAAGGACGAGCAGGCCGCGGTGGCACGCACGGCGGCGGCGCGCTGTACGCCGTGATCGGGATGTCGCTGGTGGGCAGTCTGGTCGCGGTGTCGGGCACGCTCGACGGGGCGCCGCTCCTCGCCGTCCAGGCGCTGCGGTACACGCTGGCCGCCGTGATCCTCGTGCTGGTCCTGCGGACGACGGGCCGTGCCGCCCCACGCCCGCGCGGTCGCGAGTGGGCGTGGCTCGCGGGCGTCGCGCTGAGCGGCCTGGTGCTGTTCAACGTCGCCGTCGTGCGGGGCGTCGAACACGCCGAGCCGGCGGTGATCGGCGTGGCCGTGGCCGCCGTGCCGATCCTCCTCGCGCTCGTCGGCCCCCTGGCGGCCCGCTCGCGGCCCGCGCCCGCCGTCGTGGCCGGGGCGGTGGTCGTCACCGCCGGCGCCGTCCTGGTGACCGGGGGCGGGCGCACCGACGCGGCGGGAGTGGGATACGCCCTGCTGACCCTCGGGTGCGAGGCCGGGTTCACCCTGCTGGCCGTGCCCGTGCTACGCCGCCTCGGGCCCGACGGCGTCACCCTGCACGCCACGTGGATCGCGGCCGCCGGGTTCGTCGTGCTGAGCCTGGCGACCGAGGGGCCGGCGGCCGTCCTGACCCTGGGGCCGGGCCATCTGCTGGCGACGCTGCATCTGGCGGTGTTCGTCACCGTCGTGGCGTTCCTTCTCTGGTACACGGCCGTGGGACGCCTGGGACCGGGCCGCGCCGGGCTGTTCACCGGCGTCGTGCCGGTCACCTCCGCCGTGGGCGGCGTGCTCCTCGGCGAGCCGGTCCCCGGCCCGGTGGTGTGGTGCGGGGTCGCGGTCGTGGCGGCCGGCGTGGGGCTCGGGATGCGGGCGGGCCGCTCGTGACCGGTGGGCCGGCTCGTGACCGGTGGGCCTGCTCCGGGTCGGCGGGCGCTGCGTGACCGGCGCGCGGTGTGCGACCGGCGGACCGGCGGCCGTCTACTCGTCGGACCGCAGGATGCCCCGCACGCGCGCGAGCCTCTCGGAGACCTGGCGCTCGAACCCCCGGTCGCTGGGGGAGTAGTACTCCGTTCCCGCGAGCGAGTCGGGCAGGTACTGCTGCGGCGCCACCGCGTGCGGCCAGTCGTGGGCGTACCGGTAGTCCTTGCCGTGCCCGACGCCCTCGGCCCCGGCGTAGTGCGCGTCGCGCAGGTGCATCGGGACGGTGCCGGCCCGGCCGGCCCGCACGTCGGCCAGCGCCGCGTCACCCGCCAGGTACGCCGCGTTGGACTTTGGCGCGGTCGCCAGGTGGACCACCGCCTCCGCCAGCACGATGCGCCCCTCCGGCATGCCGATCATCTGCACGGCCTGCGCGGCCGCGACCGCCGTCTGGAGGGCGGACGGGTCGGCGACGCCGACGTCCTCCGCCGCGGAGATGATGAGCCGCCGCGCGATGAACCGCGGGTCCTCCCCGGCCGCGACCATGCGCGCGAGGTAGTGCAGAGCGGCGTCGACGTCGGATCCGCGGATCGACTTGATGAAAGCGCTGATCACGTCGTAGTGCTGATCCCCGGCGCGGTCGTAGCGCACGGCGGCGACGTCGACGGCGCGCTCGACGTCGGCCAGGGTGACGCGGGGCGGGTCGGCCTGCGGGGAGGCGCTCGCGGCGGGCTCGGGGCCGGGCTCGTCGTCGGGCTCGCGGCCGGGCTCGTCGTCGGGCTCGGGGTCGTCGCCCCGGCCGCCGTCGGACAGCACGGCCCCCGCTGCGGCCTCGAGGATGGTGAGCGCCTTGCGGGCGTCACCACCGGCGAGACGCACGAGGTGCTCGGCGGCGTCGTCGGCGAGCATGACGGAGCCGGCGAGTCCGCGCGGATCGGCGACGGCGCGCTCGACCAGATCGCGGACGTGCGCCGAGCTGAGCGGCCTGAGAGTGAGCAGCAGCGAGCGGGACAGCAGCGGCGAGTTCACCGAGAAGGACGGGTTCTCGGTGGTCGCGGCCACGAGCGTGACCCAGCGGTTCTCGACGGACGGCAGCAGCGCGTCCTGCTGGGTCTTGGAGAAGCGGTGCACCTCGTCGACGAACAGCACGGTCTCCGAGCCGCCCGTGGCCAGGCGGCGGCGCGCGTCCTCGACGACCTGGCGCACGTCCTTGACCCCGGCCGTGACCGCCGACAGTTCCACGAAGCGGCGGCCGGACACCGTGGCGACCAGGTAGGCGAGCGTCGTCTTTCCCGTGCCGGGCGGCCCCCACAGGATGACCGACGACGGCGCGGAACGGGAGCTCGCCGTGTCCGCGGGCTCGATGAGCCTCCGCAGCGGGGACCCTGGCTCGAGCAGGTGGTCCTGCCCGGCGATCTCCGCGACGGACGCCGGACGCATCCGCACGGCGAGCGGGGCGGCGTCGCCCACCTCGGGCGTGCCGCGCTCGGTGGTGGTCACCGCGGAGAACAGGTCCATGCGGCAACCCTATGCGGGGAGTCCGACACGAAGGGGCCCGGACAGCACCCCGAGGACGGGTGGCCGCACCACTGCGGCCGCCGCGGTCGGCCACCTCGCTCGCACCACCGGAACGTGCGTGGGATAAGATGTTGCGGTTGCCTGACGGGCCCTGGTCCGGACGGTGACTCCCTGGGACCTCGGCCCCGTGACGTGCGTGCGGTTCGCCCGTGCGCCGCGTCCGTCGGCTGGTCCCGCACCCGGCCGGCACCGTCGTGGACGGCGTCGGCTCGCGGGTGTGACCTATCAACCACGAAGGACAGGAACATCACGTGACCTCTGTCACCCGTTCGCGGCGTCAGGTTCGCCTGAGCCGCAAGCTCGGTCTTCCGCTCACGCCGAAGGCCGTCAAGCACTTCGAGAAGCGCCCGTACCCGCCCGGTGAGCACGGCCGCGCCCGTCGCCGCACCGAGTCGGACTACGCGGTGCGTCTGCGCGAGAAGCAGCGCCTGCGGGCGCAGTACGCCCTGCGGGAGAAGCAGCTCCTCAAGGTGTACGAGAACTCCCGCAAGCAGCCCGGCCTGACCGGTGAGGTCATGGTCGAGGACCTCGAGACCCGTCTCGACTCCCTCGTGCTGCGCGCCGGCTTCGGCCGCACCATCCTGCAGGCCCGCCAGATCGTGACCCACCGTCACATCCTGGTGGACGGCAAGATCGTGGACCGTCCTTCCTTCCGCGTGAAGGAGGGCCAGACCATCCAGGTGAAGCCGAAGAGCCAGGCCACCACGCCGTTCCAGGTCGCCGCCGCCGGCGCGCACCGTGACGTGCTGCCGGCCGTGCCCGGTTACCTCGACGTGCAGCTGGAGAAGCTGTCCGCGACGCTGACCCGTCGTCCGAAGCGTGCCGAGGTCCCCGTGACCTGCGACGTGCAGATGGTCGTCGAGTACTACGCCCGCTGACATCCGTTCAGCCCGACACGCCCCGTCCGAGCCTCGTGCCCGGGCGGGGCGTCGTCGTCCCGCGTTAGGGTTGCGGCCATGACTTTCTCCCTCGGTGACGTGGCGGGACTGCTCGCGGCGATCGCGTTCCTGCTGCTCGTGGGTTTCCTTGCCTATCCGCTGATCAAGCTCGGCCGGGTGCTGGAGGAGGCGCGGGCCGGTCTGCGTGAGGTGACCGAGCACTCCGTGCCCATCCTGGACGAGACCGCGACGGCTGTGGCCAGCGCCAACACGCAGCTGGAGAAGGTGGACGTCGTCACGACGAGCGCGGCGTCCGTCAGCGAGAACGTGAGCGCCCTGACCGGTCTGTACGCCGCCACCCTCGGCGGCCCGCTGGTGAAGGTGGCCGCGTTCTCCTACGGCGTGCGCCGGGCGTTCGCCAGGGCCACCGGCCGGGAGGACGCCGGCACCGCCGGTCAGGGCGCCTCCGGCGCCGGCCGCCACGCCGCCGCGCCCGAGGGCGGCGCGCGGTGAGGGCCCGGCTGTTCTGGATCGGTGTCGGCGTCGTGGTGACCGTGGTGGTGGTCCGGCGCGGGCAGCGGCTCGCGGCGCGGTACACGCCGGCGAACATGGCGGCGGCGGCCGGCGCGCGGGCGGTCGACGCGGCCGACGCGGGCGCCGTGCGGCTGATCCAGGGTGCGAGAGGATTCGCCGGCGATTTCCGCGCGGCCCGCGCCGAGCGGGAGGCCGAGCTGATGGCCTCCCTCCTCGCGGACGGCGCGGGTGGCACGCACGACCTGGACGAGCTGCGCCGTCGCACCGGCCGCTGAGCGTTCCCACCGGCCTGCCGCCGCGGTGGCCGCCCGGCCGGTGGACAGGGCTACGGCCGGGCGGTCCGCCGACCACCGCGCACCCTGCGGACGGCACGGAACCCGGGATTCCTGCGCGACGCCGCGGCGTTGTCCACAGCGCACCACATTCAGTTTCGTCTTTCGCCTCCTGGCGCGGGAGACTAGGACCACACGAACCGACTCCCGGCGTGCGAGCGCGCGCCGGCTCACGAGACAAGGACCGCAATAGATGCGCACCGCCGAGATCCGCAAGCGTTGGCTCGACTTCTTCGAGGCAAGGGCTCACGCGGTGGTGCCGTCTGCGTCGCTGATCAGCCCGGACCCGTCCACGCTGTTCACGATCGCGGGCATGGTGCCGTTCATCCCGTACATGACGGGCCAGCAGACCCCGCCGTGGAAGCGGGCCACGAGCGTGCAGAAGTGCGTGCGCACCCTCGATATCGACGAGGTCGGCAAGACCACCCGGCACGGCACGTTCTTCCAGATGAACGGCAACTTCTCCTTCGGGGACTACTTCAAGGAGGACGCGATCCGGTACGCGTGGGAGTTCCTCACGGGCTCCCGCGAGGACGGCAACCTCGGCATCGACCCGGACCGCCTGTGGGCCACGGTGTACGAGGAGGACGACGAGGCGCGCGAACTCTGGAAGAAGGTCACCGACCTGCCGGAGAGCCGGATCCAGACCCGGGGCAAGAAGGACAACTACTGGCACACGGGCCAGCCCGGCCCGGGCGGCCCCTGCTCCGAGATCTTCTACGACCGCGGCCCGCAGTACGGTGCCGAGGGCGGTCCGGAGGCCGACGAGGACCGCTACATCGAGATCTGGAACCTCGTGTTCATGCAGTACGCCCTGGACGACGTGAAGGCCAAGGACGACTTCAAGGTCGTGGGCGACCTCACGGCGAAGAACATCGACACCGGCATGGGCCTCGAGCGCGTCGCGTTCCTGCTCCAGGGCGTGGACAACATGTACGAGATCGACGAGGTGCGCCCCGTCATCGACGCCGCCGAGAAGCTGTCGGGCAAGAGGTACGGCGCCGACCACGACGACGACGTCCGGATGCGTGTCGTGGCCGACCACGTCCGCAGCGCCCTGATGATCATCGGCGACGGCGTGCGCCCCTCCAACGAGGGCCGCGGCTACGTGCTGCGCCGCCTGCTGCGCCGCTCCGTGCGCGCGATGCGCCTGCTCGGCGTGGAGGACGTCGCCCTGCCGTCGCTGCTGCCCGTCTCCAAGGACGCGATGAAGGCCTCCTACCCCGAGCTGGAGACGAACTTCGAGGAGATCTCCCGGGTGGCCTACGCCGAGGAGGAGGCCTTCCGCCGTACCCTCGCCGCGGGCACCACGATCCTGGACACCGCCGTGTCGAAGCTGAAGGCCCAGACCCCCGCCGGCACCGGTTCGCTCGTGCTCGGCGGCGACGCCGCGTTCCAGCTGCACGACACGTACGGCTTCCCCATCGACCTCACCCTCGAGATGGCCGCCGAACAGGGCGTCCGCGTCGACGAGCAGGCGTTCCGCACGCTCATGCAGGAGCAGCGCGCCCGCGCCCGCGCGGACGCACTGGCCAAGCGGCACGGCAACGTCGACGTCGCCGCCTACGAGTCGATCGCCCAGGAGCTGACCCGGCCGGTCGAGTTCCTCGGCTACACCCAGCACGACGCCACGGTGCGGGTCGTCGGCCTCCTGTCCGACGGCGTGCCCACGCCGGCCGCCACCGCTCCGGCCGACGTGGAGGTGGTTTTGGACCGCACCCCGTTCTACGCGGAGGCCGGGGGACAGCTCGCCGACCAGGGCACGATCGTGCTCGACGGCGGCGCCACCATCGAGGTCGACGACGTGCAGCGGCCGGTCAAGGGTCTGAACGTGCACCGCGGTCGCCTCACCGAGGGCACGGTGGCGCTCGGCGACCCCGGAACGGCCACGATCGACCGGGCGCGCCGTACCGCGATCAGCAAGGCCCACTCGGCCACCCACATGATCCACAAGGCCCTGCACGAACTGGTCGGGCCCGACCGCACGCAGGCAGGCTCGGAGAACGCGCCGAGCCGGATCCGGTTCGACTTCCGCTCACCGCAGGCCGTGCCCGCCACCGCGCTCGGCGAGATCGAGGAGCGCGTCAACACGCTGCTCACCGAGAACCTCGAGGTCACCGACCAGCAGATGCCGCTGACGGAGGCCAGGGAACTGGGCGCCATGGCGCTGTTCGGCGAGAAGTACGGCGACGTGGTGCGCGTCGTGTCCATCGGTGGCGACTGGTCCCGTGAGCTGTGCGGCGGCACGCACGTGAAGCTGACCGGCGAGCTCGGCCGTGTGACGCTGCTGGGCGAGTCGTCCATCGGCTCGGGCGTGCGCCGCGTCGATGCCCTCGTCGGCGAGGGCGCCTACGGCTTCCAGGCCACCGAGCACGCCCTGGTGGGCCAGCTCACCGGAATGCTGAACGTGCGCCACGACCAGCTCGCGGACCGTGTCGGCTCGCTCCTGACCCGGTTGAAGGACGCCGAGAAGGAACTCGCCACGGTGCGTCAGGCGCGGCTGCTGGAGGCAGCCGGGAAGCTGGCCGCCGAGGCGCCGCGGGTGGGCGACGTCCGCGTCGTGACGCACGACGCCGGTGAGGCCGGTGCCGACGGGCTGCGCGCCCTCGTACTGGACGTGCGTGCTCGCCTCGGTGAGGCCGAGCCCGTCGTCGTCGCCGCGGGCGGCACCTCCGAAGGACGTCCCGTCGTGGTGGTCGCGACGAACGAGGCCGCCCGCGCGGCGGGCCACAGGGCGGGCGACCTGGTGCGCGCCGCGGCCAGGACGCTCGGCGGCGGAGGCGGCGGCAAGCCGGATCTCGCCCAGGGCGGAGGCCAGGACGCGGCACGGCTCGGCGAGGCGCTCGCCGGTGTCGCCGAGAACGTGCGGCTCGCCGCGGTCGGCGCGTGAGCACGTCGCAGCAGCCCGCGGACTCCCTCGGACGGGCGCCCCTACCCCGGGGCGCCCGCCTCGCGATCGACGTGGGCAAGGCGCGCGTCGGTCTCGCGGCGAGCGACCCGGACGGGCTCGTGGCCACACCCGTGGAGACCGTGCCGCGCACCCCTGAGCCGGCCGCGCTGCGGCGCATCGCGCAGGAGGCCGCCGAGCGGTCCGCGGCCGTCGTCTACGTCGGCCTGCCGAGACATCTCAACGGGCGGGAGGGCGCCTCCAGCGCGGATGCCCGGCGCTTCGCCGACGGGCTCGCGCGCGCCCTGGCCGACGTCGGGCAGAGCGGGACGGAGCTGCGGTTCGTCGACGAGCGGATGACCACGGTCACCGCCACGCAGGCCCTCCACGCCGCGGGACGAAACACCAGGAAGCACCGGTCTGTGATCGATCAGGCCGCTGCCGTTATCATTCTGCAATCCGCACTCGACGCCGAGCGGGCGACAGGGGCTCGTGCCGGCAGCGGCGTCGAGGTGTAGACCGTGCACGACACGCACGCCTCCCCAGCACGTTTTCCCGGAAGTGAAGGATCGACGAGGTGACGGACCTGTTCACGGCGCCCCCTGACGCTCACGAGGGCGCGCCCGCCAACACCGTGCATCCGGGGAGCCGGACCCCGCGCGACCACCGTTCTCGACGCCTGCGTCGCCGTCGCCGTCGTGGACGGTCGATCGTCGTCCTGCTCGTGACCTTCGGTCTCGTGGCCGGGGCCGGCTATCTGGTGTGGGAGCAGAAGGACATGCTGCTGTCCTTCGAGAACCCGATCGAGGCGAAGGACTACCCGGGTCCGGGCAACGAGGACGTGACCGTCGAGATCCCCGAGGGCGCCACCGGGTTCGACATGGCCGAGCTGCTGTACGACGCCGGCGTGGTGGCGAGCAAGGACGCCTTCGTCAAGGCGTTCGGCGAGAACCCGGACGCCGGCGGGATCCGGCCCGGCACGCGGGACATGCTCACGGAGATGAAGGCCTCGGACGCCGTCGCGTTGCTGGCCAAGAACGAGATGGCGCATCTCGCGGTGACGATCCCGGAGGGTTTCACCGTCGCGCAGACCGTCGAACGGTTCGCGTCCGTGACCGGGATCCCGGCAGCGGACTTCACCAAGGCGCTCGACCGGCCCCGTTCGTTCGGGCTGCCCAAGCAGGCGGGCGGCAACGCCGAGGGCTGGCTGTACCCGCAGACCTACCCGGTGAACCCGGAGGAGGAGACGGCGGCGGACGTGCTGGCACGCATGGTGCGCAACACGGTCGAGCAGCTCGACGACCGGGGCATCCCGCCGAGGGATCGCCAGGACGTGCTCATCAAGGCGTCCCTGGTGGAGCGTGAGGGAATGATCGCGGAGGACCGGCCGAAGATCGCTCGCGCGATCGAGAACCGGCTCGAGGACGACATGAAGCTCCAGATCGACGCGTCGCTCGCGTACG
The DNA here is from genome assembly GCF_017349295.1 of Myceligenerans salitolerans. Classification (GTDB taxonomy): domain Bacteria; phylum Actinomycetota; class Actinomycetes; order Actinomycetales; family Cellulomonadaceae; genus Myceligenerans; species Myceligenerans salitolerans. The sequence goes on from NZ_JAFMPK010000047.1 coordinate 89,968, forward strand.
GGCTGGACAAGCCCGGCATCGAGCTGACGACCGCGGACAAGGCTGCGGACACGCCGTTCAACCTGGAACGACACGTGGGCCTGCCACCCACCCCGATCGCGAACCCGAGCGCCGAGTCGATCGACGCGGTGCTGTCCCCGGCCGAGGGGGCGTGGAAGTTCTGGGTCACGGTGAACCTGGACACGGGCGAGACCAAGTTCTCCGAGACCTACGCGGAGCATCAGCGGTACGTGGCCGAACTGCGCGAGTGGCAGGCGCGACAGGGCTGATGCGCACGGTGGGCCGCCCGTCGTGACCGGGTACGCCGACCTGATATAACCGTCTCGCCGTGGCACGGACCCGTGTCGCGGCGAGGCAGACGAGCACGAGAGACGGGTGAACCGCGCGCCGATGGCCGACGTGTCGAACCAAGGACCGCCACGCCACTGGGCAGGGAAGGGCAACCGCCACCGGGGTACCCGGGGCACGGGCCGCGCGAGCCGGGGGGACCGCCGCCGTTCCCGCGGTGGCCGGCGCGTGCTGGGCGTCGTCGTCGTGGCGGTCCTGGTCCTCGTCGCCGGGCTGGGCGCGTGGACGTGGCGGAACGACGGTTACCTCTTCGGCATCGAGACGCCTCTCGCCGCCGAGGACTACGACGGCCCGGGTGGCGAGGAGATCCAGGTCGACATCCCGGAGGGTGCCAACGGCGCGGTCATCGGCGAGGTGCTCGTGCAGCACGACGTCGTCGCCTCCTACGGCGCCTTCAAGCGGGCGTTCGACCAGAACCCCGCCGCACCCGGCATCCAGCCCGGCACCCACACCGTCCTGACGCGCATGCCGGCTGCCGACGCGGTCGCCATGCTCGCGGAGAACGACGTCGACCGGGGCGGGCTGACCGTGCCCGAAGGCCTCACGGTGGCGCAGATCCGCGAGCGGATGATCGCGACGGGCTGGCCGGAGAAGAAGACGAACCAGGCGTTCGAGAACATCGGGCAGCACCTGCCGCAGCAGGCGGGCGGCAATCCGGAGGGCTGGCTGTTCCCGCAGACGTACGACGTCGACCCGGAGCGCACCCCGCCGGCCGACGTCGTGCGGATGATGGTGGAGATGACGGTCTCCCAGCTCGAGGACGCGGGCGCGCCGCAGGAACGCTGGGAGGACGTCCTCATCCGCGCGTCGCTCATCGAGCGCGAGGCGGCACGTCCCGAGGACCGGCCCCGGATGTCGGGGGTCATCCAGCGCCGCCTCGACCAGGACTGGACACTGGGCATCGACGCCGCCGTCCTGTACGGAACGGGACGCACCAGCGGCGCCCTGACGCGGGCGGAGCTCGACGACGCGTCCAACGAGTACAACCTGCGCATCCACAAGGGCCTGCCGCCCACCCCGATCTCCAACCCGGGCAGGGCGTCCATCGACGCCGCGCTGAACCCTGCCGACGGCACGGAGATGTACTGGGTGACGGTGAACCACGAGACCGGCGAGACGAAGTTCGCCACCAGCAACGAGGAGTTCGAGGCCCTGGTCGCCGAGCTGCGGCAGTGGGAGGCCGACAACCCGGACTGGCACGAGTGACGGCCGGCCGGCGGGTGGTCCGCCAGCCGGTTCGGAGCGGAGCGGCGAGCCCGCGTGACGTAGCCTTTCCGCCGTGGAACTGATTCGCCAGGGCAAGGTACGTGAGGTGTACGCGGACGGACAGGACGTGATCCTGGTCGCCTCCGACCGGGTGTCGGTGTACGACGTCGTGCTGCCGACACCGGTCCCGGACAAGGGCGCGATCCTCACCCAGCTGTCCCTGTGGTGGTTCCGGCAGTTCGCCGACCTCGTGCCCAACCACGTCCTCAGCGAGGACGTGCCCGGCGAGTGGAAGGGGCGGGCCATCCGCTGCCGCAGGCTCGACATCCTGCCGGTCGAGTGCATCGCGCGCGGATACCTGGCCGGCCTCGGTCTGCGCTCCTACCAGGAGTCGGGCTCCGTCTCGGGTGTCGCGCTCCCGCCCGGGCTCGTCGAGGCCGACCGGCTGCCCCGGCCCGTGTTCACGCCGTCGACCAAGGCGGACGAGGGACACGACGAGTACATCCCCTTCGAGACGGTCGCCGACCAGGTCGGCACGGCCACGGCCGAGCGGCTGCGCGACCTGACCCTGGACATCTACGCCCGCGGCGCCGAGATCGCCCGGGAGCGCGGCGTCCTCATCGCCGACACCAAGCTCGAGTTCGGGCTGGACGCGGACGGCGTCCTCACCCTGGCCGACGAGGTGCTCACGCCGGACTCCTCGCGCTTCTGGAAAGCGTCCGAGTACGAGCCCGGCCGTCCCCAGTGGTCCTACGACAAGCAGTACGTGCGCGACTGGTCCGCCACGCTCACCGACTGGGACCGCACCGACCCGGGCCCCGAGATCCCCGCCGACGTCGTGGCCGAGACCCGCGCCCGCTACGTGGAGATCTACGAGACCCTTACCGGCGAGGCGTGGACGTGAGGGCTGCCGTCCTCGGGCACCCCGTCGCCCACTCGCTGTCCCCGGCCCTGCACACCGCCGCCTACCGCGCGCTCGGCCTCGACGACTGGGAGTACGGCCGCCACGACGTGGACGAGCACGAGCTCGAGACGTTCCTGGCCGGTGTCGACCGCGGTTGGGCGGGCCTGTCCCTGACCATGCCGCTCAAGCACCGCGCCCTGGCACTGGTCGACCACGTCGAGCCGCTGGCCGCCGCCGTCGGCGCGGTGAACACCGTCCTCGTCGCGCCCGCCGGCCCGCCGGGTGCCACCTCCGGCGGGGTGACGCTGACCGGCACCAACACCGACGTGTACGGGCTCGTGCAGGCGCTGCGCGAAGGACTACTCGCGTCGCGGCCGGCAACGGGGGCGGGCACCGGCCCGGCGGCTGCCACGACGGCCGGCCCCGACGACGGCACCGGTGTCAGCGCGCCCGCACCCGCCTCCGGGCACTCCGCCGCCACCGGGTCCGAGGTCACGCACGCCCTCGTCCTCGGCGGGGGAGCGACCGCCGCGTCCACGCTCGCCGCCCTGGCCGAGCTGGGCTGCACGTCCGCCCGCGTCCTGGTCCGCTCCCTGGACCGGGCCGGGGAGCTGCGCGCCGCGATCGCCCGCATGGGCGTCACGCCCGAACTCGTCGAGGCGGACCTCACCGGCACCGACGGCCACGTCCTCCGGGAACTGGCCGCGGCCGACGTCGTCGTCTCCACCCTCCCGCCGCGCGCGGCGGACCCGCTGGCCGCCGCCGTCGGCCGACTCACGGGAGACGACGCCCCGTCGCACGACGCCCTTCCCGGTGCCGCTCTCCCCGGTGCCGCCGGAACGCCGGACGACGCACGCCCCGCCCCACCCCGCGGCGTACTGCTCGACGTGGCCTACGATCCCCGCCCCACCGCACTGCACACCGCCTGGGCCGGCGCCGGCGGCGTCGCCGTGAGCGGCGAACGCATGCTGCTGCACCAGGCCGTCGCCCAGGTGCGCCTCATGACCGGCCGCACCGGCCCGGTCGGCGACGTGCTCGCCGCGATGGACGCGGCGCTCGCGGCTGCGCTCGACGTGTAAGGATTGCCGCATGCTTCGCTGGTTGACCTCGGGAGAGTCACACGGTCCTGCCCTGGTGGGGGTGATGGAGGGGCTGCCGGCAGGCGTCGCTCTCACCACCGACGACATCCGGGCGGCGCTCGCCCGGCGCCGTCTCGGCTACGGGCGCGGCTCACGGCAGAAGTTCGAGCAGGACGAGCTGCGCGTGCTCGGCGGCCTGCGGCACGGAGTCACGCAGGGTGGGCCGCTGGCCATCGAGATCGGCAACAGCGAGTGGCCCAAATGGACCGAGGTCATGGCCGCCGACCCCGTGCCGCGCGAGGCGCTCCTCAAGGACGCCGGAACCGGTGACGAGCGTGAGATCGCCCGCAACCGGCCCCTCACCCGCCCGCGGCCCGGCCACGCCGACCTGGTCGGCATGCGCAAGTACGGGTTCGACGACGCCCGGCCCGTCCTGGAGCGGGCCAGCGCCCGCGAGACCGCGATGCGTGTCGCCCTGGGAACGGCCGCCGCGAAGTTCCTGGAGCAGGCACTGGGCGTGCGGCTCGTCTCCCACGTCGTGGCGATCGGCCCCGTCGAGGTGCCCGACGACGCGCCCGTGCCCGGTCCCGACGACGTCGCCGCGCTCGACGCCGACCCCGTGCGCTGCCACCACCCCGCCACGTCGAAGCTGATGGTCGAGGAGATCGATCTGGCCAAGGCCGACGGCGACACGCTCGGCGGCGTCGTGGAGGTCGTCGCCCACGGCGTCCCGTCGGGGCTCGGCACCTACGTCCAGGGTGACCGCCGCCTCGACGCACGGCTGGCCGCCGCCCTCATGGGTATCCAGGCGATCAAGGGGGTCGAGGTCGGTGACGGCTTCCGCACCGCCCGCCGCCGTGGCACGGCGGCGCACGACGCGATCCTGCCGGGTTCCGGGGCCGGGGAGGACGGGGCCCGGCTGTCGCGCGGCACCAACCGCGCCGGCGGCATCGAGGGCGGCATGTCCAACGGCGAGGCGGTGCGGGTGCGCGCCGCGATGAAGCCGATCTCCACCGTGCCGCGTGCCCTGCCGACGGTGGACGTCGCCACCGGTGAGGCCGTGACCGCTCACCACCAGCGCTCGGACGTGTGTGCCGTGCCGCCGGCGGCCGTGGTCGCCGAGGCGATGGTGGCGCTGGTGCTCGCCGAGGCCGCGATCGAGAAGTTCGGCGGGGACTCGCTCCCCGAGACCCGGCGCAACGCCGAGGCGTACCTCGCCGCGATCCCGGAGACGCTGCGATGAGCCACGACGCGAACCCCGGCACGACGGCCGGCGCGACCGGCGCGACCGGCGCACCCGGCATCCACGCCGCGGCCCCGGCGGCGCCCACCGGCCCGCCTCCGGACACCTCCGGCCCGCTCGTCGTCCTGGTCGGACCGCCCGGCTCGGGCAAGTCGAAGGTCGGCCGCGTGCTGGCCCACGGCCTCGGCGTGAGCGTCCGCGACACCGACCACGACATCGAGGAGCGCGCGGGCAAACCCGTCGCCGACATCTTCGTCGACGACGGCGAGCCCGCCTTCCGCGCCATGGAACGCGAGGCCGTCGCGGCGGCGCTCGCCGAGCACGACGGGATCCTGGCGCTGGGCGGGGGAGCCGTCATGGACGCCGCGACGGCGCAGGCCCTGACCTCCTACGCGGCGCGGGGCGGCGACGTCGTCTTCCTCGACGTGACGCTCGCCGTCGCGGCACCGCGTGTCGGCATGAACCAGGCGCGGCCGCTGCTGCTGGGCAACCCGCGCCAGCGGTGGCAGGCGCTCATGGACGAGCGCCGTCCCACGTACGAACGGCTCGCGACCCTGCGCATCCACTCCACGGAACGTCCCGCCGAGGAGGCGGCGGCCGAGATCGCGGGTGCGCTCGGCCTGCGCCCCGTGGCGGAGTTCGCCGATCCGAGGCACCTGGACGACGGGGACGAGCACCCCGCCGGCAAGGCCCCCGCGGCACGCGCCGTCACGAACGAGCAGGGAGACGAGCAGTGAGCACCACCCGTGTCACCGTGGCGGGAGAACGGCCGTACGACGTCGTCATCGGGCGGCACCTGCTCGGTGAGCTCGCGACGATGATCGGCCGCGACGCGCGGCGGGTCCTCGTCATGCACCCGGCCTCCCTGCAGGCCACCGGCGAGGCGGTGCGTGAGGACCTCAAGGAGCAGGGCTACGAGGCGTTCGCCGTCGAGCTGCCCGACGCCGAGGAGCAGAAGACCGCGCAGGTCGCCGCCTTCTGCTGGCAGGTTCTCGGGCAGGCGGACTTCACGCGCTCCGACGCGATCGTGTCGGTCGGCGGCGGCGCGACGACGGACCTGGCCGGCTTCGTGGCGGCGACGTGGCTGCGCGGCATCCGTGTCGTGCACCTGCCCACCACGCTGCTCGCGATGGTCGACGCCGCCGTGGGCGGCAAGACCGGCATCAACACCGCCGAGGGCAAGAACCTGGTGGGCGCCTTCCACCCGCCCGCCGGGGTGCTGTGCGACCTGGCCGCCCTGGAGTCCCTGGACCGCTGGGACCTGGTGGCCGGCCTCGCCGAGGTCGTCAAGACCGGCTTCATCGCCGACGAGGAGATCCTGCGCCTCGTGACCGCCCACGCCGCCGACCTCAAGGGCTGGCAGGGCCGCGACGCGGCGCCCGCCACCTGGGACGTGCTCGCCGAGCTGGTCACCCGCTCCGTGCGGGTCAAGGCGCGGGTCGTGGGGGAGGACCTCAAGGAGTCCGGGCTGCGCGAGATCCTCAACTACGGCCACACCTTCGGCCACGCCGTCGAACTGGCCGAACGCTACCAGTGGCGGCACGGCGCGGCCGTGGCCGTCGGGATGGTGTTCGCCGCCGAGCTGGCGCGGCTGGCCGGCAAGCTCGACGACGCCGTCGTCGACCGTCATCGTGACATCCTCACCGCGCTCGGCCTGCCGACGTCGTACCGCGGCGACCGGTGGGACGAACTGCTCGGCGCGATGCGCCGGGACAAGAAGTCCCGCGGCGACCTGCTGCGGTTCGTCGTGCTGGACGACGTCGCGAAGCCGGTCCGCCTGGAGGGCCCGGACCCGACGATCCTGGCGGCCGCCTACGCGGAGGTGTCGAAGGAGCCCCCGGCGGGCCGGGAGACACAGGTGACGCTCGGCTGACCACGGCCGACGCCGACGGGCCGGCCACCGCACGGCCGGCGGCGCCGGAGACCGGGACGCGCTCAGCCCCACATCCCGCGGGCGACCAGCACGTCCCTGAGCACGTCGGCGCGGTCGGTCACCAGGCCGTCCACGCCGAGGTCGATGAGGCGCCGCATCTCCGCGGCGTCGTCGACCGTCCACACGTGCACCTGCTTGCCCGCGCGGTGGGCGGCACGCACGGTGACGGCGTCGACCACCGTGAGCCGTCCGGCGACCGGCACCCGCTCGGTCACCGGGACCTGAAGAGCTCCGACGTCACGCAGGGCGTGCCGCGCGAGCGGTGCCAGACCGGTCCGTGCCCCGGCGAGGAAACGCGCGACCTCCCCCCTCCCGGCCGACGTGGCCACGGGGCGTGACAGGTGCGCCAGCGTCGCGCGGCGGCGCGCGGGGGAGAACGAGGTGACGCAGACACGGTCGTGGGAGCGGGTGCGCTCGACGGCCTCGGCCACGGGCAGCACGCCCGAATCGGCCTTGACGTCGATGTTCACCCGCAGGGCGGGCCACGTGCCCAGCAGGTCGTCGAGCCGGGGGACCGGCTCGCTGCCGCCGATGCGCGCGGCACGGACCGTGTTCCACGGCAGCTCGGCGACCAGCCCGGAGGAATCGGTGGTGCGGTCCAGCGACTCGTCGTGCAGCGCGACCGCGACGCCGTCGCGCGTGCCGTGCGCGTCGGTCTCGACGTAGGAGTAACCGAGGTCGACCGCCGCGGCGAACGCGGCGAGCGAGTTCTCCAGCCCGTCGTCCACCCCGCCCGGGCGTGCGAAGCCCCGGTGCGCGAGCGCGGCGAAACCGTGCGGGGCGTCGAAGTAGCCGCTCCCGGCCGGCCGGTCACCCCTCTCGTGGCGCGCGGTCACAGCCGTTCCTCCAGCCACGCGAACATCTTGCCCAGGTACTCGGTGCGCGGCTCGTCCGCCGACAGCGACAGGTCGTGCACCGCACCCGGGACGACGAGCTGGGTGACGTCGTCGCCCAGGCGGCGGGCGCGCCGGGCGATCTGGTCGACGTCGAGCACGGTGTCCTGCGCGTCCAGCAGCGGGTTGTCGGCACGGTCCGGCCCGGACGAGTCGGACCGCGCCACGAGCACAGGGGCCGAGATGCGCAGGCCCCGGGCCACCTGCATCTGCACCCGCCGTACGGCACGCATCCACAGGGCCAGGGCGGGCTGCCCCTGCGGCTTCTTGAGACGCGTGTCGAACTCCCACCGGCCGCCGTTCGCGGCCAGCAGATGCGTGGCGTACTCGCTGCGCCCCTCGGTCACGACCCGGTGCGGGCTCGCGGGCGCGGCGATGCGCAGGATCCAGGTGCCCACCGTGCGCTCGAACAGCGTGCCCGGCAGGTCGAGGAACGGACTGTTCAGCACCAGCAGGTCAGGACCCTGGTAGGAGCCGTCGGGCAGCGTGCCGCGGCGGGCGTGCGCCCACAGCGCCGCGGTGAGCCCGCCGGTGGAGTGGGCGTGCACGACGACCGGCAGACCCGGATGCAGCCCCCGCACGGCACGCACGGCCTCGTCGATGTCGGCGGCCTGCTCGCGCAGGTCGCCGACATAGTGGGGCACCTGCCCCTCACGCAGGGAACGGCCCGCGGCACGCAGGTCGACGGCGTGGAACGCGTAACCGGCGCGCGTGAAGGCCCGCGCCAGGTGCTCGTGGAAGAAGTAGTCGTTGTACCCGTGCACGTGCACGACGGCGGCGTGCGGCGGCAGGACACCACCCGGTGCGGGCGGCCGCGGCCCGAGCGCCGCCCCGGCCGGCACGTGACGCACCAGGGTCGCGGGACCGAGCTTGCTCTGCTCGAACGGCTCGCCCAACAGCGTGTCGGGCTGCCAGCGCAGCGGGACCCGCGACGACGGCGGCAGAGGTTCGGGCACGGATGGATGGTAGCCCGGGATCCGGCGGACGGTCAGCCGGCCAGGCCGGCCCGACCCGTCGCCCACCGCGCGCCGCGGCGCCCGGCGCCCACCGGGACCTCCGCCTACCGGGACCTCCGCCTACCGCACGTCGCACTGCTCCCGCGTGTACCCCGCATCCCCCGGACCCACCAGGTCCCGGTCCCGCAGGACCGTCGACGGCGCACGGTCCGGGTCCGCGCACAGCCGCGCGAACGACACCGGCAGGTTGTCCGTGTACTCCACCTGCAGCACCCGCTCCCCGTACACCTCGCGGTACGCCCCGCACTCCGCATACGCCCCGCACTCCTCGACCACCGCGAAGTCGAACCCCAGGTCGCGCCCGGCACGCGCGGCCCCGGCCGCGTTCTTCTGCCCGACGGCGAGCCCGGCAGCATGCGCGAGCTCCACGTACGCGCGCGCCAGCGCCAGCGCGTCCGCCCGCTTCACCAGACCGGTGGCACGATCGTCGAACCGCGTCCACGTGTCGAGGTTGTCGATCTCCACGGCGTCGAACCCGTCCGCCGCACACCCGGCGATCACCGGCCCCACCACCGCCACGATCCGCTCCCGCCGCGACGCCGTCGACGGGTCCAGGACGAACTCGTCCGGCCAGTGCGGATCCACCACGAGCCGGCCGTCCGCGTCACGCAGCAGCAGCTCCTCGTTCTCACCCGCCCACAGACCCTCCTCGCCCGGCTGCGTCTGGAACCCGTTGACATAGCAGACCGAGTACGCACCCCGCACAGGATCCGCCGACGCGTCCCGCACCACCACGTCCAACCCCGCCTCCACCCCGTACGCGGCGCCCAGCTGGTAGTCGAACCGTCCGCCCGCCGGAGGCAGGGCCACGGCGCTCGCGGTCGCGGACGCCGCCCCGGTGGCCTCGGGCGGGGTGGAGCCGGCGTCGGGACCGGCGCAGGAGCTCAGCGAGAGCGTGACGAGGAGCAGCACGGCTGCGGGTGTGCGCGACATGGCCCCACCGTAGGCCGCCGCCACGAAATCACCCCGCCGCGATTGTCCACGTCACCGAGTCGTGCCGTAGGTTCTGACGCTGTGACCCAGACGGCCTTCCCGCCCCCTGCCGCCGAGCCCTCCCCGTTCCCGGAGCCGGCTCCCGCGAAGAAGCCCGGAAAGCGCCACCGCGGCCGCACCAACACCGTCATCGTCTCCGTCCTCGCCTTCCTCCTGGCCGTCACCGTCGGTGCCGCCTACTGGTTCCTGGAACGCGAGTCCGGCGACCTGGCGCGACAGGCCGCGTCCGCCGAGACCCTTCTCGCGCAGTCCGAGGGCCGCGTGGCCGACCCCGCCGTACGGGAGGCCCTGGAGGCACGGCTGACAGCGGCCGACGACGTGCTCAACGGGACGGCGTTCGTCGACCGGCTCCCCGGCCAGGCCACCGAGGCCACCGAGAACCTCATCGCCGCCTCCGACCGTGTGTGGGCCTCCATGGTGCAGCGCGCCAGGACCGACATCGCCACGGGCCGCGACCAGCTCGAGGACACCATGGACCGCGCGGAGAAGGTCTACACCGTCACGGCGTCCCTCGACGGTGACGACCTGACCCGCTCCGCGCTGCGCTCGGCCCTCGACTCCGCCGAGGTCACCCACACCCGCACCCGTGAGGACCGCCTGGCCGACGCCGAGCTCACCCAGCTCGAGCAGGCGGTCGGCGACCTCACCGCACGTCGTGCGGAACTCGGCTCCACCACCGGCACCATGGTCGCCGCGCAGGACGCCGCCACCTGCCCGGCGCCCGACCAGCTGTGGACGCCCGACAGCGGCCGCATTCCCGAACAGCGCCTCGCCCCCATCCCGTGGGACACCGGGTACCGCGTCCGCGCCGACGTCCTCGACTCCCTCATCTCCCTGAACGACGCCTACCGCGCCCACTTCGGCACCGACCTCACCATCAACTCCGCCTACCGCAGCCTCCAGGACCAGACGGGCCTCTACGACCCGAGCTCGCCCATCGCCGCCGCACCCGGCTGCTCCACCCACGGCCTCGGCCTCGCGGTCGATCTCGGCGGCGGCGTCCAGACCTTCGGCACCCCCCAGCACGAGTGGATGCAGGCCAACGCACCCGCCCACGGCTGGCTCCACCCGCGGTGGGCCGCACCCAACGGCCGTGTCCCCGAAGCCTGGCACTGGCAGCACGAGAAGTCCCCGGCCGAGACCCTCTGACCCCACCCGCAGGCAGGAACCCTCGCAGCGATGAACGCCATCTCCCGGACAGTGCAGTCCGCCATCTACACCGCGGGTGCCTACGGTCACCGCCCCGTCGTACCCACCTCACCCGACCGGCTCGAAGCCGCGGCCCGCGCCACGATGACGACGCGCGCCCGCGCGTACGTCGCCGACGGCGCCGGCGACCAGCGCACCGCCGCCGCCAACCTGGCCGCCTTCACCCGCCACCGCATCCTGCCCCGCCAGCTCACCGGCACCCACCGGCGTGACCTCACCACCACCCTCCTCGGCCGCACCCTGCCCGCACCCCTGCTGTACGCCCCCATCGGCGCGCTCGAGCTCGCCGTCCAGCACAAGCGCGGCACCGCCGGGACGCCCCGGGGCGCCGAGCCCGAGCTCGCCCGCGCCGCCACCCGCACCGGGGTGCCCGTCATCATCTCCTCCCAGGCCTCCACCCCCATGGAGGACACCGCCGCCCTCCTGGGCGACACCCCCCGCTGGTACCAGCTCTACTGGCCCCGCTCCGCCGAGCTCACCCGCTCCCTCGTGCGCCGCGCCGAGGACATCGGCGCCGAAGCGATCGTCCTCACCACCGACACCAGCACGCTCGGCTGGCGCACCCGCGACCTCGACCTCGGCAGCCTGCCCTTCGTCCGCGGCGAAGGGCTCGCCCAATACCTCTCCGACCCCGAGTTCCAGCAGCTCGCCGCCACCCGCGCCACCCAGCCCGCGCCACCCGCGCCCGCCCCCGCACCCCGGCCCACTCTCCGCGCCCTCGCCACGCTCGCCTCCCTGCGCCGCCACCACGCCACCCGCGCCCACGTCGACACCTTCCTCGACACCTTCTCCGACCCCACCCTCACCTGGCCCGACCTCGCCCGCCTCCGAGACCTCACCGACCTGCCCATCCTCGTCAAAGGCGTCCAGACGCCCGAGGACGCCACCGCGGCCCTCGACCACGGAGCCGCCGGCATCATCGTCTCCAACCACGGCGGACGACAGATCGACAACGCCATCGCCTCCCTCGACGCCCTCCCCGCCGTCGCCCACGCCGCCCGCGCCCACACGCCGCACACACCCGTCCTCTTCGACTCCGGCATCCGCACCGGCGCCGACACCTTCGTCGCCCTCGCGCTCGGCGCCGACGCCGTCCTCCTCGGCCGCCCCTGGGTCTACGGCCTGGCCCTGGCCGGCGCCGACGGCGTCCACGCCGTCACCCAGCACGTGCTGGCCGAGCTCGACATCACCATGGCCCTCGCCGGCGCCGCCACCCTCGCCGACATCGGACCCCACACGCTCGCCCGACACGAACCGTGAGAGCCGCCGCCACCTCCCGCCCGCGCTACCTTTCGTTCACCCGCATCGAGGAGAGTCCGGTCCCATGAGCGAGAACACCGCCCCCGCGACGGGGCTCGACCTTCAGGCCGACGCCGACATACCACGCAAGCGCGTCCTGGCCTGGGCGCTGTGGGACTGGGGCACCCAACCGCTGAACACGGTACTGATCACCTTCGTCTTCGCCGCCTCCTACCTCACCGGCGCCGACTTCATCGACCCCGCCCTGGCTGAACTGGGACCCGACCACCCCGACCACGCCCGCGCGCTCGCCGAACTCGCCGCGAACTACGGCTACGCCGGCTTCGTCGCCGGCATCGCCGTCCTCCTCCTCGCACCCGTCATCGGACAACGCGCCGACGTCACCGGCCGGCGCAAGAAATGGCTCGCCGGCACCACTCTCGCGCTCGTCCTCCTGCAGTTCGGGCTGTTCTTCGTCTACGCCGACCCCACCTACTTCTGGCTCGGCGCCATCCTGATCGGCCTCATGCAGGTCGTCCAGGACGTCGCAGGCGTCAACTACAACGCCATGCTCGTCAGCGTCTCCACACCACGCACCGTCGGCAAGGTCTCCGGCCTCGGGTGGGCCATGGGCTACGTCGGAGGCATCGTCGCCCTCGGCGCGGTCGTCGTCGCCAACACCGTCGACTTCTGGGGCATGCCCACCGACAACGGGCTCGGCTACCGCGTCATCGCCGTGTTCTGCGCCGTCTGGACCGTGATCTTCACCCTCCCGCTCTTCCTCCACGTCCCCGAGACCCCGCCCGCCGCCGGCCGCGCCCCCGCCGGCTTCCTCCGCAGCTACGCCGTCGTCGCCAAGGACATCGCCGGCCTCTGGCGCGACGCACGACCCACCTTCTGGTTCCTCGTCGCCTCCGCGATCTACCGCGACGGACTCACCGGAGTCTTCACCTACGGCGCCATCATCGCCGCCCAGGCCTTCCACTTCCCCGAAGCCTCCGTCCAGGCCTTCGGCCTCGCCGCACTCTTCGTCGCCGGCGCCGCCGCCTTCGTCGCCGGCTTCCTCGACGACCGCTTCGGCAGCCGCGCCGTCGTCGTCGTCTCCCTCGTCGGCATGGTGCTCTCCGGCCTCGCCATCGTCGCCCTCCACCCCCTCGGAGCCACCGTCTTCTGGGCAGCCGGCCTCTTCCTCTGCCTCTTCGTCGGCCCCGCACAAGCCTCCTCGAGATCCTTCCTGGCACGTCTCACCCCCGCCGGCCGCGAATCCGAGGTCTTCGGCCTGTACGCCACCACAGGCCGCGCCGCGTCCTTCCTCACCCCGCTCCTGTGGGGACTCGTCATCCACCTCACCGGCGCCATCATCTGGGGCACCCTCGCCGTCCTGCTCGTCGTCCTCGTCGGCCTCCTCATGCTCGCCCTCGTCCGACAGCCCTCACGCACCACCCCCTGACCACGCCCGACATCCCGCCACCCCCTCCTCGCCAACACCCCACGGATTCGCCCTCCTGCAAGCGACCCCAGTAGCATCAACCGCGCACGACGGCCGGGCCCGCCCCGCCACGCACCAGCACCACCCACCACCCGCGTGCCGGCGACACAACGACCGATGAACGACCGATGAGACCTGTGAGGGGGGATCACAGCGTGTCGATCGAGACGAGCCCCGGTACGCCCGGAGCCACCGGCGCAGCCGTGCCACTACGCCCCGAGGACCCACGCCACCTCGGACCGTACCGGCTCCTCGGCATCCTCGGCTCCGGCGGCATGGGAACCGTCTACCTCGGACGCACCCCCGAAGGCGAGAAGGTCGCCGTCAAGGTCGTCCGCCTCGACCTCACCGGCGAACAAGAATTCCGCGAACGCTTCGCCCGCGAGGTCGACGCCGCCCGCCGCGTCTCCGGCAGCCACACCGCGAGCCTCGTCTACGCCGACCCCCACGCCCGCCAACCCTGGATGGCCACCACCTTCGTCCTCGGCCCCTCACTACGCGAGACGATCGGCGAAACCGGACCCCTCGACCTCACCACCCTCCGCGCACTCGGCCTCGGACTCGCCGAAGGCCTCACCACCATCCACGGCGCCGGACTCGTCCACCGCGACCTCAAACCCGGGAACGTCCTCCTCACCACCGGCGGCCCCCGCATCATCGACTTCGGCATCGCCCGCGCCCTCGAAGCCACCGCACTGACCTCCGTCAGCCAGGTCCTCGGCACCGCCTCCTACATGTCGCCCGAACAGGTACGCGGACACGAGGCAGGCCCCGCCTCCGACATCTTCTCCCTCGGCTGCCTCCTCGCCTACGCCGCCACCGGAACCTCACCCTTCGGCAGCGGCCCCGCCGAATCCGTCGCCTACCGCGTCGTCCACACCGAACCCGACCTCGACGGCATCCCCCCGGAACTGCGGCTCCTCGTCCACGACTGCCTCGCCAAGGACCCCACCACCCGCCCCACCCCCCAACAGATCGTCCAACGCCTCACCCACCGCACCACCCGACCCGTCACCTGGCAGACCACCCCCGCGCTCAACACCATGATCGCCGCACGCGCCAAAGCCGTCCGAGCACTGGAGGCGCGCAGCGACGCCGAGGAGACCGAAGAACTCACCCCGCTCGCCGAACCCGGCACCCGCACCCGGCCCGCACGGCCCCGCACCACCCGGAGCGCCACCCTCAAGGTCGTCACCGCGGCGCTCGCGGGTCTGCTGCTGCCCGTGGGCGTGTGGACGTTGTACGACCGTCTCGCGAACCCGCCCGGGACGAGCGTCGCGCCCGACGGCTGGTACACGATCGAGGGGGAGCGGATCGCGGCCGATCCGCGGCCCGACCACTTCGTGGAGATCGTCATCACGACCGCGACACCGGGGGAGCAGGTCCTGGTCGGGTATGCCGCGACGGTGGTGCGGGAGGGCGAGGCCGTGGTGCCGAGCCCGCGTCCGTCCGAGCCCGGTGGTGCGCCGGGCGTGGACACGGTCCAGGTGGGGAACGAGGACGGCTTCCTCGTCGAGACGCCGTGGCGCGGCAGGATCCCGGTCGACGAGCGCGTCCTCGCGGTCGGCGCCACGGGGAGCGGCGCGGAGGGGGAGATCACCTGCAGCATCTCCGTGGGCGACGAGCTGGTGGCGAGCGCGACGTCGCCGTCGACGTCGTCGTGCGTCACGCCCTTCGAGGGCAAGGAGCTGCTGAGCGGTCGCGAGCGGGGGAGCGACGAGCTCTCGGGCACGTCGCCGGAGGACTCGACCGCTCCGACCAAAAAAAGTGTGCCAAGCGGCGAAGGTGACGGGCCGTGACCGACGGGGAGTCCTCGGCAGCGGCCGGACCTCCGCCGGACCGCACGGAACTCACGGTGGGGGAGGTGGCCCGGCGTTCGGGCGTCGCCGTCTCCGCCCTGCACTTCTACGAGCGCCAGGGTCTGATCACGAGCCGGCGCACCCGCGGCAACCAGCGGCGCTACCGCCGGGACGTGCTGCGCCGCGTGGCGTTCATCCGCACGTCGCGGCGGGTGGGCATCCCGCTCGTGCGGATCGGTGCGGCGCTCGCCACGCTGCCCGAGGACCGCGCGCCCAGCCGGACGGACTGGGCGCGGCTGTCGCGCGCGTGGCGCGAGGACCTCGATGCGCGGATCGAGCAGCTGGAGCGGCTGCGGGACACTCTCACCGACTGCATCGGCTGTGGCTGTCTGTCGCTCCGGACCTGCGCCCTGAACAACCCGCACGACGAGCTCGCGGACACGGGTACCGGTCCGTGCAGGCTGCTGGTGGACGGTGTCGAGGACGACGACGGCACCGGGCGTACTGCCGCTGGCGCCTCCCGCTGAGTCAGGCCGCGATGCCGGTGCGCACGTGCAGGACGATGCCGTCGGCGGCGGCCTCGATCTGGTCGAGACACTCCTCGAAGTCCGCGGGCCCGCCGTACCAGGGGTCGGCGATGTCGAGCATCCGGGACGGGAGGGTGGCGGCCGCGGGGTCGAACGACCGGTAGAGCCGCACGTCGACGTCCGGGCGAAGGGCGCGCAGGCGGCGTGCGTGCTCACCGGTCATGGCGAGCACGAGGTCCCGGGAGCCGACGTCGGGCCCGGTGGCCTGCCGTGCGACGTGGCCCTCCCCGGCGGGATAGCCGCGAGCGACGAGGGCGGCGCGGGCACGGTGGTCGATCGGGTTGCCGCGCTCCTCGTCGCTCACCCCGGTCGAGTCGACGACGACGTCGAGGCCGGCGGCCTCGAACCTGTCCCGGAGCACGATCTCGGCCATGGGGGAGCGGCAGATGTTGCCGGTGCAGACGGTCATCACGCGATAGGTCACGGGACCATTGTCCGGGACGGACGAGTTCGCCCCGTCCGCCCGGGGCGAGCGCGAACCACCGACGGCGTGCCCTCCGGGCAAAAAAGTGTGCCAAGCTAGGAACTCCCACACCACCCACCCGTGCGGTCACCTAACCTCATGTCCATGACACGAGTGCTCATCCTCAACGGACCCAATCTCGGCCGGCTCGGTGTCCGTGAGCCCGAGATCTACGGACATGCCACGCCGGCCGATCTCGAGGCGGCCGCGGGGAAGTGGGCGAGCGAGCTCGGTCTCGACGTCGAGGTCCGGCAGACCGACGACGAAGGGACGCTCCTGGGCTGGCTGCACGAGGCCGTGGACGGGCGCGCGCACGTCGTCCTCAATCCGGCGGCGTTCACGCACTACAGCTACGGCATGCGGGACGCGGCGGCTCAGGTGACCGGGTCAGGTCTCACCCTGGTGGAGGTTCACCTGTCGAACCCGGCGACCCGCGAGTCGTTCCGCCATCTCTCGGTGGTCGCGGGGGTGGCCACGGGGACGATCGCAGGTTTCGGCTTCGAGAGCTACCACCTCGCCCTCAGGGCGGTGGCGTCACGGGTGTCCGAGGCAGCAGGGTAAAGCTCACGACTGAATTCTGCTCCACTTAAGCACTAAGCGAAAGTGCGGCTCAAGGCATGCCGATGCCTGCGGCCGCGCTGTCGAGCCCGACGACGGCCAACCCGGCGACTGCTACCAGCCAGCTCGCGAAGCTTCCGATGAGGAAGTACTCCGAGACCGGGTTCGGCCGGACCCCGGTGGCCGCCGATTTGTGGTCGGCCTTGACGTCGGGGTAGCGCAGCAAACCCTTCGCGGCGACGACGGCGGCCGCTGCGGTGAATGCTCCGGTCATGCCGAGTCCGAGGATGAACAGACGCTCCATGGATCCCAGTACCCGGCCGCTCTTGAGCCGTTGCTCCCCGGGTGTCGTCGGCACGCCGACGGTCTCAAGGGTGAGGCGGACGATGACATTTGCCGTGGCCAGCTGCGCCAGGGCGACGCCGAGGACCAGAACGGCGCGGTTGTACGGGATGGCGGTCAGCGGACCGGAGAACACCGCGGGCCATTGCCCGTCGTTGCCATCCGCCAGCAGGAGACTGATGGCGACGCCGAAACCCAGGCCCGTGAAGGCCACGAGGCGCGAGCTCCGGCGTGTCCTGGTCGCGAGGGCGTCAGCCGACCCGAGCGTCCAGGCGGTCAGTGCGAGCGCGAGCGGGATGGTCAGGAGCCAGTCCAGACCCGTCGTTCCCCCGGCCGCTAGAAGGAGCGCGAGGACGACGAGCCCGACGGCGAGGACGGTGATCCGTCGCCGTGCCGAGGTGTCGTCGTCGGACGCGCGGAGCAGGTCGCTCACGCCAAGTGCGCCCAGGAATGCTCCCAGTACTGCCATCATCCTGCCTCTCCGAAGGTGACCTGCGCGTCGTGTGCCGCCCGGACGCCACGGGCGAAGGCCTGACTCACCGCCGACTCGGTGATGCCCTCGACCTCCGCGATCGCCCGTTGCGACTCGCCCCGCAACGCCAGGAGGAGCATGCGGTGCTGGCGGTCGTTGAGTGTCGCGACGAGTGCGTCCCGGGCGAGCAGGAACGCGTTGACGAACGAGGGGTGGGGTGCGTTCTCGTCGTCGTCGGGGCCCACGTAGCAGGTCCCGTGCTTGCCCTTGAGCTTGTCGATGGCTTCGCGCGCCGCCCACCACCCCGGACCGTCCTGCAGCAGCGGGCGTCGATCGTCGTCGTGGACGGTGACGTCGCCGTATCCGAGTCCGAAACGCATGTCGACCTCCGGTGCCAGCTGGAGCCGGACGAGAAGTGTCGCCAGCGTGGCGTCACCGATCGTGCGGAACCCGCCCTGGACCTCGTCGCCGACCGTCGGCTCCATGAGCTGAGCCGTGTCGATGGTGTCGTTCACCCGGCCGAGGACCTCGCCGATCCTTCGCTGGACCGCCGCACGGTCAGGGACCTCACGAGATCCGATGAGGTCACCGATGAGCGTGAACATGGTCGAGGGCCGTCCTCTGAAGACGTCGAGACTTAAGCGCTGAGCTGACTGTTGCGTATCCGCAACAGTACAGGTGAAGAGGCGATGTCGGAGCTAGTCGTGCGACCGTGATCGGTCCGAATAGGATCCTCGGGGCACGGCCCGGGGCGGTCGGTCGCCACGCCTCGCAGTCGTCACGCCGGAAGCCTCCGGCCATGCGCTGGCCGGTGAACGGGGAGCAGGGAGGGAAACGGGTGAGCTGGTGGGGTGCAGGCCGCGTGCAGCGCGACGCGCGCCGGCTGACGGGCCGGCCCGGTCAGCGCCGGCCTGCCGAGGGGGCGGTGAGTTCCGATGCGCAGTTCGTCCAGTCGATGCTGCAGCTGACCATCACGAACGCTGACGTCAAGACCAGCGTCCTGGTCGCGGCGATCGCTCTGACCTTTGGCGTCGGGACTCCCGCGATCCCGTTCGAGCAGGCGATCGTGCCCGGTTCCTGGCTCGCCGTGGTCGCCGCCTTCCTCGGACTCGTCGCGATCGTGCTCTGCGGTGCTGCCGGCCTGCACCTCGTCCTGTCGCTGCGACCCCGGATGAAGAAACGAGAGTTCTCCCGCTACTCACTCCCGGACATCGTGGGCGCGTCCGTCGACGAGCTGGCGGCTACCGGCGCGGCTGGCGACCGCCGTGAAGCCTGGGTCCAGGTCAAGAACCTGGCAGACATCTCGGCGCAGAAGCATGCTCACATCCGCAGAGCCCTCATCTACTATCCGGCGTCGGTCGTGCTGATGGTCGTATCGGCGGCGATCGGCATCGTCGTACGCGCCGCGCCGATGTGAGCGGGCCGCGCCGTCCCCGTTAGACTGAGGCGCTACTCCCGAACCTCCCCGGTCACGCCGTGCGTCGTCGTGCCCGGCACATCATCCGAACTACAGGAAGACGAACGTGGCAACCTCGAACGACATCAAGAACGGCACCGTGCTCCGCATCGACGGTCAGCTCTGGACGATCCTCGAGTTCCAGCACGTCAAGCCGGGCAAGGGTGGCGCGTTCGTCCGTACCAAGATGAAGAACGTGCTGTCCGGCAAGGTCGTGGACAAGACGTTCAACGCGGGTATCAAGGTCGAGACCGCGAACGTGGACCGTCGCGACTACCAGTACCTGTACATGGACGGTACGGACTACGTGTTCATGGACAACGACACGTACGACCAGATCACGATCAGCCCGGCGACGGTGGGTGACGCGAAGGACTTCATGATCGAGGGTATGCAGGTGATGGTCGCCACGAACGACGGCCAGCCGCTGTACCTCGAGCTGCCGCAGTCGGTGACGATGGAGATCACCTACACGGAGCCGGGCCTGCAGGGTGACCGGTCCACCGGCGGCACGAAGCCGGCGACGCTGCAGACCGGTGCGGAGATCCAGGTTCCCCTCTTCCTGGAGCAGGGCACGAAGGTCAAGGTCGACACCCGCACGCGCGACTACCTGGGACGCGTCAACGACTGATCCTCGGTGCACCGCGGGCAGGAGTGCCGAGACACCCTTCCCGCGGAGCCGAACGGATCAGTCGTCACAGAAAGGAACCTGATGGGCGCCCGCACCAAGGCGCGCAAGCGCGCCGCCGACATCCTCTTCGAGGCCGAGCAGCGGGACATCGATCCGGCGAAGCTTCTCGCCGACCGGGTCGCGACCCCGTACACCGAGGCGCCCGTGCCGCAGTACACGGTCGAGATCGTCGAGGGGGTGCTGGCGCGGCTGGACCGCATCGACGAGGCCCTCGAGACGTACTCGCACGGCTGGACGCTGCGGCGTATGCCGGCGGTGGACCGCGCCCTGTTGCGTATCGGAACGTGGGAGCTGCTGTTCAACGACGACGTCCCCGACGCCGTCGCCGTCGACGAGGCGGTGGAGCTCGCCGCCGGGCTGTCCACCGACGAGTCGCCGGCTTTCGTGAACGGGCTCCTCGGCCGGATCAAGGACATGAAGCCCAGCCTGCTCGCGTGACCCGCTCCGAGGGTCTCGGCGCCGGTGGACGATGCCAGGGCCCGTGAGGGACACGGTGGTGTGAGGAACGCCGCTCGCCGCATCGCGGCGGGCGGCGTTCTCGTGCCCGTGCTACGGGTTATGGTGGCGGTGTCAGACTCCCTTTAATCCCGTCCGGTGAGGCGGAAAAGGAGGCCAGGAGGATGAGTCCTAGCACCGCTCTGCCCGGAGACAGGCCGAGCGAGAACCCCCGGGGAACCACGGTTCTCGAAGCTCCCGACATCGCCCGCGCGCTGACGCGCATCGCGCACGAGATCACCGAGCGCAACAAGGGAGCGGCCGACGTCGTCCTCCTCGGCATCCCGACGCGGGGCGTCCCGCTGGCCCGCCGGCTCGCCGAGCGTCTCGCGGCCGTCGAGCCCACGTACGACCCCGGCGCCGTGGGGGAGCTCGACGTCACCATGTATCGCGACGACCTGCGCCGGCATCCCACACGCGCGGTCGGGGCGACGCGCATCCCCGGCGGCGGCGTCGACGGCCGCACGGTGGTGCTCGTCGACGACGTGCTGTTCTCCGGCCGCACCATCCGCGCGGCGCTGGACGCGCTCAACGACGTCGGCCGCCCGCGCGCCGTGCAGCTCGCGGCCCTCGTGGACCGAGGGCACCGCGAGCTGCCGATCCGCGCCGACTTCGTGGGCAAGAACCTGCCCACGTCCCGCTCCGAGCGCGTGAGCGTGCGCCTGACCGAGACCGACGGCGAGGACGCGGTCACGATCGGCGAGAACGTCGCCGCGGCCGGGCAGACCCCGGGCGAGGGGGGCATGCGATGAGGCACCTGCTGTCCACCGCCGACCTCGCGAAGGACGACGCCGTCCTGCTGCTGGACACGGCCGCGCAGATGGCGGCCACCCAGGCGCGCGAGATGAAGAAGCTGCCCACCCTCCGTGGCCGCACGGTGGTCAATCTGTTCTACGAGGACTCCACGCGCACGCGCATCTCGTTCGAGACCGCCGCGAAACGTCTGTCGGCCGACGTGATCAACTTCTCGGCCAAGGGCTCGAGCGTGTCCAAGGGCGAGTCCCTCAAGGACACCGCGCTCACCCTGCACGCCATGGGAGCCGACGCCGTCGTCGTGCGCCACCAGGCGTCCGGTGCGCCGCACATGCTCGCGCACGCCGGCTGGCTGGACGCCGCGGTGCTCAACGCCGGCGACGGGATGCACCAGCACCCGACCCAGGCGCTGCTGGACGCGTTCACGATCCGTCGGCACCTGGTGGGCGGCGGGTCGGACGCCGGCACGGAAGGGACCGATCTGGCCGGGCTGCGGGTGGCGATCGTCGGTGACGTGCTGCACTCCCGGGTGGCGCGGTCGAACGTGCACCTCCTGCACACGCTCGGTGCCCACGTGACGCTCGTGGCCCCGCCGACGCTGCTGCCCGTCGGTGTCGAGACGTGGCCGTGCGACGTCTCCTACCATCTCGATGAGACGATCGAGCAGGCGTCGCCCGACGCGGTGATGATGCTCCGTGTGCAGCGCGAGCGGATGAGCGGCGGTGCGGGCGGCGCGTTCTTCCCGAGCGCGCAGGAGTACAGCCGCAAGTTCGGCCTCGGTTCGCAGCGCCTGGCGCGGCTTCCCCGCCATGCGATCGTCATGCACCCCGGGCCGATGAACCGGGGCCTGGAGATCAGCGCGGACGCCGCCGACCATCCCCGGTCCGTGATCGTGGAACAGGTCGCGAACGGCATCGCGGTGCGCATGGCGTCCCTGTACCTGCTGCTGGCAGGCAGCGACGACGCCCCTGACGAGAGGACCAGTCTGTGACCACCACGTACATCCTGCGCGGCGTGCGCCCGCTCGGCGGCGAGCCCGCCGACGTCGTCCTGTCCGGCGGGCAGATCGCGTACGTCGGCGCGCCGGGCACCGCGCCCCGCCCGGCGACGGCTTCGCCGTCCGGGGATCCTTCCGTGGCCGGCACCGCCGGCCCGGGCTCGTCGTCGGACACGGGCACGGACGTCGTCGAGATCGATGGCGGGAACCGCCTCGTCCTCCTGCCGGGCCTGGTCGACCTGCACACGCACCTGCGCGAACCAGGCCGGGAGGACGCCGAGACGGTGTACTCCGGCACCCGCGCGGCCGCCGCGGGCGGCTTCACCGCGGTGCACGCGATGGCGAACACGACCCCCACCCAGGACACCGCCGGTGTCGTCGAGCAGGTGTGGCGGCTCGGGCGTGACGCCGGCTGGGTCGACGTGCGTCCCGTGGGCGCTGTCACCGTGGGCCTCGGCGGCGAGCGCCTGGCGGAGCTGGGTGCGATGGCGGATTCGGCGGCTGCGGTGCGGGTGTTCTCGGACGACGGGAAGTGTGTGCACGATCCGGTGCTGATGCGGCGGGCGCTGGAGTACGTGAAGGCGTTCGACGGCGTGGTGGCGCAGCATGCGCAGGAGCCTCGGCTGACCGAGGGTGCGCAGATGAACGAGGGTGTGGTGTCGGCGGAGGTGGGGCTGGCGGGGTGGCCGGCGGTGGCGGAGGAGTCGATCATCGCGCGGGATGTGCTGCTGGCGGAGCACGTGGGGTCGCGGTTGCACGTGTGTCATCTGTCGACGGCGCGGTCGGTGGAGATCGTGCGGTGGGCGAAGTCGCGGGGGGTGGAGGTGACGGCGGAGGTGACGCCGCATCATCTGCTGCTGACGGATGAGCGGGCGCGGTCGTACGACGCGCGGTTCAAGGTGAATCCGCCGTTGCGGACGCGGGCTGATGTGGAGGCGGTGCGTGAGGGGCTGGCGGACGGCACGATCGATGTCGTGGCGACGGACCATGCGCCGCATCCGGTGGAGGACAAGGACTGCGAGTGGGCGGCGGCGGCGTTCGGGATGACGGGGCTGGAGACGGCCTTGTCGGTGGTGCAGGCGACGATGGTGGACACGGGGAGGATGTCGTGGGCGGACGTGGCGCGGGTGTTGTCGCAGGCGCCGGCTCGGATCGGGCGGATCGACGGGGGTGTGCAGGGGCATGGTCGTCCGTTGGAGGTGGGTGAGCCGGCGAACGTGACGTTGGTGGATCCGTCGCGGTCGCGCACGGTGCGTGGTGTGGAGCAGGTGACGGCGAGTGCGAACACGCCGTTGGAGGGGATGGAGCTGCCGGGTGTGGTGGTGGCGACGTTCCTGCGGGGCCGGGCGACGGTGCTCGGTGGTGTGCCGGTGGGCGGCGAGCTCGGCCGGGTGGGCGAGACGGAGGGAGTGCTGCTGTGAATCTTCCGATGCCGGTGGCGGTGGCGGTCTGGGTCGTGGTCGGGCTCGCGCTGCTGTATCTGGTGCTGACGGGGCGGCGTCGGCTGGCGTCGCGGACGAGGGCGGTGGTTCCTGTGCCGCCTCCGGTTCCGGCTGAGGTGGCGGCGTCGTTGGCCGGTGCGTTGACCGGGGGGCCGGTGCCGGTGTTCGGGCCGGTCGAGGCGACGTACGTGTCGAGCACGCTGCATGGTGACTGGTTGGCGCGCGTGGGTGCGCATCAGCTGGGTGACCGGGCGCTGGCGCGGGTGAGTGTGCTGGACTCGGGTGTGCTCGTGGAGCGTGAGGGGACGCGGGACGTGTGGATCCCGGTCGGCGCGATCCGGTCGGCGCAGTTGGCGCCGGGGATGGCGGGGAAGTATGTGGGGGCGGACGGGCTGGTCGTGGTGTCGTGGGCGGTGTCCGGTGACGATGCCGGTGAGGGTTCCGTCCTGCTCGACACCGGGCTGCGCACCCGGCACGCCACGGGTCGTGGTGGGCTGGTGGATGCCGTCCGCCATCTGGTCGCGGCGGGCAGGGCCGGCGCCGCGACGTACGACAGCAGTGAACTTCAGCAGGACGTCCGGCAGTACCAGGCACCCAGCACGACCGGGGGAACACACGATGACGACGACATCTGATCCGATCACCGACATGACGACGAGTTCGACGCGCGCCGCGCTCGTCCTGGAGGACGGCAGCACGTTCGCGGGCCGCGCCTATGGCGCGACGGGTTCGACGTTCGGGGAGCTGGTGTTCTCCACGGGTATGACGGGCTACCAGGAGACGTTGACGGATCCGTCCTACCACCGGCAGATCGTGGTGATGACGGCTCCGCACGTGGGCAACACGGGTGTGAACGACGACGACCCGGAGTCGGGGCGGATCTGGGTGTCCGGGTACGTGGTGCGGGATCCCGCGCGGCGTGTGTCGAGCTGGCGGGCGCGGCGTTCCCTGGACGAGGAGCTGGCGGCGCAGGGTGTGGTCGGGGTGAGTGGTCTGGACACGCGGGCGCTGACGCGGCGGCTGCGTGAGGAGGGTGTGATGCGCGCCGGGATCTTCTCCGGTGAGGCGCTGTTCGAGGAGGGGCCCGGTGGGCGGGTGCGCGAGCGCCCGGTGTCGGACCTGGTGGCGCAGGTGCGGTCGGCGCCGCAGATGGCGGGGGCGAACCTGGCGCCGGAGGTGTCCACGCGGGAGTCGTACGTGGTGGAGCCGTCGGGGGAGTTCGCGGGGCGGGCGCCGGTGGCGACGGTGGTCGCGGTGGATCTGGGGATCAAGGCGATGACGCCGGTGCGGCTGGCGGAGCGTGGTGTGCGGGTCGTGGTGGTTCCGCAGAGTTCCACGATCGAGGACGTGCTGGAGGTGTTCGCTCAGGCGCCGGAGGGTGCGCCGCGGGGGGTGTTCTTCTCGAACGGTCCGGGGGATCCGGATGCGGCCGAGCACGAGGTGGGGTTGTTGCGTGAGGTGCTGGACCGGGGGATTCCGTTCTTCGGGATCTGTTTCGGGAACCAGATCCTGGGGCGGGCGCTGGGGTACGGCACGTTCAAGCTGGGGTACGGGCACCGGGGGATCAATCAGCCGGTGCTGGATCGCACGACGGGGAAGGTGGAGGTGACGGCGCACAACCACGGGTTCGCCGTGGACGCGCCGGTGTCGGACGGGTCGGGGGGTGCGGTGGCCTCGACGGCTCCGCACGCCGGCGGCCGGTACGGGCGCGTCGTCGTCTCCCATGTGGGGTTGAACGACCAGGTGGTGGAGGGGTTGACGTGTCTGGACCTGCCGGCTTTCTCGGTGCAGTACCACCCGGAGGCGGCGGCGGGTCCGCATGACGCGGCGTACCTGTTCGATCGGTTCGTCGGGTTGCTGACGGATCCGGGGGCGTGGCCGCCACGGCTGGCCTCGCCCGGCGGGCCGGTGCCGGACGGTGGGGCCGTGCCGGTTGCCGCCGCTGATGAGACTGCTGCTGTCGAGACTGAGGAGAAGCACTGATGGCCCGCCGGAACGACATCTCTTCGGTCCTGGTGATCGGGTCGGGCCCGATCGTGATCGGTCAGGCGTGCGAGTTCGACTACTCGGGTACCCAGGCGTGCCGGGTGCTGAAGGAGGAGGGCCTGCGGGTCGTCCTGGTGAACTCGAACCCGGCCACGATCATGACGGACCCCGAGTTCGCGGACGCGACGTACGTGGAGCCGATCACGACGGAGGTACTGACCTCGATCATCGCGAAGGAGCGTCCCGACGCGCTGCTGCCGACGCTGGGCGGTCAGACGGCGCTGAACGCGGCCATCGCGCTCGACGAGGCCGGGGTGCTGGCGGAGTACGGCGTGGAGCTGATCGGCGCGAACATCGCCGCGATCCAGAAGGGTGAGGATCGGGAGCAGTTCAAGCGGGTCGTGGAGCGGTGCGGGGGTGAGTCCGCGCGCAGCGAGATCGTGCACTCGGTCGAGGAGGCGCTGCGGGCGGCCGACACGCTCGGGTACCCGATGGTGGTGCGTCCTTCGTTCACGATGGGTGGCCTGGGTTCCGGGCTGGCGTACGACGAGGAGGACCTGCGCCGGATCGTCGGGCAGGGGCTGCACTACTCGCCGACCACGGAGGTGCTCCTGGAGGAGTCGATCCTCGGGTGGAAGGAGTACGAGCTGGAGCTGATGCGCGACAAGGACGACAACGTCGTGGTGGTCTGCTCGATCGAGAACGTCGACGCCGTGGGTGTGCACACGGGTGACTCGGTGACGGTGGCGCCGGCGATGACGCTGACCGACCGGGAGTACCAGAAGCTGCGGGACATCGGTATCGCGGTGATCCGGGAGGTGGGGGTCGACACCGGCGGCTGCAACATCCAGTACGCCGTGGACCCGGCCACGGGGCGCGTGATCGTCATCGAGATGAACCCGCGCGTGTCGCGGTCCAGTGCGCTGGCGTCGAAGGCGACGGGGTTCCCGATCGCGAAGATCGCCGCGAAGCTCGCGGTGGGGTACACGCTGGACGAGATCCCGAACGACATCACGCGGGTCACGCCCGCGTCGTTCGAGCCGACGCTCGACTACGTGGTGGTCAAGGTGCCGCGGTTCGCGTTCGAGAAGTTCCCCGCCGCCGACGACACGCTGACCACGACCATGAAGTCGGTGGGCGAGGCGATGGCGCTGGGCCGCAACTTCACCGAGGCCCTCGGCAAGGCGTTGCGGTCGATCGACAAGGGCGGGGTGACGTTCCACTGGGACGGCGCCGCGCCGTCGGGCGCGCGGTTGGAGGCGCTGCTGAAGGAGATCGAGCGGCCCACGGAGTCGCGGCTCGTGCAGGTGCAGCAGGTGCTGCGCGCGGCGGCGGAGCCGGGCGGGACCGCGGCGGGTGACCTGATCGACCGGGTGCATGCCGCCAGCGGCATCGACCCCTGGTTCCTGGACCAGATCCTCCTGGTCAACGAGCAGGCCGCGGCCGTGGCCGCGAGCGCCACGCTGACGGCGGACGTGGTGCGGGAGGCGAAGCGGCACGGGTTGTCGGATGCCCAGATCGCGCGGCTGCGGAACATGGGGCCGGCTGGTGAGGCGACGGTGCGGGAGGTGCGGCACGCGCTG
Organism: Myceligenerans salitolerans; assembly: GCF_017349295.1. Lineage (GTDB taxonomy): Bacteria > Actinomycetota > Actinomycetes > Actinomycetales > Cellulomonadaceae > Myceligenerans > Myceligenerans salitolerans. The sequence goes on from NZ_JAFMPK010000047.1 coordinate 117,144, forward strand.
GGGGTGCGGCCGGTGTACAAGACGGTGGACACGTGCGCGGCGGAGTTCGCGGCGGCGACGCCGTACCACTACTCGTCCTACGACCAGGAGTCGGAGGTGGCGCCGCGGGAGCGGGAGGCGGTCATCATCCTGGGGTCGGGTCCGAACCGGATCGGGCAGGGGATCGAGTTCGACTACTCGTGCGTGCACGCGACGTTGGCGCTGGCCGAGGCGGGGTACGAGACGGTGATGGTGAACTGCAACCCGGAGACGGTGTCGACGGACTACGACACGTCGGACCGGTTGTACTTCGAGCCGCTGACGTTCGAGGACGTGCTGGAGGTGTATCAGGCGGAGGCCGCGGCGGGTCCGGTCAAGGGGATCATCGTGCAGCTGGGCGGGCAGACGCCGCTGGGTCTGGCGCAGCGGCTGGCCGATGCGGGGCTGCCGATCCTGGGTACGAGCCCGGAGGCGATCGACGCGGCCGAGGATCGTGGTGTGTTCGGGCAGGTGCTGCACGATGCGGGTCTGCCGGCACCGGCGTTCGGTACGGCGCGCACGCTGGGGCAGGCGCGGGAGGTCGCCGACCGGATCGGTTATCCGGTGCTCGTGCGTCCTTCCTACGTGCTGGGTGGGCGGGGCATGGAGATCGTGTACTCCGACGGTCAGCTGACCGAGTACGTGGAACGCGCGTTGGTGGAGGCGACCCGGGTGGGTGTGCCCGGTACGTTGCCGGCGCCGTTGCTGATCGACCGGTTCCTGGACGATGCGATGGAGATCGACGTCGACGCGCTGTACGACGGTGAGGAGTTGTTCCTCGGCGGGGTGATGGAGCACATCGAGGAGGCCGGGATCCATTCGGGTGACTCGGCGTGCGTGCTGCCGCCGGTGTCGCTGTCGGAGGTGGAGATCGAGCGGATCCGTCGTTCGACCGAGGCGATCGCCCGGGGTGTGGGCGTGCGCGGGCTGTTGAACGTGCAGTATGCGCTGGTGTCGGATGTGCTGTACGTGCTGGAGGCCAATCCGCGGGCGTCGCGCACGGTGCCGTTCGTGTCCAAGGCGACGGGTACCGCGCTGGCGAAGGCGGCCGCGCGGGTGATGGTGGGGGAGAGCATCGCGGGGCTGCGCGCGCAGGGGCTGCTGCCGGCCGAGGGCGATGGTGGCACGCTGGACCTGGAGGCGCCGCTGGCGGTGAAGGAGGCGGTGCTGCCGTTCAAGCGGTTCCGTACCGGTGCGGGGATCGTGGTGGACACGGTGCTGGGTCCGGAGATGCGTTCCACCGGTGAGGTGATGGGTTTCGACAAGGACTTCCCGCACGCGTTCGCGAAGTCCCAGGCGGCTGCCTACGGGGGGTTGCCGACGTCGGGCACCGTGTTCGTGTCGGTGGCCGACCGGGACAAGCGGCACGTGGTGTTCCCGGTCAAGAGGTTGGCCGAGATCGGGTTCACGGTGCTGGCCACGGCGGGTACCGCGACGGTGCTGCGGCGTAACGGTATCGAGGCGCAGGTGGTGCGCAAGTACTCGGCGGGGAAGGGGCCGCAGGGGGAGCCGACGATCGTGGACCTCATTCTCGACGGGCAGGTCGACCTGGTGGTCAACTCACCGTCCGGGCAGGGTGCGCGCGCGGACGGCTACGAGATCCGTGCGGCCACGACGGCGGCCGACCGGCCCATCGTCACGACGGTGGACCAGCTGGCCGCGGCGGTCCAGGGCATCGAGGCGGTGCGTGGTGGCCCGTTCGCGGTCGGCAGCCTGCAGGAGCACACCGCCGCGACGCTCGCCCGGCGGGCGCGTGCCGGCTCGGGCGGTGCGGACGGTTCGGGCGATCCCGTCGGCTCGGGTGAGCCGGGTGGTGGTGCGGTGCGGGAGGTGCTGGTATGAGCCCGGTCCCGCCGGGCGCGCCGTCGTCGGGCCCTGCCGTGCGGGGTGGGCGGGACGGCGCGGCGACGGTGCCGTTCGGTGCACGGCTGGCCGGGGCGATGGACGAGCACGGGCCGTTGTGCGTGGGCATCGACCCGCACGGGACGCTGCTGGACGGGTGGGGGCTGGCGGACACCGCCTCCGGTGTGCGGGACTTCTCGCTGCGGGTGGTGGAGGCGCTGGCCGGGCAGGTGGCGGTGGTCAAGCCGCAAGCCGCGTTCTACGAGCGGCACGGGTCGGCGGGGCTGGCGGCGCTGGAGGAGACTCTCGCCGCCGCCCGCGCGGCCGGGCTGCTGACGATCGTGGACGCGAAGCGTGGGGACATCGGCTCCACGATGTCGGCGTACGCCGACGCGTTCCTGCGGGACGGCTCGCCGCTGGCCGGTGACGCCCTGACCGTCTCGCCCTACCTCGGTTTCGGTTCTCTCCGCCCCGCGGTGGACCTGGCCGCCGCTACCGGCCGCGGGCTGTTCGTGCTGTGCCTGACCTCGAACCCCGAGGGCCCTCAGGTGCAGCACGCCCGCTCGAACGCGGGTCCGGGCGGCACCGGGCCGGGGCCTTCCGTGGCCGCGCTCATGGCAGCGCACGCGGCCGCGCTCAACGCCGGGGCCGCGCCGATGGGGTCGGTGGGCCTGGTCGTGGGTGCGACCATCGGTGACGCCGTCGTGGCCACCGGCGTCGACCTCGCGGCGGTGAACGGGCCCCTGCTCGCCCCGGGTGTGGGAGCGCAGGGCGCGGGGGAGAAGGAGCTCGCGACGACGTTCGGGGCCGCGCGCGGGCAGGTGCTCGCGTCCTCCTCCCGCGCCATCCTGCGGGCGGGCCCCGCGCCGGGGGACCTGCGGGCGGCGGCCCGGCGTGCCGCCGGGGAGGCGACCCGCGCGCTGCGCGGCTGACGCACCGCTCCGGCGGCTCGGCGGGGCGAGGAACCGTCGCGCCGCCGGGCCCGGATCGGGGAGCTGATCAGCGCTCCCGCGATCCCACGGTGCGGGAGAACCCGTAGTGCGTGACGGACGTCACACTGTTCTCCGTGCCTGAGGGTTGACACGGCGTCGACCAGGACTTTTGGCGCATTCTGCATACCCTTTACGGTGAAATGCTCTTGATGGGATGTCCGGCAGACGTGAAGGGTTGCGGAAATGTGCGCCACGCGGGGGGTTCTGGATTGCCGACCAGGGAAGTCATGACTACTTTCGAGGCAGCAGTCTCGAAAGACCCACGGACGGGCCAACCGTCCACAACCTGAGTAGGTGACTTGCGTGGCACTCCCTCCCCTCACCCCTGAGCAGCGTGCAGCCGCACTCGAGAAGGCGGCCGAAGCCCGTCGCGTGCGCGCCGAGATCAAGAACAAGCTGAAGTACTCACAGGGCTCCCTCAAGGAGGTCATCGAGAAGGGGCGCACGGACGACGTCGTCGGCAAGCTCAAGGTCGTCTCCCTGCTGGAGTCCATGCCCGGAGTGGGTAAGGTGAAGGCGAAGGCGATCATGGAGGAGATCGGGATCGCCGAGACGCGCCGCGTGCGCGGCCTGGGGCCGCACCAGTCCGCGGCCCTGATCGAGAGGTTCGGCTGAAATTTCCACCACAACCCCCGCCCGGCTGACTGTCCTGGCCGGGCCGACGGCAGTCGGCAAGGGGACCGTGTCCGCGGACGTGCGCGAACGGTACCCGCAGGTGTGGCTCTCGGTGTCGGCGACCACGCGGCCGCCGCGCCCCGGAGAAGTGGACGGGGTCCACTACCGGTTCGTGAGCCACGAGGAGTTCGACCGCCTGGTCGAGGCCGGCGAGATGCTCGAATGGGCCGTCGTCCACGGCAGGAACCGGTACGGCACACCACGCGGACCCGTCGAGGAGAAGCTCAGGGCAGGTGTGCCGGTGCTCCTGGAGATCGACCTCCAGGGCGCCCGGCAGGTGCGCGAGGCCGTCCGGACGATGGACGGCCTCGACGCATGCTTCGTGTTCCTCGCCCCGCCCAGCTTCGCCGAACTCGAGCGCAGGCTCGTCGGGCGCGGCACCGAGGACGCCGAGGAACGTGCGCGCCGGCTGCGCACCGCGCACGTCGAACTCGCCGCCGAGCGCGAGTTCGACGTCACGATCGTCAACGACGAGGTGCATCGCGCCACCGACGAGCTCATGTCCGTGGTCTCCGCGCACTGCACGCCCGGGCAGGAGCACGATCCGCCGGCCGCCGGCGCCGTTCGCCCCCGGCACGCCGTCGCCGGCCGGCCCGCCGCGAGCGAACGGTGAACCCTCTCGTACGTCGCGCCGCCGGCGGACCGGCGCCGCGACCCGTGCCCGGGGCCGCCGCGCACCGGGCACGAGCCCGGGAGCTGTGCCGGTATCACCGCTGAGGCGGCCCCGGCCCGTCCGGCCGCCCCGCGGGCAGGTAGACTGTCCTGCGGACTTTTCCCGCAACCCCCGACTTCTTTTGGAGCTGCATCATGGCTGGATCCGTCGCACGGCCCGAGGGCATCACCGACCCGCCGATCGACGAGCTGCTCGCCCACACCGAGTCGAAGTACGGCCTCGTGCTGTACGCCTCGAAGCGGGCGCGCCAGATCAACGCGTACTACTCCCAGCTCAACGAGGGCCTGCTGGAGAACGTCGGCCCCCTCGTGGAGGCCCGCAACCAGGAGAAGCCCCTGTCGATCGCCATGCGTGAGATCAACCAGGGCCTGCTGACCATCGAGGAGATCGACCCGGCCGAGGTGGAGGCGCGCAAGCAGGCCGAGGCCGAGGCCGCCCAGGCCCTGCCCGAGTTCCCCGGCTGAGGCCGGCGGCAGGCCACCCACCCCATACGCTGCCCGACCACCCGAGGCCACCCATGCGGATCCTGCTCGGCGTCAGCGGCGGCATCGCCGCCTACAAGGCCGTCCTCCTGCTGCGCCTGCTGCGCGAACAAGGGCACGCGGTCCGCGTGATCCCCACCGAGGCGGCGCTACGGTTCGTCGGCGCCCCGACCTTCGAGGCGTTGTCCGGCGAGCCCGTGACCACCGAGGTGTTCGACGACGTCCCCGGCGTGCAGCACGTCGCCCTCGGGCAGGGTGCCGACCTGGTCGTCGTCGCACCCGCCACCGCCGACCTGCTCTCACGGGCCGCGGCCGGCCGCGCCGACGACCTGCTCACCACCACCCTGCTCGCCGCCCGCTGCCCCGTGGTCATGGCACCGGCCATGCACACCGAGATGTGGGAGCACCCCGCCACCCGCGCCAACGTCGCCGTCCTGCGCGAACGCGGCGTGCACGTGATCGAGCCCGCCAGCGGGCGCCTCACCGGCAAGGACACCGGGCCCGGACGGCTGCCCGAACCCGAGGACATCGCGCGCGAGGCCCTGGCCGTCGCCGTCGCCGCGCCACCGGGCGAGCCTGCGGGGCCGGGCGACCTGAGCGGCAAGCACGTCGTCGTCTCCGCCGGGGGCACGCGCGAGCCCATCGACCCCGTACGGTTCATCGGCAACCGGTCCAGCGGCAGACAGGGCGTGGCACTGGCCGCCGCGGCCGCGGACCGCGGCGCGCACGTCACCCTCGTGGCAGCCAACGTCGAGGACTCGGTCCTGGACGCGGCCGGAGCCGGACCCGGCGGCGGCCGGGACGCGGCGAGCGCGGCCGGTCCCGGCCGCGCGGGAGGCGTCACCGTCGTGCACGTGGGCTCCACGGCGGAACTGGCCGACGCCGTGCACGCGGCCGCCGCCACGGCCGACGTCGTGGTGATGGCCGCCGCCGTCGCCGACTTCCGGCCCGAGAACACCCCGGACGCGAAGATCAAGAAGGTGCCGGGCGAGGCACCCGCGCCGATCCGGCTCGTCGAGAACCCCGACATCCTCGCGGGCCTGGCCCGCGAGCGCCGCCGGGCGGGGCAGGTCGTGGTCGGCTTCGCGGCGGAGACCGGTGATGCGGCCGGGGGCGTGCTGGAGCACGGCCGGCAGAAGGCGCGGCGCAAGGGCGCGGATCTCCTGGCGGTGAACGCGGTGGGTGCGGGGCTGGGGTTCGGTACGGCGTCGAACGAGGTGACCGTGCTGGACGGGGCGGGTGAGGTGGTGGCGCGGGCCGCTGGGTCGAAGCGTGCGGTGGCCGATGCCGTGTGGGACGCGGTGGTGAAGGTGTGGTCGTGAGGTGCGGCGGGGTGGACCGTGCCGGTGGGTGCGGGGTTCACGCAGCCGGTGGGTCGTGGGTGAGCGGCGTCTCAGCTGGCGGATGTCGGCATTCGCGGGTTGAGACCGTAGTCTGGTGTCCATGAGTGATCTGCGTCTGTTCACCTCGGAGTCCGTGACCGAGGGGCATCCGGACAAGGTGTGCGATCAGATCTCCGACGCCATCCTGGACGCCATGCTCGAGCAGGACCCGGCATCCCGGGTCGCGGTGGAGACGATGGTGACGACCGGGCTGGTGCACGTGGCGGGTGAGGTGACCACGGAGGCGTACGTGGAGATCCCGCAGATCGTGCGGGACGTGGTCCGGGGTATCGGGTACACGTCCAGTGCGATCGGGTTCGACGCGGACTCGTGCGGCGTGTCGGTGTCGATCGGTCAGCAGAGTCCGGACATCGCGCAGGGTGTGGACAAGTCGCTGGAGGGCCGTGACGACGCCTCGGTCGCGGGAGGCGCGGGTGACCCCCTGGACGCGCAGGGCGCGGGGGACCAGGGGCTGATGTTCGGTTACGCGTCCGACGAGACGCCGTCGCTGATGCCGTTGCCCGTGTGGCTGGCGCATCGGCTCTCGGAACGGCTGGCGGCGGTGCGCAAGTCGGGTGAGCTGCTGGGGTTGCGACCCGACGGCAAGACGCAGGTGACGATCGGGTACGACGGCGACCGTGCGGTGGCGGTGGACACGGTGGTCCTGTCGACGCAGCACGATCCGGACGTGGTCCAGGAGAAGCTCACGCGTGAGGTCGCGGAGCAGGTGATCGGTCCGGTGCTGTCGCACGCGGCCGAGGAGTCCGGTCTGGTGGTGGCCGACGCGCGTCTGATCGTGAATCCGACGGGTAAGTTCGTCGTGGGTGGTCCCCAGGGTGACGCGGGGCTGACGGGGCGCAAGATCATCGTGGACACGTACGGCGGCATGGCGCGGCACGGGGGCGGGGCGTTCTCGGGCAAGGACCCGTCGAAGGTGGACCGTTCGGCGGCCTACGCGATGCGCTGGGTGGCGAAGAACGTGGTCGCCGCGGGGCTGGCGCGACGGTGCGAGGTGCAGGTGGCGTACGCGATCGGCAAGGCGCACCCGGTGGGGCTGTACGTGGAGACGTTCGGTACCGAGACGGTGCCTCCGGCGCGGATCGAGGCGGCGATCCGGGAGGTGTTCGACCTGCGGCCGGCCGCGATCACGCGGGACCTGGACCTGTTGCGTCCTGTCTACCGTCGTACCGCGGCCTACGGGCACTTCGGCCGTGACCTGCCGGGCTTCACGTGGGAGCGGACCGACCGGGTGGAGGCGCTGCGCGCGGCGGTGTGACCGGGGTCGTCGTCCGGCGGTGCCGTCCGGGGTGGGGCGCGTTCCGGTTCCGTTCGCGCCGTCGGGGTTGTCGTCCGTGTCGGTCAGTCGTGGTGGGATAGCACTCGTGGATCAGGACGTGCTTCCCGGGCTCGACGGGGCCGCGGTGCCGGGCGCGGGCGCGCGGTCCGGCGGGAAGGCTTCGGGAGCGAAGGCGTCGGGTGGGCGAGCGGCCGGGACGGGCGCGGGGGAGACCGGCGGGGTGCCGGTCGCGCGGACGCTGCCGGTGGCGCGAGTGGCCCTGGACCTGCAGCCCGCACATCTCGACCAGCCGTACGACTACCTCGTCCCGGCGTCGATGGACGACGACGCGCAGCCGGGTGTGCGCGTCAAGGTGCGGTTCGGGCGTCAGGAGGTGGGCGGGTTCGTCCTGTCCCGTCTCGCCGAGAGCGACCACGAGGGGCGGCTCGTGCCCCTGAAGCGTGTCGTGTCCGCCGAGCGGGTGCTGACGGCGCAGGTGCTGGAGCTGTGCCGGGCGGTGGCGGCCCGGTACGGCGGGACGCTCGCCGATGTGCTACGGCTGGCCGTGCCACCCCGGCACGCCCGTGTGGAGCAGGAGACGGTGCCGCCGCCGGGGCGTGCCGGGGAGGACGGCGGCGAGGGGGCGGACGGGCCGGCGGGGGACTGGTCGACCGACCCCGGTGGCACGGGCACCTCCGCGTGGGCTCCCTACCAGGGTGGGCAGGCGTTCCTGCGGCGTGTGCTGGGTGGTGACGCGCCGCGTGCCGTGTGGTCCGCGCTGCCCGGCGTCGACGACACCCGTCCCGCCGGGGCGGGCACCGCCGAGACGGCGGGCACGCCCGTTCCGCGCTGGGCGACGGCGGTCGGGGCCGCCGTCGCCGCGTGCGTCGCCGGCGGCAGGGGGGCTCTTGTCGTCGTGCCCGACGCGCGCGACGTCGTCCGGGTCCGCGCGGCCCTGGACGCGGCCGGGATCCCGGCCGGGCCGGGCGGGCACGTGCGCCTGATCGCCGACGACGGCCCGGCGCCGCGCTATCGCGCCTATCTCGCCGTGCTGCGCGGCCACGCACCCGTGGTGGTCGGCACCCGGGCGGCCATGTTCGCGCCGGTGCGGGATCTCGGGCTGGTGGTGCTGTGGGGCGACGGCGAGGAGACGCTCGCCGAGCCGCACGCGCCCTACCCGCACGCGCGGGACGTGCTCGCGCTCCGTGCCGCGCAGGCAGGCGCCGCGTTCCTGCTCGGCGCACCCGGCCGCACCGTCCAGGCGCAGGCGCTGCTGGCGTCCGGCTGGGCACGCGAGCTCGCTCCCGCCCGCGACACGCTGCGCGCCCGGACGCCCCGCGTGCGGGCACTGACCTCGGTCGAGCTGGCCCGCGAGGGTGCCGCTGCCGCCGCCCGCCTGCCGTCCGTGGCCTGGCGCGCCGCACGTGAGGCGCTCGGGCACGGCCCGGTGCTCGTCCAGGTTCCTCGCGGTGGCTACCTGCCCGTGGTGGCGTGCGCCCGGTGCCGTACCGCGGCCCGCTGCGAGGCGTGCCACGGTCCGCTCGGGCTGCCTCGCGCCGACGCGTCCCCGCAGTGCACCTGGTGCGGCAGGATGGCCGGCGGCTGGTCGTGCGCCGGGTGCGGGTGGACCGGGCTGCGGTCCGTACGCGTCGGTTCGGCACGCACCGCCGAGGAGCTCGGCCGAGCGTTCCCCGGCGTCCCCGTACGGCTCTCGGCGGCCTCCGCGCCGTCCGGCGTGCTCGACACCGTGCCGGGCGAGCCCGCGCTGGTCGTCGCCACCCCGGGCGCCGAACCCGTCGCCCGGGGCGGCTACACCGCCGTACTCCTGCTCGACGCCGCGGTCATGTCGGGCGGCACGCACCTGGCCGCCGGGACCGACGCCCTGGGACGCTGGCTCGCCGCCGCCGCACTGGCCCGGCCCGACGGCCAGGTACTGCTCGTCGGCGACGGCGCCCCCGGGCCCAGCCAGGCCCTCGTACGCTGGGATCCCGGCGGGTTCGCCGCCCGTGAGCTGGACGAACGCGCGGCGCTGCGCCTGCCGCCGGCCGTGCGGGTCGCGGCCGTGACCGGGGACCGGGACGCTGTCGCCGCCGTGGTCGAACGGGTCGGGCTGACGGGTGAGAACGTGCTGGGCCCCGTCGAGGTCGACGACCCCTCGCCCGCGCCGGCACGGCGCGGCGGCGCGACGACCCCCAAGGCGGACCGTGCCGCACCGGCCGCCGCGGCCGAAGCGCTCGACGTGGCCCGTCCCGTCCGGACCGTGCTGCGGGTGCCGCTCGACCAGGGCGACGAGCTCGCGCGCCGGCTGCGCGCGTCGATGGCCGTACGATCGGCGAGGCGAGAGCGCGGGACCGCCCGCGCCAGGATGGACCCCGAGGAGATGCTGTGAGTCACCACCGCACCGAGAACGCCGGCGCCGCACGAGAGGCCGTCGGTGCCGCCGCGCGGCAGTCCGCAGGCATCGAGACCGTCGTCCTCGACTTCGGCAACGTGCTGGTCGGCTGGGACCCGTACGCCGCCTACGCGCACCACACCGACGCGTCGGGCCGTGCCTGGACCACGGCCGACATCGACGCGTTCTTCGACGAGGTCGGTTTCGCCGCGCTCAACCACGAGGCCGACTCCGGGCGGCCGTTCGCGGACATCGTCGCCCAGCTCGAGCGCACCCACCCGCACCGGTCCGCCGACCTGGCCGTGTACGTCGACCGCTACGCCGAGACCCTGACCGGCCCGGTGCCCGGGTCGGAGGATCTCGTGAAGGACCTCGCCGGACTCGGCCTGCGCCTGTACGGGCTGACCAACTGGTCGGCCGAGACCTTCCGGCACGCCGAACCCGCCGCACCCGCCATCGGGCTGCTGCACGGCGTGCTCGTCTCCGGGCGCGTCGGCCTCGCCAAGCCCGACGTGCGGATCTACCAGCACCTCGCGGAGAGTTTCGACGTCGACCCGGCGCGGGCGGTGTTCGTCGACGACAAGCAGGAGAACGTGGACGCCGCCCGCGCGTGCGGCTTCCACGCGATCCGGTTCACGGACGTGGCCGCGGCGCGGCAGGAGCTGGTGCGCCTGGGCGTGGCCGTCTGACGGCGGCGTGCCGGACACGGCACCCGACCGTGGGGCGTGGCGGCGCCGGGCGTGGATCGCTCGTAGGATTGTGCGGTGCGTCTCCTGTTTGCCGGAACCCCCGAGCCCGCCGTCGCCTCGCTGGAGGCGCTGATCGCCTCCCGCCACGAGGTGGTGGCCGTGCTCACACGTGCCGACGCGCCCGCGGGCCGCGGCAGAAGGTTGACGCCCAGTCCGGTGCGGGTCCGCGCGGAGGAGTCCGGCGTTCCCGTGATCACCGACCGGCCGCGCGGTGAGGAGTTCCTCAGCACGCTGCGCGAGCTGGGTGTCGACGCCGCGCCCGTGGTCGCCTACGGACACATCCTGCGCCCCGAGGTCCTGGCCGTCCCGCGCCTGGGCTGGGTCAACCTGCACTTCTCCGTCCTGCCCGCCTGGCGCGGCGCCGCGCCCGTGCAGCACGCCGTCATCGCCGGGGACGAGGTGACCGGCGCCACCACCTTCCTGCTCGACGAGGGCATGGACACCGGGCCCGTCCTCGGTACCACCACCGAGTCGATCCGGCCCCGCGACACCTCCGGAGACCTGCTCGCGCGGCTCGCCGTGTCCGGTGCCGAACTTCTCGTGCGCACCCTCGACGCGCTGGAGGACGGCGCCCTGACGCCCCGCCCCCAGCCCGCCGACGGCGTGTCGGTCGCCCCCAAGCTCACGCCCGCGGACGCCGAGATCCGCTGGCACGTGCCCGCCACCGCGATCGACCGGAGGATCCGCGGCTGCACGCCCGCGCCCGGAGCGTGGACGACGCTGCCCGGCGAGGGGCCGGACGCCGCCCGGCTCGGACTGGGCCCGGTCACGCCCGTCCCGGACGTCACCGACCTGGCGCCCGGCCGGGTCCGCGCGGAGAAGAAACGCGTCCTGGCCGGCACCGCGACCCACGCCGTCGCGCTCGGCGACGTCAGACCGCCGGGCAAGAGACCCATGCCCGCGCCCGACTGGGCACGCGGCGCGGGACGCGCGCTGATCGACGCGGGCCTCGTGCTCGGCGGATCGGAGGTACGGGCGTGAACGCCGACCACTTCGAGCGCCGCGACGACCGTCCGGGCGGTGGCCGCCGGAACGGGCACGGCCGCAGTGGGTCCGGCCGCGACGACCACGGCGGCCGACGCCGCCCCGGCGGTCAGGACGACCGGCGCGACGCCCGCGGACGACAGCGGCCGGCCGCCCGCGTCCGCGGCGAGCGGTCGACCTCCCGGCAGGCACCCGGACAGCGTGCCAAGCGCACCGACCCGGCGCGCACCGCCGCGTTCGACGTGCTGCGCGAGGTCGACGAGTCGGACGCGTACGCCAACCTCGTCCTGCCGCCCCTGCTCGCGGACCGTCGCATCCGCGGCCGCGACGCCGGGTTCGCGACGGAGCTGACCTACGGCACCCTGCGGATGCGCGGTCGCTACGACGCCGTCCTGGCCGAGTGCGTGGACCGGCCGCTGGACGACCTCGACGCGGGCGTGCTCGACGTCCTGCGCCTGGGCGCGCACCAGCTGCTGGGCATGCGGGTACCGTCTCACGCCGCGGTGTCCGAGACGGTGGCGCTGGCACGGACCAACGTCGGCGCCGGCCCGGCGCAGTTCGTCAACGCCGTGCTGCGCCGCGTCTCGGAGGTGAGCCTGCCCGAGTGGCTGGAGCGGATCGAGGCCGGCGCCCCGGACCGCCTCACCGGACTCGCGACGGTGCAGTCCCACCCCCTGTGGGTGGTGCGTTCGCTGCGCGAGGCGCTGGCCGGTCACGGCCGGGACCCGGGCGAGATCGGTGACCTCCTGGCGGCCGACAACGAGCCACCACGCGTCACCCTCGTCGCGCGGCCGGGCCTGGTCGACGTGTCCGACGACGACGCCTGGCACGACGCCGACCTCGTTCCCGGTCGCTGGGCGCCCACCGCGCTCGTCCTGGACGGCAGCGACCCCGGCGTGGTCCCGGCGGTGCGCGACGGCCGGGCGGGCGTGCAGGACGAGGGATCCCAGCTGGTCACTCTCGCTCTCGCGGCCGTTCCCCTCGACGGTAGGGGAGCGGGCGGCCCGGCACGGAACGAGGCGCCGCAGGCGCGGGCGACCGACTCCGGCGGACCGGTCTCCGAACCCGAGCCCTCCACCAGCGGCCCCGAGCGCTGGCTCGACCTGTGCGCCGGACCGGGCGGGAAGGCCGCACTGCTGGCCGCACTGGCCGCGCAGCGGGGTGCGACACTCGTCGCCAACGAGGTGCAGCCGCACCGGGCGCGGCTCGTGCGGCGGGCGCTGGACGCCGTTCCCGACGGCGTCGTGGAGGAGGTGCGCACCGGCGACGGCCGGGAGACGGGCACCGACGAACCCGGCGCCTACGACCGCGTGCTCGTCGACGCGCCCTGCACGGGCCTGGGCGCGTTGCGCCGCCGCCCCGAGTCGCGCTGGCGCCGTACGCCGGCGGACCTCGCGACCCTCACCGGCCTGCAGCGCGAACTGCTCGCCTCGGCCCTGGACGCGGTCCGTCCCGGCGGCGTGGTCGCCTACGTGACCTGTTCTCCGGTCCTGGCCGAGACACAGCTCGTGGTGACGGACGTGCTGCGCAGGCGGGACGACGTCGAACGGCTGGACACCCCCGCCGTCGTGCGGTCCGTGCTGCGGACCGAGCCCGACGGCACCCGGCCCGACCTCCCGCTGACCGGCGGCGCAGGCGCCCGTGACGACGTCCAGCTGTGGCCCCACGTGCACGGCACCGACGCGATGCACCTGACCCTGCTGCGCAAGCACTGAGGCGTCCCACCGGGCACACGCTCGTCCCGCCGTCCCGCCGGGTCATCGGTCGCACGGCACCCGCCCTAGGCTTGGCCGCATGAGCGCCCTCATCGCACCGAGCATCCTGTCGGCCGACTTCATGAACCTGGAGAGCGAGCTGCAGCGCATCGCCGACGCCGACCTCGCGCACGTGGACGTCATGGACAACCACTTCGTGCCGAACCTGACCCTGGGCCTGCCCGTGTTCGAACGGCTCACCAAGGTGTCGCCGGTGCCCGTGGACGCACACCTGATGATCGAGGACCCGGACCGCTGGGCGCCCGCCTACGCCGAGGCCGGCGCGGCGTCGGTGACGTTCCACGCCGAGGCGGCGCGGGCGCCCGTGCGCCTCGCCCGGGAACTACGGCGCCTCGGCTCCCGTGCGGGTGTGGCGCTGCGGCCGGCGACACCCGTGGAGCCGTTCCTGGACCTGCTGTCCGAGGTGGACATGATCCTCGTCATGACCGTGGAGCCAGGGTTCGGGGGCCAGTCGTTCATCGAGGGGACACTGCCCAAGATCCGGCGCGCACGCCAGGCCATCGGCGAGTCCGGCCTGGACGTGTGGGTACAGGTCGACGGAGGCGTCTCACGCGACACCATCGACCGCGCCGCCGACGCGGGCGCGAACGTGTTCGTCGCCGGCTCGGCCGTCTACGGCGCCGAGGACGTCGCGGGCGAGATCGCGGCCCTGCGCGACCTGGCCTCGGCGCACTGCCACTGACCGGCCGGCGCGGAGCACGTGGTGAGACGAACGACACTCCCGGGGCCCGGGGCACGTGTGGCATGCTTGCTGGTGCAAACGCAATCGACGTGCTCCGGGGTCGGTGTAATTCCGAACCGGCGGTGACAGCCCGCGACCCGCGCTCTGCCTCACGGCAGGCCGGTTGACCTGGTGGAATTCCAGGGCCGACGGTGAAAGTCCGGATGGGAGGAAGCACGTACGGTCGCGACGCGGGCACACCTGACGGGTGAGCCCACCGCCGCGACCGGCGCCGTCGTCGGTGCGCCGTCCGGGAGGTCCCGGTCCGGCGGACAGGCGGCCTCTCGGCGAACCCCGGAGCACCGACGCTCTGGGAGGGAAACCGCAGATGTTCACCGGCATCGTCGAGGAGACCGGCACGGTCCGTTCCCTCGTCCATCCCGACGAGGCGGGCACCGACGCGGTACTCACCGTCGTCGCACCTCTGGCCGCCTCCGACGCGCGGCTCGGCGACTCCGTCGCCGTCGACGGCGTCTGCCTCACCGTCACCGCCGTGTCCGACGACGACGGCGGCACCGCCGAGCCCACCATCACCTTCGAGGTCATGCCCGAGACCCTGCGCCGCAGCACCCTGGGCGCCCTGACGCCGGCCGCACGCGTCAACCTCGAGCGCGCACTGCCCGCCGACGGGCGCCTCGGCGGACACGTCGTCCAGGGACACGTGGACGGCACCGCCACCCTCCTGCGGCGCGAGCCCGGGCCGCGCTGGGACGAGCTCACGTTCGCGGGGCGACCCGGGCTGCTGCGCTACGTCGCCGAGAAGGGCTCCATCGCGCTCAACGGCGTGTCCCTGACGGTCACGCACGTCTCCGACCTCCCGGACCGCGCCGGACCGGACGGCGCCGCCGGCTCCGGGCAGGGCACGTTCGGCGTCTCCCTCGTCCCCACCACGCTCCAGGCCACCAACCTCGGCGAACTGGCACCCGGGTCTCTCGTCAACGTCGAGGTGGACGTCCTGGCGAAGTACACCGAACGGCTCCTGACCGGCCCCGGCGCACCTGCGCGCGCGCACGTGACCGCCCTGGACGACCACCCCCGCGTCGCCCCGCCGGGCACCCCCGAGCCGGCCGTTCCCGCGTCGAGCCCGGAGGTGCCCGCATGACCGCCGTCGTCCCCGACCGCACGAAGCGCACCGAGCCGCCGGAGCGGACCACGCCGCCACGCCGGGCCGGGGAGGCGGGGCCCGTCGAGCACACCGTTCCCGCCGCGCTGCGCGCGTTGCGCGCCGGGCGCCCGGTCCTGGTCGCGGACGACGCGTCCCGCGAGAACGAGGTCGACGTCGTCCTGCCCGCCGTCCACGCGACCACCGAGTGGGTCGCCTGGACGGTGCGGCACTCGTCCGGCTACCTGTGCGCGCCCCTGCCCGCCGAGCGCGCCGGCGCACTCGGCCTGCCGCTGATGTGGGAGAACAGCGAGGACGAGCGCCGCACCGCGTACACCGTCTCGGTGGACGCGCGCGGTGTGGGCACAGGGATCAGCGCGGCCGACCGCGCCCTGACCCTCCGCACGCTCGCCGACCCGGCGACCACGTCCGCCGACCTGATCCGCCCCGGCCACGTGCTCCCGCTCCGTGCCCGCCCCGGCGGTGTCGCCGAACGCCGCGGCCACACGGAGGCCGCCGTGGAGCTCGTCCGGCTCGCCGGCCTCGACGGCGGGACCGGCGCCGTCGCGGGTATCGCCGAGCTCGTCGCCGACGACGGCGAGATGCTGCGCCACGACGACGCCCGCCGGCTTGCCGACACCGAGGGACTGGTGCTGGTCACCGTGTCCGACATCGTCGAGCACCTGGAGCGTGCCGAGGACCGGGACGCCGAGGAGGAGCGGGAACACGACGTCGCGGCGCCCGCCGCGGAACCGGGTGCACACGCCGCACCCCACCGACCCTCGGCGGATGCCGCGACCTCGGGGCAGCAGCAGCGCGCCGCCCGGGTCGCCGAGGCCTTCCTGCCCACGACCCACGGCATGTTCCGCGTCACGTCCTACCGCGACACGGGCACGCGCGCCGAGCACCTCGCGCTCGTGCCCGATGCGGCCCCACCGGCGGGCTCCGGAGCGGATGCCGAGGCCCCGGCGCTGGTGCGGGTGCATTCGGAGTGCCTGACGGGTGATGCGCTGGGTTCGCTGCGGTGCGACTGCGGTCCGCAGCTGAAGGCGTCTCTGGAGGCGGTGGCGGCGGCCGCCGCCGAGGGGCGGCGGGGCGCGGTGGTGTATCTGCGCGGGCACGAGGGCCGCGGGATCGGGCTGGCCGACAAGATCGCGGCGTACGCGTTGCAGGACGAGGGGCTGGACACGGTGGATGCGAACGCGTCTCTGGGGTTGCCGGTGGATGCGCGCGAGTACGGCGCGGCGGCGGCGATCCTGGGTGAGCTCGGGATCGGCCGGGTGGAGCTGCTGACGAACAACCCGGCCAAGACGTCGGGGCTGCGGGCCGCCGGCGTGGAGGTCGTGGGGGAGCGGGCGCTGCGGGTCGGCGCCGGGCCGCACAACGCGGCGTATCTGAGCACGAAGCGGGACCGGATGGGACACATGCTGGAGGTCGCACGATGAGCGGAGCGGGAGCACCGGCGCTGACGGTGGACGGTCGGGGGCTGTACGTGGTGGTGATCGCCGCGAGCTGGCACACGCAGGTGATGGACGGGTTGCTGGAGGGGGCGCGGCGGGCGCTGCGCGAGTCCGGGGCGGCGTGGAGCGAGGTGCGGGTGCCGGGGTCGTTCGAGCTGCCGGTGGCGGCCGCGCGGGTCGCCGGACTGTCGGGCGCCGCGTCGGCCGTCGCATCCGTCGCGGCGCCGGGGGCGGATGACGCGGTCCCGCGGCGGCCGGATGCGGTGGTGGCGCTCGGCGTGGTGATCCGTGGTGGTACCCCTCACTTCGACTACGTGTGCTCGGCGGCGACCACGGGTCTCGTGGACGTGAGCGTGCGGACGGGCATTCCGGTGGGTTTCGGGGTGCTGACGTGCGACGACGAGGCGCAGGCGCTCGACCGGGCGGGGCTGCCCGGCAGCCGGGAGGACAAGGGGCAGGAGGCTGTCCAGGCTGCGGTCGCCACGGCCGTGGCCCTGCGGTAGCGACTAGGCTCGGGCCGTGAAGACCTTCGAGTCCTTGTTCGCCGAGCTCTCCGAGAAGGCCGCGGCCCGTCCGTCCGGTTCGGGCACCGTGGCGCAGCTGGACGCGGGCGTGCATGCCATCGGCAAGAAGGTCGTGGAGGAGGCGGCCGAGGTGTGGATGGCCGCCGAGTACGAGTCGGACGCCGCCACGGCCGAGGAGATCTCCCAGCTGCTGTACCACCTGCAGGTGCTGATGCTGGCGAAGGGACTCACGCTCGAGGACGTGTACGCGCATCTGTAGCGGGCGGTCCCGGTGGGTCCGGCCGCCTCTGGCCGGACCCACCGGGAACATCAGCCCGCTCGCCGTCCCCGCCGTACGTCCGACAAGGAAAGACTTCCATGCTGCGAATCGCCGTCCCCAACAAGGGCTCCCTGTCCGAGCCCGCGTCCGAGATGCTGCGCGAGGCCGGGTACCGGCAGCGCCGCTCGAGCCGTGAGCTGGTGCTCGCGGATCCCGAGAACGGGTGTGAGTTCTTCTTCCTGCGTCCGCGGGACGTGGCCGTCTATGTCGGCGCCGGGACCGTGCACGCCGGGATCACCGGCCGGGACCTGCTGCTGGACTCGGGTGCGAACGCGGTCGAGCACCTGGCTCTCGGGTTCGCGCGGTCCACGTTCCGGTTCGCGGCGCCGGTCGGGACGATGCGCGAGGTGGGCGACATCGCCGGGCGTCGTGTCGCGTCGTCGTACACGACGCTCGTGGCGGGCCACCTGGTGAAGCAGGGCGTCGAGCCTGCCGAGGTGGTCCACCTGGACGGCGCCGTCGAGAGCTCGGTCGGGCTCGGGGTGGCGGACCTCATCGCCGATGTCGTGGAGACCGGCAGCACGCTCAAGGCCGCGGGCCTGGAGGTGTTCGGCGACCCGATCCTGACCAGTGAGGCCGTGCTGATCCGGCAGGCCGACGCCGCCGCGCCGCCCGGGGTGCGCACCTTGACGCGACGTCTCGAGGGTGTCATCACGGCCCGCTCGTACGTCCTGATGGACTACGTGGTGCCGAACGAGCTGCTGGAGCAGGCCGTGCGGATCACGCCCGGCTTCGAGTCGCCGACGGTCTCTCCGCAGCACCACCGCGACGCGTCCGCGGTCCGGGTCATGGTGCCGCGGGGCGACACCAACCGGGTGATGGACGCCCTGCACGATGTCGGCGCGCGCGCGATCATCGTGACATCGATCCACGCCAGCCGTATGTAAGGAGACCACACGTGGGCACCCCCGGCGACAACGGCGACCACCAGCGCGAACACGACGACGACCGGGAAGGACCACGGCAGTCCGACCCTGCCCCGGACCGCTACCGCACGTTCCGGGGCAGGTTCACCACCCCCACGGCGTGGTCCATGGGCGCCGCACTCGCGATCGGCTGCGTCTTCGTGGCGCTGGTCGCGGAAGGCCCGGGCGCGGGTACCACGCTGAACCGGGTCTCGACCATCGTGGTGGGGCTGTTCTTCGCCCTGCTCACCGTGCGGTTCGCCGCCGTACGTGCCGAACCCGACCGGTCAGGGCTGACGGTCGTGAACTACGTGCGACGCCGGCGCCTGGACTGGGCCGAGATCGTCGCCGTGCGGTTCGGGTCCGGGGACCCGTGGGTCCACCTCGACCTGGCCGACGGGTCCGTGCTCGCCGTCATGGCCGTCCAACGGGCCGACGGCGAGCACGGCATGAACGAGGCGCGACGCCTCGTCGGGCTCATCGCCGAGCACGGTGAGGCCGCTGACCCCGGTCCCGACCACCCTCACGAGGGCTGAAGCCGCCCCGGCGGTCGTCGTCGAAGCCCCGGCGGGCCGGCGCGCCACGGTCGACCTGGATGCGCAGCGCCCGGCCCGCGACGCGGGCCCGGCCCAGCCGGTCCATGGTCGGCTCGTCGAGCGGGGCGCTGATGTCCACCAGGGAGAACGAGCCGAAGATGTCGATCTTGCCGACGTCCGAGCCGGTCAGCCCGCCCTCGTTGGTCAGTGCGCCCACGATGCCGCCCGGGTTGACCCCGTGCGTGTGGCCGACGGCGAGCCGGTAGCGGGTGCCCGGACGGCCGTGCTCGCGCGGCCCGCGCCCCGGACGGTCCCGGTGGCCGGTGCGTTCACCGGAGCGGTCGTGCCGCTCGGCGTCGTGCGTGGTCCGCCGCGTCGCGGCGGACCTCGCCTTCGCCTGCTCACGCTCGTACTCCTCCTGCTCGGCACGCAGGCGGGGACCGTCGTCACCGACTGCCATCGCCGCGAGCGCCGCGGCGATCTGGACGAGTTCCTCGTCCGCGGCCGTGCGGGACGGTGCGGGCTGGGCGATGGCCGGTGCCGCGGTGGTGTCCGTGGCGTCGGCCGTTGCGGGATCGGCCTCGGGGGCGGGTGCGGCGGGTTCGCCGGTGGGGCGGGTGAGATAGGCGCGCAGCATGTCGGCGTACAGGTCGAGGCGGCCGGCGTCGCGGCGGGCGGGGACCTGCTTCAGCAGCGTGGCGAACTTGTGCGCGGACACGTCGCGGGGGGAGGGGATGTCCGCCTCCTCGAGGCGGGTGCGGACGGTGCGTTCGATGCGGCGCAGCAGTCCGCGTTCCTGCGGGGTGACGAAGGTGAGGGCCTCGCCGGTGCGGCCGGCGCGGCCGGTACGGCCGATGCGGTGCACGTAGGCCTCGGGTTCGCGCGGCAGGTCGAAGTTGACGACGAGGCCGATGCGGTCGACGTCGAGGCCGCGGGCGGCGACGTCGGTGGCGACCAGGACGTCCAGGGCGCCGGAGCGCAGTCGCTCGACGATCTTCTCGCGGTCCTTCTGTGCGACGTCGCCGGAGATGGTCGCGGCGGAGATGCCGCGCTCCAGGAGCGCGGAGCCCACGTCCTCGGCGGCGCCGCGGGTGCGGGTGAACACGATCGCGGCCTCGGCGTCGGAGGTGGCCAGGACCCGCACGAGCGATCCGGTCTTGTGCCGGAAGGGGACGACGGCGTACGTCTGGCGCACGGACGTCACGGTGGAGGACTGCCGGGTCACGGCGATCTCGACCGGGTCGGTCAGGTGCTGGTCGGCGACCTTGCGGATGGCCGGGGGCATGGTGGCGGAGAACAGGGCGACCTGCCGCTGTGCGGGGGCCGTGGAGAAGATCTGCTCGACGTCCTCCGCGAAACCCATGCGCAGCATCTCGTCGGCCTCGTCCAGGACGAGGAACTTCACGCCGTCGAGCACGAGCGACCCGCGCTCCATGTGGTCCATGACGCGGCCGGGGGTGCCGACCACGACGTGCACGCCGTCGCGCAGGGCGCGCTGCTGAGGCATGTAGGGGGCGCCGCCGTAGACCGGCAGCACGCGGACGCCGGGCAGGTGCGTGGCGAAGGACTCGATCGCGTCGGCGACCTGCATGGCCAGTTCACGGGTGGGGGCGAGCACGAGCGCCTGCACGTGTCCGCGGGCCACGTCGGCCTGCGGGTCGACGGCGGCCAGGAGCGGCAGGCCGAAGGCGGCGGTCTTCCCGGTGCCCGTCTGGGCGACGCCGGTGATGTCGCGGCCCTCGAGCAGCGGCGGGATCGCCGCGGCCTGGATGTCCGACGGGGTCGAGAAGCCGAGGTCGCGGGTCGCGTCGAGGAGCGCGGCGGGCAGGGGCAGGTCGTCGAACCGCTGCTCCGGTTCGGCGGGTGCGGACGTCGCAGGCTCCGCCGTCGCGCGGGTGGTGGGGTCGGCCGCCTGCTCGGCCGGGGACTCGGGGGCAGGCGTGGTCAGGGCAGCAACGGGCATGGGGGTATCAAACCGTTCGTCGTCGAGAGGGAGTCCGGACCTCGTGGCGCTCTCGGCGCCCGGCCCCGGGCCGCTCACTCGGCGAACACACACTCGCTCCGGCGACTCACGCCGACACGCGCAGAAGGCGACCAACTCCAGGGGGATCAGTGGCCATCCTACGCGCTGGGGCCGGGACCGGGCCAGACGGGCCCGGGGTGACGTGCGGCACCACCTCTGCCGGAGCGGCCTCTGCCGGAGCGGCGTCGTCGCGCCGCGGCGCCGGAGACGCGCCCGGCGCGCCCCTGTGCGGATCCGCAACACTCGGCCCGTAGTATGGCGCACGGGAAGGAACGGCACGGTGAGGCGGTGTATGTGTCCAGGGGACAAGAGATCAGCTCCCGGGTTCTCACGGTGCCCAACGCGATCAGCATGGTCCGGCTGGCGCTCGTTCCCGTCTTCGCGGTCCTGATCGTCGCGCACCAGGACGCTCTCGCGCTGGTGGTGCTGGCGGTCTCGGGCGTCACCGACTGGCTCGACGGAGTACTCGCCCGGTCGCTGCACCAGGTCAGCAGGCTCGGGCAGATGCTCGACCCGCTTGCCGACCGCCTCTTCATCTTCGCCACCCTGCTCGGCCTCGCCTGGCGTGAGGTCGTGCCGCTGTGGCTGGTGGCCGCGATCCTCGCGCGTGACCTCGTGCTGGCGCTCATGGTTCCCGTCCTCGCCCGCCTCGGCTACGGCACGCTCAACGTCAGCCAGGCGGGGAAGGTCGCGACCTTCGCCCTCCTGTACGCGTTCCCGCTGCTGCTCCTCGCGGAGGCCGGTGGCGCCGTGGGCACCACGGCACACGTCGTGGGCTGGGCCTTCACCTGGTGGGGCGTCGCCCTGTACTGGTTCGCCGGGCTGCAGTACGTGGCGCAGGTGCGGCAGCTGGCGGCTCGCGGATGAACGACGGCACGCGCGACCCCGCGCCTGGCTCCCGGCGTCGTCCCGACGCCTCGATGACACTCCTCAACGAGGTCATGAAGCGTCCTCTCGACCCCGGGTACGCGGCCGCGGCGGCACGCCGCGCGGAGCGTGCCGCGGCCGGGGAGGACACCGAGCCGCGTGTCCCCGCGCTCGTGGTGGCCATGTTCGTCGCCGTCGGTCTCGGCCTGGTCGTCACCGTCGCGGTCGTCCACCTGCGCGCCCCGCAGCCCGCCGCCACCCAGGCGCGCTCCGTGCTGGCCGACCAGGTCGCCGAGCGCAGCCTGCAGGTCGAGAGCCTCACGGACCGGTCCGTCGCCCTCGCCGCCGAGGTCGACGAGCTCGAGAACGCCGGCACCCTGCCCAGCGCGCTGCGGGAGACCAACGACCTCGACAAACTGGCGAACGGGACCACCGCCGTCAGCGGTCCCGGCCTGGTCGTCACCCTCACGGACGGCGGGCTCGCGGACGACGAGAGCGGGCAGCGCGTGTGGGACACCGACCTGCAGTACGTGGTGAACGCGCTGTGGGCCTCGGGCGCCGAGGCGATCGCGGTCGGCGGCGAGCGCCTCACCGCCGTCAGCGCCATCCGGAGTGCCGGCGACGCGATCCTGGTGGACCTCCAGCCTCTCAACGGGCCCTCCTACCGCGTGGAGGCGATCGGGGACCCGGAGAAGCTCGAGGTCGAGTTCGCCCGCTCCACAGGCCCGCCCTTCCTCCAGGTGCTCGGCACCCAGGGCATCGAGTCGAGCGTGCAGAGCGCGGAGGAACTGCGGCTCCCCGCCGGCCGGCCGCAGACGCTGCGCTGGGCCGAGGCGCCCGGGACGGACCAGAACGACCAGGACGACACAGCGAAGGACGGAGCATGATCCCAGTCATCGGCCTCGTGGTCGGCGTCGTCGCCGGCCTCATCCTGCAACCCACCGTGCCGGTGGCGCTGCAGCCCTACCTGCCGATCGCCGTCGTCGCCGCGCTCGACGCCCTGGCGGGCGGCCTGCGCGCCGCCCTGGAGGGCATGTTCGACGACCGGGTGTTCCTCACCTCGTTCCTGTTCAACATCCTCATCGCCGCGTTCATCGTGTTCCTCGGTGACCAGCTCGGCGTAGGATCGCAGCTCTCCACCGCGGTCGTGGTGGTGCTCGGCATCCGGATCTTCTCCAACGCCGCGTCCATCCGCCGCACCATCTTCAAGGCCTGAGCATGAGCGACGAGCAGCACGACGGCCCGGCTCCCGAGCCGGGCGACGCCTCGGACACCGAACCGGGCGAGCACGCCGGAGCCGGCGGCCCCGAGCCCGGAGACGCGCGGCCGCGGCCCCTGGGATCCGGGACGGCCGACGAACCGGGGCCCGGGAGCAGCGGTGAACGACCGGGAGCCGACGACGGCGCTGCTCCGCGGCCGGAGGACGCCGAAGCGGGCGACCATCCAGAGCTCGGCGCACCGGAGGGTCCGCGCGACGCCGTGGTCACCGATATCCCGGAGGACGGCGAGGCGGGCGAGGCGACGCCCGGGCCCGAATCGTCGGAACCGGAAGTGTCGGCGCCGGAATCCCCGCAACCGGAATCAGCGGGACCGGAATCAGCGGGGCCGGAATCAGCGGGGCCGGGTTCTCCGGAGCTGGCGGAACCAGCTCCGGGGAACGGACGGGGCGAGGACGTCGCGCGGCCACCCGGGAGCGACGACCCCGCACCGGTCACACCGGGGACCGAGGATGTCGTGGTTGCGGGTGGGTCCCCGGACGCCGCTCCGGCCGCCGGCAGTGAGGAGGGCGGCGACGCCGGGCACGACGCTCCCGCCGCCCCGCCCGCGCCGGCCGCCCCGCCCGCCGGCGGGACCCGGCGGCTGTGGGAGCTGTTCCGGCCGCGCAACCGGCGCGCCGAGTACATCACCGCCGCACTGTGCATCGCGTTCGGCTTCGCCCTGGCCGTCCAGGTGGCGCAGTCCACCGGTGACCAGCTGGCCTCCCTGCGGCAGGACGAGCTCGTGCGCCTGCTCGACGAGGTCACCCAGCGTGGCGAGCAGCTCGACGAGGAGGTCGCCAACCTCACCGAGGCACGCGACGACCTGCTCTCGGCCGACGGCCAGGACCGCGCGGCACGCGAGCTGGCCGAGCAACGCGCCGCCTACGAGGGCATCCTGTCCGGCCGCCTGCCCGCCGAGGGCCCCGGTGTCGTCGTCGAGATCCATGCCGGGCCGGGGACGGTCACGGCCGCGAACATGTTCAACATGCTCGAGGAGCTGCGCAACGCCGGCGTCGAGGCCCAGCAGGTCAACGACGTGAGGATCGTCACCAGCAGCCACTTCGAGGAGACGGTCGACGACCAGCCACGCATCCTCCTGGACGGGCGGCTGCTGGAGCCGCCGTACACCTGGGTGGCGATCGGGGACCCGGAGACGGTGGACCGCGCCCTGGAGATACCGGGTGGGGCACTGCCCACGCTGCGCGACGCCGGCGCGACCGCGGAGGTGACGCGCCAGGAACACGTCGTCGTCGACGCGACACGCATGCCGGCGGACCCCGAGCACGCCGAACCGAGCGAAGAGTAGCCGACTCCCGCTGGTGCCATGTAGGTTGGTTCGGACCGGGCTACCCGTGAACCCGCACGTGACAGCACCCGTGCCGCCGCCCGGCGCCACACCGGCGAGACGTCCGAACCGTTCCCACACCGAGGAGACCCGATGACCGACCCCAGTGGCCAGCCTCATCCGGGCCCCGACCCCACGGCGACCACGGCCAACCTCGGCCGTATCGTCTTCCCGACCGGGGACGACGCCGCCGCGGGACGGACGGCCCTCAGCCCCGAGGAGGCCGCGGCCGTCGCCGCGCTGCCTCGGCACTCGGCTCTGCTCGTGGTGCAGCGCGGCCCGGGTTTCGGCGCCCGCTTCCTCCTGGACACCGACCGCTGCGTGGCGGGCCGGAGCGAGCAGGCGGACATCTTCCTCGACGACGTCACCGTCTCGCGCAAGCACGCGGAGTTCGTGCGCGACGGCGACACGTTCAGCGTGCGCGACATCGGCTCCCTGAACGGCACGTACGTGAACCGCGAGCGGATCGACGGCGCCGTGCTCTCCACGGGCGACGAGGTGCAGATCGGCAAGTTCCGCCTCACCTTCCACGCCAGCCCGCAGGCCTCGGCGCAGTCCTTCCCGGGGGTGCCGCAGCGGTGAGGCCGGGGGCCGCCCGCCGAGCCGCGGACGACCCGCGGCCGGTCGAGCGAGCCACCGGGCAGGACATCGAGCCGTGGCCGCGGGGCATCTCGCGTCAGGCGACGATGCGCATCAGCGACGTGCTGCGGGCACTCGCGCCCGAGTTCGGTGACGTCTCGCACTCCAAGCTGCGCTTCCTGGAGGAACAGGGGCTGATCACGCCCGTCCGGACGCCGTCGGGCTACCGCCAGTACAGCCAGGCCGACGTCGAACGGCTGCGGTACGTCCTGACCGAGCAGCGTGACTCGTACCTGCCCCTGAAGGTCATCAAGGACCGGCTGGCCGCGATGGACGCGGGCGACGACGAGGCCCGGCCCGCGCCGCGCCTCGCGCCCGCCGAGTCGTCGGCCCGCCGCCGCTGGACACCCGAACAGGTCGCCGAGGCGGCCGGTGCCTCACCGGAACTGGTCGAAGAGCTCGTCCGGGTCGGTGCCGTCGAGCGGAGCGGCCACGGCACGCTGGGCGCGGGCTCGGTCGACGTCGTCCGCATCGCCGTGGCCCTGTCGGAGCACGGCATCGAGCCTCGCCACCTGCGCACGCTGCGCAGCGCGGCCGACCGCCAGGTCGCCCTCGCCGACCAGGTCGTCGCACCGTGGCGAGGCCGCCAGTCGCAGAGCGCGCACGGTGAGGCGGCCGCCATGGCGGCCGAGATCGGCGAACTCCTGACCCGGTTGCACGCGATCTGGGTGCGCCAGGGTGTGGCGGATCTCTGACGCGCGGCATACCGTGAAACGGTGACGTCCGACGTGCCGATGGTCCCCATGGAGATCCTCGGCGTCCGCCAGCAGCAGCGCGACCAGGAGATCGTGGTCCTGCTGCTGGACAGCGCTGCCGATCTCGCCGTCCCGATCGTCATCGGGCCGCGCGAGGCCAGCGCCATCGCCATGGCGCAAGCAGGCCTCGCCACGCCCCGCCCCATGACCCACGACCTGCTGCGCGACGTGCTCGCCGCAGTGGGCGTCGAACTCGAACGGGTCGAGATCGTCGCCCTGGAGGGCGGCATCTACTTCGCCGAGCTGGTCCTGTCGGGCGGAGCCCGGCTCGACTCGCGAGCGTCGGACGCGATCGCTCTCGCCGTGCGCACCGGCAGCCCCGTCCTGTGCTCCGCCGAGATCGTGGCGCTGGCGGGTGTCGAGATCGTGGACGTGGAACAGCGGGAGGAGATGGAGAAGTTCCGCGCCTTCCTGGACCACGTCAGCCCCGACGACTTCTCCGGTCCACCGGGCCAGTGAACCGGTCGCCCCGGCCCGTCCGCGCCGTCGGGCGACCGCACGCCGCGACACGCCGGGCGGGTTCGCCCCGGAACGTGCCGGACGGCCCTAGCGTGGTCACGAGACTTTCCAGGAGGCACAGTGAACACCCATGGTGAGGTCAGAGCCGCCGGCGAACCGATCCCGTACGGCGCTCAGGGTCTCCTCTTCGGTGAGGACCTGACCGAGCAGGATGCGTCCACGGGCTACCGCGGGACGACGGCGTGCAGTGTCGCCGGGATCACGTACCGGCAGCTGGACTACTGGGCACGCACGGGCCTCGTCGAGCCGAGCATCAAGCCGGCCACCGGCTCCGGGACGCACAGGCTGTACAGCTTCCGCGACATCCTCGTGCTCAAGGTGGTCAAGCGGCTCCTCGACACGGGCGTCTCGCTGCAGCAGATCCGCACCGCGGTCACCCACCTGCGGGAGCGTGGCGTCGAGGACCTCGCGCAGATCACGCTCATGTCCGACGGCGCGTCGGTGTACGAGTGCATGTCCGCCGATGAGGTGGTCGACCTCGTCCAGGGCGGCCAGGGCGTGTTCGGCATCGCCGTGGGGCGGGTCTGGCGCGAGATCGAGGGCACGCTCGCCGAGCTGCCCACCGAGACGTTCGGGCCCGACGCCGGAGCGGACGAGCCGGGAGCACCCACCGGGTCCCTCGCGAGTGACGACGAGTTCACCCGCCGCCGCCTGCGCCGCGACCAGACCCGCAACGCGGGCTGACACCGC
Source organism: Myceligenerans salitolerans (assembly GCF_017349295.1). Classification (GTDB taxonomy): domain Bacteria; phylum Actinomycetota; class Actinomycetes; order Actinomycetales; family Cellulomonadaceae; genus Myceligenerans; species Myceligenerans salitolerans. Next base: position 144,048 of record NZ_JAFMPK010000047.1, read on the forward strand.
TGCCGCGCCGCCGCCGCTAGAGCAGCGGCCGTAGCGGTGAGAGCAGGGCCTCGCCGACCTTGGCGAGGCCCGAGCGTCGCTCCCACTGCTCGATGGTGAGCTCACGTGCGTTCGTCAGGTCCAGCCGGAACACGTCCTCCATCCGGGCCGCGAGCGCCGGGTCGACGATCTCGAGGTTGACCTCGTAGTTTCCGGTGAGGCTGAGCCGGTCGATGTTCGCGGTGCCGATGGTCGTCCAGCGGCCGTCGACGGTGGCGGTCTTGGCATGCACCATCGCGTCCTGGTAGAGGAAGATACGCACGCCGCCCCGCAGCAGTGAGGTGTACAGGCCGCGGGCCAGCCAGTCGGCGACGACGTGGTTCGAGCGGTGGGGGACCAGTACGCGGACGTCGACGCCGCGGGTGGCTGCGGCCAGGAGGGCGTCGTGGATGTCGTGGTCCGGGATGAAGTAGGCCTGGGTGATGTAGACGTGGCTGGTGGCGCGGTCGATCGCGTCGAGGTAGATGCCGCGGATGGGGAAGACGAGCTCGGAAGGCGCGTTGCGTGCGGCTCGCAGGTGGGGGAGCCAGGTGTCGGAGCCGACGTCGGTCAGCTGCGGCAGGCGGCCGGTGCGCTGCCGGTTCCAGAAGTCGACGAACGCGTTGCGCAGCTCCCACACGGCGGGGCCCTCGAGCCGGATGTGGGTGTCGCGCCACTGCGTGGCGTACATGGAGCCGATGTTGTAGCCGCCGACGAAGCCGACGCGGTCGTCGACGACGAGGATCTTGCGGTGGTCACGGCCGGACTTGCGGACGTTGAGCGCGAGCATCCCGGGACGGAACACGGGGAAGCGCAGCACGTGCACGTCGGGCGGGAAGTTGAAAAAGCTGCGCGGGACCACCAGGTTGGCGAACCCGTCGACCACGACGTAGACCTTGACGCCCCGGGCGGCGGCGTCGATGAGGGTCTGCTTGAACTGTCGGCCGACGGTGTCGTCCTTCCAGATGTACGTCTCGAGCATGACGGTGTGCCGGGCGCCGCGGATGGCTTCCAGCATGGCGTCGTACAGGTCCGCGCCGTAGGTGTAGATCGTGGTGGTGGTGTCCTCGACGTGTTCGGTGAGGGGCTTCTCCGTGGGGAACGTCGCCGTGAGCGGGTGCATGCGCCGGCGGACGGCGTCGGTGACCGTCATGGCGGCGGCCACGGCGACAGGGGCGGCCGCCGCGAGGAGCCCGGCGCGCAGGGCGAACTTCCGCGCCCGGCGCAGGAGGTCGGGCGCGACGTCGATGGTGAGACCGGAGATGTTGCGAGACGGCACGAAGCTCACGGTACCGGGAGCCCGGCAACGGCGCGGGACTTTTGTGCGTCGGCGGACCGTCCGCGAGTGAACCGCGGAACGGGGAATCGGGGATTCTTCCCGTGCTCTTTGCTTTCGGATTCCCACGTTCGAGGGCGATCCCGCGTGGCGCGCGATCCAGCCGGCTCACTCGATGGCGGCCGCCAGAGGGTGGGACCGGATCGCCGCCGCGAGCTCGCCGTCGACCCGGTCGAGGTAGACACCGGTGGTGGCGATGGAGGCGTGCCCCAGCAGCTCGGCGACGACCTTGACGTCCCACCCCTCCGCCACCAGCAAGGTCGCGGTGGTGTGCCGCAGCGCGTGCGGCGTCGCCTCACGCCGCACGCCGTCGGGCATCCGGTTCACGGCACGGCGCAGCAGGCCCCGCACGGCCTGGGTGTCGATGCGGCGCCCGCGCCAGGACAGCAGGAGGGCGCGCTGCGCGTCGGCGTCGTCGGGGCGGCGTGCGGCCAGGCGCGGCCGCAGGCCCGTCAGGTAGGACTCCAACGCCGCGGCCAGCGGCGGGCTGAGCGCGACGGTGCGCGTGTGGCCGCCCTTGCCGCGGATGCGCCAGGTGGTGCGGACGTCCTCGCGGGTGAGGTCCGCGACGTCGGCGCGGGCGAGTTCGGACACGCGCGGACCGAGGACCAGGAGGAGCGCCAGGACGAGGCGGTCGCGGGCGGCCAGATCCTGGTCGGCACGGGCCGGTGTGGCGTCGTCGGCCGCCAGCAGGGAACGGGCAGCACCCGCGGACAGCGCCGTCCGTGCGGCGCGCAGCGGTTCACGGCTCCGGGCCGGCGGCGAGGCCCACTGCATCGGGTCGGCCTGGACCCAGCACTCGCGGGCCGCGTAGGAGAAGAACCGTGAGACCGACTGGCGGAACCGGTTGACCGTGGACGTGGACCGGCCCGGGCCGGCCTTGGCGCCCGGGTCGGTGAACCGGGCGTCGGGTGCGGCCTGGTAGCGCACGAGGATGGAGTCCACGTCGGAACCGCTGATGTCGTCGAGCACCGTGGTGGGGCCGGCCAGACGGGCGAACTCGGTGACGTCACGCGTGTAGCTGCGTGCGGTGGCGGGGGAGAGCACGTCGCGCACGGTCTCGACCTCGACGGCGGCGAGGTAGCGGCGGACGGCTTCGTCCACAGTGAGGCGTTCCAGGCGTGGTGGTGCAACCATGCAGGTCAGACTATGTGGAGACACTGACATGGGAAGTCCGCGCGGTGATCCTCGCGTCGTCTGCCTCCGCCTCCACGACGTCCGTGAGGCACGCGTCAGGGCCGAGGGCACGGACGAACGCGTCCTCGAGGTCGGGTGGCGGGTGAAGGCACGGTCGCCACCGGCCCGGATGTGCCCCTATGCTCGCATCGATGACACCGATTCCAGCGGTGATGAAGGCGGTGCGGCTCCTCGGGCACGGCGGCATGGACCAGCTCGTGCACAGCGACGACGTGCCGGTGCCCGAGCCGGGGCCGGGCGAGGTCCTGATCGACGTCCACGCCTGCGGGATGAACAACACCGACGTGTGGGTCCGCGAGGGCGCCTACGGCAGCGAGACCGACCCTGGTTCGGTGTCCACGTGGCGGCGAGGCCGCTCGACACTGACGTTTCCCCGCATCCAGGGCACCGACACCGTCGGTGAGATCGTCGCGGTCGGCGACGGTGTGCCCGGTGCGCGGATCGGGGAGCGGGTCATGGTGGACTTCAGTATCTACAACCGGCCCGAGGGAGACGACAGCCTCGCCGACATCGACTACATCGGCCACGGACGCGACGGGGGATATGCCGAGTATGTCGCCGTCCCGGCGGAGAACGCCTACGAGGTGACCTCCCGCATCAGCGACGCGGAGCTGGCCACGTTCTGCTGCGCCTACCTGACCGCCGAGCAGATGCTCGACCGGGCACGCCTGGAGGCGGGGGAGCGGGTCCTGGTGACGGGGGCGTCGGGCGGGGTCGGTTCGGCGGTCATCCAGCTGGCGCGCGTACGCGGCGCGATCCCGTACGCCGTCTCCAGCGCCGGCAAGGAGCACGCGCTCCGGGAGATCGGCGCCGAGGACGTCGTCCTGCGCGACGTACCCGATCTGGTGGGAGCCGTGGGGCGCATGGTGGACGGACCGGTCGACGTCGTCGCCGACCTGGTCGCGGGCCCGTTGTTCAACGACCTGCTGCGCATCCTGCGACCCGAGGGCCGGTACACGACGGCCGGCGCGATCGGCGGACCCGTGGTCGGCCTCGACCTGCGGACCATGTACCTGAAGCAGCTGGAGCTGCACGGGTCCTCGCAGGGAACGCGGACGGCGTTCCGACGGCTGGTGCGGTACATCGAGGACGGCCGGATCCGGCCGCTGCTCGACCGCACCTTCCGGCTGTCCGACTTCCACGAGGCGCAGCGCACCTTCATGAGCAAGACCTACGTCGGCAAGCTCGTCGTGGTGCCCGACCGGCACTGGGCCACGGTGGGAGCGCCGTATGCGGCATCGTGAGCGAACTCTCGAGCTCCTGGACACACAGTCCGGGGGAGACGTGAGCCGGATCGTCGTGGCCGGGGTGGGGCCGCTTCCCGGGGACACGGTACTCGCCAAGGCCCGCTACCTGCAGAGCGACGGCGACGGTCTGCGGCGGTTGCTGCTGTCCGAGCCCTACGGCGACCCCGCCATGTCCGTGGACCTGATCGTCGAGCCCTCGCATCCCGAGGCCCAGGCCGGCTACATCATCATGGAGGCGATGGGCTACCCGCTGTACTCGGGTTCCAACACGATCTGCACCGCCACGGCACTCCTGCAGAGCGGCCGGATCCCGATGCGCGAGGGCCTGCAGAGCGTCGTCCTGGAGTCGCCCGCGGGCCTGGCGCGGATCAGCGCGCGCGTCCTGGACGGGCGGGTCGTGTCGATCACCACTCAGGGCGAGCCCGCGTACGTGGCGGCCGAAGGTCTGGCCGTGGAGGTGCCGCACTACGGCGAGGTGCGGTTCGACCTGGTGTGGAGCGGCGCGTACTACGCGATGATCGACGCCGCGCGTCACGGGTTCACCCTCGCGGCTGCCGAGCAGATCGCACTCACCGCGTTCGGTGACGCGTTCGTGCGCGCGGCGCGGCCGGGCCTCCTTCAGGAGCATCCGGAGCTGGGCGACGTCGGCCCGTTGCCGTTCGCGCACTTCATGGGGCCCGTACGAGAAGCCGGCGGTACCGCCGACGGGCACGTGAGGTACGAGTCGCCGTCGGCGACCTACGTCCACCCCGGCGTGCTCTGCCGTAGCCCGACCGGCACGGGGACCTCGGCACGACTCGCGCTCATGGCTCGTCGCGGCGAGATCCGCGAGGGCGACGAGCTGGAGACCATCTCACCGCGCGGGAGCCGGTTCATCGGCACCGTGCGAGAGAACGCCCAGGTGGGCGACTATCCCGCGCTGCACTCGACGATCACCGGCAGCGCGCGCCTCATGGCGCACTCGCACATCACCGTGGACCTGGACGACCCGCTCGTGGACGACTCCGACCTGGAGCACGTGCTCTCACCGCTGGACGCCGGGAACGTCGCCCACGACGGTGAGGCGCCACCGGGCGACGCACGGGCGCACGGCTGGCCCCGGCACGTGATCCGATAATGCACATTATGTCATTTCGAAGGGAAGGACGCCCCCCTTCCGGTGCGATGTCCGGTGCTCGTGCGGGCCGGCGGCTGACGGTCCGGGCACCGCCGGCCCGGTGCTCGCGCCCATGCCCTCTGGTGATGTCCTCTGGTGACCTCCGGTGCCCGGCTTCTGACGCCCGAGCCACGTGGCGCGTCCGCCGGCCCGAGGGCTGATCTTGCAGGGTGTCCGGTACGTCCGATGTCTGGGCCCGGCCCTGCCTGGCGCCGGTGGCGGTGCGTGGGCGGCCGTGGGTCGACGGCCCGCTTCAGGTGCTAGACAATGGTGTATAGCGCAACACAACGGTCTTACCAGGATGACCAGTGCGTCACTGGATGATCTCGTCACCTTCGCGGGGCGCCGCCTTCGGCCACCAGGAGCTGTCCGGGAACGGGTGCTTCGAGCGGTGTCCGCGGTGGCGGAGCGGCGCGCGGAGGCGTGTCACGCTTTCGCGCCGCTCCACCACCGCTCCCCCGCTGCCTCCTGCGTCACATCCCCCTGATCCACGTCCCCGCTACTGCCCCACGTACTCCGCGAGGTGCTGCCCGGTCAGGGTCGACGCGTCCGCGACCAGGTCCGCCGGTGTCCCTTCGAAGACCACGTGCCCGCCGTCGTGCCCGGCGCCGGGACCGAGATCGATGATCCAGTCGGCATGCGCCATCACGGCCTGGTGGTGTTCGATGACGATGACGGACTTCCCGGCGTCCACGAGCCGGTCCAGGAGGCCGAGCAGGTTCTCCACGTCGGCGAGGTGCAAGCCCGTGGTGGGCTCGTCCAGGAGGTAGACGCCGCCCTTCTCCCCCATGTGCATGGCAAGCTTGAGACGCTGCCGTTCACCACCCGAGAGCGTGTTGAGCGGCTGCCCGAGCTTCAGGTAGCCGAGCCCGACGTCGCGCAGGTGCCCCAGTGTCTTGCGCGCCGCGGGCACCTTGGAGTCCGCGGCGCCGAAGTACTCGTACGCCTGGCTCACCGACAGGTCCAGGACCTCGGCGATGTTCAGTTCGCCGAGCCGGTGCTCCAGCACGGCCGCCTGGAACCGCCGCCCACCGCAGTCCTCACAGGGCGTCGCGACCGTCTCCATGAAACCGAGTTCGGTGTAGATCATGCCGTTGCCCTTGCAGGTGGGGCAGGCGCCCTCCGAGTTCGCGCTGAACAGCGCCGGCTTGACCCCGTTCGCCTTCGCGAACGCCTTGCGGATGGCGTCCAGCATCCCGGTGTAGGTGGCCGGGTTGGAGCGGCGTGACCCCTTGATCGCGCCCTGGTCCACGACGACGACGCCGTCCCGCCCGGCGAGGTTTCCGTGCACCAGCGAGCTCTTGCCGGAGCCCGCCACGCCCGTGACAACCGTCAGTACGCCGGTGGGCACGTCGACGTCGACCTGGCGCAGGTTGTTCTGGTCCGCTCCCCGGATCTCCAGGGCACCGTCCGCCGGGCGCACCGACTCCTTGAGCCGTGCGCGGTAGCCCAGGTGCCTGCCCGTCAGCGTGTCGGCCGCCGCGAGCCCGTCGACGGTGCCCTCGTAGCAGATCGTGCCACCGTCGGTGCCGGCGCCGGGGCCCAGGTCGATCACGTGGTCCGCGATCGCGATCGTCTCGGGCTTGTGCTCCACCACGAGCACCGTGTTGCCCTTGTCCCGCAGGCTGAGCAGGAGGCTGTTCATCCGCTGGATGTCGTGCGGGTGCAAGCCGATGGTCGGCTCGTCGAAGACGTACGTGACATCCGTGAGCGCCGACCCCAGGTGCCGGATCATCTTGGTGCGCTGCGCCTCGCCCCCGGACAGCGTGCCCGCGGGACGGTCCAGTGACAGATAGCCCAGGCCGATGTCGGTGAACGAGTCGAACAGGTGCAGCAGACTCCCGACGAGCGGCGCGACGGCCGGGTCGTCCACACCTCGCGCCCATTCGGCGGCGTCGGTGATCTGCATCGCGCAGACGTCGGCGATGTTCTTGCCCCTGATCCTCGCGGACCGCGCCGACTCGTTGAGCCGCGTGCCCTCGCAGGCCGGACACGGCCCGAACACCGCCGCGGCCTCCACGAACCGCCGCAGGTGCGGCTGCAGCGACTCCGGGTCCTTGCTGAACATCGACGCGCGGATCTTCGGGATGAGCCCCTCGTAGGTGTAGTTCATCCCCATGGCCTTGACCTTGGTCTTCTCCTTGTACAGGAGGTCCTCGCGCTCCTGCGGGGAGTAGTCCTTGATCGCCTTGTCCGGGTCCACGAACCCCGACTCGGAGAATCCTCGCACCATCCAGCCGTCCGCCGTGTATCCGGGCACCAGGATCGCGCCCTCGGACAGCGACCGGTCCTCGTCGACGATCACGGACAGGTCCAGGTCCGAGACACTTCCCCGGCCCTCGCACTCCGGGCACATTCCCCCGAGGTACACCTGCTCGCGCACCACGGCCTTGTCCACCTTGCCGCCGGCCTTCTCGGTGCTCATCACGCCACTGGCCTTGCTGGTGGGGATGTTGAAGGAGAACGCCGGCGGCGGCCCCACGTACGGCTCCCCGATCCGGCTGAACAGGTTACGCAGCATCGCGTTCGCGTCCGTCACCGTGCCGACCGTCGAGCGGACGTTCGCACCGAGACGCTCCTGGTCCACCAGGATCGCCGTCGTGATGCCCTCGAGCCGGTCGACGTCGGGCCGTGGCAGGGACGGCATGAATCCCTGTACGAACGTCGAGTACGTCTCGTCGATGAGTCGGCGCGACTCCGCGGCGACCGTGCCGAACACGAGTGAGCTCTTGCCCGAACCCGACACGCCCGTGAACACCGTCAGCCGCCGCTTCGGGATCTCGACGTCGACGTCTCTCAGGTTGTTCTCCCGGGCCCCGGTCACCCGGATCAGATCGTGCCGGTCCGCGGGATGGGCCGGCGACGGCGTGCCGTCACCGCTCACCCGGTCGGCATTCCTCACGGCGGACCCGGCCGTCCTGACACTCGTGTTCATGGTCTCGCTCTCCGCAGCGGTGGTCGTGAATCTGGCGATGGTTCCCGCACAGTACTGCGGGACACCGACACGGCCCGTCAGCCGGTCTGGTTGAACCGGATGTGGTTGCCGGCAGGGTCGCGGAACGCGCAGTCCCGGACCCCGTAGGGCTGGTCGACCGGTTCCTGGACCACCTCTGCTCCGGCGGCCTGGATCCTGTCGAACGTCCTGTCGATGTCGGGCGTGGCCAGGACGAGGGTCGCGTAGGTGCCCTTGGCCATCATCTCGGCGATGGTCCGGCGCTCGTCCTCGGTGATGCCCGGGTCCGCCGCCGGCGGCGTCAGCACCACCGACGTGTCCGACCCTGGCGGCGCCACGGTGATCCAGCGCATCGCGCCGCCGCCCACATCCTGGCGCACCTCGAAACCGAGGACGTCACGGTAGAACGCCAGCGACTCCTCCGGATCCGTGTGCGGGAGGAACGTGTGGTGAATCCTGATCGTGTCCATACCCGTGACGCTAGGCGTGCGCGGGCGACGGCGCTTCTCGATTCCTGACCGGCCGTACGGCAGCGCCACCCGAACCGTTGCGCACCGGCCGCGTCACCTGCTTGGCGATGCACGGCGGCATCCCCGACGTGTCCTGGGCGCCCTCGATCCGGTAGACGCTGGGCGGCACGCCCACCAGCTCCGCGAACCGCGTGCTGAACGTGCCCAGCGACGAGCAGCCCACCGCGAAACACACCTCCGTGACGCTCATGTCACCACGGCGCAGCAGCGCCATCGCCCGTTCGATCCGCCTCGTCATCAGGTACGAGTACGGTGACTCGCCGTAGGCCCGCTTGAACTCCCGGCTCAGGTGCCCGGCCGACATGTGCACGCCACGTGCCAGCGCCTCCACGTCCAGCGGCTGCGCGTACTCCCGGTCGATCCGGTCGCGTACCCGGCGCAGCAACCTGAGACTGCGCAGGCGCTCGCGATCGGTTGGTGATGTACCCATTCGTCGATGATCTCAGGACGCCACGGCGAGTTTTATGTTGCCGCGTCGTTGCCGGTGTTTTACATAAGCCGTGCCACGCTTGTGTATGGTGATGCACCCGTAAGGCTGGCGCTCTTGTGGGGAAGGTGTGCGTGGACGGACTGCATAGCTGGTGGGAGTACGTCGTCGGACACGGTGACGACGTCCTGGAGGCCACGCTGGAGCATGCCCAGATCACGGTGGTGGTCGTCATCCTGGCGACGGTTTTCTCCGTAGCGCTCGGGGTCTGTGTGCAATCACGGCCCACCAGCAAGGCGATAGCCCTCGCGATCGCGAGCATCTTCCTGACGATCCCGGCGCTTGCTCTCTTCGCACTTTTCATCCCGTTGGTCGGACCGGGCGACAACCCGGCGATGATGGCGCTTTTCCTCTACGCGATCCTGCCGATCCTGCGCAACACCGTGACCGGTCTCGACGAGGTCAGCCCAGCAGTTGTCGAGTCCGCCCGCGGGATGGGCATGAGTTCCGCGCAGCGGCTCTGGCGGGTACGGCTCCCGTTGGCCTGGCCACTGATCATGACCGGCGTGCGCATCTCGACGCTGCTGACGGTCGGCATCGCGGCGATCGCCATCCTGGTGGGGGGCGGTGGCCTGGGAACGTTCATTCAGGGCGGCCTCACGCGCCTGGGCCTGCCCAACAGCGTGGAGTCGGTGTGGGTCGGGACCGTTTTCACCGTCCTGCTCGGCCTCGCACTCGATGTCGTCCTGTCCCTGGTCCAGCGCTTGACCAGCTCCCGCGGCCTCCGGGCCTGAAACGAAGGTAAGGAACCTCATGGCAGGCGAACCGAAGATCCGACTCGACCACGTGAGCAAGATCTACCAGGGGGCCGAAGGCCCGGCGGTCGCAGAACTCACCCTGGACATCGATCCTGGAGAGATCCTTGTCCTGGTCGGCCCCTCCGGTTGCGGCAAGAGCACCACCCTTCGCCTCATCAACCGGATGATCGAGCCCACGAGCGGACGAATCTATCTCGACGGGGACGACGTCACGGACGTCAACCCGGACCAGCTGCGCCGACGGATCGGCTACGTGATCCAGCAGATCGGCCTTTTCCCGCACCAGACCATTGCCGAGAACGTGGCCACGGTGCCGAAGATGCTCCGGTGGGACAGGAAGAGGATCTCCACACGGGTCGACGAACTGCTCGAGCTGGTGGGGCTCGACCCGCGCGTGTACCGGGACCGCTACCCCAAGGAGTTGTCCGGCGGCCAGGCGCAGCGCGTCGGCGTCGCGCGGGCGCTCGGCGCCGACCCCTCCATCATGCTGATGGACGAGCCGTTCGGCGCCATCGACCCGATCACGCGCGAGAGCCTGCAGAACGAGTTCCTGCGCCTGCAGGAGGAACTGCGCAAGACGATCGTGTTCGTCACGCACGACATCGACGAAGCGATCAAGATGGGTGACCGGATCGCGATCCTGGGTGAGCAGAGTGTGGTTCATCAGGCCGATACGCCTGAGCGCATCCTCGCCTATCCGGTGGACGACTTCGTGCGGAGCTTCATCGGAGCCGGCACCGCGATGAAGGGTCTCGCGTTCGAGCGCGTCGGGGACCTGGACCTGGCACCGTTCGACGAGGGCAGGAACGGGGACGGGAAGCCTGTGGGAACGATCACCGCGGACGCGACGCTCTTCGAGGCGCTCGAGGAGATGCTGCGCACCGCGGACGGGAAGACGGTGGTGGTAGATGAGTCGGGCCGGCCCGCCGGGGTGGTGGAGCTGAGCCATCTCAGCGACGCGTTGCGGACAGCCCAGGACGAGGCGCGTCGACACTACGACGAGCTCGGGGCCGCCTCGTGAGCGAGGCGGTCACTCCCCTCACCGCCAGGTGGCGACACGGGCGGAAACATTCTGTCTCGACCGTCGCGATGCCGACCGGAGCCCAGCTCTGGCACCGATATTCGCTGGTCCTGGCGCCCGCCTTCATCGCCGGGCTGGGGCTCGTGCTCTGGTACTACTACAACAGCCTCGGCGTCGGGACCATCGCGCAGATTCAGGTATCTTCCGCGCTCGACTGGGAAACCAAGCTGAAGCCGCAGCTGATCCAGCACCTGACGATCGCGGCCTGGTCCACTCTGCTGGTGATTCTTGTCGCAGTGCCGCTAGGGGTCCTGCTGACCCGCGGCGGCCCGCGCAGGATCGCGCCGGCAGTCCTGGCTGTCGCGAACTCGGGACAGGCGCTGCCGGCGTACGGTCTGCTGATCATCTTCCTCGCAGCGATGGGGCAAGGCGGCCGCACCGTGGTCGTGGCCCTGGTGGTCTACGCGATCCTCCCCGTACTGCGGAACACGATGGTGGGCCTCGACGGTGTCGACCGCAGCATGCTCGAGGCCGGCCGCGGGATGGGTATGACCCGCATGCAGACCCTGCTGCGGATCGAGCTTCCGCTCGCGGTTCCCGTGATCGTGGCGGGCATCCGTACCGCGATGGTCCTCAACATCGGCATGGCCACGCTTGCGTTCCTGATCGGCGGCGGCGGTCTCGGGATCACGATCAGCTCGGGACTGAAGCTCAACCAGGACGCGGTGCTGCTCGTCGGTGCCATCACGGTCGCGCTCGTCGCGCTCACCTTTGACTGGTTCGGCGCCTTGGCCGAGCGATTCTTGCACCCGCGCGGTCTCTAGCCGCCGTCGCCCGGGAGATCCACCGGTGGCACGAACGGGCTGTTCACAGGAGAGCCGTGATCGGGCGGACCCGCCGTCTGGCGCGACGGCCGCTCGATCACGGCTCCTGTGAGTGCGAGCATCCTGGGCTCAGACGAGGCCCTGTTCTTCCAGGTACTCGGCGGCGACGTCGTCCGCGCTCTCCCCCTCGACGTCGACCTTCGCGTTCAGCTCGGCCATCGTGGCGTTGTCGAGCGGAGCGAAGATGGCTTCGACGAGCTCGTCGTAGACATCCGCGTGCTCCCCGTACACCGCGTTGTCGAACGTGTAGGACGCGTTGTAGATGATCATCACGCCCGGATCTTCGACGAGCTCGATGTTGAGCGCCTCGATACGGCCGTCGGTCGTGAAGATCTCACCGAAGTCGCAGTTCGCCGCGGCCGTCTCGGTATAGATCAGGCCTGTGTCGAGGATCTGGATCTGCTCCTGCGGCACCTCGTAGCCCGTGGCGTCCTCGAAGAGGATCAGCCCGTCGGGACGATCGGGAAACTCGGTCTCCATGCAGACGGTCGCGTCCGGGTTGGCCTCCAGGTAGTCAGCCATGCCCTGGAAGTCGAACCCGCCCTCGGCCGCCGCGAGGTCGCCGTTGGCCGCAAAGCCGTAGGTGTCGTTGAACGGGGAGGTCCCGACCCACTTGATGTCGTTCTGTTCGAGATCTTCCTGGGACGTGACCTGGAAGAGCTCTTCCGGGTCGCTGCTCGGGTCCTCATGGCCGAGGTGGACGGTCCAGCCTGTGCCGTTGTACTCGGGGTACACGTCGATCTCCTCGGCCAGGAGGGCGTCACGGGCGACCGAGGTGCCACCCAGGTTCGTCTGCGTGGTCACGTCCGCTCCCTCGGCCTCGAGCGTTTGGACCAGCAGTTCGCCGAGCAGGATGTTCTCCGTGAAGTCCTTGGATCCAACGGTGATGCTCACCCCGCTGAGCCGGCCGTCGCCTCCGCCGGACGAATCGGTCGTGCCGCAGGCGGTCAGGGTCAGGCTTGTGGCGAGACCGGCGGCGAGACCGGCCGCGACGTCGAGCTTTCCGCGGGTACGCATGGATCTACTCCCTGGTTGTCGTCGGTTCTGCCCTTTGCGAGACAGTTCGTCCCGCTTGGGGCACGCCCCAACGTAACCTGCCCTTGTTTCGGTGATTTGTCCGCAGGGTTCCCGGCCCTCGATCGAGGGGACAACGACCCACGCCCACGGCCGTCACGCAGACGCATCGAGAGCCCTTGGATGCTCCCCACCACCGGATTGCCCCGGGTAACAGTCCCTTGCCCGATTCGCTCCCCGCATCGTGATGGGACCGTAATCGGCTCCCCGGCAACGGCAGCCGGATCTCGTGCGTCCATGGAAGAGAGGCGTTCGGCAGGGAAACGCCGCGCATGGAGTCATCGACGGCAGTCACGATGACGGCGAGGGGACGTGAGCCATGACCAACATCACGATCGGCAGAGGGGACTTCTCCGACCCCGGTTTCGGCTCCGGCCACGGGCCGGGAGACGACCGCTACACCGCACCACGGGAGATCAGCGGCTGGATTCCGCTGCTGGCCTCGGGGATCGCGCTTCTCGCGATGGTCGTCGCGGGAAGCGTGCTGTTCGGGGAGGCGGTCAAGTCCGCCCTCGGCGCGCTGTGAGGCGACGGCCGAACGAGGCGGGCACGGATACGCCGTGGCGCGTCACCGTCCCGGCGGACCGGCCCCCGGCGCACCGCCGCCGGGGGCCGGCTCACGCGGCGTAGTAGTCGGTACCCACGGTCCAGGCCGCGAACGCGAATGCCGCGAACAGGCCGAGCGCCACGACGAGGTTGACCACCGGGTAACGCCGCTCGCCCGGCTCGCGGATCACGGGCTCCATGGCCAGGCCCGCACCGCCGAGCAGCAGCACCAGGGCGACGAACCAGATCGGGAACGTCAGTTCCCCGCTGCGCATCACTCCCTGGACGGCGTCGGACCACCAGTCCACCCAGTGCGGGACGCTCTCCGTCAGGCCGGTCCCGGTCGCCCGGGCCTCCGCGAGCCAGAGAGCCGCGTACGGAATCCCGAGACCGAGCGCGGCCAGCGCGCGCCAGTCGATGACCGTCAGCTTCGCCATGCCTGATCTCGCTCTCTGTCGTTCACCGGCGACACGGCCGGACCGCAATTCCTTGTCCAACTTGTGATAATCCGCTGTCCATTGTGCATTCGCCCAGGCCAGAGCGCTACCAGGGAGAGCGATCCGGCCGGTCCGACGACTCCTCGCAGCGTGGAAGGACTCTCGGCGACGATTCGACTTTCGGAGCATTTGGCCTGGTGGCACTCTATGGCCGACGGTGGAACCGCGGTCGGCGCCACGCCTTGGGTGGCCCCGCGCCACACCGCCGGATCCAGGGTGAGGCTGCGAGGGAGCTGACGGGACGATGACACTTGCCAGGTCGGACACCGGCACGCCCGCGTACGCCGTCCTCGGCATGGCCACCAGCGGAATCGACCTGGACCGTGACACCGTCCGCGACCTGGCGGTCGTCCGCCTCGACGAGCAGGGCGGACTGGTCGACGAGTGGGCCACCACCCTCGACGAGGGCACGTTCGCCGACCAGGGCGCCCAGGTGCGCGAACTGCTCTCCCAGATGGCCGTCGTCACGCACAACGGACGCCTCGGCGTGGAGATGCTCCGCCGCGTCCTGACCCGCGCCGGATGGGACGTGCCCACCATCGCGCAGGCCACGACCCTCGAAGCCAGCTTCACCTACCTGCCGCGGCTGCTCCGCCGCCGGCTCGCCGACTGCTGCACCGCCGCCGGCGTCACCGGGCCCGACGGCCAGGCGTCCGGCGAGGCACGCGCCACCGCCGAGCTGCTCGTGCGATTCCTCGGCGGCGTCGCCGGCGTGCCACCCGCTCACGAGCTGACCGGCGTCACGCTGCGCGCCTGGGTCTACCCGTGGCCCGCGCACCCCACACGTGCCGCCGCGCCCCGTCCCCGGCCCTGGGTCCGTCCCGCGCCCCGGCCCTACGGCCTGGCACCCGCACCCCGGCACCTCAACGCACGCCAGCTCGCCGACGGCGCGGCAGGCACCCTGGGACACGAACACGCCTACCTCACCCTGCTCGCCGAGGAGGTCGCGCGGGGCCGGCTCCCCGAACCCGAGCCCGGCGCCCGTACCGGCCAGTCCGGCCTGACCGGGTTCACGGACCCGCCCGCGCTACGCCTGCTCGAGGAGGTCGCCACCGTCCTGCGCGTCGACGACCTCGCCGCCGCGCACCGGGACTTCGTCAACACGCTGATCGCCCAGGCGATCGAGGAGGACCGGTACGCCCAGGAGGAACGCCAGGAACTGTTCCGGCTCGCGTCGTTGCTCGGCGTGCCGTGGTCCGTGGTTCTGGAACCGATCGTGGAAGCCACCCCGCTCGACTTCCCCAAGGTCGTGGACAACACCGGCAGCAGCCGTCGCCCCGCCGCCGGCGGCGGGGCGGGGCCCAAGGCGATCCGCGCCTGGGCGGCGGCCAACGGCTACGTCATCGCCCCGGAGGAGAAGATCCCCTGGAACGTCGTCCGCGCCTTCGAGGAGGCGCAGGAGCAGCAGAACTGACGTCCGCCGCTCACGCGTCCGGGTAGCCCCGCGGGTTCGCGGACTGCCACCGCCACGTGTCCGCGCAGATCTCGTCGATCGTGCGCGTCGCACGCCAGCCCAGCTCCGTGTTCGCTCGCGCGGGGTCCGCCCAGAACGCGGCCAGGTCGCCCGGCCGCCGTGGCCCCACCTCGTACGGCAGCTCCCTGCCCGCCGCCCGCTCGAACGCGTGCACCATCTCCAGCACCGACGTGCCCCGGCCGGTACCGAGATTGAACGCCCGCACCGGCTCCGCGAGCTCCTCCAGGTGCTCCAGCGCCGCCACGTGCCCCTCGGCCAGGTCCATCACGTGGATGTAGTCCCGCTCGCACGTCCCGTCCGCGGTCGGGTAGTCGTCACCGAACACCGTGAGGCGCTCGCGACGGCCCACGGCCACCTGCGCGATGAACGGCATGAGGTTGTTCGGGATGCCCTGCGGGTCCTCGCCGATCCGCCCGGAGGGGTGGGCCCCCACGGGATTGAAGTACCGCAGCAGGGCGATCCGCCAGCCCTCGTGCACCGCGGCGACATCGGCCAGGACCCGTTCGATCACGACCTTCGTCTGCCCGTACGGGGAGGAGGCCGACAGGTGCTCGTACTCCTCCTGGTAGGGAACCGGGGCGTGCTCGCCGTACACGGTCGCCGAGGAGGAGAAGACGAACTTGGTGACCCCGGTGCGCTCCATGGCACGCAGCAGCGAGAACGTGGCGTCGAGGTTGTTCTGGTAGTAGCGCAGCGGCTCGGAGACCGACTCGCCCACCGCCTTGAACCCGGCGAAGTGCACGACGGCGTCGATCTGCTCGTGCGTGAACAGCTGCTCGGTCTTCTCGGTGTTCGTCAGGTCGAAGGCGTGGAACGGGACGTGCTTGCCGCTGAGCGCCTCCAGGCGCCCCTGCACCGTGGGCTTGCTGTTCGAGAAGTCGTCGACGACGACGACGTCGTGCCCCGCCTCGAGCAGGGACAGGACGGTGTGGGAGCCGATGTAGCCGGCTCCGCCGGAGACGAGGACGCGCATGGCGGTCAATCTACCCGCGCTCGCGTGGATCGCGGCGGGTGTTTCGCGCTTCGGCCGCGTGAATGTCATCCTTGACCCACAAGCCTCTCTCCGTGAGCCGTCCGCACACCCGCGACCCACGCCACGGATCTGCCTCTCTGTTCGCTTCATCGCACGACGGGCCCCGTTCGTACCGATTCGACCGCGCCGTCCCGGTGCCGGCCGGCGGTCACGCGCACCCGGGGACCACAGGAGGAAAGACCCTTGGCTCTGCCCAGCCCCAGCTACACGATCACCCTGCGCGTGGAGGTTCCCGCCTCGCAACGCGCCACCAGTACCGTGGTCGGCGCCGTCGCCGATGCGGGAGCCGCCGTGACCGGCGTCGACATCGCCCACTCCACGAACGAGGGTCTCGTCGTGGACGTGACGTGCGACGCCGTCGACGGCGACCACTCGGACCGCATCGTCGCGACCCTCGACGCGCTGCCGGGCGTGCGCGTGCTCAAGGTCAGCGACTCCACGTTCCTCATGCACCTGGGCGGGAAGATCGAGATCTCCACGAAGACGCCCATCAGGACCCGCCGGGACCTGTCCCGCGCCTACACGCCCGGGGTCGCCCGGGTGTGCGAGGCGATCGCTCGGCGTCCCGAGGACGCCCGCCACCTGACGATCAAGCGCAACACGGTCGCCGTCGTCACCGACGGCACGGCCGTGCTCGGGCTCGGGGACATCGGGCCCGCCGCCGCGTTGCCCGTCATGGAGGGCAAGGCCGCGCTGTTCAAGGAGTTCGGCGGTGTCGACGCCTGGCCCGTGTGCCTCGACACCACGGACACCGAGGAGATCATCCGCACCGTCAAGGCCCTCGCGCCCGTGTACGGCGGGGTGAACCTCGAGGACATCGCCGCACCGCGCTGCTTCGAGATCGAGGCACGACTGCGCGCCGAGCTGGACATCCCCGTCTTCCACGACGACCAGCACGGCACCGCCATCGTGGTGCTCGCCGCGCTGATCAACGCGCTGAAGGTGGTGGACAAGAAGCTGCCCGAGGTGCGCGTGGTCGTCTCGGGCGTCGGTGCGGCGGGGAACGCCATCATCCGTCTCCTCAAGGCGCAGGGCGCCCAGCACGTGGTCGCGTTCGGACGCTCCGGCGCGCTGCGCGCGGGCAGTCCCAGCGGCGACCCGCACCGCGACTGGATCGCGCAGAACACGAACGCGGAGGACTTCACCGGCACGCTCGCCGAAGGGCTGCGAGGCGCCGACGTCTTCATCGGGGTCTCGGCCGGCAACATCCTCACCGGCGCTGACGTCGCCACCATGGCCGAGGACGCCGTCGTGCTGGCCCTGGCCAACCCCACCCCCGAGGTCGACCCCACGGCCGCGAGCGAGACCGCGGCCGTCGTGGCGACCGGCCGCAGCGACTATCCCAACCAGATCAACAACGTGCTCGCCTTCCCCGGCCTGTTCCGCGGGCTCCTCGACACCGGCGCGTCGGAGATCACCACCGAGATGCTGCGCGTCGCGGCGGTCGCGATCGCGGGCGTCGTCGGCGAGGACGAGCTGAACAGCGCGTTCATCATCCCGGGCGTGTTCGACCACCGCGTCGCGGAGGCCGTGGCCGGCGCGGTGCGGAGCGTCAGCGAGAGGTAGCACGCGCGTCCGAGACACCCTGCCGGGCGCACGTCCGGCGCGTCATCGCCCGAGCTGTCGGCCCTGCCCGATTAGTCTTCCCGCATGGCCTACACCGAGACCCGGACGAACCGCGCCGGTCGCACCGTGCACGTGGGCCGGTACCGCGTGGACGGGCGCCTGCGCAGCACGCGCCAGATGTCCTCCAGGCGCGAGGCGCTCGCCACCGCGCGGCGCCTGGAGGAGGCCGGGAAGCGCGGCGAGTGGGTGGACCCGGCCGCGTCCCGCATCACCGTGGCCGCCTGGTTCGACACGTGGCAGGCCGGCCGCGCCGACCGCGCGCCCCGCACCCTGGAGGCCGAACGGGAACGGTTCCGCTCGCTGGTCGCGCCGCGCTTCGGCGACGTGCCGCTGCGGCAGGTCACCCACGAGGACGTGACCCGCTGGTCGGCCACGATGACCTCCCCCACCACCGGCGAGGCCGCCTCGCCGGCGCGCCGCCGCGATGCGATGCGCCTGCTCGTCGCGCTCCTGGACGCCGCCGTCGATGCCCGGAGGCTGCCCGCCAACCCTGCCCGGTCGGCGTCGGGCAAGGTCACCGCGCTCCCCCGCGCGCCGAAGACCAAGCCGCACCGCTACCTCGGCCACGAGCAGCTGCGCCGCGTCGCCGACGCCGCCGGGGCCCCCGGCACGCCGGCGCGCACCCTGATCCTGCTGACCGCCCTGACGGGCCTGCGCTGGGGCGAGGTCAGCGCTCTGACCGTGTCCGACGTCGACCCCCTGCGCGGCCGCCTCGCGGTCACCAAGGCATACACCCGCCTCGACGACGGATCGCTCCTGCTCGGCGACACCAAGACGCACGCCCGCCGCGAGGTGCCGCTGCCCGCCGCCGTGGCCGACGACGTCGCCGCGCTCATGGCGGGCCGCGCCCCGGGCGACCTCCTCTTCCCCGGCGCCACCGGTGCCCCCCTGCGCCGCGAGAGCTTCGACCGCTCCGCCTTCCGCCCGGCGGTGCGCGCTGCCGGCACGGCGGTGTCGATCGTCTCGGAGATCATCGACGCCGCAATGTCCGACGCCGCAATGTCCGACGCCGTGCCGACCGACGCGGTGCCGACCGACGGCACAGCAGGCCGCGTCCTCCCCGGTGTCGCGACGACATCCGCCGTGGTGGCGTCCAGCGCCCCTGCTCGCCTCCGCACCGCGGGCCGCATCGTGTACGACGACGTCCTGGCGGGGCGCGTCCTCCGGCTCCAGTCCCGGCACGGCTTGGAGCCCACCGGCACCTGCGGGCCGGAGACGTGGGCGGTGCTGGCGGAGCTCGACCGGACGCATCGCGACGGGCTGACCCGGGGGCAGAAGGTGAGCCGCACCCGGCTGCTCGCAGCACTCGCCCGCACCACGCTCGCGCCCGGTGCCAAGGACTTCGACACCCTCACCCTGCATGACCTGCGGCACACGGCCGCGTCCCTGGCGATCGCGGGCGGCGCGAGCGTCAAGGCGGTGCAGCGGCTGCTGGGCCACGAGTCCCCGATGCTCACCCTGTCCACCTACGCGGGCCTGTTCGAGGACGACCTGGACACGGTGGGCGAGGTCATGTCGGCGGGCTTCGCGGCCGCCGGGCCGGGCACTCCGGCCGGTGACCGGAGCGTGTTGCGGGCCGTGCCGTCCTGACCTGCGGCCCGCGGCCCGACGACACGACCGTGGTCGTCGGTCACAAGGCGCACCCGGTCGTGGGTGCCGACCGGGTGCGGCGGTCGCGCGAGAGGGCCGGGGCGCTTGGACCCATGCACATTCCGGCAGGGGTCACGAACGCCGGGCGGACGCCTCCACCGTTGACACGAGGCCTCCGTTACGGTCTGCGCGGGACGGGGATCTGGTCCAGGTCGTTCGCCACCGTCAGGTCGCCGTCGAACACCGCGCGGGCCTCACGTTCGAACTCCAGGGGGCCCGAGCCGTCGGCGGACTCGTACCGCTGGGAGAAGTGCGTGAGGACCAGGTGCCGCACGCCCGCCTCCGCCGCCACGCGCGCCGCCTGCAGCGCCGTGAGATGCCCGTGCTCGGCCGCGAGGGCGGCGTCGCGCTCCAGGTAGGTCGACTCGATGACCAGCAGGTCGACGCCGTCGGCCAGCTCGCCGACCGCGTCGCACAGCCGCGTGTCCATGACGAACGCGAACGACTGGCCGGGGCGCGGAACCGTCACCTCCTCACGCCGCACGACGACGCCATCGGGCAGCGTCAGCGAGCCGTCCCGCTGCAGGCATCCCACGTCGGGGCCCGCGATGCCGCGCGCCGCCAGCAGCTCGGGGTCGAACGACGTCGAGTCGGCCTCCTGAAGGCGATACCCGAACGCCTCGATCCCATGGTCAAGCCGCCGGGCGGTCAGCGTCACCGCCGCACGGGAGGGCCGCTCCCCCGGCACTCGCGGCACGACGACGGACCCGGCAACGGCATCCCCGCCCGCGACCCCGCGATCCGCGCCGTCACCGGCCGCCCCATCGCGGCCCGGCGCGCCGTCCGTGCGGCCGCTCGCCGGCACGCGTTCCGACGAGTTCGCGGTCAACGGCTGCAGGGCGACGCGTTCGCGGTGGTGGAACGCGGTCGCGTCGCACAGGTTGCGCACCCACGGCTCCCCGGAGGCGGGAAAGGTGATCGGGACGGTGTGCGCCACGCCGTCGAGGCTGATCCGCTGCACGACGCCGGCCAGCCCCAGGCTGTGGTCGCCGTGCAGGTGGGTCAGCGCGATCCGGGTCAGGTCCGACGCCGCGACGCCCGCGCGGGTCATCTGCCGCTGGGTGCCGTCGCCGGGGTCGAAGAGGATGGCCTGGTCGTCCCAGTACAGGACGTAGCCGTTGTGGTTGCGGGTGCGGGTGGGCACCTGGCTGGAGGTGCCGAGGACGACGAGCTCTCGGGCGGCGGTGCGGGTCACCGCCCGATCCTCCCCCGATTTCATCTTGTCGGTCGCCCGTGCGGCGGCGACGATCGTGTGCATGGTCACCACCGGGGATCCTGCCGCGCGGAGGACGAGCGCGCTGCCCGGCGGCGTCGTCGGCGGGTTCGGGGCCTCCGCGCGCGCCGCCGACGAGGCCCTCGCCCTGATACCCGGCGCGGCGACCGTGCTGCTCGTCGAGGGCATCACCGACCGTATCGCTCTGGAGACGTTCGCCGCGGCCGCCGGCCGGGACCTGGCGGCAGAAGGGGTGCTGGTCGCGCCGATCGGCGGCGCGCACGCCGTGCGCCGGGTGCTGGCGTCCATGTCCTGCGCCGCTGTGTCCGGGGTGCCGCGTCCCCGGCTCGGCGGCCTCTGCGACCGGCGCGAGGAGGGCGTGTTCCGGCGCGCCCTGACCGAGGCCGGGCCGGCCTCTCCCCGCAGCGGACTCGCGGATCTCGGGTTCTTCGTCTGCGTGGACGATCTCGAGGAGGAGCTGATCCGCGCCGTCGGGGTCTCCGGCGTGCTGGAGGTGTTCGAGGCGTCCGGTGACCTGCGGGCCTTCCACGTGTTCCAGCGGCAGCCCGCCTGGCGTGGCCGGCCCGTGGCGGCGCAGCTGTACCGCTTCGTGCGCAGCGTCTCGGAGCGCAACCTGGCGTACGCGGGTCTCCTGGCCGAGGCCGCGGCCCGGCGGGGTGTCGTGCCCGCCCCGCTCGCCGGCCTCTTGGAGCATGCGCGGTAGCGGCGTCACCTGCTCCCGCGCGCATCCGATGCTCATCATGTGCTCATGAGCGGGCTGGACGCTGCGCTCAACAGCCGCAGAAGCCTGCGATAAAGCCCCTTCTGGCTCATTCGACACCCGCTCTATGAAAGCGGGTGTCGTGTTTGTGAGAGCAGAAGTATTGGTAGTATTGCCATACTTCTAGTACTACTACCGGCCGCCGAAAACTGGGATCGTCCTGATCCTCCGCGGCGGCCCTGATCCGAGAGGAAACCGCGTGCGCGACAAGGACCGCGTCGTCGAGGCCATCGAGGCGCTGACCGCCGAGGGCGTCTCCCCCACCGTCACCACCGTGCGGGAGCGAGCGGGCTGCTCGAGTGCGGCGGCCACCCGCTTCCTGCGCGAGTGGCGGGAGGAACAGGCCGCACGGCGGGCCGAGGAGTCCGCGGCCGCCGCCCTGCCGGGTGCGGTCGAGCGGATCGCCCAGCGCGGGATCGCGACGCTGTGGCAGGAGGCCGTGCGCACGGCCCGCGCCCAGCACGAGACCGAACTGGCTCGTAGCCGCGACTCGCTGGAGCGCGCCGGCCACGAGGCCGACGAGCTCGCACGCACCGTCGACGCCCTGACAGGGGAGCTGGCCGAGGCGCGTGCCCTGGCCGACCGTCTCCGCGAGCAGCTGGACCAGGCAGAGGAGGCCCGGAGCGCCGCGGACCGGGAACGCGCGGACGCCCAGTCCGCCCGCGCCCGCGCGGAGGGCGAGTCGGCGGCCGCCCGGCGCGCCCTCGGTGAGGTGCGTGAGGAGCTGGCCCTGGCGCAGACGACCGTGACCGGCCTGGAGAAGGCACGGCACGACGCCGAGCGTGCGCAGGCCGCCGCGGACCGGGAGCGCGCCGCCGCGCAGGCCGCTCACGGCCAGGCCCAGGCCACGCTCGACGCGCTCCGGGAGAACCTCGACCAGGCTCGCGCGGCCGCGGCCGTGTCCCGGGAGGACGCCCAGGCGGCGCGGGACGACGCCAGGTCCGCCCGCGACGAGGCTCGCGCGGCCCGGGAAGCGCTGGAGGCCGCCCGTGACCGTGCGGGCCGGGACCTGCACGCCGCCCGCGAGGAACTCGCCGCCGAGCGCGAGGCGCGTGCCGCCGCGGACTCGGCCAGGGCCGCGGCGGAGGCCGAGCGGTCCGCCCAGGCCGTCGCCGCCGCCCGGCTCGAGGGTGAACTGGCCGCGGCGCAGGAGGCCCGTGCGGCCGCCCAGGAGAGCAGTCACGCACCTGCCGGAACGCAAGCAGGTGACGCCGGTTCCCGCTAGGCTCGATCCTCGTGACTCACCAGGTAGAACGCCTGCTACTGGGGATCGAGGAACAGATCGCGCACCGGTATCTCGAAGTGCCCTTCGACGTGTCCGGTGCCCACGCGATCGAGGTCCGCGTGTCGTACGACCGGCACGCGGCCTCGATCGAGGTCGGCTGCCGTGATCCGCAGCGTTGGCGGGGCTGGTCGGGCACCGCGCGTGACGGGTTCGTGATCCGGCCCACCCGTGCCACCCCCGGCTACGAGCCGGGTGCCCTGCCCGACGGGGGCTGGGCCGTGGTCCTGGGCCTGCACTCGGTGACGGCCGACCCGATCCCCGTCACCGTCACGGTCCTCGTGGACGACGAGGCCGCGGACGTCGCACCCGAGCCCGCGGCGCCTCCGGCACCCACGAACCCGCGCGCCTCCGAGCGTGGTCTTCCCGCGCCCGCGGGGCTGACCTGGTACGCCGGGGACCTCCACGCCCATTCCACGCATTCGGACGGCAGCCTCTCGCTGCACGAGCTCACGGCAGCGGCGGCGACCCGGGGCATGGACTTCCTCGCCGTCACCGACCACAACACGGTCTCCCACCATGCCCACCTGCCCGAGGTCGCGGCCCGCTACGACACGTGCCTGCTGCCGGGCCAGGAGATCACCACGGACGCCGGCCACGCGAACGCGTTCGGGGACGTCGGCTGGATCGACTTCCGCGCCCCGGCCGAGCAGTGGTCGCGGCAGGCCTCCGCGCGCGGCGGACTGCTGTCGGTCAACCACCCCGTCCAGGAGGACTGCGCCTGGCTGCACGAGCTGTCCGACGACGCCCGCGCGCGTACCGCGGTGGAGGTCTGGCACATCTCGTGGTTCCTCAATCTCGCGGCCAGTGCCCCGTGGGCGTTCCTGAGGGAGTGGTCCCGGGGCCGGGACGTCCCCGTGCTGCTGGGCGGGTCGGACTTCCACACGCCCGAGGCCGGCTTCCCGCCGGGCACGCCGACCACCTGGGTCGCGGCCGAGGAACGCACCCCCGAGGCGATCCTCGAGGCCGTGGCCGCGGGCCGTACGTCGATCGCCCGCTTCCCGGGCCCCGGCGAGCCGGTGCTGCTGCGCGCGGGGGGTGACCTGATA
Organism: Myceligenerans salitolerans; assembly: GCF_017349295.1. GTDB lineage: Bacteria > Actinomycetota > Actinomycetes > Actinomycetales > Cellulomonadaceae > Myceligenerans > Myceligenerans salitolerans. Next base: position 167,860 of record NZ_JAFMPK010000047.1, read on the forward strand.
GCGGTCGACGCGGACGGCACGGTGCTGGTCGACGCCGAGGGTCGGCGTCGCCTGGTGCGCGGCGAACGCACGGTGTTCCGGCCGGGCACCGGCCCTCACTACCTCGAGGCGGTGGACCGCACCCTCCTGGCGATCAGCCCCTGACGGGGCCGCCACCCGCTCGTGGCGCTCACCTGTCGAGCAGGTCCAGGAAACTTGGCGTCGTGGCGAACGGGTCGGCCGGCCCGTCGTGGCGCCGTGCCGAGACCCGGTCGGCCAGGGCTCGCGCGGCCCGGTCGATGCGCTCCGGGAGCGGGTTGGCGTCACGGTCGGTGTCGTGGCCGGTGCTGCCGTCCTTGGCCCAGTCGTCGGTGGCGGCGAAGACCGCCGTCGGGACGACGTCCGCGCGCAGGTAGGTGAACAGGGGCCGCAGCGAGTAGTCGAGCGCCAGGGAGTGGCGCGGCGTGCCGCCGGTCGCCGCCAGCAGGACGGGCATGTTCGTGAGGGCGTCCTTGTCGAGGATGTCGACGAACGACTTGAACAGTCCTGAGTAGGTGGTGGTGAACAGCGGGGTGACGGCGATGACGCCGTCGGCGCGGGTGAGCCGGTCGATCGAGCGGGCCAGTTCACCCCCGGCGAAGCCGGTGAGCATGGCGTCCATGATCGCGTGCGCGTGCTCACGCAGTTCGACGACGTGGACGTCCACCCCGTGGCCGTCCCGTTCGAGCTCGCGGGCGGTGGCGGCGGCGAGCCGGTCGGCCAGCAGGCGGGTCTGGGACGGCTGGGACAGGCCTGCCGTCACGACGGCGACGGTACGTGCTTCGGTCACAGTGCTGCCTCCTCGGCGACGGTTCCGGTGTAGGGGTCGACGGCGTCGCCCACGTGGGTGGCGGTGGCCTCGCCCGCGGCCTGGGCGGCGGCGACGCGCTCGGCGTGGGTGGGCGGGTCGGCGGGGACGCCGTCAGGGCGCTTGGCCTCGACGATCTTGCGCAGCTCGGGCACGATCTCGCCCGCCAGGAGGTCGATCTGTTCCAGCACCGTCTTCAGGGGCAGGCCGGCGTGGTCGACGAGGAACAGCTGCCGCTGGTAGTAGCCGACCTCCTCGACGAACGCGCCGTAGCGGTCGATGACCTGCTGCGGCGAGCCCACGGTCAGCGGCGTGTCGCGGGTGAAGTCCTCCATGGAGGGGCCGTGCCCGTACACGGGAGCGACGTCGAAGTAGGGCCGGAACTCGTCCCACGCGTCCTGCGAGCGGGGCCGGACGAAGACCTGTCCGCCCAGGCCCACGATCGCCTGGTCGGCCCGGCCGTGGCCGTGGTGCTCGTAGCGCTGCCGGTAGAACCGCACCATCTGCCGGGTGTGGCTCATCGGCCAGAAGATGTTGTTGTGCAGGAAGCCGTCGCCGTAGTAGGCGGCCTGCTCGGCGATCTCCGGGGAACGGATGGAGCCGTGCCAGACGAACGGCGGCACGCCGTCGAGCGGACGCGGCGTGGAGGTGAAGCCCTGCAGCGGGGTGCGGAACTTGCCCTCCCAGTCCACGACGTCCTCGGTCCACAGGCGGCGCACCAGGGCGTAGTTCTCGATCGCCAGCGGGATGCCCTGGCGGATGTCCTGCCCGAACCACGGGTAGACCGGACCGGTGTTGCCGCGGCCCATCATCAGGTCCATGCGGCCGTCGGAGATCACCTGGAGCATCGCGTACTCCTCGGCGAGCCGCACCGGGTCGTTCGTGGTGATGAGGGTCGTGGCGGTGGACAGGGTGATGTTCTTCGTGACGCCCGCCAGGTAGCCGAGCATCGTCGTCGGGGACGAGGCGACGAACGGCGGGTTGTGGTGCTCGCCGGTGGCGAAGACGTCCAGGCCCGCCTCGTCGGCGTGCCGGGCGATGGTGAGCATGTTGCGGACGCGCTCGGTGTCGTCCGGGGTGTGGTCCGCGACCGGGTCGCGGGTGACGTCGCTGACGCTGAAGATGCCGAACTGCACGGCCGTCTCCTCTTCCTCGGTACTGCCGGGACCGGCGCGATCCCGCCGGTCCATGCTTTTGCATGCATGGGCGGAACGTGGTCCCGCGGTGGTTCATTCCGTGAGATCGCGCACAACTACCCCTAGTCTGCCGGGATCCCGCTTGCGTGCGCCCCCGCGGCCAGTAGCCTTGACAAATCATCGTTTCCGCCCGGGAAAACCTGGAACACGCCAGCGTGTCCGTGCGTTGAAACTTCGGAACTTCTTGAAGACCGTCTTCAGCCCCCATTCCCGAGACCCTGGAGGACGACATGGCTGACCGCTCCCTGCGCGGCATGAGCATCGGCTCGAAGAGCATGGAGTCCGACGAGGGCGTGGACTTCGCCCCGCGGTTCCAGGCCTATTACGACTGCCCCAACGGGCACACGATCATCCTTCCGTTCGCGACCGACGCCGAGGTCCCCGCCCTGTGGGAGTGCCGTTGCGGCGCCGAGGCTCTGCTGCGGGACGCCGAGCGTCCCGAGGCGAAGCCGGGCAAGCCACAGCGTACGCACTGGGACATGCTGCTCGAGCGTCGCACCGTCAAGGAGCTGGAGGAGCTTCTCGACGAGCGGCTCGAGCTCCTGCGCGCGGGCAAGCTCCGCCGTTCCGCGTGAGGCAGTGAGCCCGGCCGCGCCGAGCGCGGCGCCGGGCACCACCCGAGGATTGTCGGGGAAGGGCGCCGCCGGGAGATCCGGCGGCGCCCTTCCTGTGCCCACGGGCGGGTACCCCGCCGTCCCGGGCGGCCCCCGCCCGGGCGTCAGCCCACGAGCGCACCGCGCTCCCGGGTCGCATCCCGCCCCGGACCGGGCGGCGACGCGCGGCCGCGGTGCACCCGGGCGCTGACGCGGACGACGACGCCCGCCACGACCAGCAGGCCGGCGACGACGCCGGCGACCCACCCGGGCCAGTACCCCGCCGCGACGGCAGGGGTGATGGTGTGCCGCAGCGGCAGCGCGGCCGCGAGGGTGTCGTGGGTGAACAGTCCGGTCGAGGTGACGAGCGTGCCGTCGGGGGCGACGATCCCGGAGACGCCGACGGTGGACACCTGGACGGCGGCCCGGCCCGTGGTGATCGCCTGCATGCGCGTCATCGCGAGCTGCTGCGTCGACTCCTCGGTCCACCCGAACGCCGCGTTGTTCGTCGGTACGACCAGCACCTGGGCGCCCCGCCGGACGGCGTCGCGCACGATCTCGTCGTAGGCGACCTCGAAGCAGATGATCGTGGCGATGCGGACGTCGTCCCCACCCCCGCCCGCGGGGACGTCCATGACGGCTGGTTCGTCACCGGGCAGCATGTCGGTGGTGACACGGTCCACCTGGTCCGACAGGAGCCGCACGAGGGGCCGCAGCGGGATGTACTCACCGAACGGCGCCGGCCGCTGCTTCGCGTATCGCTCGGTCGCCCCCTGCCCGGCCTGCCACAGCAGGGACAGGTTGTAACGTCCTCCGTCGGCGGGATACTCCTGCGTACCCACGAGGATCGGGGCGTCGACGGCGACGGCCGCGGCGTCGAGTGCGGCGCTCGCCGCCGCGCTGGTACGGGGGTCGACGCCGGTCGAGTCCTCGGGCCACAGCACGATGTCGAGCTCACCGGCGAAGTCCTCGGCGAGTTCGTAGGTGCCCTCGAGGTGGTTGCCGAACAGTTCCGGACGTTGCGCGAACACGCCGAGATCCGGGTCGTCGACGTTGCCCTGCACGGCGCCGGCCCACAGGACGCCGTCCTCGGCGAGGTCGCTTCCGGCATCTCGCACGAGCGCGCCGTCGTCGTCGGTGACGGTACCGGCCTCGGAGGAGGCGGGCAGCGGCAGCGTCACGGGGACGACGACGATCGCGGCGGCGGCCGCGACCGCCGCGGCGGCGCGGCCGTAGGAGGCGGCGGCGCGGGGGCGGGCGACGACCGCCCGCGTGGCGGCGGCGAGCCCGACTCCGGCGAGACACACCGCAAAGGTGACCAGGACGGTGCCGCCGAGCCAGGCGGCGCGTCCGACAGGGGCGTCGACCATGGCCCAGGCCAGCCGTCCCCAGGGGAAGCCCCCGAAGGGGACCTCGCTGCGCCACTGCTCGACCGCGGTGAACACGACGGCGAACGCGACGGCCTGCCACACCACACCGCCTCGACGCAGGCCGCGGCCGCCCGGCGTGGCGCGCACGGCACGTCGTGCCCAGGTCCACAGGGCGCCGAACAGGGCGAAGAACAGCGCCTCGACGCAGGACATCGCGATCCATGGCGCGATCTCGGTGGCGTTGATCGCCCACCGCACGTGGGGCAGGAAGAACGTGAGCCCGAACGCGAGTCCGTGCAGCGCATTCCACCAGGCGTGGTCCTCCCGCAGCGCCCACCACAGGAGCGCGACGGCGACGAACGCGCCGGGCCACCAGCCGAGGTCGGGGAACGCGGCCCACAGAGCGATCCCGCCGGTCACGGCGAGGAACAGGCTCAGCAGCCTCTGCGGGGAACGACGGTGCACTGCAGCAGCTTAGTCGCTGAGGATCACGGGCCCGTCACGACCTCGCCCGTCACGACCTCGCCCGTCACGACCTCGCCCGACGCGACCGGTCCCCGGGGAGACCGCGACGACCCAGGGCGCGACACAGCGGAGCCCGCGGGGCGGCACCGGCGGCTCAGGACAGCACGTCGTGGATGACGACACCGTCGCGCAGGGTGTGCAGGCATTCGGGTGCCGGGGCGTCGTCGGTCAGGGCCGGCAGGAGCGGCTGGCCGGCGCGCGCCTCCTGGCTCCAGGACGACAGGGGGCTCAGCCGTGTGGAGCCCGTCTGCACGGTGAGCTCGTCGGCCCGCCACACGGCCAGGTGCGCGGGCGCGCCGACACGCAGCTCCCCGGCGCCGGTGTGGTCGAGCCCGGCCAGGCGCCACCCGCCGCGCGTGTGCGCACGGAACGCGGCGCGCGCGGACATGCGCTGGTCGGGATCCTCGTGCGCGGTGGCGGCCCGCACCCCGGCCCACGGGTCGACGGGGGTGACGGGCGTGTCCGAACCGAACGCGAGCGGGATGCCGGCGCCGACCAGGTCCGCGAACGGCTGGAGGGTCGCGGCGCGGACCGGGCCGAGGCGGCCGGCGTACATGCCCGTGGTGCCGCCCCACCGTGCGTCGAACGCGGGCTGCATCGACAGGGACACACCGTGCAGCAGGAGCGAGGACAGGGCCTGGGCGTCGACGAACAGGGCGTGCTCGATGCGGTGCCGTCCGGCGCGCAGCCGGCCCGGGCCGTCGATCTGCGCGGCGACGTGGAAGCCGAGGAGGACCTCGTCCATGGCGCGGTCGCCGATGACGTGGAAGCCCGCCTGTCGGCCGGTCGCGGTCACGGCCGTGAGATGGTTCGCGATCTCCTCGGCGGACAGGTACAGGTTGCCGTGCCACGCGGACCCGTCGGGACCGGCGGCGAGGTCGGTGTACGGGGAGCGCAGCGCGGCGGTCCGGGACCCGATGGAGCCGTCCACGGTCAGATCGCCGGCGATACCGGCGAGGAACGGCAGCTCGGCGATCAGTTCGGCGGCGTCCTCGGCGGTCTCGCACAGCTCGCCGCGGTAGGCGACCACGTGCGGCAGCCCGGACGCGGGGTCCGCGGTGGCGGCCATGATGGCGGCCAGCCCGTCCCGGGTGTCCAGGTGCGGGGCGCTCATCTCGTGCACGGACACGACACCGCGCCGCGCCCACTCGGCCAGCGCCGCGCGGTGGGTCCGCTCACGCCGCTCGGGCGACATGCGGCGCGACACGTCCCGCACGTCGTGGTGCGCCTCGGCGGTCAGCACCCCGTCCGGCGCCCAGCCGGGCAGCCGGTCGATGCCCGCCGCGCCGGCCAGGGAACTCGACACGACCGCGGAATGACCGTCGACACGCCCGGCGTAGACGGGCCGGCCACCGGCGACGTCGTCGAGCTCGGCGCGGGTGAAGGGACGACGTTCGGGCCACGTCTGCTCGTCCCACCCGAACGCCAGAAGGCACTCGGCGCCACCGGGATCGGACGCGTCCAGCCGGCGTGCCCCGTCGGCGAGAGCGGCCAGCGCGTCGGCGAGGGACCGCACCCCGGCGGCCTCCGACAGGTCGACGGCGCCGGCGGCCAGCCCCGTCTCCAGAACGTGCACGTGCGCGTCGACGAAACCGGGCGTGACCAGAGCCCCGTCGAGCTCGACGACGCGGTCCGCACGGGCGGCGAGGCCGTCGGCGGTGTCGTTCGCGCCGAGCCAGGCCACGACACCGTCGTCGACGAGGATCGCCTCGGCGAACGGGTCGGCGGCCGAGTGCACGACACCACCGCGGTACAGGATGGATGTCACGACATGAACCTTATGCGATCCGGCCCGTCATCAACCTGTTCACAGACTCGAGTACGCGACCACGCCCCGCAGGACCGCGTCGTGGGCACGGCGCGCGGTGCGGCGCAGCCTCTCGGACGGCGCGGCGCCGGCGAGCTGGTCGAGCACGTCCAGCACCTGCTTGCACCAGCGCACGAAGTCGCCCGCGGCCAGCTCGTGACCCGAGTCGAGGGCCACGCTCAGCGGCTTGCCGCTGGCCCACCGGTGCACGGGCGCCACGATGCCCAGGTCCAGCCTGCCGGTCGCCTCGATGCCGTGCGCCTCCTCCAGGTCGTCGACCTCCGACCACACCCGCTGCGTCTCGTCCAGCGCCCGGGCCAGCGCACCACGCGGCCCCCCGGGCACGAACGGCTCGCTCTCGGCGTCCCGCCGGCCCTGGTACACCACGGCGGACACCACGGCGGCCAGACCCGCCGGGTCCAGCCCGTCCCAGGCCCCCCGGCGCAGGCATTCGGCCAGCAGCAGGTCGTTCTCGGCGTACAGGCGACGCAGCCACCGCCCCGAGTCGGTCACCCGCAGCCCGGCGGCACGGTCGGGCCCCTCCGCCGTCTCGGCCACGTACCCCAGCTCGGCGAGCACATCCAGCGTCCGGTCGAAGACCCGCGCGATACCACCGGTACGACCCTCCACACGACGCACGAGCTGATCGTGCTCCGCCTTGAGCCGGCGCCACCGCTCCGCCCAGCGAGCATGGTCCTCGCGCTCGGGGCAGCCATGACACGGATGCGCCTTCACCGCCGCCCGCAGCCGCCCCAGCTCCGCGTCCGACGCGGCGTCACCACGCCCCGCCACCGTGCCGCGGCGACCCGAACCCTCTCCGGCGCCGCGCGCGTCCGCCTCACCGACCGCCGCCCGCAACCGCAGCGCCAGCTCACGACGCACCTCCGCCTTCCGCGTGTTCGCACCCTTGGGAATCTTCACGCGGGCCACCGTCCGCACCCCGCCGGGCAGATCCGCGAGCGTGAGCCGCTTGACCTGCCGCTCCTGCGTCAGCACCGTCGGGCGAGGACCGTCGAACCCGCCCGGCTCCCCCGGATCCAGCACCAGGACGTACCCGCGCCGCCGACCCGTCGGCAACTGCACGACGTCCCCGCGGCCCAGCTTCTCCAGCTCCGCCACGACCTCCGCCCGCCGCGCACTCGTCGCCGCACGCGACAACTCCTTCTCCCGGGCCGAGATATCCGCCCGCAGCTGCGCGTACTGCGCGAAGTCCCCCCGGTCGCACGTCATCGCCTGCGCGTAACCCTCCAGCGCCTCCGCGTGCGCCCGCGCCTGCTTCGCCAGCCCCACCACGCCCCGGTCGGCCTGGAACTGCGCGAAACTCGTCTCCAGCACCTCCCGCGCCCGATCCCGCCCCACCTGCGCCACGAGATTCACCGCCATGTTGTACGTCGGCCGGAACGAGGACCGCAACGGATACAGGCGACGCGACGCCAACCCCGCCAGCGCCTGCGGATCCAACCCGTGGTGGTCGACCACGATCGCATGCCCGTCCGTGTCGATCCCCCGCCGGCCCGCACGCCCCGTCAACTGCGTGAACTCACCCGGCGTGATCGGCTGATGCCCCGTCCCGTCCCACTTGACCAGCTTCTCCAGCACCACGCTCCGCGCCGGCATGTTGATCCCCAACGCCAGCGTCTCCGTCGCGAACACCACCTTCACCAACCCGGCCGCGAACAACTCCTCGACCGTCTCCTTGAACACCGGCAACAACCCCGCATGATGCGCCGCCACACCCCGCGCCAGCGCCTGCGACCACGACCAGTACCCCAGCACCTCCAGATCCTCCGGCGGGATCGCCGCAGTACGACGCTCCACCACCTCCCGGATCCGCGCCTCCTCCGCCGCCGTCGTCAGCCGCAATCCCGCCCGCAGGCACTGATCCACCGCACCCTCACACCCCGCACGCGAGAACACGAACCAGATCGCCGGCAGCATCCCGTCCGCGTCCAGCGCGTCCACCACCGCGAACCGCGGAGGCGTACGCCGCCGCGGCACCCCACCGGTCACCCCACCGGCCGAACTGTCATCACCCACCTTCCGGCCACCACGCCCCCGGTAGCCACGATCACCACGCCCCCGGTACCCCCGTCCCCGGCCACGCCCCGGCCCGTGATCACCCGGCCGGTTACCCCGGAACGCCGCCGCCAGCTCCGGGTTGATCGGCGGATTCTTCCCCGGGTCGAACGGATCCACGTGGCCCGCGTACAGGTCCAGCATCCGCGGCCGGCCCCGCGGCTCCGGCGAACTGAGCTCCACGTGCTGCCACAGCGGCACCGGACGGCGCTCGCTGACGACCACGGCCGTGTCCCCGCGCACCATCTCCAGCCAGTCGCCGAACTCCTCCGCGTTCGACACCGTCGCCGACAGCGACACCAGCTGCACGTCGTCGGGCAGATGGATGATCACCTCTTCCCACACGGGACCCCGGAACCGGTCGGCCAGGTAGTGCACCTCGTCCATCACCACGTACGCCAGCCCGTCCAGCGCGGCCGACCCGGCATACAGCATGTTGCGCAGCACCTCGGTGGTCATCACGACCACTGGCGCGTCACCGTTGATCGTCGTGTCACCCGTGAGCAGGCCGACGTTCTCCGCACCGTGCCGCGCCGCGAGATCGGAGTACTTCTGGTTGCTCAGCGCCTTGATCGGCGTCGTGTAGAACGCCTTGCGCCCACCCGCCAACGCCAGATGCACCGCGAACTCCCCCACCACCGTCTTGCCCGCACCGGTGGGCGCGGCCACCAGCACACCTCGACCCGCTTCCAGCGCCTCGCACGCGGCGATCTGGAAGTCGTCGAACCGGAAGTCGAGGCGCTCGCGGAAGACGTCGAGCTGGGGGATGTCCTGCGAGTCCGCGCCCCGGCGCCGGGATGCTGCGTAGCGCTCGGCGGGACTGAGCTCGTCGGCACGGCGTGTCATGAGGCACAGACTACGTGTCGTGTCCGACAGCGTGCCGGGCCGTTCGTGCGGGCGTTCCGACGAGCTCAGCTCACAGTTCCGCGAGCTTCCTGGCCTGGCGCCGGTCGTGCAGCCACGCGATGCCGAGCGCCACGAAGTAGAGCAGGCAGATGGGCAGTGCGACGAGGATCATGGTCCAGGGGTCGGGGGTCGGGGTCATGACGGCCGCGAACGTGAACGCGACGAGCACGGCCCAGCGCCAGCCCTTGGCCATGGAAGCCGCGGGGAGCACACCGGTGAGGTTCAGGCCGGTGAGCACGACCGGGGACAGGAACGCGAGCCCGAACGCGATGAGGAGCCGCATCACCAGGGACAGGTACTCCTGGGCGTTGGTGAACCCGGTGGCCTCCTCGGGGAGGAAGCCGGACAGGATCTGGATGGCGTGCGGGAACACGAACCAGGCCATGAGGGCGCCGCCGAGGAACAGGGGGATCGCGGCGCCGACGAACACGTAGGCGTACCGCTTCTCCTTCGTCGTCAGTCCGGGGGTGATGAACGCCCACAGCTGGTACAGCCACCAGGGGCAGGTCAGGAACACGGCGAGGAACAGCGCCGACTTGATCTTCAGGTCGAGTGCCGCCATCGGGCCCGCGAAGTTCAGCGTCATCTCGTTGCCGCGCATCTCCTCGGCGGCGACGAGCGGCTGTTGCAGCGCCTGCAGCAGCGGGTCGTACAGCAGCCAGCCCGCCACGGCACCGACCACGAGGCCGAGCGCGACCAGGACGATGCGCTTGCGCAGCTCCTTGAGGTGGTCGATCAGGGGCATGCGGCCGTCGGCCGCACGCCTGCTTCGTGCCATGCGTCAGGCCTTGGGGGCGTCGTCGCCCCGGGAAACACCACCGTAGCCGTCGCGTGTCATGCCCGGGATCGGGTCGTCACCCTTGCGTGCGGTGTCGTTCCTCGCGGTGTCGTTCCGGCGGGCGTCGTCGTCCCGCGTGTCGTCGTCGCCGTCGGAGCGCAGCTCGTTGATCTCGCGCTTGAAGATCTTCATCGACTGGCCGACGCTCTTGGCCAGGCCCGGAAGCCGGGTCGACCCGAACAGCAGCAGGATGACGGCGATCAGGACGATCCAGTGCCACGGCTGTAGGGCACCCATGGTGACTCCTTGTTCGTAGACGGTGCCGGACGCACGCCGGCACCGAACGGACTGACAGGTCGATCCTACGCACGAACGGGTGCGGAGCGGTAACCCCCGCAGGACCGGGCCCGGTCCTGCGGGGGTTACGGTCAGTGGTCACCGACGGCCCCGCCGGAAGGGGCGGTCCCGGTGACGGCGAAGTCGCCGGCGGGTACCTCCCGCCATCCGAGCCGGTCGGCGATGTGCTCACTCGGCCCGGCTCCCATGCCCCGGACCCGCAGACCCAGCGCCGCCCCCGCCAGATGAGCCGCTTCGAGGACTGCTCCGAACTCCGCCGTGACGAGACCCGACGCGAAGCCCTCGATCGGGTAGTTCGCGGCCACCACGTCGAGCTCCGCGACAAGAGAGACCACAATCCTCGGAGCACGTGCCCACCCCATGCGCGCGGCCGCCCCACGAGCGCACCACCGCGCCCACGGCCCGTCCCCGAGCGTCCGGACGGCGTGGGCGTCCGGGTCGTACTCGTAGACACCGTCGGGCAGGCCCGACACGCCGGTGCAGCACGCCAGCGGCCGGAGGCTGTACAGCGCACCCCCGCTCGGATAGGCGCGTGCCGTCGGTGAACAGCTCCGGCAGAACAGTGCGCAGAGCAGCCCGCCCAGGGCGTCACGCCCGAGGGGCAGCGCGGCCTCCTCCTCCCGAGCAGAACGTCGCGACCTGAGCGCCTCCAGGACTCCGAGCCGCGCCGAGTCGCAGTGCCCCAGCTCGTCGTGGTGCCCCGGGGGCCCGGTCCGCACCTGCTCGTCGCTCGTCACCGCGGCTCGCCGTGCGGCCGGGGGGCGCCTCGGTGCGGCGGGCACCCGCATGGGTGTCCGCGTGACATGGTGCGCGGCCCGTGCCGCGGTCGCCGCATCGGTGCGTGCCGGCAGCTCCGGCACGCGCACACCGCAGAACTCGGCCACCACGGCCAGCGTCGCGCGGGCGTCGCCGTCGCCGTCCAGGAGACGGGCGTACATGCCGGCCGGGCAGCGGATCTCCCACCCGGACACGAGGTCGACCATCGCGACGTCCTCGCCCCGGAGCAGCGCGGCGGTGGTCCCCGGGGCGAAGTGCTCGTGCGCCTCGTGCAGCGCGCGCGGAACTCCGGGCGTGACCCGTACCCGCGCCCGGTCGAACCTCAGCTCCGCGGTGCACCATCCCTGACGGACCAACGACCGGACGATGCTCGCCTCGCGGGAGGGTCTCGCCGGGTCGAGCACGTGCCCGGCCGCGAGCAGGCCGAGGACGACCGTGCGTGGCACTCCCACACCCTGGCTGAACGGTCCCGCGGACATGCGCGCGAGCCCCGCGGCCGTCTCCCGGATCTCGACGCCCGCTCCCGGCCGTGCCGTGACGTGAACCGTCCCTAGGAGTTCCACTGCCGCTCCCAGCAGGATTCCGGCCGCCCGCCCAGGCCCCGCTCGATCAGGTTGAACGCGACGTAGGCCGCACCGATACGGTCCGTGTACCCGACGCCCGTCTGGGACAGCAGCTGGTAGGCCACGTTGATCTCGAAGCGGAACTGCACCCAGGCGGCACTCCTGCGCCGTTCGGAGATCCACTCCTCGTCGAGCACCGTGGCACGGTGGATCTCGGCCGTGTCGCGCCACACGCCCGCTGACGCGGCCGGCCCGCCCAGGCCGGTGAACTCCCCCGCGGACAGTCCTCCCAGCCGTCGCATCAGGTCACGGTGCAGCACCAGAAGCTCCCCGACCACCCCGGCCCCGGCGTCCTCGTCCGCCTCCCCCACCGCCGTCCGGCGTCCGAACTCCTCCTCCCGGGCCGCCAGCACCCGCAGCATCTCGGCTCGGCGGGGGCCGGCCATGGTGAGGTATCCGGCGACGTGCGAGAGGAACGAGTCGTGGGCCCGGGCCGAGACGGGCAGGCGGTCGCTCATGAAACGGCGCAGGAACCTCACCGGGAAGACGAGCCGGTCACCCGGCCGCGTCCGACCCAGCACCCGCGCCAGACTGTCGCGCGAGTCCAGCGACCACTGCACGTAGACGCCGCGCACCCGAGGGCTCAGGCGGTCCAGGAAGGGGTCGTACGAGGCGGCGACGTGCACGGAGCCACGATCCGGACATCGGGTCTCCAGGTCCCTCGGCGCTCGTTCCCGGGCGGGAACACGGCGCACGGCGCCGGACGACGGCGCCACCCGCGCGGAGACGGACTCGATGTCCTGCCGGGACCACACCGACGAGAACAGGACCACCAGGTGCCATGCCGAGGAACCGTAGGCGATCCGGTAGTAGGACCGCCCGGCGCCCGGCCCGGCCGGCTCGAGCCGCGCCAGTGCGTCGTGGGCGCCGGCCCGGTCCACGTCGTGCACATGGACCGACCACGTGCTCAGCTGTGTCATGCCCCGCCCCTTCACGCGATCGGATGCGGGACCAGGGCCCGCTCACGCACGACCGTGTCGTCCCACTCGAAACCGTTCGTGACCGTCCAGCGCCGGATCTCCTCCAGGAAGGCGGTGACGCGGCGGTTCCGCCCGCCGAACGAGGGCGGCACCGTTCCCGGCACCAGGACCTTCGCGCATCGAAGGCCGACCGCCCGGTGCGTGCTGTTGGTGAGGTCGACGGCCAGCACCGTCCGCCCGGCACGCCGCTGCGCCTCGGTGAGCAGCCGGAACCGGTCGGCGCTCGCAGCCGGGGTCGCCCCCGGCACCGACCTGCCGGGTGGCGCGTCGAACCAGAAGTCCCACAACCGCCACAGGCCGGGGTTCCAGAAGTGGGTCTTGCCGTGGTCGGCGACGTCGACGACGTCGACCACCGGGTCGGCGTCGCGCCACCTGTCGCCGTCCCCGGCGGCGATCATTCCCGCACGGACTCCCACGAACTCGGAGATGGCCTTCCTCAGCGCTCCGGCGACGCCCCAGCCGGCGGCACCTCCCAGGTTCGGCCGGCGCCCGAGCCCGTCCCGGCCGACGACGAGCACGCAGTCGAGATGCGGCGTGTCACCGGGCACACGCATCGCCACCACGTCGTCCGCGTCCAGGTCGTGGCACAGCGCCCGCCAGTGCGACCACTCGTCCCGGGACAGCCATCGGGCCGGGTCGAGCCGTTCCGGCGCACGGCCGCTGTACCAGCTCTTGAGGACGGCGTCGCGCTCGTACACCTCGGCCAGGCCGCGATGCATCGCGTCCTCCAGGTCGAGCCCGACGGACATCCCGTTCGAGCTTTCCACGAACAGCCTGCCCTGCCCGGTGTCGGCCCTCGGGTCCCCGTAGTAGACGAGCGAGGCGGGGACGTGGACCGACCGGCCCGTGCCGATCTCCGTGGCCTCGGCCACCCAGACGCGGGTCCCGGCCGTGGGCGCGACGCACGCGGTACCGTCCGGTTCCCCGTAGCTGTCGTACACGCCGAACGCCCGCGGGTCGGCCATGCGTTCGTCGCCGACGTCCAGGTGCGTCAGGCTGTCGTTCCGCGCCGGATGAACGCACGAGATGCGCTCCAGCACCTCCAGCGCGGCCGTGCCGGCCGCGGCCCAGCCCTCGTGGCCGACGCCGGCGCCGTTCATCCCGTCGTCACGTCCACCGCTCAAGGTGGCGACGCACCGGTAGCCCGGCCCCCAGCGCTCGCCCTCGATCGTGGACACCAGCCCGACGTTCTCCGAGACGACGACGCGCAGCAGCGACCTGACGTAGTCCTCGCGCAGGGGTCCCGCGGCGGGGGCCAGGAGGCGGGGAGAGCCGTCGTCGTGCTTCGCGCAGCGTTCGCAGGTCGAGAGCGGAAGCGCGTACTCCACCGCGAGATCCGCCCGGCCCGCGCGGGCGCGGACGATCAGGCCGCGCGCGAGAGCCGTCGCGACGCGCTCCGCGAGTCGCGGCAGCAGAGTCCGCGCGGTCCCGTGGAGCACGTCGCACGCGGGCACGCACGTGTGTCCCGCGCTGCGCTCGCCGTCGCGTCCGCGCACGCGCCGCCGTTCGTAGCACTCCGGGCAGCAGCTCGCGGGTCCTTCGCCGAGGAACCCGATCGCGACGCTGTCACCCTCGCAGACGAACCCCATCTGTCCCCGGAGGCCTTCGGGGACCCCGTCCGTGCGAATCCTGTCCGTCATGGTCCTTGCCCTTCGATGTCGCGGCCGGCCGGGGAGGGTCGCCGATCGCGGGCGGATCGCGCGAGCCTCCACAGCCGTCGTTCCTGCTCGGGCACGATGCCCAACCGGTTGATCGACGTGTGGACCAGGTGGGGCCCGCAGCGCCGGGGTGTGTCCTGCCCGATCTCCCGCACCAGGCTCACGAGGTCCTCCGCGAGCCGCGGGCCGATACGGCGGCCCCATCGCCGCACGGAGATCGCGGTCGCGACGTCGGCCGCGATCCGGCCGGCGGCATCGGCCTGCAGCGGGTTCCAGTCACGGCCCAGGCGCGGTGGAGCCGCCGCCTCCGCGGCGGGCCGCCCGTCGGCACCGGGAGCCCGTCCGACCTCGAGGAGGGCGGTGACGAGGTGGAGCGCCGCCGCGAACCGCCAGCCGTCCGGCGCGTCCCGGCGGGTGCGCAGTTCGCGCGCGATCATCGCGCTCTGGCGGCAGAAGTACGCCTCGCACCGGTCCAAGACCTCACCGGTCCCGTACTTGTCCGTCTCGGCCGTGTACTCGGCCGGCTCGCACGTGTTGGGCCGCCTCAGCGTCTTGATCTCGCTCTCGGGCACGCCTTCCGCCTCGCCGAGCGGGCGGGTCCGCCGCGCGTACGCGTCGGGCGAGGGCCACGGCGATGCGGGTGCCGAGCGCAGGACGTCCCGGAGGGCGCGTTCCACCGACCGGAGCGCTTCGGCGCCGGGCGCTCGGTGGTCGCGGCCTCGGAGCCGGAGCCGTACGTGGGGTCCGCCGTTCCAGTGCCGGATGAAGAAGAATTCCACCTCGGGGTGCCGTTCGAGGGCTTCGCCCGACGCGGTGACCACCGCGTCGAGCTCCGTCGTGAAGACGTGCCGGCAGACCCAGCCCCGGGCGCTCACAGGTCCACCACGTACTCGAGCGCGGGAGCGCCGGGGTCTGCGGGAAGGGCCTCCTGGAACAGGAGGTCGTCGTGCACGCCCCGCAGCCATCGTTCGAACACCACCAGGCTCAGCGGGACGTCGAGGTCCCAGTACTGCGGTTTGGACGTCCCCGCCAGCCACGTTCCCGTCGTGCTGCGGGGGATCAGGCGCACGAACGACCGCGCCGGGATCTCGTGCCGCCGCAGGAACCGGATCATCCGTGCCGCGTACGCCGACCACTGCTCGGTACGGTCGCGGCGTGGTACGGCGGCGCCGTCCACGACCACGCCACGCCGCTCGACGACGACGTGGCCCGCGACGACGCGCGGTACCAGCACCGACTCGGCGTCGCCGGGGCGGAAGTAGCGGCCCACGAGGTCCGCGATCCACGGCCGCGGCGCGGGCACGGTGTCCGAGACGAGCAGCATGAAGCGTTCGATCGCGGGCAGGTGCATCACGTGGATCGCCGAACCGGGTACGACGCGGACGGTCCGTGCGCTGGAGAGCTGGAACAGTTCGAGGCGGCCCGACGGGCCGCGGCGGATGCTCAGGTCACCGAGCGTGATCGAGGTGCCCTCCCGTTCGGGGAACGGGTTCGCGCCCGGTGTGGAGACGAGATGCCCGGCCAGCTGGTCGTGTCCGGCCACGCTCGCGAGATAGCGCGAGTTCAGTTCCGCGACGATGGTGCCGGCGTCCTGCCCGGCGCCACCGGTGGAGCCGGCCGAGCCGAGGGCGAGGGGCTGGAGCGTCCTGCCGGTGCGATGTGCGTGCCGTGCGGAGAGTCGCCCGTGGCCGGGGTAGAGGCCGTTGATCACGACCGTTGCGGACGGCCGGTCGACCTGGACGTAGGCCTCGGCTCCGGCCCGGCCGGCGGGTTCGGTCGGCAGGCGGTCCAGGTCGAGCACGATCTCGTGCGCCGTGCGGGAGAGCGTCGGTGTGTTCACGGGTCCGAGGCTGCGCAGGACGCTGTTGGGCAGCCAGGGCGCCGTGAGCGGCCCGGGGCCGAGGGCGTCGCGCACGGGGTCGTCGCCGCCGGCCGGCCGGCGCGCCTGGCTCAGCACCTCCTGCCATCCGGCCAGGAGCGGCCGGCCGCAGATCCGCTCGGCCAGGCCGGTCCGGGTCAGGACACGGTCGAGGTGCCTTCCGGGCCAGTACTCGCGGCCGGCGTCCAGGATCTTCCGGAGCTGCCCTGCCGCGGTGCGCAGGACGTGCAGGTCGCGGGGGTCCACGGCCGAGGTACCGAACGCGTAGTGATGGCCCTTCGGGCCGGTCTCGCCGGGATCGATCCGGGGGCGCAGCTCGGTGCCGCCCGTGCGTCGTCCGGTGGCGGCCGGCTCGGAGGGGGGCGTGCGTACCGGCAACGACAGGTCGATGCCCTCGGCGGACGCGGCCTCGTCGATCGGGACGAACGCCTCTCGGGACCCCTGCGGGCCGAGCACGGCACGGATGACGTCTCGTTCCCGGCCGGCGACCACGACGATCTCCAGCAGCCCGGCACGCAGGAGCGACCGGGTTTCCTCGTGCGGGAGGTGCCGTCGCCGGCGCGCCCACGGTTCGGCGCGGTGGGCGGCACAGTCGTCGAGGCAGTGTCGCGACGTGTCCCCCAGGGCGGCGGTCCTGAGCCGGTAGCCCTTCGGATCCAGGTAGAGCACGCGGCCGTCGACGACGGTGATGGTGCTGTTGGGTGTCAGGATCACCGTCTCGGGGTGCTGTTCCATCAGCATCTCGGCGTTCCGGACGGCGAGGTTCGTGGCGAGCCATTCCGCACCGTGCTGCACGGGCGGCTCGAACCGGTGGAGGAGCTTGTCACCACGCTCGGCCGGGTGGTGCTCGTGCAGCGCCTCGGTGACCATGAGGAGCGAGATCGGACTGGTCTTGCGCGACGCCCTCATCGCGTAGTTGTAGAGAGCCGACAGCTTCTTGTCGATCGTCTCGCCGGCCCGGGGCGTCCGGATCGGCCGGCGGCGCAGCTCGCGGACGTAGTCCGGCGCGGTCGACGCCAGCGAGAACTGCAGGACGGCCGATTCGTCCAGCAGGTCCACCAGGTGCCGGGCGTCGGCGCCCAGGGCCGCGACGATCTCGGTCTCGATCGTGCGGAGCGCCTGTTCGAAGTCGTCGTGCGCGGTGCCGATCTCACGTGCCAGGGCCGCCAGGTCCGACGGCGTGCCGGGTGAGGACGCGAGGTCCCTGATCCAGCGCAGCCGGCGCCGTCGCAGCGCACGGCGCAGCTTCAGGGCGGACCGTGCGGCGTCGTCGTTTCCGGCGACGCGCCGCTCGAGGATCGTGTCGATCCGCCTGACCGACCGCTCCAGTGCGTCCGTCGCCTCCCGGACGCCCGACAGGGACCCGCCGAACCTCGGCGGGGACAGCGCGGCCCTTCTGGCCGCGAGCAGATCTGGCATGTCATCGCTCCCGATGGTGTGCGCACGTGGCGGGCAGGCGGGCCCACCCTCCCGGCGAGCAGGTCTTCGCTGGCGGGCCCGCCCTTCCTCTACCAGCCGGTCGGGCCGCCGCCGGTGGGCTCGTAGCACGCACCGCTGCCACAGCCGCAGATGTTGCTGCTGGAGGTCACGTAGGTGGTGGCGACGGTTGATGCGCCGCCCTCGGCCACCTCGAACTCCATGCTGAGAGGCTCGAGTGCGAACGCGGCGTCGATCGCGTTGCCGCTCTCGAAGGCGTCGACCGCGTCGCCTTTCTGGAAGCTGTCGGACATTTCAGGTTCACCTCCACTCTTGTCGCGTCGGCAACCCGTGGCCGGTCGGCCACGTCGTCTCGCGTGGGCACGGTGTGCTCACCGGGACGAGTGCGGAGGGAGCCCGGGGTCCTGACGGGTTCCGGGCGACCTCCGCAGTGGTTGCGGGAGCAACATTCGCAGGAGCGGTGTGAGGGTTTCTTGGGTGGACCTTGAGCTCAGCGGGGCGGGCGGGGTGCGGGGGCCGTCCTCACGGCGTCGCGCGAAGCCTGGCCTGTGTGGTCGTCACCCGGTCCGTGCGGTGCTGTGCACGGTAGAGCGCGAGGGCTGCCTTCCAGGCGGTGCGGGCGCTGTCGTGGTCGCCGAGAGCCGCATGGGCCTCGGCCAGGCCGCTGAGGGTGTTCGCCTCCTCGTACGTGTCCTTCATCGCCTGGTGCACCCGGAGTGCCTCGCGGTAGTGGTCGACGGCGGCGGCGTGGTCGCCGGCACGGGTGGCGACGTAGCCGAGGCTGTCCAGACTGGCCGCCTCGCCGGCCGTGTATCCCAGGGCACGCGAGGAGTCCAGGGCCGCCTGGCAGTGGTGGCGCGCCGTCGCGTACTGCCCGAACCGGGCCAGGCACCAGCCGAGGTTGTTCAGGGCCGCCGCTTCCCATTGCCGTTCCCCGGCGCTCCGGAAGAGTTCCAGTGCCCGCTGCGCGTGCTGCAGGGTCGCGTCCTCGTCCTGTGCGAGGAGCGAGGCGAGGGTGAGGACCTCGTGCGAGTGCGCCAGGTTGACGTGGTCGCCCGTCGCCTCGAAGTGGTGGACGGCGGCGGCGAGGTGGTCGAGCGGCTCCTGGCCGGGGCGCCCGGCCAGCAGCAGCGCGTAGGCCAGCCGGCGGCGCATCAGCGCGGTCAGCGTGCCGGCGTCGGCGTCCCGCATCCTGGTCGCGGCGTCGAGCCCGGCGCGGCCGAGCCCGAGGAAGTCGTCGACGTGGCCGCAGCGCCGGAAGTACAGGTGGCCGTCCCAGCACAGCCGCCAGACTTCTCTGTGCAGTCCCCTGTCGGCGGCGAGGCGTACGGCGGCGGGGATCCAGGCTCGTTCGGTGGTGAACCACTCGAGCGCCGCGGCCTCGTCGGTCAGCGCAAGGGCATGCGGCTGGTGCCCGGGTGTGCCGGCCTCGGCGACCGACGAGGGCACCTCGTACGGTCCGAGGAGGCGATGGGCGACGGCGGAGGTCTGGACGTAGAAGCCGATGAGGTCGCGCAGGGCGTCGTGGCGCTCTGGGGCGGGGATCTCCGCCTGGGCACGCTCCCGTGCGTGCAGGCGCACCAGGTCGTGCAGTTCGTGCCTGCCGGGTGCGGGCTGGTGGACGAGGTGCGCCGATTCCAGTCGGCGCAGGAGCGCGCAGGTGCGGGCCACGGTGAGGCCGGCGAGGGCGGCTGTCGCCGGTAGGCCGATGTCCTGGCCGGGCGCGAGGCTGAGCAGCCCGAGCAGCCGTGCCGCGGCCGCGGGCAGTGCCTGGTGCGAGGCGTCCAGCACGCTGCGCAGTGAGGTGTCCAGCTCGCCGGTGTCCAGGGCGTCGAGTCTGGTCTCTCCCTCCAGGAGCCTGGACGCGATCGTGGACAGGGGCAGGTGCGGGCTACCGGCTGCTCCTGCCGCGGCGATGGCCAGCGCCAGGGGCAGCCGGCCGCAACCGGTGACGATGGCTTCGACCGCGTGCGGCTCTGCCGCGGTCCGGTCCTCCCCGAGGCGGGCGGCGAGCAGTTGGCGTGCGTCGGCCGAGGTGAGCGGGCCCAGGGTGAGGGACTGGGCTCCTTCGGTGGCCACGAGCCCGCTGAGCCGGTCGCGGCTGGTGATCAGTACGACGCAGGAGGAGTCCCCGGGCATGAGGGGGCGTACCTGCTCGGCGTCGCGCGCGTTGTCCAGCAGGAGGAGCATCCGTTTGCCGGCGAGGAGGCTGCGGTACAGGCCGGCCTGCGCCTCGGCGCTGGTGGGGATGGCCTTGGCGTCCATCCCGAGGGCGATGAGGAAGTCGTGGACGACGGTCCGCGGGCTCGCGGCCGGCGTGCTCGGAGAGAATCCGTGCAGGTTGACGTAGAGCTGGCCGTCGGGGAACCGGGCGAGGTTGTCGTGTGCCCATCGCAGGGCGAGAGAGGTCTTGCCGACGCCGCCGAGCCCGCAGACCACGGCGACCGACGCGGTGTCGGGGGCGTGCAGGGTGTCGAGCACGGCACGCTCGTTCTCGCGTCCCGTGAGGTGTCGGGGCCGGGCCGGGAGCTGGCTCGGCAACGGCAGCGTCGGGCTCTGCGGCGGGTCCGGCCGTGGGTGGGTCGTGCCGGGTTCCGGGGAGGGCGCCTCCAGGCCCGGGTCGGCGTCGAGGATCCTGAGGTGGAGGTCTTTCAGCTCCGGTCCGGGGTCGGTGCCCATCTCCTCGGACAGCGTCCTGCGGGTGCGGTCGTACTGCTCCAGTGCCTGAGCGGTGCGTCCCTCGCGGTACAGGGTGAGCATGAGCTGGGCGACGACCCGCTCGTCGAGCGGGTGCAGCCGGGCGAGCGAGATCAGCTCGCCGAGGCGTTCGGCCTGCCTTCCCTGTCGTAGCAGCAGGTCGTTGCGGTCCAGCTGGGCACGGAGCCGGTCGAGGTGCCAGCTGTGCCTGACCTCGTCGACCCAGGGGCTGTCCAGCCCGCCGAGGGCGTCGGCCCGCCACAGGTCGATTCCTTCCTGCAACAGGGTGAGCGCCACCTCCTCGCGGGCCGCGGCGCGTGCCAGGCCGGCCAGTTCGCGGAACCGGTGGAGGTCCACCTGCGCCGCGTCGCGGCCGAGGGTGAGCACGTAGCCGCCCGCACGCCGGTCGACCTGCGCGTCGTCACCGGCGGCGGACAGCGCCGTGCGCAGCCGGGAGACGTAGCTGTACAGCGACGACCGGGCGCCGGGCGGCGGGTCCTGGCCCCACACCCGGGTGATGAGCTGCTCGACCGGGACCGGACGGCCGGCGTCGGCCAGCAGCGCCGCGAAGACGGTCTGCTGCCGTGCGTGCCCGAGATCGACGTCCTGACCGTCGATCCGTGCCTCGACGTCCCCGAGCACGCGGATCTCGATCATCACCACCACCCCCTGGTCCGGGACGACAACGGAAACGGCCGGGCACATGCGGTGACCTGGCACGACGGCGCCGTGCTGCGGCGGCGACCCCAGGCGTGCGAGAGTACCGTGCGCGGCGGGACGGGGGGAACTCGCGGGCCCGGCGGCGCGATGCCCGGCGGGCGTCAGTCGTTGAAGCGGGTCCAGCGTTCCCAGGTGCGTTCGTGGCGCAGCCGGCGGGCCGCCCTGCGGGCGGCGCGGGCCTCCCGCAGGGCGGTCAGGCGCGCGTAGTGGGTGGTGAGGTCGTCGGCGAACATGCTGGGCCGACGTGGTGCGGGAGGCTGCCCGGGTGCGGCGTTCAGGGCGGCGTCGAGCCGGATCATCGCGGGGCCGTGCCGGTCCTCGGCACGTTCCAGCTCGGCCATCAGGGCACGAAAGGTGCGCCAGAGCCACCGTCCGAGCAGGATCGCGCCCACGACGGTCGCGATCACGAGCACGGCCCACAGCGTCACCCAGAACCAGACGGACATGACGAGAACCCTATGCTCTGTCACCGTCCGGCGCCGGGTCCGGTGCCGCACGATGTGGGTCGCTCGGTCCGGCGGGCACGTAGCCGGCGTGCTCGTAGGCGGCCAGGGCGTCGCGGGCGGCGGCGCGCACGTCCGCGGCGAGCTCCGCGGGCCGCACCGACCGCACGTGGGAGGGCATCTCCAGCAGGATGCGGCGCAGCCAGTCGGGATTGGTGACGTGGAGGGTGACCTCGAAGTCCCCGCCGGGCAGGTTGGTGACGGTCTCGACGGGCACCTCCTCGGCGAACCAGCGGGCCGAGGACGCCAGCACCAGCGTCGCCAGCGGCGCCTCCGCCGCCGACACGCCCGACAGGTCGACCTCGCCGACGTCGGGATGCTCCGCCACGGACGCCTCCAGGACGGTGGCGGCGAGGATGCGGTCCACGCGGAAGGTGCGCGGCCCGCCCGCGCGGTAGCACCAGGACGCCAGGTAGGAGTGGTCTCCGGCCGTGTGCAGACGTACCGGGTCGATCTCCCGTTCACTCGTGGCGTCCGCCCCGGACACGTACCGGATCCGCAGCCGGCGCCCGGCGCGCAGCGCCGCGGTCAGCGTGGCCACCACCTGCGGGTCACCCCCCGCGGCGAGCCGCACGTCCAGCGCGTCCGCCGCCTCCCCGGTCGCGTCGGTGAGCTTCCTCAGCGCCGACTCCACCAGCTCCGACTGCGCCGGATCCGTGGCCACGGCGTCCAGCTCCCGCATCGCACGCAGCGCCGCGACCAGCGCCACCGCCTCGCTCGGCCCCAGGCGCAGCGGCCGGGTCATGCCCCGCGACTCCGTCAGCCGCACCACGCCCGACTCGATCGACTGCGCGTCGAAGTCGATCAGGTCGTCCGGCCAGTACCCCGGCGTGCCCGACACCCACAACGCGTCCACGTCGGCGTGGATCTGCGCCGGGCTCACCCCGAACCGTGCGGCCAGCTCCGCGACCGGCACCGGACCCGCCCCGTCGAGATAGGCCACCATCCCCAGCAGGCGTACCAGCCGGTCGTCAGCGCGCTCAGCCACGCTCGCCCCCCTCCGCGATCGATGCCCCGTCCTGCTGCGGGCCCACGACGGTCCCGGCGGCCAGCCGCAGCCGGCGCAGCACCTCCTGGCGCAGTTCGGGCGGCTCCAGCACGAGCACGGCGGCACCGTAACCGGCCAGGTGCGCACCCATGCCGTAGATGCTGCGGAACGGCACCTCCACGAGATCACGCGGGTCGTCCCGCGAGAAGGCCCCGGCCGCGCCCGCACCGTCGTCGTCGGCCGCACCCCCGCGGGAGGAAAGGTCCACCGGCCGCAGCGGCTCGTCGACCTGCTTGCCCCGGGTACGCAGCTCCGCCGCACGCTCCGGCCGGATCGCCAGCAACGCCGTCCGCATCGGCACCTCACGTCCCGACCGGCCCAGCATCCGATCCGTGTCCAGCCCCGGCGGCACCTCGAACGCCCCCGCAGGACCCGACAACCGCACCCGCCCCTCGATCCTCGACAACCGGAACACCCGCGGCGCGTCCCGCTCCAGATCATGACACAGCAGATACCAGCCACCACCCCGCGCCGCGATCCGCCACGGCCACACCCTGCGCGGACGCACCTGACCATCCGACGCCGCCCGATACCGGAACGACGCCGCCCTGCGCTGCGACACACCCTCCAGCAGCGGCCCGTACGCCTCACCCACGGCACGCACCCGCGGCGCCAGCCCCGCCAGCACGTCCCCCGCCGACGAACCCCCCACCCCCGCGTCCAGCGGCGCACCCGCCGCACGCAGCTTCACCAGCGCCCGCGCCATGTCCGTACGCAACGCCTTGTCCGCCCAGAACTGCGCCGCCAACGACAGCACCCCCAGCTCCGCCGGCGTCAGATCGATCTGCCCCAGCGCATACGCCTCCGGATCGATCCGATACCCCACCTCGTCCGTGTGACCCCCCAGCCCCACCGTCGACACAGGAATCCCCAACGACCGCAACGTGTCCTTGTCCCGCTCGAACATCCGGAAGAACGCCTCGTCACTCGACGCGTCCCCATAACCCGCCACCGCGGCACGCACCTGGGTACGAGTCATCGCCACGTCGGTGTTCACCAGCGCGATCACAAGATTCAACATGCGCTCAGCAGGATTCAGCGAAGGAGTCACGGTACTCACGGGGGTAGCAGTCGAAGGGGACATCGGGACAACGGTAGCCTCGCATCCGTGATCACGTGGCGAATCGGCACAGTTCTGTCCACAGGCAAACGCTGGCGCGGTGCCACCGAACTCACCATCACCCTGGACAGACCCCTCACCCTCACACCCCACGACCCCGCCACCCCGACCCGACCCGTCCACGAGGTCCGCGCCCTCGCCTACACCCACCTCGTCGGCAACCCCGAACCCGGCGACGCCCTCCTCGTCAACGTCACCGCCCTCGCCCGCGGCCTCGGCACCGGCGGCTACGCCCTCGTCATCGGCCCCGCCAGCCGCCTCGGCGAACCCCTCACCGACCTCCCCGCCGACCCGCCACCCGGACCCGGCCACCTCGTCAAGGCCCGCTACACCCCCCTGCAGACCATGGTCCTCGGCGTCGACGAACAAGAATCACCCCACCACGACCTCCTCCGCGACGCCGACACCCTCCACGACATGCCCGTCGTCGTCGCCGACCTCCACTCCGCCCTCCCCGCCATCATCGCCGGCGCCCGCCACGCCGCCGCCCTCGCCCACCAGCCCCCACCCCGCATCGCCTACATCATGACCGACGGCGGCGCCCTCCCCGCCGCCTTCTCCCGCACCGTCGCCGCCCTCCGCGAAGCCCAATGGCTCGACACCTGCATCACCGCCGGCCAGGCCTACGGCGGCGACCTCGAGTCCGCCACCATCCACACCGGCCTCCTCGCCGCACACCACGTCAGCCACGCCGACCTCGCCGTCGTCGTCCAAGGACCCGGCAACCTCGGCACCGGCACCCGATGGGGATACTCCGGCGTCGCCGCCGGCGAAGCCGTCAACGCCACCGCCACCCTCCACGGCCGACCCGTCGCCTCCCTCCGCGTCTCCGGCGCCGACCCCCGCCCCCGCCACCGCGGCATCTCCCACCACTCCCTCACCGCCTACGCACGCGTGGCGCTCGCGGCCGCCGACATCCCCGTCCCGGTGCCGTCACCGCCGGTGGAGGCGATGCCGGGCTGGGGCGCAGCCCTCACCGAACGGCTCCGCGCCCAGGCCGGCGGCCTCGGCCCCAGCCCCGCCGCCCCGGCCGCCGCCCCGGCCGACGTGCCGGCCACCCCGCACCGGCTGGTGGACGTGACAGCCGACGAGGCCCTGGTCGAGACACTGCGCACCTCCCCGGCCGGGCTGCGCACCATGGGTCGCGGCCTGGACGAGGACCCGGCGTCGTTCGTCACGGCGGCCGTCGCCGGCGTCCACGCCCACTCGCTGATCACCCGCCCGACCGCATGACCCGTCCGGTGACGGCCACCGTGCTCCTGGCCATGGTGGTGCTCGCCGCAGCCGCCACCACCCCGTGGACGGCATCCACACCCGAACTGCCCGCGATCCTCCCGAGCAACCCCGCCCGGTTCCCCAGCGCACCCGCACAGCCGACCACGGCCGCGACCGCGCCGCCCACCGACGTGCTCGACGACACGTCCCGCGACATCCTCGCGATCGTCGCCATCATCCTGCTCGTAGCACTGCTCGCGTGGATCGGCGTCGCACTCGGCCGGCGCCTGCAGGACCGGTACGCGCCCGAGCCCGAAACCCCCCGCACGACCACCACCGGCGAGCCCGCCGTCACCGCCGCCCCCGACGTCGTCACCGCACAACTGAAGGACCGCGTCCAACAGGCGCTCACGGCCGTCGACCAGGCCCGCGCGGTGCCACGCGACGCCGTCGTCGCCGCCTGGGTCGCGCTCGAGGACGCCGCAGCCGCGCACGGCACCACCCGCGACCCCGCCCACACCCCCACCGAGTTCACCACCGCCGTCCTGGCGGCCACCCCGGCACCCGCCGCCGACATCGCCACCCTGCGCGGCCTCTACCAGCGCGCCCGCTTCACCAGCCACCCCGTCACCGACGACGACGTCACCACCGCGCGGCGCGCACTCTCCGGTATCGCCCACGCACTCGACCCGGCAGGCACGCCATGACACGACCCGGCACCATCACCGCCGCCGTGCTCCTCGTGGCGCTCGCCACGGCCGCCGCGTACACGGGCATGCTGCCGTGGACCCACGCCCTGGCGGGCGCGATCGTCCTCACCGTGCTCATCGGGATCTACCGCGGCAGCGACACCACCGTCGAGGACCCGGACTGGCACCACCGCCGCGAGGAGGCCCGCGCCGGAGGCCGGCACGAGGTGTCGGACCTGGGCTGGTCGATGCTCGGCACCGACGGGCGCGTCAAGGAGCAGGTCGCCCGCCGCGTCCGGGACCTCGCCCGCGCACGCCTGCGCCGCGCCGGCCACGACACCACCCGCCTCGGCGTCGACCTGCGTGGGCGACCCACCGTCCGCACACTGGCGACCTGGCTCGACGCCATCGAACGCATCCCCGACACCCCCGAGAGAGGCCCGCACGCATGACCGACCCGAACACCCCGGCCCCCGCCCGCCCCCTGCCCCCGGCGGAGGTCGCCGCCCTCGCCGCACGGGTGCTGGACGAGGTCCGCACGGCCGTGGTCGGCATGAACGAGACCCTGCCCATCGCACTGGCCACCGTCCTCGCCGGCGGGCACGTCCTGTTCGAGGACGTGCCCGGACTCGGCAAGACCCTCGCCGCCCGCTCCCTCGCCGGAGCGCTCGGCCTCGACTTCGCCCGCCTCCAGTGCACCCCCGACCTGCTGCCCAGCGACATCACCGGCTCCTCGGTCTTCGACCCCGCCACCCGCACCTTCGAGTTCCGGCCCGGACCCGTCTTCACCGGCCTGCTGCTCGCCGACGAGATCAACCGCACCGCGCCCAAGACCCAGTCCGCCCTCCTGGAGGCCATGGCCGAACGCCAGGTCTCCGTCGAAGGCACCAGCCACCCCCTGCCCTCCCCCTTCCACGTCCTCGCCACCTCCAACCCCGTCGAGTACGAAGGCACCTACCCCCTGCCCGAGGCACAGCTCGACCGGTTCATGGTCCGGCTCGCCATCGGATACCCCGACCCCGGGCAGGAGACCACCATCGTCCGCAACCGGCTCGCCCGCCGCGCCGAAGCCGCCCCCGTCACCCGCGTCACCGACCCCGCCACCGTCCTCGCCATGCAAGCCGGCATCGCGACCGTCGAGGTCGACCCCGACATCGTCCGCTACTGCGTCGACCTCGTCACCGCCACCCGCACCCACCACGCCCTCGAGGTCGGCGCCTCCCCCCGCGGATCGGCCAACCTCGTCCTCGTCGCCCGCGCCCTCGCCGTCATCGAAGGCCGCGACCACGTCCTGCCCGAGGACGTCAAACACGTCGCCGTCCCCGTCCTCGCCCACCGCCTCACCCTCACCCCCGACGCCTGGGCCCAGGCCACCCGACCCGAGAACGTCGTCACCAGCCTCCTGAACACCGTCCCCACCCCCACCACCGTCCGGACCGGACCATGACCACCCCCACCACCGACCGCCCACCCGCCTGGACCCCCACCACCACACGCCACGCCGCAACCGCCACCGGCCTCGTGCTCCTCGCCGCCGCCGTCCTCACCGGCCGACCCGACCTCGCACTCCTCGCCGCCCCCATCCTCCTCACCACCCTCTGGTCCGCCACCCCACCCACCCGCCCCACCACCGCACACCTGCACCAACCCGCCGGCGAGACCCACGCCGGCCAACTCACCGCCACCCTCACCCTCCACCCCGCCCCCACCGCACCCCTCACCCACCTGCGCATCACCGCCCCCGGCCACCGCGACACCCACACCGTGATCGCCACCCCCACCACCCGCGAGATCCCCCTGCGCCTCGCCTCCGTCCGCACCGGACCCCAGGACACCTTCCACATCGCCCTACGCGCCTACGACACCAGCGGCGTCTGGGAACAACCCCCCACCGACCTGCACGGCGCCCGCCGCCTCGTCCTGCCCGCCACCACCCCCCTCGGCCCCGTCCCCCTGCCCCACGCCCTGCGCGGACTCACCGGACCCCACACCTCCCGCCGCCTCGGCGACGGCACCGAACTCCGCGACATCCACCCCTTCCAGCCCGGCGACAACCCCCGCCGCATCGACTGGCGCACCACCGCACGCCGCTCACCCGACCTCACCACCCCCTACACCCGACGCACCCTCGCCACCGCCGAAGCCACCGCCATGCTCGTCCTCGACTCCCGCGACGACGTCGGACCCGACATCCGCACCTGGCGCAACCACGGCACCCGCCGCCCCGACGACCCCACCTCCCTCGACCTCGCCCGCCACGCCGCCGCCTCCATCGCCCGCCAACTCATCGAATCCGGCGACCGCGTCGCCATGGAGGACCTCGGCCGACGACGACGCCCCGTACCCCCCGCCTCCGGCCGCCGCCACCTGCGCCGCCTCACCCACGCCCTCGCCCTCGCCCACCCCCTCGACGACCGCGCCACCAGCCACACCATCCGCCCACCCCAGATCCCCTCCGGCGCCATCGTCTACCTGTTCACCACCCTCCTCGACGACGACACCACCCGACTCGTCCGAGCCTGGCGAACCCTCGCCCACCCCGTCGTCGTCATCGACACCCTCCCCACCCTCCACCCCATCCACCAACCCCACCTCCGCCTCGCCTGGCGCATCACCCGCCTCGAACGCGACCAACGCATCACCGACCTGCACCACACCGGCACCCCCGTCATCCACTGGGCAACCCACACCCACGAACCCCCACCCCGCACCCACCTCCAAGCCCTCGCCCGCCGAACCCACCACCACCCCTCACCCACCCCCCGCACGACACGGACCCCCCGATGAACCCCCTGCGCCGGTTCAACCTCCGCGACCAACCACTCCCCACGATCACCACCACCACCGGACCCACCATCCCGGGCTGGACCTTCCCCCTCGTCCAAACCCTCACCGCCACCACCCTCCTCACCACGACCGCCCCCACCACCTGGCACACCCACCCCCTCTTCCTCACCATCCTCGCCACCCTCACCGCCCTCGTCCTCCTGCGCCCCACCCCCGCCACCGCCGGCCTCCTCCTCACCGCCACCGGCGCACTGCTCTGGACCACAGGCACCGCACCCCTCGACCCCCGCATCCTCTGGCTCGCACCCCTCGCCCACACACTCTGGCGCGCCACCTGGTGGGCCGCCCACGTCCCACCCACCGCCCGCACCGAGATCACCGCACTCCTCACCGGATGGCGACGCACCGCAGCCGCCATCGGCACGACAGAACTCCTGGCGCTCGCCGCCTGGGCCGTCACCACCCTGCCCGGACTCGAGGCGGCGATCCTGCTCGGCGCCCTCGCGCTCGCGGCACTGGCGGTGCTGACGCTGCCCCGCGAACCGTGACGGGCCCGTGGACGCCGAACGGTCCCTGACCCACGGCGGGGACCGCGGGGCAGGGACCGGTGGACCGGGGCCGGGAACCGTCAGGGCACGGGAGTGAAGTCCCTCGCGCCGAGGAACCCCGGGCGGCGCGCCCGGCCGGTGAAGGGCTCGACGGGCTCGTTCTCGACCGAGTTGTACACGAAGTAGAGCGTATTGCTCGGGTAGGGCGAGATGTTGCCGCCCGAGCCGTGCATGCTGTTGCAGTCGAACAGCACGGCGCTGCCCGGCTGCCCCTCCAGCACCTCGATCCCGTGCCGGTCGGCGAGCTGAGCCAGCGCCGCCGGGCTCGGCGTGCCCGAGCCGTGCATGTCCAGCAGCGCCTTCTCCTGCTGGGTGGGCACGATGTCGCCGCACGACACGTACGTCGTGTGGGAACCCGGCATGATCATGAGCGGGCTGTTGAACGAGTGGAACTCGCTGAGCGCGATCGTGAAGCTGACCGCGCGCATGCGGGGCATCCCGTCCTCGGCGTGCCAGGTCTCGAAGTCCGAGTGCCAGTACACGTCACCACCCGTCAGGCCGGGCTTGGAGTTGGCTCCGCTCTGGTGGATGTACACGTCCGTACCGAGGATCTGGCGGGCCCGGTCCACCAGACGCGGGTCGTGTGCGACGGCGCGGAACACGTCACTGGTGCGGTGCACCCCGAAGATGGACCGGACCTCCCCGGACGCGGGTTCCACGATCGTGCTGTCCTGCTCGAGGACGTGCGGGTCGGTGGCCATGCGCTCCAGTTCGACGCCGAGAGCGGTCACCTCCGAGGGAGTCAGGAAGTCGGCGAACGTGAGGTAGCCGTTCTCGGCGAAGCCCTCCAGCTCGTCGCCGTCCAGCGGCCCGTCGTCGGCCGTGCCGTGCACCACGAAGTCTTCCCGTGGCATCAGGAGGAACTCACCCCCCGTCCGCGTCGGATAGACGTCAGCGACGTGCTCGCTCGACTGGGTCATGTGCGTGTTCCTCCTGGACTGGAATGGGACCAGCGGTCACCGTGCTCGCCGGAGCGCGGCACGTCTCAGGCTCCGGGTGCCGGCTCGTCCTCGACGATCAGGGGGTAGACGCCGTTCTCGTCGTGCACCTCGCGGCCGGTCACCGGCGGGTTGAACACACACGCCATGCGCAGGTCCGTCTTCGCGCGAACCGTGTGCTTCTCGTTGCCGTCGAGCAGGTAGCACATGCCGTCGCGGATCGGGTGGACCTCGCCCGTCTCGCGGTTGACGAGCTCGCCCTCACCGCCGACGCAGTACACCGACTCGATGTGGTTGGCGTACCAGAAGTCGCTCTCCGTGCCGGCGTAGAGGATCGTCTCGTGGAAGGAGAAGCCGACGCCCTCCTTGGCCAGGACGATACGGCGGCTGCGCCAGTTGCCGTTCTCCGGGGTGACGTCACGGTCGGTTCCGTCGAGGTCCTCGACGTAGGTGATCTTCACGGCTGGTGCTCTCGTTTCTGCGGTCGGGGCGGGGCCCGTACGGCCCCGCCGAAAGGGGGTGCTCTGCCGGGACGACGACGGACCGGGGCCCGTCGTCGCCGGGTCGGGGGGTGGGATGCGGCGTCAGGCCGCGGTCGTCACCGGGTCGCCGAGCACGTCGGCGGCGGCGTCGGCGATGATGCCGAGCCCGCGCCGGACCTCCTCGGAGGTGATGGTCAGCGGGGGCATGGTCTTCAGGACCTCGCTGTCGGGCCCCGACGTCTCCACCAGCAGGCCGCGCCGGAACGCCGCGGCCGCGATCTTCCCGGCGGCCTCCTTGTCCGGGAACTCGATGCCGGTGAGCATGCCGCGGCCCTTGACGACGGCGTTCTCGTAGCCGTCCGCGATCTTCTGCAGCCCGTCACGCAGCTCGGCCGCACGCTCCTGGACCTGCTTCTCGAACGTGTCGTCGGCCCAGAACCGCTTGAGAGCGGCCGCACCGGTCACGAACGCCGGGTTGTGCCCGCGGAACGTGCCGTTGTGCTCGCCGGCCTCCCACTGGTCCAGGTCCGGACGGACGAGCGTGAGGGCCATCGGCAGGCCGTAGCCGGACAGCGCCTTGGACAGGCACACGATGTCCGGGGTGATGCCCGCCTCCTCGAAGCTGAAGTACGTACCGGTGCGGCCGACGCCGGCCTGCACGTCGTCGACGATCAGCAGGATCTCGTGCGCCTTGCACAGGTCCGCCAGCGCGCGCAGCCACTCCGGGCGGGCCGCGTTGAGGCCGCCCTCGCCCTGGACGGTCTCCACGATGATCGCCGCGGGCAGGTCGACACCCGACCCGCTGTCCTCCAGGACGCGCTCCAGCCAGAGGAAGTCCTCGACGGCGCCCGAGAAGTAGTTGTCGTACGGGATCTTCGACGTGTTCGTCAGCGGCAGGCCGGCACCCTGGCGCTTCATCGAGTTGCCCGTCACGGACAGCGCGCCGAGCGTCATGCCGTGGAACGCGTTGGTGAACGACAGGATGTGCTGGCGGCCGGTGACCTTGCGCGCGAGCTTGAGCGCGCTCTCGACCGAGTTGGTGCCGGTCGGGCCGGGGAACATCACCTTGTAGTCGAGGCCCCGGGGCTTCAGGACGTAGTCCCGGAAGCTGGTGAGGAACTCGCGCTTGGCGACGGTGTGCATGTCGAGCGAGTGCACGATCGCACCGGAGCGCAGGTAGTCGATCAGCGGCTCGGTGAGCTCGGGGTGGTTGTGCCCGTAGTTCATCACGCCGGCTCCGGCGAAGAAGTCGAGGTACTCCCTCCCGTCCTCCGTCGTGACCGTGGATCCCTCCGCGGTCGCGAGCACGACCGGCCAGTTCCTGCAGTAGCTGCGGACCTGCGACTCGAGCTCGTCGAAGATGGTGGTCTGGGACATGGGGTATCGCTCCCGGGCATGGTTGTGATCGCGGCCCGCGTCGTCAGGCGGCCGGCGATCGGTCTCGTGGATGGTTCGAGGATGGTTGTCAGGCCGCTGTCGCGACCGGGCCGATACGGAACAGGTGCTCCGTGTCGTGCCCTCCTCCGAGGATGTCCTCGGTGAAGAGGGGCGTGCGTTCGACGGAGGCGCCACGCGCCTGCGCGAACGAGGTGAACAGGGCGATCGACGCCGCGTTGTCCGCGGTGATCGTGGTCTCCACGTGCGTGCACCGCGGCACGGACGCGACCACGTGGTCGAGCATCCTGGCAGCCAGCCGGCGTCCGCGGAACGCGGCGTCGACGGCGACCTGCCACACCATGAGCGTGGTGGGCTCGTCCGGACGGACGTAGCCGGTGAGAAAGCCTGCCGGCTGTCCGCCGACCGTCGCGATCACCGACGTGGCGGCGAAATCACGGGCCCACAGCACATAGGCGTAGGACGAATTGAGATCGAGCGTCTGAGAATCCCTGGCGATCCGCCACATGGCGGATCCGTCGTCGACGGTGGGTTCCTTGAGTCCCACGTCCTGGCTGGTCCGTGCTTCGTTATGGTCTTCGTCGGAGGGCTGCATCGCCCATCAACCGTAACGGACTTTATTGACACTGTCATGTTGCCGTCACAATTCGGCAACAGAATGTGGGCAAGCCCACGGCTCGAATCGTTATTGTTCCCCTGTGATCACCAACCGCCGCGGCAGCGGACCAACAATCCGGCCCTACCAGCCCAATGACCGGGATTCCGTCACCGACGTCTGCGTCCGCACGGCAGCCGGCGGGCAGGACGCCCGGGGCATCTACTCGGACGACCTCCTCATGCCGGATGTCTACTGCCTGCCGTACGTCACCTACGCCCCGGACCTCGCCTGGGTGGTGGACGACGACGCCGGGCGCGTGATCGGCTACGTCCTCGGGGTCGCCGACACGCGCGCGTTCGTCGACTGGTACGCCGCCGAGTGGACGCCCGGCTTCCGCGAACGTCACCCCCGGCCGGGACCCATGGGACGGGCCTACCGCTACAGCGAGGAGGCCCTGGTGCGTGACGGCGCCGACCCGGAGCGCATGGTGCGCGGGATCACCGCGGCCGAGCTCGACGACTACCCCGCGCACCTGCACATCGACCTGCTCCCCGAGGGCCAGCGGCAGGGCCTGGGGCGCCGCCTGCTCGACACCCTGCGCGCGGCCCTCGCCGACCGCGACGTCCCGGGCGTGCACCTCGGCATGGACCCGGCCAACACGGGCGCCCGGGCGTTCTACGCCGCGTACGGCTTCCGTGAGCTGCCCTCCCACCGCGCCGACGCACCGTTGCTCGGCATCGGCACCCGCTGAGGCGGCAGGGGTCAGTCCTCCTCCCCTGCCCCGGCCCCGGTCCAGGCCCGGCGCACCTGCTCGAAACGGGTCGGGAGAGGAGGGCGCGTCGCGCCGTACCGGGCGTTCGTGCGATGCACGAACCGCCGCCACGACAGCACCAGACCCTGTCGCGTGATCGGCAGCCCGCTGGCGACCGTGGTGCCGTTGTCGTGCGTGTGGTGGACGGTCAACAGCAGGGCACGAGGCGCCGACCCCTCGAGCTCCGCCGCCAGCTCCTCCCGGACCGCCATCCAGTGCCGGAGAAGCACGACCAGGTCGGCGGGAAGCCGGTGCCGGCGTGACACACGATGCTTGCCGTGCCGGACCACGGCGCTGCCCTCGGCCGCGCGGGCGGTCTCCGGGCCGAGGTCGAGGTCGTCGACACGCATCCGCAGCAGATCGCCGTACCGTGCGCCGGTGGCGCGCACCAGCCCCGTGATGACGGCCAGCCGCGCCGTCTCCGGTTTCGCGTCCACGCGCATGGCCTCCGACGCCAGCTCACGCCACACCCGCTCGGCCTCGTCCAGCGTGACCGGAGGACGAGGGTACCGAGACTCGTGAGGATCTTCGGCCGTCGTGGGATCGGTGGGGGCTTTCGGCTCCGAACTGGTCATGGGTTGAGTCTAGGCTTGGCACACTATTAATTTCCAGGGCCCAAGGGCTCCGGAGCACCACCGCGAGGGTCGGGCACGTCGACTCGCGGTCGGCGGCGGACCGTGAAGCCGGCCAGGACGCCTCCACGGAGGCGCCACGTAGGCTCGTCGCCGTGACCGAGCTCGCCCTCCCCCGCACGCTGGCCCGCCCGGTCGACCACGAGCTGGTGATCAAGAAGTCGAGGTTCCTCGCCCGCCTGGAGCCGGTCGCCGACCGTGCGGCGGCGGACACCGTCGTGGCACGGCTCCGGAAGGAGCTCTGGGACGCCCGGCACCACTGCGTGGCGATGGTGCTCGGGCTCTGGGCGGACCAGGCGCGCTCCTCCGACGACGGCGAGCCGGCGGGCACGGCGGGCGTTCCCATGCTGGAGGTTCTCCGGCACCGCGACGTGACCGACGTCGTCGCCGTGGTGACGCGGTACTTCGGCGGCGTCAAGCTCGGCGCGGGCGGCCTGGTGCGGGCCTACTCGGGCGCCGTCTCGGCCGCCCTGGACGACGCAGCGGCAGCGGGCGCGATGATGCGCCGCGAGATGCTGCACGAGGTCGAGGTTCCGGTTCCCCACGCGGACGCCGGCAGGATCGACAACCTGCTGCGCGACTGGACGGGGTCGCACGGCTCCGTCGTGCGGGAACCCACGTACGACGACGTCGCTCGGCTCCGGCTGCTCGTCCCGGGAACTCACCTGGACACGCTGCGGGCCGACCTCGCGGCGGCGTCGGCCGGGGCGCTGCGGCCGGAGGTCGGTGACAGTCGGGTGGTGGACGTTCCGGTGGCGCCGCAGAACCGAGCCGGTCCGGCGTGAACTCACCGCCCTGGCGCGAGCGGGGGGAGCGGGCAGTGGATCAGGAGACAGATGGTGCGGAGCAGCTCGAGCTCCTCCACCGTCAGCCGACCGTCATGACCGACCACCGTGACGACCGCTTCGACGAGTTGCTGCTTGGCCTGGGCGGACATGCCGTCCAGCGCTCCCCAGCCACTCTCGAGGGCGGCGACGCCGGCAGCGGGCGCGGCGTGGCCGACGGCGCCCGCACCGCGCCCGGGCCGACCCTCCCGCGCCTCCCCGTAGAGGAGGCGGAGCCCGGCGTCGAACGCCGCCGCCGCTGTCTCGGGGTCATCGGTTCCGGCGTCGGCGAGGACGGCGAGCAGGGTAGTGGTCGCCTCCTGGGCGGCCGCGGTGGAGTAGCGCCGACCCGCCCAGGACGGGTGGTGATGCCGCGCTTCGTGGAGCTGCTCGTGCAGCAGCCGGGACAGGCAGTACTCGCCGACGTCGAGGCGGCCGTCGGCCGCGATCACGTCGTGGAGAGTCGCCATGATCGCGTCCTGCTGCTCGGGGGTGCGGCGCCGCACCGCCGGGAACGTCAGTTCCGCGAGCGGGAGCCGCAGTTCCGGCGGCAGTCCGGCCACGCGCTGCGCGGCCAGCCGTACCTCGTCGGCCGCCGGTGCGCCGAAGTGCCGCTCCACGGACGCGAGCTGCGCCGTCCGCACGTCGGGGTGGGCCGACAGCACCAGCGCGATCACCAGCGCCACCGAGTCCTCGGGCTCGCGTGCCGCGGTACGCAGGTGCTCGGGAATGCGCTCGAGCAGGCCGCCCGCGCGTTCGAGCGCGTCGGGCGCGAGGCTGCCGACAGCGGCCACCACGGCGGCCGGGTCCGTCGCCACCGGAGAGACGTCCGGCCCGCCGCGCTGCCCCCCGCGCCCGTGCCCCTCACCCACCGGCTGCGCCCCCGCCGCGGCGCCGGCCAGCCCCATCGCCCGGTCCTCCGCCGCGCCGGACGGCGGCCTGCCGGCCCACTGCCGTCGCAGCTGTTCCAGGTCCTCCGGCCGCGTGTCCGGCTCCAGCGCGCGGATCCGGTCGATCAGCGGCGGGTGGGTGGCCAGCAGCTGCCCCCTGAGCCCCTTCGCGGAGCCGAACAGCATGTGCCCGACCTCGTCCGCCCGCGGGTTGCGGATCGAGGAGCTCTCCCTCAGCCCGGCGATCTTCTTCAGCGCGCCGGCCAGTCCCGCCGTCTGGCGCGTGTACTGGACCGCGGTCGCGTCCGCCAGATACTCGCGCTGGCGTGAGACCGCCGCCTGGATGAGGCGCCCGACCCCCATGCCGATCGCCCCGGCGATGATCAGCGCCAGCCCGATCAGCGGTGTGGGGTTGCGGTTACCGCCCCTGACCAGGGTCAGCACGCGACCGACGACGAACAGCACGAGCAGCCCGAACAGCAGCCCCATCAGCTTGATGTTGAGGCGCATGTCCCCGTTGACGACGTGGCTGAACTCGTGCGCGATCACACCCTGGAGCTCGTCGCGGTTCAGCCGGTCCAGGGACCCGCGCGTCACGGCGACGGCCGCGTCCGCCGGCGACCACCCGGCCGCGAAGGCGTTGATGCCGCGCTCCCGTTCGAGCACGTACAGGGCGGGCACCGGCGTACCGGACGCGATGGCGATCTCCTCGACCACGTTGCGCAGGCGCCGCAGCTCGGGGTCGCGCGTGTCCGCCGGAACCGGCGTACCGCCGAGCGACTCCGCGACACGCGCTCCCCCGCCGCGGCGCAGCGAGATCGACTTGAACAGCGACGACAGCCCGATCAGCGCGATCGTCAGCACGCTCGCCGCGCCCAGCGCCGCCACGACGGTGTCGGCGGGCGAACCGACCCCGATCACCAGCCACACCGCGAGGTCCACCACGGCCACGGTGCCGGCCACGGCCAGCGCGAACAGCACGACGAGCCGGGCGGAGACCCGACGGACCCGGCGCTGCCGCTCGAAGAAGTTCATGCGGTGCTCAGGCGGGGTAGTCGGGCAGGTCGAGGTCCACCCGCGGGGCTTCGCGCTGCGCGGGATCCTCGATCTCGAACAGCGCCGCCTCGGTGAAGCCGAACGGCCCGGCGACGAGGCTCGCCGGGAAGACCTCGCGCTTGTTGTTGTAGAACATGACGCCGTCGTTGTAGGCCTGGCGGGCGAAGGCGACCTTGTTCTCGGTGGAGCGGAGATCCTCCATGGCCTGGAGCAGCGTCTGGTTCGCCTTGAGGTCCGGGTAGCTCTCCGTGAGGGCGATGAACCGGCCCATGGCCTGCGTCAGCATGTTCTCGCCCTCGGCCAGTGCCCGCATCGCGCCCGGGTCTCCCGGGGCGTCCGACGCCGCGGACTGCGCGGTGACGGCCTGGGAGCGCGCCTGGATGACGGCTTCGAGGGTGGCGCGTTCGTGCACGAGCGAGCCCTTGGCGATCTGGACGATGTTCGGGATGAGGTCATGGCGGCGCTTGACCTGGACGTCGACCTGAGCCCAGGCGTTCTTGTAGGCGTTGCGGGCGCGGACCAGGCCGTTGTAGATGCCGATCACCCAGAACGCCAGCACGAGGATGATGACGACGACGATCGCCAGCACGATGATTGTTCCGATGTCCATGACCGCTCTTCTCGTTCGTCGCTCGGCACGTTGCGGGCTTTCGCCGCCAACGTATACCAGGACGCCGACAGCGGTCCCGCACGGCACGGCGACGCCCGGACGACGGGGCGTCCGGCGCGTCGTCCGGGCGGCATCGGTGAGAGCCGGGCGCGAGGTCAGGCGATACCGTCGGGCCCCACGGTGGCGCCGTCGGGCACCTGGCCGGTGCCGTCCGGGGAGCCGGCGGCCCGCGACGGCTCGCGCAGCACCGCCTTGCCCACCGCACGCACGCCCGATCCGAACGTCCAGTCGCCGCCGACCGTGAGCGACTCGGCGTCGGTGAGCGACGGCGCGCCCGCCTCGAACCGGGCGGTGAAGTCGTCGATGAGCCTGTAGTAGCGCTTGTCGAGGTCGACGAGCGGCGCCGACTCACCGGCACCCGCGTCGAACGTCGCGTTCAGCCGGTAGTCCTCACCGAGGTCGTAGACGTCCGAGCGCAGCAGGAGCAGGTCGTTCGTGGTCTTGACCGGGAGGAACCGGCTGCGGGGCACCTCGATGGCGGTCGCGCCCTCGAAGACGCCCACGGCGGCGCCCATCGCGGACTCGATCTGCACCACCGCGGGCGAGGAGGAGTCCGACGGGTCGACCGTCTTCTCGTTGCGGATGAGCGGCAGCTCCAGCACACCACCGGTACGTTCGAGCTCCGCGCCGAGCGCCTCGAGGTCGAACCAGAGGTTGTTGGTGTGGAAGTACGGGTGCCGTGTCGCGTCGAGGGCGGAGGCCATGTCGTCCGGGTGCGTCTGCGCGGTCTCGCGCTGCACGATCCGGCCGTCGGACCGCCGGCGCACCAACTGTCCGCCCTTGACGTCGGCGGCGGTCTTCGCGCACAGCTCCGCGGCGTACGGGGCGCCCGACGCCGCGAACCAGCCGGCG
Organism: Myceligenerans salitolerans; assembly: GCF_017349295.1. GTDB lineage: Bacteria > Actinomycetota > Actinomycetes > Actinomycetales > Cellulomonadaceae > Myceligenerans > Myceligenerans salitolerans. The sequence continues at coordinate 206,183 of NZ_JAFMPK010000047.1, forward strand.
ATGTCCGCGTCCGGCGCGGCACCCAGGTTGTCCGAGTTGGAGACGGACAGGTACCGGAACCCGGCGTCGAGCAGCCGGGTGACGATACCGTTCGCGTGCAGGGCCGCGTAGAGGTCGCCGTGGCCGGGCGGACACCATTCGAGAGACGGGTCCGCGTCCCAGCGGACCGGTGCGAGGGTGTCGGCCAGGAGCTTGGGCTCGCGGTTCTGCAGGAAGTCCAGGGGCAGGCCGTCCACGGCCAGGTCCGGGTACCGGGACAGCGCCGCCAGGGTGTCGTCACTGGTGCGGAACGAGTCCATGAGGACGAGCGGCAGGCGGGCGCCCGTGGCGCGGCGGGCCGCCCGGATCTGTCCCGCGATGACGTCGAGGAAGCTGAGCACCGTACCGTCCGCCGCCACGCGGACGGGCAGGAGGCTCTTGGCGCGGTCCATGCCCATGGAGGTCCCGAGGCCCCCGTTGAGCTTGCAGATCGCCGTCCGGCCCAGCGCCGCGGCGGCGTCGGCGGGATCGATGTCGAGGTCGGCGTGACGCGGGATCCCGGTCAGGGGCTCGACGTCGTCCTCCCGGACGAGGCCGGTCTCGCCGGAGGTCAGGATCCGGTAGAACCGGGTGAACGTCTCGATGGCGGCGGGCGCGACGCCCGCCTCGGTCATCTTCTCCCGCGCCTGCTGGAGGCCGTGCGGCTGTGCGGTCGCATCGCTCATGGCGCCAGGTTATGCGACTCGCGGCGAGGTTCCCCGGCGCGTCCGGGCACGAGGTCGGGAACGGCCCCGCGGCGTCACCGGAACCGCTCGGGATCGCCGGCGCCCTCGCGCACGACGTCGGGGAAGCCCCCGGACCAGTCCACGACGGTGGTCGGTTCGGGCACGCCCGCCCGGCCGTCGTCGAGCACGACGTCGACGGCCCGGTCGAGGATGTCCTTGACGGTACGGCCGTCCGTGAGAGGTTCCGTGTCACCGGGCAGGATGAGGGTGGAGGAGAGCAACGGCTCCCCGAGGCCCCGCAGCAGCGCGGCCACGACCCGGTGATCGGGGATCCGCACCCCCACCGTCTTCTTCCTCGGGTGCGCGAGGCGACGCGGCACCTCCGCCGTGGCGGGAAGGATGAACGTGTACGGGCCCGGCGTCGCGGCCTTGATGGCGCGGAAGGCGCTGTTGTCGAGCTTGACGAGCTGCCCCATCTGGGCGAAGTCCGCGCACACGAGGGTGTAGTGGTGACGGGCGTCGTGGCGACGAATCTCGCGGATGCGGCGCACGGCGTCGTGGTTGCCCATCGTGGCGCCCAGCGCGTAGCCGGAGTCGGTCGGGTAGGCGACGAGGCCGCCGTCGTTCAGTGCGGCGACGGCCTGGCCGATGCTGCGCGGCTGCGGGTCGACGGGGTGGACCTCGAGGTAGTGGGCCATGGTCCGACGCTACTCCCCCGCCCCGGGGCCCCGCCGTCCGGCGCCGCGTCGTCAACCGGCGAGGTCGAGGGCCCTGCGCAGTTCGGCGTCGGACGCGTTGCCGCCGGAGCAGACCACACCCACGCGGCGGCCGGCGAAGCGCTCGCGATACCGTACGACGGCGGCCAGTGCTGCCGCGCCCGCCCCTTCGGCGACGGTCCGCGCCGCGGTGAGGTAGCGGCGCTGGGCGGCGCCGATCTCGTCGTCGGACACGAGCAGGAAGTCGGCGAGCCGGTCCCGCAGCACGGCCTGGGTGAGGCTGAAACCGGCGCCGGTCGCGAGACCTTCGGCACGCGTGGCCGCGGGACGCTCGACGAGTTCCCCGCGGCGCCAGGAGTCGTGGGCGGCCGGCGCGGCGTCGGACTGGACGCCGATCACCTCCACGTGCGGCGCGATCGCCGCCGCGACGAGGCAGGCGGCGGCCGCGCCCGATCCCCCGCCGACCGGGACCACGACCGCGTCGAGGTCGGGTGCCTGCTGCAGCAGCTCGAGATACGAGGTCGCGACGCCGGCGATGAGCAGCGGTTCGTCGGCCGCGGACACGAGCCGGGCGCCGTCGCGCGCGGCGAGGTGTGCGGCATGGCCGGCGGCCTCCGTGAGGGACTGCCCCGCGAGCTCGACGCGCGCACCGAGCGCCCGCACCGCACGTTCCTTGAGGGGGTTCGGCGGATTCGGCCCGGCGGGCATGACGATGGTGGCCGGCGCTCCCGTGTACCGCGCGGCGTACGCCTGCGCCTGGGCGTGGTTGCCCGTGGAGTAGGCGACGACGCCGCGCTCACGTTCCTCCGGCGTCATCGACAGCAGCAGGTTGAGCGCCCCTCGCACCTTGAACGAGCCGGTGTGCTGAAGGTTCTCGTGCTTCACGACGACGCTCGCACCCGTGGCGGCGTCGAGCTCCGCGTACGAGGTGGCCGGGGTGCGCACCACCAGGTGCTCGATGCGCACGTGCGCGGAGAGCACATCGGGCATCCCCGGGGGCGCGGCGGTGGTCACGGCGATCGGTGCGGCGGTCATGCGGACCACTCTGCCCGGCGGAGACACATAGGTCCAATACGAGGTTTCGTCGTAACGCATAGCGATAACCGATACAAAGGGCGTAGGCTGGTGCCATGCCCGCAGACCTCGACCTGACCCGGCTCCGCGTGCTCGCCGCCGTCGCCCGTACCGGCTCCGTGACCTCCGCGGCCCGAACGCTCGGTTACGCGCAGCCGTCGGTCAGCCACCACCTGTCCCGCCTGGAGTCCGAGGCAGGGATCCCGCTGCTGCAGCGCGCCGGCCGCGGCGTCCGTCTCACGGAGGCCGGACGCCTCCTCGCCGACCGCGCGGAGGAGATCCTGGCCCGGGTGGACGGCGCCGCACGCGAGCTCGAGGCCCTCGCCGAGATGCGCGCCGGCCGTGCGCGCCTCGCCGCGTTCCCCTCCGCGCTCGCCACGATCGTGCCCGCCGCCGTCGCGAACCTCCGCGACGACCTGCCCGGCCTGGCCGTGAGCCTCCTCGAGGCCGAGCCGCCCGAGGCCGTGGACGCGCTGCGCGCCGGGAAGGTCGACGTCGCGCTCGTGTTCGAGCACACCGACGTCGCCCACACCCGCAGCATCGAGGACCTGTCCCGGTTCGAGGTGACCGACGTCTTCGACGAACCCGTGCACCTCGTGCGCTCGGTCGGCGACGCGCCCGCGGACGCCGCGGGCGGCGTGTGCGACCCGCCCGGCCTCGCGACCCTGGCCGACGCCGACTGGATCGCCGGGTGCGAACGCTGCCGAGCCGACCTCCTGGCGCGATGCGCACAGGCGGGCTTCGCCCCGCGGATCGCGTTCGAGACGGACGACTACGTCGCCATCCAGGCGCTGGTCGCCTCGGGCGCCGGTGTGAGCACGGTGCCCGCCCTCACGCTGCGCGCGCACCGCGACCCAGGAGTCGTCACCGCTCCCCTCCCCGGTGCGATCCGGCGGATCATGGCGCTCACCATCGGCGCACCCACCCCGCCGGCGCGTGAGCTGATCGCGCGGCTCGCCGCCGTCGGGCGGCGGTTCGCCGACGAGGACCAGCTCGCCGACGAGGACCAGCTCGCCGCGGCCTCCTGACCCGCGAGCCCGAGGAGTCTCGCCGTGCCCGACTGGCTGACCTGGTGGTCCACGACCGACTACGACGTCGCACGAGAGGTGCTCCAGCGCGGCTTCGGCGCACTCTACGTGGTCGCGTTCTGGGCTGTCCTGCGCCAGTTCCGGCCGCTGAGCGGCGAGCACGGCCTCACCCCCGCGCCACGGCTGCTGGCCGCGACCACCTGGCGGGACGGGCCGAGCGTCTTCCGGGTGCACTACTCGGACCGGTTCCTCGCCGCCGTCGCCTGGTGCGGTGTCGCGCTGGGCGGGGCCGTCGTCGTCGGCCTGCCGCAGGCCGGCGACTGGTGGGTGCCCGTGCTCTGTTTCGGCGCGCTGTGGTTCGGCTACCTGTCGGTGGTGAACGCGGGCGGGCGGTTCCACGGGTTCGGCTGGGAGTCGCTGCTGTGCGAGGCCGGGTTCGTCGTCGCGTTCCTCGGTTCGGCGGGCGGCTTCGGCCTGTCCGACGGCGTCCCGACGCCCGTCCTGACGATCCTGGCCGTGCGCTGGCTGCTGTTCCGCGTCGAGCTCGGCGCGGGTCTCATCAAGTGGCGCGGCGACCCCTCCTGGCGCGACCTGACGGCGCTCGACCACCACCACGAGACCCAGCCGATGCCCGGCCCGTTCTCGTGGCACGCCCACCACCTGCCACGCCGGTGGCACCGGGTGGAGGTGGTGGGGAACCACGTGACCCAGCTCCTGCTCCCGTGGCTGCTGTTCCTGCCGCAGCCGTTCGCGTCCGTCACGGGGCTCGCCGTCGTCGTCACACAGGGCTGGCTCGTGGTCACGGGCAATTTCGCATGGCTGAACTGGGCGACGATCCTGCTGGGTCTCGGCGTCGTCTCCGACGGCACCTGGGCATGGCTGCTGGGCTGGACCGGCCTGCCCCTGCCCGACACCGCGGGACCCGCAGGTGGCGCCGGCACGGCCGCGGTGCCCGCCACCTACGTGGCCGTGGTGAGCGCGGCGATGCTGCTCCTCGCCGTCCTGTCGGTGCGCCCCACGATCAATCTCGCCTCCCCGCGTCAACGGATGAACGCCTCGTTCGAGCCGTTCCGGCTCGTCAACGCCTACGGGGCGTTCGGGTCGATGACGAAGCGCCGGATCGAGATCGTCGTCGAGGGCACGGACGCCGAGGATCCGGACACGGGGGCGTGGCGGGAGTACGAGTTCCGCGGCAAACCCGGCGACCCGGCGCGCCGGCCGCCCCAGTGGGCGCCCTACCACCTGCGGCTCGACTGGCAGATGTGGTTCCTGCCCCTCGGCCACGCCTCCGGCTGGTTCACCGTGCTGCTGCGTCGCCTGCTGGAGGCCGATCCGCCGACGCTGCGTCTGCTGCGCACCGATCCCTTCGGCGGCGCCCGCCCACGGTGGGTCCGCGCGGTCGCCTGGCACTACCGGTACACCACCCCGGCCGAACGTGCCGAGACCGGGCACTGGTGGGTGCGCGAGGCGCCACGCGTCGCCGTGCCACCGATGCGCCTCGACCGCTCCGACCGTTCCGACCGGTGACACGGCACGGGGCTTCCCCCATCTCGCGGCCCCGTGAGCACGCCGTGAGCACCGCCAACGTGCCACGCACTGGTGAAAGGGTTTCGGCCGCAAGAGATATGTCCCCCGCAGTCCTTTTTTTCGGAGTGTGATCATGGCAACATCGAGGGGTGCACCTGATCCGAGAGTTCACCCCCGTCGCCTACGACTTCGCTCTCGCCTCGTGGGGCTGGCTCGGCATCACCGATCAGGTCCCGAGATTCGCCTCGTGCTTCGGCGACATGTTCCTGGAGTCGCCGACCGGGTGGTGGTTCCTGGACACCGTCGAGGGCACGCTGGAGCGGCGATGGCGCACCATGGACGAGATGTTCGGGGAACTCGAGTCGGCCGACGGACGCGCCGAGTACCTGTTGGAGGAGACCCTGCACCAGGCCCGCGCACGAGGCCTGAGCCTGGCCGACGACGAGGTCTTCGCCTTCGTCCCGCCGCCCGCCGTCACCGGATCCATGGCGGTGGAGAACCTCACGCCGCTGCGGTTCGCGATCGCCGCGAGCCTCTCCGGCCGGATCCACCACGAGCTGCGCGTCGTGACGACGCCGGCCCTGCCCGCCGCGCCGACACCGCCCGCACAGCACTCACGGCCCGCGGCCCACGCCGCGCCGGCAGCGTACACGCCACGAGCCTGGTCGGAACCGACACCGCGGGTTCCGCACGAGCTGTACACGCCACGGCCGTACACGCCGGAGGTGTGGTCGGCGCCGACGCCCCAGGCCCCGGCCGCGCGCAACCCGGCCCCGCGCAACCCCGCGCCGGCCTACCAGGCGCCGCCGACCAGTTCGGCGGCGGGCTTCTCCGGCGCGCAGCCGCGTAATCCGGCGCCCTCCCAGCGCGCGGCCACCCCGCGCGCGGTGCCGGACCCGCTGCCGTCGTGGGCGCCGCCGTCGCACGTCCCGCCGGAGACGACGCTCACCGGCTCCCACCGCACCGCACCGGCCGCGCGGCGGGCGCGCCACTTCGCCTGATCGGACGCCCCCCGCCGCCGCGCCCGGCCCCCGGCCGGCGGCACGAACGGAGTTCAGACCAGCGAGTCCTGCCACGCCGCGTTCAGCGCGGCGAACCGGCCGCCGTGGCTCACCAGCTCGTCGGGGCTGCCGTCCTCCAGCACCTGCCCGTGCTCCAGCACGAGCACGCGGTCGGCGATCTCGACGGTGGACAGCCGGTGCGCGATGATGATCGCGGTGCGATCGGCGAGCAGGGTCTGCAGGCCGCGCTGCACGAGCCGTTCCCCGGGCAGGTCCAGGGACGACGTCGCCTCGTCGAGCACCAGCACCGTGGGATCGGCCAGGAAAGCCCGCGCGAAGGACAGCAGCTGCCGCTGCCCCGCCGACACGCGGCCGCCCCGCTTGTTCACCTCGGTGTCGTACCCCTCGGGCAGCCGGGTGACGAACTCGTGCGCGCCCACGGCGCGCGCCGCGGCCTCGATCTCCTCGCGGGTGGCGTCGGGCCGTCCCAGCGCGATGTTCTCCGCCACGGAGCCGCTGAACAGGTAGGCCTCCTGGGTCACCATCACGACGTTGCGGCGCAGCACCGGGGAGGCGATGTCACGGATGTCCACGCCGTCGACCAGCACCCGGCCGTCCGTCGCGTCATAGAACCGGGTCACGAGCTTGGCGATCGTCGACTTGCCGGCACCGGTGGTACCCACGAGGGCCACCGTCTGACCGGCCGGGATCGTCAGGTCCAGTCCCGGCAGCACCACCGGTCCGTCGCCGTACGCGAAGCGCACCCCCTCCAGCCGCAGCTCGCCACGTGGGGCGGGCAGGTCGACGGGTTCGGCGGGCTCGACGACGGTCGGCTCCTCCGCCAGCAGTCCCGACACCTTCTCCAGCGCGGCCGCCGCGGACTGGAAGGCGTTGTAGAACATGGCGATCTGCTGGATCGGCGCGAAGAACCGCTTCACGTACAGCAGCACCGCGACCAGGACGCCGACGGCCAGCGTGCCCTCCAGCACCCGCCACCCGCCGACCGCCAGCGCGACGACCACGGTCACGTTGCCGATGAGCAGCAGACCGGGGGCGAACCGGCCGTTGATCCCGAAGATGCGCAGGTTGGCGTCACGGTATGCCTGGCCGATCCGGTCGTACTCGGCCTCGGTGGTGGCCTCCCGGTTGAACGCCTGGACCGCGCGGATCCCGGTCATCGTCTCGACGAACTTCACGATGAGCCGGGCGGACCAGGTGCGCTGCTCGCGGTAGGCGGCCTGTGAGTGCTTCCGGAACCAGCGCATGAGGAACCAGGCGGGCAGGAACCCCGTCATCAGGACCAGTCCCGAGACGGGGTCCAGGACCGTCAGGCCGACGGCGGTGAAGAGCATGACCAGCAGCGACGAGATGACGCCCACGAGGCCGCCGTCGAGCAGCTCGCGCAGGGCCTCGAGGTCGCTCGTCTGGCGGGAGATGATGCGTCCCGACGTGTAGGACTCGTGGAACTCGAGACTGAGCCGCTGGGTCTGACGGAAGACGCGGCGGCGCAGGTCCAGCAGCACGTTCTGGGCGATCCTGGCGGCTACCCGGCGGTAGGTGCCGATGGCGACGCCGGCGAGCACGGCGGCGGCCAGGTAGGCGCCCCCCACCGCGGCCAGCGGGACGACGTCGCCGGGCAGGGCGGGCAGCGCCACGTCGATGGCCAGGGAGACCAGCCACGGGCCGGCCACCTGCGCGGCACTGGAGGCGCTGACGAGAACTGCCGCCCAGACCAGCAGGCGCACGTGCGGGCGCAGGAGGTCACGGAGCAGGCCGATGGAACGGCGCCGCACGGCACGCGACGTGAGGCGGTCGAACCGGGTCTCGTCGTCGTGGGCGGCATCCGTGGGACGGCGTCGGGGGGCGGGCGTGTTCACGCGCTCACCTCCTCGTCGGCGGGCGTGACGGCCGAGCCGGGGTGGTCGTGCGACACGTAGTCCTCCTCGAGGCTGGAGATGACGTGGCGGTAGTGGGCGCTGGTGGCGAGAAGCTCGCTGTGCGCCCCGACCGCGGTGATCCGGCCGTCCTCGAGGACGGCGACGCGGTCGGCGAGGGCGACCGTGGAGGGCCGGTGGGCGATGACGAGCGTGGTCGTGCCGTGCAGCACCTGCGCCAGGCGCCTGGTGACCGCCTCCTCGGTCGTGACGTCGAGCGCGGAGAGCGGGTCGTCGAGCACGAGGACGCGGGGGCGGGCGGCGATGGCGCGGGCCAGGGCGAGACGTTGCCGCTGGCCGCCCGACAGGGACAGGCCCTCCTCGCCGATGCGGGTGTCGACGCCGTCCGGCAGGTCGTGCACGAACCCGGCCTGGGCGACCTCCAGTGCCTCGTGCATGCGCCGGTCCCGTTCGGCCTCGCCGACCGCCCCGGGACCGGACTCCGGGACGCCGAGCAGCACGTTGTCGCGGACGGACGCGGAGAACAGGGTCGGGTCCTCGAACGCCACGGCGACGTGCCGGCGCAGGTCGTGGCGGGCGAGGTCACGCACGTCCACGTCGTCGAGCAGCACCTGTCCCCCGGTGACGTCGTAGATGCGCGGAACGAGCATCGCGAGCGTGGACTTGCCGGAACCGGTGAGGCCGACCAGAGCGGTCGTCGTCCCGGCCGGCAGGTCGAGGTCGACGTGCCGCAGGACCGCCCGGTCCGGGTGGCCGGCGTCGGGGTAGGCGAACGCCACGTCCCGCAGGGCGACGTGGCCCCGTGAGTCGGCGGGCAGCGCCACCGGACGCTCGGGGTCGGTGAGCTCCGGCGCGGTCTCCATCACCTCGAAGTAGCGGTCGACGGCACTGCGGGCGTTGATCGTCATCGACAGGCTCATGCCGAGGTCCACCACGGGCCCGCCCACGACGGCGGTCGTGGCGAAGAACAGCACCAGGTCGCCGACGGTCATCTGCTCGGTGCCGGTCAGCCAGACCCCGAGAACGAGGCAGACGCCGAGCGTGAGCTCGGGGATCAGGGTGAGGGCGGCCATGAGGCGGGCGTCGACGCCCGCCTTGTGCAGCTCGGTCCGGCGCAGGGTGTCCGCCTGGCCGGTGAACGAGTGCAGGGCGTCGCTCCCGCGGCCGAAGGCCTTCAGGACCCGGATCCCGTGGACCGACTCCTCGACGGTGTTGGCCAGGTCGCCGGACTGGTCCTGGGAACGACGCGAGATCACCCGGTACCTGCGGGAGAAGCGGAACACGATCACCACGACCGGCAGGGCACCGGCGAGATAGACCAGACCGAGCCAACCCGCGGTCGCGACCAGCACGCCCACCCCGACCGCGATCGTGCAGACGTTGAGCACCAGTTGCAGCAGACCGAAGACGAGCCACCGCCGCAGCAGCCCGAGGTCCGCCATCACCCGGGACAGGAGCTGGCCGCCGGGCCACCTGTCGTGGAACGCGGCGGGCAGGTCCTGCAGGTGCCGGAACATCGCCATGCGCATCGCGTGCTCGACGCGCGTGCCCGGGAACATGACGAGGTTGCGGCGCAGCGCGACCAGGCCGACCTCGGCGAGACCGAACGCGAGGACCAGCACGACGGACCAGGCCAGACCGGTCCAGTCGTGCGTGGCCACGCCCCGGGCGAGCGGCCCGTCCACCACGTACTGCAGCACGTGCGGGATCGCGAGGGCGGCGAGGCTCGCGCCGAGGGCGGACAGAAGCCCTCCGGCCAGGGGCGGGATGGCGCTCCGGACGTACGGATGGAGGCGTCGAATCGATGCGAACGTGGACAGGGTGGATCCGGCGGGAGTCGATGGCATCGATTCAATTATCCCACCGCGCGGCAAGTCATTTGCCCGGGCGAACCGTCGTCGAGCGCGCTTGGCACACTATTATTGCCGACGGACGCCTCAGGACGCCGCCTCCAGGCCCGCCCTCTCGCGGGTGAGGTACACCATCACCGCGTCCTTCGGGCCGTTCGGCGACTCGAAGTGGACGTGCTCGCCCGTCTCGAAGCCGAACATGGTCATCCGGGCCAGCGCCGCCGCGTTGTTCGCGTCCGGCTCCCCGACCAGCCGCCGCGTGCCCGGTCCGGCGAAGAGGAAGCCCGTCAGCGCCGCACCCAGCACGCCCCAGGCCTCCTCTCCCCCACCGGCGTGCTCGGGCAGCGTGGGCGCCCGGAAGAAGTGCAGGCCCAGGTCGCCGTCGGCCACGGGGTAGGCGGCGGCGACCGGGTCGTCCTCCGGGTGGTAGGCCTGGACGAGCGCGACCGGCGTGCCCTCCCAGCGCACCAGGTAGGCGTTGTGGGTGGGCAGGGAGTCGACGAACTCGTACGTCTCCCGCAGCTCGTCCCGGGTGAGGTCACCCAGGCCCCAGAACCGGGCGCGCGGCTCCGTGACCCAGGCGTGCAGGACGTCGAGGTCCGCGACCGGGTCCAGGACGTGGACGGCGATCGCGCCGCGTGGCGTCGTCGTGCGCCAGACCTCGGCGCCCCGGGTGCCGTGCAGGAGACGTGGGGCGGGGACCGTCTCAGTCCGGTCTTCCATGTGTCTTCTCTCCGTGGTCGGTGGGCGGGGTGGTCCCTGCCGGGGCCAGGTCGACGGGTTCGAGGCGCTCCCAGTCGGTCTCGACGGGGACCGTGCCGCCGGCGGCCCAGGTCTCGTGCTGGTCTGCGGTGTGCGGGTCGCCCGGGACTCCGCTGGCGCCGAACGGCACGACCCACCGGCTGCCGCGGCGGTCCGCGAGGTCCCAGATCCACCGGGCGACCGAGCCGCGAGCGCCGTGGGGTGAGACGCCGGGTGTGCTGCCGGTGCATCGGACGGTGTCGTTGTCGCCGGCCAGGGGTGGGGTGGGGTGGGTGAGCGGTGGGCCGCCGGGCAGGGTGGTGGGGGCGAGTGTGTGGAGGTCGCCCCAGGTGGTGGTGTGGTGGGGGGTGGGGTGCGGGGGGTCGATGTCGAGGGTGTCGAGGAGGTGGGGCAGGCCGGAGCCGATGGCGGCTTCGGGGACGAACCAGGGGGCGTAGATCGCGCCGTACGGTGACCGGGTGCGGGTCGTGTCGTGGGCCGGGCGCAGTGGTGCCAGGCGGGGGTCGTCGGCGAGGTGGTGGATGATCGCGTCGCGCCATCGGGTGAAGGTGGCGGCGTCGACGCTGTCGGCGCCCATGGGTGCGCCGGCTGCCGCCCAGGCTCGGAGTGGTTCGGGTGTGCCGAGGTGGGTCATGAGGGTGAGGGCGGCGCCGCTGGAGACGTCGGCGTGGATGCGGTGCTGGGTGGTGGGGGTCTCTCCGTCTGCGGGCGGGTGGGCGAGCAGGTGTCGGATCCGGTCGGCGCGGTGGGGGGCGTAGGACCAGCCCAGGGCGTGGGCCTCGCGGTCGGGGCGGTTGTCGGCGGGGCCGGGGGTGGTCGCTGCGGGTGGGGTGGTGGGTCGTTCGTTGGCGTCGACGGCGACGCCGGTGGTCACGGGGGTGGGTTGCGGGAGGGTGGTCCAGGGGCGTTGGCGGGCGGCGTCGGTCCAGGCGGGGAGCGGCAGGATGCGTTCGTGGGGGGCTCGTTCGGCGATGCGGCCGGCGGTGAGGCTGAGGATCTCGCCGCTGGAGTCGGCGGTGAGTACCCGGTTGGCGGGGTCGACCCAGGAGTCGGCGAACGCGGTGGCGATGTCGCGGGCCGTTCGGGCGCGCAGGAGGCGGCGCCATGCGGGGACGCCTGCGTCGGCCAGGACGCGGACGGGCCAGCGGATGGTGAAATGGCGGGCGTCCGTGTCGGTGGTGGTGTCGTCGCGCCGGGTGGCGATCCATACTCCTCGGGGGGTTTCGATCCACGGTACGGACTCGCTCCGGGGGCCGGCCGGCCCGGCGCCGGTGTGGCGGATGTCGATCGTCTCGTGTCCGCTCGTGGCGGGTTCCCAGCCGTCGGGGCCGTGGGCCTCCCAGCCGCCGTGCGGGCCGCGGCGGAAGCGTTCCTCGAAGACCTCGACGTGGTGGGCCATGGCGTTGGTGATGCCCCAGGCGACGCCGCCCGGCCGGCCGGGGGTCTGGGCGTAGCCGAAGTGCTGGACGCCGGGTACGCCGGGGAATGCGAGGCCGAGGACGTCGTAGGGGACGTCGTCGCCGTCGTCGTCCTCGGCGGTGCAGGCGAGCCGGATCTGTTGGTAGGTGCCGGGCAGTTCGAGGATGCGGTGCGGGTCGCCGGCGAGGAGGGGGGTGCCGGACGCCGTGGCGTCCGGTGCGATGGCCCAGGCGTTGGAGCCGGAGGCGCTGCTCGCGCCGGGGCCGCCGTCGGACGTGAACCACCCGGCCAGCGTGCCGGCGGGTACGCCGGGGAAGTGCGGGGCCAGCGTGCGGGTGACGTGGTCGCGCCAGAGCACGGCGGGGAACCCGTTGAACAGGACGTGGTCCACGAGGAACAGTCCGATCGGGGTCCACGGCTGCCAGGCGTGGTGGTCGCGGCCCTGGGCGGCGAGTCCGGCGTTGACGCCGCGCGCGTAGGCGGCGAGCCATTCGCGGTCGGGGGTGGCGAGGGCGCGGGTGACGCGCCGTGCGGTGTCGGCGAGGCGGACGCGCACGGCGAAGCGGTCCCAGTCGAGGCCGTCGGGGCCGATCCGGGCGGCGAGGCGTGCCTCGGCGCGGTGCCGGCCGGTCTCGATCTGGTCGGCGCGGTCGAGTGCGGTGACGTAGCCCTGCCCGTGGGCGAGGGCCTGCTCGGTGGCGGCGCGGACGTGCGGGATGCCGTGCGTGTCGCGGTAGAGCTCGAAGGGGGGTGTCTGGGGTCGGTCGTGCGGCGGGGTCACGCGGGCACCGTAGCTCCTATCGGGTTGGTCAGTCGTCCCGCGTAGATGAGCGAGGACGCCTGGTCGGTCAGGTCGACCATCTGGCGGGTGTCGCGTAGCTGGAGCCGGTTGAGGCAGGAGTGCGCGAAGGTCTGGGCGCGCAGGTCGACGCCGAGTTCGCGGCCGTGGCGGGCGGCGACGGCGGGGTGCTCGTCGTGGTGCCGGTCGACGACGTCGCCGACGATGGTCCAGAACCGTGCGGTGGGCAGCACGCCGTCGGCGGCGAGGATGCCGGACAGGTGGCGCAGCACGCCGTCGAACATGTCGGTGAACACGGCGAGCGCCTTCTCGTCGTCGGGGACGACGGCGCGGACGCGTTGGACCGGGGCGGGCAGGGCGCGGGGGCCGAGCACGGCGGTCTCCTCGCCGATGTCCTTCATGAAGGTGCGGGTCACGACGTGGTCGCGCAGCACGAGGACGAGGTTCTCGCCGTGGGGCATGAAGGCGAGGTCGTGGGCCAGGAGGCAGTGCACGAGCGGGTAGAGGTAGGCGTCGAGGTAGGACCGTACCCAGTGTGCGGCGTCCAGGCCGGATGCTCGGATCAGGGAGGTGGCGAGCGCGGTGCCGCTCGTGTCGCGGTGCAGCAGTGCCGCCATGGTCGCGACGCGCTCCCCGGGGGCGAGTCGCGGCAGGGGCGACTCGCGCCACAGGGCGGCGAGCATCTTGCGGTACGGGTTGTTGTCGCGTGTGCGGTGGTAGACGTCGCCGGTGTAGCCGATGGCGGCCACTTCGCGCAGGATCTCGAAGCGGGCGCGGCGTAGCGTCTCGTCGCCGGTCACGACGTCGGCGACCCAGTCGTTCACGGCGGGGGTGTCGCGCATGTACTTCGGGGACAGTCCGCGCAGGAAGCCCATGTTCTGGATCGCGGTGGCGACCTTGACGTAGTGGCGGTCGGGGCGGGTGGTGTTGAACAGGGTGCGGATCGACTGCTGCGGCGTGTACTCGTCGGCGCCGGGGCCCAGGGGTACCAGGTCCTCGCGGGCGACGTCGGCGGCGAACGTGATCGCCACGCGGTGCTCCCACTGCCACGGGTGCACGGGCAGGTACAGGTAGTCGCCGGGGTCCAGGCCGCGGGCGGTCAGCCGGTCGGCGAACGCGGCTCGCTCGGCGCCGGACAGCTCCGCCGCGGACGACGCCGTCCCGTACAGCGCGGGTTCGCTCTGCCCGGCGCCGAGCGACAGGTGGGTGTGCTCCCGCCGGGCGGCGAGCCACATCAGCCGGAGCCGGGCGGCCCGTTCCGGCGCGTAGGCGCGGTAGTCGGACAGGGAGAAGCCGATGCGTCCGTTGTTCGCGACGAAGCCCGGATGTCCCTCGGTCATGGCGGACTCGACGGCCTGGAAGGCGCCGGCGGCGTCGGCTCCGGCCAGCGCGTCCACCAGTCCCGGCGACGACGGGGACGTGCCCAGCGCCTCTCGTTCCCGTTTCGCCATCGCCCCGGCCAGCGTGGAGGACAGCTCCTCCAGGTAGGTCGGCAGCAGGTCTTCGGGGATGCCGAGCAGGGGCTGCAGTTCCGCGACGAGTTCCAGTGCGTCGACCGGCGCCTGCCGCTCGTCGGCTCCGGACGGTCCGCCGTCCGGGACCGCACGCGTGCGCCGCAGGCTGGACTCGTCGATCACCCAGTGTTCCAGCGGGTAGCGGCGTGCGCTGAAGCGGTAGGTGACCCGTCCGTGTCCCCGGGCGTCGTCGAGCACGAGGACGTACTCGCGCGGATCGTCGTGGGTCACCTCCCGCGCTGCCTCGAGCGCGGCGACCGGGTCCGACGGCCGGGGCAGGAACAGGCGCTCGTGCGTGAACTCCGCGAGCGCCTTGGCCACCAGGTGCCGGTGCGCGGCGTCCGCGAGCGCCGGGCGCAGGTGTGCGGCCGGTTCGGCGCCGAGGGGGCCGGTGCCGTCGCCGAGGGGTGAGGCGGCGAAGTCGTCGCGGGTGCAGACGCTGAGGCGGGCGCGTTTGGTGTGGCCGTCGGTCACGAGGTCGACGTCGCGCAGGACGCGGAACCCGGCGGCGGCGTTCTTCGCGTGGATCGGCCTGTTGCGGGCGTCGGGTTCGACGACGACGCGCAGGGCGCCGCGGCCGTTCCCGTGCGCGGGGGCGGGCGCGGCGGGGCGGGCGGGCGCCGCGAAGCAGAACCGCAGGACGGTGGTCATGACGGCGTCGGTGAGGCCGGGGATGCGGGGTCGCGGGCCCTGGGCGGGTGGTGGGGGCGCGACCAGGACGTGCATGCCGAGGTCGCCGGGGCGGTGGTCGAGGACGTCGGGCGGGAGGCCGTCCAGGACGGTGCGGGCGGGGTCGTAGGTCTCGGCGTAGGCGATCGGTGTGCCCTGGTGGCGCAGCAGCCAGCCGTCCTGCGCGTCGTCGCCGGTTACGGTGGTGAGGTGGTCGCGCACCTGGGTGGGCGTGAGGTCGCCCATCTCCCAGTACCGGGAGGCGGGGTGGGTGAGCCAGCCGTGCAGGAGGGCGGCGTCGCGTGCGGGGTCGGCCGGTTCGACGGTCATCTCCCCGACGCGTGTCGCGGTGCGGAAGGTCGTGGTGTCGTTCGCGTCGCTCATCGTGCCGCCTCCTCGCCGGACAGGACGTCCCAGTCCAGCCGCTGTCGGTCAGGTCCGGGCTCACTCAGCCGGTCCCGGGCCGCCGGCCCGGTGGCGACGGCACGAGGACGCGACGCGGGAGCGCCCGCAGGGACGGAGCCCGGCGGCTCCGGAGAACGGAGCTCCGGAGAACCCAGCCCGAAGGTCTGGAACGCGATGCGGTGCTCGATCGGGTAGGGCTCCCGGCCGGTGACGCGGGCGAGGATGGCGGAGGCGCGCCAGGCGGCGAAGCCGAGGTCGGGGGCGGTGACGCCGTGGGTGTGCTCCTCGCCGCCGGCGACGAAGACGCGCCGTTCGGCGTCGACGGTGTAGTCGCGCCGGACGACGAGGCGGCCGCGGGCGTCCAGGTCGATCCTGTCCAGCACGGGGGCGAGGAACTCCGGGGTGGCGTGCGCGTATCCGGTGGCGGCGACCACGGCGCGGGTGCGGTGCTCGGCCTCCTGGCCGGTCTGGGCGTGGCGCAGGGTCAGGACGTACTCGCCGGTGCCGCCGGCCGCGGCGGGGTCGAGCCGGGCGGCGGTCACCTCGCAGTCGGACAGGAGGGTGGTGGGCAGCGGTGTCCCGAGCGCGGACTTGCGGTAGAGGGTGTCGTAGATGTCGTCGACGAGGTCGCCGCTCATTCCCTTGTACAGGGAGCGCTGCTCGCGGCCGAGCCGGTCGCGCAGCTCCTGCGGGAGGGACACGTAGTGGTCCGTGTACTCGGGCGACGTCATCTCGAGCGTGAGCTTGGTGTACTCCATGGGGAAGAACCGGCTGCTGCGCGTGACCCAGTCCAGGCGGTAAGGGCTCGCTCCCCCGGTGCCGGTCGCGAGGCCCTCGAGCAGGTCGCGGTACACCTCCCCCGCGGACTGCCCGCTGCCCACCACGGTCACGGAGCCGGCCGCGGCGAGCGCGTCGCGGCTGGGCAGGTAGTTGCCGGTGTGCACCACGGGCCCGGCGCCGGCCAGGTTCCGCAGCACGGTGGGCAGCCGCGGCGTGGTCCCGGTGCCCAGCACCAGGTGCTTGGCACAGTATTTCTCCTCGGTGACGCCGTCGTGGCCGGCGAGCTGCGCGGTCAGGACGAACACGTCGGCGGCGGCGTCGTGCTCGACGGCGGTCACGCGCCGGCCCCAGCGCAGCATGCCGGGCGCGGCCTCGGCGAGCCGCGCGGCCGCCCAGCGGCAGTAGGCGTCGTACTCGGCACGCAGCGGGTAGAAGGACTCGCGGATGTAGAAGGGGTACAGCCGCCCGGTCTCCTTGAGCCACGCCAGGAACGAGTAGGGCGAGGTCGGGTCGGCCATCGTGACGAGGTCGGCCAGGAACGGCACCTGGAGCGTGGTGCCCTCGATGAGCATCCCCGGATGCCAGGAGAAGTCCGCCCGCTGGTCCAGGAAGACGGCGTCCACGTCCTCCAGCGGCTGCGCGAGTGCGGCCAGCCCCAGGTTCATGGGGCCGATGCCGACCCCGGCGAGGTCGTAGGTGCGCATCAGTCGGTCTCCTCCCGGGTCAGGCGCGGGTGCACGTCCCGGCACGGCGGCACGTCGAGACCCGCGAGCTCCTCGCCCGCCAGCAGGCCCTGGGCGGCCGACCGCACCAGGTCCAGCACCGCCCGCACGTCGTCGAGCGTCATGTCGGGGTTGAGCAGGGTGAGCTTGAGGCAGGGGCGACCGTCGGCGACCGTCTTGGCCACGATCGCGCGCCCCGAGTCGAACAGGACGCGACGCACCTGCGACACGAGGTCGTCGGCGTGCTCGGGCTCCAGACCGTCCGGCTCGTACCGGAACATCACGGTTGACAGGTCGGTCCGTGCGACCAGCCGCAGTTCGGGATCGCCGGCGAGATCGGCGTGCACGGCGGCCGCCAGGTCATAGGTGGCGTCCACCAGCCGGCCGAGACCGTCGGCGCCGAGCGCACGCAGCGTGACCCACAGCTTCAGGGCGTCGAAGCGGCGCGTGGTCTGCAAGGACTTGCCGACCTGGTTCGGGTCGGGGTTGAGCTCGCCGTTCTCCCGCTCGGGGTTGAGGTAGTCGGCGTGCCAGGAGCCGCGGGCCATGTCGGCGGCCTCGCGCACGATCAGGGCGCTGGAGGACACCGGCTGGAAGAACGCCTTGTGGTAGTCGACCGTGACGCTACGGGCCCGTTCGATCCCGGTCAGCAGGCCGCGCCGGGTGGGGCTGACCAGCAGGCCGCAGCCGTAGGCGGCGTCCACGTGCAGCCAGGCGCCGGTCGCGTCGGCCAGGTCCGCGACCGGCAGGATCGGGTCCACGCAGCCGCGGTCGGTGGTGCCCGCGGTCGCCACGACCGCCATCGGGGTGTCACCCGCGCGGGCGACGTCCGTCAGCGCACGACCGAGCGCATCGGGGTCCATGCGACCGTCGTCGTCCACGTCCACGGCCACGACGGCGCCCTCCGACAGGCCGAGCAGCAGCGCGGCCTTGGCCACCGAGAAGTGGCTCGCGGCCGTGGCCAGGATCCGCAGGCGGGACTGCGCCACGGCACGCTCGGCGCCGGTCAGGCCCTCCAGCGCGCGCTGCCGGGCGAGGAACAGCGCCTGCAGGTTGGACTGCGTGCCCCCGGAGGTGAAGACCCCGTCGGCGCCCGCCGGCTCGCCCCGTTCGTCCCTGCCGACGGGAAAACCGATCCTGCCCGCCGTCCAGTCGACCAGGCGGCGTTCCATGAGCGTCGCGGCGCCCGACTGGTCATAGGTGTCGACCGACGTGTTGATCGCCGCCAGCATCGCCTCGGCCGCCACGGCCGGGACGGCGACCGGGCAGTTCAGGTGCGCCGCGTAGGCCGGGTGGTGGAACCACACCGCGTTGCCCGCGTACAGGTCGGCCGCCTCGGCCAGGGCCTGCTCGGTCCCGATCCCCGGGGCGTCGAGGTCGACCGCGTCGCAACGCTCGCCCAGCTCCGCCCGCCCCGCCCCCGTGAACGGCTGGGTGACGGTCGCCACGCGCCGGGCGACGTCGTCGACCACCGCCCGGGTGACGCGGGCGTACTCGACGGCGGTCGCGCCGCGCAGCAGTGCGGCCGGGTCGTGCCCGGAACCGCCGGGCCGGGCACCGGACGACGACGGCCCGGTGGCGGCGCTGCGGGCTGTGGCGGGCAGGGGTGAGGACATGCGCGAGGCTCCTCGGGTGGGACCGACAGGACGGATGGCACTCCCGGATTCGCCGTCATGGCGCTACTTAGGTGTGCCTGGCCTAAGTTAGCCGACACTTCACTTCTGTCCAACAGGTGCACACTGTGCGGGACGTCACCCCGCGACGTCATGTCGGCCGGACGGGAGCCGTGCAGGGCTCGCCGTCCACACGTGGGTCCGAGCCGACGGCGCACCGCGGCGTGACCCCCCGGATCGCGAGGGGTCACGCCGCGGGCGTTCCGGCCGCGTCAGAGACGCGGATCCTCCAGGACCGCGAGGGAGCTGAGGATCGGGTGGCGCTTGCCGGTCTCGCCGATCAGCTCGACCGTCAGGTCACCTCCCGGATGCTCGACCGTGGTCGAGCGCTCGTCGGCGGTCAGCACGCCCGCCTCGGCCCGCACGTCGTACTCGTAGAGCACGACCTCACCGTTCACCAGTACGTCGAAGCTCCGTGTCCCGAGGGGAAGCCGGCTGAACTCGGCGAAGCCGAGGTCGATGCGGTACCCGCCCTGGGGGACGTCCTCGAGCACGTAGCGGAACGTGCGGCCGGTCCGCTGGGTGCGGAACAGGTCGTCGTCCTCCGTGCCGTCGATGGCCCCCCGGGTAGCACGCTTCGTGCCGCCGACGTGGCCCCATCCCCCGGTGTCCGGCCGGAACGCCCGGTCCGCCGACCACACGAAGCCGTCGGTCCCGACGTGCCCGCGGCCGCCGACGTCGATCCCCAGCCAGTACGCCGAGGTCGCCATCCGGACGCGCTCGTACTGCTCGGGGGACCGGCCCGCGGTCGACGACACGAGGACGTCACCGACGAGAAGACCCGGATCGGCACCGGCGTTGTCGACGGCCACGGTGACCGTGGTGGACTCCCCGACGCCGAGTTCGACCGTCTCGTCGGCCGCGTCACCGGACATCGCGAGCCAGGGCAGGTCGGCCGGCTCGGGGTCCCCGTCCTCGTCCCTGCTCTGCTCGGTGAGCTCCACCTCCATCGGGGCGGAGCCCGTGTTGGTCACGGTCAGCTCCGAGGACGCGGTCCCGTCCGGGCCGAGGAGCCACTCCAGCTCGTCCCCGGAGATCTCGGCGACCCCCGTGGCGAGCGCCGTGTCGAACACCTCTGCCTGGTCCCTCGCGGCGATGGTGACCGTGTCCGCCACGGTCTCGTAGTGCGGTGACCGGACCTCCACCGTGTGGTCACCCACCAGCGCCTGGGCCTTCCAGAGCCCCTGCGCGTTCGCGGTGATCGTCCGGGAGCTGCCGTCGTCGGCCGTCAGCGTGACGATCGCCCCCGCGACCGGCTCGCCGTCGTTCGCGTCGGTGACCTCGCCCTCGATCGTGCCCGACGCCGGCAGCACGTACTCCAGTCCCGTCCCGGCCGTCAGGACCGGCTCGTCGAACGAGTACTGCTGGGCCCGCAGGCCGTCGAGCCGTTCGACGCCCACCGTGGCGGACGCCCCGTGGGTCCGAGGGTTCTCGCCGCCGAAGCCATCGCCGTAGCCGAGCTGGATGCGCCCGTCCGCCACGAGCGTGACGGAGAAGCTCACGCGCTCCGACGGCTCGTCGTAGAAGGTGACGTCGCGGTACTCGATGATCTGCGCGTCGAGCCCGTCCACCTCCGTGACGCCGACGTAGATCCCCGCTTCGTCGTCGACCACCAGGTCGTCCCAGAACGGATAGATCGCGTCCGCGGGCGACCGCGTCGGCAGCTCCGTGTTCGCCGTCATGGTCCGGCTCCGGTCGAACGTCAGCATGCCGTTCATCGCGACGCACACCCCGTCCCACGACGTGTCGTAGAAGGGGAAGTCGAACCCGAACCACAGCACCCCGCAGCCGAGGCGGCCCGACCATCCCGTGTTCGTGGTGCCCTGACGGTACAGGTTCGTCGTCTCCGCGACGGTGTAGGACCGGTCGGCGGGAGCCACCGGCACCTCCTCCGGCTCCGGTTGCTCGGGCTCCGGTGCCGGCGTCTCGGCGGCACGCGGGTCGAGGGTGACCCGGAGCGCCGCGAGACTCGGGGGCCGCAGTCCCAGCGCGCCCCGGAGCTCCACGGTGAGCGGACCCCCGGAGTGCTCGACGACCGCGGTCTGCCAGTCGGCGGTGTTCCTGCCGACCCTTCCGGCGGCGTCGTACGCGTACCGCACCAGCGAGTCGTCGACCAGGACGTCGAACACGCGCCGGCCCGGTGCCACGTGCCCGATCTCGGCGAAGCCGAGGTCCACCAGGTACGTGCCCTCCGGCACGTCGTCGAACTCGTACCGCAGGTCCTTCCGCCACGTGGTGCGCTGGGACCGGAACAGGGCGTCGTCCGCCGTGGCGTCCACCGAGCGGTGGGTCCAGGCCCGCCGCGTCCGGCCCTGGTAGCCCCAGGACCCGTCGTCGAACTTCTGGTCGGCCGACCAGTCGAAGCCGTGCTCGTCGGTGTACGCCGGTCCTCCGGCGTTCACCCCGACCTGGAACTCGGTGGTCGTGAGCGTGACGGGGACGTACTCCTTGGACTGCCGGCCGGCGTCCGAGGTCACCACGATGTTCCCGCCGAGGACGCCCGGTTCGAGGTCGTCCGCGGACAGGGTGACGTCGACGGTGGTCGTCTCACCCGGCGCGAGCGTGCCGCCCGTGGCCGACAACGAGAGCCAGGGCAGGTCCGTGAGCAGGTCGTCCTCGACGTCGACGAGCAGCACCTCGTCGGCGACCTGGTCGGTCGCCCACAGGGCACCCGTGGCGTCGGTGGCGAGACCGCCACCCTGCCGCAGCAGCCGGCCGGGGAACCACCACGCGTTGACCAGGGAGCAGTCGGCCGGGTCGACCTGCAGCAGCCTGCTCGGGCGGTTGACGGCCCGGTCGGAGTACCAGACCGTGTCGGACGTCTCGTTGTAGGCCAGGCCCATCACCTCGGGCAGCGGCGGCGAGCAGTAGGAGAGGAACTCCCCCGGTGTCTCGTGCGACGTGCCGGCGACGGTCCCGATCGCACCGACGCCCCGGCCGCCCACGTAGAAGACGTCCCGGTTGGCGTCGTAGGCGAGCCCGGTCAGCTGCGTGTTCGACCACGCTCCGGCGATCTCCCGCGTCTTCTCCCCCGTGTCGGGGTCGAAGCAGTGGATGAAGCTCGCAGGACTGTCCTCCATCTGGCACATCTCTCCCGTCCGGGAGTCGAACGCCAGGTCGAAGGCCCGGTAGTCAGGGTTCCACCCGGCCGCGAACTCCTTGCCGGTGCTGGCTCCCGTGACCGTGTACGCGGTATTGGTCCGCGCCTCGTAGTCGTGGACCCACACGTCCCCGTCGTAGCCGAGTCCGGTGGGCTCCTTCTCGTCCGGATCGCCGGGGATCGGGATCCGGGTGATGACGTCGCCGCCGGAGTGGGTGCCCATCTCGTCGGCCGCGGCCGCCACGGCGTCCGCGTCCTTCGTCGGGCCTTCCGCCGCCGAGGACTCCTGCCCGCGCGCCGCGGCCGCCGCCTCGTTCCAGGCGGTCAGGTCGATCGCACTGTCCGCCCCCGTGCTGGTGCGGGCCGTGGCGTCGTCCGCGTCCAGCTCGGGATGGCGCTCCGCCTCCCCCAGGTCGTACGTGACGGGCGCCGAGCCGGTGTTCGTCAGGGTGAGGGACCCCGAGCCGTTCTGGTCGGTGCCGAGCACGGCGTCCAGCCCGTCGGCCGCCAGGTCGGCGACGCCGGTGGCGAGCCGGGCCTCGACCGTGGTCCGGTCGTAGAGCTCGTCGACGGAGAACTCGTGGGACTCGGTCACGTAGTCGGGTGCCGAGACGGTCATCGTGTAGTCACCCACGGGCAGCTGTCGACGCAGGGCACCGGTGGAGGTGGTGGTCAAACTCTCGACCAGACCGTCCGCGTCGGAGATCGCCACGGTGGCTCCCTCCACGGGCAGCCCGTCGTTCCGGTCGGTGACCGTCGTGTCGAGGTACCCGAAGTCGGGCAGGTCGTAGGTGACCACCAGGCCGTCGTGGAGCACCGGGGCGTTCTCCGAGAACCGGATGCCGTCCACGCCTTCCCAGCCCTGGATACCCGTCGTCGTGACGAGGCCGGCCGTCAGCGGGTCGTCGCCGCCGACACCGTCGCCGTAGGCGACGATCACCTTCCCGGACCGCGTGAACGTCGCGGAGAAGCTGACCGTGCCCTCCGACTCCCGCGGCCAGTTGGTACCGCCCCAGACGACCATGTCCCGGTACTCGACGACGAACGCGTCCTCCCCGTCCACGGTGGTGGACGCCGTGTACACACCACCGGTGTCCGTGCGCAGCGGGCTGGCGGTGTAGAACGGGAAGACTCCCGCGCCACCGTGGCCGGGGCCCGCGATGGTGTCGTCCACGGAGATGACCCCGCGCCGACCGATGTTGAGGGTGTCGTGGGTGCCGTTGTAGAGCGTGATCGGCGACGGCAGCGGCACCTGGGCCCAGATCCCGCTCGGGTACTCGACCTTCTGGGTGCCACGCCGGTACTCGCCCTCGGACACGGCACAGGTGTAGCCGCCCTCGTCCACGACGCGCGCGACGGGGACCTCGGCCGGATCCGTCTGCGGCCCCACGGTCAGCGGGACCGTGGTGGGCGAGAAGCAGGCGTTCGGCCGGACGTCGAGCGCGTACTCGCCCTCCGGGACGTCCGGGATCGTGAACCGGCCGTCGTCACCCGTGCGGACAGGATCGAGCGGTGTGCCCCCGATGGAAACCTCCGCCTCCGGGACGGGCTGCTCGTCCTCGCCGAGCACCGTCCCGCTCACGTCGTGCGTCGGTGCGGTCGTGAGCACGATGTCGAGGGCGGTGTCCTCGCCGACCGTGACCGTCGCGTCCGTCGACGAGCGCACGTAACCGAACGCCGTCGTGGTGAGCGCGTAGTCCCCCTCCGGCAGGTGCACGGAGAAAGAGCCGTCCTGCGTGGTGCCGACGGTGCGGTGGAACGGGCCGTCGATCGTCACCTCGGCGCCGGCCACGGGTTCGCCACCGGCGGTGACGACGCCAGTCAGCGAGCCACCCTCCCGGGGCGCGAGCTGGAGGAGCCGGACGAGGTCGAGGCGCCCCTCACCGTACTTGTTGTTGAACTCCGCGGTCCCGCCGCAGGAGGTGTCGTCGACGTCGACCGCCGACTCCGCGAGCAGACGGCGCGTCCGGTCGATCTGTCCGACGAGGGTCGGGTCGTAGCTCCACAGCGCGGCGACGGCACCCGCGACGTGCGGCGCCGCCATCGATGTCCCGCTGATCGTGTTGTAGCCGTTTCCGGGCCAGGCCGACCGGACGCTGACACCGGGCGCGGCGATCTCGGGCTTGATCGCGCCGTCCTCGCCCTCACCCTTGCGGGAGAACGCGGCCAGCACGCCGTTCGAGGCGAACGCGCCCACCGAGTAGGCGTCCGGATGGGATCCCGGTGAGGAGACGGTGTCACAGGCCGCGGCCGGTGAGGTGTTCCCGGACGACCAGACGCTGAAGATCCCTGCGGCAGTCCATGCCTCGTCGATCGCCGTGAAGAAGTCGGAGAAGGCGTGCTCGCCCGAGGAGCCCCACGAGTTGTTGACGACGTGCGGGCGCTTCGACACGTCAGGGTTCTCCCCGGCGAGATCGGTGGGTGCCAGCAGCCACCACCCCGAGTCGAGCAGCGTCTGGAACCCGGCCTCCTCGCAGCAGCCGTTCGTCGCGATCCACTGCGCGTCCGGGGCGACCCCCACCTGGTTCCCGGTGCCGTCGTCGCCCACCATGGTCCCCATGGTGTGCGTGCCGTGGCCGTTGTCGTCGCACGGGACGTCCCCGCAGCCACCGCGCGTCGTGAACCAGTTGTAGTCGTGGTCGGACGTCCCGTCGGGGTTCGTGCCACGGTAGCTCTCCACCAGCGCCGGGTGGTCGAACTGGACGCCCGAGTCCAGGTTGGACACCGTGATGCCGGCGCCCGTGGCGCCCAGCTCCCAGGCCTCGGGCGCGTTGATGTACTCCAGCCCCCACTCGACGTCCGACTCCGCGGCGCGCACGGCAGGCGCGTCGGGCTCCGGCCGCACCGGCTCGACCAGCTTGACCTCCGGGGTCTCGTGGACCTCGGCGACCTGCTGGTTCTCGGCAAGCTCCAGAGCCAGGTCCTCGGTACCGCCCTTGACCAGCACGGCGTTGACGATGGGGAAGGACTCGTACTCCACGCCCGCGTCGTCCAGCTCCGCGGAGACCGTCGCCAGGGACTCCTGCGCCGTCTCGGTGAGCGCGTCGTAGACGAACTGTCCGCGTTCGGTCCAGTCCGTGATGCTCCTGGCGGGCTCCAGGTCCGCGTGGTTCTCGAACCGGAGCCAGAACTCGGCCGTCGGGTCCTGGCGGAACGACTCCTGCAGGGCCGGCTCGATCTTGTCGTCGGGTTCGGGGGCCTCCGCCGCGGGTTCGGGTGGTGGCGCGGCGGCCGACATCGGGAGAGGGGCGATGACGCCGAGGCCCGCCGTGAGGGCCAGTGACGCCACGACGGCTGTGAGTTTCATCAGGGGTCCTTTCCTGCCGGACCGGTGTGGCGGAACTGCTCGGCTCCGTCACACGGTCCGACGAGGGGTCGGTCAGCGGCCACGACTCCCACGATCGAGGACGTCTTCGTCGTCGGCGCCACGCACCTCGCGCGACTCGCGGAGCGGTGACCGGGGGCCGGCGACCGAACCGCCGCACGAGGCGGACGGTGCGGCCATGACGGCCCCTGGTGCAGGGATCATGGTCCAGGGAGCGAGCCGGCCGTCGCTATCCTCCGTATGCGTCAATCTTCACGACAGGCCCGCACCGGGCCCCTCCTCGCCGAGCAGTCCCGCCTCGACCGCAACGACCGCGAGCGCCGTGCGGGACGCGACCTTGAGCTTGCGCATCGCCGCACGCAGCTGCTGGTCGACGGTAGCGGGGGACTTCGCGAGGATCCGGCTGATCTCCCGGTTCGTCTTGCCGGTGGTCACGAGCCGGACCACCTCGATCTCGCGGGGAGACAGCTGGTCACCGTAGCCGCGGCGCCCGCCCCGCCACGGGCGGGGCACATCCGCGCCGAGCTCCCGCAGCCGCCGCGCCACCCGCTCCGCGTCGCCCTTGGCGCCGAGCCGGAACAGGCTCTCGTACTGCTCTGCGAGGAGTCGCCGTCCCTGGTCCGCCCGCTCGGCCGCGCGGAGGGCCTCGGCCTGTCGCTCGTGGGCGAGCGCGGTCTCGTACGGCCTCGGCAGGACGGCCCATGCGCGGGCCGCCCGTGCGTACGCGGCTGCGGCCCGGGTGTGCTCACCGGCCGCGGCGGCCAGGTGGGCGCGGCACGTGGCGAGAGCTGCCCGCGGCCCCGGCGCCGTGCGGCCGCGCAGACCCCGGGCGAACTGCCCGACGAGCCGCTGTGCGGCGCGGAGGTCGCCGGTGGCCAGGTGCGCCTCGACCCGCGCGGGCACGAGATCGGTGCCCCAGACCCAGACTCCCTTGCGGCGGAGGGCTTCCAGAGGCCGGTCGGTCACCCGTAGTGCGCCGCGGCCGTCTCCGGCGACGAGCCGCAGGCGGGCCAGCGCGGCGGCGGGCTCCATGGTGTCGTCGATGGCGCCGAGGCGCTCGGCCTCGTCGAGGACCCGCTGGAACTGCTCGGCTGCGGTCCGTCGTCGTCCGGTGGCTGCGGCGAGCCGTGCGGACAGCCGGATGCCGGCGAGGTGGGTGGTGGGACGGTCCCGGTCGGCGTCGGCGAGGACGGCGCTGCGCTCGGCCAGCCCGTCCCACCGGCCGGTGAGCCAGTCGAGGTTGGCCCGCTCGATCTCGACGTTGTACCGGAGCCGGCCGGCCTGCTCGGCGTCGGCGAGCCTGGTGGCCACCGCGAGGTGCCGTTCGGCGTCGGCGTACCGGCCCCAGATCAGGGCTCCGGTCCCGACGTTCGCGTGGATGCGGGCCAGGTCGAGCCGTTCCGCGGAGGTCGCCCCGTCGTGCGGCAGGTCCGCGATGATGTCCCAGGCCTCCTCCTCGCCCAGCATGAGCAGGGCGGCGGCGCGGTTGCCGGCGAGGTTGAGCCGGTCGGCGGGCGAGGCGATCTGGTCGGTGATCAGGGCGGCACGCTGGAGCCAGCGCAGGTGGACCGGGGCGGGCCAGGGCCCGGCGTAGGCCCAGCCGAGGTACGTCATCGCGCGGGCCGCCTCGATGGGGTCGTGGTCGAGGCCGGCCGCTGCCTGTTCCAGCTCGCCGAGCGCAGCCGTCGCCTCGCCGCCCAGGATCAGCAGACGACCGAGCGGGTTGCGGATCTCGGCCTGCTGACGGCCGGACAGGGCGGGGTCGCCGAGGACGGTGCGGAGGGTGGCGACGAGGCGGTGGTAGACGGCGTCCACCGGGTCGCGGCGGCTCAGCGCGGCGAGGGCGGCGTTCCGGGCGATCCGTGCCAGGTCGGCCGGCGACAGGTCCGCCGTCGCCAGCAGGTCGTCGAGCTGGACGACGGCCGCCGTGTGGTCACCCGACGCGACGGCCTGCTCGGCGGCCCGTTCGGCGTACCGCACCCACCGTGCGGTCTCGCCGGCCTCCCGGAAGTGTCGGGCGAGGCGTGCCGCGGGTGTGGGACGGTGGTTCTCGACGGCTTCGCCGGCGCGCCGGTGCAGGATCCGGCGGTCGCTCGGAGCGATGGACTCGTGGACGGCGGCCGCGGCGAGCCCGTGCCGGTACTGCCACAGACCCTCGCCGTCGTCGGTGAGGACGGCGGCACCGGCGGCCTCGGCGAGCCCCGCACGGGACGCCGGCGGAGCGAGGTCGGCAGTACGGGCGATCGTGGCCTCCGGCGACGGCTCTCCCAGGGTCGCCACGGCGCGTAGCACCGACTGCGCTTCCGGCGACATGCGGGCGATCCGCTCCCGCGTGCAGTCACGCACCGTGGGCGGGACGAGCAGCTCGCTGAGCCGGACCCGGGTCCACTCCCCCTCGCGGAAGGCGATGTCCCGGCGGTCGCACATGAGCCGGACGGACTCCTCCACGGCGACCGGGAGGCCGTCCGTGCGGTCGTGCAGGAAGGCGGCGAACTCGTCCGAGACGGGGCTCCCGCCGAGCATCGACGACACCAGCGACGCCGTCTCCTCCTGGGCCAGCGGCGGCAGGACGATCCGCGTCTGCGTGACGCCCGCGGGTAGCCGCGACATCAGCCGGAGCAGCAAGGATCCGGGCCCGATCTCGTCGAGCCGGTAGGAGACCACCAGGTTCGGGCCACCGTCCGGCAGACGGGCGGCGAGGAAGAGCAGGAACTCCAGGGTCACCTCGTCGGCCCAGTGCGCGTCCTCCAGGACGAGGACTCCGACATCGAGCGCTCGTAGCAGCTCGTCCAGCGCTCGGAAGAGGCGGTGTCGCGCCGCCCGTGCGTCGTCCAGCGGCTCGGGTGCCGGGGGCAGCCCGGCCGCCCACTCCGGGAAGAGCGGCCGCAAGGCACCGGCCAGACCGGTGAGGCCGAGGTCGGCCGCGCGCACCTCGATCCCTCGAAAGGCGTCGACGACCGGGCCCAGCGTGTGGGACTCGCGCAGGGGCGGGCACACGGAGGTCAGGACGCGGCCGCCGGACGTCGTTCCGCCTCCCGACGGTGGGCCATCGGCCGGTGGTGCCACCGTCGCCGACCACTGCTGCAGCAGCCGACTCTTCCCGATCCCCGCCTCGCCCTCCACGAGGACGATCGCCGGCGGCC
The DNA here is from genome assembly GCF_017349295.1 of Myceligenerans salitolerans. Lineage (GTDB taxonomy): Bacteria > Actinomycetota > Actinomycetes > Actinomycetales > Cellulomonadaceae > Myceligenerans > Myceligenerans salitolerans. The sequence goes on from NZ_JAFMPK010000047.1 coordinate 234,289, forward strand.
GGGACACCGCCTCCCTGATCGCCGTCAGCTGCCGGGCACGGCCCACGAACTGCGGCGCGGTGACGGCCGGAGGCTTCCCGTCGGCGGCGGGAAGGCGACGGGGCATGCTGGATGATCTCGCCGGCTGCCGCACGGACGCAAGTATCTCGGCACGGCGTGCCGGTGCGAGCCGGCTCACCGTCGGCAGGCCCGTGCGCGTCTCCGGGGCCTGCGTGACCCCCGGTGAGCAGCCGGCGTTGCGCCGGTCAGAAGGTGGCGCGCCACTCGAGGATCGCGTCGACCACGTCGTCGAGATGGGACTCGAGGAGGAAGTGCCCGCCGTCGAGGAGCTCGACCCTCGCGTGCGGCGCGTCGCCGAGGAAGGCCTCGGCTCCGGCCGGTCCGAAGATCTCGTCGTTGCGGCCCCAGATCGCGAGCACCGGTACCCGGGACGTACGCAGCCATTCCTGGACCTCGGGGTACAACGCCCGGTTGGTCTGGTAGTCACCGAACAGTGCGAGCTGCGCGAGGTCGTTGCCGGGACGGGCGAGGAGCGCCAGGTCGTGCTCCCACGCGTCCGGGTCCACGACCGACGGATCCGGAACCCCGTGGAGGTACTGCCATTCGACGGCTTCCCTCCCCAGAGCCGGACGCAGCCGGCTCTCGTTCTCGGGCGAGGGGTCCTGCCCGTACGCCCAGATCGGCGCCCAGAAGTCGGGCACGAACCCGTCCTCGTACGCGTTGCCGTTCTGGGAGATCACGCCCTCCACGGAGCCCGGATCGGTCAGGGCGAGGCGCCATGCGATCGGTGCTCCGTAGTCCTGCGTGTACACGGTGAACCTCGTCACGCCGATCACGTCGAGGAAGCCGCGGGTGATACGGGCCAGTTCGTCGAAGGTGTACTCGAAGTCGTCGACCGAGGGCGCCGAGGAACGGCCGAAACCGATGTGATCCGGAGCGATCACGCGATACTGCTCGGCGAGCACCGGAATGAGGTGCCGGAACATGTGCGAGCTGGTCGGGTACCCGTGCAGCAGGAGCAGCACCGGAGCCTCGGGAGAGCCTGCTTCGCGGTAGAAGACGTCCCATCCCTCGACGGTGACGGTTCTGTGGTGGACCGTGGTCATGATCGATCTCCTGTCGCTTGTGCGCCACCGTCCCGCCGCGCTCGTCGTGCGACAGAACGGCGGCAGCGCGGCTGACGTTGCTGATCACGCAGGGCGGGACCCGTCCCGGCCAGAACCGTCTGCGCTCCTCGGGGTTTGCCCGCGACCGCGACGAGGCTCTCGGCGATCTCCTGGATGCCGACCGCTGAGCACCAGCAGACCCCGTGTGGTCGCCACAGGGTCAAGGGATCGTCGATCACGCGTGCGCGCTCCCGTGCGGGGCAGCCGGGCATCGACAGATGCGAACACCAGGCGCCACGCGCCTGATGCGCGCCGGGACATCGCGCTCGCACCGGCAGGGGTGCCTCCTCGGTGAACGCCACGCACGTGGGGCGTGGGAAGCTGCGCCGCGGGAGATCTGTCGCCGATGAGAATTCGCCCCGTCCTCGAGGTGCTTCTTCCTGGTTCAGATCCACCCGCGAGCCGCTGCCCGCACACCGGCCTGGAACCGGTTGGCCGCACCCAGCCGGCGAAGCAGATCGGCGCTGCGCCGTCGCAGCGTGCGACTGGAGATGCCGAGTTCGCGCGCAATCGTCTCGTCGGTGGCACCCGAGGCCAGGAGCGTGAGGAGTGCGTGGTCCTCCGCAGTCGGGCCGCGCGTTGGCGGCGTGGCGCCCTCCAAACTATCGGTCGGCGGCACCTCCACGGCTTCTTCCCAGACCGCCTCGAAAGCGGCGCACAGCAGATCGACCAGGGGCTGATCCTCGACGACGAGCGCGGTCGGGCGTCGGGGATCGAGCGTGGTGTTCACCAGCGCGATCCGGCGATCGGCGACGGCGAGCTTCGTCGGCACGGTTCGAGCGATGCGTGCACGTTCGCCCTGGGTGGCGGCATACCGCATCTCCTCCCAGGCACCCGGCCGGTCCAGGACCTCCGCCGCGTAGACCACCCGCCACAGCACTCCGCGCTCCAGGACGAGAGGCTCTACCGGGTTCTGGTCGGCCAAGATGTACGGCGGGCGATCGAACTGCAGAAACTCCTTGGTCACCTCGTGCTGGAGGCGGGTGTACCAGGCACCGATGAGTGCCGGGTCGTCCACGACCCGAACACCTGCTCCCGAGGTCGGCGTGCCACCGGCCTGCTCGAACAGCTCCGCGAGGTCGGGAATCGCGGACCGGACACGGTCCACCCGGGCCGCAGTCCTGTCGGCGAGCGTGCGCAGCGCGGTGCGCGGGTCGACGGCGGTGTACCCGTTGCCCTCACGGGCCCGATTGACCAGGCCGGCGGCGCGCAGACGTTCCAGCACCGACACGCCGTCCGCGCCACCCAACGGCACGTCCTGGGCCAGCTCGGCGGGCCGGACCGTGCCGTGGGACAGCACGTACCGATACACCAGACGCGCGATGCCATCGAGCCCGACCACGTCGAAGTCCGCGTCGAGGTCCCGGACCATGGACACCTCCCGGTGAAGTGGATGCGCGGGTGGTACGCGGAGCCGCTGCCCGGCAAACCCCGTCGACCCGCGAGACAAACTGTGTCATGGTGGCACCGTCGGTACCGGTCACGGCCGCCCGCGCGGCGCAACGTCGAGGTCAGCCGTACGGCTGACCTCGACGTTGCGCCACCGGCCAGGGCGGCAAACGCGTCCGCGCGGTCAGGCCCGTTTCAGCCGCCAGGTCCACGAGCATCTCGTGGAGGGCCGGGTCCGGGCCGATGCGCAAGAACGCCGCCGGAACGTGACCGCGGGCATCAGCCGATCACCGACCGCCGGGCGATCAGCGGATCCCGTAGGCCCGCACGACAGACTGCGTCACGGTGTTGCCACCGGAGTCCACGGCCCGTACCTTCAGCGACACCGCGCCCCGGTGCGCACGGTGCCGAACGCGGACGTCGAAGGTGTCGCCCTGGTGATTCCGGTCGGCCCGGAGACGGTCCCACGTCTCGCCGTCGTCAAAGGAGGCCCATGCCTCCAGCGCGGCGACTTCGCCCGAACCGGGGTGGTCGACCACAAAGCTGACGTCATGGAACGGAAGCCTCGTGCTGACGTGGTTGTCGAGGCCAACCGGGACGTGGTAGTCGACCCGCATCATCGGCAACTGTTCGGCCCGCCCGGCGCGAGGACGTTCCGATTCGAACGTCCACACGGTCTCCGTGGCGGTACCGAACGTCCAGTCCTGCTCGTCACGCACGGTACGAAGCTCGACCTTGTAATCCGCTGATCTCTTCGTGGTGGTGTAGGTCCCGGTGATCCCGTCACTCCCACCGATCATCACACCGTCCTCGAGCACCCTGCCGGTGGCTTCCTCCGGCAGCTGGGCACGCTGGTAGGTTTCCCCGGCGCCCTGGGCGAACTCGGCGACATCGAGCGTCAGTTCGTCGCCGGTCCGCGTCGCGCCTTGTCCGACCGGGACCGGCCGCTGCACGCCGCGGTACCAGTCGTACGTGACACGCTCCCCCGGCTGATAGGTCCGCAGCTCGTGGATCGCGCCATTGTCGATCGGGTTGAACTCGTCCCACGAGTTGTAGTGCAGCACGTGCTGGCGCCAGAGGGTGTCGCTCGCCCCGGAAGAAACGTACTCGGTACGTGTCTGCGCCTTGCGCAGCTCGTGCTGCGACTCCACGATCGTGGTCTGCTGCCAGGGACGCCACGCGTACCGCTGCTCCTTGGCCCAGTCCTCGCCGCCCAGCGAGTGGTAGTTCGCAGTGATCGTGGCGGTGTTCCGTGCCGAGACGGTGTGCGCCACACGTTCGGGGACACGGTCCGGCGATACCTGGACGACGTCGTACCGGTACGGAACCTGCTGGTCGCCGCTGAACCGGAGCTTCAGGCTCCTCGGCCCGTGGCCGTGCCCCGGGCCATGGCGGTCACCCTCCGACAACCGCTCGGCCACCTGTCGCGCCTCGTCCTCGGACAGCACTGCGACCGGCAGCGGCAGGCGCGGGCCCTGTCCCGAGAACTTGATCCACCACAGTGCGGGGTCATCGGGAACGACCAGCACCATCGCAGCGCCGGCCTCCACCGCCGCCGCCACGGCGGCGTCCGTCTCCCCCTTGTCCCGGAGGTGAACCACCACGGCCGCACCGCGAACATCACGCCGGCCCTGGTACTCCTCCGGCTGGCCGCGGCCCACGTCGACGACCGGGAGCACTCGAGACGAGTCCACCTCCGGTGAGTACCTCTCGTAGGTCGGCCAGAGCGTCAGGCCGCGGGAGCCGGGCTCCTCAGCCTTCACCATGGGCGCGGCGAGCTGCCAGCGGGAGGTGAACTCGAAATATCCGCGCTCAGCCTCGTCCGTCGGCGTGACATAGACCTGTGAGGTGGCGTCGAACTTCATCGTCGAATTCATGAAGCTGCGGTCACCGACCTTGCGGTAGGTCGTGAAGCCGAGGTTGCCGCGTGGCTCGGCCGGCAGCGGGGTCTCGATCTCGACGCGGTTCGCCTCACGGGCGTCCAGCACCAGCTCGATGTCGCCCGAGACGTGCAGGTCCGGGTCGACGACGACGGACACGTGCTCCTCAGCGGCGCCGTCGATCGTGGCGTGCAGGAAGTAGGTGCCCTCAGCCACCTCGATCTCGACGGTACCGAAGGTGACCACGTCGAATCGGGGATCCTCGCCGAACAGCACGATCGGCGAGGCCATGGCCGCGGCACCGTCCCTGCCGATCGCCCGGACCGTGACAGTGTGGACCGGTGCGTCCTTGACGACGGCGACCGTCGTGCGGGTGCGGTCGCTGCCGTTGGTCGCCACGAGCGACCCGGAGTACTGGCCGAACGGCAGCGCCTCGACGTCCACGGTGACAGGAACGGTGACGGTCTCACCGGCGGGAAGGGTGACGGCGTCCGCACCCAGCGCGACCTCGGTGCCGAGCGGGTCACCCTGCGCGTTCGTGAGGTCGAGCTCCAGCTCCAGCTCGACGTCCGTATCGCCGCGGTTCGACCAGCTCACCTCACGCGAGACGTGACCGGTCTCGCCATCTTCGAACGTGCCGAGATCGAGGGTGCCCGTGGCGACGACCCCCTGGGTGACCGCCCGCGCGACATCCACCCGGCCGCTGCCCTGCTCGTAGACGCTCAGGTCCCCTGGGGCGGCGGTGCTGATCAGGCCGTCCTTCAACCGGGACCACGACCAGCCGGAGTGCCGCGCGGCGAGGAGCGCCGCCGCCCCGGCGACGTGGGGCGTCGCCATCGACGTGCCGCTCGCACCGGTATAGAGGTCGTCGACCACGTCGCCCATGGAGGTTCCCCCGGAACGCGCGGCCACGATCCCGACGCCCGGGGCCGTGATGTCGGGCTTGACGGCGAGGTCGCCGGCGCGCGGACCGCGGCTCGAGAACGCCGCCAAGCTTTCGTCCCGGTCCACGGCGCCGACCGTCAGGGCGCTGTCCGCGGCGCCCGGTGAACCGACCGTCATCGCACCCGGTCCGCTGTTACCGGCAGCGATGACGAACAGCGTGTCGTAGGTGGCGGACAGTTCGTTCACTGCCGAACTCATCGGGTCGGTCCCGTCGGTCGGCGAGCCCCCGAGGCTCATGTTGACGACGTCGGCACCGACCTGCGCCGCCCACTCCATGCCGGCGATGACCTCGGACTCAGAACCACTGCCCGAGTCGTCCAGAACCTTGCCGACGATCAGATCGGCGCCCGGGGCCACACCGGCCCGCAGGCCGTCGGACCCCGCACCGGTTCCCGCGACCGTCGCTGCGACGTGAGTGCCGTGCCCATGCCCGTCGTACGCGGACGCCTCAGCGGTGAAATTGCGCTGGTCGACCACCTTGCCCACGAGGTCGGGGTGGGTGGCGTCCACACCGGTGTCCAGCACGGCAACGGTCGCACCGGTCCCGTCGAGTCCCGCCTCCCAGGCGACGGGAGCTCCGATCTGCGCAGTGCTCTCGTGCAGGTCGGCCTGCACCTGGCCGTCCAGCCACAGCTTCTCGACGCCACCGCTCAGACGCGGACGGCCGGAGGCAGCCACAGCCGCCTCGCCTCTCGTGATCGCCTGCCAGAACTGCCCCGCACCGTTTTTGTCGACGTCCAGGGCCTGGGCGCTGATGCTCTCCAACCGCTCGGTCGGGTGCGCCGCGGCCAGAGTGCCCACGTCTCCAGTACGCGCACCATCGGCATAGGTGGCGATCACGGGCAGGGCGTCCACCGACGCATCGTCGTATCCCTGGCTGATCAGGGCGTCCACGCTGAACAGCTCCATGTCGAGCAGGTCCGCGGCCACGTACGGCACGACGTCGGACGGCAGTACATGCAGCTCACCATCGATATCCATCTGATGAACGGTGACTTTCTCACGTCCCTCCGCCGGCTCGATCGCCGCCGACCGGCGCCCATCGACCGTCGCCAGCCGGACGGTGTCACCGGTCAGCAGGGTCACCGCCACCGTCTCCCCGCCAGGGGGCGACGGTGGAGCAGCCATGCCATCGTCCGACGCGACAGCCGCGCCTCCGGCGGTAAGACTCACGACCAATGTCGCAAGCCCAGCGATCATCTTCCGACGCATGGCGCCTACCTCTCTTCGACCCCGTCGTCCGCGGGTGTCCTGGTGTACTGAGGGCTGTCTAGCCGTAACGAATCAGCCGAATCAAGCCGGAGCCTGGCCCATCTAGGACATTGGCCGCTAGCGGTCAGAAGTGTTTACACGGGCGTCACGCGGGAACGGACTTTTCACCCGGCGCCGCCCACATGGCGTACGTCGTCGCGATCACCTGACCGATCGGAAGTCGCCGGGTTCGAGCACGTGGAGTCCCGGGCTGGAGGACCGGTTCGGCCCCGAGCAGGCCGGGGTCGTGTGTCGACGGGCGGGGCCGAACCGAACAGCTGACCGATGAACACCCGAAGAGTCGCCCCAGGAAGTGGCGCACGACTACGCATCTCGCTGCTCGAGCAGGACTGCTGCGGCGGTGAAGAGCACCGCGACCCAGGCGACGAGCGTGAGACCGCCCTGCCACGGCTCGGTGATCCAATCGCTGCTGGCCGTCGGGGCGGCCAGGTCCACCCAGCTCTGCTCCGTCGGATAGCTCAGAAGTACGTCGCCCGCGATCGAAGGCAACAGTACTGCGACATTCTCCGCCCCGGTCGGCAGGAAACTCGTCGCGATCGGTGCCACGAGCAGGAGGACGAACGTCACCGACATGCCACCGGCCGTGGTGCGCATGAGCCCACCGACAGAGAACGCGATAAGACCGACCAGCACGAGGTATCCCACGCCGCCCAGCAACGCGAGCCAGTACTGCGGATCATCGAGCCGCACGGCGACGTCGTTGCGCGCGAGCAGGCTGACGGAGAGCGGAACGGTGACGGCGAACGCGACGGCACTCACGACGAAGGTGGCCACGGCGAAGACGAGCGCCTTGGCGAACAGGATCGGCAGACGCGTCGGCACGGCGGTGATGGTCGATCGGATCGTGCCGGTCCCGTACTCTCCGGCGATGACGACGACACCGAGCGCACCCACGATCAGCGCGCCGAAATCGGTGGTGACCGTGACGGCATACACGGCCATGTCCTGGATCGCGTCCTGAGTGGGCACGTCCGGCATGCCTTCGAAACTGAGCGACGACGAGACCTGCGCCCCGATCCCGACCGTCAACGTCAGCAGAACTGCATAGGCCCACCAGGTGGAGCGGACGCTGCGGAACTTGATCCACTCCGAGCGGATGACGCCGCCGAGGTACAGATCCCCCTCGGCGGGAACGAAGACGGAGGGTGCGGTAGTGCTGCTCATCGGTCGACCTCAGGAGATGTCTGCATCGTGCGGTACTCGACTTCGTCTCGGGTCAACGCCATGTAGGCATCTTCGAGTGACCGCGTCAGCGGGGTGAGTTCATGGACAACGACCCTCGCGCCGGCGGCGACCTCGGCGATACGCGCCGCGGCGAGACCCGTCACGGAGATCAGGTCAGCCTCCGCGCGCGACACGGTCGCGCCCTCTGCTTCGAGCAGAGGTGTGAGGTGCTCGGCCTGCGGGCTGCGTACCTGCACCGAGTCTCCTTCGGCCCCCGCGACGATCTCACTCATGGGGGCGTCGGCGACGACACGCCCTCGGCCGAGGATGATGACGTGATCGGCCGTCTGCGCCATCTCACTCATCAAGTGGGACGAGAGGAAGACAGTGCGCCCCTCTACGGCAAGGCGCCGCACGAGCCCACGAAGCCACACCACCCCGTCGGGGTCGAGCCCGTTGACCGGCTCGTCAAGGATGAGCGTGGCAGGATCGCCGAGCAGGGCCACGGCGAGACCGAGCCGCTGGCCCATCCCGAGTGAGAAGCCGCCCACGCGCCGGCCCGCCACCGGCTCGAGCCCTGTGAGGCCGATGACCTCGTCGACACGCTTGGCACCGATTCGATGCGTGGCGGCCACGGCGAGGAGATGGTGGCGCGCGCTGCGCCCCGGATGGACTGCTTTCGCATCGAGAAGGGCGCCGACCTGACGTAACGGCGCGTGATGCCGGACGTACGCCTTACCGTTCACCCTGACCACACCACCGGACGGCCGATCAAGGCCGACGATCATCCGCATCGTGGTCGATTTACCGGCGCCGTTCGGACCAAGGAATCCGGTCACCCGGCCCGGACGAACGGTGAAGTCGATGCTGTCGACAGCAGTCTTGGCACCGTAACGCTTTGTCAGCGACTGAGCTTCGATCACGAATGAACTCCATCTGTTCTCAACTTCGCGCCTCCTGCGTCACTCGGTGTCGTGAGGCCAGGTGTGACGGACCGTTGGGCCCGTTGCGCGCGGTCAGTCGACACCGTGTCGCCGGAACACGGTCAAGGTGTTCCCGCGGACCGCCGCGCTGGACGCCCACACCGTTCCGCCACCGCGCGGTGGTCGACCTCCTGTGCCCTCCGGGTCCAGGAAGCCCGTCGCCCCGTCCGGGACGCGCGACGCGTCCGAGCCGCCATAATGACTGTGGTAAGCACATGGTTCAGGTCGGTGGACGACCCGGAGGAGAGCGAAACTGTCGACACTTCTGGGCCGGCACGTGGAATGCCGCCAGGTCGAGCAGCTGCTGGGCGAGGCGAAGACCGGGCGCAGCGGCGCCCTCGTGGTGCGCGGCGAGGCCGGTATCGGCAAGACCGCGCTCTTGGAGCATGTGCGCACCAGCGCCGACGCGCTCGGGTTCCGCATCGAGACGTCGACGGGCATCGAAGCGGAGACGCAGTTCGCCTACGCGGGGCTGCACCAGATCTGCGCTCCGCTGCTCGACCGCGTGTCCGCGCTGCCGGAGCCGCAGCGACTGGCCTTGGAAGTCGCGCTCGGCCGCGAGACCGGTCCCACCCCCGACAAGTTCATCGTGGGCCTGGCGGCCCTCGGTCTCTTCTCCGACGCCGCCGAGCGAAGCGGCCTGCTGTGTCTCGTCGACGACGCCCAGTGGCTGGACCATGCCTCGGCCGAAGTACTCACCTTCGTCGCGCGCCGCGTCGACGCGGAACGGGTGGCGATGGTGTTCGGCGTCCGCGACAACGGTGGGGACCACACCGTCTTCGCCGGCCTGCCCGAACTGCGTCTGAGCGGGCTGTGCGAGGCGGATGCCCGCGAGCTGCTGGACTCGGTGGTCGCGGCGCCGTTGGACGACGAGGTACGGGACCGGATCATCGCCGAGGCCCGTGGAAATCCGCTCGCGCTGCTCGAGCTTCCCTCTCACTCTCGGCCTGCGCGACTCGCCGGCGGCTTCCAGCATCCCGACGTCTCAGACATCCCTGGGCGCGTGGAGACGGAGTTCCGGAACCGGGCGGGAGACCTGCCCGACGAGACCCGAATGCTCCTGCTGATCGCCGCCGCGGATCCCACAGGAGACCCGTCCCTGTTCGGACGCGCTGCTGCCCAGGCCGGCATCGCTCCTGAGTCGGTGGCGCCCGCCGAAGCCGCCGGGCTGATCGAGGTCGGCACCCGGGTGCGCTTTCGGCATCCGCTGGTGCGCTCGGCCGTCTATCGCGCCGCCGGGCTTGCGGATCGCCACCGCGCACACGCCGCGCTGGCGACCGCCACCGATCCCGCGCTCGAACCCGACCGCCGGGCATGGCATGCCGCTCAGGCGGCGTCCGGGTTCGACGAGCGAATCGCGGCGGAGCTCGACCGGTCCGCGGCGAGAGCGCGTGCCCGCGGCGGCTCCGCGGCCGCGGGGGCGTTCCTGCAGCGGTCGACGGAGCTGACGCCGGATCTCGCCGACCGCGCACGACGAGCACTGGAAGCCGCCCACGCGCTGCGGGAGGCCGGCGCCCCGGAGCCGGCGCTCGACCTGCTCGCAACGGCCGAGGCCGGTCCGCTCGACACGCTTCAGCGCGCCCGAGTGGCATTGCTGCGCGCGCAGATCATGTACCACCTGAGCCGGCATCGAGAGGCACCGGCGATACTCTCGGAGGCCGCGGCGTTGGTCGCCCGGTCCGATCCGGAGCTGGCCCGCGAGATCCGCCTCGACGCGCTCGACCTGTCGATGATCTACGGCGATCCGATCGGCCGGGTCATCGCGCGGGCCGCACTCGACGACCCCGCGATCGAGGGCGTGACGCGGCCCGTGGACAGATTGCTCGTCGGGCTGGCCACGACGATGGTGCACGAGTTCCCCTCGGGTGTGCCCGCTCTGAGGGACGCACTGGAGTCGTTGCGCGACGTCGGGATTCCGAACGATCAGCCCCGGCCGCGGCCAGGTTTCACCGCGAGGCGCACCATCGGGATCGTCCACGACCTGACCGGCAGGATCGCCGTCGGGATTCTCGACGACGAGCTCGCCCACGACCTCACCGAGGCGTACGTCCGGTCCGCACGCGCGGCCGGCGCGCTCGCCGTGCTCCCTGCGGCACTGAGCCTGCACGCCAACGTGCTGATCATCAGCGGTGAGATCGCTCGGGCGCGCGAACTCGTCGCCCAGTCGATCTCCATCACGGAGGCCACCGGGGGCGTCCCCAGTCGTCACTCCGAGACCATCCTCGCCGCGTGGAGCGGCGACAGGGCGACCTCCATACGGCTGCACGACATCACCCTGCAGGATCCCAGCCATCCGGCGAACGGTGCGGAGGTCGGTCTGGCGAAGTACGCGACGGCCGTGCTCTACAACGCGCTCGGCGAGTACACCAAGGCACAGCGCGCGGCGGAGGCGACCTGCGCCTGCCTCGAGCTCTCGTTGAGCACTGTCGGCCTGGCCGAACTGGTCGAGGCATCGGTGCGTGCGGGCGACCCCGGCACCGCCGCGAGTGCGCTCCAGCGGTTGACGACACGGGCCAAAGCCTGCGACACGTCCTGGGCGCGCGGCCTGGAGGCGCGCTCGCGCGCGCTGACGATCGTGGGTCCTTCGGCCGAGGCGCACTATCGTGAGGCGATCGCCCAGCTGGGAACGTCGCGGATCGCCGGGGAGGCCGCACGGGCGCACCTCGTCTACGGAGAGTGGCTGCGTCGCGAAGGACGACGCCAGGATGCTCGTGACGAGCTGCGTACCGCGCACGGCCTCCTTTCGGACATGGGTGCCGAAGCCTTCGCCGCCCGTGCCGCCAATGAGCTACGTGCCACGGGCGAGCACCCCCGCAGGCGCATGACACAGTCGACCGATGAGCTCACGGCTCAGGAACTGCTGGTCGCGAGGCATGTGGCTACGGGAGCCACCTCGCGGGAAGTCGGCGCACAGTTGTTCCTGAGCCCGCGCACCATCGAAGCGCACCTGCGCAACGTCTACCGCAAGCTGGGGATCAAGTCCCGCCGCGAACTGAGGGAGGTCTCGCTGCCGTGACCGCCCCGGCGCCGGCGAGCCTCGGACCGTCACGGGTGGCCATCCACGACCGCCCGGCGGCCGCGGCCCCGTCACCGGCGAAACGCCGCACCTGCCGAAGTGGTCGACGCAGAACCGGCAGAGCAGTACGTTTCCCCCATGAGCGATGAGCGCCCCGCCACCTCTGACGAGAGCGACGCCACGGAGCACGACAATGCCGACGACGGCCGCATCGAGCGTCTGCGCGAGCTCTTGACCGCCCCGATCAAGATCCCCGAGTCCGAGAGCGGCGACCGCGCCGGCGAGACGCCCACCGACCCCGAGGACTACCCGGCGCCGTCCGTGGACATCCCGCCGCACGTCCGCGCCGCGGCCGAGGCCGCCGCGCACGCCGGCGACGACGAACCTCGCCGCACCAGGACCGGCAAGAAGCGGCGCACCTGGGCCGACGCGTTCCTGGACACCGGCAAGCGGGACCTGTCGGCCGCCGGCGACGACGCCGCCGCCCAGCTCCTGACCCGGCTCGACGAGCTCGACCGGCGCACCGGTGAGGACATCGGGCACGCCCGGGCGCGCGCCGAGGCGGCCGCCGAGGCCGCCGAGGCGGCACGCCAGGGCCTGGAGGAGACCCGCACCGCCACCCGTGAGGCCCAGGAGGCGGTCACCGCACGCGTCGACGGTGTCGAGCAACGGGTCGCCGCCGCCGGCCGGTCGGCCGAGGCCACCGACGAGAAGGTCGCCGGACTGCGGGAGACCGCCGACGCGCAGCGGGAGGAGATCGCCCGCCTGGCCGCGTCGCTGGCCGAGACGCAGAGTTCCGCCGTGGCGGCACGCGAGCAGGCGGCCGCCACGGCGAGGAAGGCGGCCACGGCAACGGTCGTCGCCGCGGTCGCCGTCGTCCTGGCGGTGGCGGCCCTGGCGGCGGCGTTCGCGCTCTGACGCCAGCCACGGCCTCACGACGGTGCCCGGCGGTGCGAACGACACGCCCTCGAACGGCGTTTCCGCTGGTACCTTCTTCGCCATGGCGCCCCTCGACGACTCCCCGCGGCACGCGACGGCCCGACCCCAGCGGATGTCCTGGGATCCCCGCCCCCTCCTGGCCGACCTGAAGGCCGGGGTCCAGGCACAACTGGCCCGCACCGAGACGCCCGGGGCCGAGCTCGCCGGCGAGGCGACCGTCTCCCAGCCCACCGTCGACGCCGGCATGAGCGATCCCGCGGGCTCCGACGACGCACGAGTCGGAGGGTCGGCGATGGTGCACGCCCCCACCTCCGCCGAGAGCAAGGACCGCAAGCACCTGCGCCGCGCCGCCGAGGCCGCGGAGGCGGCCGCCGCCCATGCCGCCGGAGCGGCCTCGCAGGCGGCCATCACCGCCGAACGCGCCCGGTCCGACGCGCGGGTCGCACGCGAGGAGGCAGCAGCGGCGCACGCGGCCGCCGGGTCCGTGGTCGCCGAGCTCAGCGCGGCCCGGGAGGAGGTCACCGTGCTCCATCAGGCACTGGAGCACGTCCGGTCCCGCGCACGGCGCGACGTGCTCATCGCGTGGGTCGCCGCCGCGATCGCGCTGGCCGTGGCGACGGCCGGCCTCCTCACCGGGTGACCGGCCGGGCTATGCCTCCAGGGCCCGGGCCCTGACGCCGGCGGCGTCCCACAGCATGCCCAGGTGGTCCACCGGGCCGTGGCCGCCGCGGCCTCCCACCCGCAGGCTCTCCCCCCGGGCGATGGCCGCACGCAGCCACGTCGTCGCGCGCCGCAGCGCCTCGGGCCACGAACCGGTCACCACGCGCAGGGTCGCCATCGCCGAGGACAGCGAGCAGCCCGTGCCGTGCGTGCTGGTGGTCACCAGACGCGGGCCGCTGACAGCAGCCACCTCACCATGGGCCGAGACCAGGGCATCCGGCGTGTCGGACGCGAGCAGGTGACCGCCCTTGGCCAGGACCAGCACGTCGTGCACGGCCGCCACCTCGCGCGCCTGGGCAACGGCCTGCTCCCACGTGACCGCCTCCGGGCCGCCGGTGAGCACCGCGAGCTCCGGGATGTTGGGCGTGACGACGTCGGCCAGCGACAACAGGTCCCGCAACGCCGCCTCCGCGCGAGGCTCCAGCAGGCGGTCGCCGCTGGTGGCGATCATCACCGGGTCGAGCACCACGACGGGCGGACGGACGCGCTCCAGCCACGCGCCGACGACGTCGGCCGCGCGGGCCGTGCCCAGCATCCCGATCTTGACCGCGTCGATGTCGATGTCGTCACTGACCGCGTCCAGCTGCTGCGCGACGAACGCCGCCGGTGGCGCGTGGACGGCCTGCACCCCGTGGGTGTTCTGCGCCGTCAGGGCCGTGATCACGGCCATCCCGTAACCGCCGTGGGCCGCGATCGACTTCAGGTCCGCCTGGACCCCCGCGCCACCCGACGGGTCCGAGCCGGCGATGGACAGCACACGCGGGACGCTCATGGCGTCACCGCCGTGGTCACCGCCGTCGCGGCGGTTCCCGGACGATCCTCGGTTCTGCGCATCTCGACATTCCCTTCGCCGGCACTACCTGGATCAGGTTCGACGGGTGTGTTCTCAGCTGCCACGAAGGCGGCACCCCGTGTCGATTTCTTTCTCAGTTTACGCAGCGTACGACTGGTTTGTCGAGAAAAGTCCGGCTCGGCGGGGTGTACGATCCGTCACACCCCGGTCAAGTGTGCACCAGGAACCGGCAAGGCCGGCGCGGTCACGCGCCGGCCCGGGCGAGGACCGCGCGGGCGTGACGCAGGACGGGCTCGTCCACCATCACTCCCTCCACGGTGAACACCCCGGTCCCACCTCCGGCCTCGTGGTCCGCCGCCGCCGCGAGAATCGCCTCGGCGCGAGCCACCTCCCGATCCGAGGGCGCGTACGCGTCCCGGATGACCGCGACATGCCGCGGATGGATGCACGCCGTGGCCGCGAACCCCGAGGCGGCCGCGTCGACCGCCTCCGCCCGCAGCCCCTCCAGGTCGTCGATGTCCAGGTGCACCGCGTCGATCGCCGCCTTGCCTGCCGCGCCCGCGGCCAGCAGGACCGTCGCGCGGGCCTGCCGGGCCACGTCCCGGTACGCCCCGGGCGTGCGCTCGTCCGGTCCGAACCTGCTCGCCGTACCACCGAGAGAGGCGACCAGGTCCTCCGCCCCCCACATGAGCGCGACGACGTCGTCCCGCCGGGCCAGTGCCGCCGCGTCCGCCACGCCCGCCGCCGTCTCGCACAGCGCGACGACGTCGAGCCCGGCCGGCACGGGCAGGCTCGCGTCCGCCTTCGCGACCATGACCGTGCGCAGCGGTGTCGCCCGCACCGCGGCGAGGTCCAGGTCGTGGTCCGGCGTCCCCGGCGGGCTGACGCGCACGATCGTGCGCTCGGGCGCGAGGACCCCGCCGTCGGCTCCGCCGTGGGAGGCCGCCGCGACGAGGGCCTCACGCGCCGCGGGGCGGGCCCCGGGCGCGACGGCGTCCTCCAGATCGAGGATGACGCCGTCGGCCCGGGACGCGGCCTTGGCGAACCGGTCCGGCCGGTCCGCCGGGCAGAACAGGAGCGCGGGTCCCGGGATCACCACTGACCCTCCGCATCCGGCACGCCGCCCGGCCCTCCGGGCCCGGCCGGCGCCTCCGCCGCCTCGTGCGCCGCGCGCGTCCAGAACAGTCCGTTGCGCACCGCCCGTGCCACGACGACGTCGTCCTGGTTGCGGCCCACGTGCTCCAGGGTCACGACCCCCTGCCCCGGCCGGGACGCGGAGGCGCGCTTGGCCAGCACGTTCGTCTCCGCGTAGACCGTGTCGCCGTGGAACACCGGGGCCGGGAAGGTCACCTGCTCGAACCCGAGGTTGGCCACGAGCGTGCCCAGCGTGACCTGCCACGTGGACAGTCCCACCAGCGTGGACAGCGTCCACATCGAGTTCATCAGGCGCTGGCCGAACGGCTGCGTGCCCGCCCACGCGGCGTCCAGGTGCAGGGGCTGACCGTTCATCGTGAGCGTCGTGAACTGCACGTCGTCGGCCTCCGTCGCGGTGCGTCCGGGCCGGTGCAGGTAGCGGTCCCCGACCTCCAGCTCGTCGAAGTAGCGTCCGCGCTGCAGGATCTCGCGGCCCTGACCGGCTCCCGCCCCCTCACCGGACGACGTCGTCGGATCCGTCACTGCAGCCCCATCTCCCGGGCCAGCACCATCAGCTGCACCTCCGTGGTTCCCTCGCCGACCTCCAGCACCTTCGCGTCACGGTAGTGCCTGGCCACGGCGTTCTCGTTGAGGAAACCGTACCCGCCCCAGATCTGGGACGCGTCGTGCGCGTTCGCCACGGCCGCCTCCGAACCGATCAGCTTGGCCAGCGACGCCTCCGTCTTGAACGGCATCCCCGCGACCAGCTTCTGCGCCGCGTCCATCCACGCCAGCCGGGCGGAGTGCGCACGCGCCTGCATCCGGCCGAGCGTGAAGGCGATGTGCTGGTTCGCCCCGATCGGCTCGCCGAACACCCTGCGCTCCTTGGCGCGCGCCAGCGCCTGCTCGTAGCAGCCCAGCGCCGCCCCCGCGCACAGCGCCGCGAACGCCACGCGGCCCTCGTCCAGCGCCCGCAGGAAGTTCGCGTACCCGCGGCCCTGCTCCCCCAGCATCGCCGAGTGCGGGACCCGCACGTCGGTGAACGTCAGCGGGTGCGTGTCCGAGGTGTGCCAGCCGACCTTGTCGTACGCGGGGCCCACCTCGAACCCGGGCGTGCCCGTCGGCACGATGAAGCACGTCAGCTCCGGCCCGCCGTTCTCCTTGCGGCCCGTCACCGCCGTGACCGTGACCAGCGACGTGATCGGCGTGCCGGAGTTGGTGATGAACTGCTTGGAGCCGTTGATGACCCACTCGTCGCCGTCGCGCACCGCCGTGGTACGCGTGGCGCCGGCGTCCGAACCGGCCTCGTCCTCGGTCAGGCCGAACCCGGCCAGCGCCCGCCCGGACAGCAAATCCGGCAGCCAGCGCCGCTTCTGCTCGTCGCTGCCGTGCCGGAAGATCGGCACGACGCCGAGCCCGACGCCCGCCTCCAGGGTCACCCCGAGGGACTGGTCCACCCTGCTGATCGCCTCCACGGCCAGGCACAGGGACACGTAGTCCTTGCCCTGCCCGCCGTACTCCGCGGGGAACGGCAGGCCGAACAGCCCCATGTCCCCCATCCGGGCGATGATGTCGACGGGCAGCTCGCGCTTGGTGTCGTAGTCGTAGGCGCGCGGCGCCACCACCTCGTCAGCGAAGCGGCACACCTCGTCATACAGCTTGGCCTGCTCGTCGGTGAGCAAGTACTTCATGGTTCCTCCCAGGGTGTCGGGATCAGCCGGGACCGCGGGGGTCGTGCGGGCCCGGAGGTCTTGTCGTGTTCTCAGCCCGCCGCGGTGCCGGAGGGCCCCGCCGCGGCCGGGCCCGCACCGCCGTCGGTGGCCGGCGACGCGGCCACGGTCGCGACCACCTGGTCACGCCGCACCTGCTCGCCCACGGTGACCCGCACGGTCGCGGCACCCTCGTGAGGTGCGACGAGCGGGTGCTCCATCTTCATCGCCTCGACGACGACCAGCGTGTCGCCCGCCGCGACGTCCCCGTCCTCGGCGACCCAGGCGACGGTGCCGGGCATGGCGGCACGCACGTCGGGCCCGGCGGTCCCGCTCGCGGACGCCGCGGCGGCTCGCGCCGCACGCCGCGCGGCGGACGCCTGCGCGCGCGTGGGCGCGGCCAACGCCAGCGTGCGCCCGGCACGGTGCAGCCAGACGGTCCGCACCGCACGCCCGGACTCCTGCACGACGGCGGTCGCGGTGTCCGCGGCCTCCGGCGAGCTGCCGCGCGGGCCGTCCGCCGGGACCGTACCGTCCGAGCCGACCGGCCCGTCGACCGTCACGAGACGGCCCGCGACCTCGTACCGCACCGGCTCGGCGGGCGCGCCCGGACGGAAGCCGTCCAGCGCCCACGGGCCGGGCCGCAGGACCGCCTCACCCGTCCCCGCCGCCGTCCGGCCGGTGGTCACGTGCGGCCACGTCTGCCCGGTCGCCCGCGCCACCGCGTGTCCGCGGGCCCGCGGAGACGCGGTTTCCTCCGGACGGTGCTCCGCGAGCGCACGCGCGGCCTCGGTGAGGTCGGCGTCGTCCGGTTCGGGGGGGGCGGGGTCGCCGGCGCGTTCGATCAGGCCGGTGTCGATCCGTCCGGCCCGGACGTCGGGGTGGGCGAGGAGTTCCCGGAGCCAGCCGGTGTTGGTCTCGACGCCGAGCACGACGGTGTCGGCCAGTGCCCGGTCGAGCCGGTCGACGGCGTGGCTGCGGTCGGTGCCGTGGGCGATGACCTTGGCGAGCATGGGGTCGTAGTCGCCGCCGACGACACTGCCCGTGGTGATGCCGGAGTCGACGCGTACGCCGGGGCCGGTGGGCCCGGCGTACGCGAGGACGGTTCCGGTGTCCGGGAGGAACCCGCGGGCTGGGACCTCCGCGTAGACGCGGGCCTCGACGGCGTGGCCGTCCAGCACGACGTCGTCCTGGGCGAGCGGGAGCTTCTCGCCGGCGGCGACGCGGAGCTGGAGCTCGACGAGGTCGAGTCCGGTGACGGCCTCGGTGACGGGGTGCTCGACCTGGAGGCGGGTGTTCATCTCCAGGAACCAGAAGTCGAGCGAGGCGGGGTCGAGGGCACGGCCGGGACCGTCGTCGTCGGCATCCGTGCCGGGGACGGCGTCCGGTGCGGCGTCGGGGCGGCCCGGGACGAGCATCTCGACGGTTCCGGCGCCGACGTAGCCGCAGGCGCGGGCGACCTCGCAGGCGGCTTCGCCCATGCGGGCGCGGAGGGTGGCGGCGACGTCGTCGGGCAGGCTCGCGAGGAGGGCCGACGGTGCTTCCTCGATGACCTTCTGGTGGCGGCGCTGCAGGGAGCACTCGCGTTCGCCGAGGTGGATGACCGTGCCGTGGGTGTCGGCGAGGATCTGGACCTCGATGTGCCGGGGGTCGGGCACGTAGCGTTCGAGCAGGAGGGAGTCGTCGCCGAACGCGGCGGCGGCGACGCGGCGGGCGGAGACGAGCGCGGCGGGCAGTGCGGCGGCGTCGTCGACGACCTGCATGCCCTTGCCGCCGCCGCCGGCGGCGGGCTTGACGATGAGGGGGAAGCCGACGCCGGGGGCCGCGGCGAGGAGGTCCTCGTCGGTGGCGGGGACGCCGGGCGCTCCCGCCGGCCCTGTCACGCCGGTGGTGCCCGGCAGGACGGGGACGCCGCGGGCGGCGACGAGGTCACGGGCGGAGATCTTGTCGGCCATGGCCTCCATGGCCTCGGGCGTCGGTCCGACGAGGACGATCCCGGCACTCGCGCAGGCGCGGGCGAACGCGGGGTTCTCGGACAGGAAGCCGTAGCCGGGGTGGACGGCGTCGGCTCCGGCGGTGCGGGCGGCCTCGACGACGGCATCGATGTCGAGGTACGACGACGTCGCGGGCGCCGGGCCGATCCGCACCGCGGTGTCGGCGAGACGGACGTGCGGCGCACCGGCGTCGGCGTCGGAGTAGACGGCGACCGAGCGGATGCCGAGGCGGCGCAGGGTGCGGATGACGCGCACGGCGATCTCGCCGCGGTTGGCGACGAGGACGGTACCGAACGGGCGGTCGTCGTGACCGGTGCCGGGTGCGCCCGCGCCGGGGCGCGCGGCTCCGGACGGGGTGCCGGGGTGGTGAAGGTGCTGGTCGCTCACGGTCGTCCCCCTCACATCCGGAACAGGCCGAAGCGCGGGGTCGCGCCGGCGTCGTCGAACGGGACGCGGGAACACACGTCGAGGGCCATGCCGAGGACCCGGCGGGTGTCGAGGGGGTCGAGGATGCCGTCGTCCCAGCCGCGCGCGGTGGCGTGGTAAGGGCTGCCGGCGCGTTCGTAGGACTCGCGGACGGGGGCCTCGAAGGCGGTCTGCTCCTCGTCCGACCAGGTGCCGCCGGCGCCCTCGATCTGGTCGCGCTTGACGGTGGACAGGACGGAGGCGGCCTGCGGGCCACCCATCACGGAGATCCGGGAGCCGGGCCAGGACCACAGGAAGCGCGGGGAGTAGGCGCGACCGCACATGGAGTAGTTCCCGGCGCCGAACGACCCGCCGACGATCACCGTCAGCTTCGGCACGCGGGTGGAGGCGACGGCGGTGACCATCTTGGCGCCGTCCTTCGCGATGCCCCCGGCCTCGGCGTCGCGGCCCACCATGAAGCCGGTGATGTTCTGCAGGAACAGCAGCGGGATGCCGCGCTGGTCCGCGAGCTCGATGAAGTGGGCGCCCTTGCGCGCGGACTCGCCGAACAGGACGCCGTTGTTCGCGAGGATGCCGACCGGGTGGCCGTGCAGACGGGCGAACCCGGTCACGAGGGTGGTGCCGTAGCCCGGCTTGAACTCGTGCCAGTCCGGGACGGGGCCGTCGGGGCCCGGCTCGGGAGCGGCGTCGACGAGACGGAAGATCACCTCGTGCGCGTCGTAAGGAGCGTTGACGTCCACGGGCACGACGTCGTACAGCCCCTCCGGGTCGGACGACGGCGGCAGCGGGCGGGGGTTCACGTCCCAGACGGGGCCGGGGTCGGGTGGCAGGGTGCGCACGATGCCGCGGACGATCTCGCACGCGTGCTCGTCGTCGTCGGCGAGGTGGTCGGCGACACCGGAGCGGTGGGCGTGCAGATCTCCCCCGCCGAGCTCCTCCGGGGAGACGACCTCGCCGATCGCGGCCTTCACCAGCGGCGGTCCGCCGAGGAAGATGGTGCCCTGGTCGCGGACGATGACGGTCTCGTCGCTCATCGCGGGGACGTACGCGCCACCCGCCGTGCAGGAGCCGAGGACGGCGGCGATCTGCGGGATCCGCTCGGCGGACAGGCGGGCCTGGTTGTAGAAGATGCGGCCGAAGTGCTCGCGGTCGGGGAAGACCTCGTCCTGCAGCGGGAGGAACGCGCCGCCGGAGTCCACGAGGTAGACGCAGGGCAGGCGGTTCTCCCGGGCGATCTCCTGGGCGCGCAGGTGCTTCTTGACGGTGGCCGGGTAGTAGGTGCCGCCCTTGACGGTGGCGTCGTTGCACACCACCATCACGTGCCGGCCCTCGACGATGCCGATGCCCGCGATGACGCCGGCCCCGGGGACGGCGAAGTCGTCGTCACTCAGGCCGTTCGCCTCGGAGGGGTTACCCGCGGCGGCGCCGCCGACAGGATTGTCGGCGGAGGCGGAGACGGAGGCAGCGCCGGCGGAGGCGGCAGCGCCGGCGGAGGCGCTGCTCGCGCCGCCGGTGTACATGCCGTACGCCGCCAGCGCGGACAGTTCCAGGAAAGGGCTGCCCTCGTCCAGCAGTCGGCGCACCCGGTCGCGGGGCAACAACTTGCCGCGGGCCAGGTGCTTCTCCCGGGATCGGGCGGGGCCGCCCTGGGCCGCGCGAGCGATCCGCTCGCGAAGACCGGCGGCGAGGTCGCGCTGCGTCGGCGGTGACGTGGCAGTGGTGGTCGCCATGGGGGCAGCATAACCCGGCTCGGTTAACGGTGGTTAACCGTTCGGTGTTGGCAACGGCCGACCGTTCGGCGTTGGCAACGGCCGACGGTTCGCGTTAACGACCGTTAACCGTTCGGCGGTCCGGCGGCTTAGACTGCCGCCGTGACACCCCGGCGCCGGCAGATCCTGGACACCGCGGCCGACCTGTTCGCCGCCCGCGGGTTCCATGGGGTGAGCGTCGGCGACATCGGGGCCGCCGTCGGCATCTCCGGGCCGGCCCTGTACAAGCACTTCTCCGGCAAGGAGGACATCCTCGGGCAGTGCCTGCTGCACGCGTCGGAGCGACTGCTGGAGGGGGCACGTGCGCTGACGGCGGCGCCGGAGACGCCTTCGGCCGATGCCCTGGGTGCACTGATCGCGTTCCACACCGACTTCGCGCTGTCCCAGCCCTCACTCATCGTGATCCAGGAACGCGAGTGGGGCTCCCTCGGTGAGCAGGCCCGCGCCCAGGTCCGCGAGCGCCAGCTGGCCTACATCGACGTGTGGACCCGGGCGCTGCGTCCGCACCGCCCCGACCTCACGCCGGCGCAGGCACGGGCTGCGGTTCAGGCGGCGTTCGGGCTGCTGAACTCGACCCCGCACTCGGCGCGTCTCAGCCGCGCGACGATGCGCGCGCTGCTGACCCGGATGGCCCACGCAGCGCTGACGAGCTGACGGCCGCGAGCCGGCGACCCGCCCGGCGCCGGTCACCGAGGGCCGGCGCCGGTCACAGAGGACTGGCGGCCGAGGACTGGCGACCGAGGACTGGCGGCGGTCACCGAGGGCTGGCGGTCGAGGGCCGGCGCTGGTCGCCGAGGATCGGCGGCCCGGCCGACGACCGAGAGCCGAAGGCTGGCGGCCGACGACCGAGAGCTGGCGGCCGAAAGCTGGCGGCCGAAAGCTGAGGGCCGACGACCGATAGCTGGGGGCCGAGAGCCGAGCGCTGGCCGACGGCCGATGGGGCTGGCGACCGACGACCGGTCACGCGTCGACCCGCCTGCCGGTCGCCGACGACCGAGGAGGAGACCGAGGGATGACGACGGGCCGCCGTCGACCCCGCCGACCCGCCAACCCGCCGCTGGCGACCACGCCATCGTGTGGCGACCACGCCATATCGTGGAGTTGGGATCGCTCCCACGGCCAAAATTGACGTGGTCGCCACACGATGGCGTGGTCGCCACGAAACGGTGCGGTCGCCATAGACCGGCGCGGACGCCAGCGACGGGTCGCCACATGACGACGCGGTCGCCACGCGGTTGCCACAAGACGGCGCGAGCATGACAGATCGACGCGGTCGGCGCGAGACGGTGCGGCCGCCTTAGATTGAGGTGGTCGTCACGGATTGGCGTGGTCGTCAGCGCGCGGGGAGCGGGCGATTCGGGCGCCAGGACTCCTGGCGGAGGATGGCGGCGATCCGTGACGTGACGTGGCGGACGCTGCGGAGGTCGTCCGGGAAGAAGCGCAGCATCGTGATCCGGCCGTCGCCGATCATCCGGTTCTGGCGGAGGTTGTCCCGGCGCATCGCGTCCTCGCCGGTGTGGTAGCGCGCGCCGTCGATCTCGACGACGAGCCACCGGCCGCCGCCCAGGTACCAGAGCAGGTCGCCGCGCCCGAGGAACTCACCGTCGTCCGAGACGACATCGCGCTGCAGGTCGTCGGGTCGCAGGCCGGCATCGGCGCAGACGATGCGGGCGTGGCTCTCCGGCGGGGACTCGGCGCGCGCGTCGGAGTCCCCGAACCACTCGTGGCGTGATGCCATCCCGCGCCGACCTCTGGCCAGTTCGCGGGCGCGCGCGAATCCGGCGTCGTCGAGAATCGCCTGATGGCGGAGCGAGTCCATCACCGCGACCGCGGTATGTCGGTCGAGCCGGGGCAGCGCCTGGGCCAGCGCCCAGTCGGGGGTCACCACCCGAGCGTCACCGATGAGGCGAGTCGACATCGCGAACTCGTACTGTCGTACGACGACGCCGTTGCGGCTGCGCCGATGCACCCCGCCCGGCAGCGAGACCTCGGCGTCGAAGGTCCGCGGCAGGCCTTGCGCTCCCAGGAGAGCGAGTGCGGAGAGGCTCACCGCCGCGGAGCCTCGCACCGCGAGCAGCCCTTTCCAGGCGATGCGGTGGCGGGCGACGTCGAACGAGTGCAGCGCCGGGTCCGTGACCGATGTGTCGAAGACCCCCTGCGCGAGCCGCGACCACGTCCCCGACCCGACGAGCCGACGCCGCACATCGACGCCCAACCCGGCCCGCTCGCACTGCGCGATGTTCACGAGCCCAGCCTGCCGGCGCGCGACGTCCTCCAGAACCCCCGGGACCTTCTTCTCGACCGTCACCTCCCCCACCACACCACTCCCGCCCCCTCGCCGCTGCTTGTCCACAGCCCTTCCGCGGGCACCGGCCCGCGACCACGCCACTTTGTGCCGTGGGAGCGATTCCAACCCCACGAGATGACGTGGTCGTCCGCCCCATGGCGGGATCGCCCGCCTCATAGCGGGATCACCCGCCGCCATTGCGGGATCACCGCCATGGCGAGGTCGATCCAGGTGGCTACGGCGCGGAGTCGGCGCCGCGGGGCGGAGGCGGCACCGCAGAGCAGAGGCAGCGCCGCGGGACAGAGGCAGCGCCGCGGGGCGGAGGCAGCGCCACGGGACCGACCGGCGTCAGGAGCGGGGTCAGCGCAGGACGAGGGCGCCTGCGGCCGCAGCGGCCGGGACGACCAGCCAGGGCGGAGCCTTCCAGGTTGTCAGCGCGACATATGCCGCGACCGTCAGCGCCAGGGCCCACGCGGGGTTCCCCGCCGCCAGGACGCCCTGGGTGAGCACCGGGTCGTAGAACGCCGCCGCCAGCAGGCCGACGACGCCCGCGTTGACGCCCGCCATGGCTCGCTGTGCGCCGCGGGCCCGGCGCAGGCGGTCCCAGAACGGCAGGGCGCCGGTGACCAGCAACGCCGACGGGAGGAACACCGCCACCAGCGCGATCGTCGCACCGAGCGCGCCACCCGGCCCCGCGGTGGACAGTGCGCCGAGGTAGGCGGAGAAGGTGAACAAAGGTCCCGGTACGGCCTGTGCGGCGCCGTAGCCCGCGAGAAACTGGTCGTCGGTCACGGTGCCCGCGGTCTCGGCCTGCAGCAGCGGCAGGACGACGTGCCCACCGCCGAACACCAGGGATCCGGCGCGGTAGAACATGTCGGCGAGCCCGGCGGTTCCGCCGCCCGTGACGGCCGCCAGCAGCGGCAGACCGGCGAGCAGCAGGGCGAAGGCCACCAGGGACATGACCGCCGTGCGGGTGCGGACGGGAGCGGCCAGCCGGCCGCCGTCGTCGTCCGTGGTGCCGGACGACGACGGCGCCACCCACCACAGTCCTGCCAGCCCGGCGGCGACGATCACGCCGATCTGGACCGGCGCGAGCGGCAGGCCGGTGGCAGGCGCCAGGAGCAGGAGCACGACGGCGCCGCCCGCGATCGTCGCGGTGGCACGCGTGTTCGCCAGGGTGCGCGCCATGCCCAGCACCGCCTGCGCGACGACGGCGACCGCCGCCGCCTTGAGCCCGGTGATCCATCCGGCGCCGGACAGGTCGCCCACCGCGTCGACGCCGTACGCGAACGCGAGCAGCAGCAGCGCCGACGGCAGGGTGAACCCCGCCCAGGCCGCGAGCAGGCCGCCGACCCCGGCCCGACGCCAGCCGATCGCCATCCCGACCTGGCTGGACGCCGGGCCGGGCAGGAACTGGCAGAAAGCGACGAGGTCGGCGTAGGCGCGTTCGGTGAGCCAGGCGCGCCGGGTGACGAACGACTCGCGGAAGTACCCCAGGTGGGCGACGGGTCCGCCGAAGGAGGTGAGGCCGAGCCGTGTGAACACGGCCAGCACCTCGAGCACGCTTCCGGGACGGTCGTGGTCTCGCCTGGAGCCGGGGACGTCGCCGGAACCGGGGTGGGGGCCGGGGTCGCGGCCAGGACCGGGGTCGCGGCCAGGACCGGGGTCGCGGTCGGAATCCATGGTGGTCAACCTAGCCGGGACTCCGGTGGCGGACCGGTCAGGTCCCGCCACCGGACTCCCCTGGGTCGTCAGCGGTAGCGGTTGCTGATGTAGGTGCGGGAGTAGTCACCCGGGATGGTGAAGTACTCCGCCATCACGCGGGCCGGGTCGGTGGCGAGTTGGCCGCGGCCGGGCACGTCGTCGCCGTCGTCCCAGCCCCAGGGGGTGTTGGCCGCGTTGGTGGAGCAGCCGATCGCCCAGTCACCGCAGCCGCCCGACGCGTTGCCGGCGAACGTGCCCCAGCTCGCGAACGGTGCGCCGTCGCGGCGGTCCCACAGGCCGCCGGGCTCGAAGATGTCGATGAGGCCGTAGCGCACGTCGCGGTCGTCGGGGTGCTCGGGCGTCTCACCGGTGGCGGCCGGGTGGTAGACGACGCCGTCGCCGACGATGTCGTACCCGCCCCGGGCCTTGAGCCCGTGTCCCTTGGCCTCCTGTGCGGTGACGGGGTGGGAGGCGCCGTCGTGCGGGTTCGTCGCCATCGGGAGGGTGCCGTCGACGGTCTCCCCGCCGGCGGACCAGGTGCTGCCCGCGGGCACGTAGGAGTAGAAGTCGGTGTGCGCCACGGTGACCGCCGCCCGCAGCGTGCCGTACTGCGAGCCGTCCTTCTCCACGGCGAACAGGACGCCCTCGGCGTCGTTCTCGTGCTCGGTGTCGAAGAACGAGTCGGTCCAGTCGCGTGGGTGGAAGAACATGTAGACGAGGAACCAGTGGGTCTCGGTCTCCACCGAGGACCAGTAGGCGTACGCGTCCAGCGATCCCGAACCGGTGTTGTCCCAGTTGTTGGTGCCGTTCCAGTCACCGTCGAAGTCGACGCGCGTGATGTAGTCGCTGCGTCCGCCCAGGGCGTGCGAGCCGGTCTGGTCGACGTCCTGGTGGTGGATGGGCGCCCAGCGGCGGGCGAGGTCGGTGGCGGTGGCGAGGTCGGTGGCGGACGGCTCGGCGATCGCGGGCGGCCCCGTCGTGAGGGACAGGGCCGTCGCGGCGGGCGCGCTCAGCGCCGCGGGCACCAGGAGGGTGCCGGCGGCGAGAGCGGAGAGGGTGGCGGTCAGGGCACGGTGCATCGAGGTCCCCCAGGGGTCGTCGGAGCGAGTGCGAGCCGGCGACGTCGCCGGCCAGGAGCCATAGTCCGTGCCGCCGGTAGCCGCCCGACGGCACGCAACGGACCATCGGGTGAATATTCCATCCGGCGTCAGCGACGACAAGGGTCCCTGTGCCCACTGTTCCCGCCCGCAGCCACTGCTCCGCCGGGCGCTTTCTCGGAACCCGGCCGGCGCTCCCACCTGCAGATACGCCCCTTCCCGCGCTCCGGTGCGCCGGCTCACGGCCTCCCGGCGGGGCCGGCCCCGCGACACCCGCCTCCCGACGACCTCCCGACCTCCCGACCTCCCGATGCGGAGGCTCCGACGAGGACAACCACGTCACGGTGCGCCGTGTCGCGCGGCGCACCGTGACGTGGTCTCTGCCCGATCAAGCCGCTGTCGATGCCGACCACGCGATTCTGGGCGATGTTTGCGCTACCAGCCCCCGTTCATGGCGTGGTCGCGACTTCATGGCGTGGTCGCGACCCGATGCCGCCCCGGCTGGCCCGCCGCGGCCCGCCTACGACCACCCGGGCCGCGGAACCACCGGGACCAGGCGGTCGGCCGGCAGCCAGCCAAGCGGTCAGCCAGGCAGTCAGCCGGCGGTCAGCCGGGCAGTCAGCAGGCAGCCAGCCGGTCGGTCAGCCAGCCGGTCGGCCGACGGTCAGCCGGGCAGTCAGCCGGCGGTCGGCCGGCGGTCAGTCGGCAGCCAGCCGGGCGGTCAGTCCTCCTGGAGAAGGGAGAAGAGGTCCTTCGGGTCCGCCGGCTCCGCGATGAGGTCCAGGTGCGCCAGGAGTTCCGGGGCCGCGGCGGCGACGTCGGCCGCGACGAACTTCAGGGTGGTCCAGTCCTCCACCGCGAAGCCGACCGAGTCCCAGACCACCAGTTCGTCGTCCGAGCGGCGGCCCGGCTTCACACCGGTGACGACCTCCCACAGCTCCGTGACCGGGAAGTCCGGTGCCTGTTTCTGGATCTCGCCCTCGATGCGGGTCTGCTCCGTGTGCTCCACGAAGACGCTCGCCCGTGCGATCGTGGCCGGCTCCAGCTCCGTCTTGCCGGGGCAGTCGCCGCCGATCGCGTTGACGAGGACGCCAGGATTCGCGCCCTCGCGCAGGGCGGCGTCGGACAGCACCACCGCGTTGCGCTTGTCCGCCGTGCACGTGGTCACGACGTCGGCCCCGCGCGCGGCGTCGGCCGGGTCCGACGCGATCACGACGTCGAACCCGAGGGCCTTCGCGTGCCGCGCGAGCTTCTCCGACGCCGCGGGGTCGACGTCGAACACCCGCAAGGTCTCGATGCCCAGTTCCGCTCGCATGCCAAGGGCTTGGAACTCGGCCTGGGAACCCGCGCCGATCATCGCCATGACCCGCGAGCCACGGCGCGCCAGGTACCTCGCCGCGAGCGCCGAGGCCGCGGCCGTGCGCAGCCCGGTCAGCAGTGTCATCTCGGCGAGGAAGGACGGGTAGCCGTTGTCGACGCGGGCGAGCATGCCCACGGCGGTGACGGTCTGGAAGCCGCGGGCGGGGTTGGCGGGGTGGCCGTTGACGAGTTTGAAGCCGTAGGTCTCGGCGTCGGCGGTGGGCATGAGCTCGATGACGCCCTCGGCCGAGTGGGTGGCGATGCGGGGGCGCTTGTCGAGTTCGGGCCAGCGGGCGAAGTCGCGGTCCATCGCGTCGGTGAGACCGGCGATGACGGTCTCCGGTCCGCGGCGGGCTGCCCAGCGCGCGGCGCCGGCGACGTCGAGGAAGGGGACGGTGGTCATGCGGACTCCTTCGGGTGGAGGGAGGGTGCCGGCTCCGCCGCCATGGCCAGGACGACGGCCGGATCGGTGGCGGGCGCGGCGACACGGTCGGCGGCGGGCACGGCGGGCATGGCAGGCGCCGCGACACGGTCGTCGGCGTGGTCGACGGTGCCGGCCGTGCCGTGCGCGGCGGTCGCGGCGTCGGGCCGCAGTTCGAGGGTGCAGCACTTGACGGAGCCGCCGCCCTTGAACAGCTCGGACAGGTCGACGGGGACGACGTCGAAGCCGGCCGCGGCGATGTCGTCGGCGAGGCGTCCGGCGCGGTCGGTGAGGAAGACGCAGCGGCCGTCGGAGACGACGTTGAGGCCGAGGACGGCGGCGTCGTCGTCGGACGCGAGGATGGCGTCGGGGTAGAGCCGCTCGAGCGTGGCGCGGGACTCCGCGGTGAACGCGCCGGGCAGGTAGGCGACGAGCGGCGGGTTGCCGGTCTCGCCGGTGTCGAGCACGGCCAGGGCGGTGTCGAGGTGGTAGTAGCGGGGGTCGACGAGCTCGAGAGGAACGACGTCGATCCCCTGCTCGGCGAGCCCGAGACGGCGGGCAGCCTCGTCGTGGGCGGCGCGGGTGGTGCGGAAGCCGTGTCCGGCGAGGAGCGTGTCGCCGACGAGCAGCAGGTCGCCCTCACCCTCCTGGGTCTCCCCCGACTGCCCGGCGGAGGTGATGCCGCGCCCGAGGGCGGCGGGGCCGGTGAACCAGGCGTCGTAGGCGGGGCCTTCCTTGGCCCGCTCGGGGTAGGTGAAGCGTGCGGCGAGCGCCTGTCCGCCGACGACGATGCCGCCGTTGGCGGCGTACACCATGTCGGGCAGTCCGGGCTCGGGGTCGATCACGTCGACGGTGTGGCCGCGGGTCTCGTAGGCCCGTTTGAGGGTCTCCCACTGGGCCAGGGCCCGTGCGGTGTCGACGGGGACGCTCGTGTCCATCCAGGGGTTGATGGCGTAGACGACGTCGAAGTGCTCCGGCGGGCACATGAGGAAGTGCCGGTTCGCGGCACGGCGCGTGACTGTGTGCGTCATGGCGGCGACGCTACCGACCACGGCGTTGCACGACGGGGGTGTTTCGTTGCGTCCTGACCAGGAATTTCTTCAGAGATTGCGGTAACGGCTGAACACATCGCGGCCGCTGTGGGTCCGGCGCCATGCGGTCGGTCCCTCGAGGGACCGACCGCACGGACATCGGACCGACCACCCGACATCGGACCGACCGCATCAGGTGCGGCGCGACCTCTTACTTCGCCAGGTCGAAACGGTCCAGTTCCATGACCTTCTGCCAGGCGGCGGCGAAGTCGCGGACGAACTTCTCCTTGGCGTCGTCCGAGGCGTACACCTCGGCCAGGGCGCGCAGCTCCGAGTTCGAGCCGAACACGAGGTCGACGCGGGAGGCCGTCCAGCGGCCGTCGCCGGAGGCGAACGTCTTCTCCTCGGCGTCCGGCTTCCACTCGATGCCGAGCTCGAGCAGGTTGACGAAGAAGTCGTTCGTCAGGGTGCCGGGGGCCTCGGTCAGGACGCCGAGGTTCGACCCGTCCCAGTTGTTGCCCAGCACGCGCAGGCCGCCGACCAGCACCGTCATCTCCGGGGCGGTGAGGCCCAACAGGTTGGCGCGGTCGATGAGCAGGTACTCGCTGGGCAGCTTGAGGAAGCCGCTGTCGTAGTTGCGGAACCCGTCGGCCACCGGCTCCAGCCAGTCGAAGTTCTCCGCGTCGGTCTGCTCCTGAGTGGCGTCCACGCGGCCCGGCGTGAAGCCCACCTCGACGTCGACACCTGCTGCCCGGGCAGCGCGCTCCACACCGACGCCACCGGCGAGGACGAGCACGTCGGCGAACGAGACCGGCACGCCGCTGGTCGCGTTGAACTCGGCGGTGATCTCCTCGAGCTTCGAGATGACCGGTGCGAGCTCCTCGGGCCGGTTGACCTTCCAGTCCTTCTGCGGCGCCAGGCGGATGCGACCACCGTTCGCGCCGCCGCGCTTGTCCGACGTGCGGTGGGTGGCCGCCGCCTTCCACGCGGTCGAGACGAGCTGGTTCACGGTCAGGCCGGAGTCCGCGATCCTCTGCTTGAGCACGGCGGTCTCGGCGTCGCCGATCGTCCGCTCGGGCGCGGCCGGCAGCGGGTCCTGCCAGCTGAGGTCCTCGGCCGGGACCTCGGGGCCGAGGTAGCGAGCCTTCGGGCCCATGTCGCGGTGCGTCAGCTTGAACCAGGCACGGGCGAACGCGTCCGCGAAGGCGTCCGGGTCGGCCAGGAAGCGCCGGGAGATCGCCTCGTAGGCGGGGTCCATCCGGAGCGACAGGTCGGTGGTGAGCATGGTCGGCAGGCGCCTCGCGCCGCCCTCGTTCGGCGCGGGGATGACGGCCTCGGCGTCCTTGGCGACCCACTGGATCGCTCCGGCCGGGGACGTCGTCTGCTCCCACTCGTACGCGAAGAGGTTCTCGAAGAAGTAGTTGCTCCACTGCGCCGGGGTCTGCGTCCAGGTGACCTCGAGGCCGGAGGTCAGCGCGTCCTCGAGGACGCCGGTGCCGTGGCCGTTCTTCCAGCCGAAGCCCTGGGCCTCCAACGGGGCGGCCTCCGGGTCGGGGCCGAGCTGGTCGTCCGGGTGGGCGCCGTGCGTCTTGCCGAAGGAGTGACCGCCCGCGATGAGCGCCACCGTCTCCTCGTCGTTCATGCCCATGCGGCGGAACGTCTCACGGATGTCGCGAGCCGCGGCGATCGGGTCCCCGTTGCCGTTCGGACCCTCCGGGTTGACGTAGATGAGGCCCATCTGGACGGCAGCGAGCGGCGCCTCCAGCTCACGGTCGCCCGTGTAGCGCTCGTCGTCCAGCCAGACCTTCTCCGGGCCCCAGTAGACGTCGTCGTCGGCCTCCCACACGTCGGGGCGGCCGCCCGCGAAGCCGAAGGTCTTGAAGCCCATCGACTCCAGCGCCACGTTGCCCGCGAGGATCATCAGGTCGGCCCAGGAGATCGCCTGGCCGTACTTCTTCTTCACCGGCCACAGGAGGCGGCGCGCCTTGTCCAGGTTGCCGTTGTCGGGCCAGGAGTTCAGCGGGGCGAACCGCTGCTGGCCGGCGCCACCGCCACCGCGGCCGTCGTGCGAGCGGTAGGTGCCCGCGGAGTGCCACGCCATACGGATCATCAGGCCGCCGTAGTGCCCGTGGTCGGCCGGCCACCAGTCCTTGGAGTCCGTCATGACGGCCGCCAGGTCCGCCTTGACCGCATCCAGGTCGAGGGCCTCGAAGGCGGCCTTGTAGTCGAAGTCCGGATCCAGCGGGTCCCGCTCGGCGGTGTGCTTCGCCAGGATCTTGAGGTTCAGCCGGTTCGGCCACCACTCCGTGTTGGCGTCGCCGCGCGTGGGGTGCACGCGTCCGCCGTGCGCCACGGGGCACTTGCCCGCGGTGTTCTCCTCCGCCGCCGCGGGCGTGCTGTCCGTCGGGGCCACCGGCGTGGCTTCAGCCGTGCTCTCTGACATGGGACTTCCTTCCAGGTACAAGAAACCGCTCATTCGGTCGTGGCACGGCACTCGGGGCACAGCCCCCAGTAGACGATCTCGGCCTCGTCCACGGTGTAGCCGTGATCGTCGGGTGGGAGAAGGCACGGCGCCTCGCCGAACTCGCAGTCGACGTCGACGATCGCACCGCAGTTCCGGCACACCAGGTGGTGATGGTTGTCCCCGACCCGCGTCTCGTACCTGGCCGTGGCGCCGGACGGCTGGATGCAGCGCACCAGCCCGGCGGCGGTCAGCGTGTGCAGCGAGTCGTAGACGGCCTGGTGGGACACCTCGGGCAGGTTCTCGCGTGCCGCAGCCAGCAACTCGCCGGCGTCGGCATGCGGATGACCGGCCACGGCAGCCAGCACCGCCACGCGCGGACGAGTCACGCGCAGACCCGCCTCGCGCAGCCGCTGCTGCATCCCCTCGGTCGTGCTCACGACACCAGTCTCACCTGTTTTCTTGAATGAGTCAAAACAAGAGCACGCGACGGTGGCGGCGGGCGGACTTTTTTCCCTCATGTCGCGTATTCCCGCTACGGTGTCGGCCCATGACCGCCAGCTCCACCCTCAGCGAAGGCGCCGACGGCGCCCGGCACGCCGTCGGGCCGTCCGCCACCGCGACCGCCGACGGCCACGAACGTCCGGACGGGGCCGGCAAGGACGGGACCGTGCCGGACAGCGCCGCGCCGGACAGCGCCGCGCCGGACGACGCGCAGGACGACACCGCGCCCGGGACCGCCGGGTCCAAGCACCCGCCGCGATGGCTGCCGCGCGCCCTGGCCCTGGGGATCGTGGCGGTGTTCGTGGGAATCTTCGCGTGGAACGCGCTCGGGGCGCTCAAGAGCCTGTGGGTGGCGATCCTCATCGCGTTCTTCCTGTCGCTCGCGCTCGAGCCCGCGACGGTGTGGCTGGTGCGCCGCGGCTGGAGACGCCCGGCCGCGGCGGCGGTCACGCTGCTCGGCTCCCTCGCCGCGATCGTCGCGGTGATGGCGCTTTTCGGGAACCTGTTCGTGCAGCAGGTCGTCGAGCTGGGCAGGACCCTGCCCGAGTACTACGGCACGCTGCGCAGCTTCGTCCTCGGGTTCGTGGACCTTCCGCTGCCCGAGCCGGAGGAACTGGTCGGCGAGGGCCTCGACCAGTTCGGCAGCGACCTCGCCGCGAGCGCGCTCGTCGTCGGCAGCGCCCTGCTCAGCGGGCTCTTCTGGTCGATCACGATCCTGCTGGTCGCGTACTACCTGCTCGCCGCCGGGCCACGGTTCCGCCGGGCCGTGTGCCGCTGGGTGCCTCCGGACCACCAGGACGAGGTGCTGCACCTGTGGGGCGTGGTGCAGCGCAAGGTGTCCGACTACATCGACACCCGGCTCGTGCTCGCCCTCATCTCCACCGTCGTGACCTGCGCCTTCCTGCTGATCCTGCGCACGCCGTACGCGATTCCCCTCGCCGTGTTCGTCGGCGTGGTCTCACAGTTCGTCCCGACCATCGGCGCCTACCTCGGCGGTGCGCTGCCCGTCATGGTGGCGCTGACGGGGCAGGGGCTGTGGCAGGCCGGGGCGGTGCTCGTGTTCGTCGTCGCCTACCAGCAGGTGGAGAACCTCTGGCTGGCACCGATGCTGTCCGAGCGGGCCCTGGAGATGAACGCCGCCGTCAGCCTGCTCGTGGTGCTGGCGTTCGGTGCGGTCTTCGGCGCCCTGGGCGCTTTCCTGGCACTGCCGGTCGCCGCCACGATCCAGGCCATGGCGACCACCTACCTGCGACGCCACGAGCTGATCGAGTCACACATGTTCAACGACCCCGAGGACAAGTGGGTGGCGGCGGGCTGAGTCCCGGTGGAAGCCCGGTCGCTCACCCACCGGCCGAGCCGGCCTCACGCGGTGGCGGCACCGCGGGCCTCCAGGAACGCACGAGCCGGCGCGTCCGTCGTGAGGGCGACCGCCTTGCCGTAGGCCGCCGGGGCGGCGGGATCCCCTGCCGCGGCGAGCAGGTGCGCACGGACGGCCCACCAGGGCTGGAACCGGTCCGCGGCCCGGTCGGACGCCGAGATCGCCTCCAGGTCGGCCAGCCCGGCCGCCGGGCCGTCGACGCGGGCCCGCACCGCCGCGCAGGCCACGAGGCTGCCGAGGGTCGGAGCCACCGTGACGAGCGCACGGTGCAGGGTGAGCAGGGCGGGCCAGTCGGTCACACCGGTGCGGGCACGAGCGCAGTGGGCGGACTGGATCGCGGCCTCGAGCCGGAAGCGGCCGGGAGAGTCGTCGGCGTCGAGCGCGCGTCGCAGCAGCGCCTCGCCGCGGGCGATCAACGTCCGGTCCCACAGGGCCGGGTCCTGCTCCTCGAGCGGCACCAGGACGCCGTCGCGCACTCTCGCCGCGGACCGCGCCACCGAGAAGCACAGCAGGGCGGCGAGCCCGAGCGGCTCGGGGGCGGGCAGCAGGTCCGCCAGGAGCAGGGCGAGCACGAGGGCCTCTCCGGTGAGCGAGTCACGGACCTCGGGCGCGACGCCACGCCAGTCGATCGCATAGGCGCCGTAGACCGCCTCCAGCACGGGCGGCAGGCGGCCGGGCACGTCGTCGCGGCCGGGGATCCGGAACGGTATGCGGGCGTCGCGGATGCGCCGCTTGGCGCGGACCAGGCGCTGAGCCATGGTCGGGGCGGGGACGGCGAACGCCCGCGCGATGTCGCGGGCCTCCACGCCCAGCACGGTCTGGAGCATGAGCGGCGTGCGGATCCCCGCCTCGACGGCGGGATGCGCGCAGACGAACATCAGCTCGAGCCGGCGGTCGCCGATCTCGCCCGGGTCAGGCTCCCAGGGGCCGACGGCGGGTTCCGTGACGGACGGCGCGGAGCTGGTTCCCGCGGTCGCGAACCCCGCGCCCCGCCCCGCCTCCCCGCCGCCGTCGGGCAACGGCGCGTCCCTGGACGACGCCGCCTTGTACAGGTCACGCAGCCGGTTGCGGGCCACGGTCAGGAGCCAGCCGTCCGGGTTGCGGGGCACGCCGTCCTCGGCCCACGTGCCGAGAGCGCGTTCGAAGGCGTCGGCGAGGGCGTCCTCGGCCCGGGCGATGTCGCCGTCGCGCGCGGCGAGCAGCGCGAGCAGGCGGCCGTACGAGGCCCGCGCCGCCGCGTCGGCGGCGGCGCGGGCCTCGCCGGCGGCAGGACTCACCCCAGACCTTCCGTGGTGGTCCAGGCCCCGTCCGCGAAGTGGGTCGCCGAGGGCCGCACCTCCACGGTCCCCCACTGGACGGACGGCGCCTTGGCCGCCCAGGCGATCGCGGCGTCGAGGTCCGGCACGTCGATCACGAACGTGCCGCCGAGCTGCTCCTTCGTGTCGGCGAACGGCCCGTCCTGGACCCGCAGCTCGCCGTCGCGCACCGCCACGGTGGTGGTGGCCGACGACGGCTGCAGCACCTCGGCGGACAGCAGCACACCCGCGCCGTCGAGCGCCTTGGCGTACGCGTCGAAGGCCGCCAGGCCCTCGCTCCAGCCTTCCGCGCCGGTGTCCTCGGGCGTCATCTCCGGGTAGTGCAGCAGGATCGTGTAGCGCATGG
This sequence comes from Myceligenerans salitolerans, assembly GCF_017349295.1. Lineage (GTDB taxonomy): Bacteria > Actinomycetota > Actinomycetes > Actinomycetales > Cellulomonadaceae > Myceligenerans > Myceligenerans salitolerans. Next base: position 269,492 of record NZ_JAFMPK010000047.1, read on the forward strand.
TTCCGTTCCTTCCGGTGTCGTCGAGCCGCCGTCCGGCGGCGTGGACACCGTGATGACGATCGAGCGGCCACCCGATCGACAGCTACGACGACATTACCCTCCACGGGCCTGCAGCCGTCCGGTGCCTGGCGACCTCCGGTGCGGACGGACGGCTCCAGGCCGGGGGCGGAGGTGGCGTGCAGGGTGCGTCGCGACACCGTCCTCGTCGCAGCGCGTCCGCCGAGGTGGCTACCGGACGAGCCCGAGGCGGTTCGCGTAGGCCCCACCCCAGGTGTCGAGCTGGGCGACAAGCCCGGCGAGGGACTCCCCCAAGGGGGTGAGGGAGTACTCCACGCGCGGCGGAACCTCCGGGAACACCTCGCGGTGCACGACGCCGTCCGCCTCCAGGTCGCGCAGCTGGCGGGTCAGGACGCGGGGCGTCACCGGCCCGACGGCGCGGTTCAGGGCGTTGAACCGCAGCGGGCCGCCGAGCAGGTGCTTGACCACGGTCATCTTCCACGAGCCACCGACGACCGCGATCGCCACCTCCACCGGGCACGCCTCCGCGGCGCGGCGGACGGGTTCACGCACGGGGAGCCCGGCGCTCGCGCCGGGCCCTTCCGGCGCCGCGGGCTCCTGCGTCCCGGACGGTGCCCTCGCTGGTGCCGTCCGGGACGCCCGCGTCGTCGTCCGAGCCTTCTCTTGCGCCGTCGCCTCGGCCGTCATCGCTCCCCCGTATGTTCTGACCTGCACGCTATCCATCTGGTCACTACTGGACGAAATTGTGCGTACTTGTCACCACGGTAGCGCGGGACCAGGCTGGAGTCACCCCGTCCGGCCACCAGTGAAGGAGACTCGCCGTGCGCATCCTCTGGGTCCTCTCCCACCCCGACCCCGCCTCGCTCAACGGGCGGCTGCGGGACGCCGTCGTGCCGCGGCTGCGGGAGCTCGGGCACGACGTCGTCGAGTCGGACCTGTACCGCATGGGGTTCGATCCCGTCCTGAGCACGGCGGACCTGCTGGGCGACCCGCCCGGGCCCGGTACTCCGGTCTCGGACTGGCAGCGCACCGGCCATCAGGAGGGGCGTCTCGCGGCCGACATCCGGGCCGAGCAGGCCAAGATCCGGGCCGCGGAGCTGATCGTGCTGCAGTTCCCGTTGTGGTGGTACGGCGTCCCGGCCATCCTCAAGGGCTGGATCGACCGGACACTGGTCAACGGGTTCGCCTTCGGTGTCGTGGATCCCGCCACGGGACGCGTGCGCAAGTACGGCGACGGCGGCCTCGCGGGCCGGCGCGGACTGGCCGTCGTCAGCGCGGGCGACCGGACCGCAGCACTCGGGCCCCGTGGCGTCAGCGGGCACATCGACGACGTGCTCTGGCCGCTGCTGCACGGCACGTTCCACTACACCGGAACCGCGCCGCTCCACGCCCATCTGCTCAGCAGCGTGCACCACTGGCCGGAAGGCCAGTTCGAGCGTGAGGTCGAGCGGCTGGTCACGCGCGTCCACGGGGCGGACACCGAGGAGCCGATCCCCTACCGCACCCTCGCGGGCGGCGACTACGGCCCGGACCACACCCTCCGCCCGGAGATCGCCCCGGGCCTGACGGGCAACGAGGCCCACCTGCCACAGCCATCGAGCACCTGAGACCACCACACCGATCACCCCCGCCACGCCGATCAGCCACGCCCATCACCCCGCACGCCCACCCACCCCTCCCTCTCCCTGCCCTCAGCGGGCGGTCGGCTGTCGGGCGGTCGGTCGGCTGTCGGCGCCGATGTGGTCGGTCGCCTGTCGAGCGGTCGGTCGGGCGTCGGTGCGGTCGGTCGGTTGTCGAGCGGTCGGTCCGATGTCGATGCGGTCGGTCCCCCAAGGAGCCGACCGCACTGACAAGTGACCGACCGCATCGACAGGCGACCGACCGCATCGGCGCCGACACCGGGCACCCCTTGCGGAGTCTGGCTAATAGGCGTAGCTTACTAGCTATGGACATGACCCCCAGGCTCCTCCAGCGCCCCGAGGGCGCCATCGCCTTCACCGACTCCGGCTCCGGCCCGCTGGTCGTGGCCGTCCCCGGCATGGGCGACCTCCGCTCCACGTACGACGACGTCGCTCCCGCACTCGTCGACGAGGGGTACCGGGTCGTGGTCGCCGACCTGCGCGGCCACGGCGACTCCGACACCACGTTCACCTCACACGGCGACGACGCGACCGGCGCGGACCTCCTCGCGCTGGTCGAGCACCTCGACGCCGGGCCGGCCGTGCTCCTCGGCAACTCCATGGGCGCGTCCGCCGCCGTCTGGGCCGCCGCCGAACGGCCCGAGCTGGTCCGCGGCCTGGTCCTGGTCAGCCCGTTCCTGCGCGAGACGGTCGGACCCGCCGCACAGCGGCTGCTGCGGGTGCTCTACCGCGTGCTCTTCGCCGGGCCGTGGGGTGCGGCGGCCTGGGCGTCCTACTACTCGTCGATCACGAAGGGACGCCGCTCACCGCGGCACGCCGAGCACGTGGCCGCCGTACGCGCGGCGATGCGCAGGCCCGGACACCTGCGGTCGTTCCGCCACCTGGCGGTGGCGCTCGACCACTCGGTCGTCGAGGCGCGCCTCGACGAGGTGACCACCCCGGCGCTCGTCGTCGTCGGCGCGCTCGACCCCGACTACCCCGACCCCGCTGCCGAGCTCGACCGGATGACGGCCGCGCTCGGGGCGGACGGGCTGCTCGTCCCCGAGACCGGGCACTACCCGCAGCACCAGGCGCCCGACGTCGTCGCCCCCGCCGTGCTGGAGTTCCTCGCCGGGCTCCCCGGCGGCGCGCCCCGCCCCGCGGCCGGCGGCGGGCACCGTGCCTAGGGCGGGCCTCTCGCACGCCGCCGTGGTGCGGCTGGCGTGCGAGGTCGTCGACACGGGCGGCCCGCGCGGGTTCGCCGACCTCACCCTGGCCAAGGTCGCCGCCGCGGCCGGCGTCGCGCCCCCGAGCCTCTACAAGCACGTCGGATCCCTGGCCGCGCTGCGGCGCGAGGTCGCCGTCATCGCCGTCCGGGAGCTCACGGCCGCCGGGACGACGGCGACCGTCGGGCGGGCCGGACCCGACGCGCTCCGCTCGCTGGCGCACGCCTGGCGCCGGTACGCCGTCGAGCACCCCGGCCGGTACGCCGCCACCCAGATCGGTGCGGACCCCGACGACCCGGAGGACGCCCCGCTCGAGCAGGCGGGAGCGGAGAGCGTCCGGGTCGTGGGTGCGGTGCTCCAGGGCTTCGGCCTTCCCGACCAGCATCTGATCGACGCGATCCGCACCGTCCGGGCGAGCGTCCACGGCTTCGTGATGCTGGAGCTCGGGGGTGGGTTCCGGATGCGCCACGACCTCGACCAGAGCTTCGACACCCTGCTCACCATGCTCGTGACAGGCACGGAAACCCTGGCGCGCCGA
>NZ_JAFMPK010000047.1:273025-396686 GCF_017349295.1 Myceligenerans salitolerans
CCGACCGCTCGACAAGAGACCGACCAACCGCTTTCGCCCGAGGAGCCCCAGATGACCACCACCCACCGCACCCGGGCCGCCTTCGTCGCGGCCGGCATCGCCTTCCTCCTGTTCCCCGTCCTGCGCCCGTGGCCCGACGAGGCCACCGCCACGGCCGAGCTCGCCGTCGCCTTCGCGTCGGACCGCTGGGTCCTCTCCCATCTGAGCGGGATCCTCGGGCTCGGCCTCCTCGCCCCGGCGCTTCTCGGCCTGCGCGCCGTCCTCGCGGGGGCCGCCGGCACCGCGACGACGACCTGGGCGCTCGTGTCCGCGTGGCTCGGCGCCGGGCTCTCGTCGCTCTACTTCGGCGCCGAGATCTTCGGCATCCGCACCATCGCCGAGGCGGCACTTCCCACGGCCGAGTTCGAGCGCATGCTGACCGACGTCGAGACGCTACGCATGCAGCCCTGGGCCGTGGCCCTGTTCGGCGCCGGCCTGCTGCTGCTCGCGGTGGCCGGCATACTGCTCGCCGTCGCCCTCGCCGTCGCGGAGCGCGGGCATCGAGGCTGGGCGCGCTGGGCAGGCGTCCCGCTGGCACTCGGGCTGGTGCTGCTCCTCCCCCAGTTCTACGGCGGGCCGGAGGTCCGGGTCGCGCACGGTGTCCTCGTCGCGGCCGGCTGCGTCCTGCTCGCCGCCGCGACCCGGCCTGCCGAGCCCGCGGCCGTTGCGTCCACCGGCGCACGCCCCCTGGCGTGACACCCCTGTACACGGCGCTCACCGTCGCGCCCGTGACGCCGCTCGGGCTGTCGCCCGTGGCCTTCCGCGCCTTCTCGTCGTTCGTGACGGGGTCAGGTCCCCCGGAGCAGGTCCGCGAGGCGCATCGGCGGCGCGCCGGTGAGGCGTTCGACGTCGTCGGTCACGACGTCCAGCTCGCCGGCGGCGATGGCCGTGTACGTCGACACCCACGCCTCGACCTGCCAGTCCGGCACGCCGTACGGCTCGCGGGAGCGGTACGCCTGCTCGAGGGTCTCCTCCTCGTACACCGTCTTGCGGCCCGTGGCCTGCGCGATGACGCCGGCGATCTCGGCCAGCGTGAGGGCCTCGGGCCCGGTGAGGTCGTAGGTGCGGCCGGCGTGCGCGGCGGCGTCCTCCAGGACGACGGCGGCGGACCGCGCGACGTCGGCCCGCGCCACGGCGCCCACCCGCCCGTCGCCGCCGGGGCCGCGGATGACGCCCTCCTGGCCCGCGAAGAGCGGGAAGACGTCGAGATAGAACGAGTCGCGCAGGATCGTCCACGCCATGCCGGACTCGCGCAGGTGCTGCTCGGTGGCCCAGTGGGTGCGGGCGAGCGTGAACGTGGCGTCCTCGGCCGCGCCCAGGAACGAGGTGTAGACCACGTGGCCCACGCCCGCGGCCACCGCGGCGTCGATGAACGTCCGGTGCTCGTCGAGCCGGTCCGCACTCTCGGCCGCCGAGACCATGAACAGCACGTCGGTCCCGCGCAGGGCCGCCGTGGCGGCCTCGCGATCACCGAAGGATGCCGCGACCACGTCGTCGGCCCCGTCCGGCGCGCGGCCGGGGTCGCGCACCACGAGGCGGAGCGGCAGCCCGGAGCGGCGCAGGCGCTGGAGGACGGCTCCGCCGACGTGGCCGGTGGCGCCGGTGATCGCGAGGCTCGGGTGCTCGTTGGTGGGCATACCTGATCTCATCGGGCAACGGGTCCGGGCGCAACCGCCGCCGGGGCGGGGCGGACGCCGACGTGGGCCGGCCCGGTCAGTACGGCAGCCAGACGACGGCGGCGCACGCCCCCACGTAGAGCGCCTGTTCCACGAGGCGGCGGCCGACGGGCGTGACGGGCTTCCCTCCGAGTTCGAGGCCGCGCCGGGCCGCGGAGATGTTGGCGGGCGTCATCGCGAGAGTGAGGAGCCCGAGGCAGACGGCGGCTGCGGATGCCGTCGCGGGTACGAGAAGACCGATCGCACCCGCCGCCTCGAGGATCCCCGTGCCGGCGACGAGCAGGTCCGGACGGGGCAGCCCGGGCGGGACCATGCGCTCCAGGGCGTGGCGCACGCGGGGAACGGCCCGCCCGGAGGCCGCCAGCAGGTAGACGGCGGCGAGGCCGATCCTGAGCGCGTCGTGCCATGAGTCGAGGGCAGGTACCACCATGCCGGCCGCACGGGCGGCGAGCGTGACGACGAGCAGGATGACGGGCAGCGGGACGGGCATGACGGATCCGATCTTGACGATGACAAGTTCGAACGGCACTCCATCATCCGAAGTGCTATCTTGTCAATGGAAAGATTGGAGTCGGATGAACTACCACCACGGAGACCTGCGCCGCGCCATGATCGCGGCGGCGGCGACCGCGGTCGCGGAACGGGGGCCGGCGGGCCTGAGCCTGCGCGGCCTGGCCAGGCTCGCGGGGGTGAGCCACGCGGCGCCGGCGCATCACTTCGGGGACAAGGCGGGAGTGCTCACCGCTCTGGCGGCCGAGGGCTTCACACTGCTCGCCACCGCCCTGGACGAGGCCCGGGGCGACCTCCTGGCGTCCGGCGTCGCCTACGTGACGTTCGCCGTCGACCACCCCGGGCACTTCGCGGTGATGTTCGACCGCAGCCTCGTGCACCGGGAGGACCCCGGCCTGCTCGCCGCCGAGAGGAAGGCGTCGGCCGCCCTCGCGGATCTCACGCCCGACGCCGAAGCGGCGCGCGCGGCATGGTCCGTGGCGCACGGCTTCGCCGCGCTGTGGCTCTCGGGTGCGATCTCCGGACCCGACGTCGCCGGCGCGGCGGAGCCGGTGCTGCGGCGCGCGGTGGCGGGCCGGTCGGAGCTCAGTGGGTGATCGTCGTCTGCTGGTAGAGCGCGAGGCGGGGTACGCCGTCGACGAGCCGGTACACGCTCGACATCAGGGCGACGAACGGTTCCTCCAGGTCGTCGCGCTCGGCGCTGGCGCGGTACACGAGCGCGGCGGCGTCGTCACCGGCTTCGACGAGGCGGGTGTCGGTCAGCGTGTACGCCGTCCAGGCCGGCGCGCCGTCCAGGCCGGCGGCGATGGCGTCCCGGTCCATGACGACCCCGTTCGGCAGGACCATCACGGCGTCCGCGGTCATCAGGTCGCCGTAGAACGTCCCGCCTCGTGAGGCGCAGAGCGCGTCCCAGCCCTGGTGTTCGAGAGCGACGAGTGCATCGAGGGACATCGAGGTCATGCCGTCCAACGTACAACGACCTCGCCGACCCGCACGGGCACGTCCGGTCACGCCCGGGCACGTGGTCGGGCGCGGCGCCCGCCGTGCCCGGGCGAGCCGCCGTCCGACGGCGCCGCGGGAGAGTGTCAGCGTTGCCGGGCCGGGCGGACGACGATCTCGTTGACATCGACGTCGGACGGCTGGTCGACGGCGAAGGCGACCGCGCCCGCGATCGCGTCCGGGGAGATGGCGTGGGCGCGGTAGGTGCGCATGGCTTCCGCCGCGCCGGGCTCGGTGATGGAGTCGGCGAGCTCGGAGGTGACCACGCCGGGTGAGACGGTGGTGACCCGGATCGAGGAGTCGCTCTCCTGCCGCAGACCTTCGGTGATCGCCCACTGGGCGTACTTGGTGCCCGAGTAGACGGCGCTGGTCGGTACGACCTCGTGGGCGCCCACGCTCGCGATCGTGACGAAGTGGCCCGACCCCTGCGCGGTGAAGCGTGGCAGAGCCGCGGCGATGCCGTGCAGCAGCCCACGGACGTTCACGTCGAGCATCCGGTCCCACTCGTCCACCAGCAGGGAGTCGAGCCGGGAGAGCGGCATCACGCCGGCGTTGTTGACCATGACGTCGACGCGGCCGGTGAGGTCCTCGGCGGCCGCCACGAAATCGGCCACGTCGTCACGGTCGGTGACGTCGAGCCGGAGGGGGTGAAGCTTGCCGTCGGTACGTTCGGCCAGCGAGCGGAGCCGGTCGAGGCGCCGGGCACCGGCGACGACGTGGTGGCCCGCCCGTGCCAGGTGCGTGGCGACGGCCTCACCGATCCCGCTGCTGGCTCCGGTGACGAGGATGGTCTTGGGTTGCGTGGTGTTCATGCCCACCACGATGGCCGGGCGTGGCGTGCCCGCGGCAGGCCGCCGCGCTCGTGGGAGTGACGCACCCAGGATGTTCTCGCCGACGCGACCTACGATGCGGGTATGCCTTCCTCCGAGTTCGGCGAGTACCTCCGTGCCCGCCGCGCAGCGATCCGGCCGGACGAGGTGAACCTCCCGTCCCTGCGGCCCCGGCGGGTGCCGGGACTGCGGCGTGAGGAGGTCGCTCTGCTGGCGGGGGTGAGCGTCGACTACTACGTACGGCTCGAACAGGGCCGCGAGCGCAGTCCGTCGGCGCAGGTGGCCGACGCCCTTGCCGCGGCCCTGCGCCTGGACGATGACGGGCGCCGGCACCTGTTCCGGCTGGCCGGTCTCGGTCCCCGGGCCCGGGCGGCGGCCGCGCGTGAACGTGTCGACCCAAGCCTGCTGCAGCTGATGGACGCGTGGCCCGGGAATCCCGCCGTGGTCTACAACCGTGCCTACGACGTGCTGGCCTCCAACGTGATCGGCGACGCGTTGTTCCACGACTGGGCTCACTCGCGCAACCTGATGCATGTCGTGTTCACGGATCCCGCCGCGCGGACGTTCTACGTGGACTGGGACGACGTCGCCCGCAACTCCGTGGCGGGGTTCCGGCTCGGGTACGGCGAGGCTCCCGACGACCCCCGGGTCCAGCGGGTGCTCACCGAGCTGCTCGACCGGAGCCCCGAGTTCGCGCGCTGGTGGACGACGCACGACGTTCGCGGCAAGTCCCTGGAGAAGAAGCGGTTCGACCATCGTGCGGTCGGTCCGCTGACGCTGACGATGCAGACGTTCGACGTGCGCTCCAGCCCCGGCCAGGCGCTCGTCGTCTACCACGCCGAGCCCGGCTCTCCCAGCAGCGAGGCGCTCGCCCTGCTCGGCTCGCTCGCCGTGACGGCTCGCGAGCGGGGCTGACCGGCCCCGCACCGGGGCGCCTCCACGCCACGCGCCGCAGCGGCGCCCTCACCCCGAACCCGCCGCGGACCCCAGGCGGCGGCTCAGCTCCGGAACTCCGGTGCCGGCCAGTCCGTCGAGGTAGGCGCGGCGGCCGGCCATCACCATGACCAGCTCCAGCAGCGGGCCCTCCACCAGTGGCAGGCCGGGATCGTCGTTCGCCGTGAACCGCGCGTCCGTCGCCCGGAGACGGAGCCTCTTGATCTGGGAGCGACTGTTGACCGCGTAGTCGCGGCCCGCGAAGAACTCCGCCACACGGATCAGACCCTCCGGCGAGTAGACATGGTCGATGCCGAGGGGGCGACGCACGTCCTCACCGTGGACGACGATCTCCCCCAGCCACGGAACCGGATCCCGGGTCGGCATACGCACCGGTTCGCCCTCCGCCGTGCCGAGGGCGGCGAACCGGTGCACGGTGTCCTGCGGCGTCGCGCCGCGAAAGCGTTCCAGCTGCCTGCGGTTGTGCACCGCGGGACGCAGGCCCGCGCCCAGGATGCTTCGCATCCAGCCGATCGTCCCGATCGTCATCGCCGACCCGAGGTGCGCCACGACGTCCTCGACGGACCAGCCGGTGCACAGCGACTCCCGCGCCCAGTCCGTGTCCGTCAGCGACCGCAGGTCGTCCGCGAGCGCCCGGCGTTCCGCGCCGACCACCGCCTCGAGCGTTCCTCGTTCCATGGCGGTCACCGTACCGGGCCCCTCTGACACCCCGCCCGGGTCCTTCCGCACCGGGTCCGGTGTCGGCGTCCGCGCCTACGGTGGGCCCATGACCTCGTACGAGAACGGCAACCGATGAGGCGGGACGTGGAGCGCGACGCGGCATCCTCCCCGGACGCGCCGGACACGGCGGACGCGGCGGACACGGCGGACACAGCCGACGGCGCCGGGCCCGCGCAGGCGCTGGCCGTCGCCGACTGGCGGCGCCGTGTCTTCGCCCTGTACGACGACGTCCGGGCACAGGCACGTGCCGATCCCGCCGGCGCGCACGCCTCCTGGGTCGCCCGGCGCGACGAACTGTTCGCCACGCATCCCGCGTCGCCGCTCCTGGAGGCGGATCGGGACCGGTTCACCGGGCTGCGCGTGGCGCCCTACGACCCGGCGTGGCGGTTCGAGACCCGGATCGTTCCCGCCCGCGGGCCGCGCCGCCTCGAGGTGCCGACCGGTACCGACGGCGTCGTGCCGTTCGAGCTGCTCGGGGTCGCAGAGCTGGCGGGCGCCGGATCGCTCGACGTGTGGCGCCTCGCCTCGTACGGCGGCGGGCTGTTCGTCCCCGTGAAGGACGCGCTCGCCGGGAAACCCGGCGGGACGTACGGCGGCGGGCGTTACCTGGTGGACACCATCAAGGGCGCGTGGCTCGGCGAGGGTGACGACGGCGGCCTGGTGCTGGACCTCAACTTCGCGTACAACCCGTCCTGCGCCTACGACCCGGCGTGGGCGTGCCCGCTCGCCCGAGCCGGCAACACCCTCGCGGCGCCGGTCCCCGTGGGTGAGCGCATGCCGGTCTGAGTGGGGTCAGGCCGCCCCGTCGGGCGGGGTGGCGAACTGCGTCCGGTACAGCTCCGCGTACAGCCCTCCCGCCGCCAGGAGCTGGGCGTGCGTGCCCTGCTCGGCCACGCGTCCGTCGTCGAGCACCACCACGAGGTCGGCGTCGCGGACCGTGGCGAGGCGGTGCGCGATGACCAGCGACGTCCGGCCGGCGAGCGCCTCGTCGAGCGCGGCCTGGACGGCGGCCTCCGATTCGGAGTCGAGGTGGGCGGTGGCCTCGTCGAGGATGACGACGTCGGGCGCCTTGAGCAGGAGCCGCGCGATGGCGAGGCGCTGGCGCTCGCCACCGGAGAGCCGGTAGCCGCGGTCTCCGACGACGGTGTCGGCGCCCTGGGGAAGACGCTCGACGAGGTCCAGGATGCGGGCACGGCGCATGGCCTGTTCGAGTTCCGCGTCGGTGGCGCCGGGGCGGGCGTAACGGAGGTTCGCGGCCACGGTGTCGTGGAACAGGTGCGCCTCCTGGGAGACGACGCCGACCGTGGCGCGCAGGGAGGCGAGCGTGACATCGCGCAGGTCCTGGCCGGCGATCGACACGCTTCCCGAGGTCGGGTCGTACATCCGCGTGACCAGGTGGCCGGTGGTCGTCTTGCCGGCGCCGGAGCGGCCGACCAGCGCGACCATGGCCCCGGCCGGGACCGTGAAGGTGAGGTCGTGCAGGGTGTCCGAGGTCGGTTCCTGGGCCGGGGCGGCGACGGCTTCGAGGGAGGCGAGCCCGACCTCGTCCGCCTTCGGGTACCGGAAGGTGACGGTGTCCAGGGTGATGCTCGCGCCGTGCCGGGCGACGGCGTCGCGCAGGTCGGTGGCGTCGTCGGCGTCGGCGACGGTGGGTTCGAGGTCGAGGACCTCGAGGACCCGTTCGAAGCTGACGAGCGCGGTCATGATGTCCACCTGGACGTTCGCCATGGCGGTGAGGGGACCGTACAGCCTGTTCAGGTAGGCCGCCAGGGCGACGACGACGCCGACGGTGAGGGTTCCGGCGATGGCCTGGAGACCGCCGAGCCCGTAGACGACGGCGATCGCGAGGGACGCCGTCGTGGTGAGGCCGACGCGGAACCAGGTGCTCAGGAGGGCGCGGCGGACACCGATCTCGCGCAGGGCTTCGACGGGACGGGCGTACTCGGCGGACTCGCGGGCCGGATCGCCGAACACCTTGGCGAGGTGGGCGCCGGCGACGTTGAAGCGCTCGTTCATCAGCTGGCCCACGTCCGCGCTGAGCTCGTAGGTGCGGTGGGTGTAGTCGGCGAGGCGGCGTCCGAACCAGCGGGCCGGCAGGACGAACAGCGGGGTGACCAGCAGGGCGAGCAGGGTGAGCTGCCACGACATGGCGAACATGGCGGCGAGCGTGAACACGACGGTCAGCGCGTTGGACACGACGGTCTGCAGGGTGGAGGTGAACGCCTGCTGGGCGCCCAGCACGTCGCCGTTGAGTCGCTGGACCAGCGCACCGGTGCGGGTGCGCGCGAAGAAGGCGAGCGGCATGCGTTGCACGTGGTCGAAGACCGCGGTCCGCAGGTCGACGATGAGGCCCTCGCCGATGCGGGCGGAGACCCAGCGTTGCGCGACGGCGAGCCCGGCGCTCACGAGCGCGAGCCCGGCCGCGGCCCCGGCGAGTGCCAGGACGAGACCCCTGTCACCGTCGGCGATGCCGTCGTCGATGAGGTAGCGGAACAGCAACGGGACGGCGGTGCCGGCGGCGGCGTCGAGCACGAGGAGGCCGGTGAAGACCACGAGCTGTGTGCGGTAGGGGCGGGCGAACGCCAGGATGCGCCGGACGGTGCCGCGCCCGAGCCGGTGCCGCGCCACCGACCGGTCCCGCATGAAGGCGCGCATGGTGCTGCCCTGTCCCATGCCACGCGAGGAGTTGTTCATGGTCACGCGGTAACGCTAACCGCGGGCACTGACATCCCCGGCCGGACGGCACCCACGGCACCTTCGGGCTCGCCGACCGCACGGCACCCCAACGGTTCCGGCGGCTCGCACGTAGGTGAGGGGTAAGGGTGCGGCGGCCCGACCCCCCCGTAGCCGCCGCACCCGCCACCCCGGTGAGTGCCGGCCGCCGCCCGGGCGGCGTGCTCCCGAGTGCGTGTCGGAGTCCCGGCGTAGCCTTCCGGTCATGTCCTCCATGGCTCTCTCCCCCGATGTCGCGCGGCGGCTCCGGTTGCGCGCGCAGGGGCTGGTGCCGCGCGGCGGCCTGTCGCCGGTCGAGGTGGTGCGGCGCATGGTCGCGCTGCAAGGGCAGGATCTCCCGTCCGTGCTGCGAGCCGTCGCGGTGCGATCCCGCACCGGCACGACGCTCGACGACGTCCGCGCCGCGTTCGACGCGGGTGAACTCGTGCGCGGCTGGACCCAGCGGGGCACGCTGTTCGCCACGACGCCGCGCGACCTCGCGGCGCTCATGTCGCTGACCGCCGAACGCGTGAGGCGCACGTCGCGCAAGCTCCGCGCGGACGAGGGCCTGAGCGACGACGTCGTGCGCCGGGCCGCGGCGGTGGCCCGGGAGGCGCTGGCCGACGGCGCGGTGTCCCGCGCCACCTTGACCGACCTGTGGCGGCAGGAGGGGGTGCCCACGGACGGGCAGCGGGGTTACCACCTCGTCTCGCTGCTCGCGCTCGACGGCGTGCTCCACTGGGGGCCGTTCGCGGGGACGCAGCAGCTGATCGTCGCCGCGCGCGCCGACACCCCGCCGGGGGAACCCGTCGACGAGCTGCGCCGCATCGCCCGCGCCTACGTCGCGACCCGCGGGCCTGCCACCGCCGACGACCTCGCCTGGTGGCTCGGCCTGCCGAAGACACCGGTCCGGCAGGCGGTCGCGGACGTCCTCGGCGCTCGTGTCCCCGCCACGGCTCCCGTGGCCGCGCACGGCGCGGTGCTGCACGAGGTCGAGGTCGACGGCACACGGATGCTCGTGACGGGCGACGCTCTGCGCGAGGCCACGGGCGAGCAGGCGAAGGACGCAGCCGGGGTCACGCTCGTACCGGGGTTCGACGAGATCGTGCTCGGTTACCAGGATCGCGGCCTCGTGGCGTCTCCGGAGGCGATGCGGACGGTCGTCCCGTTCACGAACGGCGTCTTCCGCCCGGCGGTGCTGCTCGACGGACGTCTGATCGGTACGTGGCGCCGCGCCCCCAAGAAGGGCGAGTCACCGTTCGAGCTGATCGCCGGTGTCCGGGCCCGCGACCGCGAGGCCGTCGAGAGGGCGGTCGCCGCCTGGGAGCACGGCTGACCGCACGACGGCCGGGACGAGGCCATCGGCCGGGCCCTCAGCCGACCGACCGCCCCACCGCGCGGAACGCGTCCAGGACCGTGCGGACCGCCAGCCGCTCGGCGCGGTCCGGGCGTGCCATCGCCACGATGTGCCTGCCCGCGGCCATCCCCGCCACCGGCCGCAGCACGAGCCGCGGGTCCGACGTCGTGTACCGCGGCAGCACCGCCACCCGGTCGCTCGCCGCGACGAGCGCCTCGATGAGACGGTTGTCACGCAGGCGTTGCACGACCGTCAACGGCAGGCCCGCCGCCGTCTCGACCGCGAGGCGCAGGCTGTCGAACGGGTAACCCGCGGGCACGCCGTACCACTCGCACCGTGCCAGGTCGGCGGGCGTGACCTCCGGCAGCGCCGCCAACGGGTGCGCGGCCCGCATCGCGATGTCCAGGGGTTCGCGCAGCAGCGGCGTCGTGGTCAGGTGCCGGGCGCCGTCGGGCACGGGTGAGGTGAAGCTGTGCCCGATCACGACGTCGTGGTCCGTCACCAGCTCCGCGTACGTCGTCTCGGCCACATCCACGTCGGTGCACTCCAGCAGGACGTCCGTCCCGGCCAGCCGTTCGAGCGCCCCGGGCAGGAGGATGGCCGCCGCGCTCGGCAGCGTCGCCACGGTCACGGTTCCCGACGGCGCGCCCACGTACGCGTCCCAGCTCGCCTGGACCCGCGCGACCGTGCGCGCGAGATCCCGGCCTCCCTCTGCCAGAAGCCGTCCCGCCTCCGTCAGCCGCACTCCCCTGCCGTCGGCCTCGACCAGGCGCACGCCGCCGAGATCGCGCCGCGCCGTGCGCAGCTGTTGCGACACCGCCGACGGCGTACGGAACGTCGCCGCCGCGACGGCGGTCACCGAGCCGCGGTCCGCGAGTTCGCGCAGCAGTTCCAGGTGGCGGGGGTCGACCCGGCTCAGGTCGATCCGCCGCGGCCGGCCGCCCTCGCCGCCCGCACGGTCGCTCGCACGGTCGCTCGCACGGTCGCTCGCGGCACGGGGGCCGTCACTCCGGTCCTTCATGAAGGCAGCCTACAGAGAGATGTAGCAGCTTTCACTTGTCCTACAGACCACTGCGCGCCCAGACTCGAGCCATGCCGCTCACGCACCGCCTGCTCGCGTTCTCGGTCGCCCTGATGTGGGGGCTGAACTTCATCGCGATCAACGCCTCCCTCCAGCAGTTCCCGCCCTTCATGCTGGTCGCGCTTCGTTTCGCGGTCGTCGCGATCCCGACGCTCCTGCTGGTACCGCGCCCACAGGTTCCGGCGAGGTGGCTGATCGGCTACGGCCTCGGGTTCGGCACGCTCCAGTTCCTGTTCCTCTACTGGGGCATGGCCGCCGGCTTCCCGACCGGCCTGGCCTCCCTCGTGCTGCAGTCCTCGGCGCCGTTCACGGTCCTCCTCGGCGCCACGGTCTTCCGGGAGCGGGTGTCCGGCAGGCAGCTCGCGGGGCTGGCCGTGGCCACGGCAGGGCTCGCCGTCGTCGGCTGGCAGCAGGCGCAGGCCGCGGCGTTCGCGCCGTTCCTCCTCGTCATCGCCGGCGGGTTCGGCTGGGCGATCGGCAACGTGTCCAACGCCCGGGCGATGTCCGGGGTGTCTCAGCGTCCCGATCCCCTGCACGTGACGCTGTGGATGTCGGTGGTGCCGCCGGTACCGATGGCCCTGCTGTCGCTGGCCGTCGAAGGGCCCGCCGTGATCGCGCGCTCCTTCACCCCGGGGCCGGAACTGGTTCCCGCGCTCGTGGGACTGGCCTACACGGTGGTGATCGGGACCCTCCTCGGCTCAGGGATCTGGACGTGGCTCATGGCCCGGCACCCGGCCGGCATGGTGGCACCGTTCTCCATGCTCGTCCCGGTCGTGGGGCTCAGCGCGTCCGCACTCCTGCTGGGCGAGGAACTCGGCGTCCCGCAGCTGACCGGCGCCGCGCTCGTCATCGCCGGCGTCCTGTGGGGCTCCCGGTCGGGGCGGCGGCGGCCCGAGCCAGTAGTGCCCGCCCGGCATGCGGGTGGTCGCCGGCCGGTGCATCCGACCGCACCGGCCGCGCCCGGGTCGTGACACCGGTGTGCGTCGCACCCCGCCCTGCCGCCGGGCTCAGGCCTTGCGCCAGACCGAGACGTGCTTGCGGCTGTCGGCGGTGAACGGCGAGCGGTCCCAGTCCGCCCAGCGCTCGACCAGCCGCATCCCGGCGATCCGGGCCATCAGGTCCAGCTCCGCCGGCCATGTCACCGATCGTGACGTGGATCCGCTCCGCACCGGGCTTGCCGGCGATGCGGCGGGCCATGGCACGGCTCAGCTCGATCCCGTGCACCCGGGTACCGCGCGCGGCGAGAGGAACGGGGAAGGCGCCCGGACGCCCGTCCTTTTCCGGCGTGGCATCGTGGACCCCGCACGACGTCCGGCAACGAAGGGAGAGGGACATGAACGGCGCGGACCTGCTCGTGGACGCGTTCGGCCGGATCCGCCAGGAGGTGCACGCCGCGGTCGACGGGCTGACCGCGGACGAGCTGGCATGGCGGGCCGACGCCGAGGCGAACTCGGTGGCCTGGCTCGTCTGGCACCTCACGCGGGTCCAGGACGACCACGTCGCCGACGTCGCCGGCACGGACCAGCTCTGGTCCCACCACGGCTGGGCCGAGCGTTTCGGCCTCCCGCTCGCGGTGGGCGACACCGGCTACGGGCACCGCGCGGACGAGGTGGCGTCGGTGCGGGTCGGGTCCCCCGACCTGCTCACCGGGTACCACGACGCCGTCCACGAACGCACCGCCGACTACGTGGCCACCCTCACGGACGCCGACCTCGACCGCGTCGTCGACACCTCCTGGGACCCGCCGGTCACCCTCGGGGTCCGCCTGGTCAGCGTGTTCGACGACGACGCCCAGCACGCGGGCCAGGCCCTGCTGCTGCGCGGGTTGCTGCTGCGCCGCCGAGAGTGACCGGTACGCGCCGGGTCACCCCGTCGCGAGCCGCGTCCTCAGCCGGTCCACCGCGCCCTGGTACTCCGACGGGTCGATCGGCAGGAGCCACTGCTTGACCTTCACGCTCCGCGAGACGTTCAGGTCGATGTCGTCGAGGGTCTCGTCGACGTTGTGCATGGAGAACGGGATCACGCAGGTACCGCGCGCGTGACGCCCCTGCGTGCGCTTCTCCGTCCAGCGCAGCCGCGTCTCCACCAGTTCCCGCCGCTCCTCCACGGGCGGCAGCGGCACCTTGCCCGCCAGGTGGGCGCCGATCCAGAGCGCGCCGGCCTCGGCGCTCAGCGGGCTGAAGTAGGAGGAGTTGTACCCGTTGAAGGTCAGGTGCGGTACGTCGTGCGGGAGGATCTGCCGCCACAGGTGGAAGTTGCCCTCGTCGTCGTGCAGCCGCCGCTGGATCTTCTCGTCGAGGAACGGCACCCGCTGGTGCCATCCCGTCCCGCACACGACGAGGTCCGCCGGGACGACGCGCCCGTCGGAGAGCTTCGCGTAGGGCCGCCCGTCCCTGACGACGAACCGCTCGATCGACGCGTCGCGGTGCACGACGATCCTCCCGCCGGCGATCTGCTCGAAGAACTGGTCGCTGACGAGGGAGACCGTGTGCCGGGCGATGTCGGTGAACTCACCGTGCGGCAGCAGGCCGAGCTTGCGGAGCCTGAGCTGCCGGGTCGTGATCGCGGCGATCGAGCCGACCATCGCGCGGGTGACGAAGTGGCCTCGGCCGTGCAGGAAGTTCTCGATGCCGACGGGCTCGATGTAGCGGAACAGCCCTTCGCCCAGCCGCGTCAGCAACAGGTACTTGAAGTTGAGCACCCGTCCGATCTTCTTCGGCATCTTCCACAGGAGCTGGCGGGCGATCACGCGCGTGCTCGCCGCGACGGGCCCCAGCGACGTCGCGATGTCACACGCCGACTTCCCGTAGCCGATCACCAGGACGTGCTTGCCGGCGCCCTCGGAGATGTCGTTGAGCTGCGACGGCGCCAGCAGGCGCCCACCGTGCCGGACCAGCTCCGAGTACCCCTCGAACTGCGGCAGCACCGGGTCGGAGAAGATCCCGTTGGCGACCACGAGGTGGTCGAACCGCTCCGGGGCCTTGAGGGAACCTCCCGCGGGGCGGACGGTGACAAGCCAGCCGTCCTCGGCGTCGGTCAGCTCCGTCCGCACCACCTCCGTCGACAGCCGCAGGCCGGACGCGAGACGGAACTTGCGCACGTAGGCCTCGAGGTACGCCTGCACCTGGGAACCCGACGGCCACTCGGGGTACTCCTTGGGCATCGGGTGGTCCGAGAACGTGTAGGTGTCCTTGTTGTTCTGCGTCGTCAGACCCGAGTAGCGGCGCGTGCGGCTCCACACGCCGCCCACGTCCGGAGCCTTCTCGAAGACGACCACCTCGTGTCCGAGCTCTCGCAGGATCTTCAGCACCGCCAACCCTGCGAACCCCGCTCCCACGACCGCAACCCGCACGTCCGCTCACCCCATCTCGTCGACGCTTCCGGATGTAAGGCATCGAACCGTAATCATTTGCCGGAACGCCGGGGACCACGGCGGTGATTGACAGAGCAGCGATATGGGCGATATGCCCGTCAGAGCGTCAGGCCCGCAGCCGCAGGGTCGGCGGTGCCGGCCAGTCGAGCACGAACCGCTCGACGGAGGCGTCGACGGCGCCGAAGTCGTCCGTCTGCACGACGACCCTGCCCGGGCGCAGGTCCACGATCCGCACCCGGAGCGGTTGGCCACCGGGACGCTCCAGCGTCCAGACCTCCGCGAGCCAGCGCAGGCCGAGGTCCTCCAGCGCCTCCTCCGCCTCGATCCAGCCGACGGCGTCCGACACGTCCCACCCGAGCAGCGACACCGCCACCCAGTCGTCGCCGGCGGGCCGGATCCAGCCGACCAGCTCGCCGTCCTCCCGCCGGTGCGCGATCCACTCCTCAGGAACCATGGCCGCGACGCTAACCGCGACCCCCTCGTCACCACCAGCGCATTCCGCACCCACCGGGACCTCTGGCGGCGCCGCACGGCCGGCAGGGTCGTCCTCGTGACCACCCTCACCCCGAGGGGCGCGAGGTCTGCGGTCACATCCGGGCGAACCGCCGTGTCGCAGGGGTATGGACACGACGCGCGCCCGCACCACGGTCGTCGGCGAGAGGATGGCCTCATGACCCACGACACGCCCGGGACCGGCGGGACCACGATCGACGACGACGCCCTCGACCGGCTCCGGCCGCTCTCGTTCGCGGTGGCCTACCGCATGCTGGGAAGCGTCGCCGAGGCCGAGGACGTGGTGCAGGAGGCACTGCTCAAGGTCGCACAGCAGGCCGACCGCCCGGACGGCGTCCGCAATCCCGACGCGTTCGTCACGACGGTCACCACGCGGCTGTCGATCAACGTGCTGCGCTCGGCACGCGCCCGGCGCGAGACCTACGTGGGCCCCTGGCTGCCGGAACCGCTCGTCTCCGGCACGGCGACCCGGTGGCCGGGCCACGAGAGCCCCGCCGTCGCGCACAGCGCCGCCCCACCCGACGCGGCCGCGCACGCCGAGCTCGCCGACGACCTCTCCACCGCGTTCCTCGTCGTGCTCGAGACGCTTACCCCGGCCGAGCGGGCGGCGTTCCTGCTGCACGACGTGCTCGGCTACCCGCACGCCGAGGCCGCCGAGATCATCGGGACGAGCGCGGTCTCGGCCCGTCAGCTCGCCTCCCGGGCCCGGCGCCGGATCGAGGCGAAGCGAGCCGAGGCGCTGGGGCACACCCCCGGGCGCCGGAGCCGTGAGGAGGCGAACCGGCTCGTGAGCCGCTTCCTCGCCGCCGTCGAGGACGGCGAGGTCGAGGCGTTCATCGGTGTCCTCTCCGACGACGTCGTCTTCACCGGCGACGGTGGCGGCAACGTCCCGCCCGGCTTCGCCATCACCAAGCCGATGGCAGGCCGGGACCGCGTCGCGAAGCTGCTGTCCGGATTCTCCCGCCGCGGCCTGTCGGGGCTGGCGCACTACGTGCCCGAGGAGATCAACGGCGCCCCCGGGCTGGTCATCGTCGCCGACGACAGCCTGGGCGGCGGCGTGCTCGGCACGTTGTCCTTCGAGATCGGCACCACGCCCGACGGCGCCCTGCGGATCGTCGCGGCCCACGGCGTGGTGAACCCGGCCAAGCTGGGCCACCTGGGCCGGCTCGCCGATCTGGACCGCCTCGCGGCACACCTGCGGCAGGCGCGTCGCGGACACTGACCGCGGACACTGACCGCGGCCGCAGGCCGCCGCGGGAGCACGGATCGAAAACCCCTTCGGGCGGGAGCGCCCCGTGTCGACTCGTGCGTCCTCACGGCGCGACGGCGATGATTGCTCCTGACATAGTGGGACATTGGGGTAGCGTGCCTCCGTGACGCGCGCCCGCCTGCCCTGGACCCGGATCGGTTTCGTCGGCCTGGTCGCCGCCTCGCTCGCCCTCGGAGGCTGGGGCCTCGCGCTCGACACGGCCGACCTACCGGGCCGCACCTGGCTCGACGTCTTCTACTACGACCTCCAGCTCTTCGTCCTGGGCTCCGATCCAGCGAGCGACGGCGGCGCCCTGTCCTGGCAGCTCCAGGCCGCCCGGTTCGTCGCCCCGGCGGCAGCGGTCTGGGCGATCGTCGAGGCCGTCCGCGCACTGTTCGCCGAGCGGCTGCGGCGGATGCGGGAGCGGCGGACGAAGGACCACGCGATCGTCGTCGGACGGACCGACGCCGCCGAGGCCGTCGCCGACGCCCTGCGGACCGGGGGCCACACCGTCCTGCGCGCGACCGACCAGGACGACCTGGACGACGCCGGCCTGCGCGGCGCGGCCGTCCTGTACGCCTGCTCGGACGACTCGGACAACCCGAGCGTCAACGTGCTGACCGTCACCGACGTCGCCAACACGGTGCGCGAGCGCGGCCGTGGGCCGCAGCGGCTGTACGCGCACGTCGGCGACCCGGACCTGGCCGTCGCCCTGCAGGCACGCCATCTCGCGTGCGCCACCACCGGCGTCGACTTCTTCACGCTCGACGTCCTCGCGGCGCAGAGCCTCGCCGCACGCGAGGCAGAGGCCCTCGCCGCGGCGACCGCCGTGGCGGTCATCGGGTCGGGCGACCTCGCCCGTGCCCTGGTCGTGGCGCTGGCCGCGGAGTGGGAACTCGTCTCCGGCGTGCGCAACCGCCTGAGGATCCTGCTCGTCGCCGACGACGCGCCCGAGGTCGCCACCGAACTGGCCAGGCGCTGGGGCGCCGTCACCGACGCCTGCGACCTGCGGGCCATGACCAGCCTCCCGGACTCGACCGCGCTCGACCGCGTCTACGTCTGCCCCGACGACGAGGACGCCGCGCTCCTCACGACCCTCACCAACCCGGCGCTCTGGCACGGCGCGCCCGGGTCGCTGGTGCTGGTGCTGGACCGGTTGTCCGGCCTCGCGAGCGTGTTCGACGGCGACGGGACGCGCGTCCTGGACGACCTGGACGGCCGTCTGCGCACCGTCGTGGTGCACGACCTGCTCGCGCACACCCGCCATCCCGAGCCGCGGGTCCACGACGACGTGTACGAGCGCCTGGCACGCGCGGTGCACCATGTCTACCTGCGCAACCAGCTCGAGCGCGGCGTGGCGTGGGCGAGCGCACCCGCGATGCGCCGGTGGGAGGACCTGAGCGACGACCTGCGCGAGTCGAACCGTCGCTGGGTCGTCGGGCTGCCGGACCGGCTGGCTCGCGTCGGCGGCACGATCGCGCCGCGCGACGGCGGCACCGACGTCACGATCTCGGGACCGATGCTGGACCGGCTCGCCAGGGCCGAGCACGACCTGTGGGAAGCGGTACGGATCGAACTGGGCTGGCGGCACGGCCCGGTTCGCGACGACGCGAAGCGGCTGCACCCCATGATCGGGGTGTCGTGGGAGGAGCTCCCCGAACCCGAGAAGGAGAAGGACCGGGACCTGATCCGCAACCTTCCCGAGATCCTCGCCGAGTTCGGGCTGGAGCTCGTCTTCTACGACGCCTGAGCACGTCCCGGGCCTGGGCGAGTCCCGGACGGAGAGCTCGCACCAGTCCTGTGCCGCGGCCGGGACGGTCGAACCGGTGGCCGACGGCGACATCGCCGCCCCGGCCGCGGCGGGCGCCCTCGGGTCGCCTGGTGCGCGAATCGCCGTTATCCCGCTTAATCGAGATATGGTGCGGCCATGCTGATTGCCGAAGACCTGCTGCTGCTTGCCGTCGACGACGAGTCCGGCAAGACCGCCAATGTCGACAACCTGAACGCCCGCCTCGCCGGTGCCCTGCTGGCCGACCTCGCGAACGCCAACAGGATCCTCACCCAGGGCGGGCCCGAGGCCGGCGCCACCAAGGAGGAGCGCAAGGCGGCCGCCGAGGCCAAGATCCTCATCACCAACCCCGACCCCACGGGCAATCTCGCCCTTGACGCCGCTCTCGAGGCCGCCAAGGGCGAGGAGCGCCGCGCGCACAAGGTGGTCGAGCGGATCGCCGAGAACGCCGAGGACAACCTTCTTGCCGGGCTGGTCGAGCGTGGGATCCTGGAGAAGGAGGAGACCAAGCTCTTCCGTATGCTCCCGCAGACGCGCTGGCCCGCCGCGGACTCGACCCACGAGAACACGCTCCGCGCGACCCTCAAGAAGGTGCTCGTCGAGGGCGCCGAGCCCGACGAGCGCACCGCGACGCTGATCTCCCTGCTGCACGGCTCGGGCCTGGTCGGCAACGTGGTGGGCAAGGAGGACCGGAAGGCGGCCGAGGAGCGTGCCGAGGAGATCGCCGGCAGCGAGTGGGGCGCGGCGAGCGTCGCCGCCCAGGTCGCCATCGCCGCCTCGGTCGCCGCCGTCGCGGCCGTGGGCGCGGTCGCCGCGGCGCTGATCATCGCCGCCGCGAAGGAGAACGAGGGGTCGGCCGAGCCGGCCGAGGCCGCCTCGCAGTCCTGATCCACGCGAACGGGAACGGCCGGGCACCGGGATCTCCGGGCCCGGCCGTTCGCGTCGGCGCGTGCCCTGCCTCGGCGCCCGTTACCGCGATACCCTGCCACCCCGCCGCGCCGGGCGCCCTCCCGGGTGGAGGAACTCGCGGGCCGTCGCCACGAGCAGGTCTCTCTCACCGGCGGCCGTGAAACCCGGCTCGGCCGCGACGCGCTCCAGGAAGCCGTCCGTCAGCAGCATCAGCCACGACACGATCCGCGCGTCCGTCAGGTCCGTGCGCACCTCGCCCAGTTCCTGCCCGCGCTCCACCCAGGGCCGGAGTCTCGCGCGCTGTGCGTCCGCGTCGGCCTCCAGTGCCGCGGCGACCTCGGGCAGATGCATCACCCCCGCCGCCGCGCGGACGAACCCCGGCACCCTCGGGTCGGCGGCCTCGTCGGCGCTGCGGCCCACGATCTCCAGCAGCACCCCCACGGGGTCCTCGCGGCCCTCGTAGGCGGCGGCCGACTCCCGCACCTCGCGCGTGCCGTACTCCAGGATGCCGAGCAGGATCGCGAGCTTCGTCGGGAAGTAGTGGAAGAGCGTCCCCGAGCCGATCCGCGCCTGCCGGCAGATCGCGGCCGTCGTCGCGCCGTCGTACCCGCGGGCCGCGAAGACCGTCAGGGCCGCGTCGACGATGACGAGCCGCCTCGCCTCGTGGCGGGCCTGGTCAACGGTCCGCGCCACGCGCGCCCTCGGGGTTCGCGTCCCCTGACGGCCGGTGCCCGCGCACCCGCCGCACCTGCAGCCGGTCGTCCCGCTCGCGCACCACCACGCCGGCCGCCGCGAGCGCCGCGTCGGCCCTGCGCCGGGCGGCCTTGTCCTTGCGCTCCTCGCGGCGTTCGCGCAGCAGGGCGTGCTCCTCGGGGGTGAACCCGGGGCGGCCGTCGGCCCACGGCTGGAAGTCGGCGTCGTACGGGTCGGCGTCGCGGAGGGGCCAGCCGTCGCCGGTCAGGGCGGTGCGGACGGTGGACCACGGCAGATCGGTGACGTCGAGCCGGGCGCGCAGAGCGCCGTCGGACCCGAGGAGCACGAGGTCCTTGCGGTCGCGGAAGGCGACCGCCGTCTCGGAGCGTTCCACCCACGTCTCGCGGTCCTCCTGCCGGTGCTCCAGGTGGTCGCGGGCGACCTCCAGCCGCGGGGCCTCCCCGGCGGCGGCGACCGCGAGGAAGATCCCGCCCAGCAGGCCGGCGCCGCCGAGGACGGGCAGGGACCAGACCTGGTCGATCTGGCCGAGCTGCTCGACGAGGCCGTGCACGGGGAACGGCGTCCGTTCGATGAGGGCGGTGAGGCCGCGGGCGAGTCCCGGCCCGAACAGGCCGAGCAGCAGGCCGAGGGCGGTCCCCCCGCCGACCAGCACGGCGGGCACGGCGGGTGACTGCCGGATGCGGGTCGTGGTCATGGGCCAATACTAGAGCGACTGCTCCATTAATGGAACGGCCACCAGGTCCTCCTGCGGCGGGCAGGCGCGCCCTGCCCCGGCTCTGGCGAGCGCTCTGCCGCGCGCGGCGCCGGCCCGGCCACCCGTCGCGCCTCGCGGCGGGCACGCCACGTGGCGACCTCCGCGTCGACGTCGCGCGTGGGGGTCACGACCGGCGGGCCGCCCCTGAGCTGGCGGCGCGCGTCGATCACACGGGCGTTGAACTCCTCGACGATCTCGCGGACGCGGTCCTCGGTGACCTCGCGGTCGAGCTCGTCGGTGAGCCGGGCGTCGTCGTGGCGCAACTGCGCCGCGGGAAGCACTCCGGTGATCTTCTCGCGCTCGACCAGGTTCTTCACCCACCAGTCGGGGTCGTGCGCGCCCTTGATCCCCGGGATGGGCTTGCCCTCCAGCGGCAGGTTGTCGAACTCGCCGCGGCGGATCGCCTGGTCGATCACGGTGTCGACGAACCGGGAGCGTTCCTCCTGGCTCATCGTGCCGATCCGCCGGTCCTCGGCGGAGTCTCCGGCGTCGTCGGCACCGTCCTCCTCGCGTTCCCTGGCGGCTTCCCGGTCCACCCGGTACTGCGCGGCCCGCCGGACCGGGTCTCCGTCGTCCTGGCCGGCCTTGTCAGCTGGTCTCGACACCATGACCGGCACGTTACCCGTTCGCGCCGACCGCCGGTGGCGGTGTCGGCCTCCGGTGGCACGATCGGAGGCATGAGCACTCTCACCGGACAGCAGATCGCCGGCTCCGGCCTGACCGGCTGGGTCTTCCTCGGGGACGCCCTCTACACGCGCGCCGCCACCGGCAGCTTCGCCACGGGCCTGACGCTGGTCGCCGCCGTCGGCGCGGCCGCCGAGGCCGCGAACCATCATCCCGACGTGGACCTGCGCTACCCGCATGTCGACCTGCGCCTGACGAGTCACGACGCGGGCGGTGTCACCGAGCGCGACGTGTCGCTGGCGCGCACCATCACCGACCTGGCCCGCGACGCGGGCGTGACCCTGGACGGCGCGGGCCTGTCACGGCTGGAGCTCGCCCTCGACACGCCGGCCCGGGACGGCGTGAGGCCGTTCTGGCGCGAGTTCCTCGCCTACGAGGGCGAGGCGGCGGACGGCGACCGCCCCTGGGCGGCGGACGAGCTCGGCGACCCGACGGGCCGTCTGCCCGTGGTGTGGTTCCAGGCGTCCGGCCGCGAGGAGCCGCGGCAGCGCTGGCACCTGGACGTGTGGGTCGACCCGTCGCAGGTGCAGGGCAGGATCGAACGAGCGGTCGCCGCCGGCGGCCGCGTCGTCGACGACAGCGAGGCGCCCGCCTTCTGGGTCCTGTCCGACGCCGAGGGCAACCGCTCCTGCCTGTGCACCTGGCAGGACCGGGACGACGAGACCGTGTGACCGGCCCGCGCGGGGCGACCGACCGGGAAGAGCGGCTCGCGCCGGTTCAGGCGCGGCGCGGGAGCGGCTTCAGCACACCGTCCTCCGTGCGGGCCTGCACCATCGACTCCGGTGCGGGCGCCGGCGGCGCTGCCAGCTCGGACGCGTCCGCCGTGGCCCGGCAGTAGACGCCGCCCCGGCCTTCCCGGCACAGCGCGTGCAGGTCCGCGGCGAAGGTGTACAGGTCCTCGCCGGGCGCCCCGCGACGGAACCGGCGGGACATCGACCACTGGTCCACCAGGAGCTTGACCGTGTCGGGCTGCACCCGTCCGTAGAGCGACAGGATGTGGGCGGAGAGCCGGATCACGAGTCGCGCACCGTCCTCGCTCTCGGCGATCATCTGCGCGCTCAGGAGGCCGTCGTCGTCGCGGCGGGCACCGAGCAACCGCTCGAGCTGGCCGAGCACCGACGCGGGGTCGACGACGCGCGACTGCACCGTGCTGCCGAGCGGCCGTCCGTCGATGGTGCCGGCAGCGGACTCGTCGTCTGGGCTCGCGAAGTACTCGAACAACATGCGGAGCATCATCCCCTATGTCCGAGCCCTCTCCCAAACCCGTGCCCGGCCGAGCACCGCTACGAGGCGGCCGGGCGAAGCAGGCCGGTGGCCTCGACCGCGCGTCCGGCCGCGAGCTCGACGGTCGCCGTCCGGGTCCCCCAGCGCAACCGGTGCGCTCCCGCCGCGCGGGCGTGCCGGGCTCGGAGGGTGACGGCCAGGAGACGCGGCGCACCGTTCCCGTCGCGGTCCCATCCGAGGTCCACCTCGATGCCGGGCCTGGCCACGAGCCCTCTCACGCGACCGGAGGGCAGGGCCGCGGGGAGCGCGGGCAGCAGTTCGATCTCGCCGCGGTGGGACTGCAGGAGCGCCTCGGCCAGCCCCGCGGTGAAGCCGAGGTTGCCGTCGATCTGGAACGGCGGGTGCGCCGCGAACAGGTTCGGGTACAGCCCGCCGCTCTGTCCTCCGCGGTCGGTCTCCATGTCACGGAACATCAGCCGCAGCAGCCGGTCCACGGCCGGCGCCTGCCGGAGCCGGGCGCGCAGGCCGATCTTCCATGCCAGCGACCAGCCGGTCGACTCGTCCCCGCGCTCGTCGAGGAGCCGCACCGCGGCGTCGAGCCACTCCGGGGCGGGTGCGCTCGTGGCCGGCTCGCCCGGCGCCGGCCACCACCGGCCGGGGTAGAGGCGCACGAGCGGCGAGAGGTGCCGGTGGTGCGGGTCGTGCTGCTCGAAGTCGTCCTCCCACTCCGCGAGGGCTCCGCCGCGCCCCACGCGGGGGCGCCGGAGGCGCGGGAGCACGGCGCGGGCGCGGTCCACGACGGGGTCCTCGATCCCCTGCCGCTCCGCCTCGGCGACGACCAGGGCGAGGTGGTCCCGCACCAGGTCGAGGTCGCAGGCCGACGACGACGCGACGCTCGCCACCCGGCCGTCCGCGGTCCGGAAGTCGTTCTCCGGCGAGGTCGACGGGGACGTGCCCCACCACCCGTCCGCGTCCCGCACCAGCCAGTCCAGGGTGAAGGCGGCCGCGTCGCGCAGCACGTCCCACAGGGAGGTCAGGAGCGTGTCGTCGGCCTCGAACGCGGCGTGCTCGGCGACGTGCCGGGTGAGCCAGAGACCCGCCATCGGCCAGAACGCCCACTTGGGGTCGTGGCCGCCGTGACCGACCGGCAGGCTGTACGCCCACGCGTCGGTGTTGTGGTGCGCCACCCACCCGTCGGCGTCGTACAGCCGCCGGGCGGTCCGCCGGCCCGTCACCGCGAGCGCCCGGATCAGGTCGAACAGGGGTTCCTCGGTCTCGGCGAGGTTGGTGGTGCTCGCCGGCCAGTAGTTCATCTGGAGGTTGATGTTGGTGGTGAAGTTCGAGCTCCAGGGCGGCTGCAGCTCGCGGTTCCAGATGCCCTGGAGATTGGCCGGGAGCGTGCCGGGCCGTGAGGAGCAGATGAGCAGGTAGCGGCCGTAGTGGAACAGGGTCGCGAGGAGATGTGGGTCCCGCTCGGGTCGCGCGACGGCGCCGTCGTTGACCGCGAGCAGGCGCCGCGCCGTGTCGCCGGGAGGCTCCGCGGAACCGGGGACGAGTTCGGCCCGGTCGTACAGGCCGCGGTGGTCCGCGACCTGCTCGCGGCGCACCGTCTCCGGCCCTGCCTCCACCGCGTCCTCGACCCGCGCCCGCGCGTCCAGGGCGGCGTCCCACTCGTCGCCGCGCGGCGCGTCGACGGGGCCGCGGTAGGTGGTGGCGGTCGCCACGACGAGCGTGAGCCGTGTCGCTCCGGTCACGACGAGCCGGCCGTTCCCTGCCACGGGGTCGTCCACCACCGGGTCCGGAGCCGCCGGGTCCGCCGGCGTGGTCCACGCCCGCGCGCTCCCGTCGTGCAGCACGCGCGCCACCAGTGCGCCGCGCAACGACGCGCCCGGCCGGTCGTCGTAGCGCACGGGCGGATCCACGGGGTCGTGGGCGGGAGCGACGTCGGCCGGCATCAGCAGGTGCAGGACGACGTCGTCCCCGCTCTTCCCGGCGTACGAGCGGTGCAGCAGGCGCAGGCGGCTCCCGGCGCGGATGCTCAGGTCGCGGGGACGGCCCGTCACCACCTCGTGCACGAGCACGCCGTGCGGCCGGCTGACCCAGGTGGTCCGGGAGACCGCGTCCGCGCCGTGGCCGCCGTGGGTGGTCTGCGTCGCGGTCCGGAAGTCCAGCGTCCGGCGCACGTCCGCCGGGCCGGCGCCGGTCACCGTGATCTCCAGCTCCGCGAACGGGAGGTAGGACTGGCCGTGCCGGTGCTGGAGCCCGCGCAGCAGCCGCCCGGCTCCGACGTGGTTGCCGGTGGCGATCAGCGCCCTGGCCCGGGCGAGCAGTTCGCGGGCACGCCCGGGGTCGGGCAGGCCGGGCTCGTCCGCCGACGCCGGACTGCCCGACCAGGCGGTGTCGTCGTTGACGACCAGGCGGGCCGTGCGCGCGTCGCCGAGCACCATCGCGCCGAGGCCGCCGTTGCCCAGGGGCATTCCCTCCTCCCACCGCTCGGCGGGCGCCGTGGAGACCAGGCCGTGCGCGCTCACTGCTTCCCGACGAGCCCGCTGAAGACGTCGACGAGCACCGTGTCCAGGTCGCCGACTCCCTCCGGCGAGCGCAGGTCCCGCACGGCGCCACCGGTGGCGTCGCCGATCCGGACGAGTTCGTCGACCGGGGCCTCGGCGCCGATCGCGACGGAGATGACCGGCTCCGCCGTCTCCCCGTCGATCCCGTCCAGGAGCGCCCCGAGGTCCCCGGCGGGGAACTGGGCGCCGTCGGACAGCACGACGACGGCGGTCGAGCTCGGCGGACCTGGCTTGCTCGCCTCCTCGCCCATCAGCCGCTGCGCGTCCGCGATGGTGTCGTACAGGGGCGTGCTGCCTCCGTTGCCGTCCAGCGCGCACACCGCCGCACGAAGGTCGCGACGCAGGTCCTCGTCGAGGGTGCGCATCGTGGTCGGCGTCCAGCCGCGCGGGCGCGGGAAGGCGTCGACGCTCACCGAGTCCCGCCCGTCGTCCAGCCGCTCCAGCGCGTCCAGCGTCGCCTTCTTGGCGAGCTGGAGGTAGTCCGGGTGGTTCGTCGGGGCACCGGTGCACGGGTCCTGGAACCCGGGCACCTCGGCCCGGCTGCCCGCCTTCGTCATGGAGTTGGAGTTGTCGATGGTCAGGTGCACACGCACCGGCAGGCGTACGGACTGCCACTGCTCCTGGTAGCGGCGGATCGTCGCCGCGTCCGGCCATTCGTCGATGCCCGCGGCCGGCGCCGCGTCCACGATGCGCTCCAGTTCGTCGGTGGTCGTCACGGGATCGCCCGGCGGCCGGAAACCCCAGGCGCGGAACTCGGCCTGGGCGTGGGAGTCGGTGGCGAGGTACGTCGCGAACGCCTCGGCCACCGCCCGTCGAGCGGCGTCGTCGTCGGTCGGGGCCAGGGGGACCACGGGGTGGTCGAACGCATAGGTCCCGTCGGCCGGCTGGACGGCGACGAGTCGTTCGGCGGGGTTCGCCGGCACGTCGTCGCAGTCCAGCGGTGGCACGCCGAGCGGCGAACCGCAGTCGAACAGAACCGCGGTCTGCTCCTGCGCGACGACGGCGTCCATCTGCGCGAGGGCGGCCGGGTCGTCGTGGAGCGCGCTCATCAGCTTGGTGATCTCCTGCCCGGCGAGCTCGTCCGGTACCGATGCGATCGCGTTGCGCAGGCGGTAGACGGTGGCGTCCTCCCCCATGTCGGCGAGTGCCTGGTTGAGCGCGACCGAGGTCGCCATCCCGGAGGTCGAGCGGACGGGGTCGTCGAGCGCGAGCGTCAGTTGTCCGTCGGCGGCGCGCTCGACGAGCTCGGCCCAGGTCACGGTGCCGCCTCCGAGGAGGGTGTCCCGTTTCTCCTCGGTCATGAGGACGGCGAGCACGGACGAGGCCACGGTGGTCATGTCCGCCTGCCAGTCGCCGGCCAGCTGGATTCCGCCGGGAGTCGCGGCGAGCTGCCGTGGCCAGACCGACGACGTCGGCATCCAGACGTCCGGGCGGGGCGCCGTGGTGCCGGGGGCGAGCTGGTTCTCCGGTGGCGAGATCCACGCGTCCTCGAGGGCGTCCGCGGCCACTCCGGAGCTCACGCCGCTCACGTCGATGTCGGCGCAGCGTGTCTCCTGGTAGCGGTACCGCTCGGCGAAGTCGGCGGCGAGCTCCCGCACCAGGCCGTCCTTCTCGGTGCCGACGACGACGTTCAGCGGCACCTCCTCGCCCGCGCAGGCCGGCGGGCTCCCGACCGCGCCGGGCCACCGCACGACGGCGACGACCAGCACCGCCGCGAGGACCGCGACCGCGGCCGGCGCCCACCAGGCGGTGAGCAGTCGTCGCGGTCCGGGGCCGGCGGAGGCGGCCGTGGCGACGGCACCGGCGCCCACGGCCGCGAGCGCGTCCACGGCGTCCTGGATCGCGGGTCGCTTGACCGGCACGAACGACACGGCACCGCCCGACCCGTCCGCGTCCACGCGCCCGTTCACCATGCCGACGACGTTCATGTCGTACGTCCGCAGAACCGGCGCACCGCCGAGCTCCGGCGCGCCGGCGCCGGTTCCCCGCACGACGGTCCACAGGTCGCTCGTGCGCCGGTGCGCCGCACCGGACGCCTGGAGGGGTGCGTCCTCGCCCCACGCCTCGACCTCGACCCGTACGGACTCCTCGGGCGACTTGAGCGCGACGGGGAGCACGTGCCCCGGCAGGGTCTCGTCGTCGTCCAGGACGAGGACGGCGAACCCGGCGCGGGTCGGTGCGACCGTGTCCGGGAGGTCGAACGCGCCCGGGTGCCACGCACGTACCCGGGCCTCCAGCCGGCAGTCGGGATCCGCCTCCCACGTGCAGCGAAGCCAGCCGTCGGGTTCGCTCGTCTCCTCCGGCGCACGGTCGAGCGCGGCGTTGACGACCTCGGGCAGGGTGAGGACGCAGCGGTCGGCCACCAGGAACCCGTATCCGGCGATCCGTCCGCTCTCGGACCAGATGGTCGCCGTCGCGTGGCGGGCGGCCGACAGGTCGGGCCGGGTGAGCGCGGTGTGCTCGGCACGTGACCGGATACGCAGGGCGACGGCCGTCGTCCCGGCGCTCACGAGAGCCAGCACCACGACGACGGGGATCACCCACGGCTGCACTCCTTCGAGCAGCGCCTGCTGGACCACGCCGACCACGGCACCCAGCACGGCGACCGCCGCCGCACCACGGCCGGCACGCTGCAGGCCGGTGCTGCCCGGCCCTTCCTGTGACTGCGACATCCGATGCGTCTCCGGCGACTCGTGGGACAGTTCCGCGGCAGTCTACCGATTTGCCCCGGGATGTCTCTCAAGATCACCGTGGACGACGACGCGGCCGCTCCTGGTCACCGGCCATGATGGAGGGATGGACACCGAAACCCCCCACGCGCGGGCGATCGTCGTGATGGGCACCGCAGGCTCGGGCAAGACGACCGTCGCCGCCCTCCTCGCGGGCCGCCTCGGCGCGTCCTTCGCCGAGGGCGACGACTTCCACTCCCCGGAGAACGTCGCCAAGATGGCGGCGGGCCGGCCGCTGGACGACGACGACCGCCGGCCGTGGCTGCGCAAGATCCGTGACTGGCTGGCGAGCGAGCTGGACGCCGGCCGCACCGCGGTCGTCCCGTGCAGCGCCCTGCGTCGCGAGTACCGCGACATCCTCCGCACGGCGGCACGTGACGGGTCCGGGCACGACGTGCGGTTCGTCCATCTCACCGGCTCCTACGAGCTGCTTCGCGAGCGCATCCAGGGGCGAGCCGGCCACTTCATGAAGCCGGCCATGCTCGACAGCCAGCTCGCCACCCTGGAGCCCCTGCAAGACGACGAGCCCGGGTTCGGCGTCGACGTGACGCCCCGCCCCGCCGTGATCGTCGACGAGATCCAGCGCCGTCTCGGGCCCGCCGCCTGACATCCGGCGCGCTCTCAGACCTTCCTGCGGTACGTGCGCAGGGCGAGCACGTAGCAGAGCCCGCCGACGCCGGCGATCCAGGCCAGGGCGACCCAGATCTCGTCGCCGGCCGGCCGGCCCTCGAACAGGGCCCGCAGCGTCTCGACCACCGAGGTGACCGGCTGGTTCTCGGCGAACCAGCGCACCGGGCCGGGCATCGACTCCGTGGGGGCGAACGCCGAGCTGAGGAACGGCAGGAAGATCAGCGGGTAGGAGAACGCCCCGGCGCCCTCCATGGTGGTCGCGGTCAGGCCCGGGATGACCGACATCCAGGTCAGGGCCAGTGTGAACAGCGTCAGCACCCCGAGGGCGGCCAGCCAGTCGAGGACGCTCGCCTCCGGGCGGAAGCCCATCGCGAACGCGATGCCGACGACGAGCACCGCGGTGACCGCGTTCGAGACCAGCGAGGTCAGCACGTGCGACCACAGCACCGCCGAGCGGGAGATCGGCATCGTGCCGAGCCGTGCCGTGATGCCCTTGCTGGTGTCGTTGAAGATCCGCAGGGCCGTGTAGGCGACGCTGGACGCGATCGTGATGAGCAGGATGCCCGGCAGGAGGTAGTTGGTGTAGTTGGCGCCGCCGGTCTCGATCGCACCGCCGAACACGTAGCGGAACAGCAGGAAGATCGCGATCGGGGTGATGGCGACGGTGATGATCGTGTCCGGGCTGCGCAGGATCTGCTTCATCAGGCGCCCGGTGAGGGTCGAGGTGTCGCGAAGCATCAGTTCGCCTCCTTGGTTCCGATGATGGCGAGGAAGATCTCCTCGAGGGTGGGCTGCTTCTCGACGTACTCGACCTTGGCCGGCGGGAACATCGTCTTGAGCTCGCTGAGCGTGCCGTTCGCGATGATCGTGCCGCCGTGCAGGATCGCGATGCGGTCCGCGAGCTGCTCGGCCTCCTCCAGGTACTGGGTCGTGAGCAGGATGGTGGTGCCGCTCGACGCCAGGCCCTTGACGGTGCGCCAGACCTCGATCCGCGCCTCGGGGTCGAGGCCGGTGGTGGGCTCGTCGAGGAAGATGATCTCCGGCGAGCCGACCAGGCTCATGGCGATGTCGAGGCGGCGCTTCATGCCGCCGGAGTAGGTGGCGGCGCGACGGTCCGCGGCGTCGGTCAGGCCGAACTGCGCGAGCAGGCCCGTGGCGACCGTCCTCGGGCCCGGGACCCGGCGCAGCCGGGCGATGAGCTCGAGGTTCTCCCGCCCGGTGAGCACCTCGTCGACGGCCGCGAACTGGCCCGTCAGCGAGATGGCGCGACGGACCTCCTCGGGCCGCGCGACCACGTCGTGGCCGGACAGCGACGCCGTGCCGGCGTCGGGGCGCAGGAGCGTGGAGCAGATGTTCACCGTCGTGGTCTTGCCGGCGCCGTTCGAGCCGAGCAGGGCGAAGATCTCGCCTCTCCCGACGTCGAAGGTGACGCCCTTGAGGACCTCGTTGTCGCCGAACGACTTTCTCAGGCCGACGACGTCGATCGCCGGGGCGGACGCAGGACTGGGCATGATTCCTCCAGATGGGTGGGGGCTGTTTCCGGGCGCGCTCGGGCCAGGGGCGGGCGCGTGGCGGCCTTCCGGCCGGGCAAGGCGGTGTGTGTCAGGAGCAGGCGTGGCGGGCCGGCACCGGCGGGCCGTCCGCCGGGGCACGGCTCACGGGCGGCGGATGATGATCTCCCCGTACCCGGTACGGGCGTGGACCTCGGCGGTGCCCTCTCCCTCGACGGGAGCGGCGGCCGGTGTGAGCTGGTTGCGGACGGCTCCGTGCTCGGAGGCGACGTCGAGGAACGCGGCCGTTCCTTCGGGGACGCCCACCTCGATCGAGCCGTAGGACGTGGTGAGGCTGACGCTCCCCGAGACGACGTTGTTGACACGGATCCCGGAGTGGGCCGACTTCGCGGTGAGCGAGCCGCGTACGCGGCTCACCGCGATCTCGGCGTGCGCCCCGGTCACGTCCAGCGACCCGGTGACGTCGCCGATGGTGACGGTGCCGTTCGTCGCCCGGAGCGAGCCGTCGCCCGTGAACTCCTCGATGCGCGCCGAACCAGCGCTGACCTTGACGTTCGCGGTGCCGCCGGTCCGCCCGACGACGAGGTTGCCGGCGGAGACCTTGGCGTCGAGCCGGTCCACGGCGTCCATCCGGGCGTCACCCGCGGAGACGGTGAGATCGACGACGCCGAGGTGCCCTTCGGCGAAGAACGAGCCGACCTTGCCCCGGACGTCGGAGCCCTCGGGCAGTTCGACCGTGATGTCCGCGGTGCCCGCGGAGAACGGCAGCACCCACTGCTTCCAGGAGCCGGGGTAGGTGATCTCGACGGCCTCGCCCTCGCGCTCGACGCGGACCTCCTCGGCGGCGCGGACGCTGCCGGACTTGGCGGGATCGGTGGGCAGGACCGTGACCACGACGTCGTCACGCTCGCCCGCGACGACGCGCAGGTTGACGAAGGGGACGTCGACGCGGACGGGGACGGGGCTGGGGGCGGGGAAAACGGGCATGGGAGACCTCCGGGTGTGGTGTCAGTGTGGTGTCAGGCGGGTCTAGGTGGTGTCGGGTCGGGCGGTCAGCGCACCCAGCCGGTGTGGCGGTTGCGCCCACGCGCCTCGGGCCCGGCGTCGGGGGCGGAGCGGGCGGCGGACGGCTCGAGCGCGGCGGCGACCGCGCGCACGAGCCACGTGTTCACCGAGACGCCGTCGCGGGCGGCGGCGACCTCGACCTGCGCCTTGAGACGGTCGGGCAGGCGCAGGGTGGTCCGGGTGGTCGCGGCGCCGTCGGCGTCGGCGATCGGCGCGCCGGACGACGCGGCCGGCGCCTGCGCCGGGCGCGTCATGGCGGGCGCGGCCGGGTCCTGGTGGGCCTCGGCCGTCACGGGCGGCACGACGACGAACTCCGGGTCGCCGCCGCGCAGCCGCACGTCGACGGAGCCGGGCGCGAGCTCGGCGGAGATCTCACCGGCCGCCTCGGACAGTGCGTCCAGCAGGACGAGACGCACGGCGGCGTCGAGCGGCGCGGTCAGGCGTTGCGCGAGCTGCCGGGCGTCGTCGCCCGAGGCGTCGGCCGCGACGGCGAGCCGCTGCTGGAGGTCCTCGACGTGGTGCGTGATATCCATGGCACCACTATGACACCATCTATGGTGTCAACGCAAGCCCCAGTGGTGTCGCGACAGCCGGTTCCAGGGAACCCGCTCTCCCCCACGGGCCCGTCGTCGGCCACCTCGCCCCCGCGGGTTCCCGGGCCGGCCCGCTCAGACGGTCGCGCCGTACTCCTGCTCCCGCAACCACGCCAGGTGCGCGTGGACCAGCGGCAGCACGGACGCCCCCTCACCGCTGGCCGAGGCGACCCGCTTCATCGATCCCGCGCGGACGTCGCCGACGGCGAACACGCCCCGCATCGTCGTCTCCAGGCTCGCCGGCGGCCGACCGCCGGTCCAGGACTCCCGCGGGGTGTCACGACCGGTGAGCACGAACCCTCGCTCGTCGAGCGCGAGTTCCCCGGGCAGCCAGGCGCAGTCCGGCTCGGCACCGAGGAGGCAGAACAGACCGTCGGCCAGACGCAGCACCGAGGTACCCGCGCCCAGGTCGTCGAACCGTAGCCACTGGAGCCGCCCCTCACCCCCGCCGTCGGCCACGACCGTGCGGGTCATCACCGAGATGTTCGGAGTCGCCGCGATCTCGCGCACCAGATAGTCCGACATCGACTCGGCCAGGCCCGCGCGCCGCACGACCATCGTCACCGACCCCGCGAACTTCGCCAGGTGCACGGCGGCCTGCCCGGCCGAGTTGCCGCCACCCACGACGTACACGTCCCGGTCCGCCATCTCCCGGGCCATCGAGGTCGCCGCTCCGTAGTACACCCCCGCGCCGACCAGGGCGTCGATCCCCGCGACGCCGAGCCGGCGATAGGCGACTCCCGTCGCCAGCACGACGGTGCGCGCACACAGCCGCGCCCCGTCGACGTGCACGTGGTGGTGCTCGGGTTCGTCCGCCGGGCCGGGCGTGACACGTATCGCGGCGCGGCCCGTGTAGAAGCGCGCGCCGAAGCGGCCCGCCTGCACCCGCGACCGCTGCGCCAGCCGCATCCCGGAGATGCCGCGGGGAAATCCGAGATAGTTGCGGATCATCGAACTGGAGCCGGCCTGACCGCCGATCGCGTCGCGCTCCAGCACGATCGTCGCCAGGCCCTCCGACGCCGCGTAGACGGCCGCGGCGAGGCCCGCCGGCCCCGCCCCGACCACCAGGACGTCGGCGATGGACCCGTCCGGGATGGAGTCGAATCCGCCGTACATCGCCTCGGCCACCGCCGCCGGGGTCGCCCCGGTGAGAATCCGGCCGTTGTACGCGCGCACCACCGGCAGCTCCGCACCCGGGCCGGCCTCCTCGAGGACGGCCCGGGCGTCGTCGTCGCCCGGGCCGAGCCGACGGTTCGGGATGCCCAGGCGTTCGAGCAGGTCGTGCACCGCCGCGGCCTGCCGGTCGCCGTCGGCCGCGACGACGTCCGTCGCCGACACGGTCGGCCGGGACACCGACCACCCCCACTCCGAGAGCAGTTCGACCAGCGCGATGTGGAACTCCTCGTCCCTCGCCCCGCGCGGAAGGGCGACGAACGTGTCCATGTCCCGGCGCAGCGCGGCCGCCCGCAGTCCGTCGAGCGCCTCGACGTACTCGCTCGTCGGTACGAGCGCGACCCGGCGGGCAGTCGCGACCACGGCCGGGACCTGGTGGAGCAGCTCGACGCCGCCCCCGTCAGGGAGCCGGTACTCGGCCGCGACCATGGCGACCGGGACACCACCCGCGACGAGATCACGCAACACGTCCAGCGCGGCGGCCGCGGACGCGGCGCACTCGATCCGGTAGTCGCGGTCGTACCGCGCCCGGAACTCGGCCTCGATGTCGTCGGCGTGCCGGCCACCGACGAGCAGGATCACGGGCAGGTCGTCCATGCGGTCAGCGTAGAGCGCACGCGAGCCGCGGGTCCCTCACGGCACGAGGTGCCCCGCCGCCCGGAACAACTCGTACCACTCGGCACGCGTCAGCGGCACGTCGGACCCCTGGGCGGCACCCGCCACCCGCTCCGGCGTCGTCGTCCCGAGCACCACCTGCATCGCCGCCGGATGACGTGTGATCCACGCCGTCGCGATCGCGATCGCCGGCACGTCGTACCGGGCGGCGAGCCGGTCGATGACGGCGTTCAGCTCCGCGAAGTCCGGCGACCCGAGGAACGTGCCCGTGAAGAACCCCGCCTGGAACGGGGACCACGCCTGGATCGTGATGTCGTTCAGACGACAGTAGTCGAGTACACCGACATCCCGGCTCGCCGCCTGCTCCACCCCCACCATGTTCGCCGCCACACCCTGCGCGACGACCGCGGCGTGCGGCAGCGACAGCTGCAGCTGGTTCGCCACGATCGGCTGGTCCACGTGCCGGCGCAGCAGCTCGATCTGCCCGGGCGTGTGGTTCGAGACGCCGAACGCACGCACCTTGCCGGCCGCCGACAGGTCGTCGAACGCCCGCGCCACCTCCTCCGGCTCCATGAGGGCGTCGGGGCGGTGCAGCAGCAGGATGTCGAGGTAGTCGGTGTCGAGCGCCGTCAACGAACCCTCGACCGACTCCACGATGTGCTCGTAGGAGAAGTCGAAGTACGGACCCTCGCGCACGATGCCGCACTTCGTCTGGATGACCAGCCGCTCGCGCTCCGACGGGGACAGCCGCATCGCCTCGGCGAAACGGCGCTCGCAGCCGTGCACCTCGGATCCGTAGATGTCGGCGTGGTCGACGAAGGTGATCCCCGCGTCGGTGGCGGTGCGGACGAGGGCGCGCACCTCGTCGTCGGACTTCTCCTGGATCCGCATGAGGCCCAGCACGACGTTCGGCGCGACGATGTCCGTCCCGGGCAGGGTGAAGGTCTTCATCCGTCGGTTCCTCCCCTCGTGGTCAGGCGCCGGCCGCGCCGAGGCGCGCGATCTCGTCGTCGGACAGGACGAGTTCCGCGGCCGCGGCGGAGTCGGTGACGGACTCGGGCCGGGAGGCTCCCGGGATCGGGACGACGACGGGCGCCAGGGCCAGCTCCCAGGCCAGCGCCACCCGGAACGGGCTCACCTCGCGCTCCCGGGCCACGTCGAGGAACGCGGCGAAGTCCGCGCCCAGCTCGCCGGAGCGCGCCAGCGCGATACCGCCCAGCGGGCTCCACGGGAGGAACGCGATGCCGAGTTCGGCGCACAGCTCCAGCTCCGGCAGCGACGAACGGAACCGCGGGGAGAACTGGTTCTGCACCGAGACCAGGCGCCCGCCCAGGACCTCGTTCGCCTCCCGGATCTGGTCCGGGTCGGCGTTCGAGATGCCGGCCATCTGGATGACGCCGTCGTCCAGCAGGTCGGCGAGCGCACCGACCGAGTCGGCGTAGGGAACGGCGGGGTCCGGCCGGTGGAACTGGTAGAGACCGATGGCGTCCACGCCGAGCCGCCGGGCGGATGCCTTGGCAGCCTGCTTGAGGTAGGCGGGGTCACCGTTGCGCGTCCAGGAGCCGTCACCGGGGCGCAGGTGGCCGCCCTTGGTGGCGACGAGGACGTCGTCGGCCGCCGATCCTGCCGAGCGCAGCGCGGTCGCGATGAGCTCCTCGTTGTGGCCCACCTCGTCCGCGCCGACATGGTAGGCGTCGGCCGTGTCGATCAGGGTGACGCCGGCGTCGAGCGCGGCGTGGATGGTGGCGATCGACCGGGCGGTGTCCGGGCGGCCCTCGATCGACATCGGCATGCCGCCGAGGCCGATCGCGCCCACCTGCCGGCCGCCGATGCTGCGGGTCTGCATCGTGGTACGTCTCCTTCGTCGTGGAATGTCGAGTGCGGGTCACGGCCGCGGCACGAACGGCGCGCGGGTGCCCGGATCGACACTAGAGAGCGATAACCTAGAAGTCCAACAACTTCAATTCATGACACCCAGAAGAAAGACTGGTCAATGGAGCTACGCCAGCTCGAGTATCTCGTCGCGCTCGCCGAGGAACGCCAGTTCACGCGCGCCGCCGACCTGACCGGAGTCTCGCAGTCAGGACTGTCCGCCGCCATCCGCAGCCTCGAGGACGAACTGGGCACCAAGCTGTTCGACCGCACCACCCGGAAGGTCGAGCCCACCGAGGCCGGACAGGCACTCCTGCCGTTCGCCCGCTCGATGCTCGGCCAGGCCGCCGAGGCGCGGGACGCCGTCGTCCACCTCTCGCGCGAGGTGTCGGGGCAGCTCCGGGTGGGCGCGGAACAATGCCTCGGCCTGGTGGACGTGCCCACGATGCTGGAGCGGTTCCACCGGCGGCACCCGCGCGTCGAGGTCGAGTTCACCCAGGCCGGTTCCGAGGACCTGCTCGGCGCGATCCGCGAGCGGCGGATCGACGTCGCGTTCGTGGCCGGGACGGAGCACCTGGGTTCGCTGTCCGGCACGCGGATCGGGCACGAGCCACTGGTCGCGATCCTGCCTCCGGGACATCCGCTCGGTGCCCGCACCTCGGTCGAGCGCGGCGATCTCGCCCCGGAGAGTTTCATCGACTTCCACGGGTCGTGGGGTGTGCGGCGCCTCAACGACGCGGCGTTCGAGGCGCTGCGCGTGCACCGGCGGGTGCGCTTCGCGGTGAACGACGTGCACACCCTGCTCGACCTGGTGGGACGCGGTCTGGGCGTCGCCGTCGTGCCCCGGCACGTCGCGGCGAAGCCGCAGGCGGCGACGCTCACGACGGTGCCGTTGCGAGGCGATGTCGGGCCCGACTGGGTGGTCTCGCTGGTCACTGCCCCGTCGGCGGCGGACTCCCCGGCGCCGCACCTCGTGGAACTGGTCGGCGACCTGCCGGGATCCTGACCGCGCAGCCCGGTCAGCCGCCGACCTGACACCTCGGCGAGCGGGGTGGGTCTGCGTCTCGCCGGCACCCTCGGCGGGACGGGGTGGGGATCTAGGTGTCGTGGGGGCCGTTCCTGCGCCGCGCGATCCAGAGGGCGGCGGCCACCAGGACCACCCCGGCCGCGAGCAGCGCGACCAGGGCGGCGAACGTGCCACCGAACCACGCCGAGAAGGACCACGGCAGGGTGATGAGCAGCCCCGCGGCTCCGATCCCCAGCAGCACCAGATCCGTCGTCACGACGGCCATCACGGCGATCGCCACCGCCGTGGCCAGCGCCACCACGAGTCCGGCGTCGTCGGTCGTGAACGACAGCAGCAGCGCGCCGAAGACCGCCGACGACGCCCCGAGTCCGAGCGCGAACCGTCGGGGACGGAGCACGCCGAAATAGGCGAGCAGGAACCACACCACGCCGAGGGCCCACACGCCGCTCCCGGTCGGGTAGCCGCCGTCGCCGAACCACGCGACCGTCGCACCGACCGCGGTCGCCAGGGCGACCAGAGCCACGAAATGCTGCAGGACGGTCGGCCGCAACCACCACAACGCGACCGCCACGACGGCCGTCGTACCGCTGGCCGTGAGGACCCCCTCGTCGCCGTGAATCCCGAGGACCTCCGAGGTGAGCAGGCCCATGAACCCGGCGAACGCGCCCGTGGCCCCCGCCCAGAGCACCGCCCGCAGACGGCTGCCCTGGTCGCCCGCCTGCCGGGGCACGGCGACGCCGGCGAGGAGCAGTACCGCGGCGGCCCCGCCGAGCACCCCGACGCGGCCGGCCACGCCGAGGTCGTCCCAGAGCTCGGTGGCCAGCAGCACGGCCGCCGCCAGGATGATCACGCCGCCGACGTAGCCGAGCGCCTCGACGAGCAGTGATCGGGTCGCTGCGGGCGTCCGCCCCGCCCGCTCCGTCCGGGCGTGCTCGTGCGCGGCGATGCGGTCGGCCTGTTCCTGCGTGATGATGCCCGCACCGACCCAGTCGGCGAGCCGGGATGCCGGTACCGGTTCGGTGGCAGGAGGACCGGCTGACGTGCGGGCAGAATCTCGCATGCGCGCGATCATGGCAGACGGGCCCCGCCACGACCACCCGGTTCGGCGCCGCGACGCGGGCGGTTCAGTCGATCCGGTCGCGGGCGATGGGGCAGGTCATGCAGTGCCCGCCGCCCCGCCCGCGGCCGAGCTCGGCACCGACGATCGTGATGACCTCGACGCCCGCCCGGCGCAGGGCGGCGTTCGTCATCGTGTTCCGGTCGTAGGTGAACACCACACCGGGCTCGAGGGCGACGGCGTTGTTGCCGGAGTCCCACTGCTGCCGCTCCGAGGCGTACACGTCGCCCGCCGTCTCCACCACCCGCAGTTCCGGCAGCCCCATCGCGCGTGCCACGACGTCGACGAAGGGGGTACCGCCGGCGTCGGTCACCTCGACGCCGGGAGCGGTGTCGCTCGGCCGCAGCACGTAGGGATGGATGCCGTCGACGATCGTGGGGTGGACGGTGGCCAGGTCCACGTCGGCGAAGGTGAACACGGTGTCCAGGTGCATGGCGGCCCGGAGCTTGGGCATCCCCGCGACGACGACCCGCTCGGCGGCCCCGGCGTCGAACAGCGATCTGGCGAGCTGGGTGATGGCCTGCCGCGACGTACGTTCGCTCA
This sequence comes from Myceligenerans salitolerans, assembly GCF_017349295.1. Classification (GTDB taxonomy): domain Bacteria; phylum Actinomycetota; class Actinomycetes; order Actinomycetales; family Cellulomonadaceae; genus Myceligenerans; species Myceligenerans salitolerans. Next base: position 310,558 of record NZ_JAFMPK010000047.1, read on the forward strand.
TGCCGACGAGCACGGTTCCCCGGCCGACGGGCATCACGTCGCCCCCTTCCAGGGACGCCTGGCCCCAGTCCCGTTCCGGGTCGCCCCACCAGACGGTCGAGGCCCGGTACTCCGGGTGGAAGGCGTAGATCGCCTTCATGAGCAGGGTCTCCTGCTTGCGCGCCGGCCAGTACAGCGGGTTCAGGGTGAGGCCGCCGTAGATCCAGCAGGTGGTGTCGCGGGTGTACAGGGTGTTCGGCAGCGGGGGCAGGAGGTACTCACGGGCGTCGGGCGAGTCCTGGGCCAGGGACACGTAGCCGGTGCGGTAGTCGGCCGGCAGGTCCGCGGTCGACAGGCCCCCGATGAGGAACCGGGCGAGGTCGTGTGGCGCCAGGGTGTCCAGGTAGGCCCGTGTACCCTCCACCAGCCCGAGGCCCACCAGGTTCGGCACGACCTTGCGGTCGAGAAGCCAGGAGCGTGCCTCGGGGATCGCCATCGTCTCGGCGAGCAGGTCGTGCAGCTCGACGACCTCCACGCCCCGGTTCGCCAGCTTGTTGACGAAGTCCAGATGGTCACGCTGCGCGGACTCCACCCACATGACGTCGTCGAACAGCAGGCTGTCGGAGTTCGTCGGGGTGAGCCGCTCGTGCGCGAGGCCGGGGGCGCACACCAGCACCTTGCTCAGCCGGCCCACCTCCGAATGGACGCCGTGGACGGGGGCGGACGGTGTGGTGGTCATGAGACGGACCTTTCCTCGGCGAACGGGAACGGGGTCGGCGGGTCAGATCGAGATCCATCCCGCGGCGAGCCCGGCCGCGGCGGTCACGGCGATGGCCACCACCACCACGAAGAGGGCGAGCTCCACGGGTGCGAAGACCTTGCGGCCCTGCTCTCGCCGGGTCATCAGGAACAGGATCGTCGCCGGGGCGTAGAAGAGGAACGAGATCAGCACCAGCCCGATGCCGGCGGCGAACACCAGGAACGCCGTGTACAGGGTGGCGAGCACCCCGACCGCCAGGTCACCGCGCAGGGTGGAGGCCGGTGCGCCGTCGTACGTCTCGCGGGTCACGCGGAGTTTGACGGCGTACAGCGTCGCGAGCAGGAACGGGATCAGCGTCATGACGGCGGTCATGTCGAGGGCGAAGTCGAACGCGTCCTCGGAGAAGTACGTGAGCACGAGCACGACCGTGGACAGTGCCGTGCTCAGCAGCAGCGCGTTGACCGGCACGTCGCGGTCCGTCAGGCGGGAGAGGAAGCGCGGCATGTCACGGTCCCTCGCGGCGACGAACAGTACCTCGGCCGCCATGAGCGTCCACGCCAGATAGGCGCCGAGGACCGAGACGATGAGCCCGACCGAGACGAACACGGTGCCCCACTCGCCCACCGCGGCCTCCAGGACTCCCGCCATCGACGGCTGGTGCAGCTCGGCGATCTCGGCCATCGGCAGGATGCCGTAGGACACGATCGTCACGGACGCGAAGACCGCGAGCACGCTCACGAAGCCGAGGATCGTGGCCCGCCCCACGTCCTCCCGGCGGCGGGCGTGCCGGGAGTAGACGCTGGCCCCCTCGACGCCCAGGAACACGAAGACGGTCACCAGCATCGTGCCGCGCACCTGGTCGAACAGGGAACCCGCGTAGTCGGCGCCCTGCCAGTTCCCGGCGAACGCCGCCGGGTCGAGGACGAACAGCGCCAGCAGGACGAAGACGATGATCGGGATGACCTTGGCGACCGTCACGATCCGGTTGATCGCCGTCGCCTCCTTCACGCCGCGGCGCACCAGCAGGAAGAACAGCCACAGCCCCACGGTGGACAGCGCGAGCGCCGGCACGGTGTCCCCCGCGCCGAGCGCCGGGAACCACTGGCCCAGCGTCGACATGATGAGCACCCAGTAGGTGACGTTGCCGACGCACGCGCTCGCCCAGTAGCCCGCGGCGGAGAAGAAGCCGGTGTACTCGCCGAATCCGGCCTTGGCGTAGGCGTAGACGCCGGCGTCGAGCTCGGGCTTGCGGACCGCGAGGCGCTGGAACACGAACGCCAGCATCAGCATGCCCGTACCCGCGACCGCCCAGGCGATGAGAGCGCCCGCGACCCCCGTCTCCTGGGCGAACCGGCCCGGCAGCGAGAACACGCCGGCGCCGACCATCGACCCGACGACCATCGCGGTGAGGGTCGGCAGTGAGACCTTCGTCGTCGTCCCACCTGCCGGCGCCGCGGTCTCACGCTGCGTCATGCGTCCTCCAGCGGCGAATCAGCACCGGAACCTGCGCGGTGGAACGTTCACCTGCTGGGGACGATACAACTCACGCGCCGGGCCCGCCCGCGCAGCGGCCGCGCCACGGCCGGTCTCTCACACGGCGGGCGTCAGGAGTCCCTGCGTCGCGGTGCGGGCGCGCTCCAGACGGGCGGCGACGTCCTGCCAGTTCGCGATGTTCCAGAACGCCTTGACGTAGTCCGCCTTCACGTTCAGGTAGTCGAGGTAGAAGGCGTGCTCCCACATGTCGAGCATCAGCAGCGGTACCGTGCCGGCCGGCAGGTTGGCCTGCTGGTCGAACAGCTGGAACACCGAGAGACGCTGCCCCACCACGTCCCACGCCAGTACCGACCAGCCCGACCCCTGGATGCCGGTCGCGACCGCCGCGAAGTGCGCCTGGAACGCCGCGAACGAACCGAAGTACTCCGTGATCGCCGCCGCCAGCTCGCCCTCGGGCTCGCCGCCGCCGTCCGGGGACAGGTTGTTCCAGAAGATCGTGTGGTTGACGTGGCCGCCGAGATTGAACGCCAGGTTCTTCTCGTACAGGTTGACGGCCGCGAGGTCGCCGGCCGACCGGGCCTCGGCCAGGGCGTCGAGGGCGGCGTTCGCTCCTGACACGTACGTGGCGTGGTGCTTGTCGTGGTGCAGCTCCATGATGCGGCCACTGATGTGCGGCTCCAGGGCGGAGTAGTCGTAGGGCAGGTCCGGCAGGGTGTAGGTAGGCATCTTCCGTTCCTCTCGTCCGGTTTCGTGGACGTTCGCCACGCTAGGACCTCAACCAGCATTCAGGTCAACGGTGACACTCGCCACCGCACGCGCACGCCGCCGACCCTGCGCCCCCCCACGCCCATGGGTGCCGCCGGCACACGCCGGTGGTCTAAGGTAAGGCTCGCCTCACACACGATCGACCGTTCCGGAGTCGCCATGGCCCTCACCTCGCGCTTCTCGACCCGCCTCCTGCTCAGCACCGCCGCCATCGGCGCGGCGGGCGGGTTGCTCGTCGTCGGCCTGAACTACGCCCTCGTCGGCCTGCCGCCGAGCAGCCTGACCTATGCGATCTACGCGGCGACGACGCCGGCATGGTCGCTCGGGTCGTTCGTCGCCATGGCCCTCTTCCGGCGGCCGGGGGTCGCACTGCTCACCTCCGTGTTCTCCGGACTGGTGAACCTGGCCTCACCGTTCGGCGTCGCGCAGCTCGTGAACTTCCTCGTCATCGGCCTGCTGCTGGAGCTTCCGTTCGCCGTGGCCCTGTACCGGAGATGGAGCGACCGGTACTTCTGGGTCGCGTTCCCCGCGGGCGCCCTGCTGCTCAGCGTGGGCTACCTCGTCCCGACGCTCGCCGCCGGCGCCATCGTCCCGTCCGAGATCGCGCCCTGGCCGGCGGCGCTCCTGGTCGTGGCGACCGTCGCCCTCGCGCTCGGCCTCACCGCGCTCTCCCTGCGCACGGCGGCAAGCCTGCGCCGGGCGGGGATCGGCGGCGGGCGCGCGGTCGGCGCCACGCCACCGTCCGCGCGCGGCGACGACGCACCCGCGACGGCCGCCGAGTAGCCCATGACCGCTCCCCTGCTCCGGGCCGACGACGTCGCCGTACGGTACGACGGCGCGGCCGTCGCAGCCCCCGGTGGCGCCACCCTCACCGTCGGGCGGGGCGAGGTCGTCCTGCTGCTCGGACCGAGCGGCTGCGGCAAGTCGACGCTCGCCCTCGCGACCAACGGGCTGGTTCCGCAGTCGGTGCCCGCGACGGTGAGCGGCCGGCTGACCGTCACGGGCACGATCGATCCCGCCGCCACGCCGACTCCGCGGGTCGCCGCACGGGTCGGGATGGTGTTCCAGGACCCCGACGTCGGACTGGTCGCCGGAACGGTCCTGGACGAGGTGTGCTTCGGCCCGGAGAACCAGCGTCTGCCCCGCGACGAGGTGCTGGCCCGCGGGCAGGACGCGCTACGGCGCACCGGTCTGTGGGACCGTCGCCACGAGAACCCGGACGCCCTGTCCGGCGGGGGCCGCCAGCGGCTGGCGATCGCCTGCGCCCTCGCGCTGGGCGCCCCGCTCCTGGTCCTCGACGAGCCGACGGCGAACCTCGACCCCGTGGGTACCGAGGAGGTGTACGCGACGCTGCGGGAGCTCGTCGCCGACGGCGACCACGGTGTGCTGCTCGTGGAACACGACCTGGACGCCTGCGCCGGCCTCGTCGACCGCGTCGTCGTCCTCGACCGCGGCGGGCGCACCGTCATGACCGGGACCGCGCGCGAGGTCCTGGCCGAGCGCGCCGGTGAGCTCCTCGACCTCGGCGTCTGGCTGCCGGTGGCCACGCTTGCGGCCTGGCACCTGCGCGAGGCCGGGGTGCCGCTCGGCGGGCTCCCGCTCACGCCGGCCGAGCTGACCGTGGCCCTGGACTCGGCCCTCGACGACGTCCCGCGGCTGCCGGCGCCGGCCGGGACGACACCGCCCCGGCCGGCGGGCTCCCCCTCCGCCGCCTCGCCGGCCGGCGACGCCGTCGTCGAGGTCTCCCGGCTGACCGTCACCCGCCCCACCTCCGCCCGCACCCGCGGGCAGCGCCGCGTGACCGTGCTCGACGACGTGTCGCTGACCGTGCGCCGGGGCGATTTCGTCGCCGTCGTGGGCACGAACGGGGCGGGGAAGACCACTCTGCTGCGCGCCGTCGCGGGCGTGACTCCCCCGCCGCGAGGCACCGTGAAGGTCGCGGGGCTCGACCCGGCGCGTGCCGACGTGCGCGAGCTGGCCCGGCGGATCGGGTTCGTCTTCCAGAACCCCGAGCACCAGTTCGTGCGGTACACCGTGGCCGAGGAGCTCGCCCATGCCCTGGAGGTCCAGCGGACCCCCGCCGGGCGGATCGCCGAACGCGTGGAGGAGATGCTCGCGCGGTTCGGGCTCACCGAGCACCGCGACCGCCACCCGTTCCTGCTCTCCGGCGGGCAGAAGCGCCGCCTGTCGGTCGGAACCGCGCTCGTCGCGGGCGCGGAGGTGCTCGCACTCGACGAACCGACGTTCGGGCAGGACCGCGAGCGCGCCGCCGAGCTCCTGGACATCCTTGCCGCGCTCAACGCGGCCGGGACGACGGTGCTCGTCGTCACCCATGACCTGCAGCTCGTCGCCGACCACGCGAGCCATGTGGTGGTGCTGCGAGACGGCCGGCTGGTCGCGCACGACCGTACCGAGCGTGTCCTGGCCGGCGACGCCCTGATCGAGGCGGGTCTGCGCCTACCTCCCCTGGCCGAGGCCACCCGAGGGCTGACCCGGCATCCGGAGTGGCGGGCCGTCACCCGCGTCGCGGACCTGACGGCGGTGCGCGCATGACCGACCCGTACGCCCCCGTGGCGAGCCGGCGCTTCCTCCACCGGCTCAACCCGCTCGCCGTCGTGGCGGCCGTTGCCCCGGCCGTGATCGTCCTCGTCGCCGTACGCGACCTGGCGACGCCGCTGGTCCTGTTCGCCCTCGCCACCACGCTGCTGCTGGCCGGAGCGCATGTCCCCGCGCGGTACGCCGCACTGGCCTTCGGGCTGCCGCTCGCCTTCACCGTGGTGGCAGCCGTGTCGTTCGGGCTGTGGGCCGACCCCGACGCCGTCCCGGGCACGCCGACCCTGTTCGAGGCCGGCTCCTACCGGTTCACCGTCGGGTCGTGGCTCGCCGGACTGGCCATCTCCCTGCGGCTCGGCGCGCTCCTCGCCGTCGTCCTCGTGCCGGGGTTCGCCACGACCGGGCCCGACCTCGTACGCGCCGCGGTGCAGAACCTGCGCGTGCCGTACCGGATCGGGTACACCGCGTTCGCGGCGTTCCGGTTCGTGCCGCGCTTCGGGTACGAGCTCGCCGTCATCCGGGCCGCCCACCGGGTACGCGGCGTGGCCGGGGGCCGGGGCCCGCTCGGCGGGGTCCGCCGCTGGGCGGGCTACATCGTGCCCCTGCTCGCGGGCGCGATCCGGCATGCCGAGCGCGTGGCGCTGGCCATGGACGCCCGCGCGTTCGGCGCGTACCCCACCCGGACGGAGCGCTACCTCGTCCCGTTCCGGGCCGGCGATGCCGCGTTCGTCGGAGTGTGCTGGGCGGTCACGGCGGTGGTGGTGGCGTTCGCGCAGCCGGTCCTGGGGCTGCCGTCTCCGACGCCGGTCGTCTGAGACCGCCGCGTCGGCGGCACCGGTCAGCGGCGCAGCTCGATGGTGCTCATCCCGGAGAGGCTGAGGAAGACACGGTCACCGGCGTCGACGATCGTGGCCAGCACCTGGTCGCACGACGCGCAGCGGGCCACGAGGCCCGGTGCGTCGGGGTAGACCACGGCTCCCCCGATCGGTGACACCCCACCGCAGCCGATGCACCGCGCACGCGCGGCGGTCACGTCCTCCCGGAACACTTCCGAGAGGGCACCGGCGAGCGCGTTGCCGTCGAGACGAGTAGCCATGTCAGAGACCTCCGAAGCGTTCGGTACGGATGTCCGTCGGGGAATGCCCGAGCTCCTGCAACCAGCCCGCGATCGTCTCGACGAAGCGCGTCGAGCCACAGACGTAGACGCGCGGCCGCTGGGAAGCCGGGATCGTCGAGGCCGCGAGCGCCGCCTTGTCGAGACGGCCCACCGGCGCGGTCCAGCCGTCCGGCGCCTGGCGCGTGTAGACGACGTCGAGCGCGAACGCCGGGCCGTCGAGAGCGGCGAGCTCGTCCGCGAAGAAGACGTCGTCGGGCCGCCGGACGGAGTACAGCAGCCGAAGGGGTGCGGTGTCGCCGCTCGCGCCGTGCGCTGCCGCGATCGCGTAGAGCGGGACCACGCCGGACCCCCCGGCGACGAGCTGGACCGGACGGTCGCTCTCACCCGGCCGCCAGACGAAGAACGAGCCCAGCGGGCCGTGCACCTCGAGCTGATCCCCGCTGCGCACCTCGTGCACGAGGAACGGCGACACCTCGCCGTCCGGCAGTTCGTCGACGGCGAGCACCACGTCCCCCTCGGGTGTCGAGGACGCGATCGAGTAGGACCGGCTGGCCTGGTAGCCGTCCGGAGCGGTGAGCCGGAGGTCGAGGTGGGCGCCCGCCTCGCTGCCGGGCCAGCCGGGCACCTCGAGGGTGAGGCGGACGGCGGTGGGCGTCTCGGGACGGACGTCGGCCACCGTGGCGAGATGCCACGCGGCCCGCGGGCGGGAACGGCCGAGCCGCGTCCCGGATGGCGTGCTCACCAGTACCGCTCCTCCTTCCACGGGTCGCCGTAGAGGTGGTAGCCGTTCTGCTCCCAGAAGCCGGGCTCGTTGTCCGCCGTCATCGTCAGGCTGCGGATCCACTTGGCGCTCTTCCAGAAGTACAGGTGCGGCACGAGCAGGCGGGCGGGGCCGCCGTGCTCGGGGTCGAGCGGCTCGCCCTCCGCCTCCGTGGCGATCCACGCCTTGCCGTCGAGGAGGTCCTCGAGGGGAACGTTCGTCGTGTAGCCGCCGTAGGAGTGCGCCATGACGAACTCGTGCTCGGTCTCGACGTCCTCGAAGAGCTTGTCGAGGCTCACCCCGCGCCACGCCATGTCGAGCTTCGTCCAGTGGGTGACGCAGTGGATGTCGACGGTCACGTCCTCCACCCCGAGCGCGAGGAGCCCGTCCCAGTCCCACCGGTGGTCCGTGCCGGTCTCGTCGCGGAGTGTCAGTTCCCAGTCCGCCGCGTCGACCCGGGGCGTCGGCCCCGCGGTGAGCACCGGCCAGTCCTCGAAGAGCGTCTGGCCGGGCGGGAGGCGCGGGTTCTCCTCGCGCCGTCTGCCGGAGAAACCACGAGTGGTGAACGACATGCTGACTCCGATCTGCGCGAAGCTGCCGACCGACCCGGCCGTGTTCGATTGTAGGAGCATCGGGCCGCCGCGGGCCGGTCAGACCTCGCGCAGACGTCGCGCACGCCTCTCGTCGATCCCGCCGCGCCATCCCGCGAGGGGCACGGTGATGTCCGAGCGAGGACCGCCACGAGCCTTCCGGCCGGCCGCCCACCGTTCGCTCACGGGGACGAACCCGTCCCACGAGGGCGCGAGGACCGTGCTCGGCAGGACGCCGAGCTCGGCGAGGCCGACGAGGATGCCGTACCGCTGGTACTTGTCGGTGCCGGGAAGGATCTTCTCGCGCGCGATCACCCGCTCCAGTTCGCCGGGACGTGTCCCGGCCGGCTGGGCCCCGATGACGTCCAGCAGCGCGCCGAGCCGCTCCCGGTCCCCGTTCCCGGGCCGGGGGAGCCCCTCGGCGGCAGCGGCCTCCAGGTCGGGCAGGTACCGCTCGGGTTGTTCGTTCCACGACCAGCCCAGTGCGAGCCGCAGCAGCACCTCGGTGACGTCGACCTCGTGGTCCCCTCCGCCCGACCTCGCCAGGCCGCAGTCGGGAAGACCCCCCTCGGCCTTCGGCGCCGCGTCGAGGAACCGTGCCCAGCCGTACGAGACGGCCGTCTGGCGCCCGCGGGGCGCGCTGCCCAGCCCGGCGACGAAGGCGGCGAGGACGGCGTCCTCGTCGAGGACCCGTGCCGCGACGACCGACCGCTCCAGGACCTCCGACGGCGTCCACCGCTCGGTCGTGCGGACCGGCCAGCCGAGGCGCTCCACCGCGGCCACGTCCTCCGGGTCACGCGACTGCGCGGCACCCGTCACCGTGCCGGTGCGCGTGAACCGGTATCCGTAGCACCTCATCAGAGGTGCGAGCTCGGGCTCCGCGGGAACACGTCGAGGCGCTGTCACCACCGCACGCTACCGCGCGGACGCCTATCGGAGCAGTTGGTCGCCGTCCACCGACAGCCGCACCTCGTCTCCTGCGACGGAGGCGATCTGGCCCGGTTCGACGTAGCAGTGGCCCGAGAACAGGCCCTTGCCGTCGACCCGGACGAACCCCAGACGCGCGAGACGCTCCCGCGCCTCCTGGCTCATGCCGCTGTCCGTGCTGAACGCCTCGGCGACCCACGCGATCGGGTTGCTCGGCTCCTTCGACGCCGGGTCGGTGCCTTCGACCGCTCCGGAGTCGGCCATCCGCACGTCCTCGACCGTCCCCACCGTCTCACCGGCGGCGTCGACCACCGACATTCCCGGCACGACATCGCGGATCGGTCCCTCTGGTCCTGCGAACTCGGTCACGTCAACTCTCCTCCTCGGTGCTCGTCCGTCGCCCGCGCCGCCGGTCGTCAGACCGGCGGGTCGACGGGCTCGGAGCCACGTTCGATGGTCACCTTGTCGAACTCCGCGTCCGCGGGTTCGGCGAGCCGGCGTCCGTTGATCTCGTCGTGTCGCATGAACGCCGGCGGGTCCACGTGCACGCGCAGCGTGTACTCGCCGTCCTGCGGCAGCTCCCAGTTGCGCGCGTAGTGGTAGAGCATGGGATGCCACACCAGCTCCTGCGGGAACGGCCCCAGTTCCTGCCCGTCAGGTGTCACGAGAGCCGCGCTCACGCTCAGGCCGGGGATGAAGCGCCCGTCGGCCGCGTCGCACACCACGACCTCCACGTGCGCGTTGGCGCTCCCCGGGTTCCGCCACTGCAGCTTCCCGTTCTCCAGGTGGTACATGCCCTCGGCGTCCTCGATGGCGTAGCCGATCAGGTAGTCCCCGACCTGCTGCGTGCCGCCGGCCTTGGCGACGTCCTGGGCCATGTGGTCCAGGGCCTGCCGGTAGGCGTCCCCCTGAGCCGCGGCGAGCTCCAGCTGGCGCTCGGTCGCCTCCGACGAGCCCGGGTCCCCGGGCAGTGTGCCGCGTGTGCTCGTCATCCGTGCCTCCTCCATCGGGTGGTGGGTGCTCTTCGATGCTGCCCCGGAGTGCGCGCCCTCGCATCCGCGTGCCCGGGGCCCGCCTCACCGGCCGTGACGGTGCCGCACCGCCCTGCCCCCCCGGTGGCGACCGCGCCCGGCCCGGAGCACCGTGGGACCACGTCTCGACAGCATCCGACAGCGAGGAGAACGCCGTGCCGCAGGAGGACGGCCTGGGCTCCGGCCCTGGTTCCCGCTCCGGCCCCGGCGGTCCACGCCGGCGCCGGCACAGCGCCGCACGGGTCCTGAGGACGGTCGCGTCGGCGCTCGCCGTCGGCGCGGCGGCCCTCGTCGTCTACGGCGTGGCGATCGAACCGCGTCTGGTCCTCGCCACCCCGCGGCACCAGGTCACCATCCCGGGGCTGCACGACTCGTGGGACGGCGCGACGGTCGCCGTCGTCGCCGACCTGCAGACGGGGATGTGGTGGGCGAACACGCGGATGGTGGACCGTGCCGTGCGGGAGGTCGTCGACGAGGACCCCGACCTGGTCCTCCTGCCGGGCGACTTCCTCTACGGCGAGGACTCGTCGGTCACCCGGCAGGCACGGCAGGTCGTCGACCACCTGCGGCCGCTCACCGACACCACGACCCCCGTGGTCGCCGTGCTGGGCAACCACGACCATGCCACCGGAGGTGCGCGGGAGATCACGCGAGCCCTGGAGGACGCCGGCGTCCGCGTCCTGCACAACGACGCGTTCACGGTCACCCGCGAGGGCGAGCCGCTGCACGTGGTCGGGCTCGCCGCCACCCGTCCCGGCCTCACCGACGTCCGCGCCGCTCTGTCCGACGTCCCGCCGAAGGCTCCGCGGCTGGTCATGATGCACAACCCGACGGCGTTCCCGCGGCTGCCCGCCAGATCGGCGCCCCTGGCCGTCGCCGGCCACACCCACTGCGGCCAGGTCGTGCTCCCGGGGCCCTCGGGGTGGTCGCACGTGGCGCTCAGCGGTGAGGAGAAGACCGTCGCCGAGCACTGGGCCCCGCCCTCGTACGGTGCCGAGGGCAACCGCCTCTACGTCACCTGCGGCCTCGGATTCAGCCTCGTCCCCGTGCGTATCAACGCACCGCCCGAGGTCGCCCTCTTCATGCTCCGCGCACCATGAGACCCGGGCGGTCTCCTGACCCGGCTCAGCGCCGGTCCCGCTCGCCGGGTCCCGGCTCCCCGTCGCCGGCCTCCACGACTCGCTCCTCCCGCTGGAAGAGCACGTACAGCCACACGAGTGACGGCACGAGCAGAGCGGCACCCACGGCGAGGCTGGCCAGGACCGCTGCCAGCACCGCCTCCCCGGCGGCGGCCTCGGCGATCGTGACCCCCGGCTGCAGGATGTACGGGTACTGGGCGGCGGCCCACGCGGCCAGGAGCAGCGCCACGGCGCCTGCCGCCGTCAGGCGTGCGGCCGTGTACCGGCGCGCGTGCAGCAGGGCGAGCCCCGCGACACCGCTGAGCACCGACCCCGCGGCCACGGGCAGCGCGACACCGGTGAGACCGATGAACAACGCCTCCGCGTCCTGGGCGATCACGACGAGCCCGACGACGGCGAGCGCGCCGGTGAGCCATCCGACGAACAGCGCCCGGCCCCGGAAGTACTCCGCCAGGTCGTCACGTCCCGTACGGGTGGCGTCGCGGGTGAGGTAGGTGGCGGCGAGATACGCGCAGACCAGGACGGCCATCAGGCCGCTGAACAGGCTCGTGGTGTTCGTCCAGCTCGTCCGGGGATCGCCGTAGCCGTCGTAGGGAATCCGGCCCGAGGCGACGGCGCCGGCGACGGTGCCGAGGAAGAACGGCGTCAGCAGTGACGACGTGGCGAAGAGGATGCCGAACAAGCCCTCGAACCGCTCGCCGTGGAGCGACTTGCGGAAGGCGAAGGAGGACCCCCGGAAGATGATCCCTGCCGCCGCGAGGGTCAACGGCACGACCAGGGTTCCCGCGACGGAGGCGAACGCGCGCGGGAACGCCGTCCACCCGATCACCACGGCGAAGATCAGCCAGACGTGGTTGGTCTCCCACACCGGCCCGATCACGTGCTCGAGGAGCTCACGCCGGCGCCTGCCCGGTTCCCCGCGGCCGGCGAGCAGGTCCCAGATCCCGGCGCCGAAGTCGGCACCGCCGAACAGCACGTAGGCGACGATGCCGAGCCACAGGAGCGCGAGGCAGACGTCCGCGGCGCTCATCTCGGGTCCTCGCCGTCCGGGACGACGCGGTAGTCGGAGACCCTCCTGGCGGCGCCGTCGTCGAAGGGCGCCCGGGCCAGCCGGCGCAGGACGTAGATCAACGCGACGGTGAGCAGGACGTAGACGGGTAGCAGCGCATAGAACCCGTAGCGGAGCCCGGACATCGGGTTCACGGCGTCGGCGGTCAGCATCTGGCCGTAGACGATCCACGGCTGCCGGCCGACCTCGGTGACCACCCAGCCCGCCTCCAGCGCCACCACCGCGGCGGGCCCGGCGACCACGGCGGCACGGTAGAACCACGACGAGTCGGGGAGGCGTCTTCGCCGCCATGCGACGACGGCGAACCACGCGGACAGGGCCAGCAGCGCGAGGCCGACCGCGACCATGATGTCGAACGCCCAGTGCACGATGCCGACCGGTGGGCGCAGGTCGGGTGGCACCTCCTCCAGTCCGGCGACCGTGGCGTCCGGGTCCCAGTACGCCAGCAGTGACAGCGCGTTCGGGATCTCGACGGCGTACCGGAGCTCGTCGTCGACCACGATGCCCCCGAGGCGCAACGCAGCCCCCTGTTCGGTGCGGAAGAGCGCCTCCATCGCCGCCAGTTTGACCGGCTGGTGCTCGGCGACGCTGTGGGCCGCCCAGTCACCGACGGCGACCTGGGCCGGCGCGGCGACCGCGCCGAGCGAGAACGCCAGGGCGAAAGCCCGGCGATGGTACGCGTCCCCCTTGCCCCGCAGGATCGCGACGGCGTAGACGGAGGCCACCAGGAATCCCGTCACCATGAGCGCCGCGAGAAGCATGTGCACCGTCTGGTGCGGTGTGGCCCTGTTGAACATCGCCTCCCACGGGGAGACGTCGACCACGCGCCCGTCGACGAGGCGGAAGCCCTCGGGCTGTTGCATCCACGCGTTGGCGGTCACCACGAAGAACGCCGACGCGAGTCCCGCCAGCACGATCGGGATGCCGGACAGGAGGTGCGCGCGTGGCGGTAGCCGTCCCCACGCGAAGAGATAGATCCCCAGGAAGATCGCCTCGATGAAGAAGGCGATGCCCTCGATGGCGAACGGCAGCCCGATGACCTCTCCGTACGTGCCCATCAGGCCGGGCCAGAGCAGGCCCATCTCGAACGAGAGGATCGTGCCCGACACGGCTCCGACGGCGAAGACCACCGCCAGCGCCTTGGCCCACCGGCGTGCCAGCAGGGTCCAGCCGCGGTCCCCCGTGCGGATGCCCCGCCACTCCGCCAGCAGCACCAGGGCGGGGAACCCCACGCCGAGGCAGGCCACGACGATGTGCCAGCCGAGCGAGAGCGCCATCTGCATACGGGCGGCGACGAGGTCTTCGATCACCCGCTTCTCTCCCCTCCCTGAGAGTTCGGCCGGGATGTCGGACGGGCCGCGTGCCGTCCGAGCGGCAGGTTCCGCGTCAGGCTAGGCCGGTGGCCGAGCACTCGCCACAGCGGCGACGCGTGAGCGAGAAGCCGGGAACCGCCGCCGGGGCGGACCTTCACCGCCAGTCCGTCGGCGACCTTTTGTGATCGTTCTTGATCGTTCTCCGCACTGGTTCTTTCTGATACATTCACTCCTGCACTACTCTGACGGGTAGTGCTCGACACTGTGAACCCATCCCCTGCAACGACGCACAGGAGGTTCTTCGAACATGAACGCATCCCGGATCCGGCCGCTGCGCCGGCTCTTGGCGGGTCTGGCCACGCTGGTCCTGCTGCCGGTCACCGCCGCCGCTCTGTCAGCGGCTCCCGCATCGGCTGCCACCAGCCAGTTCCGTGGCATGAACTGGGCCGTGCTGGGTGACAACTTCAGCACCGGCAACCTCGTCCTGGACGGGCTGTCCAGCTCCGACAGCTACTCGACCGTCAAGGCGAAGGCGAACGCCCTGTACGACGACATGGAGTCGAGCCTCGGGGTCAACACGGTCCGCCTGCCCGTCAACACGCACACGGTCGGCTCCTCCTGGTGGGCGAGCTACCGGGGCACGATCGACGCCGCGACCGAGCGCGGCTGGAAGGTCGTCCTGGCGTACTGGGAGGACGGGGCCGCCTCCGGCGGGCGCGTCACCGACTACGCCGCGTGGAACTCCATGTGGTCGGAGGTGACGAGTCGGTACGGCGGCAACGACCTGGTGTACTTCGAGCCGATGAACGAGCCGCACGGCTACAGCTCGTCCGAGTGGCGCGACGTCGCCGCCGACTGGCTCGACCACCACTACTCCGCGGTGCCGGGCCGCGTGCTGATCGGCGGCACCGGGTACAGCCAGGACCTCCGCGACCTGTGCACCGACAGCCGCTTCTCCGACACGCTGTTCTCGTTCCACCACTACGCCTTCTTCTACGGCGAGAACACCTACGACGGCTGGCTCGACCACATCAGGACCCGTCTGGGGAACTGCGCCTCGCGTGCGGTCGTGACGGAGTTCGGTGCCCCCATGAACGACGGCCGCGACTACGCCGACGGCGGGAGCACGGACAACTTCGTGCGGCACGTCCGTGCCGTGACGCAGGTCATGCGGGACAACGGCATGGGTGCGACGTACTGGCCCGCCCTGGGCGGCAAGCCGGGCGACATCGGCTACGACTGGTACTCGATGTACGCCAAGAGCGGCGGCGGCACCGATCTGAACCTCTCGATCCGCAACTCCTCCGGGGCGGAGCGCCTGAGGTACGGCTGGGGCGACGACGTCTCCGGCGGCACCCCCAGCGGAACCGTGACCCAGATCGTCAACGAGTCGTCCGGCAAGTGCGTGGACGTGGTGCAGGCGTCCACGGCCAACGCCGCGGAGATCATCCAGTACACGTGCTCCGGTGCGTCGAACCAGCGGTTCGAGCTACGGGATCTCGGCAACGGGTACCACAACCTCGTCGCACAGCACTCCGGCAAGTGCCTGGACGTGAGCAACGCGTCCACGGCCGACAACGCCGCCGTCATCCAGTACACCTGCGGCAGCGGCACCAACCAGCAGTGGCAGCTGCGGCCGGTGTCCGGCTCGAGCCGTGTCGAGATCGTGGCCCGCCACTCGGGCAAGTGCCTCGACGTGGTCGGCCAGTCGTCCGCGAACGGCGCCAGGCTGCAGCAGTACTCCTGCTGGGGCGGCGCCAACCAGCGCTGGGACCTCTGACCGGCACGGAAGGTGAGAGCCGCCGCCCCCGGGTGACCTCGGGGGCGGCGGCTCACGCCGCGGACGGCGGCGGCTCTCCGCGGGCAGGGACGTAGGGTGGACGGATGACCTCGCCGGCGTCCGTGGAACGCGCCCTGGCCGACGCCGCGACTCGTGGGCTCGACGTGGCGCTGCGCCCCCGGGGACGCGGCTCCGAGGACGTCCGCCCGGACGGGACCGTGCCGGTGAAGACCATCGTGCTGCATCAGCGGGACGGATTCGTGTTCGTCCTGGTGCCGTTGGAGGAGCGGTTCTCCTGGCCGAAGCTGCGTGCCGCCCTCGGGATGAACCGGGTGCGGCTGCCCGACGAGGAGGAGGCGTACCTGGCGACCGGGTACCGCCGGGGAACCATCACCCCGCTCGGGGCCACGACGGCCTTCCCCGTGGTCGCGGACCGGCGCATCATCGGGCACGACATCACACTCGGGTCGGGTAGTCCCGACCACGCCGTGAAGGTAAGCGCCGACGAGCTCGTCCGGGCCTACGACGCGACCGTCGTCGACCTCACCCCCGCCCGGACGGCCTGAGCCCGCACGGGCGGCGGCCCGGCCGTGGCCGGCGGAGGCGTCCGACCGCCGCGTCATCCACCGCACTGGGCGCGCTCGTAGGCGGCCAGAACCGAACTCGTCGAGCCTCCGGTGTGCAGGTGTCTGGAGTCGAGCGCCTCGGCGAGCCCGCCCAGGGCGACGTCGAGGACAGCACCGGCGTGCCGCAGGCTCGCCGCACCGGACTCCCGCGCCGCTGCGGACAGCTCCAGCGCGTACGGGGCCAGCGTGGCCAGGGAGGAACTGGGCTCCGGATCCGCGAAGTAGTACGTGACCTCGTACTGCAGGAGGTCGACGCGTACCTGGTCGAGCTCTGCCGCCAGCCCACGCAGGATCGGTGCCCCCGCCCCCGCTCCGATCCCCTCCGGTTCCTCCTGCCGCAGGAGCTGCGCCGTACGGGTTCTGCGCAGCCCGTCGAGCTGCAGCGCGGCGGCGCGTCGTCGCCCCAGGGCGGGATAGACCTGGAGGATCCACGAGACCCCCGCGGTGAGGAGCCCGAAACCGATCATGCCCTCGACCGGGGCCGCCAGCCGCAGCCACCCGGCCGTGGGTACCACGTCGCCGAAGCCGAGCGTCGTCAGGGTGACGGTCGAGACGTAGAACGCGTCGACGAGGTCGTCGCGGCGCGCCGGTTCGAGACCGATGCCGTAGGAGAACCCGCTGTCGAGGTGCGGCCAGTACACCAGGGCCCAGCCGGTGACGACCAGACCCAGCCAGACCACCGCCACGGCGACCATGACGGCCGGACCGCCCAGTCCGGTCGCGCGCCCCCCGAGACGCCGGCAGGCGCGCCACACGAGACCGCTCACCACCGGGCTGATACGGCCTCGCCCGCTGGGATGCAGCAACGCGTGGAACACGTCGCGCAGGGCCAGCAGAACAAGGACCGCCCCGGCACCCGTCGCCAGGGCCGTCACCATGTCGATCCGGCCCGGGAGCTCCGCCCGGGCCTCACTCCCGTCACCGATCCCGTCATGACAGTCACGCTACGCACAGCACACCCGCGCAGCACATCAGCCGACCCGCTGCGCCGGCTCACGCCCCACCGTCGAGCCGCCCCGCCCTGCTCCAGGCCGGCACCGCGACGTGCAGCGCGTTGCGGTCCACCCGGAACGCGGCCGGGGTCGTCGCCGCGAGCTCGCCGTCCAGGTTGAGCGGCATCGGCACGGTCGTGACCACGTCCACGGCCCTCGTCACGACGTGCCGCACCTGGTCGTGCTCGATCAGGCTGCCGTCCCGGAGCAGCCGTGCGATGGACACGTGGTCACGCAGCCGCCCCTTGACGATGGCGTACACGTCCAGCAGTCCGTCGTCGGGCGACGCCGTCGGGGACACGGTGTTACCGCCGCCGTAGTGCCTCCCGCTGCCGACGGCGACCTGCAGCAGCTCGTCGAGGTCCAGCGGCTCCTGGTCCCCGGCGGGGAACTCCAGCCGGGCCGCGAACGGCCGGTGGTGCCGGAACGCGCGCAGCGTCGCCACCACGTAGGCCGCCGGCCCGAGGAACCGCTTGAGGCGGGGCGTCAGCCGGCGTGTGACCTCCACCGACAGCCCGAACGAGGCGACGTTCAGGTAGGCGCTCCCGTTCACCCGCCCGACGTCGAGGTCCACGATCTTGCCACCGAGCATCTCGCGAGCAGCCACGACCGGATCCGGCGAGAGCTCCAGCGTCCGCGCGAAATCGTTGGCGGTACCCAACGGAAGCACACCCAGCACCGTCGTCGTCCCCGCGACGCGGGTCGCTGCCGCGCCGACCGTACCGTCGCCGCCGCCCACGACCAGCAGCCGCGGTGGTTCCGTCATGACCCGGTCCAAGGCCTCGGCGAGTCCGCCACCCGAGGTCACCTCGTGGGTCCGCAGGTCACCGACACCACCGGTGAGGAGCACCTCACGAACGGCCGCCAGCGCGTCCGCACCGCTGCGGGCGCCCGCGTTGACCACGAGATCCACGCGCGCGCCCGGCTCCGACAGCAGGCTGATCGTCTCCACGAACGTCGACCGTACCCCCGCATCCTGGCCGCCTACTGGATGCGCTCGGCCCCGCTCCCCCCTTCCCGGGTCCGCGAGACGGTTCAGGAGACGTAGTTCCGGGTTCCCGTGCCGAGCTGCATGTCTTCGAGGAGGCGGTAGCCGGCCTCCACGTCTCGAGGCACGGGCCGGCGCTCCGCCACCACCCAGGGCAGCCCGCGCACCGCCTCGGCGATCCCCAGCGCGGTGATGCGGTCCCTGGGCAGCCGTGCCAGAAGCCGGCCCGTGCGTCGCACCGCGCTGAACAGTGGTCGCCGCAGCCAGGTGAACCACAGCGTGTTGCGGATCCCGTGCCGGCGTCGCAGGTGAGGGTCCCGGAGCGTGGAGGCGCGGTGATGCGCCACGATCTCGGGCACGTAGGCCATCCGCCATCCGGCTCTGGCCAGGTCCGACGCCAGGAGCTCCTCCTCTCCGCCGAGCCAGATCCGGTCGTGGAAGCCGCCGACCTGCTCGAAGGCGGACCGGCGCACCACCGAGACGCCGGCGAGGAAGCTCAGCAGCGGATGACCGGGCAGCCCGGGCGGTCGCGGCAGCGGGCTGCGGGCCATCTCCTCGCAGATGGCATCCAGCCGGCCCTTCGGTTCCACGACGATGCTCGCGGTGACCACGGCCAGGGCCGGATGGGCGTCGAGAAGGTCCGCCGCGGCGGAGAGGGCACCCGGCTCGTACCAGGTGTCGTCGTCGCAGAAGGCGACGTAAGGCGTCTCCGAGACCGCGGTTCCGAGATTGCGGCCGACCGCGCCGAGGTTCCCCTCCGGACGGAGCAGGACGACGTCCGGGTGCCGGGTCCGCACCATCTGCGCGGTTCCGTCCGTGCAGCCGTTGTCGACGACGACGACCGTGGGCCGCTCCGGCAGTGCTCGGAGACGCTGCAGCGCCACGTCGGCCTCCGCGCGGCGCTCGTGAGTGATCATGACGACGGAGACGCGCCCGTCCCGCGTCTCGTTCCGGCCGTGCCAGGACGACCGCGCCCCGGGCCCACCCTGCTCGCTCGCGGTGCTCTGTTCGGCGGTGCTCTGTTCGGCGGTGCCCCGGTCGTTCGGGGTGCCCCGGTCGTTCGGGGTGCCCTGGTCGTTCGGGGTGCCCTGTTCCTGGTGACGACTCCCTTCCTCGCTCTGGTCGTCGAGCAGCCGGCGAGCACGCTCGACGTGCTCGGGCACCGTCTGCCGTCGCGCCAGAGCACGTGGAAGCTCCGGCAGCGCGGCGGCGACGGCTCGGGGGCCGACATCCCGGTCGCGCATGCCGGCGGCCACGGTTCGCGCCACGACCGGCCAGGGGCGACGCATCGACGCGGTCAGGATCCTGTCTCGCTCCTCGCGGACCCGGCTCCTCGACGCGGCGCGCGTCCCCGAGCGTCGACGGTGCGCGACGACACCGTCGACATAGGCCAGACCCCAGCCGGCCGCCGTGAGATCGAGAGCCAGCTTCTCCTCGGCGATGCAGGCCAACCGTTCGTCGAACCCGCCGCACAGCACGTAGGCCGAGCGGCGCACCACGGCCCCGCAGGCGAGGAACCCGAGCACCGACGGACCGGGCAGGTCCGCCTCGGTTCCCAGTGGCGAGGCGGCCATCAGCGCACAGAGGGGATCGGGATCACCGGCCGGTCCGGTCGACACGCGCGCGGCGAGCACCGCCAGTCGTGGGTGGGCGTCGAGCACCCGCGCGGCCTCGTCGAGAGCCCCCGGTTCCCACCACGAGTCATCATCGGCGAAGGCGACGTAAGCGGTCCGCGCCCGCCGCGCGCCGATGTCGCGCGCGACGGCCAGGCCGCGGTCCTCACCCAGTTCCACGACGTCGACGTCCGGACGCCACCGGCGCACCAGGTCGGGCGTACCGTCGGTCGAGCCGTTGTCCACCAGGACCACCGGCCCTCCTCCCTCGGGCAGGGAGCGGCGCACGTCCGGCCGGCGGTTCCGGGTGACGACCACGGTCGTCACCCGTTCCGGCCGCCGGCGCCGCGGTGCGGACGACCGGTCGGCGCCGGTGGCGAGGTCCGTCTCCGACAGCGACCTACCCATCCGCGGACCGCCCGCGAGGAGCCCGGTCACCGTCCCCCGGCTCCCGGGTGGCAGGTGAGCGATGGTCGGATCGCCGCGCCGGCGGCGCCAGGGCGGCGACCACGTCCGTCATCGTCCCGTGCTGGTTGGTGGCCATCTCGACGATGTGCCGCGCGACGTCGCGCACGGCGACGTTCGTGTCGTTGGAGGCGCTGCGCAGACGCTCGAACGCTTCCTCGGGATCGATCCGCAACGAGATGGCGATGATGCCCTTGGCCTGCTCGATCGGAGCACGCGTGGCGGCCGCCGCGCGGATCGACGCGCTCGCCGCCTCGCTCGCCCGGGCCTTCACCGAGGACGTCACGTCGATGAAGTAGCCGACCAGCTCCTGGACCTCACGGGTAGCGACGTCCCGGCGGCCCTGCCCGACGACGGCCAGCGTCCGCTCGCGCCCGTGGGCGTCCATGATGCGGTGAACACTGCTGAACGGATCGCCGGTCGCCGCGGCCTCATCCAGCGCGCGGGACGCACGCTCCCGGTCCTGCGGATGCTTGTGCGCCAGGACGAGCGCCGTGGTCGGCACCACTTCTCCGGGTTCGAAGCCGTGGATGTGGAACGTCTCGTCCGACCACCACCACCGCTGCGTGGCGATCTCGTACCGGTACCGCCCGACGACGTGATGGGTGCCGTGCGCGAGGGCACGTTCGATCTGCATCGGTTCCGCGGTCATACGTACAGCCTCCTCGTCGCTCCATGCGCCGATGAGCCGCGTCTTGACTCCTGTCAACCGTAACCGAGAAGTGGCTCTCAGGCCGTTCCCTTGCGGCGGCCCGCGATTCCTTCCGCCACACCGATCAGCAGGACGGCCGCGATCACCGCCACGATGAAGCCCAGGACGTTCAGCTCGAAGATGTCCCCGGTGCCGAGCAGGTTGGCGACGACGCCACCGATCACCGACCCGGCCAGCCCGAGCAGCAGCGTGGTGAACAGTCCCAGGTTCTGCTTGCCCGGCTTGATGAGCCGCGCCAGGGCGCCGATGACAAGACCCGCGATGATGAACCCGATCATGAGTATCAGTCCTCCATTCGTCAGCCGTGCTGACAGGCACGTTTCCAGAACCAGCCGTCACTCACCACCCGGGCTGCGCCGGGCGTCAGGCAGGGCTCTTCGGCACGATGCTGATGCCGCCGGAGCTCTCCAGGACGGCCCACTTGATCTGGTCCATCCGCTCCAGGCCCTGCGACCCCCGCGCCGCGCTGAGCACGTCGTCGGTCGTGATCTGCTCCTTGGTCATGACGTCCTCGAGCGGCCGGCCGTCCTCCACGATGACCACGGGGAGGCCCTCCGTGATCCGCTTGAACCGCGGCAGGCGCCACGAGGCGTAGTCGAACGCCCGCTCGAGCAGGATGAGGGTGGCGATGACAAGTGCGGCCTGCGTGACGGAGAAGTCCTCGCCGAGGAGCGCCTGCTGGGTCGCCTCGCCGACGATGAGCAGGATGATGAAGTCGAACGTGGTCACCTGGGCCATCGACCTCTTGCCGGTCATGCGGAAGATGACCAGCAGGACGACATAGATCGCCACGGCGCGCAGGACTGCATCCATCGAGGCCTCCTCAGGGCAGGACGAACTGCGAGAACGAGACGGATCGTCCGGCGACGGTGACCTCGCCGCGGAGCGGGCCGTACTCCTGGGCGCGGAAGCCCACGGTCACCTCGACGCGGTCGACACGGTCGACGTCGTCCACGGCGACCACCAGCACGAGCCCGCCCGGCACGGCCCGCTGCTCCACCGGCTGCGGCGAGATGCCCTGGATGTCGACACCACCGGGCCAGGTGCCGGTGAGCTCGACGGTCACGGTGCCGTCCGAGACCGCTTCGGGCCCGAAGGCCAGCGTCATGGTGTCGTCGGCCTCGTGGTGCGTGAGGCGGTCGAACGCGGCCGTCACGACACCGTCGGGACTGTCTCGCTCGGTCCAGCTCAGCGGCCCCGTACCCAGAAGTCCCGCCAGGGCCGCCACGACGACCACCACGAGCAGGATCGTGCCACCGCGCTGCCACTTCCACTCACGACGCTGAAAACGCTCGTCCCGCTCGACGTCCAGACCCACCGGCTCACCTCGGTTCACGTGCCGTCCGTGCTCTCAATGTGGCCCAGACCAGGCCTGTTCGCACGCCGAGGGAGCGGGCTCCGAGTTCGTGCTCCGCGGATCAGCGCCAGCCGGTGAGCTTGTCAGGATTGCGCACGAGCCACACGTCCGACACCCGGTCCGAGCGGACACCGAGCACCATGACGGTGTCGACCACGCCGTCCTCGCTGATGACGAACCCCATCCCGTCCGCGGTGTCGACCGCGTCGACCCGAGCGTCCGGACGCTGTGCGAGAGCGCCCAGGACGAAGCGGGCGACGTTGACGGCGCCCAGAACCGGCCGGCGCGCCGCGCTGACCTTGCCGCCACCGTCCGAGGTCAAGGTCACGGCGGGGTCGAGGATCTCCACGAGGGCGCCGAAGTCGCCGGCGCGGGTGGCCGCGGCGAACGCCGCTGCCACCGCGTCGTGCCTGTCGCGGGGTGCGACGTCGTCCGTACGGGACCGCACCTTGCGACGGGCGGACGACGCCAGCTGCCGAGTCGCCTCCACCGAGCGGCCGACCGTCTCGGCGATCTGGGCGAAGGGCAGCTCGAACACGTCGTGGAGCACGAACGCCACGCGCTCGGCCGGGGTGAGGGTGTGGAGCACCACCTGCAGCGCCATGCTCACCGAGTCGTCGAGGGCGACGCGGTCGAGGGGGTCACCCGCGTGGCCGTGATCCGCGCTCGCGGGCACCGGCTCGGGAAGCCACGGCCCCACATAGGTCTCCCGTCGAGCACGGGCGGACCCGAGCATGTCGAGGCAGATCCGCGACGTCACCCGCATCATCCACGCCCCGGGGTTGTCGATCCCGGCACGCTGCTCGTCGCTGAGCCGCACCCAGCGCACGAACGCGTCCTGCACCGCGTCCTCGGCATCGCTGAGGCTGCCCAGCATGCGGTACGCCAGACCGCGCAGCGCGGGCCGCTCCGCCTCGAGCACCGCGGTCACCCCGTCATCCGGCATCCGGTGTCTCCGTTCTCGTGATGTGCCGGTCAAAGCTTCGCGAACTTCGGCGTCGGGCGCGATGTCGACGGCGGTCTCCTTCTCGCGGTCGTGCGGGACGGCGGACCGCCCAGTGTGAGCCTCACGTTTCCGGCCGCCGCGTCGTCGACCCCTCAGATGCTCGATCGGGCATCCGAACCGAAAGGACGAACATGAGAGTCGCGATCGCAGGAGGCACGGGCCTCGTGGGCAGGGCCGTCGCCGACGAAGCCGTCACGAGGGGTCACGAGACCGTCGTTCTCGCGCGCTCACGTGGCATCGAGCTGACCACGGGGACCGGGCTGGACCACGCGCTGCGCGGATGCACCGCCGTGATCGACGTCACCAACGTGGCCACGATGAAGGCCGGCGCCTCGACCCGCTTCTTCGAGGACGTCACCCGCACTCTGCTCACCGCGGAGCGGCGCGCAGGCGTCGAGCGCCACGTCGCGCTGTCCATCGTCGGTGTCGATCGTGCGCCGTTCGACTACTACGCGGGCAAGCGGGCGCAGGAGCTCGCCGTCGAGGCGGGCCCCGTGCCGTGGACCGTCCTGCGGGCGACCCAGTTCCACGAGTTCGCCGAGCAGATCCACGCGACCGCGAAAGCCGGCCCGCTGCACCTCGCGCCGAAGATGCGCACCCAGCCGATCGCGGTTCGCGAGGTCGCATCGCGCCTCGTCGACCTCGCCGAAGCGTCCGCCGTGGGCGGGTACGTCGAACTCGCCGGCCCCGAGGAGGAGTCGCTCGTCGACATGGTGCGCCGATGGGCCCGCGCCACCGGGCGCCGGGGCTGGATCCCCGCCGTCGCGCTGCCCGGCGGTCTCGGCAGGGCACAGCGCGACGGCACGCTCCTCCCGGGCGCCGGCGCCGAGATCGGCGTCGAGACCTTCACCGCCTGGCTCGAGCGCACCACCGGCCGCCGGAGCAGCGGGCGTCGGGAGCCGCAGGGCACGTAGGAGACCTACCGGGATGCCTCACAGCCAGCCGTGCTCGCGGGCGTAGCGGGCGGCTTCGTGGCGTGTGCGGGTCTGGGTCTTCCGCATGGCGTTGGACAGGTAGTTGCGGACGGTACCGGGGGCGAGGTGGAGGCGGGCGGCGATCTCGGCGACGGAGTAGCCGTCGCCGGTGACGCGCAGCACGTCCGCCTCGCGCTCGGTGAGCGGGTTGTCGTCGACGATCGCGGCCGCGGAGACGTCCTGGTCGATCCATCTGCGGCCCGCGTGGAGCGTGGCGATCACCGTGGCGATGTGGGCCGGTTCGGCGGACTTGCTGGCGAAGCCCTGGACGCCGAGCTTCAGCGCCTTGCGCAGGATGCCGGGCCGGGCGTGCCGGGTGAGCAGGAGCACGACCTGGCCGGGGAGTTCCCGGCGGATCTCGGTGACGGCGTCCAGTCCGTCCATGGTGGGCATCTCGAGGTCGATCACCAGGACGTCGGGCCGGTGGGCCAGGGTGGCGCGCACGGCGCCGGCGCCGTCGACGGCCTCCGCGAGGACCGTGATGTCGCCCTCCAGGGGCAGCAGCGCGGCAAGTGCGGAACGGAGCAGCACCTCGTCGTCGGCCAGTACGACGGTCGTCATGGGCGCGCCTTTCAGGTGGCGGGGAGCCTGGCGGGAGGTGACGCCGCGGGAACGACCGCGGCGGTCAGGAACCGCCCGCCCTCGAGCCGGGTGGTGAGCTCGCCACCGGCGTCCGAGACCCGGTCCGCGAGGGTGGCCAGGCCACGCAGTTTCGGCGGCGCGCCGTCCTCGACCCCGTCGTTGACCACCGAGATGCCGTGCCGGGACAGCTCGATCCGCGCCAGGGTGGCGCGCGAGTGCCGCAGGATGTTCGTCGTCGTCTCCCGCAGCACCTGCGCCAGGAGGTCGATGGCCGGGGTGTCGATCTCGGCCCGGCGTTCGACGCGGACGCGGATGCCGGCCGCCTCGAGAAGATTTCTGGCGTTCTCCAGTTCCGCGGTGAGGTTGAGCTTGCGCTGCCCGTAGGCCAGTTCCTTGGTCTGGGTGATGGTGTCGCCCACGAGGGCGTAGATCTCCCGCAGTTCCTGCTCCACGCGGGCGGTGTCCGTGTGGAGCAGCTTGCGCGCGAGGGCGGTCTTCAGCTTGACCACGTGCAGGGTGTGGCCCTGGATGTCGTGCAGGTCGCCGGCGAAGCGCATCCGCTCGCGCATCACCGCCAGCTCCGCCTCCCGCTCGCGGGTCTCCTCCAGCTCCGCCGCGAGGTCGTAGAAGCCCTTGTTGGGGAACATCAGGCCGATCAGGACCGCGGTGATCCCGGTCGGAAGGATGACGCCGACGATCAGGCCGGTCGCGTTCACCTCGCCGCTCACGACCGGTCCGAGCGTGCCGACCACGGCGACGTAGGCCGTCACCGCGATCGCGGCCGCGGCCCGGTGGCGCGGCAGCTGGGGAACGGTCAGACAGCCCACGACGGCGAGGGCGTAGTACGCACCCTGGGCGTCGCCGTCGGTCAGGAAGACCCCGTAGGGCCAGACGGCGGCCGCGACGGCCAGGCAGGGCGCTGCGACGCGCAGGATCTCGCCGACCGTCCAGCGCTCGAACGCGACGACCACGACCACCACGCCGAGTCCCAGCACGACGACGTCCTGCCAGGTCTGCGCCTGGCGTGCCACGACGATCGCGCCGACCACCACGAACAGCGGCATCACCGCCGAGAGGTTGAGCACGCGGAATCGCCGTCGTGACCGGCGGGCGGCCGCTGTCGACCACGGCGCCGCCGGAAGCGGTCTCGCCTCTCGTGGCACCGGTCCGCTGGTCATGTGTCGTGCTTCCGATCGGGGACGTTGACGGTCTCCAGTATCGTCGCCGCGCTCCGGTTCGGCAGTGACGCCACGTCACCAGTGGCTCGCTCGGATGTCATGGCCAGGAGGTGACGTCGCCGCACTGGGCGGCGCCGAGCCCGCCGGGTCTGATGGAGGCATGAGCACAGCACCTGTCATCGACGTCGACGCACTGCACGTCACCTACGGCGACTTCCACGCCGTGACGGACCTCTCGTTCCAGGTGGAGCGGGGAGAGTTGTACGCGCTCCTGGGCACGAACGGAGCAGGAAAGACCTCGACCCTGGAGGTGGTCGAGGGCCACCGGGCCGCGTCGTCGGGCACCGTTCGCGTCTTCGGGGAGAGCCCGTCGGACCGGCGTACGGTACGACCGCGGATGGGGATCATGCTCCAGGAGAGCGGCTTCTCCCCCGACCTCACGGTCGCGGAGTCGATCCGGCTGATCGGCCGGCTCACCGGACGTACGGACACCGTCGACCGGGTCCTGGGCATCGTGGACCTCACGAGAAAGGCCGAGACCCGCGTGGCTCAGCTCTCCGGCGGTGAGAAGCGGCGCCTCGACTTCGCCACCGCCGTGTACGGGCGGCCCGAGCTGATCTTCCTGGACGAGCCCACCACAGGGCTGGACATCCAGTCCCGCGACGCCCTCTGGGACGCCGTCGAGGAACTGCGCGCGGACGGTTCCACCATCGTGCTGACCACCCACTACCTGGAGGAGGCGCAGCAGCGCGCCGACCGCATCGGCCTGATGCACCACGGCACGTTCCGCCACCAGGGAACCGTGGCCGAGCTGACCCGGACCCTTCCGGCGGCGATCCAGTTCTCCCTTCCCGCCGGCGCGCCGGCCCCGCCGGTGTCCGCCGTCGCGGTCCCGGACGGCTCCTACCAGATCGAGACCTTCGACCTGCAGACCGATCTCAAGCAGCTGCTCGACTGGGCCCACGACCACGCCGTCGACCTGCACGGACTGTCCGCCGCCCCGACCCGGCTCGACGACGTCTTCCGCGCCATCGACACCGCGCCCGCGCTCTCCTGAGCGACCCTCCCCTCGACTCGCAGAACGGAATCCCGACCATGCTTCCCATCGCACGCAGCGAACTGATCCAGATCTTCCGCAACCGGGCGGTGCTGATCACCAGCCTCATCATGCCGCTGGCGGCAGCGGCGTTCTTCATCTACCGCAGGGACGCCTTCGAGACGCTCGGCAGTCTCGGGTACATCGGGGCGATCCTCGTCTTCACCATCGCGGCCTTCACCCTCTACGCGACCACCGTGACCACCCTGGCCGCCCGCCGACAGGACCTCTTCCTCAAACGGCTGCGCTCCACGGCCGCCGGTGACACGGCCATCCTCACCGGCCTCGTGCTCCCGGTCAGTGCGGTCTCCCTGGTCCAGGTCGCGCTGGTGCTCGGCGCCTTCATGGCACTCAGCGGCGCACCGGCCGACCCGCTCCTCCTGGTGGTGGCGATCGTCGCGACGTTCGTCATGATGCTCGCCCTGGCGATCGCCACCGCCGGCATCACCAACTCCCCCGAACACGCCCAGGTCACCTCGCTGCCCCTCAGCCTCGGCGTCGTCGTCCTGGCCAGCTGGATCGGCCTCACCGGAACCGAGGACCTCGCCCTCCTCAAGCGGGTGCTGCCCGGCGGCGCGGCGACCGAGCTCGTCATCAACGCCTGGAACGGCGGCGTCCCGCTCACCGAGTCGCTGCTCCTGCTGGCGCCCACCCTCGGCTGGGTCGTCGTGGCCGTCGCGCTCGCCTCACGGATGTTCCGGTGGGAACCGCGGCGGTGACCGTCACGGCGTCCAATGCACCGTGATCCGTCGCATGACTTCTCCTTCCATCGCGGTGACACGGTTCGTCGTTCGACGACGCACGGACACCCTTCCCCACGGCGGAGCGGCTGTCATCAGCCGCATCGGTGAACTGGTCGACCCGTCTGAGCCGGTCGCCGGCGCGAGGCCGCGGATCAGCGGTTGGTGGAGGTGAAACGGTGGAGGCCGGGTGCGCCGGCCGGCGGGACCCGCTCGGTGAAGCCCTGGCCGACGACGAGCGCGCGCAGGCGATGGGGCATGCGCGAGGTGCCGCGCCCACGGTTCAGGACGCCGATCATGAACGTGAGGCTGCCATGGGGCCGGGAGCTGACGCGGAGGCGGGCGTAGTCGCTGTCGGTGCGGACGGTGAGGCGGTCGATCTGTGCCCACGCCCACTCGAAGGACTCCCGGTCCGAAGCGACGCGCACCCCCCAGGAGGTGATCTCCACGCCATAGGTGGCGACGCCGCGCCGCAGCGCGACGAGGAAGGCGGCCGCGAACGGCGCCCCGACCAGCAGACCGACCAGCACGACCTCTCGACGGCCCACCTCGATCCCCGTCTCCGCCTGGAGCGCGACGAGGGGCACCGCCCCGAGTGCCGCACCGATCGCGACGCCGAGAACGACGAGCCACGTGAGCCCCGCCATCGACAGCCGCTTCGCACGCACCTCGATCCGGTACCCGCCCTGGGCCTCGGTCCATACCGGCGTGTCGCCGGAAGCCGCCAGTTCCCCGGGACCGCCGGCCGGCCGCTCTCCGGGACGGGAGCGGCGCCACCAGAGACCGACCGGGATCGACAGGGCGAGCACGACGGCGCTACCCACCAGGACGCCTGCGACCGGAGCCGGGCGGCCGGACTCCGAGATCAGGCCCCACTGCCGCACGATCTCGCCGTCGTCGTCGAAGCGGGTCTCCAGACCCACGGCGTCCCCAGCGTGCGCGGGCTCACGGGCGAGCAACTCCACCCACACCGGCTCCCGGGGCGGCTCGGGCAGCCCGGGCCCGGTCCCGGCAGACCGTTCCGCGACCTCTCGTTCGGTGATCTCCACGAGCGCCTCGCACCGGTACAGCCACCACAGCTCCGCCACCCCGCGCCCGCACGCACCCGTCTCCACGACATGGCCCGTGTACTGGGGAAGTGTCATCGGCGCGTCCACGTGCCGGAGCAGCACGATGCCGACGTTGAGCGGGAGCGCGAGCCCCAGGACCAGGACCGCGACGAGCATGGGGGTCATCGGAGGGTCCGCGGCCGGGTTCCGCTGCGCACTGCGTGCCCAGCGTCCGACGGTCCTCCGCGAGGGCCAGCGCAGCACCTTCGCGACGAAGACGGCCACCAGCCACATCGCGGGAACACTGACGACGACGACCGCGACCGCGATCCGTACCGACGGCCCGAACACGTCCGACATCGCGCCCCTCCCGGCGTCGTCCCACGTGACGAACCTATCGGTGGACGGCGACATGAAACCGAGGAGGACCCCGCCGGCGTAACCGGCACCGGACATCGAGCGGGTCCCAGCGACGCGGACCGGTCCCGACGCCTCCGGGCTGAAGGAGCCCCCCACCCCCACCGCCCCGGCCTGCTCCGCCGTGCCGGCGAGAGGGTGAAATGGCTTCCCTGCCGCGCCGTGCGGGCTTCGGCGTGCGAATCTCGAAAAGGGCCGGAAACATCGTCCGGCGCCTCGGTGGAAAGAAACTTCACCCAAATCCAGGGGGCAAACCATGACAACGACCGCGCCTTCCTCCTCGGCTTTCTCCACTGCCCAGATATCGCATTACCAGGACGCCCGGCCCGATATCTTCGTGCCTCGTCACGAGATCCCCACGGCCCTTCTCGCCACCGAGGCGGACACCCTCGGATGGGACGCCGTGAACGCGATCCGGCTTCCGCAAGTCAATGAGGCCATGCTCGAGTCGGACGCCTCACCGGCGGCGTTCGACACCACGGTCCAGGAGGGATGGACGCTCGACGGCACGTTCGGACCGTGGCAGCTGACCCGGGGCGGCTCGGGCGCGATCGTCTTCCTCCGGACGCCGATCCCCAGCGCGCACATGACTTTCCCCGACACCCCGGACCTGGACCTCACGGACGGCCGCGCCACCGTCGCGATCAAACTGCAGTACCTCCCTCAGCCGCCCGCCGGCCCCGCCACACCCGCCACGGACGGCGACGAGGGAGGAACGAAGCAGTTCCTCGCGCGGGACGCCAAGGCCCGGAGCGAGGACGACCCGGCCGTCGTCATCCAGAGCATCGACTACGGGAGCAGCACGCCCTCGGAACTCCAGAAGGCACTCTTCCAGGCCGCGCTCGCCAACTGGTTCAACGACAACCTCGCCGCCTTCACGTACGTCTTCTCGGTGGTCAACCTCAACGCGCGAGCCGCCAAGGAGGACTTCCAGTGGCTCAAGCCGACCTACACGAGCTACGCCTACTTCAACGGCGCGTCGGACGAGGAAAGCTACTTCGGGGTTCTCAACCTCACCCAGGGCGACTCGCCGGACGGCCTCACCAACCAGATCCCGCCGTCGGCCATCCCCTCCGGATGCCAGGGATCCATCCTCATCTCCAACAACCTCTTCCTGCGCGAGATGATCCTGCCCGGGCTGACGAAGTCGTTCACCGGCGCGACCGAGAGCGACTTCGACCTGAACAGCACGGGTACGGTGATCGAGAACCGCGACACGATCACGCTGGACGACATCAGAATCGGCGCCGTCGACTACACGCCGGAGTTGCATACCTTCCGGCTGCAGATCGTCGGTGACGAGATCCAGATCGACACCAAGACCAAGGTCCACGTCTCCCCCGGGATCGACGCGTTCGTCACGGCCACCGAGTTCTACAGGATCGTGCTCGTCGACAAGCCCGACGGCAGCCAGACCCTCGACTTCGCCCGGTCACGCGACCCGCTGCGCAACCACTGGATGGAGACGGCGACCTGGGTCACCGTCACGGAGGTCATCGTCGGAATCGTCGGCGCGATCGCCGCCACCGTCGCGGGCAACGTCATCGCGACCGTGGCGCGACGGATCATCGCGGTGATCATCATCATCGTCGTCGCCGGGATCCTCGCCGCGATCCCCGCCATCATCGCGGCGGTGATGGAAGGCAAGGCAGCCGACGCCCTGCCGTCGATCGGCGACCTCGTCATGGAGGCCTCCAGCGACGTCACCTGGCCGGGGTCCAGCGGCTTCACCCTCAAGTCCGCCGAACTCAACGGATCCTTCCAGCTCGGCGGCGACCTGACACCGGTCACGCGGCCGGCCGGATCCTGACGAGGCGTGCGCCGTGCCGACGACACGCCCCGCGACACCGCCGCGGTACCAGGAGACGCTGCCCGAGGTCTTCGTCCCCCGGGCAGCCATCTCCCCGGCGCTCCTCGCCGCCGAGGCCGGGACCCTGGGCTGGGACGTGGTCCACGCCCTGCGGCTCCCGGAGGCCAACGCGACGCTCGCGGCCAGCGAGCGCTGGCCCACCTCGTTCGACCACGAGGTCCAGGAGGGCTGGCGCATCGCCGGAGAGTTCCACGCGTGGCAGCTCGTCCGGGGCGGGTCCAACTCCATCCTGTTCCTGCGCGCCCCGCTGGCGACGGCCTCGATGAGCCTCCCGAACGTCCCCGACCTGTCGTTCACCGGCGGGTGGGTCACGGTGTCGGTGAAGCTCAACTACCTCCCGCAGCCGCCCGCCCCGGCGGAGACGGCCCACCGTGCGCCGCCGGACCGCGACGGAGGTGAACGGCAGTACCTGACGGCGCGGACGACGTCGGCCAACCCGGACGACCCTCCCGCCGTCGTCCAAGCCGTCGACTACGGGAACGGGACACCGACGGACCTGCAGAAGGCGACGTTCCGCGCCGCGATCGGCCGGTGGTTCTGCACGCACCTCGACCTGCTCACGTACGTCTTCTGCGCCCTGGACCTCAACGCACGATCGGCGCAGGGCGACTTCCAGTGGCTCCGCCCGACCTGGACCGGCTACGCCTATGCGAACGGCCCCACCGACGAGACGAGCTGTTTCGGCGTGCTGACGATGACGTCCGGGAACGATCCCGGCGGGCGGATCAACCAGCTCACCCCCGCGGCCGTTCCGCCGGGCTGCACGGCCGCCACCCTCATCTCCCAGGAGACGTTCCTCGAACACCTCATGATCCCGGGACTGACCCGCGCACTGCCGGGGACGGCCGTCCCTGACTTCGTCCTCGACTCCGGCACGGTCCGGGCCACACGACAGCTCGCCCTCGACCCGGTCGAGTCCGGCGGCATCACCTACCATCCCGTGCTGGACGACCTCCGGCTCCAGGTGGTCGGCGACGAGCTGCAGCTGCGAACCCTTGTGCGGACACAGGTGGTCCCGGGCGTGACGGCATTCGTCGAGGCCTGCGACTGGTACCGGATCACGCTCGTCACCCGGCACGACGGCGGCCGGACGCTCAGCTTCACGCGATCCAGGCCACCACGACGTCGCGACTACACGGAGACCGAACGCTGGGTGGAGATCACCAAGGCGATCATCACGGTGGTCGCCGCGATCGCCATGGTCGTCGCGGGCATCGTGATCCCGGGCGCGGGAGCGGCGATCGTCGCGGTCCTCGTCATCGGGCTGGTCGCCGGCATCGCCGCCGCCACGCCGGATCTCATCGCCCTGGTGGCGGGCGGCGCGGCGGCCGACGCCCTGCCGAGCATCGGCGACCTGCTCACCCAGTCCACCGTCGACATCCACTGGCCGGAGTCCTCCGGCCTCCACCTGCTCTCCGCCGAACTCAACGGCTCCCTGCAACTCGGCGGGACCCTCGTACCGATCCGAGAGGCACGACCATGAACCTGCACGGCTGGGACACCGCCTTCGCGGTCGACACCTCGGTGGCCAACGCGGCGCTCGCCCTCCGCGCCGACTCGCTGCTCGTGGACTTCGCCGTCGACGACCCGGACGGGCTCCAGGTTCGTGCCGGGGGCTCGTTCGGCGGCTGGCAGATCGTCGAGGGCGGGTCAGGGCAGTTCCTCACCCTTCGCATGCCGATCGTCGACGGGTGGCTCGTGCTCGCGTCACACGATGACCGGGTGGACCTCACCGGCACGGCGTTCGTGGCCTCCGTCGCGCTCGACCTGATCCCCTCGACCCTTCCTGACATCCAGAACCTCCGGTTCGACGTCAGCAGCGCCGGCAAGGTCGGCCAGCCGCCGGAACCCGGCGCCATCACCCCGATCCGCATGGACGACCCCGACGGGCGGCTCGACGACCTCCAGGAGGCGCTCCTGCTGGCCTCGCTCGCCACATACGTCGCCCAGAACGCCGACCGCATCTCGTTCGTCTTCGCCACGGTGAACCTGGTGCCCCCGCAGACCGACAGCTGGCTCGCGCCCGTCCGGTCGGAGTTCGCCTACGCGGACCGCAGCGACGGCTCCGGCGGAGCCCTGGTCATCCTCAGCGTGACCGACAACCGCCCCGTCGACGACCTGCCCCGCTCGATCGACCCGGCACTGCTCGACGGCGGCCACCAGGCCGCTTTCGCCTTCTCCCGGGCCCTCCTCCTCGAACACGTCATCATGCCGTCGCTACCCGCCGCGTTCGGCCACGGCGCGACACCCGCCAGCTTCGCCTACGACGCACAGACCGGACAGATCGTCAACCTGAAACGCCTCGACATGAACTCGGTACGAGAAGGGGCGATCGACTACCACCCCGAGATCGGCAAGCTACGCCTCGGCATCGACGGCTCCGACCTGCGCGGCCGTTACGAAGGCTGGTGCGATCTCAAGGCCGGCATCTCGATGGACTTCTGGATCCACCCGGAGAACCCGATCGTGTACGACGACCGGACCAAGGCGCTCGCGTTCCTCGCCGACGGCAGTCCCAAGAGCGGTTACGACGCCGACATCCCGTGGTACTGGTGGCTCGGCGGACCACTGGTCCGAGCGATCGTGGAGATCGTCGTGCCCGCCATCGCGAGCGGGATCGCGGACTCCCTCACGTCCTCCGTCGGGTCGATGCTCTCCCCCGCACGCAACCCTCCGACGTCGATCCGCTGGGCGGGCACCGAGGACCTCCAGATCGCGACGGCGTGGGTGGACGACGACTTCGTGATGACGGGCGACTTCACACGGGTGGACCGAGAGGGGAGCTGACGGGCCGGCACGCGGCCACCCGCGCCGGGACCACGGCTGGCGCCGACCACGACGACGGCCTTCTGAGCAGGACGTGCTTCCAGATCGGTGGACGTCGACGCGCTCGATCGCCGAACGAGGCATCCTGTATGCATGCCGAGAAGCTTGCCCACGGGCCCCACGGTGATCCATGACGACAGCGAGGTGCGCTTCGTCGCCGGAAGCGACCAGTTCGCGATCCGCCTCAAGGACGGACACCTCCACGTACGCGCCATCGACACCAACGGCGAGGAGGCCCAGCTCGCCGTGATCCCGACCTCGCGCAGCACCCTCAACCTGCAGATCGAACACCCGACCGCGCCCGGACCGGTGGCGGTGGAAGGACCGACGCTGCGCTGAGCGCCTCAACCCGGCGAGCGATCGACAGCGTCGGCGACAACACGATCAAGCAGGGCGACCGCAGCGCCCGGGTCAGCCAACTCGCCAACCGACACCTGGTGGTCAGCGTTCGCCGTCGCCACGTTCGTCTTTCCAGTGGGTCGCGCTCGCAACCAGTAGATCGATGTGCACTCCCAGGAGACGGCCGTCGGCATCGTGGGTAGTGACGAGCGGGTAGAAGCCGTCGCCCCATCCGGAGTGGGCCAGCGCGAGATTCTCCCCGCCAGCGGCGCCCGGCAAAGGAACGTTGGCGCGGTTGCTCCCGTGGTGGCGCGGGTCATCCTGCAGCTCCATCCACCGGTCGTGCGTCTCCTCGAGAACGTCGTCAGCCCTCCTGGACAGCGCCTCGGCGGCCTGCGCGTCGGCGAACGCGACGGTGCCGGCGTCCACACCGACGCCGTACCAAACGCCTTCCCCCGGCGCCCGCTCGCCCTCGGGAACGCCGAGACGCACAGCCGCCACCGGGGCGTCGTCGTGCAGGACCACGGACAGGTACGACTCACGCGGATGCGATCCGTCCGCTGCCTCGGACACGTCGGCGACGGTCACGAACACCGGGTAGGAGCCTGGCGGGACCGGCACCGTACAACCCGCGCCGAGGGACACGTACGGATCACTCGCCTCCAGACGCCCCGACGGGACATGGAGGACACCGAGCTCATGAAAGGTCTGCGGATACGCACAACCCTCCGGGCGCCCTCCCTGCAGGGCGAAGAACGGGCGAGAATGCAGCGGGGCGGTTGTGGTCGTCACAGGACCAGACAGTAGACCTGGTGACCGACACGGTCGGCGAACCAGGCAGAGGCCTTCGCGACCGTACGCTTGCGACATGCCGGCCATCCGCCTCGAGACGACCGTTCCGACGACCGTTGACGAGTGCTTCCGGCTGTGCCTGTCGGTGGACGCGCACAGCGCATCGATGTCCGCATCAGGAGAACGAGCGATCGCCGGAGTGACGCACGGCGAGATGGACCTCGGCGACACCGTGACCTGGCAGGCACGACATTTCGGCATCCCGTTCCGGATGACCTCCGGGATCACCGAGCTCGATCGGCCGCACCGCTTCGTCGACGAACAGCTGGCCGGCCCGTTCGCCTGGTGGCGGCACGAACACCTCTTCACCCGAGCGGAGGCAGGGACCCGGATGGTCGACGTGATCGACTTCCGAGCCCCTCTGGGCCCGCTCGGGGCCCTCGTCGAACGATTGGCCCTCACGCGATACATGGCCCGCTTGATCCGCCAACGCAACAGCTGGCTCGTCGCAGCCGCGTCCACGTCGTAGCGGACGACAGGGCGCCAGCTCCTGCCACTGCCCCGCGGGCAGTGGCAGCAGGATCGCCTCGGCTGACGATCTGGCCGGCCTGCGCACCACTCCCGACCAACGTGCTGCGAGGCCGAAGCCCTGGATGTCGTGCGGCAATGGCGACTCACCTTCCAGGCGCACGGGCCCGCACACCGGCGAAGCCCTCCGCATCGTGCACGACCGACGACAACCTTAAAGCAACGTTTTGTGGCTATAGTGGGTCGCGTCGGTACAGGAACCACAGGGAGGCACGATGAAGATTCTGGTGAGTGGTGCAGGAGCGGCTGGGCTGTGTGCGGGTATCGACCTCGCGCGAGCCGGGCATGCCGTGGAGATCGTGGAGCGGGCGAACCATCTGCGCGTCAACGGCGCGCCCATCGACGTGCGCGGCGAGGCGCTCGAGACCGCGCGCAGCATGGGCATCCTCGACGCGCTGGAGGAGCACCGGATCACGATGACCGAAGAGACGACGTTCGTCGACCGGTCCGGTGCGACCGTCGCCCGCCTGGCGATGCGGGAGATCAACGACAGCCCTGACGACATCGAGCTCCCGCGCGAGGACCTCATGACCATCCTGCGGCAGGCCCTGCCCGAGCAGGTCGACCTGCGCTTCGAGGAGTCGGTCGCCACGATGGTCGACGACGGGGACCGGGTCGCGGTCACCTTCGCCTCCGGCCGCGAGTCCGCCTACGACATCGTCGTCGGCGCCGACGGAGTGCACTCGGCGGTGCGCCGGCTCGTGTTCGGCCCCGAGCACGAGTTCACGGAGCCCCTGGGGGTGTACGTCGCGCTCGCCGACGCACCCGGCCACGCGACTCCCGGCGACTCCCGCGTGACGGAGATCCTCAACCTGCCGGGACTCCTTGCGGGCGTAGCCCGCTACCGCGACAAGGCACTGGGGATCTTCGAGTTCCGGTCCGACCCGATCGACTACGACTACCACGACCCGGAGGCGCAGAAGCGCATCCTGACCGAAGCGTTCGCCGGGATCGAGGACTGGAAGGTCCCCGAGCTGATCGAGACCGCCCAGCGCGATCCCGAGCTCTACTTCGACGCGATCTCCCTGATCCACGTGCCGACCTGGCACCGGGGACGGGTCGTCCTGATCGGGGACGCCGCGCACTGCGCGACGCCGATGGCCGGGCGCGGC
Source organism: Myceligenerans salitolerans (assembly GCF_017349295.1). GTDB lineage: Bacteria > Actinomycetota > Actinomycetes > Actinomycetales > Cellulomonadaceae > Myceligenerans > Myceligenerans salitolerans. Next base: position 347,157 of record NZ_JAFMPK010000047.1, read on the forward strand.
ACCTCGCTGGCTCTCCTCGGAGCCTGGACACTCGCCGAGGAGCTCACTCGCCACGGCGAGGACCTCGAGGCCGCCTTCGGCGCCTACGAGCAACGCCAGCGCCCCCACGCGACAGCGGCCCAGGAGTTCGGACGCGGTGGTGCAGACCTCATCGTCCCTGCCACGTGGGAGGACATCGAAGCACGCAACACGCGGTTGCGTGCGGCACAGCCGCGGTAGGCTGCCGTGCGTGGCCGAGGACGGACTCCAGCGGGAACCGGCACGCCGCCCGGGCGGGCGCACCGCCCGTGTGCGGCGCCGGATTCTCGAAGCCGCCGCAGAGCTGATCGCCCGTGACGGGATCGGCGGGCTGCGCTACGACCGGGTCGCCGAGCTCGCCGAGGCCAACAAGACCACCGTCTACCGCAACTGGCCCGACCGCAATGCGCTGGTCGCCGACGCTCTCGCCGCATTCGGTGCCGACGCGGCACCCTTGCACGACTCGGGCGACCTCCACGCCGACCTCGTCGACTTCCTCGAAGCCCTGGCCGCTGCCACGGCCAACCCGCAGGGCCGGGCACTGCTGAACGTGGTGACCTCGGCCCGGGAGGACCCCGAGCTGCGGGCAGTCGTCGACGAGGTGTTCGACCGGCGGCTGGCGACCCTGCGAGACCGCTTGCGGACCGCCGTCGAACGCGGCGAGCTACCCGCGGTCGACCTCTCCCTGCTCGGCGCGATGCTCGCCGGACCCGTACAGCTGTTCGTCAGCCGCGGTTCCCGCACGTTCAGCCGAGCCGACGCGCACCGGGTCAGTGCGATCGTGCTCGCCGGCGTGCGCACCACCGCCGCCCACGGCGACGCCTCGGTCGACGGCGGACTCGTGGAAGCTCGACGCGCCGGACCGCGCTGAGAGATTTCTGCGGTCTCCTCGACACCGGACCCGGGCAGAACCGACGCGGCGACGGTCACGTCAGCACCACGCCCTTGCCGCCGATCGTGCCTGCCTCCATGTCGCGGTGCGCCTGCACGATGTCGTCGAGCCGATAGACGCGCCCGACCGGGACGGTCGCGCGGCCGGCGGCGACCTCGTCAAGGAAGCTCTGCAGGGTGGAGGGAGCGAGATCGGCGCTCTCGCCGGAGTAGGCCGTCAGCCGGACACCGTTGGGCAGCCAGTCCATCGGGTAGAACTCCGACACGGTCCACCGGTCGGAGAGCATCCCGGTGAAACAGACCACGCCACCGGGACGCACCGCACGCAGGGTATCGCGCAACACGTCGGTACCCACCAGTTCGACCGCGCCGTCCACACCATCCGGCACGAGGTCCCGGACGAGCGGGGCGATCTCGCCGTCGTCGATCACCACATGGTCCACGCCGACCGACTCGAGCAGCCCTCGCCGGCTCTCCGAGCGGGTCGTGGACAGGACGGTCATCCCCCGCGCCTTGCCCAGCACCGCGAGAGCGAGGCCCACGGACGAGGTTCCGCCCCGGATCAGGAGCGTCTGTCCGTCACGGGCCTCCAGTCCGACCCGGAGCGAGCCGGCCGCGGTCTGGAGCATCTCCGGCACAGCACCCAGGACCTCCCAGGGCAGGTCGCTCCGGAAAGGGATCACCTGGGTGGCGGGAACGGTGACGAACTCGGCATAACCGCCGTCGAACTCACGACCCATCCCGCCCATCATCGTCGCGGCCCGGGTGCCGGCGGCAAGGCGACCACTCGGGTCCTGGTCGACCACGCCCACCGCCTCGATCCCGGGGACACGGGGGAAGGAGCCCGTGTACGCCAGGCCCTGCCGAAAGTGCAACTCCGAACGGTTCAGGCCGAACGCCGCCACCCTGATACGCACCCAACCGGGCGCGGCCTGCGGGGCCGGGATGCGCCGCACACGCAGCACCTCGGGTCCTCCGGCGGCCTCGACGACGACCGCACGCATTGTCGCGCTCATGCCGCCGCCTCCTGGCGCCTCGCGACGGTGAGCCGCTCGCGCAGGACGGTCAGCCCCTTGGTCAGCGCCGCGACGTCGACCCCCGACGAGTTCAGATGCTCACCGAGCGCTCGGCAGGCGACCTCGTCGGCGAACGCGAGCGCCTCGGCGCCGGCCGGCGTCAGAAGAACCAGCGCCGACCGACGGTCCTGCGGGTTCGGCTCACGCCGTACCAGGCCCGCGAGCTCGATCCGGTCCACGAGCTTGCTCGCCGCCCCCACCGTGATCGACAGGTCCGCCGAGACCTCGTGGACGCGACAGCGACCGGTGTGCCGGTCCACCACCCTCAGCGCTTCGAGTGTCGCGAGTGACACGGTCCCCGCGGTGGAGAGGCGGGCGTCGACCATCGCCCAGAGTTCCGTCTCGTAGCGGACCAGGACGTCGAAGAAGGGCTGCATGTGGGAGCCAACATCATTCCGAGGAACAATATTCCCAGGAATCGAGATCCGTCCTGCCGAGCATGCCGATGCCGTTCTTCGCTCTGGTCGCGTGGCAGTTGGCGGGAGATCTTCAGGCGATGCGCGTGAGGTCGTCGATGACCACGGGATGCCTGGGGGTGCGTCCGTCGGCGATCCGTTTGGCCTCGTCGAGGGCGGCGGCGGCGAGCCGTCGCAGTTCCGTCCCGAGCGATCCTGCGATATGCGGGGTCAGAAGGACGTTCGGGAGCGTGTACAGCCGGTCCCCCGGCGCCGGGATCCAGGGATCGGTCACGTCCAGGACGGCGTAGATCTCTCCCGTGACCAGGCGGTCGGTCAGCGCCCGCTGGTCGACCAGCGATCCTCTGGCGGTGTTGATCAGGGTCGCCCCACGTTTCATCATCCGGATCCGTGCGCCGTCGATGAGGTGATGTGTCTCCGGGAGGGCTGGTGCGTGAAGCGAGACGACGTCGCTGGTGGATATCAGTTCCTCAAGGTCCAGACGCGTGACGCCCAGCAGGGCGGCGTCCCGTGACGACAGGTAGGGATCGGCCACGACGACCTCGAGATCGAAGGGGCCCAGCAGCTCGATGACCCGCCGGCCGATGGCGGAGGCCCCGACAAGGCCGATCCGCTTGCCGAAGTTGCCGATGGTGTGATCTAGGTCGGTCGCGCGGTCGAAGCGTTGCGTTCGGCCCAGGAGGCGGGAGGACGGAATGACTCGCTTGTTGGCCAGCAGGATGGTGGCCAGCGTGTACTCGGCGACGGGCAGCGCATTGGCTGCCGCAGCCGAGGTGACGACGATGCCACGATCCCAGACCGCGGCAGACAGGTGATGCTTCACCGAGCCGCCGGTGTGAACGATCGCCTTCAGGCGGGGCGCCTCGTTGAGCACGGCCGCGCTCACCGGCGGGCACCCCCAGCCGGTGACGAGCAGCTCCGACTGGCGCAGCGTCGCGCGTGCCTCAGCGCTGTCGAAGCCGGTGAGTGGTTCCGAGCGGAGCAGGACCACCTCGGGCTCGAACTCGGCGTGCCGGTTCGCGGGGAACAGATCTGCCGCGACGTCGGCACCCATGGCGAGTGCGGCCTTGACCGGCCGGGTCACTTGACCGCACCTTCGGTCATCCCCGCACGCCAGTATCGCTGGAGCAGGATGAAAGCGATGATGAGTGGAATGATCGAGAGAAGAGAGCCGGTGACGACCAGCGGTGCGAACTCTGGATCGCCGCGGGTGTAGCCCTGCCAGAGCGACATACCGAGCGACACCGGAAACAGGCGCTCCGAGGTGAGCATGACCAGTGGCAGCATGTAGTTGTTCCAGACGGCGACGAACTGGAACAACGCGATCGTGATGAAGCCGGGCGTGATCATCGGCAGCGCGACGGAGAAGAAGGAGCGGACCGCCCCGGCGCCGTCGACGCGCGCGGCCTCAAGTGTCTCGTCGGGAATGTATGCCTGGCTGTAGATCCGCGCGAGGTAGACGCTGAACGGGTTGCACAGGGCTGGGAGAAGAATGGCCCACGCGGTGTTGGTCAACCCCAGCGGCGAGAAGAGCAGGTACAGCGGCAGCACCGTGGCCGTGTTGGGCACGAGGACGCCGACGAGCACGAAGGCGAAGAGTTTGTTCCGTCCACGGAAGCGGAACTTGTCGAACGCGTAGCCCGCGGCGACGGAGATCAGCCCACCGGCCACCGCACCGACGGTCGCGTACAGGATGCTGTTGCCCATCCACACGAAGAAGATGCCGTCGCTCTGATCCGCGATACCCGCGACGTTCTCGAAGAACGCGAAGTCGGTCACGCTGAAGATGCTGGAGCCGTACAACTGCTCGGCCGACTTCGTCGACGCGAACAACAACCAGGTCACCGGCAGAAGCATGTAGAGCGTCGCGAGAAGCAGGACGGCCGTGACGGCGGCCCGGCTGGTGAAGGATGCTCCGGCCCGGCCCCTGCCGGTTCCGGGCCGGACGAGGGCCCGGTCCGGTGTCGAGGGGGAGGACCCGGACGCCTGCTGGTCAGGCTGCGCGGGGGCCAGGGAGGTCATGCGCGCACTCCCTTCGTGTTGATCCGCGTGATGAGGTAGGAGGCCACGCCGGCGACGGCTGCGACGATGATGGACGCCGCGGCCGCTTGATTGAGGTCGAGCCGGTTGAAGGCAGCGTCGTAGGCCCACATGTTCGGGACGTAGGTTGACGTCACCGCGCTGGAAGCCGTGGCGAGGATCGACGGTTCGGTGAAGAGCTGCAGCGAGCCGATGCTGGTGAAGAGCAAGGAGATGCCCAGGGCGGGCGCGATGAGCGGCACCTTGATCGACAGGGCCGTCCGGAACGGCCCGGCACCGTCGACACGCGCCGCTTCCATCACCTCTCGCGGGAGGGCCTGGAGCGCGGTGAAGAGGATGATGACGTTGAATCCCGTCCACTCCCACACGGCGATGTTGACCATCGCCGGAAGGACCAGTTCGGCGGAGAAGAAGTTGACGGACATACCGCCGGACTCCAGCGTTCGCACCAGCGGGCTCACCCCGGGCGTGTACAGATACACCCAGATCAGCGCGGCGATGACGCCGGGCACGGCGTGGGGAAGGAACAGCAGCAGCTGGAATGCGCGCCTGAAGAGCACCGCCGCCGTGTCGAGGAGGAGCGCGAGGATGAGCGCGCTGCCGATCATGGTGGGCAGGTAGAGCAGTGCGTAGATCGCCACCCGGACAAAGCCGGTGAGGAAGCTCTCCGAGGAGAGCACCACGACGAAGTTCTCGATGCCGACGAAACGCACCTCCGGCGTGCTGCCAAAACCCAGGCCCGACTTCTTGGTCGCGAAGAAGCTGAGGCACAGCGAGTAGATGACCGGTGCGATCATCGTGAGCAGGAACAGGGCGAAGAACGGTGTGAGGAAGAGTGCGGCGACCTTGCCGCCTCCGCCGGGATCGCGGTGCGGAGCACGGGATCGCCTCCGCGCGGCAGGCTTGATGAGGGTCATGTCTCTTGCCCTGTTCCTGGTCGGTAGTCGTCTTGCCGGGTGGTGGACGTGCTGCTACTCGATCGACAGACCGGACCGCTCGAGCCCGTCGACCGTGCGTTCCTGAACCGATGAGAGGTCGTCCGTGAGCTCTTCACCCGCACCGACGTCCGTGAGCACTTCCTGCATCGCGGAGGTCGTGATCCCGAAGTTCGGTCCCCACTGCCAGTCGTTGGACGTACCGTCTGCGGCGTCCTCGAACACGGCCCAGATGTCGTTGCCGAAGAAGTCCGAGGTCGTGTAGGCCTCCTGCGCCACCTCGGTCAGTCCGAAGGCCGCGAGATACGCCGAGCCGGAGTCGCCGCGCGCTTCGATCGCGCGCGGGTCGGTCGTGAGGAACTCGATGAACTTCGCCGCCGCCGCAGGGTTGTCGCTCGTCCTGGGCACCGCGTAGGTGGACCCGCCGTACAGCGGCGCGATATCCCCGCCCCAGCTGGGGAGCTCGGCGGCGATCCACTTGCCTTCCTGACCCGCGTCCTTCACCCGGCTGTAGATGGAGTTCGCCGACCAGCTCGCTCCGATGACGCCCGCGGCGCGGCCTTCGACCATGTCGGCGGTCCACTCGTCGGTGAATGAGGGAACTGCCTTGACCGTTCCGGCGTCGAGCATCCGCTGCCACAGCGCCGCGACCTCCTGGCTGGCGTCATCGTCGATGCCGACCGTCCAGCTGTCCTCGCCGGCGTCGAACCACTGCGAGCCGTTCTGCCAGGCCAGGCCGGCAAACCAGCTCGACTCGTTGGCGTTGAAGGATGCCAGGTAGCTGCCCGTCGCGTCGTGCACGGCCTGACCTGCCTTCTCGAACTCCTCCCAGGTCGTGGGCACGTCCACGCCGGCGGCATCGAGGAGGTCCTGCCGGTACCAGACCATCATGGGCGGGGCGTCGTACGGCAGGGCCCAGGTATTGCCCCCGAGCTGGACGAGACTCGTGCTGACCTCGTTGAACTGGTTCAGCGTCTCCTCGGCCACGTAGTCGTCGAGGGGCGTCAGGCGGTCCGACGTGACGAACTCGGGGAGGGCGAAGTACTCGATCGTGGCGACATCCGGCGCGTTGCCGGCGCCGATGGCGGTGGAGAGCTTCGCGTAACCATCCGCGCCGGACGGGACGGTCTCGTGGACGACGTCGATGTCGTCCTGGCTGTCGTTGAAAGCCTGGGCGACGAGATCCATGTTCGACAGGGACGACCAGAACACGACTTCGCCCGTCGCCGCCGTCGGCCGCGGCGAGGAAGCCGCGTCGTCGCCGCTTCCGCAAGCGGCGGTAGGCGCGACGACCACTGCCACTGCTGCGAGGCCAAGGGCCGACCTGATGGACGATCGCATGACAACTCCTCTTCGTCATTGAACCCGGGTCGCTCAGAGCCGGTTGTTCAAGTATCCGCGAGGGTGTCCATATCACCCATGAAATGAACAAACTTGCACACGGGATTTCAGTCGCGCCTGCTGGACTCTCGTTCGCTGAGCACCGGAAAGAGTTCGACTCGCGCAAACGCCTCGTGCGCCGAACCGCGCGCGGACGCCAGTACCTGATCGAGGCACGTGCGGGCCGCGAAGTATCCGACCTGGAACTTCGGAGGAGCTACGGCGGTGAGCGGCACCGAGGCGATCGAGGCCACCTCGTCGTCGTACGCGACGAGCGCGAGGTCCTCCGGTACGGCGATCCCACGATCCTCGGCCACCTCGAGCAACGAGATGGCGACCTCGTCGGGAAGGACGATCAGGGCGTCGACCACACTGTCGCGGCAGGTGTCCAGAAGCTCCTCCAGGTGCCGGCGCAGCGTTGCGACAGGGGCTTCGCGCGGAGGCAGTTCGAACTCGATCGGGACGTGTCCCGAACCGCTCGCCGCCAGTGCGCGCCGGTAGCCCTCCTGGACGAGGGGCGCGGTAGGACTCGGGCGCCGGGCGAGCGCAACCCGCTGTCGCCCTTCGGCCAGCAGGTGCGCCACAGCCAGCTCGGCGCCGTGAGCATGGTTGCTTCGGACGGTGCTGAGAGTGGCGAACGAGGCTGTGGAGTCGAGGGCCCGTTCGACGACCACGACCGGAACCTTCACATCGAGCAGCGCCTCGAAGGTGGAGGGGTCGGCCTCGAAGGACCGGCTGGGAGTCACCAGGATCCCGTCGACCTTGTTGTTCGCGAGCCGCGAGACCTGACTTCGCTCCAGGTCCGGAGAGTACTCGGAGATGCCGAGGACGAGCCGGGCGCCGGCCTCGGCGACTGCCGCCTTCGCGCCTCGGATGATCTCCGGGAAGTAGTAGCCGGCGGACGGTACCACCATGCCGAGCGTCGCGAGGGGAGTGAGCATCCGGGCGGTGGCTGACGCGCCATGGCGGCGCGGTCTGACCGCGCCGCCGTGCACCCGCTCGACCAGCCCCTGCTCCTCCAGGAGGACGAGGTCACGCCGGATCGTCATCCCCGAGACCCCGACGCGCTCGGAGAACTCCGCGACGTTCAGACTTCCCCGGAGCTCGATCTCGTGCAGGATCTGCGAGTGTCGCTGGGGCTGGAGCATGTTCATAATCTTGCAGACTGAACATCCATGTGCAATGCGCCCGCACGGGCCTCACCGCACGGTGACCTCCACGACGTCGCTGCTGGTCGTTCCCGCGTAGTTCTCCCACTCCACCCGGAAGGCGTAGACGCCGGGCGCCAGCCCTTCGACCTCGTGAACGACGCTCTGGGCCTCCGGGGTGGCAGCCTCGATCGCGCCCTCCGCGATGAGCACACCGTCCTGATAGAACCGGTAACCCGTGCCGTTCGTGCCCCACCACAGATTCCCGGTCAGCGTGAACGAGCCGTCCCGGTCGTAGTTGTCATGGCTCAGCACCGGTTTCGCGGGCTTCGCCTGGGTGACCGATACCGTCAGGGGACCGATCGAGGTGGTGCCACGGGAGTTGGTCAGTTCACCGGTATAGGTGTAGGTACCGTTGGTGCGTCCGGTGACAGGAATGGTCACTGCCTGCGCGTGCGGAGTGTTCGGGTCGAGGTCGACGGAGTCGATGAGGGTTCCGTTCTCGAAGAGCCGGAACCTACTGGCGTTCTCACCCCACCACGTGTTCATGGTGATGGTGTAGTCGCCGTCCCGCAGCCCGGTGTCGTGACCATTGTCAGAGGAGAGCACACCGGCGGCAGGCGGAGCGGTCGCACCGTCGTCTGCACGCCGCGGCAACCCGGCGGCCGTGCTGTCGTCGAGCGCGTCGAAGTTCACGACGCGGCCGTCGATGACCAATCGTCCGTCGACGATCTCGGCGTTGAGAGTGGCGCTGTCCGATGTGGCGAGCACCACCCGGAACTCTGCCTCCGTTCCTCTCCGCGTGAGCCGCAAGGTGCCGTCGAGGATCTCCGCGCTCATGCCCGCACGATCAACGACGAAGCCTGACAGCACGGCGCCGTTGGGGCTGGTCAGCGTGAAGTAGGGCTCGTTCTCCGCCGCGTCGTCGACGATCGTGATCGCCACCCCCGCTTCGGGCCTGATCTGCCAGTCCCAGGTATGTGACACGTCATCGGCGAAGGTGTCCCTGATGGCCACGATCGCGTCGGCGTCTCCGCCCGGCGCGAGGTCGACGACCTCTTCCCGCACGGCCGTGTCCACGAGGAAGTTGCCGGACCCGTCCATTCGGACGTATCCGCCGCCCTGATCGGGGAACGCTCGCGCTTCCAGCGTCCGCCCGTCGCCGGTGACGGTCTCGTACTGGTTCCGGTAGGGCTCGAGCTTCCCGTCCACCAACGGCTTGCTCCATGCCAGCGGGTCGTCGCGCCGCTTGCCGCCGAGCGTCGCCCAGGTCGTGTCGTGGCTCATCCACGTCAGTGAGAACGTTTCTGCGCTCGACCAGCCTCGGTGCTGCGCGTTGCGACTGGCCGTACCGACCAGGGTGTCGTCTCGATCGCGGTACTCCGATCGGAAGGCGTAGAAGCCCTGTTCCTCGTCGAGCAGCGCCGTGTGAGCGTCGGCCGCAGCAAGATCCGCCGCGTCGCTGCTGACGTCTTCGGGATAGAAGAGCACCGTCCACAATCCGTGGATGCCGTCCAGGTTCTTGTTGTCCGAGCGGATGCCCTGGACGCGGTCGTAGAGGTGCTTCAGTCCCGGCACCGCAGCATCCGGGGTGATCGGGAACATGAGCGGGAACGAACCGTCCACCTGGCCATTCGGGCCCGAGACGCCGAACTGGAGGGTGTCACCGTGGCTCCGTGAGGAGACGACGTGCAGCGCGAGGTTCCAGAACGCCGGCCGGCTGAACTGCGCGTCCAGTGTCCGCACCCCGCTGTCCTGGGCGGCATAGATCGAGGGGAACATGTAGAGCTCCGTGTAGTGGAGATAGTCCCAGCCCTCCTGGGTCAAGCCGGTGTCCGTATAGGCCTGCTCCAGATGACGATTGGTCTCGTCCAGCAGGAACGTGATCCGGTCGTCGTGGTTGCCGAAGTCGGCGTCACCACGAGCGGCCAGAAGCAACGCGAGCTCGGTCGAGCGCACCACCCCTACCCAGTTGCTGGTCTTCTCCGTGTCGTCGAGCGCCTCGTGGTGGTAGGTCGACAGCAGATCGATCGACCGCGTGATGATGTCTCGCACATGAGAGCGTTGCGCGTCGGTCCACCCGTTGAAAGCCCAGTCGTACGTCGGTGCCAGGAGAAGATTCGCCCGAGCCAGCTCGAGCCCCATGTTGACAGGACGAGGCGCCACGAACTCCTCTGCCGAGACCAGTGCCTCGTACGCCTGATCCGCATAGTCCTGATCACCGGTGATGCCGTACACGAATGCCGCCTCGCGAGCCCGGTACAAACCGCCGCTGCCGTTGCCGGGGTATCCCGAATCCGGCCCTGCGATCCGAGCGATCATCGCTTCCCAGGCCGCGGTAGTGGTCTCATCCCCTTCCCGCAACTGCTCGTTCACACGAGCGACCGTGCCTGTGTCGAGAAGCGCGCGGGGGTGGGTGGTGCCGCCGACCTGCGCCGTCGCGAGAACCACGTCCCCGGAGCGCAGGGTGATCTCGTCGCCCGGCTCTCCGGCCAGGTCGAAGCCCCCGTCATAGCCTTCGACATGCCTGGGCGCCCTGTTCCCGACCTGGATGGTCAGCTCCGTGTGCGGCCGGTCGTGAGCCACCGCCCAGGACGCGTGAATCATTCCGTCACCATCCTCGATACCCGTGAGGACCGTCGTCTCCGTGCGGTCCGCGAAGGTGGTCGGCGTTGCCACCGTTGCTGTGGGAGTGGTGGCAATGATCGTGCCCGTGTCGTCGAGCGCCTGGACCTGATAGGTGTACGTGGCGGCAGGGCCCACGGTGTCATCAGCCGTCGTGGTCGCGACCGCCGACCTCACCAGGCTGGACGAGTCGCCCTTCGGCGGCTGTTCCCCCTCGGCGCGGTGCACCGCGTAACGCGCGGCCTGCTCGACGTCAATGCTCCAACTGAGCTCGACCGTTCCGTTCGGGGTCGGCGAGGCGGTGAGAGATCCGGCCTTCGTGTCCTCCTCGATGCTGATGTCGGTGAACCAGACAGTTCCGCTGGAGCGGTCGAGCATCGGCTCGACGGAGACGCGGGTGGTGCCCTCGGGTAGCACGAGATCGGTCGAGTACTCGCGCCAGTCGAACGACCCCCTCAGGTACGGGCCCCTCGCGACCGGGACGGTGACCCGTCCACTCGCGTCGTAGGCCTGAACGCGAATCATGGTGAAGCCCTCCGACAGTCCTGCGCCCTTGACGAGCCCACGTACCGTGAGCCGGCGCGGCGTGGCATCGCCCACGGCAAGACTCTGCGTCAGCGCGTAGCGCGCCGTGTCGCCCGAGGTCGACGTGATCGACACCGCGGAGACGCCGCCGGGGCCATCAGGACCCACCTCGACCGACGCGGACCCCACAGGATTCCACACGTTCCAGGACGATGGGCGGCCCGAGGCGTCCACCGACGCGAAATCGGGATTCCTGATCTCGGGAAGTTCAGCAGCCCTCGCGGTGCCGGCCGGCACCGCGACCCAGGAGACCGCCGTAGCCGTTGCCAGGAGAAGTGCGAGCGCCTTCGTGAATGGACGGGAAGGAGCTGTGCTTGTCGATTGCATGGAAGACCTCGGATCGTTCAGGTCGGTGCCCGCAACACCGACGGGCGCGTCATTGCGCGTCTCGGGATCGTACGCAGAGGGCGGTCGCAGCAGACGCTAAACGCACAGAACTGAACACGCTCGGAGCCGGACCGCATCCGGAGGGTGGGTTGCGAAGAGCCCACCCTTCGGGGGTGTGACGCCCGCAGAGATTCGGAAAGACTCTTTACACTCTTCTCCCCCTCCCCTACAGTCGGTCACGCGAGATCCGGGCTGGCTGGGCTCGAGGAGGAGCCACCTCGCGGGACCGTTCTCGCGGGCGCCACTGGAACCGGCGACTCGCATCCGAGTCGTGCCCTACAGCACGAACAGGGGTTACGGCAGGTGAATGCACTTCGTACGTCAAAGGAGAGGTGAGACAAGTGCATCGAGAATCACAGCCGCCGCACTCCACTCGACGGTGGACGTCGCGCTTGGTGGCCACGGCCGCGGCCCTGCTTCTGGGACTCGGGGCGGTCCCCTTGATGACGATGCCGGGCGCGGCCGTCGAACCATGCAGCCCAGCGTGGGACAGCACCCTTGCGTACACCGCGGGCGCGAATGTCTCCCACGCCGACAGGAACTACGAGGCCGCGTGGTGGAGCCTCGGTTCCGAGCCCAGCGGCCAGCTGCCCTGGCAGGACCGTGGTGCCTGCAGCCCGGCCCCGACCATTCCGGACGGCTGCTATGCCCCATGGACGGCGCACGTGCAGTACGACGCGGGCACGAGGGTGACCAGCGGTGAACGCAACTACCGGGCTGCCCGGTACAGCGAAGCCGTCGTTCCTGGAACGTCTGGGACACACTGGCAGGACATCGGCGCGTGTGAAGCAGGGAGTGGGGACGGTGACCCGGGCGCTCAACCGTCTCAGGTGATGTTCGACGACTTCTCGTACACGAGCAGGAACGACCCTCGGCTCACGGATGACCGCTGGGTGCTCCGACACGGTGGCGGCGGACCAGGGCTGGACGGAGTGACCTGGAGCCCGAACAACATTTCGTTCCAGGACCGCGATGGTCAGCGTGTGCTCAAGCTGGACGTCACTTCGGCGGGGCAAGCGACCAACACCGTGCAGGCCCAGATCACCACGGCGGACCGGAAGTTCCGTGAAGGGACGTACGCCGCTCGGGTGAAGTTCTCCGACACACCCACGTACGGCCCTGACGGTGACCACGTCGTGCAAGCGTTCTTCTCCATCACACCGCTGCGCTACGACTACGACCCGTTGTACGGAGAGCTGGACTTCGAGTACTTGCCGAACGGAGGCTGGGCCGCACCACAGGCGTTCTACGTCACCAGCTGGGAGACCTACCGCCCGACGCCGTGGGACGCGCGCAAAGAGTACGACATGATGACCGGCAGCTACTCGGGCTGGCACGATCTGGTCGTGACCCTGGACAGCACAGCGGCGGTGTACTACATCGACGGGGTCGAGGTCGGACGCCACCACGCGCCGAACCTCCCGAAGAGCGACCAGACGATCGACTTCAACATCTGGCTGATCAACGACGGCGTACTTCCGACCTCGCAGCCGCGGGGATATGAACAGCTCGTGGACTGGGTCTACTTCGCTGAAGGGGAGACCCTCCTGCCGTCCGAGGTCCAGGCACAGGTGAACGCGTTGCGCTCAAGCGGTGTCGCGCACCGCGACAACGTGCCGGAGTAGCACGGTCGCCTTGCGACCGTGGTCGGGTCCTGCTGTGGTTCCGTCATCACACAGGACCCGACCGGCCCATGGACCGACGACGGCGACCTCGGACAGCGGGATCGATCGCTTCCGGCCGAAGCCGTGGAGAAGTTCGTCGTCACCGTCCGCGCGTGCAGCTCAGAAAGCGGCGTGAAGAGGTCTTCCCAGATTCTGGGCGAAGATCTCGCGACGAGCCTCGCGAACCGCGAGCGAACGCGCGCCCTGCACGGTTCCGGCGCGACCGAGGCTGCTCTGGATCAGAGCAGTCGGCCACGGCACGAGTTCGGCAAGGCGAGCCTCCAGGGCGGCGCGGCCCGGTTCTATCGATGCCCCGATGCCGCCGATGAGGACGATCGTGTCGACGTCGGCAACGGCAACCAGACAGGCGCAGAGCGCGGCGATGCGGCGCGCGGCCTCGTCCACCACGGCCTGGGCGAAGGGATCACCCGACTCGGCGGCGGCGAACACCTGTGGAAGGTTCACGGGACTGGTCACGCGGGTGGTCGACACGAGCGGCCCACGTGCACGCAGCAGTGCGTCCGCATAGGACACCATCGCCTCACTGCTGGGGTCGGCGAGAGTCCGCCCCCGGGGGTCCAGTCCGAACAGCAGGTCGAGTTCGCCGGCGCTGCCTTGTCGGCCACGGTGCACCCGCCCCCCAAGGACCAAGGCTGCCCCGACGCCCGCCCCGACCGAGATCATCGCGAAGTCGTCTAGTTCGACGCAGGCGCCGTATTGCCGCTCGGCAAGGGCGGCAGCGTTCACGTCGTTCTCGACGATCACTCGCGCGCCGAGGAGGCCACTGAGCTCCTCCCCGAGCGCGGTGCCGTTCAGACCATCGAATCCGCCGGCCATCTCGACGCGTCCGGTCCTGGGGTGAACAACGCCGGGGACACCGATACCGATGGCCTGGATGTCCCGGACCTCGATCCCCGCTTCCCGGCAGACTTCAGTGCGGAGGTGGAGGATGGCGACGATGATGCCATCCAGCGTGAGGTCACCGACGGGCGTATCCGCCTCGGCCAAGAGCCGGTCGTCCAGGCCCGCGAGCTGAGCTCGGATGTACCGGGTACCTACGTCCAGCCCGAGCACCGGCAACGAACGGCCGGCAGCCTGAAACAGTTCGGCACCGTACTTCGAGACCGCTGCACCCGACTCCACCGGCTCCACGAGCCCGGCGTCGATGAGCGAGGCGAGCGCGGCCGATACGGTCGGCTTCGTCACGCCGGTTGCCCTGGCGAGCGCCGTTCTGGTTGAGGGAGAGCGGCGATAGAGTTCGTCCAGGACAGCCAACTCGTTGGATCGGCGCATGTCCTTCAGGCCGGCCGGCCCTGCTCTGCTGAGCTCCACGCCTCATTTTGACAGAGGCGCGTCCAACCTTGTGCGCAAGGCTCATGCCGCGGGTGACGGCGACGGAGCGGCGACGTCCGGGGTACGCATTCCCGGCAGGTTCAGCGTTGGAGTGTGCTCCACACCGCCGTCGCACCGGAATGTCCGGCGCGGACGACGAAGAACGCCGCGGCGGCCGAGAGAAGCAGGACGAGGCCGGTCAGCACAGCGGTCATGATCCCGCCCCACGCCTCCCCCACCAGGACCAGAGCCAGCGTGAACACGCTCAGCCCGACAGCTGAGCCGACCGCGGGAACACCCCAGCGTTCGTGCCGGTCGATCCGTGCCTGCTCGGCGTCCGCGGCATACTCGTGGCGTTCGGCCTTCAGGGCGTCGCCGCTGAACTTGGCCGCCACCGCGGCGATCGGGGTGACGGCGGCCAAGGCGATCACCGCCCAGTCGAGTGCGCCGGACCAGGCAGGAACAGCGATACGCGTCAGACTGGCGGCGATGAGCAGCGGCGTCAGGACCACGGAGGCGTGGACGACAAGTGGATGCAGGGGCGGGTTCTTCGAGGACATCTCAGCTCCGTTCCTGGTCGGCGGACGGGTCGTGGTGCCGGTCGGGTAGGACGACCAGAGCCGACGCACAGAGCATCGTCGCCGCCAAGCTCAGTCCCGTACGGAGCCAGTTCCATGCCGACCACGCGGTCAGTTCCTCGGCGACGCCGTCGAGCGGGAACGCCGGGTCGAGCAGGGCGCTGTTGGCGCCGGCGAAGTAGACCGGCAGGAGGACTGCCACGCCCAGCACGGCGAGAAGCGCCGAACCCCACAGAAGCCGCCCTCGAGCTCTCCTGCGGAACGCCGCCACGGCGACGGCGGCGACCAACAGGAGCGAGGCCACCAGAAGCGGGAACTGCACGGCACCCAACGTCACACCTTCGGTGGCGAATCGGTCCAGGAACTCGCCGGGGTCAGCGGCCTGCCAGCTCGGTACGAGGACCAGCTGCGCGACCAGGGATCCGACGGCGAAAGCCGCGGTGACCGTCGTTGCGGCCACCGCGGCCAGCCGGGGAAGTGGACGGGTGGGAGAGTCCGATCTACTCATCGCGCGCCTTCCGGAGGTGTCAGGTTGTCGATCATCACCGAGATCGACGTCAGCAGGGCTTCCACTTCCGCCTCGCTCAGTCCGGTGACGGCGGAGGCGTTGATCCCCCGTCCGATACGGACGAGGTCGTCCTCGATCTCGCGGGCATGGTCGGTGAGCCACGTCCGTGAGCTACGCCCGTCCTCAGGGACCGGCGTCCTGGTGACGAGACCATCTCGTTCCATACGGCGCAGCGTGTGTGCCATCGTCGGCTGCGCGATCTGTACGCGGGAGCACATCTCGGCCTGGGTGAGCCCGTCCTCCTCGAACAGACACAGCAGCGCCGGGAACTGCCCTGGGGCTACCCCGAACGGCGCGATCTGCGTCCGCAGGGCGGCCTCGAAGACCCTGGCCAAGTGGTTGACCTGGTAGCCGAGCGACACCCGGCGAAACGGCAGCTTCTCGCTCATCACCACTCCCATGAACATTGCTTGCTATGTAGTGTAGCGCACCACCGGCGGCCCAGGCCACAGTTCCTGGCACGACGTGGTTCGGTCGAGTGCTGCCAAGCGTCGCATCGATACGATCGCTCATCAGAACGGCAGCCTCGCCGCCGGCCTGGTGCACACAGGTGGGAGCGGCTATCTGCCCGCGGAGTCCGTCTCGCTCGCCTTGCCGGCCCGGGGAAGGAGGCTGATCGCGGTCTCGGCCACGCTTTCCAGCCGGCCGGCGTCCATCCCGGCTTTGCCGAGGGCCTCGATGCCTCGAAGGACGGCCAGGACGAGGGTGGCGAGCTGGTCGGCGTCCGCCCCCCGGTCGAGGTCACCGTGGCGCTGCGCGGCGCGGATGTCCTCGGCCAGTACCGCGGCGATGCGCTCCAGCGCCCGGCGGGATCGGACAGTGACGTCAGGGTCGCGCTCGGACAGCTCCGCTGCGCCCTTCGCGAGGAAGCATCCGTGGTGGCGAGTGTCGGCGGCGATCTCCCCTGCCGCCGCGCGGATATGGGCGCACAACCGAGCGTAGGCGCCGTCGTCCGGTCCGATCAGCCCTTTCGCCACGGCGTCGGTGATGCGCGCGCAGTAGGCATCGAAGATCTGCAGGAACAGCTGGTGCTTGCCGCCGAAGGCGCCGTACAAGCTGCCCTTGCCCAGGCCGGTCGCCCCCGCGATGGCGTCCATGCTCGTCCCCGCGTAGCCCTTGGTCCAGAACTGCTCGCCGGCGATGTCGAGGACCGCTTCCTCGTCGAACTCCCTCGGCCTGGCCACTCCACCAGAGTACCCGTAGTTGACGGTTCGGTCCATAACTCGCTACAGTTATGGACGGAACAGTCCATAATGGAGGTCGTGATGGCCGACGACGTGTCCACACCGGCCATTCGGCAGACCCGCACTCCCCCACGACCGGGTTGCGGACCACTCGAAGAGAGCAGTTCTTTGCTGCCGGGCGGAGCAACTCATCTCCATAGCGGCATCAGGCATCAGGAGGAGCAAAAGTGAAGAGCAATGAAGAGGTCGTTCGCGAGGCATACCGGCTGGCGGAAGGAAATGTCCTCGACGGACACGGTTTCCGGGCCCTGTTCACCGAGGACGGATCGTTCAACGACGTACCGAACTCGCTGACTTTCCGCGGGGATCAGATTCCCCAGGCATTGGCCGGCCTCGCCGGCGCATTTCCCGACATCCACCGTGAGTTGCTCGACGTGCACACGATGGGTGATGTTGTCGCCGTCGAACTGCGGATCCAGGGGACGCATCTTGGCGGCTTCCCGACTCCGGTCGGTGAGATCCCTCCGACCGGCCGCCGCATCGACGTGCCGACGGCGGATCTCTGGTACCTCCGTGAGGGAAAGATCGAAATGTTCAACTGTTACAACGCGGCCAACGTGTGGCTTGCTCAACTCGGGGCCAACCCCGACTTCGAGTCGGCAATCGAGGCCGCGAAGACAACCGCCACAGGGGCGTAGCAGGAGCCCGGGCTGCACGCCCGTGTGGCGACAAGAGCGTGACGCAGTGCCGGTCAGCCCGAGCATCCAGGACGGAAATAGTGGTCGCTGGCCACACGCAGCCGCCGTTGGGCGGCGACATCGTAGGAGACCGGCGGAGTGCGGGTGTCGACGTCGCGCACGAAGTAACGGCCCGGTCACGCCCGCGAGCGCCGGGTCGGTGGCCAGGCGCAGCGCGGCGGAGGCGCCTTCTTCGGGGGTGAGCATGAACCGGCGGATCAGCCTGCCGAAGGGTCTCAGGACGGGCGGCACGAGGACGTCCCCCGGTCCGCCGCCGCGCTCGCCATCGACCCTCTCCACTACCGCAGCACCATCGAGCACGGCGCCGTCGATGCCGACCTTGTCGAGGCTGCCGTCAACGCCGTCGGAACGTGGAGATGACGCCGCGTGCCGCATCGGCGACCAAAATCGGCCGTTCGGTCGCTCATGTACTCCCGTGCGAGTACACGTCACCTCCTGCGGGTGGATTCGGCCGCCGGCCGCCGCCGTCATCGTGGTGGACACCCACCACTCATCGGAGGTGTCGTGTCCCCACATCCGGATTCCGCTGTCGTCGACCAGCACGGGAGCGCGCTGTCATCCGACGCCGATGACGCTGCGGCCATGCTCGTCGGCGCGGTCAAGCGATACGGCGCCGGCGAGTCGGCCGTCGCCGCGCTCGACGACGTCACCATCGCGTTCCCGGCGGGGAAGTTCACGGCGGTGATGGGCCCGTCGGGTTCGGGCAAGTCGACGATGATGCACTGCGCCGCCGGGCTGGATCGGCTGACGTCGGGCCGCGCGTTCGTCGGCAGCACGGATCTGTCGACCCTCGACGACCGCGAACTGACCCTGCTGCGCCGAGAACGGATCGGGTTCGTGTTCCAGACGTTCAATCTCGTGCAGACGCTCACGGCCGAGGAGAACATCTGCCTGCCGTTGACGTTGTCCGGCCGCCGGCCGAGCGGTGACGTGCTCGATCAGGTCGTGTCGCTGCTGCGCCTCGGTGATCGCCTGCGTCATCGGCCGTCAGAGCTCTCGGGCGGCCAGCAACAGCGCGTCGCCGTCGCCCGGGCGCTGGTCGCCCGGCCGCAGGTGGTGTTCGCCGACGAGCCCACCGGGAACCTCGACACCCGGACCGGACAGGAGATCCTCGGATTCCTGCGATCCGCGGTCGATGAGGATCATCAGTCGATCGTGATGGTCACCCACGATCCCAACGCCGCTGCCTGGGCGGACCGCGTCGTGTTCGTCGTCGACGGCCACGTGCACGACGTGATGGATCGCCCGTCGGCCGATGCGGTGCTCGACGTGGTGAAGGGCCTGGGGCGATGAGCCAGATGGTGCGAAGCGCGGCCCGGAGCGTGTTCGCGAGCCGGGGTCGGTTCCTGCTCACGGGCGCGGCGGTGGCACTGTCGGTGGCGTTCCTCGCCGCGACACTGGTGCTGACCGACTCGATGCGCGGCCGAGCGGCCGCCGACATCGCCGAAGCGCTGGCCGGGACGGACGCCGTGGTGCAGGGCGTCGAACTCGGCGAGCCCGGCGGAGGGCCGGGAGACCCGGCCCGGTCGGTTCAACGATCACTGGGTCCCGACATCACCGAGCGCGTGGTCGCGGTCGACGGCGTCGCCGGGGCCGCCCCGCAATGGGTCGGCTTCGCGAAGCTGGTCGTCGACGGATCGTCGGTCGGAACCGGCACGGCGAGCGACGTCGGCCGCAACTGGGTCGACGACCCGGCGCTCAATCCGTTCCGGCTCGCGAGCGGGCAACCACCGACCGAGGTCGGAGAGATCGTGATCGATCGATCGCTCGCCGACAACGCGGGCGTGGCTGCGGGTGACGTCGTACGAGTCCTGACCGCGACGGGGATGCACGACGCGACCGTCACCGGCATCGCGACGTTCGCGTCGGCGAACGCGGCACCACTGCAGCGAACGGTGCTGTTGCCCGACGCAGCGGTCTCCGCCTGGCTCGACACCGAGGCGCCGACCGAGGTGCTCGTCGACGTCGCGGAGGGCGCCGACCGCACCGAGGTGCTCGCCCGGCTGTCGGCGCTGTCCGATGCCGAGGTCGTCGACGGACCCGACCACATCCGGACGATGCAGGACGCCGCGACGTCACCGCTGCAGTTCCTGAACGTGTTCCTCCTGGCCTTCGCCGTGGTCGCGATCCTGATCGGTGTGACGATCATCTTCAACACGTTCACGCTCACCGTCGCCCGCCGCCGGCGGGAGTCGGGACTGCTGCGTGCGATCGGTGCGGAACGACGCCACGTGCTCGGCGGAGTGGTGATCGAGGCGGCATTCGTCGGAACGATCGCCACGCTCGTCGGTCTCGTCTGCGGGGTCGCGGGAGTGGACGCGCTGCGCTGGGTCGTCGGACTCACCGGCATCAGCCTGCTCACCGGGCCGCCGATCGTGAGCCCGACCTCGATCGCGATCGCCGCGGCCGTCGGTATCGGCGCGACGATCCTCTCGGCATGGATCCCCGCTCGCCGCGCGGCGGCGACACCACCGATCGAGGCGCTGCGCGAGAGCGCGGCGGAACCCCGGGCCGTGAGCCGAGCGCGGACCGCGAGCGGACTCGTGCTCGCCGCGGCCGCGATCGCTGGAGGAGCCATGGCCGTGGTGAACTCGAACCCGGTGTGGCTCACGCTCGCCGTTGCCATCGTCCCGGCGCTCGTGCTGTGCGGCCCGGCGATCGTGACAGCTACAGCACGTTGGAGCTCTCCGGCGGCCCGCCGCACCGCCGGTGTGTCCGGCTCGATCGCAGCGGGCAACCTGGCTGCGAGCCCACGTCGATCGGCATCGACGGCGCTCGCGCTCATGCTCGGCACCGCGATGGTGACGATGTTCGCGATCTTCGCGAGCTCTCTGACGAGCGGGGTCGGAACCGACGTCCGCGAGGGACTGGAAGCCGACCTGGTGGTCACGTCGGCGACCCCCGACGTCTCGACGATCGACCCCGCCCTGGCAGACCGGATCGCGGCGCTGCCCGACGTCGAGGCGGTCACCGCGCTGTCGAGCGCCGAAGGGATCGTGGCGGGGAAGGCCGAGGCGATCGGCGGCATCGACCCGACGGCTCTGCCCACCATGTTCGACCTCGACCCGATCGCCGGCGACCTCGCCGATCTGAGCTCGGGAGGCGTGGCCGTGGTCGGTGACGACCCGGCGCGGCTCGGCGGAACCCTGGAGATCGAGTTCGAACGGTCGACCGTCGAAGCGCCGATCGTTGCCGTGGTCTCCAGGAGCATCGGCGGTTTCGAAGCCCCTTTGTACTTCGTCGACGCGGCGACACTCGACGCCTCGGTCGGCCGTCAGCTCGATGCGCAGGTGTTCGTCGACCTCGCCGACGGAGCGGCGGCGGACGCCGAGGAGGACGTGAGCGCCCTGGTGCGGGATACGCCCGGCTCGTTCCTGGCGACCCAGGAAGAACACGTCGCCAGCCGCGGAAGCGAGATCGCCGCGTTCGGGAACTTCATCGACGGGATGCTCGTCCTGGCGAGCCTCATCGCCCTTCTTGGCGTCGCCAACACCACGGCGCTCGCGATCAATGAACGCTCCGGAGAGCTCGGGCTGCTGCGAGCGGTCGGTGCGACTCGGCGAGCGCTGCGCCGCATCGTGCGGCTCGAGGCGGCACTCCTGTCGTTCGCGGCAGCATCGATCGGTATCGCCGTCGCAACCGGATTCGGCTGGGCGATGATCGATGTCACCGGAGGCACGGAGATCCCGTCCGTCGTCGTACCCTGGCTCCGCCTGGCAGTGACGCTCGTCATCGCGGTCGCAGCGGGCGTGGTCGCTGCGGCATGGCCCGCGTTCCGGGTCTCCCGGATGCCCGTGCTCGACCTGGTGAGCGGGGACCGCTGATGCGAAGGTCTCTGCACCTGGGCCGGGGCGGCCAGCGACCGGTCCCCGTGCCGGGACCTCCCGTCGGAGTACGCGGCACCATCGGTCTCGACGATGATGGTCCCGTGACGCCCACCGGTCCCCGCATCTCTCGCGCCGATCTCGTCGCGATCATCGCGGCACTGGTGGTCTCGATCGGCATGCTCCTCACCGATCCGGACGTCGTGCCCGGACGGCAGCTCCCGGGCATCGCGATCGCGGCCGTCGCCGCGGTGCTGCTCGTCGTCGCCGGTCGGTTCGGTCGGGCCTCCGTCGTGGCGATCGGGGTGCTCGACATCGTCACCCTGGCATGGACCTCCAGCCCGCTCGCGCTGCGGCCGCTGCTCGCCGTGGCGCTGTTCCGTCTCGTCCGCCGCAGCGAGGACCGCTCGGTGATCTGGTTCGGGTCGTTCATCGCGATCGTCGTCGCCGGCCTCGGGGCGCAGGTCGTTGGTGAGCAGTTCTGGTTCGAATGGGCCACCGACGCCGCCGTTCTCCTGCTCCCGATCGCCGCCGCGGACGCCCGTCGCTCCAACCTGCGGCGTCGAGCCGACGCAGTGGAACGCCAGATCTCCGAGCGGCTCCAGGCGGAACGCCTTCGCATCGCGTACGACCTGCACGACATCGTCGCCCATTCGCTCTCGGCGATCACCGTCCAGTCCGGCATCGCCGCCCACGGGTTCGAGCGCGATCCCGCCGGCGCTCACACCGCGCTCGTCGAGATCAACGACGCGGGCAGACGATCGCTCGACGAGCTGAGATCCCTCCTCGGGCTCCTCCGGTCCGACGAGTCCGTCCCGCTTCGCCCGGTACCGGCGGCCACCACCACCCTCAGCGACGTCGTCGCCGCCGCCGGGCACTCGAGGGAGGTCGAGGTGGTCGAGGACGGTCACTATCCCGCGGGCGTGGCGGAGAGCACCGTGGTGACGGTGCACCGCATCGTGCACGAGTGCCTGGTCAACGTCATCCGCCACGCCGGCCACGTCCCCGCCGTCGTCTGGCTTCGGCACGCCGACGGCGGCGTGCACGTCACGGTGTCGAACGACGCCCCGGCCACAGCACGCGTCGCGGCACCGGGCACGGGCATCGGTCTCGTTGCGATCCGTGAGCGAGCAGAGCTCCTCGGTGGTACCGTCCACGCCGGGCCCACCGACGACGGCGGATTCAGGGTGCGGGCGTTCGTGCCGTACCACATACCCGGCGGGTGGGAGGCATGATCCCTCGGCCCGACGCGCCTGCCGCGGCGAGGCGCGACACTCGTGTGCTGCTCGTCGACGACCAGGAGCTGGTGCGTCGCGGATTCGCAGCACTGCTCGCCAACGAACCCGGCATCGAGGTCGTCGGTGAGGCCGGCGACGGCGCACAGGCCATCGTCGAGACCCGGCGGACACGCCCCGACGTCGTGCTGATGGACATCCGCATGCCTCGCATGGACGGGCTCGACGCGACGCGGGCGATCTGCGGCGACGAACGGCTCAGCGACACCAAGGTCCTCGTGCTCACCACCTTCGCGCTCGACGAGTACGTCTACGAGGCACTCAGAGTCGGTGCATCCGGATTCCTCCTCAAGGACACCCCGCCGCGGCTCCTGCTCGAGGCGATCGCCGCCGCCGCCGACGGTGACGTCCTCATCTCACCGGCGATGACCAAGCGGTTGGTCACCGATCTCGTTCGCCGACCGATCAGTCGCCCAGGGAACTCGGGTCCCCTCGATGTCCTGAGCGAGCGGGAGCGCGAAGTGCTCGCCGAGGTCGCCCGCGGCAAGACCAACTCCGAGATCGGTGAGTCGCTCCACATGTCGCCGCTCACGGCGAAGACACACGTCAGCCGCATCCTCGGCAAGCTGAACGCACGCGACCGCGCCCAGCTCGTGATCATCGGATACGAGACCGGACTCGTCAGTCCCGGCGAGTGAGCATCGCGAGCGTCGTGGTGGTCGGCTCTGTCGATGTCGGCGCCGGGATCGGCCCCCACCCTGACGGCTCCACCCACAGCAGAAGGAGTACCCATGCCTCAGGCACCCGCCGCCGTCCGCGGCGCGTTCGGTTTCCTCGGCCGTACCGCACCCGGTCCTGCCGCTGCCCTCGCCGCGCGTGCGTTCCTGCGCGTCGGCCGACCCACGCCGGTCCGCCGAGTCGACCAACCGATGCACGAGGAGGCACGTCGCGGCCACCTGTCGCACGGAGGCGTCGACGTCGCCACCTATGGCTGGGGCGATCCGGACGCCCCGGCGGTCTTGCTCGTGCACGGCTGGCAGAGCCGCGCGTCCGCCTTCGGGAGCCTCGTGTCCGCTCTCACCGGCGCCGGCCTCCGCGCCGTCGCCTACGACGCGCCCGCTCACGGCGACTCCGGTGGGCGCACCCGCGCGGCGCTCGACGACGTCGCCATCGTCCGCCGTCTGACCGATGTCGAGGCCGAGCCGTGGGCCGGCGTCGTCGGCCATTCCCTCGGAAGCCTCGCGGCCGGCGTTGCCGTCCGCGAGGGTGTCCCTACCCGACGGCTGGCCGGGATCGCGAGCATCGCGTCGTTCCGTTTCACCGAGGACGTGTTCGTCCGGGCGATCGGGCTGCCGTGGTCGCTGCGTGACCGGTTCTCTCGGGCATGGGCGCACCGACTCCGGGACAACCCGGAGGTCACGCCCGATGTCGCCGACCGGTTCGACCTCGTGACGCATCCGCTCCCAAAGCGCGTCAGGGCGCTCTGGCTGCACGACGACGGCGACCAGCAGATCCCGTCGGCCCAGAGCGAGCTGCTGCTCGGGGCGCACCCGCACAGCGGTGAGCTCGTCACCACCACCGGTCTGGGGCACAACCGGATCCTGGGCGACACCGCAGTCCTCACCCATGTGGTCGGCCACCTCACGTCCGGGCCGGAAACGGCACGCCGGCTCGAGGTCACGCGCCATGAATCGGAGGAGGCCGGCCGGCGTGCGGATCATGGTCGCGGATGACGAGTCGGCCATCCGTGAGTCGCTGGAGCGGGTGCTCCAGGTCGAGGGGTACGACATCAGCACCGTCGTCAACGGGCTCGCCGTGCTCGACGCGGTCGGTGGCGTCGCGCCGGATCTGCTGATCCTCGACGTGATGATGCCCCGCCTCGGCGGGTTGGAGACCTGTCGGCGGCTGCGGGCGGCGGGTCGGGATCTGCCGGTGCTGATGCTGACCGCCCGGGATCAGGTCTTCGACCGGGTCGCGGGGCTTGACGCGGGCGCCGACGACTATCTGCCCAAGCCGTTCGCCACCGAGGAGCTGCTGGCCCGGGTGCGGGCACTGCTGCGCCGCCGTGCACCGGGCGACGACGAGTCCCGGATCCTCGTCTTCGCCGACCTCCGGGTCGATCCCGACAGGTTCGAGGCGTGGCGAGGCGCGCGGCCACTCCGTCTGACCCGGACCGAGTTCTCCCTGCTGCAGGTCCTCGTGCGCAACGCGACCAGGGTGTTGACCCGCGACGCGCTGTTCGAGGCGATCTGGGGCTACGACATGGGCGTCACCGCCAACAACCTCCAGGTGTACGTGAGCTACCTGCGCCGCAAGATGGAGGCCGAGGGTGAGCCGCGACTGATCTACACGCTGCGCGGCCTGGGATACACGTTGCGGGAGACTCCTCCGTGAGCAGGCCCGCCGGTCAGGGCTCGCGCCGGCTGACCCGCTGGTGGCGCCGGCGGTCCCTGCGCACCAGGCTGACGGTGATCGCGGCGACGGCCATCGCGGTCAGCGTGTTCGTGACCTTCCAGGTGGCCGGCGAGCTCCTGGAATGGGAGCTGCAGGAAGCCGCGGAGGATCAGCTGCGCGCCGACTCCCGCGTCCTGGCGACGAACGCGGAGCGCGCCGGCCTGGCACAGGTCCCGCTGCCGCCGTATCCCGGATCCGGTCTGCTGGCGCGAGTCATCCTGCCCGACGGCTCGATCCGGACGCCGGCCGGCCAACCCGAGCTGCCCCCGGTCAGCGAGCACGCCGGCCGCGTGGCGCAGGGCACGTCGGCCGACCTGATGGAGTCGGGCGACGGCTACGACGACGGCCACCTCGTCTACACGCTGCGGGCGGGCGACGGCGCGGTCCAGGTGGCTCGCGTCGTCGACGACAGCCCGATCGACCAGTTCGGATTGAGCATGCTGCTGATCGGGCTGCTCTGCGTGGTCGGCGGCGCCCTTGTCGGGCGGACCGTGGCCCGGACCGGGCTGGCACCGATCGACCGGCTGACCGCCGCCGCGGTCCGTGTCGCGCACACCCGGGATCTCGACGCGCACATCCCGGATGAGGGCGGTGGGGAGATCCGGCGGTTGATCCAGGCGATCAACGACATGCTCGCCGCGCTCCGGGACTCCCGTCGGGCCCAGCGGCTCCTCGTCGAGGACGCCGACCACGAGCTCAGGACCCCGCTCACCAGCCTGCGCCTCAACGTCGAGCTGCTGATCCGGCTCGATCGGCGCGGCACCCTGGACAGCGCACTGCCGGCGGAGAGCCGGACCCGGCTGCTCGACGACCTCGGCGCCCAGGTGGCCGAGTTGAGCACCCTCGCCGCCGAGTTGACCGACCTGGCGCGCGGCGACGTCAGCGACGAGAGCACCGAGGTGCTCGACCTCGCCGACGTGGTGGTGACCGCCGCGACCCGGGCGCGTTCCCGTGTGCCCGACATCGAGGTCGCGCTCGACGTGACGTCCGTACGGGTGAGCGGGCGTCCCGCCGGACTCCACCGGGCGGTGCTCAACCTCATCGACAATGCCGGCAAGTGGTCTCCCGCGGACCAGCCGGTCCAGGTCCGGCTCCGTGCCGAGGGCACGTCGGCCGTGCTCGAGGTCGACGACGCCGGGCCGGGCATCGACGCCGACGACGTGCCGCGGGTGTTCGACCGGTTCTACCGTGCCGACAGCGCCCGAGCGTTGCCGGGATCCGGTCTCGGGCTGTCGATCGTGCAGCGGGTCGTCGACGCCCACGGCGGCCGGGTCGCCGTCGCCCGGTCCGCGCGCGGTGGCGCGCTGCTTCGGGTCGACCTTCCGGCTGCGGCAAGGGACGGCTCCGGAGAGAAGTACCGTGGTACCACTTCCCTCCCCCGAAAATGACGACCGTAGTACGACGAATCAGGACAGAATCGGGCCTAGCGTTCAGGCCATGACGAAACCCCAGAGTCCACTGCGGAAGTTCGGGGCGGCCGCCATGGCGCTGGCAGCGGTGTTCGCTGTCGCCGCCTGCGGGTCGGCCGCCGACAACGGTGCGGCGCCCACCGCGGCCGGACCGCACAGCGCGCACGCGGGCGCGTCCTCGGCTCCACCGCAGCCGCTGCGCGACGGCGAGCGGTTCCTCGAGCTGAAGATACCCGAGGGCTACACGCCCGAGCCTCCGGAGGGCGCCGTGGACGAGTACCGGTGCCAGGTGCTCGATCCGGGCCTGACCGAGGAGGCGTTCCTGACCGGGACCCAGGTCATGCCGGATAACGTCGCCATCGCGCACCACGGCATCGTGTACGCGGTGCCGCCGGGCGCCGCTGCCGCGGTGCGCGAGCAGGACGCGAAGACTCCCGGCCCCGGCTGGCAGTGTTTCGGCGGGACCGGCGTGGAGGGCGCCGACTTCGTGGACGACGATGACGAGGGCGGCGGCCCGGGCGCGGTATGGGCGGCCACCTGGGCGCCGGGCGCCACGGAGACTCTGCTCGACCAGGACGTCGGCTTCAAGCTGGAGCCGGGCAGCCTGATCATCTTCCAGATGCACTACAACCTGCTCGCGACCGACGGCGAGCCGGCCGGGTCGGACCGCTCGGCGGTGCGGCTGCGGCTGACGGACGGCACGCCGCAGACCCGGGAGCTCGAGACGTGGACAGTCAACGCGCCGACCGACCTGCCCTGCGCCGCCGACGAGTCGGGTCCGCTCTGTGACCGGGCGGCCTCGATCGCCGATGTGAAGAAGCGGTTCGGGTCGGAGGCCGGCGGATTCGCGGACGAGCTGGTGGAGGAGTGCAACGAGGGCGGCGTGCCGAAGCCCGGTGACACCCAGTCCTGCGACCACGAGGTGGAGGTGCCGGTGACGGTGTTCGCCAATTTCGGTCACATGCACATGCTCGGGAAGTCCATGAAGGTCGAGCTCAACCCAGGCACGCCTCAGGCCAAGGTCCTGCTGGACGTGCCGCAGTTCGACTTCGACAACCAGCGGATGGTGAAGCTGCCGTCGCCGATGGAGATCGGTCCGGGGGACACGCTGCGGGTGACGTGTACGCACGACGCGGGGCTGCGCAAACAGTTGCCGCAGCTGAGCAGTCTGCCGCCGCGCTACGTGGTGTGGGGCGACGGCACCGGCGACGAGATGTGCGTTGACTTCATGACGATCTCCCCCCGCAAGTCCTGACGAAGCAGCGGACGTGTGTGAGCTCACTGAGGTCAACAAGCCGAAAGACAGCTCTGAGCTCACACACGTCCGCACTGAACTCTGCCGCAGCTGAGAACTCCCGCCGCGATACGTCGTGTGGGGCGACGGCACCGGCGACGAGATGTGCACCGAGATTCTCATCGACACACCTGCGACATGAAAGGCGCCTTCTCTTGTCCCCCACATCTTCCCCCGGCGAGACAACGCCACAGGCCGATGCGCCACTACGGACACCGATCTGGGCGTTCCTCCCGCTACGCGTCTTCCTCGGCGGCACATTCCTCTACGCGGGCCTCTCCAAGATCCTCGACCCTCACTACCTGGATCACACCTCACCTCTCGGCGTCCACGCTCAGATGCTGCACGCCGCGACAACCTCGCCGATCGGCCCGCTGGTGTCGTTCACGGCCGAGAACCCGACCGTCACCGGCCTGGCCATCGCCTTCGGCGAGGTCGCTGTCGGGCTGGGTACTCTGCTCGGGCTGTTCACCCGTATCGCCGCACTCGGCGGTTTTCTCCTCGCGCTGAGCTTCTTCCTCACCGTCAGCTGGACGACCCGCCCCTACTACTTCGGCGCCGACATCGTCTTCGCCGCCGCCTGGACCCCGCTGCTGATCGCGGGCGACGCAGGCCTGTTCTCCACGACGACCCGCCTGCGCGCCGCGATACGTCGTCGTCGCCAGCCGAACCCCGACCCAGAGCAGGGGAACGGTGCCGAACAACGTACCCTGCTGCTCCGGGGCGGCCTGATCGCCGCGATGACCGCTGCCCTGGGCGGCGCTGTCGTCGCTCTGACCCGGCGCACCACCACCGACCCGGAACCAAGCCAGCCGGGAGACCCGGGAACGAACGTCCCGACTGTGATCGCTGCGGTCGCCGACGTCGCCGTCGGTTCGTCGACAAGGTTCACCACACCGAACGGTTCCGCCGCATACCTGTTGCGTCCTTCGACCGACACCTTCCTGGCATTCCTCGCCGCCTGCACGCACCAGGGCTGCCCCATCGCGCCCGCAGACTCCGGCTTCCGCTGCCCATGCCACGGCTCCACCTTCGACGGCAACGGCCAGGTCACCGGCGGGCCGGCGACGAAATCCCTGACCAACGTGCCAGTACAAGTCGTCGACGGGCAGGTCACCATCGAGTAACCGGACAAGCCCGGTGTCAAACGGAGCGGTCGATCACGCGGAGCGGATCGGCCCGGAGCTGCCGGGAACGACGATCACGCCCCGACGAACGCGCGAGACCAGGCCCCAGATCGGCCGGCCGGGTGAGCCTCAGGTCGTAGGCGAGTATGACGGCCTGGACCCGGTCTCGTGCGCCGACCTTGGCGAGGACCCGCCCGACATGCGTCTTCACCGTCGATTCCGACAGCGTGAAACGTTGCGCGATCTCGCCGTTGGTGAGGCCGTGGCCGATGGCGACGAGGATCTCGCGCTCACGGCCGGTCAGGAAGGCCAGCCGGGGATCCTCCCGCACAGGCCCGCAGATGTCATCACCGAGCCGATCGGCGAACTCGTCGAGCAGCCGCCGAGTCAGCCCCGGAGCGATCACCGCGCCCCCGGCGGCGACGGCCCGGATCCCGGCGAGCAACTCCTCCGGGCGGGTGTTCTTCAGCAGGAAGCCGCTCGCCCCGGCCCGCAGCGCGGCGAGCGCGTACCGGTCCACGTCGAACGTCGTCAGCACCAGGATCCGCGAACGCCTACCGGCGGCGACAATGCGCCGGGTGGCCTCGATTCCGTCGACGCCCGGCGTGCGGATGTCCATCAGCACCACGTCGGGATGCAGCTCGGTGGTCCACCGAACGGCCTCGGCGCTACTGTCGGCCTCGCCGACGACCTCGGTGTCGGGGGTGCTCTCCAGCAGCATCCGAAGCCCGAAGCGCTGCAGCGCCTGGGCGGCCACGACCAGCACAGAGATCATGAATGGCTGCCTTTCAGGGTCGTGTGGACGGTCCAGCCGCCGTCCGGTGCGGGGCCGGCGCTGGCTGACCGCACCGCCGTAGAGCGGGCGCGTTCGGCCACGTCGGCGAGGCCGAGACCCGCGTCGCCGGCGCGATACCTAGTTCATACCGAGCGAACCTGAGACGAGTGTTAGAACCGCGCTCATCCCACTGGTGTCTCCCAGGACCGAGCGCCGACAGTGACCTCGCGACCTCGGAGCTCGGACCGATCACCGTCGACTGCGACATCCTCGCCATCGAGCACGCCGACCTGCACATCGTCCTGAACTGGGCTGTGCCGGGCACCCGCGACGCGGAAAAGCTCGACGCTTTGGACGAACGGTGACCACCGCAGCACGCTGAGTACCGCGCGCTTGAGCGCCGAGCGGGCATCCGCGCACTCGTACCGACCGTACCGAGTGTGGCCGACGGTCTCGACGTGGCCCCGACACCACAATCCGCTGTGCATCGGCGTGCTTGCCGCTAACCCACCATCGCCCTCACCCACGACCACCAGCCACGCGGCACCAACCCCCGCACATGACAATGGACGAGAATGACCGGGGAGTCGATGATCGGTGCTGGCGTCCCGAGCACCAGTTATGACCGAAGCCAGCCGGAGCCCCTGCCCGAACGGGAGGAGTGTGGATCTCGACCCACGGAGCGCCGGGGCGTCAGAAGCCCTGCACGCTTTCGCTCCCGGGACCAGGCGCCTGACACACTATTAACTAGCGATCAAGCCCTCTGCCGCCGTCACGAAGCCCGCGCCGGAGTGCTTCACGTTCCAGTCCCGGGCGATCCGGGTGGCGTAGTCCTCGTTCAGCACCGGATAGAAGATCGGCTGGTCCGGTAGCCGGGGCGGCCACGCCCGCCACCCGGACGCCTCCACCAGCGCCAGCTCCTTCGGCCCGGTCGGCCGCCACAACGTCACCGTCTCCATGCGCGCATCCTGACAGTGCGCGCCACGGTTCGTCACGACGAATCCGAGCGACCGCTACCCGCGCACGTGTTTCGCACGCGGAGAGCAACCGATCCGGTGTGGCAGGATCGCGGGCGTGTACGAGGGCGCGCTGGAGATCCATCTGACCGTTGATGCCTGGGTCGCGGACCGTCTGGATGTGTTCGCAGGTGAGCGCGGGATCAAGGTGAGCAGGATCGAGCTGGATCACGGCGAGGTCCGTTCCCAGCCGATGCTGACGGTCGAACTGACCGGGTCACTGGGCGACGCCGAGCAGCGGGTTGCGCAGTTGCGTCGTGAGCTGGCCGCTGCGGGGTTGCGGGTCGTGCGTGTCAAGGTGGAGACCGCGCCCTGGAACCGCGACGTGCCGGTAGCCGACGAGCAAGCGCACAAGGACCTGTACTTCGAGCACCACGTCAAGGTCTGCCTCCCAGCCGGAGACGTCGCACGTCGCCTGGAGATCACGGCGCTGGCTCGAGAGCACGATGCACGCGTCTCTCGCAACGCTCGACGCGTGTTGGACGACGGGTCCGAGGAACGGTTCGTGACCCAGCGCTGCTTCGGCGTCGGGCGCCAGGCGTCCCGCCCGAGGCTGGACGCGCTGGTGTCAGCGCTCGACGATGGCGGGTTCGAGGTGCTGGAGGTCGAGGAGGAGTACGTCGTGGTCGACGACAACCTCGGCTTGGACGCCGGCTGGATGGGCCGACCCGCGAAGCACGCCGGCCCGAGCTACAGCGACCTGATCGACGCGCGCGTCGCACGGGAGCTGTCCGACGAGCGCGACGACTTCCCGGACACGTTCGTGCCACTGGTGCCCTCGGCCGACGTGAAGCAGCACGCTGTGTTCGAACCGGCGCTGAAGCAGTTCACCAACGCGTTCAAGACGGGACAGCCCGCCTT
Organism: Myceligenerans salitolerans; assembly: GCF_017349295.1. Lineage (GTDB taxonomy): Bacteria > Actinomycetota > Actinomycetes > Actinomycetales > Cellulomonadaceae > Myceligenerans > Myceligenerans salitolerans. The sequence goes on from NZ_JAFMPK010000047.1 coordinate 378,737, forward strand.
CGCCGACCCGCTCCGCGCCGAGCAGTGGGCCCAGGCCCGCGCCGCCGTACGGAACCATGTGCTCGACGTCATCGCCCGCTCGCCGTGGGCCTCGAACCTGGTCCTGCGGGGCAGCGCGACGCTCCACGCCTGGCTGGGAGACACGGCGCGCGAGCCCGGTGACCTCGACTTCGTGGTCACGCCGCACACGACCGGCGCGAACAGCCGGGAATCGATAGAGATGCTGGCCGGCCTGCGGACAGCCCTGACTGCCGCCCCGGGCCCAGGGCTGCGCGCCGACGACGCCACCGGTGAGGACATCTGGACCTACGAGCGCGCAGAGGGACGCCGCCTGGTGATCCCCTACGACATGATGGCCGAGGGCGAATGGCCGGCCGCGACCATCCAGCTGGACTTCGTGTTCCAGGAGCCCCTCCTCGCTGACCCGGTGTCGGTGTCGCTGACGCCGTCCGGACCCCCAATGCTGGCCGCGTCCCCCGAACTCCAGCTCGCCTGGAAGATCCAGTGGCTGGTCACCGATATGTACCCGCAGGGCAAGGATCTGTACGACGCCGTCCGGCTCACCGACGTCGCTCACCTGCGCTGGTCACTGCTCCGCCAGGTCCTGGACGCTGCCGACGACGCTTGGGCTGCCGACTTCGACGCCGCGCGGGCCCTGGAACTGGACGTGGACTGGGACAACTTCCTGGCCGACCACCCGTGGGTGACCGGAGACCAAAGGGAGTGGGTCGAACGACTCGCCACCTACCTCGCCCGAATCCAGGGTGAAGAGCGATAGCAACCAGTGAAGGCACAGACCACAACAGGTAGCCGCTCGCGGTCGATACCAATGACGACAACGCTGCCCAATGGTGCATGACGACGAGAAGGACTGCGAATGACGACAACGAGCGGCTGGGCATGCGTCACATGCGGCACGGCCCACACCGGACTCGCGATGGCGTTCGGGCCTCCTGCCCCCGACCCGTGGATGTCGGCCACCGACGCCGAGCGCGCCGCCGGAGAGCTCAATGCCGACACGTGCATCCTGCACACCGCCGACGGCACGACGCATCACTTCGTGCGCGGTCACATCGAGATCCCCGTCCACGACTCACCCGACGGACCGTTCTGCTGGTCGGTGTGGGTCTCACTGAGCGAAGAGAACATGCTCAAACAAGCCGAACACTGGGACAGCCCAGCACGCGCCGACCTGGAGCCCATGTTCGCCTGGCTCAGCACCCGTCTTCCTTACGAACCCGCGACCGCGCCTCTGCCTACACGACTCCACACTCGCGAGCCCGGCGTTACCCCGTGGATCGAACTCGACCCTGGCCTCGACCACCCCCTCGCCCGCGAGTATCGCCACGGCATCACCATGCACCGCGTCGCCGAACTCAACCAGCAACTCCTCCGTGGCTGACTCCCCACCGGCCGATTCCGCGACGGGCGGCCAGCCGGAACTCGGAGCGCAGGCCACCGTGTTCCGGCAGCGGCCGAGGCGTACTGCACGGCCATCGAGAACATCGCCACCACCGACCCGCGCGAGACGCTGGCGCGGCTGCGGTCCCTCCTTGCCGCGCTGATCGCCGCGGCCTACGTGCTACTCAAGCCAGAACCCGCAACGGACGCGGCCCCACCAGGCATCGGCCACGACGCATGGTCGGCGCGATTCGCCGCAATCGATACCGCACTCGACTCCGCAGCCACCTACTGGACGACGAGCCCCACGCCCCAGGACATCGCCCCGGAGGTAGATCTGCTGCCGCTGGCCGATGACCTGGCTGACATCTGGCGCGACCTACGCCCCCCACCCTCGACCAGCTCGCCTCAGGCGCCGAACCCGCCGACGTCGTGTGGCAATGGCGATTCACCTTCGACGCACACGGGGGCTTGCACGCCGTCGAAGCACTCCGCGTTGAGCGTCGGCGGCAAGTCGAGAGGTGCCACGTCGAGCCGCTCGGCCGATGCCGGCCCCGCGATCCGCACCCATACGACGACTGCGCCGTCCACGACGTGGCTCAGATCCATCTGGTCCGCTTCCGAGCGGTGAGCGGCCATCTCAGGCCGCCCGAGGCCTGCGCAGGGACGACCATCTCGCCGAGCAGCCGGGTGCCGTCGTCCGAGCCCAAGGACGTCGAGGCGCGCTTCCCCGCCGTCGCATCCTCCGGAGGAGTCGTTCCCCGCATCGCGGCTCCGCCCGGTCCGGCCGGCTGTCGACCGCGGCCGAGCCGCGGCAGGCCGTATGCCGTGCGTGGCCGGCCGGGGGGCCGGCCACGCACCGGGTCATGGCCCCGCGGTGAGGTACGTGACCGGGTGTGAGGAGTTCGCCGCATCCCCGGTGCTGTTGATGACGTGCGCGATGGTCCCGTTGCCGCCCAGGGAGACGGTCACCATGTCGTGGAACCGCACTCCGCTACGGTTCGGGACCTCGAACGCGCGGTCGTTGACGATCGACGGGTCGACGTTGAAGAAGGCGTAGCTGCCCAGCCCCCAGGCCTCGTGCGTGGTGACGTGGTCGCCCACCTTGTACGCCGCCCAGCCTCGCGTGGCGCCGTTCATGTACGCGGCCTGGTTCGGCGGGTCGTACGGCATCTCGTTCTGGTAGAAGTACGTTCGCCCGCGATCGCCGTTCCAGATGGTCTGGTACTGCTGGTAATGCTCGACGAACAGGCCGTAGAAGGTGACGTCGTCGCCGTTGACGACCAGCCCGTTGCGGGCGGTGTTGATGTTCCAGCCCACCGTGCCACCGTTGCCGTGGTCGGCCCGCCAGATCCAGGCGTGGTCGCCGATGACGTCGTCGCTGTTGACCACGATGCTCTTCGTCGCCTTGCCCGCGATCGCGCCGCCGACCCGCACGAACACGTCGGACAGGACGGTCGGGTCCGAGGCGTGGTCCGCCGACGCGCCCTCGGGACCGACCCGCAGGATCGTGTCGGTGTTCGTGGTGCCGGCGTCGAACAGGATGCCGGCCAGCCGGACGCCGTCGACATCGGCCACGTGCATCGCGTCGATGCCGCCGTCGGGTACCAACGTCGCCAGCCCCAGGCCGAGGACGACGGTGCCCGCACGGTTCACTTGCAGGGTCTGGTCCAGGTGGTAGACGCCGGGCGTGACCAGCAGGTTCTTGCCCGCGGCGAGTGCCGCGTTCATCGTGGCGGCCGTGTCGCCGGGGCGGATCACCTGGAAGTCGGAGATGGGCAGCGAGGTGCCGGCCGGGTCGCCGCCGGCCCAGGTCGTCCCGGAGGTGTTCGACCGCACCGCGGGAACGAACACCCGATACATGCCGTCGGCGGCGACGTAGAGGTAGGGCTTCTCGGCGACCTTCGGCGCCTGGGCGACGGTCGTGTACGGCGGCGAGGGGAAGCTGTTCGACGGCGCGCCGTCGACTCCCACGAACACCTGGTTCCAGTTCGAGCCGGTCCACGACCCGATGGTCGAGCTGCGGGTCAGCCACTGTTGCTGGGTGCCGGAGTCGACCTGCCCGTCGACCACCGTGTCAGCCATGAACCCGCCCGACGACCAGCCGCCGTCGGACAGCGCGAGGTCACCACGCAGGTGCATGCGCCGGTACGGCGCGGCCTGGGAGACGGACCAGCGGTCGGCGCCGTCGGGCGGCGTGACCGACAGCCCCTCGGCGGACCGCCAGAAGTTGTGCGTGGCGTTCTGCGAGCCGTCGTGCCACCAGTCGGCCTCGACGTGCACGTGCCCGTTGATGTTCGTGGCGTCAGGTGTCAGGCCGAGCCCCGCGATCTGGGTGAAGAAGCCGATGTTGGCGTCGACGTCGTAGCCGCCGGGGGCGAACAGGAAGGCCTTGCGGGCGTCGCCGAACTGGGCTTCCTCCTGAGCGTCGAACACCGTGTCCAGGCGCGCCTGGATGGCCGAGTCCGACATCGACGTGTCGAAGACCTCGACGTTCGGGCCCAGGTCAGGATTGGCGGGGTGCGGCAGGATCGGGTCGGGGTCCGGCGCCGGTGGCGTCGTCGTACCGGTGAACCGCCACTTCTGGTGGCTCGCGCCCGTGCAGGTCCACACCTGGAGCTTCGCGCCGTCGGCCATGTTGCCGTCCTTGATGTCGAGGCACTTGTCCGCCGCGAGATTCACCAGGTCACCGGCGCCCGTCAGCGCCCAGCGCTGGGTCGCCACCGAGCCGTAGCAGTCCCACACGTGGACCACGGCGCCGTCGGACGTGTTGTTCTCCGCCAGGTCGAGGCACTTGCCCTTCAGGCGGACGCTGCCGTCATCGGCGAACGTGACGGTCTGGTTCGCCGACCCGGCATAGCAGGTCCACATCTGCGGCTGGGTACCGTTGGCCGTGCTGCCGTCGGTGAGATCCAGGCACTTCCCGCCTGCCTGGCTCACGACCGCGCCGCTCGACGCGGCTGCCGCCATGGTGGGGACGACGATGGCGAGCACCCCGGCGATGATGACGGCCACCGCGGCGGCGATGAGCCCGCGGACTCGTGACATGGTTCCTCCTCGAACACATCTCGCGACTTTCTGACTTGTCAGTATGTGACTGTAGGCGACGTCAGCCCTAGTCACGTCAGGGAGGTCCCGTACATCGGCGGAAAGCTGGGCAATACGTAGTTACTCAGATGTCAGTAACCTCTCTTCAGCGCTACGGTCCTCACTGGTCACGGCCCCGCATCAGACCTCGACGACGAGGAGCCTCACATGAAGCGATCCCTCAGAAACGGTCGCCGCACCCCCGGCGGACTTGCCGCACTCACCGCCGCCCTGGCCGCCGGACTCGTCGCCGGCCCCGTCCTCGCGGGTCCCGCCGCGGTTTCAGCGACCCAGCCGACGGCCGCCGTCCTCGACGAACAGGACGCCACCCCGGTGGCTGCGCCGACGTCGTTCACACATCCGGGTGTCCTCGTGAGCCGGCCGCAGCTGGACCACGTACGGGCCATGGTGCAGGCCGGGGAGCAGCCCTGGCAGAGCGCCTGGGACCAGATGACGTCGAGCAGGTACGGGTCGCTGTCGTACACGCCGCACCCGCGCGCCGTGGTCGAGTGCGGGTCGTACTCCAACCCGAACCACGGCTGCACCGACGAGCGGCAGGACGCGATCGCGGCGTACACGCATGCCCTCGCCTGGTACGTGACACGCGACGACCGGCACGCCGACAAGGCGATCGAGATCATGAACGCCTGGTCGGCGGTGATCCGCGACCACACGAACTCGAACGCGCCCCTGCAGACGGCGTGGGCGGGCTCCGTCTGGCCGCGGGCCGCGGAGATCGTCCGCTACACCTCCGCGAGGTGGTCCGCGTCGGACATCGACCGCTTCGAGGGAATGCTGCGCGACGTCTACCTCCCGGAGATCATCAACGGGTCGCTCAGCAACGGGAACTGGGAACTCTCGATGACCGAGGCGACCCAGGGCATCGGCGTCTTCCTGGACGACACCTCCGTGTACGCGAGCGCCCGGCAACGGTTCCTCGACCGCGTCCCTGCGTTCATCTACCTCACGTCCGACGGCTCTGTGCCCCGCACGGTGCCCGGCGACTGGCGCGACACGCCCGAGGAGATCTTCGGCTACTGGCACGGCCAGCGCACGCTCGTGAACGGGATCGCCCAGGAGACCTGCCGGGACTTCACGCACACCGGCTACGGTCTGTCGGCCATCTCGCACGTCGCCGAGACCGCCGCGATCCAGGGCGATGACCTGTACCCGCAGGTGGGCGACCGGCTGCGGCACGCCCTCGGACTCCACTCGACGTACCAGCGGGGCGAATCCGCGCCGTCGTGGCTCTGCGGCGGCTCGCCACACCTGGGCCTCGGTCCGGTGACCGAGGTCGGGTTCAACGCACTCGGATACCGGCAGGGGCACGCGATGACGAACACGCAGGCCCTGACCGAACAGATGCGGCCGCAGGGCACCAACCACCTGTTCGTCGCGTGGGAGACACTGACGCACGCGGAAAACCCGAACGTCATCCCGCAGGGCGAGCCGGCACCGGCCGCCGGGCCGATCGTCGGGTACGGAGGCAAGTGCACCGACGTCGCCGGAGCGAGCACGGCGGACGGGACGGCCGTCCAGCTGTGGGACTGCAACGGCACCGACGCCCAGCAGTGGTCTGCGGGCCCCGGGAACGCGGTACGGGCACTCGGGAAGTGCCTCGACGTCGCCGGGGCGGGGACATCGAACGGCACGCTGGTGCAGCTGTATACCTGCAACGGCACGAATGCCCAGGCGTGGCAGCACCGGTCCGACGGCAGCCTGGTCAACACCGGCTCCGGCAAGTGCCTCGACGCGACGGGCCCCAGCTCTGCCAACGGCACGAGACTGCAGATCTGGACCTGCACCGGCGGCACCAATCAGCACTGGACCTGGTGACCGTGGTGCAACGCCCGTCGTGCCGGCTCCCTGTGCGCCCGGGAGTCTCCGGCGTCTCGCCGGTCCCCACGGCGGGATCCGCAGCGGGTTCGCCGCCACCTGGAACCCGCCCAGACCCGTACGACGCGCGGCATCGTCGTCTTCCTGGTCATCATGGACACCGGAAGACAAAGGACGAGGAGCGGCATCGTGCACACCATCCCCGCCGGCACGCGGCGGCGAGTTCTTGTCGTGGCCATCCTGGCGTCGTTCGTGTCGTTCCTCGACGGCACGGTCGTCAACGTCGCGCTGCCCGCGATTGCGGATGAGCTCGGCGGCCCCGGTGCGGCCGGGTTGGCGCTGCAGCAGTGGGTGGTGGACGCGTACCTCATCACTCTCGGCTCGTTCATCCTGGTCGCCGGATCGTTGTCGGACGTGTACGGCCGCCGCCGGGTGCTGGCGATCGGGCTCGGGGGCTTTGCCCTCGCGTCGGTCCTGTGCGCGCTGGCACCGACCGGGCCCGTGCTGGTCCTCGCCCGGGCCCTGCAGGGCGTGGCGGGCGCCCTGCTCGTGCCGAGCTCGCTCGCGCTGATCATCTCGACCTTCGAGGGCGAGGCGCAGGGCCGCGCGATCGGACGGTGGACGGCATGGACCGGGACCGCGATGATCGTGGGCCCGTTCATCGGCGGCGGGCTCGTCGACCTGATCTCCTGGCGTTGGGTGTTCTGGATCAATCTGCCCGTCGTCATCCTGACCCTCGCGATGCTGCGCGACGTCCCGGCGTCGGACGCCCGGACGGGCCGACACATCGATGTGCCGGGAGCCACGCTGGCCGCCGTCGGGCTCGCCGCCACCGTGTTCGGGCTGATCGAGGCGATGTGGTGGATGATCGCGGCGGGGGTGGCGCTGCTCGCGGCCTTCCTGTGGTGGGAGCGGCGGTCACCGGACCCGATGCTGCCCCTGCACCTGTTCGCCGCACGGAACTTCGCCTGGGGCAACCTGGCGACGGTGGGCGTCTACGGGGCGCTCGCGTTCGGCGGGTTCATCCTGACGCTGTTCCTGCAGCAGGTCGCCGGATACAGCGCCACGGCCGCGGGCGTGGCACAGCTACCGGCGACCCTCGCGATGCTGACCCTGTCGACATGGTTCGGCACCCTCGCGGCCAGACACGGCGCGCGATGGTTCATGACGGTCGGGCCGGTCGTGTCGGGCACGGGCTACCTGCTGATGCTCTCGATCGACGCGGACGCCACCTACGTGGCCCAGGTCCTCCCCGGACTGCTGGTATTCGGACTCGGACTGGCCATCACCGTCGCGCCACTGACCGCCGCCATCCTCGGCGCCGTGCCGGCCGACGACGCCGGCATCGCGTCCGCGGTGAACAACGCGGTCGCACGGGTCGCCGGCCTGGTGGTCATCGCGCTCGCGGGCGTCATCACCGGCGGCGTGCTCGACGTGCTCACCTTCCACCGTGCGCTGCTCGTGACGGCGGCACTGCTCGTGGCGGGCGGAGTCGTCAGCATGCTGGGGATCCGCGACCCGAACCCAGGCACCCGGTCGACCAGCACGGTCACCGAGACGGCGTGAGCCCGCCTCGGACCGGCTGTCAGGGACCGTCCGCCCGGCGCGCCTCCGTCGGGTCCTCGTCGGCGGCGTGCCCCCGGCGCCCGTGAGCCGCGCCATCGGTCCGGCAGTAGCTCAGCGCACCACTCGGGCATGTGTCGATCACCGCGGCCAGCGCGTCGGCCCCGAGCGACCCCGCGCTGACCCACGGCCGCGCGCCGGGGTCGAAGACGGCCGGCGCCCCGGCGACACAGCGCCCGGAGTGCTGACAGCGCTCAGCGTCCCAGTGCACGACGATCCCGTTGCCCTCGTAGTCCTTCACACCCATCGTCACACCTCTCGTTTTCGCGACCACGGTGGGGCGGGACGCAAGGCTCGACTGCTGGACACCGCGTTCGCCGGACGCAACGGAAGAGCACACCTGCAACGAGGAGTGCTGGGCTTCGGCAACCCTGCTCTGGGCCATCGCAAACCGTGAGGAAGTTCTGCACCGGAGGCTACCGCCTGACGGCGCCCGAGCATACTCGCAGATCCCGACACGACCCGAGCGCTCTGTGCGCCCGCCGTCCCAGCTGCCCAGATCAGGCTGCAGCGGCGGCCAATCTGATGAGTATGTGATGACCGGTTCAAGTCTCAGAAACCCTTCAGGCCTGGAAACCCTTGAGTTTCCAGGCCTGAAATGGTCGGGCTGACAGGATTTGAACCTGCGACCCCTTGACCCCCAGTCAAGTGCGCTACCAAGCTGCGCCACAGCCCGCCGGTCTCCCGGACATGCCCGAGAGTACCTGTTCCGGCCCCGCAGGGCCGACCGAAATACTACCCCACGTCAGCCGATGTTCCGCACTCGGAGCTGTGGTGACGAGCAACACCCGGCTCTGCCCGTGCCGTCACAGCTCCAGCCGGTAGGCGGCGAGCAGCAGGTCGAGCTTGTCGTCCGGGCTCCAGTCCCGTTCGGGATCTCGCCGGAACCCGAGCCGCTCGTAGACGCGATGGGCGGCGCGCATCCGTGGCTGGCTGCACAGGACGACGGCGGATCGCCCGGCGGAGCGGGCACGGTCGAGACAGGCTCGTGCCAGCGCCTCGCCCACGCCTCGGCGTCGTGCCTCGGGGGCGACGACGAGCATGCGGATCTCGGCCTCACCGTCGCGGGCGAGGTCGGACATCGGTCCTGGCTCCGGCACGTAGGTGACACCCCCGAGCAGTCGGTCGCCACGGCCGTCGCCTTCCACGGCGACGAGCACGTCGGCGACGGCGGCCCGGCCGCCCACGTCGCGAAGGCGCGGCAGGTACGGGTCCTGCTCGCCGTGGTCGAGGAATCCTTCGCCCAGGTAGGCCTGGACCGTGAGTTCGCCGAGCGGCTCGTGCTCGGTCGCGGCGATCGGCCGGATCGTGAAGTCCACGCCCGCAGTGTGGCGCACGCTCCGCCCCGCCGCCAGGAGTTTCAGCTCGGGAGACGGGAGAAGAACCTGGTACGCGGGTCCTCCTGGTGCCCGGAGCACCGTTCCGTCGCGGGGATGCCTCGCATGACGTCGTCCACGTGTTCGCCGCATCCGGACCAGGTGGTCTTGCCGCAGGTCGTGCAGTCGACGGGTTGGCACATGTCGGGATTCCTTTGCGGGTCGGGCCTGCCGGAGCGTGGTCAGGCGAGGGAGAGGAAGAGCTTCTCGAGCTCCTCGGTCGTCAGGCCGTCCCGGCTCTGGCCGGGCCCGGGCTCGGAGACGCACTCCTCCATCGCGGTGGCCACGATGACGAAGCCGGCGCGGTTGAGGGCGTGCGTGACGGCCGCGAGCTGAGTGACGACGTCCCGGCAGGCTGCTTCCGACTCGACGGCGTCGATCACCGCGTCCAGCTGGCCGCGGGCGCGGCGCAGACGGTTGAGGACCCGGCGCCGGGAGTCGTCGGAGGAACCCACGGCCTCCTTCGTCTCGTGACCGCTGCCGACGGGGCCGGCACCGGCGGCGACGCGTGCGCTCATTCCTTGGCCTGGTCCTGCTCCGCCAGCTTGGCGCGGACCTCCTCCATGTCCAGGCCCTCGACCGCGTCGATGACCTGACCGAGCTGAGCGCTGCCGAGGGCACCGGGCTGGGCGAACACGATGATCCCGTCACGGAACGCGGCGAGCGTCGGGATCGACGTGATGCCGAAGCCGGCGGACAGCTCCTGCTGTGCCTCGGTGTCGATCTTGCCGAACACGATCTCCGGGTGGTCCTCGGACGCCTTCTCGAAGACGGGGGCGAACGCCCGGCACGGAGGGCACCAGTCCGCCCAGAAGTCGAGCAGCACGATCTCGTTGTCCGCGACCGTGCGCTCCAGGTTGTCCTTGGTGATCTCACGGGTAGCCATACCTCGACCGTATACCCGGAGGGGTATCAGCCGTCAATATCGAGCGCCTCACACCACCCGGGCCTCACACCAGTCTGCCCGGCACGATCGCCGCTCGCCCCTCCCAGGTGCCGTGTTCCGAGACCGGCCGGAACCGGAAGGTGGCGAACTCGTGGTGGAAGTCGCGACGGCGCCGTTCGGCCATCGCGGCGGCATGCCGGTCCGGTGCGACGACGGACGAGCGGCCGTGCACCATCTCCTCCATCTCGCGCACCGAGCGCCAGACGGAGAACGTCGCGATCGTCCGTGGAGGGCGGAACGCGGCCAGCGCGAGTGTCGTGCCGGGATGGTCGCGAACGAGCCGCTCCACGGGCTTGCCCCAGCGCAGGAACCGCGGCACCTCGCCGAGCCGCATACGCGCGACGGTGACGGCGACGACGGGCTCCTCCGGGTCCCAGCCACCCGCACGGGCCGGCAGATCCGGCAGCGCGGCGAGCCGTGACCACCGGCGCAGGAACTCGAGCCGCACGTGCCAGCCCTCAGCCAGCCGCCGCCCCAGTCGGTCACCGGCCAGGAAACGGTCGACGGCGTCCTCGTCACGCCACTGGGCGAACATCGCGACGCGGCGCAGCTGCAGGCGGTCCGGCGAGACCGTCGGCGCGCCGAGCCGCATGAGCGCCAGGCACTCCGCGTGGTCCAGCCCCGGCGTCGTCGCACCCGACGGCCGCCGCAGCAGTGTGCGGGCCGTCCGTGCGGGCGGGAGCTCTGCCAGGTGGAACGTGTGGACGGTCATCCCCGGGCCGGCCGGTCGCGGCGGCGCGTGATGGTGCGGCCCAGCCAGACGAGCGGGTCGTAGCGCTGGTCCGCGACCCGCTCCTTCATCGGGATCAGGGCGTTGTCGGTGATCTTGATGCCCTCCGGGCACACGTCGGTGCAGCACTTCGTGATGTTGCACAGACCGAGACCGTGTTCGTCCTGCACGTCGGCGACCCGGTCGGCGATGTCGAGCGGGTGCATCTCCAGCTCGGCCACCCGCATCAGGTAGCGCGGCCCCGCGAACGCCGGCTTGTTCTCCTCGTGATCACGTACCACGTGGCACGTGTTCTGGCACAGATAGCACTCGATGCACTTGCGGAACTCCTGCGAGCGCCCGACGTCGGCCTGTTTCATCCGGTACTCCCCCGGCCCGAGGTCGGGCGGCGGGGTGAAGGAGGGGATCTCGCGTGCCTTGGCGTAGTTGAACGACACGTCGGCCACCAGGTCACGGATCACCGGGAAGGTGCGCATGGGGGTGACCGTCAGCGTCTCGCCGGGCTCGAACACGGACATGCGTGTCATGCACAGCAGCCGCGGGCGGCCGTTGATCTCGGCCGAGCAGGAACCGCACTTGCCCGCCTTGCAGTTCCACCGCACGGCGAGGTCGGGGGTCTGGGTGGCCTGCAGCCGGTGGAGGATGTCGAGCACGACCTCGCCCTCGTTGACCTCCACCTCGTAGTCGGTCAGCGCGCCGCCGCCGGTGTCGCCGCGCCATACCCGGAGCCGGGCGGTGTACGTCATGTGCTTCCTCCCTGGGGCCGGGCGCCGGGATGTGCGGCCAGTTCGGCCGCCGTGTAGTACTTCTCGAGTTCGGTGAGGTCGAACAGGGCGAGCAGGTCGTCGCGCATCGGCGCGCGTTCGGTCCGTTCGACGGCGATCCGTGGCACGTCGCCGTGCTCCTGGCCGCCGTCGCGCACGCACGTGGTCAGCAGGGCGCGGTGGCGCCACTCGGGGTCGAGGCCCGGGTGGTCGGAGCGGGTGTGGCCGCCGCGGCTCTCGGTGCGCGTGAGGGCCGACGACGCCACCGCCTCGCCGACCATGAGCATGTTCCGCAGGTCCAGTGCCAGGTGCCAGCCCGGGTTGTACTGCCGGTGGCCCTCGACGACGACGTCGCGCACGCGCCGTCGTAGTTCGCCGAGGTGTTCGAGGGCCTCGGCCATCTCGGCCTCGGTGCGGATGATGCCGACGAGGTCGTTCATCCTGCGCTGCAGTTCGGCGTGCAGCGTGTACGGGTTCTCGCCGGTGCCGCGCTCCGGTGGTCCGAAGGGGGCGAGCGTCGTCGCGGCGGCGGTGTCCACGGCTCCGGTCCGGGCGGTCGGGCGGCGCCCGGCGGCGGCCACGTAGTCGGCCGCGCCGAGCCCCGCGCGGCGGCCGAACACCAGCAGGTCCGAGAGGGAGTTGCCGCCGAGCCGGTTCGAGCCGTGCATGCCGCCGGCGCACTCCCCGGTCGCGAACAGTCCCGGCACGCGCGACTGCCCGGTGTCCGGGTCGACGTCGATCCCGCCCATGACGTAGTGGCAGGTCGGGCCGACCTCCATGGGCTCGGCGGTGATGTCGACGTCGGCCAGTTCCTTGAACTGGTGGTACATCGACGGGAGGCGGCGCTTGATCTCCTCGGGCTTCATGCGGCTCGCGATGTCGAGGTAGACGCCGCCGTGCGGGGAGCCGCGTCCCTCCTTCACCTCGGTGTTGATCGCCCGGGCCACCTCGTCGCGTGGCAGGAGGTCGGGGGTGCGGCGGTTGTTCTCCTGGTCGGTGTACCAGCGGTCCGCCTCGTCCTCGGTCTGTGCGTACTGCCCCTTGAACACGTCCGGGACGTATCCGAACATGAACCGTTCGCCGTCGGAGTTCTTCAGGACGCCCCCGTCGCCGCGCACGCCCTCGGTCACGAGGATGCCCTTGACGCTGGGCGGCCAGACCATGCCCGTCGGGTGGAACTGGACGAACTCCATGTCGATGAGGTTCGCGCCGGCGCGCAGCGCGAGCGCGTGGCCGTCACCGGTGTACTCCCACGAGTTCGACGTCACCTGGAACGACTTCCCGATCCCGCCGGTGGCCAGCACCACCGCCGGTGCCGAGAACTCGATGAACCGGCCCGACTCCCGCCAGTACCCGAAGGCCCCGGCCATGGCGCCGTCGTCGTCGGTGAGCAGTTCCGTGACCGTGCACTCGGCGAAGACGCGCAGCCGCGACTCGTACTCGCCGGTCTCGGCGTGGTCGGCCTGCTGCAGGGCCACGATCCGCTGCTGCATCGTGCGGATGATCTCGAGCCCGGTGCGGTCGCCGACGTGGGCGAGCCGCGGGTAGGTGTGGCCGCCGAAGTGGCGCTGGCTGATCCGGCCGTCCGGCGTGCGGTCGAACAGGGCGCCCCACGTCTCCAGTTCCCAGACCCGGTCCGGCGCCTCCTTGGCGTGCAGTTCCGCCATCCGCCAGCTGTTGAGGAACTTGCCGCCGCGCATGGTGTCGCGGAAGTGCACCTGCCAGGAGTCGTTCTCGTTCACGTTGCCCATCGCGGCGGCACACCCGCCCTCGGCCATGACGGTGTGCGCCTTGCCGAACAGCGACTTGCAGACGATCGCCGTGCGCAGTCCTCGCTCACGTGCCGCGATCGCGGCGCGCAGGCCCGCGCCGCCGGCCCCGATGACGACGACGTCGTACTCGTGCCGTTCGGTCTCGATCACAGATGGGCTCCTTCTCCGCGGGCCAGGTGCGCCGGCACTATCCGACGAGCCGCAGGTCGGTGATGGTTCCGCTCGCCACGAGCAGCACGTACAGGTCGGTCACCACGAGCGTGCCGAGCGTGATCCAGGCGAACGTCGCGTGGCGGGTGTTGAGCGCGGAGATCCACGTCCAGATCCGGTACCGCACGGGATGTTTCGAGAAGTGCGTGAGCCGTCCGCCCATCACGTGCCGGCACGAGTGGCACGACAGCGTGTAGCACCACAGCAGCACGACGTTCGCCAGCAGCACGACGTTGCCGATGCCGACGACGAACCCGTCGTCGGGGTGCCGGAACGCGACGATCGCGTCGTAGGTGTTGATCAGCGAGATGATCACGGTGAGGTAGAAGAGGTACCGGTGGGCGTTCTGGAGGATCAGGGGAAAGCGGGTCTCCCCGGTGTACTTCGCGTGCGGCTCGGGGACCGCGCACGCGGCGGGTGCGATCCAGACCGACCGGTAGTACGCCTTGCGGTAGTAGTAGCAGGTGAGCCGGAAGACCAGCAGGAACGGCAGGCTGAGCGCGGCGTACGGGATGAGCGGATGGTCGGGGAGGAACATGCCGAAGTGCGCCGAGCCGGGCTCCGAGGCGCATCCGAGGGACACGCACGGGGAGTAGAACGGGGTCAGGTATCGCTCGTCCGCGAAGAAGTACTGCTGCTGGAACGCCCGGAACCCGCCGTACACGACGAAGGTCAGCAGGCCGACGGTGGTCGCCGCCGGGAGGAGCCACCAGCGGTCCGTGCGCAGCGTCCCCGCGGGGACCTGGGCGCGCGTGGGAGCCGCGACCCCTCGCACCTGCGCCGTCACGACCGGTCGCCGTGGTAGCCGCCGAGACCCTCTTCGTCGACGTCGCTCCACATCGTGGAGTCCTCGGGCGTGTCGGGGACGTAGATGGTCTCCTGCGGCCCTGTGGCGGACGGTCGCGCGGGACGCGCCGCCGCGAGGTCGCTCGCATCGATCTCCAGGCGCTCGAGATCGTTCACGAGCCGCCGCACCTGAGGCCCGTCGCCGAAGGTGTCGCGCACCTCCGCGACGCTGCGGCGCAACTGCTCGATCGATCGACGGAGCGTCGCGTACTCGCTGGTCGTCATCCGCACCTCCTCGAAGAGCACCTCACCTCGTCGTGAGCTGCGTCACACCCGACTTTGCCGTGAACGTCCCGAGATGGCAAGAGGACCGGGTGGTCCGGGTGCGCGGGGGTGCGCGGACGTTCCCGGAAGGCGTGCTTCGCGGGATCGCTTGCGAGCCTCGTCGGGGCGCGATCAGCTGTGCCGAGGAGGGCGCGTGGCACGCTCCGGACCAGGTCGGCCGGTCATGCCTGCCACATCACGGTTGGATGCACAACATCATGGCCAGGACTTCCGGCTCGCCCCGACTTCTGCAACTGTGAGCGCTTGTGAAAAACGTCGAGGAGCGTGATGTCAGCTGAAGTCGCCGCGCCACCCGCACCACGTGGTGCACGCGCACCAGCCACGACACCTGCGGCGGCCACGCCACCCGTCACCCCCGCGCCGCCGGGACACGGCCTGACTTCCCTCGGCAGGATCCTGCGGACCAACCGAACGGCCTACACCAAGCTCGTGCGCTTCTACCGTGCGACCGCGAGGGCTCGTGCCGCCGACGCGCCGGTGCTGCTCGAGCCGGTCCTGGCGGCCGCTCGTGAGAGGAGCGGCGACGTCGACTCCGTCCTGGAGCTCGGATGCGCCGACGGAGTCTTCACCTCGTGGCTGACACGCGAGGACCTGGCGGTCACGGCCGTGGAGTTCTCCGCACGGATGCGCTGGGCCGCACGCAGGCGCCTTCGCGCCGACCACGCGCCCGCGGGCCGGGTGACGATCCTCCCGCACGAGTTCCACAACGGCGGCGAGCCTCTCCCGCCGCTGGCGGGCAGACGGTTCGACGTCGTCCTCGCGATGGCGTTCGTGCACCTCTTCCCCGCAGGGACCGATCTGGAGGTGCTCCGGCAGATCGGCCGGCACCTCACCCCCGGCGGCGTCGCGTTCCTGACCACGACGGTCGAGGCGCAGGACCGGCGTGGCTTCGAGCGCAAGGAGGGACCGCACGGGTCCCGCGTCCGCTATCGCAGCCGGTACACCGCGGCGAGCTTCGTCGAGCTCGTGAACCTGGCCGGGCTCGAGGTCCGCGACAAGCAGTACCGGGTGGACCCGCGCATCGAGGGCAAGACCTGGCTGGACGTCATCGTCGGGCACCCGGGCGACGCTCTCCGGCCGGCGCGCTCCGGACCGGTCGCGTCTCTACTGGAGGCCTCGGTACACGGCGGTGCGTAGCTCCTTCGCGTACGCGTCCAGCGCCGGCATGCCGAGATCGGCGGCCGCGGCGATCTCGGCCTCGACGTCGTAGGGCACGCGGACGAACTGGATCCCGAACGGCGCCGCGGCGTCGCCCTCGAACTCGCCCTCAAGGATCACATAGCTGGGCACGGGCTCGTCGAGCGGGTTCCCGACGCTCCCGACGTTGAAGAGCGTCCGACCCGGCCGCGCCTTGACGTACGTCGCATGGATGTCGCCGTAACCGACGACCGTCGGGACCTTTCCCTGACCGGTCATCTCCGTGTTCGCGAACATCGCCTCGAACTCGCCACGGGTGTGGTCCTCACGCACCCGATGATGTGGGCTCGTGGCGGAGGCGTGGTATAGGCGGATGCGCCGGCCGCTCATGACCAGCTCGTGACTGAGAGGCCGCGTGCGCAGCCATTCGAGCTGGTCGGGCCGCACCTCATCGCGCCACCAGCGCATCTCCGGGGCGTCGGCATCGCCGATCGTGTGCAGGAAGTCGTCCCAGTTCCCGCGGATGTTGACGTCGCATTCCTTGTCGCAGCGGTCGACGACGTCCGAGCCTCGCGGGCCCTTGCCGACGAAGTCACCGAGATTGATGACCCGCTCGATGCCTCGCGCGTCGATGTCGTGCAGCACCGCTTCAAGAGCCGTCAGGTTGCCGTGGACATCCGATATCAAGGCAATTCGATCTAAAGGCACGCTGTGGATCGTGCCATAGATCAGTTGACGATGTCGCGCTCGTCTCCCCGGCTCAGCGCCGGGGGGCGACGCGCCGCGATCACGTCGTACCCGACGGCCAGCGAGAGCGACCCCAGCACGTGCCGCAGAAGAGGCGGGTTCCACTCGTCGTCGCTCTCGTACTGCCGGACCCCGATGCCGACCCGCTCCACGCTCCTGCGGAAGAGATGGAACTCCACGTAGCCCTGCGCCTCGGGGGTGTCCGGGTCACGGACGGCGCCGCTGTACTGGACCGTGCTGCCGAAGACATGGATCCGGAGCCGGCCGCCGTCACCGTCGTTGATCTTCGCGGCGATCTGCTCGAGACGGGCATGGGCCGCCACGACCCGGTCGATGAAGCCGGCGTCCCGGTCGTAGTAGCGCTCGATGTTGGCCGCGATCGCCGGGTGCCTCACCAGCCATGCCGGGTCGACCTTGATGACGTCGATGTCGATGCCCCGCGCGACCGTCTTGACGATGAGGTCCTCGTCGTGGGCCAGCGCGGTCATCCCGAAGCCGAACGCGACCACGCGCTCCCTCGCCGACTTCCAGATCTCCAGCGACGCGCTCTGGTGCTCGCGGTCGGCACTGACCCACGCGATCCCGCGCAGTTTGCGCAGCTCGTCGGCGAGCCGGGCACGCTCCTTCTCCGCGCGTTCGCGCGCGGTCACCGTCTGGTCGTACACGTAGACCACCGCGATCACCGCGAGCGCGGCGGTCGTGCACCACACGATCGCGATCGAGACGGCGGGAGGCACGACGTTCGGCACGAAGCTGAGAGCCAGGTTCGCCGCGGCGCCGAACGCCACGACCAGAAGGCTCCGCTGGGTCCATCGCATCCGGACCACCTCCGGCTCGTCCGCCTGAGCTTCCCCTCTCATGAATGTATGGCAATGATTCAGTAAAGTCGAGGAAAGCAGGCATGTCGGGCGGCGAAGCGGCTGGCCGGCCGCCGCGGACCCGGTCCGCCACGCCGACAACACGAAGGGCCCCACCGGTGTGGAGCCGGTGGAGCCCTTCGCGATCCGCTGTCTCAATTCGGATCCCGCCGGCACATCTGCCGGAAGTCTGCGACCAGTCTACAGGCTGTCTCGCTGACCACCGTCCCACCACCGACACCCGCCCGCCCACCGAGCGGTCGGTCCGCTGTCGAGCCGCCGGTCCGCTGTCGAGCCGTCGGTCCGCTGTCGAGCCGTCGGTCCGCTGTCGTT
>NZ_JAFMPK010000047.1:396698-485244 GCF_017349295.1 Myceligenerans salitolerans
GTGACCGACCGCAACGACAACGGACCGACCGCATCGGCTCCCGGAATCCCTCATGCCTTCGGCAGGGCAGCCGCCGTACGAGGCTCGGCTGTCCGCCTGGCCCCGGCCCTGAGCGCCAGGCCGGTCGCCGCGACGCCGACGACGACGGCCGCCGGGAGCGGCACGGCCGTGACGCCCGCGGTCGCGACCACGGTGGAGAAGAGCGCGGCGCCGGCGGCGATCCCGCCGTTGAACAGGACGGGGATGAGTGCGCCCGCGAACGCCCGGCGCTCGGGTCCGGCGAGGCGGAGGATCAGGGTCTGCGCGAGCGGGGGCAGAGCACCTGACGCGACACCCCAGGCCACCACCGTGAGCACGCCGAGTGCGGGCTCGGCGTCGATCGCGAGTGCGGCCAGGGTCAGGGCGGTGGCGACGGTGGCGGCGACCAGGGCAGGGACCGTGCGCTCCCCGAACCGCCCGGCGAGCGCGACGCCGGCGGCGGACGCCAGGCCGAAGGCCAGCAGGAGTGAGCCGGTGCCGCCGGGCAGGATCGCGGCGCTCGTCTCGGTGAGGCGGGTGATGTAGGTGTAGGCACCGTAATGGCCCACGAGCACGAGCGCGACGAGCCCGGTCACGGTCAGCAGGGGTGCGGTGCCGTGGCGGTGCCCTGCCGGGGTCGCGCCGCCCGTGGCCGCCGTCGTGCCCGGGTCCGGGCGGGCGGGGGCGACGACGAGCCGTACCGCGACGGCGGCCGCGGCGGTCAGCACGGCGAGGCCCCAGAAGGCCGCGCGCCATCCGGCGGCGTCGGCCGCAAGGCGGGCGAGGGGGGTGCCGAGCACCATGCCGAGGGTCGCGCCACCGAGGACGACGGCGACCGCGCGGGCCAGCCGGCGCTCCGGGACGAGGTCGGCGACGTGCGCGTTCACCGTCGCCCAGAGCAGTCCGACGGCAGCAGCGCCGAGCAGCCGGGCGCCGACGGCGACGGCGTAGGTGGGGGCGAGCGCGGTGAGCGCGGACGAGGCGGCGAGGACGACCGTGCCGCCGGCGACGACTGCCCGCCGGTCGCGGTCGCGTACGAGGCGGACCAGGGGGAAGCTCGTCACGACGACGACGGCCGCCCAGAGCGAGACGAGCATCCCGGTGTCCGACTCCGCGACGCCGAGCCCGGCACTCATCGGGGCCAGCACGGCGGTGGGCAGCATCTCGGCGGTGACCATGAGCAGCGTGGTGCCGCCGAGCACGAGGAGAGAGGGCCAGGGCAGTGCCGGGTCGCGCGGTGGAGTGTTCATGTCGGAGACCGTAAACTTTGACACTGATGTCAATGTCAAGGCTTGTCGGGTGAGCGACGGTGGATCGCGCGGTACCCGGCGGGGCCGTGCGGGAGGACGGCGATGAGGATCGGTGAACTGGCCGGGCGGACCGGGGTCGCGCCGCGGCTGATCCGGTACTACGAGCAGCAAGGACTGCTCACCGCCGACCGCGCGCCCAACGGGTACCGCACCTACGGTGAGGAGCACGTGGAGCGGGTCACGCGCGTGGCAGGTCTCGTGCGCGCCGGGCTGCCGACGAAGCTCGTGAAGGTGTTGCTCGACATGGAGGACGCCGCGGCGGCCAGGGAGCCCACCTGTCCCCGGCTGGTCGCCGAGCAACTCGCCGCCGAACTCGTGGGCATCGAGGCGAACATCGCCTGCCTCACGCGCAGCCGCGACACGATCCGCGAGTTCCTCACCCGCACGGAGCACGCCGCGCTGCTGAGCGAGGCGGCGGCACGCTGACCGAGACGATAATCCGTTTCACACCGCTCGTCCCGCAGGCAGAATCTGCGGGTGAAGCTCTTCTCCCCCGCCACACGCGACGACGCGATCGCGCTGATCCAGTCCCACTCCCCCACGTTTCCCGTCCCTGGCCAGCGTGAGCTGTTCGGCGACTTCTCCCTGAACCGCCTGTTCGACCGGGGCGTACGCAGGCCCGACCTGGTCTGGGCGGCCGGGTCCCCGGACGCCTCGGACGACGCCGGAACGCGAGGGCTCGTCGCGGCACGTCACCTGTCCGACGCCGAAGGGCTGGTCGACCTGTTCGCCCTGCCCGCCGACCCGGCTGTCGTCGACGGCCTGCTGGGCGCGGCCACCGACTGGGCCCGCTCGCACGGCGGCGCGGTCGAGGCGTCCTTCAGCGCACCGGTCGCTCCCGACCCGCTCGTCGTACCTGCGGTGCGACAGGTCGTCGACGCGTTCGCACGGCACGGCTGGCGCGTCCTCGTCACACGCAGGCATTACCACGTCACGCCGCGGGACGGGATGGCCGGGGACATCGCACCGCTGGAGCTCGAACCCGCCGGGGACCGCCCCCGGGTCGAGGCCTTCGTCCGGCGGATGATGCCCGGTTCGCTGGACGTGCGGGACCGGGCGAACGTCGCGGCCAAGGGTCTGGAGCGGGCAGCCGCCGACGAGGCCGGCGACCTGCTGGGCGCCGACCCGATCGAGTGCTTCGGGATCGCGGTCCAGGACGGCCGGGACGCCGGGCTCGTGGTCCGCCGCGCCATGCCGAACGGCAACGGCTTCGTCTGCCAGGTCGGCGTGGCGGAGGACTTCCGCGGACGGGGCCTGGCGCGGCGTCTCGTCGCCACGGCCACCGCCGACCTGCTGGCTGCCGGCGCGACGACCCTCATCGCCGACACCGACGACACGAACGTCCCCATGATCCGCGCCTTCGCCGCGGCGGGCTGGGAGCCCACGGAGTCCAGGATCGACCTGACCCTCACGTAGGCACGGCGGACGCGGCACAAGGACGGGAGGAGGAGCTCGACGCCGACCGACGGGCCGAGGCAGGTCAGCGCCGGACGCCCAGGTCGCGCAGCTCCAGGTCCGCCAGGCGGCGGATCGCCGCCTCGTCGCCGTCCCGCCAGGCGGCGACCGGGTCGGCCGTGATCGCGGCCAGCTTTCTGACCGGCTGGTTCGCCAGGGCCCGGAGGGCGAACAGCTCGGACAGCGCGGATTCCCCCGCGCCGTCGCCCGCGGCCGAGAGCTGCCGGGCGGCCCGGCGGGCGGCGTGCGCACGGCGCACGAACCGGGCTCGCACCGGTACGTGGATCACCGCGACCAGCAGCACCGGGATCAGCGCCACCGCCAGCCCGACGGCGAGCGCCAGCTGCCCGACGGTCTCGACCATGGAGGCGCCCGCCGCCGCCAGGCCGTCGGCTTGGTTCGCCATGCCGCCGAAAGGTCCGGTGAGGTCGTCGCCCACGAGCGGGACGTCCGCGATCCGGTCCTCGACGTCGCGCAGCCGTCGGGCGATGTCGCCGGCCGCGGCCGTCGTCGCGTGCCCGGGCGCCGCGAGTTCGAGCACGGTGTCGCGTGCGCGGAACCCGGCCCAGATCCACGCTCCGATCCACGTGAGGAAGAGGAGGTCACCGAGGATCTGCCGGGAGCGGCGCGCGGGGGCGGCGGCGTAGAGCGTCATGGCGCCATCGTTCCAGAATGTCCGGAATCGAGTCGCGCGCCCGCCCGGACCGTGACCGGGGAGCCGTCCGCGACGAAGGCCGAGACCGGGTCCGCCTCCAGCGCCTCGGTGAAGCGCGGGCCGTAGACCTGGGCGACGTCGCAGTCGAGTCGCGCGTCCGCGGCCCGCCACACGTTCCAGCGCGGATGCTCGACGCGGTACTCGACGCAGCCGCCGTCACGCTGCGCGGCGTAGCCCCAGTAGTGCTCGGTGACGAACTCCTCCTGGGAGCCGGCCGCGGGCAGGTGGGCCTCTCCCGTGGTCGTCGCGTGCAGCCGGTGCCAGGAGCCGCCGTCGTACCAGGCGTAGCCGACCAGGCCGGCCGGGGTGGCGCCGTCGTCGGCCAGGTCGATGCGGTGCCGCATCGGGCGGGAGACGTACCTCTCGCCGTACGCGAGCCTGGCGACGGCGGCCAGCGCCGGGCGCGGGACGATCTCCTTGACGAACACGACGCCCCGGCGCGGCCCGTCGGGCGTGTCCCGGCGCACGTAGAACCGCAGGTTGATCTCGTCGAAGTGGCGGTGGAACGGCACGGGCACGCCGAGCAGCCGGGTGTCGAGGAACTCGAACCCGACCATGCTCACGAGAGTCATGCCGTTCCAGGTGTCGAGCACGACGCCGCGCGGTACGAGCGGGCGCAGTGCCTCCGGGTCGATCTCGTGGTTCAGCATCACGAGCCGCCGCCATTCGGCGGTGAGGAACGTGCGGGTGCGCGTCTCGTCGCGCGCGTCGCGGCCGGTCACACCGCGAACGTAGCAGAACGGACTGCGGCCCCGGCCGGACGGGGAGGCTCGCGATGCCGGCGGAGAACTGCGCACGGACGACGGCGGCCCGCGCCCGTCATCGCCAGGGCGCGCGTTCGTACTGCGGCTGGACCCCCACCCCGGTCTCCGCGACGCGCCCAACCCGCTCCCGCAGGACCCGTGCCGCGCGCAGCGGCCAGTGCGGGTCGCGCAGTGCCTCACGACCGAGCATCACCGCGTCGGCCGCCCCCTCCACCAGCACCTGCTCCGCCTGCGCCGGTTCCGTGATCAGCCCGACCGCGCTCACCGGCAGGCCGGACACCTCCCGCACCCGGCGTGCGTGGGCCACCTGGTAGCCCGGCCCCACCGGGATCTCGGCGGGCGCCACGCCTCCGGTGGACACGTCCACCACGTCGGCCCCGTCGGCCTTGAGGTGCGCGGCGACGGCCGCGACATCCTCGACCCCGAGCCCGTCGGCCCGCCAGTCCGTGGCCGACAGTCGCACCATCACCGGCAGGCCGTCCGGCCAGACCTCCCGTACCGCGCGCACGGACTCGCGCACCAGCCGTGCCCGCCGCTCGTCCGAGCCGCCGTACTCGTCGGTGCGCCGGTTGGCCAGTGGTGACAGGAACTGGTGCAGCAGGTAGCCGTGCGCCGCGTGAACCTCGACCACGTCGAACCCGGCCGCGAGCGCCCGCCGTGCCGCGTCGGCGAACTGCCCTGGTACGTCCGCGACCTGCTCCGGCGTCATCTCGGCGGGGACGGCGAGCCCGGGGAACGGGTCTGTCGTCGGGCCGGCCGTGACCCATCCGCCGTCGGCGACCGGCACGCTGCCGTCGAGCTCGTGGAACGGCGGGTAGGTGGACGCCTTGCGGCCGGCGTGCGCGAGCTGGATTCCGGCGCGGGCGCCGCGCGCGTGCACGAAGTCGGTGATCCGCCGCCAGGCGGCGGCCTGGTCGTCGTTCCAGATGCCGGTGTCCTGCGGGGAGATCCTGCCTTCGGGGACGACGGCGGTCGCCTCCGTCATGACCAGGCCGAACCCGCCGGTGGCCCGCGCGCCCAGGTGGACGAGGTGCCAGTCGCCCGGCATTCCGCCGGTCGCCGAGTACTGGCACATCGGGGCCAGCCAGGCCCGGTTCGGGACGGTGAGTTCACGCAGCACGACGGGCTGGAACAAGAGGCTCATGCCGCGCACAACCGGGTGTGTCGGGGTGGGATTCCCCGTGCCCGGATGATGGGCACCGTGCGCTTGGCACACTCTTCCGGACCGACGCTCACGTCGTCGCGGCCTTCTCGTTGAGCCGTGCCGCCTGCTTGAGCAGATGGGTCCGCTCCGCCGCGCTGTCGGCGGCCGCGGCGGCCGCCGCGTAACGGCGTGCCGCCTCCGCCCGCTCGCCCGCCATCTCCCGCAGGTAGGCGGTCGCGGCGTCGTACCGCGGCAGCCCGGCATCGAGTTCCGCGAGGACCCGCAGGCCGGCACGGGGGCCGTCGACGTGCCCGACGGCGATCGCCCGGTTCAGCTCCGCCACCCGGTTGCCCGGCGCGACGGACAGGAGTTCGTCGTACCAGGTGAGGATCTGCGGCCAGTCGGTCTCGGCGGCGGTGCGGGCGTCGTCGTGCAGGGCGGCGATCGCTGCCTGGGCCTGGTACTCCCCCAGCAGCTCGCGCGCGAGGGCGCGCTGAAGGATGTCGACGCCCTCGGCGATCATCGCCGTGTCCCACAGCGACCGGTCCTGCCGGTCGAGGGGGACGAGCTCCCCGGCCGCGTCGAACCGAGCGGCCCGCCGCGCGTGGTGCAGGAGCATGAGCGCCAGCAGACCCGAGGCCTCGGGGTCGCCGGGAACGGCCGCGGTCAGCTGGCGTGCGAGCCGGATCGCCTCCCCGGCCAGGTCCACCTCGGGCACCCGGGCCGACACCGGCTGGCCCGCCGGGGCCGCGGCCCGCTCCGACCCGCCCGCCGGGGCCGTGGCCCGCGGCCGGCGCCCGACGGCGGACGCGCTGGTGAAGCCCTCGTTGAACATGAGGTACAGCACGCGCAGCACGGCGGTCACGTCGCCGGGCGTCTCGAACCGCTCGCCCGCCACGGTGCGCTTCGCGCGGGAGATCCGCTGGGCCATCGTCGCCTCGGGCACGAGGAACGCCCGCGCGATCCGTGCCGTCGTCAGGCCGCCGACTGCGCGCAGGGTGAGTGCGATCGCCGATGCCGGGGTCAGCGCGGGGTGACAGCAGCGGCTGAGGACGAGGAGTGTGTCGTCGGTCTGCTCCGCCGGGCCCGACGGCGGCTCCAGGCCCACCCTCACCTCGCGCAGGGCGCGGGCCGACGCCGAGCGGCGCGCGTCGAGGAACTTGCGCCAGGCCACCGTGACGAGCCAGGCCTTCAGGTCCGCGGGCCGGCCGGTCCGGTCCGCCGGACCGGCTGCTCCGGCGCCGTCGTCCTCGCCCGCCCGTCGCCCGTCGTCCTCCACGACCTCGTTCCCCCAGCGGCGGACCGCCTCGACGAGTGCCTCCTGGACGGCGTCCTCGGCCGCCGCGAAATCTGCTCCGCGGCGCACGAGGACGCCCAGGACCTGCGGGACGAGGTCGCGCAGGGGCAGGTTCACCCCGTGACCTCGGACGCGTCGCCGAGGAACGGCCGCACCTCGATCCACTCGTGCAGCGGCTGCCCGCCGGGACCCGGCGCGGACGAGAGGTACGCCGCGGCCTCGTGGGCCCGTTCGTCCGACTCGACGTCGATCACGATCCAGCCCGCGATGAGGTCCTTCGTCTCCGCGAACGGACCGTCGGTCACCGGCGGACGGCCCTCGCCGTCGTACCGGACGAACGCGCCCCGGGGCGCGAGCGCCTGCGCGTCCACGAACTCGCCGCGCTCGCGCAGGTCGTCGATGACCTCGTCCATGAACGCGATGTGGGCCGAGATCTCCTCGGGCGTCCACCGGTCCATCGGGGACCGCGAGTTGGGGTGCTTCTCCGGGCCGCCGCGGTAGTGCTTCAGCATCAGGTACTTCATGGTTCCATCCTCCGGTCTCGGGCGGCGCGTGTCGCCGCCGACGCCCCTGGGACGGAACGGGGCGGCCGTTCTCGACATCGGCGACGAGCACATTCTCGCCCGGGAGGTCTCACGTGGTTCCGGGCGAGCGCTCGTCGTCCTTTCCACGGGCCGTCCCCGCGGGACCGGGGTCCGGCGACGGTTCGGCGGCCGGCGACGGCCCGGCGGTGCGTCCCGCGCCACGGCGCGAGAACCGGCGGCGCGGCGCCAGCTCCCCGAACTGTGCCTCCAGTGCCGCCCGCCGCTCGTCACCCAGGCCCTTGATCAGGCTGAACATCATGAGGAACACGAGGACGAAGATGGGCAGGCCGATCACGGTGATCACCTGTTGCAGGGCCCCGAGCCCGTCCTGGCCGGTGACCCCGCCGAGGATGATGAGCGACGCCGCGAGCGCACCCTCGCTGACGCCCCAGAAGACACGCTGCCGCACCGGGCCGGCGTCGGAGCTGCCGACGCACAGCATGTCGACGACGAGCGACGCGGAGTCCGACGACGTCGCGAAGAACAGCGCGACCACGACCACGGCGATGCCCTGGACGAGGGTGGCGGCAGGGAAGTTCTCGAAGAACGTGAACATGGCGAGCGCGACGTCCTGGGACACGGCCTCCGACAGTTCGCCACCGCTCCCGCCGATGCCGTCGATGCGCATCGCCGACCACCCGAAGACGACGAACCAGACGAGCGTGAACAGGGAGGGCGCGATCAGCACGCCGCCGATGAACTGGCGCACCGTGCGGCCGCGGGAGATCCGCGCGAGGAAGACGCCCATGAACGGCGCCCAGGTGACGGTCCACGCCCAGTAGAAGACCGTCCAGCCACCCTGCCAGCCCCAGCCGCCGTCCTTGGTGAACTGGGCCATCGAGTCGTTCCAGAACGCCAGGCGCACCAGGTCCTGCAGGTAGAGGCCGAAGCTCTCGAAGATCTGCCGCAGCAGGAAGACGCTGTCCTGGAAGAACACGAGCACGAAGATCATCAGGCCCACGGCCAGCATGATGTTGATGTTGGACAGGACCTTGACGCCCTTGTCGAGCCCCGCGACGATCGAGGACACCGCCGTGATGGTGAGCACCGTGATGATGCCGACCTGCAGCCAGGTGTTGTTCGGGACGCCGGGCAGCAGCGCGTTGATGCCGGCACCCACCTGCGACGTGCCGAGGCCCAGCGACACCGCGAGACCGAACAGCGTGCCCAGCACGGCGAAGATGTCGATCGTCTTGCCGATCGGGCCGTGGATGCGTTCCTTGAGGAAAGGGTAGAACACCGAGCTGACGCGGAGCGGCAGCTTGTACCGGTAGACGAAGAACCCGAAGGCCAGGCCGGGCAGCGTGAAGATCGCCCAGGTGTGCAGGCTCAGGTGGTAGAGCGAGATCGACATCGCGTCACGCGCGGCCTCGACCGAGTACGGTTCGACGCCGGCGAACGGCGGCGCGGCGAAGTGCGACATCGGCTCGGCCACGCCCCAGAACATCAGGACCGTGCCGATACCGCCGGCGAACAGCATCGCGAACCACGACAGGTTCGAGTACTCGGGCCGGGAGTCGTCGCCACCCAGGCGCAGATGGCCGTAGCGACTGAGCGCGACGTAGGCGAGGAAGATGAGCCATACCGTCACGCCGAGGATGAAGAACCACCCGAGGTCGGTGACGATCCAGTCCCGCAACGCTCCGAACACCGTGCCGATCCGGTTGGGCAGCACGAGCAGCAGGAGCAGGAACAGCACCATGAGCGCTGCCGAGACGAAGAAGATGACGGGATTCGTCCGCAGCCCCAGCTTCGTCGCGAGGGCGTCGAGTTTACGCTCGATCATGGATGGACCTTTCGTCACTGATCGCGCCGGAGGGGTCCGGCGCTCTGGCAGCGCACCAGCCTGGCAGCACCGGGGAGGTATGTCGCGCATTTACCGGATCTCCGCGAGTCGCCCCGCGACACACCAGAAAGTCGCTGCCGCTGGTGGCACTTCGACGGGAAACTGTCGTCTTTTCATCGTTTCGTGTCGCGGTGTCCGGTTCACCGTGCCACGATCGGGATATGCGCGCAGGGCCTGCTCCGGCAAGCGCGTCCGGCACGAGCGAGCACCACGACGTCACCCTGGCCTGGGAAGTGGGCATCGACGTCGGAGGGACCGGGTCACGGTTGCGCGGTGCGCCCGTGGGGCCGGACGCCGGCTCCACCGAGCCCATCGACCTCACCGGCGACCCGGTCCGCATCGTGTCGCGCCGTTCCGACGCGCCCGACGTCGTCGGTGATCTGTGCCGCCGCTTCACCGAGAAGGCCGGGCAGGGCACGACGACGATCGCCGCCGCCGTCGGCATGCGCGGCCTGCGGTCCATGACGCTGTCGCGCACGCTGAACCCCTACGACGTGCACGACAGCCTCACCGCGGCGCTCGGTGCCGGCCGGACCGCGGTCGCGAGCGACACCGTGACCGCACATCTGGGCGCGCTGCGAGGCCGCAGCGGTGCGACGCTCAACGTCGGGTCGGGAGCGGTCGCGATCGGCGACGACGACCTGGGCCGCCTGCACATCGCGGACGGACTCGGACCGCTGATCGGCGACAACGGCGGCGGGTCGTGGATCGGCGAGGAGGGCCTGCGGGCGGCGGCACGCGCCAGCTACCACGACACCCGCGGCTCGAAGCGGCTGCTCCACGAGGCCACCGCGACGCTCGGCCCCCCGGAGACGTGGGAGTCCAAGTTGCGCGACGCACCCGACCGGGTACGCGTGCTCGCCGAGTTCGCCCCGGTGGTCGTCCGCGCCGCGGCGGACGGGGACATCGTGTGCCAGAAGATCCTGGCCGGCTCCGTCCAGCTCCTGACCGACTGCCTCGCGGCCGTCCTGTCCCGGCCCGGCGTACGGCAGGTCGCCGCGACGACCGGACAGCTCATGGCCGTCGACTCGCCGCTGCGCGCGGCCGTGCACGGCCTCATGCCGGTCAAGCGGGTCGGCGTCGAGCTCGTGGACGCCGCCGGCACCCCGCTCGACGGCGCACTGCTGCTGGCCCGGCGGCTCGTGGAGGACCCGGAGTTCCCGTCCTACCGGCCGCTGCTGACCGTACGGACCGCCGAGTAGCTCAGGGGGGGCGCACCGTTCCGCGGCCGCGCGGGTACCGGCGACGCTCCCCGACACGCCGCCCGGCCGGCCTCTCGCCGGCTCAGCGCCTCGGCCGGTCCGTGACCCACAGGTGAATGGTGCCCTCGGCGACGACGGTGCCGTCGTCGCGGCGGGCGGTGACCGTGACGGGTACGTCCGGGTCGTCGGCGAGCCAGCGCGCCGGGTCGCACTCGGCGGTGCACGTGATGTCCGACGTCGATTTCGCCGTGTACGCGACGTCCATGCCCTTGGGCAGCCACCGCTTCGAGTCCGGGACGGTGGCCTCGGCCATCGCGCCCATCGCGGCCTCGAGCCCGTTGCACACCGCGATGGCGTGGACGGTGCCGATGTGGTTGAGCACGGCCCGCCGCTTGCGGATCACGAGCTCGCCGTACCCCGGCCGCACCTCGACGAACCGTGGGCGGATCGTGCGGAAGTACGGGGCCTTGAACCCGTAGCCGATGCCGAAGACCCGCTTGCCGAACGGCTTGTCGGCCAGCTTCCGCCACATCGTGTACAGCTCTGTCACGAGGCGTGACTCTACCGTCCCGCCGCACCGCGGCCGCCCACCGCCGCACCGCCCCCGGGGTCCTGGACACGGCGGCCGGACCGTGCCAGCCTGCCCGCATGGAATCCCGCGCGACGTCGAAGCAGCGCCGGCTCTGGGACCGGACGGCACCCGACTACGACCGCGGCATCGCCTGGTTCGAGCGCAACCTCCTGCGGGACGGGCGCGAGTGGCTCGGCGCCCGCACCCGCGGGAGCGTGCTGATCGTCGCCGTCGGCACCGGACGCGACCTGCCGTTCCTGCACGACGACGTGACCGCCGTGGCGGGCATCGACCTCAGCCCGCCCATGCTCGACCAGGCCCGCGCACGCGCCGCCGCGCTCGGCCGCGACGCCGACCTGCGCCAGGGCGACGCGGAGCGCCTGCCGTTCGCCGACGCCTCCTTCGACACCGTGACCTGCGTGCTCTCGCTGTGCAGCATCCCTCGCCCCGAGGCCGCCCTGGCCGAGGCGAAGCGGGTGCTGAGGCCCGGCGGACGGCTGCTGCTCCTGGACCACATCGGCAGCACCTGGCCGCCCGTCCGCCTGGGCCAGTGGCTCGTGGAGGCGATCACCGTCCCGAGCGCGGGCGAGCACTTCACCCGCCGCCAGCTCGGCCGGGTCCGGGACCTCGGCTTCGAGATCGTCGAGACCGACCGCTACGGCATGGGCATGGTCGAGCGCGTGCACGCGGTCAAGCCCGCGTAGGGGACGGTCCGGCGCGCACCGCACGGGGATCGCCACCGTCCGGTGGAGGTGGAGACCCCTTCACGCCCCGACGGTCTCCAGGACGCCCGCGCCGTACCTGGCGAGCTTGCTCTCCCCGACCCCGCTGATGCCGCCGAGCTCGTCCAGGCTCGCCGGGCGGGCCGCCGCGACGGCTCGCAGCGTGGCGTCGTGGAAGACGACGTAGGCCGGAACGCCCTGCTCCTTCGCGACACCCGCGCGCCAGGCGCGGAGCCGCTCGAACAGGTCGGCGTCCTCGGCCGACAGGTCGATGTCCGGCGCGGCCTTCGTCCTCGCCTTCGCCGCCACCCGGGCCCGCGCCCGCTCCGGATCGCGCCGCAGCCGCACCTCGCGGCGCCGGCCCAGGACGTCCGCACTCGCCTCCGTGAGCAGCAGCGTCCCGTGGTTGCCCTCGACGGCCAGGAGCCCCTGCGCCAGCAGCTGCCGTACCACCGTGCGCCACTGCCCCTCGCTCAGGTCCTCGCCGACGCCGAACACGGTGAGGTCGTCGTGTCCCCACTGGTTCACCTTGGGCGTCGCCTTGCCGCGCAGGATGTCGACCACGTGCCCGACGCCGAACCTCTGGTTGCGCTCACGGTCGAGCCGGTACACGGCCGAGAGGAACTTCTGCGCGGCGATCGTCCCGTCCCACGACTCCGGCGGCGCCAGACAGGTGTCGCAGTTGCCGCAGGGTGCGGCCTCCTGCCCGAAGTAGTTCAGGAGCTGGGCGCGGCGGCACTCGACCGTCTCGCACAGCGCCAGCATCGCGTCGAGATGCGTCCCGAGGCGCCGCCGGTGCGCGGCGTCGCCGTCGGAGCCGGCGATCATCTTGCGCAGCTGCACGACGTCGGACAGGCCGTACGCCAGCCACGCCGTCGACGGCAGTCCGTCACGGCCCGCACGGCCGGTCTCCTGGTAGTAGCCCTCGACCGACTTGGGCAGGTCGAGATGGGCGACGAAGCGGACGTCGGGCTTGTCGATGCCCATGCCGAACGCGATGGTGGCGACGACCACGAGACCGTCCTCGCGGAGGAACGCGGACTGGTTCCGCGCCCGGACCTCCGCGGGCAGGCCGGCGTGGTACGGCAGGGCACGGATGCCCTGCGCGGTGAGGAACTCGGCGGTCTCCTCCACGGACGCGCGCGACAGGCAGTAGACGATCCCGGCGTCGCCCGCGTGCTCGGTGCGCAGGAACTCGAGGAGCTGCTGCTTCGCACCGTCCTTCGGCACGATGCGGTACTGGATGTTGGGCCGGTCGAAGCTCGCGACGAAGTGCCTGGCACCGGTCAGGTCGAGACGGGTGGCGATCTCCTCGCGCGTGGCCCGGGTGGCCGTCGCCGTCAGGGCGATGCGGGGCACGTCGGGCCAGCGCTCGTGCAGGTGCGAGAGCTCGAGATAGTCGGGGCGGAAGTCGTGGCCCCACTGCGAGACGCAGTGGGCCTCGTCGATCGCGAACAACGCGATCTCGCCCCGGTCCAGGAGCCGTACCGTCGAGTCGAGACGGAGCCGCTCCGGAGCGAGGTACAGCAGGTCGAGCTCACCGTCGGTGAAGGCACGCTCGACGGCGCGACGCGACTCGGCATCCTGCGTGGAGTTGAGGAATCCGGCCCGGACCCCGAGCGCGTCGAGCGCGTCCACCTGGTCCTGCATCAGCGCGATCAGCGGTGAGACGACGACACCGGTCCCCCGCCGCACCAACGACGGGATCTGGTAGCACAGCGACTTCCCGCCGCCCGTCGGCATCAGCACGAGCGCATCCCCGCCGGCGACCACGGTGTCGACGATCTCCCGCTGCCCGGCGCGGAACCCCTCGTAGCCGAACACCCGGCGCAGGGCCTCGAGGGCAGGATCGACGGCGGTATCGGGCGAAGTAGCGGCGTCGGCGAGAGTCACGGCCGCCAGTCTAGGGACGGGGACCGACATCGGTCACCGCCGCCGCGCGACCTGTGGACGACCGCCGGGCACGACGTCCGTCCCCGCGCCGCGTGTCGGTGCCTCCCGGTACCGTGACCCCGTGACATTCAGCGAGGGCGGCCAGTTCGAGGGCGGCCGGGTGCGGCGCGGCGGAGGCCGGGGCGGCCGGCGGCTCGCCATCGGGGGCGGCGGCATCGGCATCGGCGCGATCGCCGTCGTGCTGGTCTACACGCTGCTCGGCGGCAACCCTGCCGACCTCCTCGGCGGTGACACGACCGGCGGTGGCTCCACGGGTCAGGAGCAGTACGTGGACAACTGCACCGCGGAGCAGGCCAACACGGACCGTGAGTGCCGCCTGTCCGCCACGGCACAGTCGCTCGACGCGTACTGGTCCCAGACGCTCCCGGCACAGGCCGGCACCGAGTACGTCGCGCCGGGTGTCGTGAGCTTCACCGGCGGCGTCGACACCGCCTGCGGCTCGGCGACCAGCGCCACCGGCCCGTTCTACTGCCCGGCGGACCAGACCGTGTACGAGGACGTACGGTTCTTCGACGAGCTGGAGCAGCGGTTCGGCGCGAGCGGCGGCCCGCTTGGCGAGATGTACGTGACCGCCCATGAGTTCGGGCACCACGTCGAGAACCAGCTCGGCGCGTTCGACCGGGCCGACCGGTCCGGAACGGGGGCGGACTCCGACTCGGTGCGGATCGAGCTCATGGCCGACTGCCTCGCCGGGATGTGGGCCGGGCACGCCGCGACCACACCGGACCCCGACACCGGCGTGCCGTTCC
Organism: Myceligenerans salitolerans; assembly: GCF_017349295.1. Lineage (GTDB taxonomy): Bacteria > Actinomycetota > Actinomycetes > Actinomycetales > Cellulomonadaceae > Myceligenerans > Myceligenerans salitolerans. Next base: position 411,029 of record NZ_JAFMPK010000047.1, read on the forward strand.
TCGAACCGATCACCGCACGGCAGCTCGACGACGCGCTGTCCGCGGCCGCCGCCGTCGGCGACGACCACCTCCAGGAGTCCGCCGGACAGGCGGTGAACCCCGAGGCGTTCACGCACGGGACGTCGAACCAGCGCGTGCGGTGGTTCACGATCGGGTACGAGGGCGGCACGGTCGACGACTGCGACGCCCTGTCGGCGCGCGACCTCTGACGGGAGACGCCCGCGGCCGGACACGAGAGGAACGGCGCTCGCGAAAGGGGCATCATCGGATGATGGCCCCAGACCAGAACCCCGATCCGGATGCCCCTCGCCCGGACCGGCAGGAGACCCCCGCGCAGCGCGCCGACCGCAACTGGGTCGAGCTCCTCCAGGAACTTCGCGTGCTGCAGACCGGCGTGCAGGTACTCACCGGCTTCCTGCTGATCCTGCCGTTCCAGGCCGAGTTCGAGAGCCTGGACGGCTACCAGCGCACGGTCTACCTGACCCTGCTCGTCACGTCGGTGCTCGCCACGGCGCTCCTGACGGCACCCGTCTCCCTCCACCGGGCGCTGTTCCGCCGCCGGCTCAAGACCTCCGTCGTCGAGACCGGCGACCGGCAGGCCCGGGCGGCGCTCGCGGCGCTCGGCCTGACCCTCACGGGAACCGTCCTGTTCGTGTTCGACGTCGTCGTCGGCCGCGCCGCCGGGATCATCGCCGGCGGCGCCGTGTTCCTCGTGATCGTCGCGCTGTGGGTCCTCGTGCCCGGCTGGTTGCGCCGTCACGCCGACCCCGTGGTGTGACGGCTCCGCTACCGTGTGCGTGTGACCGAGACCAGACCCGAGCACAGTCCGGCGCTCGCCGTGCGGGCCGCCACCCTGGCCGACGTCGGCCCCCTGGTCACGCTCGTGACCTCCGCCTACCGGGGCGAGGCGAGCCGCGCGGGGTGGACCACCGAGGCCGACCTGCTCGACGGCGACCGGATCGACCCGGACCTCCTGCGCGCCGACATCACGCGCCCCCACAGCAAGGTCCTGGTCGTGGACGACGACGCCCGGCCCCTGGCGTGCGCGCACGTGGCGGTCGAGGAGGGCGCCGGGTACTTCGGCATGTTCGCGGTGCGACCCGACCGGCAGGGTGGCGGGGTCGGGCGGGCCCTGCTCGCCGAGGCCGAACGGGTGGCACGCGACGAGTGGGGGCAGACCTGCCTGCGCATGAGCGTCATCGACGCGCGCGCCGATCTCGTCGCGTGGTACGTGCGCCGGGGCTACGTCCGCACCGGACGCGTGAAGCCCTTCCCGTACGGCGACACCCGCTTCGGCGTCCCGAAACGGGACGACCTCAGGTTCGAGGTCCTGGAGAAGCAGCTCTGACACCCGTCGGAGGGGTCAGCGACGACGCTTCTCCCGGACACGGACCGAGATGCTGATGGGGCTGCCCTCGAAACCGAAGGTCTCCCGCAGGCGGCGCTCGATGAACCGCCGGTACTGCGCCTCCACGAAGCCCGTGGCGAAGATGACGAACCGCGGCGGGCGCGTCGAGGCCTGTGTCGCGAACAGGATGCGCGGCTGCTTCCCGCCCCGGAGGGGGTGCGGGTGGGCCGCGACCAGCTCGCCGAGGAACGCGTTCAGGCGGCCGGTCGGGATGCGCGTGTCCCAGCTCGCGAGCGCCTGCTCCAGGGCCGGGACCAGCTTCTCCGTGTGCCAGCCGGTGTGGGCGGACACGTTGACGCGCGGCGCCCATGCCACCTGCCCGAGGTCCTTCTCGATCTCCCGCTCGAGGTAGGGCCTGCGGTCCTCGTCCATGAGGTCCCACTTGTTGTACGCCAGGACGAGGGCCCGTCCGGCGTCCACCACCTGGGACAGGATGCGCTGGTCCTGCTCGGTCAGCGGCTCGGACGCGTCCAGGAGTACGACCGCGACCTCCGCCTTGTCGATGGCGGCCTGGGTACGCAGGCCGGCGTAGAAGTCCGCGCCCTTGGTCAGGTGCTGCCGCCGCCGGATGCCGGCCGTGTCGACGAACCAGTAGGGCACGCCCTTGATCTCGACGAGTTCGTCGACGGGGTCACGCGTGGTGCCGGCGACGTCGTGCACCACGACGCGGTCCTCGCGCGCGATCTTGTTCAGCAGCGACGACTTGCCCACGTTCGGCCGTCCGACGAGCGCCACCCGGCGTGGACCGACCGGTCGCGCCTCGCCGTGCTCCGACACCTCGGGCAGGGCGGCCATGGCGGCGTCGAGGAGATCACCGGTGCCGCGGCCGTGCAGGCCGGAGACCGGGTACGGCTCGCCGAGACCGAGGGACCACAGGGCCGCGGCGTCCGCCTCGCCCGCCGCGCCGTCCACCTTGTTGGCGCACAGCACCACCGGCTTGCCGGACCTGCGCAGCATCTCGACCACGCGCTCGTCCGTCGAGGTCGCGCCCACCTGGGCGTCGACCACGAACATGACGGCGTCGGCGAGGGAGACCGCGACCTCCGCCTGGGAGGCCACCTTCGACTCGATCCCCGCGACGTCGACCTCCCAGCCACCCGTGTCCACGAGCGTGAACCGGCGCCCGGCCCACTCCGCCGGGTACGACACGCGGTCCCGGGTCACCCCCGGCTGGTCCTCGACGACCGCCTCACGGCGCCCCAGGATGCGGTTGACCAGCGTCGACTTGCCGACGTTGGGCCGCCCCACCACCGCCAGCACCGGGAGGATCTCCTCCGGTTCGGGCTCCTCGTCGGCCCATTCGGCGTCGAGGAGGGCCGCGTCGTCCTCGTCGAGCTCGAACTCCTCGAGCCCGGCTCGCAGCGCGCGCTCCCGCGCGACGTCGTCCTCGGTCTCGGTGAGGTCGCCAGGCCCGGGGACGGCGACGGGTGCCGCGTCGTCGGGCTCGCCGGCCTCGTGCGGGTGTTCGGCCAGGCGCAGGTCGTCGGTCATTCGCTCATTCTCTCAGGGATCGAGTCGTTTCCGGGCCGTTGGTCCCCGGGGGCGGTGAGCACCCGGGGACGCGGCGCGGGGGCGTCCGCGGGGGCCGGTCCCGGCGGCTGCGGAGGCCGCAGGCCCGTGGCCTCGGTGACGACCGCCAGCACGGCCTCCACGGTCTGCTCCAGGTCCAGCTCGGAGGAGTCCAGGGTGACCACGCCGTCCGCGGCGACCACGAACTGCGAGACCGTGGAGTCGTCCCGGTCACGTCGCAGGACCTGGTCCCTCGTCGCCTCCACGGCCGAGGCGTCCGCGGCGCCGTGCACGTCGAGCGCGCGACGCCGCAGCCGGGCCTCCTCGCTCGCGGTGAGCAGGATGCGGACGTCCGCGTCGGGCGCCACCACGGTGGTGATGTCGCGGCCCTCGGCGAGGATCCCGCGCCCGTGCGAGAAGCCGCCGGCGCGTTCCGCGTCGATCGCCGCCCGCTGGCGGCGCTTCAGCTCGGCCCGGACGTCGAGGTTCGTCGCGACCCGGGAGACCGCCTCGGACACCGTCGTGGTCCGGATCTCGTCGGCGACGTCGTGTCCGTCCAGGGTGACGCCGGGCGCGCGCGGGTCCAGCCCCATCTCGAGCGGCATCGACGCCACGTCGGCGGCCACCGCCGCGAGGTCGGACAGGTCCGTCCCGCGTCGTGCGCACCACACCGTCGCCGCCCGGTACATGGCGCCGGTGTCCAGGTAGGCCAGGCCGAGGCGGGCCGCGACGGCCTTCGAGACGCTGGACTTTCCCGAACCGGAAGGCCCGTCGATCGCGATGACGACGGGGGTGCTCACAACGTTCACTGGGGTGTACTCCTCGTTCGGTCTGCCGATGCGGCAGGGGTCTGCCGTTCAGTCTGCCGGATCGCCACCGGACGGTCCGCGTGCCCGGCGGGGCGGTCGTCGTCGGTCACATCTCCACGTCGGACATGAGCTGCCCCAGTTCGACCCGCCCCAGCACCCGTGTCCGCCCCGGCTTCAGGTCACCGAGCCGGATCGGGCCGATCCTGGTGCGCACCAACCGCGTGACGGGCCGCTCGACCGCGTCGAGCATCCGCCGCACGATCCGGTTGCGCCCCTCGTGCAGCACCACCTCGAGCAGCGTCGCATCCGTGACCTCCTGCAGCACCTTGACCGAGTCCATGCGCGCCACTCCGTCGTCGAGTTCGACGCCCCGTGTCAGGTCCTTGACGATCCGCGGGTAGACCGGACCGCCCTCGACCGTCACGACATAGGTCTTCGGGATCTCGTACCGGGGGTGGGACAATCGGTTCGCCAGCTCGCCGTCGTTCGTCAGCAGCAGCAGGCCCTCGCTGTCGGCGTCCAGGCGGCCGACGTGGAACAGGCGCTCCTCACGGTTCTTCACCAGCTCGGCGACCGTCGGGCGGCCCTGCGGGTCGTGCATCGTGGACACGACGCCGTGCGGCTTGTGCAGCGCGAGCGTCACCTTGTTCTGGTCGAGCTGCACACGCAGCCCGTCGACGTGGATCACGGCCGCGGCGGGGTCCACACGCACACCGAGTTCGGTCACGAGCACGCCGTCCACCTCCACGTGGCCGCGCTCGATCAGCTCCTCGCACGCGCGCCGGGAGCCGAAGCCCGCCTGCGCGAGCACCTTCTGCAGCCGGACGCCGTCGGCGACGTGCACGTCACGTGGCGGCTCGGCGCTCGCGGGCCGACGGCGACCGGGGCGGGGCCGGTCCTGGCCACCGGGCCGGCGGCCCTGGCCACGGCCCTGGCCGGCGCGGTTGGCTGCGGCACGGTTCTCGTTGTTGCGGCGGCTCCCGCCGCGGCTGTGCTGGTTCATCGTTCCTTCGGTGTCCGTGCTCGGTGACCGCTCCTGCTGACCGGTCTCTGTTCGGCGGTGGTGCCCGGCCGGCACTCCCGTGGTGTCGCTCAGTCCAGTCCTTCGAGCGTCTCCAGGTCGGGAAGGTGCGGGGCGAGCGGCGGCAGTTCGTCGAGCGAGTCGTAGCCCATCCGCTCCAGGAAGTATCCCGTAGTTCCGAACAGGACCGCACCCGTGGCCGGGTCCTGCTCGATCTCGGCGATGAGCCCGCGGGTGAGCAGCGTCCGCACGACGCCGTCGACGTTCACCCCGCGCACGGCGCTGACCTGGCCGCGTGTGACGGGCTGCCGGTAGGCGATCACGGCGAGCGTCTCGAGTGCGGCCTGGCTCAGCTTGGCGGTCTGCCCGTCCAGCACGAACCGGCCCACGACGTCGCCGTGCGCGGTCGAGGAGTAGATCCGCCAGCCCTCGGCGCCGCGTCGCAGCTCGAACCCGCGGGGTCGTCCCCCGAGTTCGCCGCGGTACTCGTCGGAGATCTCCTCCAGGAGATCGCGCACCTCGCCCGCGGGCATGCCCAGCGCCGCGGCGAGCCGCTCCTCCGGCACGGGAGCGTCCGCGACCATGAGCACGGCCTCCAACGCGGCGCGCGCGCCGCCGGGGAGGTCCTCGACGTCGACGAGCGGCAGCTCGTCCTGGGCGTCGGCGGCGGGCCCGTGACCCACCGGGGCGGGCCAGCCGTCCCCGTCCGTGCCGGGACCGGCCGGGGCCACGTCCGTGTGCTGTGTCTCGGTCACTTACTTCTCCTCCTCCGGCACGGCTGCCGGGACCGGGCCCTCCGGCTCGACCGGTGCGTCACCGCCGGACGGACCCGGGGTGTCCGGTGGCGGGTCGTCCTCGTCGAATTCGCTGGGGCCGGCATCGGGGTCGAGATACTTCGCGCCGTCGCCCGGGCCCGCCGCCCACCGGACGGTCAGCTCACCGAGCGACGTCACCTGCTCGAAACTGACCAGCCTGTCCCGGAACAGCTCCAGCAGGGCGAGGAACCGCGCCACGACCACCATGCGCTCCACGCCCGCGGTGAGCGCGCGGAACGTCACGACGTGCTCGGCCCGCAGCCGTCGCACGATCGTGCCCGCCTCCTCGCGCACGCTGACCGCGGGTGCGTGCAGGTGGGTCAGCGACACCTCGGGCGGCGGCTTCGGCTGCAGCGCCTTCGCGGCCAGGGTGGCGAGGCCCGGCCCGTCCACGGTCCACACCAGTTCCGGCAGCAGCGCCGTGAGGTGGGGTTCCAAGGGCGCCAGCCGCGGCACGCGGCGCCCCGCCGTCGCCATCCGCTCGGCGAGCAGGGCGGAGATCTCCTTGTAGGCGCGGTACTGCAGCAGCCGGGCGAACAGCAGGTCGCGGGCCTCCAGCAGCTCCAGGTCCTCGAGGTCCTCCTCGATCACGCCGGGAAGGAGCCGGGCGGCCTTGATGTCGAGCAGCGTGGCCGCCACGACGAGGAACTCCGATGCCACCCCCAGGTCCCACGAGGGGTGGTCGTCCCCGCGGTCGGCGGCCTCGCGCGCCGCCTCCTCCGCGGCGCGGATGTGTGCCACGAACTCGTCGGTGACCGCCGCGAGCGCCACCTCGGTGACGTCCATCTCGCGCTTGGTGATGAGGCTCAGCAGCAGGTCGAACGGGCCGGTGAAGTTGTCGAGGTGGACCTCGAAGCCGCCGGCGGTGCGTTTCGGCGCCGGGCCGGCGTCCTGCGCACCGGCCGCCCCGGGTACGGCGTCGTCGCTGGAGGCCGGACCGCCGTCGGACAGGATGTCGCCCGGTGCCTCCAGGACCTCAGGCGGCGTGGCCACGGGCCACGAGCTCCCGGGCGAGCTGGCGGTAGGCGGACGCGCCGGGGTGACCGGGCGCGTAGGCGGTGATCGGCTCGGCGGCCACGGTGGCGTCCGGGAACTTGACGGTGCGCCCGATCACGGAGTGCAGCAGCGTGTCGCCGAAGGCCTCGTGCACCCGGGCCACGACCTCTCGGGAGTGGAGGGTGCGCGAGTCGTACATGGTGGGAAGGATACCGTCGATCTCCAGGGCCGGGTTCAGCCGGTCGCGCACCTTCTCGATGGTCTCGACCAGCAGCGCGACGCCGCGCAGCGCGAAGAACTCGCACTCCAGCGGGATGAGCACACCGTGGGCGGCGGTCAGCGCGTTGACCGTGAGCAACCCCAGGGAGGGCTGGCAGTCGATGAGGATGACGTCGTAGTCGTCGACGATCGGGCGCAGTGCCCGCGACAGGACCGACTCGCGCGCGACCTCGCCCACGAGCTGGACCTCGGCCGCGGACAGGTCGATGTTCGCCGGAAGCACGTCGAGCCCTTCGATGCCCGACTCGATCAGGGCGTCCTCGACGCGTACGCCGCGCTCCATGAGCACGTTGTAGATGGTGATGTCGAGCTCGTGCGGGTTGACGCCGATGCCCACCGACGCCGCCCCCTGCGGGTCGAAGTCCACCAGCAGCACCTTGCGGCCGTGCTCCGCGAGGCAGGCGCCCAGGTTGATCGTCGTGGTCGTCTTGCCGACGCCGCCCTTCTGGTTGCACATCGCGATGATCCGGGCGGGTCCGTGGCTGGTCAGCGGGGGCGGCTCCGGAAGGTCCGGCATCACCCGGCCCACCACGTCCCGGGGGACGTCCGGCCCCGGCTGCTCACCGGGCGTCGGGCCGACGTCGACCAGCGTGTCCGTCATCTCGCCCGCTCCCTCCGTGCTGGGTGCCTCGCTCACGCCCGTCACGCTATACCAGCCTCATGCCCGGAACTCGCCGAAACCCCGGCGTGGCCGAGATTCCCCGCCGTTCCTCCGGAGCCGGCGCTCGGGCGGTGCGGTGGAGGCGTCACCGTTCAGCGGGCGCGCGGGTGGGCGGCCGCGTAGACCTCGCGGAGGGCGTCCGGGGTGACCATGGTGTAGATCTGCGTGGTGGTCACCGACGCGTGGCCGAGGAGTTCCTGCACCACTCGCACGTCGGCTCCGCCGGCCAGCAGGTGCGTCGCGAACGAGTGCCGCAGCGTGTGCGGGGACACCCCGTTCAGCCCGGCGCGGGTGGCCGCGGCCTGGAGAGCCGCCCAGGCCGACTGCCGCGACATCCGTGCGCCGCGCGTGTTGAGGAACAGGGCGGGCGTGCCGCGCTGGCGGGCCGCCGACGCCAGCTCGGGCCGGGCCCGCACCAGGTAGGCCTCGAGCGCGTCGCGCGCGTACGACCCCACGGGCACCACGCGCTCCTTGTCGCCCTTGCCGCGCAGGCGCACCACGGGTGCCTCACCGACGTCGTCCACGTCCAGGCCGACGATCTCCGAGATCCGCCCGCCCGTCGCGTACAGCAGCTCCAGGAGCGCGCGGTCGCGCAGCGGGGCCGGCCCGTCACCGACGCCGGCGGCGTCGAGCAGGCGTGCCACGTCGTCCACGCTCAGGGCGTGCGGCAGGCGGCGCATCCGCGTGGGCGCGTGCACCTGCGTCGTCGGGTCGCCGCCGGCCAGGCCTTCGGCGTGCGCGAACCGGTGCCAGCCGCGCACGGCGGCCAGCGCCCGCGCCGTGGACGACGCCGACAGCGCGGCCCCGCCGTCGGTCCCCCGGCGGATCGCCTCGACGTGGGCCAGCACGTCCTCCTCCGTGATCTCCCCGATCCGGGTGCGGCCGAGCGCGTTCAGATGAGCGGCGTAACGCGCCAGGTCGCGGGCATAGGCGGCGACGGTGTTGGCGGACAGGCCCCGCTCGACCCGCAGGTGGGCGAGGTAGTCGCGGAGCGAGTCGCCGAGCGAACCGCCGACCTCCGTCAGGCTTGGCACGCGCTCATCATGCCTCCGTCCACCGCGCCGGCCACCACGGCGCGCCGTGAGGTGAGCCGATCACGACGGGTTGATGTTGAACAGCTCCGCACGACTGCGGATGACCTGGGCCCGGGCGAGGCGAGGCTTGTCGGAACCGTCACGGATGACCCCGCCTGCGGCCTCGAACTCGGCGAGGAAGTCGACCGCCCAGGCGACGTCGGCCGGCGACGGGCTGAAGCACTCGTTGATCACGGCGGGCTGCTCGAGGTCGAGGCAGAGCTTGCCCGTCATGCCGAGCACGACGGCGTCGGCGGACTGCTCGCGCAGCAGGGCGTGCGCCGAGCCGACGGTCGGGCCGTCCACCGGCCCGGGCAGTCCACCGATCCGGCTGGCCAGCACGAGGCGGGTACGCGGGTACGCCATGGCGATCGGCTCGTTCGCGGCACCCGTGTCGCGCCGGTAGTCGCCCGAACCGAACGCCAACCGGAACGTGCCACGCGCACGGGCGATGTTCACGGCCTCCTCGATACCGAGGGCGGACTCCACGAGCGGGATCACGGGGACCTCTCCGCCGAGGCGCTGGGCGGTGTCGATGACGTCGTCGGCCGACTCCGTCTTGGCGAGCATGACACCCGCGAGCCCCTGCACGTCACGGAGCTGGGCGACGTCGTCCGCCCAGGCGGGTGACGTGCGGTCGTTGATCCGCACCCAGCCGGTACCGCCGCCGCGCAGCCACTCGATGACGCGGGTGCGCGCCTCGTCCTTCAGGCTGTCGTCGATGGCGTCCTCACAGTCCAGCAGGATCTGGTCGGCACGGGAGAGCTGGGCGTCGTCGAACGCGTCGGTCCGCATCGCCGAGAGAAGCAGCCACGAACGCGCGTAGTCGGGTGCGACGCGGGTCTTCTCGCGGGCGGCACGGCGGGCGGTGAGGTCTGTGGAGTCGGTCACGGTCACAGGGTCGATGCTATGCCCGACGACCTCGGGCGCACGGACGCCGTCGGCGACAAGACTTCACCCTGCGGGTTGTCGGCCGGCTCCTCCGCGGCGGACCGGCAGCGCACCTCAGAACGGCAGGAAGACGTCCACCGCGACCGCGAGGAACAGTACCGACAGATAGGTGATCGACGCGTGGAACACCTTCATCGCCCCGAGCCGCTTGCCCGTGGCGCCCTGCTTCGCCCGGCGCAGCATCAGGATCGTGGACGCCAGGAACCAGGCTCCCAGCCCCCCTGCCACAGCGGTGTAGACCCAGGTCATGCCCGCCAGCGGCACCAGCACGAGCGAGCAGGCGATCATCGCGAGGGCGTAGCCGACCATCTCGGCCGCGACCCGGCGATCGTCCGACACCACGGGCAGCATCGGCACGTCGGCCGCCGCGTAGTCCCGCTTGAACTTGATCGACAGCGGCCAGTAGTGCGGCGGCGTCCAGAAGAAGATGACACCGAACAGCGCGAGCGCCGACCAGCTCAGGCCGCCGGTCACCGACGCCCAGCCGATGAACACGGGCATGCAGCCCGCGATGCCGCCCCACACGATGTTCTGCGGCGTGCGCCGCTTGAGGATCATCGTGTAGCCGACCACGTAGATCGCGATCGCCGCGGCCGTCAGCCACATCGCCGCCAGATTGACCACCAGCGCGAACCAGGCCAGGGACACGCCGCACAGGACCCACGAGAAGACCAGGCCCGCGCGCGGCGAGATCTCACCCGTCGCGAGCGGCCGCCGCCTGGTCCGGTTCATCAGCTTGTCGATGTCCCGGTCGAGATACATGTTGAACGCGTTCGCGCTCCCCGCCGCGAGCGCCCCGCCGACCAGCGTGGCCAGCATCAGGCCGACCGAGGGCCAGCCGCGCTCCGCAAGGATCATGGTGGGAACGGTCGTGACCAGCAGCAGCTCGATCACGCGGGGTTTGGTCAGCGCGACGTACGCGCCCACCCGCCGCCGGACCCGGCCGCCCGCGCGCCGGTCGTAGTTGGCGAGCCCCTCCCGCACGTCGCCGGACTCCTCGACCGCCGGGACGGGCCCCGGCGCCGGTGTCCCGGCCGTGGCGGCAGACGCACTGTCCATGGACGACGGCGATGCTGTGCTCACGAGATGGACGTTCCGTTCGGCGGTGCGGACAAGGCCTGCCCATGGTACGCCGCCCACCCGACCGGTCGCCTCCTCGCGAGGGAGGCACGAATGTGACGTTCGCGACGAGCCGCCACGGCTCGTTCCGCCCGCCCGCCGGAGCCCGCACGGCAGGCGGGCGTACACGGAGCGGACAGCTCGACGCGAGTGTCTGGGTGCGGTTATAGGGTGAGTTCGGTATCCACGGCGGCCGCCCGAAGCCGCCGCCGCACGTACGACCCGCGCGGCTGCCTGCGCCGGCGGTGAGAAGAGGATTCGAGATGACGTTCGACCCCACCCTGTCCCCGCTCGACTGGTCCGAGCTCGACCAGCGCGCGGTGACGTCGATCAAGGCGCTCGCGGCCGATGCCGTGGAGAAGGTCGGCAACGGGCACCCCGGCACCGCGATCTCCCTGGCTCCCGCCGCCTACCTCCTGTTCCAGAAGGCGATGCGCCACGACCCGGCCGACCCGGAGTGGGTGGGCCGTGACCGGTTCGTGCTGAGCGCCGGGCATTCCTCCCTGACGATCTATCTCCAGCTCTTTCTCGCGGGCTACGGCCTGGAGATGGAGGACCTCGCCGCGCTGCGCACGTGGGGCTCCAAGACGCCGGGCCACCCCGAGTACCGCCACACCGCGGGTGTCGAGATCACGACCGGCCCGCTGGGCCAGGGGCTGGCGTCGGCCGTGGGCATGGCGTTCGCCGCCCGCCGCGAGCGGGGGCTGCTCGACCCGGACGCCGCGCCCGGCACGTCCCCGTTCGACCACCACGTGTATGTCATCGCGTCCGACGGCGACCTCCAGGAGGGCGTCACCAGCGAGGCGTCGTCGCTCGCGGGGCACCAGCAGCTCGGCAACCTCGTGCTGATCTGGGACGACAACCGGATCTCGATCGAGGACAACACCGACATCGCGTTCACCGAGGACGTCCTGGCCCGCTACGCCGCGTACGGCTGGCACACGCAGAGGGTGGACTGGACGTCGGGCGGCACCGGGTACGCCGAGGACGTCGAGGGCCTCGCGGCCGCGATCGAGGCCGCCAAGGCGGAGACCGGCAAGCCGTCGATCATCGCGCTGCGCACCATCATCGGCTGGCCGTCCCCCGGCAAGCAGAACACCGGCGGGATCCACGGCTCGAAGCTCGGTGGCGAGGAGCTGGCGGGCCTGAAGCGTGAGCTCGGTCTCGACCCGGAGGCCTCGTTCCACATCGACGACGACGTCCTGGCGTACACCCGCGCCGTCGCGGACCGCCAGGCGGCGGAGCGCACCGCGTGGGAGGAGGCCTACGCGTCCTGGCGTACGGAGAACCCCGAGCGCGCCGCGCTGCTGGACCGCCTCACGAGGCACGAGCTCCCCGAGGGCTGGACCGACGCGCTGCCGGAGTTCGCGGCCGACACGGACAAGGGCATGGCCACCCGCGCCGCGTCCGGCAAGGTGCTCACCGCTCTCAAGGACGTGCTGCCGGAGCTGTGGGGCGGTTCCGCCGACCTCGCGGGCTCGAACAACACGACGATGGACGGCGAACCGTCGTTCGTCCCGGCCGAGCACGCGACGAAGAAGTTCCCGGGCACCCCCTACGGGCGCACGCTGCACTTCGGCATCCGCGAGCACGGCATGGGCGCGATCCTCAACGGCATCGTGCTGCACGGCCTGACCCGCCCCTACGGCGGCACGTTCCTGCAGTTCGCGGACTACATGCGGGCGGCGGTGCGGCTCTCGGCCCTGATGGAGATCCCGACGACGTTCGTGTGGACGCACGACTCGATCGGCCTCGGCGAGGACGGCCCCACGCACCAGCCCGTCGAGCACCTGGCGGCCCTGCGCGCCATCCCGAACCTCGACGTCGTGCGGCCGGCCGACGCCAACGAGACCGCCTGGGCGTGGCGCGGGATCCTCGAGAACAGGCAGAACCCGGCCGGCATCGTGCTCACCCGTCAGAACGTGCCGACGTTCCCGCGCGGCGCCGACGGCTTCGCAGGCGCCGAGGGCACCCTGCGGGGCGGCTACACCCTGCTGGACACCGAGGGCACGCCCGACGTGATCCTCATCGGTACCGGCTCCGAGGTGCAGCTCGCCGTGCAGGCCCGCGAGACCCTCGCCGCGGACGGCGTGCGGGCCCGCGTCGTGTCGATGCCGTCGGTGGAGTGGTTCGCCAGGCAGGACGAGTCGTACCGCGAGCAGGTGCTCCCGGCCGGCGTCCGGGCGCGCGTGTCGGTCGAGGCCGGTGTCGCGCAGGGCTGGCGCGAGCTCGTGGGCGACGCCGGCCGCAGCGTCTCGCTGGAGCACTACGGCGCCTCGGCGGACTACAAGACGCTCTTCACGGAGTACGGCATCACGGCCGAGGCCGTGGCGCAGGCCGCGAAGGACTCGATCGCCGCGGCCGGGGCCTGAGGCGCCCGGTCGCCGGGCACCCGAGCGCACATACGAGAGAGGAGCACGGCATGAGTGAGCAGGCGAACCCCACCAAGCGGCTGTCCGAGGCGGGTGTGGCCATCTGGCTCGACGACCTGTCGCGGGAACGGCTGAGGACGGGCAATCTCGCGGAGCTGGTCGAGGCACGGGATGTCGTGGGTGTCACCACGAACCCCACCATCTTCGCCGCCGCCCTGGCCCAGGGTGACGCGTACGACGCCGCCCTCGCCGAACTGGCCGGGAGCGACGTCGAGACCGCCGTGGAGCGGATCACCACCGACGACGTCCGCGCCGCGGCCGACGTGCTGCGTGGCGTGTACGACCGCTCGGGCACGGTGGACGGGCGCGTGTCCATCGAGGTGGACCCTCGTCTCGCACGCGACACCGAGGCGACGATCACCGTCGCGAAGCGGCTCTGGGCGACGGTCGACCGGCCGAACGTCATGATCAAGATCCCCGCCACGCTCGAGGGACTGCCCGCCATCACCGCCGTGCTCGCCGAGGGGATCAGCGTGAACGTGACGCTGATCTTCTCCATCGAGCGGTACCGGGCCGTCATGGACGCCTTCCTGGCGGGTCTGGAGGCGGCGAGGGCGAACGGGCACGACCTGGCGCCCATCGGCTCCGTGGCGTCCTTCTTCGTCTCCCGCGTGGACTCGGAGGTCGACAAGCGCCTCGACGCCGTCGGCTCCGAGGAGGCCCTGGCCCTGCGCGGACAGGCCGCCATCGCGAACGCCCGCCTCGCGTACGCCGCGTACGAGGAGGTGTTCGCGAGTGAGCGCTGGTCCGCGCTCGCCGCCGCGGGAGCTCACCCGCAGCGCCCGCTGTGGGCGTCCACCGGCGTGAAGAACCCGGACTACCGCGACACCATGTACGTGGACGAGCTCGTCGTCGACGGCGTGGTCAACACGATGCCGGAGAAGACGCTCGACGCGTTCGCCGACCACGGCATCGTGCTGGCCGACACGGTCACCGGGACCGCCGGGACCGCGGCGGCCACGATCGCCGCGATCGAGGCGCACGGCATCTCCATGGCCGAGGTCACCCAGCTCCTGGAGGACGAGGGTGTGGTGAAGTTCGAGAAGAGCTGGAACGAGCTGCTGGCCACCACCCGGACCGGCCTCGACGATGCGAGCTGAGGCAGGGCGCAGCGAAGGTCGCGGGCCGGCGAAGGGGGCACGCGGCCGGAGCGGAGCACCACGAAGCCCGCGCGGCAACGCGGCAGGCTGACGAAGGAGGCGGCGGGCCTCGCCCCGCCGCGTACCGGCGCCCGCGGCACGCGTGGCGGGCGCCGGGCGGCAGCGGCCGTGGGCCGACGTCGCGACATACCCGCACTATCTCGGAGGACGTCGTTGCGACCAGCAAGGATCAGTGCCGAACAGAACCCGCTTCGTGACCCCCTGGATCTGCGCCTGCCCCGCATCGCGGGGCCCTGCGGCCTGGTCATCTTCGGCGTCACGGGCGACCTGTCGCGCAAGAAGCTCATGCCCGCGGTGTACGACCTGGCCAACCGCGGCCTACTGCCGCCCGGTTTCGCGCTGACGGGCTTCGCCCGCCGCGAGTGGTCGGACCAGGATTTCGCCCAGATCGTGCACGACGCGGTCAAGGAGCACGCGCGCACGCCCTTCCGCGAGGCCACCTGGCGCCAGCTCGCGGAGGGCATCCGGTTCGTCGAGGGCTCGTTCGACGACGACGACGCGTTCCGCCGCCTGCGCCAGACCGTCGAGACACTGGACGCCGAACGGGGCACCGGAGGGAACCACGCCTTCTACCTCTCGGTGCCGCCGAGCGCGTTCCCGCTCGTGTGCCGGCAGCTCGCGAAGCACGGGCTGTCCGCCCCGGACACGGACCTGTCCGACGGCGAGGCCTGGCGGCGCGTCGTCATCGAGAAGCCGTTCGGCCACGACCTGGCGAGCGCCCGCGAGCTGGATGCCGTCGTCTCCGAGGTCTTCTCCCCGGACTCGGTGTTCCGCATCGACCACTACCTGGGCAAGGAGACCGTCCAGAACATCCTGGCGCTGCGGTTCGCCAACCAGATGTTCGAGCCGATCTGGAACGCGAACTACGTCGACCACGTGCAGATCACCATGGCCGAGGACATCGGCATCGGGGGCCGTGCGGGCTACTACGACGGGATCGGCGCGGCCCGCGACGTCATCCAGAACCATCTGCTGCAGCTGCTCGCGCTCGTCGCGATGGAGGAGCCGGTCACGTTCGACGCCGCCGAGCTGCGTGCCGAGAAGATCAAGGTGCTGTCGTCGCTGCGCCTGCCGAAGTCGCTGGGCAGGCACACCGCGCGCGGGCAGTACGGGCCGGCGTGGCAGGGCGGCGAGCAGGTCAACGGCTTCCTCCAGGAGGACGGCATCGCACCGGACTCCACCACCGAGACGTACGCCGCGATCAAGGTGGACGTGGACAACCGCCGCTGGGCCGGCGTCCCGTTCTACCTGCGCAGCGGCAAGCGGCTGGGCCGGCGCGTCACCGAGGTCGCCGTGGTGTTCAAGAAGGCACCGCACCTGCCGTTCGAGTCGTCGCTCACGTCCGAGCTCGGGAACAACGCCCTGGTCATCCGCGTACAGCCGGACGAGGGGGTGACGATGCGGTTCGGCGCCAAGGTCCCGGGCACGGCGATGCAGGTCCGCGACGTCACGATGGACTTCGGGTACGGGCACTCGTTCACGGAGTCCTCGCCCGAGGCGTACGAGCGCCTCATCCTCGACGTGCTGCTGGGCGACCCGCCGCTGTTCCCCACGCACGAGGAGGTCGAGCTCTCCTGGAAGGTGCTCGACCCGATCACGGCGTACTGGGCGAAGCAGGGCCGGCCGGACCAGTACGCGTCCGGGACGTGGGGACCGCCGTCGGCGGACGAGATGCTGGCCCGCGACGGCCGGGCCTGGAGGCGGCCGTGATGGTCGGCCGAACGCGGCGGCACCACCCGCGAAGGGCGGGAACGATGACGACGCCGGAGCGCGAAGGAACCACCTCGAAGGGCGGAACATGATTATCGACATGCCCGACACCACCGCCAACGACGTCAACCGGCGGCTGGTCCGGTTGCGCGACGAGGGCGGTGCGGTCGCTCTGGGACGCGTGCTCACGCTCGTGGTCCTCGCCGACGAGCGGGACGTCGAGGAGGCGGTCGCCACGACGAACGACGCCAGCCGCGAGCACCCGTGCCGGGTCATCGTGGTGGCGCCGACCGGTGACGGCGAGGCTCGCCTGGACGCCCAGATCCGTGTCGGCGGGGACGCCGGCGCGTCCGAGGTCGTGGTGCTGCGGGCGTCCGGCCCGCTGCTGGAGCGCCGCGACACCCTCGTGATGCCGCTGCTGCTGCCCGACGCTCCCATCGTGGCCTGGTGGCCGCGTGAGGCGCCGGCGGAACCCTCCGCCGACCCGGTCGGTGCCATGGCGCACCGGCGGATCACGGACACCACGGCCGTCGAGGACCCGATCGCGATGCTGCACGCCCTGCCCGCCGTCTCGCGGCCGGGCGACACGGACCTCGCCTGGGCTCGCGTGACGCTGTGGCGGGCGCTCATCGCGGCCGCCGTCGAGCAGCCCCCCTTCGAGTCCGTGCACGGCGTGCGCGTCGAGGGCGAGGTGCGGCACACGTCGCTGCACCTGCTGGCGGCATGGCTCGGTGACCGGCTCGGCGCGACCGCCACGGTCGTGCCGGTCGACGGCGCCGAGGCCATCACGCGGGTGGTCCTGCAGCGCAAGGACGGCGACATCGTGCTCGACCGGCCCGACGGCCGCGTCGTCACGATCACCCAGCCGGGCAAGCCGGAACGACGGATCTCCCTGCCGATCCGCAAGCTCAACGAAGCTCTCATCGAGGAGCTGCGCCGCCTCGACCCCGACGAGGTGTACGAGCAGACGCTGGCCAAGGGCCTGCCCCTGGTCGAGGTGGAGGGCGCGGCATGAGCGGCGCGCCGGGAACGGCACCGGCGCCCGGGCCCGGGGGCGGCGCGGCGGGCGAGCGGCTCGTCGTCGTCCATCCCGACCCCGGCGTGCTGGCCGAGGCCGCGGCCGCACGCCTGCTCACCCGCATCCTCGACGTCCAGTCGGTGCGGTCCCCCGTGCACGTGGTGCTCACGGGGGGCACCGTGGGCATCCGCACGCTGGCCCGCGCCGCCGCCTCACCGCTCGTCGCGGCCGTGGACTGGAGCGGCGTGCACCTGTGGTGGGGCGACGAGCGGTTCCTGCCCGACGGCGATCCGGACCGCAACGAGACCCAGGCCCGCGAGGCGCTCGTCGACGCGCTGATCGCCGGGCACGGCCTGCCCGCCGAGAACGTGCACGCGATGCCGGGCCCGTCCTCCGTCGGTTCCCCCGAGGAGGGCGCCGAGGCCTACGCCGCGGAACTGGCACGGTTCGCCGTGGACCGGGGCGTGCCGGCTCCGGCGGCATCGGAGCCGGGCCGCGACGCCGGTGCGCAGGAGCCCGCGGGCCCGGCGGTGCCGGCGTTCGACGTGCTCCTCCTGGGCATGGGCCCCGACGGGCATGTCGCGTCCCTGTTCCCGGGACACGAAGGGCTGGGTGCCACGGGGGTGACGGTCGGCGTGCACGGGTCGCCGAAACCTCCGCCGGAGCGCGTGTCCCTGACGTTCGACGCCATCCGGGCGGCACGTGAGGTCTGGGTCGTCGCAGCGGGAGCGGAGAAGGCGGACCGGGCTGCCGCGGCCCTCGGTACGACGACGGACGGCGTCCCCGCCGCGGTGACGGACGTTCCGGCGGCCGGGGCCGTCGGCCGGGGCCGCACCCTCTGGCTCCTGGACGCCGCGGCGGCGAGCCGCTGACAGGTACGCGGCGAGCCGCTGACGGGCACGGGGCGAGCCGCTGACAGGTACCGGACCGTTGCGCGCGGGAGGCGCTCAGCGGTTCGCGCCGTACCTCGGCCGGGCTGGTCCGCCGCCCGCCGCGTACCCGGCCGGACGATGCCGACGGGTACGCGGCGGCGGACCGCTGTCGGTCTGCGGCCCTCCGGTGTGACCGCCCGTCAGCTGGCGATGCTGCCGCGGCGGGTGTGGAGCGCCTCCAGGGCCTCGGCGAGAAGCGCCGCGCCGTCCTCCTCCGAACGACGTTCCTTCACGTAGGCCAGGTGCGTCTTGTACGGCTCGTTGCGCACCGGTGACGGCGGGTTCGCCGGGTCCATCCCCGCCGGGTACCCGCACTGCGGGCAGTCCCAGTGCACCGGGGCCTCCACGTCCTCACCGACGGAGAAGCTCGGTGCCGTCTCGTGTCCGTTCGCACACCAGTAGGAGACCTTCACGCGCGGGGCAGCCTCGCCCCGCTCGGTCTCGCCCATGGGGCCGGCGCCTACCCGGCTACCCCTGATCGCATGCCCGCCAGATGCCACGTTCCTCGTCCCCTCCGTGAGGTTGGGTGGCCGACCGCCCGCGCGTCGGAAGCGCTCGGGTCAGCTGACCTTCTGAACCAGGCCGAGCAGCACGATGACCACGGTCCACACGAGCGCGAAGGCGACGGTGATGCGGTTCAGGTTCCGCTCGGCGACGCCGGAGGACCCGGCGCCCATGGAGATACCGCCGCCGAACATGTCGGAGAGACCGCCACCCTTGCCCTTGTGGAGCAGGACGAGCATGGTCAGGAAGGCACTGGTGAGCACCAGCAGAACCTGCAGGATGATGCGGAGCACGTCCACGAAAACTTCACGTCCTCATCGGTCGGTGTGCCGGAGATCACTCCGGCGGCGGATCGGGATCAAGGGTAAGCGAGGGATACCCCGGAGAACGAACCCCCAGGTCAGGAGCCCTGAACTGGGGGTTGTCCACCGGGTTCGAGTCTCTCACACGGCGGCGTGCCGCCGCGCGAGCGACTGTGGAGTGTCGGTGCGCGTCCTCACACGGTCACGTGCGACTGGTAGCGCACGATCCTGCCGAACTCCTCGGGGTCGAGGCTGGCGCCCCCGACCAGGGCACCGTCGACATCGGGCTGCGCCATGATCTGCGCGACGTTGCCCGACTTCACGGAGCCGCCGTACAGGACGCGCACGGCGCCCGCGAGCTCGGCGTCGTACAGCTCGGCGATCCGGGCGCGGATCGCGCCGCAGACCTCCTGCGCGTCCTGCGGCGTGGCGACCTCGCCCGTGCCGATCGCCCAGACCGGCTCGTACGCGACGACGACCTTCGCGACCTCCTCGGCCGAGAGCCCGTTCAGCGCGGCGTCGACCTGCGCGAGCGTGAAGGGAACCTGCTCGCCGGCCTTGCGGACGTGCAGCCCCTCCCCCACGCACAGGATCGGCGAGAGACCGTTCTTCAGTGCGGCGACCACCTTCGCGGCGACCAGCTCGTCGGACTCGTTGTGGTGCTCACGGCGCTCGGAGTGGCCCACCGCGACGTACGTGCAGCCCAGCTTGGCCAGCATCGGGCCGGAGACCTCACCCGTGAACGCGCCCGACTCGTGCTGCGACAGGTCCTGTCCGCCGTAGCGGATGTCGAGCTTGTCGGCGTCGACCAGCGTCTGCACCGAGCGCAGGTCGGTGAACGGCGGGAGCACCGCGACCTCGACCGCGGCGTAGTCGTGCTTGGCGTCCTTCAGCGTCCAGGCCAGCTTCTGGACCGTGCTGATCGCCTGCTGGTGGTCCAGGTTCATCTTCCAGTTGCCCGCCATGAGCGGCGTGCGGTTCTCTGCCATGGTTCCTCTTCTGCGTTGTTCGGTCAGGCCGGCACGTCGGGCCGGCTGCGTCAGGCCAGCACCGTGAGGCCCGGGAGCTCCTTGCCCTCGAGCAGCTCGAGGCTCGCGCCACCGCCCGTGGAGATGTGGCTGAAGCCCGCCTCGTCGAAGCCGAGCACGCGCACGGCCGCGGCGGAGTCGCCGCCGCCCACGATCGAGAACGCCCCGTTCGCGGTCGCGTCCACGATGCCCTGCGCGACGGTCCGGGTCCCGGCGGCGTAGTCGGCACGCTCGAACACGCCCATGGGACCGTTCCAGGCGATGGTCCGGGTGTCGGCCAGCTTCGCGGCGAACAGCTCGCCCGACGCCGGACCGATGTCCAGGCCGATCTTGTCCGCCGGGATGGCATCCGCCGGCACGACGCCGGCCGGAGACGGGGCGTCGAAGGAGTCCGCGACGACGACGTCGGACGGCAGCACGATCTCCACCCCGTTCTCCTCGGCGGTGGCCAGGTACCCCTTGACGGTGTCGATCTGGTCCTTCTCCAGCAGCGAGGTACCGACCTCCAGCCCCTTGGCCGCGAGGAACGTGAACACCATGCCGCCGCCGATGAGCAGGCGGTCCGCCTTCGTGAGCAGGTTCGCGATCACGCCGAGCTTGTCGCTCACCTTCGAGCCGCCGAGCACGACGGCGTACGGGCGCTCGGGGTCGCCGGTCGCGCGGGACAGCGACTCGACCTCCTTGAGCACCAGCTCGCCCGCGGCGGCCGGGAGGATCCGCGCGACGTCGTACACGGACGCCTGCTTGCGGTGCACGACGCCGAAGCCGTCGGACACGAACGCGTCCGCGAGCGCGGCGAGCTCGCCGGCGAGCGCCTCGCGCTCGGCGTCGTCCTTGGAGGTCTCGCGCGCGTCGAAGCGGACGTTCTCCAGGAGGGCGACCTGCCCGTCGGCGAGGTCGCCGACGACCTTCTGCGCGGACGGGCCGGTGACGTCGTCGGCCAGCGCCACGTCGGCGCCGAGCAGCTCGCCCAGACGGGCGGCGACCGGCGCGAGGGAGAACTCGGGCCTCGGCTCGCCCTTGGGCCGGCCGAGGTGGGCGGTCACGACGACGCGGGCGCCGGCGTCGGCCAGGCGCCGCAGCGTGGGCAGCGCGGCGCGGATGCGGCCGTCGTCGGTGATGACGGGCGCGCCGTCACCCTGGGCGAGGGGGACGTTGAAGTCGGAGCGGACGAGCACGCGCTTGCCGCGCAGGTCGCCCAGGGAGTCGATGGTCTTCATGGTGCTCAGAGCCCTTCTGGCAGTGCGGGTGTGCTCGTCGGCGGCGCGGGTGCGGGGTTCGGCCGCCCGGCTGTCTCGGCGGACAGAACGCGACCCCGGGGCCGGCACGGACGGCGGCGGGGCCGGCCGGGACCGTGACGGTCCCGGCGAAGCCCGCCGCCGGCCCGCGCTGCGGCCGCCCGGGGTCAGGAACGCGTCAGAGCTTCTCGCCGACGAACGTCGTCAGGGCGACGAGGCTGTTGCTGTAGCCCCACTCGTTGTCGTACCAGGACACGACCTTGACCTGGTCGCCGATCACCTTCGTGAGCTTCGCGTCGAAGATGCTCTGGTGCGGGTCCGTGACGATGTCGCTGGAGACGATGTCGTCCTCGACGTAGGACAGGACGCCCTTGAGCGTGCCCTCGGCGGCGGCCTTCACGGCGGCGTTGACCTCGTCCACCGTGACCTCCTTGGAGGCGGTGAAGGTGAGGTCCGTGGCCGAGCCGGTGATGATCGGCACGCGCACCGCGTAACCGTCCAGCTTGCCCTTGAGCTCCGGCAGCACGAGCGACACGGCCTTGGCCGCGCCGGTCGAGGTCGGCACCAGGTTCTGCGCGGCGGCACGGGCGCGGCGCAGGTCCTTGTGCGGGCCGTCCTGCAGGTTCTGGTCACCGGTGTAGGCGTGGATCGTGGTCATGAGGCCACGCTCGATGCCGATCGAGTCGTTCAGGGCCTTCGCCAGCGGGGCGAGGCAGTTCGTCGTGCACGACGCGTTCGAGATGATGTGGTGCGACGCCGGGTCGTACTGCTCGTTGTTGACGCCCATGACGAACGTGGCGTCCTCGTTCTTGGCCGGGGCCGAGATGATGACCTTCTTCGCGCCGCCGTCGATGTGCGCCTTGGCCTTCGTGGCGTCCGTGAAGAAGCCGGTGGACTCGATGACGATGTCAGCGCCCAGCTCGCCCCAGGGGAGGTTGGCCGGGTCGCGCTCGGCCATCGCCTTGATCGGCTTGCCGTCGACGATGATGTTCTCGTCGTCGTGGTCGACGCCCAGCGGGAACTTGCCGAGCACGGTGTCGTACTTGAGCAGGTGGGCGAGAGTCTTGTTGTCGGTCAGGTCGTTGACGCCGACGACCTCGATGTCCGCCCCCGACGCGATGAGCGCGCGGTAGAAGTTACGTCCGATGCGGCCGAAGCCGTTGATGCCGACGCGGATGGTCACGATGCCCTCCTCAGGCGCGCCGGCGTTCCCGACGCACACGGTTCGAATTCCTTGCGGGCTCCACCGCGCCCTGCCTGGGTGCGGCCTGGCGGGCGGTGCCGTTGTCCAGTGGTCGGCGCGATGCCGCTTGCTCGGCGGCGCCCTCCGCGAGGGCAGGTGGTGACCTGACCCGAAACGTGGAGGTCACACCGTCGTCACCTGACGCGACCGAGCCTATACCCGATGAGGGGACGCGCGTGACCCGAGGCGGACTAGCTGAGACGCGCTGTTTTGTCGGATCTCACAGATCGGGCCGTGCGGACCGGCGACCGTCCCGGGGGAAAGCGCTCGCCGGTCTGACCGGGCCTCACGAGCGCCGGCGAGCCGCACGGACCGCCTCGTAGCGGTCCAGCGCCACCACGCGTTCGTGCCGGTGGTCGACGACGGGCGCGGGATAGCCGTCGGGCGGTCCCCCGGGGAGCTTCCAGGGCTGGTGCACGGCCTTCCCGGCGATGCCCGCGAGTTCCGGCACGTACGTCCGCACGTAGTCGCCGTCCGGGTCGAACCGCTCCCCCTGCAGCACCGGGTTGAACACCCGGAAGTAGGGGGCGGCGTCCGTGCCGCTGCCGGCCACCCACTGCCACCCGTGCTGGTTGGCGGCGAGATCGCCGTCGACCAGCGCACGCATGAAGTGCCGCGCCCCCCACCACCAGGGCAGGTGAAGATCTTTCACCAGGAACGACGCCGTGATCATCCGCACGCGGTTGTGCATCCAGCCCTCGGCGAGCAGCTGCCGCATCCCGGCGTCGACGACCGGGAAGCCGGTGCGCCCCTCCCGCCAGGCGGCGAACAACCGGTCCGCCTCCGGGCCGCTGTCGGTGGCCAGGGCGTCGAAGGAGCGGTCGTAGTTGCGGCGGGCGGAGTCGGGCCGCTGGTCGAGGACGTCGGCGTAGAAGTCGCGCCATGCCAGCTCGGCGCGGAACGCATCCGCGCCGTCGCCGGTGCTGCCCGCCAGGTCGGCCAGGAGCGTCCGCGGGTGCACGCAGCCGAACTTCAGGTAGGGCGACAGCTTCGAGGTCCCGGGCCGGTCCGGGCGGTCCCGCCCGTCCGCGTAGTCCTCGAGTGCGTCCCGCCGGAACACCTCCCATCGGCGGTGCGCGGCCGCCTCGCCGGGATCGGGCAGTTCGGCGGTGACGGGCGGCTCCGGCGGGATCGGCGTGGCGGCGACCGCCAGGGTCGCGGGGTCGATCCAGTCGAGGAAGCCGGCGTCCGTGTCGGCCGGGGGCCTCCACCCGTGATCGGCCCAGGCCCGCCGGAACGGGGTGAAGACACGGTAGCGGCCCCCGTCGGCGGACCGGACCCGGCCCGGCGCCACCGCGTACGGGGACCCGGTCCGGACCAGCAGGCGGCCGTCCTCGCCCAGTGCCCGCTCGACGGCCTGGTCCCGCGCCTGGCCGTAGGGCCCGAAGTCGGCTGCGACGTGCACCTGGACGGCGCCGGCCTCGCGGGCGACCCGTGGGACGACCTCGACGGGGTCGCCCTCGACGACGAGCAGCCTCCCGCGCAGGCTCTCGTCGAGCGCCCGCAGGCAGCCGGACAGGAACCACCGGCGCGCCTCCCCCGCCGGCCGGACGAGGCGCGGGTCGAGCACGAACAACGCCAGGGCGCGCCTTCCCCGGCCCGCGGCGAGAAACGTGGGCTGGTCGGCGACCCGCAGGTCGCGGCGGAACCACACGAGAGCCGTGGACCCGGTCATGACGCGACGCTCCCCCGGCCGGCGCCACGGCCCGCACCCGCCCACCACACCGCTCCGAGCACGGCCGCCCCGGCGACCGCGGCCGCAACGGCCGCCGGCACGGACTGCGGCGCGCCGTCCCAGCGTGCCACCGCGATCCAGACCAGGCCCCAGGCGATGGCCGCCGCCACGGCGATCCGCCCTCCGCTCCGCACGGCCAGGACCACGCCGATCGCACCCACCACCGCCAGGACGGCCACGGCCCACCAGTCGGGCCCGATGCCCGCCCCGTGGAACCCGGACGCCGCGAGCGCGGCCGCGACGTTGGCGGCCGTGGCCACGCACACCCAGCCGAGATAGACCCCGAGCACGCCGTCCACGAGGACGCGTTCCACCGGCCCGTTCGGCCGGGACCGCACCAGGATCATGAAGACGCGGCCGAGCAGGGCGAGCAGTGCCGCGATGACCAGAACGCTGAGCCAGAGCCGGCCCGCCTGCACCACGAGGATCCATGCCGCGTTGAGCACCATGGTGCCGGCGACCGGCAACCGGAGGCGCCGCCTGCGGGCCTCGGCCGCGGGTGCCGGTGCGGGGAACCACTGCAGCACCGTGAACCCGGCGAGACCGAGATAGATGACGGTCCAGACCGAGAACGCCGTCGACGCGGGTGCGAGCGGTGTCGCGTCCGGTGCGAGAGCACCTCCCGCCGCCGAGGCGATCGGCGTCCCGCCGAACAGGCCGACGCCGATCATCGAACCCGTCACGCAGATCACGAGGCTGACCGTGACCACGATGCGCGGGACGACCAGGTCTGCGGATCTGCTGTGCGTCATGCATGCCTCCAGGAACGTCGGAACCGGCTCGTCGGCGCCCAGCGCAGGCGGCCGGCCAGGGTGATGTCTAGCCTATCTAGTAAGTTCCCGGGCTTCCTGTCCGGGATCCTCGTTTCCGCGACCGCCGGAACGTCGCTCGTGAGGCGGACCGGCAGCCCACCGGGTCACCGCAGCGCCGGCAGGACGTGCTCGCCGAACGCCGCGACGAACTCGTCCTGCCGGCGCCCGACATGATGCAGGTAGAGACGGTCGGCGCCCGCGTCGCGCAGGGCGGCCAGGTGCGCCGTCAGCTCGCCGAGATCCGCGGAGACCAGCACGGCGCGCCGGACCTGCTCGATCCCGACGTCCTGGCTGCGCACGTCGAACGCGCGCGTCGTCGGGATGTCCGCGACGACGTCGGGGGCGCCGGTGTTGGTGCGCCACTGGTCGAGCGCCACCGCCTCCGCCTCCGCCGTCGTCGGCGCCCACGACAGGTGGACCTGGACGGTCACGTCGCCCGCGCCTCCCTCCTCGCGGTAGGCCTCGATGATCCGGCGCAGCTCGCCCACGGGCTGGTTGACCGTGATCAGGCCGTCCGCCCAGGCGGCGTGCCGCCGTGCCGTCGCCGGTGTCAGCGCCGGGCAGAGCAGCGGAGGCACGACGTCGGGCAGCGTCCACAACCGGGCCTCGCGTGCGACGACCAGACCGGCGTGGTCCACCTCCTGGCCGAGCAGCAGCGCGCGGATCACCTGGACGCACTCCTCCAGCCTGCCGTCCCGCTCGGCCTTCGGCGGCCACGGGTCCCCCGTCACGTGCTCGTTCAGGTTCTCCCCCGAGCCCAGCGCCACCCAGAACCGGCCGGGGAACATCGCGCCGAGAGTGGCGATCGCCTGCGCCACGACGACCGGGTGGTAACGCCGGCCCGGCGCGCAGACCGTGCCGAACGACAGGCCGGTCACGGCGAGCGCCGCACCGAGCCACGACCATGCGAGCGGGGACTGGCCCTGCCGTGCGCTCCACGGCGCGAGGTGGTCGGAGCACATGGCGGCGTCGAACCCGGCGTCCTGCGCGAGCCGCGCCACACGCAGCCCCTCGACCGGATGCAGCTGCTCGTGGGAGACGTGGAAGCCGACGACGGTCACGCGTCGCCCTCGCTCCCGCGGTCGCCGGCGCCCCTGGTCCCTCGTGCGCCCGAGCTGCCACCGTCGCCGCTGCCCGAGCCGCCGTCGACGGTGCGGCGCAGCCAGCGGTACCCGTACCCCGCCAGGGGGATGCGGCCGTCCGCCTCCACCGCCGGGTAGTCCTGGTCGACGTGCACGTCGACGTAGCGCGCCGCGCCCTCACGCAGGGCGGAGATCTCGGTGTCGGGGAGGGTGGCGACGACCGGTTCGTCGGCGAGGTTCGCCAGCAGCAGCACGCTGGACTGCTCCACCTGGTAGCGCAGGGCCAGCACGGACGGTGCCCCGACGTCCCACGGCACCGGACGCGCCCGCCCCAGCTCGCTCAGGCCGAGCCGGGCGCGCACGAGGCCTCCGACCCGGCGCAGGAGTGAGCCGTCGCGGACGTTCTGCTCGTCCACGCTCACCCGGTCCGGCCCGTAGGGACCGGTGATCACGGGTGCCGCGAACGCGTCCCGCGGGGCGCGGGAGAAGCCGGCGGACGGCGTCGTGGACCACTGCATGGGCGTGCGCACGGCCTCGCGCTCCGGCCGGCCGAGGTCGTCCCCCATCCCGATCTCGTCGCCGTAGCGCAGCACCGGAGGCCCGGGCAGGGAGAACAGCACCGCGTGGGCCATCGCGAGACGCCGTGGGTCGCCCTCGAGCATCGGGGCCAGACGACGGCGGATGCCGCGATGGTAGACGCGCATGGAGTCCTCGGGCGCGAACGTGTCGAGCACCTCCTGCCGTTCCTCCGTGCTGAGCCGCTCCAGGTCCAGTTCGTCGTTGTTGCGCAGCCAGTGCGCGTACGTCGCCCCGGACGGCGGCTCCGGCTGGGTGCGCAGGGCCCGCTCCAACGGTTCCGCGCGGCCGCGCGCCAGGGCGAGGAACAGGTGGTTGTTCGTCCAGAAGTCGAGCAGCATGGTCATGCCGTGCTCACCGTCGGTACCGAAGTAGTCGGCGTACCGGTCCGGCTCGACGTCGACCTCCCCGAGCAGCACCGCGCCCGAACGCTGCGCGGACACCGCCGCCTGCAGGTCCCGCACGAGCCACTGCCCGTCGGTGTCCGGGCGGGCGGCCCGGGCTCGTTCGAGCATCAGGGGCACCGCGTCCACCCGGAAGCCGGAGACACCCATGCGCAGCCAGAACGACACGATGCGGTACAGCTCGTCGCGCACCCGGGGGTTGTCGAGCGCGAGGTCGGGCTCGTGCGAGTAGAACGCGTGCCGGTAGAACTGCTGCGCCTCCTCGTCCCACGTCCAGGTGCGGGGTTGCACGTCCGGGAACATCGGTTCGATGTCGTCGCGCGGCTCGTCGGACCACAGGTAGTAGTCGCGGTAGGGCGAGTCGCGGTCCCGGCGCGCCTCCTGGAACCACGGGTGCTGGTCGGAGGTGTGCTGCGTGACGAGCTCCACGAGCACGTGCAGGCCGAGGTCGTCGGCGGTCTCCAGGAGCCGCGCGACGTCGGCCAGGTCGCCCAGCCGGGGATCGACCGCCAGGTGGTCGGCCACGTCGTAGCCGCCGTCCCGGAACGGCGAGACGTAGAACGGCAGGAGCCACACGCACGTGACGCCGAGCCCTCGCAGGTAGTGCAGGCGCTCGATGACGCCCGGAAGGTCGCCCCACCCGTCGTCGTCCGAGTCGACGAACAGGCGCGGGTCGAGCTGGTAGACGACCGCGTCGGTGTACCAGGACGAGTGCATACGCGCCATCAGCCCTCGGAACCGGCGTGCCCGCCGGTACGGGGGTTCTGGGACGCGGGGTCGGTGTCCTGGTCGGGTTGGCCGTCCGCGCGCTGCTCGCGCGGGGTGGAGGACTCGTCGTCGTCGCTCCCGGCGGCCGCTCCGGTGCGCGGGTTGAGCTGCTCGGGGTCGCTGTCCGGGTCCTCGGCGGGGTCATAGCCAGGCTGGTCGGTCATGGTCGTCTCCTGTCCACGGGGCGTGGCCGGTGCTGGACCGCGGCTTGTTCTCGCACCGTGCCACGGGACGACGCCGCTCGCATTTCGCCGGAACCGGACGTGTGCCCGGTGGACGCGCGGCACCGCGCCCGGCCCGCTCCGCCCGGCGGAGTCCTCCGCCTCCGCTCGCTCCGGCACGCCGGGCCGGCGGGTCCGACGGCGGATCGCGGTCACCGGGCCAGTCGCTCGACCACCGTGCCGTACAGCCACGGCACACGCGCCGCAGCGGGCACGATCGCCGGACGGGCGGGGCTGGACGCCCAGGCGAGCAGGCCGCTGGTGAGCGCCCGGTAGTCGCGCGTCGCCGAGTGCCACGCGCGCTCGTACGCGACGGGGTCGTCCAGGTGCCGGACGACGGCGTCCGCCTGGGCGAGGCCCACGCGGACCCCCTCGCCCGTCAGGGCGTCGACGTAGCCCGACGCGTCGCCCACGAGCCGCACCCGCCCTGCCGCGCGCCGGAGCGACCGCCGGCGCAGCGGCCCGGCGCCCAGCACCGGCCCGGCCCACGCGCCCGTCAGCCGGGCACGGAGTTCGGGGAACTGCGAGCGCAGCACCGCCTCGAACCCGTCGCCGGAGGGCAGCGCCTCGCGAGGCCCGAGCAGCGCGACGCCGACGGTGTCGGCACCCACCGGCGTCACGTACGCCTCGGCGTCTCGCGACCAGTGCACCTCGACGAGCTCGCTCCACGGCGGTACCCGGAAGTGGCGCCGCAGGCCGTACCGGCGGCGCACCGCCCGGCCGCCGTGCCGCCCGGGGGCCGCATCGAGCCCCGCGAGCCGGCGGGTCGTGGAGTGCAGGCCGTCGCAACCGAGGAGCCAGCCCGCCCGGAGCGTGGCCCGAGCACGCTCGCCGCCCCGGCTCGTCGCGGCAGCGCCGGGCACGATGTCCACCTCGACGCCCCCGGCGTCCTGGCGCAGCGTCGTGACGCGGGCGTGCAGCAACCTCGCCCCCACGTCGGCGGCGCGGGACCACAGGGCCGCGTGCAGCGCCGTGCGCGGCACGCCCCGGCCGGGGCCGTCGGTGAACCGGTGGTCGGCACGGTGCCCGCGCGAGCGATAGCTGATCCCGGAGAGCGGATACCCGGGCGGGTCGGCGCCGAGCGCCTGGACGGCCCGCAGCGCCCCCGGGAGCAGCCCTTCCCCGCAGGCCTTGTCGAAGGTGCCCGTGCGCCGGTCCACGAGCAGCACGTCGAGTCCCGCGGCCCGCGCATGGATCGCCGCGGCCAGCCCGACCGGTCCGGCACCCACCACGACGACGTCCGCGTCCAGGCCACCGCGGCCCGTCCTGGTCACCGGGACCCGCCGGTGACCAGCCGCAGCGCACGCTCCTCGGCCGGGATGCGGAAGCGGCCCAGCAGC
The DNA here is from genome assembly GCF_017349295.1 of Myceligenerans salitolerans. GTDB lineage: Bacteria > Actinomycetota > Actinomycetes > Actinomycetales > Cellulomonadaceae > Myceligenerans > Myceligenerans salitolerans. The sequence goes on from NZ_JAFMPK010000047.1 coordinate 440,175, forward strand.
ACCGCGTTGAGCACGGTGAAGCACGTGGCCGTGATCCAGCAGGTGTGCACCAGCGGGAGCGCGATGCCCTCGACCACGACGGCCACGTAGTTCGGATGGCGCAGCCACCGGTACGGTCCCCCGGAGACCAGCGGCAGCCCCGGCACCACGATGATGCGCGTGTTCCAGCGGTACCCCAGCGTGGCCACGCACCACCACCGCAGCCCCTGCCCGGCGAGCACCAGGACGAGCATCGGCACACCCAGCCACGGCAGGAAGGGCCGGCCGGCGACCACGGCCTCCACGACGCACGCGACCAGCAGTCCGCTGTGCAGGGCCACCATCGCCGGGAAGTGCCCCCTTCCCGACTCGACGCCGCCGCGCGCGAAGGACCATCGAGCATTGCGCGCCGACACGGCGAGCTCGGCGAGCCGCTCCACCGCCGTGGCGGCCACGAGCACCACGTAGAACCCCAGCATCTCAGCGCCCTTCCAGTCGCAGGAGCACCAGTTCACAGGCCACGCCCGGGCCGAACGCCATGAGCACCGCGGGCGAGCCCGGCGGCGCCTCCGACCTCGCGAGCGTCCTGGCCAGGACATCGAGCACGGACGACGACGACAGGTTCCCCGCGCATGCCAGACTCGCCCGGCTCTCCCGGACGGCCGCCTCGGGCAGCCCGAGGGCGTCCCGCACGGCGTCGATCACCTTCGGCCCACCGGCGTGCACGACCCAGGTCGGCACCTCGGCCGGCGTCAGCCCGTGCTCGACCAGCAGTCCCTTCACATCGGCGGGCAGATGCGCCCTCAGCAGGTCCGGCAACCCGGCGGACAGCACGATCGCGAACCCGCTGTCACGCACCTCCCAGCCGAGCGCCTCCGTGGTCCCCGGGTAGAGGTGCGAGCGCGTATCGACCAGACGGGCCGGGCGCGGCCGGGCGGCGGACGGATCCGCCACGGTGCGGGCGCGCGCGGCCCGTGCCAGCGGGTGCCCGGACCCCACGACGACGACAGCGGCCGCGCCGTCGCCGAACAGCCCGGACGCCACGAGGTTCGCCATCGAGTCGTCGTCGTGCTGGAGGGTCAGCGAGCACAGCTCGACCGACACCAGCAGCGCCACGTCGCGCGGATGGCCCAGCAGGTGGTCGTGGACGCGCGCCAGCCCGCCCGCCCCGCCCGCGCACCCCAGGCCGAACGATGGCGTCCGGCGCACGTCGCCGCGCAGCCCCAGGCGCTCGGACAGCAGGACGTCCAGGGACGGAGCCGCCACCCCGGTCACCGAGGTCGCGAACACGTGGTCGACGTCCCCCGGCTCGAGCCCGGCCGCGGTCAGCGCCCGCCGGCACGCGCGCTCGGCCAGGGCCGCACCCTCACGGACGAACACCGCGTTGGTGGCGCCCAGCGACCGCAGCCCCGCGTACTCCTCCAGCGGCAGCACCAGGTGACGATGATCCACCCCGGCGCTCCCGTGCAGGCGCCGCAACAGCGCAGCCCGGCCCGGGTCCGGTGCCACCAGCGGCCCCACGACCTCGGTGATCGCCTCCTGGGCATACACGTGCCCCGGCAGCACCGGCTCCACGGCCACGACGCACGACATCTCAGCATCCTGACGCAGGACCCGCCCACCCGCGCGCCGAGCACGCCGTACCACGTCCCGTGCCCGGGACGGCGGCGTACGCCCCCCCGCCGAGTGCGCACCCCGCGCGCCGACGGCGGCGCACGACTAGCGTGCCGCCCATGACCTCCGGCACGGAAACCCGCGCCCTCGCCCGCGGTCTGCTGCTGGCCTCCCACGCCGCCCCGGCCGCCGTCGTGACAGGTCTGGCCGCCGCGCTCTCCGTGGCACTCGGATCCGGCGCGGCCACCGTCGCGGTCGTCACGGTCGCGGTCGGCACCGGCCAGCTCTCCGTCGGATGGTCCAACGACTGGATCGACGCCGCGCGGGACACCGCCGTCGGACGTACCGACAAGCCCGTGGTGGCCGGCCTCGTCACCGCCCGCACCCTGCGCACGGCCGCGTTCGCGGCGCTCGCGGTGTGCGTGGTCGCGTCGCTGGCGCTGGGCATCGCACCCGGCGCGGTCCACCTCGTGGCGGTGGCCGGAGCGTGGGCGTACAACGCCCGGCTCAAGGCGACCGCCTGGTCCTGGGCTCCCTACGCGCTGTCGTTCGGGCTGCTGGCCGTCTTCGTCGTCCTCGCCGCCCCCGGGCCGCGCGTCCCCGCGGGCTGGGCCGTGGCCGCCGCCGCCCTGCTGGGCGTGGGGGCACATGTCGCGAACACGCTTCCCGACCTGGAGGACGACACGGCGACCGGGGTGCGAGGCCTGCCGCACCGGCTCGGCCGCCGCGCGTCCGGCGTGCTCGCTCCCTGCCTCCTGATGCCGGCGGCCGGCGTGGTGGTACTGGGTCCGGCCGGCGCACCAGGACCCGTGGAGTGGGCGGGAGGCGTCCTCGCCGCCGGCCTCGCGCTCACGGCGGGCGTCACGGCACTCACCCGGCCGCACAGCCGGGCGCCGTTCGGTCTCAGCATGGGCGTCGCGGTGGTGTGCGTGGCCCTGCTGGCGCTGGCCACCGCGGACATCGCGGTCGTGCCGTGACCTCCCGGTCCCCGTCGGGGACGACGGCGGCAGGCGTCCGGTGTCCCGCCGCGCGGCCCGGCCCGCGGGCTGGCGACCGCCGCCGATCGTGGGCACGCTGGACCCAGCCGACCAAGGAGGCGATCGTGGATGCCGGACGACTCCGGCCCGCAGGCACCGTCCGGCGACGGGACACCTGATCGGGCGGACCGGCCGGGCCCGGGCCGTCCTGGCCCTCCGGTGAGGACCGTCGACGCGGTGGTCGTCGGCGCGGGGCCCAACGGGCTGGTCGCGGCGAACGCGCTCGTGGACGCGGGCTGGGACGTCCTCGTGCTGGAGGAGCAGGACTCCCTCGGCGGCGCCGTGCGGACGGCCGAGGTGGCCGCACCGGAGTTCCGGACCGACCTGTTCTCCGCGTTCTACCCTCTCGCGGCGGCCTCCCCGGTGATCCGCGGCCTGCACCTGGAGGATCACGGACTCGCCTGGTCACGGGCGCCGTCGGTGCTCGCCCACGTCCTGGACGACGGCGCGGCCGCCGTGCTGCGCACCGCACCGGAGGACACGGCCGCGGACCTCGAGACGGAGGCCCCGGGGGACGGCGACGCGTGGCTCCGGATGTTCGCCGGCTGGACCCGGGTTCGCGAACCACTGCTCGACGCGCTGTTCAGCCCGCTGCCCGCCGCAGGCCCGGCACTGCGGCTGCTGCGCCGGGCGGGGGCCGCGGGAGCGCTGGACCTCGCCCGTCTCGCGGTGACGCCCGTGCGCCGCCTCGCCGACGAGAACTTTCGCGGCGCGGGCGGCGGACTCCTGCTCACCGGCAACGCCATGCACGCCGATGTCCCGCCGGACGCGGCCGGGAGCGGTCTGTTCGGCTGGCTGCTCACCATGCTCGGCCAGGACGTCGGGTTTCCCGTGCCGGTGGGCGGAGCCGGCTCCCTTGCGAACGCGCTGGCCGCGCGAGTGCGCGCAGGAGGCGGGGAGGTCCGCACCGGAACGCGTGTCGAGCGAGTGGTGGTGGCGGGCCGGCGCGCGGTCGGTGTCAGAACGGCCCACGGTGACCATGTCCGTGCCCGGCGTGCGGTGCTCGCCGACGTCAGTGCGCCCGCCCTGTACCGGGATCTCGTCGGGACGGCGCACCTGCCGCCGCGTTTCGTGCGAGACCTCGACCGGTTCCAGTGGGACCATCCGACCTTCAAGATCAACTGGGCGCTCGACCGCCCGTTCGCGTGGGCGGCCGGCGAGGCGCGGGGGGCCGGGACGGTTCATCTCGGCGTGGACGGACCCGGCTTCGTCGACGTCGCCGCCGCGCTGTCCAAGAACGAGATTCCGGACCGGCCCTTCCTGGTCCTCGGGCAGATGACGACGTCGGACCCGACACGCTCGCCCCGCGGCACGGAGTCCGCGTGGGCCTACACCCACGTGCCCCACGGCATCGAGTGGACCGCCGGCGCCGTGGCACGGCAACGAGACCGCATGGAGGACGCCCTCGACCGGGTCGCGCCCGGCTTCCGGGACGCCGTGGCCGGCCGGTCCGTGCAGAGTCCGGCGGACCTCCAGGCGGCGGACGCCAACCTGGTCGGAGGCGCGATCAACGGCGGGACGTCGGCGATCCACCAGGAGCTGATGTTCCGGCCCACCACGGGACGCGGCCGGCCCGAGACGCCGGTCGAGCGCCTGTATCTCGCGAGCGCCTCGGCCCACCCCGGTGGAGGCGTGCACGGCGCGTGCGGCTGGAACGCCGCACGTGCCGCGCTCGCCGCGTCGAACCCGTGGGGCAAGCTTCCGCGGGCGCTCGCGCGCAGCGCGTGGGGGCGGCTGCTGAACGACGCCTGACGGCGTGCGGCCCTGCTCGACCCGAGGCGCACCCGTCGCACGGGCGGTGGGCGGAGTCGTGCGGCGCAGCCGCAGCCGCGGGCGGTGGCCGGAGTCGTGCGGTCAGTGCGACCGTGGCGTGGGAGCCCGGCGTTCCGCGAGGAGGGTCAGCCGGCGCAGGGTCTCGACGTTCCGCGGCCCGATCACCCCGGTGCGCAGCGGCCGCGGGACGAGCGTGCCGGGCCCCCTGTCGGCATCTTCCGTCACCCTCACCCGGCATCCGCTGCCCGACGGCGACGGCGCGACCTCGATCAGGACGCGTGCCTCGCCCGCGGGCCACCCTCTCGCCTGCAGTTCGATCGAGCGTTCCGGGTCCCACGCCCGAACGACGGTCTCGTCGTCGAGCAGCATGGGCCAGGCGCCGACGGAGTGGAGGATGCGCGTACCCGGCTCGGGCCAGGTCCTGTCGACCGCGCGGATCCGCGCCGTACCGACGACCCAGCTCGAGTACGACCAGCCGTCGGCGAGCACTTCCAGGACATCGCCGGGAGCGCACCGGGCGGCCCGTGTCACGGTCACCATTCGTTCACGGTAACGGAGCGCCGGGTACCGGCAACCCCGGCGCGCGAGGAGATCGGCGCAACGCCCGGTGGGGTCCGCCGCACGCGGGATGCGGGTCGCACCCCTCTTGCCTAGAGTCGGCGGGAGAGCTTCGAGACGAGGAGCGAACCCGGAGAGGGAACGCCCGATGAACGAGATCGCACTCGTCACCGGCGGGTCCAGCGGCATCGGTCTCGCGATCGCGCGCGAGTTCGTGCGGCGAGGGCACGGCGTGCTGGTGGTGGCCGAACGCGGTGTGGACGAGGCCGTTCGACAGTTGCGCAAGAACACCGACGTGCCGGTGCTGGGCCTCCAGACCGACCTGGCCGTACCCGCCGGCGTCGAGGAGACCGCCGCCCGTGCGCGGCGTCTCGGGATACGCACGTTCGTCCTCAACGCGGGCGTGGGCGTCCACGGACCCTTCGCGCACTCGCCCCTCCGGGACGAGCTACGGCTCGTCGACCTGAACGTTCGTTCCGTGGTGCACCTGGCGCACCTCGTCGTGCCGGGCCTGGTCGCGGGCGGCGACGGAAGGCTCCTGGTCACGTCGTCGATCGCCGCGGCCATGCCCGCACCGCTGTTCGGCACGTACGGCGCGTCGAAGGCGTTCCTGCGGTCGTTCGCCTGGTCGCTGCGCCACGAACTCGCCGGCACCGGCGTCACCGTGACGACGGTGCTGCCCGCGGCGACGCGGACGCCGTTCTTCCGCGCGGCCGAGATGCAGCGTACGCATATCGGGCGGGCACCGAAGTCCAGGCCGGCGATGGTGGCGCGCCGGGCGGTCGACGCCCTCCACGACGGACGGGCCGAGGTGGCTCCCGGTGTCCAGGCGCGGGCGATGGTCGCGATCGCCAGAGTGCTTCCCCAGTCCGTGCGCACGGCGTTCCACGGGTGGTTCTACGCGCCGGGAACACCGCCGCCCGCCGCGGACGCGAGCCGTACGGACACGTCCGTGGTGCGACTGGGCGCCGACGATGTGAGCCTGGACGCCCGGCCCCGCCGGAGAAGGAGGCCACCGTGCGAGCCATGACGTACCGCGGACCGTACGACATCCGCGTCGAGGAGAAGGACATACCGCGCATCGAACACCCGAACGACGCGATCGTCCGGGTCACGACGGCGGCCATCTGCGGGTCGGACCTGCATCTCTATCACGGTCTGATGCCCGACACCCGCGTCGGTTCGACGTTCGGCCACGAGTTCGTCGGCGTGGTGCACGAGGTCGGTCCGTCGGTACGCGACCTCGCCGTCGGCGACCGCGTCATGGTGCCCTTCAACATCTACTGCGGCACCTGCTTCTTCTGCGCGCGGGGCCTGTACTCGAACTGTCACAACGTGAACCCGAACGCCACCGCGGCGGGCGGGATCTACGGCTACTCCCACACCACCGGCGGCTACGACGGCGGACAGGCCGAGTACGTGCGCGTGCCGTTCGCCGACGTGGGACCGGCGATCGTGCCCGACTGGATGGACGAGGAGGATGCCGTCCTGTGCACGGACGCGCTGGCCACCGGATACTTCGGCGCCCAGCTGGCCGACATCGCCGAAGGAGACGTCGTCGTCGTCTTCGGTGCCGGGCCCGTCGGCCTGTTCGCCGCCCGGTCGGCCTGGTTGATGGGAGCGGGTCGCGTCATCGTCGTCGACCACGTGGAGGACCGCCTGGCCAAGGCGCGCTCGTTCGCCCACGCCGAGACGTACGACTTCACGCGGCACAAGGACATCGTCGTCGAGCTGAAGCGCGCCACCGGCATGCTCGGAGCCGACCGGGTGATCGACGCCGTCGGCGCCGAGGCCGACGGCAACCTGCTCCAGCACGTGACAGGCACCAGGCTCAAGCTCCAGGGAGGGTCCCCGATCGCCCTCAACTGGGCCATCGACACCGCCCGGAAGGGCGGCACCCTGTCGGTCATGGGGGTCTACGGCCCCGTCCCCACCGCCGTCCGGTTCGGCGACGCGATGAACAAGGGCCTCACCCTGCGCGCCAACCAGACACCGGTGAAGCGGCAGTGGCCCCGCCTGTTCGAGCACATGCGCAACGGATACCTCAAACCGAACGACGTCGTGACCCACCGCATCCCGCTGGAACACATCGCCGAGGGATACCACATGTTCTCCGCCAAGCTCGACGGCTGCATCAAACCGCTCGTCGTGCCGGGCACCGCCTGACGGGAGACGACCATGCCGTACACGGCCGACAAGCCACCGCTGCCCGAGACACCGCAACAGCTGCGTGACCGTATCCCCGGCTGGGGCGCCGACCTGGACCCCGCCGACCGGCCCGCCGTCCCTCGCGAGGTGCGCGACCCGGCGACGGGAGCGCACTGGGACCTGCCCGAGCAGCAGGAGGAACGCCGGCCGCGGGAACGCTCCATCGAGCACGCCCGGCTGACGCCTGTCTTCGGGACCGCGGCGCCGACCCGAGGACTGTCGGGCGTGATCCGCCGGTTCTCCTACCGGCGCTTCGGCGAGGGCCGTACGGTCCGCTGGCTCCTGCTCATCGCGGCGGACCGGGTCGACGCCGTCGAGGGCCGTCTCACCTCGAGCCGCGGTTCCCGCGCCGAAGCCGCGGTGACCGGCACGGAGCCGCACCGGGGGCCGTCGAGCACACCGCGCCGCCCTCGTCCGCGCCGCAGTCCCCTCGGCCGCGCCCTGACCGTGGGGTCGTGGATCCTCGCCGGTGTGCTCGCCGGCAGAGCCGTGCGACGCATGGCCGGGCGGCGGGCGGGCCGCTGAGCGCGCGGCGAGCGGGCCGCTGAGCGTGCGGCAAGCGGGCCGCGAGCATGCGGCGGGCGGGGCCGTGACGGCTCAGATGTCCAGCAGGTCCGGGCTCAGGCCCGACTCCGTGTCGGGGACCCCGAGCTCCGCGGCGCGCTTGTCCGCGGTCGAGAGGAGCCGGCGGATACGCCCGGCCACCGCGTCCTTGGACAGCTGCGGGTCCGCCAGCCGCCCCAGCTCCTCGAGAGAGGCCTGCTTGTGGGCCAGCCGCAGCTCACCCGCCTGCCTCAGGTGGTCCGGCACGTCGTCACCGAGGATCTCGAAGGCACGCTGCACACGCGCCCCGGCCGCGACCGCCGCCCGCGCGGAGCGGCGCAGGTTCGCGTCGTCGAAGTTGGCCAGGCGGTTCGCCGTGCCCCGCACCTCGCGCCGCGCGCGCCGCTCCTCCCACACCTTCAGCGTCTCGGAGGCGCCGATCCGGCGCAGCATCGTCGCGATCGCGTCGCCGTCCCGGACCACCACCCGGTCGACACCGCGCACCTCCCGCGACTTCGCCGAGACACCGAGCCGCCGCGCGGCACCGACCAGCGCGAGGGCCGCCTCGGGCCCGGGGCTCGTGATCTCCAGCGACATGGACCGTCCCGGCTCCGTGAGCGAGCCGTGCGCCAGGAAGGCGCCCCGCCACACCGACTCGGCCTCCGCGACTCCCGACGACACGACCTCCGGCGCCAGGCCGCGCACCGGGCGGCCGCGCGCGTCGAGCAGGCCCGTCTGCCGGGCCAGCGACTCGCCGTCGCGCACCACCCGGACCACGAACCGCGACGACTTCCTGATGCCGCCCGCCTGGACCACGATCAGCTCGCTGGTGTGCCCGTACAGTTCGTGGATCGCCTGACGCAGCCGCGTGGCGGCCGACTCGTTGTCGAGCTCCGCCTCGATCACCACGCGCCCGGAGATGATGTGCAGCCCACCGGAGAACCGCAGCGTCGCGGACACCTCGGCCTTGCGGCACGACGTCTTCGCCACCCGCACGCGTGCGAGCTCCTCCTTGACCTGTCCCGTGAGCGCCATGGCCGCCATCCTGCCACGGACTCCCCGTCTTGCCACGGGGAGAATCGCGGAGGAGCGAGTGAAATGTCCCGGCGTGTTGCCCGCCGCCGTCCCGGCCCGGCACGGGCGAGTGCGCCGGCGCCACGGGCCCCGAGCGCTCGCCTCCCGGCCGGACCGGCCCGCGACGTACCACTGGTCCCTCGCGGCGCGTCAGACGTCCCCGAAGACGTCCTCGAACACGTCCCGGTACGCCGCCGCCAGGCGCAGCGCGTCGTGCCGTGCGGTGCCGTCGCCGCGCCGCACCTGCCGCATCAGGAGCTTCGCGCCCATGCGTCCGGCGGCGTCGTGGAGGTCCGACACGTCCTCCACGGCTGACGGGTCCGCCACCACGGCATCGATCCGCAGTCCCGGCGCGTGCTTGTGGAGCGCCTCCAGGTGGTCGACGGCGGTCAGTCCCGCGGTCTCCCCGCCGTCGGCCGACAGGTTGAGTGTGACGCACCTGCGCGCCGTCGTCTCGTGCAGGGCCTGTGCCAGTTCCGGCACCAGCAGGTGGACCAGTACCGACGAGTACCAGGATCCCGGTCCCAGGACCACCCAGTCGGCCTCCAGGACCGCCTCGACCGCCTCGGGGCTGGCGGGCGGGTCCGAAGGGACGAGTCGCAGCTGTTCGATGCGTCCGTCCGTGACGGCGACGCGGCTCTGCCCCACCACGGTCTCGACCGCGGACCGCCCGGGAGCGGGCTCGTGTGGTTCGCGCCGTACGTCCGCCTCGACGACGAGCGGTACGGACGCCATCGGCAGGACACGTCCCCGGGCGCCGAGCAGCTTGCCCACCCAGTCGAGCCCGGCGACCGGGTCACCGAGGAGCTCCCACAGCGCCACGATGAGCAGGTTGCCCACAGCGTGGTTGTCGAGGCCGCCGTCGGACCGGAACCGGTGCTGCAGCATCGCGCTCCACGTGCGGCCCCACTCGGAGTCGTCGCACAGCGCGGCGAGCGCCATGCGCAGATCCCCCGGGGGCAGGACCGAGAGCTCGTCGCGCAGCCGCCCGGACGACCCGCCGTCGTCGGCCACGGTGACGACGGCGGTGAGCCGGTCGGACATGAGCCGCAGGGCGGACAGCGTGGCCGACAGGCCGTGCCCTCCGCCGAGCGCCACGACGGCGGGGTTCTTGCTCCACTCTGGCCTCATCGGCACCTTCCTGCCCCTCCAGTGACATCTTCACGCGCTCGGCCACGCCGGGTACGTCCCGTACCCCGGTCCTTCTCCGAGCCCGTCGTCGACGTCGGCGCTCTCACTCACGTCCGAGGTCGCGTGCCGAGACCCGCACGCGATGCCCGGCCGCGCGCAGGCGATCCGCGATGGCGTCCGCCATCGCGACCGAGCGGTGCTTGCCGCCCGTGCAGCCCACGGCGATCGTGGCGTAGCGCTTCTCCTCCTCGAGGTAGCCCGTGAGGACGGGTTCGAGGGCCGACGCGTACCGGTCGACGAACTCGACCGCACCGGGCCGGGCGAGCACGTAGTCCCGTACCGGAGCATCGTGGCCGGTCAGGTGCCGCAACTCGGTGATCCAGTAGGGGTTGGCCAGGAACCGTACGTCCACCACGTGGTCCGCGTCCAGGGGTATGCCGTACTTGAAGCCGAACGAGAGCAGCGTGATGCGCAGCGTTTCCTGCGCGGGATCGGCGATGGACCGCCGGATCTCCCGGGAGAGGTCGTGCACGGACAGGTCGGAGGTGTCGATCGCGATGTCGGCACGTTCCTTGATGCTGGCCAGGAGCGAGCGCTCGGCCGTGATGCCGTCGAGGATCCGCCCGTCACCCTGCAGCGGGTGCGGGCGGCGGACCTGCTCGAAACGCCGTACCAGTACCTCGTCCGACGCCTCGAGGAACAGGATGCGATAGGCGACGTCACGCTCGCTCATGTGCGCGAGCACCTTGTCGAGCTCGCTGAAGAACTCTCTGCCGCGCACGTCGACCACCGCCGCGACGGAGTCGATCGTCGAGCCCTTGCTCATCAGGTCCACCAGCGGGACGAGCATCATCGGCGGCAGGTTGTCGACCACGTACCAGCCGAGATCCTCCACCACGGCCGCGGCGTGGGACCGCCCGGCGCCGGACATGCCCGTGATGATGAGGACCTCGGGCTGGGGATCTGCGGGGGCGGGGGCGTCCGCGTCGATCGCCGCGATGCCCGACGGTGCGGTCGTCGGGGACGGTTCGTTCATGTGTCCCAGCATGCCAGGCCCCGCGGGCTCACCGCTGCTCCGCCTCGCCGGCGGCCGCTGCCGCCGTGTCCTGCGCGTTCGCTCCACCGTTTCGCGCGCCTCCGGTGCCCGCGAGCGCCTGGACGACGGCGGCCGCCGTGGCCGCGCCCATGCCCCGGACGGTCGCGATCTCCTCGGCGGTGGCCGCGCGCAGCTTCTTGACCGAACCGAAGTGTGCCAGCAGGGCCTTCTTGCGGGCGGGGCCGAGTCCGGGGACGTCGTCCAGCACGGACGCGACCATGCCCTTGCTGCGCCGCTTGCGGTGCGCCTGGATCGCGAAGCGGTGGGCCTCGTCACGCACGCGCTGCAGCAGGTAGAGGCCCTCCGACGAGCGCCGCAGCACGACCGGGTAGTCGTCGCCGGGAATCCACACCTCCTCGAGCCGCTTGGCGAGCCCGCACAGGGCGACGTCGGTCACGCCGAGGTCGGCCAGGGCACGCGCGGCGGCCGCGACCTGAGGCGGACCGCCGTCGACGACGACGAGGCTCGGCGGGTAGGCGAACCTCTTCGTGTCCTCGGGCGGAGCGTCGTCGGGGTCGACCTCGCCCGACGCGAGCTCGACGTCGCCGGCTTTGAGCCGGTCGGCGAGATAGCGCTTGAAGCGCCGGGTGATCACCTCGTGCATGGCGGCGGTGTCGTCGCGTGCGCCGTCGCCCTCGGGCCCGCGGATGCTGAACGTGCGGTACTCGCTCTTGCGGGGCAGCCCGTCCTCGAACACGACCATGGATGCCGACTGGTAGGTGCCGCCGGTGTGGGAGACGTCGTAGCACTCGATGCGCAGCGGGGCGCTGTCGAGGTCGAGTGCCTCCTGGATCTCCTGGAGTGCCTGGCTGCGGGTGGTCAGGTCCCCGGCGCGGCGCGTCTTGTGCAGGACCAGTGAGTGCTCGGCGTTGCGCAGGACCGTGGCCGCGAGTTCCTTCTTGTCACCACGCTGCGGCACTCTCAGGTCCACGCGGGCTCCGCGCAGGCCCGTCAGCCACGCGGTGACCTGTCCCGGGTCCGGCGGCAGCACGGGGACCAGCACCTCACGCGGCACGGCGTCGCTCGGCGCCTCGTCTCCGCGCCGACGGCGCGCCTCGTGGTCCGGACGGCGCGGGGCGGCCGGTTCCTCGTCGGTACCGGACGCCGCCTCCAGGTCCGCGACGGCCCCGTAGACCTGCTGGAGCAGGTGCTCGACGAGCTCGGCGTCCGAGACGTCCTCCACCTTCTCCACGACCCACCCGCGCTGTCCTCGGATGCGCCCGCCGCGGACGTGGAACACCTGCACGGCGGCCTCCAGTTCGTCGCCCGCCAGCGCGAAGACGTCCGCGTCGGTCCCGTCGCCGAGCACCACCGCGTTCTTCTCGGTGGCGCGGCGCAGTGCCTCGATGTCGTCGCGCAGCCGGGCGGCGCGCTCGTACTCCATGGCCTCGGCGGCTTCGGTCATCTCGCTGGTCAGCCGCTTCTCGAAGCGCTTGGTCTCGCCGGACATGAAGTCGCAGAAGTCGAGCGCGAGCGCGCGGTGGTCCTCAGGGCTGATGCGCCCCACGCAGGGGGCCGAGCACTTGTCGATGTAGCCGAGCAGGCACGGCCGTCCGGACCGGGCAGCGCGCCGGTACACGCCGGCGGAGCAGGTGCGGATGGGGAAGACCCGCAGCACCTGGTCGAGCGTCTCGCGGATCGCCCAGGCGTGGCCGTACGGCCCGAAGTACCGGGTGCCCTTGCGCTTGGCGCCCCGCATCACCTGTGCGCGCGGGATCTCCTCACCGAGCGTCACCGCCAGGTACGGGTACGACTTGTCGTCCCGGTACTTCACGTTGAACCGCGGGTCGTACTGCTGGATCCAGGTGTACTCGAGCGCGAGTGCTTCCACCTCGGTTCCCACGACCGTCCACTCCACCGACGCGGCCGTGGTCACCATGGTGCGCGTACGGTGGTGCAGGTTGGCGAGGTCCTGGAAGTAGTTCGACAGGCGCTGGCGCAGGTTCTTCGCCTTGCCGACGTAGATCACTCGCCCGTGCTCGTCACGGAAGCGGTACACGCCCGGGGAGTTCGGGATCTCGCCGGGACGGGGACGGTAGGTGGCCGGATCTGCCATGCCCTGAACCCTAGGCCAGGTGTCTGACAACGCGCGGCCAGGTGACTGTCGACGCGCCCGGACCCGGCCGGGACCGCGCGCCCTACGCCGCGGCGGTCGCGAGCGGGGCCGGTTCCACGAGCACCTGGAAGTTCACCGAACGGGCGATGAAGCACATCGCGTGGGGCACGAGCCTCATATCTTTCCCAGAACGTATCGAAGAGAGCGGCGCCAGTCAGTCAGTCGAGCCAGACGAGCATGCCCATTTCGGCGTCGGCGGCTTGGCCGTAGAAGGTGATCAGCTTCTCTAGCCAGTGGGCCAGGTAGTCGAGATCCTCGTCATCCCAGCCCGTTGCCGGGTAGATGTCGGACGCCGTGAACTCCTTCCGCGGCACGGCGCGGACGATCGTCTTCGGGTCCAGCTCGTTCAGCTTGCCGGCCAGTTCGCGAACCCGCCCGGGTGTCAGGGACGACGGCGGACCGTAACCCCAGTCGCCAGCACCTGGCACTTGTGCGTCACCGTAGATCACGGCTGTGTCGACATCGGCGCGCTCAAGGGCGAATGCGATCCCGTGCCATGCCTTGTCGATGTCGAACAACCGAGAATCTCGCGTCTCCCCGCGATCCTCAGCGTCGTACAGCTCTTCGATCAACCGCTCGGCCCATCCCGGATCGGCCAATGCCTTGTCCAGATCCTGCGGATCGAGCCGGAAGTACTCACCGATCATGCTCACCGATCAGACCCTAACGCCTCGGACGGTATCCGAGCTGGCTTCGACGCCCCGAGGTCGAGCTGGCGCCAGCGAATTGCTGCGCCTGCTCGTGCCCGCCGAGCCGTGCGGTCCCTGGAACCGCCGAGCAGGTGACCCGACCCGTCGTGGTAGGTCGAACGGGATCTGATCGGTCTCAGTTCCGTCGCTCGGTCCGCTTGAGGCTCGGGTCCTGCTACTCGGGACCTTGCCCGTGCCGTGGGCTGGACGTCGGCGCTGCACCGCTCCTTGCGGCGCGCAGGGCGGTGATCGCGTCGTGGATACGCTGGCGTAGGTGGTCGTCGTCCCACACGAGGCTGTGCCAGTCGCCAGAGGTGACGATGCGAGCGTCCTGTTCGGCGAGGGCCCGCAGTCCGGGAACGGCGGCGGGATCACCCATCTCGGTGAGCAGGTCGACGGCGTCGGTGCTGCCCCATGGGCTCGCGACCTCTTCGAGGAGCCGTGGGACCAGACCTGGGGTGCCAGTGCCGGCACGCCAGAGTGCTCGCGCCGCCGGAACACGTGCATTGGCGCGAAACGACTCGGTCTTCTCGACCAGGCCACGCAGTGCGGGAAGGAACGGCCCGAGGAACTCGGGCGGGAACTCGGCGCACAGCTGGGCCGCTCGGGCGGCGGGCCTGTCCCCCGCCTCCAGTACCGCGTTCAAGGTCGGGGCCACGGCGTCGAGGTCCCCGGTCGCGCGCCACAGGATGCGGGCTGCGGCGACCTGGAGCTCCCGGTCGGGGTAGGTCTCGGCGGCCTCGCCTGTCAGGTGTGCTCGCAGGCGAGGTGCCAGGGGCGCCGCATCGGGTCCGGCGTCGGCGACGAGATTCAGGTCCCAGTCGGTGATCCGCTGCCCGGTGTCCAGGAGTTTCGCGCCCGCCGCGACCAGCGGTCCGGAGTCGCCGCACACCCGGTGCAGGGTGTGAGCTGCCCGCAGCGCGGTGAGCCCGTCGCCGTCGGCCGCCGCGCGGAGCACGGTCTCGGCGTCACGGGCGTCCGAGCCGATCGCGGCCAGCGCCGCCGGAACGGCGAACGGGGCAGCAGGGAGGGCGTCGATGAGGACGTCGAGGGCCGGTGCCGCGGCCGGCCCCCAACCGCGCAGAACCGCGATCAGCGGACCGGGGCCGTTCGGCCAGCCGGCGGGTGTCGCCCACTCGGCACGCTCCATCTCGGAAGCGGCCAGGAGGGTCGCCAGTCGGTCACGAACGGCTGCCAGGAAGTCCGGGTCGAACGCCGGGAGGTTGTCGCCCAGCAGCCGCAGCGCGTCGGGTGACCGGCCGCGTCCCCACGCCCGGACCAGGGCTGGCACGACGCGGCGGTCTCGCAGCCGGATCAGGACAGCGATGGCCATGTTCGCGCTGCCGCGGTGGTCGACGACGTCCCCGAGCGCCAGGCGCGCCAACTCCGGCGCCAGACCGGACGCCGCGTGACCGGTCTGGGCAGCGGCCTCGACCGCAGCGGCCACGACCCCGGCATCGTCCTCGGCCAGAAGCTCGTGCAGGTGGCCGACGGACTCCCGTGCGGCCGACCGGCTGGCACGCGCACGGCGGGCAAGGTTCTGCGTCTGGCGGATGCGACTCTCCGAGGAGCCGGTCCCCATCAGGGAGACGACGGTCCGTGCGGCAGCAGCGTCGAGGCGCTCTATCACTCCGTCGTCCCCGGCGAAGGACTCGGTCCACGCCCCGCCCCACTCCGCCTCCCGGCCGATCGCGGGCGCGAGGTCTCCGAGCGCCTCGACAGGGACCACGCGGCCGGCGTCCAGGAGCGCGTGAGCCGCCGCGAGGGGAAGCGGGAACGGGCCACGCAGCACGGCCTCGGCCAACGGGAGGCCGGCGCCGGGGTCGACCGCGCACAACCCCAGCACGATCCCCGCCCGGACCTGCTCGTCTTCCTCGACCTCCCACCGCGCGGCCAGAGCCGACGCGGCGCCCTCAGCACCCGAGTGGGCAACCGCGTAGGTGGCTGCCTCCCGCACCGCACTGTCGGAATCCGCGAGCAGCGGCAGGAGCGCATCCGCATGGGCTCGCAAGGCCTCCCGGACCGCGGGCAGAGCGCTGCCATCACTCACGCGCGGGTCCCCGAACCCACCCAGCGCGAAGCACAAGGCATCCCGGTGATGAACGGCGCGGCCCGCGGCCAGGTCCACCACGAACGGCACTGCGGCGGCGGTTACGGGATAGACCGTCCCCTGATGCCAGATCGAGGAGAAGAACTCATCCAACGCCTCGCCGGCAACGTCCTCCTCCGGCGACGCGAGCCCACGCAAGATCTCGGCCGCATCACCCGCAGGCCCGTAGGCTCCGCTCAGGTCACTCCAGGTGATCGTGTCTACGTCGTCGAGCACCGCGTGAGCCTATCCGCTGATGGCGGTCTTCGGCGGCACCCACCGGAAGCCCATCAACTACCGTCAGTCGGGCCGCGTCCAAATCCATGGGAACTCAGCGCTTCTGGTATCGCGAGACACGAGTCGCGATGAGATCGCGGGCAGCCTCGACGGCCTCGGGGAGCAGCGCATGCTTGGGAATCAGAATCGGTGTCGGCAGGATGGTGTGTGAGACGTAGAGCAGGAACGCTCTCTTGCTCTCAAGTGCAACGGAGACCGCGCTCCAGCTGTATGTCGATGTCGCCCCGTCCTGGTCCAGGGTGATGCCGTCCGGGCTGATCTGGCAGGTCGTGGCACGCCGAGCCCCTGGCTGTGTGCGCCAGAGCCGTCGCGCTCCCAGAACCGGGCCCAGAACGGAAGCCCAGAGGACAACCACCAGCGAGGCCGTCACAAGTGTTAGGGAAAACGCGGTTCCTACAAGATCGTTCCGCCAGCCCACGGCCAGGAACAGCCCGAGCACGACGAGCACCGTGAAGAACGGAACTATTCCGCGCGGCACAGAAAGCCGCACGAATTCCCTCACGTCGCCCCGCTCAGGACTCCACCGCGCCTCGATCACCTGCTCGGACGTCGAGCTCTCAGGATGCACCCGGGCAATCCTGTCACAGCACGCCAGGATCGACGAGCCCCTACATCCATTCATCTTCGCCGCCGTGCGTATCACGAACTCGCAGGCACCGTGATCGTCGCGGTGCGGACGCTTCACGCGGATCCTGCCAGCAGCCCCTCACCAGCGCACGTGTCGCGATACCGAAAGTGCCGAGCAGGCTGACCACCGCGACCCCTCAGCCGGGGCACGCACGCGAGGGTTGTCAGCTCCGGTTCGACGTGCTGCCAGATCGCCTCCGCCTGCGCAGGCTTGCTATCCGTTCCTCGAAGCGATCGATGAGAACGTCGAGGGAGACGAGTTCGATGCCCTGGCGCAGTTTGCCGAAAGCCTTGGGCTCCTCGACAGCCGCGGCCCGTGACTCGACTGACATCTGCTCGACGAGCATCCCGCGCTCCTCGGCGTCCAGCGTCGTGTCCCCGGTCAGCTCTTGAGTCATCGCTCGGATCATCGGGTGTCGGCCGAGCGTCTCCCGGCCCGCTACCAGCCCAGGACGGCCCACAGCGGCCGATCTTCAGGCGCGCTCGACGGCCGCCACGATGGGTGCCGGTTCGACCAGCACCGGGAAGTTCACCGAACGCGCCAGAAAACACATGTCATGAGCGCGGAAGTGCAGCACCTCAGCCTGCTCGTCCGTGGCCATCTCACCCTCGTCAACCACGATCTTCGGATGCAGCGTCACGTCCGTGAACTGCCCCTCGCCGCGGGACTCGACACGCATCGTGCCGGTCGCCGAGTCCGTGTACTCCCGCACCACGAGCCCGCTGGCGGCAGCCAGGTGGAGGAACCACAGCATGTGGCACTGGCTGAGGCTCGCCACGAACAGCTCCTCCGGGCTGTACCGGCCCGGGTCCCCGCGGAAGGCCGGGTCGGCCGTACCCGGCAGCGGTGGCTTGTGCGCCAGCAGGACGTCATGGTCGCGCGAGTACGCGGTGTAGGACGACGTCCCCGTGTCCCCCGCTCCGGTCCAGGTCACCTCGACGGCATAGTCATGCGTGGCTCCGCTCATGGGGATCACCCTAACCACGTGATGTGACCGGGGCCACGACTCGCGGGGACGCGCAGCCCGGCGCGGTTCCTCCCGCTCACGCCGGCGGGATGTGGCGCACCGTGACGGCGCTCTTCTCCCTCGGGGTGCGGCCACCCTCCACGCCGACGAGTTCCAGCTCACCCTCACCGAACAGGTCCACGCGACCGCCGAGCTCCACGTCGACCGTGGCCCGCCCGCCGTCGTCCGAGCGCACGAGGAGACGCGCCGTCGGCACCCCCTCGCGCGGCCCGGCGATCATGACGCCGATCCGTGCGGCGCCGATCCGCAGCTGCGCGCTCTGCTTGATCCGGACGACCGGTCGCCCGGCCCTGTCGTCGGCCATGGCCGCTCCTCCCGCTCGTTCACCGGTGCCGGTCACGACATCGACCCGCCGTAGGTCACGGTGGCGAAGTTCTCGTAGAACTCGTCCGCCGTCATCGTGATCGTGCCGGGCTTGGTCTCCCCGTCCGAGCCCGTGCCGCCACCAGGACCCCACGGGTTGACGAGGGTGATCGTCTCGCCGTCCGACGAGACGCTCTCGACGGTGTAGACGTGATTGTTCACGACCTCCTTGTCCGGTGGCGGGTCGCCGAACCAGCCACCGCCGTCCGGGCTGGAGGCCACCACCGGCTCCCCGTTCTCCAGGCGCTCGCCGATCGACTCGAGGCTCGGCGGGTCGTCCCACGCCCAGAACGGGTCGAGATCGTCGCTGGACGTGCTCTGACCGGTCATCATCTCGAGCGCCCTGGCCGGGTTGTCGTACTCGATGTCGTCGTACTCGCCGCCCAGGAACTCCACGGCGGCCTTCTCGTAGATGGAGATCCACGACGGGTCCCCGCTCGGGTCTCCCGCGGCCCCCTCGTACACGTTCGAGTCCACGGTGATCTCCACCGGCTCGCCGTCCTCGTAGAACGTGACGGTGTAGGTTCCGTCCTCGGCGTCGTACTCGATGTGCTCCCGGATCCAGTCCGGGTTCTGCTCGGCGATGGCGCCCGCCGAGGCGAGGAACCAGCAGTCCGCGAGGCTGCCCTGATCGATCTCGCTCGCGTCGATGGCCTCGTCGGTGAGGGGCACCTCCCCGGCGTCCTCCAGGTCTCCGAGGTCGCCGACGGCCTTGTCACCCTGGCCGTCGCGCGAGCTCAGGTCCGTACCCTCGGGGGCCGGACGGGACGACGGGCCGGCGCCTCCGCCCGCGCCGTCGTACGAGTCGCTCGTGCGCTCCTGGTCGTCCGCGTTCTCGACGGCGCGCCGGCCGGCCTCCGCGAGGTCCCGTGCCGCCGCGCGCAGGGCGGCGGCGTGGGTCGTCTGCCACTCCTCGACGAACCCCTCGTGGTCGGGGCCGAACCAGTCCGTGCCGGTCACCGCCTCCGCGACCCGGCCGACAGCGGTCTCGAGCACCTCACCCCGCTGGACCATCGCGTGACCCAGCGCCCGCAGCGCCGCGATGTCCGCACCGTAGATCTCCGACATCCCCGACATCCTCCCTCGTCGGGATCACTGTAGAGCACCGCCGGAGGGCCGACCACCACCACGGACGGGGACGTCACCCCATGGCCTACGGGTCCGCCTCGGGGTATACCGCCGGACGGCGAGGCGGGGCCGCCTGCCGGCGGAGGGAGGGCCACCGACCGCGGAGGAGGGGTCACCTGCCGGCGAAGGAGGGCCACCGACCGCGGAGAAGGACGAGCCACCGATGGCGAAGGAGCGCATGTGCCGTTCGTCACAGGGCGGCGATCCCGGCCCCACGGGCCGGACCGTGCGCGGCCGAGCCCCGCACGGGGCGCGACGTGGCCGTCGGGGGCCAATGGACGCGCCGGTTCCAGGTCTCGGACCGAGCGGCGGTCGGGCGATGCTTGGCATACTTTTTACGGCCGGCGCACGCCTCGTCACCACCGGCGAACTCGGTGACGGTAAAGGATTTCACACGCCGATCGGCACGAGGGCCTAGGACCTCTTTGCCCGGGTATGCGAGTCTTAGGGAGTTACCCACACGCGGCAAACCCCAGGGGTGATTTCCGTGCCGACCAGCACAGACGCCACGGCCACCTACGACGACATCGGACCACTCATCTGCGTCACGCGACCGTACTACGCCCTCGAGGATCTCCGCAGCACCGTGCCCGGGCGTGCCACCGCTGTCATACCCGTCCAGGCACCGCCCGGCCGCCAGACCCAGGTGATCGGCGTCGGTGAGGTCGGCCGCCACCTGGCGGTCCTCGGCCTGTCGGCGGCCGCCACGAGCAACCCGGCCGCCGGACGTCACTTCTACCTCGCCCACCGCGCCGTGGGCCGCATGTACCCGGCCGGCGAGTCGCCGGCGCCCGGCCCGCTGACCGGCAGCGCGGTGGTCCAGGGCCAGAACCGCCGGCAGGCAGTCGTGCACACGGAACTCCGAGATTCCGCAGGCGCTCTCGTCGCCCGGATGGACGTGCAGTACAAGGTCATGACCGCTGCCGTGTTCCACCGGCTCATGGGCCCACCCACGGAGAGCGACGCCGAGAGCCCGGAGAACCCGTACGCCGCCCCGATGCCGGTCTGCGACGTGTCCGTCCACGGACAGCGGGGCAACGCGAAACTCGAGGTCAAGGCCGAGATGTGTCGCGGTCACTTCGACGGGTTCCCTGCGCTGCCCGTCTCGATGGCCAGCTACGCCTCGTTCGAGGTGTTCCACCGCGTGCTCGACGTCATCGCGGGCCCGGACTCGCGCTGGCGATGCGGCGCGTTCCGCCTGAAGGCCGACCATCTGGCCATGGCCGGCCAGACCTGCACCGTCGAGATCGAGCCCACCAAGCCCCGCCTCGCCTCGCAGGCATTCAGCGGCACGGTACGCACGGCGGAACAGCGAACGGCGGTCCGCATCTGGGTCGACTACGACGTCGTATGACGGCTTCCTGCCCGCCCGGCCGCCAGGCGCCGCCACCGGCGAGCCATGGCGCCCGGGCAGGGGGCGGTGCGGACCCGCCGCGTCAGCCTGCGACGGCAGCCTTGCGGCGGCGAGCCCGGCTCTTGGCACCGCTCGCCACCGAGGAGGCCGGGGACACGCCGTTCACCGGTGCGCCGACGGGCACCGTACCGTCGAGGATCTCCGCGAGGAAGGTGCCGGTGTGTGACTCCGGCACCGCCGCGACCGTCTCGGGGGTCCCCTCGGCCACGACCAGGCCGCCCCCGGAGCCACCCTCCGGTCCCATGTCCACGACCCAGTCGGCATTCTTCACGACATCGAGGTTGTGCTCGATGACGATGACCGAGTTCCCCTTGTCCACCAGCGACTGCAGTACGCCCAGCAGCTTGCGGATGTCCTCGAAGTGCAGACCCGTGGTCGGCTCGTCGAGGACGTAGATCGTGCGGCCCGTGGAACGCTTCTGGAGTTCGGTGGCCAGCTTCACGCGCTGGGCCTCCCCGCCGGACAGGGTCGGGGCGGGCTGCCCCAGCCGGACGTACCCGAGACCGACATCGACCAGCGTCTTCATGTAGCGCGAGATGGCGGGGAAGGCTTCGAAGAACTCGGCGGCCTCCTCGATCGGCATGTCGAGAACGTCGGCGACCGTCCTGCCCTTGAAGTGCACCTCGAGCGTCTCGCGGTTGTACCGCGCCCCGTGGCACACCTCGCACGGCACGTAGACGTCGGGCAGGAAGTTCATCTCGATCTTGATCGTCCCGTCACCGGTGCAGGCCTCGCAGCGGCCGCCCTTGACGTTGAACGAGAACCGACCGGGCCCGTACCCGCGCACCTTCGCCTCGGTCGTCTCGGCGAACAGCTTGCGCACCCTGTCCCACACACCCGTGTACGTCGCCGGGTTGGAGCGCGGCGTGCGGCCGATCGGGCCCTGGTCCACGTGCACCACCTTGTCGAGGTGCTCCATGCCGGTGACCCGGGTGTGCCGGCCCGCCACCTGACGCGCACCGTTCAGCTCGTTCGCGAGCACGGTGTGCAGGATCGAGTTCACCAGCGTGGACTTGCCCGAGCCCGACACTCCGGTGACCGCGGTGAAGACACCGAGCGGGAAAGACACGTCGATGCCACGCAGGTTGTTCTCCCGTGCCCCGACGACGGTCAGCGTCCGGTGCCGGTCCGTCGGCCGGCGAACGGCCGGGACCGGGATCTCCCGCTGTCCCGACAGGTAGGCACCCGTCACCGACTCGGCCGAGCCCAACAGCCCTGCCAGGTCACCCGAGTGGACGACACGTCCGCCGTGCTCGCCCGCGCCCGGCCCCACGTCGACGATCCAGTCGGCCGCGCGGATCGTGTCCTCGTCGTGCTCGACGACGATCAGCGTGTTGCCCAGGTCGCGCAGGCGCGTGAGCGTCTCGATGAGTCGCCGGTTGTCCCGCTGGTGCAGTCCGATGGACGGCTCGTCCAGCACGTACAACACACCCACCAGACCCGATCCGATCTGCGTGGCGAGGCGGATGCGCTGCGCCTCACCCCCCGACAGCGTGCCGGCGGGCCGTTCGAGGGTGAGGTAGTGCAGCCCGACGTCGAGCAGGAAGCCGAGGCGCGCGTGGATCTCCTTGAGCACCTCCGCGGCGATCTGCCGCTCACGCTCCCCCAGTTCCAGGCCCTTGAGGAACTCCGCCGCTGCGGAGATCGGCAGGCGGCACACCTCCGCGATGGACCGGCCGCCGACCTTCACCGCGAGGACCTCTGGCTTGAGGCGCGCGCCGTCGCACACGGGGCACGGCACCTCGCGCATGAACGCCTCGTACTTCTCCTTGGACCAGTCGGAGTCCGTCTCCCGGTGCCGCCGCTCCAGGAAGGTGATGACCCCCTCGAAACCGGTCGAGTACTGGCGCTCCCGGCCCCAGCGGTTGCGGTACCGCACATGCACCTCGTGGTTGCGTCCGTGCAGCACGGCCTCCCGTGCACGCTGCGGCAGCGCACGCCAGGGGGCGTCCATGTCGAACTTCATCTCCTCCGCGAGCGCCGTCAGCACCCGCTCGAAGTACTCGCTGGAGGTCTGGGCCCACGGCACGACCGCGCCGTCACGCAACGACTTCTCCTCGTCCGGCACCACGAGGTCGGGGTCGACCTCGAGTCGGAACCCGATCCCCGTGCATTCGGGGCACGCGCCGTACGGGGCGTTGAAGGAGAACGTACGCGGCTCGATCTCGTCGAGCGCGAGCGGGTGGTCGTTGGGACAGGAGCGCTTCTCGGAGTACTTGCGGAAGCGGTCGGGATCGTCGGCGTCGAGGTCGACCAGGTCGACCATGACGAGGCCGCCGGCCAGGCCGAGGGCCGTCTCGACGGAGTCGGTCAGGCGGCGCTGCACGCCCTCCCGGGCCACGAGACGGTCCACGACGACCTCGATGTCGTGCTTGAGCTTCTTCTCCAGCGCCGGCGGTTCGGCGAGCTGGACCACCTCGCCGTCGACGCGAGCGCGGGCGAAGCCCTTGGCCCCGAGTTCCTTGAACAGGTCGGCGTACTCGCCCTTGCGGCCACGCACCACGGGAGCGAGCACCTGGTAGCGCGTGCCCTCCGGCAGCTCGAGGACGCGGTCGACGATCTGCTGGGGTGTCTGGGACCGGATCTCCTCGCCACAGACCGGGCAGTGCGGCGTCCCGGCCCGGGAGAAGAGCAGGCGCAGGTAGTCGTACACCTCGGTGATGGTCCCGACCGTCGAGCGGGGGTTCCGGTTCGTGGATTTCTGGTCGATCGACACCGCGGGACTCAGTCCCTCGATGAAGTCGACATCCGGCTTGTCCATCTGGCCGAGGAACTGGCGCGCGTAAGCGCTCAGGGACTCGACGTAGCGGCGCTGGCCCTCGGCGAAGATGGTGTCGAAGGCGAGCGAGGACTTCCCGGACCCGGACAGGCCCGTGAAGACGATCAGCGCGTCCCTGGGAAGGTCCAGGTCTGCGTTCTTGAGGTTGTGCTCACGCGCACCAGATACGACCAGCCGATTGCTCACCCGAGCATCCTAGGCCGAGACTCTGACATTCGCACGCGTGTTCTATGCCACTCTCGGGAAGCCTCGGCGCCACACCCGGGAGCCGTTCTCGTCGAGATACCTCAGGGAGGCCGATCCACGCGTGCTGCCGGGGCCGGTCTGGCAGGCGCCTTGACCTGTAGCGCGCTATAGGTTGTGCCATGGATCGTGTGCCGCCCTCCTTGACCCCGCAGCTCGACGTCGAAGTTCCCGAAGGGGGACTTTCGATCGGGGACGCCGCGGCCGCCGTCGGGCTGAGTGTGCAGACCCTGCGCTACTACGAACGCGAGAGGCTGCTACTCGACCCGACGACGCGCCGGAGCAACGGTCATCGGCGCTTTCACCGCAACGACCTCGACTGGCTGGCCGGCTTGGTCATGCTGCGCGAGACCGGGATGCCCATCGCCCGGATTCGCGATGTCGCCGCGCTGAGCCGGACGCCGGGGACGGAGCGGGAGCGCCTCGCAGCGTTCGAGGAGCATCGACGAGCCGTCGTCGCGCGGCTGAGGCGCACGCAGGAGCACCTCGCGGCACTGGACACGAAGATCGCTGCGTATCGCGCATACGTGGCCGGCGAGGAAGAGACGATCCATGACGAATGACAACCACCGAGCGTTCGAGCCGGTGCTGCTCGGTGACGGACTGCGTGTGCCACCGCTCGGTCTGGGTGCGATGGGGATGAGCGCCTTCTACGGCGCGAGCGACGAGGCCGAGTCGATCGCGACGCTGCGGCACGCCGTCGACGTCGGCGTGAACTTCATCGACACCGCAGAGGCATACGGCCCGTTCGAGAACGAGAGGCTGATCGGACGTGCACTCGGCAGACGGCGTGACGAGGTGGTCCTCGCGACCAAGGCCTCGGCGGAGACCGATGACGACGGCACGGTCCACGGCCGGAACGGTACGCCGGAGTACATCCGCAAGGCCGCGCACCGCTCGCTGAAGCACCTCGGCACGGACCACATCGACCTCTACTACCTGCATCGCGTGGACCCGAACGTCCCCGTCGAGGAGTCCGTCGGCGCCATGGCCGAGCTCGTCGCCGAGGGAAAAGTGCGGCACATCGGCCTGTCCGAGGCCTCGGCCGCGACAATCCGGCGCGCGCACGCCGTCCATCCGCTGGCCGCCGTGCAGTCGGAGTTCTCGCTCTTCGCGAGGGACGTGCTGCACAACGACGAGCTGGCGACGATGCGCGAGCTCGACATCGGGCTCGTCGCGTTCTCTCCGCTCGGGCGGGGAGTGCTCACCGACAGCATCACGTCGCTCGACGATCTCGACGCCGAAGACGCACGTCGTACGCTCCCGCGGTTTCAGCCTGAGGCGTTCGCCGCCAATCGTCGGCTGGTGGAACGGGTGGCCGTGATCGCTCGCCGGCACGGGGCGACTCTGGCTCAGATCGCCCTGGCGTGGGTCATCGCCGAGGGCGTGGTCCCGATCCCGGGCATGCGGCGCCGGGCTCGGATCGACGAGAACCTCGGGGCGGTCCGGATCGCGCTGTCGGAGGGCGAGCGGGCCGAGCTGGCCCAGGCACTACCCGCCGCGGAGATCGTGGGGACGCGGGACTACGCCGAGACCAGGGCAGGAGTAGATCGGTGACGCGCCATGCGTCGCGGCCGGGGGATGATGCCAACGCACGACAGAAATCGGCCACGTCACGTGGTGGCCGCATGTTGAGTGGACGCACCGTTGAACGCATACAGCTTGATGATCTGGTCGAACAGCTCGTCGACGAGACGCACGGTTTGGCCGAACCGCCCTGCCCCACGCGAGATCGCGAGCAGTGTTGCGCCGGTCCAACGCCGCCGCAGAGGGGACGGCTCGATGGGGCTCCTCCACTCGTGGCCGTCAGGCGAAGCCTCCGATCACCACCGTCCACTCGCGCACGGACCGCGCCGTGACCAGGCCGTGCGTCCGGAACGGATCCGGGTCCAGCGCCCCGAGCGCGGTCTCCGGTGACTCGGCCTCCAGGATCAGGAGCGCGCCCGCGGCCGCCGTCGCGCCTTCGGCGGAGGTGACCGCAGGCTGCGGCCCGGACGCCCGGAGCGTCCCGGACTCGTGCAGGCCGCGCAGGAAGGCGCGGTGGTCCGCACGGTGCGCGTCCAGCGCGGCGGCGTCGTCTGCGTACTCGTACGTCACGGCGTAGGTCGTCATACAGGCCATTGTGCAGGGCCCGGGGCGCGGACCGCGGTGGCCGTCCGGCCGGGGCGAACCGCGCCGGCGCCCGTCCCCGGCTCTCGGGAGAACGGGCGCCGGCGCCTCGCTCACGCGGGGTGCCCGCTCCGACCGGGACCGCCCGGCGGAGCGAGCGGCTCACTCACCGGCGGGGGCCTGCGCCGCCTCGGCGTGTGCGAGGGTCACGAGGGCCTGGGCGTTCACGGCGTGCTGCCAGGCGCCGAGATCACCCACGCTCTTGATCTTGAGTGCCGCGAGCGCCTCGTCGTGCTTGGGGCTCAGGCCGAGGAGCGCCGAGGGCGGAGCGGCGAGGATCTCGCTGATGCTCTTGCCGCGGTAGTCCTTGTCGACGAGGTTGTCGAGGTTCAGGCTCACGAAGGATTGCCTTTCGTCGTTGCGGTCGTGTCTGCGGCCGGGAAGAACCGGCCGCCCGCAGGATGTCGTGTTCCGCCCTGGTTTGCAACGTGCGCCCGATATCGGAGACCGCCTGGCGAGGCCTCTGGATCCTCCCGGTTCGCCCGGGGAGGAAAAGCGCACACCGGATGCAGCACCTCCAGGTGCGCGGACGACCGGAACCCTGGCAGACTCCCCCCATGGCGCCCTACACCGGCGATGTTGTCACCGGCTGCGACCCCGACGTCCGCCTGCTCGACGAGGTCGCGATCCACAAGATGTCCGTGGGCCCCATGGACAACAACGCGTACCTGCTGACCTGTCACTCGACCGGCGCGCAGCTGTTGATCGACGCTGCCGCCGACCCCCAGTCACTGATGGACCTGATCGACATGTCCGAGGGCGACGGGCCGGGGGACGGCCCGCTCGACGCGGGCCCGCCGCTCGATCTCGTCGTCACCACGCACCGCCACGCCGACCACTTCGGCGCGCTCGCCGACATCGTCGCGGTCACGGGCGCGCGCACCGTGGCCGGCGCGGACGACGCCGCGTCGATCGCCCACGACTCCGGCACGGCGATCGATCTGCCCGTGTCCGACGGTGACACCGTCACCTTCGGCCGGATCACGCTGGACGTGATCCAGCTGCGCGGGCACACGCCGGGGTCGATCGCCCTGGCCTACACGGAGCCCGATAACGTTTCCCGGCAGGACGCGGCCGCCGGGCGGGCGCACCTGTTCACCGGCGACGCCCTGTTTCCCGGCGGCCTGGGGAACACGCACGACGACCGGAACCGCTTCGCGACCCTGCTGGACGACGTCACCACGCGGATCTTCGACCGGTACCGGGACGACACCTGGGTCTATCCGGGCCATGGGGTCGACACGACGCTCGGGGCGGAGCGTCCGCACCTCGACGAGTGGCGCGCGCGGGGCTGGTGACGGCGCCCGGCAGGGGGCAGCGCCGCATCAGGACGTCGAGCTGTCCTCGAGCTCGGCGGCGCGCCGCCGGTCGCTACGGTCCTTGAGCAGGGAGGCCACCGTGGTGATGGCCAGCACGACCACGATGAACGCCAGGGAGACCGACGTCGGGATGTCGGGAATCAGGTCGACCTCGCGGCCACCGTTGATGAACGGGAGCTCGTTGAGGTGGAGGGCGTGGTTGACGAGCTTGACGCCGATGAAGCCGAGGATCACCGCCAGGCCGTAGTTGAGGTAGACGAGCTTGTCCAGCAGGCCGTCGATGAGGAAGAACAACTGCCGCAGGCCGAGCAGCGCGAACGCGTTGGCCGTGAAGACCAGGTACGCCTCCTGCGTCAGGCCGAAGATCGCCGGGATCGAGTCGACCGCGAACAGGAGGTCCGCGGAACCGATGGCGATCATGACGACGAGCATCGGGGTGATCATCCGGCGCCCGTCGATCTTGGCGGTCATCCGGTCCGCGACGTAGGTGTCGGTGACCGGGAAGAGCCGGCGTACGAGGCGCAGCACGCCGTTCTCGTGGTACTCCTCGTCGCTCTCGCCGCCGCTCCTGGCCTGGGACCACGCGGTCCACAGGAGGAAGATGCCGAAGAGGTAGAACACCCAGCTGAAGTGCGCCACGAGGGTCGCACCGAGCATGATGAAGACCGTCCGCATGACGAGGGCGATCGTGATCCCGATCAGGAGCACCTTCTGCTGGTACTCCCGCGGCACCTTGAAGCTCGCGAGGATGAGGACGAACACGAACAGGTTGTCGACGCTCAGCGACTTCTCGGTGACCCATCCGGCGAAGTACTCCCCGCCGTACTGCGGCCCCCACGCCCACCAGACGATCCCGCCGAACGCGACCGCGATCAGGACGTAGACGAGAGACCAGCGCCCGGCCTCGGCGATGGACGGGAAGTGGGACTTGCGGACATGGCCGAAGTAGTCGACCGCGATCATCACGAGGATCGCGAGGACGGTCAGGCCCCAGGCCCAGATCGGCACGTTCATGAGAAATAACCTCCGGTGGACAGCGTCAGGCACCGGAGGTCTCTCCCAACCCACGAGCACACCGCTGCCGTGAAGCACGCGACGCGACTCGAGAGCCGACACGCCCGGAGCAACATCGTTGTCACCCGTACTGACGAACGCACCGTCTCGGGATACTCCCCTCCTGCCGGAAAGTGTACGCGACCAGAGCGTTCACGGAAAACGTGAGCTCCGCCTCCCCGGACGGCGCGGCGTCCACCGGCTCAGGCGGTGGCGGCCTGCATCTGCCGCAGTTCCTTCTTCAGCCCCGAGATCTCGTCCCGCAAGCGGGCCGCGACCTCGAACTGCAGCTCGGCCGCGGCGCCGTGCATCTGGTCGGTGAGTTCCTGGATGAGCTCCGCCAGCTCGCTCGCCGCGGCACCCGCCAGCCGGTTGCCCGTGGACGCGCCCTCCTTCGGCGTGCCCGGGACCGGCGCCCTGCCGCGCCCGCCGCCCGGAGCCTTCCGGTAGCCGCCCGCGAGCAGCTCCTGCGTGTCGATGTCCTCCCGGGCGAGCATGTCGGTGACGTCCGCGATCTTCTTGCGCAGCGGGGTGGGGTCGATCCCGTTCGCCTCGTTGTAGGCGATCTGCTTGGCCCGCCGGCGGTCCGTCTCGTCCAGCGCCTGGCGCATGGCCGGGGTGATCTTGTCGGCGTACATGTGCACCTGGCCGGACACGTTACGGGCCGCTCGCCCGATGGTCTGGATCAGCGACCGCCCCGAGCGCAGGAAGCCTTCCTTGTCCGCGTCGAGGATCGCGACCAGGGATACCTCCGGCAGGTCGAGACCCTCGCGCAGCAGGTTGATGCCGACCAGTACGTCGAACTCGCCCAGGCGAAGCTCACGCAGCAGCTCGACCCGCCGGAGCGTGTCGACCTCGGAGTGCAGGTACTGCACCCGGACGCCGCGCTCCAGGAAGTAGTCGGTGAGGTCCTCGGCCATCTTCTTGGTGAGCGTGGTGACGAGCACCCGCTCGTCCTTGTCGACCCGCTCACGGATCTCGCCGAGCAGGTCGTCGATCTGGCCCGTGGTCGGCTTGACCACCACCTCCGGGTCCACCAGGCCGGTCGGGCGGATGACCTGCTCGACCACGCCGTCCGACAGCGCCCGCTCGTAGTCCCCCGGAGTGGCGGACAGGTACACCGTCTGCCCGATGCGCTCGGTGAACTCCTCCCACCGCAGCGGCCGGTTGTCCATGGCGCTCGGCAGCCGGAACCCATGGTCCACGAGGGACCGCTTGCGCGACATGTCACCCTCGAACATCGCGCCGATCTGCGGCACCGTCTGGTGCGACTCGTCGATCACCAGCAGGAAGTCCTCGGGGAAGTAGTCGAGCAGCGTGTTGGGCGCGGTGCCCGGGGCACGCCCGTCGATGTGCATCGAGTAGTTCTCGATCCCGCTGCAGGTACCGATCTGCCGCATCATCTCGATGTCGTACGTGGTCCGCATGCGAAGGCGCTGCGCCTCCAGGAGCTTGTTCTGCCCCTCCAGCTCCGCCAGCCGCTCGGCGAGCTCCGCCTCGATCCCGGTGATCGCGCGCTCCATCCGCTCCGGACCGGCCACGTAGTGGGTCGCCGGGAAGAGGTAGACGCTCTCCTCGTGGCGGACCACGTCCCCCGTGAGAGGGTGCAGGGTCTGGATCGCCTCGATCTCGTCGCCGAACATCTCGATCCGGACCGCCATCTCCTCGTACACCGGGATGATCTCCACCGTGTCCCCCCGCACACGGAACGTGCCGCGGGTGAACGCCGTGTCGTTGCGCGTGTACTGCATGGTGACGAACTTCCGCAGCAGCTCGTCCCGGTCCACCACGTCGCCCACGTCCAGCCGCACCATGCGGTCCACGTACTCCTGCGGCGTGCCGAGTCCGTAGATGCACGACACCGAGGCGACGACGACCACGTCGCGACGAGTCAGCAGCGACGACGTCGCGCTGTGGCGCAGCCGCTCGACCTCGTCGTTGATCGAGGAGTCCTTCTCGATGTACGTGTCCGACTGCGCGATGTACGCCTCGGGCTGGTAGTAGTCGTAGTACGAGACGAAGTACTCCACGGCGTTGTTCGGCAGCAGCTCGCGGAACTCGCTGGTGAGCTGCGCCGCGAGCGTCTTGTTCGGTGCCATGATGAGCGTGGGGCGCTGCAGCTTCTCGATGAGCCATGCCGTCGTCGCGCTCTTGCCCGTTCCGGTGGCGCCCAGCAGGACGACGTCCTTCTCCCCCGCCTGGATGCGCTCGGCGAGCTCGGCGATCGCCGTGGGCTGGTCGCCGGCGGGCTGGTACTCGGAGACGACCTCGATGGGGGCGACGGTCCGCTGCAGATCGGTGACGGGGCGCATGGTTCCAAGGTAGCCGGACTGTCTGACAGTGTTGTCCCGAGCAGCCGGGGAAATGCTTTCCCGGGCCGCCGGGCTCAGCCCCTGCGGGCGCTCCTGCGTCGCGTCCTCGGGTCTTCGCAACGCCTTCGGCCCGTCGGGCCGGGGACCGGTCGGGTCGCGTGTCACGGGTGCGTATCAGGGGTCAGGGATCAATGCTCCGCGCCCGCGGCCATCGCCTTCTCCTGCTGCTCCCCGCGGGCGGCGGCGAGGGACGTGGTCAGCACGATCCGCAGGGCGGCGGCCAGGGTGTCCAGCGGGAGGCCGGGATCGCCGTCGACCGCCTCCTCCGTCATCCGCGGGACGTGCACGAACCCTGTCACGCCGTCCCCGAACGCGTCGCGCAACGCGTAGAACAGGGCGTTGCACACGAACGTCCCCGCGGTGTTGGAGACGACCGCCGGGATACCTGCCTCGCGCAGCCCGGCGAGCGCCGCCTTCACCGGCAGCCCGGTGAAGTGGGCGGCGGGCCCCGCGTCGACGAGCGGCTCGTCGGCGGGCACGTGCCCGGCGTTGTCCGGGATGCGTGCGTCGGCCACGTTGATCGCGACCCGCTCCAGGCGGATCACGTCGGTCTGCGCCGCAAGTCCCACGCCGACCACGACGTCGTACGGCGCGCCCTCCTCCTGCGCCGCCAGCACCGCCTCGCGCACCGGGGCGAACGCCCCGCCGAACGTGACGGGCAGCAGCAGGGTGTCGAGCGCCGCTCCCCCGGTCTCCGCACGTCCGCTCGCCGCCCCCCAGGTCGCCGCGAGCCGCTTCACCGCCTCGGCCGACGCGTTGACGCCGTCACCGCCGAACGGCTCGAACCCCGTGACGAGCGCCCTCATGCGCCCGCCGCCCGGCTGTCGTGCAGGGCGGCGTCCTCGGCCTCGGCCTCCGCCTCCTGCGCGACCTCGCGCTGGGCCCGCTCCCACAGGGCGTCGACCTGCTCGTCCAGGTTCTCCTCGGTCCCCGTGCCGTCGAGCACGACGTCGGCGGCGGCGAGCCGGTCCTCGTCGCTCGCCTGGGCGGCGATCCGGCCGCGCGCCTCCTCCGCGTCCATGCCCCGACCTTCGACGAGACGCTCCAGCCGCTGCTCCGCCGGGGCATGCACCACGACGACGAGATGGAACGCCTCCGCCTGCCCGGTCTCGACGAGCAGGGGGATGTCGTGCACGACGACGGCCCGGGGGTCGCGTGCCGCGGCCTCCGCCTCGTGCTCGGCGGACAGCCGGCGCACCTCGGGGTGCACGATCGCGTTGAGGCGTTCCCGGGCGCCGTCGTCGGCGAACACGAGACGCCCCAGCGCGGGGCGGTCCAGTGCGCCGTCGGCTCCGATCACCTCGGTGCCGAACGCCTCGGCGATCTCCTCGAGGCCGACGGATCCCGGGGCGACGGCGGTGCGGGCGAGCTGGTCGTGGTCCACGACGACCGCGCCGAGGGCGGCGAGGCGACGCGTGGCGACCGACTTTCCGGCGGCGATCCCGCCGGTGAGGCCGATTCGGAACATACTCCTATCCTGCCTCACGACCGGCAGTTCCGCCCTGGTTGCGCGATCGGTCACGTTATGACCGATCGAGGATCGGTCCGGGTATCACCGGCGGCGATGCCCAGTGCCTCGAAGCTCAGCGCGTCGGCCTCGGCGGGGCCGTCAGACGCGGGCGGGCGTGCGGGCCGCGGTGCGCTCGGGAGTGAAGGCGACGGGCAGCGTGGCGGGGTAACGCGACCACGGCGACGGCGCCCACGTCACCTCGGAGTCGGTCAGCCGCAGGTCCAGGCGCTTCATGAGGCTCTCCACGGCGATCTTCACCAGGAGCCGCCCCGGCCGCTTGGCGGGGCACGCGTGCGGTCCGACGCCGAACGACAGGTGCGACTGGTTGCCCGTCTCGAACAGTTCGTCCGCCGCGCGCACGCGCGGGTCGTTGTTCGCCGCGGCCACACCCATCACGATCGCGTCGCCGGCCTTGATGCGGGCCTCGCCGAGCGTGCAGTCCATCACGGCGTACCGGGCCGGCAGGTTCGCGACGGGCGGCTCACGCCACAGCGTCTCATCCATCGCGTCGTCCAGACCACGACGCACGCCGGTGACCCGGCCGGTGTAGCGCGGGTCGGTCAGCATGCGGCGCAGCGTCGCCGCGATCCAGGTGATCAACATCTCGTTGGCCGCACAGATCGCCACCACCATGGTGTGCCCGATCTCGATGTCGTCCTCGAACGCCGGGTGCTCGATGAATCGGGCCGTCAGGTTCTGTCCCGGTTGCGCCCGGGTCGCGGCGACGTGGTCCAGCACGATCCGGTCCATCGTCTCGAGAGCCGCGACGGGGTCGCCCCCGTGACCGAAGATCCCCATCGCGCAGCGCAGCAGCGCGAAGCCCTGTTCCTCGTCGAACCCGAACATGCCGGACACGGCCAGGAACGACACCGCCGCCGCGTACTCGCCGATCAAGTCGGCGCTGCCCCGGGCCGCGAACGAGTCGATCAGCCCGTCGCAGACGCCGCGGACCAAGGCCGCGGTGCGCACCTCGTCCATGCTCGAGAACGCCTCGTCAACCGGCAGCCGCAGCCGCCGGTGCTCCGCGCCGTCCGCGAAGTACAGGTTCCGCCGTCCGGTCGGAGACAGGATGGCGTGCAGGTTCGACTCCGGCGGTAGCTGCTCTCTCCAGTGCCGCGGATCGCGGGCGAAGACGCTCTCCGTACGCATCACCGCCATGACCTCGGCGTGCCCCAGCACGAGCCAGCCGGGAACCCCGGGTTCGAGATCCACCGGCGCGACGGGCCCCCACTCGTCCTGCAACTTCCGCAGTACCACGGCCATGTCCTCCGCGCCGGTCAGGTCGGCCAGCGCCACCCGACCTCCGCTGCGCTGCGGTTCCCGGTCAGACATGACCCTCCACTCGTCGCCGTTCATCGAGCTGTCCATCGACTCATCCGTAAAATATGGGGCGACCTGCATAGACGCCCTGACCTTGGGTTTCTATCACAAGTAGCGGCAAACGCGTAGTACGCCCGTGGTCCGTGCGCGGCCTGAGACCGACGCCGCCTCGACCGATGCGGCCCGACCGACGCGGCCTCAGGAAGACGCCGCCCTGGGTGGACGACGACGGCCCGCCGACCCTCGGAGGGTCGGCGGGCCGTCGGACGGCTCAGATCAGTTGCCGGTCAGCTTCTCGCGAAGCGCGGCGAGCGCCTCGTCCGAGGCGAGTGTGCCCGCACCCTCGTCCTCGACCGGAGCCGACGAGTAGGACGAGGACGACGACGCGGCGGCCGGCGCCGGAGCCTCGGCGACGGTGTCGTTGTCCGCGGCAAGCGCCTCGGCGACCTGCTTGCGGTGCGCCTCCCAGCGGGCGTGGGCCTTGGCGTACTCCGCCTCCCAGGCCTCGCGCTGGGTCTCGAAGCCCTCGAGCCACTCGTTGGTCTCCGGGTCGAAGCCCTCGGGGTACTTGTAGTTCCCCTGCTCGTCGTACTCGGCGGCCATGCCGTACAGCGCGGGGTCGAAGTCCTCGGACTCCGGGTCCACGCCCTCGTTGGCCTGCTTGAGCGACAGCGAGATGCGGCGACGCTCCAGGTCGATGTCGATGACCTTGACGAAGACCTCGGCACCGACGGACACGACCTGCTCGGCGAGCTCCACGTGGCGCACGGCCAGCTCGGAGATGTGCACGAGGCCCTCGATGCCGTCCTCGACGCGCACGAACGCGCCGAACGGGACGATCTTGGTGACCTTGCCGGGCACGACCTGGCCGATGGCGTGGGTGCGCGCGAAGGTCTGCCACGGGTCCTCCTGCGTCGCCTTCAGCGACAGGGAGACCCGCTCGCGGTCGAAGTCGACGTCGAGCACCTCGACGGTGACCTCCTGGCCCACCTCGACGACCTCGGACGGGTGGTCGATGTGCTTCCAGGAGAGCTCGGAGACGTGCACGAGGCCGTCCACGCCGCCCAGGTCGACGAACGCACCGAAGTTGACGATCGAGGAGACCGTACCGGGGCGCACCTGGCCCTTCTGCAGGGTCTGCAGGAAGGTCGAGCGCACCTCGGACTGGGTCTGCTCCAGCCAGGCGCGGCGCGACAGGACCACGTTGTTGCGGTTCTTGTCGAGCTCGATGATCTTGGCCTCGATCTCCTTGCCGACGTACGGCTGGAGGTCGCGGACGCGACGCATCTCCACGAGGGAGGCGGGAAGGAAGCCCCGCAGGCCGATGTCGAGGATGAGGCCGCCCTTGACGACCTCGATGACGGTGCCGGTGACGACGCCGTCCTCCTCCTTGATCTTCTCGATCGTGCCCCAGGCGCGCTCGTACTGGGCGCGCTTCTTGGACAGGATCAGGCGGCCTTCCTTGTCCTCCTTCTGGAGGACCAGGGCCTCGACGTCGTCACCGACGGCGACGACCTCGCCGGGGTCGACGTCGTGCTTGATCGAGAGCTCCCGGGAGGGGATCACGCCCTCGGTCTTGTAACCGATGTCGAGGAGAACCTCGTCACGGTCCACCTTGACGATCGTGCCTTCGACGATGTCACCATCGTTGAAGTACTTGATGGTGGCGTCGACGGCGGCAAGAAAGTCGTCCTCGGTGCCGATGTCGTTGACGGCGACCTGAGGCGCGGACTTCGTGGTGGAGATGGTCATTGAGTTCGATGCTCCGATGCGGACATGACGTAGTGCGGACAGGGACAGAAAGTGGTGTGCGGCGCTCTTGGGTGGGCGCACGGCACCGCCGAACATCCTAGCCACGGCTCGCCGGACCGGTCAACGCGAGAGCGGCCCGGCGGCGTGGCGGCGGGGTGTCGGCGGCTCAGAGCGCGAGTTCCAGGTCCTTGCCCGGAATCGCGTCGAGCAGGGTGCGGGTGTACTCGGTGCGGGGCGAGTCGAACACCTCGTCGACCGTCCCCTCCTCGACGAGCATGCCGTTCTGCATCACGAGCACCCGGTCGGCGATCTGCCGTACCACGGCCAGGTCGTGCGTGATGAAGAGGTATGTCAGCCCCAGCTCCTCCTGCAACCCGGCGAGCAGCCGGAGGATCTGCGCCTGCACGACGACGTCGAGCGCGGACACCGCCTCGTCGCAGACGACGAGCTCGGGCTTGAGCGCCAGGGCACGCGCGATCGCCACGCGCTGGCGCTGGCCACCCGACAGCTCCGACGGGAACCGGCGCAGCAGCCCCTTGCCGAGCGCCACCTGCTCGGCGAGTTCCTCGACCCGCGCCCGGCGGGCCTCCGGGTCGCCGAACCGGTGCGCGCGAAGAGGCTCCTCGATCGCCCGGAACACGGAGTACATCGGGTCGAGCGACGAGTACGGGTCCTGGAACACCGGCTGGACACGGCGGCGGTACGCGATCCGCTCGGCCTGGGTGGACCCGCCGGCCGGCCGGCCGTCGAAGTGGATCGTGCCCGTGGTCGGCGTCTCGATGTCGAGGATCATCCGGGCGAGAGTGGACTTGCCGGAGCCGGACTCCCCCACCACCGCGACGGTCGACCCGCGCGGGATGTCGAGACTCACGCCGTCGACGGCCGTGAAGTCCTTGCCGCGCCCCAGCAGGCCCTGCCCACGGATCCGGAACACCTTGGACACGTCCCGCACGCTGACGAGCGGCGCGGCCCCGCGATCCGCCGCACCGTCCTCGTGCGCCAGCAGCGTCCGGTCGAGCACGTCGTCCAGGCCGCGCTTCCGCGCGATCTCGATCCGCCGCGACGCCAGCGAGGGCGCCGACGCCATGAGCCGGCGCGTGTACTCGTGCCGCGGGTTCCTCAGCACGTCCCGTGCCGGGCCCTGCTCCACGATCTCGCCGCGGTACATCACCACGACCTTGTCGGCCCGCTCGGCCGCGAGACCCAGGTCGTGGGTGATCAGCAGCACGGCGGTGCCCAGCTCGTGGGTCAGGTCGGACAGCTGGTCGAGGATGCCCCGCTGCACCGTGACGTCGAGGGCCGACGTCGGCTCGTCCGCGACCAGCAGCGCCGGGCGTCCCGACAGCCCCATCGCGATGAGCGCGCGCTGCCGCATACCACCGGAGAACTCGTGCGGGTACTGCGACGCACGGCGGCCGGCGTCGGGCAGGCCGACCTCGTCGAGCAGCTCCACCGTCCGGGCCCGTGCGTCCCGGCGGGTGCGCAGACCGTTGTCGATCAGGCCCTCGTCGATCTGCCGCCCGATCCGCATCACCGGGTCCAGGTTGGTCATCGGGTCCTGCGGCACGAGGCCCAGCTCGGTGCCCCGCAGCCGAGCCAGGTGCTGCGGCCCCGCCTCGCCCAGGTCCTCGCCCTGGAACCAGATGTGCCCCTCGGCCACCGAGCCGTTGCTCGCGAGCAGCCCCAGAACGGCCATCGCGAGCGTCGTCTTGCCCGACCCGGACTCGCCGACGATGGCCACCGTCTCGCCGCGGCGCACCACCAGGTTCGCGTCACGGACCGCACGTGCGGCGCCGCCCTCCGTCCGGAAGTCGACGGCCAGGTCCTCGATCCGCAGCACGACGTCGTCCGCGCCGGTCTTGGCCACGCCGGTCTCGGGCGCGCCGGCCTCGGCCGCGCCGGAGCCCGCCGCGGGCCTCTGTTCGTTCATCGTGTTCTTCTCGTCGCTCATCGCCGGGTCCTGTTCCGCGGGTCGAGGGCCTCGCGCAGGCTCTCGCCCACGAGGGTGAAGCCGAGGGCGGTGATCGCGATGCAGAGGCCGGGCAGGATCGCCAGACGCGGCGCGACCGCGAGCTCCTGCTGCGCCGCCGTCAGCATGCGTCCCCATTCCGCCGTCGACGGCTCGCCACCGCCCAGGCCGAGGAACGACAGCGCCGCGGCCTCGATGACGGCTGTCGCGAGGGTCAGCGTGGCCTGGACGATGACCGGCCCCACCGAGTTCGGCAGCACGTGGCTCATCGTCACCGAGCGTCGCGTCAGCCCCAGCGCGGAGGCCGCCAGGACGTAGTCCTGTCCCCGCTGCGCGAGCATCGACCCGCGCAGCAGCCGGGCGAAGATCGGCACCTGCACCACGCCGATCGCGACGATCACCGCCATCTGGGACTGGCCGGCGACCGCGGCGATCGAGACGGCCAGCAGCAGCGACGGCACGGACAGCATGAGGTCGACCAGACGCATGGCGGCGAAGTCGACCCAGCGTCCGAACCAGCCCGCGAGCAGACCGATCAGCATGCCGCCGGTGAGGCCGAACAGCGTCGAGACCACACCGACCAGCAACGACGCGCGTGCACCCCAGATCAGCTTGGAGAAGACGTCACCGCCGTACCGGTCCACCCCGAGCCAGTACTCGGCCGACGGGCCCGGGATGTACGTGGGCCGCACGTCCGTCCGGCCCGGCAGTTCGTGCGGCCCGTACGGAGCGATCAGCGGCGCGAGGACCGCGACGATCACGAAGGCCGCGACGATCACGAACCCGGCGATCGCCACCGGGTTCCGGCGCAGCGTGCGCCAGGCGCGCCGCCACACGCCCTCGCCGGAGTGGTCCGCACCGGCGGCACCGCCGTCGTCCCCGTGGATCGAGGCCGGCTCGTGGAGGGGCGCGCTCGCCGCGCCCCCTGCCCCCGAGGTGGGGGGAAGCTCGCCTGTGCTCACTGCTGCCTCCTCAGACGCGGGTCGATCAGCCCGTACGACACGTCGACGAGCAGGTTCACCAGGGCGTAGGTCACCGCGATGAGCAGGACGAAGCCCTGCAGCACCGGATAGTCGGCGTTGAACACCGCCTCGGCCAGGAAGCTGCCGATGCCGCTGAACGCGAAGACCGTCTCCGTGAGCACCGCGCCCGACAGCAGCAGGCCGACCTGGAGCCCGATGGTGGTCAGGACGGGCAGCATGGCGTTGCGCAGGATGTGCTCGGTCCGCAGCCGTGCGGGCCTGATGCCCTTGGCACGGGCCGTGCGGACGTAGTCCGCGTTCTGCACCTCGGACACGGCGGCGCGGGTCATGCGGGCGATGATCGCCAGCGGGATGGTGCCCAGCGCGATACCCGGGAGGATCAGATGCACCAGCGCGTCCCACGCCGCGTCCCACTCGGCGGTCAGGATCCCGTCCAGGACGTAGAAGTTCGTCGGATGCGTCGCCTCCATGGTGGGGCTCATCCGGCCGCTCGTCGGGAACCAGCCCAGCTCCACGGCGAAGAAGTACTTCAGGATGAAGGCGAGGAAGAACACCGGCACGGTCACGCCGACGAGCGACACGACGACGGCGGTGTGGTCGACGACGGTGCCCGCCCGGCGCGCCGCGAGGTACCCGAGCGGGATGCCGATCCCGATCGCGAAGATCAGTGCGACGACGGTCAGCTCGATCGTCGCCGGGAACCGGTTGACGAACTCCTCCAGCACGGGACGGCCGCTGCGCAGCGACGTCCCGAGGTCGCCCTGCAACAGGCGCAGGAGGTACTTCCCGTACTGGACGATCAGGGGCTGGTCGAGCCCCATCTCGGCCTCGATCGCTGCGGCCGCCTCGGGGGTGTAGCGCTCTCCCAGCATGGCCGTGACCGGCCCGCCCGGCAGCGCCCGCACCCATGCGAACAGCAGTACCGAGAGCCCCAGGAGGAGCGGTATCAGGAGCAGCAGCCGCTGCCCGACGAGTCTGAGCATGTGCAATCCCTATCGTGACGGTTCCCCGGGCTCCGCTGCGGCCACGTGCCTCGTTCCTCGGCCCGCGACGTCCCCTCGCCCTTCGTCACCCTCAGTGGTGGTCCTTCGTTCTTTCCACGGCAGATGGATGCCCGTGCCCGACGGCGCTCGGCCGCGGGCACGGGCATCGATGTTACGGCCTGTGACAGCCGCGCGAGGTCACGCTCACTCGAACGTGATCGTGTGGTACACCTCGTCCTGCACCGGCGAGATCGGGTAGTCCACCACGTCCGACGCGACGACCAGCGTCGGCACCGGGCTCGCGATCGGCACGCCCGGCAGGAAGTCCATCAGGACCTCGTTGGCGTGCTGGTAGGCGGCTTCCTGCTCCTCGAGCGGCGCGTTGCGGGCGTCGTCGATCGCCTCGAACACCTCGGCGTCGTCGAAGCCCCACTCCAGCGACTTCGAGCCGAAGAACGTGCCGATGAAGTTGTAGGTGTCGTTGTAGTCACCGGTCCAGCCGAGCAGGTGCAGACCGTGGTTCTCGCCGCCCTGGATGGTGTCGATGTACGTGGGGCTCCACGGCTCCGGCGTGGCCGTGACCGTGATCCCGACCTCCTCGAGGTCCGCGGAGATCGCCTCGAAGATCGCGGCGGGGTCCGGCATGTACGGACGCGAGACCTCGGTCGGGTAGTTGAACTCGATCTCGAGGTCCTCGGCGCCGGCCTGCTCGAGGAGGTCCATCGCCAGCTCGGGGTCGTAGTCGTAGGTGGCGACGTCCTCCGAGTAGCCCATCACCGTGGACGGGATGAACTGCGTGGCGATCTCGGTGCCCTCCGGGAGCGTCGACTGCGCCAGCCCCTCCTTGTCGATCGCATGGGTGATCGCCTGACGCACGAGCGGGTCGTCCAGCGGCTCGGCGGCCTGGTTCATGCCCAGGTACAGGATGTTGAAGGCGGGGCGGTTGTGCAGCGTGAAGCCCGCCTCCTCGAGGGCGGCCACGTCGGCCGGGGCGACCAGGTCGTACCCGTCGATGTCGCCCGCCTCGAGCGCCTGCCGGCGCGCGGTGCCGTCCGCGATGGTCGTGAAGATGATCCGCTTCACGTCCAGGATCTCGTCACGGTAGTCCTCGTTGGCCTCGAGCGTGACGCTCTCGCCGGAGGCCCACTCGACGAACTTGTACGGGCCGGTGCCCGTCGGGTGCGCCTGGCCGTACTCGGTGAGCTGCGGTGCGTCCTCCGTGCCCTGCACGTCGTCGGCGCCGTACTCCTCGAGCGCGGTGGGCGACTGCATCGACAGCGACGGCAGCGACAGTGCGGCGATGAGCTCCGGCACCGGCGCGTTCAGCGTGACGACCGCGGTGGCGGCGTCCGTGGCCTCGCAGGAGTCGTACTTGCTGTCCTCGCCCGTACCGCCGAAGACGGCCTTGTAGTAGTACGAGAGGTTCTCGTGCGCCGCGAGACCGGTCCAGTCGCGCCAGCGGTCGAAGTTCGCGCACACGGCCTCGGCGTCGAAGTCGGTGCCGTCGTGGAACGTCACGCCTTCCACCAGGTGGAACGTGTACTCCAGGCCGTCGTCGCTGATGTCCCAGTCCTCGGCGAGCAGCGGGGCGGGCTCCGCGGTGCCGGGCTCGACGCCGACCAGCCCCTCGAAGATCTGCCGGGCGACCCGGAACGACTCGCCGTCGGTGGCGAACGCGGGGTCGAGCGTGGACGGCTCGGCCGAGGCGGCGAACACGAACGTGTCCTTCCCGCCGTCACCGCCGGAACCCTCCTCGCCGCGCTCGCTCGCGACACAACCGGACAGCGCGACGGCGCCGGCGGCCACGAGCGCGACAGGCGCCCCCAGCCGGCGCAGTGAACCCAGACGCATGGCGTCTCCTTCCTCGGACGCGGCGCGCAGGTTACGCACGCCGCTGCGTGGTGTGCGCCTGACTCTAGGTTCACCCGGGTTGCGCCAGTGTTTCGCTGTGTGCCGGTTGTCCATATCGTGATCGATTCGTGATCGGCCACCGCGTGCTATGGGATCCTCCGCGCCTGGCCGTGGCCGCCGGGCCGAGGCCGCCAGGACGTAGCTGCGGGCGCGGCGCACGGCGCGGGCAGGACGTAGCCGCGGGCGCGGCGCACGGCGCGGGCAGGACGTAGCCGCGGGTACGGGCGCACGGCGCGGGCGAGCGGCTGCCGCGAGAGGATGTCCTCCGTGCGCGACTACGGATACCGCGAGGTGCCCGACCGTGAGGGCGGCGCCGCCGCACGCGGCTGGTGGGACGACAACGCCGACGAGTACCTCGACGACCACGGCGGCTTCCTCGCGGGTGAGCTGCGCTGGGGACCGGAGGGCCTCACCGAGTCCGAGGCCCGGCTGCTCGGCGAC
Organism: Myceligenerans salitolerans; assembly: GCF_017349295.1. Classification (GTDB taxonomy): domain Bacteria; phylum Actinomycetota; class Actinomycetes; order Actinomycetales; family Cellulomonadaceae; genus Myceligenerans; species Myceligenerans salitolerans. The sequence goes on from NZ_JAFMPK010000047.1 coordinate 481,743, forward strand.
GTCGCCGGCCGCGACGTGCTCGAGATCGGGGCGGGCGCCGCGCAGTGCTCCCGCTGGCTCGCCGAGCAGGGCGCGCACGTCGTGGCCACGGACGTCTCGGGGGCGATGCTCCGCGAGGGGCGGGATCGTGCGCCCGCCGGGGCGGGCGTCCCCCTGGTCCAGGCCGACGCCCGTGCGCTTCCTTTCGCCGCCGCCAGCTTCGACGTCGTGTTCACCTCGTTCGGCGCGATCCCGTTCGTGCCGGACGCCGCCCGCGTGCACGCCGAGGCCGCCCGCGTCCTGCGCGCGGGCGGCCGCTGGGTGTTCTCCGTGACGCATCCGCTGCGCTGGGCGTTCCCGGACGACCCGACCGCGGCCGGGCTGACCGCGACGCGTTCCTACTTCGACCGGCGCCCGTACGTCGAGACCGACGACACGGGCCGCGTCGCCTACGCCGAGTACCACCGCACCGTCGGGGACCACGTCCGGGAGATCGCGGGCGCGGGCCTGCGGCTCGCGGACCTCGTCGAACCGGAGTGGCCCGACTGGAACACCGGGGTCTGGGGCGGCTGGGGCCCGGAACGGGGTCGCCGTCTGCCGGGCACGGCCGTCTTCGTCACGCACAAGGACTGAGGCGCGGCTCCCGCGGACCCGCGAGCTGCGCCCACCGCCTCGTCACCCGGGTCGGACCGCCTCGTCGCCCGGGTCAGTGGGCGGCGTCGTGCCAGCTCTGCCCCGCTCCCACCGAGACCTCGAGCGGCACGTCGAGCTCGAAGGCCGCGCCCATCTGGGCCCGCAGCAGGCTCTCCATCGCCGCGCGCTCCCCCGGGGCGACCTCCACCACGAGTTCGTCGTGCACCTGGAGCAGGACGCGGGACGCGAGTCCCTGGGCGTCCATCTCGCGTCGCACACCCAGCATGGCGAGCTTGATGATGTCCGCGGCCGACCCCTGGATCGGGGCGTTGAGCGCCATCCGCTCCGCCATCTGACGACGCTGCCGGTTGTCGCTCGTGAGGTCCGGGAGGTACCGCCGCCGTCCCAGTACCGTCGCGGTCCATCCGGTGGCACGCGCCTCCTCGACGACACCGGTGAGGTAGTCCCGTACACCGCCGAACCGTTCGAAGTAGTCGTCCATGAGACCTTGCGCCTCGCCGGTGGAGATGCCCAGCTGCTGCGACAGCCCGAACGCGCTCAGCCCGTACGCCAGGCCGTAGCTCATGGCCTTGACCTTGGCACGCATCTCGGGTGTGACGTCCTCCGGCGCCACCTGGAAGACTCTCGACCCGACGTAGCGGTGCAGGTCCTCTCCGGAGCGGAAGGCGCTGATGAGACCCTCGTCGCCGGAAAGGTGCGCCATGATGCGCATCTCGATCTGGCTGTAGTCCGCGGTCAGGAGCGTCTCGTAGCCCGGGCCCACGACGAACGCACGCCGGATGCGCCGGCCCGCCTCCGTCCGGACAGGAATGTTCTGCAGGTTCGGATCGACCGAGCTGAGCCGGCCCGTCGCGGCGATGGTCTGCTGGAACGTCGTGTGGATCCGCCCGTCCGGCGCGACGGTGCGCAGGAGCCCTTCCACCGTGGTCCGCAGGCGCGTGACGTCGCGGTGGACGAGGAGATGCTCGAGGAAGGGGTGCTGCGTCCGGGCGAACAGGTCCTGGAGCGCCGCCGCGTCCGTCGTGTAGCCGGTCTTGATCTTCTTCGTCTTGGGCATCGCCAGCTGGTCGAAGAGCACCTCCTGCAGCTGCTTGGGACTGCCGAGGTTCACCTCCCGCCCGATCACGTCGAACGCGGCCGCGGCCGCGTCGGCCACTCCCGCCGCGAAATGCTTCTCCAGACCCGTGAGGTACTCCACGTCGGCAGCGATCCCCGCGCGCTCCATGGAGGCCAGGACGCGCGACAGCGGTAGCTCGACGTCGGCGAGCAGGTGGACCGCCCCGCGATCGGCGAGCTCCCCGGCGAGCACGCCGGCCAGGTCACCGACGGTGGCGGCGCGCGACGCCTCCAGCTGCCCCGTGGTGCCGCCGTCCAGGTCCAGGTCGAGGGCGCCCTGGGCGGCCGGGGCCGCCTCGCCGAGCCGCCGGCCCAGATGGCGCTCGGCGAGGTCGCCGAGGTCGTAGCCGCGCTGGTCCGGATGGCACAGGTAGGCAGCGAGCTCGGTGTCGAAGTCCACGCCGCGCAGGTCCCAGCCCCTCCCCGCGAGCGCGTGCGACGCGGCCTTCGCCCCGTGCACCACCTTCGGCGCGTCGCCGTCGACGAGCCAGACCGTGAGCGCCTTGTCGTCGTCGGGCGCGAGGTCGGCGGTGTCGTACACGACGGCGTGGCCGTCCGGGGCGGCCACGGCGATCTTCCACGTGTCGCCACCCACGGGCGTGGTCGTGCCGGAGATGTCGAGGCCGAGACGGCCGGTGCGCGCGGCGAGCCAGGCCGCGAGTCCACCGGGTGCGACGTCGTCGACCTCGATCTCGACGGTGCCGGTGGGCTGCTCGCCCTCCGGCTCTCCGGCCGGGTCGACGGCGAGGAGCCGGTCACGCATCTGGCCGAACTGGAGGGCGTCGGAGACGCGGTGGACGGCCTCGCGGTCGAAGCCCGTCAGGACGAGGTCGTCGAGGCCGAGCTCGAGAGTGACGTCGGTCAGGAGCGCGTTGAGCTCCCGGTTGGTCCGCACCTGCTCGAGGTGGTCGCGGAGCTTCTCCCCCGCCTTGCCCTTGACCTCGCCGGCGCGGGCGAGCAGTTCGTCGAGCCCGCCGAACATGGTGACCCACTTGGCGGCGGTCTTGGGCCCCACCCCGGGGATGCCCGGGAGGTTGTCGCTCTTCTCGCCGACGAGCGCCGCGAGATCCGGGTACTGCCGCGGCGGCACCCCGTACTTCGTCTCGACGGCGGCCGGTGTCATGCGAGCCAGCTCGGAGACGCCCTTGACCGGGTAGAGGACGGTGACGTCGTCGTCCACGAGCTGGAGGGCGTCGCGATCGCCGGAACAGATGAGCACCTCCATGCCCGCGGCGGACGCCCGGCCCGCGAGGGTGGCGAGGATGTCGTCGGCCTCGATGCCCTCCGTCGACAGGTAGCGGAGGCGCAGGGCGTCGAGCACCTCGTGGATGAGCGGGACCTGGGAACGGAACTCGTCGGGTGTCGCGGCGCGGCCCGCCTTGTACTCCGGGTACTTCTCGGTGCGGAAGGTGACGCGGCCGGCGTCGAACGCGACGGCGGCGTGCGTGGGCCGTTCGTCGCGCAGGAGGTTGGTGAGCATCGAGGTGAAGCCGAACACCGCGTTGGTGACCTGACCGGAGGTGGTGGCCAGCGTGTCGGGCAGGGCGAAGAACGCCCGGTAGGCCATGGAGTGGCCGTCCACGAGCAGCAGCCGGGGGCGGGTCCCGGCGGGGTCGCCGGTGGGAAGGTCGGTTCGCGCTTCGGTCGTCACGGATGACAACCTATCCCGCATGACTGACATCGACGCGGGGCGCAGTGGAGGGCACGGGCCGAGGAACGAGGCACACGCCCGCAACGAAGTCCAAGGAGATGG
>NZ_JAFMPK010000047.1:485294-669468 GCF_017349295.1 Myceligenerans salitolerans
GACATCGACGCGGGGCGCAGTGGAGGGCACGGGCCGAGGAACGAGGCACACGCCCGCAACGAAGTCCAAGGAGATGGCACGAGCAGCACGGACGCTCGGCCCGGCGGTCCTGTGAGCACCCCCCGCGGCGCGCTGGACATGCGCGCGATGTACCCCGACGCCCCCGAGGTGACGGTGATCGACAAGCTCGGCATCGAGTTCACGGAGATCTCCGCGGAGCGGACGGCGGGGCGGATGCCGGTGGAGGGCAACACGCAGCCGGCGGGCCTGCTGCACGGCGGCTCGTCGGCGGTCCTCGCCGAGACGCTGGCGTCGGTGGCGGCCCAGGTGCATGCCGGCGAGGGCCGTCAGGCGGTGGGCCTCGACCTCAACGCGACGCACCATCGCGGCGTCCGCTCGGGCACGGTCACCGGGGTCGCCACGGCGATCCACCGGGGCCGCAGCACGGCGGCCTACGAGGTGGTCATCACGGACGAGGACGGCAGGCGTGTCTGCACGGCGCGCCTCACGTGCATGATCATCGGCGGCTGACACCGGGCGCCCGTCCGTGCCCACCCGCCGGGGCGACGGTCAGCCGGGCACGCGCTCCGGGCGTTCCACGGCCGCCGGGACGGCACGGAGGTCCAGCGGGCCCGACTCCGCGGAGCGGGCGCGGCGGCGCCTGGCGATGAGGTCTTCGAGACCGGCCCGGACGGGGCGGCGCCGGCGCTGGTCGGCCTCCGTCGCGAACGGGCTGTCCTGCGCGAGACGGCGCAGGAGGGTCTGGGTCGGAGCGACCCGGTGCCCGCACGCCGGCCCGAAGCCCAGGCGTGCCAGGAAGCGCTGCACGCCGCGGGTGCCGGCCACGGGCGCGGCGTAGACCTCGTCGCAGTCGTTCTCGATCGCGAGAACGGCCGCGGCACGCAGGAGCGCGTGCCCGACGCCGCGCCGCCGGGCGTCGGGCGCCACGAACACGGTGTCCAGGTACAGCGCGGGCCGGAGCATGAACAGGTGGGGGCCGACGACCCTGCCCAGCACGACGCCCACGATCCGCCCGGCGCGTTCCGCGACGAGTACGTGCCCGTCGACGGCCAGCAGCACGCTGAGCTGTTCCCGGAGGCGGTCCTGGTCCCCCGCGGTCACCTGGGCACCGGCGGGCGCCTCGTCACGCCCGCGGACCGCGAGCTCCGCGACCGCCTCCAGATCGGCGGGAGCCGCCGACCTGACCTCGACTGCCACTCGCTCTCGCACTGACGCCACCTCCGCAGCTTGCACGCCCCGCGATTCCGGGTCTTCCGCGGGTACCGAACCTCTCTTGGACGAGTGTCCGACTCAGCGCACGAGAATAGGCCCCAGGGGCCCCTGCGTCCAAGTCTCGAGGCCACGCCCCCGCACGGCCGCCCGCGGTGGGTCCGGCACTGCCGGACCGCTCAGGCGTTGCCCACCTGGTCGATCACGGCGTCGGCAACCTCACGCATCGTCAGCCGGCGGTCCATCGACGTCTTCTGGATCCAGCGGAACGACTCCGGCTCCGTCAGACCCATCTTCGTCATGAGCAGGCCCTTCGCGCGGTCGACCCGCTTGCGGGTCTCGAACCGCTCCTTGAGGTCGGTGACCTCGGCCTCCAGGGCCCCGAGCTGCTGGTAGCGCGAGATGGCGATCTCCACGGACGGGAGCAGGTCGGCCGGCGTGAACGGCTTGACGACGTAGGCCATCGCCCCGGCGTCACGCGCCCGCTCGACGAGCTCGGTCTGCGAGAACGCCGTCAGCAGGACCACGGGAGCGGCGTGCGCCTTGCCGATCTTCTCGGCCGCCGAGATGCCGTCCAGCTCGGGCATCTTGACGTCCATCACGACGACGTCGGGCTTGAGCTCGAGCGCCAGGTTCACCGCCGTCTCACCGTCCCCGGCCTCGCCGACGACGTCGAAGCCCGCCTCACGCAGCGTCTCCACCACGTCCATGCGGATCAGCGCCTCGTCCTCGGCGACGACGGCACGCCGCGCGGCGCGGGTGGGTGCGGCCTCCTCGGCCTTCGCCTCCTGGGTCATCGGAGGAAGGTCCAGCTCGACCGTGCCGGTGTCGCCCTCGGTCGCCTCGGTCGTGGGGTTGGTCTCGTCGCTCACGGGTCACATCCTACTTGTCCGGTCACCATGCGCAGCTTGCCGACCTGCGTCTGCGCGACTTGTTCTTCGTCACTCCGGCATGGTCCACATCGCGGACACCGCCCTGACCACCCGACACGGGCACTTGCTGCCAGGCACCCGCTGCCAGGTGAGTCCGTTCCGCGGGAGCCGATCCGTCCGCCACGTGCTGTCCGCCAGATGCCATCCCGGGGCCCTGTGAGAACCCGCCGCACCGCCCCATGCTCGTGCCGAACCGTCACAGACCACTGAGGAACCGATGGCAAACGCTCGGCCCGCACCACGTGTCTCCGTCGTCATCCCGAACTACAACTACGCCGGCACGCTCCCGCTGTGCCTGGAGTCCGTCCTGGCCCAGACCCACGCCCCCCACGAGGTGATCGTCGTCGACGACGCGAGCACCGACGGCTCACGCGAGGTCGCGGCGCGCTACCCCTGCCGCGTCGTCGCGCTGGACCGGAACGGGGGCGTCTCGGCGGCACGGAACCGCGGAGTGGCGGAGTCCACCGGCGACGTCGTCTTCTTCGTGGACTCCGACGTCGCCCTCGCACCGGACGCCATCGAGCAGGCGGTGCGGGAACTGCGGGCCGACCCGTCGCTGGGCTGCGTCTACGGCGTCGTCGCACCGGAGCCGCTCGTCGACGACGGGATCGTCGAGCGGTACCGGGTGCTTCACGCACATCACTGGCAGGCACGCGCCGTCGGCCGCGTGCACACCGCGATCTTCATGATGGCCGCGATGCCGCGCGCCGTCTTCGACGAGATCGGGCCGTTCGACGAGAACCTCCGCGACTCGGAGGACGTCGAGTACAGCGAACGGCTCGCCCCCCGCCACGACATCCTGCTCACCGGTGCGATCAGCGGCAGGCACGACGAGGTGGACCGGCTCGGCCCGCTCCTCGCCGAACAGTTCCGCCGGGCGCAGCTCCTGGTTCCGGTCGCTGCGATCGAGAAGCACAACAAGGGCCGCGGCCTCAAGGCGAACAGCCCTCTGGGCGCGGGCGCGGCGTGGCTGGCCGCGGTCCTCGCGCTCGGCACGGTACTGAGCCCCTGGTGCGCGGTCGCGGCGCTCCTCCTGGTCGCCGCGAGCATCGCGGCCGATCCCGGCCTCTACGGCGCCGCCCTGCGTCGCCACGGGCCGCGCTTCGTGCCCGCGTTCACGGCGATCCACTACCTCGTCCAGGTCACGCTGATCACGGGCGCGATGTCCGGCGCCGTGCGCTGGGTGATCGATCCCTCCTTCGGCCCCGGACCCCGGCGCGACAGCGTCCGGGCAACGCCGTGAACGCCTCCCGGCGCACCCTGGGACGCGCGATCGCCGCGCTGGGAAGACTGGCCGGCCGTCCACCGGTCCGCCGGACCCTCTGGCTGGTCGCCGGTGGTGTGGTGGCGGCATCGGTCCTGCTCGCGCTCCGTTCCTCGCTCGACGAGGGTGGTCTCACGGTGCTGCGCATGTTCGACTCGGCGGCGATCGCCTGGCCGCTGGCGGGCGGTCTCGCGGCCAACGTCGTGGGCGTCTACCTGTCCATGCGCGCCTGGCGGGTCTTCGTCGACGGCCCGTCGATCGATCCCCGGTCCACCACGCGGATCTTCTACGTGGGGTTCCTCAGCAAGTTCGTCCCCGGCAGGGTGTGGGGCATCCTCGCCCAGATCGAGGTCGGGCGCGCCGCCGGCCTCGACGCCCGCAGGATCGTCTCGGCGTTCTTCCTCAGCATGGCCACCGGCCTGCTCGCCGGAGCACTGCTCGGCGTCGCCACCGTGCCGCTCGCGTTCGAGACCTCGTTCCTCGCCACGGCCCTCGTCGTTGCCGGGACCGTCGGCGCCGTCGTCGTGGTGGCCTGGCCCCGGTCGCTCACCCGCGCCGTGCGACGGGCCGTGACGGCGGCCGGCCGGGCCGAGGTGGTCGAGGCCACGCCCGCCGAGGTCCGCACCTCGTTGCTGCTGGCCACGGGTGGCTGGGTGCTGTCCGGCGCACACGTCGGCCTGCTCTCTCTCGCTGCCGGGGCCGGCACCGGGGCCGCCGTCGTCGCGGGGATCGGCGGATTCGCCGCGGCGACGGTGGCCGGCACCCTCGCCGTCGTCTTCCCGGACGGCATCGGCGTCCGGGAGGTGGCGCTCACCGCGGTCCTCGCGGCGATCCTGCCGCTCGACGGCGCGATCGCGATCGTGCTCATGAGCCGGCTGCTCTGCCTGGTCGGCGAGGTGCTGTTGTGCGGCTCCTGGTTGCTGGTCGACCTCGTGCGCAGGCGCCGCGACGCACCCGACGCACCACGCTCGCTCGCGAGAGCCGGCGCCGGCGAACGATGACCGCAACGAAAGGACGGACGGTGACAGCCACACAGATCACGACCGGTCTGCTGAGCGTGGAGGACGCGGAGCAGCTCTCGGTCGGCGAGGTGCACGACCTCTACCGCCGGTACGTGAACCGGAGCCAGGTCAAGCTCATGACCTCCCTCGGTTTCGGGCGCGAGCTCGTCGACCACGCGGAGGGCTGCTGGATCCACACCCGCGACGGCCGGCGGATCCTCGACTTCACCGGCGGCGTCGGCGTGCTCAACCACGGGCACAACCATCCCCGGATCATCGCGGCGCGCCGCAGGTTCCAGGAGCGTTCGCGGATGGAGGTGCACAAGACATACTTCTCCCCCTATATCGCGGCTCTGGGCCACAACTTGGCCGCCCTCCTGCCGGAGGACCTCACCATGTCGTTCTTCCCCAACTCCGGCGCCGAGGCCGTCGAGGGGGCGGTCAAGCTCGCGTACAAGTACCACGACGGCGAGCGCGGGACCGTTCTCAGCGCGGACATCGCGTTCCACGGCAAGCTCCTGGGCAGCGGTGGCCTGACCGGCGCCCAGAGCACCTTCACCTTCCCGACGATCCCCGGGATCGACCACTTCGCGTTCGGCGACCTCGACTCGGTCCGCGAGACCGTCGCCCGCCACCGCCGGGCCGACGGGACGAGCGACGTCTACGCCCTGCTCGTCGAGCCGTTCTCCGCGACGACGATGCGGGAGTGCTCCGAGGAGTTCCTCCGGGGCGTGCGCGACCTGTGCACGGCCGAGGGCATCGTCCTGATCTTCGACGAGATCCACTCCGGCTGGGGCAAGACGGGTTCGCTGTTCCACTTCATGAGGTATCCGGGTCTCGTCCCCGACGTGATGACGACCTCCAAGGCGTTCGGCGGCGGCAAGTCGTCCATCTCCGGGTTCGTCGCGCGGGAGTCGGTGTTCCGGCCCGCCTACGACAACCTCCTGGACGCCCTGCTGCAGTCGACGAGCACCACCTACTACGGGTTCGGGGAGGAGGCCGCGACGGCGATCGAGGCCGTCCGCGTCGCGGTCGAGGACGACTACCCGGCCCGTGCCCGCGCGATCGGCGACCAGCTCGTCACCGGGCTGCGGCGGATCCAGGACCGTTTCCCCGACCTCGTCGCGGACGTGCAGGGAGCGGGCGCCCTCCAGGGGATCTTCCTCTCCGGCAGCCCCCGGCTGATCGAGCTGGCGGCGCGGTACGCCCCCGGAGGGCTCAGCCGCGACCCCCTGCTTCCCCACAAGCTGATCACGGCCGCCGTGATCAACACGATGTACCAGAAGCACGGCGTGTACCTCTACTACACGCTCAACGGGAAGAGCCCGCTCGTCGCCGCTCCCCCGCTGGTGGCCGGCGAGAGCGAGGTGGCCTACTTCCTCACCGCGTTCGAGGAGACGCTGGCGCTCGGCATGCCCCAGCTCCTCGCGGCCCTGATCAAGGACAAGGTGTGGTCGCTATGGAACTGACCGGACGGCACGTCGTGGTCACGGGGTCGTCGGGCATGCTCGGCTCGGCGCTCGTCAGGCGGCTCGCCGCGGAGGGCACCGAGGTGACCGGCCTCGACCGCCGTCCCGACCCCGACGCGCCCGCCGGGGTGGAGCAGGTGGTCGCGGACGTGCGGGACGAGGAAGCGGTGCTGGCCCACCTGCACGGCGCGGATGCCGTCGTGCACTGCGTCGCGGCGCTGCCGAGCTACCCGGCCGACGAGATCCGGACGATCACCGTCGGTGGTACCCGGGCCGTGCTCGGCGCGGCCCGCCGGGCGGGCACACCCCGGTTCGTGCACATCTCCTCGACGGCGGTCTACGGGCTGCCCGTGGTGGTCCCCACGCCGGTGAGCCACCCGCGTGAGCCCGTCGACACCTACAGCGCGGCCAAGGCCGAGGCCGAGGAGCTCTGCGAGGAGGCGCGGGAGGCCGGCCTGCGGGTGACGATGCTGCGACCCAAGACCTTCGTCGGCCCCGGCCGGATGGGTCTTTTCTCGATGCTCTTCGAGTGGGCCGACGAGGGCAGGAACTTCCCCGTCCTCGGCGACGGGAACGTGCGCACCCAGATGCTCGGCATCGACGACCTCGTCGAGGCGATCGTCCTGGCGCTGCGGGCCGACGACGAGGTCGCGGCGGGCACCTACAACATCGGCGCGGCGGAGTTCGGCACCATCCGCGAGGACTTCCAGGCCGTCCTCGACGCCGCGGGCCACGGCAAGCGGGTCGTGGGCCTGCCGCAGCAGCCCACGGTGGCCGTCCTCAGCGCGCTCGGGAAGGCCGGCGCGTCGCCCGTCTACGGGCGCCTGATCCACAAGCTGCGGCGCGACAGCTACGTCGACATCAGCGAGAGCGTCACGCGGCTCGGCTTCCGGCCCCGCCAGTCGAACCGCGACGCGATCCTGGCGACCTTCGACTGGTGGCGGGAGCAGCGGGCGGCCCAGGCGCCGGGAAGCACAACCGGAGGCGGCGTCACCAGCCGGGACGCGTGGCGGCAGGGCGCCCTCGCGCTGGCCAAGTTCCTCTTCTAGCAGGACCGTCGATCGAGAGGCATCGCACCGTGGATGTACTGACCCCAGAAATCCGTGGACCTCGGACCCCCGACACCGCAGCCACGACAGCACGCGAGAAGGCGGCCGATCTCTGGCGCCTGCTACGACCTCAGCAGTGGGTCAAGAACGTCTTCGTCGTCCCGATCGGCATGCTCGGCGTCACGGCGTGGGACACCGCCGCCCTGGACCTCGCCTGGGCACTGGCACTGTTCATCGCCGGTTCGTCGGCCGTCTACGTGGTCAACGACGTCATCGACCGGGACGCCGACCGTCTGCACCCCCTCAAGCGCTCACGCCCGGTCGCCTCCGGGAGGGTTCCCGTCCCGGCCGCCGTCGTCCTCGCTGCCGGGCTGCTCGCCGCCGTCGGCCTGCTGATGGCGCTCAGACCGATCACCGATTCCTGGCCCGTCGCGGCATACCTCCTGCTCAACGTGGGATACAGCTTCGGGCTGAAGCGCATCGCGGTCCTGGACATCGCCATCGTCGCCGGCGGGTTCGCGCTCCGCTACCTCCAGGGGTCGATCGCCGCCGAGGGCGAGCCCTCCGTGCTCCTGGCCGCCTCCGTCTTCGCGGCGTGCATGATGTTCGCCGCGGGAAAGCGCCGCCACGAGATCGGACTCGCCGACGCCCGGCACCGGTCGGCCCTCGCCGGGTACTCCGTGCCGTTCCTGGACCAGCTCATCGGGCTGGCGGCGGTCACGACGCTGCTCACGTACGCCCTCCACGTGAACGAGATCTTCTCCGCCGGTGCGTCCGGCGTGTTCGTGCTGCTGTCGGCAGTCCTCGTCGCCGGCCTCGTCGTGCGGTACCTGCAGCTCGTCCTCGTCAAGCGGCAGGGCGGCGACCCGTCGAAGGACATCGCCTCGGACCGGGTCACGATCGTGGTCGGCATCCTGACCGGTGTCTGCCTCGTGGTCGGCACGGTCCTGCCCTAGCCCGTTCCCGCCCGCCGCCCGCTCGCGTCCGACTGTCAGCAGCACACCGTAAGGAACCAACAATGGGGATTTCAGGTCTGGTCTCGGTCGTCGTGCCGAACTACAACACCGGTCCGGCACTGCGTCTGTGCCTGGAGGCACTGCTCGCGCAGACCTACGAGAACATGGAGATCCTGCTCGCCGACGACTGCTCCACCGACGACTCCGTGGAGACGGCCCGGGCCCTGGGGGTCACCGTGGTGAGCACGGGGGTCAACAGTGGTGCGGCCACCGCCCGGAACACCGGCGCGGAACACGCGCGCGGAGAGTTCATCATGTTCATCGACGCGGACGTCGCGATGCGGCCCGACGCCGTCGCCCGTGCCGTCGAGCTCATGCGGGAGAACGGCCGGATCGGTGCGCTGTGCGGCACCTACGGGCCCGAACCCCTGATCCCGGACGGACCGGTCGAGACCTACCGGTGCCTGCACCAGCACTACTGGTTCACGGAACAGGAGGGCCGGATCGGCACCGTCCACACGGCCATCCTGATGATCCGGGCCGACGTGTTCCGCGAGGTGGGTCCGTTCAACACGGCCCTGCGGCACACCGAGGACGGCGACTACGCCGACCGCCTGACGGCCCGGTACGAGTCGCACAGCTCCAACGCGGTCCGCGGAGCGCACGACCACGACGACAGCCTGCGGACCATCTTCCGCAAGGTGTTCCACCGCACGCGCCTGCACGTGCCCCTGTACCTGCGCCAGGGGAGCCTGCCCGGAGGGTTCGCGACGGGACCGCGTGCGGGGGCCGCGCTGGCCGCGCTCGGCGCGGTCCTCTGCGTGCCGCTGATCGTGCTGTCCCCGCTGTGGGCGGTCGTCGCGCTCGGGCTGCTTGTCGGCAGCATCCTCGCCGACCGCGGGCTGTACGCCTTCGTGCTCGACCGGAAGGGCCTCGGTTTCACCCTGTTCTTCGCCGGGGTCCACCACCTCGTCAACTGCGCGATCGCGCTCGCCGGCGGGATCGGCCTGCTGCAGTGGATCGTCTCGCCCCGGTTCCGGCGCCTCTACGACCGCTCGGGGACGGCGGTCCGGCCATGACCGCTCCCGCCACGCTGCCCGCCCCCGCCACGAGCGGTGAGCGGACCGCCCGCACGCCGTCCCGCCGTGCGCGCGTGGTGTCCCGCGTCGTGCTCGCCCTGGCACTCGCGTGGGGCGCGTACGCCCTGGCCGGAGCCCTGCTGGCCGGCCGGTGGTGGCTGTGGAACGGTCTCGGGCTGGCGCCACCGGTCGCACACCTCGCCGTGCCCGCGCTCCTCGTGGCCGTCGAGCTGCTCGCGGGGGCGCGCCGGCTCGGGGTCCTCGCCGCGACCGGCGTCGCGCTCCTCGTCGGGCTCGGGCAGACCGGAGTGGTCCTGCCCGCCGGCGCACCGCCCGTCGACGGCTCCGCACCGGACGCGCCCACCGCCGTCGTCGTCGGCTGGAACACGTTCTCCTGGGACCAGGGCCACGACCGGCAGGAGTTCTTCGCGTACCTGCGGTCCCTCGACGCGGACGTCTACCTGCTCCAGGAGCACCAGCACGCCACGCCCCCGGACGACCGGCCGCGGCCGGTCGACGACCTGGACCGGGTACGGCGTGAGCTCCCGGGCTACACGGCGGTCGCGGCCGGCGAGTTCCTCACCCTGAGCAGACACCCCGTGGTGGACTCGGTGGCGCTGCGCCCGGACGACCTCCCCCCGCCCCGTACGGACTGGCCCGACTACTGGGACGTCCGCGCGCTGCGCACCGACGTGCGGATCGGCGGCCGGACCGTCAGCCTCTACAACACCCACGCGCCGGACCTCCTGAACGTGAACCGCTCACCGTTCGGGCGCGACTTCTACGAGGAACTGCACGACTCGGCGTCCCGCCGCACCTCCCACTTCACGCTGCTCCAGGACGACCTGGCCGCGAACCCGTACCCGGTGGTCCTCACGGGCGACCTCAACGTGCAGCCCGGGTCGGTGGACCTGCGGTGGTACGACGGGCTGGACGACGCGGCCCGGGCGGGCGGCACCGTGTACCCCGGCACGTTCCCCGCGGCCTTCCCGCTCTGGCGCCTCGACTGGATGCTCACCGGCGACGGTGTCGAGGTGCTGCGCCACGAGGTGCCCGGAACCGGCGCCGAGTTCTCCACCCACCGCCCGATCAGGGCGACCGTCCGGTTTCCCTGAGTGACAGGAGCCACATGCGACCCGATTCGGACCACTACGACCTCACCGTCGCCCTGACCTACTACACGCCCTACGTCAGCGGGCTCACCGAGGTGGCCCGGGCGGTGGCGGAGGGCATGGCCTCGCGCGGAGCCCGCGTGGCGGTCGCCACGACGCGGCACGACGCCGCGTCCCCCGCACGTGAGCGGGTGAACGGGGTGGACGTCCATCGCGCACCCGTCCGGGCCCGCGTCGGCAGGGGGGTGATCAGCCCGGGCTTCACGACGCTCGCCCGCGGGCTCGCGCGCCGCTCGGCGGTGCTCAACCTGCATCTGCCGATGCTCGAGGCGGGGCTCCTCACGCGCGGCCTGCCGGAAACCGCCGTCGTCGCGACGCACCACGACGACGTGTGGCTTCCCACGAGCGTGACCGGGAGGGTGCAGACGGCGATCGTGGACCGTTCGGTGGGCCGCGCGCTGTCCGACGCCGACGCCGTCGTCGTCAACAACGAGGACCACGCACGCGGCTCCCGCCACTGGCCGCTGATGGCGGAGACGGGGATCACCGCCGTCCCGCCGCCCTGCCGGATACGCCGTCGCACCGCCCCCGCGTTCCGCGACGGGACCGGGCCCCACTACGGCTTCCTGGGGCGGCTGGCCCCGGAGAAGGCGCTCGATCTGGCGATCAGGGCGTTCCGGACGATCGACGACCCGGACGCGCGCCTGATCATCGCCGGCGAGGACACGCGCATCGCCGGCGGCGGCGTCGCACGGGACCTGCGCGCGCTCGCCGCGGACGACACCAGGGTGCGCTTCACGGGCTTCCTGGAGGACCACGAGGTGGACGAGCTGTACAGCTCCCTGGACGCGTTCGTGCTCCCCTCGATCGCGGAGGAGTCGTTCGGGATCTCCCAGGTCGAGGCGATGATGCTCGGGGTTCCCTCGATCGCGAGCGACCTGCCGGGCATGCGGCAGCCGGTCCTCACCACCGGGTTCGGCCGGCACTTCCCGGCGGGTGACGTGGCCGCACTCGCCGAGGCCATGGCGGCGGTCGCCGCGCTCGGCCCGGCGGCCCGCTCGGCCGGGGCGGAACGGGCACGGCAGCAGTACGGCGCGAGCGCGTGCCTCGACCGGTACGAGACGTTGTTCGGCACGCTCACCGGCCGAGCGGCCGGCACGTACCGGGAGGCGCGGCGTTCCGGGACCATGCATGGCTGACCCGATCGCCGCGGCGATCCTCGCCGCGTGCGCCGCGTGCGCGGTGGTGGCCCTGCTCGATCTCGTGCTCAACGGCCGCTGGTGGTTCTGGCTCGTCGTCTCACTCGTGCCGCCCCCGGCCCTCGTGCTCCTGCCGTCACTCCTGCTGCCGGCCGCCCTGGTCGCCGGCGGCCCGTACCGTCCGGTCGCGGTGGTCGCCTCGCTGGTCGGCCTGGTGGCGGGATATCGTCGGAGCGGGATCGACCTGGGCGCCATCGGTCGCGGTCCGGCGGTGACGACGTCCGAGCGGGAGCTGAAGGTGTGCGTCTGGAACACCGAGCACTGGTACCAGCAGGGCGACCCCGGACCCTTCTACGCCTTCCTCCGATCGCTCGACGCGGACGTGCTCATGCTGCAGGAGTACCACCACGACAACCACGACGGCACCTGGACGGCGATCGACGACATGGCCCGGCTCCGCACCGCCTTCCCCGGCCACCACGTCGTCGCGGACCACGGCCAGGTGACGATCTCCCGCCTGCCGGCACGGCACGTCCCGACGACGGCGGAACGCGTCCTGCGGGTCGACGTCGACGTCCCGGGCCCGGCCGGGACGCATCGCGTGTCCTTCGTCAACGTTCACGTCCCCGTGCAGATCCGCCGCGTCTCACCGTTGCGGCGCGTGTTCTACCGGGAGGTGCGCGCCCGGGCCGACCACCGGGAACGGGAGTTCGCCGCCCTGGCCGACGACGTCGGCGGCATCGACCACCCACTGCTCGTCGCCGGGGACTTCAACACGAGTCCCGCGATGGCGGACGCGCGGCGGGTCACCTCGCTCGGCGAGGACGCCGCACGGACGCGAGCGATGGTCTTCCCCCGGTCATGGCACGCCCGGGGAGCACGGCTGTGGCGCATCGACTGGGCGCTCACACGGAACGGGCTGGAGGTCCACGAGTACGGACTCGAGCGGGCGCAAGGTCTTTCGGACCACTGCGTCCAGCACCTGACCGTCGGTGTCGGCACGCGGCACCGATCGCATCACGGATGAGAGGAGCACGACCATGAAGTACCGGTTCCTGGGGCGCACCGGCCTCGAGGTGAGCCCGCTGGCGCTCGGCACGATGACCTTCGGACGTGAGGCGGACGAGCAGACGAGCAGGCGGGTCCTCGACACGTTCGCCGACGCGGGCGGGAACTTCGTCGACACCGCCGACGTGTACAACGGCGGCGCCTCGGAGGAGATCCTCGGCCGCTGGCTCAAGGGCCGGCGCGACGACGTCGTGGTCGCCACCAAGGTGCGGTACAACAGCAGCGAGGGCCCCAACACGCAGGGCCTGTCGCGGCGTCGCATCATCGCCGCCGTCGAGGAGAGCCTGCGTCGCCTCGAGACCGACTACATCGACCTCTACCAGATCCACGCCTGGGATCCGATGGTGCCGCTGGAGGAGACGCTCTCCACCCTCGACGGACTCGTCCGCAGCGGCAAGGTCCGGTACATCGGCGCGAGCAACGTCACTGCCTCGCAGCTGCAGAAGGCCGTGGATCTCAGCCGTGGCAACGGCTGGGAGCCGTTCCGGTCGCTGCAGCCCCTGTACAACCTGCTCGACCGGGATGCGGAGCTCGAGTTGTTCGACGTCTGCCGCGACGAGGGCCTGGGCGTCATCGCGTGGAGCCCGTTGCGGGGCGGCTGGCTGACCGGCCGCATGCGGCGCGCCGACGGCGCGCCCGCGCCGGGGACGCGTGTCGAGACGGCGGAGAAGCTGGGGTGGGGCGAGTCGTGGAGCGCCTACGCGGCACAGGAGCGCACGTGGCGCATCCTGGACACGCTCGACGAGATCGCCGGCGAACGGTCCCGTCCCGTCCCGCAGGTCGCCCTCGCCTGGCTGCTCTCTCGACCGGTCCTCACCGCACCGATCGTCGGCGCCCGGGACGCGGGCCAGCTGGCGGAGCTGCTGCCGGTGACGGAGTGGGCCCTGTCGCAGGACGAGGTCGGCCGCCTGGACGAGGCCAGCGCGATCCGGATCCCGTATCCCCACAACGAGATCGCCAAGGGCGCCGCGGGGCGCTGACCGGTGACCTCCGACGGGTGCCGGGGCGCCACGGTCTCGGTACCCGTCGCGTCAGACCCAGCCGTTCCGTGCCGCGACCACACCTGCCTCGAACCGGCTGCGGATGGCCATCCGCCGCGCCAGGTGGGAGTACGTCCTGCGGACGGTCCGGAGCGAGACCTTGAGGCGGTGGCCCACCTGCTCGTCCGTCCTGCCGGCGGCCAGCAGGCCCAGGAGGTCGCGCTCCTGTCGTGTCAGCGGCGACGCCTCCCGGTTCGACGGCTCGTCCCAGTCCCGCGCGGTACTCCACTGCTCCTCCAGCAGGTGGGCGATCGACCCGAGCAGTCCGCTGTGCCCGGCCTCGACCACCCCGGCCTCCGGATCGAGCGGATCGGTGGACAGGACGAACCGGGACCGGTCCGCGATCACGGCGAACGCGCGAACGTGGGGCCGCAGCCGAAAGGCGCCGGTGCACGGGCCCGCCGAGGCCACGAACTGCCGGAAGCCCGCGTCGTGCTCCGCGTCCTCCTCGTGCAGCTGGCGTGTCACGACGCCGCGCCGGGCCAGTTCGCCCTGCACCTCGGCGATGACGTCGAGCCCGATCGCGCTGCGAAACGCCGCGGGCAACGCGACCAGGCAGGTGCGCTCCGCGGACTCCGCGATCGCCCGGAAACGCCGGCCGACGGCCGCAATACCCGCCGAGACCTCGAGCACCTCGTACTGCGGCCGGCGCGGATCGGGTCTGTGGACCTTCGACAGCACCTCGACGGCACGGCGCGCCTCGGTCAGCTCCTCCTCACGGAGACGCAGATCGGCATCCTGAGCGGCGAGCAGGAAGGGAAGTTCTCGGAACAGACGTTCATCGAACCTCGGCGCGCCCGCGCCGGGCTCTGCTGTGTGCGGCCTTGCGATCGACGTTGACATGAGCCCTCCACAGTTCACTGATTGACAGTGGCAGCTGCAAGACTAGCCGAGTCATGGAAGCGATTCCATGGCTTTGACCAGGGCTAATACATGCCCTTGACCGGCGGGTTTGGACGTGGCGTTGACGAAGTCGCGGGCGCGACAACGGCCCGGCCCCGGAAGATCCGGGACCGGGCCGTGGACGATGTCCTGGGACATCTCGGTGCCCGCCGAGGGACTTGAACCCTCACCTCCGAAGAGACGCGGGTTTGAGCCGCGCGCGTCTGCCAGTTCCGCCAGGCGGGCCAGGGCGAGAGCCACCCTACACGGTGACTCTCGCCCGCTCACAGGTCACCGGCCGGCGATCATCCCTTGACCGCGCCCTGCATGATGCCCGCGACCAGCTGGCGGCCGATCACCGCGAAGATGATCAGCAGCGGCAGCGTCACGAGGAAGACACCCGCCATGATGAGCGAGTAGTCGTCGTGATACCCGGCCGTCAGATTCTGTACCGCGATGGGTAGCGTCGGATTCTGTGATCCGAGAACGATCGACGGCCAGAAGAACATCGTCCACTGCATCACGAAGATGAACAGGCCGAGCATCGCCGCCGCGGGGCGCGCGGCCGGCAGCGCGATGGACCAGAAGGTGCGGAACATCGACGCGCCGTCCACCCGTGCGGCCTCGATCAGCTCGAACGGGAGCGCGGAGTCGAGGTACTGGGTCATCCAGAACACGCCGAACGCGCTGACCAGGGCCGGCACGATGACCGCCTGGATCTTGCCCACCCAGCCGATCTCCGACATCAGGATGTACATCGGGATCACGCCGAGCTGAGTCGGCACGGCCATCGTCGCGATGACGAAGACGAGCAGGGCGTTGCGCCCCGGGTAACGCAGCTTCGCGAACGAGAACCCGGCGAGTGTCGACGTCAGGACCGTCGCCACGGAGATCGTGACCGAGATGATGACCGAGTTGGCGAGCGCGAGCCAGAAGTTGACCTGGCTGTTGCCCATGACGTCGGCGAAGCGCTCGAAGATGCTCGCGTCCGGCAGAAGTTGCGGGAGCACCTCCTGCGAGATCGTCACCTGGTCGGAGGATCCCAGCAACAGGGTGTAGTACAGCGGGAACGCCGAGATCACGAGCGCGATCCCCAGCACCGTGTACGTGATCCACCCCGGACGCCGCACCGCGGACTCACCGTGGCGCTTCTGCCGGCGCGCACGCCTCCGAGCGGCGGCCTTCGCGGCACCCTTTCCTGCGCCCTGCGCAGCGGCAGCGACGGAACTCATGAGTCACTCCGGTCGGTCGTAGTGGTGGACTGCTGGACACCGCGCCGGGCGGCACTCTCCTCGCCGGCGGCCCTCGCCTCGGCGAGCAGGCGGCGTGTCACGGCCCGGCTCACCTTCGGAGCCTTCGTACCCGACGACGCGATCTTGGTACTGAACCGGAAGTTGATGAATCCGATCACCAGGATGATGAGGAAGAGGATCCATGCGACAGCCGCGGCGCGGCCCAGGTCCCGCTGGTTGCCCCAGGCGACCTCGTACAGGAAGAGCACCGTGGTCATCCACTGCCGGTCCGAGCCTCCCTGGCCGTACACGTCGTACAGCTTCACCTCGTCGAAGATCTGCAGGCCCCCGATGCTCGCGGTGATCACCACGAAGATGATCGTGGCGCGGATCTGCGGCACCGTGACCGAGAAGAACTGGCGCACCCGCCCCGCGCCGTCGATCGTCGCGGCCTCGTACAGGTCACGCGGCACCGCCTGCATCGCCGCCAGGAAGATCAGCGTGTTGTACCCGGTCCACCGGTAGTTCACCATCGTCGCGATCGCGATGTGGCTGGCGAACCGGTCCGAGTGCCATCCCACGGGATCGAGGCCCAGCACTCCGAGGAACCCGTTGATGAGGCCGAACTGGTCGGCGAACAGGCGGCCGAAGATCAGGGAGACGGCGATGGGGGCCACGACGTACGGCACCAGCACGCCCATCCGCCAGAACGTGGCGTTGCGCAGGTTCTGGTCCAGCAGGGCCGCGAGGGTGATCGCGATGATCACCTGGGGGACGGCCGACAGCAGGAAGATCGAGAACGTGTTGACCAGCGACTTCCAGAACGTGGGCTGGTTGAGCACGTCGACGTAGTTCTGGAGACCGACGAAGTCACCCTGCCCGCCCAGCAGGTTCCACTCGTAGACGGACACGACGGCCGTGTACGCGAGCGGGAACAGCCCGGTCAGCGCGAACAGGATGAAGAACGGCGAGATGTACAGGTACGGCGAGACCTTGACGTCCCAACGGCTCAGAGTCTGCGAGAACCCGAGCTTGCGCGGCGGTCGCGCCGCTGGAGGTGCGGAACCCGTCTCCGGTTCCGTGGTGGTGAGTGCGGCCATGTCGTCTTCCTGATCAGCAGCGCGCGGCGGTGGGCCGGCGGGCGGGTACGTGTCACGACGGGCTCGGCAACCGGCCTGGCCGGCGGCCGAGCCCGTCGGGGACCTCAGGTCAGAGGCCCAGCTCGTCGTAGGCCGAGAGCGCCTTCTCCCACGAGGCGTCCGGCTCGTCCGACTTCGCAACCTCCACGCGCAGGATCGCGTCCTGCACCGTCGTGTGGATCGAGAAGTAGTTCGGTCCCTTGTACGGGTTCACCTCGATGTTCGCGGCGCGGTTGGTGAAGATCTCACCCACGGGGGCGCCGTTCATGAACTCGTTCGTGAAGGACTGGACGGTCTCCGACTCCTGGGCCTCGATCTGCGAGGGGAACGTACCGGCGTTCTCGAACGCGGCGGTCTGCTGCTCCGGAGCGGTCAGCCACTTCGCCAGCTCCTTCGCGGCCTCCACGTTCTCGCCCGACGCCGGGACGGTGAGGAACGAGCCGCCCCAGTTGCCACCGCCGCCGGGGAAGACGTCGGCGATGTTCCAGCCGTCGATGCCACCCGAGTTGGACTCGATCGGGCCCGTCATCCACGCGGGGCAGAGCATGGTGGCGAAGGCGTCCTTCTGGAAACCGGCGTTCCAGTCGTCGCTCCACTGCTCCAGGCCGGCGGACAGCCCGGCCTCGTTCTGCGCGGTCACGGTCTCGTACAGGTCCTTGACCTGGGAGTTCTCGGCGAGCGGGATCGGCGTGCCGTCCGTGTTCTCGTAGGCGGCCTCGACCTGGTTCACCATGCCCTGGTAGATCGACGTGCCGACGTCGTACCACGCGGCGTCGGAGGCCTTGACGAACTCCTCACCCGCCGCGAAGTAGTCGTCCCATGTCGCGTCCTCGCCACCGAGCAGTTCGGCGACCTCGTCCGGCTCCGACGGGAGACCGGCCTCCTCGAACAAGTCCTGCCGGTAGCAGATGGCCTCCGGGCCGATGTCGGTCCCGTAACCGATGAGCTTGCCGTCCGCCGTACCCTGCTCGACCTTCCAGTCGACCCAGCGGCCCTCGACCTCCGGGTCGGCCAGGTCCTCGAACAGGTCCGGGTACTGGGAGAGCTCGGGCATCCAGTCGATCTCGATCGCCTCGACGTCCGCCAGGCCCGCGCCGCCGGCGGCGAGCTTGGTGGTGAGGTTGGTGCGCGCATCCTCGGACCGTGCGGCAACCGTCTGCTCGACCGTGACGTTCGGGTGCTCCTCGGTGTACTGCGCCAGGAGCTCGTCCGTGTACCCGAAGTCATTGAAGGTCGCGACCGTGAGCGTGATCGGCTCGTCGCCGCTGCCCTCGCCCTCACCCTGGTCGTTGCTGCCGCCCCCGCATGCGGACAGGCTGAGCGCCAGGATCGAGATCCCGGCGGTGGCCGCGAGACGGCCCTGTGATCGTGTGCTTCTGTGCACGGTTGACTCCTTTGTCTTGCTGACGTTTTCTTGCGACATACCGAGGCGGCACGTCTCTGGGGGACGCCGTCCACGAGGTGCGTGGGAGCGCTTCCACCGTGTGTGGTCGCCATCGTGCCGAAGGACGCGACGCCTCGTCAAGTTCCGAAGCGGGGCCGACGGCGGCAATCGGACGGCATCACGCATGATCCGATGGCTGTCAGGTCAGATCGTTACCCTTTCGTGCCTCCCTCATGTCCCTCGCGCCGCCCGCTCGTGGCTCCCGCCCGCGGGCTCATCCCTGGCCCGCCGCCAGCTCGTCCACGTCGGCGAGCGCGCGCTTCCACGCCTCGTCCGCGGTCAGCTCGCCCTGGTCGAAGGCCGTGAGCGCCGCGCCGAACGCGTCGTCCTGGATCTGGGAGTCGAGCGGACCCTTGTACTGGGAGCGCACGCCGTCGGTCCGGCGCGCCAAGATCGCCGCCGTCGGCGCGTCGCCGAAGAACGGGTCACCCTTCTGCGACTTCTGGTACACGGTCACCATCTCCTCGGTGCTGGGGAAGGTCCCCGCCACCTCGAACGCCTTCTCCTGCTGCTCGGCCTTGGTGAGCCAGAGCACCAGCTCGGCCGCCTCGTCGCGATGCCCGGAGGCCGTCGGCACGCCCAGGAACGACCCTCCCCAGTTGGCGGCACCACCGGGGAACACGTCGGCGAAGTCCCAGCCGGTCTCCGGACCACCTCCCGCGTTGCGCAGCTGGTCCTTGACGACGCCGAGCATCCAGCCCGGGCACATGAACGTCGCGAAGGACGTGTCGGTGAACGCCTTCCCGCCGTCCCAGTCCCAGGCCGCCTCACCGGCGGACAACCCGTCGGCCTGCGCCTGCGCCAGCCGCTCCCACTGCGCCCGGAGCTCGGCGTTTTCGCGCACGATGAGCCGGCCGTCGATGTCGTAGTAACCCTGGTCCAGCTGGTTCACCATCGCGTTCCACACGTACAGGGGCTGGTCGTACCAGGCGTTGCCGGTCGCCGCCCGGTACTCCCGCCCGACGTCGAAGTAGCGGTCCCAGCCGCCGCCCTCCGCCTCGAAGTACGTGGCGACGTCTTTGCGGTCCGTCGGCAGACCGGCCTCGGCGAACAGGTCGCGGCGGTAGCAGAGCCCCATCGGCCCGATGTCGGTCCCGGCGGCGATGATCCGCCCCGACGGCGCCCTGCCCTGTTCGTACTTCCACGGCACCCATCGCCAGCTCGCCGAGTCGATGTGGTAGTCGCGCAGGTCGACGAACTTGTCGTCCACGGCCATCACCTGCCCGAGCCAGCCCTCCTCGAGGGCCACGACGTCGGGCGGCGCGGCACCCGACTCGAAGGCGTCGAACAACGCGTCCCGGGCCTCACCGCCCTGGTCGTAGTTGGTCGCCTCGATCGTGATGCCGGGGTGGCTCTTCTCGTACTCCTCGTAGAGCCCTTCGAAGCCCATGGTCCCGAACGTCGTGATCGTCAGCGTGACGGGTCCGTCCTGCTCCTGCTCGGCGCCACCGGGAATGCCGGCGCAGCCGGTGAGTGCGGCGGCAACGGCGATCATGCCGGCCGCGGAGGTGGCACGGGTCTTTCTCATCATCTCTCGCTCTTCACCCTCGTTGGTGGTGCCGGACGTCGTCGTCAGCGGCTGCCCCCGTGCTACCGCGGGACGGCGACCGGCCGCCCGATGTTGGGTGGTAACGCTTCCATAGGCCCGCGGCGACGACAAGGATGAAAAAGGGCGCGCGGACGGGGAGATCTCCCCGTCCGCGCGCCCGCGGTCCCGGCGTCAGGCGGTCAGGGTCCGCCCGTCGGCCTTCGTACCGATCCGGTGCACGAGGATCGAGTTGGTGGTGCCGGGCACGCCCACCGGCGCCCCGGAGACGACGACCACGAGGTCACCCTTCTCGGCCAGCCCGTTGGCCTGCAGCGTCGTGTCGACCTGGTCCACCATCGCGTCCACGTTGTCCACCTTGGGCACGAGGTACTGCGTGGTCCCCCAGGTCATCGAGAGCGCGTTGCGCACGCCCGGCTCCGGGGTGAAGGCGAGCAGAGGGATGGAGGAACGCAGCCGCGACATACGCCGCGCCGAGTCGCCCGACTGCGTGAACGTCACCAGGTACTTCACGCCCAGCCGCTCGCCGATCTCGGCCGCCGCCCGGGTGATGGCGCCGCCCCGGGTGTGCGGTGTGGACCCGAGCGGAGCGATCCGCTCGCGGCCCGCCTCCTCGGTCGCCTCGATGATCCGGGCCATCGTCTGGACGGTGACGATGGGGTACTCGCCCACCGAGGTCTCGCCCGAGAGCATCACCGCGTCGGCGCCGTCGAGCACCGCGTTCGCGCAGTCGGAGGCTTCCGCGCGCGTCGGCGTCGGTGAGTTCGTCATCGACTCCAGCACCTGCGTGGCCACGATCACCGGCTTGGCGTTACGCCGGGCGAGCTCGACGATCCGCTTCTGCACGAGCGGCACCTGCTCAAGGGGCATCTCCACGGCGAGGTCACCACGGGCCACCATCACGCCGTCGAACGCCGCCACGACCTCGGCGAGGTTCTCGACCGCCTGGGGCTTCTCGATCTTGGCGATCACGGGGACGGTGCGGTTCTCCTCCTCCATGATCCGGCGCACGTCCTCGTAGTCCTTGGCGGACCGCACGAACGACAGGGCGATGAAGTCGGCGCCCTGGGCGAGGCCCCAGCGCAGGTCGTCGGTGTCCTTCTCGGACAGGGCCGGGACCGACACGGCAACCCCCGGCAGGTTCAGGCCCTTGTTGTTGGACACGGGGCCGGCGACCTCGACACGCGTCACGACGCGGGGGCCCTCCACGGCCTCGACCACGACGCGCACCTTGCCGTCGTCGATGAGGATCGGGTCGCCCACGCGGGCGTCCTCGGGCAGGCCCTTGTGCGTGGTGGAGACCAGTTCCTTGGTGCCCTCCACGTCCTCGGTCGTGATGGTGAACCGGTCACCGACCTCGAGGTGGTGCTTCTGGTCGCCCGCGAACCGGCCCAGGCGGATCTTGGGGCCCTGCAGGTCCACGAGGACCGCCACCGAGGTGCCGGCGTCCTCCGCGGCCTGACGGACGGATCTGATGATCTCCGCGTGCTCGGACTGCTCGCCGTGGCTGCGGTTGATCCGCGCCACGTTCATACCGGCGTCCACCAGCTCCCGCAGTCGCTCGGGCGACGCCGTCGCGGGTCCGATGGTGCACACGATCTTTGCTCTGCGCATGTCTCCAGCCTCGTCATCTCGCGGCGCCCGCGCGTCTGTACGTGCGAGGCAGAGGCACGAACACAGGCTCGGGGTCCGCATGGCCGCGTTCGGGCCATGGTCTTCTCGGTACTCAGGCTATGCCCGCCCACGGGCACGTCGCGCTGTGGGCGGGCACAACGTCAGGTGAACTTTCTGTCGGGCGCCGGGGGTCAGGCCCGTAGGGCGTGGGTCCGCGGGCGCACCGGAGCGGGCAGCTCGGTGCCGCCCGCCAGGTACTCGTCCACCGCGGCGGCCGCGGCGCGGCCCTCCGCGATGGCCCACACGATGAGGGACTGCCCGCGGCCCGCGTCACCGGCCACGAAAACTCCCGGCAGACTCGCAGCGTAGTCCTCCCCGCGCGCCACCAGACCCCGGTCCGTGATCTCGATGCCCGTCTGCTCCTCGAGCGGCTGCGTCTCCGGCCCGGTGAAGCCCATCGCGATCAGGACCAGATCGGCCGGGAGCTCCCGCTCGGTGCCCGCCCTGGGCACACGGCGCCCGTCCGGCAGGTACTCCGTCTCGGCGACGCGGAGAGAGCGCACGCGGCCCTCGCCGTCGTCGGTGAAGCCGACGGTCGAGGCGAGGTAGGTTCGCTCACCGCCCTCCTCGTGGGAGGTGGAGACCTCGAACAGGATCGGGTCGGTGGGCCACGGCTGGCCCTCCGGACGCTCGACCGGCGGCTTGCGCCCGATCGCGAGCGTCGTGACGCTCGCGGCGCCCTGACGCAGCGCGGTGCCGACGCAGTCGGAGCCGGTGTCCCCACCGCCGATGACGACCACGTGCTTGCCGGCGGCCGACGGCGCGCCCTCGGGCAGCGGGGGCAGCTCACCGTCGTCGCCGGCCTGCGCGACGACGTGGTTCTGCGGCGTGAGGAAGTCCATCGCGAAGTGCACGCCGTCCAGCTCCCGGCCCGGCAGGGGCAGGTCCCGCGGGACGGTCGCACCCGTGGCGACGACGACCGCGTCGAACCGGCGGCGCAACGCGTCCCACGAGATGTCCCGGCCGATCTCCACGCCGGGCCGGAAGCGCGTGCCCTCCGCCTCCATCTGGGCCAGACGGCGGTCGATGTGCCACTTCTCCAGCTTGAAGTCCGGGATGCCGTAGCGCAGCAGGCCGCCGATCGCGTCGTCCCGCTCGTACACGACGACCGTGTGACCGGCGCGTGTGAGCTGCTGCGCCGCGGCGAGACCGGCAGGACCGGAGCCGACGACGGCGACCGTGGAGTCGGTGAGCCGCTCGGGCACGTGCGGCGTGACGAGGCCGCGCGCGAACGCCTCGTCGATGATCGACACCTCGACGTTCTTGATCGTCACCGCCGGCTGGTTGATGCCCAGCACGCACGAGGTCTCGCACGGTGCGGGGCACACGCGGCCGGTGAACTCCGGGAAGTTGTTCGTCGCGTGCAGCCGGTCGATGGCATCGGCCCACTGGCCGCGCCACACGAGGTCGTTCCACTCCGGGATGAGGTTGCCCAGCGGGCAGCCCTGGTGGCAGAACGGGATGCCGCAGTCCATGCAGCGCCCGGCCTGCTCCTTGAGGAACGGCTGGCCGTCCACGCGCACGTCGTGCGTGTCCTTCCAGTCCAGCAGCCGCACCGCGACAGGACGGTTCGGCGGGAGCTCCCGCTCCCGCACCTTCAGAAACCCACGCGGGTCAGCCACGAGCCACCTCCATGATCCGGTCCCACTGCGCGGGGTCCCACTCGTTCTCGTCCAGATGATGCGTCGCCAGCGCCTGGCGCACGCGGGCCCAGCCGGGCGGCAGGATCCGCGTGAAGCGCGTCCGGGCGTCCGGGTCCTCCAGCAGCTCGCCCGCGACGAGCGAGCCGGTCTCGGCCCGGTGCCGCTCCAGCAGGCCGCGCACGGTGTCCCAGTCGTCGTCGTCGAGCGGCGCGACCGACAGCTCGCCCGAGGCGAGCGCGGCGGCGTTCGTCGCGCCGTCGCGCAGGTTCAGCACGTAGGCGATGCCGCCGGACATGCCGGCGCCGACGTTCCGGCCGGTCGGGCCCAGCACCAGCACGGTGCCGCCCGTCATGTACTCGCAGGCGTGGTCGCCCACGCCCTCGGTGACCAGCGTGGCGCCGGAGTTGCGCACGCCGAAGCGCTCACCGACCCGGCCACGCAGGAAGATCTCGCCGGACGTGGCACCGTAGCCGATGACGTTGCCGGCGATGACGTTCGCCGCGCCGTCGAGCACCGCCGCCCGGTCGGGCCGCACCACGATGCGGCCGCCGGAGAGCCCCTTGCCGAGGTAGTCGTTCGCGTCCCCGTAGAGGCGCAGCGTGACGCCGGGCGGGAGGAACGCGCCGCACGACTGGCCGGCCGATCCCGTGAGGGTGACGTCGATCGTGCCGTCCGGCAGCCCGTCGCCTCCGTAGCGCCTGGTCACCTCGTGCCCGAGCAACGTGCCGACCGTGCGGTTCACGTTCCGCACCGGCAGTTCGACCGTCACAGGCTCGCCACGTTCCAGGGCGGGCCCGGCGGCGGCGATCAGCTGGTTGTCGAGAGCGCGGTCCAGGCCGTGGTCCTGGTCCTGCGTGCGGTGCAGCGCCGAGCCGGCGGGCGGCTCGATGCGCTCCAGGACCGGGCCGAGGTCGAGGCCCTGCGCCTTCCAGTGGTCCACGGCCTTGCGGGTGTCCAGCACCTGCACGTGGCCGACCGCCTCCTCGAGGGAGCGGAATCCGAGCGCGGCGAGATGCTCACGGACCTCCTGGGCGATGAACTCGAAGAAGTTCACGACGAACTCCGGCTTGCCCGTGAACCGCCTGCGCAGCTCGGGGTTCTGCGTCGCCACGCCCACCGGGCACGTGTCCAGGTGGCAGACCCGCATCATGACGCAGCCGGACACCACCATCGGCGCCGTGGCGAAGCCGTACTCCTCCGCACCCAGCAGCGCGGCCACGACGACGTCACGGCCGGTCTTCATCTGACCGTCCACCTGCACGGTGATGCGGTCGCGCAGGTTGTTCAGCACGAGGGTCTGCTGGGTCTCGGCCAGGCCGATCTCCCACGGCGTCCCCGCGTGCTTGAGCGACGTCAGCGGTGACGCTCCCGTGCCGCCGTCGTGCCCCGAGATGAGGACGACGTCCGCGCGCGCCTTCGAGACGCCCGTGGCGACGGTGCCCACGCCGAACTCGCTCACGAGCTTGACGTGGATCCGCGCGGCCGGGTTGGCGTTCTTCGCGTCGTGGATGAGCTGCTTGAGGTCCTCGATCGAGTAGATGTCGTGGTGCGGCGGCGGCGAGATGAGCCCGACCCCGGGCGTCGAGTGGCGGGTGCGCGCCACCCACGGGTACACCTTGTTCCCGGGCAGCTGCCCGCCCTCACCGGGCTTGGCGCCCTGGGCGAGCTTGATCTGGATGTCGTCGGCGTTGGTGAGGTACTCCGACGTCACCCCGAAGCGGCCCGAGGCGATCTGCTTGACCCGGCTGCGACGCTCCGGGTCGTAGAGCCGCTCGGGGTTCTCCCCGCCCTCACCCGTGTTGGAACGGCCGCCGAGGCGGTTCATCGCGATCGCGAGCGTCTCGTGCGCCTCGGCGGAGATGGAACCGTAGGACATCGCCCCGGTGTTGAACCGCTTGACGATCTCGGACACGGGCTCGACCTCGTCGATCGGCACCGGCTCGCGGTCCGGGCTGAACCGCAGGAGGCCGCGCAGCGTCATGAGCCGCTGGGACTGTTCGTCCACCCGCCGCGTGTACTGGCGGAAGACGTCCATCCGGCCCTCACGCGTGGAGTGCTGCAGCCGGAACACGGTCTCCGGGTCGAAGAGGTGCTCCTCGCCGTCGCGGCGCCACTGGTACTCGCCGCCCGTGGTGAGCCGGTCCGCGGGGCTCCGGTTGCCCGAACGGGGGTAGGCCTCGGCGTGCCGCGCGGCCGTCTCGGCGGCGATGACGTCGAGCCCGATGCCGCCCAGCCGCGACGTCGTGCCGGTGAAGTAGTCCTCGACGAGCTCGTGCGAGAGCCCGACGGCCTCGAAGATCTGCGCGCCGCGGTACGACATGATCGTCGAGATGCCCATCTTGGACATCACCTTGAGCACGCCCTTGCCGAGCGCCTTGATGAGGTTCGCGACCGCGGCCTCGGGCGCGACGCCGAGGTAGCCGCGCAGGGCGAGGTCCTCCACGGTCTCCATCGCGAGGTACGGGTTGACCGCGGCGGCGCCGTACCCGATGAGGAGCGCGACGTGGTGCACCTCGCGCACGTCCCCGGCCTCCACGACGAGCGAGACCCGGGTGCGGGTGTGCTTGCGCACCAGGTGGTGGTGCACCGCGCTGGTGAGCAGGAGCGACGGGATCGGGGCGAGCTCGGCGGTGGAGTGCCGGTCGGACAGCACGATGAAGCTCGCGCCGGCCTCCACGTGGGCGTCGACCTCGGCGAAGATCTCCTCGAGGCGGGCGTGCAGCGCCGCTCCCCCGCCGGACACGTCGTACAGGCCGCGCACGACCTCGCTGCGGAAGATGCCCTCGAGGTTCGGGTCGCGGTCGACGTGCACGATCTTGGCGAGCTTGTCGTTGTCGAGCACGGGGAAGCCGACGACGAGCTTGCGCGCGTGCTCCGGCAGGTCGGCGAGCAGGTTGGGCTCGGGGCCGATGGCGCTGCCGATCGACGTCACCAGCTCCTCGCGGATGGCGTCCAGCGGCGGGTTGGTCACCTGCGCGAACATCTGCGTGAAGTAGTCGAACAGCAGGCGCGGTCGCTGCGAGAGCACCGCGATCGGGGTGTCCGACCCCATGGCGCCGAGCGGTTCGGCACCCGACGACGCCATCGGCGTCAGGAGGATCTTCAGCTCCTCCTCGGTGTAGCCGAAGGCACGCTGGCGACGGCGCACGGACGCCGTGCTGTGTGCGACGTGCTCCCGCTCGGGCAGGTCGTCGAGGTGCACGGAGTGCTCGTCGATCCACTGGCGGTAGGGATGCCGGGTGGCGAGGCCGGTCTTGACCTCGTCGTCCTCCACGATCCGGCCCGAACCGGTGTCGACCAGGAACATCTTGCCGGGCTCGAGGCGGCCCTTGCGCACCACCGAGGCGGGGTCGATGTCGAGCACGCCCGCCTCGGACGCGAGGACCACGAGGCCGTCGTCGGTCACCCAGAACCGGCCCGGGCGCAGGCCGTTGCGGTCCAGCACCGCGCCGATCAGCTCGCCGTCGGTGAACGTCAGCGCCGCCGGGCCGTCCCAGGGCTCGATGAGGTTGGCGTTGTACTCGTAGAACGCGCGCCGGTCGGCGTCCATCTCGGTGTGGTTCTCCCACGCCTCGGGCACCATCATCAGCACGGCGTGCGGCAGGGAGCGGCCCGACAGGTGCAGGAGCTCCAGGACCTCGTCGAAGCTCGCCGAGTCGCTGGCGCCGGGCGAGCACACCGGGCGCAGCTGGTCGAAGTCGCCGAGCACGTCCGAGGCCATGGTGCCCTCACGGGCGGCGACCCAGTTGCGGTTGCCCCGCACGGTGTTGATCTCGCCGTTGTGGGCGATCGTGCGGAACGGCTGGGCGAGCGGCCACGAGGGGAACGTGTTCGTGGAGAAGCGCGAGTGCACGAGCGCGATCTCGGTCGCGTACCGCGGGTCCTGGAGGTCGCCGAAGAACGGCTCGAGCTGCGCGGTCGTGAGCATGCCCTTGTACGTGACCGTGCGCGCCGAGAGCGACGCGAAGTACAGGTCGAGCTCCCGCTCGGCGCGCTTGCGCAGGCGGTAGCAGCGGCGGTCGAGCTCGATGCCGCCCAGTTCGCGGGACGGGTCGGCCACCACGAGCTGGCGGAAGACGGGCATGGTGGCACGAGCCGTGGGACCCACCATCGAGGCGTCGACCGGCACGTCCCGCCAGGACAGCACGTCGAGCTTCTCCTCGGCCGCCAGGGCCTCGACGCGGGCGACGACCTGGTCCCGCTCGGTCTGGTCCGTCGGCAGGAACGCCGTCCCGATGGCGTACCGGCCGGCGGGGGGCAGCTCCGCGTCCACGACGTCGCGCAGGAACGCGTCGGGGATCTGCGTCAGGATGCCGGCACCGTCACCGGTGTCCTCCTCCGCGCCCACGGCGCCGCGGTGGTCGAGGTTCAGCAGGGCGGTCAGACCGGCGTCCACGATGTCGCGTCCGGGCGTGCCGCGGAGCGTGGCGACGAACGCCACACCGCAGGCATCGTGCTCCGCGGACGGGTCGTAGAGCCCTCGGGCTTCGGTCCGGTGCAACGGCATGGTCATGGATCCTCACAGACGTCCGGGCACGCCGGACGCACATCGAACTGGTACCGGGGCGCCGTCGGCCCGGAATCGGACTGGGCGCGCGACCGATGGGTGGTCGGTCCTTCACGCCCTTCGCATGGTCTCGGGTTCCGGTCCGGTGGTGGCCGGATCCGATCCCCGTTCCACCGATTCCTCCCGCTGAGGGAACCGGCGTGCCAGGACTGCCGAGACTGCCAGAGCCACCAGGCCCAGGACCACCGACGTCCAGACATTGAGCCGGAGACCCAGGAGGATCTCCGTCTCGTCGATCCGCATCATCTCGATCCAGACCCGGCCGAGAGTGTAGAGCACGGCGTACGCCCAGAATACTCGGCCATGACCGAACTTGAACCGCCGGTCGAGGAAAAGCAGAAGTCCGGCCGCCGCGAGATACCACAGGATCTCGTACAGGAAGGTCGGATGGAAGGTGGTTCCCTCGGGGTACGGCACTCCCGTGGCCGGGTTCGTCACGAGGTGCTCGCGCGTGACCTCGAGAGCCCACGGGAGGTCGGTGGGCCGGCCGTAGAGCTCCTGGTTGAACCAGCTGCCGAGCCGTCCGACGGCCTGCCCGAGGAGCAGGCCGGGGGCCACCGCGTCCGCGAACGAGGAGAGCCTCAGGCCGAGCGTGCGGCACCCGATCCACGCGCCCAGCGCGCCGAAGGCCAGCGCACCGTAGAACGACAGGCCACCCTCCCAGACGCGCAGCGCGGCGAGGGGGTCGGCACCGGGCCCGAAGTAGTCGCCGGGCAAGGACAGCACATGGTAGACCCGCGCGCCCACGAGACCGAAGGGCACCGTCCAGAAGACGAGGTCGAGGACGTCCCACGGGTCACCGCCGCGCGCCCGCCAGCGCACCATCGTCACCCAGGCCGCGACGGCGATCCCGGCCAGCAGCGCCACGGCGTACGCCCGGACCGGGACGACGCCCAGGTACCAGGTGTGCTCCGGCGGGCTGGGCAGGCTCGCGGGAAGCCACGACGGGATCACGTACGCTCCGGGGTGCTCGGCGGCGGGTCAGTGCGCGCCGTGCGCGGCACGTGCCGACCGTACCCCGGAAGCCAGGTCACGCGTGACCTCGGCCAGGTTCCTGAGACGTTCCTCCCACGGATCGTCACCCAGCAGGCGACGCACGAGGGCCGACCCGACGATCACGCCGTCGGCCCAGCGCCCCACCTCGGCGGCCTGCGCCCCCGTCGAGACGCCGATCCCCACGCACACGTGCTCCGCGCCCGCCGCCCGGGTATCGGTCACCAGGCGCTCGGCCCGGTCTCCCACCTTGGCCCGCACTCCCGTGACACCCATGAGCGACGCGGCGTAGACGAAGCCGCGCGAGGCGCGGGCGGTGAGCGCCAGCCGGTCCGGCGTGGAACTCGGCGCGACGAGGAACACCCGGTCCAGGCCGAGCTCGTCGCTCGCGGCGATCCAGTCGCCCGCCTCGTCGGGGATGAGGTCCGGCGTGATGAGCCCGGAGCCGCCCGCGGCGGCCAGATCCGTCGCGAAGTCCCGGACGCCGTACCGCAGCACCGGGTTCCAGTACGTCATCACCAGCACGGCGACGTGCGGCGCATGCTCCCGGATCCGCCGCACCGCCTCGAAGACATGGGTGACGCGGACGCCGCCGTCCAGCGCCACCTGGGCGGCCTCCTGGACGACGAGGCCGTCCATCACCGGGTCGGAGTAGGGGATCCCCAGCTCGATGACGTCCACGCCGTTGTCCGTGAGCGTCAGCAACGCCTCGACGGACCGCTCCACGTCCGGGAAGCCGACGGGAAGGTAGCCGACCAGGGCCGGCCGGTTCTCCTCGTCCCGCAGGCGGGCGATCAGGTCGCCGGACCGCGGCGCGACATCCGTCGCGCGCCCCGGCTCGGCCGCCGGCGCACTTGTCGAGACCATCACCCTCGTCCTTCCATCTTCTCGAGTTCCTGTGCCGCCACGCCGTCGTCCAGCAGCCCGAACCACCGTGCGGCCGTGGCCACGTCCTTGTCACCGCGACCGGACAGGTTCACCAGGACCGTGTACGGCGCGCCGTCGGGGCCCGTCCGGGCCTCGGCCACCGCACGCCGGCCCAGCTTCAGGGCACCGGCCAGCGCGTGCGCGGACTCGATGGCGGGGATGATGCCCTCGGTGCGGCACAGGAGGCGGAACGCCTCCATCGCCTCGTCGTCGGTCACGGGCTCGTACTCGGCCCGGCCCAGGTCGTGCAGCCAGGAGTGCGCCGGTCCGACGCTCGGGTAGTCGAGCCCTGCCGACACCGAGTGGCTCGGGCGTGTCTGCCCGTCGTCGTCCTGCAACAGGTAGGAGCGGGCGCCGTGCAGCACGCCGGGCGAGCCACCGGAGAACCGTGCGGCGTGCCGCCCGGACTCGACCCCCTCGCCGCCGGCCTCGAAGCCGTACAGGGCCACGCCCTCGTCGTCGAGGAAGGCGTTGAAGATGCCGAGCGCGTTCGACCCGCCGCCGACGCAGGCCGCGACCGCGTCGGGCAGCCGGCCGGTGCGCTCCAGCACCTGCCCGCGCGCCTCCTCGCCGATGATGCGGTGGAACTGCCGCACCATCTCCGGGAACGGGTGGGGCCCGGTGACCGTGCCCAGCACGTAGTGGGTGTGCTCGACGTTCGTGACCCAGTCCCGGAGCGCCTCGTTGATCGCGTCCTTCAGCGTGCGGGTCCCGGCCGTGACGGGCACCACCTCGGCACCGAGGAGCCGCATCCGGGCGACGTTCAGCGCCTGCCGGCGTGTGTCCTCCTCGCCCATGTAGATGACGCACTCCAGGTCCATCAGGGCCGCGGCGGTCGCCGTCGCGACGCCGTGCTGCCCCGCCCCGGTCTCGGCGATCACTCGACGCTTGCCCATGCGCTTGACCAGGAGCGCCTGCCCCAGCACGTTGTTGATCTTGTGCGAGCCGGTGTGGTTCAGGTCCTCGCGCTTGAGGAGCACGCGCACGCTCCCCGGGGCGCCGTCACCGGTGGCGTGCGCGGCGAACCGCGGTACCTCGGTCAACGGGCTCGGACGGCCGGTGTACTCGCGGTGCAGCCGGGCGAGCTCGGCGCCGAACGCCGGGTCCCCGGCGGCCTTCGCGTACTCGGTCTCGAGCTCGTCGAGGGCCGCGATGAGCGCCTCCGGCACGAACCGGCCGCCGAACTCACCGAAGTACGGCCCGGTCACGTCCGCCAGGCGTTCGGCCAGGCTCATGGGTCTCTCCTTTGCGGTGCTGCGTTCTCGTCGTTCTCGTCACCCTCGTCGCCGACGACGGCGGTCGCGGCCGTCTCCGTGCGGGACGGTGCCGTCCGAGGTCATGGGTGGCCGCCTCACGACGGCCGCACCGAGCGCAGCGAGGGATGCGCGCCCGCGGCCACGAGGTCCGCCACCGAGGCGCGGGGCGCCTCGCCGGTCACGAGGGCCTCCCCCACGAGGACGGCGTCCGCCCCGGCCCGTGCCATCTCCATGACGTCCCGCGGACCGCCGATGCCCGACTCCGCGATCCGCACCACGTCGTCCGGGACGTACGGGGCGAGCCGCTGGAACACCGTCATGTCGATCTCGAGGGTCTTGAGGTTGCGGTGGTTGATGCCCACCACGCGGGCCCCGGCGTCCAGCGCGCGCCGCACCTCCTCCAGGTCGTGCGCCTCGACCAGTGCCGTCATGCCGAGCGAGTGCACGCGCTCGACGAGCGACGTCAGCACCGTCTGCTCGAGCGCGGCCACGATCAGGAGAACGATGTCGGCCCCGTGGGCGCGGGCCTCCCACACCTGGTACGGGGTGACGACGAAGTCCTTGCGCAGGACGGGTACGTCCACCCGGGCCCGCACGTCGTCCAGGTCCGCCAGCGACCCGGAGAACCGGCGCTGCTCCGTGAGCACGGAGATCGCCGCCGCGCCGCCCTGCGCGTACTCGACCGCGAGCGCCGCCGGGTCGGTGATGGGGGCGAGCGATCCCTTGGACGGGCTGGACCGTTTCACCTCGGCGATGACGGCCACGGCCTCGGGGTCCTTGAGGCGGCCGACGGCGTCGAGGGCGCCGGGGACGCGCTGCGCCTTCTCCTTGAGGTCGTCGAGCGGCGTGCGCGCCTCACGCTCCGCGAGGTCCTCGAGGACCCCTGCGACGATGTCGTCCAGGACCGCCATACGTGTGCCTCCCGTGCGCTTGCCTGAGCTGCGGTGTCCGCTCCGCGGTTCATCGTAGGACGTCGCGGACGGTGTCCCGGCCACCTGCCACCTGTCGGGACGGGTGTGCGCTCCCAGCATGGACCATGCGGACCATCCGGGCAGCCCGGGGCGGTCGGCGCGGCGTCGCCTCCGGTCCGGCTCCGCCCGGTCGGACGGGGTCCTGGGGCGGCCGGGCGACCGCGATGACCCGGTTCAGAGCCAGGGAGTGAGGGTCGGGGCCAGCGGCGGCAGGTTGCGCAGGATGCCGAACACCACCAGGGATCCCAGCAGCGCCCACGGCGTCCAGGACGGGAGGCGCGGGCCCGGCAGGCCACGGACCCTGCGGGCGAACCAGACCGCCCACCACACCACCAGCGCCGGAGCCAGCAGCACCCAGAGCGGGTTCATCGCCCAGGCGCCCGCCAGGTCGAGATGCGCCAGCTCGTACGTTCCGCGCAGGCCGCCGCACAACGGGCACGCCCAGCCGGTGAGCAGCAGCAGGGGGCAGAAGCCGTAGCTGAGCGGTTCGTGCGGGGTTCGCGATGCCACGAGCACCGTCCCCGCGCCGACCGTGGCCGCGGTCACCAGGGGCGCTCGCAGACCACGTCGGCGCGTCACCGGGCCGCCGCCCGCGGGGCCCGGCAGCCGATCGTCCCGGCCGGGCGCGAGGGCCGCGGTCGGTTCCGTCATGTGCCGTTCGCCACCATGAGGTAGGCGACGACACCGGCGCCGACCACCGTCAGGGCCACCGACGCCCAGCCCAGCAGCACGCCCGCCATCGCGACACCCTCGTTGTCGGCCTCACCGGCGCGGACCGCCCGGCGGCCGTCGTTGCCGACGAGGATCGCGGGGATGCCGGTCAGCACGCCGAGGAACAGCAGGAACGACGCACCGCCGAGCACGAGGGACCAGACGCCCAGCGAGTTGCGTGCCCGGCCGGGCGCCGCCGCGCTCATCGCTGCCCCAGGCCCATTCCCCTGAGCACGCCGCCCACGACCACGCTGCCCGCGCAGACCACCAGGCCGGCCCAGAACATCCAGAACGCACCGTCGACGACGACGCCCGCGGTCGAGACGAGTGCACCGACCATGATGCCGGTCATCGTGACCCATGCGGCCACCGTGTGCCCGTGGTTGTCCGGCGGGATCGTCTCCGGCAGGTAGGCGACCTCGGCGGCTGCGGGCTGGTTCTCGGTCATCGTGGTGTGGTGCCTTTCGACGTCAGGATCTCGGACGGCCGTGCCGCCCGGGACCAGCCTAACGGTCATCCCGCGTCGGGTCCTCGCCACGGGTGAGGGCGTCCCAGTCGTCGGCGGGGTCGGGTTCGTTCCGCGGCGGCACCGGCCCGGCGGGCGCGCTCGCCGGGCCGGCTGGTCGCGGCCCGGACGCCCCGGGGCCGACGGGCCGGGACTCGCCCCGCGCGGGATCCCGTTCGTGGCGGCGGGACGCCGCCGGCCAGCGCCGGGCGGAGAACGCCGCGGCGACCGCCACCAGAACGGCGAGCGCACCCGCGACCGCCGTCGTCCACGGCCACGGGGACAGGCCGACCGGGCCGGCCAGCTCGGTGACGCCGGCGGTCGCGGCGGCCGCGGCCGTTCCCGCGGCGGACGGGTCGGCGACGACGGCGAGCGCGCCTGCGGCCACGCCGGCCCCCGACAGGGCGGCGACCACGAGGACGACGTACCGGCCGGCCGGGCCCGTCAGCGCGAGCGCGGGCCCGCAGGCGAGCAGCACCAGCGCGGCGGCGCCCACGACGGGTGCGGCCTCGGCACCCGTGGCCACGACGGGGACGTCGGGACGCAGGGCGGTCGCCACCTCGGTGCTCACCCACGTGGCGGATGCCGTCGCGAGAGCGGTGCCACCGAGCGCGAGCAGTGCGAGCAGGGCACGGGTGCGAGTGAGCGAGGTGCGCGGGTTCGAGCTCGTCGACCGGCTCATGCCTGGCGGAACCTCGCGGCGAGCTGGACGGCGCGCACGGCGGCGGCCGCCTTGTTGCGCGACTCCTCGTACTCGAGCCGGGGGACGGAGTCGGCGACGATGCCGGCGCCGGCCTGCACGTGGGCGCGCCCGCCGGCGATCATCG
The DNA here is from genome assembly GCF_017349295.1 of Myceligenerans salitolerans. Lineage (GTDB taxonomy): Bacteria > Actinomycetota > Actinomycetes > Actinomycetales > Cellulomonadaceae > Myceligenerans > Myceligenerans salitolerans. The sequence goes on from NZ_JAFMPK010000047.1 coordinate 519,011, forward strand.
CGGTGCGGATGGCGATCGCCATGTCCATGTCGCCGTCGAAGTCGAAGTAGCCGACGGTGCCGCCGTAGATGCCGCGCGAGGCGGGTTCGAGCTCGTCGATGAGGGCGATCGCCCGGGGCTTCGGCGCACCGGAGAGGGTTCCGGCGGGGAACGTGGCGCGCAGCGCGTCCAGCGCGGTGGCCGCCCCCCGCAGCCGGCCCACCACCGTGGAGCACAGGTGCATGATGTGGCTGAAGCGGCGCACCCGCATGAACTCCACGACCTCCACGGACGTGGGTTCGCAGACCTTGACGAGGTCGTTGCGGGACAGGTCGACGAGCATGAGGTGCTCGGCGCGTTCCTTCGGGTCGGCGAGCAGTTCCTCGCCGAGGGCCACGTCCTCCTCGGGGTGGGTGCCGCGGGGGCGGGATCCGGCGATCGGGTAGGTGGTGACGTGGCCGTCGCTCACCTTGACCAGCGTCTCGGGGCTGGAACCGACGACGGCGACCGGCCGGGCACCGGCGTCCTGCAGCCGGAAGTAGTACATGTACGGGCTCGGGTTGATCGTGCGCAGGGCGCGGTACACGTCCAGCGGGTCCGCCGGGCAGTCCAGGTCGAGGCGCTGGGAGAGGACCACCTGGAACACCTCGCCGTCGCGGATCGCCTCCTTGGCCGCGGCCACGGCTGCCTCGAAGTCCTCCCGGGTGGAGCGGAACTCCAGGGCGGGTTCGGTGACGGCCTGCTCTCCCGGGACGGCCGGGGCCAGGACGGTGGTGACCGGCGTCGTCCCGGCGGCGAGACGCGCCTGCATCGCGTCGAGCCGCGCGACGGCGTCGGCATGGGCCTCGTCGACGCGGTGGGCGGTGTCGTCCCCGTTGATCGCGTTGGCGACGAGCCACACCGTGCCTTCCCGGTGGTCGACCACGGCGAGGTCGGTGGCCAGGCAGAGGGCCAGTTCGGGAGCGTGCAGCTCGTCGGGGGCACCGGCCGGCAGCGTGGGTTCCCAGTGCCGGACGACGTCCCAGCCGAGCGACCCGGCCAGGCCGCCCGTGAAGGGCGGCAGGTTCGCCAGGCGCGGCGTGCGCAGGGCCTCGAGGGTGGCCTGGACGACGTCGAGCACGTCACCGTCGGTGGGGATGCCCACGGGGACGTCCCCGGTCCAGTGCGCGCGGCCTCCGGACGACGTCAGCAGGGCACGGGACGCCACGCCGACGAACGACCACCGGGACCACTCCCCCGTCGCCTCGGCGGACTCCATGATGAACGAGCCGGCGCCAGCAGCGAGCGTGCGGTAGAGGCCGACGGGAGTGGTGTCGTCGGCGAGAACCTTGCGGACCACCGGGATGACACGGCGGTCGGGAGCCAGCGCCCGGAAGTCGGCGAGACCGGGCCAGGTGTCGCCCCAGGCGAGGTCGGCGGGGGCGCCGCCGGGGACGGCGGTAGGGGCCGAGGCGGGTGCGGAGGTGGTGGTCGGCTGGGTCACCGGTCGGCCTCCTCCAGGGTGTCCGCGGTCCCCGCCGCGGCTTCGGCCGTCGCCGGCCGCGAACGGCCCGCGACCACCGCGCCGAGGTCGCCACCCGCCTCGAAGCACGTGCGGGCACCCGTGTGGCACGCGGCGCCGACCTGGTCGACCTGGACCAGCAGGGCGTCGCCGTCGCAGTCGATGTCGACCGACCGCACGTACTGCACGTGCCCCGAGGTGTCGCCCTTGCGCCAGTACTCTCCGCGCGAGCGTGACCAGAACGTCACGCGGCCGGAGGTCAGGGTGCGGCGCACCGCCTCGTCGTCCATCCAGCCGAGCATGAGCACCTCGCGGGTGTCGTGCTGCTGGACGATCGCGGCCACGAGGCCGGCGTCGTCCCGCTTGAGCCGGTCGGCGACCTCGGGGTCGAGCCCGGGGCTTGCGTCATTCTCGGAGCTGGAACCTTGCACAGGAGAATCCTGCCACCTACGACGGCATGAGGCTGCGGTCGCGTGTGCGGTACCGCAGCAGGTCGCCGTCGAACACGACGCGGCCGGGCAGGGAGAGCAGCGTCTGGGGCCGTACCTGGCCGCGCGGGACGCGGAGATCGCACACGCCGGCCTGGTACAGGACGTGGTACACGAACTCGGAGCAGAAGAACCGGTAGGCGTCCTCCCGGGTGCGGCCGGTCACATGGTCCAGCAGACCGGCGAAGTTGTACCGGTAGCGGTGCCCGTCCAGCAGGAAGGCCTCCACCTGCGCCCGGATCGCGTCGTGCTGCACGGGTGTGACCGGTACCTCGAGCACCAGGCCCGGCAGGCTGCCCAGGCGCTCGTACAGCGGGTCGTCCAGCCGCTCACGCCGGAAGCAGCCCGACAGCGGGTTGGCCGGGCTGCGCCGCCCGAAGCCGAACATGTACTCCAGGCCCGGATCGAGGGCCAGCGCGGCATGGGTGAGCCGATCCCCGGTCACGACGCCGATGAGCCGGGACGGCACCGTGCTGCTCCGGGACAGCACCACGTACACCGCGCGCCGCGGGCGGCCGAGTCCGCGCAGGGCCTGGGGGCCACCGGGAGAAACGGGCGTTGCCGCGCTACGGGGGATGTCGATGACGCTCACGCGCAGACGCTAGCCTGAGCATCGCCTCACTGACCAGGCGGTACACCGAAAATCCGGGTCTCTTCGGGGATAACCCCCAGCCGAGGCGCTCGCGCCCGGGCGGCGTCGCGGGGCGGACGGCCGGCTCCGGCTGCCCGCCCCGCGCCGGTCAGCGAGTCTGCGCCACCCAGCTCGCGTGCATGCGCGAGTAGATCCCGCCGGCCGCCACCAGCTCGGCGTGCGGGCCGGTCTCGACGATCTCACCGGCGTCGACGACCACCACGAGGTCTGCCGCCTCCGCCGTCGACAGCCGGTGCGCGATCGTGATCGTCGACCGGCCGGCCGTCAGGGAGTCGAGCGCGCGGGCGATCCGCACCTCCGCCGCCGGGTCGACGGCGGACGTCGCCTCGTCGAGGACGAGCAGGTCCGGCGCCGCGAGAAAGGCGCGTGCGATCGCGACGAGCTGTCGCTCCCCCGCGCTCAGCGCCTCCCCGCGCTGGCCGACCTGGGTGTCGAGCCCGTCCGGGAGCGTGTCGACCCAGTCCGTCAGCCCGAGCTCCGCGAACGCGCCCGCGACGACGGCGCGCTCCTCCTGGGGCGTGGCGGGTCCAGCGTCCGTCGCACCGCGCAGCCCGTACGCCGCGTTCTCCAGGACGGTCCCGTCGAACAGGAACCCCTCCTGCGGGACCAGCACGACCCGCTCGCGCAGGGAGGCGAAGGAGACCCGGCGCAGATCCGTGCCGTCGAGCTCGACCGCGCCCTCCACCGGGTCCATGAGCCGCGTGACGAGCTTGGCGATCGTCGTCTTGCCGGAGCCCGTCTGCCCGACGACCGCGACCTTGGTGCGCGCAGGGATGTCGAGCGACACGCCGTGCAGCACGTCGGGGCCGCCGGAGTAGGCGAACCGGACGTCGCGCAGGGTGACGCGTGCGGGGCCACGCGGCAGGTCGACGGCGTCGGGCGCCTCGGTCACCTCCACGGGCGTCTCGACGACCGCGATGACGCGGCGCCAGCCCGCCACCGCGTTCTGCATCTCGTTGAGGATCTCCGTACCCATCTGCACCGGCCCCGTGAACAGCTGCACGAGGAACAGGAACGCGACGATCTCGCCCGCGCTCAGCGCACCGCCGATGCCGAGCCAGGCACCCAGCACCACCACGACGGCCAGCACCAGGTTGGCGACGAACACTCCCGACGAGAACACGACCGCCACGAGCTCCATGGAGCGCCGCTGTGCCCGGCGGGTGGCCTCGACCGCCCCCGAGATGCGGCGCCCGGTCCGCTCGGACACCCCGTAGGCACGGACCGTCTCGGCCCCCACCACGGACTCGCTGATCGCCCCGAGCATCGCCCCGACCCGTTCCCGCACCAGGGTGTAGGCGGCGTTCACCTTACGCTGCCCCACGCGCATGAACAGGAACATCGGCACGAAGCAGACCCAGACCACGGCCGTCAGAACCGGTGAGTACCAGGCCATCAGCACCGTCGCGACCAGGATCTGCAGCACGCTGACCAGCAGCATGATCCCGCCCCACTGCACGAACAGCGAGATGGTGTCGACGTCGTTCGTCACGCGCGCCACGAGCGCGCCACGCCGCTCGGTGTTCTGCGTGAGGGTCGACAGGTCGTGCACGTGCCGGAAGGCGCGGGTGCGCAGCGTCGCCAGGCCGGCCTCCGTGGACCGGAACAGGCGGACGTTGACCAGGGCCGCGCACACCCCGGCCAGCACGAGGCCCACCGCGGCGAACGCCGCGAGGGCGACCACGCGTCCCGCGTCCGGACCACCCGAGGCGAGGATGCCGTCGTCGATGGTGCGTTGCACGGCCAGGGGCACGACCACCTTGCCGCCCGCCGCGAGCACCGCGAGGCCGAGGGTGATCCAGACCCCGTTCAGCATCTCCGGGGAGAGCTGGATGCCGCGGCGCAGCGTGGCGAGCACCCCGAGACCGCTCACCGACTCGATGCGCGCGCCGTTGGCGTCGAGGACGTCCTCGCGTGCCCCGGGCTCCGCCGTCGTCGTGCTCATCGGGCAGCCTCCTGCAGTTCGTCGTCGTGGCCGGCCTGGTCCGCGGCCTTCTCGCGGCGTTCCGCCTCGGCCTGGTAGGCCGTGGCGAGCTCCCGGTAGCCGGGGTCACGCGCCATGAGCTCGGCGTGCGGGCCGACGTCGACCACGCCGCCGTCGTCCAGGTGCACGACGGTGTCGGCGAGCGCGACGGAACTCATCCGGTAGGCGACCATGATCACGGTGGTGCCGGCGGCGTCCCCGCCCGGCACGGCGGACCGCTCGGCGAGGCCGCGCAGGATCGCTTGCTCGACGCGCGGGTCGACGGCGCTCGTGGCGTCGTCGAGCACGAGCAGGCGCGGGCGGCGCACCAGCGCGCGGGCGATGGCGAGGCGTTGGCGCTGCCCGCCGGAGAGGTTGGCGCCGCGCTCACCGAGCGGGGCGTCCAGGCCGTCGGGGTGGGCTCGGACCGTGTCGTCGAGCCGGGCGAGCCGCAGCGCCTCCCACACCTGTTCGTCCGACGGGGAGCCTTCCGCCCCGTGGTCCGCGAGGGTGATGTTGGCGCGGACGGAGTCCTCGAACACGAACGTGCTCTGCGTGACGAGGGAGACGTGCGCGGGGATCTCGCCGGCGGCGAGTTCACGGGCATCCGTCCCGTCGAGCAAAATGCGGCCGCGCGTGGGGTCGGAGAGCCGCGCGAGCAGTGACACGAGGGTGGTCTTGCCCGCGCCGGTGGGGCCGACGACGGCGACCGTCGCGCCGGCGGGGACGACCAGGTCCACGCCGTCGAGCAGCGTGCGCGTCCCCGGCTCCAGGCCGGTGGTCTCGACGTCGACGCCGACCTGCTCGAACCGCACACCGAGGCCGCCCTCCGACGTGGGCAGCCTCCGGGTGCCGTAGGTCAGTTCACCGCCGGCGTCCACGACCTCCGAGATCCGGTCGTAGCCGACGAGCGCGCGCGGGAGCTCGCCGAGCACCCAGCCGAACGCCATCAGGGGCACCGTCATCATCGTGAGCAGGTAGGCGGCGCTCACGACGTCACCTGCCTCGACGTCGCCCGTGGTGGCGCGCCAGGTACCGACCGCGAGCACGACCAGCGTGCCGACCGCGGGAAGGTTCTGGATGACCGGGTCGAAGATCGCGCGGACCACGCCGACGCGCACGTTGGCCGCGCGCAGGTCGCCGGCCGTGGCCGCGAACCGGTCCTCCTCCCGCGCCTCGGTGCCCAGGGCCTTGACCAGGAGCGCGGCCTCGAAGGACTCGTGCGCCACGTCGGCCACGTCCCCGCGCAGCTGCTGCGCGCGCGTGACGGCCGGCGACATGTACCGCTGGTAGATCGTGTTGGCCACGACCGTCACGGGGAAGATCACCAGGGCGGCCAGGGCGAGCCACGGATCGATCGAGAAGAGCATCACCACGGCGGTGACGATCATCACGACGACGCCGAGCGCGAAGGGCAGCGGGTTGAACACGCCGTTGGCGGCCTCGGCGTCCGAGGTGGTGTGGTTGAGGAGCTGGCCGGCCGGGTGCGCCCGGTGCCAGGAGACCGGCAGCCGCAGGTACTGGGTGGTCAGGGCGCTGCGATGGTCGGCGATGTTGTCCGCGAAGCCGTAGCCCGCCCACACGCGCCGGCCGGCCACCGACAGGGCGAGCGTGAGCGCGACGGCGCCGAGCACGGCGCCGGCGACCCAGATGCGGCCCCGTGCCGCCTCGTCCCCGGCGATCGCGGGGACGACGACCGCGTCGGTGGCCCAGCCCACGGCCCGGCTCACGCCCACCGTCATGGCCCCGAACAAGGCCGACGCCGACACGGCCAGGACGTAGGTGCCGGGGTGGGCGCGCATGCCGCGCCACATCAGCACGAGCGACCGACGCGTGCGCGAGCCCGCCAGGGTCATCGGACGGGGATGGCGTCCGGGCCGGTGGGTACCGTGAGCCGGGTCGCTGGTGGCGTCCGAGCGTGTGGCTCTGGGCGCGGCTGAGGGCACGGCGAGACCTCGCTTCCGTCGGGGATCTGTCGATCTTCTCATGCCCCGGGAAACGATTCGACACCTTTTCGCCGAGGGCGACACCGACGTTAGGAGCTGAACCTCACTTGAGGTCAAGGGGCGCCGCGACGCGCCCGCCGGTGTCAGCGGACGTCCAGACCCGCCTCGCGCATCTCCTGCTTCACCTGGGGGATCGTCAGCGTGCCGAAGTGGAAGACGCTCGCCGCCAGAACCGCGTCCGCACCCGACCGGGCGGCTTCGACGAAGTCCGCCGGCTTTCCCGCACCGCCCGACGCGATCAGCGGCACCGCCACCCGCGCCCGCACGTCGGCGAGCATCTCCAGGTCGAAGCCACCGGCCGTGCCGTCCGCGTCCATCGAGTTCAGCAGGATCTCGCCCGCACCGAGCGCCGCGGCCTTCTCGGCCCACTCGACGGCGTCGAGCCCGGTGCCCCGCCGGCCGCCGTGGGTGGTCACCTCGTAGCCGGACGGCGTCGTCGTCCCGCCCGTCGCCCGGCGTGCGTCCACGCTGAGCACGAGCACCTGCGATCCGAACCGCCCGGCGATCTCCGCGATCAGCTCGGGCCGGGCGATCGCCGCCGTGTTCACACCGACCTTGTCCGCACCGGCCCGGAGGAGGCGGTCGACGTCCTCGGCGGACCGCACCCCGCCGCCCACCGTGAGCGGGACGAACACCTGCTCGGCGGTACGCCGGACGACGTCCAGGGTGGTGTCACGGCCGGCCGCGGACGCCGAGACGTCCAGGAACGTCAGCTCGTCCGCGCCCTCGGCGTCGTACCGTGCCGCGAGCTCGACCGGGTCGCCGGCGTCGCGCAGGTTCTGGAAGTTGACCCCCTTGACGACGCGGCCCGCGTCGACGTCGAGGCACGGGATCACGCGGATCGCGACAGACATGTCAGTCCTTCTTCTTCTCGTTCTCCCGGACCGGCCGGTGCGCGTCCAGGATGTCGATCACGTACACCAGGGTCTCGCCCGCCAGCGGGTTCTTCGTGCCCGCATACGCCATACCGGGCGGTACCACCAGCATCACCTGGGAGCCGACCGGCTGCTGGACGAGACCGGCGTCCCAGCCCTCGATCAGTGCGCCGATGCCCACCTGGGCCGAACGCGGCGGGGCGTCCCGCGCCCACGTGGACTCGACGACCCTACCGTCGGCCCACGTGACCGCGTGCAGTTCGACGGTGATCACCTGGCCTTCGGTGACCTGCGGTCCGCGGCCCCGGATCAGCGGCACCACCTCGAGGTCCTGCGGCGGCGGCGCGCCACGCGGGACCCGCACCGTCGGGGCGCCCAGCTCGTCGCGGGTCACGCGCGGCAGGCCACGGGGCGGACCGGGCAGCTCCGTCCCGGAGGCCCGCGTGGGCAGGACGTCGACCACCAGCAGCACCGGCACCTGTGCGCCCTCGTCGGTGTCGGTGTCGGTCAGCATCACCCGGGCGCCCGCCCGCTTGCCCTCCAGGGCCTCGAACAGGTGGTTGCCGAGCGAACTCTCCGTCATCGTGTACGGAGCCGGGGCGCTGCGGAACGTGTTCTGCAGCTCGGTGCCGTCACGGCCGTCCTCCGCGTAGAGGTTGAGCAGCACCGGCCCGTCACGCTCGAGCCGTTCGCCGGTGCCCGGCCACACGGTCCGCGATCCCGGCTCCAGCACCTCGAACGGCTTGACGTACGTCAGCCTCGGCACCTGGCCCGGCCGGCCGTCGACGTCGAGCGGCGCCTGCGACGCGGTCGAGGTCGGCGCCGGGCCGACCTCGACCGGGAGCGAGGCGGGGGCACAGGCGCCGACCGCCACGAGCAGCCCCGCGAGGACCAGGGCGACGAGCGGACGGCGAAGCACCAGCAGATCGTACCTGGAGCACCGGACGCGGCCCGGTCGGGCCGGTGGCCGGGCCGGCCGCCCGCCCCGTGCCGCCGGAAGGGTGGCGAGGGCCGCGGACGCCACGTGGGAGCGCCCGCCGGGCCGAGCCCGGCGGCTGCGGGGAAGACACCACTACATCGACTCGATGAGGCGCTCCACCCGCTCGTCGACGTTCCGGAACGGGTCCTTGCACAGGACCGTGCGCTGGGCCTGGTCGTTGAGCTTGAGGTGCACCCAGTCGACCGTGTAGTCACGGCGCGCGTCCTGGGCTGCGCGCACGAAGTCGCCGCGCAGCTTCGCGCGCGTCGTCTGGGGCGGGACCGCCGTCGACTCGAAGATCTCCAGGTCCGTGACGACTCGCTCCACCATGCCGCGGGCGGCGAGCAGGTTGTACAGGCCCTCGGTCCGGGAGATGTCGTGGTACGCCAGATCCAGGCGCGCGATACGGGGATCGTCGAGCGCGAGGCCGTGCTTGGCCTGGTAGCGCTGGATGAGGCGCAGCTTGATCACCCAGTCCAGCTCGCGGTCCACCAGCGACAGGTCCCCGGTGTCCAGCGCCCGCAGGCCGCGCTCCCACAGATCGAGCACCTGCTTCACCACCGGCGTCGGGTCACCGTGCCCCTCGACGAAGTCCCGCACCCGCTCGTAGTACTCGGTCTGGATCTCCACGGCCGTCATGGACCGTCCGTTGGCGAGCGTCACCGCGTGCTTGCCCGAACGGTCGTGGCTGATCTCCCGGATCGCGCGGATCGGGTTCTCGAGGCTCAGGTCGCGCATCGGCAGGCCGGCCTCCACGAGCCGCAGCACCAGGTCCGTGGCCCCGACCTTGAGCATCGTGGTGGGCTCCGCCATGGAGGAGTCCCCGACGATGACATGCAGGCGCCGGTAGTGCTCGGCGTCGGCGTGCGGCTCGTCCCGGGTGTTGATGATGGGGCGGGACCGCGTGGTCGCGGACGACACCGCCTCCCAGATGTGGTCCGCACGCTGCGACAGGCAGTACACGGCACCGCGCGGCGTGGCGAGGACCTTGCCCGCGCCCACCAGCACCTGCCGGGTGATGAGGAAGGGCACCAGCACGTCACTCAGCCGCGCGAAGTCCCCGCCGCGGCGCACCAGGTAGTTCTCGTGGCACCCGTAGGAGTTGCCCGCCGAATCCGTGTTGTTCTTGAACAGGTGGATCCGGCCGGGCAGGTCCTCGTGCTCCAGACGCTGCTGCGCGTCCTCGACCAGGCCCTCCAGGATGCGCTCCCCGCCGCGGTCGTACGCGACAAGCTGCCGCACGTCGTCGCACTCGGCCGTCGCGTACTCGGGATGCGAGCCCACATCGAGGTACAGCCGGGAGCCGTTGCGCAGGAACACGTTGGAGCTGCGTCCCCAGGCCACGACCTTGCGGAACAGATAACGGGCGACCTCGTCGGCCGAGAGGCCGCGCCCGTCCTCGGCGGCGCAGGTGACGCCGTACTCGGTCTCCAGTCCGAAGATCCTGCGATCCATGGCGGTACCTCCCTATCTGTGCGTACGGTGCGTGCGGTGGTCCCTGGCGATGTCGACGGCGATCAGTCCTGTGGCGATCCCCCCTGAGGCCCCGTGTCCTCGGCAGACCCCGCGTCCCCGGCGGGCTCCGTGCCCCCGGCGGGCTCCGTGCCCTCGGCCCCCTGACCCTTCTCGGCCTGCTCGTCCTTCTCGGTCTGGTCCTCCTTCTCGGCCTGCTCGGGCGCCGCGGGCACGGCCTGCGGGGCCGCGACCCCGCCCGGCTCGCCGGGGTCGCCCGTCCCCGGTTCCGCTCCCTGCTCCTGGGCCAGCAGCTCGGTCAGCGTCTGCTTCGTGAGGCGGCGGAAGGCGCGACGCGGCCGCGACCGCTCCAGCACCGCCACCTCGAGCTGGCCCGGCTCGATGGTGCGGGGCGTACCGCTGTCGGAGGACCCGAGCACGGTCACGGCGAGCCGTAGCGCCTCACCCAGCGTCATGTCCGCGCGCCAGCCCTCACCCACCTTCCGGCCCAGCTGTTCGGCCTGGCCGCCCATGACGACGTGACCGTGCTCGTCGGCGACGGTCCCGTCGTAGGTGAGCCGGTAGATCTGGTCGTCCTCCGCGGTCCTGCCGACCTCCGCGACGACGAGCTCCACCTCCAACGGCTTGGACTCCGTGATGAACACGGTCCCGAGGATCTGCGCGTAGGCGTTCGCGAGGCCGCGGGCGGTGACGTCGGAGCGGTCGTAGGTGTATCCACGAAGATCGGCGTACCGCACACCGGCGACGCGCAGGTTCTCGAACTCGTTGTACTTGCCGACCGCCGCGAACCCGATGCGGTCGTAGATCTCGGAGATCTTGTGCAGGGCGCGCGAGGGGTTCTCCGTGGCGAACGCGATGCCGCCGTCGTAGGCGAGGACCACGACGGACCGCCCGCGGGCGATGCCCTTGCGGGCGAAGTCCGCCCGGTCCTTCATCAGCTGCTCGGGCGAGACGTAGAAGGGCATGTTCATGCGAGCGACCCCCGTTCCCGCCGCTCGGCGGCGATGCGTTCGGCGACGGCGGCGACGTCGTCGCCGGGCAGGCGAGAATACCCGTCGGCAGTGACCGTGGCGACGACGGGGAAGATCCGGCGCACCGTGTCGGGCCCGCCGGTGGCCGAGTCGTCGTCGGCGGCGTCGTACAGCGCCTCGACGGCGACGGCCACCGCGCCGGCCGCGTCCAGGTCGCGACGCCAGAGCTTCTTCATGGCGCCGCGGGCGAAGAGCGAGCCGGAGCCCACGGCGTGATGCTCACGCTCCTCGTAGCATCCGCCGGTCGGGTCGTAGGAGAAGATCCGCCCCTCGCCACGCTCCAGGTCGTAACCGGCGAACAGCGGGACCACGGTCAGCCCCTGCATCGCCATCGGCAGGTTGCCCCGCAGCATGGTGGCCAGGCGGTTCGCCTTGCCCTCCAGCGAGAGGAGCGAGCCCTCGATCTTCTCGTAGTGCTCGAGCTCGAGCTGGTAGAGCTTGACCAGCTCGATGCCGATGCCGGCCGCCCCGGCGATCCCCACCGCGGAGTACTCGTCGGCGGGAAACACCTTCTCGATGGACCGGCTGGCGATCATCGGGCCGGCCGTCGCGCGGCGGTCGCCCGCCATGACGACGCCGCCCGCCTCCCCGTCGAACGCCACCGCGACGATCGTCGTGGCGTGCGGCGCCAGCTCGTGGTGGTAGCCGCCCTGCCCGCTGCCGACGCCTGCCGTGCCGGCGGAGCCGCCCGGCCCCGCGCCGACCGCGCCCGGCAGACGATCGGGCGCGTGCTCCGCGAGGAACTCGACGAACGACGACGATCCCGGGCGCAGGAACGCGTCCGGGAGCCGTCCTTGACCGCGGCCGCCGGGGCCGCCTCCGAAGCCGTCCAACTACTGGCCACCCTTCTGCACGAAGCCACGCACGAACGACTCCGCGTTCGACTCCAGCACGTCGTCGATCTCGTCCAGCAGTTCGTCGACCTCGTCGTCACGCTGCTGCGCCTGGCCCGCGGGGGCCGGGACGTCCGCGGCGTCGTCGTCCGGTGTACGGTCCTCGTGTGACGGGTTGATACGTTCCTGACCGGCCATGATCGCCTCCTGGTATTGCTCACGGCTGCCGCTGGTCTCGCCAGCCTAGAACCTTAACTGCACTTTGCGAATCATCCCTCGCCGGAAAGTCTCCGCAAAAGAGTCACAGCGTCGGGACTCGCATCCAGCAACGGCCCGACGATCGCCTCGGTTCCCCGCGCCGGGTCGAGCATCGGGACACGCTGGAGGGTCTGCCGACCGCCGACATCGAAGATCACCGAGTCCCAGCTCGCCGCGGAGACCTGGTCGCCGTAGCGGGCCATGACCTCGCCCCGGAACCACGCGCGGGTGTCCGCCGGTGGATGGTCGACGGCACGCGCCACCGAGGCCTCGTCGACGATCCGGTCCACGGCTCCCTTGGCCAGCAGCCGGTGGTAGATCCCGCGCTCGGGCCGCACGTCGGACCACTGCAGGTCCATGGCGTGCAGGCGCGGATGCTCCCAGTCCAGCCCGTCCCGCCGGCGCAGGCCTTCCAGCAGGCGCAGCTTCGCGATCCACTCCACCTCACGGGCACACCCCGCCCGGTCCACCGCCAGGCGCTCCAGCAGCGACGTCCAGCGTTCCAGCACCGCGTCGGAGTCCGGGTCGCTGCCGAGCGTCTTCAGCGAGCGGCGCACCACGTCGGCGCAGACGCCCTGGATCTCGAGCGCCGTCATCGTCCGCCCGTCCGCCAGCTCCAGCGGCACGGACAGCTCCAGATCGCGGGAGACACGCTGGACAGCGGCCACCGGCTCGGCGAGCTTCAGGGCCCCGAGCTCCTTGCGCGCGTCCACACCGCCGTCCGCCAGCTCGTCGAGATGCTCCAGCACCCACAGGAAGAGGGAGGTCACGCCCGTCTTGAGGTAGGTCGGCACCTCCATGCAGTTGGCGTCACCGAGGATGAGGTGCAGGCGACGCCAGCGCTGGCGGTCGGCATGCGGTTCGTCGCGCGTGTTCACGATGGGCCGGCGCAGGGTGGTCTCCAGACCGATCTCGGCCTCGATGTAGTCGGCGCGCTGCGAGAGCTGGTACCCGGGCTGGCCCCCCGCGGCGCCCAGGCCCACCCGGCCCGAACCGGTGTACACCTGCCGTGTCACCAGGAACGGGGTGATGAGTTCCGCGAGCGTGGCGAACGACAGGGCACGGTCCACCAGATAGTTCTCGTGCGTGCCGTAGCTGGCCCCCTTGCCGTCCACGTTGTTCTTGTACAGGACCGTCTCGTTGCCCGGCACGGCCGCGAGGGCGCGCACGGCCGCGAGCATGACCCGCTCCCCGGCCACGTCCCAGCGCACGAGGTCGACCGGATTGGTGACCTCGGGCGACGAGTACTCCGGGTGCGCGTGGTCCACGTACAGCCGAGCGCCGTTGGTGAGGATGACGTTCGCGGCGCTCGGGTCGTCGTACTCCTCGGTGGCCGGCCGTTCCACGTCCTGCGGCGGTGAGCCCTGCCCACCGCGCACCACCGGGATCTGCCCTGTCCCGGGACGAGCGCCGACCACGGGCACCTGGCCGGTCTGCGGGCCCGAGGGCGCCGGGCGCGCCGGGTCGTTGGTGATCAGCGAGGGGTGCGCCGACGCCTGTTCCAGGCGGAACCCGCGCGCGTCCTGCAGCGGGTCCTCGTCGTCGTAGTCCCATCGCGCCCTGCTGCGGGCGGAGGCGTCCCGGTCCGCGATGGCGCGGTAGGTCGTCACCACCTGGCTCGAGAGCAGCATCGGGTTCGCCAGCGGGCGCCCCGGCTGCAGCACTCCGTACTCGGTCTCGATTCCCATCACGCGACGCACGCTCACACCACCACCCTATGCAGTGTTCTCCGGAGTCGCCGGGATCGGTCGCCGTGGGTGCTCGTACCTCTCGCACCCCCGGGGCCTCGCGACGGTTCCGGCGGCCCGGGACCGGCCGGGTCGAACTGCCGACCCTCCGGCCCCGGGCCCCTTGAAATTGACGCCTGGAGCCTCATACCGCTGGTCGGGTCACAGGTACTGGCCTGTGTTCTGGACCGTGTCGATGGTGCGGGGAGCCGCGCCCTCGCCCTTCTTCTGGACGATGGTGCGGATGAAGACGATCCGCTCGCCCTTCTTCCCGCTGATCCGCGCCCAGTCGTCGGGGTTGGTGGTGTTGGGCAGGTCCTCGTTCTCCTGGAACTCGTCCACGCATGCCGAGAGCAGGTGGTCGACGCGGATGCCCTTCTGACCGGTGGACAGGAAGTCCTTGATCGCGTTCTTCTTCGCCCGGTCCACGACGTTCTCGATCATGGCGCCGGAGTTGAAGTCCTTGAAGAACAGGGTCTCCTTGTCCCCGGACGCGTACGTGACCTCCAGGAACTGGTTCTCCTCGTCCTCGGAGTACATGCGCTCCACGACGGAGGTGATCATCCCGTCGAGTGCCGCGGCGGTGTTGCCGCCGTACTCGGCGACGTCCTCGGGATGGATGGGCAGGTCCTCGGTGAGGTACTTGGCGAAGATCTCCTTGGCGCCCTCGGCGTCCGGACGCTCGATCTTGATCTTCACGTCGAGCCGGCCCGGGCGCAGGATCGCCGGGTCGATCATGTCCTCACGGTTGGACGCGCCGATGACGATGACGTTGTCGAGACGCTCCACACCGTCGATCTCCGCGAGGAGCTGCGGCACGATGGTGGTCTCGACGTCGGACGAGAGCCCCGTCCCGCGGGTGCGGAACAGCGACTCCATCTCGTCGAAGAAGACGACCACCGGCATGCCCTGGGAGGCCTTCTCCCGGGCACGGGCGAAGATCAGGCGGATGTGCCGCTCGGTCTCGCCCACGTACTTGTTGAGGAGCTCGGGGCCCTTGACGTTGAGGAAGAAGCTCTTCGCCGACGGGTTGCCGCCGTTCGCCTTCGCGACCATACCGGCCAGGGAGTGCGCCACCGCCTTGGCGATGAGCGTCTTGCCGCAGCCGGGCGGGCCGTACAGGAGGACGCCCTTGGGCGGCCGCAGACCGTGCTCCCGGAACAGGTCCGGGTGGGCGAACGGCAGCTCGACCGCGTCACGGATCGCCTCGATCTGCGGGCCGAGGCCGCCGATGTCGCCGTAGTCGATCTCGGGGACCTCCTCGAGAACGAGCTCCTCGACCTCGGACTTGGGCACCACCTCGAAGACGAAGCCGCTCCGGGTGTCCACGGTGAGCGAGTCACCGACCCGCAGCACCTCGTCGGCGATCGAGCCGGCGAGGCGCACGACGCGTTCCTCGTCCGCGCGGCCGACGACGAGCACCCGCCCGCCGCCGAGCAGCTCCTTGACGGTGACCAGCTCGCCGGTGCGCTCGTACTCACCGGCCGCGACCACCGTCATCGCCTCGTTGAGCTTGACCTCCTGGCCCGGGCTCAGCCGGGACACGTCGAGGTTGGGACTGGCCGCCACGTGCATCTTGCGGCCCGAGGACGAGATGTCCACCGATCCGTCGGGGTGCGCCCCCAGGAAGGTGGCGTAGGTGCCCGGCGGCTTGGCCAGGTCGTCGAGCTGCTTCTTCAGCTCGACGATCTGGTCGCGAGCGGCTCGCAGCGCCTCGGCGAGGCGCTCGTTCTTTGCTGAGAGGAGGGCAATCTGACGCTCGTAGTCGCGATTGGGCATCGATCCGTTATCGGGAAGGTTGTATCCACCTGTGTTGTCGGTCATGGCTTCCCCTCTCGTAGGGCCCGGAAGGCGACCCTACGACGTGGACCGCCTCCGAGAACAGCACTGTAGGCGCAGTGTCTGACAGTCAGGGAGGGAGAACACGCGTCGGAGACGGCGCGGGTACCCGATCGTTACGCGCTGTTCACGTACGACGTGCGCCCACGTCCCTGTTCGCTCTCGGCGGATCCGGCGACGTCTCAACCCGTGGGAATGCCCGCGCCCGCGGCCCTCGCTCCGCCGCGCCCTCACTCCGCCGCGCCCCTCACTCCTCGGGTGGCTTGCCGACCTCCCGGCGCACCCGCCGGATCTTCTTCGCGGAGACCTCGCGCTCTCCCAGCGCGTCCTCGGTCCACTCCTCGGCCCAGGCGGTGTCGACCGCCTGGTCGGCGGCGGTGCCGTTCGCGGTGGCGCGTTCGGTCTTCGCGCCCTTGGCCGGCCGGCGCTTGCGCTCCGGCGGGGTCACGCCGTCGGCCAGACGCCGCGCGGTGACCAGGAACCCGGTGTGGCCCACCATGCGGTGCTGCGGACGGACCGCGAGACCCTCCAGGTGCCAGCCACGCACCATGGTCTCGAACGCGGCCGGTTCCGCGAACCGGCCGCTCGCCCGCAGGTCCTCGGCCGTGCGCGACAGCTGGGTCGCGGTCGCGACGTAGCAGGTCAGCACACCGCCGGGCACGAGAGCGTCGGCGACGACGCCGATGTTCTCCCAGGGGGCGAGCATGTCGAGCACCACGCGGTCCACCGTCCCGGGCTCGACGACGCCCGGCAGGCGGTCGGCGAGGTCACCCGTGTGCAGACGCCACGCGGGGTGCGGGCCGCCGAAGAACGTCTCGACGTTGCCGCTCGCGATGGCCGCGAAGTCCTCACGCCGTTCGATCGAGTGGAGCTCTCCCGCGTCGCCGACGGCACGCAGCAGCGACAGGGTGAGCCCGCCGGAGCCGACGCCCGCCTCGACCACACGCGCGCCAGGGAAGATGTCACCCATCGTGACGATCTGGCCGGCGTCCTTCGGGTAGACGACTGCCGCGCCCCGGGGCATCGACAGCACGTAGTCGTTCAGCAGGGGCCGCAGTGCCAGGTACTCGACGTCCTCGGTGTTCGTGACGACCCAGCCCTCGGGTCTCCCGATCAGCTCCTCGTGCCGGAAGTAGCCCTTGTGCGTGTGGAACGTGGCGCCGGGCTTGAGGGTGATGGTGTGCATCCGGCCCTTGGGATCGGTCAGCTGCACCTTGTCGCCCACCCGGAAGGGTCCGCGGCGCTCGTCGGCGCCGGTGGCCACCGGGCGGGGGGCATCGGTCGGAGAAGTCACGACCGACCATCCTACGTGCGCCCGGCCCGGGACGTGCGCCCGGCCGGCGAGGTGCGCACGGCGACAGGCGGTGGCGCGGCCCGGTCGCGACCGGCGGTCAGGAGCCGCGGACCGCCATGGCGACCCTCGCCAGGTCGAGGACGCCGGTCACCCGGCCGGCCTCGACGACCGGCACGAGACGCGCCCCGCCGGACGACGTCGCGAGATGGCGCAGGAGATCCTGCCCGCTCACGTCCGGGCCGACGGCGGACCTGGGCACGAAGGGTACGGCGACGGCGTCGACCCCGGTCGTCTCGCGGGCGTCCGGCGGGACGGAGCCGGCCGCGTCGTCGTCGAGCACGGCCAGCGGGACGTCGGCATGCCCCACGACGACGACGCGGGGCGACGTCCCGCCCGGCCCGGCGGGCGGACGGGCCGCGAGCGCCGCGGCGACGGTGGAGCCGAGCGGAACGGTCACGACCGGGTCGGCGAGGTCCCCGGCGCGCAGCGCGGAGATCGCGTCGCGGCGGCGCCCGCCCGCGATGGCCGTGCTCGCGCCGGCCCAGATGAAGACGGCGACGAGTGCGGAGAAGAGCACCGTGTTGAGGTCCAGCGGTGTTCCGTTCACGAGCGGGAGGACGACGGCGTCGGCCAGCGCCCAGAGCACGACGGCGACCGCGATGAGTCGCCCGGCCCATCCGGCGGCGATCGTGCCGGTGCTCCGTGAGCCGGTCAGGCGCCAGACGACGGCTTCCAGGATCTGCCCGCCGTCCAGCGGGAGGCCCGGCAGCAGGTTGAACACGCCCACGAACGCGTTGGAGAAGGCTCCGGCGCCCAGCAGCAACGCGGGGATGTCCAGGCCGCCGTCCGCGCGGGCGAGGAACGCCAGCCAGAACCCGCCGGCCAGCGCGATGTTGGTGAGCGGGCCGACGATGGCCACCAGGACGCCGTCGAGCGGGCGGGTCAGGCCACCGGAGTAGGCGGTGTGCCCGCCCCAGAGCGTGATCGCGAGTTCGTGGACCTCGTGCCCACGGGCGCGGGCCATGAGGGCGTGGGCGACCTCGTGCAGGAACACGGACGCGAACAGCATGATCACGAAGGTGGCGGCCACGAGGTACGCGACAGCACCGAGATCGGGTATCTGCCTGAGCACCCAGGGGCCGAACACGAGGGTCAGCACCGCCGCGGCGACGAACCACGAGGGGGTGACGATGACCGGCGCGCCGGCGATGTGACCGAGCGTCCAGCCGCTGGATCGCCGGGGTGCGGCCGGTGCCGATGGCTTGCTGTCCACCGGGAGAGCCTATCCGCCGGGGCGGCGCCGGGGCGGTGATCTCGCGGCGCGCCTGTGGATGACGCCGGGGCGTTGTCGGTCTCTCGCCCTAGGGTTGTCGCCATGACCGTGATCGCGCCTCCGTCCCGTCCACCGGCCCTGTCACCGTCGCGCGCGAGCGACTTCATGCAGTGCCCGCTGCTCTTCCGGCTGCGGACGGTGGACCGGCTGCCCGAACCGGCGTCGTCGGCGGCGACCCGGGGGACCCTGGTGCACTCGGTCCTGGAGCGCCTGTACGACGCGCCGGCGGGTGAGCGGACGCCGGCGGCCGCACAGGCGCTGCTGCCCGTGGAGTGGGAGAAGCTGCGGGAGACCGATCCGCGGGTGAACGAGCTGTTCGCGCCCGGCGGCGAGGCGGCGGCGGAGGGGGTCGACAACTGGCTCGACGGTGCCGGACGGCTGGTGAGCACCTACTTCACGCTGGAGGATCCGAACCGCCTGGAGCCGGCCGAGCGCGAGCTGAAGGTGGAGACCCAGCTGGAGGACGGCCCGCTGCTTCGGGGGATCGTCGACCGGCTCGA
The DNA here is from genome assembly GCF_017349295.1 of Myceligenerans salitolerans. Lineage (GTDB taxonomy): Bacteria > Actinomycetota > Actinomycetes > Actinomycetales > Cellulomonadaceae > Myceligenerans > Myceligenerans salitolerans. The sequence goes on from NZ_JAFMPK010000047.1 coordinate 537,742, forward strand.
CGTGAAGCCGGACGACGGCGCGCTGCGGGTGGTGGACTACAAGACGGGCCGCGCGCCCAGCCCGCGGTTCGAGGGCAAGGTGCTGTTCCAGCTGCGGTTCTACGGGCTGGTGCTGTGGCGCGAGCGGGGCGTGGTCCCGAGGATGCTGCAGCTCGTCTACCTGGGCGACGGGCAGATCCTGCGCGCGGAACCCACCCCGGAGCAGCTGGAGGGAGCCGAGCGGAAGGTGCGCTGGGTGTGGTCGGAGATCGAGAAGGCGGCACGCGGCGGCGTCTGGGAGCCGCGCCCCGGCAAGCTCTGCGACTGGTGCGCGCACCGGTCGGTGTGTCCGGCGTTCGGCGGGACGGCGCCGCAGATCCCCGAGGGGGCCGTGGAGCTGCGGCTGGGAATCGTGTAGCGGGCTCAGTACTCGTCGACGACCTCGCCGGCGGCGAGACGCGCGATCAGGTCGAGGCCCGCGCCGTCGAGGGAGCGGACGCGGCTCAGGCCCGGGCGGCGCTCGACCGGCAGGACGGCTTCGACGCCGAGCGTGCTGGCGCCGCTGGCGAGCGCGGAGGTGATGCCGACGGGCGAGTCCTCGACGGCGACGCAGTCGGCCGGGTCCACGCCGAGCCGCTCCGCCGCGGTGAGGTAGGGCTCCGGCGCCGGCTTGCCCTGGGTGACCTCGTCGCCCGCGACGATCGTGGTGAACGTTCCGTCGGGGGCTCCCGCGGCGACGGCTTCGGCCAGGTTGCGGTAGGACATCGTGACGATCGCGCAGGGCACGCCGGCGGCGTTCAGGTCGGCCAGCAGCGGCAGCACACCGGGGCGCCACGGGACCTCGTCCGCCAGGCGGTCCTGGACGCGCCCGATGAGCCAGGTGACGATGTCGACCGGTTCCATGGGCACGCCGGCAGCCCGCAGGACGCCCGCGCTGACGATCAACTGCTGCCCCACGAGCCGCAACGCGTCCTCGTGCGTCCAGGTCACGCCGTGGGCCGCGGTGAGCTCATGCTCCGCCGCGATCCAGTACGGCTCCGTGTCCACCAGGGTGCCGTCCATGTCGAACAGCACGGCCTTCGGGAGCGCCTGGGAGCCTCCGGCTCCGCCGGCTTCCGGGTCGTGGCGCAGAGCGGTGTTCACAGGGACCTCCGGAGGGATCGGCGAGGGGATCGCGGTACGGGCCCACCCCATCACATGCGCGAAACGCCGTGTGACGAGGAGACGACGAGGAGGTGACGAACCCGCACGGCGACCCCAGGACTGCGACGCATCTCACACCGCGGGACTCGTCCGGGCGAGCCTGGCGGCCGAGCGGCTCGACCGTCTGCACGCCCGGCGGCCGGCGCGCCCGACCGTGCCGCATTCGCTCCGGCGCACGTTCCCCCTCCGGCGCGCGGCCCGTCCGCGGCCCCTCTTTCGGGATCACTCCGTCCTTTCGGGATCGCTCCGTCACCCGGTTGAATGGCCCCCGACATGACCATCTTCTTCACGTCCGACCTGCATCTCGGGCACGCCAACATCATCAGGTTCTGCGACCGGCCGTTCGACGGCGTCGGGCACATGAACGCCCGGCTCGCCGAGCTCTGGAACGAGACCGTGTCCGACGAGGACACCGTCTGGGTGCTCGGCGACGTCGCGCTCGGCAGCCTGGACGACTCGCTGAGCTGGATCGGACGCCTCGCCGGGCGCAAGATCCTGGTTCCCGGCAACCACGACCGCTGCTGGGCCGGGGACCGTGAGCTTCGCAAGGGTACGGCCGAGGCGCGCGCCGCGCGCCGGGACAGGGCCCGGTCCCGCTATCTCGCCGCCGGGTTCGCCGAGATCCACGACGAACCGGGCCGGTTCCCCGTCGCGGGAACCGACGCCGTGGTCTCGCACTTCCCGTACACCGGGGACTCGCACGGTGAGGACCGGTACGTCGAGCACCGTCCACGGGACGACGGCGGCTGGGTGCTGCACGGGCACGTCCACGACACGTGGCGGCAGCGAGCCCGCCAGCTGAACGTCGGCGTCGACGCCTGGGGCGGGCGCCCGGTCGCGGTCGACCGGCTCGCCGACCTGATCGATCACGGGCCGCGCGACCTGGCACCGCTGGCCTGGCCGGACGCGACGGGTCACGGACGGCCATGACCCGCGACGCGCCGCACCCGGCCGCCTCGCCCGCCATGCTCGACGGTCGACTCGCCCGCACCGCGCAGAAGTGGGACGCGACCGCGCACGACCTGCTGGAACGGTGCCTGTGCGTGGTCTGCGCGATGGCCGCGCTGACCGCGCTCAGAGGGACGCCTCACCGCTGCCCCCGTCCGCACGCGCGGCCTCGAGCGATCTGACGAGCTCGTCCGAGCGTTCCGCCGGCTCACGGAACCGCACCGGGTTCTCGTCCGCCAGCCGGGCGCGGAGCCGCGCCGCTCGCCGTGCCGCGCCGAGCGCCGTGTCGAGGTCACCGCGACCGGCGAGCGCGACGGCGAGGTTCGTCAGGGCGAGAGCGAGTTCGGGTTCGTACTTCTCGGGCCGCGCCCGCGTGAGGCCGTCGAGGATCTCGGCGGCCTCCTCCGCCGCTGCCACGGCGTCGTCGTGCCGGCCGACGTCCGCGTAGGTCCCCGCCAGATTCGTCAGCGACGTGGCGAGGACCGGCAGGTGCTGGGTCCCGCTGCGCCCGGTCAGGCGTCGGCTGGCGCCGACGGCCTCCTCCGCCGGGTCGACGGCATCCGGGGTGCGCCCGTTCTCGGCGAGCCGTGACGCGAGGTTCGACAGCGACTTCACCAGGCCCGACAGGTGGCGCTCGGGATGCGCGGCCGCGAGTTCGCGAAGGATGCCGGTGGCCTCGTCCTCCGCGGCGAGCGCCTGGGTCGCGTTCCCGAGGACCGAATGGGTCACGCCGAGGTTGGACAGGGAGGCGGCGAGCTCCGGCAGGTACCGGTCCGGGTTCGACGTGGCGAGCCGCCGTCTGATCGTCACGGCCTCGCGTTCGCGTTCCAGTCCCAGCCGGCGCCGGCCGAGCTGCGCGTTGAGGATCCCGAGGTTCGACAGCGTCTGGGCGACGAAGGGCAGGTAGCCCTCGTGCTGCTCGGCGAGCCGACGGCGCAGTTCGAGCGCCTCGGCCGTGGCGCGAGCCGCTTCGGCCGGCCTGCCCAGTTCGCTCAGCCGGGCTCCGAGGTAGGAGAGCGCGGAGGCGAGATCGGGGTTGTACCGGTACGGGTCGTGCCGCACCAGTTCGCGGCACGTCTCGACGGCCTCCAGCGTGCACCGGTACGCGTCGCCGACCGCGCCGAGCGCGGCGTGGCGCTTCCCGAGGTTCCAGAGGCCCTTGGCCAGCAGGAGGCGGACCTGCGCAGGGGCGCCGCCGGAGGTGAGACGTGCCAGGGCGACGCTCTCGGCCGAGGCCGCCAGCGCCTCCTGGGCTCGTCCGAGTTCCGCGAGGGTGCTACCCATGTTCATCATCGACTGGGCGAGCTCCGGCCGGTACCGGGCGGGACGGTCGGCGACGAGGTCGCGGTACGCGGCGACGGCCTCCTCGTGGTCGTCGAGCGCCTCGTCGATCCGGCCCCGGAACCACAGCAGCGTGCCCCGCGAGGCGTGGGCGGCCGCGAGCGCGGACTCGAGTCCGGCACGCGAGCCGTCGCCCGCGAGCGCCACGAGAAGACGCAGCGCCTGGTCGGCCGCCTCGAGCGCCCGGGCGTACCTGCCGTCGTTCTTCAGCGCGTCGGCCAGTACGACGTGGACGGCGGCCTGGCGCCGACGATCGCCGTCGAGCAGGGTGACGGCGCGCCGTGCCACGCGGACGCGTGCACGCATGAAGTCGCCGGTCAGGTACTCCGGATGGCAGGAGAACGTCTCCAGCACGTCGGCGTCGTCGGGCAGCTGTGCCGTCACGCGCGCGTACGCTCCGGCCACCGCTCGCGCGGACGCGTCCCGTGGGCCGGCGGACATGATCCTGGCCAGGAGCCGGGCCGCGTGCACCGCCTGGCGAGCCGTCAGGCCGGTGGTGACACGTGCGGCGAACTTCGGGTCGTCGGCCAGGGCGCGGGCCACGAGGTCCTCGTCCGGCGGACCGACGGCGGCCGGCGGCTCGGACCTGCGCGTGGGGCCGGTCTCCTGCGCGCCCAGGAGCATGGCGGTGGCCAGGACGGCGCCGCGGGCCGGTGTGAGCGGTCCAGGGTCGTCCGAGGGGCGGCCGGGCACGGACGCGGCCGGCTCCGGGGCGGGCAGCTCGAGGACGAGTGATCCGCACAGCAGCGGGTGCAGCGCGGGGGTGCCGTGCTCGAGCCGGTCACGCCAGACGGCGGTCCGCCGCGCGAGCAGTAGGACGCGTGTGCGCCCACCGTCCTGACCCGCCGCGGAGAGCAGGAGCGAGCGCAGGGCGGGAAAGGTGTCGGCGTCGTCGACCACGAGCAGGCGTCGGCGAGCCCGGTGCTCGAGGGCCGCGCGGGCCGCGTCGTCGTTCCGGAGCTGGAGGACCGCCCAGCCCCGCCGGGCGAGCCGCCCGGCCAGGTCGTGTGCGAGGCGGGTCTTGCCGGAGTCCCGCGGGCCGGTGAGGAAGCACACGGCCAGCGGTGTCCGGGAACGTGCCCAGTGCAGCAGCGTCCTGAACTCGGCGCGCTGTGCGGCCGGGCGGCCGGGCTCGCCCGCCTGCGGGGGCCGCACCGCCGACGCACGCGGAGCTCGGGTGCTGTGCGGCGGGAGGCTGAGATCCACCACGTCAGTGAACCGGACAATCACGATCCCTGCCAGAAATAGGGCGGGAGTCGCGGGCCTGCGGGTAGCGTTCTGGTAACAGCGAGATGAGGAGTGACCCGTGTCCGAGTTCTTTTCCGACCGTCCTGGTGCGTTCGACCTCGACGGCGACGGCGTACCGGACGTCGAGACCGCCGACACCACCGGCGACGGCACCGTCGACGCCCAGTTCGAGGACTACGACGGCGACGGTGTGCCGGACCTCGAGATGTACGACACCAGCGGCGACGGCCACCCCGACGTCGTCCGTGACGTGGCGGGCGGCGTCGAGTCGATCGCGGTCGACACGGACGGCGACGGCGAGGCCGACGTCGAGGACACCTTCCCGGCGTGACGGCTGAGGCCGTCACGTCCGTTCACGGGCGCTCCGTGCGCAGCGCTCCCCGCACCATGTCGAGGACGGCCTCGTCCCCCAAACCTTGCGCGCGCGCACGGCGGACCAGGTCTCGGGTGCGGGCCAGGAGGTCTCCGCCGGACGGCGACGTGGCACCGTCCTCGGGCACGGCGCCCCGGCGTCCGGCGGGAGCGATCACGGTTCCGACGCGACGCCGGCTCACGACGATCCGTCCGGCCTCCAGCTCGCGGTAGGCGCGCTGCACCGTGCCGACCGCGATCCCGAGGTCGCGCGCGAGGTCCCGCGAGGCCGGCAGCCGGTCCCCCGCGCCGAGTGCCCCGACGGCGACCAGGCCCACGACCTGGGAGCGAATCTGCTCGTAGACCGGGACCGGGGAGGACAGGTCGACCCGGAGCTCGGTCGGTCCCGGAACGGCGGCCCGCGGGCCGTGCCGTTCGGACCCGGCGGGCCGTGGCACGGCCGGGTCCGCCAGTTTCGGGGCCGGCCGCTGGGGAGCCGGCCGCTCCGGGTCCGGCGCCGTCACGCCCGGACGCCCCGATCGAGGCGGACGGCCGGAGCGCTCGCGCTCGCGTTCGCCGGGCGTGACGGCATCGCGGTGAGGAGCCCGCAGATCCCCGAGGCGACACCGATCACGACCCCGGCGACCATGAGGACGACTCCGACACCCGGCAACCACGCCCCCGCCGCCCCGGCGGGCAGCTCACCGCCGGGCCGGAGCGCGCTTCCGGCGGTCCACAGCGTCATGCCGAGCGTCCCGCCGACGAGGAGCTGCACGCCACCCAGCAGACGCGCTGCGCTGGTGGCCCGGACGGCCGCGTCGTGCTCGCCGGCGACGCCCGCCAGTGGTGACCGGCGCGCGATGAGCCGAAGCGTCGTGACGGTGGCGAGTACCGCGGCCACGAGTCCGGCGAGCAGCGGCACGCCGTAGGGCCAGCCGGGGAACGGTCCCCGGGACGACTCCGACACGCTGCCGTCGGGCCAGATGACCGGCGGATGGTCGAACTGGCGGCCGCCCTCCCCGGCGACGAGCCCGAACACGACGAGCGCGAACGCCAGCGCCAGCACCGTCACGAGGAGCCAGCGAAGCCGGGCCCCACCGAGGGACCGGACGGTGCGCCGCACGAGGGGCGCGGTCCGCACGATCCCGGAGGGGCGCGGCCACGTGAGCTCACCGGCCGCGCGCACGGCGCAGAACACGACGACGGCGGCGAACGGCCCGAGCGCCTGAGCGATCCCGGGAACCTCGGGAAGCACGGCGAGCGCGCCCGTCCCCGCCACCGGAAGGCTCAGCACGACCCCGGCACACACCACGGCCCCCATCGCCGACGCCGACGCGATGAGCAGTTCGTGCCGGCGCGCACGGACGGTCGGGCCCGGTGACTCCCATCCCGCCGTGTCGTCGCCTCCGAGCCGCTGCGCGAGCGCGACGGCGAGCATCGTGACGAGCACGGGCAGCACGACGAGCCCCAGAACGACGAACAGGCCGAGACCAAGAGCCACGAGAACCTCCAATGAATCAATGAGCTGACGCATTGAACCAGAACCCGACACCACCGCGCAACACCCCCGGATCGACGCCCCCCGACCCACCCGACCACCGGATGCGGCCGGCCCGCCCCAGGGCCGGCCGGCCGCCGAGCAGTCGGCCCATTGTCGAGCACCCCGCCAGCCGATGCGGTCGGCTGGTTGTCGAGCGGTCGGTCCGATGTCAATGCGGTCGGTCGCCCAAGGGACCGACCGCTCGACATCGGACCGACCCCGGCCGACAACCGGCCGACCGCATCGCCTCGCCGCGCGAGTTCCGGCTCGCCGCGTCAGGGACGAGAGCGCGCCGGCGGTTCCAGGGGGACATCACGACCGCCGCCTCCGCGCACGCCCTCACCCAGCTTTTCCAGGAGTTCGCCGAGCACCCGCCGCTCCCCCGGTGCGAGGTTCGCCACCAGCGTCTCCTCGTGGGCGAGCAGGCCCCGCACCGCCCGCCGGACCACCTCGTGCCCCCGGTCGGTCAGCATCACGGAGACCGCGCGCCGGGACGCCGTCGACGGCGACCGCGTCACCAGCCCCTCCCGCTCGGCCCGCGCCACGCGCTGCGAGATCGCACCCGCCGTGACGAGGCAGCGCTCGGCGAGCTCACGAGTGGTCAACGTCCACGGCTCGCCGGCGCGGCGCAGGGTGCTGAGCAGATCGAGCGTGGCGGGGTCGATCCCGAGACGCCGGAGGGTGCGGCGACGCTCGTCGGCGAGGGCCTTCGCCACCCGCCACAGCGGCGTGATGACGCCGATCGACGACGTCGGCACGCCCGGCAGCTCGCGATCCCACGCCGCGGCGATCTCGGCTGCGGGGACGGCTCCCGTGCCGTCCAGCGGGTATTCCGTCATGGCGGCCTCCTGTAAGGTCTATGTTTAGACCTAAACATACAGGAGGGATCATCCCATGCCCCGACTCGTGCTCGTCACCGGCGGCTCGGGTGGCATCGGCAGCGCCGTCGCCGCCAGGTTCGTCGCAGCAGGAGACGACGTCGTCATCACCGGCCGCGACGCCGGCCGGCTGGCACGCGCCGCCGAGGCCACCGGGGCCCGGCCGGTGCGCTGCGACATGGCCCTGCCCGACGACGTCGCCGGCCTCGTCGCCGGCCTCGACCGCCCGGTCGACGTCGTCGTCGGCATGGCGGGCGGCAACACGGACTTCGACCGCTCCGCCGGCCGCACCGCGGACAGCGCCTCCACCCGGACCACCACCGGCAGTACCGCGGACTCCGGTACGACCGCTGCCGGCGACACGGAGCCCGCCCACGTCGCGCGACGGCTCGCCGACACCGCCGACGCCTGGCGCGCCAATCTCGACGCCAACCTCATCGGCACCGTGCTCACGGTCGAGGCGGCGCTGCCGGCGATGCCCGACGGCGGCTCGATCATCACGGTCGGGTCGATCGGCGCGGAGTACGCGGGGTCCTCCTACGGCGTCGCGAAGGCCGCGGTGCAGGCATGGACGGCCGGGCTGTCCGCGCGCGTCGGGCCGCGCGGCATCACCGCCAACTGCATCGCGCCCGGCTTCGTCGACGAGACCGACTACTTCCGCGGCCGGCTCTCCGACGAGCGCCGCGAGCGCCTGATCGCGGCCACCCACGACAAGCGGGCCGGTGTGCCCGCCGACGTCGCGGGTCTGGCCTGGTTCCTCGCCTCGCCGGGCGCCCGCCACGTCACGGGCCAGACCCTGCACGTGAACGGCGGGGCCCACACGACGCGCTGATACGCCGGCCCGGAAAACCTGCCGCCCCACCCCGGCCGCGCCCACCCCGGCCGCGCCCACCCCGGCCGCGCCCGCCTGGGCGTCGACCACCGCGACGGCGCTCAGGGGCCGCGCTCCCACGAGCGAGGCGGCATGGTCGCGCGCGGACGATCCTTCAGGTGTCGTCCCCGGCGGCGCGGCCGGCGGCCGCACGGAGGCGGGCCGCCATGACCTCGCAGCGCTCGGCGAGGCCCGGGGGTTCCAGGACCTCGAACTCGTGCCCGAGCAGCGTGACGTGCAGGAGCAGCAGGTCCAGGTCGTGCCCGCCGGCGCGGATCTCGCACGTCGTCTCGTCCCGGGGGACGACGACGGCGGCCGAGGGCGGCACCTGCGCCCCGACGACGTCCGCCGGCGCGCGCACCAGGAATCGCGCGTGCCGCGGATACACCCGGTCGGCGACGGATGCCTGGACGTAGGCGGCTGCCCCCGCCGGTATGGGCCGCGGGGTGAACCGCCAGGTGCGCGCGCGGACCTGGGACATGCGGTCCACCCGGAAGGTACGCCAGTCGTCCCGGTCACGGTCGAAGGCGAGCAGGTACCAGCGCCGCTCGGAGGCGACGAGGCGGTAGGGCTCGACCCGGCGCCGCCTCGCGGCGCCCTCCCGGGTGCGGTAGTCGAAGCCGAGCTCGACGCCGTCGCGGCAGGACCGGGCGACCTCCATCAGCACGTCCGGGTCCGCCGGCAGCCGCCCCCGTCCGAACGACTCGACCGACGCCGCCAGCGCACGCACGTCGCCGCGCAGCCGCGCCGGCAGCACCTGGTCGAGCTTGGTGAGGGTCCGCAGCGCCGCCTCTCCCCCGGTACCCGCGTCGCCGGCGCCGGCCAGCAGCGCGGCGACGACGGCGATGACCTCCTCGTCGTCGAGCAGCAGCGGCGGGAGCGTCTGCCCGGCGCCGAGCTGGTACCCGCCGCCGGCGCCGTGGTTGGAGTGCACGGGATACCCGAGGGCGCGCAGCCGGTCGACGTCACGGCGGACCGTCCTGGTGGTCACCCGCATCCGCGCCGCGAGTTCCGGACCGGTCCAGACGCGCCGCTGCTGGAGCAGTCCGAGCAGCGCCAGGACGCGTTCCGTCGTGCCCCGGCCGTCGTCGTGCCCGGTCTCGCGTCCGGCGTCGTCCGTGACCGGGAAGGGCTCCTCGGGTGCGTCGTCCACGTCGGCAGTCTCGCAGACGCTGCGGACAGATCCTGTCCGCACGGGATGTCAGCCTGGCTCCATGAACGACGACGACCCCACCGCCCCGGGCCCCGGCCGCACCATGTCGCGGATGCTGTGCGACCAGCTGGACTGGCACTGGCGGCACCATCTGCGCCCACGGTTCCGTGGACTGCCCGGCCACCACGAGCCGCTCACCGACGCCGAGTACCTCTGGGAGCCGGTTCCCGACACCTGGAGCGTCCGTCCGCGCGGCACCTCCACCGCGCCGGTCCAGGCCGGGTCCGGGGACTTCACCATCGACTTCGCGTTCCCCGAGCCCACGCCGGCGCCGCTGACGACCATCGCGTGGCGGCTCGGGCACGTGATCGTCGGCTGCCTCGCCGTCCGGAACGCCGCCCACTTCGGCGCGCCCGCGGCGTCGTACGAGTCCTGGGAGTACGCCGGGGACGCCGCCAGTGCGCTCGACCAGCTCGACGAACAGATCGCCGTCTGGCTCGCCGGGGTCCGGGGGCTCGACGACGATGGGCTGGCACGCCCCGTCGGCCCGGCCGAGCCGTTCCCCGACGCGCCCATGACCGAACTCGTCCTGCACATCAACCGTGAGCTGATCCACCACCTGTCCGAGGTCTGCCTGCTGCGCGACCTCCACCGGCACACCCACTCGCCGTCGCACCCGGGCCCGCTCCTCGGCTCGGACGCCGGCCCCGCCGTCCCCGACCCGACCACCCCCGCGACCACGACCACGGAAGGAGTGCAGCGATGAGCCGCACCGTCCAGATCACCTTCGACGCCCACGACCCGAAAGCCCTGTCGACGTTCTGGCGGGACGTGCTCGGCTACGTCCACCCGTTCCCGCCCGGCGTCGAGCCGGAGCCCGGGGCGGACCCGCTCGCCGCGTGGGACGACTTCCTGGAACGCACCGGCGTCCCCGTGGAGCAGCGCAACAGCGCCTCCGCCCTCGAGGACCCCGACGGGAAGGGGCCGCGCCTGTACTTCCAGCAGGTCCCCGAGGACAAGGTCGCCAAGAACCGCGTCCACCTCGACGTGCGCACGGCGTCGGACCTCCGCGGCGACGAACGCATGGCCGCGCTGGAGAAGGAGTGCGACCGCCTGGTCGACCTGGGCGCGACCCGCCTGAAGCGCTTCGAGCCGGACGCACCGATGAGTATCGGGTTCATCGTGATGCAGGATCCGGAGGGCAACGAGTTCTGTCTCGACTGAGTCCTGCGGGACGGATGCGACCGGGCGCCCGGAGCCGGCCGCCGTCGGCCGGCCGCAGGTGCCGTCCCACACGGCAGGGAAGCTTCCGCCCTGTGTTCAAGGAGCCTCGCCGCGCGACGTCGTCGTCAGGAGTTCGCAGCCGTCCTCCGTGACGAGCACGGTGTCGCACACCACGTGGTCGCCGACCTGTTGCTTGATCACCCAGGACTGGATGTAGAAGGTCATGCCCGGCCGAAGGACCGTCGTGTTGCCAGGGCGGAGACCGAGCACGGCGTTCCCTCCCACCCAGGAGGGAGGGAAGCCGATGCCGATGAGGTAGCCGCAGTGGTGGCGGTCGTTGGGCGCGCCGAGGTCCGCGTCGACGGTGTCCCGCCATGCCCGGTAGATGTCCTCGGCAGTGCGTCCCGGCCGGATCGCCGCGCGGATGGCGGCGTGTCCGACGAGGGCGATCTCGGCGGCCGCCGGGCTGCGGGGAGGTCCTGCGACGGCGACGGTGCGGGTCAGCGGTGCGTGGTAGCGGGCGACGGCCGCGGACAGCTCGAGGAACACGGTGTCGGTGTCGCGCAGCCGGCGCGTGGACCAGGCGAGGTGTTCCTGGTCAACCCGGTCCATGGTGCGCACGAGCGGCACGAAGCCCGGATAGTCGCTGCCGGAGCGGATCATCGCGTGCAGACCGGCGGCTGCCACCTCGGCCTCCGGGACACCGGCTCCGACGGCGTCGAGCGCCGCCTGCATGCCCAGGTCGGAGAGCCGTGCCGCCGCCTCGATGCAGGCCAGCTCCCGGTCCGAGTGCACCGCGCGCAGGCCGACCAGCAGGTCCGTGCAGTCGATCCAAGCCTGTGCGGGCACGCTGTCGCGAACCCGGTTCCACACGGCGATCGGGAACGTCATCGAGTGCCCCTGGTACCCGACCGCTTCCTGAGGGCCGCCGGCCTGCTTGATCGTGGAGGAGAGGACCGCCGCCGGGTCGGCGTCGTCGCCGTAACCGTCGAACGCGCAGTCCGGCACCTGGGCTGCCGCCGTGGGCGCCTCCATGGCGCGGGCGACGAGCACCGGCTCACCGTCTGCGGCCACGACGAGCGCGGTGAAGGCGAAGTGGCCCTGGTTGTTGTAGCCGGTCAGGTAGTAGATGTCCTCCGGAGCGGTGACCACGAGCACGGGGAGCTCACGCTCGGCCATGGCGGCCAGGAGATTCCGCCTGCGCTGCCGAAACTCCTCCGGTGGGAATGCCGGTCCGGTGAGGGACACGTCGTCGGACATGTGGGGTGACACCTCCCCTTCGTCGCACCCACCCACCACGCTATGGGACGGACCGCCCACTGGCCCGTCCGCCCTCGCGGCCGGCCGTCGTGCCATCTCTACGGATCACGTCGCCGCGCCGTCGCGAAAAAGCCGTGGCGTTCCCGGGCTCCAGTGCGTACGGTCGGGACCGCCATGAGTATGAACGCGATGATCAGGCTCCGTTCCGCCCGCTAGCGGCGCGGAACGCAGACCACCACCCAGTGCGTGCTCCGCGCCGCCGGCTTCCGCCGGGCGGCGCGCTCTGTGCTGCCCGGATTCCAGGTCCGAACGACTCTTCCGGAGCACGCCATGCCGCGCAACCATCCCTCTCGTCACCCCGCACGCCCGACCGCCGCACGGGACCCACGTCATCCCGGCGGCGCCCACGAACTGGGCCAGAACCTTCTCGTCGACTCCCGCGTCATCGACCGCGTCGTCGGCCTCGTCCGTGACGCCGACCGGCCCCTGGTCGAGTGGGCCGCCGGGCGCGGGGCGTTGACCCTGCCGATGGCACGCCTGGGCCGCCCGGTCGAGGCCGTCGAGATCGACCCGCGCTCGGTCGACCACCTGGTCCGTATCGCGCCGGGAAACGTCACCGTGACGCGGGGCGACATCCTGCGCCACACCCCGCCGTCGGCCAGCCACGACCTCGTGTGCAACGTGCCGTTCCACCTGACGACCCCCGTCCTGCGGCGCGTCGTCACCCTCGGCGGCTGGCGGCGTGCCGTGCTGCTGACGCAGTGGGAGGTCGCGCGCAAACGCGCCGCCGTCGGCGGCACCACCCTGCTGACCGCCCAGTGGTGGCCCTGGTACACGTTCCGGCTGGACCGACGCGTGCCCGCGGCCGCCTTCCGGCCCCGGCCGAGCGTGGACGCGGGGATCCTGGTGATCGACCGCCGTCCGCAGCCCCTCCTCCCCGTGACCGACGCCGACCGCTACCAGCGATTCACCGCGGCCGTCTTCCACGGTCCCGGCCGCGGCGTGCGGGACGTCCTCGCACGGCAAGGTCTGCCCCGGGGCGAGGTCCGACGGTGGGCACGGCAGCATCACGTCGGACCCGGCACGCTACCCCGCGACCTGAGTGCCGGTGCGTGGGCGGAGGCGTTCGCCATCGGCCGCTGAGGACTCCGGATACGGCCGCGCGACATCGTGCGGCCGTACCCTCCGCGACACCACAAGGACGCCCCCACCACGGAAGGTGCAGTGTTCCGGCTTCTCCGACCGTCGGCTAGTTGACATATCTCCTATGCGACTTGTCTACTAGTCTCGTGATCCTCGCGCGCATCATCCTCGGGCTGCTCGACCTCGCCCCCATGTCCGGGTACGACCTCAAGCGCCATTTCGACACGACGATCAACCACTTCTGGTCGGCCGACCGGGCGCAGATCTACCGGACGCTCGCACGGCTCGTCGACGACGGGCTCGCGACCGTGGAGACCGTCGCGGGCGCGAAGGCTCCCGACCGCCACGAGCACCGCATCACGGAGCGGGGCCGCGCGGCGTTGCGGGAGTGGCTCACCTCCGAGCTCGACCGGCAGCCCGAGCGGGACGCGTTCCTCGCGCGGCTGTTCTTCGCGGGGAGCCTGGACGACGCCGAGCTCGCCGGTCTTCTGGCCAGGCACCGGGCGGCGGCGCGGGAACAACTCGACGCGCTCGAGGCGATCCGTGCCTCGACTCCCCCGCCGGCCGACCGGCGCGCCCGGCTCCGGATCACCACTCTCAACTGCGGGCTGGCCCGCGCCCGCGCCGAGCTCGACTGGCTCGACGAGATCACCGAGGAGCTCACGTGACCGACTATCCCGAACTGCATCACGAGCAGGCCGGGTCCGCGCACCCACCGCTGCTCTTCCTGCACGGCGGCACCGTCGCCGGCTGGTCGTGGCAGGAGCAGGTCGACGCCTTCACCGACCGGCAGGTGGTGACGCCCGACCTGCCGGGCTTCGGCCGGCGTGCCCGCGACGACTGGCCCGGACTCCACGGCACCGCCGACGCCGTCGCGGAGCAGCTCGCCGCGCTCGGCGTCGGGGGCCCGGTCGACGTGGTCGGGCTGTCGTTCGGCGGGATCGTCGGACTCCACGTCGCGGCACGGCATCCCGGCCTCGTGCGCACGCTCCTGGTCAGCGGGCCGATGCTGGTGCCCGCCGGGATCGCCCTGCGGACCGCGGGCAGGCTGCAGCTGAGCGCGTGGAACGCACCCTGGTTCTGGAAGGCGCAGGCGGCGGCCATGGGCCTACCGGCTGACGCCCGCGACGTGTTCGTCCGACACGGCCTGACGATCCGCCGCGACACCATGCAGCGGATCACCTCCGAGATCTACCCGCGTGGCGCTCTCCCGGCGGACATCTCGCGCTACACCGGCCCTCTGCTCGGTCTTGCCGGCGAGCGCGAGTCCGCCTACTTCCGCCGCTCGCTCGAGGCGCTGCGGCGGGCCGTCCCCCGGGCCGAGATCCGCCTCGCGCCCGGGATGCACCACATGTGGAGCATCGAGGACACGGGCCTCTTCAACGACGTCACAGCCTCGTGGCTGGCGGGCCGGGTCGACCCGCGCCTGCTGCCGGTCTGACGACGGCGCCCGGCCCAGAACATCACGCCGGACGGATCGAACGGGTCGGAGCCGTCATCGCCGGGCCCGGAAGGCCAGACCGGCCGCCACCGCGAAGGTCACGCCGAGCACCAGGCACCAGACGACGGCGAGCGCCGCCGCACCACCCGGGTCGGCAGCCGGCACGACGTCGCCGGCCAGAAGCCCGCGCACGGTCTCGATCACGGGCGTGACGGGCTGATGCTCGGCGAACCCGCGCATCCAGCTCGGCAGGGTGTCGACGGGCACGAACGCGCTCGACACGTAGGGCAGGAACATCACGACGAACGAGAATCCCCCGGCGGCGTCGGGCGACCGGACCAGGACGCCCACGAGGGCCGCGAGCCAGGTGATCCAGCCGACGAAGAGCAGGATCATGCCGACCACGGCGAGCCATTCCAGGGCCGTCGCGTCGGGCCGGAATCCCATGAGGATCGACACCCCGAACACGATGGCGGTCGTGACCAGGTTCTTCACCAGGCTCGCCGCCACATGTCCCGACAGCACGGTCCATGCGGTGACGGGCATCGAGCGAAGTCGCTCGACCATGCCGCTCGACATGTCGTGCTCCACGGCCAGCGCGGTGTTCGCCGCGCCGAACCCGGCCGCCAGGAGGATCACGCCCGGTGTCACGTAGTTGATGTAGTCGGTCCCCACGTCGAGGGCGCCGCCGAACACGAGCACGAACATCAGCAGGATGACCACGGGCAGCAGCACGGCGGTGATCACGGCGTCCACGTCTCGCGAGACGAGGCGCAGGCCGCGCACCGTCATGGTCGAGACGTCCCTGAACAGGGAGGTCATGCCGCCACCTCCGCCGTCCGGGCCGTACGGGTCTGACCGACGTGCCCGGTCAGGGTCAGGAAGACGTCGTCGAGGGTGGGCGTGCGCATCTCCCAGTGCTCGGGCGTGACCCCCACGGCCTCGACCGTGGAGAGCACGGACCGGACGTGCGCGACCGACCCGTCGGTCGGCACACGCACCCGGGCGCCGTCGACCGTCGCGGCGTCCAGCGCCGGAGCGAGCCGGGCGGCGTCGGACGGGGAGGGGAGCGTGAGCTCCACGCCTGCCTCTCCCACCTGGCTCTTGAGCTGCGCGGGTGTGCCCTCGGCGACCACACGGCCGCCGTCCACGAGCGCGACCCGCCGGGCCAGCCGGTCGGCCTCCTCCAGGTACTGGGTGGTGAGGAAGACGCTGGTACCTTGCTCGACCACGTCGCGGACGACATCCCACAGCGCTTGCCGGGAGCGGGGGTCGAGGCCGGTGGTGGGCTCGTCGAGGAACATGATCCGAGGCCGGGTCAGGAGGCCCGCCGCCAGGTCGAGGCGACGACGCATGCCGCCCGAGTACGTGTCGACGCGTCGGCTCGCGGCGTCGCCGAGGTCGAACGCCGTGAGCAGCTCGGCCACGCGGTCGGGCACCACCCGGCGCGGGAGGTGCGCGAGGTGGCCCATCATCGTGAGGTTCTCGGCACCCGTCTGCCTGGCGTCGACGGCGACCTGCTGCCCCGTGAGGCTGATGATCTCGCGGACCCGGCGCGCGTCGCGCACGACGTCGAGCCCTGCCACCGTCGCGCGTCCCGCGTCGGGCCGCAGCAGCGTGGCCAGGATGCGGACGGTGGTCGTCTTGCCCGCACCGTTGGGGCCGAGCAGCGCGAGGACCGATCCCTCCTCGAGCTCCAGGTCCAGCCCGTCCAGCACGGGCGGGCTGGTGGCCCCTCGTTTCGCGAAGGACTTGCGCAGCCCTTCGGCGGTGACTATCGCGCCCATGGTCTTCCTCTCTCGAACACTTACTGTGTACTCCCTACACGAAACAGTGTGTACCGTAAACAGTATGCGGTCAAGACAGTTTTCGGCCACGGTGCCCGGGCCGGCAAGGCAGGATGGGACCGATGAGCACCGACACGACGCCCGAGCCCACCGGACAGCCGCAGGACCCGGCCGAGCAGCCGTGGGACGGCGCGGTGGCCGGTGAACCGCCGGCCACCCTGCAACGGCTGTGGGGCACCACCGCACCGCGACGCCGCGGCCCCAAGCCGGCGCTGTCCGTCGGACGGATCGTGCGGGCCGCGATGGAGCTGGCCGACGCCGAGGGCCTCGCCGCCGTCTCGATGGCCCGCATCGCGGAGGCGGTCGGGTACACGCCGATGGCCCTGTACCGGTACGTGGCCGGCAAGGAGGAGCTACTGGTCCTGATGGCGGACGCCGTGGCCGCCGACCTGCCCGACCTTCCCGCCGACACCGGCTGGCGCGCGGGCCTGGAGGCCTGGACGCGAGCCCAGATCGACATGGGGCTGGCCCGCCCGTGGTTCCTGGACCTGCCGCTGTCCGCCGCGGTGCCGGGGCCCCACCGCGTACGCTGGCTCGACCAGGCTTTCGGGATCCTGCGCGAGGTCGACCTGCCGGCCGACGAGAAGCTGGCCCTCGTCGGTCTGCTCGCCCAGCACGTCCTGGGCGAGACCCGCGTGCAGGTCGAGTCCCGCCGCGCGGCGGTCGAGCGGGTGCGTCGCGAGGCCGGGCTGCCCGACGGGACGCCCGAGGCCGAGCTCGACCCCGCCGCGATCGACGCGGCCCACCCCTACGCCGGCTTCGAGGCCATGCTCGGCCGGTATGCCTCGCCGGCCACCTACCCGCATCTGTTCGAGGCGTTCGCGGCATGGGACGGGACGACGACGGACGCGCCGCCCGAGGACGACATCGGCTTCGGGATCACGATCGTGCTCGACGGCGTCGAGGCCTACCTCCGGCGCCGCGGCGCCCTGCCCGCCGGCGAGGGGTAGGTCCGCGTCGCCGAGGGCGACCGCGAGCCCGGTCGCCGACGCGGAACCGGTGAGGTTGCCGGTACGTTGGTACCGGCGGTACCCGTGGCGGGTGCCGCCTTTGGCCATCCGATCCCCGAGGTCGCTCGGGTTCGGCGACCTCCCGGAAGGACCATGGACGACAGTCGAAGTACGAGGACCCAGGCACGCGCGCGACTCTTCGGGAGGTGCGCCCGATGACCTGGGTGCTCTCCCTCCTTCTCGGAGTTGTCGTCATCCTCGCGATCACCGCGCTCACCGGCTACTTCGTGGCCCAGGAGTTCGCCTACATGGCGGTGGACCGTTCCCGCCTGGCGGCCCGCGCCGAGGCCGGTGACGCCGCCGCCCGTCGCGCCCTGTCCGTCACGCACCGCACCTCCTTCATGCTCTCGGGCGCCCAGCTCGGCATCACCGTGACCGGTCTCCTGGTCGGATACGTCGCCGAACCCCTGGTCGGCGCCGCGCTGGGTGATGGTCTGGACGACCTCGGGGTACCCACCGCGACGGGGATCGGGATCGGTACGGTCGCGGCACTCGCGCTGTCGACGGTGGTGCAGATGGTGTTCGGCGAGTTGTTCCCGAAGAACCTCGCCATCGCCCGCCCCGAGGGCGTGTCGTTGTGGCTGGCGCGGTCCACCACCGTGTACCTGGCCGCGTTCGGCTGGCTGGTGCGGGTCTTCGACGCCGCGTCCAACGGCCTGCTGCGGCTCCTGCGTATCGAACCGGTGCACGACGTCGAGCACTCGGCGACCGCACGAGACCTGGAGCACATCGTGGCCGACTCGCGCGAGAGCGGCGACCTGCCGCCCGACCTGTCGAACCTGCTGGACCGCATCCTGGACTTCCCGCGCCAGGACGTGGGACACGCCATGGTCCCCCGCTCCCGGGTGGACACCGTGCCACCGGATCTGACGGTCGGCGAGGTCAAGGCGCTGATGGCGCGCAGCCACTCCCGCTTCCCCGTCGTGACGCGGGACGAGGCGGTCGGCGTCGTCCACCTGACCGACCTGCTCTCGGGTGACGCACCGAACGACGCCCTCGTGACGGGCGTCGCACGCCCGCCGCTGGTGCTCCCGACCGCGATGGCGCTGCCCGACGCCCTGCGGGAGCTGTCCACGAGCCGCAACGAGATGGCGTGCGTGATCGACGAGTACGGCGGTTTCGCCGGCGTCCTGACACTGGAGGACCTGGCCGAGGAGCTCGTCGGCGAGATCACCGACGAGCACGACGAACCGGTGGACCAGCCGTTGGTGACCGATTCCGACGGCGTGTGGGTGATGGCCGGCGACGTGCATCTGGACGAGGTGGAGCGCGCCATCGGGTACGACCTGCCCGCCACGGAGCACGAGACCATCGCCGGTCTGGCGGTCGCCACCCACGGGTCGTTGCTGGACGCCGGGGAATCGGTGGACATCGATCTGCCCGACGACCCTGCCGACCTGGCCACCCTGGAACCACCACCGGACCGGGTGCTGCACGTGCGGGTCCTGGAGGTCTCGCGGCACGTGCCCGCCCAGGTCCGGGTCTCCGTGGAGGAACGTCCACGCCGTGCGCGCCGGGGCCACATCCACGAGGAACACCCGGCACCCGAGGAGGCGGCCCGATGAGCGACCCCGTGATGGTGGCCGTTGCCACCGTCCTGATCATCACCGCCAGCGCGTTCTTCGTCGCGATCGAGTTCGCCGTCCTGGCGGCGAAGCGGCATCGTCTCGAGGACGTCGCGGTGTCCAGCCGGTCGGCGCGCGCGGCGCTGCGCTCCTCGAACGAACTCACGGTACTGCTGGCCGGGTCCCAGCTCGGCATCACCATCGCCACCCTGGCCCTGGGCGCCATCACCAAGCCGGCCGTGCACCACTGGATCACACCGCTCCTGGAGACGTGGGGTTCGCCCCGCTGGGTCGCCGACGTCGCCGGGTTCGTCCTGGCACTGATCCTGGTCACGTTCCTGCACCTGGTGGTCGGCGAGATGGCGCCGAAGTCGTGGGCGATCGCCCACCCCGAGACGTCGGCGACCCTCCTGGCACTACCGATGCGCGCGTTCATGTGGCTGACACGTCCCGCGCTGACGGCGCTGAACGAGGCCGCGAACTGGTGCCTGCGCAAGGTCGGCGTGGAGCCCACCGGTCAGGTGGCCTCGGGCCGCAGCCCGGAAGACCTGCGACACCTGGTGGAGCACTCGGCCAACGTGGGCGCGCTGGATGCCGTCTACTCCGACCAGCTCGCCGGCGCCCTGGACCTGCGTCGCCTGACGGTGGCAGACCTCGTCGCCGGCCACGCCCCGCTCGTCGCGGTCCCCGACACCGCCACGGCCGGCGACGTGCGTGCCGCCGCCGACCGGTCCGGCCACCTGCGCATCCTGATCCAGGACGGCGACGGCAACCCGACGCGCGTCGTGCACGTGCGCGACGTGCTGCTCGAACCGGACGACCGGACGGTCACCGACGTGGCACGGCCCGCCTACACGCTGGACCCGGCCACGCCGCTGCACACCGCCCTCGCATCGATGCGTGAGACGCGCAACCACCTCGCCGTCGTGTCGACCGGGGACGGCCACGGCGTGGTCACCCTGGCGGACGTGCTCGCCCGGATCTTCCCGCGCACCGTCGCCGCCACCTGAGGCGTTCGCGCAAGTACGCCTACGGCCGGTGCGCCTGCCCGAGTGCCGCGAACACCGCGCGGTTCAGACGGAAGGCGCGCCGCGCCTCGGCCAGCGCCGCGGCGGCCTCCGCCTCGTCGAGCAGGAGCGCGTCGAGGCGCTCCCGGTAGGCGTCCTTGAAGACCTTGGCCCGGGGGATCTCGGGGAACGCGTAGAAGGCCAGTCCGGCACCGTCGAGACCGTAGTGGCGCTCCATCATGCGCCGGACGATCTGGCCGCCCGACAGATCCCCGAGGTATCTCGTGTACGCGTGCGCCGCGTAGTGCGGCACGCTCGGTGCGGTCTCACGGATCCGTGCGGCGTACTCGCGTGCGGCGGGCAGGATCCGTATCCGGTCGCGCCAGTCCTCGCCGTACAGGAACGCCAGGTCCCGTTCGATCGCCGGGACGCGGGTCAGCTCGTCGAACACGAGCGGTCCCCCGCGCGCGTCGTCGCGCATCGCCGCGCCGACCTCCTCGAGCGCCTGGTAGACCACGAGTTGCTGGGCCGCGAGGTCCGCGTAGGCGGACCGGTCCAGGGCGCCCGACATCAGGTGCTCGACGAACGGCTCGGTCTCGGCGGCCGTGTGGTCGGCCCGGGTGCCTTCACGAAGCAGGGCGGACAGAGCGGGCGCGGGGTCGGCGGGAAGGGCACTCATGAGGTCTCCGATGGTGCGGGGCGCCGCCGGGCGGCGGCACGGGGCCAGCATGATGACAACATGTCATCACGTTGCCGCATCCTAGCAACCATGGTTAGGTAAACCTACCCTTATCCCGGAACGGGTCGGCGAGCGCCCGTGAAACTCCGCGCTCGTGCCGCGGAGCATGTAGCCGGGATGTAGGTCCCGCGTAGCCGCCCCGGGCATCCTCGCTCGTGACAGTCCCCACGAACGAGGAGTCAGCCATGGAACTGACGAGAAGCCGTGCCGGCAAGGCCTTCGTGATGGTCCTGGCGCTGCTCGGCAGCCTGCTGGTCACCACCATCAGCGCACCGGCAGCCCAGGCCGCGACCGCCCGCAACGGCGTCTGCGAGAGCGGTGAGATCTGCTTCTACTACAACAGCAACAACGCCGGGTCCATCTCGGACCACGCCGCCACGGACCTCGGCAACTACGGCACGGATCCCGCCAGCTGCTACGTGTTCCGCACGGCCGGCCGCAACGGCTACAACCAGTGCATCAAGAACAACGTGGCCTCGGTCTGGAACCGCACCGGCAAGACCGTGCGGGTCCACTACAACTCCTACTACGGGGGCAGGTACGACGCCGTGGCCGCCGGCGCGAAGCGGAACCTGTCCGCCGCGCTGAAGAACGAGAACGCCTCGCACGACGTCAAGCCGTTCCGCTCGTCGGCCGGCTGCAAGAACAGCTTCGGCAACCCGCGCACGTGTGCCGGCGCGGTCTCCTGGGCGAAGGGCAAGATCGGCGCGACCGGCTGGGGCGGACTGTGCGACCGGTTCGTGGCGAACGCCTACGGATGGTCCAACAGCGGCTCGCACACGGCCTACATCCACTGGACCCAGATCCCCTCCACCCACAAGCACGGCGGCGACCGGTCCGTCCCGGCCGGCGGCCTGGCCTTCTTCAGCGGGGGCAGCAGCGGCGCCGGGCACGTGATGATCTCCATCGGCGGCGGCGAGTTCGTCTCGAACGACATCGACGGATACAACCGCATCTCCAAGGCGACCATCGCCGAGGTCGAGAGCGAGTGGGGCCAGCGCTACCTCGGCTGGGCACAGCCCTGGTTCAAGGTCAACCACTGAGGTCGACGAGGGCTGCCCGGCGGGCAGCCGCCCGCCGGGCAGCCCTCACGTGACCATGTGCGGGTGCGGCGACGGCGACCGGCCGGCCGGCAGGGTCGCGAGGAGGTCGCGGCATCGGGTCTCCCCGTCCCAGCGGCCGATCGCGTGGAAGATCGCCGCGGCTTCCGTGAGGGCGGCGCGGGCCCGGCCGATGTCGCCGGACTCGCGCAGGACCGGGCCCGACCGCAGCAACGCCATGGCCGTGCAGTGCTCGTCGCGCAGGCCGCGGAACAGGCCGAGCGCCCGTTCGAGGTGCTCCGTCGCCGGGCGCAGCCGCCCACGTGCGTGCTCCAGCAGCCCGAGGTCCCGCAGCGTGACCGCCTCGCGGTGCCGGTCACCGCTGCCCCGGGCCAGCCGAAGCGCGTCGTCGTACCACGGGCGCGCCTGGGCGGGGCGGCCGCGGGCGACCAGCACCCGTCCGACGGAACCGCGCAGCAACGCCTCGCGCGGCGCGTCGCCCGCCTCCACCACCGGGCCCAGCGCGCGCAACAGGCACTCCTCCGCCTCCGCGTACCGACCGCGGAAGCGGTGCACGGTGGCCAGCCCGGCCAGCGCCATCGCCGCGCCGAGGCGGTGCCCCCGCGACTCGTACACCGAGCGGGAGGCACGCAGTCGCGCGGTGGCCTCCTCGAACTCGTTGGCGTAGATCAGGACCTGGCCCAGACCGCGTAGGAGCGCGGCCCGGGCCAGCGGATCCGGGCCGGGCAGGGCCAGCATCAACTCCGCCCCGGTCCGCCAGTCGTCGTGGAGCGCCTTCTGGTCGTACAAGGGCGCGAGGGAGTCGACGAGCCGCGGCCCGCAGACCACGAGCTCCCACGTGCGAGCCAGCCGCACGGCACCGAGCAGTGCATGCCGCTCGGCGGCGAGCCACGCGGGGGCGTCGCGGACCACGGGCTCCGCCGATCGCACGACGGCACCGAGGGCGCCGTCGGCCGGATCGGCGGGCGGACCGCCGAGCGGGTCGAACAGGCTCGGCGGCCGTCCGCTCCGGGTGCGGTCCGCCAGGAGGCCCCAGGCACGCACCACCCGCTCGGCGGCCGCGCGGCAGACCGCCGCACCGCGCCGCAGCGCGCGTTCACGGGCGTGCACGCGGATCAGGTCGTGCATGCGGTAGCGGGCCTGGCCCACGGCGTCGTGGCGCACCAGCTGGACCAGTCCGGCGTCGAGAAGATGGTCCATGACGGGTTCGTGATCGTCCCGGTCCGTCAGGGCGCCGAGCACCCATCCCGGCTGGTCGTCCGGCCCCAGCAGACCGAGCAGGTCGAAGGCCAGGGCCGCCTCGCCCGGCAGCGACCGGGTCGAGAGGTCCACGCTGGCCCGCACGTCGAGGTCGCCGAGGCTCAGTTCGGCCAGGCGACGCGACTCGTCGGTGAGCCGGTCCAGCATCTCCCGCAGCGGCCAGGACGGCCGCCCCAGGAGCTTCCCTCCGGCGATGCGGACGGACAACGGCAGGTAGCCGCACAGCCGCACGATCCCACGGGCCTCGGCGGGCTCCCGCGCCACACGTTCCGGACCGACGATCCTCGCCAGGAGCGCCTCGGCGTCGTCCGGCCGCAGCGCACCGAGCTGGAGATGGCGGGCGCCCGGCAGGTCGGTGAGACCGTTCCGGCTCGTGACGACGACGGCCGAGTCCCCGTTCGGCGGCAGGAGGGCACGCACCTGGCCGGCATGGGCGGCGTCGTCCAGCACCAGCAGAGTCCGCCGATCGGCGACCATCGAGCGGAACAGCGCGGCACGGGCCTCGGCGGACTCGGGCAGGGGATGCCCGAACCTGCCCAGCCCGTGCAGCAGGGTGGCGAGCAGCTCTCCGGGCTCCCTCGGGGACGGCGACGTGCCCCCCAGATCGAGATGGAGCTGGGCGTCCGGGTAGCGGTCGCCGACCAGCCGGGCGAGGCGCAGCACCAGTGTCGACTTCCCGGTCCCCGGCGCCCCGCTCACGACCACGACGGCCGGGGCGTCGGCGCAGTCGTGCTCCCGGACGTAGGACTCGAGGACCGCGAGCTCGCCGGCCCGCCCCGCGAAGTCCGGGACGCCCGGGGGCAGCTGGCGCACCGGGCGCACGGGGACCCGCTGCGGCTCCTCGGCGACCCTCCGCACCCGGGGCAGGGTCCGGTGCAGGATCTGTTCGTAGACGGCACGTGTCTCCTGGCTCGGGTCCGTACCCAGCTCGTCGGCCAGCGTCTGGCGCAGCCGGTCGTACTCCAGCAGCGCCTCGGCCTCACGGCCGCTGCGGTACAGCGCGACCAGGAGCTGACGGCGCAACTGCTCACGGAAGGGGTGCCGGCGAGCCTGGTCCTGCAACTCGTCGACGACCGCTTCGTGCTCGCCGCGCTCGATCCGTGCCTGCAACAGGTGCTCGACGGCGGTCATCCGCAGGTTCTCGAGACGGACGGCCAACGTCTGGGCGGCGGGCCCCGGCGACGACCCGTCGAACGGGTCACCTCGCCACAGGGCCAGGGCGCCGCTCAGCACCTCGCGCGCCTCCGTCAGCCCGCCGGCACGGAACGTCTCCAGGCCCGACCGGACCCCGGCCTCGAACCGCAGGGCGTCCACACCGGCGTCCTGCGCCGACAACAGGTAGCCGGGGCCACGTCGCCGGATGACGTCCGCACCGGAACCGCCGAGCAGGCGGCGCAGCTTGCTGACGTAGCCGTAGACCTGGGTGGTCGCGGAGTCCGGTGCCTCGTGCGACCAGACGTCGTCGATGATCTCGCCCACGGTCGCCGGGTGCGGCGCGTGCGCCACGAGGCTGCCCAGCACCGACCGGGCCTTGCCCGTCACCGGATGCCAGGCCTGACCGTCGCTGATCTCCGGGGATCCGAGGATCCTGACCCGTATCGTGAGCATCGACGCGCCCCCTAGCCCGGGGCCGGCCCCCGGCACGACGTGATGGCGAAAGCACTCGACCCTGGTCCGGGCCGACACACACAGTGGCCACCGCGCAATCCGAAGTCAAGGGGAGTTCTCCCCCGCACCGCCCGTCGGAGCGGTGCGGCCCGGCGCCTGGTCTCAGCCGACCCCGCCGGTCGCGTCGATCGTGCCGGTGACGAGCAGCACGGCGACGACGGCCGCGAGCGCGAAGCGGTAGTAGACGAACGGCGCGAAGGAGTAGCGCTTGACGATCCGGAGGAACGCCACGATCACGAAGTAGCCGACGACGCCCGCCACGACCGTCGCGATGAGCGTCGCGCTCCAGCCCGGAGCACCGTCGGGAATCGGCTCGCCGACGGTCTTCAGCAGCTGGTAGAAGCCCGACCCGAACACGGCGGGAAGTGCCAGCAGGAACGAGTAGTCGGCGGCGGCGCCGCGCTTGAAGCCCATGAAGAGTCCTGCGGCGATGGTGCCACCGGAGCGCGACACCCCCGGGACGAGCGCGAGGGACTGCGCGATCCCGTAGGTGATCGCGCTGCGCGGGGTGAGCGTGTCGAGCTCCCGCTCCTGGCGCGCCGTCCGGTCGGCCCACAGGATGACGGCCCCGAACCCGGCGAGCATGGCCACGGTCAGCCACAGGTTGCGCAGGCTGGTCTCGATGTAGTCCTCGAACAGGAGGCCGAGCACGACGATCGGGATCGAGCCGAGGATGATGTACCAGCCCATCGCGGCGTCCGGGTCCGCGACGCTGATCCCGGGCCGGGCGTGGCGCACGTCGACCGACCCGGCGGCGGGGCCCAGGCCGAGGCGCGATCGCCAGTCCGGGCCGTTCGCCCCCGTCAGGGCGCGGAACCACGCGACGAGGATCTGGCCGATCTTCCTGCGGTAGTAGATGACGACGGCCGTCTCCGTGCCGAGCTGGGTGATCGCGGTGAACGCCGCCCCGGCGTCACCGGCACCGATCAGCTCGCTGGTGATACGCAGGTGCGCGCTCGAGGAGATCGGGAGGAACTCGGTCAGACCCTGGATCAGGCCCAGGAAGATGGCTTGCCACGACGTCACGGGCGGTAACCCTACCCGCTGCCGGGTAGCCTGCGAGCATGGAACACCGCAGGGTGGGGGCCTCCGGGCTGCGCGTCTCGGAGCTCGGGCTGGGGACGATGACCTGGGGCCGGGACACCGACGAGCTCGACGCCGCCGAGCAGGTGCGCGATTTCCTCGATGCCGGGGGCACCCTGATCGACACCGCGGCCGCCTACGGCGAGGGCGAGGCCGAGACCGTCATCGGCACGCTCCTGTCCGGCAAGGTGGCGCGGGACGACGTCGTGCTGGCGACCAAGGCCGGGACCCGCCGTGACGCGTCGCGCGGGGCGCTCCTGGACTCCCTGGACGCCTCGTTGCGCCGGATGGGTACCGACCATGTCGACCTGTTCCTCGTGGCGTGCCCGGACGGTGCCACGCCGCTGACGGAGACCTGCTCGGCGCTGCGGCTCGCCGTCACGTCCGGCCGCGCCCGCTACGCCGGGTTGTGCAACCACCCGGGCTGGGCGACCGCCAGGGCCGCCTCGCTCCTGAGCGACGACATCGGCCTGCCCGCCGTGTCCCTCGAGTACTCCCTGGTGCAGCGGGGCGCCGAGCGGGAGGCGCTGCCCGCCGCCGACGCGCTCGGCATGGGGCTGCTCGCCTGGTCGCCGCTGGGCCGCGGGGTGCTCACCGGCAAGTACCGTCACGGTGTCCCCGCCGACTCGCGAGCGGCGTCGAACCATCTGGCCGGCTTCGTCGCGCCCTACCTGGAGGGCGAGGCCACGTCGGTGGTCGACGCCGTCGGCATCGCCGCGGACGGCCTGGGCCGGGCACCCGCCGAGGTCGCGCTGTCGTGGCTGCTGGAGCGGCCGCGGCTCGCATCGGCGATCGTGGGAGCACGCACCCCCGCCCAGCTGCGCACGAGTCTCGGTGCCACGGACCTCCGGCTCCCGGCGGAGGTGCTGTCCGCGCTCGACGACGTGTCCGCGCCGCCGGTCGGCTACCCGGAACGCTGGTAGGCGGGCCTCAGCGCGCCGGTTCGCCGGCCGGCGCCGCCGCGTCGTCGACGTCCGCGAGTTCGTCCTCGAAGTCGTAGTCGAGGTCGTCATCGTCGTCGTCGCTGCCGTCGTCGTCCTCGTCGTCGTCGAGGTCCTCGGCCAGGTAGAACGGAGTGACCTCGCCGAAGCGCGTGGCCAGGGCGTCCTCGTACACCTCGTAGGCGTCGGCGAGGACGTCGTAGGCGTCGTCGACGGCGGGGTCGTCGTCGCTCCGTCTCGTGGCGACCGCGTTGTAGTGGGCCTCGAGTGCGGCCACGAGGCGGTCGAGTGCGGCGCGCGGGTCAACGGTCATGCATCGAACTCTACTGCCGCGCGCTGGCCTGCGGTATCGGTCAGCGCTATCCGTGTCCGCCGACACGGGCCCGAACCCTTGATCCCGGCAACGGATGAGCCACAATGGACGGACGAATTGTCGTCTGTGACGGGGACGGTGACACATGGCGGGTAACGGCTCCACGTGGCGCAAGCACGGCCAGTACGAGTACCGGGTCGTGACCATCGACAGATCCACGAGCGTGCCCGACGCTCGCAAACTGCTCACCGACGAGGCCGAGTACGGACGCTGGGAGCTGGCCCGCACGCGGCTCTACCTGGGCGGCGAGCGCCGGGTGTGGCTCCGGCGCAAGATCATCCGCGTCCAGCCGACGCTGTGAACCCGTCCGGTGCGCCTGCCTCCGGTGACGGGGGCGGGCGCACCGGGCGGTGTGACCTGCGCCCGGAACGGCGCCCGGGGCCCGGACGTGCCGGAGGGACCGTCTAGGCTGTGCGCGTGCATTCCTGGCCCGTTCCGCAGATCCCCGCGATCCCTGGCAGCTCCGACAAGATCCAGGTGCACGACACCTCGACCGGTGGCCTGGTGGAGGCCGCGCCCGGCGCCACGGCCGGCCTGTACGTCTGCGGCATCACGCCGTACGACGCCACGCACATCGGCCATGCGAACACGTATGTGACGTTCGATCTGCTGGTTCGCGCTCTGCGTGACGCCGGCAAGCAGGTCACGTACGTGTCCAACGTGACCGACGTCGACGACCCGCTGCTGGAGCGCGCGGCCGCGACGGGCGTGGACTGGGCCCAGCTCGCCCGGGACCAGGTCGCCTTGTTCGCCGAGGACATGACGGCCCTCGGCGTGGTCCCGCCGGACGTCTACTGCGGCGTCGTGGAGTCCGTGCCGGACGTGGCCGCGGCCGTGACCGCGATGCTGGAGGCCGGGACGGCCTACCGTGTGCCGTCGTCCGAGGACGGCGGGACCGGTGACGACGTCTACGCCGACCTGTCGGCGGACGCCGGGTTCGGCAGCGTGTCGCTCCTCGACCGGGCCGCGATGGGTGCCGTGTTCGCCGAGCGCGGCGGCGATCCCGGCCGGCCCGGCAAGCGCGACCCGCTCGACCCCCTGCTGTGGCGGGCCGAACGTCCCGGCGAGCCCGCGTGGGACGGCGGGACGCTGGGGCGCGGACGGCCGGGCTGGCACATCGAGTGCGCGGTGATCGCCCGCGCGGGACTCGGGCTGTCCCGAGGGGGTACGTTCGACGTCCAGGGCGGAGGCGCCGATCTGGTGTTCCCGCACCACGAGATGTCGATCTCCCATCTGCGCGCGCTCGGTGCCGAGCCGGCCGCCACGCACGTGCACGCCGCCCTCATCGCCTATCAGGGCGAGAAGATGAGCAAGTCTCGCGGGAACCTCGTGCTGGTCTCCCGGCTTCGCGCCGACGGCGCCGACCCGATGGCGATCCGCCTCGCGCTGCTCGCCCACCACTACCGCACCGCGTGGGAATGGTCGGACGCCGACCTGGCCGCCGGCACGGCACGTCTGGAGCACTGGCGGGCAGCGCTCTCGGGCAACGGCGGTCCGCCCGCCGACGACGCCCTCGCCGCTCTCCGCACGGCGCTGGCCCGGGATCTCGACGCGCCCGCTGCGCTCGCCGCGGTGGACGCCTGGGCGGACGAGGCGCTGGACCCGTCGCGCGACACGGCCACCGACGAGGAGGGCGCCCCGGGTGTCCTGTCGCGCGCGGTCAACGCCCTCCTGGGCGTCCGTCTCTGACGCGCGCGGTGCCCGGGAACCTCGGCGTGCACGCGGGCTCCGCCGTGCGCGGGAACGCCGCACCACCTGGTCCGACAGGGACACGTCCTGCGACCGCGGCGGGACGGATCGCGGAGATCGACGGTCTGCGCGGGGTGGCTCTGGCCCTGGTCGTGCTGTTCCACGTGTTCGGTGCCGGGCGCGTGTCGGGCGGGGTCGACGTGTTCCTGGTGATCTCCGGGTTCCTCACCACGCGTGCCGTGCTGCGCCGGGCGACCACGGGGCGTCTCACCGCACCCGAGGCCTGGTCCCGTGACCTCCTCCGGCTCGCGCCGACCGCGCTCGTCGTGCTGCTCGCCGTGGTCGGCGGCACGCTGGCGATCCTGCCCGCCGGGCGGTGGGAGGGGGTGCTACGCGAGGTCGCGGCGTCGACCACGAGCTGGGAGAACTGGCGTCTCATCGGTGCCGAGCTGGCCTACGGCGCGGCCGGTCCGGCCGCGAGTCCGCTGCAGCACTTCTGGTCGCTCGCGGTCCAGGTGCAGTACCTCGCGGCGCTGCCGGTGGTCGCGCTCGGCTGCGTGATGCTCGCGGCACGGGTCCGCCGGTTCCGGGGCCGCCGGATCACGGCGGAACGCCTGTTCGCCGCCCTGCTCGGCACGGTGACGGTGGCGTCCTTCGGGTACGCGATCTGGCTCACGACCACCGCCCAGCAGGTCGCCTACTTCCACACCTTCGCGCGGATCTGGGAGATCGGGGCGGGTGGTCTGCTGGCGCTCGCCGTGCGCCGGGTGTGCCTGTCCGCCGTGCTGCGTGGCGTGGCCGGATGGGCCGGGCTGCTCGCGGTCGTGAGCTGCGGGTTCCTGTTCGACGGCGGCCGGCTCTTCCCGGGGCCCGCGACGCTCTTCCCGGTGGTGGGTGCCCTGCTGGTCCTCCTGGCCGCCGATGCGGGGGCGCCGCGCGCCGCCGACCACGCCGAACCGGCCGGCGGCGCGCGGGCCCGCCTGTTCACGCGTGTCCTGGCGGGCCCCCTCCCGCGCCGGCTGGCGACGATCTCGTACGCGCTCTACCTGTGGCACTGGCCGCTCCTGATCGCGTGGCTCGCCGTCTCCGGGCGGTCCCGGACGGGCGTCCTTGACGGTGCCGCCGTCGTCGCCGTCTCCGTGGCACTGGCCTGGGCGACCGTGCGCTGGATCGCGGGCCCGGTGGAACGGTGGACCGCACGGCCCCGGTCCCGCCACCGGCTCCCCGTCCGGGCCGGCGCGCTCCTCGGTGCCGTCTGCGTGGTGGTCGCCGGCGGTGCGTGGGCCGCCGCGGACGGTCTCCAGCGCGGACGAGTCGCGCAGCTCGCGGCGCTCACGGAGCCGTCGGCCGCCCATCCGGGCGCCGCGGTGCTGCGTCCCGGCTGGCCGGGTGACGCCGGCCTCGCGGAGGAGGTCCCGTTCCGGCCGTCCACGACGATCGCCGGCAGCGACGGACGCCACCTGACCGACTGCGCCAACAGCGACAAGAAGTCCGGCGAGGTGGTCACCTGTGTGATCGCCGCACCCGAATCGGGTGAACCGACCCGGCGGGTCTACCTGGTCGGCGGATCCCACACCCAGCACTGGGAGGATGCCTGGGTGCAGGTCGCGGACGACGCCGGCTGGGAGGTGACGGCGGTCATCAAGCACGGTTGCCGTCTGACGGTCGGTCCGCAGGCCTCGCACCGGTACTGCGTGGAGTGGTCGGCCGGCGCGCTCGACCGGGTGCTGGCCGACCGGCCCGACGTCGTGGTGGTGGAGAGCACGAAGACCTCCACCGAGGGCAGGGACGTCGTCGTCCCCGAGCAGGCCGCGGCCTGGACGCAGATCGCGGACGCCGGCATCCAGGTGATCGGCGTGCGGGACACGCCGCGCTTCACCGAGCGCGTGCCCGCCTGCCTCGAGCGCCACGAGGCCCTGCCCCGCGAGGAGGCCTCGGCCGCCTGCTCGGCGCCCCGGGACGACCTGTTCGGCGGCACGTTCCCCGCCGCGGCGGCGGCCGGCGACCCGACCGGGGCCGGGATCGTGCACCTGGACCTCACCGACGCGGTCTGCGGGCCGGAGACGTGCGACGTGGTGGTGGGCAACGTGGTGGTCTACCGGGACGCCGACCATCTGACCGGTACGTACGCCGAGACGCTCGGCCCGGACCTGGACGCCGCCGTACGCGCCGCCGCACCGTGGCTGTTCGAGGACGCGCCCGCCCGGACCGGCGCCGGGGCGCCGCGGCCGTGACCGCTCACAAGGATCCGGTGCCGCCCGGGTCCTTGCCGTCCTTGCCGCCGCCGTCGCGGCGGCGCAGGTAGCGCTCGAACTCTCGCGCGATCGCGTCACCGGACGCCTCGGGCAGTTCGGCGGTGTCCTTCGCCTCCTCCAGCTGGGCCACGTACTCGGAGATCTCGGAGTCCTCGCTCGCGAGCTCGTCGACGCCCTGCTGCCAGGCCGCCGCGTCGTCGGGCAGGTCGCCCATGTCGATGGACTCGCCGAGCAGTTCCTCGATGCGCGTCAGGATCGCGAGCGCCGCCTTGGGCGAGGGCGGGTTCGCGACGTAGTGCGGCACCGCGGCCCACAGGGACACCGACTGCAGTCCGCGGGCGGCGGCCTCGTGCTGCATCACTCCGACGATCCCGGTCGGCCCGGTGTACGTGTTGGGCTCGATGTCCAGGACGGCCTGCACGCCGACGCTGTCGGACGTCGCCGTCATGGGGATGGGCCGGGTGTGCGGCACGTCGGCCAGGAGTGCGCCGAGGGTCACGAACGTCTCGACGCCGAGGTCGCCGGCCAGGCCGAGCAGTTCGGCGCAGTACTTGCGCCAGCGCATCGACGGCTCGATGCCGTGGACCAGCACGACCGTGCGCTCCGGCAGGTGGGCCACCCAGACCGACGTCGTCGGCCAGGTGATGTGCTGCTTGCCGTCGTCGTCGAACGCGACGGTGGGGCGGTTCACCTGGAAGTCGTGGTACTCGTCGGGGTCGAGCTCGGCCACCTTCTCCGCGCCCCACACCTCGCACAGGTGCGTGAGCGCGCTGGTCGCCGCGCCCCCGGCGTCGTTCCAGCCTTCGAAGGCAGCCAGGAGCACGGTCTTGCGGACCGTGCGGGGGGTCGGGGCCTGCTCGTTCGGCTCGGACTGGGCGTCGGTCATCCTCCCACCCTATGGGGTATGCCTGGCGGTCCGGGGTGCGTTCGCCCGTGGCGTGGCGCGGTGTGTCCGGGCTCGTCAGGGGCGTGTCAGGAATATCCGTGCAGCTGGGTGGTTGGCATCACCATGACAGAACTCGAGGGCGAATACGTGCCGAGCACCGCCGGATGGGTGCGCGACCAGGTGGAGGCGTTCGAGGCGTCGGGGGGCAGGGAGGCTAACACCCTCCGAGGCGGCGACGACCCGATCGTCGTGATCACCAACCGGGGCGCGAAGACCGGCAAGATCCGCAAGACCCCGTTGATGCGCGTCGAGAGGGACGGCCGGTACCTGGCGGTGGGATCGCGCGGCGGGGCACCGACGAACCCGGTCTGGGTCCACAACTTCCGCGCCAACCCTCGCGTCGAGCTCCAGGACGGCCCGGTGAAGAAGGCGTACGTGGCGCGGGAGCTGTCGGGCGACGAGCGGGCCGAGTGGTGGCAGTACGCGGTGGCCACGTGGTCGACGTACGGCGAGTACCAGAAGAAGACGGACCGGCAGATCCCGCTGTTCCTCCTGGAGCCGGTGGACTGAGACGCCCCCTGTCAGCAGGTGGCCAGGAGCCGGTCGAGGACGCGGGTGCCGAACTTGAGGGCATCGGTCGGCACGCGCTCGTCCACGCCGTGGAACATTCCGGCGAAGTCGAGGTCGGCGGGCAGCCGCAGCGGCGCGAAGCCGTAGCCGGTGATGCCGAGCCGGGACATCCACTTGTTGTCCGTACCGCCCGAGAGTGTGTACGGCAGCACGCTGGCGCCCGGGTCCTCGGCGGAGATCGCGTCGACCATCGCGTCCACGAGGGAGCCGGTGAACGGCACCTCGAGGGACACGTCCTGATGGATCGGCTCGACGCGCACGCCGGGCCCGGCCAGTTCCTTGAGCGTCTCGACGCCCTCGGCCTCGTGACCCGGTAGGAGCCGCACGTCGACGGCCGCCGAGGCCGAGCCCGGGATGACGTTCGCCTTGTAGCCGGCCTCCAGCTGGGTGGGGTTGGAGGTGTTGCGCACGGTGGCGCCGACGAACTTGGCCGCGGGCCCGAGCGCGGCGACCAGGTCGTCGACCATGCCCGGGTCCTCCGTGAAGCGGGCGGCGTCGTAGGGCAGGCCGGTCAGGTCGGCGACTCCGCGCAACAGCGCGTCCACCGTGGGCGTGGGCGTGTACGGCCACGCGTACCGCCCGATGCGGGCCACGGCCTCGGCGAGCGCCGTGACCGCGTTGTCGTGGTTGACCTGGGAGCCGTGGCCCGCCCGGCCGTCGGCGACCAGCCGCATCCAGGACAGGCTCTTCTCCGCGGTCTGCAGCAGGTAGGCACGGTGACCACCGACGTCCACGGAGAACCCACCGACCTCGCTGACGGCCTCGGTCGCACCCTCGAAGAGCTCCGCGTGCTCACCGGTCATGTGGCCCGCGCCGAGCCGTCCGCCGTTCTCCTCGTCGGCGAAGAACGCGACGACGACGTCGCGCGCGGGCTTGCGGCCCTCGCGCGCCATCTGCCGCACGACGGACAGGATCATGGCGTCCATGTCCTTCATGTCCACGGCGCCGCGGCCCCAGATGAGACCTTCCGTCTCCTCGGCGGCGAACGGGTCCACGCTCCAGTCGCCGGCCGCTGCCGGTACGACGTCGAGGTGGCCGTGCAGCACGAGGGCGGGCCGCGACGGGTCCCTTCCCTCCAGCCGTACGACGACGGACGCCCGGCCGGGTTCGGACTCGAAGATCTCGGGCGCGAGGCCGACCTCGGTCAGCAGTTCCATGACGTACTCGGCGGCGGCCCGCTCCCCCGGCCCGTCGCCGGTGCCGTAGTTCGAGGTGTCGAACCGGATGAGGTCGCGGCAGATGCCGACCACCTCGTCCTCGGCGGCGGGGACGGGTGAAGCGGGGGAAGCGGGTCGCGCAGTCTCGGTCACGTCGGACACGGTACCCGCTCCGTCCGCGCGGCCGCGTGGACGGAGCGGGTCTGCCGGTGGCCTTCTCAGAAGCCCGCCGTGATCCTAGTGAACTCCAGGTCACCCTGGGCGATACCGCTGCAGTTGCTGGTGACGCCGCCGCCCGGGCACGGGCGGTCCCGGTTGACGGACCAGAACGCGAACCGTCCCACGCCCTGGGCGCGCGCCCAGTCGCGGATCGCCGTCCACTGCGCGGGGGTGGTGGTCTCGCCCTGGTCGGAGAGCCCGTTCATGCCGGAGATCCCGACGTGGGCGTACGCCTCGGCCTCGGACCAGCCGTGCGCCGCCATGAGCTGGTCCTTCAGGCCCTGCGCGGCGCTGATCGTGTCGGCCCGCATGTCCCCGCCGCCGAAGTTGAAGGGCATGATCGTGTAGTTGTCGATCGGCGTGCCGAACTCGGCGGCCCGGTTGATCAGGCGCGTCCCCCACCAGGTGGGGCCGTTCACGCCGGTACCGAAGGTGACCACGATCTTCGTGTTCGGGTTGTTCTGCTTGACGATGGCCAGCCCGCGCAGGATGCGGTCCTGGACCACCTCGTTCTCGAACTCGTCGGAGTTCTCGATGTCGAAGTCGACGACGTGGGGGTGGTGCGCGTCGATCACCCGCTGCACCGCGCCGGCGAAGGCCTCCGGCGTCGCGCAGTTCGGGCCGAGCTTGTTCCCGGACCAGCCGCCGAACGAGATCTGCACCTGTCCGCCCGCCGCCTTGATCGCGTTGATGGTCTGCTCGTCGACGCCGCCCGTCAGCGGGCGCTG
This sequence comes from Myceligenerans salitolerans, assembly GCF_017349295.1. Lineage (GTDB taxonomy): Bacteria > Actinomycetota > Actinomycetes > Actinomycetales > Cellulomonadaceae > Myceligenerans > Myceligenerans salitolerans. Next base: position 572,440 of record NZ_JAFMPK010000047.1, read on the forward strand.
GCCGTCCCAGGCGGGATTGCAGCCGCCCGACGAGAGCATGAACGCCATGGTGAACCCGCGAACGCCGGTCTGGTTCATGACGTCGACGGCGTTCTGCGGGTTGCCCCAGCCGAGATACAGGTAGGGCGCTCCGGCCATGCGGCCGGGCAGCGGGTCGCCACCCCCGCCGCCCGTCGGCAGCGTCCACTGCTGGTTGGCGCCGCCGTGGCAGTCCCAGATGATCAGCGGTGTCCGGTCGGCGCTGTTCCAGCCGTCGACGTCGAGGCACTTGCCCAGCGCCCGCAGCGTGCCGTCCGCGTGGTGCGTCCACTGCTGTGCGGCGTTGCCGTTGCAGCCGACGATCTGCACCCTGGTGCCGTTCGTCGGGTCCGCCCAGGCGACGTCGAGGCACTTGCCGAGCGCGCGGATCGTTCCGTCGGAGCGGACGTCCCAGGTCTGCGCGGCCGTGCCGTTGCACGTGTACAGCTGCACCGGGGTGCCGTCCGCACTGTTCGCGCCGTCGACGTCGACGCATTTGTCGGCGAAGCCGACGATGGCACCGGTGGCGGCCTGGGCCGGCACGATCCCGCCGAGCCCGGCGACGGCGACGAGTGCGACGAACAACGAGGTGATGGCGGCGCTGGTGCGCCGCCGGAGCCGTGTGCGCATGGTCTTCTCCCACCATCCAACGAGTTAGTAAGGAGACCGTACGACCGGGGGCTCCGGCGACACATCAGTGCTTTCCCGTACCCGCGCCGCGCGGCTCCCGTCAGTCGCCGAGTCCGAGGCGGGCCAGCAGCGGGGCGATCTCCGGGTCGCGCCCGCGCAGGTCCCGGAAGGACTGCGACGGGTCCTGCGATCCGCCGCGCGCCAGGAGCCGCCGCCGGAACGCCTCACCGTTCTCCCGGGTCAGGCCTCCGCTCTCGCGGTACCACTCGACGGTGTCGGCGTCGAGGACCTGGGACCAGATGTACGAGTAGTACGCGGCCGAGTAGCCGCCGCCGAAGATGTGGTTGAAGTAGGTGGTGCGGTAGCGCGGCGGAACGGGCCCGAAGTCGGCGCCCGCCGCGGCGAGCGCCGCCCGCTCGAACCCGGCGACGTCGCCGGGCGTGGCCGGCACGTCCTCCGGGGCGAGCTGGTGCCACGCCTGGTCCAGCAGGGCGGCACCGAGGTACTCGGTGGTGGAGAAGCCCTCGCCGTACTGGCGGGAGGCGAGCATCGTGTCGATCCACTCGCGCGGCATCGGCTCGCCGGTCTCGTGGTGCACGGCGAAGTGGCCGAGGATCTCAGGCTCCCACGCCCACATCTCGTTGACCTGGGACGGGTACTCGACGAAGTCGCGCGGGACGCTGGTGCCGGACTGCGACGGGTAGCGCACGTCGGACAACAGGCCGTGCAGCGCGTGACCGAACTCGTGGAACATCGTGGTGACCTCGTCCCAGGAGAGCAGGGTGGGCTCACCGGCGGGCGCGCGGACGATGTTGAGGTTGTTCACGACGACGGCCCGCTGGCCCAGCAGGCGGTTCTGGTCCACGAGATTGCTCATCCAAGCACCTCCGCGCTTCGCTTCACGGGTGAACCAGTCGGCGACGAACAGGCCCAGACCCTGGTTCCGCTCCCCCGGCTCCGGCTGGTCGAACACCTCGAAGATCCGCACGTCGGGGTGGTAGCCGGTCAGGTCGTGGCGCTCGGTGAAGGACAGGCCGAACAGCAGGTTCGCGGCCCGGAACACGCCGTCGTGCGCGACGCGCTCCAGCTCCAGGTAGGGACGCAGCAGCGCGTCGTCGAGGGAGAACCGCTCCTTGCGTACGGCCTCCGCGTGGTAGGACCAGTCCGCCGCCGTGACGGGAGCGCCCGCGAGCGCCTCCAGGTCCGCGTGCTCGGCGCGGGCGTTGGCGACGGCGGGCGGGGTGAGACGGGCGAGCATCGCGTCGACGGCCTGGGTCGTGCCGGCGCACGCGTCCTCGGCGACGTAGGCCGCGTGGTGGTCGTAGCCGAGCAGGCGGGCGCGCTCGGCGCGCAGGCGGGCCATCTCGAGGAGGGTCGTGCGGGTGTCGTGCGCGGAACCGTCGCGGCCACGGTTCTCGGAGGCGGTCTGGACGCGCGCGCGGACGTCGGCGCGCGTGAGAGAGGCGAGGACGTGCTGGTGGCTGAAGAGCTGCATCTCGAGCAGCCAGCCCTCGCGGCCGCGGGACTCGGCGGCCGCCCGCGCACCGGCGCGGGCGGCGTCGGACAGGCCGTCGAGCTCTGCCTCGTCCGTGATCAGGACGCTCGCGGCGTTGGCGCCCGCCAGGAGTTTGCGGCCGAACTCGGCCTGCAGTGTGGTGAGCCGCGCGTTGAGGCCCCGGAGGGTGTCCTGGTCGGCGCCGGACAGCTCGATGCCGGAGCGGCGGATGCGGACCAGGAGCTTCTCGAGCAGGTAGGCGGTGTCGGGTTCCAGGGCGAGCGTGCCGGCGTCGGCCTGTTCCTGGAGGACCAGGGCCCGCTGATAGAGGCGGGCGTCCAGGTAGATGGCGTCCTCGTGCGCGGCCAGCTGCGGGGCGACGCGCGCCTCGATGTCCTCGAGCCCGGGCGTGGCGTCCGCGGCCAGCTGGTTCCAGAACACCCGCAGCGCCCGGCCGAGGAGTGCGCCGGACCGTTCGAGCGCCTCGAGGGTGTTCTCCACGGTGGGCGGCGCGGGGTTGGTGACGACGTCCTCGATCTCGGCGCGCTGGGCGGCCATCCCGGCCATGATCGCGGGCTCGTGGTGCTCCTCGCGGATCGCCGTGTGGTCGGGCAGCTCGTACGGGAGGGTGGACGGCGCGGCGTACGGGTTCGCGGGGTCGAGGGTGGCCGCGGTGGCGGCGTCGGGGATCGTCATGGCCTCATTCTCGCCCGGTCGTCGTCCGGCGGGGACGGCCTCTCCAGGTGGGCGAGGTGGGTGAGGAACCAGTCGAGCCGGCGCAGCCGAGACAACGCCATCCCGCCCGGCACCCGGGCACGACCTCTACGCTGGGCCCGTGGATCCGTCACGACTCCTCGGCACCTGGGACTTCCACCGCGAGGTCCGTGACCACCGCGACGGCACGGAATACGACGCCTCCGGCAAGGCCATGTTCACGCCGGAGGGGGACGGCCGGATCCGGTGGGCGGAGGAGGGCACACTGCGCTGGGCGGACCGGAGCACGCCCGTGAACCGCACGCTGTTCCTGGTGCGGGGCCCCTCCGCCGCCGCCGCACCCCCGAGCGGCTGGCGGGTGACCTTCGAGGACGGCCGGGACTTCCACCCCTGGACGGCCCGGCCCGTCGAGCACGCGTGCGGACGTGACCTCTACGAAGGCATGGTCGCGCCCGGCTCCGGGTCCATCTGGACGATCCGCTGGCAGGTCACCGGCCCCGCCAAGGACTACACGATGGTGACGCGGTACTCGCGCGCCGAGTAGTCACCGGCCGGCCTCCTCCCTGCGGCTACGCCTCCGTCAGCACGCCCCCGCGATCCAGGCGGAGCTCGCGGTCCGGGCCCAGGCGTTCCAGGAACGGCCGGTCGTGGCTCACCAGCAAGAGCGCTCCCCGGTACGACGCCAGCGCCTCCACGAGACGGTCGGTGCTCTCGATGTCGAGGCTGTTGGTCGGCTCGTCCAGGATCAGGAGCTGCGCCGGCGGATCCGCCAGCAGCAGCCGCGCGAGCGCCACCCGGAACCGCTCCCCGCCCGACAGCGTCCCCACCGGCTGATGCACCGCGGCACCGCGCACCAGGAACCGCGCCAGCCGGTTGCGCAGCTGCCCCGGTGGCACCTGCGGCGCCCCGGCCCGGACTGCGTCGAGCACCGTGGCCGCGTCGTCCAGGACGTCGATCCGCTGCGGCAGGTACCCCACGCGATCCGTCAACAGCCTGCCCGACGCCGCGACCGGCGTCGCGTCCGAGCCGTCGCACGCCCCGGCGCCACCGCTGCGGCCGCCCGTACCAGCGGCGTCCGCACCTGCCGCCCGCCCCGGCAACAGACGCTCCAGCAGCGTCGTCTTCCCCACCCCGTTCGGCCCGGTCAGCGCGACGCGCTCCGGGCCCTGGAGCACGTGCTCACGGCCGTCCGCGCCGGTCAGCACCGCGATCCGGCGACCGGCCGGAACATCCGGATCCGGCAGGTCCACGACGATCCGGTCGCCGTCGCGAACCGCCCGCTCCGCGGCGTCCACCGCCGCCCGCGCCTCGGCCACCCGATCATCCGCCAGGCCACGCCGTGTGCCCTGTGACCGCTCCGCCTTGTTCTTCCGCTCCCGGATCACCGCCGGGACGTACCGGCGGTTCGCCCGATCCTTCCGCGCCTGCCGCTCGCTGTGCGCGACCTTCTCCTCCAGCGCGATCCGCTGGCGCCGCTCCCGGCGCAACGTGTGCTCCGCCGTCCGCAACGCCTGCTCGGCAGCCTCCTGCTGCACGTCCAGCCAGGCGCGATACTCGCTGTACGGCCCGCCGAACGTCGTCAGCGACCCGGCCCGCAGCTCCGCCGTCTCGTCCATCAGCTCCAGCAGGGCCCGGTCGTGCGACACCACGACCAGCGCCCCGCGCCAGCCGCGCACCAGGTCGTAGAGGCGCTCGCGGGCGTCGCCGTCGAGGTTGTTCGTGGGCTCGTCGAGCAGCGCGACGTCTGCCCCGCGCAGCCGCAGCCCGACGACGGCCGTCAGCATCGCCTCACCGCCGGACAGCGTGCCGACGGTCCGGTCGAGATCGGCGGGAAGACCGGCTGCCGACAGCGCGGCGACCGACCGTTCGGCGACGTCCCAGTCGTCGCCGACGACGTCGAACAGTTCGGCGCGCACGTCGCCGCCGACGATGGCGCGGACGGCGTCCACGACGGGACGGACTCCGAGGAGGTCGGCCACGGTCGCACCGACGTCGAGCGTGAGCCGCTGCGGCAGGTGGTCCGCCGTGCCCGAGACGACAACGGATCCCGACGACGGGCGCAGACCGCCGGCGATCAGCCGGAGCAGGGTGGACTTCCCCGCTCCGTTGAGCCCGGTCAGCCCGGTGCGGCCACGACCGAACGCACCGGAGACGCCCTGGAGCGCGGCGCTTCCGTCGGGCCAGGCGAAGGACAGGTGATGGAGAACGACAGCAGGATCTGAGGCAAAAGAGGGCAAGGTGAGAACTCCCGGGTTGGCGTGACACGCCGGCACCGGTGCCCCCGTGCCCGCTCCGTCCGGCCGTCAGCGGCCGGTGGTTGCGGACAGGGAAAGAGACGGCGTCAGCGCAGGTGGGCAACTACCGGAAAAGTCCTCATTCTCGATCCTTCTGCTCGCCCCGCCTCACACGCGGACCTGCCCGCCGGGACGGCCGCACCTTCCCACAGCCACGGGAGCGCCACAAGCCTTTTTCCTCCCCGGCGGTCCGGCGGGTGAAATCGAGGGGAATCCGGCGGGCACGATGTGCCGGAAAGCCGGCCGTCGTCGACCAGGACGTTGCCCGGCCACAGGTCGAAGTGGACCAGCACCGGCGTCGTCACCTGGTCGAGCGCGGGGACGTGCGCCGCGAACAGGGAGCGCAGACGCGGCACCGGGCCCGCACCGTGGCCGTCCCGCGTCCGTCCGGAGTCACGCCGCCCAGGCGATGTACCCGTCGGGCCGGACAAGGACGGTGGTCGGCTCGCCGTCGGCACGCCGCACCTCGACGGCGCCCTCCGCCCACCTCGCGTACTGGCTTCGCGCCGGCGGGTCCACGGGGGCGGCACCCGCGCCGGCCCCGCCGTCGTCCGCGCCGCGGACGACGACGAAACCGCCCGACCGCAGCGCCTCGTAGAGGCGCGTCGTGCCGCCGGACTCCTCCGGGACGAGCGGGAGGTCCGGTGCCCGGCGGCCGACCAGCCGGTGCGCGCCGCGGGGACGCTCGTACGAGATCCCGACGCCGGAGATCATGCCCATCGCGCGCCGCCGGGCCGGTGGAAGATTCCCGATCACGCCCACGACGAGGACGCCCAGCGCGCGCGAGACGACACCCTTGCCGCGCGCGGCCCGGACGAGCGCACCGCTCGCACGCAGCACCATCGTGCCCACGGGATGGCGCTCGGACTCGTAGGAGTCGAGGAGCGCTTCGGCGGCCTCGCCGCTCACCTGCCCCGACACCGCCTGCGCGAGCTTCCACGACAGGTTCGCAGCGTCCTGCAGGCCCGTGTTCATGCCCTGACCCCCGGCGGGCGAGTGCACGTGGGCGGCATCACCGGCGACGAACACCCGGCCCACGCGGTAGTGCGGCGCCTGCCGCTCGTCCGAGTGGAAGCGCGACGTCCAGCGGGCGTCGATCATGCCGAAGTCGGTGCCGAAGGCCGCACGCATGGTCTCGCGCACCTCGTCCAGGTCGAGCGGCGTGTCCTCGGGGACGTCACGGCCGTACCGCCAGCCGATGACACGGTGGTAGCCGTCACCGAACGGTGCGATGAAGCAGAACGACTCGTCCCGGACGGCGACCGTGAGGACGTCCGACGGCGGCTCCGCCAGCCGGACGTCGGCCAGGAGCATCGACCTGATCACGGCTTTGCCGGGGAACGGCAGCCCGACGGCGTCACGGACGGCGGAACGATGCCCGTCACAGCCCACGACGTAGCCGGCGCGCAGCCTCCCGTCGCCGTCCGGTCCGGTGACGCGCACGGTGACGCCGTCGGCGTCCTGGGCGATGCCGACGAACTCGGTGTCGTGGACGAACCGGACGCCCGCGCCCTCGGCGCGCTCCAGGAGCACCCTCTCCACCTCGTACTGCGGCACGACCACGACCTGCGGGAAGCGGCTGGGCAGGACGCTCAGGTCGAGCGCGAACCGGTTCAGCAGCCGCAGGTCCTGGATCACCTGGCCCGCGGCGACGACCGGTTCGGCGATCGCGCGTGCGTCGAACTGCTCCAGGGCGCGCGCATGCACGGCGAAAGCCCTCGACAGGTTGCTGATCCGCCGGGGTCGCCGCTCGACGAGCACGGTACGCACCCCGGCGGCGGCGAGATCTCCCGCCAGCAGGAGCCCGGTCGGCCCCGCCCCGACGACGACGACGTCCGCATCAGTGGTCATGACGACATCGTGCCTGGTTACGGGCGGCAGCGAAAGGGCTCGAACTCACCGGCCGGCCGTACGGCGGTGCCGGACGCCCGGCCGGGGACGGAGCCGGACCACCCCGCCTCGACGTCGACATCGCGGCGCCGTCCTGGCCTCAGTACGAGTAGGACGAGGAGGAGTCGAACCCGCCGCTGACGCCGATCACGATGATGATCGTGTAGAAGACGACGACGAGGATGCTGATCGCCGTACCGATCCAGCCGGTGATGATGCCGGCGAGCGCCATGCCGTCGTTGTCCGCCTCGCCGTTGCGGACGGCCTGGCGCGCCTTGTTGCCGACGATGATCGCGGGGATGCCGGCGAAGAACCCGCACATCACGATGCTGACGATGCCGAGGACGAGCGACCACACGCCCAGATCGTTCTTGGGGAACGGCTGGCCCCCGTACTGTGCGGGGTAGCCGGGAGCGGCGGGGTACGGCGTCGCACCCGGCTGCTGCCCGTAGGGTGACTGCTGGTAGGGGGACGCCGGCTGCGGCGTCTGCCCCGGCTGCTGGTAGGGCGACGCCGGCTGCTGAGGTGCGCGGCCGGGCTCGTACGGCGACGGCTGCTGCCCGCTCCCCGACGGGTCGTACGGGGACGGCGGGCCGTCGGGGGTGTTCGTCGACATCGTTGCGGTGCTCTCTTTCAGAGTCAGAAGTATCCGTGTGAAGCAGTCTGAACCCTACCGAACTGGACCGGACGCGGTCGAAGTTTTCGGGGCACCGACGCGACCTCGGCGTCGGGCGCAGCCCGACGCGTCCGGGTGCTGCGGGTCAGTAGTCGGAGTTCATCGTGGACCAGCTGGACGGGTCGTTGAGGAAGTCCTGGAAGGCCGGGTCGTTCATCGCGGCACCGAACGCCACGACGAAGATGATGATGGCGGCGACCGAGAGGATCAGCGAGGCCCAGCCCAGGATGAGGCCTGCGAGTCCGAGGCCGCCGTTGTCCGCCTGCCCCTCGCGTGCCGCACGCCGTGACATGTGTCCCGTGACGATCGCGGCGATGCTCGCGATGATCGGGCAGAGGAAGAAGCTGAGGATGCCGAGGACGAGCGACCACACGCCCAGGCCGTTCTTCGGGTACGGCTGTCCCGGGTACTGCATCCCGGGCGCCGGCGGCGGATACGCCGACGACGGCACTCCGCCCGAGGCGTACGGCGACGGCTGCTCCGGCCCCGGGGACGGCGACGACCCCTGTCGGTGGGTGGCGCCTCCGGTATCTTCCGGCGGCGGCGACCCGCCCGGCCGCCCTCGCGACGGGTCCGGCTCGTTGCCGCCGGACGGCGGGTCGTACGGGTTCTGTGCTCCCGGTTCGTTGGTCGACATGCGCGACAGCCTCTCGCTCGCAGTGTTCCGGCACTGACGACACTAATCACGAGCAGGGCACTCTGCCCGGCGGGGCATCCGGCGTTTCGCCGGGCGCCCCTCAGGGGCGCGGCACCGACGACGACCGGCCTCGGGCCCGGTCCCGGGCCGGCGCCCGGGCGGAGTCAGGACCCGACGTGCCAGGTCAGGACCCCGCGCCGCGCCGCCAGGTCTCGACCCGGTGGATCACGCGGAACCCCAGCCGCTCGTACACGGTGCGGGCTGCTGCGTTGTCGGCATACATGCCGAGCGTGGTGAGACCGTGCTCGGCGATGCCGTCGGCCGTGAGCCGGGCGGTCACGGCCGTGGCGAGGCCCCGGCCGCGCCGTGCGGGCCGGGTCGCGATGCCGCCGAGGTGGGCGAAGGACCCGTCGGGCCCCGTGCGGAGCAGGGACGCACCGACCGCGGAGAGTGTGCCGTCGGCGTCGCGAACCCCGTACCACGTGTGCCCTGGTTGGTCGGCGCCGTGCTCCGTGGTGGGACTCGCGACGGCGAGCAGGTCCGCGATGTCGTCGCGGTCGCGGCTCGGGTCGAGACGTTCGACGAGCGCTCCGGGAGGGAGGTGCGGCGCCTGGGTGGTCGCCAGGCGATCCCACTCGCTGACCTTCACGAGCCCTCGGGCGTCGAGCGTCCGGCGGACGCAGTCACCGGTCCCCCGGGTGACCGTGACGGCGTGGGGAGCACCGGCCAGGTCGTCGAGCGCGAGCCGGAGGACCACCGCCAGCCGGGCGGGCTCACCCACCGCGGCCAGGACGGAGCCGCCGGAGGGCCCGCCCAGCTCGAGCACCGCGGGCGTCCCGGGGTCGCCCCGGTGGCCGTCCGTCCCGTCGCGGGAAGCGGTGGCCTCGGTCCGGGGGCCGACGGCGTGCTCCAGCCCGTCGCCCGGGAACGGCACCCGTCCCGCCTCGGTCCAGCACCCCACCACGGGCAGGCCACTGTCGAGCGACCGCAGGAAGGGGTGCGCGAGGCCGTCACCCAGGAGGCGGTCGTGGTGGAGTCGTTCGGCTCCGCCACGACCACCGCCGGACGGCGTCGTCACCTGACGGTGGCGACCGGCTGCGCCGTGGCTCCCTCACGGGGCTCGGGCACGGCGTCCACGCCGGCTTCCTTGCGCTGCTCGGGCGTGATCGGCGCGGGCGCGTCGGTCAGCGGGTCGTAGCCGCCGCCCGACTTCGGGAACGCGATGACGTCGCGGATCGACGGGACGCCCGCCAGCAGGCCGGCGATTCGGTCCCAGCCGAACGCGATGCCACCGTGCGGCGGGGCGCCGAACTTGAACGCCTCCAGCAGGAAGCCGAACTTCTCCTGGGCCTCCTCCGGGCCGATGCCCATGACGTCGAACACGCGCTCCTGCACGTCGCGACGGTGGATACGGATCGACCCGCCACCGATCTCGTTGCCGTTGCACACGATGTCGTACGCGTAGGCGAGCGCGCCGCCCGGGTCCTGCTCGAACCGGTCGAGCCACTCCGGCTTGGGCGACGTGAACGCGTGGTGCACGGCGGTCCAGGCGGAGTGGCCGACGTCGATGTCGTCGTCCTCGCCGGCCGGCTTGAACAGCGGCGCGTCGACCACCCACACGAACGACCACGCGTTCTCGTCCAGCTCGCCCGTCTTCTTCGCGATCTCCAGGCGGGCCGCGCCCAGCAGCCCGCGGGAGGCGGCGGTCTTGCCCGCCGCGAAGAACACGGCGTCGCCCGGCTCGGCGCCGGTGACCTTCGCGAGGTGCTCGCGCTCCGTGTCCGACAGGTTCTTCGCGACGGGCCCCCCAAGCTCCCCCTCGTCGCTGAACGTCACGTACGCCAGGCCCTTGGCGCCGCGCTGCTTGGCCCACTCCTGCCAGGCGTCGAACTGTCGGCGCGGCTGGCCCGCTCCGCCCTTCATGACGACGGCGCCCACGTACTCGGCCTGGAAGACCCGGAACGGCGTGGCCCGGAAGTAGTCGGTGAGCTCCACGATCGGGTTGGCGAACCGCAGGTCCGGCTTGTCCGTGCCGTACAGGCGCATGGCCTCGGCGTAGGTGATGCGCTCGATCGGGCGCGGCACCTCGACGTCGACGAGCTTCCAGATCTCCGCGAGGAGCTCCTCGGTCAGCGCGATGACGTCGTCCTGGTCCACGAAGCTCATCTCGACGTCGAGCTGCGTGAACTCCGGCTGCCGGTCGGCACGGAAGTCCTCGTCGCGGTAGCAGCGCGCGATCTGGTAGTACCGCTCCAGCCCGCCGACCATGAGGAGCTGCTTGAACAGCTGCGGCGACTGCGGCAGCGCGTACCAGGAGCCGGGCGCCAGGCGCGCGGGGACGAGGAAGTCGCGCGCGCCCTCCGGCGTGGACCGCGTCAGGGTCGGGGTCTCGACCTCGGTGAAGTCGTGGGCCTCCAGCACACGGCGCGCGGCGCGGCTGAGCTCGGAGCGCAGCTTCAGGGCGTGCGCCTGCGCCGGGCGGCGCATGTCGAGGTAGCGGTGCCTGAGACGCGCCTCCTCGCCGATCTGCTCCGAGTCCGCGATCGCCGTCGAGACCTGGAAGGGCAGCGGCGCCGACTCGTTGAGGGTGACGACCTCGCTCGCGATCACCTCGATCTCACCGGTGGCGAGGTTCGGGTTCGTGTTGCCCTCCGGGCGCTGCGCGACCTCGCCGGTCACCTGCAGCACGTACTCGGAGCGGAGCGGGTGCGCCACCTCCTCGTCGCGGATGACGACCTGGGCGATGCCGGACGCGTCCCGCAGGTCGATGAAGGCCACTCCCCCGTGATCACGACGGCGATCGACCCAGCCCGTGAGGGTGACGGTCGATGCGATGTGCTCGGCCCGCAGTGAGCCGGCCGTGTGAGTGCGGAGCACGGAGGAAGTCCTTTCGTCCAGGAGATGTATGGCGTCGACGCCCCGGTACTGCACGGCGTCCGACGGCGGCCCGGGCGTACTCGCGCCCACGCGAAGGCGAGTCTAGTCGCTGCGGACGACACGGAGCCTCTCGTTTTGCCCGGGCGCACCGGTGTCCCGGCGGTGACCGGCCGACACCCGGCGCCGGCGGGTCCCGCGACGGGCCGAGCGACGTTCGGTCGGACACACCCGCGACGTACGCTGCACCCATGCCTCGCACCATCGCCACGAACACCAGGGTCAGCCGTGAGGAGCTCCTCGAGGTGCTCCGCGCCCGGCACAACGGCGTCCTCGTCACCACTCGCGCCGACGGCCGGCCCCAGCTGTCGCCCGTCACGTTCGGAGTGGACGGTGAGGGACGCGTCGTCGTCTCCACCTACCCCGACCGGGCCAAGGTGGCGAACCTGCGGCGACGGCCCGAGGCATCCTTCCTCGCCCTCGGCGACGACTTCGGCGACGCCTGGGTACAGGTGGACGGCACCGCCGAGGTGCTGGACGTCCCCGAGTCCGTGGAGCCGCTCGTCGAGTACTTCCGCGTCGCGGCCGGCAAGGAGCACCCGGACTGGGACGAGTACCGCGACGCCATGGTGAAGCAGGGCAAGTCCCTCGTCCGCCTCACCATCGACCGCTGGGGCCCGGTCGCCACCGGGGGCTTCCCGGCCCGCCTCGCGGACGTCTGACACGGCAGCCGGCTGTCGCGACAGGAGGCCGGGAGGCGCGGGTGGACCGCAGCGACCTCGGCGGCGCGCCCTCGCCACGCGCTGAGGACCCGCGGCACGGCGTTAGGCTGCACGAACACCGCCATCGGCGCCCGAGCACCACGAGACAGCGACCATTCGCACCGGCCGAGCCGTAGGAGACCGCATTGGATCTGTACGCCGACGTCGCCGCCCAGTACACCGAGTTCGCCGAGTACGCCGCCGCCTCCGCGTCCCCCTGCTTCGAGCAGTGGGCGTACGCCGTGGCCGCGGACGAGGAGGTCCTCGCCTGGATCTCGGCCCTGCCCGGAATCAAGAAGCAGCCCAACCTGGTGTTCGCGGCCGCCCGCTTCCACGGCGTCACGGCGCCGGGCCCGTACGAGGCGCTGCGCTCGGCGCTGCTCGACGACGACGGCACGATCCGCGCCACGATCCTGGAGCGCTCGACCCAGACCAACGAGGCCGGCAGGCTCGCGACCCTCACCCCCGTCTTCGCCCGGCTGGCGATCGAGGCCGGGCGCCGGCCGCTCGCGCTCGTCGAGGCGGGAGCGAGTGCGGGACTGTGCCTCTACCCGGACCGCTGGGGGTACGACTGGACGGCCCCCGGCACGCGGACGGCACGGACCACCCGCGCCGCGGTCCTCGGCCCGGAACCCCGGCTCGCGTGCCCGGTCACCGGGGACCTCGCACTCCCGACCGCCCTGCCGGAGATCACCTGGCGCGGCGGGCTCGACCTGAACCCGCTGGACGTACGCGACAAGGACCAGATGGCCTGGCTGGAGATCCTCGTCTGGCCCGAGCACGACGACCGCCGCGACCGCCTGCGTCACGCGATCGAGATCGCCCGGGCCGAACCACCGCACCTGGAGCAGGGTGACATCCTCGCGGACCTGCCCCTCATGGTCGCCGACGCGTCCCGGCACGGCGAGGTCGTGGTGTTCCACAGCGCCGTCGTCGCGTATCTGCCGGCAGAGGACCGCGCGCGCTTCGACACGATGATGCGCCGCCTGGTCGCCGACGGCGCCTGCCGCTGGGTGAGCAACGAGGGCCTGAACGTCGTCCCCAGCGTGCTCGACGGCGCGCCCGAGCCGCCGGACACCAAGACCCTTGCCCTCGCGGTGGACGGGCGCGCCGTCGCCTGGTCGCATCCCCACGGCCGCTCGATGCGCTGGTTCGGCTGAACCCGGCGGGCGCCGCCTGGTACGAGCCGTTCATGCCGGCCGAGCACGTGGGCGGGAGCGACCCACCGCCGAGGACGGTCCCGGATCGCCCCCGGCGGCTCGGGGCAGCACGATCAGCCCACGACCGTGAACCTCGCCGAGAGCTGGTCCTCGCGCCTGGACGAGCGGCCGACGCGCAGCTCGAAGTCGCCCGGCTCGACGACGCGCGCTCCCGCCGCGTCGACGATCGTGCAGTCCGCCGCCGCCAACTCCAGGTCCACGACGGTCTCCTCGCCCGGAGCCACCGTCACCTGACGGAACGCCTTGAGCTCCTGGTCCGCCCAGCTCGCCGACGTGACGAGGTCGCTGACGTACACCTGGACGGTCTCGAGCGCCGGTCGCGGGCCGGTGTTCCGGACCGTCACCGTCGCCCGCACCACGCCGTCCGCCCTCACCCGGGGCTCGGCCACGCGCAGACCGTCGTACTCGGTCGTGGTGTAGCCGAGCCCCTCGCCGAACGCGTACGCGGGCCGCTGCGTGAGGTCCGCGTACCGGTCGCCGTGCTGGCCCCGTACCTGGTTGTAGTACGTGGGCTGCTGCCCGACGTGCCGGGCGAACGAGATGGGCAGCCGCCCGGACGGCTCGATCTCGCCGAGCAGCAGCTCCGCGAGCGCCTGCCCGCCCCGCATGCCGGGATTCGCCGCCCAGACCAGCGCGGCGGCCTCGTCGACCACGGGCGGCAGCACCTGCGGCTTGGACGCCAGGAGCACCACGATCAGCGGCGTGCCGGTCGCGGCGACCGCTTCGAGCAGGGCACGCTGACCCCCCAGCAGTTCGAGGGTGGCGGTGGACCGGCCCTCGCCGATGAGTTCGATGTGATCGCCCACGACGGCGACCACGTAGTCCGCGTCGCGCGCGGCGGCGACCGCCTCGGCGAGCTGCGCCTCGTCCACGGGCGCGGGCGTGACGACCGGCGGGCGCGGCTGACCGTCGGGGAACGTGTCGCCCTCGGGGTCGGGGGCGAGTTCGAGGATCTCCGCGCCCCGTGCGTACGTGACCTCCCAGTCGTCGGGCGTCTCCGACCGGAGCCCGTCCAGCACCGTGCTGATGAGGTGGCGCGGGTGCCCGTCGGGGATCCAGCCGGCCTGCCCGGAGTTGCCGGCCCAGTCGCCGAGCTGGCCCTGGGCGTCGTCCGCGAGGGGGCCGACGACGGCGATGCGGCGCGCGGGAGCGTTCCCACCGGCCGTCTCCCGGGTGGGAGTGTCCGCCGTCGTCGTGCCCGTCGGCAGCGGCAGGGTGCCGTCGTTGCGCAGCAGCACGAGTGACCGGCGGGCGACCTCCAGGTTCAGGGCGGTGTGCTCGGCGGCTCCCACGACGGCCTCGATGCGCTCGGGCGCGGGCCGGCGCCGGTCCTCGAACAGGCCCAGCTCGAACTTCAGGGTGAGGATGCGCCGGACGGCCTCGTCGAGGTCCGCCGGCATCAGGTGGCCCTCCTCGATGGCGGCGAGCGCGCCCTCGAAGAACCCGGGCGTGGTCATCACCATGTCGTTCCCGGCGCGGACGGCGGCCGTGGCCGCGGCGGTGAGGTCGGGCTGCACCTTCTGCTCCCAGACCATGCGGCCCACGTTGTCCCAGTCGGTGACGAGGGTGCCGGTGTAGCCCCACTCGCCGCGCAGGACGTCGGACAGCAACCAGTCGTTGACCGTGATGGGCACGCCGTCGATGGTCTGGTACCCGAGCATGAAGGTGCGGCAGCCCTCACGGGCGACGCGCTCGAACGGCGGCAGGTGCCAGGCGCGCAGCTTCCGCCGCGAGAGGTCGGCCTCCGACGCGTCCCGGCCGCCCTGCGTCTCGGAGTATCCGGCGAAGTGCTTGGCCGCGGCGAGGATCGCCGTCGGATCGGTCAGGCCGTCGCCCTGGTAGCCCCGTACCGCCGCCGAGGCCAGCTCGCCGATCAGGTGCGGGTCCTCGCCGAACGTCTCGTTCACGCGTCCCCAGCGCAGGTCACGGGCGATGCACAGCACCGGCGAGAAGGTCCAGTGGATGCCGGTGGCGCTCACCTCCACGGCGGTGACCCGTGCCACCCGCTCGACGAGCCCGGGGTCCCAGGTGGCGGCCATGCCGAGCTGGGTGGGGAAGATCGTGGCCCCCTCGAAGAAGGAGTGGCCGTGGATGCAGTCCTCGGCGACCAGGAGCGGGATCCGCAGCCGCGTACGGTCGGTCAGCTCGTGCGCCGCACGGACCCGTTCGGGCGAGGCGTGCAGGATGGAGCCGGCCTGCCGCCGCAGCACATGGTCGGCGAGGTCGTCCCGCGCGTCGAGCTGCAGCATCTGCCCGACCTTCTCCTCGGGCGTCATGCGGGCGATCAGGTCCTCGACCCGCTCGGCGACGGTCAGGGCGGTGTCGAGATAGGGCAGGTCGATGACGCTGGTCACGCAGGACTCCTCTTCGTTCGCTTCTTCTGCAGCCGCTTCCTGGAGCGGGCACGTTCGCCGGCCGAGCGCAGGCGAGGGTTGACGTACTCGTCGATGCCGAAGCTGATCAGGCTGAGCGCGGCTCCGAGCAGCGCGATCGCGAGGCCCGCGGGGACGTACCACCACCAGAAGTCGGGGAACGCGCCGTTCTGCTGGGCCCAGTAGAGGATCGTGCCCCAGTTCAGGTTGGTGATCGGGATGACGCCGATGAACGCGAGCGTGGTCAGGCCCAGCACCGCGGCGGTGACCGTACCGACGAAGCTGGAGGCGATCACCGCGGTCAGGTTGGGCAGCATCTCCACGGTGATGATCCGCCACAGCGGCTCACCGTTGGCGCGGGCCGCCTGCACGAAGTCCCTGCTCCGCAGGGACATCGTCTGCGCGCGGAGCACGCGCGCGCCCCACGCCCAGCCGGTGATCGCCAGAACGGCGGCCACGAGGAACAGGCTCGGGTCGTCGTACTGCGAGGCGACGATGATCATCAGCGGCAGCGCGGGCAGCACGAGGAACACGTTGGACAGGGCCGACAGGGACTCGCCGCGCCAGCCGCCGAGGAACCCGGCGCTCACGCCGACGACCACCGCGACCACGGTGGCGAGCACGCCGGCGGTCAGGCCGACGAGCAGCACGCCGCGGGTGCCGTAGGCGATCTGGCTGAAGATGTCCTCGCCCAGGTGGGTGGTCCCGAGCCAGTGGGTGGCCGACGGCGGCTGTTTGAGCGCCGTGTAGTCCTTCTCCAGGGGGCCGTACGGTGCGACGACGTCGGCCAGCGCGGCCAGCAGCGCGAACAGGCCCAGGACGACGAGGCCCGTGACGGACTTGCGGTTGGTCAGCATGTCAGGACTCCCCCTGCCGGGTGCGCGGGTCGAGCGCGGCGTAGGCGACGTCGGCGCACAGGTTGGCGACGAGCACCGTCAACGTGATGACCAGGAACAGCCCTTGCATCAGCGGGTAGTCCTTGGCCGTGGTGGCGTCGAGCAGCAGCTTGCCCACGCCGGGATAGGAGAACACGAGCTCCATGACGAGCGTGCCGCCCACGATGAAGCCGAGGGCGAGGGCGAAGCTCGACAGCTGCGGCAGCACCGCGTTCCGGGCCGCGTAGGCGAACACGACGCGGCGCCGGCTCAGCCCCTTGGCCTGGGCCACCGTCACGTAGTCCTCGTCGAGGACGGTGATCATCATGTTCCGCATGCCCAGCACCCAGCCGCCGAGCGAGGCGAGCACGACGGTGAGGGCCGGGAGGGTGCCGTGCGCGATCACCTCGCCGATGAACTGCGCGCTCAGCTCGGGGCTGGTGCCCTTCCCGTAGGCGTGCGACGCCGGGAACCACCCGAGACCGGTGGCGAACACCGCGATGGCGATGAGGCCCATCCAGAAGTACGGGACGGCGGAGAAGAACGTGGCGACGGGCACGATGACGTCGCCACGGCCCCCGCGGAACCAGCCGACCAGCGTGCCCAGCGTGGTACCGAGCAGAAAGCTGAGCACGGTCGCGATACCGACGAGCCCGACCGTCCAGGGCAGGGCGGCGCCGATGACCTCGGTGACCGGGGCGAGGCCGTGGGAGAACGAGCGGCCCAGGTCGCCGCTGAACAGCAGGGCCCAGTAGTCCACGTACTGCTCGGCGAGCGACTTGCCGGTGTCGAGGCCGAACAGGGTGCGCAGTGCGTCGGCCGCCTCGGGGCTGATGCGCCCCTGGTTCTTCTGCAGGTAGGCGCTCACGGGGTCGCCCTTGAGCATCCGGGGCAGGAAGAAGTTGATGGTGATCGCGGCCCAGGCGGTGAACAGGTAGAACGCCGCGCGGCGCAGGAGGAGTCTCATGAGCGGCTCCCGGTGGTCTCGGGTTCGCGGCCGCCGCCGAAGTGCCGCTCCGGGTCCGGCGAGGCGTCCCGGAGTGCGCGCGTGTACTCGTGCTGCGGGGTGAGGATGACGTCGTCGGCCGGGCCGCGTTCCACCACCCGTCCGTGGTGCAGCACGACGATCTCGTCGCTGAAGTGGCGGGCGGTGGCCAGGTCGTGGGTGATGTACAGGACGCCGAGCCCGTCGGCCTCCTGGAGCTCGGCCAGCAGGTTGAGCACACCGAGGCGGATCGACACGTCGAGCATCGAGACGGGCTCGTCGGCCACCAGCAGCGCGGGCCGGGAGGCGAGCGCCCGCGCGATGGCGATGCGCTGGCGCTGCCCGCCGGACAGCTCGTGCGGCCGGCGGGAGGCGAGTTCGGGATCCAGCCGGACGCGGTCCAGGAGTCGTGCGACCTCGGCGTCGACCTGGTCGCGGGGCACCACGCGGTCGAGCAGCAGGGGCCTGGCGATGTGGTGGTGCACCGTGTGGTACGGGTTCAGGGAGGCGAACGGGTCCTGGAAGACCATCCGCACCTGCTGGCGGTAGGAGCGCAGCGCCTTGCCGCGGCGCGGGATCGGGACGCCGTCCAGCAGCACCTGGCCCGAGGTCTCCCGTTCCAGCTGCGTGATGATCCTCGCGATGGTGGACTTTCCGCTGCCGCTCTGGCCGACGAGGGCGACGGTCCGGCCGGACGTGATCGACAGGTCGACGTCGTCGAGGGCGAGCATGTGGCCGGCTCCGCGCACGCGGTAGCGCTTGGTGAGTCCGGCCAGTTCGAGGGTGGTCATACCGTCACCCCTCCCTTCCGGACGAAGTCGCCGCGCTCACCCGTCAGGCTCGGGAACGAGCCCAGCAGACGCTTCGTGTACTCGTGCTGCGGGTGGCGGTAGAGGTCCGCCGCCGGGGCGGTCTCGACCACCCGGCCCGCGCGCATGACCGCGATGCGGTCGCTGATCTCGAGCAGGAGCGGCAGGTCGTGCGTGATGAACACGACGGAGAACCCGAGCTCCTCGCGCAGGCGCGAGATCTCCTGCAGGATCTCCCGCTGTACCAGCACGTCGAGCGCCGTCGTGGGCTCGTCCATGATGAGCAGGCGCGGACGCAGCGCGAGCGCCATCGCGATCATGACGCGCTGCCGCATGCCGCCGGAGAGCTCGTGGGGGTAGGACCGCAGCCGGTTCGCGCCGACCCCGACCATCTCGAGCAGCGCGCCGCACGTCTCGGTCCGTTCCGCGCGGCGCATGGCGGGCCGGTGCCTCGTGAACACGTCCGCGAGCTGGTCTCCCACGGAGAGCACGGGGTTGAGCGAGTTCATCGCGCCCTGGAACACCATGGCGATCTGGTCCCAGCGCAGCCGGTCCATCTCGGCCGCGGGGAGCACGGTGAGGTCGACGTCGGAGCCGCCGACGTCGTGCAGGACGACCTCGCCCCCGGTGATCTCGGCCGGGGGCCGCAGCAGCCGCTGCACGGCGTACGCGAGGGTGGACTTGCCGCAGCCCGACTCGCCCGCGAGACCGAGCACCTCGCCCTGGCCGACGGTCAGGGAGACGTCGCGCACGGCCTCGACCGGCGGGTCGACGTCGTAGGTCACGCTGAGCCCGGACACGCTCAGCACGGGATCACGGTTCACGCACTTTCTCCTGTCTGCGTCCGCGACGCCCTGGCGTCGTGGGCGGTACCGCTGTCTCGGCAGCGCCCACGACGCCGGGCGGGATCGGGATGAGGGTCAGCTCCTGGCCTCGAGCGAGGTCAGGATCAGCACTGCCGAGGGCTGCGTCGGGTCGGGGCTGGTGTAGGGGTCGTCCTCACCGGGCCAGCCGACGTAGCTGCGCGTGTTGTACTCCCCGATGAACGGGCGGTTGCCGACCGGCATGATCGGGACCTCCTCGACGAAGATCTCCTGGACCTGTGCCAGCGCCTCGGCACGGGCGGTGTCGTCCGTAGCGGTCAGGTAGGCGTCGAGCGCGTCGGTGGCCTCCGGGCTGTCGAAGCGGCCGAAGTTGTAGTCCGCGGCCTCACCGACCGGCTTCAGCCAGCGGCCGTCCATGGCGTCGCTGTACAGGTCGTAGGGCGTGGCGCCCGTGTCGGTCCAGTGCAGGATGGCCTGGAAGTCGCCCTCAGTCTTCGCCGCCCACCAGGAGTCGGCGTCGGGGGTGTCCAGGGTGGTGGTGACGCCGAGCTCCTTCGCGGCGTCGGAGATCAGGCTGATGCCGGTGACGTAGTCGCTCCAGCCCTGCGGGACGCTGAGCTCGAACTCGACGGGCTCGCCGTCGGGGTCGACCAGTGCGTCCCCCACGCCCGTGTAGCCGGCCTCCTCGAGGACCGCCTTCGCGGCCTCGACGTCGACCTCGTAGGTCTGGCCCGCGTACTGCGGGGCCACGAACTCGTCGCCGGCCGGGCTCGGGAGACCGGTCACGGACGTGAGGGCCGGCACGCCGCCCTCGCGCGCGATCTCGGCGTGCTTGTCGCGGTCGATCACCATGTTCATCGCCTGGCGGAAGGCGACGTCGTCGAACGGCTTCTCGGTGGTGTTGACGAACATCGCGTCGATGCCGAGGCCCGTGGCCGCCCAGTAGACGTTGTCCTCGTCCTTGTCGACGTAGGCCGACTGCACGTTGGGGATGAAGGCCTGTGCCCAGTCCGCCTCGCCGTTGGCCAGGGCTGTGGTCAGGGCGGTGTTGTCGTTGTACGACACGTAGTAGAGCGTCGGCACGGCCGGTGCGCCGCCCCAGTAGTCGTCCCGGGCCGACAGCTCGACCGACTGCGTGGTGAACTCGGTCAGCGTGTAGGGGCCGGTGCCGACCGGCTCGGGGTTCTCGTAGGTGGTCGGGTCCTCGACGTCGGCCCACACGTGCTCCGGGACGATGTGCCGGTGCAGGACCTTGTCCTGCTTGGCGTACATCGAACCGGCGAACGTGATCGTCACCTGGTCGCCGTCCGTGGTGACCTCCTCGATGCCGAGCGCGGCGGTGTCCAGCTCGGGCTTCTCCTTGAGCAGACCGAACGTGAAGGCGATGTCGTCCGCACCGAACTCCTCGCCGTCGTTCCACGTCACGCCGTCGCGCGCGGTGACGGTCAGGGCGGTGTAGTCCTCGTTCCACTCGAGCTCGGAGGCGAGCCAGGGACGGACCTCGTCGGACGGGTTCACCATGTTGACGAACGCGAGGGGCTCGAGGATCGCGTTGACGTACCCGAGCGTGAGCGCCGACGAGTCGCCCACCCAGGGATTGTTGGATTCTGTCGTGATCGCGCCGTCGGGCTTCGCGATCGTGAGCGAGCCGTCACCGGGGGCGACGGACTCGTCGTCCCCGCCGGTGCCGCCCGCGCAAGCGCTGAGCAGGAGTGTTGCGGCCAGTGTCGCGGCTGCTACCGCGACGGAGCGTGAGGCGCTGCGCCTCGCACGGGACGTCGGTGTCACCTTCGTACTCCTCGTCATCGAGTTGCTGTCGGCGCTTAACTTACTACGCTGTAAGTAACATTGTGAAATGCTGGGGTCACGGTGTCGTCACGATCGCCGGGACCGGTGCACCGCTTACACTCGACGCACCACGACGCCGCAGGACAGACAGCCCAGGACAAAGGTGTGAACGACCCGCGATGAACTCCACGACGCGACAGCCCCGACGCTCACGGCCGGAGACCCTCGCCCGGCGAGAGCGGATCCTCGAGGCGGCCATGACGACCTTCGGCGCACGCGGGTACAACAAGGGCCCGCTGACCGAGATCGCGGACCAGGTCGGAATGACCCACGCCGGCGTCCTGCACCACTTCGGGTCCAAGGACCAGCTCCTGCTCGAGGTGCTGCGCTACCGCGACGAGAGTGACGTCAAGGACCTGGAGGGCCAGCACATCCCCGGCGGCGTCGACCTGTTCCGGCACCTCGTCCGGACCGCCCTGCTCAACGCCCGCCGTGCCGGGCTCGTGCAGGCGTACGTCGTGCTCTCGGCGGAGTCGGTCACGGAGGGGCACCCGGCCAGGGACTGGTTCGTGGAGCGCTACCGCACGCTGCGCCGCGAGGTCGGTGAGGCGTTCCGCGCCGTCTGCGCCGAACGGGGCATCGACGAGCCCGCCACCGTCGACCGGGCGGCCGCCTCGATCCTCGCCGTGATGGACGGCCTCCAGGTCCAGTGGCTCCTGGATCCGGAACAGGTCGATCTCGCCGAGTCGAGCGCCTTCGCGATCGAGGCGATCGTGGCCCAGGTCCTGGACCCCCGCGAGGCCCTCTGAGCCGGGCACGACGCGCGCCGAGCACGTCCCGACGCCGACACGACCGTGAGGCCGGGCCGACCACCGTCCCGCCCCGCGGCGGCACGGACACGGCAGGTCCAGCCGCCGGAGGCCGGACCTGCCGTGTCACGCCCGCCGGTCCGTCACGGACGGACCGGACCGGGTCAGGTCACGGATCGATCAGTTCGTAGTCCTCGTCCATGACCGCGCCCCGGTGCGGCTTGTACAGGTCGTAGCCCCGCGGGTCGCACTGGAGTCCACCGTTGATGCAGTGCTCCACCAGGCGGCGCAGCACCTCCGGGTCCCAGGCGTTCACGAAGTCGTAGTGCCACGACTGGTCGGACCCGCTGACCAGCGCCACGTCGGTCAGATCACCGTCCACGGGCCACGCGATCTTGAACTCCAGCATCGGCACCGCCACCGGGTGGCTCATCGGGCACTGACCGGCCACCGGGTACGCCATGTGAGCCGAACCGTCCGCGTAGAGGCGCTCGCCGTCCCAGCAGCTCGGCGCCTGGTACCGGATGTTCAGCTCGGTGCCCGGGGCGCAGTGGTCGGGGATCGACCAGTTGTGGGCGCTGTCGCCGCACTCCCAGCCCTCGACCGCGCCGGGAGCGTCCCGGAACTCGTCCGGCGTCGCCATCATGTCGCCGGCCACGAACCGCAGCCCCTCGGGGAACGGCACCACCCGCGTGTAGTCGTCGATCCCCGACTTGTAGTACACCGTCATCGGGATGTCCGGTGCGACGGGCTCACCGCCCTCGGTGAGGGCCGGGTACCAGTACGCCGACCGGTCGTGCGGCACCGTGCACGACGTGGCCGGGTTCGCGTCCAGGCTGTCCGGCGTCGTGAACGCGTCCGTGGAGCGGTTGCCGATGAACGTGTGCAGGTGGGACGCGCCGGGCTGTCCGGGGAAGACGATCGGGTCGTCCGCGCCGAAGTGCGAGAAGGTGCAGTTCGCCTGGAACTCGTGGTGGGTGACCTCGTCGTCGGGGTACTCCGGCGGGTCGCCGGGGTCGGCCGGCTCGCCGTCGCCGAAGACCTGGAACTCCCACAGCGAGTAGCCGTAGTGCGTCGCGCGCTCGCTCGCGACGAGCTGGACGTAGCGGCCCGTGGCGGTGACGGGGAACGACTGGTCGCCGCCGGCACCGTCCGTGACGTCGGCGACCGTCGTCCAGGTGGTGCCGTCCTGGGAGACCTGCAGCGTGAAGTCCGTCGCGTACGCGGCCTCCCAGTCCAGGTCGATCCGGTCCAGCGCGTACGACGCGCCGAGGTCGACCCTCAGCCACTCGTCGTCGGACGGCTCACTGGCCCAGCGCGTGGCGGGGTCGCCGTCGACGGCGAAGCGCGGCCCCAGGTTGGCGGCCTCCGAGCTGGACGCGGCGGTGAGGCCGCCCTGCGAGAGCAGGGTGCCCGGCTCCGCGGACGCACCGGTGCCGGCCGCCGCGACGGCGGCGCCCGCGATCAGGGAGCCGACGGCGGCCCCGGCGAGGGTTCTTCTGACACGTGATCTCATGGTTTCTCCTCCGTGCGTCGTTGCGATGGAGTGGTGGATGGAGCAGTGCTTCGTACGGCCCCGGGTAGGGCCCGGTCGGTCCGGGCGGGTCCCGGTCCCGTTCCGGACCCAGCGGCGCTCAGTTCTGGTAGACGCCCAGCTCGTAGAGGGAGTAGCCCCACTCGGTGCCGCGCTCGGTGAGGTTCAGGCGCACGTACCGGCCCGTGCCGGAGACGTCGAGGTCGTCCACTCCCCCGTCGCCTCCGGTCACCGAACGGATCGTGGTCCAGGAGGCACCGTCGTCGGACACCTGCACGTCGTAGGCCGCGCCGTAGGCCGTCTCCCAGACGAGCTGGAGGTGCTGGAACGACCGCACCGATCCCAGGTCCACCTGGAACCAGGCCGACGGGCCCCACTCGCTCGCCCAGCGCGTCGTCGTGTCGCCGTCGACGGCCTGACCGGGCGTGAAGTTCCCGTTGTACGGGTCGAACGACGACGCCGACGCCTCCGCGCCCAGCGCGATGTTCTCGCCGTCGACGTGCGGCGCCACCACGCGGAACGACCGCGTCTCCACGCCGACGTTGCCCTGGCCATCCTCGGCGAACACGTAGACCTTCCAGACGCCGAGCGTGTCCGGTGCCGTCACCCGGTAGGTGCCCGGGGAGGTCTCGGTGAACTCCGCGGCCGCGATCCCGCCCGCGCCGTTGACGTACTTGCTGTTCAGCATGACCACCGGCGTGATGTCGTCCCCGTCGGGATCGGTCATGTCGACGGACACCGTGAACTGGTCGCCCGCCTCGACGGACCCGGCATCCGCCACGTCCATGGCGGTGATCTCGGGCGGGGTGTTCCGGGCCGAGACGTCCACGCCCCAGGTGCGCGCGATCGAGTAGTAGCCCAGCCGCCTGTTGTCCCCCGGGATGACGTTGAACCAGACGCCGCCGAAGTCGCCCTCGATACCGAAGTGGAAGAACGTGGCCCCGAGGGCGACACCGTCGTGCTCGCGCAGGCACTGCCAGGAGTTCACGTAGGCGTCCGCCTTCTCCAGGTCCGAGGGTTCGGCAGGCACGCCGTTGGCGTCGTCGGGCACCTCCCACTCACCGGCCGCGCCGCCCTCGGTCAGCAGGTAGGGGCGGTCGTAGCCGCCGGATTCCCAGGCGGCGCGGATGTTGCACACGTCGCCGTAGGAGTTCACCGAGAGCAGGTCCAGGTCGGGTGCGCTCTCGGCGATGTAGGCCCACGCCCCGGTCCAGGCGTCCGTGTTCGTCGTGGGGTGGTGCGGGTCCGCGGCGTGGACGGCGACGCTGACCTCGTTCACGAAGGCCGCGTACGCATGCCGGACCTCCTCCAGGTCGGCACCCGAGAAGCAGTCCTGCAGCCCGAGGATCGACTCGTTGCCGATGTTCCACATCAGCACGGCCGGGTGCTCCTTGTAGACGTCGACCCAGTGCAGGATGTCGGCCTTCGCCTCGGACTTGTAGGCGTCGTCGGACCGGTAGTCGATGCAGCCACCGGAGCCCGGGCCGCCGCCGGGCAGCAGCCAGAAGCCCATCACGACCCGCACGTCGTGCGCCGCCGCGGAGTCCAGCAGCGCGCGCGTGTCCTCGCCCGTGCCCCAGGTCCGCACGGTGTTGGCGTTCGTGGCCGTGAGCATCGGCAGGTAGTGGTCCGCCGTGTCGAACGACGGGCCCCAGGTGAAGCCGCGCACCGTGTACGGCCGGCCGTCCACGGTCAGGTCCCAGTCGCCGTTCCCGCCGGTCACCTCGACGTGGCTCGGACCGGAGCCCGGAACCGGGACGTTCGGATGTCCCGGGTCGACGAAGTCCGGGTCGCCCGGGTCTCCCGGATCACCCGGGTCGCCTGGGCCTCCCGGGTCGCTCCCGGCCACGCCGAAGACCCGCATCTCCCACAGCGAGACGCCGTAGCCGCTGTTCCGCGCGGTCGAGTGCAGCCGCACGTAGCGCCCGGTTCCCTCCACCTCGACCACGTCGTCGCCGCCGTCGCCCGCATCGGTCGACGCGAGGGTGCGCCAGTCCGCGCCGTCGTCGGAGACCTGGATGGAGTACGACGTCGAGTACGCCGACTCCCAGTCGAGCTCGACCCGGTCCAGGGTCGCGGTCCGCCCCAGATCGACCCTCAGCCACTGCGGGTCGCTGAACTCGCTCGACCAGCGGGTGGCCGCGTCGCCGTCGACGGCGGCGCCCGCAGGCGTGTAGTCCGGGTTCTCCTCCGAGGACGCGAGGGCCGGGCGCCCCTCGGAAAGCAGTTCGGGTGCGGCCTGGGCAGGACCGGCCGGCACGAGGAACGCCGCCGCGACGAGGGTCGCCAGCACCGCCGCCGGCCGGCCGGCTCGTGCCCGGGGTCCGCCGGCGCGAGTGCCGGCGCGTTGGATGGTCATGGTTGCTCCATCTCCTTCGGCCCGCGGCGTGCACGGGCTCTGGTTCGTCGTTGAGCCGTCGCCCGGCCGCATCGACACGGCCGGAACAGAGTGGGAGAGCGCTCTTACCGCCGTCGAGTCTGGCCGGGGACGGGGCCGGCGTCAAGGGCCCACGGGTCCGGACAGCATCTTGTCTTGTTGTCGGTTGCAGCCGTTGAATGCCTTTACATCGTCGGCGGTGACGCCGCTCGATCGTGTGGCAGGCTCGCGGAACCGTCCTCGCTCGCTCCTTGGGCAAACGCTCTCACCCTGTTATCGTCGGGCCGTGACCGAGGACCTACGGCAACCCGTACCCACGCTCGAGGACGTCGCCCGGGTGGCGGGCGTCTCCCGCGCCACGGTCTCACGCGTCATCAACGGCAAACGCAAGGTCGCCGCGGCCGTCCAGGAGACGGTGCTGGCAGCGGTCGCGGAGACGGGCTACGTCCCCAATCGCGCGGCGCGTTCGCTCGTGACCCGGCGTACCGGGATGGCGGCGGTCGTCGTGTCCGGCTCCGCCGCCGGGCCGGGCGAGGAGGCCGACCCGTCGCGCGCCCTGTCGGACCCGTTCTTCGGCCGGGTGGTGGGTGGTTTCGTCCGGGCGCTGCGGCGCCACGACGTGCATCCCGTCCTGCTGTTCGCCGACACCCCCGAGGCCGAGGACCAGGCCGTGAACTACCTGCGTCTCGGCAACGTCGACGGCACGCTGCTCGTGTCCACGCACGGCGACGACCCCCTGCCCGGCCGCCTGGTCGAGGCGGGCCGGCCCGTCGTGATGTTCTCGCGCCCGGCACGGCCAGTGCCCGTGAGCTATGTCGATCTCGCGAACTCCGACGGCGGTCGCCTGGCGGCCGAACACCTCGTCGCACGGGGCTGCACGTCGCTGGGGCTCGTGAGCGGGCCGCTCGACGTCCCCGCCGCACGTGACCGCGCCGACGGCTTCCGCGACCGCGCCGCGCGGCACGGCCACGCGTACGTGCCGGGTGCCGCCGACGACTTCACCTTCGCCGGCGGGGAGGCCGCGACCGAGCGGCTTCTGGCCGAGGTGCCCGGGATCGACGGCGTCTTCGCCGGGAACGACCTCATGGCGCAGGGAGCACTCCACGCGCTGCGCACGCACGGCCGACGAGTGCCCGACGACGTCGCCGTGGTCGGCTTCGACGACAGCCCGGTCGCCACGCAGACGAGACCACACCTGACCACGGTGCGCCAGCCTGCCGAGGAGATGGCCGCCACCATGGCGGACCTGCTCGTCGAGCGGATCGAGGACCCGGGGCTTCCGCCCCGCTCGGTCGTCTTCGATCCCGAACTGGTGCTCCGCGACTCGGCCTGAGACGCCACCGCGCCGCGGGCGGGCCCCCGCACCACCGGGCCGGGCCGCAGGACCCCGGGCCCGCTCCCACGGGGCGGGTCACGCCGAGTCGCGGACCACGAGCTCCGGGGCGAAGGTGACCACGCCGCCCGGGCCCACGGCGTCGTCCGACGGGTCGGCTCCGGGGTCCCTGTCGGGCGCCGGCGCCCCCATGCCCTCCAGGAGGAGCTCGGCCATCCGCCGTGCCATGTTCTCGACCGGCTGGCGCACGGTGGTCAGTGGTGGATGCGCCTGTGCCGCGGCGCTCGAGTCGTCGAAGCCGACCACGGCGACGTCGCCGGGCACCCGGCGGCCCGCCGACTGGAGCGCCGTGCTGACGCCGTCGGCCATGAGGTCGTTCCCCGCGAAGACGCCGTCGATGCCGGGTATCTCGGCCAGGAGCTGTCGTGCAGCGGCCTCGCCGCCGGGCCGGGTGAAGTCGGCGTCGGCCACGGCCGGCCGGTCGAGTCCGGCGGCGACGACGGTGTCGAGGAACGCGTCGAGCCGGGCCCGCATGAAGGGGGCGTCCGTCGGCCCGGTCACCACGGCGAGCCTCCGGCGGCCGGTCGCCAGCAGGTGTTCGGCCGCCAGCCGCCCGCCGGCCGCCTGGTCGAGGTCGACGGCGGGAACGCCGTCGGGCATCGCCCCGCCCGCGATCCGCGCCGACAGCACCACGGGCGTCCCGAGGCCCACCAGGCGCGCGGGTAGCGGGTCGTCCGCACTGGAGGTGATGAGCAGCACACCGTCCACGTGCCCCTGCCGGACGTACCGCACCACCTGGTCGTGCGCGGGCGGGTCGGCGGGCATGATCGCCAGGTGGACGTCGCGTGGCCGCAATGCCTCCTGGGCCCCCGCGGTGACACGCCCCAGGTACGGATCGGTGAAGATGCGCTCCAGGAACGGCAGCGGTGAGCGGTGTCCCGGCGGCTCGGACACGACGAGCGCGACCGAGCCGGTGCGTCGTGTCACGAGCGAGCGTGCCGCCAGGTTGGGGACGTATCCCGTCTGCTCGATGGCCCGGCGCACGACATGGGCGATCGCCGGGTCGACCGTCGGCACGCCGTTGATCACGCGGGACACCGTCGCCCGGGACACGCCGGCCACGGACGCGACGGCCTCGAGCGTGGGCCGGCCGGAACTCGCTGACGCCATGCGCCAGTTATACCGGCCGGCTCACACCGAGGTGCGACGACGTCGCCCCGCGGGACCGGTGGACGGTCGTCCGCCCGTCCCGCGGATGACGGCTACTGGTAGACGCGGACGTAGTCGATCACGTACCGCGACGGGAACGGCGTCGTACCGTCGGGCGGCCCGGGCCAGTCCCCGCCCACGGCGAGGTTGAGGATCATGTAGAACTCGTGATCGTAGATCCACGGGCCGCGGGTTGCCTCCACCGTCTCCTTGTCCGCGTAGAAGACCTCCTCGTCGTCGAGGAAGTACCGGATCCCCTGGCTGTCCCACTCGGCCGCGAACGTGTGGAACCCGTCGGAGATCTTCCCGCCGCCGGGCAGGCCGTAGCTGCCGCCGTACCCTCCGGCACCGTTGTAGGCGGGCGCGTGCAGGGTGGAGTGCGCCTCGTGCGGCTCCTGGCCGATGAACTCCATGATGTCCACCTCGCCGTTGTACGGCCAGGGACGGCCCTCCAGGAAGTCGGTGCCCATCATCCAGAACGCCGGCCACAGCCCGCGCCCCTCGGGGACCTGGACCCGCGCCTCGAACCGCCCGTACTGCGCGTGGAACCTGTTCGAGGTGTTCATGCGGTGGGACGTGTACTCGCGGCCTTCGTAGGCCTCGCGGCGCGCCTCGATGACGAAGTTGCCCTGACCGTCGTGGAAGCCGTTGCCCTCGGGGGTGTAGTACTGCTGCTCGTTGTTGTTGGGCAGGCCGGGATCGATCGTCCACCTCGACGGGTCGGCCGGTGTTCCGGCGGCGCCGTCGAACTCGTCGTTCCACACGAGCTCGAGGTCGTCGAAATCAGGGTCGGCGGGCTCGGCGGGCGGCGCCTGCGGCGCCCCGCCGGTGCCGTACACCTGGAACTCCCAGAGCGAGTAGCCGTACGGACCGCTGCGGTCGGTCATGTGGACGCGCACGTGCCGGCCGTCGGCGTCGAGCGGAATCGTCTCCTTGAAGCCGGAACCGCTCGTGGTGGAATGCACCGTGGTCCAGGTTGTTCCGTCCGCGGACACGTCGATGCTGTACGACGTCGCGAACGCCGGGTCCCATTGCAGGACGACGCTCGTGACGTGCGCCGGGGCTCCGAGGTCGACGGCGATCCAGCCCTCGTCCGTCCAGCCCGTGTCCGTCGCCGTGGCCCACCGGCTGGCGGGGTCCAGGTCGAAGGCCTTGTCCGGCGAGCACTCCCAGCAGTTGGCGTCGTGCTGCTGGGACGAGGCGGAGCCGGTCCTGCCGTACGACAACAGGGACTCGTCGGACGGGTCCGGCGTGGTTCCGTCATCCGGGCCGAAGACCTGGAACTCCCACAGTGACACGCCGTAGACGGTGGCGCGCTCGGTCACGAACAGCCGGACGAAGCGGCCGCTTCCGGTGACGGCGAGGGTCTCGTCGCCACCGGTCGAGTCGTCGGTCGAGTAGATCGAGGACCAGCCGGCACCGTCGTCGGACACCTCGATCCGGTAGCCGGAGGCGTAGGCGGCTTCCCAGTCGAGGGCGACGCCGTCGATCTCCTGGACGCTCCCGAGGTCGACGCTGATCCACTGGTCATCCGACCAGGCGCTGGACCAGCGTGTGCCGGGGTCGCCGTCGACGGCCTCGTCCCCGGTGCTCCAGTCGAACTCGGTGCTGGAGGTGGTCACCGGTTGCCCCTGGGAAAGGGGCTCGGGCGCTGCCAGGGCTGGGGTCACGGTGATCGCTCCCGTGACGAGGGTCGCGGCCGCTGCTACGGCTGCGAGCAGGCGTGATGTTCGCCGCATGACGTGCTCCTTCGAACGTCGGACTGGTGCGGTGACGAGAGAGCGCCATGAGAGAGCGCTCTCTCGGCATCCACCCTTGCGGACGGAAGTGGCGGGCGTCAAGGCTTGGCCGAAAACTCACTGACAGTTCAGTGAGTTTTCCGGCGGTCGCCGTCGGACGGCTCGTGCTCGGCTGAGCTGGGTGAACGGCATGGTCGGCGTCGAGCCCGGAGTTCTTGCCCGATCCGGTCCGTCCTGGCCTCCTCAGAAGAGGGCGTCCTGAGCGATGGCCTCGCTCGCGGCCCTTGCGCCCTGGGCGGGCTCGCTCGGTGCGGGTATCGCCCCCTCGGGGTAGGCGCCCTCCTCGTCGCGGCCGGAGCCGGAGCCGCCCGCCTCGGAGGACAGGGACGCCCCGGTGCCGCTGTCGACGTCGCCGGCGCCGTCCGCGCCGCCGTCGAACCGCAAGGCCGCGCGCCCCAGGCCGCGCTCCGCGAGCAGCGGTTCCGCCCGGGCCCACAGCCACTCCTGGTAACGGCGGTCGCTGTACGCGCGGTCCCCGAAGACGCGGTGGTATCCGGCCACGTGCTGGGGGAACTCACGGCGCAGCCACTCCAGGTACCACTCGCGGGCACCGGGGCGCAGATGCAGCGGAAGCACGGTCGCCCCGGTGGCTCCCGCCTCCGCCACGGCATCGAGCAGGCGGGCGAGGTGGTCGCGCGAGTCGGTGAGCCAGGGCAGCACGGGAGCGACCATGACGCCGCACGGCAGGCCGGCCTCGCGGATCGCGCGGATCAGCGCGAGCCGGGCGCGCGGCGTCGGCGTGCCGGGCTCGGCCCGCTGTTGCAGTTCCTCGTCGAGAAAGGCGAGGGAGACGCCCAGCCCGACCTCGACCCGCTCCGCCGCCTCCGTGAGCAGTGGCAGGTCGCGGCGCAGCAGGGTGCCCTTGGTGAGGATCGAGAACGGGGTGCCGGAACCAGCCAGCGCCGAGATGATGCCGGGCATCAGCCGGTACCGCCCTTCCACGCGCTGGTACGGGTCGGTGTTGGTGCCGAGCGCGACGGACTCACGGCCCCACGAGGGCCTCGCCAGTTCCGCACGGAGGACCTCGTCCACGTTGACCTTGGCCACCACCTGCGAGTCGAAGTCGGCTCCGGCGTCGAGGTCGAGGTAGGTGTGGCTGCCCCGCGCGTAGCAGTTGTGGCTGATCACACCGTCGGCGACGAAGTCTCCCGTGCCCGTGGTGATGTCCACCATGCCGGTCTCATGACCCAGGTCCTCGATCGACACCACCCTCCGACCGGGCGAGGTCCGCACGAGCCGGCCGACGACGTCGGCGCGGGACGCGACGCCGGCGGAAGACACGACGCCGGAGGACGGGCCATCGGTGCCCGGCGAGCCGGGCGCCGCGACGGGGCCGATCCCGGCGAGTCCGTCCCCGGGGCGCAGGACCGGCCGCGAGGCGCTTCCGATGCCCGGACCGGCCGGCGCGCGGCCGGAAGGGGCGGGGCCGGACGGGGCAGGGCCGCCGAACGGAGCGGGGCCGGACACCGTGCGTCCGCCGGACGCCTCACCCTCGGCCGAGGCACTCGCCACGTACCGCCAGCCGTCGCCGGTGAGGAAGCGATGGTCGCCGCTGGCGACGAGCGTGGTGCCGTCGGCCGTCGTCACCCGGTACGCACGCTTGACGGTGCGCCAGGAGTCCCGGACGTCGGTCTCCACCAGAATGCGCCGGCCGTCGTCGGGCAGCGTGCCGATGACGCGGTCCCCCGGCACGAGATCGCCGATGGCGCGCCACGTACCGTCGCCGAGGAGTACCGGCGTCTCCGGTGCCAGGCAGTAACGGCAGGCATGACTGCAGCCACGGTACGGATTGACGGTCCACCGGAACGGCATCCGGGACGCGGCAGGAACCTTCGACAGCGCACTCCTGGCCATGACCTCGTGAACGGTGACACCGTCGAACTCGGGACTCCGGACCGTACGGAGCAGCCCGGCCGTCCGCAGCGCGGGTAGTTCGAGTCCCGGCAGCGCACCGTCATCGCTCGTGAGTTCCTGGCTTGCCCATCGCACACAGAGATTCGAACACACGTTCCCATCGTTCGCAACTCTTCGGCCGTGATAGCGCGATCTACGCGAAGATGAGGGCAGGACGACGGCGCGGAACCTCGTGAGGCTCCGCGCCGTCGCGTGCAGAAGTGCGGATGCGGCGCAGCCGTCGGCTCTCGGGCACCGGATGAACCGGCCGGTGCCCGGGAGCCGCGGTGTGATCCGCGGGATCTTGCCCCGCAGGTCGCGGGCACCGGGTGAACCAGCCGGCACGCCGGCGGGCGCGTCGTCGGGCGTCGTCGGGCGTCGTCGGGCGTCGCTCTTGCCGCTCGGTCCGGACGAACGCCGGCGAACGTCGGCTACTGTCCCGTCCCGCTCCCGGGTACGACGCGCGGGTGCAGGTCCTCGGCGGGCGGCTCCCACGTCGTCGCGTCGGCATCGAGCTGCTCACCCGAGCGGATGTCCTTGACGGAGCCCACGAGGGCGGTCCCGCTCGTGGCGGGCGCGTCGGCGGGCCCGTGGCCGGGCTCGCCCGGGAACCAGACGAACGGGATGCCACGGCGGTCGGCGTACTTGATCTGCTTGCCGAATTTCGCGGGCGCCGGTGCCACCTCGCACGGGATACCACGTCCACGCAGCGCCTCGGCGACGGCATCGGACACGGGGCGGGTCTCCTCCGTGGCGACGGCGACGAGCACGGCGGTCGGCACGCCTCGTGTCGCGGTGACGAGACCACCGGACAGGAGCCGTGACACGAGCCGGCTGACGCCGACGGACAGGCCGACGCCCGGGTACGTGTTCTTGCCGTCCGACGCCAGCGTGTCGTAGCGGCCGCCGGAGCAGACCGATCCGAGCTGCTCGTGCCCCACGAGCACCGTCTCGTAGACGGAGCCGGTGTAGTAGTCCAGACCGCGAGCGATCTTCAGGTCCGCGACGACGACACCCGGCGCTCTGCGGCCCGCCGCCACCATGAGCGCCTCCAGCTCGGCGAGCCCGGTGGTGAGGAGCTCCGTCAGCGCACCGTAGGACTCGGCGAGCGCGCGCACCTCCGCGATCACGGACGTGTCGGATCCGCTGATGCCCGCGAGCGCCAGGCAGGCCTTGGCCTGGTCCTCGCTCGCCCCGCACTGGTCGACCAGGAGCGTGGCGACCTGCTCGTGGCCGATCTTGTCGAGTTTGTCGATCTGCCGCAGCACACCTTCGACGTCGGACAGGCCGATACCGCGGTAGAAACCCTCGGCCACCTTGCGGTTGTTGACCAGGATCCGGACCGGCGGCAGGCCGATCTCCCGCAGGGCGCCGAACGCCTCGGCCATGACGAGCGGGACCTCGACCTCGTAGTGGTACGGGAGGTCGCCGGAGCCGACGACGTCGATGTCGGCCTGCGTGAACTCGCGGAACCTGCCCTCCTGCGGACGCTCACCGCGCCATACCTTCTGGATCTGGTACCGCTTGAAGGGAAAGGCGAGCTTGCCGGCGTTCTCGAGGACGTATCGCGCGAAGGGCACGGTGAGGTCGAAGTGAAGGCCGAGCTGCTTCTCGCCGCGGTCGCGCTGCCCGGCCGGGTCGGCGTCCTGGAGCCGGGAGAGCACGTAGACCTCCTTGGAGGTCTCGCCCTTGCGCAGCAACTGGTCGAGCGGTTCGACGGCCCGGGTCTCGATGCCGGCGAACCCGTGCAGCTCGAAGGTGTGACGCAGCACGTCGAGCACGTGCTGCTCGACGACACGACCTTGCGGGAGCCATTCGGGGAAACCGGAGAGTGGTGCGATACGGGCCATGCGTCAGATCTTCCCACGGCGGCGGAAGATCCGGCCCGGGCTTTCCACAGGGCAACGGCCGGTCACGGCGCGGAGAAGGGCAGTTCACCCCTGTCCGGCGCGGCACAGGCAGAATGCCCTGGCCCGCGATGCCTACACTGTCCCCGCACGGACTGCAACGGCCCAGGGTCCCACGGGGCCTGCCCCACCGCGGGACCGTGCCCCTGGACGAGCAGTGAGCGGAGAGGAGCCCGGCGACGGTGTCGACCAGCAAGCAGCGTCAGCGTGCCCAGCAGGCCAGGAAGCAGCAGGCGAGGCAGCAGGAGCGCCAGGCCGCCCGGAGAGCGCGCCGGCGTCGCCTGACGGCGCTGGTCGCGGGTGTGGCGGCACTGGCCCTGGTAGCGACGTTCGTGGTCGCGGCGCTCGTGAACACCGGCCCGGCCGAGGCCGGGCAGTGCGAGCCGGGGACGACGGACGCCCGCGAGGGCCACGAGCTGCCCGGCCCCGAGGTCGCCGAGGGCCGCACCTGGACCGTCACGCTGCACGCCTGCGCCGGCGGTACGGACCAGGACATCACGCTCGAACTCGATGGCGAGGCCGCGCCTCAGGCCGTCGCCAGCTTCGTCACGCTCGCCCAAGCCGGCTACTTCGACGGCACCGGCTGCCACCGGCTCACCACGGCCGGGATCTACGTGCTGCAGTGCGGTGACCCGACGTTCACCGGCGCGGGCGGGCCGGGATACGAGTTCGGACCCGTCGAGAACGCCCCCGAGGACGACGTCTACCCCGCCGGCACCGTCGCGATGGCGCGGCAAGGCGGCAATGGCGAGTCCATGGGCTCCCAGTTCTTCCTCGTGTACGAGGACTCCCAGATCCCATCTGACGAAGCCGGCGGATACACCGTCTTCGGGGAGATCACATCCGGCCTGGACGTCGTCCGGGCAGTCGCGGACGAGGGCGTGGTCAACAGTGCCACGGACGGCGAACCTGCCGGCCCCGTCACCATCGAAGGAGTTGAGACCCAGTGAGCGAGAGCACCGAGCAGGGACGCGGACCCGTCGAGGACGTGGCCGCCACCGAGCCCGTGGCCGAAACTCCCGAGACGTCCGCGGCCGAGGAGACCTCGCCCTCGGAATCGGCACCTGAGGCCACGACGGCGGAGGAGACGACGGCGGAAGAGACGACGGCGGAGCAGGCCTCCGGGCACGCGGCGGTCACCGAGGACGCGGCGGACGACGGGTCCGCCACGGCAGACGGCGCTGTCGCATCCGGCGACGCTGCCGCGGAGCCCGCGCCTCAGGACACGACGGCCCAGGCCGTGGCGGAGCAGGGAGCCGACGCATCGGCGGGACCGGAGGCGCAGCCGGCCTCCGAAGCGGCGGACGAGGCGCAGCCCGCTGCCGACGCAGCGCCCGACGCGCAGCCGGCCACCGAAGCAGCCGACGACGAGCAGCCGGCCACCGAGGCAGCCGACGAGCCGGAGGGTACGAATCAGCAGCCGGAGGCGAAGCCGGCCGCTTCCTCTCCCGCGCCGTCGGCCAAGCCTGGCGTCCCGAAGCCCTCGGCGATCCCTTCGCCTGCCGCGCTGGCCAGGCCCCGTCCCCCGAGGCCCGGTGGCCCGAACCCGGCGGCTCCGGCCGGGCGGCCCGCGGCGGCCGCGCAGTCCGCGCCCTCCGCCCCGCCGGTGCCCGTGGTCCCCGTGGTGGATGACGTCGCCGCGACCGCCGAGGCCGAGAAGCACGGCCGCGTGGCCGAGGACGGCACCGTGTACGTCATCGAGCGGTCCGGCGAGCGAGCCGTCGGCCAGTTCCCCGGGGTCGGCACGTCCGAGGCGCTGAGCCTCTACGTGCGGCGCTATCTCGACCTCGTCGCGAAGGTGTCGCTCTTCGAG
The DNA here is from genome assembly GCF_017349295.1 of Myceligenerans salitolerans. Classification (GTDB taxonomy): domain Bacteria; phylum Actinomycetota; class Actinomycetes; order Actinomycetales; family Cellulomonadaceae; genus Myceligenerans; species Myceligenerans salitolerans. The sequence goes on from NZ_JAFMPK010000047.1 coordinate 607,976, forward strand.
ACCCGGCTCGACAGCGCCGACCTGTCGGTCAAGGAGATCGACCAGACCCTCGCCAAGCTCGCCGAGGAGACCGCCGAGCCGGCCGCCGTCGGCGACCTGGACGGCCTGCGGTCCCGGGTGGAGGGCCTGAAGGGCCGAGCCGCGGAACGCCGGGCCGCCCTGGAGAGCGAGCGCGCCGCCGCCAAGGCGGAGGCCGTCAAGGCGCGGGAGGCGATCGTCGAGGCCGCCGAGAAGATCGCCGGCACCGATCCGAACAAGATGCAGTGGCGACCCGCCGGGGAGGAACTGCGCGCGCTCCTGGACCGCTGGAAGGCCGCACAGCGCGGTGGTCCGCGTATCGACCGGGGCACGGAGGAGTCTCTCTGGAAGCGGTTCAGCCACGCCCGGACCGCGTTCGACCGCGAACGACGCCACTTCTTCGCCGACCTGGAGCAGCGGAACAAGGAGGCCAAGGCCACCAAGGAACTGCTCGTCTCGGAGGCCGAGGCACTGTCCGACAGCACCGACTGGGGCTACACCGCGGGTGCCTACCGCGACCTCATGTCCCGGTGGAAGGCGGCCGGCCGGGCTTCGCGCAAGGACGACGACGCGCTGTGGGCGCGGTTCCGCGCGGCGCAGGACAAGTTCTTCCAGGCGCGGGACGCCGCCAACGCGGCGATCGACGCCGAGTACGGGGAGAACCTCAAGGTGAAGGAGCAGCTTCTCCTCGAGGCCGAGAAGCTGGTCCCGGTCAAGGACCTCACGTCCGCCAAGCGGGCGCTCCGCGGAATCCAGGATCGCTGGGACGAGGCGGGCAAGGTGCCCCGTCGCGACATCCAGCGTGTGGAGAACCGGATGCGCGCCGTGGAGAACGCGATCCGCGACGCGGAGCAGGACCAGTGGCGTCGCAGCAATCCCGAGACGAAGGCCCGCGCGGAGGGCGCGGCCGCGCAGCTGGAGTCCGCGATCGCCGACCTCGAGTCCGACCTGGAGTCCGCGCGCGCCAAGGGGGACGACCGGAAGGTCTCGGAGCTGGAGTCCTCGCTCGCGGCGCGACGGTCCTGGCTCGAGCAGGTCGTGCGGGCCGCAGAGGACAGCACCGCCTGATCCGGCGACGCCGGCCGGCCTCGGACGGCCGGCGCACGGGTCACGGCCCCGGCACCCTGTGGACAGCGGGTGCCGGGGCCGTGCCGTCCTAGGCTGGAACGGTGCGACTGGCCAGACTTCTCGACCCACGCCCGGCACCCCTGCCGCTGGTGGTGACACCGGAACAGGTGGGTGGCCCGGTGGCGTGGCAGGACCTGATGCGGTGTGGAGCGCTCACCGCCGTCCGGGACGCGTCCCTCGACACCACCGGCGCCGTGGCGGTGCCCGCCTCCGCCCACGTCACACCCGCTCATCGTGCCCTGGCCCTGATCGCCTCGACGGGGGCCGGCGCGCTTCCCGCGCGCGCCGTCCTGGCCGGCGTGTCCGCGGCGTGGATCCACACAGGTCTGCGCGACGGCCGACCCGCACCACGGCTTCCCGTCGGGGACAGTCGCCTCGAGGTGGCCCACGACGCCACGGTCCGCCGCCCGGACGTCTCCACCGGGACGATCGTGCGCTGCTCCCCCGGCCTGGCGAGCGACACCATGGCACTCGCCGGCGTTCCTGTCACGACGCCCGTACGCACCGCCGCGGACGTCGCCTGCCGGCTCCCGTTCGACCACGCGGTGCCCGTCCTGACCGCGCTGGCGGCGGGAAGCGCCGACCTGGCCGCGGTGGACCTGCGCGTCGTGGAGCGCCTCCTGGAGGCACGTCGCCGTGTCGTCGGCCGGCCCGCCGCCCGCCGTGCCCTCGCCGCGGCGCGTGCTCACGCGAACGGGACCGGCGCGTCAGGGCGCTGACTCCTCACGACGGACGGCGCCTCGTCTCCGGTTTCGCCGTGTGCACCGGTTCGGCCGCGAGCTCAGCGCGCGCGATCCCTGTCGCGGCTCGGCTGAACCCGCTTCGGCTCCCCGGGCTGCTTGGGATACTCGGGCGGGTAGGGCAGGTCGCCGAGTCCGTCCGCCTCGTCCCGGTCGGCGAGGTCGAGCGCGGGACGCAGGTCGCAGTCGAGGCCGGGGTCCCGATCGGCACGCAGTGGCGCGAAGAGGTCGCCCACCTCGGCGAGCCGGCGCGGGGCCGTGCGCACGTCGAAGTCGTCAGGATGCACCTCACCTACCTCGTCCCAGTTCAGCGGCATGGAAACGGTGGCACGCGCGTTGGCGCGGATCGACCACGCGGACGCGATGGTTCGGTCCCGCGCCATCTGGTTGTAGTCCACGAAGACCTTCTGTCCGCGTTCCTCCTTCCACCACTTCGTGGTGACCCGGTCCGGGAGGCGCCGCTCCAGCTCCCGCCCCACGGCGATCGTGGCACGACGAGCCTGGGTGAACGTCCACTCCGGCGCGAGCGGCACGAACACGTGCAGCCCGCGTCCGCCGGAGGTCTTCGGGTATCCGGTCATCCCGAGCTCGTCCAGGAGTTCACGCAGGTGCGGCGCGACGGCCGCGGCGTCCTCGTAGTCGGTGCCGGGCTGCGGGTCGAGATCGATGCGGAGCTGGTCGACCCGCTCGGTCGCGTCGTCTCCGGGCCCTCGCCGGACGGGCCACGGATGGAACGTGAGGGTGCCGATCTGTGCCGCCCACACCGCGACGGCGGGCTCGGTCGGGCAGACCTCGTCGGCAGTGCGACCGGACGGGAAGGCGATCCGCGCGGTCTCGACCCAGTCCGGTGCGCCCTTGGGAATGCGCTTCTGGTAGAACGCGTCCCCGTGGCCGTCGGCCCGCGTCGCCATGACCGCGTCCGGTGACCAGCCCTTCGGCCAGCGTTCCAGCGTGGTGGGGCGGTGGAGCAGAGCGCCGGTGATGCCGTCCGCGACCTCGGCGAAGTACCGCACGACGTCGAGCTTGGTCAGCTCACCACCGGCGTCCGACGCGGGGAACACGACCCGGTCCGGCGACGAGACGCGCACGGTGCGCCCTGCGACCTCGACCTCGGCGGCCTGGGACTTCTTCGCTGGAGCCATGGGCCCAACGTACGCCGGGTGGCCGACATCGACGAGGCGGACGCCACCGCGCGCCTCCGGAACCCACCGCCGCCGACGGGGCAGGACCGAGCGGGACGCGGTACCGCCTCAGCGCACGGGTGCCCGCTCAGCGCAGGAGCGCGGCCGGCGTACGGTGCCCGCTCACCACTTAGGCCGCTCACCACAGGGGCCCGCTCAGCGCATGGTGCCCGGCGCGCCGGGCAGCAGCTCCGTGAGGTCGAAGCCGACCGGTTCGACCAGCTGGTCGTACGTGCACGAGGCGGGGTCCCGGTCCGGCCGCCAGCGCTTGAACTGGGTGGTGTGGCGGAAGCGGGTGCCCTCCATGTGGTCGTAACCCACCTCCAGCACCCGCTCGGGGCGCAACGGCGTGAACGAGAGGTCCTTGCCGCCCGTCCAGCGGGACACCGCGCCGGGCAGCCGGTCCCCCGCCTCGGCGGCCGGCAGCGCCTTCGCCGGGTCGGACCAGCCGCTCCACGGGTGCTCGTCCGCCTCCGGGGTGCCCGGCACGACCACGAGGTCGGCGAGCTCGCCGACGAGTTCGGCCCGCCGGGCCTCCGGGAACGAAGCGGCCACGCCGACGAACTGCAGAGAGGCGTCCGGCGCGCCGTCGTCGTCGTACAGTCCGAGGAGAAGCGAGCCGAGCAGCGGGCGCTCGGCGGTCGACGTCTTGTGGAGGCGATACCCGGCGAGCACGACGTCGGCGGTGCGGGCGTGCTTGATCTTCACCATCGCGCGTTTGTTCGGCTGGTAGGCGGCGTCCAGCGGTTTGGCCATCACTCCGTCGAGACCGGCGCCCTCGAAGACCTCGAACCACTCGGCGGCGACCGCGGCGTCCAGCGTCCGCGGCGTGGCGAAGACGAGCGGGCCCGTCAGACCCAGCCCGTCCAGGACCTCCAGCCGGTCGGCGAGCGGGCGGTCCAGCAGGCCGTCGTCACCCAGGGCGAGGACGTCGAAGACGACCAGTGCCGCCGGAGTCGTCTCCGCGAGCATGCTCACGCGGGACGCCGCCGGATGGATTCGCTGGGACAACAGGTCGAAGCTCAGGTGCGACCTGACCTCGCCGTCACCCTCCGGCACCTGGGCGATGACGATCTCGCCGTCGACCACGCAACGGTCCGGGAGCGCGTCACGTACTGCCGCGACCACGTCCGGGAAGTACCGCTCCATCGGCTTGCCCGTACGGGACCCGATGTGGACCAGGTCGCCGTCGCGGTAGACGATCGCGCGGAAACCGTCCCACTTCGGCTCGTAGACGTGCGACGGTGGTCGCGCCTGGGCGGGCACCGTCGCCACGCTCTTGGCCAGCATGGGCCGGATCGGGGGCTGGACCGGCAGGTTCAGGTTCTCGACGGACATGGCCCCAGCATCGCGCACGACGCGCCCGTGCGCCGAAGATCTCGCGTCACACCGGAAGCTGCGGGCGTTCCACCGGCTTCGTGCCCGTGATGCGGTGGACGTCGAACACGCCCTCGACCTTGCGTACCGCGGCCAGGACCTGGGTGAGGTGGCCCGGCTCGGCCATCTCGAAGATGAAGCGGGACACCGCCAGACGGTCGCTGGAGGTGGAGACGAACGCCGAGAGGATGTTCACGTGGTAGTCGGAGAGGACTCGCGTCACGTCCGACAGCAGCCGCGACCTGTCCAGGGCCTCCACCTGGATCTGGACCAGGAACATCGTGTTCGCGCCGGCGGTCCACTCGACGTCGACCAACCGCTCGGGCTGCTTGCGCAGCCCCTCCAGGTTGACGCAGTCCACACGGTGCACGCTCACACCCTGCCCGCGGGTCACGAAGCCGACGATCTCGTCGCCCGGCACCGGGGTGCAGCACTTGGCGAGCTTGACCCACACGTCGGCGCTGTCGGAGCCCTTCAGCACGACGCCCGGGTCGCCCGTACGGACCCGCCGCGGCGAACGGTTCCCCGCGCCCGGACGCGCCGCCTCGGCGACGTCCTCGGTGGCTCCCTCGTCCCCGCCGAGCGCCTTGACGAGCTTCTCCACGACGTGCGCCGCGGACACGTGCCCCTCCCCGACCGCCGCGTACAGGGCGGACACGTCGGGGTAGCGCATCTCGTCGGCGAGTCCCACGAGCGTCTCGTGGGTCATGAGCCGCTGTATCGGCAGGCCCTGCTTGCGCATCGCCTTCGCGATCGATTCCTTCCCGGTCTCGATCGCCTCCTCGCGCCGCTCCTTGGTGAACCACGCGCGGATCTTGTTCCGGGCACGGGGAGACTTCACGAACGCCAGCCAGTCGTGGCTGGGCCCGGCCGTCTCGGACTTCGAGGTCAGGACCGAGACGACGTCACCGTTCTCCAGCGTCGAGTCGAGCGGCACCAGGCGCCCGTTCACCCGCGCGCCCATGGTGCGGTGCCCCACCTCGGTGTGCACCGCGTACGCGAAGTCGACCGGGGTGGCACCCGCCGGGAGCGGCATCACGTCGCCCTTGGGGGTGAAGACGTAGACCTCGTCACCACCGATCTCGAACCGCAGCGAGTCCAGGAACTCCGAGGGGTCGGCCGTCTCCTTCTGCCAGTCCACGAGCTGGCGCAACCACGCCATGTCCTGGGCGTGGGTGTCCTCCTTGACCTGCTGGGCGCCGCCGCTGCGATCCTTGTACTTCCAGTGGGCCGCCACGCCGTACTCCGCGCGACGGTGCATGTCGTGCGTCCGGATCTGGATCTCCACGGGTTTACCGCCCGGGCCGATCACCGTCGTGTGCAGCGACTGGTACATGTTGAACTTCGGCATCGCGATGTAGTCCTTGAACCGGCCCGGGACCGGGTTCCATCGCGCGTGCATGGCGCCGAGCGCCGCGTAGCAGTCACGTACGGTGTCCACGAGGATACGCGTGCCGACCAGGTCGTAGATCTCCGCGAAGTCGTGACCGCGGACGATCATCTTCTGGTAGATCGAGTAGTAGTGCTTCGGCCGGCCCATCACGGACGCCTTGATCTTCGCCGAGCGCAGGTCGGACTCGATCTGTCCCTTGACGACGCCGAGGTACTCCTCACGCGCCGGGGCGCGCTCCGAGACGAGGTGCACGATCTCGTCGTACACCTTGGGGTACAGGTTCTGGAAGGAAAGGTCCTCCAGCTCCCACTTGATGGTGTTCATCCCGAGGCGGTGCGCCAGCGGGGCGTAGATCTCGAGGGTCTCGCGCGCCTTCTTCTCCGCCTTGTGCGGCGGGACGTACTTCCAGGTGCGGGCGTTGTGCAGCCGGTCCGACAGCTTGATGACCAGCACGCGGATGTCCTTGGCCATCGCCACGACCATCTTGCGCACGGTCTCCGCCTGCGCGGCGTCGCCGTACTTCACCTTGTCGAGCTTGGTGACGCCGTCCACGAGCAGCGCGACGTCGTCGCCGAAATCGGCGCGAAGCTGGTCGAGGGCATATTCCGTGTCCTCGACCGTGTCGTGCAGGAGCGCGGCGGCGATCGTCGTCCCCTCGAAGCCGAGCTCCGCCAGGATCGTGGAGACCGCCACCGGATGGGTGATGTACGGGTCGCCGCTCTTGCGCATCTGCCCGCGGTGCGCCTTCTCGGCGGTGACGTACGCGCGCTCGACGAGCGCCAGGTCGGAGCGGGGGTGGTTGCTGCGGATCACCTGCAGCAGGGGCTCGATGGCGGCGGGGGTGGAGGACCCGGCACGCGCGCCGAACCGAGCGAGCCGGTGCCGTAGGCCCGGTACGGAGGTCGGCGTGGAGACGGGCGCGGGCGAGGCTTCGTTCTCGGCCATGTGATGCCTCCTTTGCGCCGGTAAGATGGCTCAGTCTAACGGCCGTGCAGCCTGACCCGGGTCTTCGCCTCGTTCGTGGGCGGGTCCTACTCGCAGGAGAGTAGTCACCTCGTGACCATCGAGCCTCTCGCGGCCGTGAAGTGCGGCGAGTTCGAGCAGAAAGGCCAGTCCGGCGACCACCCCGCCGCTGCGCCGTACGAGATCCGCCGCAGCGGCGGCCGTGCCGCCGGTGGCCAGGACATCGTCTACGAGAAGAACACGGGAACCCTCCGGAAGTGTTCCCGTCCGCAGTTCGATCGACGCCGACCCGTACTCGAGGTCGTACTCGACCCGCTCGACCGGGGGCGGCAGCTTACCCGCCTTGCGCAGCGGTACGAACCCGACGCCGAGCTTGGTGGCCAGCGGAGCGCCGAACAGGAACCCCCGCGCCTCCATCCCCGCCACCATGTCGATCTCGCCGAGGCCGGCCACCGCGGCCGCGAACCCGTCGACGACGTCGGCGAGCCCGGCGGCGTCCGCCAGCAGCGGCGTGATGTCACGGAAGAGGATGCCCTCGGCCGGGTAGTCGGGAACGTCGCGGATCAGGGAGCGTACGCGCGCCGCGCGCTCCGGCGCGAGGCCGGAGAGAGCGGAGAGAGCGATGTCGTCGGTCACGGGACGTGAGCCTACCTGGCGCGTCGACGGCGCCGTCGGGGCGCAGCCGGCACGACGCGGCCCCCGCGGGAGGCTTCTCCCGCGGGGGCCGACAGACGTCAGCGTGACCGATCAGCGGCGACGCCGAGGCTGAGCCCGCTGGCCCTGGTGGCTGCCCGGGATCAGCTGCGACGTACCCGCTGCCGCCGCGGCGAGCGCAGCGTCCGACGCGCCCTCGCTCGCGAGCCCTTCGCGGGCGGCCAGCACCTTGGCCGTGTGCTCCCTGATCTTCGCGTCGCCCTGCCGGAACATCACGTCCAGCGGCGGGGCGAGGAAGATGGACGACGCCGCGCCGACGGCGATGCCGACGAACAGGGACAGCGACAGGTCCTTCAACGTGCCCGCCCCCAGGAGGAACGCACCCACGAAGAGGATGCCCGCCACGGGCAGGAGCGCCACGACCGAGGTGTTGATCGAGCGCACGAACGTCTGGTTCACCGCGAGGTTGGCCCGCTCGGCGTACGTGCTGCGCGACTGCTCGAGCACCGTCGCGGTGTTCTCGCGGACCTTGTCGAACACCACGACCTTGTCGTAGAGCGAGAAGCCGAGGATCGTCAGGAAGCCGATGATCGTCGACGGCGTGACCTCCCAGCCGACCGCGGCGTACACGCCCGCCGAGACGAGCAGGTCCAGGAGTACCGCGAGGATACCGGCCAGGGCCATCCGCCACGCCCGGAAGTAGAGCGCCATGAAGGCCGCCGCCGCGGCGACGAACACGAGTGTGCCGATCAGCGCCTTCTGGGAGACACTCTCACCCCAGGTGGGGCCGATGAACCCGGACGTCACCTCACTTGCCGGTACGGCGTAGGCCTCCGCCAGCGCGTCTCGAACCGCGTTGAGCTCCGTGTCGTCGGTGAGCTCCGCGGTCTGCACACGGACCGCTCCGTCGCCCACCTGCGAGACCAGCACCTCCTGGTTGGGCGCCACCGAGTGCACGGCGTCGACCGCCGGGTCCTCGTCGGTGGTGGTCGCACCGGAGACGGTGAACTCGGATCCGCCTCGGAAGTCGATGCCGAGGTTGAGGCCCTGCATCGCGATGATCGCGATCGACGCCGCCGAGAACAGCGCGACGATCGAGAACCAGATCCGCCGCTTCTGCATGATCGGGTACGACCGGTGGCCGGTGTACAGGTCGTTGCCCCACTGGGCGAAGTTGAACGCCATCAGAGCTGCTCCTCGTTCTTCGCGGCCTCCGAGGCGGCCTTGCGTTCCGCGGCACGCCGCTCCGCGATCGTCATCCTGCGGCCGTCAGGCGCACGAGTGGCGCTCGCCGGGGCAGCACCGCCGCCCGGCACAGCACCACCCGAGGCGGCACCACCGCTCGGGACGCTCTGCGCCTGCGCCCCGGCATAGGCCGGCGTCCGCTCGGCGGGCTCGTCCGCCACCTCGACGCTCTCGGACGGGACCTGCGTGGAACCGGGCTCCCACTCGACCCTGCCGGCGCCCTTGTACCGCGGGCCGCCGGACGACAGCCGCAGCCGGTCCGGCGAGAGGCCCGACCACTTGTGACCGTCGCGGAAGAACGGGACCTTCGCGAGCAGCTCCATCATCGGGTGCGTGAACCAGATGACGACCAGGATGTCGATCACCGTGGTCAGGCCGAGGGTGAACGCGAAGCCGCGCACACCGCCGACCGTCATGAAGTACAGGATGATCGCCGAGAGCAGGTTCACGGACTTGGCCGCGTAGATCGTGCGCCGGGCGCGGACCCAGCCGCGCTGCACCGCGAGACGCAGGGACCGCCCGTCGCGGAGCTCGTCCCTGATGCGTTCGAAGTACACGATGAACGAGTCCGCGGTGAAACCGATGGCGACGATCAGACCCGCGACACCGGGCAACGACAGGCGGTAGCCCATGCCCCACGACAACAGGGCGATCACGACGTAGGTCATGACGCCGGCGACGATCAGCGAGGCGATCGTCAGGCCGCCGAGGGTGCGGTACTGGAACAGCGAGTACACGACCACGAGGATCAGGCCGATGAGCCCGGCGAACAGACCGCGCTGCAGCTGCTCCGTGCCGAGCGTCGCCGAGATCTGGTTCTGCGACTGGACCTCGAAGGTCAGCGGCAGCGAGCCGAAGCTGAGCTGGTTCGCCAGGGTCGCCGCCGAGTCACGGGTGAACGTGCCGGAGATCTCCGCCTGGCCGTTCGTGATGATGACGCCCGGGCTCAGCGAGGGAGCCGAGACCACGAGGCCGTCGAGCGTGATCGCGAACTGGTTCCGGGGCGACTCGAGGCTCTGCAGGCGCTCGGTGGTCTCCCGGAAGGCCGCCGTGCCCTCGTCGTTGAACGTCAGGTTCACGACCCACTCGTTGGTCTGGACACCGTTCGCGCCGACCCCGAGACCGGAGGACGCCGATGTCAGCTCGGTACCGGCGACCTCGACGGGCCCGAGAATGTACTTGGCGACACCGGTCTGGTCGCACGTGACCAGCGGCAGGTTCGGGTTGTCGCCGCCGCCGCCCTCCAGGTTCGCCGGGTCGGTGCAGTCGGTCCGGTCGGCCAGCTCCTGCACGGCGGGCGTGATCTGGGCGAGATCGCTCGGGTCGGTCGGGTCGAGCTCCTCCTGCTCGTCCGCGATCTGCTGCAGCAGCTCCTCGTCCGAGGTGGCGGCATTGCCCTCCTCGGCGGAGCCCTCGCCGTTCGCGTTCTCACCGTCGGCGTTCGCGTTCTCACCGTCGGCGTTCGCGTTCTCACCGTCGGCGTTCGCGTTCTCGCCCTGGCCGTCGGCGTTCTCGGAGTCGGCCTCGTCGCCGGACTCACCCTCCGCCTCCGCGCTGGGATCGGCGGTCGCCAGCGGCGACCCCACCGTCAGCACCGGCCGGAACTTCATCTGCGCCGCCTTGGAGATCAGCGCGATCGTCTCGTCGTCCACCTCGCCGGGGATCTCGACGATGATCTGCCGGTCGCCCTGGACCGCGATGTCCGCCTCGGTGACGCCGTTCGCGTCGACGCGCTGGCGGATCACGCCGACGGCCTCGTCCATGGCCTCCGGCGTGATCTCCGAACCGTCGGACGTGACGGCCTGGAGCACGATCTGGGTACCGCCCTGCAGGTCGAGAGCGAGGGCCGGGGCGAGGCTCGCCCCGTCGGGATTCTCTTCGGAGCGCGCGTCGAGCTGTGATCCGGCCACGAGCACTGCGAGGGGCAGGAGCATCGTGAAGATCGTCATCAGGACGATCGTCCGGACCGGCCGTGAGCGCCGGTTGTCAGTCGCCAACTTTGTCGTCTCTTCTCGGTTGCGCGCCGCCGGGGCGGCACGGGTTCGACGTCGCCGCGGGCTCACACCCCGGCGACGCGGTCGTCACTTGCCGTCGGTGTCGTCGTCCTTACGCGCCTGCTGGTCCCGGTACTCGCGCTGGGCGGAGTCCAGACCCGAGATGTCGTCCGGTACGTCGATCACGTCGGGCCCGATGGTACTGCCCGAACCTTCTTGCTCGGTGACCTCCGCCGCGTCCGTGTCGTCCGAGTCCTCGGGGACGGGCGTCGCGAACTGCGCCGGGACCTCCTTGACGGCGGGCATGACCCAGTCGGTCACGTGGCCGTCCGACGACTCGATGCGCACGATCTGCCGGTCCGTGTCGACGGCCACGACGACGCCGACCATGCCGGACTGGGTCATGACCTCGACCCCGGGCTGCAGGCTCTCACGGAACTCGGCGGCGGCACGCTGCTGCTTGCGGCTGCGGCTCGTGGTGAAGAAGAGCATCGCCGCGAGCGCGATGATGAGAATGAGGAAGGTGATATCCACGTCAGTCCAGTCGAGTTCGGGTGTACGGGGTGCCGACCCAGTCTATGCGTCGAAGAGCGTGTCCGTCGTCGCCCCTGTGGAGATCGCCTCGCCCCCCGGCCGACCGAGGACGTCAGCGGTCTGAGGCGGCGTCAGACCGAGGTGCTCCCAGGCGGCGAGCGTGGCCACGCGACCCCGCGGTGTGCGGGCGATGAGGCCCTCCCGCACCAGGTACGGCTCGGCGACGGTCTCGACCGTGTCCGACTCCTCGCCCACGGTCGCCGCCAGCGTGGTGAGACCGACGGGGCCACCGCCGAATCGCGTGCACAGCGCGGTCAGCACCGACCGGTCGAGCCGGTCCAGCCCGATCGCGTCGACCTCGTACACGCGCAGCGCCGACTGCGCCGCGTGCAGGTCGAGCGTCCCGTCGCCACGCACCTGCGCCCAGTCCCGCACCCGGCGCAACAGGCGGTTCGCGACGCGCGGGGTGCCACGCGAACGCCCCGCGATCTCCGCGGCGGCGGCGGCACCCACCTCCGTCCCGAGCAGGCGGGAGGAGCGCAGGATGACCCGTTCGAGCTCGTCCGCCGAGTAGAAGTCCATGTGCCCCGTGAACCCGAACCGGTCGCGCAGCGGCGCGGGGAGCAGCCCGGACCGCGTGGTGGCGCCGACGACGGTGAACGGCGGCAGCGCGAGCGGGATGGCCGAGGCACCTGGCCCCTTGCCGACCACGATGTCGACGCGGAAATCCTCCATCGCGGAGTACAGCAGTTCCTCGGCCGGCCGTGCGAGACGGTGGATCTCGTCGATGAACAGCACCTCGCTCTCCTCGAGCGAGGAGAGCACCGCCGCGAGATCCCCGGCGTGCTGGATGGCCGGGCCCGAGGTGATGCGCAGGTTGGAGCCGATCTCGGCGGCGATGATCATCGCCAGCGTCGTCTTGCCCAGCCCGGGCGGCCCGGACAGCAGGACGTGGTCCGGCGCGCTTCCCCGCGCCACCGCGGCCCGGAGCATGAGCGAGAGCTGCTCGCGCACCACCGGCTGGCCCACGAACTCCTCCAGCCGCTTGGGGCGCAGCGCCGCCTCGGCCGCACGCTCGACGTCGTCGGACCCGGTGCCCACGAGGCGGGGGGAGTCACTCCCCGGGACGGACGGGCCGGCTGACCCGGTGGTCGTCTCCTCAGCCACGAGCGCCCCCGAGCGCGCGCAGCGCCGCGCGCAGCGTGGTGGCCACGTCCGCCGGCGCGACGGCGTCCGCCCCCGTCTCGGCGAGCACCTTCGCCACCGCGTCCTCGGCCGCCTTGGCCGGCCAGCCCAGTCCGGTGAGGGCCTCGACGACCTGCGCGGTCCCGGCGTCGGGCACGGACACGCCCGCGGCCCCCGGAGCGCCGTCGGGCATCGGCTCGGTGGCGGTGGAGGGCGGGCCGAGCCGGTCGCCGAGCTCCAGGAGGATGCGCTGGGCGCCCTTCTTGCCGATGCCGGGTACCCGGGTCAGCGCTGCGGCGTCCTCGGCGAAGACGGCGCGGCGCAGGCCCTCGGGCGGGTGGACGGCGAGCATCGCGAGTGCCAGGCGCGGCCCGACGCCGCTGACGGTCTGCACGATCTCGAAGACGTCCCGCTCGTCGGTGTCGGCGAAGCCGTAGAGGGTCATCGAGTCCTCACGGACCACCATGCTCGTCGCGACCTGCGCGCTCTCCCCGACGCGTAACCCGGCGAGCGTGCCGGGTGTGGCATGTACCAGGTACCCGACGCCGTTGACGTCCACGACGGCGCGGTCCAGGGTCACGTGCTGCACGACACCCGTCAGCGATGCGATCACGCCTCTTCCTCCCGTCGGCCTCGTTGGTCGAACGCGTCGAGGCCGTCACCTCGAACGTCCGTGCGATCCTAACGTGGCTGCCGGCCGGGTCGAGGGAGACGCGCAGGGCGGGCGCGAGGTACCGCCCGGCCGACGCGGCACTGCCCCGCCGACGCGGCACTGCCCGGCCGGAGCGGGACACGGCCCGGCCGACGCAGGGCACCGCACGCCGGACCCGAGCCCCGCGGCGTCTCCTCAGCCCTTGCGGCGCGCCGCGGCCTCCGCGGCCGCCCAGGCGCGCTGGGCCGGGGTCAGCTCGTGCCGTTCGCCGCCCTGCAGCGCGCCGGCCGGTCGCCACAGGTGGCAGACCGCGAGCGCGAGCGCGTCCGCGGCGTCGGCGGGCTTCGGCGGGTCGTCGAGCCGCAGGATGCGGCTGATCATCTTCGTGACCTGAGCCTTGTCGGCCCGGCCCGAGCCGGTCACGGCGGCCTTGACCTCGCTGGGGGTGTGCAGAGCGACGGGGATGCCGCGACGGGCGGCGGCGAGCATCGCGAGGCCCGCCACCTGCGCGGTCCCTGTCACCGACGCGACGTTGTGCTGTGCGAAGACGCGTTCCACGGCGACGACGTCGGGAACGTGGGCCTCGATCCACTCGTCGAGCCCTTCGGCGATCCGTAGGAGCCGGAGGTCCACCGACAGGTCGGCGTCGGACCGGATCACGCCCACACCGGCCATGCGGGCCCGGCGTCCGGGCAGGGAGTCGACGACGCCGACGCCGCACCTGGTCAGGCCGGGATCGACTCCGAGAACGCGCACGCCCTACGATCTCACACGCACCGGAACGTACGGCGTATGCGCGCCGCGAGATCGGGACGGCCACGGATCAGGACAGCAGCGACCTGGCGTCGATCTCGACCGGGAACGGTCGTACCGCCTTCAGGACGTCACGTACGGTGTCGGTCGCGACATAGGTCCGCGCGGCGGGACCAGCGACATCTCGCCGATCGCATGGAGGCCCGACGAGTCCCGCCGCCGGGCACTCCCGTAGGCGGCCCGGCAGCGGGGTGACGCCGTCAGTCCTCGGCGTCGAGAGCTTCCATGACCTCGTCGCTCGCGTCGAAGTTCGCGTAGACGTTCTGCACGTCGTCGCTGTCCTCGAGGGCGTCGATGAGGCGGGTGATCTTCTTCGCGCCCTCGACGTCGACCTCGACCTGCATCGACGGGTGCCAGACGACGTCGGCGGAGTCGTAGTCGATCCCGGCGTCCTGGATCGCCTTGCGGACGGGCACCAGGTCCGTGGCCTCGCTCATCACCTCGATGACCTCGCCGAGGTCCGTGACCTCCTCGGCCCCGGCGTCGAGCGCCGCCATCATGACCTCGTCCTCGCCCACGCCGTCGGACTTGGGCACGACGACGAGGCCCTTGCGCGAGAACAGGTACGACACCGAGCCCGGGTCGGCCAGAGAGCCGCCGTTGCGGTTGAACGCGGTGCGGACCTCGGCGGCGGCGCGGTTCTTGTTGTCCGTGAGGCACTCGACCAGGACGGCGATGCCGTTGTTGCCGTAGCCCTCGTACATGATCGTCTGGTAGTCGACGGCGTCGGCGCCCTCGCCGGAGCCGCGCTTGACCGCGCGATCGATGTTGTCGTTGGGGACCGACGACTTCTTGGCCTTCTGGATGGCGTCGAACAGCGTCGGGTTGCCGGCGGGGTCACCGCCACCGGTGCGGGCCGCGACCTCGATGTTCTTGATGAGCTTCGCGAAGAGCTTGCCACGCTTGGCGTCGATCGCCGCCTTCTTGTGCTTGGTCGTGGCCCACTTGGAGTGACCTGACATGTACCCGTTAACTCCTTCGCGAATCTTCGATGATGCGGGCGAACAGACCGTGCACGCGCGCGTCCCCCGTGATCTCCGGGTGGAAGGCGGTGGCGAGCAGCGGGCCCTGCCGTGCTGCGACGATCTTACCGGCGGCGGCCACCGCGCGACCCGACGTGTCGGTCGCGGGGATCCGGGCCAGCACCTCCACCTCGGCGCCGGCCTCCTCGATCCAGGGTGCGCGGATGAACGCCGTCCGCACGGGCTCCCCGGGGACGCCCGCCATTTCGAGGTCCGTCTCGAAGGAGTCGACCTGCCGCCCGAAGGCGTTGCGCTGCACGACGACGTCCATGCCGCCGAGCGTCCGCTGATCTGCGGTACCCGAGGTGATGCGGTCCGCGAGCAGGATCATTCCCGCGCACGAGCCGTACACGGGCAGCCCTTCCTTGATCCTCGCCCGCAGCGGTTCCGCCAGGCCGAACACGTGCAGCAGCTTGTCGATGGTGGTGGACTCCCCACCGGGGAGCACCAGCCCGTCGACCGTCTCCAGCTCCGTGGTGCGGCGCACGGGGATCCCGCGGGCGCCCACGGCCTCGAGCGCCGCGACGTGCTCCCGGACATCGCCCTGCAGGGCGAGGACTCCGACGGTAAGTGTGCGTGTCACGGGAGTCGATCCTATGACGACGTCGGAGCCCCTCCCTCCTCGATGTCCACGAGGACGTCCACGGAACCGGACGGCGAACCACGCCTCCCCCGCTCGCGGGCCACCAGCTCGACGCTCTCGTCGCGCAGCGCGAACGCCTCCTGCACCGCGGCGGTGGCGGCCTCGGCCCGGCCCAGGCTGCGCAGCACGGTGGCGAGGTTGGTCAGCGCGACCGCGAGACTGTCCTGGTGGTGCGGGCGCTTCGAACGCGCGAGGTCGCGCAGCATGCTGACCGCCTCCGTCGCCGGGGCGACGGCGTCGAGCGGCCGGTTCGCCTCGGTCAGCCGTACGCTCAGCCGGGACAGCGAGCGGGCGAGCTCCTCCTCGTACCGGCCGGGCACACGTGCCGCCAGCTCGCGCCGGATCCCGACCGCTTCCTCCTCCAGGGGCAGCGCCTCGTCGGACCGGCCCAGCCGCGCGTACGTGACCGCCAGGTTGGAGCACGAGGTCGCGAGCATGTCGCGGTACCGCTGCGGCGTCTCGGCGGCGAGCTGACGACGGATCCGGACGGATTCCTCCTCCAGGCCCGCGGCCTCGGCGGCGCGGCCCTGCTCCGACAGCAACGAGCCGAGCCCGGCCAGCGACCAGGCGACCAGCCACCGCATCCCGACCGGGTCCTGCTCCGCGAACCGGCGCCGGATCGCGAGCGCCTCGCGCGCGGCGGCGACCGCCTCGGCGGGCCGGTCGAGCTGCGCCGCGGCATCGCTGAGGTTGGACAGCGCGAAGGCGAGGTACTGCTCGTGCTCACCCGGACGGCGCAGCGTGAGGCGGCGCCGGATCTCGACGGACTCGCGCAGCCCGTCGATCACGTCCGCGGCCCTGCCGAGCTCGACCTGTCCCACGGTGTTCGCCAGCACCAGGGCGAGCATCGCCTCGTGCGCCGCAGGGTCGCGGGCCACGAGGCGCCGCAGCGTCGCGACGGACGCCGTGTGGCACACCTCCACCTGCTCCGGGCGGCCCAGGAAGTCGTACGTGATCGCCATCCCGTTGAGCGCGCTCGCCAGCATGGGGTCCAGCCACACCCGCTCCTCGGGGGCCGCGGCGCGGCACACGGCCGCGACCTCGTCGGAGATCTGGAGCGACTCGGTGTACCTGCCCTTGCCGAACAGGACGCCCGCCATCACCGTCCGGGCCGCCAGCAGAGGAACCCGGTACCGGTCAGGATCCTGGGCGGCGAGCTCGCGCCACGCGGTGACGGCACCCTGCGCCGACGGCGGCACGTCGTCGTACGTCTCGGGCGCGCCCAGGGCCCGGGCGAGCGTCGCGGTGGCGTCGGCCCGCTCGGGGGTCACGGCACGCCCGCCCGGCGCGAGCTCGCCGACGACGGCGATCAGTCGCTCCGCGAGTCCTACCGCCACGTCCCGGGGCAGCGGGCGGCGCCCGAACAGCCGCAGCACGCGGGCGATCGCCTCGGCGTCGTCGGGCAGCGCCTCCGCGACCCGTTCCAGCAGCACCGTCGCGAGCCGTGCCGCCTCGGGGACTCCCGGGTCGTCGACGTCGAGCCGGTGGGCGAAGAGTGCCACGCGGAACGCCTGCCGTGCGTCCAGGCCGGTGGTGCACGCACGCACCTTCGCGGGGTCGGCGGCGAGCGTGCGCGCGACGTGCAGTTCGGCCAGGCGGTTCGGCAGTCCTCCGGGCCCGCTCAACGGTGACGGCGCCCCCTGACCGCCATCCGCGCGGGACGGGGACGTGTCCGGAGCGCCGCGCTCGAACTCCTCCCCGCGCAGCAGCGCACCCGCGATGTCCTCGTCCGGGGCGGTCCACGCCTCACGTTCCAGGTCGAGCAGCGCCCCGACCCCGCGGGACACGTCGGCGACCCCGCCGTGGAGGAGCGCCGCCAAGGTCGCGGC
Organism: Myceligenerans salitolerans; assembly: GCF_017349295.1. GTDB lineage: Bacteria > Actinomycetota > Actinomycetes > Actinomycetales > Cellulomonadaceae > Myceligenerans > Myceligenerans salitolerans. The sequence continues at coordinate 625,347 of NZ_JAFMPK010000047.1, forward strand.
GTGGACGTCCAGCACGGGCGCGGGCTCGGGTCCTTCCCGCACCTCGGGCACGCCCGGCCGGGGACCGGAGAGCCTTCGCTGGACGCCCGGCCGCCGGGCGAAGGCCCGCGCCGCGACCGAGACCATGGCCGCCGCGGGCAGGCGGGGCGGCGCGAGATGGACCTGCGACGTCGGGACGGTCTCCGGCCCGGCCCACAGGTCGCACGCCCAGCGCAGACGGGTCCACCACTCGCGCGCCGTACGGCCGAGCAGGATCACGCGCAGGCGGTTCTCGCCCGATCCGGTCAGTGCGCCGAGCTGCTCCGCGAGGCGGGGATGCGCCGCGGCGTCGTCGACCACGACCAGCACACGCCCGCCGCGGCAGGCCGCCGCGATCTCGGCCGGCGAGTCGTCCGGCTCCGGCCAGACGCAGGTCCACCCTCGGCGGCGCAGCCGTGCCGCGAGCTCGATCGCGAGGCGTGACTTGCCCACCCCGCCCGTCCCGGTGACGAAGCGGACCTGTACGCGGGGGCGTTCCCTGCACCACGCGTGCAGCTCGTCGAGCTCCGTGTCACGCCCCACGAACGGGACGGCCCGTAGCGCCGGATCCAGCAGTCCCGCGGCGGAGACCCTCGCGTGCCGGGCACGCAGGCGGCTGTCGGGATGAAGGGGACGCCACATGGACGTATTCAATCTCATGCGCGCTCCGATCGCGCAGTGATGAACTGACCTGTGCGCGATCCGTCCTTCGGCAAGACCGCCTCCATGTCCGCAAGCACGCGCACGGACCGCGCAAGATCGTCTCCGAAGCGCCGCTGGTCCATGGCGGCGAGCCCGTCGCGGATGCGCACCGCCTCCCGCGCGGACGCGGCCGCCGACACGTACCGGCGCTGTTCGCCGAGAGCCACGGCCAGGGCCGTCAGCGCGGACGCGAGTCCGGGCAGATGCTTCTCCGGATGCTCCCTACTCAGGTCGCGCAGTGCCCCGACCGCCTCGTGCAACGGACCGATGGCGTCGTGGGCCCGGGACAGGTCCGTGAACGTGGCCCCGAGGTTGGCCAGGGCGGTGGCCAGGTCCGGGAGGTGCTGCCACCGGTCGTCACGGGCCACCTGCCGCATCAGGGACACCGCCTCGCGCGTGGGTTCGACGGCATCCTCAGTGCGTCCCATGTCGGAGTACCGGACGCCCAGGTTCGACAACGACCGGGCGAGATGCTGCCGGTGCCGGCTGGAGGAGGAGCGCCGCACCAGTTCGCGGCGGATCTCCACGGCCTCCTGCTCCAACCGCAGCGCGTCACCGAACCGGCCGAGCCGCGAGTACGTCACGCCGAGGTTCGAGCACGACGTCGCGAGCTCCTCGCGATACCGGTCAGGGGCCTCGCGAGCGAGGTCGCGCCGTATCGACAGCGCCTCCTCCTCCAGCGACAGCGCCTCGTGCGGCCGGCCCTGCTCGGACAGCAGGACACCCACACCGGACAGGGACCACGCGAGTTCGAACCGCAGCCTCGGCACGCCGTTCCCGTCCGCCGACGCGGCCTTGCGCACCACCCGCCGCCGCAGTGCCAGTGCTTCCTGGCCCGCGGCGAGCGCCTCGGCGGCCTGCCCGATCCCGGCGAGGGCGTGGCTGAGATTCGACAGGCTGTACGCCAGGTGACGTTCGAACGCGTCCGGGCGGTCCCGTGTGAGCCTCCGTCTGATCGACACCGACTCGCGCAGGCCCTCCAGCGCCTCCCCGGGTCTGCCGCGGTTCACGAGGAGCAGCAGGTTGGCCTGGACGCGCGCGAGAACCTCCTCGTGGGCCACCGGGTCGCGGGCGACCAGGCCGCGCAGGAGCGACACGGCTCGCTCGTGGTACCACCGGGCGGCGTCCACGCTGCCCGGGGCGGTCGTGAGCTCGAGCGCGTGCATGCCCCATGCCAGTTCCGGCTCCGTCCACACGCTCTCGGTCTCGGGGGCGGAGCTCCATGCGGAGACCGTCTCCTCGACCAGCTGCGCGTGCTCCTTCTCGCGTCCGGTGCCGAAGCTCACGACGGCGAGGTCCCGCATCGCCCGCCAGAGCGCCACCCGGTAGCGCAACGGATCGGTGCGGGTGATCCTGCGCCACATCGCCTCGGCCCGCTCCGCGGGGTCGAGCGCCTCGTCCGAACGTCCGGCCTCCTCGAGCGCGCGCGCCCAGGCGCCGAGCGCCTCGGCCTGGTCGGGCGTGTCCCTGCCCGCCGCGGTGGCGGTGACCATCGCGACGAGCCGGGACGCGAGGACCACCGCCTGCGCTGCCGGTGCAGGCCGTGCCGGGAACAGCCGCAGGATCCGCTGCAGGTGCTCGGGGCGGTCGGACACCTGGCTCGCCACCCGCTCCAGCAGAGCGGCGGTCAACCGGCCCGCGCCGGTGACCGCCGGGGTGTCGACGTCGAGCCGGAACGCGAACATCGCGACCTCGCACGCCTCGTCCGGGGTGATCCTCGCGGTACAGACCTCGGTCATCCCGGGTGCCGCGGTCAGCGTCCGTGCCACGTGCAGCTCCGCGAGCCGGTCGGGCAGGTCTCGCCGGCCCCCGCAGAGCAGGGCACGCGCGACGACGGCGTCGGTCTCCGCCCACCGGTCGCGTTCCTGGTCGAGCAGTGCGGCAGGGCCGCGGCCGACGTCGACCACGGTCCCGGTGCCGCCGTTCTCCCGGTCGGCGAGCACCGCGAGGACCGCGGCGTGCACGTCGCCGAACCGTGGAGGGTCGGCGTCGGCCGGCTGGTCGCCGACCGTGAGCTCAGGGGCCTGGACCGCCAGGCGGGATGCGAAGGCCGACGCCGCCGTCCGCACCATCCGGTCCAGGCTCATGGCCGGCGGCCCGATGTGCGCCATCGAGGTAGGCACGCCTGCCGGCACCGACCAGAGCGTGCTCGCCCAGCGCAACCGCGTCCACCACTCCCGCCCCGTGCGGGCGAGGAGCAGTACCCGGATCCGCCCGGCCTCCGCCTCCCGGAGCGCGCCGAGCTGCTCGTCGAGGCGAGGGAACGACGCGGCGTCGTCCACGACGACGAGCACGCGCGGCCCACGACACGCCACCGCGACGTCCCGCGGTTCGTCGGCGGGATCGAGCCACACGGGCCGCCAGCGGCGCCGCACCAGCCGGACACCGAGTTCCACGGCGATCCGGGACTTCCCGCTGCCACCGAGCCCGGTCAGCAGCCGCACCCGGACTCGGTCGGACCCACCCGACCAGCTCGTCAGGTCGGCCATCTCGGAGTCGCGCCCGGAGAACGGCACGACCCGCAGTGCGGGATCGAGCAGGCGAACGGGCCCGCCGTCGGGCGGCGACGACGCCGATCCCCGACGGTTCCAGCCCTCTCGCCCACGCAACACGGGGCAAGTCAACCGCAACCGGGGCAGTCAGCACCAGGACACGCGCCGACCGACGCGACATGCCTGCCACGGTGCAGGCCACCCGCGTCAGTTGTCGTCCTGGACGCCCAGATGGCGGACCGTGCCGTCCCAGCCTGCGACCAGGACGTCGAGAACCTCCGGCAGCTCGTGCGGGAACACCTCCAGCGGCTGGGCCCGCAGCTCCTCGGCCGACAACCACGCCAGGTCGTCGAGCACCTCGCGTTCGACGTCGGTCCAGCCCGAGCGGTCCGGCGTGTGGCCACCGGGCAGGCGGGCGAGGAAGAACACTTCCCGCTGCCGGCACGTCTCCGCGAAGAAGTCGAAGATACCGGTACGGGTGAGCACCGGCCCCACCAGGTCGCCGGGGGACAACGCCAGACCGGCCTCCTCGCGAACCTCACGCAGGGCCGCTTCGAGGGCGGTCTCCCCCGGGTCGATCCCCCCGCCCAGCGTGAACCACCAGGACCGCTCCGGCTGGTCCACGTCGTGGCCGCGCACCAGCAGCGCACGGCCCTCGCCGTCCAGCAGCACGACACGGGCCGCGTCGCGCTCGCGGATCCCGTCGGGCGCGAGGCGCCAGTCGGGACCCAGTGAGCGGGTGACGCCCTCGGAGCTCACCGGTCCCGTCCTGCCGGGCGGACGAGCACCGGCTCCTGCCCGGCGTCGACCGGCCCCGGGGGCGTCCCGTGTCTCCGCGCGACGCGGTCGAAGCGCTCGGCTGCGAGGTCCGGGAGGCTCATGGCGGTCTGCACCAGGCAACGGTACAACTCCGCTACTCGATCAGACCGTGGCGGTAGGCGTGGACCACGGCCTGCACCCGGTCCCGCAACTGAAGCTTGGTGAGGATCCGGGAGACGTGGGACTTGACCGTCTCGGGGCTGACCACGAGGGCATGGGCGATCTCCCGGTTGGACAGGCCCTCGGCCACGAGACGCAGCACCTCGAGCTCGCGTGTGGACAGGACGTCGTCGGCCGGGTCCGGACCTGCCGGGCGGATGCGGTCGGCGTACCTGCCGACGAGCCGACGCGTGACCCCGGGGTCGAGGAGGGCTGCGCCCGAGGCCACGGTGCGGATGCCGTGCAGGAGGTGGTCGGCGGGCGCGTCCTTGAGGAGGAAGCCGCTGGCACCGGCACGGAGGGCCTGGTAGACGTACTCGTCGAGGTTGAACGTGGTGACGACGAGCACCTTGGTGGGGTGGGTCGCGTCCGGCCCGGCGAGCATTCTCGTCGCGGCGATCCCGTCGAGCACGGGCATGCGCACGTCCATGACCACGACGTCCGGGGACAGACGGCGTGCCAGGTCCACCGCGGCCTGACCGTCGCCGCACCGTCCCACGACCTCGAGGTCGGGTTGGGCGTCGATGATCGTCGTGAACCCGGTGCGGATGAGGTCCTGGTCGTCACAGACGAGGACGCGAACCGGCGCCCGTGTCATCGGCTCGTCGCCCGCTCGGCCACCGGGATCCGGGCGCGGACGGCGAACCCTCCGTCGGGCCTCCGGCCGGCGGTGAGCGTGCCGGAGAGCGCCTCGACGCGTTCGCGCAGCCCGGCCAGGCCGCGTCCGGAGCCTGGGGCCGTGGGGCCAGGACGCTCGGGCGCACCGGTGGTGACCTGCACGGTGATCTCCTGCTCTGTCTGGTGGACGGAGACGTCCGTCGGACTTCCGGACGCATGTTTGAGCGCGTTGGTCAGGGCCTCCTGCACGACCCGGTAGGCGGCGAGCCCGGCGTCCGCGTCCGCCGCGGGCAGGACACGGGGCTCCTGGGTGAGCTCGACCGGCTGTCCGGCGCGCCGGGCCTGTCGCACGAGGTCCCTGACGTCCTCGACGGACCCCACGACGCCTTGCGAGGCACCGACCTGGCTCGGCGGGCTCGTGGGGCCCGGCGGGCTGCTCGAGTTCGGCGGACCGCTCGAGTTCGGCTCGAGCACGTCGAGGAGCTGACGCAGGTCGGTGACGGCCAGGCGGCCGGTGTCCGCGACGGTCGCGAGGGCCTGGTCTACCCGGTCGGGTTCAGCGGCCAGGTAGCGGGCGGCCTGCGCCTGCACGACCATCGCGGTCACGTGATGGGTGACGACGTCGTGGAGTTCCCGCGCGAGCCGCGTGCGTTCCTCGGCGCGAGCGGCCTCCGCGGCACGGCGCCGGCGGTCGGCCTCCACGACGCGCGCCGAGCGCAGCCAGGCGCCGGCGCCCCAGGCGAGCACCATCAGCAGGTAGAAGGTGACGAACCCCGCGAGCCCCTCGGGCGAGCCCATGACTGCGAGCGCGGTGGCCAAGGCGGTGTAGGCACCGGTCAGAGCCACCGCTGTCGCCCGCCGACAGCGGTCCAGGTGCAGGCCGGTGCTCATCAGCGACAGGGCCAGCGCCGCACCGGCGACCAGATGGTAGGAGCGCAGCTGGTCGAGGACGAACCCGGCCGACACGAGCGCGACGCTCAGCAGGGGCCACCGACGGCGAAGCGCCAGTGGCAGGCACTCCAGCGCCAGCGCGACGGCCGCGAGCCCGTCGAGCGGCCGGGCCGGCAGGTCGCCCAGTTGCGTCCCGTACCGCTGCAGGACCGGGACGAGTGACGCGATCAGCAGCACCATCCCGGGCAGCAGGTCCCGGACGACCACGGGAGCTCGGTACCACCAGTGCCGGACCCGACCGTGCGCGCTCACCGGGCGAGGCTACCCGTCCGGCGCCGGGGCAGGCGCGACGGCACCAGGTTCCCGCGCCGTGCGGCCACCCGGAGGAACACCAGGGCCGCACCGAGGCAGAAGATGACCGCGAACGAGCTCGCCTCGGGCCCGAACTGGCCGCCGGCGAGGATCGTCGGGCCGGACGTCGTGGCTTCGAGCAGGCCCTGGCGCGTGTCGCCGCCCGACACCTCGGTACTGAAGATTGCCGACCCGGCGACGTTCCACCCGAAGTGGAGACCGATCGGCACCCACAGGCGCCGGGTCGCGACGTACGCGGCGCCGAGCATCCCGCCGGCCTCGATGGCGATCGCGATCGCGCCCCACAAGGTCGCGTTCGGGTTGAACAGGTGCGCCAGTCCGAACACGAGCCCGGTGCCCACCAGAGCGACCCAGGTGCCGAACCACTGCTCGACGTGCCGGAACAGGATCCCGCGGAACAGGAGCTCCTCGGCCACGGCGACCACCGTCATGAACCCGAGAAGCCACACGAAACCGGAGAACGAACCGGTACCGGAGACGTGGTAGCCACCCAGGGCGGCGATGCAAGCGATCACCAGCCCGAACAGGCTCAGCCCGAGCAGTGCGCCCCAGCCGAGCGCGCGACCGGCCCTCGCCCGGCCCAGTTCGTCGACCGCTCGCCGCTCGGTCCGGCCCACGACCCAGCGGTAGCCGAGCACCGCGCCCACGGCCACGAGGACACTCACGGCGAAGGTGAGCCACGGACTCGGCTCGACCGCACCGACGGCGAGGTTGCCGAGGAAGGAGATCGCCACGACGGCGAGAAGCTGCCAGATGAAGGTCATGCCGTGGACACTACGAACGCGCCACCGGGCGCCGCATCACCCCGCCGAGCGCACTTCACGATCCCCCGGACGGGGGATGGGCGGCAGGCGCGCGAGCTGGCATCCTTCCTGGCCATGACCTACACGAACGGTGAGGCCCCGCGGACACGACGTCCGCGGGGCCTCACCGACGGCGACCAGCTCGCCCACCGCCCCGCGCTCGCGGCAGAGGCACTCGCGCGAACCCCAGTTCGTCCAGCTCGCCCGACAACTCGGCCGCCGCTCGCCGGCTCCGCGCATCGTCGATGAGGAGCGCCTCGATGAGGTCGGCGGTCCGTGGTGCGTCCGCCCGGCGCAAAGCCGCGATCGTCGACTCGTCGGTCGCGCCCTTGAGCCGCTCGACACAGACCCGGTGCACGGCCAGCATCTCGATCGGACGGCGGCGGACCAGCCGCGTGAGCACCTCGTCCGGGTGCCGCACCTCCAGGCCGAGCTCGCTGAGCGCCGCGATGGGAAAGTCCTTCAGGTTCGCGGTACACACCACTTCTGCACCGCCCTCGACGGCGGCGGCCAGGACGTGACGGTCGTCCTCGTCCGGGAGGGTCAGTGCTGCGACCCGCACGGTGGACTCTTCGGTGAGTTCGACGAGGGCGCCCGGGTAGGCGCGGTTCATCCCGGCGACGAGCCGCTCACCCTGAGCGGTGGTGAAGCCGTCGACCTTGCCGACGAGGTGCCGAGTCATCTCCCCCAGGATCGTGTCACTCCACAGAATCGTGATGAGTTCCTGGTCGGCGGCGTAGAGCAGGTAGTCGCGCAGGACGCGGGAGAACAGAACGTTCGCGTCGGACAGGACCACCCGCGGCCGGTCGGCGGCAGTCACTCCGTGAGGCCCAGCTCGTTCTGGAGTTCGGACAGATCGGCCAGCGCCTCGGCCCGCCGGGCGCGCTCACGCTCCCGGAACGCCTCAACCGCGGCGAGTGGCAGGCGGTGGTGCGAACCGACCTTCCGGAACGGCAGCTCGCCCCGGTCCATGAGCCGCCGCACGTGCGGGCGGGACACCCCCAGCAGCTCCGCGGCCCGTGTCGGGGTCACTTCCTCCGGCACCCCGTGGGCCCGCGCGTCGAGAAGGGCGGCGACAAGCTCGGCCGTGGACCGGTGGATCGACAGTGACACGTCGTCACCGCCTCGTTCGAGGGCATGATGCACCGCGGCGGCATCTCGCGCGAGGAGATCACTCATCCCAGACTCCTATCTGTACTAACTGAAACACCCCACGATAGGCACCACCGATCGTTCGCCGCAAGGCGACATACCCGACGAAGATCAGGTGGCGCTACGCTCCGCCCGAGCCGCCGATCCCGTCGTCGGTTCCAGACCGACGGGAACTACCGCCGTTGGACGGTAGACCATCGCTCGTAGGATCACGGCGTGAACATGGATCAATCTGAGCACCCCGGGCCGCTTTCCCTGTTCGAGCACGCAGTTCACCTCCACGGCGAGAACCCGGACGCGCCGCTGCCACGAGACGGCTACCCGTTCCCGGACGACGCTGTTCACCGCAACCGCCGGATCGATGGTCCGGGTGACCCGCTCATGCGTGGTGCAGCCGCGGCGGACCTGCTCGCCGAATTCCTCGCGGACCCGCACAGCGATCTCGACCGAGTCGAGGCCGCATTTCACGCGGTGGACATCCCGATCCACTCCAACGAACACATCCGGTCGGTCGCTCTGCGCGCGAACACCGACATAGTGCGACGGACGGGTCGGTGGCTCGTCGAGCACGGGCGCGACCGCTGCGCGACGACCATCGGCCTGGCGCTCCGCTCGACGAGACGCTCACCCACCCGGCCTGGACCGCGGCAGCCGCTGCGGAAATGGATCGCATCACCTGGTGGGCCACGTGGGCCCAGGCGAACGGCGCACTGCCAGCAGCCCGACGAGGAGCCCACACGGAAACACTGAGGACGACGAACTGATCCCGTCAGGACGACCGCCGCCCTGGTCCTTGCGAAACTCAGTCGCTCGCCAGACCCGGATGACATGCCATGGTCCAAGATTGACCAGGAACGACGCCCAGCACACAAGCGGCGCCGGGGAGCTACCGCTCCCCGGCGCTCGCTCCGGTCAGACGGGAATTACCAGCCTCGCTCCGCCAGCCTGACCGGTTCGGGCGATTCCTCCACGTTGATACCGACCATCGCCTCGCCCAGGCCGCGGGAGACCTTGGCGATCACGTCTGCGTCGTCGTAGAATGTCGTGGCCTGCACGATCGCCTTGGCGCGCGTGGCCGGGTCGCCGGACTTGAAGATGCCCGAGCCGACGAACACGCCCTCGGCGCCCAGCTGCATCATCATCGCGGCGTCGGCCGGCGTGGCGATGCCGCCCGCGGTGAACAGCACGACCGGCAGCTTGCCCTCACGCGCCACCTCCGCGACCAGCTCGTACGGCGCCTGGAGTTCCTTGGCCGCGACGTACAGCTCGTCCTCCGGCAGCGAGGAGAGCTTGCGGATCTGCTGGCGGATCTGCCGCATGTGCGTGGTCGCGTTGGACACGTCGCCCGTGCCGGCCTCGCCCTTGGAGCGGATCATCGCCGCGCCCTCGGTGATACGACGCAGCGCCTCGCCCAGGTTCGTGGCACCGCACACGAAGGGCACCGTGAAGCCCCACTTGTCGATGTGGTTCGTGTAGTCGGCGGGCGTGAGCACCTCGGACTCGTCGATGTAGTCGACGCCGAGTGACTGCAGCACCTGGGCCTCCACGAAGTGCCCGATGCGCGCCTTCGCCATCACCGGGATGGAGACGGCCTCGATGATGCCGTCGATCATGTCGGGGTCGCTCATGCGGCTCACGCCACCCTGCGCCCGGATGTCCGCGGGCACCCGCTCGAGGGCCATCACGGCCACCGCGCCGGCGTCCTCGGCGATCTTCGCCTGCTCCGGCGTGACGACGTCCATGATCACGCCGCCCTTGAGCATCTCGGCCATGCCGCGCTTCACGCGCGCGGTGCCGACAGTTCCAGCACTGCCCACGCCAGCGCTCGTCGTCGTCTCGTCAGCCACCACTACCTCGCTCGTTCCGATCCGTACCGGACGCCGGTCCGGCGTCCTCCTATGCGATCCTACGCGCCGGGTCCGACACCTCGGTCCAGGCCTTCCGGCATCCGGTCGTCCAGTTCCACGGTGTGCGGCATCGGCGCACGCCCGGGCAGGTGGGCGGCACGCACGTACCACCGGCGGCGCACCCGCCGCACCTGCGCCACCGCCTCGTTGTGAAATCTGCGGGCGAGCGTCGCCCGGTACCAGGCCGCGGCCAGGGCCGCGGCCTGCTCTCCTGCCGGCCCGGCCCGCAGCGCCGCGATCTCGTCCGGCCCGCCCAGCGCCTCCCGGAGCGCCGCGCTCAGGTTGCTCTCGGCCTCCTCGCGCGCCGTCGGCAGGCCGTCGACCGCGAGCACGCGCTCCCCCGTCTCCGGGTCGGCGGCGTCCAGCACGACGTACGCGGCGTCGACCACGACCAGGGCCGACGCCGGATCCATCCCGCCCGACGACGCGAGGTCCACGGCCGCCCACGCCCGGCGCACGAGCTGCGCGTCGAGCGCCCCCCGTGATCCGGCCACCTTGCGGTGCAGGCCGTCCAGACGTGACGCGATCCGCCACGCCACCCACACCAGCACGACGACGCCCACCAAGGACCAGAACGCGATCTCCGACCAGCTCATCGCCATCCCCTGCGTGCCCGCCCGAGCACGTCGCGCACGCCGCCGCTCAGCCCCGAGAGCGGGCCACCGGGCCCGAGCGTGTCACCGGCCGACAGGACGGTCTCGTACACGGCCAGTACCTGCCCCGTCACCACCGACCAGTCGTACTGCCGCACGACGTCCCGCGCACGGACGCGGTACCGCTCGCGCCGTTCGGGGTCGCCCGCCAGCGCCAGCACCTCGGCCGCGAGCGCCTCGGGATCCCCGGTGCCGAAGAGGGCACCGGCCGCGCCGTCGTCCAGGACGCGCCGGAACGCCCCCAGTGCGCTGGCCACGACGACGGCCCCGGCGCTCATCGCCTCGACGAGCACGATGCCGAACGACTCGCCGCCGGTCTGCGGCGCGACGTACAGGTCGACGGAGGCGAGCAGGGACGCCTTTTCCTCGTCGGTCACGCGGCCGAGCAGTTCGACGGCGTCCGCCCGCTCGCCGAGGGCGGCGCGGACGCGTTCGCGGGCGGCGGTGCCGCTGCCGGCCACCAGGAACCGTGTGTGCGGCATCCGGTCGAGGATCGTCGCGGCGGCCGTGAGGAGGATGTCCAGGCCCTTTCGAGGTTCGTCGAGCCGTCCGAGGAAGGCGATGGTCGGCGCCTCGGGTGTGCCCTGCCACTCCGGGCGTGGCGGCACGGCGGCGAAGTCTCGCGTGTAGACCCCGTTGGGAATGACGACGGCGTCGCCGCCGAGGTGGTCGACGACGGTGCGGCGCGCGTCCTCGGAGACGGCGATGCGGGCGGCGAGCTTCTCGACGACCGGCCCGGCGAGCGGGAAGGCGGCACGCAGCGCGCGGGAGCGCGACATCGAGGTGTGGCAGGTCGCCACGACGGGCACCTCGGCGTACCGGAGCGCGAGCAGGGACACGGAGGGCGTCATCGGCTCGTGCAGGTGGACGACGTCGAACCTGCCCTCCGCGAGCCAGCGGCGGACGCGCCGGGCGGTGACGGGCCCGAAGGCGAGGCGGGCGACGGAGCCGTTGTAGCGGATGGGGACGGCCCGGCCGGCCGGCACGACGAACTCGGGTACGGGGGTGTGCTCGGCGGCTGGAGCGAGGACCGAGACCTCGTGTCCGGCCGCACGCAGGGCCCGGGCGAGGTCGCGCACGTGGAACTGGACGCCGCCGGGGGCGTCGAAGGAGTAGGGACACACGATGCCGACACGGAGCGCGGAGGATCGGCCGGCACGCCCGGGCGTGCGGAGACGCCGGCGGAGCGCGGCGCCCGGCCCGGATGCCCGCGAGCGCGGCCCGGGTGGCTGGTCAGGCACGCGCCCTCCGGACGTCGAGATCCTCGGTGAAGACGCGCTGCAGCATGTGCCAGTCGGCGGTGTGCTCGACGATCGAACGTCCGACGGCGTCGACCCAGCCCTGGGTGAGCCACCGCAACCGTTCCGCGCGCGGCAACGTGTGGTCGGGGACGGGGACGGGGGCGTGGAAGCTGATGACGATGCCCCAGGGGCCACCCGCGGTACGACGGCGGTCGCCGCGCAGGCGCTCGTAGTGGATGCCGACGGGGATCAGCGGTACGTCGGCGTCCAGCGCGAGGGCGGCCGGGCCGGCGGCGACCCGGGCACGGTGCCCGAGCAGGTCGACCTCGATGCCGCGGGAGGTCAGGTCGCGGTCCGCGAGCAGCGGCACGACGCGGTCGCCCTCCTTGGCGCCGGCGACGAGGGCCTCGTAGACGCCGGGGTCCCCGAGGCCGAGCGCGGTGATGCCGATCGACCGGCGGAACTCGACGAACCGGTCGAACAGCGCGGTCGGGCGCAGCCGCTCCGCCACCGTGAGGACAGGGGCGATGTGCAGGCTCCCCCACGCGCCCGCGAGGTCCCAGTTGCCCAGGTGGCCGAGCGCCAGAGCGGCGGCGCCCCGCCGCTCCGGCGCAGTTCCTGGCCCGTCGAGGTCGAGGTACGGGAGCAGATTCTCCTCGTAGCCCCGCGTGCGGACGCGGGCATCCACCTCCTTCTCGCTCAGCGCGTGCAGGGTGAAGGCCTCGCGGAAGTACCGCATGTAGGAGTGCATGCCGGCACGGGACAGGCGGCGGATGCCGGCCGCGTCGAGGTCGGGGCGGACACGGGCGTAGTTGGCTTCGAGACGTCGCACGCCCGTGGTCCGGCGCAGCCAGGTCACATCGCCGATCACGGAGAAGAGTGCGCGCAGCACGGGTTCGGGTACCCGGGGGGCGAGCTTCCAGGCGAGCAGGTAGGCGCGCGTGACGACGTCGGGACGGGTCGTCGTGCCGTCGGCCGGCGCCTCCTTCACCGCGTGGCCCTCGCGAGCTGCCGGCGCACGGTGCCCACGCGCTGCCCGACGGTCACGGCGCTTGCCACCGCGAGGACGGTGAGCGCCGTGGTGGCGGCGACCATCGGGAGCCCGACCTGGGTGAACGCGAGAGGCGCCAGTCCGATCACGAGACGGTCGGTGCGCTCCGCGATGCCGTTCCTCGCTGTCGCGCCCACGGCCTCGGCCCGGGCTCGCGCGTACGGCACGACGCCGCCGAGTGCGAGGCAGGCCAGTGCCGCCATCGCGCCCCAGGTCGCGTGGGGAGCGGTCGGGTGCAGCACGAAGTAGAGGGTGATGCCCGCGAACACGGCGCCGTCGGACACGCGGTCCAGGGTGGAGTCGAGGAAGGCTCCCCACTGGCCGGCCCGTCCCGAGAGGCGCGCGAGCACGCCGTCCAGGGAGTCCAGCAGGGCGAAGAGACCGATCAGGAGCCCCCCGAGCATCAGGTGGCCCAGCGGCAGCAGGGTGAGCGCGAGCACCGTCACCGCCACGGTGCCCGCGATCGTCACGGCGTCGGGCGTGACACCGAGACGCAGCAGCCGTCGAGCCACCGGGGTGAGCACGGTGGTCATCAGGCTGCGAAGCCGGCCGAACATCTCGCCTCCGATCCCTGTGGTGCCCCTCTGCCGGTCAAGTATGCCGGGACGCGGCCGTCGCACCAGTTCCCGGCCATGCGTCGGCGAGTCGGCGCCTGGTGTCGGAGAGCAGTTCGGGAAGGGACTTCGTCTGCGCGACGACGGGCAGGAAGTTCGAGTCCCCCGGCCAGCGCGGCACGACGTGCTGATGCAGATGCGCCGCGATCCCCGCACCGGCCACCTCGCCCTGGTTGATGCCAAGGTTGAACCCCGCCGGCGCGTACGCCGCGCGTGTCGTGCGCATCGCCGCCTGCGTCATGGCTGCCAGTTCGAGCGTCTCGGCCTCGTCGAGGTCGGTGTAGTCCGAGACGTGCCGGTAGGGCAGCACCATCAGGTGACCCGAGTTGTACGGGTACAGGTTCAGCACCACGTAGCACAGCTCCCCGCGGGCGACGACGAGCCCTTGCTCGTCGTCGCCACGCGGGATGCGGCAGAACGGGCAACGCCGCTCCGAACCGTCGGACGGCTTGCCCTCCCCACCGATGTAGACCAGGCGGTGCGGGTTCCACAGGCGCTGGTAGTGGTCCTCGGGCGGCGCGAAGGCGCCGGGCTCCTCGATGACCACGGCATCCTCCTGGCCCGCCGGCGAAGGCGCGCCGAAAGACCCGGTGGACGTCTCCGCGCCCCACACCTCGCCGTCGTCGGCCGTCACATCCATGCTTCCGGCCGTGTCAGACCTGCACCCGGTCCCGGACCGCCGCCACGATCTTCTCGATCGCGTCGGCGACAGGTACCCCGTTCTCCTGGGTGCCGTCCCGGAACCGGAACGACACCGCGCCCGCCTCGACGTCCTCACCGCCCGCGATGAGGGTGAAGGGCACCTTCTGCTTGGACGCGTTGCGGATCTTCTTGGCGAACCGGTCGTCGGACAGGTCGACCTCGGCCCGGATGCCCCGCGCCTTGAGCTGCGCGACGACGTCCTTGAGGTAGTCGTCGAACGCCTCGGCGACCGGTACGGCGAGCACCTGCACCGGCGCGAGCCAGACCGGGAACTGGCCGGCGTAGTGCTCGATCAGCACCCCCATGAACCGCTCGATGGAGCCGAACTTCGCCGAGTGGATCATCACCGGGCGCTGCTTGGTTCCGTCCGGCGCGGTGTACTCGAGGCCGAAGCCCTCGGGCTGGTTGAAGTCGTACTGCACCGTGCCGAGCTGCCAGGTGCGCCCGATCGCGTCCTTCGCCTGCACCGAGATCTTGGGGCCGTAGAACGCGGCACCGCCCGGGTCCGGAACCAGGTCGAGGCCGGTCTCCGCGGCGACGTCCTCCAGCACCTTGGTGGCCGCGGCCCAGTCCTCGTCCGAGCCGACGAACTTCCCCGGCTTCGACTCGTCCCGCGTCGAGATCTCCAGGTAGAAGTCGTTCAGGCCGAAGTCCTTGAGCAGGCTGAGCATGAAGTTCAGCAGGTGCTTGACCTCGGCGGGCGCCTGGTCGGGAGTGACGTACGAGTGCGAGTCGTCCTGCGTCAGCCCACGCACCCGGGTCAGGCCCTGCACCACGCCCGACTTCTCGTACCGGTAGACCGACCCGAACTCGAACAGGCGCAGCGGCAGCTCGCGGTAGGAGCGGCCCCTGGACCGGAAGATCAGGTTGTGCATCGGGCAGTTCATCGCCTTGAGGCGGTACTCGGACCCTTCGACGTCCATCGGCGGGAACATCGTGTCCGCGTAGTACGGCAGGTGCCCCGAGGTGTGGAACAGGCCGTCCTTGGTGATGTGGGGGGTGCCGACGTACTCGAAACCCTCCTCGATGTGCCGCTGGCGGACGTAGTCCTCCATCACCCGCTTGATCACACCGCCCTTGGGGTGGAACACCGGCAGGCCCGAGCCGATCTCCTCCGGGAAGCTGAAGAGGTCCATCTCGGTGCCCAGCCGGCGGTGGTCACGGCGTTCGGCCTCGGCGAGGCGCTCCTGGTACGCCTTGAGCTCCTCCTTGCCGGGCCAGGCCGTGCCGTAGACGCGCTGCAGCATCGGGTTCTTCTCGCTGCCGCGCCAGTAGGCCGCGGCCGAGCGCATCAGCTTCACGCCGTTGCCGAGGATCTTCGTGTTCGGCAGGTGCGGTCCCCGGCACAGGTCCTTCCAGACCACCGTCTCGCTCTCGCGACCCGCCCCGCGCACGTTCTCGTAGATGGTCAGCTCGCCGCCGCCCACCTCGACGCTCGCGCCCTCGGCGGCGTCCTCCGCGTCGTCGCCCGATCCCTTGATCCCGATGAGCTCGAGCTTGTACGGCTCGTCGGCGAGTTCCGCGCGGGCCTCCGCCTCGGTGACGACGCGCCGGCGGAAGACCTGACCTTCCTTGATGATGCGGGCCATGGCCTTGTCGAGCGCCTTGAGGTCGTCCGGCGTGAACGGCTCGGCGACGTCGAAGTCGTAGTAGAAGCCGTCCTTGACGGGCGGGCCGATGCCGAGCTTCGCGTCCGGGTTGATCTGCTGCACGGCCTGGGCGAGCACGTGCGCCGCCGAGTGCCGCAGCACGTCGAGCCCGTCGGGCTCGTGGACCGTGACCGGCTCCACGACCGCGCCGCCCGGGATCTCACGGTCGAGGTCCCACAGGGTGCCGTCGACCCGGACGACGACGACGTCCTTGCGGTCGCCGTACAGGTCGGCGCCGGTGGTCGGCACAGTGGTCGTCGTCGTCGCCTCCGTCGCGGTGACGTCACCGGGGGTGAGGTCCTGATGGGTGGGCGGCGATGCGACGTCGGACACGGACGGTCTCCTTCAACGGGCTGCTGGCCCTCGCACGTGCGAGGGGCATCGCCCCACGTGGACGACGCCCCTCGATCGTACCGATCCGAGTGCCCAGGACGAACTCGATACCGGAGCGCGGCCGGGCACGTCGGCCCGGCTACTTGCCCCCGCTCCCGGCGGCCGCCGCCGGCGCCTCGTCCTCAGGACCGCCCCACTCCTTGGCCTTCTCCGCGAGACCGTCGACGGCACCGCGCACCTGCTCCGGCGCCAGCTCCTTGAGCTTGCCGGCAGCCGCGTCGACGTTCTCGTCGGTCAGCAGTTCCTTCGCACGTGCGATGTTCTCCGGATCCGTGACGAAGTTCTTGGCCGCCTCGAAAAGTCCCATATCCAGTTCCTCCTGCGGTTCGCAGGCACGTCTTCTGCGTGAGTTTCCTGCCGCGACGGCACATCCGTCGCCGCCGAGAAGTTACCCAAGACGGACGAAAACCGCATCCTCGAGCGAGAGCCCGCTCGAGGACGCGGTCATCGCGAGTGCTGCCGGCCGTCCGCGCGGCCGCCCGGCCGCTCGCCGAGTCAGTTCCCGCCGAACTCCTTGGCCTTGTCGGCGAGACCGTCGATGGCGCCGTCCGCCTGGTCCGGTGCGACGTCCTTGAGCTTGTCGGCGGCCGCGTCGACGTTCTCGTCCGTCAGCAGCTCCTTCGCCTTCTCGACGTTCTCCGGGTTGGTGACCATGTCCTTGGCCTGGTCGAAGAGTCCCATGTCTGTCTCCTGGTGCCGATGGCACAGAAGCGTGTCCACGCCCCCTGTGAGCGCCGGACCGTCCCGGCGCCGGTCCCGAAGGTAGACCGCGGGGAGACACTCCGCCACCGCACCGAGGCGCCCCCTGACGCCCCTCGTCGAAACCCTGTGACGATCAGGCCTCCGCGCGAATCCGCTTCACCAGGAGCTCCCGCTGACCGTCCGTCATCCCACCGTGCGCCAGGTATCCCGCGACGGAACCGTACTCGGCACGCAGGCTCGCCAGCGTCTCGAGGATCACCTCGCGCGTCCCCGCCGAGCGCCGGGTCGCGTGCAGCCAGCCCGGAAGCTGGTCGCCCGCACCATCCGCCGCCTCACCCTCCGCCGCCAGGGCCGCCCTCCGCTCCTCGTGCGCGATCCGCGCCCGCTCCAGTGCCGCCACGTGCCGCTCCCAGCGAGGAGCGAGCCGGGAGTTCGTCAACTCGTAGTCGTCGGCGATCGACTCGTCGTCGGCGCCCGCCAGGGACAGCGCGAACGCCACGACCAGCCCCGTGCGGTCCTTGCCCGCGGCGCAGTGGACGAGCACCGGCCCCTCCGGCGCGTCCGCGACCGCACCCAGCGCCCGCGCGAACAGCCCCGGCCGGCGCCGCAACATCCCCGCGTACAGATGCGCCCACGGCCCCTCCTCCGGGTCGTCCGGCTCCTGCACAGGAAGGTTCACGTACTCCGGACCGGGCTCCCGCGCCTCCCCGCTCTCCGCCGGAGCGAACGGATGCGCGTACTCGACCGTCTCCGCCGGGCGCCGCAGGTCGATGACCCGGACGGTCCCGTAGGCGCGGGCCGCACGGACGCCGTCCGGCTGGAGCCAGCTCAGCGCCTCCGACCGGATCAGGGCTCGCTCGCGGACCCGTGCGCCACCGGCGAGCGGCATCCCGCCCAGGTCACGAGCGTTGAGCAGGCCGGGCCAGTCCAGGTGCACAGGGGTGTAGGAGGTCACGACGTCGAGGGTAGACGGGGTGGCCGACATCACGAGGACGCCCTCCGCGGTCCGTAGCACAGCACGCCGACCCTCCCTGTGGACGACGGTGATCGAAGCGTCCGACCCACCGCGTAAGGTCTTGTGCCATGGGCGAGCTCGGGCAGGTGATGCGCATCGTGCGCACCCTCCTGCTCGCGTCCACCTCGCTGAGCCTCGCCACGCTCGCGCACGGCCTCGGCGGTGGTGAACTTCCCGGCGCGGGCCCGATGGCGGCGCTCGCGGTCCTCACGCTCTCCGCCTCGTGCGTCGTCGCCGGGCTCCGCCCACGCGTCTGGGTTCTCGTGCCCTTCCTCGGCGCGCTGCAGCTCTTCCTGCACCAGGCCCTGTCCTGGTCGGCGTCCGCCGGTGCGGCGGCGACCGGTGCGGCGGCCGCCACGGACAGCGTGCGGCTCCTCGGACACGCAGGGCATCACGCCGGGCACCACGCCGGTCTGGCCGGTACCGCCGACGTCGCCCGGTCCACGGCCACGGTGGCGCACGACCACCTGACGAACCCGCGGATGGCAGCGCTCCACGTCGCCGCGATCCTGGCCACGGCCGTTCTCATGGCGGCGGGCGAGGCCATGGCGCGAGTCGCTCTGCACGTGTTCGGGCACGTGCTGGTCGTCCTGGTCGCGACACCCCGCGTGCCCGCGCCGCCGAGGCGCACGGCTCGTCCGCGACCGGCCGCCGCGCCGACGCCGCTGTCCGTGCTCGTGGCACGGAGCACGCCACGGCGCGGCCCGCCCGTGCCGGGCGCAGCCCTCGCCTGAGCACGGCCCACGCCCTGCGCCACTGCGCGCGGCGGTGCGCCTGCGTGCGCCCGGCCGTGCGCCACGCCGGACCCGTCGCCGGGCGGTGCGCCGCCCAGGCAGGCGCCTCCGCTCTCCATCCGTAGACCCGCACGCGACGCCCTGCCGTCGGCGCACCGCCGACGGCAGGCATGTCCGCGTGCCCTGCAGGAAGCAGACAGAACCATGAAACACCCCACCATCACCCGTACCCGCCTCCTGGCCGCGGCGACCGTCGCCGCTCTGACGCTGCTGCCGGCCGCATGCAGCGGCGGGTCGGAAGCCGCGCCGCACGACTCCGCGGCGGCCAGGACCGGCGCGGCGGCGCTGACCGTCGAGGACCCGTGGGCCAAGGCGGCCGACGAGGGCATGACGGCCGTGTTCGGCACCCTCACGAACGGCTCGGGACACGAGGTGCGTCTCGTCTCGGCCGAGTCCGACGCCGCGGAGTCGGTGGAGCTGCACGTGTTCGTCGACGACGGCGGGACGCCCGTCATGCGGGAGGCCGGCGAAGGGCTGGTGATCCCCGCGGACGAGCCCTTCACGCTCGAACCCGGCGGGCCGCACCTGATGCTCCTCGGCGTCACGGACCCGCTCGAGCCGGGCGAGGACGTCACCGTCGTCGTGACCGCGGAGGACGGGTCCACGCTGGAGATCACGGCCCCCGTACGGTCGTTCGACGGTGCGAACGAGAGCTACGAGCCGGACGGTGACGGGTCCGTGAACCGCTCCGGGCACTCCGGCGGGAACCACTCCGGGCACGAGGAGGACAGGTGACGGGCGCTTCCACCACCTCCGACGGTGCCGCGAAGGACGGCGGACCGGCCGGAACACCAGGACCGTCGCGACGCGGGTTCCTGCGCGGCGGGGCGACGTTCCTCGGCGGAGCCCTCGGTGGGACCGCGGTCACGCTGAGCGGGACCGCCGCCTTGGGTGCGCCCGAGCACACGCCCGAGCACACACCCGGTCGCGCCCCGGCGGCCGACCAGGCGGGACGGGCGACGGTCGCGTTCCGCGGGCCACGCCAGCCGGGCGTCGACACCACGCCGCAGGGATTCGCGACGTTCCTCGCACTCGATCTGGCCGGCGGGACGGACCGCGAGGCCCTGGTACGCCTCATGCGGATCTGGACCGACGACGCCGAACGGCTGATGAGCGGGCGGCCGGGGTTGACGGACACCGAACCGGAGCTCGCGGCCGTCCCGGCGCGGCTCACGGTGACCGTGGGCTACGGTTCCGCCGTGTTCACGGCGGCCGCCCTGGCGCATCGCGCGCCGTCGTGGTTGCGGCCGCTGCCGTCGTTCGGGGTCGACCGGCTCGAGGAGAACTGGTCCGGCGGCGACCTGCTGCTGCAGGTGTGTGCCGACGACCCCGTCACGGTCTCTCACGCCGTGCGTGTGCTGGTGCGGCAGGCACGGACCTTCGCCCGCCCGCGCTGGCTCCAGCGCGGATTCCGGCACAGTCCCGGTACCGTGCCGCCCGGCACGACCTGGCGCAATCCCATGGGCCAGGTGGACGGCACCGGGAACATCGACCCCACGGCCGAACCGCATCTGGTCTGGCACGAGGACGACGGTTCCGGCTGGCTGGCGGGAGGGACCTCCGTCGTGGTGCGGCGCATCGCCATGGACCTCGACGGCTGGGACGAGGTCGACCGGACGGGCAGGGAGAACACCATCGGCCGAAGGCTCTCGGACGGGGCTCCCCTGACCGGCAGCGATGAGCACGACGAGCCGGACCTCGAGGCCACGGGGCCGAACGGCTTCGGCGTGATCGACGCCGCGGCGCACGTCCGCCGGTCCCGCACCGACGATCCGGGGCAACGGTTCCTGCGCCGCCCGTACGGCTACGACGACGGACCCGGCGACTCCGGCCTCGTGTTCGTCACCTACCAGGCGGACGTCGACCGGCAGTTCCTTCCCGTCCAGCGCAGGCTGGACGAGTTGGACCTGCTCAACGAGTGGACGACGCCGATCGGCTCGGCGGTCTTCGCCGTGCCGCCGGGCGCGGGGCCGGACGAGTACCTGGGTCAGGCACTGCTGGAGGGCTGACGTCGCCCTTCGTGACCGGGACGGGCGCCACGCGCGCGACGACGCGGTGGCGTCCGTCCCACCGGCCTCGACCGCGACCAGTTCTCTGACTAAAGTCAGCTACATGCCGATCGACTCACAGACCGCCGTCGTGCGCCGCTTCAACCGCAGCTACACCCAGCGCATCGGAGCACTGGAGGACTCCTTCCTGGGGATGGGGGCGCCGCTCGGCACGATGCGGCTCCTCTTCGAGATCGGGAGCCACGCGGGGACGGTCGCCGAGCTGCGTGCCCGCACCGGCCTGGACTCGGGCTACGTCAGCAGGCAGCTCAAGCGCCTGACCGACGACGGCCTGGTCTCCCTCACCGCCGACCCGGCCGACCGGCGGCGCCGTCTCGTAGAGCTCACTCCGCTCGGCACGGCGCGGTGGAACGAGCTCGAGAGCCGCTCCGCCGAGCGTGCTCGGCGCCTCCTGGAGCCGTTGACCGAGCGGCAGCGAGACCGGCTCGCACGCGCGCTCGCCGAGGCGGACCTGCTGGTGCGTTCGGCCGCCGTGGTTTTCGAGACGGTGGATCCGCTGTCGTCCGGGGCCAGGGCCGCCGTCGAGCGGTACACCGCCGAGCTGGCGACGTTCTTCCCGTTCGACCCGGGAGAACCGTCGGACGACGACGCCGCGCGGTTCCGGCCGCCGTCGGGCCGGTTCGTGCTGGCGGTGGACGACGGCGCGCCCGTCGCGTGCGGCGGCCTGCGCGACCTCGGAGACGGCGTGGCCGAGATCAAACGCATGTGGGTACACCCCGGCTGGCGGGGCGCCGGTCTCGCGTCGCGCCTGTTGCGACACCTGGAGAAGACGGCGAGCGACACCGGCCACACCACCGTCCGTCTGGACACGAACGAGAACCTGACCGCGGCGATCGCCATGTACGGCCGCGCAGGCTACGACCGCATCGACCGCTACAACGACAACCCGGACGCCACCCACTTCTTCGAGAAGCACCTGACCTGAAGCCCCCGAAAAACCCCCAAGCCAACCACCAGGAAAACAAAGCCCCCAACCCAGCCCCAAGGGGGCAAGGGGCGAAGCCCCCAGGGGGCAAGGGGCGAAGCCCCAGGGGGGTTCCGGGGGCGTGCCCCCGGGCCGGGGTGTGGGGGCTGCGCCCCCACCAGAAATGACGAGGCGGAGTGTGCCCAACCCCGTTGGGCACACTCCGCCTATCCGTCTCGTGGGCGATACAGGACTCGAACCTGTGACCTCTTCGGTGTGAACGAAGCGCGCTAACCATCTGCGCCAATCGCCCCTGATGGGGTAGTGGTGAGCGATACTGGGATCGAACCAGTGACCTCTTCCGTGTCAGGGAAGCGCGCTACCGCTGCGCCAATCGCTCGAGTTCGTGCGAGGTGGGTACGGGATTCGAACCCGTGTATACGGCTTTGCAGGCCGCTGCCTCGCCTCTCGGCCAACCCACCGTGAGGATGCTCCTGCGAGTCGAGCACGGGAGCGGGCCTCCGAGCGGACGACGAGATTCGAACTCGCGACCCTCACCATGGCAAGGTGATGCTCTACCAACTGAGCTACGTCCGCACAGCCGGACCTGTCGGGTTTCCCCGTGCTCCGGCGTGGTCTGAACATTAATCGAACATCGGTGTGGCCGTCCAATCGATTGAGCGGCGCTAGCGTGGACGGTGTGTCCCTGCCTCCGCACCGAGCGCCGAGAACTCGCACCACCGCAACGGTCCCGCCCACCAGCGACGTGACCGGGAACACCGGCTGGGCCGCCTTCGACGGCCGGGTCGCCACCCACGTGATCCGCTGCGTCGACCTCCACGACGAGCCGGAGGCTCTGGCACGGGGCACCTGGTTCGTCGTCGCGGACTTCGAGGGCCGCACCCGCGCGTGGCAGTTCCGGGACGTGACCCCTGCTCCCCCACGCGCCGCGGACCTGGGCGGACGGCCCGGCACGGAGCCGTCGTCGGCCGCCGGTCGCGGAGCCCGACCGCGCCCGTCGCCCGACCCGGACGCCGGGCCTCGCACCGGCCCGGCGCCCGGCGCCTGGATCGGGCCCGACGCCCGCGCCTGGACCAGCTCCATGGACCGCGCCGCCTACGAGGCGGCGGTGCGCCGGATCCGCGAGCACGTGCGCGAGGGCGACGTGTACCAGGCGAACCTCTGCCGGATCCTGGCCGCACCGCTGCCCTCCCGGACCGGCACCGACGGCAACCCCGCCGAGCCCGACGCCCGCGCCCTCACCGCCCGGCTCGCCGCCGGCAACCCCGCCCCGCACGCCTCCGCGATCCACGTACCCGCGGCCACGCTCGGCCCGGACGGCCGCGACGTCCAGCCGGTGTGGGTGGTCAGCGCCTCCCCGGAGCTGTACCTGTCGCTGGAGCCGGGCCCGGACGGAACGGTCGTGACCTCCGGCCCCATCAAGGGCACCGCCCGCACGCCCGACGGCCTCACCGACAAGGACCGCGCCGAGAACGTCATGATCACGGATCTCGTCCGCAACGACCTGCAGCGCGTCTGCCGGCCGGGCACGGTGGAGGTCACCGGCCTCCTCACCGTCGAGCAGCACCCCGGGCTCGTGCACCTGGTCTCCCATGTGCGCGGCGTACTGTCCGACGACATCAGCCACGCACCCGGGCTCTGGCGGCACCTGCTGGCGGCGACCTTCCCGCCGGGTTCCGTGTCGGGCGCCCCGAAGTCGTCGGCGCTGCGCATCATCGGCGACCTCGAGCCGGTCCCGCGCGGGCCGTACTGCGGGGCGGTCGGCTGGGTCGACGGCGACACGGGCACGGCCTCGCTCGCCGTCGGCATCCGCACGTTCTGGTGGGAGCGCGGGGACGACGACGGTCCCGGCGCGGGCACGCTGCGCTTCGGCACCGGCGCCGGCATCACGTGGGGCAGCGACCCGACCGCGGAGTGGCGTGAGACCGAGCTGAAAGCGGCTCGCCTCGTCGGGCTCGCCTCGTCGGACGGCGGGCCCGGAACCCCGCGCGGCGGCGCGCCGGCCGTGGAGCAGCCGGTTTCGCGGTCCGCCGCGCCGGCGGGCAGGATGAGCCCATGACGCAGACGGTGATCTGGACGGACGGGCGCCTCGTGACGCCCGACGAGGGCGTGATCAGCGCGGTCGACCACGGCATCACCGTGGGCGACGGGGTGTTCGAGACATGTGCCGTGTTCGACGGTCAGGCGTTCGCCCTGACGCGCCACCTGAGGCGGCTCGCGCGGTCCGCCGCCGGGCTCGGCATCGCCGAACCCGACGAGCAGCTGGTGCGCGACGGCGTCGCCGCCGTCCTCGCCGCCGGACCCGGATCCGGGCGCCTGAGGATCACCGTGACCGACGGCGTCGGCCCGCTCGCGTCCGGGCGGAGCGACGGACCCCAGACCGTGGTCGTCGCCGCAGGCCCCGCGACCATCCGGGCCGAGGGGCGCGTCGTGCGCTCCCCCTGGACCCGGAACGAGCGGTCGGCCGTGGCAGGCCTGAAGACGACGTCGTACGCGGAGAACGTCGTCGCCCTGGCGGACGCCGTCGCCAAGGGCGGCGACGAGGCCGTGCTCGCGAACACGCGCGGCGAGCTCTGCGAGGGAACCGGGTCCAACGTGTTCGTGGAGCGCGACGGCGAACTGGTGACCCCGCCGCTGTCGGTGGGCTGTCTCGCGGGGATCACGCGAGAGCTGCTGCTCGAGTGGGGCGCCGAGACGGGGCTGCCCGTCCGCGAGGCGCGCGAGGGCGAGCTGACCTTCGACGTGCTCGACGACGTCACCGCCGGGCGCGTACACCTGCTCCTGACCGGGTCGGTCCGGAACGTCCAGCCGACGACGTGGCTCGACGGCGTGGACCTGCCGGCCGGAGAGCTGTCGATGGCCGCCCGCGACCTGTTCGAGAAGACACGGCGCGAGCGGATCGACCCCTGAGCCTGCGGTCGTCGCGGACGGCCGGGCGAATGCTAGGATCGCTCCGCACGACCAGGGCGATTGGCGCAGATGGTTAGCGCGCTTCGTTCACACCGAAGAGGTCACAGGTTCGAGTCCTGTATCGCCCACGAGACGGATAGGCGGAGTGTGCCCAACGGGGTTGGGCACACTCCGCCTCGTCATTTCTGGTGGGGGCGCAGCCCCCACACCCCGGCCCGGGGGCACGCCCCCGGAACCCCCTGGGGGCTTCGCCCCTTGCCCCCCGGGGCTGGGGTGGGTGCGGGAGGTGGGGCGTCGAGGTGGGAATGTCGAGGTGGGGTTTCGAGGGGTGTTGGAGTGCGGGTGTTGGGGTGTTGGGGTGTGGGGTGGAGGTGCGGGTGGGGTGTTGCGGCGGTGTGGTCGCGTGGGCTTCTTGACAGGCGGGGTTGTGATGTAGATCCGGTCGGCGATGCGCTCGTTCGATTGGACCTTTGGCCGGTGCGTCCCGTAATCTTCTGGAGCGCCGGTTCGCGAGGAGCGATCCGGAATCGTGCGGACGTAGCTCAGTTGGTAGAGCATCACCTTGCCATGGTGAGGGTCGCGAGTTCGAATCTCGTCGTCCGCTCTGACGTGGGTGAGAACCCTCGCGGTGGGTTGGCCGAGAGGCGAGGCAGCGGCCTGCAAAGCCGTATACACGGGTTCGAATCCCGTACCCACCTCGCGCGATTGGCGCAGCGGTAGCGCGCTTCCCTGACACGGAAGAGGTCACTGGTTCGATCCCAGTATCGCGCACGAGACGGATAGGCGGAGTGTGCCCAACGGGGTTGGGCACCTCCGCCTC
The DNA here is from genome assembly GCF_017349295.1 of Myceligenerans salitolerans. GTDB lineage: Bacteria > Actinomycetota > Actinomycetes > Actinomycetales > Cellulomonadaceae > Myceligenerans > Myceligenerans salitolerans. The sequence goes on from NZ_JAFMPK010000047.1 coordinate 650,818, forward strand.
GTCATTTCTGGTGGGGGCGCAGCCCCCACACCCCGGCCCGGGGGCACGCCCCCGGAACCCCCCTGGGGCTTCGCCCCTTGCCCCCCGGGGCTGGGGTGGGTGCTGGAGGTGGGGGGTTGAGGGGGGCTCGAGGTGGGGGTGTTGCGGTGGGGTGTTGTTGGGGGGTGCATTCAGGGGTGGTCGGGGCGGCGTACCGTCGGAGCATGTGCCGAAACATCACGACCCTGCGAGGGCTCGAGCCGCCCGCCACCGACGAGGAGATCACCGCTGCGGCGCTGCAGTTCGTCCGCAAGGTGACCGGGGTGACGAAGGTGTCCGACGCCACGAGAGAACCGGTCGAGCGTGCCACCGAGGAGATCGCCGCGATCGTCGACCGGCTGCTGGACGAGTTGCCCGCCCGGCGGCGGCCGCCCCAGTCCGTCCCTCCCCTGCGCCGCGCCGAGGTGCAGGCCCGCATCGCGGAACGGCAGCGTGCCCGCGAGGAGCACGAGCGCCTGCACGAGCTCGGCATCGCCCACCAGCACTGAATCCCCGAGACGCCGGGGCGCACCGCCGGCGCCCGCCCCCGGGGGTGCGCGATGGCGGCCGCAGCCCGGGTGCCACCTCGTACCAGCCGGACTGCCGGTGGACGACGTGGCCGGGTCGATCTCGACCCTGCCGCTCGTCAGCTGTTGGCGCGGATGATCTCCTGCTGGTACGGCGCGACCACGCTCCCGGAGACGCGGCAGTCCAGAACCAGGAAGTCGCGCGACTCCGCGGGCTGCGCCGCCCAGGAGGCAAGTCGATCGAGATCGGCGAGTTCTCGCACCACGACACCTTCCGCCCCGACCCCCGCCGCCAGCGCGGCGAAGTCGACCTCCGGGATCAGCATCGGCTCACGCGCGAGCCCCTTGAGCCCGTAGAGATTCACCTCCGCGCCGTAGGCGGCATCGTTCCAGACGACCGCCATGCCACGACCTCCCGCGACCCGCACCGCGGACTCGAGGTCGGCCAACGCCATCAGTCCCCCGCCGTCCCCCGTGGTCAGCACGACCGTGGCGCCGGGGCGGGCCAGCGCGGCACCCGGCACGGACGGCCACCCCAGCCCGATCGACTGGAACGCCGTTCCGACCATCATCATGCGGTCGGGTGACGCGACCGGCCAGTACATGTTCGCCCAGCCGATGAAGTGGCCGCCGTCCGACACCACGACCCGGTCCTCGGGAAGCAGTTCGCCGACACGGGCCGCCACCGACCGAGGATCGAGCCGGCCGTCCACGGCGACACCGTCGCCCTTGTCGTAGGCACACAGCGACGCGACGTCGACCGACTCCCGCCAGCCGCTCGGCGAGGCACCGAGTCGCACCAGCTCGTCGACGACTCCCCGCGCGACGACCTCGGCATCACCCCGGACGTAACCGCCGACGTGCGGATGGGTCGCGGTCGCCGCCACATCGACCTGGAAGACGCGCGTCCCCGGCGCGAAGAGATCGCCGAACCGCATCGTGAACTGGTTCAGCGACGCACCGACGACGACGGCGACATCGGCCTCCCGCACCAGTGCCATCGCGCCCTCCGCCCCGAAGCCCCCGGTCACGCCCAGATCGAACTCGGACCGGGGGAACAATCCACGGCCGAGTGTCGTCGTCGCCGTCACCGCGCCGGTCAGGTCCGCGAGCTCACCGAGCGTGGCCCCCGCCCCGGAGATCCACGCACCACGTCCGGCCAGGAGGAACGGACGCTCCGCGGCGGCGAGGGCCGTCGCGATCTCGCGGACCGCCCCGGCACCGAAGTCTCCGCGCGGCGCCTGCCGGGGCGGCAGCACGGGTTCCGGGATCTCCGGCAGCGGGCCGGCGGCGAGCGCCGCGACGTCGTACGGGAGGGCGAGCACCGTCGGTACGCGATAGGTGAGAGCGTGCTCGATCGCGATGACCGTGGTGGCGACCGCATCCGTCCGGCCGACCGTGTACGTGCGGGCGCCCACCGCGGAGGCGAGCGCGATCTGGTCGACGTCCCACGGGCGCGGGCCGGACGTGGGCTCGTCCCCGACGATCAGCACGAGCGGCACCTCGGCCTGCACCGCCTCGGCCAGCGCGGTGACGGTGTTGGTGAAGCCGGCGCCGTAGGTGGCCGTGGCGGCTGCCAGCCGGCCCGAGGCGCGGTGGTAGGCGTCGGCGGCGACGACGCCGCCCGCCTCGTGCCGGACGGCGGTGTACGCGACGGACGTCGACCGTTCGAGCGCGTCGAGGAAGTAGGCGTTGCCGTTGCCCATCACTCCGAAGACGTGGTCGACGTGCGGGGCGAGAGCGTGGGCGACGTGCGCGGAGACAGAGGGCATGACCGGGCCTTCCAGCCCTCATACGGTGAGGGCGACGACGTACGGAGACAGGTGCCGTATGTGTCTCGCACGTGCCTCGCGCACGGCTGCGTGCCCCTTTTTCGAGCACCGGCAGGGTCGTTCGTGCCGGACCCGGCGATGATATACGAAATAATATTCGTGGCACCAGCGGCTGTGCGGCCGCGGGAGCGGGCCGGCGCGTCAGTCGTGCCCGGTGGCCGACGGCCCCGGGACGAACCGCGCGGCCAGTGTCTCGCAGCCGCGGGCGAGCAGCCCGACGTCGGCGCCGACCAGTACGAACGACGCTCCTTCTCTCAGGTAGGCGTCCGCCACCGCCGGATCGAACGCGTTGACGCCGACGGGCTTGCCGGCGCCCCGGACGGCGTCGAAGGCCGCATGCACCGCGGTGAGCACGTCGGGATGGGTCTGCTCGCCGAGCAGGCCCATCGACGCCGCGAGGTCGCTCGGTCCGACGAACACCCCGTCGATGCCGTCGACCGAGGCGATCTCCCCGGCCGCTGCGACGGCGTCGGCGGTCTCGACCTGGACGAACAGCGAGACGTGTGCGTCGGCGTCGGCGAGGTACGCCGTGACGCGGTTCCACCGTGCGGAGCGGCCGAGCGCCGACCCGACGCCGCGGCGGCCGCGCGGCGGATAGCGGACCGCGGCGACCGCGGCCTCGGCGTCCGCCGCGGAGTTCACCATCGGGACGAGGACGTTCTGCGCTCCCAGGTCGAGCACCTGCTTGATCGTCACCGCGTCGTTGGCGGGTACGCGTACCACGGGGGTGACGGGGTACGCGGCGACCGCCTGCAGCTGCGCGAGCACCGATTCCAGGCCGTTCGGCGCGTGTTCCATGTCGACGAGCGTCCAGTCCAGGCCGGACCCCGCGCAGATCTCGGCCACGAGCGGCGAGCCGGAGCACAGCCAGACGCCTGCGAGGGCTCGGTCCGCGCCGGCGAGCCGGTCGCGAAACGTAGGGTTCAGACGAAGTGGCATGTGACGGTTCCCATCGGTCCGTAGTCGGCCAGCACCTCGTCGCCACGCGAGACCCACAGGGGCCGCGTGAACGAGCCGGCCAGGATGATCTCGCCGGCCTCCAGGCGTGCGCCGTGGTGGTGGAGCTTGTTCGCGAGCCAGGCGACCCCGCGCGCCGGATGATCGAGCACACCGGCGGCGACGCCGGTCTCCTCGATCACGCCGTTGCGGTACAGCAGCCCCGGGACCCAGCGCAGGTCGACCTCCTCCGGGTGGCGGCGGGTCCCGCCGAGCACCATGGCGCCGTAGGCGGCGTTGTCGCTGATCGTGTCCACGATCGTGCGCCCCTCCAGCTCGATGTGCGAGTTGAGGACCTCGAGCGCCGGCACGACCTGGCCGGTCGCCTCCAGGACGTCCGGGAGGGAGCAGTCCGGCCCCTCCAGCGGCGTGGCGAGGACGAAGGCGAGCTCGACCTCGATCCGCACGTTCGAGAACAGGTCCACCGGGATCTCGGCGCCGCTGGGGTGGACGGTGTCGTCGAACATGACGCCGTAGTCCGGTTCGGCGATACCCGTGGCGCGCTGCATCGCCTTGGAGGTGAGACCGATCTTGCGGCCCACGAGCCGTCGCCCGGTCGCGAGCATGCGGTCACGCCAGACGCCCTGGATCGCGTACGCGTCCTCGACGGTCGCGTCCGGATGGCGAGCGGTGATCCGCGGGATCACGGCGTGCGCCCGGTCTGCCTCGGCGAGTTCCGCGGCGATGGCGGCGACGACGTCTGGGCTGAGCATCCTGGTTCCTCTCGGTCCGGTCACGGCGAACGTCCGTGCTCAGAGCTGGTGGCCGAGCTTGTACTCGCCCTGCTCGTGCTCCGGCGGCGGTTCCGAGCCGGCCTCCGGCCGCGTGTACGAGAACCCGTCCGCGCCGATGGTGACCGCCATCTCGGACTCGTCGGTGCGGGCGACGACGGGTTGCGGGTTGCCGTCCAGATCCAGCACGAGCGAGGCCTCCGTGTACCAGGACGGGACCACCGGGTTGCCCCACCAGTCGCGGCGCTGGTTGTCGTGCACGTCCCACGTCACCACCGGGTTGTCGGGATCGCCGGTGTAGTAGTCCTGCGTGTAGATCTCGACCCGGTGCCCGTCCGGGTCACGCAGGTACAGGTAGAACGCGTTGGACACCCCGTGGCGGCCCGGCCCGCGCTCGATGCAGTCCGACCGCCGCAGCGCGCCCAGCTTGTCGCAGATCGCCAGGATGTTGTGCTTCTCGTGCGTGGCGAACGCGACGTGGTGCATGCGCGGGCCGTCGCCGCCGGTCATCGCGGTGTCGTGCACCGTCGGCTTGCGGCGCATCCACGCGGCGTAGACGACGCCGTCGTCGTCCTGGATGTCCTCCGTGACGCGGAAGCCGAGCGACTGCATGAAGTTCACGGCGCGCGGCACGTCCGGGGTCACCTGGTTGAAGTGGTCCAGCCGCACCAGTGCGCCCGGGGTGTGCAGGTCGTAGCGCCACGCGAGCCGCTCGACGTGCTCGACGTCGTGGAAGAACTCGTACGGGAAGCCCAGCGGGTCGATCACCCGCACCGAGTCCCCGACGCCCTTGGTCCACCCCTCGGCCCGCCGCTCGGTCCGGCAGCCGAGCTCGGTGTAGAACGCGACGGCCTTGTCGAGGTCCTCCGGCGTCCTGACCCGGTAGCTGAACGCGGCGACGGCGGCCACGGGCCCTTGGCGCAGCACCAGGTTGTGGTGGATGAACTCCTCCATGGAGCGCAGGTGGACGGTCTGCTCGTCCTCCTCGGTCACCACCAGATCCAGCACGTCGACGTAGAACCGGCGGGAGGCCGCCAGGTCGGTGACGACGAGTTCCATGGAGGCGCACCGCACGATGTCCGGCGGCGACGCCCGCGGCGTCGGAACCGGGTTGTCGGCATGGATGGGCGACTCCGGGGAGACGGAGAAGCCGGAGGAGGTGAGGATGCGGTCGTGGCGGTCGGTCATGTCGGCGTCCTTGCGTGAATGAGTCGTGGGCGGCGTCCGCGGCCCGCGGCGGCACGGACCACGGCATCCGGGTCAGCGGCCTCCGGCGTCGTCCTTGCCGAAGGTGGGGTTGTGGACCGTGCCGAGCGTGACGTGCACCGCCTGCTGGTCGGTGTAGAAGTCGATCGAGCGGTAGCCGCCCTCGTGACCGAGGCCGGACGCCTTGACGCCGCCGAACGGGGTGCGCAGGTCGCGCACGTTGTTCGAGTTGAGCCAGACCATCCCGGCCTCCACGGCCTGGGAGAAGTTGTGCGCCCGCCCGAGGTCGTTCGTCCACACGTAGGCGGCGAGGCCGTACCTGACGCCGTTGGCGAGTTCCAGGGCCTCGCTCTCCGTGTCGAACGGCGTGATCGCGACGACGGGACCGAAGATCTCCTCCTGGAAGATCCGCGCCTCGGGCCGCACGTCGGCGAAGACCGTGGGTGCCACGAAGTTGCCCGACTCGAAGCCCTCGGGACGGCCACCACCGGCGACCAGCCGGCCCTCGGTCCTGCCGATCTCGATGTAGCCCATCACCTTCGCGAAGTGCTCCGGATGCACCAGCGCGCCGACCTCGGTGGCGGGATCGTGCGGGAACCCGACGCGCACGCGCCGGGCCTGCGCGGCGTAGCGTTCCACGAACTCGTCGTAGACCGGTCGCTCGACGAGGATGCGCGACCCGGCGGTGCAGCGCTCACCGTTGAGCGAGAAGACACCGAAGATCGTCGCGTCGATCGCGGCGTCCAGGTCGGCGTCGGCGAAGACGACGGCGGGAGACTTCCCACCGAGCTCCATCGACAGGCCCTTGAGGTGCGGTGCGGCGTTCGCGAAGATGGTCTGCCCGGTGCTGCTCTCGCCGGTGAACGAGATCAGCGGCACGCCCGGGTGCCTGACGAGCGCGTCCCCGGCCTCCTCGCCGATTCCGTTGACGAGGTTGAACACGCCCCGCGGCAGGCCGGCCTCCTCGAAGATGCCGGCCCACAGGGACGCCGAGAGCGGCGTGAACTCGGCCGGCTTGAGGACGACGGTGTTGCCGGTGGCGATCGCGGGCGCGAGCTTCCACGACTCCAGCATGAACGGTGTGTTCCAGGGCGTGATCAGGCCGGCGACGCCGATGGGCTTGCGGTTGACGTAGTTGAGCTGCCGGCCCGGCACCTTGTAGGTGTCGTCCGCCTGGGCGACGACCAGGTCGGCGAAGAACCGGAAGTTCTCGGCCGCGCGGCGCGCCTGGCCCAGCGCCTGGGTGATCGGCAGCCCGGAGTCGAAGGACTCCAGCTGCGCGAGCCGGGCGTCGCGCGACTCCACGATGTCGGCGATCCGGTGCAGCACCCGTGATCGTTCACGAGCCAGCATCCGGGGCCATGGCCCCTCGGTGAACGCGTGCCGGGCAGCGGTGACGGCGGCGTCGACGTCGGCCTGCTTGCCCGCGGCGGCCCGCAAATACGTCTCGTTGGTCACGGGGTCCAGCACGTCGAAGGTGGCGCCGTCGGCCGACTCGACGAACGCGCCGTCGACGTAGTGCCGGAGGGTCTCCGGAAGATCGGCGGGCACGGGTCGTCGCGTCGCGAGCTCGGCGGCGTCGGTCATAGGGTTCTCCCTTGGTGCGGATCAGACTGCGGTGAGGCCGAGGGTCTCGTCGGGGTGCTCGTGGACCAGGTACGCGTCGAGGGTCGCGGAACGGTGGTGGCGGGAGGCCTTCTCGATCTCCGCGGGCGGTGCCCCGGCTTCGACGAGCTGGAGGAGGTGCTCGTGCTCTCGCACGGACTGGCGCGCCCGGCCGGGGACGAAGCTGAACGTCGACTCGCGCAGGTGCGCGAGCCGGGCCCACTCCGACTCGACGAGCTCGAGCAGGCGGGCGTTCGGGCACCGGCGATAGAGCGCGGCATGGAACTCCTGGTTGAGCCGGGTGAACGTGCTCGGATCGAAGTCGGACAGCGTCTCGATCATGCGCTCGTTGGTCTGCCGGGCATGGCGGAGGTCCTCGGCCGTGTGGTGGCCCGCCGCGAGGGCCGTCGCGGCGCTCTCGAGGACCGACAAGGCCTGCATGCTGGCGCGGTAACGGGTGTCGTCGACCATCGACACCTGCGCGCCCACGTTGCGCTGGAAGGTGACGAGGCCCTCGGCCTCGAGCCGGCGGATCGCCTCACGCACCGGGACGACGCTCATGCCGAGCTCCTCCGCGATGGTCCGCAGGACGAGCCGGTAGCCGGGCGTGAAGTCCTGTCCCGCGATCCGTTCCTTGATCCAGTGGTAGGCACGCTGCGACTTGCTCGGACTCGCGGCGGCAACGTTCAGTTCGTCGTCCGCCATGCGAGGTACCTCGCCTTCCACTCGGCGTTCATGGGGAAGAGCCCCTCGACGGGATGTCCCGCGGCGACCTGCTCGGCGATCCACGCATCCACCGCCTCCTGGGCGAGGGCGGCGTCGGCGACCTCTTCGGCGAGAGCGGGTGGGACGACGATCACGCCGTCCTCGTCACCGACGACGATGTCGCCCGGCTGGACCGTGGTGCCGCCGCACGCGATGGTGAGGTCGGCGTCCCAGGGCACGTGCCTGCGGCCGAGTACGGCCGGGTGCGGGCCGGCGGAGTAGACGGGAATGCCCACCTGGGCGACGGCGGCGTGATCGCGGACACCTCCGTCGGTGACGATGCCGGCCGCACCGCGCGCGTGGGCACGGATCGCGAGGATGTCGCCGAACGTGCCGGACCCCGTCTCGCCGCGGGCCTCGATCACGATGACCTCTCCCGGGCCGACGGTGTCGAACGCACGCTTCTGGGCGTTGTGGCCGCCGCCGTGGCCGGCGAACAGGTCCTCACGGTTCGGCACGAAGCGGAGCGTGCGGGCCGGTCCGACGACCTTCTCACCGGGATGCGTGGCGCGGACGCCGTCGATGGTCGCGTTGTCGATGCCTCGCTTGCGCAGCTGCTGGGACAGGCCCGCGACCGGCGCCGCCTCCAGCTTGGCCCGCAGCGCGGGGGACAGCGCCGCCCGTCCGGGCTCGGCCGGCGGGAGGCCCGCGGCCTGCCGCGACCCCCACGCCTCGGTTCGCTGCGCGTCGTCCGCCGAGGGCAACGAGCCGAGTTCCTCGTCGAAGTCCTGCTTCCCCTGGGTGACGGTCGTGACGAGCCGGCCCGACGTCGGGCGGCCGGGTGCGGCCGGTGCGTCGACCTCGACCTCCACCACGTCACCCGGGACGGCGACGGAGGAGCCCGCCGGGGTCCCGGTGAGAATGACGTCGCCCACTTCGAGCGTCAGGTGCTGGGCGAGGTCCGCGACGATCTGCGGGAGCGGGAAGATGAGGCCGGCCGTGGTGTCGTCCTGCACCAGGTCACCGTTCACCCAGGTCCGCAGGCGCAGTGCGGCGGGATCGAGGGACCCGGCCTCGATGAGCGACGGACCGAGCGGGGTGTAGCCGTCGCGACCCTTGGAGCGGAGGTTGGAGCCGCGGTCGTTGGCGCGCAGGTCGTAGAGGCCGAAGTCGTTGGCCCCGCTCACCCACCCGACGTGCTCCCACGCGTCCTCCAGTCGCACGTCTCGGGTGGTGGCGCCCATGACCAGGGCGATCTCTCCCTCGAAGGCGAGCAGTTCGGTGCCGGCGGGCCGTTCGACGGTTCCGCCGGACGGCGCGAGCGAGCTCGACGGCTTGAGGAAGTACGACGGATGCTCCGGACGACGCCCCCGCTGATCGGCGCGGGAGGCGTAGCTCAGGTGCACCGCGATGATCTTGCCCGGACGGCCGGGCAGGGCGGCGAATCGCGGATCGGCCGCGGCGTCGTCAGCCTGGTGTGGATCGGTGGTCATGAGCTCCCTCGCTCGTGCAGCGTATCCAATATCGTATATTATTGGGCCGACGACGGCAATCGGTGCGTCCGGCACGCGCCGGCGACCGCCCGGCGACCGTCCAGGGACACCACGGCGGTCGTGGTCACCGTCCGTACGAGACGTGACCACGACCGCCGTCGTGCGTGCCAGGCTCTGACGCCGACGCGCCGGCAGGTCGCCGGAACCGCGTCGCACACCGGGACCACCCGGTCCCGGGCCGAGCCGCGAGTGCCGTCAGGCGTCCGGGCCCGGTGGTGTGGGCGCCGTACCGCCCTCCGGATCGTCCGGGTCCTCCGGCAGCGGAGGCGGCTCGGGTGTCACGCAGGCCAGGGCGTGGTCGGGACGGTATGTCGTCGTGTACGACCGTTCGATGACCACCTTGCCGTCGCCGATCCGCTCGACCTTGCGGCCCACCGTGATCGTGAAACCCGGCTCCCCGCCCGGATAGGGCACACATCCGGGATCGGTGCTGGTCACCACGCCCGGCGCGACGACGTTCCGCTTCTCGCCGTCCGTCCAGGTGTTCTTGAGGTGCTTCGTGCTCCAGATCCGCACGTGCAGCTGGTTGTCGGCCACCCAGGACTGCAGCACGGCGCCGTACGGCGTGTTGTTCCGCACCTTCATGTCCTTGCTCCCGACGGCGATGGTGGCCTCCCGGCCCGCCGGGTAACGCTCGAACCAGTACGAGTGGGGGTGATGCTCCACGTCCTCGAACCCCGCGATCATCGCGGCGTTGTACGAGGTGGTGGCCATCTGCGACAGGCCGCCCCCGACACCGTCGATGTGTTGCCCGCCGATGATCATCCCGGACGCGACGTACCCGTTGGCCAGGGTGATCGGGGACAGCGCCGAGATGAGCGAGAACGTCTCCCCGGGTCGGATCAGGTCACCGGTGATCATCTCGGCGCCCCGGATCAGGTTCTGCGTCCGCACGTAGTCGTTGGTGAGCGGCGTGGAGAACTCCGCGACGACCTCCTCGACGCCCATCGCGCGCAGCGCCTGCGTCGAGTTCTCCGGGGTCTGGCGCACGACCTCGAGCGTCGCGGTCCGTTCGGCACCCAGGGCCGCGGCGCGGATCGCGCTGCGTGTGGGGCCGTCGGCCAGCGTGGTGCCGAGTTCGCCGCCGACCACCTCGGGCCGGCCCGACGCGAAGCTGAACTGGGCACCGTCTGCCATCGTCAGCAGGTTGTCGGTGCGCTCGACGATCGCTCGCGTGAGAGTCGCGCCGTCGAACCGTGCGGCGAGTTCGCCGTCCTTCACGACGAAGCTCGCCGCCGACGCCAGAACCTTCGGCGGCAGCTGCGCGCGCTGACCGCCGGCACTGACCTCGACGGGTCCCGACACGATCTTCTTCGCCTCGGCGAGGGCGGCGTCGGTCTCCTCCTGCGTGATCTCCGGGGGCACCGTACGTGTCGGGAGCTCGACCGGACCGTCCTCGACGAGCCACGCCGACCTGATCGCGCGCGCCGCGGCGTCCGGGTCGATCCGTGTGCCGTCCTGGGCGGAGGTCGCCGTCGGCGTGACCCCGGTGAACTCGACCGCTCCGTCCACAGGAGCGACCGCCATCGACTCCTCCAGGCCGGCGACCACGGACGCGAACGCCTTGTCGTCCACGTCGAGCACCGGCGTCGCGGGTCCGGCGCCGAACAGGTGCCGCCACATCCTCGCCGGACTCAGGCTGAACCCGGTGAGCGAGTCCGCGGTGGCGGCGACGTCGACCGCCAGCCCCGCCGCCACCGGATCGAGCGTGGTCGAGGCCTTGCCTGCGACGAGCTCCACCGGCTTCGCGGCGGTCTCCGTGAGAGCTTCGGCCAGGATGTCGGCGGCCTCGGCCGTGCTCTGCCCGCCGAGTTCGGCCCCGGCGACCGTCGTGCCCACCGGCACGACGTCGGCCTGCACGACCGCCGCGATCGCGTACACGGCAATCAGCACGACGACGGCCGCCCCCGCACCGATCCCGATCCTGCGGTTCCGCGTCACCGCCGCGGCCCGCTCGGCCGGATCCCCGTCCGTGCCGACGCCGGTCCACCACATGCGCAGGTCACGGGCCCGCTGGACGACATGCCGCGCGGAGCCGTGGGGATCGCGCGCCGGCCTGGCCGGCGCGACGGGCGCCGGGAACGGCGGAACCGTCGTCACGGACGCGGGGTCGTGGGCGGGCGCGAAGTCGCGTAGCGGTGCGGGATCACGTGGCGGGGCAGGGTCGCGTCCCGGGGCAAGGTCGCCTGGCGGCTCGGGGTCACGTGGCGGCTCGGGATCATGTGGCGGCGCAGGGTCACGTGGCGGCTCGGACTCACGTGGCGGCTCGGTCGGCGCGGGGCTCACCCGGGCGGCGTCCTCGGTCGCCGCCTCGACGAGCGCCAGGGCGATCACCTGGACGTCCAAGGGGGCGGCCACTGCCTCGTCGTCCTCGTGGGCATCTCGCCGTTCGGCCGCCACCACCGGCCCGGCGTCAGGAGCGCCGGCCTGTGTCCGGGACTCGACCGACGTGCCCGACCGGCCGGGCTCCGCGGCGTGTACCGACTCCGCGAGTTCGTCAGGTTCGACGGGCACCGCAGGGCCGGCGGGTCCGCCCTGCTCCCCAGGTCCGGCAGGCTCCGCTCTCGGCCCCTGCGGCTCGGGCGCTTCCGTTTCCGCGGGCTCGATGGGTTCCGGGTTCCCGGCCTCGGCAGCCTGCCCCGCGGGTCCGGGCTCTCGAACCTCCGTGGCCTCCGCGGCTGCGGTGGCCTCCGCGGCCTCCGCGGCCTCCGTGGCCTTCGTGGCCTTCGGCCGATCGTCCCCCTCGGCGTGAACGTCAAGGCCGTCCGACGCGGTGACGTCACCCGAGGTGGACTCGTCGACGCCCGTTTTCGCGTCGGCACGAGCGCCGACGTGCGCCGCGGTGGACGGTTCGGCGCCCTCGTCCGAAGCCGGCGCCGGCAGCAGATCGTCGCTCCCGACGCCATCGGACGCGCCCGACGGCTCCGCAACCGCCCCACCCGGCGCCGCCCCATCCGGCGCCGGCTCATCCGACGTCGCCCCGTCCGGCGCCGCTCCGTCCGGCGCCGGCCCATCCGTCGCTCCCTCCGGTGCCGCTCCATCCGACGCCGCTCCGTTCACCTCCGCCCGTCCCGGGGTCGCGTCGTCCTCCGTGGCCGGACTCAATCGCGCGTCGTCGGGTCGCGCACCGTCCGGTCGCGCGTCGTCCGTGGCTGCCTCGTCCCGTCGCGCCTCGTTCGCGCCCGGCTCGGCGTGCGCCGCCTCGTCCTCCCCCGCCGGGCCGTGCGGCTCTTCCGGGTCCGGCGCCGCGGGTTCCGGTTCCACCGGCGTCGTCGGGTCGAGCGCGCGCGAACGCTGCGAGGGTCCGTCCATCGATCAATCTCCGTGCTGCTCAGCGGGGAAGAATGAGGAGATTGTCGCAGACGCGAACGACCGCTTCGTCACCGTGGCCGCCGGTCGGCCCCCACCTCGATCAGTCGCGGCATGCCCGGGGGCGCGACCCGGCTGACCGCCAGGTAACGAGCCTCCGCGCGATGCAGCCGGATGTGCTCGTCGAGCGACCAGTCAGGCCCGTTGGTCAGGACCATCCCGCAGGAGCAGTCGGTCTCCACCCGGCCGCCGGGCAGGTGCCGCAGCTCGCCCACGGTCACGTGCGAGGCACGGGCATCGGCCTTGGCACGATGCATCGCGGCACTGACGGGAGCACTGTCTTCCACGGCGCCCAGGGTACGCGGGCCGATGCCTACCGGTGCCTACCGGGCACCCGCACGAGCCCGCGTCTACAGCTCTTCCGGGTCGTCCCAGGACACGCCGCTCGAGTCCCCCGTGATCGGCCGGAGCTCGCCGATCGCGAGCCGCTTCGGCGCCTTCGTCGCGTCGCCGCCACCCAGCACCTCGCTGCGCGTCGGGCGGCGCTCCCGCGGCTTCGGCGCGATCCGGGCGTACGACGCCAGCGACTCGTCGCCGGGCTCGGCCCACGCCGCGCCGGGCCCCTCCTCAGCGGCCTCCGCCTCGGATCCGTTCGACTGCGTCTCCCCCGCCTCGGTCACCATGACACCGATCCTCGCAGCCAATCCCGCCGGATGCAGGCGCTGACACGACCGACCACGGCCACGACACGCCCTCGACACACTGTGTTCGCACTCCGGCCGGCGATCAGGTCTCCCGAGACCCGCCCGGGCATCACCACGCGGCTTGCGCGACACGAGGCGAACATGCCCGGCAGGGCCGTGAGCCGGGTGTGATGATGCTCCATATGCAGACCTGGCCCGGCCGCGCGTACCCCCTGGGCGCGACCTTCGACGGCACCGGCACCAACTTCGCGCTCCACTCGGGGGTCGCCGAACGCGTGGAGCTCTGCCTCGTCGCCGACGACGGCACCGAGACCCGCGTGGACGTGACGGAGGTCGACGCGCACGTCTGGCACGTGTACCTGCCCGGCGTCGGGCCCGGGACGCGCTACGGCTACCGCGTGCACGGACCGTACGACCCCGCCCGTGGCCACCGGTGCAACCCTGCCAAGCTCCTGCTCGATCCCTACGCCAAGGCGATGGACGGGGACGTCGACGGCGACGAGTCCCTGTTCTCCTACCCGCTCGACCGTCCGGCCGACGCCACCGCACGCGGCGCCTCGCCGACGACGACGGACTCCGCCGGGCACACCATGACCTCCGTCGTGGTCAACCCGTTCTTCGACTGGGGCCACGACCGCCCGCCGGCCACGGACTACCACGACAGCGTCATCTACGAGGCGCACGTGCGCGGCATGACGATGCGCCACCCGGACGTCCCGCCCGAGCTCCGGGGCACGTACGCGGCCCTGGCCCAACCGGCGATCGTCGACCACCTCGCGAGCCTCGGTGTGACGGCCGTGGAGCTCATGCCCGTCCACCAGTTCGTCACCGACCCGTCGCTGCGGGCGAAGGGCCTGACCAACTACTGGGGCTACAACACGATGGGGTACTTCGCCCCGCACAACGGCTACGCCGGGTACGGGACCCGGGGCGAGCAGGTCATGGAGTTCAAGGCCATGGTCAAGGCGCTGCACGAGGCCGGCATCGAGGTGCTGCTCGACGTCGTCTACAACCACACCGCCGAGGGCAACCACCTCGGGCCCACCCTGGGCTTCCGCGGCATCGACAACGCCGCCTACTACCGCCTCGTCGACGACGACCAGGCGCACTACTTCGACACCACCGGCACCGGGAACTCCCTGCTGATGCACTCCTCGGCGGTGCTCCAGCTCATCATGGACTCGCTGCGGTACTGGGTCGAGGAGATGCACGTGGACGGCTTCCGGTTCGACCTGGCGGCCACTCTGGCACGGCAGTTCCACGAGGTGGACCGCCTGTCGGCCTTCTTCGACATCGTCCATCAGGACCCCGTGGTCTCCCAGGTCAAGCTCATCGCCGAACCGTGGGACCTGGGCGCGGGCGGTTACCAGGTGGGTGGCTTCCCGCCGCTGTGGACGGAGTGGAACGGGCAGTACCGGGACACGGTGCGGGACTTCTGGCGCGGCGAACCGGCCACCCTGCCCGAGCTGGCCAGCCGTCTCACCGGCAGCAGCGACCTGTACGAGCACACCGGCCGGCGACCGGTCGCGTCGATCAACTTCGTCACGGCCCACGACGGGTTCACGCTCCACGACCTCGTCTCCTACAACTCCAAGCACAACGGGGCGAACGGCGAAGGAGGGGCCGACGGCGAGAGCCACAACCGCTCATGGAACTGCGGCGCCGAGGGCCCCACGGACGACCCCGCCGTCAACAGGACCCGGGCCCGCCAGCGCCGCAACTTCCTCGTCACGCTCCTGCTCAGCCAGGGCGTGCCGATGCTGTCCCACGGCGACGAGCTCGGCCGCACCCAGCAGGGCAACAACAACACCTACTGCCAGGACAACGAGCTCACCTGGATGGACTGGGAGAACGCCGACGAGGAACTGCTCGACTTCGCGCGCCGCACCGTCCGCCTCCGGCGCGACCACCCCGTGCTGCGCCGCCGGCGCTTCTTCGAAGGGACGCGCACCGGCGACCTGGCCGACATCGAGTGGCTCGACCTGACCGGCGACCGGATGGACGACACCGACTGGCACACGTCCTACGCCCGTACGGTCACCGTCTTCCTCAACGGCGACGCGATCACGGAGACGGACGGCCGCGGCGAACCCATCGTCGACGACTCGTTCCTGCTGCTGCTCAACGCCCACTCCGAACGCCTCGACTTCACGCTCCCGCCCGAGGGCTACGGGGCCACCTGGACGGTGGTCCTCGACACCGACGACAACGCGGCCCCGGGGACCGGGTTCGACGCGGGCGCCACGCTGCCGGTGACGGGACGCAGCGTGGTCGTCCTCACCCGTCCTCCGTTCCGCGAGGACGCCAGGAACGCCGGGGCCGCGTCGACTCGCCCTTCCGGCCCGGCCGACTAGGCTTGCGGCCGTGACCGGACCGAGCTCCGACCCGTCCTTCGGGTCCCCTCCCCCAACCGGCACCGCCCCCGAGTCGTCCGTCCCCGGCCGTCGCCCCGTGGTGTGGGCGCCACGCGCCCGCGTGGTCGAGGTCCTCCTGCCGTACGACCCGGACGAGGAGCCGGAGCACCTGCCCCTGCGTCTGGTCGGCGCCGACCACCCCGGAAGCTGGGGGGCCGACGTCGACCTCCCCCACGGCACCGAGTACGGCTTCTCGGTCGACGGCGGCCCCCTCCTGCCCGACCCGCGCTCCGTCTGGCTGCCCGACGGCATCCACGGCCCCACCCGGGTCTTCGACCCGGCCGTGTTCGAGTGGTCCGACGGCGCCTGGTCACCTCCCGATCTCACCGCGGGTGTGCTGCTGCACGTCGACGTCGCCTCCTTCACGCCCGGCGGCACGTTCGACGACGTCGCCCACCACCTGCCCGAGATCGCCCGCCTCGGCGTCGACGGCATCGAGATCGCCCCCGTCGGCGCCTACGACCCCGACGAGGGTCCCGCCGGCGGCGTCCGCCTCCACTCGGTCGCCCAGGGACTGGGCGGCCCCACCGGACTGCAGCGGCTCGTCGACGCCGCCCACGACGCCAGGCTCGCCGTCGTCCTCAACGTGCCCTACCGCTGGGCCGTGGCCGACGAGCTCGGCCTCGACGCCTTCGGCCCCTACTCGACCGGGCAGCAGCCCGCACGCCCCCGCACGCGGGTCGACGACCAGATCGCCGCCACCCGGGCCGCGCAGGCCATGCGTCCCCGCACGGGCCAGATCCCCCTGGCGCGGCCCCGCACCGGGCCGATCAACCTCAGCGCCGCGCTCGGTGCCGCGCGCCTGCGCCGCTCCGGACGCACGCCCGCCCGGATCGGCTCCGGCCCGACGATGCGCACCGACGCCGCGCTCACCCGCATCAACCTCGACGGCAGCGGCAGTCTCGGACCCCGCGGCTTCCTCATCGACAACGCCCGGCACTGGTTCCACACGTTCCATCTCGACGGAATCGTGCTCGACACGCCCGCGCTCGCCGACCGGGCGCAGATCCCCTTCGTCCAGGAGCTCGCCGACTCCGTGGTCCACGAGGGCGAACAGGCCCGGCGCCGGTACGCCCTCTACCTCGACGGCCCCGGCCTGAGCGACCGGCTCACCAGCACCGTCGCCGGCCTGCTGCTCCAACCGGGGCGGCCCGAGCACATGGCCACGGTACGGATGCTCGCGGAGACCCTCGCGCCGTCCGTGCGGCGGGCGGTGCGGCAGGGCCCGCGGCACAACCGCCGCAGCACGCGGCGCGCGGGGGCGGTGATCGTCGAGGACATCACCCGGATGCCCGGGGCGGCGCTCGCCGTTCCCTGGGCGGACGAGGAGAGCCCGGCCCGCGCCCTGCTCGACGTGGACGACGTCGACGTCCGCGCGAGCCTGCTGGCGTTCACCGTGCTGGCCGGGACACCGCTGGTGCTGGACACCGAGCACCTGCCCGTCGTTCCCCGCACTCCCGAGGAGTTGCGCCTGGCCAAGTGGGCACGTGTGCTGCTGCGGCTGCGCCGTGCCATCGTGACCGAGCTCGAGCTGCCGCTCGACATCCGCTCCTCCACGGACTCGACCGTGCTCGCCGTGGTCCGGGGCCGCGGTGCCCTCGTGCTGAACACGTCGGGGGCGCTGGCCGCGCTGCGCGTCTCCACGCTGCTGCGTCCGGCCGAGGGAGCGATCGGGGCTCCCGCACCGGAGGAGTTCCGTCTCCAGGCGGCCTGGGAGCCGGGCGCGACGCGACTCGTGGGCGACACGCTCACGG
This sequence comes from Myceligenerans salitolerans, assembly GCF_017349295.1. Classification (GTDB taxonomy): domain Bacteria; phylum Actinomycetota; class Actinomycetes; order Actinomycetales; family Cellulomonadaceae; genus Myceligenerans; species Myceligenerans salitolerans. The sequence continues at coordinate 668,172 of NZ_JAFMPK010000047.1, forward strand.
TGCCGCCCCGGATGGTCGCGGTCCTCCGGGCGGACTGACGTTCCCCGTCAGGAACGCCGTCGCCGCGACGGCCGCCGTTCACCGAGGCCGACCTCGTTCCTCGCCGGGATCGGCCGGCGGCGTCACGTCAGGACGCGGCGGCCCTCCTCGGCCAGCGCACCCAGACGGGACAGCGCGCGGTAGTACTTCTTGCGGTAGCCGCCGGACAGCATCTCCGGCGTGAAGAGGCCGTGCTCGCCGGAACCGCCGAGCAGCACCGGCACGTCGCGGTCGTAGAGCCGGTCGACGAGCACGACCAGCCGCAGCGCCACGTCCTGACGCGTCACGGGCCGCACTCCCGTGAGCGCCACGAGTCGCACACCGTCCAGGAGCGCGCCGTACCGGGACGGGTGGACCGTGGCGAGGTGCGCCAGCAGGTCCCCGAACCCGTCGAGGGTGGCCCCCTCCCGGCCCGCCACGGCCGCGGCGACCTCGGAGTCCGGCAGCGGCCGTGCATCGGTGGCCAAGGACCGGTGCCGGTAGTCCTCGCCGTCGACCCGCAGCACCTCGAAGCGTGCCGCGAGCGCCTGGATCTCCCGCAGGAAGTCCTCGGCGGCGAAGCGTCCCTCGCCGAGGGCGTCGGGCAGTGTGTTGGAGGTCGCGGCGAGGGCCACACCGCGGTCGGCGAGTTCGCGCAGAAGGCGGGACATGAGGGTGGTGTCGCCGGCGTCGTCGAGCTCGAACTCGTCGATGCACACGAGGCGGCGGGCCGCGAGGGCTTCGACGGTGGGGAGGAAGCCGAGCGCTCCGACGAGGTTCGTGTACTCGACGAACGTGCCGTAGGTGACCGCCTGCCGGCCGAGTTCGGCGGCGACGGCGTGCGCGAGGGACGTCAGGAGGTGGGTCTTGCCGACGCCGAACCCGCCGTCGAGGTAGACGGCGGGAGCGGAGGTCTTCTTGCGGAAGACCGCGAAGGGCTTCGGACGGGCGGCGGTGGCGATCTGCCCGGCGAGTTCCTCGAGACGGGCCAGGGCACGGGCCTGGCTGGGGTGGGCGGGGTTGGCGCGGTAGGTCGAGAACCGGGCCGAGGCGAAGTGGGGCGGGGGAACCATGTCGTCGACGAGGCGGTCCGCCGGGACCTCGGGCCGGACCCCCGTCAGGGAGCGGATGGCGGTCGGCGGGCCGTGGTCGGTGACTGTCACGTCGTCCCACGTTACCGCCGCAGCCCCCACCCCCCACCCCCCGGAGACCAACCTCACACGCGCGCCCGCCCGGCCGCCTGGCCGGCTGGCCGCCTGGCCGGATGTCATGCGGTCGG
>NZ_JAFMPK010000047.1:669526-849113 GCF_017349295.1 Myceligenerans salitolerans
GGACCGACCGCAAAGCTCAGACGTGGACGACGGCGGGGGTGGCCGGGTCGTCGAGGATCGTGGTCAGGGCCGCGGTGACGGCGGCGGGGGCGACCGTGCGGTCCGGGGTCACGTTGCGGTCGTCGCCGGCGACCGCGTGGTCGATGACGAGTTCGTGGAAGCGGACACGACGGCGCTCCTCGGCGTCCGGCGGGGTGGCACCGAGCGGGTCCTCCTCGAGGTTGAGGACCCGGACCAGCATGGCCAGGCCGGCCCCCGTGACGTTGATCGCTCCCGAGCCCGCCATGGGCTGTGCGCGGGCGGCGCCGTTGAGGACGACATGGGCGGGGCGCGGGTGGGCGGAGTCGCGCAGGACCGGGACGAGGGCGCGGATGGTGGCGAGGTGGGCGGTCAGGTGGCTGTCGAGGGTGGTGCGCCATGCGTCGAGGTCGGGCTCGTCCAGCAGGCGCGCGCCGAGCTGCCAGCCGCCGATGGCGGCGGCGACCCCGCCCGGGAGCGGGAGGCCGTCGCGGTCACAGGCCTCTCGGACGGCGTCGCCCAGGCCCGCGGCATCGGCGTAGGTCACGGGCCGCACCAGTCCCCCGAGCTCGTCCGGCACCGGCTCTGGGCCGCCGTCGTGCACGGGCACGGGAACGGGCGTCCGGGAAGCGGCGAGGACCGTGCGGCCGGTGCGGGCGAGGCCGGCGGCCAGCCGGCTGCCGACGTACCCGCCCGCGCCGACCACGACCACGGGGGACGGCGAAGGCTGTGCCGCGGCGTGCGGTGTGCTCCCCGGCGCGGTCCGTTCCGGCCTGCCCGCCGGTGCCGTCTCGCTCGTCATGGCGCCGACGCTACCCGGGACGCGCCGGTCAGGGGATGGACACGGCCTGGCAGGTCTCGCCCGCGGAACTAGGCTGGCCGCGACTCGTCCGTCCGTACGACAGGAGCGCACATTGTCAGCACGAGCACAGATCGGCGTCACCGGCCTGGCGGTCATGGGCCGCAATCTGGCCCGGAACTTCGCCCGGAACGGATTCACGGTGGCGGTGCACAACCGCTCGTCCGCGCGCACCAAGTCCCTGGTGGCGGAGCACGGCGACGAGGGTGACTTCGTGCCGTCGGAGTCGCTGGAGGACTTCGTCGCGTCTCTGGAGCGGCCGCGCAAGGTCGTCGTCATGGTCAAGGCCGGTGGCCCGACCGATGCGGTGATCGACGAGCTGGTGCCCCTCCTGGAGCAGGGAGACATCGTGGTCGACGCCGGGAACGCGCACTTCCCCGACACGATCCGGCGGGAGAAGGACCTGGCCGCGAAGGGGCTGCACTTCGTGGGCACGGGCGTGTCCGGCGGCGAGGAGGGCGCGCTGAACGGCCCCTCGATCATGCCGGGCGGCACGGCCGAGTCGTACGAGTCGCTGGGGCCGATCCTGGAGAAGATCTCGGCCCATGTCGACGGCGTGCCCTGCTGCGCGCACGTCGGCCCCGACGGCGCGGGCCACTTCGTCAAGATGGTGCACAACGGCATCGAGTACGCCGACATGCAGCTCATCGCGGAGGCGTACGACCTGCTGCGGCAGGGCCTGGGTGCGTCGGCCGCCGAGATCGGCGGCATCTTCGCCGAGTGGAACACGGGCGACCTCGAATCGTTCCTGGTGGAGATCACCGCGGAGGTGCTGCGCCACCAGGACGCGGCGACCGGCCAGGCGTTCGTCGACGTCGTGCTCGACCAGGCCGAGCAGAAGGGCACCGGCCGCTGGACCGTGCAGAACGGGCTCGACCTGGGCGTCCCGATCACCGGCATCGCCGAGGCCACGTTCGCCCGCTCCCTGTCCGGTTCGGTGCCGCAGCGCGAGGCCGCCGCGAACCTGCCCGCCCACACCGCCGGCTGGGAGGTCGGAAAGGACGACGCCTCCCGCGCCCGTTTCGTCGAGGACGTCCGCCAGGCGCTCTACGCGTCCAAGGTGGTCGCCTACTCGCAGGGCTTCGACCAGATCGCGGCGGCGTCGGCCGAGTACGGCTGGAACATCGACCGCGGGGCGATGGCCCGCATCTGGCGGGGCGGCTGCATCATCCGCGCCGGGTTCCTGAACCGGATCACCGAGGCGTACGAGCGCGACGAGAACCTGCCGCTGCTCATCGCCGACGAGTACTTCGCCGACGCGGTCGGCGCCGGCCTGGCGTCGTGGCGCCGCATCGTGGCCGGTGCGGCGCAGGCGGGTATCCCCACCCCGGCCTTCTCCTCGTCCCTGGCCTACTACGATGCGGTGCGCGCGCCGCGTCTTCCCGCAGCCCTCGTGCAGGCGCAGCGGGACTTCTTCGGTGCGCACACGTACCGTCGCACGGACCGCGACGGCACGTTCCACACCGACTGGTCAGGTGACCGCACGGAGGCTGAGGCGTGAGGGGATTCCCCAAGGATCTGAACGAGGCGGGCGGCGCGGGGGCGCCGGCCGCCTCGATCACCGGCGACAACACGGTCGCGGTGGGAGTCGGCGGTGACGTCGGCACCTATGCCCTGATCCGGGCTTTCCACGAGCAGTACGGGATCACGGGCGTGGTCCTGTCGTCGGTCGCGACCCGGCCGATGCAGGACTCGGCGATCGTGGAGAACGTCGTCGTGCCGAACCTGGACGACACGGAGACGTTCCTGTCGTCGCTGGAGGAGGTCGCCCGCCGGCACGCGGGCAAGCGGCCGATCCTGCTGACCAACGCGGACTGGTTCGTCCGCGAGGTCATCGTGCACCGCGAGCGCCTCGAGGCGGCCGGGTTCGTGACGCCGTACCCGAGCCTGGAGGTGCTCGAGCAGGTCTCCAGCAAGGAGGGCTTCGCCGAGGTGTGCGACCGGCTCGGGATCCCGACGCCGCGCACCGTCGTGGCGGACATCCCGAAGCTCGTCGCCGGTGGCGGTCGTGCGGCCGTCGCCGAACTGGAGCTGGACCTTCAGTTCCCCCTCATCGGCAAGCCGTCCAACAGCGCGGACTGGCACTACGTGTCGTTCCCGGGCAAGGCGAAGATCCACCACCTGAACGACCGCGCGGAACTGGACGAGGTGCTGGGGCACCTGGTCGACGCCGGCTACCCGAGCGCGTTCCTGGTGCAGGAGTTCATCCCGGGCGACGAGACGCAGATGCGGTCGCTGACGGCGTACCGCGACTCGTCGGGCACGGTGACCCTGCTGGCCACCGGGCGCGTGCTGCTGGAGGAGCACACGCCCGGCACGCTCGGCATCCCGGCCGCCATCCTCGTGGAGCCGTACGACGACGCGATGGAGGCAGCCACGCGGTTTCTCGACGCGACCGGCTACGTGGGCTTCGCGAACTTCGACTACAAGCTCGACCCGCGCACCGGCAGACACGTGTACTTCGAGGTGAACCCGCGCATCGGGCGGAACAACTTCTACGTGACGGCCGGCGGGGCGAACGTGGCGCGCGTGCTCGTGGAGGACCAGGTGCTGGGGCGGCCGATCCAGCCGCTGCGGGCCACGTCCGAGGTGTTGTACACGGTGGTGCCGTTCGGGCTGCTGCTGAAGTACGTGCTCGACCCGGAGCTCAAGGCTCGTCTCAAGCGCCTGAAGTCCGAGGGCAAGGTCGTCAACCCGCTGAAGTACGACCAGGACACCGGTCTCAAGCGGCGCCTGATCGTCGAGGCGATCACGCAGAACTACCGGCGCAAGTACGCGCAGTACTACCCGGAGCCGACCAGCACGGGCTACTGAGCGTCGGCGGACGGGACGGCGGGCCCGCCGTGGACCGGGTTCGTGCGGGGCTTTGCCCGTACGGCCACGGTCCGCGGCGGGCCCGCCGTTCCCGGTCCGCGAGGGCGAGGCGTCGCCGGCACCCATACCGGGGATGCGACCGCCGGACAAGTCATAACGATTCGGCGTCGATACGTGGGGTTTTACCCCGAGACGCCGGAAAACGGCGTGAAGAACCTGTGGAAGCCGCCAGACTGTGGCGCGAACGGGTGGTGACGGTATCCACCCTTGGTCACAGAAAGGTCTCTCATGTCCTTCATGGAGTCGATCCGCACCGTGCTGTCCAAGTATGCGGACTTCAACGGGCGGGCGCGCCGGTCCGAGTACTGGTGGTACATGCTGGCGTACGTCGTCGTCGTGCTGGTCCTCGAGGCGATCTTCATCTTCCCGGCGCTCGGCCAGATGACCGCGGCCCAGACGGAGAACCCGGGCGCGGTGGCGGAGACGCCGCCCATGATGGTCGTCGGGTACGTGATCCTCCTGATCGTCACGCTCGGCCTGCTCCTGCCGAGCCTGGCCGTGACGATCCGCCGCCTGCACGACAGCGACAAGTCCGGGTTCTTCTTCCTGCTCGGCTTCATCCCGTTCGTCGGCGGGATCATCGTGCTCGTCCTCACGCTCCTGCCCGGGACCCCCGGTCCGAACCGCTTCGGCCCGGACCCGAAGGCCGCGCAGGTGCCGGCCCAGGCCTGACGCCAGAGCGGGCCGGGCGCGGCTGAGGACGACGTGGCGGGTGGAGGGAACAGCCCCCACCCGCCACGTCGTCCGGCGACCGGGACCGGCACGGTCAGCGCTCCGGCCCCCGACGGGACCTCGCAAGGACGCGGGGACGGGTCACGATCTGGGCACGGAGCGCCGCGTGCGTCCGCGTGGCGGCCCGGGCGTGGCGTGCGCGGCGCGTACCGTGCTGTGCGTGAGCAACGACGTGCCGGCCGAGTTCGCGGAAGCCCTCGCCGATCTGCGGGCGCAGGGCGCACGGCCCGGCGTGCACGTCGAGGAGATCGCGGCGCCCGTGCGGGTCGCCCCGTACAGCGCCGCGTTCGCCGGCGAGGTGACCGGCGAGGACGCCGGGGCGGACGACGACCCGGTGGCCACCGGACGCTTCGTCGTCCTGCACGATCCGGCGGGGCAGGAATCCTGGCAGGGCACGTTCCGAATCGTCACCCTGGTGCGCGCCACGCTCGAACCGGAGATGGCCGCCGATCCGCTGCTGGCCGAGGTCGCCTGGTCCTGGATCCCCGAGTGCCTGCAGCTCGCGGGGCTGCGGCCCGGCAGCGACGCCGTGGCCGAGGGCGGCACGGTGACACGCGTGATGTCCAAGAGCTTCGGCGCACTCTCCAACACGCCCGACGCCGTCGACCTCGAGCTCCGCGCCTCGTGGACACCGGCCGACACACGTCTCGGCGCCCACCTGCAGGCCTGGACGGCACTCCTGTCGACCGCCGCCGGGGCCCCTCCGCTGCCGGCCGGCGTCACGGCGCTCAACAGGCGCTTTACCGATCGCCCCCCACGCCCGCATACGGTGGGACCATGAACGAACCCCCTGCGCACCGCGCCGACGACGGCGTGGTGGTGACGCCGCTGACGGAGCCGGCCGGGGGCCTGCCTCCCGTGACCACCCGGCCGGAGGAGCTCGAGAAGGTCGTCGACGCGTTCGCACGCGGCACCGGGCCCGTCGCCGCCGACGCCGAGCGAGCGTCCGGCTACCGCTACGGACAGGCCACCTACCTCGTACAGCTCAAGCGCGCCGGCGCGGGGATCGCCCTCGTCGATCCCGTGGCGCTGCCCGACCTCTCCGCCCTCGCCGACGCGATCGGCGACGCCGAGTACGTGCTGCACGCCGCCTCCCAGGACCTGCCCGGCCTGAACGAGCACGGCCTCGTCCCCGCGCGCGTCTTCGACACCGAGCTCGCGGCACGCCTCCTGGGCTTCGAGCGCGTCGGCCTGGCCGCCGTCGTCGCCGAGACCCTGGGCCTGGGCCTCGCCAAGGAGCACTCCGCCGTGGACTGGTCCACCCGTCCGCTGCCGGAGGACTGGCTGCGCTACGCCGCCCTCGACGTCGAGGTCCTGGTCGAGGTGCGAGACGTCCTCGAGGAACGCCTGGCGGACGCGGGGAAGGCCGACTGGGCCGCGCAGGAGTTCGAGGCCGTGCGGACCGCGCCGCCCCCTGCCCCGCGTGTCGACCCGTGGCGCCGCACCTCAGGAATGCACGTCCTGCGCAACCCGCGCCAGGTCGCCGTCGTCCGGGCACTGTGGGAGGCACGCGACGCGACCGCACGCGCTCGCGACATCTCGCCGGGCCGCGTGCTGCCGGACCGCGCGATCGTCGCCGCGGCACGAGCCATGCCCCGCACGGCCGGACAGCTCGTGGCGCTGCCGGAGTTCGCCGGCAAGGGCACCCGGCGCCGGGCGGGCTACTGGCAACGCGCGATCGACGACGCGCGGGCACTGCCGGACGGACAGCTTCCCACGGTCCGCGGGCCCCGCACCGACGGGCCGCCGGCCCCGAGACTGTGGGCAGACCGCGACCCGGCAGCGGCCCGCCGGCTCAAGGGCGCGCGCGAGCTCGTCGCGGCGTTCGCCGAACGCCACTCCGTCCCGGTGGAGAACCTGCTGCAGCCGGACGCGTTGCGACGGCTGTGCTGGAAGCCTCCCGAGCCCACCGATCCCGACAGCGTCGCGGAGTTCCTGCGGGACCGCCGGGCGCGAGAATGGCAGATCGGCCTGCTCGCGACTCCCCTCGCCGAGACCCTCGCGGGAATTCGCTGACCTCTTCGTCGTTGTCCGTGCCTCCGTGGACACCTCCTCGAGCTCCACTCCAGGCGCCGGCCTCGTACCTCGGCCCACACCCTGCGTTTCACTCTTCGTCGTTGTCCGTGCCTCCCTGGACACCTCCTCGAGTTCCACTCCAGGCGCCGGCCTCGTACCTCGGCCCACACCCTGCGTTTCACTCTTCGTCGTTGTCCGTTGCTCTCGATAGAGTCTGACCATGCCAGCCTCCGCGACACCCTCGCCTGCCACGTCAGCCGCCGCTTCCGTCTCCGTCGAGGTCGTCACCGACCGGACCGTGTGGGACCACGAGGTCAACGGGCTCGGGGGCCATCCGCTGCAGCTGTGGGGCTGGGGCGAGGTGAAGTCGGCCGGGGCGTGGACGGCACACCGGCTGCGTATCACGGCGGGCGGGCACACGGCCGGACTGGCACAGGTCCTGGAGCGGCCCCTGCCGGCGCAGTTCAAGGCGCTCACCTACGTCCCCCGCGGACCCGTCGTCGCACACCTGGACGGGGCGAACACCATGCGGGCGGTGTTCGGCGTGGGTGATTCCGACACCCGCAACCTCGTCACCAACGCCGTCACGGACTGGGCCCGGGAGAACGTGGGTGGCGTGGGCATCACCCTCGAACCCGACTGGCCCGTCGGCACCCGGGCGGACCTGCCGAACCGGCGCTACGCGCCCAACCCGGTCCTGTACCCCTCCACGCTGATCCTCGACCTGCGCAAGAGCGAGGACGAGCTCATGTCGGCCATGTCGAAGAAGACCCGGCAGTACATCCGCAAGTCTCTTCGCGAGGACCTGGAGTTCCGGGAGGTCACCACGTCGAAGGAGATCGACGCGTGCCTCCGGATCTACCGCCAGACGGCCGAGCGCGCCGGCTTCGGCCTGCACTCCGACAGCTACTACCACCTGGTCAAGACCGAGCTGGGCAGCGCCTCACCCGTCTTCGCGGCCTTCGCGCGCTCGTCGGCGGACGGCCCGTACGACCGGCCCGTGTCGTTCGTGTGGTTCGCCGCGTCGAACACGACCTCGTTCGAGCTGTACGGCGGCATGAACGACGACGGCATGAACCTGCGGGCGAACTACGGCCTGAAGTGGCACGCCATCTGCGCCATGAAGGATCGCGGAGTGATCCGTTACGACGTCAACGGCCTGCTCAACGACGGCATCTCCAACTTCAAGCGCGGCTTCGCCAAGCACGAGGACGAGCTCGTGGGCAGCATCGACGTGCCGTTCTCCCGCTGGTACAGCACGTGGAACAGCGCCCTGCCGACCGCCAAGAAGGTGGTCCGCAAGCTCCGCGGCAGCCACTGAGCTCTGTTTTCCCGAGCCGCTCTGTTTTCGCGAGCCGCCGGGCTCAGCCGTCCTCGGCTCGCACCTCGCCTGCGGGCGGCTTCGCTGCGCTTCGCATCCGGCGGCCGGGGACCGGTTGGGTCATAGGGGACGAGACCGAGCGAGGCTGAGACTCGATCTCACGGCTCGGTGGACTCGGTCTCGTCGGAGCTAGGATTTTTACCGATACTCGGGGTAGCGTGTATTGCGAGCACCGAGCGGCGTCGCTGAGGGACGCCGCCGTCCGACCAAGGAGCTGCCCATGACGGCCACATCCGCGCCCACGCGCCGGACCGTACGCGACGTCGTCTTCGTCGACGGCGTCCGCACCCCGTTCGGCAAGGCGAAGCCCGACGGCATGTACGCCGAGACCCGTGCCGACGACCTCGTCGTCAAGCTGATCCGCGAGTTGCTGCGCCGCCACCCCGAGCTGCCCACCGAGCGCATCGGTGAGGTCGCCATCGCGGCGACGACCCAGGAAGGCGACCAGGGCCTGACCCTCGGCCGCACGGCCGGCGTCCTGGCGGGCCTGCCCAACACCGTCCCCGGCTACGCGATCGACCGCATGTGCGCGGGCGCGATGACGGCCGTGACCACCACCGCCGGCTCCATCGCCATGGGCGCGGCCGACATCACCGTCGCCGGCGGTGTCGAGCACATGGGCCGCCACCCGATGGGCTTCAGCGCCGACGTGAACCCGCGCTTCGTCGCCGAGAAGCTCGTCGACCCGCAGGCGCTCAACATGGGCGTCACCGCGGAGAACCTGCACGACACGTTCCCGGGGCTCACCAAGGAGCGCGCCGACGCCTACGCGGTGAACTCCCAGGCCAAGTACGCCAAGGCCCTCGCCAACGGGAACATCGACCCGGACCTCGTGCCCGTCGCCGTACGCTCCACGGAACTGGGCTGGGGCCTGGCCACCGCCGACGAGCTGCCCCGCCCCGAGACCACCATGGAAGGCATCGCCGACCTGAAGACGCCGTTCCGCCCCGGGGGCCGCGTCACCCCGGCGACGTCGTCCCCGCTGACGGACGGCGCGACCGCGTCGGTGCTCGCCGCCGGCGACACGGCCGCCGAGCTCGGTCTCCCGGTCCGGATGCGTCTGGTGTCCTACGCGTTCGCCGGCGTGGCCCCCGAGATCATGGGCTACGGCCCGGTCCCCGCCACGGACAAGGCGCTCGCGAACGCCGGTCTGGCCATCGACGACATCGGCCTCTTCGAGATCAACGAGGCCTTCGCCGTCCAGGTCCTCTCCTTCCTGGACCACTACGGCATCGCCGACGACGACCCGCGCGTCAACCCGTACGGCGGCGCCATCGCGATGGGTCACCCCCTCGCGTCGTCGGGCGTGCGCCTCATGACACAGCTCGCCCGCCAGTTCGAGCAGCACCCCGAGGTGCGCTACGGCATCACCACCATGTGCGTGGGCCTGGGCCAGGGCGGCACCGTCATCTGGGAGAACCCGCACCACGCCGACTACACCGGCCACACCAGCGAGGAGAACGACAAGTGACCGAGAACGCCCCCGCCGAGCGCGTCACCCACGCCCTCGTCCGCGACGTCACCCTCCCGGGCGGGGCCGGCACCCTGGCCCTCGTCACGCTGGACAACGGCTTCGACCACACCAAGCCCAACACCCTCGGCCCGCAGGGCATGGCCGAGCTCACCGCCGCCCTGGAGGGCGTGCGGGAGCGAGCGGCCGCCGGCGAACTCGCCGCGGTCGCCGTCACCGGCAAGCCGTACTTCCTGGCCGCCGGCGCCGACCTCAAGGGTGCCCAGGCCATCACCAGCCGCGAGGACGCCCTCGAACTCGGCCGCGCCGGTCACCGCGCCTACTCGATCCTCGGTGACCTGCGCGAGCAGCACGGCGTCCCGACGTTCGCCTTCGTCAACGGCCTGGCCCTGGGCGGCGGCCTGGAGGTCGCGCTCAACTGCGACTACCGCACGGTCGCGTCCGACGCAGCGGGTCTGGGCCTGCCGGAGGTCTCCATCGGGCTGGTCCCGGGCTGGGGCGGCGCCTACCTCGTACCGCGCCTGGTCGGCATCGAGAAGGCGATCGACGTCATCTTCACGCGGCCCGCGTCGCAGAAGCCGTACAAGCCCGCCGAGGCCCTGGAGATCGGCCTCGTCGACGCGCAGTTCGACGCCGCCGACTTCCTGGAGCAGTCGATCCGGTGGGCCGCGAAGGTCGTCCAGGGAGAGATCGAGGTCACGCGCCGCGAGCTGGACCCGCAGCCCGTGTGGGACGCCGTCACCACCGGCGTACGGCAGCACCTCGAGGCGACGATCGGCGACTCCCGCCCCGCGCCCTACCGCGCGCTGGACCTCGTCACGGGCGCTCGCAACGCCTCGCGCGACGAGGCGTTCGCGGCCGAGGACGAGGCGCTGGCCGACCTCATCATGTCCGACGAGATGCGCGCCGGCGTGTACGCGTTCAACCTCGTCTCCGGCGGCAAGAAGCCGCACGGCGCCCCTGACCCGAAGCTGGCCCGGCCGGTGACCCGCGTGGGCATCGTCGGGGCCGGCCTCATGGCGGCGCAGATCGCGTTCCTGTTCGCCCAGCGCCTGCAAGTGCCGGTCGTCATGCGCGACCTCGACCAGGAGCGCGTCGACAAGGGCCTGGAGTTCGTGCGGGGCACGGCGGAGAAGCTGGTGAAGCGCGGCAAGCTCGCCGAGGGTGCCGCGCGGCGTATCGTCGCGTCGGTGTCCGGCACGACCGACATCCAGGACTTCGCCTCCTGCGACTTCGTCATCGAGGCGGTCACCGAGGTGATGGGCCTGAAGAAGAAGGTGTTCGCCGAGCTCGAGGGCATCATCTCCCCCGAGGCGGTCCTGGCCACCAACACGTCGGCGCTGTCGGTCACCGAGATGTCGGCCGACCTCCGGCACCCCGAGCGCGTCGTGGGCATCCACTTCTTCAACCCCGTGGCCCAGATGCCGCTGGTCGAGGTGATCCACGCCGAGAAGACCTCCGACGAGGCGCTCGCCACGGCATTCGGCATCACGAAGAAGCTGCGCAAGACGGCGGTCCTGGCGGGCGACCGGCCCGGCTTCGTCGTGAACCGGCTGCTGATCCTCGTCATGGGCAAGGTGCTCGAGGCGATCGAGAACGGCACACCGGTCGACGTCGCGGACCGTGCGCTCGCGCCGCTCGGCTTCCCGATGCCGACGTTCGAGCTCACCGACCTCGTCGGCCCGGCCGTCGCGGACCACGTCCTCACCTCGCTGCGCGAGGACCTCGGGGACCGCATCCCGACGTCGCCCGGCCTGAAGAAGATCGTCGCCGAGAGCACGCCGCTCGTGCTCGACGCGCCGGCCAAGGGCCTGCCCAAGCCGGTGGACCCCGCCGTGCAGGCGTCGTTCGGGGAGGCGCTGGAGCCGGGCACCACGGGCCGCCACGGCACGCCGGTCCTCGACGGGCCCGGTGTGCTCGACGCGGTGCTCACCGCGACCGCCCAGGAGATCGGTCTCATGCTGGAGGAGCAGGTCGTGGCGGGCCCGCAGCAGATCGACCTGTGCATGATCCTCGGCGCCGGCTGGGGCTTCCACACGGGCGGCATCACGCCGTACCTGGACCGCACGGGCTACAGCGAGAAGGTCCTGGGCAGCCGCTTCCTGCCCGACGGCGTGGCGAACGTGCCGGCCTGACCCGGCGGCGCCCCACGGCGGTCACAGCACCGCGGCCCCGCCCGAGGCGTCGCGACCCGACACCGAGTGCTCCGCATCCGGTGAGAACCCGGCAGGCTCGTCGGCCTGCCGGGTTCCGCCGCGCCCGGCGCCGCGACCGCCACCGGCGCCACGGCGGTCGCCGTCGCGCGGCCCCGGCTTTTCGCGCATTTGGTCCTGACCTCGGTATATCGTCCCGCCATGGTCATCGCCAGGCGGCAGCAACGGCCGCAGTTCATCGTGTGCGGGGACGGTCCGCTCGCGTTCCGCGTCTCGTTCGCGCTCAGCACCCGCTACCAGGGCGATGTCACCGTGATCCTGCCGTACGCGGGCTCCAAGCACGGCGCCCAGATGGCCGCCCTGGACCACGTGCGGATCGTCGAGGCGGTCCGGCCCGACGACGACGCCTTCCGGCGTGCCCGCCTCGCCGACGCCGACGCCGTGGCGCTGCTCGACCAGGACGACGCGGGGAACATCGAGACCGCGCTCCTGGTCAACGAGCTCAAGCCCGGGGTGCGGCTCGTGGTCCGGTTCTTCGACGACGAACTCGGCGCCGGCATCGCGGATCACCTGCCGAACTGCGACGTGCTGTCCGCGTCGAAGATCGCGGCCCCGCCACTCGTCGCTCTCGCCCTGGGCGAGGCCCGGCACCTGGAGGTGCCGGGGATCGACCTCGTGGTCGGCAAGCCGGACCAGCTCCCCGGCACGGCGCTGTTCACCCTCGCGGGAGTCCGCGGTACGGACGCTGCGATGCTGCCGGGAGACGACGCCGGGCTCGAGCCCCGCATCGCCATCGGGCTCGCCTCACCCGACCCGGAACCGGCGAGGCGCACGCGCCGGCCGAACGGGCGCGTGTGGTATTTCGTGCGTCAGAACCTCAACCGGTACATCTGGTACGCCCTCGCGGTCCTGATCCTCGTGATCGTCGCGGGGACGACGCTCGTCGCCCTCACCGAGCCGACGCACTGGACGACGGCGCTGTACCGGGTGGTGCTCGACACCCTCGCCGGCGCCGACCCCGACGAGGAGGCGGCGCTCGTCACCCGCGCCGTGCAGGTGATCGTCACGGTGATCAGCGTCGCGGTCATCCCGCTGCTCACGGCCGCACTGGTGGACGCCGTCGTCCGCGCGAGGATCGCGGCGGCCGTGTCCGGACCGGGCTCCCCGATGTCGGGCCACGTCGTCGTGGTGGGGATGGGCGACGTCGGCACCCGGGTGCTCGCCACGCTGCTCGAGCGCGGCATCCCGGCGGTCGCCGTCAACCTGCGCGACGACGGCTCCCGCGGTATCCCGTTCGCCCGGGAGCACGGCGTTCCCGTGGTGATCGGTGACGGCCGCCGTACCGACGTGCTCAAGGCCGCCCAGATCGGCACCGCACGGGCGGTGATGGCCATGACGAGCGACGACGTCGCGAACATCGGCATCAGCATCGCCGCGGACTCCGTCGAACGCGATCCGGAACACGGCAGGCTTCGCCGCGTGCTGCGTCTCTTCGACGAGGACTTCGCCCGCCGGGTACGAGGGCTCATCCCGCGCTCGGCGCCACGCAGCGCGTCGGCGCTCGCCTCGCCCGCCTTCGCGGCCTCCGTGATGGGGCCGGACGTGCTCGACACCGTGCCCTTCAAGGACCGCGTCCTGCTGGTCGCGGAGGTCCCGATGCGTGCGCACTGCGAGCTCGAACACCGTCCCGCGCAGGAGGTGGACGTCCCCGGCGAGGCGCGGCTGCTCGCGGTACGCCGCCCCGAGAAGGGTTTCGTGAGCGACGTGTACCGCCCGGCGGCCACCAACCCGCTCCAGCACAACCACCACCTGATCGTCATCGCGACGCGCAGCGGCCTGGAACGTCTCCGTGCCCGGACGGCGGCCCCCACACCGTGACCTGGCGCACGTGGGGAGAGTTACCCATCCTCGACCGTGGCCGGCCCGCATATAGTGACCCCGCTGGAGTGGATCAGTACGAACCGGGAGCAAGTGCGTGAGCGGAAACATGTACGGCGCGGACATCGAACAGCTCCGTGCGTTGGCGACCGTGTTCGAGGACAAGTCGAACCAGCTCGGCACCGCCGTCCAGGTGATCGCCGGTTCGGTCGACCAGGTCCCGTGGTTCGGACCCAGCGGCGAGATGTTCCGGGAGGAGTGGGAGGCCGGCCACGCCCCCGCCCTGCGCGACGCCGCCGACTCCCTCCGCGCCGCGGCGGACGCGGCCCTGCGCAACGCCGACGCCCAGGACGAGACGAGCAACGAGTACGGCGGCGGCATCGGCGGCGGCCCGTTCCCGGGCACCAACCCGTTCCCCGGCGCGTCCGGCACCGGGAGCGGCACGACCGACGACGGCGGCTGGGCGGGCTGGCTGAACGATCTGGTCGGCGAGACCGGCTGGTGGGCGAGTGTCGCCGGAGCCACCGAGTTCATCGCCGAGACCGCGTACCGCTACGGCACCGGGCTCTGGGGACTCGCCGACGACATCCCGGCGGGCTTCGGATGGGCCGGGAAGGCCATCGGCTGGGCGGGCGTCGCTCTCGGCGGCTGGACCATCGGCCAGGGCATCGCCGAGGGCGACTGGTGGAAGGTGGGCGACGGCGCGATCACCGCCGGGCTCGGGCTCGGCGCGGTGCTCGCCGGTGCGGCGCTGGTGTCGAACCCGGTGGGCTGGGCGATCCTCGGAGCGGGAGCCGCGTGGGCGGTCGCGGACATCTTCATCGACGGCAACATCACCGAGGCGGCGTGGAACGGGATCTCCAGCGCGGGCGAGTGGGCCTGGGACGCCGCGGGCGATGCCGCCGGCTGGGTGGGCGACACCGCGGGCGACGTCTGGGACGGTGCCACGGACGTCGCGGGCGACATCTACGATGCTGGCGGGGACCTGCTCGAGGGCGCGGGCGACTTCATCTCGGACATCACCCCGTGGTGACGGCTCCGACGCGCCACGCTGACCCGGCACGAACCAACGGCGCACCAGGGCCGTACGAGGAGGAAGAACGATGAACGACGCCACGGCGCACCCGGCTCCGGGCCAGGACGACCGCGCGATCGAGCTCACGGGATTCGAGATCCTGACGCTGCTCTCGCTCGGCACCGACGACCCCGGCGCCGAGGGCACTCGCAGGGCACTGCACCTGCCCGAGATCGCGAAGGACTCGCCGCTGCTCTCCGCAGGCATCAGCTCGCTGGTGGTGCGCAGGCTCGCCGTGCCGAACGAGGGCCAGCGGCAGCTCACCCCCCAGGGCAAGG
The DNA here is from genome assembly GCF_017349295.1 of Myceligenerans salitolerans. Lineage (GTDB taxonomy): Bacteria > Actinomycetota > Actinomycetes > Actinomycetales > Cellulomonadaceae > Myceligenerans > Myceligenerans salitolerans. The sequence goes on from NZ_JAFMPK010000047.1 coordinate 684,262, forward strand.
TTCTCGCCCTGACTGCGGTCATGAACCAGGCCACCGAGTGGATCGAGGCCTCCGGCGGGGCGGGCGAGTCGGCGAACGCCGCCGTCCTGCTGAGGAGCCCCGCCGGTTCGGCGCTGATCGAGCCGAAGCCGTACGGCATCTGGCAGGCGCTGCCCCTCCCGGGTGACCGCGCTCTCACCGACCTCGCCGCGGACTACGTCAAGGCCGCCTTCACCCACACGCCCGAGCGCCCGTTCGCCGGGACCGTCCGGCTGCTGGAGTCGAGCGGCACGACGACGCGGGCCGCGGCGATCCGCGTCGACGAGAAGAACACCTGGGAGTTCACGAGCGGGACGCCGGACGCCATGCCGGAGCCGGTCGTCATCGCCGCCGACCCGACCTTCCAGGTGGTGGCCAAGGGCCTCGCGGCATGAGCGGCCGCGGGAACGGCACCACCGCGAACGGGAACGGCCCGGCGAAGCGCGTCGACCCGGACAGCCCCGACGGAGCGCGGCGCGTGGCGGTGATGTGGACGCTCTTCATCGGGGTGGGGCTCGTCCTGGTCGGCCTCACCTGGGGCGGCTGGGCGGTCGCCCAGGCGGGCGGGTACGAGGACAACTTCCGCGGGTTCGACGCGGGCGACCCGTTCCCCTGGGTACCGGTGATCCTCGGCGGCGCGTTCAGCGCCTTCGCGTTCTTCCGCGCGATCGGCAAGTGGTCCCGCTACGGGAGGATCCGCCGCCAGCACCGGTGACCTCGCGAGGGTGACGTGGTGCGGACCGCGGTGACGCCCCTCGGCGTCACCGCCGGCAGGTCAGGCGCCGACGAGGCTCTCCTGGTCGCGGGACGCGCGGTCGGCCTTGTAGGTGTCGACGTCGGCCGCGTCGAAGCAGATGTCCGAGCCGACCATGTGGAAGTCGAGCTCACCCGCCTCCAGCAGGTCGATGACGTGCAAGGACGACACGCCCAGCCGGCGGGCCGCCTCGGCTGCCGTGAGGTTCTCCCCACGCGCGACGGAACCGCCGGCGCCGGGCATGGTGTCGGATGTCGAATGGTCTGTGAAATCGCTCACAGGAAAAGTCTTGCGCAGCGGGGTGCCGCGAGTCCAGTCGAAACGCTACGAAAGCGGAGTCCTGTGGAAGAGGTTTTCCATCTTCACCCGGCTCCTCGACTCGGGCGGTACTCGCCAGGCGCTGTCATCGCACCGTGACGGGCGTCTCGTCGTCGCTCCGCCCGGCCGCACCCGAGCCGGACGCGTCGCGAGCGGTGCTCCCGCCACCGGCGGCGGCTCCCAGACGTTCGCGCTCCTGGGCGACGATCGTCCTTCCCAGCTCCGCCTCGCTCGGCCCGCCTCCTGCACCAGGCCCGTCGGCGACGTCGGCGACGGCGAGCTCCGACGTCTCGGTGATCTCGGACTGCCGTGCGAACTGCTCGAACAACGCGGCCTTCGTGTCGAGGATCTCCATCATGCGCTGGTCCACGGAGTCGGCCACGAGCAGGCGGTGCACCTGGACGGTGCGGGTCTGACCCATCCGGTGCGCCCGGGCCACGGCCTGCGCCTCGATGGTGGGCTTGACCTGCGGCTCGCAGAAGATCACCACCGAGGCCGCCTGCACGTTCACCCCCACGCCCCCGGCCGTGATCTGGCTGACGAGCACCCGGGGGCCGTCCGGCGCGGACAGGCTGTCCACCATCTCCTGCCGTTCGGTGATCTTCACCCTCCCCGTGAGCGGGCCCACCGCCATGTCGCCGAGCAGCTCCATCACCTGCTCCAGCACGTCGAGGAAGTACGAGAACACGATGACCCGGCGGCCGTTCTCCGCGGCCTCGTCGACCAGGGCCCGCAGGCGCACGAGCTTCGCGGAGTCGTCCGCGCGCTCGACGGCGAACGCCGCACGCCGCATCGCCATGAAGTTGCCGTCCGCGACCGCCCGCCGGTACGCGGCGCCGTCGGCCGGGCCGAACTCCTCCCACTCCTCGACCTGGACCAGGTCGGGCAGCTCGGTGAGCACGTCCTCGGTGTTGCGTCGCAGGTAGGCGGGAGCGACGATGCGCCGGAAGGCCTGCGCGCCGGACAGGTCGGCGTTCGGGTCGAGCTGCCGGGCCACCGCCGGCTGCAGGTAGCCCACCATCGCCTTGAACTCCGCGACCTTGTTCTCCATCGGCGTGCCGGACAGGAACAGGACCCGGTCGGCGCGGTCGGACCAGGTGCGGACGGCCTGCCCGCGGAGGGTCTCGGGGTTCTTCACGTAGTGCGCCTCGTCGACGACCAGAAGCGTGGGGCTCAGGTCGTCGGGCAGGCGCAGCCGCGCGAGCATCTCGAACGTCGTCACACCCACACCACCGGCCTCGACCCACACCCGGGCCGCCTCGTCCCGGTCCCCGCCGTGCATCACGAGGGCAGTCAGACGGGAGTGGGTGGTCACCTCGCGCGCCCAGTTCGTGACCACGCTCGCCGGGCACACCACGAGGAAGTGCGCGGGCCCGTCGTCGTCCGGCCTCGTCGCCGCGAGATGCGTCATCGTCGCGATCGACTGCATCGTCTTGCCGAGGCCCATCTCGTCGCCGAGGATCGTACGCCGTTGCACCAGTGCGTACTTGGCGCCGAAGGCCTGGTAGGCGCGCAGGTTCGCATGCAGGAGCGAGCGGTCCAGGGGCTGCGCCTCGACACGACGGACGACGTCGGCCGGGAGGAAGCCCTCGGCCGCCTCGTGGTCGTTCCCGAGGTCCACGACCTGGCTGAGCAGACCGTAGTACTCGGCGGACCGACGTTCGAAGTCCTCCCACACGTCATCGGCGCCCCGCCGCCCGGTGATCGTCCGCACCTGGCCGGCGGCCGCCGCCAGGTCCGGCGACGACGCCGCGAGGGCGTTGCGCAACGCGCCGATCGCCGCGGTCGCCTCGGCACGTCGGCCCGTGTCCGCGAGCAGACGCCGCCACCAGCGGGTGAGTGCCTGCGCCGGGCCGATGTACTGCGGGAGGACGGCGTGCAGGCGCCGCGCGTCGTCGTAATGACGGTGCCGCGCGTCGGTGACGACGCCGAACATCCGCAGCGACCGCACGAGGTCCGTGGCGTAGGGGTCGTCGGGGTCGACGTCGATCCGGAAGCGGAGGTCGGCATCGACCTCCTCCGCCAGCTCGGTGGCCGCGGCGACCGCGGGTCGCGCCGTCGTCTCCCCGATACCGGCCTCGACCAGCCCGTCGACGCCGGCCTCCAGGACCTGGGGAACGTCACGGAAGCCCTTCTTGCGCAGCACCGCGACACGGAGCTTCTTGCGCCGTTGCTCGAGCTCCTCGACGGCCACCGTCCGCAGCTCGGCGCGGATGCGTACCTGCCGGGCGGCGAGATATGCCTCACGGACCTTCTCGCGATAGGGGCCGTCGGAGGCCAGGAGCAGCCGCGCGTCCCCCAGCCGGGCGACCGCCTCCTCCACGACCTGACGCGCCTCGCGGCTCTTGATCGGAACGCCCTGGGAAGTCTGAGTCATCGCGGCGCCAGCGTACCTGCCGTGTCCGACATTTCCTCCACGCCTCAGCGGGCGCCACGGCGCTTGGCACACTTTTTCCACCCGCGCGGCCGGGACGGGCCCGCGTTCAGAGGTCCACGCGCTTCCAGTCCGGGGAGGACGGCGTGCCCGTGAAGTCCATCCGCACCCGGCCGGGCTCCCGGCCGAGGGCCACCAGCGTGGCCGACGTCGAGGCGAAGACCCGGCCGTCCGGCACGTCGTGGCGCACGAGCAGCGCGCGCGGGTCGTCCTCCGCCAGGCCGCCGCCGCGCATCAGCTCCACCCAGTCACCCCACCACTCCGCGGTGGCGGGGTGCGGAACCGGCCCGCCCGGACGGTCCGCCGTCGCCGCCGGCCCGATCTGTGGCGCGCGGCGCGTGGCGGGGGTGAAGCCCGCTCCTGACCGCCCGGTCCCGTCGAGCAGCGGGGCGAGATGCGGCACCAGCGGGTCCTCGGCGACGTCGAGGCCCTCGTTGGTGATGATGTGGTCGCCGGGCGGGATCTCGGCATCGGTCACCTCGTGACCGTCCCAGGAGACGAGGCGCGCCCCGGTGGCGTCCGCGACGAGCAGGTGCACCACCTCGTACGCCCGCAGGTCCGCGGCGTCCGGCACGCCGGACGTCAGCGCCTGCAGAGGCAGCCTCCCACGGCTCGGCCTCGTGGACGACGGCGGGCTCCCCGGCGGGGACCGGTCGATCCGGTTCATGAAACTGCCGTTCAGCACGGCAGCGACACCGGGCCGCGCTCCCCCGGCCGGCAGACCGGCCGCCTCCCCCGCCTCCGTACCGACGTCGCCGGCCCGCACCGCCAGCCACGTGCCGCCGGCCACCCGGTCCCGCCCGCCGACCAGCCCTGGTGCCTCCCGCGGCCAGTGCTCCCCCGGGGCGTCCCAGGGCCGGTCGGTCAGCTCGTCACGAACGGCGGCGAGCAGGAGCGGCCATTCGGCGGCGGGGTCCAGACGCAACAGCACGGTGCACACGCATGCACCCTACGCGCCCCGCGCTCCGGTCCCCCGCCGGGCCTCCCCCGGCTCAGCCGTCCGCGAGCGCCGCCAGGGCGTCGCGGACGGCGTCGGCGGCGGTCATGCGCTGCGAGCCGGCGATCTGCTCGCGGCTCGCGTGGTCCAGGAACTCGGCGTCGAGGCCGACGTGCACGTGGCGGGTACGGATGCCCTGCTCGCCGGCGCGCTGGGCGAGCAGGGCGCCCGCACCGCCGTCGGCCAGGCCGTCCTCGATCGTCAGGACGAGGTCGTGCTCCCCGGCGAGCTTGACGAGCGCGGCGGGGACGGGCAGCACCCAGGTGGGTGAGGCGACGGTGGTCTCGAGGCCGTGTTCGGCGAGTGCCCTCGCGGCGTCGAGCCCGGCGCGTGCCATGGCGCCGATCCCGACCACGAGGACGCGGCGCGGCGCGTCCGGCGCGGAGGTCGTTCCGGCCGCCTGCGCCGTGCCCGGGCCGCCGGTCACGGACGCGCCTGCCGTGCGACGGTCGCCGGCGGACGCACCGGCCGGCTGGGGCTCGAAACGCCCGATGACGTCGACGCCGTCGAGCTCCTCGACGCACGGGATGTCCTCGCCGAGGGCCCCCTTGGGGTAGCGCACGACGGTGGGCGCGTCGTCGACGTCGACGCTCGCGCGCAGGGCGGCGCGGAGGGTGGGTTCGTCGCGCGGGGCGGCCAGGCGCAGGCCGGGAACGACCCGCAGCATGGCCATGTCCCACATGCCGTTGTGGCTGGCGCCGTCGGCGCCGGTGATCCCGGCGCGGTCGAGCACGAAGGTGACACCGGCCTTGTGCAGGGCGACGTCCATGAGGACCTGGTCGAACGCGCGGTTCAGGAACGTGGCGTAGACGGCGACGACGGGGTGCAGCCCGGCGTACGCCATGCCGGCGGCGGAGGTGGCGGCGTGCTGCTCCGCGATGCCGACGTCGAAGGTGCGCTCGGGGAACTCCTTGGCGAACGGCGCGAGACCCACGGGGTGCAGCATGGCGGCGGTGATCGCCACCACGTCCGGCCGGCGGCGTCCGATGCGGACGATCTCGTCGGCGAACACCTTGGTCCAGCCGAACCGGGACTGCGCGACGGGCAGCCCGGTCTCGGGGTGGATGACGCCGACGGCGTGGAAGCGGTCGGCGATGTCCTCCTCCGCGGGCTTGTAGCCGCGGCCCTTCTCGGTGATGGCGTGGACGATGACGGGCTTGCCGAACGCCTTGGCGCGGCGCAGGGCGTGCTCCATGGCCGCGGTGTCGTGGCCGTCGACGGGGCCGATGTACTTGATGCCGAGGTCCTCGAACAGGCCCTGCGGCGCGATGACGTCCTTGATGCCCTTCTTGAAGCCGTGCATCCAGCGCCAGGCGAAGCGTCCGGGCGGGCCGGAGCGGGTGAGGGTGCGGGTGGCCCAGTCGAGGAACGCCTCGTAGCCGCTGGTGGTGCGCAGCGTGTCGAGGTGGTTGGCGAGCCCGCCGATGGTGGGCGAGTAGGAGCGGCCGTTGTCGTTGACGACGATGACGAGCCGGCGGTCGGGGCTCTCGGCGATGTTGTTGAGAGCTTCCCAGGCCATGCCGCCGGTCAGGGCGCCGTCGCCGATGACGGCCACCACGTGGCGGTCGTCGCGCCGGGCGACCACGTTCGCCTTGGCGATGCCGTCCGCCCAGGACAGGGCGGTGGACGCGTGGGAGTTCTCGACGACGTCGTGCTCGGACTCGGCGCGCGACGGGTAGCCGGAGAGGCCGCCCTTCTGCCGCAGGCGGGAGAAGTCCTGGCGGCCGGTGAGCAGCTTGTGCACGTAGGACTGGTGCCCGGTGTCGAACACGAGGGTGTCGCGCGGTGAGCGGAACACCCGGTGCATGGCGATGGTGAGCTCGACGACGCCGAGGTTCGGGCCGAGGTGCCCGCCGGTGCGGGAGACGTTCTCCACGAGGAAGTCGCGGATCTCCTGCGCGAGTTCCCCGAGCTGGCCGGGAGTCAGTTTCCGGACGTCCTCGGGCGAGCTGATCCCGCTCAGCAGTGCCATGTCGTTCCTTCCCCGCGGCTCCGTCCCGGGCGGGCCGGGCGCGCACTCGTCGTCGTCCCCCTGCACTCACGCGTCGGTGAACACTGCGCCACGCGCGGCAAGGTGTCATCGTACGTACCCCGGCGGGGCCGCACGAACTCGGGGGCCCGAGTTCCACACCGGCCTCACCCAACAGTCATAGTCTGTCATCGTGCGATTCCTCCCTGGCCAAGATCCCTCCCACGACCTCACCTACGGTGACGTGTTCCTCGTCCCGTCACGGTCCGACGTCTCGTCGCGGTTCGACGTCGACCTGAGTACCGCGGACGGCACGGGCACGACCATCCCCGTCGTGGTGGCGAACATGACCGCCGTGGCGGGCCGTCGCATGGCGGAGACGGTCGCGCGGCGCGGCGGTCTGGCGATCCTGCCGCAGGACGTGCCGGCACGCGTGGTCGCGGACGTGGTGGCGGACGTGAAGTCGAAGGACCCGGTGGTGGAGACGCCGGTCGTCGTCGGCCCCGACGACACGGTGCACACCGCCCTGACGCTTCTCGGCAAGCGTGCGCACGGCGCCGCCGTCGTCACCGAGGACGGCCGCCCCGTGGGGGTGGTGACCGAGAAGGACTGCCTGGACGTCGACCGCTTCGCCCAGGTGCGCACGGTGATGACGACCGACCCGCTCGTGGTCGAGGCGGGGACGCTGCGTGACGCGCCGGGGCGTGGCGCGGACCGGGACGGCGACGACGCCCCGGCCTCCGGGGCACGCGGGCTCGAGCGGGCGTACGACATGCTGCACGCCGCGCACCTGCAGTTCGCGCCCGTGGTGCGCGACGGGCTCCTGACCGGTGTCCTGACACGCAAGGGCGCCGTCCGTTCGTCCGTCTACGCGCCCGCGGTGGACGACGGCGGCCGGCTGCGCGTCGGGGCGGCGGTCGGGATCAACGGCGATGTCGCGGCCAAGGCGAAGGACCTGCTCGCCGCCGGGGTGGACGTCCTGGTCGTCGACACGGCGCACGGCCACCAGGGGCGGATGCTGGCCGCCCTCGACGCGGTCCGGTCCGTGAGCCCGTCCGTCCCGGTCGTGGCGGGCAACGTGGTGACCGCGGACGGGGTGCGCGACCTCGTGGCCGCCGGCGCCGACATCGTGAAGGTCGGCGTGGGGCCCGGGGCCATGTGCACGACGCGGATGCAGACGGCCGTCGGACGGCCTCAGTTCTCCGCGGTGCTCGAGTGCGCCGCGGCGGCGCGCGAGCTCGGCAGGCACGTGTGGGCCGACGGCGGCGTGCGGCACCCCCGCGACGTCGCCCTGGCCCTGGCGGCCGGCGCGTCGCAGGTGATGGTCGGGTCCTGGTTCGCCGGAACCTACGAGTCGCCGGGCGACCTGCGCGAGGACGGGAAGGGGCGCCTGTACAAGGACTCGTTCGGGATGGCGTCCGCGCGGGCCGTGGCGGCGCGGACCGCCGGGGAGGGCTCCCCGTTCGAGCGGGCACGCAAGGCGCTGTACGAGGAGGGAATCTCGACGGGGCGCATGTACCTGGACCCGCAGCGTCCCGGTGTGGAGGATCTTCTCGACGAGATCACGTCGGGGCTGCGGTCCTCGTGCACGTACGCGGGCGCCCGGGACCTGGCCCAGTTCGCCGAGCGCGCCGTGGTGGGCGTGCAGTCCGCGGCCGGCTACGAGGAGGGCCGCCCGGTCGAGACCAACTGGTGAGGGCCGGCCGGCCGGCGCGCGGCGGTAACCTCGTCGGATGAGCTCGTCACCTGCGGTGTCCTCCGCACGCACACAGTTGGAAGCACTGGCCGAGGCCGGGTTTCCGGCGCCGTGGCGGCATGCCCGCGGGGATTTCTCGGGTGCGGCCCGGCCGGCGGCGGTACTGATCCTGTTCGGCGTGCTCGACGGGCTGCCCTCCGACCACCACGCCCAGGCCGACGCGGTCCGGGACGACCTCGACGTCCTCCTGCTCGCGCGTGCCGCGACGCTGCGCTCGCACGCCGGGCAGGTGGCATTCCCCGGCGGCCGTGCCGACGCGGGCGAGACGATGGTCGACGCCGCCCTCCGGGAGGCCGAGGAGGAGACGGGCCTGGACCCGTCCGGCGTCGAGGTGCTCGGCGAGTTCGACCCGCTGCCGATGCCCGTGTCGAACCACGTGGTCACGCCCGTGCTGGGATGGTGGACGAAGCCGACCACCGTGGGCGTGGTGGACGAGGCGGAGTCCTCGCACGTGTTCCGCGCACCGGTCGCCGACCTGCTGGACCCGGCGTCGCGCGTCACGGTCGTGGTGGGCCACGAGGGCCGTTCCTACCGGGGACCGGGCTTCCAGGTCTCCGACGGGACGACGACCCACCTGGTGTGGGGCTTCACCGGCGGTATCCTCGACGCCCTGTTCGACGCACTGGGCTGGACCGAGGACTGGGACCGCAGCCGGGAGTACGAGCTGCGCCCCTGAGCCGGGCACCCCGCCTCGTGGGTGGCCGGGCCGCGTCGCCGCCCGGCCACCGACCGGCGATCACCACGGGCCCGGCGCGTCCGGCCCACCAGCCCGCACCGCACCCCGACGGAGGATTCATGGTCGCCGCCGATATCGACGTCAGCGTCACGCTCGCCAGGGAACTGCTCGCCGAGCAGCATCCCGACCTCGCCGCCCTGCCGCTGGAGGTCGTCGCGAACGGCTGGGACAACGTCATGCTGCGGCTCGGCCCGCTACCCGACGGCGGTCACCTGGCCCTCCGGCTCCCCCGGCGCGAGGCCGCCGCCCACCTGATCGAGCACGAGCAGACGGCACTCCCCCGCCTCGCGCCCGCGCTGGGGACGACCGGGATCGCGTTTCCCCGCCCGGTACGCACCGGGAGACCGAGCGACCGCCTCGGGTTCCCGTGGTCGTGGAACGTCGTGCGGTGGGTGGACGGCGTGGCCGCGGCCCGGACCGAGGTCGCCGGCCGCGGCGCGTGGGCCGCCGACCTCGCGAATTTTCTCGCCACCCTCCACGTTCCCGCCGACGACGCCCCCGCGAACCCGTTCCGGGGAATTCCCCTGGCCGCGCGGCCGGACGCCCAGGACCCGGCCGTGTTCACCGCTCGCCTGAGGCGCGTGCCCGAGGCTCTGCACGACGCCGCCACCCGCCTCTGGCACGAGGCTCTCGACGCCCCTGCCCACACCGGCCCGCCGATGTGGCTGCACGGCGATCCGCATCCGGGCAACCTGGTGGTCCGCGAGTCCGCCCACGGCACCCAGGAGCTCGCGGCCGTCGTCGACTTCGGCGACGTCACGTCCGGCGATCCGGCATCCGACCTCGGAGAGGCCTGGCTCACCTTCGACGCCGAAGGGCAGGCACGCTTCCGCACCGCGGTCGACTCACGCGCCCACGACGGCCGCGGCTGGGACGAGGCGACCTGGACCCGCGCCAAGGGCTGGGCCCTGATGTACGCGACCAACATGCTGGCGCACCCCGACGAGCACCCCTGGCTCGTGCCGATCGGCGAGCACGGCCTGCGGCGGCTGCTCGTCGACGGCGACTGAGGGGCGCCGCTCCGCCGCGGGTCCCGGGACGGGCACGGGGCCGGACGGGACACAGGACCCGTACTCAGCGCAGCATCGCCGGGTCGGCGCCGTGGGCCCGCAACACGGTTCGCACCGCGGCCTCCGTGCGCGCGTACACCCGGTCGTCCTCCAGCAGCAGCGAACGGTCGTTCGCCGCGTTGAGCAGGGCGTTCACCTCGAACGCCACCTGCTGGGCGTCCGTCCCGGCGGACAGTTCACCGGCCTCGACCGCGACCGCCACCTGGTGGGCGAGATATCCGTCCCACTCGGCCTGCGCCTCGACCACGGCGTCCCGCACCGGGCCCGGTCGCATGTCGAACTCGATCTCGACGGTGCGGAAGAAGCAGCCGCCCCGGAACACCCGGCGGCGTGAGTAGTCGATCCATCGCCGTACGAGCTCCCAGACCCGCGCGAGCCCTCGCTCGGTGCCCCGCGCCGGGAGGACGACCGCCTCGGCGTAGATCTCACGCGCCCGCGCGACGACGGCGAGCTGCAGCCCTTCCTTCGAGCCGAACAGCCCCGCGATGCCGCTCTTGTTCACGGGGGCCGAGGCCGCGAGCCCACCGAGCGACAGGGCGTCCAGCCCGTGCACCGAGGCGTCCTGCACCGCCTGGTCCAGCACGGCCCGGCGGGTGCGGTCACCGCGTGCGCGGCGAAGGTCGGTCGCACCACCCGGCGTGCCGCCCGCCGCGGCGCCCGTAGCGCCCGCGCCGCCGCGCGCCGTACCGCCCGGCGTGCCGCCGTGCGCTGCCGGGGCCGCGTCAGATGTCCGCATGAAGAGAGTGTACGACCGTACGGACATCCTGTACCGTGAGAAACAATCCGATCGATCGTTCAGATTCACTGGGAGCACCCGTGACCGCCTTGCGCCACCTCGTCCACCTGCCCGCGCCGCTCGCCGCCGAGATCGCCGCCTGGGCCGCCTTCCGGCTCGGGCCGCCCGCTCCCGTGCGGCCGCACGAACGTGAGGTGCACGAGTCGTCCCGCCGCAGCACGCTCCGGCACCGCCCCGACGCCGGGAACCCCGGCCGGCCGGTGGACGTCGTCGTGCACGCCTGGGGCGAGCCGGACGCCCCGGCAGTCCTGCTCGTGCACGGGTGGCAGTCCCGCGCCTCGTTCTTCGCTCCTCTGGTGCGGGACCTGCTCGCCGCCGGACGGCGCGTGGTCGCGTACGACGCCCCAGGACACGGCGCATCGGGCGGCAGGCGCCGCACCCTCGCCGACGACGTCGCGATCATCCACCGCCTGTCCGCCACGGAGCCCGGAGGCTGGGAGGGCGTCGTCGCGCACTCGGCGGGCGTGCTCGGTGCCGGGGTGGCACTCGCCGACGGCGCGCCCGCCCGGCGGTTCGCGGGGCTGGCCGGGATCTCGTCCGCCACCGCGATCAACGACGGCTTCTTCGCCTTCACCGGCACCCCGCCGGCACTGCGCCGACGGTACGACGACATCGTGCGGCGACGCCGGTTCCCTGACGAGCCGGATCTCTACGAGCGCTACGACCTCACGCGCCGCCCCGTGCCCGCGACGATCCCGGCGCTGTTCGTGCACGACGACTCGGACCGGCGCGTACCCCACCACCAGTCCGAACTGCTCCTGGCGGCGCACGCCGGATCTGCCGAGCTCGTCACCACCACGGGACTCGGCCACAACCGGATCGTGCGTGACGACCGCGTGCGGCGCCGCACCGTCGAGCACCTCACCGTGGTGAAGCCCAGTAATCTTCCCTGACCTGCGGCTTTCCCCTACACTGGCGTCGCGTTCGTCCGGCTTGCGGGATTCTTGCCCACGCCGGCTCCCAGACGCGCGACGACCGAGTGGGGAGAGCATGCCTGCCGAACACGCCCGGGACGCGGCCACCGCCGCGATCGTTCTGGCCCTCTTCGCCGGGCTGTGGTTCGCCTGGTCGCAGCGCCACATCCGGGGCCTGTGGATGCTGGCGCCGATCGTCGGCGTGGTGAGCGCGATCGTGGTCGTGGTCAGCGGAGTCATCGCCGTCGTCGGCGCGTGGGACACGGGAACCACGGTCGACGCGGGAACCGTGGGACTCTACGTCGTGGCAGTGGCCCTGCAGGCCGTCGTCACGCGTCTGATCACCGGCTTCCTCGCGGCCCGCGGCCTCAACCGGCTCGTGCCCACGACGGTCGCCGTGTCGATGACGGTCCACCTCGTGGTGCTGGCCGAGCTGCTCGCGGTGAACGACCTCTACCTCGTGGCGCTGGTCTGCGTGGCCGCCGTCGTCCTCGCGTGGCCGGTCGCCGCCGTCGGCCGGCTCATGTCGCCGAGCGGCGCGCCGATGATCCACGCGACGACGGGCATCCTCATGGGCGTGATCCTCCTGGGCGCGGCCGCGCGGGCGCTGAGCTGACGGCGTGCGGCCCCACCGCGGGCGCCGCCGCCCTACCGCTCGCTCCGCGCGGCCGGACGCCCGTCCGGGGCGGCGGGCTCACAGCACGATCCGCGCGATCTCGCCGGGATTCCAGGCGATCTCCCAGTAGTAGCCGTCCGGGTCGGTGAAGTAGCCCGTGTAGCCGCCCCACTCCCGGTCCTGGGGCGCGTGCGGAACGCTCGCGCCGGCCGCCGTGGCGGCGGCGAGGACGGCGTTCACGTCCTCCCGGTGGGGCACGTTGTGGGCGAGGGTGATCGGCGCGGCGCCCGCTCCCTTCTGGACGGCCCCGACCTCCTGCTCGAACTGGTCCCGCACCCAGAACGACAGCAGGAGGTGCTCACCGGCCTGGATCATGAGGACCTCCCCGGGCTCCTCGAAGGCGGGCGTCCAGCCCAGACCGTCGACGTAGAAGGCGCGCGAGGCGCGGACGTCCCGCACCGCGAGCGTGACGAGGCTGAGTCGCTGTTCCATGCCCCGAGCCTGCCACCGCTGTACGACAAACCGCCGGCCCACCATCCGTCCCCGGGTACCGGCCCAGGGCGCATCGTTCAGCTCTCGGCCTCCAGCGTCCGCTTCTGCGGGTACGGCGTCTCGCCGCGCTCCAGCATGGCGACGAACTTGCCGACGTTGCGGGTGTGGGCCTCCGGCGTCCGCAGATTGGCCAGGCGGTGCAGGATGGCGTACCGGTTCTGGCCGGACAGGATCTCGAACATCGCCGCGGCCCGGGGATTCACGCCGAGCGCCTCCGCGAGCTCCTCCGGCACCTGGATGCTCCGGGGACCCTCGTACGCGGATTCCCAGCGGCCGTCGGCCTTGGCCTTCTCGACCTCGTCCGTACCACGTGGCCGCATCCGCCCCGCGGCCGTGAGGCGTTCCACGATGCCGACGTTGCGGGCGGACCACCGGCTGCGAGCGCGGCGGGGACAGAACCGCTGCAGGCTGGTCGCGTCGTCACGGCGGCGCTTCTGCGCGTCGATCCAGCCGCTGCACAGCGCCTCCTCGAGCGCGGCCGCATAGCTCAGCGAGGTGGGGGTGGTCGTCCCCTTCTTCGCCAGGACGAGCCACACGCCGTCGGACAGCGACTCGTTCTCGTCCAGCCATGCCCGCCAGGCGGCGCCGTCGGGAACGATCAGCTCGGGGTCGTCGATCATGCGAGGACCGTACGCCGGGAGTCTGACATCCTCCCGCGGTGGGGTCGTCCCGTCAGGCGTCGTGTCGCTCCATGAAGTCGAGAATCTCGGCGTCGACCGCCTCCGCCTCCTCGAACGGGAGCGAGTGCGAGGCGCCGGGCCAGAGGCTCACCTCGGACCGCGCCAGGTGCTCCTCGGCGTACCGGACGGCGGCCTCCGGGTCGCTGTTGACCTGCCCGTCGCCGGCCATGGCGGCGTAGACGGGCACGGGCAGGCCTTGGAGCTGTTCGGGACTGAACCTCGACGGCGTCGGGCGCCGCGAGGAGTAGTGCGTGGTTCCCGCGGCGATCATCCGGGTCATCGGGTCGTCCGGGTCGAGCTCCGTGACCCCGCCGATGCCCGCGAGCGCGGCGTCCCGCCAGCTCTGGGGCAGGAAGGGGATCGAGCTGGGGATCGACCGCAGCACGAGCTGCACCGAGAAGGTGTCGAACGTCTGCACCGGGTCCAGCAGGCTCAGGGAGGCGACGCGCGCCGGGTGGTGGATCGCGTAGTTCATCGCCGACCAGCCACCGAAAGAGTGCCCCACCACGTGGGCCCGGCCGACGCCGAGTCCGGCAAGTGTCTGGTCGATCCATCGCGCCTGGGAGGCCGGGCTGCCGAGGGGCGCGACCTGTGCGCTCATCCCGGCGTCGCCCAGGGCGTCCAGGGCGTAGACGGGACGCTCGGACATCAGGTCCGGGAGGTTCGTCTGCCACATGGGCGCGCCCGATCCCCAACCCGGCAGCAGGACGACGGGGGTCGTGCCCGCCGCGTCCCCGGCGGTGCCTGAGGTGCTCGCGTTCGCGTCCGGGGCGCCGCTTCCCGTCTCGGCGAAGAGGTAGGCGCGCACCGTCCCGTAGTCCGTGGGGACGTCGTGCGTGCGCGCGGGTGGCGGGAGGGTCGCCATCACGTCCTCGTAGGCGGCGACGTACTCCGCCCGCCCTTCCGCGCTCCGCCAGGCGCCCACGGCGGGACCGCCGGGCATGGCCAGCAGCACCACGTTCGCCACGACGGACACCGCGAGGACCCCGCGAACGAGGTTCCGTCGCCGGCGCGGCACCGGGACGACCGACGCCTTGCCCTTGCTCTGTTTCGTCATAGCAATACACTTGCACTGTAAAAGCTTCCGCGCAACCACCCGCCGCGCACCGTGCCGCAGCCCCCGAGCCGCGCGTCGTCCGGCCGAGCCGCGTACCGTGCGCACGGCGCGTGCCGTCCGGCCGAGCCGCGTGAAAGGATCTGGCCGTGCCCCGGATCGTCGACCACGCCCAACGTCGCCGCGAGATCGTCATCGCGGTGTGGGCGCTCATCGCGCGGCGCGGGTTCGAGGGCGTCACCCTCCGGGCCGTCGCCACCGAGGCGAACATCTCCGTCGGGCGCGTGCAGCACTACTACGCATCGCGCACCGAACTCGTCCGCGACGGCTGCCGCCTGATGCTCGACGAGGCGCGCTCGCGCTTCACCGCGCAGATCGAGCCGCTGCCACCCGTCGAACGCCTGCGCGCGCTGGTCCGTCGCGCGGTCCCCACGTCACCGGAGTGGGCGCTGGGCACCATCGTGTGGCAGGCCTACCAGGCCAAGACCGTGGACGACGCCGAGATCGCCGGCATGGTCACCGAGGCGCACGCCGACGCGGTACGCCAGGCCGCCGCGTTCATCGTCGCGGCGCGCCGCGACGGCACGCTGCCCGACGGCGGCCCTCCGGGCGACATCGCCCTCCGGCTCCTCGCCACGTCCGAGGGCTACGCCGCACGCGTCATCGCCGGCAGTCTCGACGCCGACGACGCGCTCCGCGCCCTCGACCGGGACGTCGACGCCCTCCGTGGGCGGTGAGACGGTCAGCCGGCCCCGACGACGTCGGCCCCGGCCCCTCCCCTGAGGAAGGCGACCGGGGCCGACGTCGGGCAGCCCGACGGGTCAGGCCGCGCTCATGCCCGGCTCACGCCGCGAGCGAGCGGAGCACGTACTGCAGGATGCCGCCGTTGCGGTAGTAGTCCGCCTCACCCGGGGTGTCGATGCGGACCACGGCGTCGAACTCGACCGTCGTCCCGTCGGCCTTGGTCGCCGTGACGGCCACGGTGGACGGCGTCTCGCCGTCGTTGAGCGCGGTGATGCCGGAGATGTCGAACACCTCCGTACCGTCCAGGCCCAGCGAGTCCGCGGACTCGCCCGCCGGGAACTGCAGCGGCAGCACGCCCATGCCGATGAGGTTCGAACGGTGGATGCGCTCGAAGCTCTCGGTGATGACGGCCTTCACGCCGAGCAGCTTCGTGCCCTTGGCGGCCCAGTCACGCGAGGAGCCGGAGCCGTACTCCTTGCCTCCGAGCACCACCAGGGGGGTGTTCTGCGCGGCGTAGTCCTGCGCGGCGTCGTAGATGGTGTCCTGGGCGTCCTTCACGAAGTTGTACGTGAAGCCGCCCTCGATACCGGCGCCGTCGTTCTCCGCGGCCAGGAGCTGGTTGCGCAGGCGGATGTTCGCGAACGTGCCGCGGACCATGACCTCGTGGTTCCCGCGGCGCGAGCCGTAGGAGTTGAAGTCACGGCGCTGCACGCCATGAGCGGCGAGGTACCGGCCGGCCGGGCTGTCCGGCTTGATCGCGCCGGCCGGGGAGATGTGGTCGGTGGTGACGGAGTCGCCCAGCTTGGCCAGGACGCGCGCGCCGGCGATGTCCTCGACCGGGGCCGGCTCCATGCCCATGCCGTCGAAGTAGGACGGCTTGCGCACGTAGGTGGAGTCCGGGTCCCAGGCGAAGGTGTCGCCCTCGGGGGTCTCGAGCGCGCGCCAGCGGTCGTCACCGGTGAACACGTCGGCGTAGTCCGTCTCGAACATCTTGCGGTCGATCGAGGACTCGATCGTCGCCTGGACCTCCTCCGGGGAGGGCCAGATGTCCTTGAGGAACACCGGGTCGCCGGCCTCGTCACGGCCCAGCGGGTCGTGGTCGAAGTCGAACTCCATGGTGCCCGCGAGGGCGTACGCGATGACCAGGGGCGGGGACGCGAGGTAGTTCATCTTGACGTCCGGGTTGATGCGCCCCTCGAAGTTGCGGTTGCCCGACAGCACGGAGACGACGGCCAGGTCGTGCTCGTTGACGGCCTCCGAGACCTTCTCGTCGAGCGGGCCGGAGTTGCCGATGCAGGTGGCACAGCCGTAACCCACCAGGTGGAAGCCCAGCTTCTCGAGGTACGGCCACAGGCCGGCCTTCTCGTAGTAGTTGGTGACGACCTGCGAGCCCGGCGCCATGGAGGTCTTGACCCACGGCTTGGACACCAGGCCCTTCTCCACGGCGTTCTTCGCGAGCAGCGCCGCGGCGAGCATGACCGACGGGTTCGAGGTGTTGGTGCACGAGGTGATCGAGGCGATCGCGACGGCGCCATGGAACAGCTCGAACTCCTTGCCCGCGCTGTTCGTGACGTGCACGTGCTTGCGGCCGTTCGGCGTGACCGCCGGGGCGTCCGACGCGGGGAAGGACTCCTTCTCGGCCTCGTCGACGCGGTCCATGACCTCGGGCGCGTAGTTCGGCAGGTCGCGCGTGAACGCCGCCTTCGCGTTCGTCAGCTCGATCCGGTCCTGCGGGCGCTTCGGGCCGGCGATCGACGGGACGACCGTCGACAGGTCCAGCTCCAGGTACTCGGAGTACTTCGCCTCGGGGGCCTCCGGGTCGAGCCACAGGCCCTGCTCCTTGGCGTACGCCTCGACGAGCGCGAGCTGCTCCTCGGAACGGCCGGTCAGGCGCAGGTAGTCGACGGTGACGCCGTCGATCGGGAAGATCGCGGCCGTCGAGCCGAACTCCGGCGACATGTTGCCGATGGTGGCGCGGTTCGCGAGCGGCACCTGAGCCACCCCGGCGCCGTAGAACTCGACGAACTTCCCGACCACGCCGTGCTGGCGCAGCATCTGCGTGATGGTGAGGACGACGTCGGTCGCCGTGACGCCCGCCGGGATGGAGCCGGTGAGCTTGAAGCCGACGACCCGCGGGATGAGCATGGACACCGGCTGGCCGAGCATCGCGGCCTCGGCCTCGATGCCGCCCACGCCCCAGCCGAGCACGCCGAGGCCGTTGACCATCGTGGTGTGCGAGTCGGTGCCGACGCAGGTGTCCGGGTAGGCCCGCAGCACCGGCGCCTCCCCGTCCACGGAGACCTCGCGCGTCATGACCGTGCGCGCCAGGTACTCGATGTTCACCTGGTGCACGATGCCGGTGCCCGGCGGGACGACCTTGAAGTCGTCGAACGCCGTCTGGCCCCAGCGCAGGAACTGGTAGCGCTCGTGGTTGCGCTGGTACTCGATCTCCACGTTGCGCGCGAACGCGTCCGTGGTGCCGGCGACGTCGATCTGCACCGAGTGGTCGATGACCATCTCGGCCGGCGACAGCGGGTTGATCCGCGTCGGGTCGCCGCCGAGCTCGGCGACCGCCTCGCGCATGGTGGCCAGGTCGACGACGCAGGGCACACCGGTGAAATCCTGCATGATCACGCGCGCGGGCGTGAACTGGATCTCCGTGTCCGGCTGGGCGTCCGGGTCCCACGACGCGAGCGCGCGCACGTGGTCCGCCGTGATGTTGGCACCGTCCTCGGTGCGCAGAAGATTCTCGGCGAGGATCTTGAGCGCGTACGGCAGGCGCTCGACGCCCTCCACCGCCGACAGCCGGAAGATCTCGTAGGCCGTGCCGCCTACCTCCAGCGTTCCCTTCGATCCAAACGTGTCCACGCTGCTCACTGCGGCTCCTTCGCGGGGCTTGCGGGCCACCGGGCGTCCGGCGCGCACACGCGCCGGCCCGACGGCGGGATTCGGGGGCTCCACCCAGCCTAGGCCGGGCTGCTTCCGCCAGCATACCGCATGTATCTTGACGTCAAGATACTTGCCCGTCACGAACCGGGGCTCAGCCCGTCAGCAGCCGGACGACCACCACCACGAGCAGCACCAGCACGGCGACCGGAACCAGAAGCACCACGCCGACCCTCCGTGCCAGCGGATTCCGCGTGGCCACCCGTGCCACCCGTGCGAAGCGCCCCCATCGCCGCACCCACGCGATCAGCAGTTCGAGCCTGCTCGCCTTCCCGTCCTCGGCCATGGACGCCAGCGTAGGAGACGGAGGGTGCGCTTCCGGCCCGCCTCCGCCCCGTGCGCGGGGCCCCGGCGCCTCAGCGGCGCTCCAGGACCGCTACCGCCTCGACATGATGGGTGTGCGGGAAGAGGTCGAACGCGCGCAGGGCCGTGAGGCGGTAGCCCGCCTGGCCGAGGTAGCCGACGTCGCGCGCGAGCGCGGCCGGGTCGCAGGCCACGTAGACGACCCGCTCCGGGTCGCGGTCGGCGATCGCGGCCACCACGTCGCGCCGGGCGCCGGCGCGGGGCGGATCGAGGACCACGACGTCGGCCTGCCCGGGGACCGTGTCGCGGCCGGACAGGACGTCCGCCACGTCACCGGCGAGGAGGCGGACCCGGCCCAGGCCGTGGGCGTTACGGCGTGCGTCGCGCACCGCGCCGGCGTCGCCCTCGACCGCGACGACCGTGCCGCTCTCCCCCACGGCGGCAGCCAGCGGGAGCGTGAAGAGCCCTGCCCCGGAGTACAGGTCGAGCACGGTCGCGCCGGAGACCCCTCCGGCGGCGTCGAGGACCGCCTGCGCCAGCAGCCCCGGAGCGGCGCGGTGCACCTGCCAGAACCCGGAGGCGCTCACGCGGTACGCGAAGGTGGTCACGGCCTCGGCGCCCGGCAGCCGCACGGTGGCCCCCTCCTTCACCGTCCGCCGTGCGTTCGGCCGGGAGTCGACCCGCCCGCGGTGCCACGGCTCGCCGTCGACCAGTACGAGCCCGCCCCCGCCGGCCGGGCCCGCACCCGGCTCGGCCGGGCCGCCGTCCGCGGCCGGCGCCACGAGCTCCACGCGCGTGCCCGGCGGCCAGCGCCGGTCGAACACGCCCTCCGCGGACGCGAGCGCCGCGACGTCGGGGGTGGCGAGGGGCATGCCGGCCGGCAGCGCGTCGAGCGGGACGACGTCGTGGGAGCGGAAGCGGTGCATGCCGAGCCGGCCGTCGTCGCCTGCCACGAGGTCGATCCTGGTGCGGTAACCGAGCCCTCCGGCGTCGTCGTCGCCGGGCACCGCCTCGACGGTGAGACCGTCGAGCAGGGGGCCGTCGTAGCGCGCGATGCGGCGGAGCTGGTCGGTGAGGACGTCGGCCTTCCAGCGCCGCTGGGCCGGGAGGGCGACGTGGGAGAGCTCGCCGCCGCCGACACCGCCGGGCCCGGCGGCGGGCCAGGCGGGGTCGACACGGTCGGGTGAGGCCTCGAGGACCTCGACCGCGTCGGCGCGCCAGAAGCGCGACCCGGTGCTCGTCACGCGGGCGCGGACGCGCTCGCCGGGAAGGGTGTGCCGGACGAAGACGACGCGGCCCTCGTGCCGGGCGACGCAGTGGCCGCCGTGCGCGGCCGGGCCGATCTCCAGGTCGAGGATCTCCCCGGCGCCGGGGAGGTCGCCGAGCCGCGCCTCGGGACGGCGGGGCGGGCGCCCGGGACGGGCGCGGCCGAGCCGCGGGCGGGACGGTCGGGTGGTCATGAGGCCTGCCTTCTGCGCCGGGCGCGGAACATGTCGTGGTCGAGCGAGGGACACGGTGTCGACGCGGGCCACGGCTCAGGCCCGTGGGCCGTGCCGCCGCCCGCAGGCCGCGACCGTCCGGGGGTCACGGCGCCTGCCGCCGGCGGTGGGCGTCGGCGCCCTCAAGGCCGGTCTGGCCGGCCGAGGACTCCAGCTGCCACGGCACGGACGCCACGACGACCCCCGGGGTGAACAGGAGACGCCCCTTGAGGCGCAGCGCCGACTGGTTGTGCAGGAGCTGCTCCCACCAGTGGCCCACCACGTACTCGGGGATGTACACGACGACGAGGTCACGCGGGGACTCGCGGCGTACCGATCGGACGTACTTCAGCACGGGCTTGGTGATCTCGCGGTACGGGGAGTCCAGGATACGCAGTGGGACCGGCAGGTCGAGCGCGTCCCACTCGCGGGTGAGCCCGGGGATGTTCTCGCGGTCGACACCGACGGTGACGGCCTCCAGCGTCTGCGGCCGCGAGGCGCGAGCGTAGGCGAGGGCACGCAGGGTGGGCTTGTGCACCTTCGAGACCAGCACGATGGCGTGCACGCGGCTGGGCAGGGCGCGGATGGTGTCGTCGTCCGCGAGGGCGAGCTCCTCGCTGACGCGGTCGTAGTGCTTGTGGATGGCCCGCATGATGACGAACAGCCCCATGATGGCGAGCAGGGTGATCCAGGCGCCGTGCGTGAACTTCGTGACGAGCACGATGACGAGCACGGCGCCGGTGGCGACGAGGCCGACCGAGTTGATGAACCGCGAGCGCTTCATCCGGACGCGGGTCTCGGGGCGCACCTCGGTGCGCAGCTCGCGGCTCCAGTGCCGCACCATGCCGAGCTGGGACAGCGTGAACGAGAGGAACACGCCGACGATGTAGAGCTGGATCAGGGCGGTGACGCGGCCGTCGAACACGACCACGAGCACGATCGCTCCGGCGCCGAGGGTGAGGATGCCGTTGGAGAACGCGAGCCGGTCGCCGCGCGTGTGCAGCTGGCGGGGCAGGTAGCCGTCACGGCCGAGGATCGAGCCGAGCACGGGGAACCCGGCGAACGCCGTGTTCGCGGCGAGCAGCAGGACCAGCCCGGTCACGGCCACGACCAGGTAGAACACGAACGGTGCCCCGGAGAACACCGCCTCGGCGAGCTGGCTGATGACGGGGTGCTGGACGTAGTCGACGGGCAGGGCCTCGCCGTCGAGCGTGAGCTGGGTGTGCGGGTCCTCGGCGTAGCGGACGCCCGTCGCCTGGGCGAGGAGGACCAGCATCATGAGGGTGGCGGCGGAGACCAGGCCGAGCATCGCGAGCGTGTTGGCGGCGTTGCGGCCCTTGGGCTTGCGGAACGCCGGCACGCCGTTGCTGATGGCCTCGACGCCGGTGAGCGCGACCGAACCGGACGCGAACGCGCGTGCCACCAGGAGCGCACCGCCGAGACCCACGAGCCCCTGGTCCATGCCGGCGGCCGGCACGATCTCGAACCCGGCGCTCTCCGACGGCGGGAGGGTCCCGGTGTAGTGACGGATCGCGCCGACCACCGCCATGGTGCCCATCAGGCCCATGAAGCAGTACATCGGCACGGCGAAGAACCGGCCGGACTCCCGCACGCCCCGGAGGTTCATCAGGGTGAGGAACCCGATGATCCCCACGGCGACCAGAACCTCGTAGCCGCGCAGCGCCGGGAGCGCGCTGGCCGCGTACTGGGCGCCGGAGGACACGGACACGGCGACGGTGAGCACGTAGTCGACCAGGAGCGCCGACGCGACGCCGAGGCCCGCCGTCGGCCCCAGGTTCGTGGTGACGATCTCGTAGTCGCCGCCGCCCGACGGGTACGCCCGCACGTTCTGCCGGTAGGAGGCCACGACCACGAGCAGCATCACACCGACCGCGAGACCGACCCAGGGTGAGACCGCGGTCGCCGTCAGACCGGCCACCGCGAGCATGAGGAGGATCTCGTCCGGCGCGTAGGCCATCGAGCTGAGCGCGTCCGAGGAGAACACCGGGAGCGCCAGCCGTTTCGGCAGCAGGGTGCGCCCCAGGCTGTCACTCCGCATGGGACGGCCGACCAGCAGTCGCTTGGCCGCGTCGATAATTTCCGGCACGTTGCATGATGCTATGCCCAAAGGCGGGTAGCGTTCCCATCGTGCACTTCGTGATCATGGGCTGTGGCCGTGTGGGCGCCACACTCGCGCAGAACATCTCCGAGCGCGGGCACTCGGTCGCCGTCGTCGACCAGAACACCGACGCGTTCCGGCGTCTGCCCTCGGACTTCGCCGGGAAGAAGGTCACCGGCGTGGGGTTCGACCGGGACACGCTGGTCCAGGCCGGGATCGAGGAGGCCTTCGGCTTCGCCGCCGTGTCCGACGGCGACAACTCGAACATCCTGTCCGCGCGTGTCGTGCGGGAGACGTACGGCGTGGACAACGTGGTCGCGCGCATCTACGACCCGCAGCGGGCCGAGATCTACCAGCGGCTGGGCATCCCCACCGTCGCGACGGTGCGCTGGACCGCCGACCAGGTGCTGCGCCGCATCCTGCCGCTGGGTTCCACCGACGAGTTCCGGGACCCGTCGGGCAAGGTGCGGATCGCCCAGGTGGACTACCACCGCGGCTGGGTCGGGTCGCCGCTGCGGCGGCTCGAACGAGCGGCGGGCGCGCGCGTCGCGTTCGTCACGCGCTTCGCGGAGGGCATCCTGCCCGACGACGGGACCGTCCTCCAGGAGAACGACGTGCTGCACGTGATCATGCGGGTCGACGACGCCGACGACGTCGAGCGCGTGCTCACCACCGCGCCGAGGGAGGAGGACGAGTGATGCGGGTCGTCATCGCCGGGGCGGGCTCGGTCGGCCGCTCGATCGCCCGGGAACTGCTCAGCCACGACCACGAGGTCGTGCTCGTGGACCGCAACCCCCTCGCCATGCGTGTCGCTCAGGTCCCCGAGGCCGACTGGCTGCTCGCCGACGCCTGCGAGCTGTCGAGCCTGCAGGACGCCGACGTCGAGACCGCGGACGTGGTGGTCGGTGCGACCGGCGACGACAAGGTGAACCTCGTCTTCTCACTCCTGTGCAAGACGGAGTTCGGGGTACCGCGCACGGTGGCACGCGTGAACAACCCGAAGAACGAGTGGATGTTCGACGGCTCGTGGGGCGTGGACGTGGCCGTGTCCACCCCGCGCATCATGACCGCGATGGTCGAGGAGGCCGTCGCCGTGGGCGACCTCGTGCCGATCTTCACGTTCCACCAGTCGGGTGCGGACATCCTCGAGCTCACGCTCCCGCGCGACTCACCCCTGATCGGGACGCGGGTGGGTCAGATCGAGTGGCTGGAGGACACCGCGCTGTCCACGATCGTGCGGGACGGCCGACCGATCGTGCCCAGCGACGACGACACGCTGGAGGGGCACGACGAGCTCCTGATCGTCACCGGTTCCGGCGTCGACCGGGCGAAGCTGCAGCGCCTCCTGACAGGACAGGCCTGATCACGATCCAGCACCCGAACAGCACCAGGGCGAACAGGGGCACGCCCAGCACCAGGTGGAACGTGCCGAGCCACGCCACGGTCCCGGCGAAGTAGAGCGGCGTCTTCACGGCGAGACGCAGCGCGAACATGCCGACCCAGAGCCACGTCGCGATGGTGTAGGCGCGCACCTTCGCCGGATCCTGCCGCCAGGCCGTGAGCGCGGCGAGGGGGTTGGGCTCGTCGTCCGACCCGCGCTCGTCCTCACGGGGTGCCGTGCTCCGGCGGTCCGGGGCGGCGTCCGACGACGGCGGGGCCTCCTGCCCGTTCCGGCGCACCTGGTCCGGGGTCAGCCCGGACACCAGTGCCTCCACGAACAGGCCGATCACCGGCCAGCGGACGAGGATCGAGACCAGCATGACCACCAGGTAGGCGGCGTTGGTCCAGAGCGCCCAGACGAACACGTTCTCCGCGTCGCCGGTGCGCCACGCCCAGACCGCGCCGATCACGACGCCGACGAGCCCGCCCAGCGCCGTCGTCAACGGGGTGCGCTGCACCAGTCGCACGACCGCCGCGAGGACCGCGACGGCGACCGAGGCCACCAGAGGGACCATGAGGTCCTGGAGGATCACGAACAGCACGACGAACACCACGCCCGGCGCCACCGACTCGACCATGCCGCGCACGCCGCCCACCGCGGCCAGCGGCGAGAAGTCGTCCGCCGTCACCGCGGCGAGGCCGCGTCCCGGCGACGTGGACTGGTCGTGCTCGGCGGAGGACCGGTGATCGGTGCGGTGCGTCATGCGGACATTCTGCCGTGCCGGGAGGCGTCGGGGGACATCGGCCGCCGCTGCGCGCCGAGCGGCGCCTCGGTAGCATGTTGCGGCCTGTCGGCACGAACGGCGGGCACGGCATCCCGTGCGTTCGGGCAGGGTCGTGTCCGGATCCCGCGGGAACCCTGCGCCACGCTCGCCGTGGCGCGGCTCAGTCGGCCGGGCGAGGGCGCAGCTCGTAGCGGGGGTTGAAGATGGTCCGGCGGCCGTGGACGTCGCTCACCATGCCTTCCACGCGCAGACGGCGGCCGGGTTCGATCCCCGCGATGGAGCGGCGTCCGAGCCAGACCAGGTCCAGCACGCCGGAGCCGTCGTACAGCTCGGCCTCGACCGTCGGTACGCCTTCTCTCGGTCGCAGCACGACCGATCTGAGGATGCCGGCGGCGGAGCCGCGCCGTCGCGTCTCCAGCCTGTCCACGGCGGTACAGCCCGCGCTGCGGGCCGCCGCGGCGCGCTCGTTGACCGCCTCGCGCTCGTCGTTGGAGGCGAGAACCCCGGCCAACGCGGATCGCAGCCCCATGGCGCCTCGCTCAGCCGATCTGGGTGATCTCGGGGCCGCGGCGCAGGGGGTTGAAGTCCGTGGCCTGCGGCCGGGCAGCGGCGCCACCCTCGGCGGTCGTGGTGGACTCCGCGGCGGCGCTCTTCTGCCGCGGCAGCGTGAGCGTGAGCAGATCACGCGGAGGGCGCGGGCTCTCGTCCCGCACGACCACGACGTTGGCGAACACCGACTCCAGGGGGCGCGCCGCCTCCTTGTCGAGTGCCGCCTTGCCCGCGAGGACGCCACGCACGAACCAGCGCGGGCCGTCCACGCCGATGAACCGCGCCGGCCGGGTGCGCGGTGAGCCGTCCGGTGCCGTGGCCGGCATGTGCACGAGCAGTTCCCGTCCGAACACTCCGGGGACGTCGTCGACCGAGCCGCCCTGGCGAGCCACGGAGTCGGCGATCTCCGCGCGGAT
The DNA here is from genome assembly GCF_017349295.1 of Myceligenerans salitolerans. Lineage (GTDB taxonomy): Bacteria > Actinomycetota > Actinomycetes > Actinomycetales > Cellulomonadaceae > Myceligenerans > Myceligenerans salitolerans. Next base: position 709,646 of record NZ_JAFMPK010000047.1, read on the forward strand.
CTCGTCCCAGATCCCGGAGGACTTCGGGGCAGCGAACGCCTGCAGCTGGAGGCTCGAGCCGCCGAGCGCGGCGGTGACACCGGTGACCTTCTGCGTCTTCTTCTCGATCTCCATGCGGAGCTCGAGACCAGGAAGGACCGGGAGCCAGATCGCGCCGAGATCGACGCGCGGACCGGGCTTGTCCACGTCGGAACGGTCGAACGGGCCTTGCGCCGGAGCCGGCGAGGCCTGACGCTGCGGAGCCTCCGGCTCCGGTTCGGGCGTCGCCGCCTTCGCTCCTCGTCGGAACAGACCCACTTGGCCACCATCTCCTCTCGGATGGGCGCGGGCTTCGCGCCCAACGCTCTACTTTAGTCCCGCTCGCCGAGCGCCAGGTACAGGTACGGGCCTGCCGGTGCTCGTATCAGGAACGCGCCGCGGCCCACCCGCCGCTGGAGCCGAAACCGCCCGCGCCCCGCGCACTGCCCGGCAGGGTCTCGGCGGGCAGGAACCGGGCCCGCTCCACCTTCTGGATCACGAGCTGTGCCACACGGTCCCCGCGCATGAGCTTCACCGGTTCGTGCAGGTCGGTGTTGAGCAGGGTCACCTTGATCTCGCCGCGATAGCCCGCGTCGACCGTACCGGGTGCGTTGACGAGCGTCACTCCGTGCCTGGCCGCCAGGCCGGACCGGGGGTGCACGAACGCGGCGTAGCCGTCGGGCAGCGCGACGGCCACCCCGGTGGGGACCATCGCACGACCGCCGGGCGGCAGCTCGATGTCCTGCGTGGTCACGAGATCGGCGCCGGCGTCGCCCGGGTGGGCGTAGGCGGGAACGGGGACGTTGGGGTCGAGCAGCTGGATGAGCACGTCCACGGTGCTGCCCGGGTCGTTGGTGTCGTCGTGAGGCACGCTGCGAGGGTACGGGATGATGTCCTCCATGACCTCCCGCGCCACCCCCGAGTTCCACGAGCGCCTGCTGCCCGGCCCGGGCGGTTGGCTGGGCACCGCGGGACTGGGTGTGATCGCGGGGATCGTGCCGTGGCCGTTCAACCCTCCGCTGGGGGTCGCGACGGCGATCCTGGTCGGCGCCATCGCCGCGATCGCGCTGGCGACCACGTCGCCCGTGGTACGGGTGAGCGCCGGCGTGCTGCAGGCCGGCCGGGCCAGCATCCCGCTGTCCCGGCTCGGGGACCCGGCCGCGCTCGACGCGACCGCCATGCGCTGGGAGCTCGGCCCGGGCCTCGACGCCCGCGCCTACGTCTGCCTCCGGGCGTGGGCCCGCACGGGCGTCCGCATCCCCGTCGAGGACCCCCACGACCCGACCCCCTACTGGCTCGTCTCCACCCGCGACCCGCGCACGCTGGTAGCGGTCCTCTCCGGCACGCCCGCCTCGTAGCGCGGGTCGCGCCCGGCGGGCCCGGGAAAGGCCGGGACCGGAAAGCCAGGAGAACAGAGCACGACAAAGGCTGCCACGATGCCGTGACAGCCTGGTGTCGAAAACTCGCGAGGATTGCTCGCGTCGCGCGCTGGGTCAGGCAGCGGCGCACTCCGTGCAGATCGGCTGGCCGCCGTTCTCGGCCGCGAGCTGGCTGCGGTGGTGCACGAGGAAACAGCTCGAGCAGGTGAATTCATCGGCCTGGCGCGGCAGCACCCGGACGGCGAGTTCCTCACCGGAGAGATCCGCGCCCGGAAGCTCGAATCCTTCTGCCGCCTCGGTCTCGTCCTCGTCCACGACGCCGGACGACTTGTCCTGGCGACGAGCCTGCAGCTCCTGGATCGAGTCCTGCTCGACGTCCTCGTCGGTCTTGCGAGGTGCGTCGTAATCAGTGGCCATGTGTGTCTCCGTGGGTCTTCCGTGGGTGGGGGCTGAGCTGATAATGCGTGGCGGCCGGGTTTTGTTCCCGGACGGGCGAACGGATTCTGCACGATTTTTTCGCGCTGCGCGACACGTATCGGTGTTAACCGCGTCACGTCGTGGATGACCTGCGCCGACAGTGGCACTGACCTGGGCTGCGACCTCCCCGATCCCCGCCCGGTGAACAGGATTTCGTCGCAGCCGTTTCACGACGTGACACGGTTGCGACGCGATAGCGCGCACACCCCTCCCCGTCGCCCGCGCTCCGGCGGGCTCGGCCGCGCGATCGGAAAGCCCTTTCTAACCTTCGTCCCTAACCCTCGTCGGCGTTGGCCGCCTCGAGGATCTTCGCCAGGGGAGCGACGAAGTCGGCGCCGCCGGCCACCACCATGTCACCAGTGGCCACACGCCCTCGCAACCCGGTCATCACGGCCCCGGCCTCGGTCGCCACGAGCGCGCCGGCGGCCATGTCCCACGGGTTCAGGCCGCGCTCGTAGTAGAGGTCGATCGAGCCCTGGGCCAGCAGGCACAGGTCGATCGCGGCCGATCCGAGCCGCCGGATGTCACGAACCTGCGGCAGCACGTGGGTCAGCACCACCGCCTGGGCCGCCCGGCGGTCGGCGTCGTACCCGAAACCCGTGCCCACCAGGCACTCCCCCAGCGATGCGGGCCGGGACACACCGATCGGCTCGCCGTCGCGGGTCGCGCCCTGGCCGAGGCCCGCCGACCACGTCGTGTCCTGCGGCACGGAGTGCACGGCACCGGCCAGGATCGTCCACGCGGCCGGATCCGGCGGCCCGGCGACGACGGCGACCGACACCGCCCAGCCCGCGACCCCGTAGAGGTAGTTGACCGTGCCGTCGATCGGGTCGACGACCCAGGTGAGCCCGCTCGTGCCGGCCACGTCGTCGCCCTCCTCGCCCAGGATGGCGTCGTCGGGCCGCTCCTCGGCGAGGATCCCGCGCAGCAGGTCCTCCGAGGCCCTGTCCATCTCGGTGACCGGATCGGTGCCCGTCGACTTCGTCGCGGCGACCTCGACCGTCGCCGGTCTGCCGTCGCGGACGAGCGCTCCCGCGGTGGTGGCGAGACGCTCCGCCAGGGCGCGAAGACTCGCGATATCGATATCAGCGCCGGCGGGAACGGGGGGAAGAGAGTTTTCGCTCACGCTTGCCATCCTGCCGGAATTGTCGTGCACGGAGGTTCCGGTGTTCACCCGGCAAGACCAGAGGAACCGTGGTATGACATCGCGAACCTGGTCAATCGTCCAGCGAATGACCGTCACCTGGAAGAGCCGGTCCCCCGCGCGCTCCGGGCGCCGAACCGCCGTCGGTGCCGGATTCCCGGCGCGCCTGTTGGTCGTATCGCGTGGATGATGGCAGTCTCGCAGGTGCACGCGAGCCCATGCGGAGGTAAAGACGATGGACGAGCTCGAGCTCGTACGGCTGCACGAGGACGGTGACCGCCTGGTCGTCATCGGTCCTGACGGCGCCGAGCACACGCTGCCCATCACGGACGCCCTCCGCGCCGCCGTGCGTGGTGACCGCCCGCGGATGGAGTCGATCCGCGCCGACGAGGAACTCGCCATGCGGCCGCGGGACATCCAGGCGCGGCTGCGCGCGGGCGCGACGGCCGACGGCCTCGCCGCCGAGTCGGGGATGCCCGCCGAGCAGATCCGCCGGTTCGAGTACCCGGTCATCTCCGAACGCGAGCACGCCGTCGGGCGTGTCCGCGCGAAGGCCGTGATGTCCGAGGACGGTGGCACGGCGACCATCGGCGACCTCGCCGACAAGCGCCTGCGGGAGCGTGGCAGCGACCCCGCCACCATCGTGTGGACGGCGACCCGCGAAGGCATCGCGCCGTGGGTCGTCACGCTGACGTTCACGGTCGACGCCGGCGAGCGGGTGGCGCGCTGGTCCTTCGACCCCCGCGGGGGTGCCGTGATCGCACTCGACGACGAGGCCCGCTGGCTCGCGCTGCCGGAGGACGACGGCGGCCCCGTCTCGCGGACCGTCACGACGCTGCCGCCCACGCGTGGCTACGGGCGGGCCACCGTCGTCGACGACGAGACCGACCTGCTGCTCGACGGCCTGTCCGAACGCCGGGGGCAGCGCCCTCAGCGCGGCCCCGAACCCGCCGACATCGATGCCGGGGAACTGGACCTCGACGACCTGTCGCCCCGGCGGCGCCGCCTCGACCCGGCCACGCCGGGGGCCGGGACGCCGCGGCCGGGAACCGAGCACTCCCGCCCGGGCACCCCGGGTACGCACGGGACAGGAACCCACGCCGTGACGGAGGACGGGTCCGCGAACGGGCCCGCAGGGCGTCCCGGGGCGGGGAACGGGCCCGACGAGGAGCAGCCCGCCCCGGCCGCCGTCGTCGACCTCGGCTCCCGGCGGGGCAAGCACAGCACCGAACAGCCACCGGAGGAGTCCGCCCCCGGGTCCACGCCGCCGGACGGGCGGCTGGAGTGGGACGGGCCGAGCCAGTGGGAGATCCCCGGTCCCGACAAGGACGAGGAGCGACGGCCCCGCACCGCGGCACTCCGCACCGGCGGGCCGCTCACCGGCGCCGTGCCCAAGGCGCTGCGGCCGGCGACCGCCCGGCCGGCCCCGCCCCCGCCCTCCGGCGGTGACGGGAGGACGGGCGGGCCGGAACCCGGGGTCCGGGGTCGCGCACCGGCCGGCGACGGGGCGGGTGACGGGTCGCAGCCCGCGGACGGCACAAGCGGCGACAAGGCGAAGCAGTCCGCGCGGCGTCGTTCGGCACGCCGCGGCCGCGCGCAGGTACCGAGCTGGGACGAGATCGTCTTCGGCTCGCGCCCTGAGGGCTGAGCGGCCGGAACCCGGGCCGGCGTCGGCCGTCCTCGCCCGTTCACCGGCAGCAATCCACAGGTGATGAGCACGAACTGGCCCTCATGTCCCGGTCGGTGGGACAATCACCCGGTGCCTACCGCCCCCGCCGCCGAGATGCGCAAGACGCTGAACACCCGCCTGCACCGTGCCGGTTACTACCCGCAGCTCGTCTCCGACCTGCTGGAGGTCGCGCTCGCCGGTGAAGACGTGGTGGCGCACCTGGTGCAGGCGGAGACCACGTTCGACTCCGAGGTGCGCCGGCACCTGACGGTCCTCGTCCTGACGCCCACGCGCCTGATCACCGCGCATGTCGACGACCAGCCCGCCGACGAGGACGACGGCCGCCCGGGTCAGGCCGCGGCGACGACGGAGGCCGTCCCGCTGAAGGAGGTCCGCTCCGTGGGCCTGACCCACATCATCGGGGAACCCGAGAAGCACCCGAACGGCGCGTCCCGGCTGGAACTGAACCTCGCCATCGGCTGGGGCGGCGCGCACCGCATCGATCTCGAGCCGGCCACGTGCACCGACCCGAACTGCACGGCGGACCACGGGCTGACCGGGCAGTCGCTGCCCGACGACGTCGTGGTGCGGGTGTCCTCGGCGGCCGAGGGCAACGACGCCGTCCGCGCCGCGACCGAGTTCGCCGAGGCGCTCTCCCGGGCCACCGCGGCGTGAGGCCGCGCACGGACACGTCCGGGCGGCCGCTCCCGGACGACCCGTCGGCCGGCCCGGACGATCACCCGGCCGACGGGGCCGGCGCCCGCCCGGACGGCCTGCCGGGTGACGGTACCGGCGCCCGAGCCGCCGATCTGCCCGCAGGTCTGGTCGCGCCGTCGTACGGCCTCGACGGTCTGGCCGCTGTGCTGCCCGCGGCGGCCGGAGCGCTCGGGCACGAACTCACCACCGCCACCGGCATCGACGCGCGCACCGCGGCCGGGCGCCTGGCAGGGGGGTTCGGCGCGGCCACCCGCTGCGTCGTCGTCGTCGTCGACGGCCTGGGCACGCACAACCTCTCCGACCGTGGCGGGCACGCCCCCACGATGCGCGGGCTGCTGCCCGACGCCCGCACGCTCACGTCCAGCTTCCCCAGCACGACGGCCGCGGCACTGGCGACCCTCGGCACGGGGACCGGCCCCGCCCGCACGGGGCTGCTCGGATACACGCAGCGGAACCCGGCCACCGGCGGGCTCGCCACGCTCGTGGCCTGGCAGGAGCAGTCCGACCCGTACCGTCGGGGGCCGCGGATGTCGCAGCCGCTCACCGTCGCCCCGCAGGACCTGCAGCGAGAGCCCACGGTGCTGGAGTCCCTCGCGGCGCGCGGGGTCGACGTGAGCGCGCCCGGACCTCAGAAGTACGACAACTCCGGCATGACGTCCGCGGCGCTGCGCGGGCCCCGGTACGTGGTGACCGGCAACCGGTTCGCCGACGCCGTCGACGCCACCGTCGCGGCACTGCGTGCGCGGGACGGTGCGGACAACCGGCTCGTCTACCTGTACCAGGCCGCGGTGGACAAGGCGGGCCACAAACACGGCTGGGCGTCGTCCCAATGGGGGGACGCCCTGGAGGACACCGACCGCGAGCTGCGCCGCCTGCTGCGCAGCGTGCCGCGTGGCACGCTCGTGCTGGTCACGGCGGACCACGGCCAGGTCGCCACGACTCCGTCGCGGCAGCACGACGTCGCGGCCGACGCGGCGCTGTCAGAGGGCGTCGCGCTGCTCGGTGGCGAGCCCCGGGCCCTGCACGTCTACACCCGGGACGGCGTGGAACCGGCCGACGTCGCCGCGCGCTGGACCGACCGGCTCGGCGAGGACGCCGTCGTCCGGCTGCGCGACGACGCCGTGCGCCAAGGCTGGTTCGGTCCGGCGGCAGGTCCCGGGTCGGACGTCCCGGAGCACGTCCGCCGGATCATCGGCGACGTCGTCGTCGCCACGACTGGAGGTGAGGACGGCTCGGGTGCCGCGACCGTGGTCGACTCCCGGCTGCACTCCGCCGACGCCCGCGCCATGCCCGGTGTGCACGGTTCGCTCACCCCGTACGAGATGCACGTGCCGCTGCTGGTCGCGGTGGCCTGACCCGAACCCCGCGAGGAGCATCGTGGCCGAGCTCGTCTTCTTCACCGGCACCATGGACTCCGGCAAGTCCACCCTGGCGCTGCAGACCGACCACAACTACACCGCACGCGGCCGGCGCGGCCTGATCTTCACGCGCGGGGACCGCGCGGGGACGGCACGGCTGTCCAGCCGTCTCGGACTGGAGGTGAACGCCCGCGAGGTGCTCGACGGCACCGACTTCTGGGCCGAGGTGCGCGCCGAGCGGCACGCGGGCCGTGCCGTCGACCACCTCGTCTGCGACGAGGCGCAGTTCTACTCTCCACGGCAGGTCGAGCAGCTCGCGCGCCTCGTCGACGAGACCGAGATCGACGTCTTCGCGTTCGGCATCACGACCGACTTCCGCACCCGCCTGTTCCCCGGGTCGGCACGGCTGTTCGAGCTGGCCGACCGGATCGAGGTGCTCCAGGTGCAGGCCCTGTGCTGGTGCGGCGCACGGGCCACGCACAACGCCCGCACGGTCGACGGCGTCATGGTGACCGAGGGCGACCAGGTCGTCATCGGTGACACGGCGGACGACGGGAACGACGGCGGGAACGACGGCACCGGCGCGGCGACCGCCGGCGCGGCGGCCGTGGCCTACGAGGTGCTCTGCCGCCGTCACCACATGCGCCGCATGACGGCGGCCACGGCCCGGCGCCGCAGCACGGCGGACGAGTCGCTCTGGGCGTAGCGGCTCGCTGCGGGCGTGGCCGCGGCCGGGGACCAGACGCTCACGGTCTCCTGGCGCTCGACCGGAGACCCGTCCGCCACGGAGCTGCGCCTACTCCGGAAGGGACCGGCGCAGCGGGTCGGTGCGGCGGCCGGCCGGGCGCAGGCGGACCGTGGCGTGCAGGACGGACGCGCCGTGCTCGGCCACCGTCACCGGGTAGAGCTCCAGCGACGCGAGTTCGGGGAGGTCGTCCGCCATGACCGACACCCTCGACAGCACGTCCTCGAGCGCGGCCACGTCCGCCGTCGGGGCGCCCTGGTAGCCGAACAGCCGTGGCGCCGTGCGCACACCCCGCACCATCCGGGCCACGTCCACGTCGGTCAGCGGCGGCACCCCGTGCGAGACGTCGTCGAGCAGGTCGGTCGCGTCTCCCGCGAGCCCGAACGACACCACCGGCCCGAACAGGTCGTCCTCCCGGCTCCGGATCACGCACGCCACACCGGGCGGGGCCATGGCCTGGACCTCGAGCGCCGGGTCGACGGCGGGCACCAGGGAGCCGGCCGCGGCCTGCATCCGCGCCGCGTCGGCACGCAGCTCCGACTCCTCCGCGATGTCGAGCTTCACCCCGCCCAGGTCCGCGCGATGGCGCAGCGCCGGCGTCGCGATCTTGAGGGCCACCGGCCAGCCGATCTCGCGCGCGGCGTCCACCGCCTCGTCCGCGGAACGGACCGTGCGCGCCGTCCACACCCGGATCCCGTAGCAGGCGAGCAGCTCCGCGGCGCGGCCGTCGTCGAGCGGCATCTCCTGCCCGCTGCCGGCGAGCGCGGCCTCCACCAGCTCGCGCGCGCGGGCACGGTCGACGCCCTCCGGACGCACCGGTGCCCCGTGGTCCTGCTCCCGCCAGCGGGCGTAGCGGACGACGGCGCCCAGCGCCCAGACCGCGTCCTCGGGGGTGGAGAACGCCGGGACCCGTACGCCGTCGCCGGTGAGCGACGTGCCGGACGGAGCGTGCCGCGGGTCCGGGTTCTCGTCCGGAGCGGAGGCGACGGCGTCCGCGGCCGGGTACGGCGCGCGGAGCACCTCCGGCATACCGTGCAGCCCGAGCATGCTGGCCACCGTGGTGCGGCCGGTCCGGGCCGCCGCGGCCGCGACGGCGCGCGCGATCCCGTCGGACCGCGGGACGACGACCGGGACGTCCACGACGACGACGGCGTCACAGGCATCGGGCGCGTACAGCGTCTCGACGGCACGCGCGACGTCCTCGTCGGACGCGCCGGGCCGGAGCGCGACCGCCTCGCGGACGTCCAGGCCCGCGGCCCCGCACGCTTCGGACACCAGCGTGAGCAGGGTGGGCGACCCCGCGAGGATGCCCACGCGCCTCCCGCGCGGGAGCGGCTGATGCGCCGCGACCTGCGCGACGTCCATGAGCTGGTGGGTGTTCTCGGCCCGGATCACGCCCGACTGGGTCAGCACCTCGTCGAGCATCCGGCGCGGCGCCCGCGTGCTCCGCACCACGTGCCCCGGCGGCACCACGTGCCCGGACCGCCCCGCGACCACCACGACCACCGGCTTGCGCGCGGCGAGCCGGCGCGCGACACGCGAGAACTTGCGCGGGTTGCCGAGCGTCTCCAGGTAGAGGCAGACGACGCCCGTGGTGGGGTCGTCCTGCCAGTACTGCATCAGGTCGTTGCCCGAGACGTCCGCCCGGTGTCCCGCCGACACCAGCGCCGAGACGCCGAGACCACGGCGCACGACCGTCTTCGCGAGCGTGACCGCGGCCGGGGCCGACTGGCAGAAGAGTCCCACCACCCCGTCGGGCGGGGCGTGCTCCGCCAGCGACGCCCGCAGGCGGGCGCCGGGCGCGTTCGTGACGAGTCCGTACGACGCCGGTCCCACGACCCGCATCCCCGCCCCGTGCGCCACCCGCAGCAGCTCGCGCTGGCGGGCCAGCCCTTCCGGCCCGGTCTCCGCGTACCCCGCCGAGAGCACGACGACGCCTCGGGCGCCCCGGACGGCCGCACGCCGCACCGCCTCGGTCGCCCGGTCGGGCGGGGCGGCCACGAGCAGGAGATCGATGTCGCCGACATCGTCCCAGGACGCCGCGGGAACGACGGCCGGCGACGACACGGCCGGTGTGGGCGGGGCCTCCGGCGCGGACCCGGCCGCCGCCGCGGGCTCGCCCGGCCCGGCCGTCTCCCCCGCCACTCCCAGCACGGTCAGTACGGTGTCTCCGGGATCCGTGCGGTGCGACGCGACGACCCGGGCCGCCTGCAGGGCCTCCAGGGAGTGGTGCGGGTCCGCCTCACCGTCGTCGTCCCCGATGCGGGCGGGCCCGACGAGCAGGACACGGCGGGCACCGAGCAGGCCGGCCATCGACACGGCCTCGGCCCGGTGCTCCCGGTCGGCCATGACCTCACGTGAGCGGTCGGTGGGGTCGAGGCCGATACCGACGTGCACGAAGCCGTCGTCGAGATGCTGCTCGACGGCGTAGCCCGCCTCGCGGAACACGCCGAGCATGGCGCGGTTCTGGGGCAGCACCTCGGCGACGAAGCGACGGACGCCCCGCTCGCGGGCGGCGTCCGCGACGTGCTCCAGGAGGACGGATCCGAGACCGCGGCCCTGCACGGAGTCGGCGATGTTGAACGCGACCTCGGCGGTCCGGGGCCCCGGACCGGGAACGACGTCGAACCGTGCGACGCCCAGGATCTCCTCGCCGTCGGACAACTCGCTCGCCGGGCGGACGGCGACCAGTGCGACGCGGTCGGTGTGGTCCACCGTGACGAACTGCCGCAGCATCCGCTCCGGGATGCGGTTCAGCGCCGCGAAGAAGCGGAGGTAGACCGAGCGCTCGGACTGGGCCATGTGGAAGCGCTGCAGGGCGTCCGCGTCGTCCGGACGGATGGGGCGCAGGTGGGTGGTGCTTCCGTCGCGGAGCACGACGTCGGCCTCCCACTCCACCGGGTACGGGACCTGGCTCCCCTCCGCGCCTACGGCGTCGTCGCTCACACGGCAAGGCTAACCACACCTGGCGGTCCTCCGGGTGCGCTCGCACGGGATCACTCCGGTGTCGATACGCGGGAGTGTCGGTGAGCCCATGTAGGTTTGGCCCTGTCACCGAGCCGCCCGCACGGGCTGCCACGACGTCCCCGACCCCACCAGTCCGCAGGAGCCCGAAGAAGAATGGCCCGTAAGCCGTCGTCCGCCCCGCTCGACGAGAGCGAGATCCACGAGACGATCGTCGACATCGACGTCTCGGCGGAGATGGAGTCCTCGTTCCTCGAGTACGCGTACTCCGTGATCTACAGCCGCGCCCTGCCGGACGCGCGCGACGGCCTCAAGCCGGTGCAGCGCCGCATCCTCTACATGATGGCGGACATGGGGCTGCGCCCCGACCGCGCCCACGTGAAGTCGTCCCGCGTGGTCGGCGAGGTCATGGGGAAGCTGCACCCCCACGGCGACACGGCCATCTACGAGGCCCTCGTGCGGCTCGCGCAGGACTTCTCGCTGCGGCTGCCGCTGGTGGACGGTCACGGCAACTTCGGCTCGCTCGACGACGGCCCCGCGGCCCCCCGGTACACGGAGGCCCGGCCCGCGGCGTCGGCCACGGCGATGACGGCGGACCTGGACGAGGACGTCGTCGACTTCGTACCGAACTACGACAACAAGCTCACCCAGCCCGAGGTGCTGCCGTCGGCGATCCCGAACCTGCTGGTCAACGGTGCGTCCGGGATCGCGGTCGGCATGGCGACGAACATGCCGCCGCACAACCTCGTCGAGGTCGTCGCCGCCGCACAGCACCTGCTGAAGAACCCGGACGCCACGCTCGAGGACGTGCAGCGGTTCGTGCCGGGGCCGGACCTGCCGAGCGGCGGCAAGATCGTCGGGCTCGAGGGCATCCGCGACGCCTACCGCACGGGCCGGGGCACGTTCCGCACGCGAGCGACCGCGCGCATCGAGAACGTGACGCCGCGGCGGCGCGGCATCGTGGTGACCGAACTGCCCTACGCCGTGGGGCCGGAGAAGGTGATCGAGAAGATCGCCGACGGCGTCAAGGCCAAGAAGATCCAGGGCGTCACCGCCGTGCAGGACCTCACCGACCGGACGCACGGTATGCGGCTGGTCGTCGAGGTGAAGGCGGGCTTCGACCCCGAGGCCGTCCTGGAGCAGCTCTACCGCACCACGCCGCTCGAGGACACGTTCGGCATCAACAACGTCTCGCTCGTGGACGGGCAGCCGCGCACGCTCGGGCTGCTGGACCTGTTGCGCGTGTGGGTGAACCATCGCGTGGACGTCGTCCGGCGGCGGTCGCAGTTCCGCCTGACGAAGCGCCAGGAGCGGCTGCACCTGGTCGAGGGCCTGCTCGTCGCGATCCTCGACATCGACGAGGTGATCCAGGTCATCCGCTCGTCGGACGACGCCGCCGTGGCGCGGGAGCGTCTGATGAGCGTGTTCGACCTCTCGGAGGCGCAGGCGGCCTACATCCTCGACCTCCAGCTGCGCCGCCTGACCAAGTTCTCGCGGATCGAGCTGGAGAAGGAGCAGGAGGAGCTGCGGCTGGAGATCGCGAAGCTGGAGGAGATCCTCGGCTCCGAGAAGGTGCTGCACCGGCTCGTGTCGAAGGAGATGGGCGAGGTCGCCAAGACGTACGGCACGCCGCGTCGCACGATCCTGCTCGACGCCGAGGGCGGCAGCGTCGGCTCGGCCGCCCCGGCGGCACGCGGCAAGAAGGGCGCGCTGGACGACCTGAACCTGGAGATCGCCGACTCCCCCACCCGGGTGGTGCTGTCCGCGACGGGCCTGCTGGCCCGGCTGACCGACGACGCCCCCGTGTCACGCGAGGGCAACCGCGCCGCCCACGACGCGCTGCGCGCCGACTGCGCCGCCACCACGCGCGGCGACATCGCGCTGGTCACGTCGCGTGGTCGTGCGCTGCGCGTTCCCGTGGTCGAGCTGCCGACCCTGCCCCCCACGGAAGGTGCGCCGTCGTTGTCCGGCGGGCTGCCGCTGTCCGAACTCGTGGATCTCGCCCCGGACGAGACGGTCCTGGGGCTGCTCTCCCTCGCGGAGGGCGCCCCCACCCTCGCGCTCGGCACCGCCGCGGGCGTGGTGAAGCGCGTGACGAGCACCGACGTACCGAAGAACGGCGACGACTGGACGGTCATCGGGCTCAAGGACGGCGACGAGGTGGTCGGCACCGCGCTGGTGACGGACGACGACGAGCTGGTGTTCGTCTCCTCGGACTCCTCGCTGCTGCACTTCCCGGCCTCCGTGGTGCGGCCACAGGGCAGGTCGGGCGGCGGTGTCGCGGGCATCAAGCTCGCCGCCGACCAGAAGGTCGTGTTCTTCGGCGCGGTCCGGGCCGGGACCTCGGCGTCGGTCGTGACGATCGCGGGTGCGGCGGGCGCGCTGCCGGGCGTGGAGGCCGGAATGGGCAAGGTGACGCCGTTCGAGCTCTACCCGGGCAAGGGGCGCGCCACCGGCGGTGTCCGCTCGCAGCGGTTCCTGAAGGGGTTCGACGGCCTGGTCCTGGCCTGGGTCGGTGCGGCTCCGCCGCGGGCTCTCGGCGCGGGCGGGCAGCCGGTGGACCTCCCGGAGGTCGACGAGCGCCGCGACGGCTCGGGCACGCCCATGGAGACCCCGGTCACGGTGGTCGGCTGACGGACGCGGTCCCCGCCCGTCCGTCGTCCGGGTACTTCCTCGCCCGCATCCCCGGCACGTGATTGACTGCCGGGCATGGTCACCGACGAGTCGCAGTACGAGTTCTCCGCGGACGCGGGGCGGATCGATCCGGCCCGCGTCCACGCGCTGCTGACCGAGCACGCCTACTGGGCTGCCGGCCGGTCGCGCGAGGTGCAGGACGCCGCGATCGCCGGATCGCGCAACTACGGCGTGTACGCGCGGGACGCCGGCACGCTCGTCGCCTACGCCCGCGTCGTGACGGACGGCGCGACCTTCGCCTGGCTCGCCGACGTCGTGGTGGATCCCGCCCACCGCCGTCGCGGACTCGCCCGTCTCCTCGCCGAGGGGATCACCGCCGAACTGGACCGGCTCGGGGTGGCGCGCACCCTGCTCCGTGCCTCCGGCGAGGGCCGCGCCCTCTACGAGGACCTCGGCTGGAAGTCCGTGGACGAGCCCGATGCCTGGATGGCCCGCTACCACGGCTGAGCACCGCCGGACTCAGCCCAGCAGGAGCCCGCGCAGCTCCTCGGGCGTGCCGGCGACGGCCGCCACGCCCGCTTCCTCGAGCTCGCCGGGTTCGCCGTAGCCCCAGGCCACGCCGATGGCGGGGATCCCGTTCGCGGCGGCGGCGTGCACGTCGTGCTCCCGGTCACCGACCATGACCGCGGCGGCGCCGGCCTGGTCGCCGCCGGACGCGGCGAGCGCCCGGGCCACGACCTTCTCCTTCCCGGTGTGCTCCCCCGCGCCCTCCATGGCCGGCCCGAACACGGAGTCGAGGCCCGCGGACAGGTACCGGTGCAGGCCGAAGTGCTCGACGATCGGGCGGGCCAGCGGCTGCGGCTTGGCGGTGGCCACGACGAGCGTCGTCCCGGCGGCGCGCAGGGCGGCGAGAAGGCCGGGGACGCCGTCGAACACGGCGTTGTCGTACATGCCGCCGGCCTCGAGCTCGCGCCGGTAGACGGTGACGACGGCCTCGGCCTGGTCGTGGGTGAGTCCGAGGCGGGCGAGGGAGAGCCCGAGGGGCGGGCCGACGAACCGGCGCAGGCGGGCGTCGTCCGGCACCGGGATCCCGGTCTCCGTGAAGGCGGTACGCAGGCAGGCCATGATGCCGGGAGCCGAGTCGGTGAGGGTTCCGTCCAGGTCCAGAAGGACGTGTGTGGGGCGGTCGGGCAGCGTGGTGGTCACGGACCGAGCGTACGGTGCGCCGATGTCCCGCAGGCACCGTCGCCCCGGTCGAGCAGGCCGTACATGCTCGGTGTCGTCGCAGGTCACGACGCCGGGGGCCGTGGCGGCCCGGAGCACGCGCCGCGAGGGTGACCGTGGTCTCAGTGTCGATGTCGGCCTCGGGGCGTAAGGTCGCGGATGTGACTCTCAAGATCGGCTACAAGGCATCCGCAGAGCAGTTCGGTCCCCGGGACCTGGTGGATTTCACGGTTCTCGCCGAAGAGGCCGGACTGGACAGCGCATGGATCTCGGACCACTTCCTGCCCTGGCGCGTCAACGGGGGGCATGCGCCGTCGGCCCTGGCGTGGCTGGGCGCGGCGGGCGAGCGGACGGAACGGATCACGCTCGGCACGAGCGTGATGACTCCCACGTTCCGGTACAACCCGGCGGTGGTCGCGCAGACGTTCGCGACGCTGGCGCTGCTCACCGAGGGGCGCGTCGTGCTGGGTGTGGGCTCGGGCGAGGCGCTGAACGAGATCGCGGTGAGCGGGCGCGAGTGGCCGGAGTTCAAGGAGCGGTTCGCACGGCTGCGGGAGGCCGTCGCGCTGATGCGGCGGCTGTGGACCGAGGAGTCGGTGGACCACGACGGCGACTACTACACGCTGGTGGGCGCGACGATCTACGACCGGCCGGAGCGGCCGGTCCCGGTGTACGTCGCGGCCGGGGGTCCGATGGTCGCCCGGTACGCGGGCCGTGCGGGCGACGGCTTCATCTGCACGTCCGGCAAGGGCATGGACCTGTACACCGAGAAGCTCCTGCCCGGGGTGGCCGAGGGGGCCGCGAAGGCGGAGCGCGACGTGGCCGGCATCGACAAGGTGCTGGAGCTGAAGATCTCCTACGACCGGGACCCGGTCGCGGCGCGCGAGAACACGCGGTTCTGGGCGCCGCTCTCGCTCACCCCGGAGCAGAAGCACAGCGTCACCTCGGCGCAGGAGATGGAACGGCTGGCCGACGAGCTGCCGATCGAGCAGATCGCGAAGCGCTGGATCGTCGCGTCCGAACCAGAGGAGGCGGTGGAGATGATCAAGCCGTATCTCGACGCGGGCCTCAACCACCTGATGGTCCACGGACCGGGCCACGACCAGCGGCGCTTCCTGACCCAGTTCGGCGAGGACGTCCTGCCGCTCCTGCGGCGGTTGTGAGCGGGTGCGGCTCGTGGGTGCCCGCCGGTCAGAGGTCGATGGCGAGCATCCGTGAGCCGCCCTGCTTCTCGTAGCCGAGCGTGGCGTACAGGCCGACCGCTCCCGACGGGTTCTCGGTATCGACGTCGAGGACGGCGTACCGCATGCCGTCGTCGGCCATCGCTCGCATCCCGGCCGCCATCACCGTCGGCGCGAGACCGCGCCCCCGGTAGGCACGGCGCACGCCGACGTTGTCGGAGTACCCGAACGTGAAGCCGCGCACCTCGAAGTCCTCGACGTACTTCGAGGCGATCTGGTAGGCCACGACCAGCGGCTCCCCCGCCCGCAGGGCGGCCGCGGTCTCGTCGTCGGTGTCCGGGGAGGCGAGCAGCGCGGCGACGTCCGGTGCGTCGTCGACGACGACGTACGTCCAGGCCGGCATGAACGCCGTGCGGTCCTCCGCCCAGGTCTCGCGTGTCTGGGGCTGGCTCCCCCAGTGGTCCCGGAACGCGTCGTTCCGTGCGAGCCGGGTCGGCTCGTCCAGTTCGGGCGTCCACCGGACGAGCCGCAGCGTGCCGCCCGACGGCGGGGCGCTCACCGGTGGGATCGGCTCCGACAGGTCGCGGCGCAGGTCGGAGTAGTACCGTCGCGCGGCGAACCCTGCCCGCTCGAAGGTGTGCCCCAGGGTCTCGGGTGCGTCGTCCTCCATGTACACGGCGAGCCAGGCCGGGACCTGCCGGTCCGCGAGCGCCGACGCCGCGAGCTTCTGCCGCCCGCGGGCGATCTGCCAGGCGAGCAGTTCGCGCCCGATGCCCTCACCGCGCCGGTCGGGGTGGACGCCGCCCTGGAGGATGGCTCGTGCCACGGTCTCGTCGGCGGGTGGTGTGTGGACGTCGGCGAACGCGCGGAGCGTGCCGGTGTCGTCGGACCCGAGGAGGAAGTCCCGGTCGAGGTCGCGGTAGGGAGCGGCGAGGCGTTCCTCGATCTCGGGGAGGGACCAGCGGAAGGGGGCGTTGTCGGCCGCGGCGAGCTCGTTCAGGATCGTGAGGACGGCCTGCGCGTCCTCGCGGCGAGCGCCGCGCCAGGTGAGTCCGCCGGCCGTGACGGCGGGCAGGGTCGCGGGTGCGGCGGCCCGCTCCGCGACCGTGCGGGTCGGCGGCGCCGGGTCGGAGGTCCCGGCGGGCGCGCTGGTGGTGGTCGCGGGTTCGACCGCGTCGGCGGTACTCATGCGGTCCACGCTAGGCGGAGCGGCCGCCGTCGGTCACCGGATTTTCCGGGAGCTCGACGGAGTACAGGGGTTCCCGCACGTCCGGCGGCGCCGTCGTGCGACCACCACGGTTCCAGCCCCCGGTCCGCCTCTCCCCTGCCGACGGCCGCGGGTTACGCTGCGATTCGTGAGTGCTCCCTCCGCTGCCCCGGTCCTGCCCATGCCCGAGCGGGCGGCCGCCCTGCTCGACGCCATGCGCGAGCGCGTGGTCGTGGCCGACGGCGCGATGGGCACGATGATCCAGCAGGCGAACCCCACCCTGGCGGACTACCAGGACATGGAGGGCTGCAACGAGATCCTCACGGTGACCCGGCCGGACCTGATCGCGGGGATCCACGACGCCTTCCTGGAGGTGGGCGTGGACGCCGTCGAGACCAACACGTTCGGCGCCAACTGGTCCAACCTGTCGGACTACGGCATCGACGACCGCATCCGCGAGCTGGCCCGTGCCGGTGCGGCCCTGGCCCGTGAGCGCGCCGACGCCCACACCACCGAGGACCATCCCCGCTGGGTCCTGGGCTCGATGGGCCCGGGCACGAAGCTGCCGAGCCTGGGCCACACCACGTACGCGCACCTGCGCGACACGTTCGCGGAGCAGGCGGCGGGCCTCCTGGAGGGCGGCGCGGACGCGATCCTCGTCGAGACGAGCCAGGACCTGCTCCAGACGAAGGCGGCGATCGCGGGGTCGCGGCAGGCGATGGCCGAGGTCGGGCACCGCGTCCCGATCCTCGCGTCGGTGACGGTGGAGACCACGGGCACGATGCTCATGGGTTCGGAGATCGGTGCGGCGCTCACCACGCTGCAGGCGGTGGGCGTGGACGCGATCGGCCTGAACTGCGCGACGGGCCCGGACCAGATGAGCGAGCACCTGCGCCACCTGGCACGGCACGCGGAGATGCCGGTGATGTGCCAGCCGAACGCGGGCCTGCCCGAGCTCGGTCCCCACGGCGCCACCTACCCCCTCACGCCCGAGGAGCTGGCCGCCGCGCACGAGCAGTTCACCCGCGAGTTCGGGCTGGGCCTGGTGGGCGGCTGCTGCGGCACGACGCCGGAGCACCTGCGCCGGGTGGTCGACGTCGTGCGCGGCAACGCCCTGCCGGACCGCCGGCCCGAGCGGGAGAACGGCGTCGCCTCCCTCTACTCCCACACCGACCTGCATCAGGACGCCTCGTACCTGGCGATCGGCGAGCGCACGAACGCGAACGGGTCCAAGGCGTTCCGTGAGGCGATGCTGGAGTCCCGGTGGGACGACATCGTCGACATCGCCCGTGCGCAGACCCGCGACGGCGCGCACCTGCTGGACGTGTGCGTGGACTACGTGGGGCGCGACGGCGTGGCCGACGTGCGCGAGGTGGTCTCGCGCCTGGCCAGTGCGTCGACGCTGCCGCTGGTGATCGACTCGACCGAGCCGGACGTGATCCGCGCGGGCCTGGAGCTGCTCGGCGGGCGCGGCGTCGTGAACTCGGTGAACTTCGAGGACGGCGACGGGCCGGAGTCACGCTTCGCCCGCATCATGCCGGCCGTCGTCGAGCACGGGGCCGCCGTCGTCGCGCTCACGATCGACGAGGAGGGGCAGGCCCGCACGTGCGAGGGCAAGGTGGCGATCGCGACCCGCCTCATCGAGACGCTCACGACGCGGTGGGGCATGCGCGTGGACGACATCATCGTCGACTGCCTCACCTTTCCCATCGCGACCGGCCAGGAGGAGACGCGCCGCGACGCCATCGAGACGATCGAGGCGATCCGCGAGATCACGCGCCGCTACCCCGGCGTGCACACGACGCTGGGCGTGTCGAACGTGTCGTTCGGGCTGAACCCGGCCGCGCGTACGGTACTGAACTCGGTGTTCCTGCACGAGGCCACCGAGGCGGGCCTGGACAGCGCCATCGTGCACGCGGCGAAGATCCTGCCGCTGGCCTCCATCCCGGACGAGCAGCGCGAGGTGGCGCTCGACCTGGTCTGGGACCGGCGCCGGTACGACGAGTCCGGGGAGCTGACCTATGACCCGCTGGCCCGCCTGCTGGAACTGTTCGAGGGCGTCGACACCGCCGCCATGCGCGACGCGCGCGCCGCGGAGCTCGCCGCCCTGCCGGTCGGCGAGCGGCTGGCCCGCCGCATCATCGACGGCAACCGCAAGGGCTTGGACGACGACGTCGAGCAGGCGCTCGGGGACGGCATGAAGGCGCTCGACATCGTCAACGACCACCTGCTGGAAGGCATGAAGGTGGTGGGCGAGCTGTTCGGCAAGGGCGAGATGCAGCTCCCGTTCGTGCTGCAGAGCGCCGAGGTGATGAAGGCCGCCGTCGCGCTGCTGGAACCGCACATGGAGAGGGTCGAGGGCGATTCCGGGTCGAAGGGCACGATCGTGCTGGCGACCGTGCGCGGCGACGTGCACGACATCGGCAAGAACCTCGTCGACATCATCCTCACCAACAACGGGTACACCGTGGTGAACATCGGCATCAAGCAGCCGATCTCCGCCATGATCGAGGCTGCCGAGGAACACGGCGCCGACGTCATCGGCATGTCGGGGCTGCTGGTGAAGTCGACGGTGGTGATGAAGGAGAACCTGGAGGAGCTGTCCTCGCGCGGTCTGGCGAAGCGATGGCCGATCCTGCTCGGCGGAGCGGCGCTCACCCGCACGTACGTCGAGGACGACCTCGCCGGCATGTTCGACGGCACGGTCCGCTACGCGCGCGACGCGTTCGAGGGCCTGCGGCTCATGGAACCGCTGGTCAAGGTCGCGCGCGGGGCGTCGCCGGACGACGTCGGGCTGCCGGCGCTGCGCACCCGCCGGCACAACGTGGTCAAGGTGACCGAGACGGCGGTGGAGGACCTGCCGGAGCGGTCCGACGTCGCGACGGACAACCCGGTGCCCGAGCCGCCGTTCTGGGGCACACGCATCGTCAAGGGCCTGCAGCTCGCCGACTATGCCGCGTTCCTGGACGAGCGGGCGACGTTCATGGGGCAGTGGGGGTTGAAGCCGGGGCGTTCGGCCGACGGCGCCTCCTACGAGGAACTGGTGGAGACCGAGGGCCGCCCGCGGCTGAAGGAGTGGCTGGACCGGATCCGCACCGAGCAGATCCTCGACCCGACCGTGGTGTACGGGTACTTCCCGGTGTGGTGCGAGGGGGACGACGTCGTCGTCGCGCACCACGGGCCCGGCCTGGCCGGGCTGACCGCGCCCGACGGCGGGTCCGGCGGCTCGCTCGGAACGGAACGCCTGCGGTTCACCTTCCCCCGGCAGCGCCGGGACCGGCACCTGTGCCTGGCCGACTTCGTGAAGCCGCGCTCGTGGGTCGAGGAGACGGGACGGTACGACGTGTTGCCCGTGCAGCTCGTCACCGTGGGCGACACGGTGGCCGCGCACACGGCGAAACTGTTCGAGGGAAACCACTACCGCGAGTACATGGAGCTGCACGGCCTGTCCGTGCAGCTCACCGAGGCGCTGGCGGAGTTCTGGCACTCGCGCGTGCGCGGCGAGCTCGGGTACGCCGACGAGGAACCGGCCGACGTCGAGGGCATGTTCAAGCTGGAGTACCGCGGGGCGCGCATGTCGCTCGGGTACCCGGCGTGCCCGGACATGGAGGACCGGCGCAAGGTGATGGAGCTGCTGCGGGCCGAGCGGGTGGGCGTGGAGCTGAGTGACGAGCTGCAGCTGCATCCGGAGCAGAGCACGGATGCGCTGGTGTTTCATCATCCGGAGTGCAAGTACTTCTCGGTGTGACTTCCGGGGGTGTCGGCGTCCGCCCTGGTGGAACCCGTTCTGGCTGGTCAGAACCCCGGGCGGATCGCCGGGACTCCCGTACCCAGGCGTCGCTGGGCGTACCTCAGCGTACCAATCCGTGTCGCATTCGTGTCAGGATCCGGGGCTTCGGGATCGGGACTCGGGGGCGTGGCATGCATCGAAGCTCTGACCTGCGCAGATGCTTCATTGGCTGGCACGAATGGGTGCCTCACCTGGGATCTTATGGCACCTTCCGCTCGGCGGCAGCGCAAAAGGCGCTGAGTCACGAGCCGCTGGTCTGCATCTGCTCCGCGCCCAGCGCCCAGCCCAAAGACCGCCAAGCTCGTGGAGGAGCGGCTCTCCCACTCAGCCACTCAGGCAATCTTCGAGTCAGTAGTTTTCCCGCACGTACTCGTACGTCCGGTCGAAAAGCTCGCCTTTGACCGGAAGGCTGTAATCCTTCAGTGCGGAGCGCAGCTCGCGACGCACGTGCTTGTCGCCTGCGTCGCTGCTGGTCCAGCCGGTGTATGCGACCTCGGCGACAATGGAATCGATCCGGTGGACGATGTCGGGGACGATCTTGTGCAACCCAGGCGGGGTGTTCTCCTCAACGATCTGCGTGAGCGCACCGCGTTTCGGATCTGAGATCCAGTCAAGAGCCTCGTCGTCGCCCTGCTCGGCAGCCCGGTCCGCGGCGACCACGTCCTGGGCGATCCGCAGGGCTTCCTCGAGGAACGCGAGGGAGTCTTCGACGTTCTCGATCGCCTTGGTGCGCAGTTTCTCGATCCGCTCCGCGAGCGACTTGTACGCGGGACTCTCGGCGCCAGCCATCCGGCGCCGGATACGTGCCTCGATGGAATCGAGGATCTCCTGGTAGACGTTGCCACCCTTGGTTTCCGGCGTATCGGTATCAGGGAGCCTCAGCTGCGCGGCAATCGCCTTGACCAGCGCCAGACCGGCGGCGTCAAGGGTGACCGTCTTGGAGTGCATCGTCTTGACGACGACGTCGTTCATGTGGCCGTGGATCAGCGCGGTGGTCTTCGCACCGAGACGAGCCCACAGGAACGCCTTGGAGACCTCCTTCGGCCGGATCGACTCGTACACCCTCGCCAGCCAGAAGTACTGCGGCTTGAAGGGCTGCAGCATCGGATGCGGGTCGAGGAACTCCCACACGGTCTGCACGGCGACGTAGGTTTCGACGAAGTCCGTCCGTTGCGAGCTCCCCTCGGGGACCCGCTCGTGCGCTTCGGCCAGAGACTCGAACGACGAGTCGGTCGTGTCGATGCCGCTAAACAGATGCAGCAGACGCGTCAGGTCGGCGACGAACTTCCCCGCCAGCTTGGACGCGTCGGTGACGTTCAGCTCGTCCTCTTCACCGCCCTTGGCCTGCGGGCCCGTGATCGCGTTGCCGATGGCCTTGGCCAGGCCGATGTAGTCGACCACGCGGCCGTAGTCCTTACACTGCCCCGTGACGGGATTCTTCCACGGCCGGTTCGGGCGGGTGATCGTCTGGAACAGGTTGGCGTCCCGGGCGGGCTTGTCCAGGTAGAGCACGCCCTCGATGGGCGCGTTGAAGCCGGTCATCCACTTCGCCGTCACCACGACGAACGACATCGGGTCGTCGACCTTCTTGAAGCGGCGCTTCAGCCCCTCCTCCTGCTCCGGCGTGAGCAAGTACTTCTTGTACTCCTTCGGGGTGTCCTTGGAATCAGGGACGTGCATCACCACCCCAACCTCCCGAATCCGCCCGTCCGGGATGGCGGCACCGCGTCGCTGCAGCTCGGCCTCGATCGCTCGGGCGTAGGCGACGACGAGGCTCCGGTTGTAAGCGACGACCTGGGCTTTCTGGCCCAGCGGCGCGACGAACGTCAGGAAGTGGTCGACGATGTCGACGCACACTTCGGTGACGCGCTTCGGGTCGGAAAGGATCGTCTCGATGTGCGAGGCCTTGCCGGACAGGAATACCTTTTCGTCCTCGTCCAGATCCTCCTCGGCGGCCAGTTCGTCGAACGCCTCGTCGAGAGCCTCCTTGTCGAGACTGAATCTGACGGAACGGCCCTCGACGATCACCGGCTTCGTAAACCCATCGGCGATCGACTGCTCCGGCGTGTACCGGGACATGACGAAGTCCGGGTCATCCGGGTCGCCGAACAGCTTGAAGGTCGAGCGGTCCTTGTCCTCGATCGCGGTACCGGTCGCGCCGAAGAACCTCGCGCTCGGCACCGCGGCACGCCAGGCGTCACCCAGTTTCCCCTCCTGAGAGCGGTGGGCCTCGTCGACAAGCACGACGATGTTCGACCGGTCGTTGAGGTGCCCAGCCTCGGCGAACTTGTGCACCGTCGTGATCACCACCCCCGGCTCGCCACTGCGCAGAAGCGCGAACAGCTCGCTGCGGTTGCGGGGCACGCTCATGCGCGGCATGCCGGCGGTCTCGAACATCTCCGCGGTCTGCCGCACCAGGTCCCTGCGGTCCGCGATCACGATCACCGTCGGCGCACTGCCGAACCTCTCGGTCACAGCAGGATCGCGGAGCAGACGCGCTGCGGCGAACGCCATCAGCTCGGTCTTGCCGGAGCCCTGGTGGTGCCAGATCAGGCCACCGGGACGGCCGTCGAGGACCTTCTGGTGGATCCCGAGCGCCGCCTCGAACTGCGGATAACGCGGCAGGAGCTTGACGTCCGTCTCCGAGGCGTCCCGCGCGTGGCGGAACATCACCAGGTCCTTGAGGATCGGCAAGATCGTCTCCGGTCGCAGCAGCAGCCGCGCCGCACGCTCGACGCGGGCTGGCCCCGTGACAACCTTAGGGTCGTCCTCGGTCGATCCCCACGGAGCCCAGATCTCCGAGTCAGGATCCGGAACGGCGCGGATCGGGGCCATGCGGAACTCGAGGCCCTCGGTGGCGATGTTGAAGACGTTGGTCGCGAAGAAGTTCGGATAGTCCTCCTCGTAGGTGCCGTAGATATCCTTCGCGGCGTTCGCCCACGAGACCTGCTGCTTCACCGGGGTCTTAGTCTCCGCGACGACCAGCGGGAACCCGTTGACGTAGTAGACGACGTCGAACCGACGCGGCTTCACGGCGCCTGCGATCGTGACCTCGTTGGCGACGGTGAACCGGTTGTTCCCGAGGCCCCCGAAGTCGATCAGCCGGCGGGGCACATGCTTGCCATCGATCGTCGGGAACGAGTGGTCCCCGCGTAACATCACGGTCAGCCGCTCGTTCGCGGCGACCAGACCGTTGTGTGCATCGAGGACGGCCTGGTTGAGCTCGTGCAGCACCAACTCCGCAGACTCGGGATCATCGGCAAGTTCGGGGTTCAGCGCGAGGAGAGCTTCGCGAGCCCAGCCCTCGATGATGACGTCGTGCCAGTCACGCGGCAGCTCATCACCCGGGATGCGCTCCCAGCCGGCTTCCTCCGCCCACTCGAGCAGGGAACGCTGGATGGTGGACGACTCTGTCCATCCCATGTCAGGTCACCCCCTCAAGCAGAGCGTCGTACGACTCGGGGATCTCGATCTCCTGGTTCAGGAGAGAGGTCAGGAGGGCAGAGCGGAAGCTGCGGAGATGAACGAGCTCCTCCTGTAAGCCGCTCGCGCTCTCCAACGACGCCATCGTGACCCGAGCCACCGCCTTCTGGAACTCTGCGTTCGGCAATGGGACCAGAGTTGACCGGATCTTGGCCTGGCTCACATTGAACATGGACGCGCTAGTTCCCGTTGCTGACGATCTCAAGTGATGACGCGAAGACCTCAGAGCCATTGCGACGACCAGGTAGTCCGGATCCAAAGTCTCCTTTGGCACCATGCGAAGCGTCTTATCGGACAGGTACAAACCCTCACGAACCGAACCGGGTACGCGGCACACTGCCCCTACTCGCTCCGGGGTGTTCGCGCGGGTAATGAGAACGTCACCTGGAAGCACCTCCGCAGCCCTTGGCATGACGGTCTCGGTGGAGAGAGCCTTGGACTCCTCAGCGACGAACTGGAACGGTGTAACCGCACTTACCTTCAGTACACCTCGTTCACCGTCACTTGGCTGCTCTCCAGTGGTCATCGGGCTACGACCGCCCTCGATGCGCTCAAGGTGGGGATCAAGTGGAACGCGCTCGTATTCAGCCAAAGAGTCCTCGGCTATCGCGATTGCTGCTTGGGACGAGGTTTTAGCCTCTCGACTCAGCGCATCGATCTGCGCGTCAACCGCTGCCATGACGTCGACGATGCGGCGCTGTTCGGCCGGAGACGGGAGCGGGATTCTCCACGCCTCGAAATCGGCCTCTTTCCAACGCGAACGACCCTCGCTGCCTGCGCGCATAGCATCGATCTGTGCAAGTACTGACTGCTGTTGAAAGTAGAGGAGCAGGAAGCGCTCGGACAGCCGATCGCGATTAGTTGAGTAGAGGGGGAACTCGTTGGTCGCCAACGCACCAGCAAGTGCTTCTGGGACGACATCGAACGCTCCGTTCTGCGTGTCGATGCGGTTGAAGACGAAGTCACCAGCATGAGCCCGGAACAGACGCTTGGCTTTGATCGTCTCCGTCGTGCCGATGCCCCGGTCGTAAGCGCCTTTCCCGTACCAGCGCACGCCCATCGTCCGGTACTCGACGCCAGGCTTGAGCTTCACAACGTCCTTCCGCTGCGTCGCGACGGTCCCGGCCGGAACCTTCTCCCACTCACTCATCAGCTGCCTCAAAGGCGCTCAGGTCAATGCCCGCCGCGGCAAGGCGCTCGAACATGGCGGACTCTGTGTCGATGCGATGCTGGCGTGCGTCCGCGTAGGCGACGAGCGCGGTGCCCAGGTCAGCCGTCTCCTCGGCGGCGACCTTGATGTAGCGGCCGATGTTCAGATCGAAGCCGTTCCGTTCGATCTCCTCGAACGGCACGAGCCGAACCTCTGCGCCGCCCTCGCCGTCAGGGTCCTCGCCGGTGCGGTAGACGTCGACGAGCGTCTTGACGTCACCCTCGGACATGACGTTCTGGTTCTTGCCCTTTTCGGACCGGGCAGAGCCGTCGATGAACAGGACGTTGTCCTTGCGCTCGGCGGGCTTCTGGTCGCGGAAAATCAGCAGGCACGCTGGGATCGACGTCGAGTAGAACAGGTTCGGCGGCAGGCCGATGACGGCCTCCAGCACGTCCTTCTCAATCAGGCCTTGGCGGATCTTCGCCTCGGCTCCGCCGCGAAACAGCACGCCGTGCGGCATGACGACTCCGACGCGGCCAGTGCCGGGGTTCATCGACGAGACCATGTGCTGCACGAACGCGAAGTCGCCGTTCTTCGCGGGCGGTACGCCACAGATGGCCCGCGGGTCCGACGCCCATCGGTCGGCTCCCCAGCTCGTCAAGGAGAACGGCGGGTTCGCGATGACCGTGTCGAAGGTGCGGACCGCGCCGCTGGTGTCCTTGAACGCCGGCGCGCGCAGCGTGTCTCCGCGCTTGATGTCGAAGTCCTCGATCTCGTGAAGGAACAAGTTCATCCGGGCGATCGAGGCGGTGGTCAGGTTGATCTCCTGGCCGTAGACCCGCAGCGTGCGGTGGTCCTTGCCGGACTCGCGTAGCTGGTTGATCGTGGCGACCAGCATGCCGCCTGACCCACAGGTCGGGTCGTAGACCGACTCGCCAGGTTCGGGCTGCAGGATCCCGACGAGCAGGTTCACGACCTCGCGGGGCGTGAAGAACTCTCCGGCCTTCTTGCCGGACTCGTCCGCGAAGTTCTTCAGCAGGTACTCATAGCCGGCGCCGAGGAGATCGTGAGAGACCGTCGCTGGATCGAGGCGGATCTGGTTGAACGCCTGGATCAGCCCCAGCAGTGCCGACTCGGGGATACGCTCCTTGTTGCCCCAGGACGCGTCGCCGAACACGCCCGCCAGCGACCTGGGGTTCGCCTTCTCGATCCGCTGGAACGTCTTGGCGATCTCCGCGCCGAGGTTCGTGACCGTGCCGGTGACCTCACTCCACAGCGTGCCCTCGGGCAGCTCGAACCGGTGGAAGTCGGCTTCGATCTCGTCGTCGAGGTCATCGCCGTACTCGTCAAGCGCCTCGTCATGCTCGTAGACCCACGTGTCACTGATCCACTTCCAGAACAGCATGGGGAACACGTAGGTCTTGTAGTCTGCCGCATCGACGGGACCGCGGAGCGCGTTGGCCGCCGCCCACAACCGTGACTCGAGCTCAGGCTGGGTGATCACCGACCGATCTTATTCGCCCTGGTCGGAAAGCGTAAGTTCTGACACTCGAACGAGCTGGGTGAGAGCACGCTGACTGCGACCCAGCCACGATGACGACCGCATCTCGGCGCGACGGAGCACCGCAGTCGCGGACGCCTGTCCTGATGCCCACGCCTGCCGCTCATCGCCCGGCCCGATGAAGACAGGGCCCGAGCGAGGCGCTCCGAGGGATGCTCGCCGTCGACCGACGGCACGTCGTGAGCCGTTCCGCCGAAGCTCCGCAGCTTCGAGGAGGGCCAGCTGCGCCATGCTGTTGCCGCAACGACGACCGAAGCAGCCTGACGACCCGTGCGTGGCCGTTGCTGTGCAAGGACGTTTCCGGTACGGACGCCACCACGACCACGATCCGCGTCAGCGCTGTAGCCCGCGACCTCGTGGACCAGCTTGCCTGGGACTCCGGCCTGCTCCTGACTGCCTGCACAGATCCGTTCGCCACGGAAGCTGCCGCGAAAGCGTGAAATCTTGGCCCAGATGGAGGGGATCGATCTGGACGAGTACCAGGTGTTCCTGGTTGAGGAGGGTCTCGCTCCACCGACCACTGGTCGTAGCGCGAAAGAACGAGTCCCATGAGGGCTCAGGGCACCTGGTCACCTGGAGGAGGAGCTCGCCCGGGACGACCGGTGGCCCGCTGGTAGGTTCTCGATCACGGTGATGGTGCAGCTCGGAGGGATCGTGGCAGCGGAGAAGACAGATCTGAGCCAGTTCGCCGTCGTGCTTGTGGAGGGCGAGGACTGGTCGTTCATCGGGCCTCGCCTCACCGCGGGCTACGATCCGGTCTCGCGCATCAACGTACCCCGCGGACGGTTCCCCAATAGCAGGGCCCGGCGAATCTGCCTCCTTGTGCACGACCAGAAGATCGTCGGCCTGTGCCTGGGCGCTTACCGCAGCGCCTCTGCCGACGTCGACCACATGATCGGCCTCGAGCGCCTGCGGCGATTCGCCCCAGCGCTCGCGGTGTCACGGTTCCTCTCGCAGGTCAGCAGCCAGCTGCGCGCTGACATGGCCGAAACACTTGGCGCCGGCCAGCTACTGGCCAAGGCCGAGACGGTGGAGGCCGAGGCTGTCATCGACGGGGACATGCTCTACGGGCAGGTCCTGGCCGAGCTCAAGGCGCTGCTCGCGCGTCAGTCCGAGACGGACTCGCGCTCGGTTCTGCTGCGGGCCGAGCAGCGCGACGCCATGGCCGCTGCGCTTGAGGCCGTCGGCCTGGACAGCAAGGCGACCTTGCCGATCGTGGAGTACGACGAACTTGATGACGGGCACCTTCCTCCGTTCATCGATCAGCTCGAGGCCCTGCCCATGACCGAGGCCGCGGCGATCCGACACGACTTCGCACGGATGCCCGGCTGGCTGCAGCACTCCGACGGGCTCGCGCACCGTGACACGGTCACGTTCGCCGACCCGGGCAGCCGCAGGGACAAGGTCACGGTTACCTACGCCGACAAGGAGCGGCTGGAGCGCATCACCGGTACCGACCTGATCTACTTCCGCACCCATCAGCCGGGCTACGTCATGGTCCAGTACAAGCGTATGGTCGCCGAGACTCCCGGCGGGAAGCAGCTCTACCGACCCGACGACCAGCTCCGCGAGGAGATCCGCCGGATGCGCAAGTTCGCTTCCGCGCGGAACGATCGCATGGCGTCTCCTGCTGACTACCGTTTGTCGGCCGGGCCGTTCTACATGAAAGTCATCGACGCCCAGGTACGACGGCGGGACGACGCCCGGCTGGTGGACGGCATGTACTTCCCCTTGGAGCTGTTCGAGCGGATGCTCGCGTCGGGCGATCACGTCGGCCCACGCAGCGGAACCATCATCACCCGCGGCAATGCTCCCAAGCACCTGGGCAACGACCTGTTCATCACCCTGCTACGAGGCGGCTGGATCGACAGCGTGGGACACGGCACCGACCAACTCGGCGGCCAGCTCGCGGGAGAACTGCAGGACCTCGTCGAAGACCGCCTCGGCCACCAGCGAGGCGTACTCATCGCCGAGGACCATCGTCACCCGTCCGACGGATGGGGACGAGGCAGGTCCTCAGCCTCCAACGGGCAATGGCAGACGTTCGACCAGCCAGATTGACCGGATCCGCGAAGGACCGTGCCGAACGACGGTCCGGTCTGCGTAGTGCAGCCCCCGACGTTCGTCTGCGAGACGACCACGGAAGCTGGGTGCCTGGCACCGATCGGCGCCTTCGGCGCCAGACCGACGGCGTCTTCCGCGTCTCCCGGAAATCGAGTCGCTAGACGTGTCCGCGCGCCGATCTCGCGACCAGGCCACCGAGATCTCGACTCCCGCAACACGGGGATCCACGGTTTTCGCTGTCGGCGATGTAGCGACAGCGCCCCCGCCGGGGCTGCGCTCGCCAGTCAGAGGCGGCGGGTGCTAGGACTCCTCGCCATCTTGATCTTCGGCGGGTGTCTCAAGCAGGAGTGTTGTGTCGTCGAGGCCGGGCAGGTAGTTCGGATCGCGAGGTGGGATTGCGGTACCGATGTCAATGGCGCTGTCCGAGAGGGTGCGGAGGGATGGATCGACGATCCATTTTCGGTTGCCCCGGCGTTCAAGGGTGCCGTCGATCATGACGAGTAGTCGATCGCGATGTGCCTGGACGGCCTCGTCGTACTTGCGCGGGTCCAGTTGAACCGAAACCGTTCCGAGGTGTCGAGGGCTGTCCACGCGTAGCTGGATGGTACGAATCAGCTCGAATCCGTCGTGGTCACGGCGGAGGGCGGTCACTTCGCCACGTACGGAAACGTGCTCGGGCTCATCGGGAGTCTTGAGTCTTTCGGCCGCGTCGGCGAACACCTGGGAGTCCGGCGTACGGAACTCGAACGTACTCGTACTGATTCCAGTTGGGGTGTCGCCACGGCGTTCAAGCACGACCTCGCAGTCCCCACCGGCGCTCAGTGCGGCGAGCGCGTTGGTGAGTTCGTACGAGACCCCCATCGTCACGGCTTCCTCGAAAGCGTCAAGTGTCGCGTGCGAGCGGTACTCCTCGACGCTTGTACTCGCGGCGTCGAGAGCTCTCGCAAGGGTGTCGACGATCTGATCGGTTGGAATCAACTCAGAGGTGTCGGGGAAGAGAGCGTCGTTGTCCGACCTCTTGGTCGAGATCTGTGCTGCGAGCGGGACATGAGCGGTGACGATGAAACTGCCTGCCTGGGTCTGTCCCATGCGCACCTGATCGAGGAACGCCTTGGCGACCGGGGAACTGCTCTGCTTGTGATGCCGACGAGCGTGGTGAGCCGACTTCGCGGAGGCTGCAAGGGTGCCAGTGACTGCCTTGAACAGCTCGGTTCCGCTTGACCAAGGGATCATGCCGGACGGTAGCGGGGATTCCTTGCGCCATGTTTGTGTGCCGAACGCCGCCGACCTCAGGAGGGCGGACTCGAGAGCGCGGTTGGCTGGTTCACCACCGGCCTGACCGAGCTGTCCAATAGCTCGGCTGACGAGGCGCCGATAATCGGGCCGCGATCGGTCGAGCGGCACCAGGACTTCTGAGTGGTCTTCCGAGTTTTCCCAGATGTCGTAGACGTCGGGCACACCGCCCACACGTTGCCAGGCGAGCTCGTTGAGTGCGGATGTGAGCATCTCGCTGGTGTAGCTGTTCGTCACGGCGCACCTCCTTGACCAATGCGCTGCATGATCTTGCACAAGGCTAGATCATCGAACACATTTTCGCGAGGTGCTCGCACAGTTACATCGTTGCCGCTCACGGCATCGAGGCCGCGGAGCGATACCCAGTAGGCGCGATGGTGGACGAGCAGCGCTTCCGGCGTGGACCGGATCCAGTCCGCTTGCTCTGTCGGCATCTCCATGATGACGACGATTGGGTGGATTGTGGGCTCAGGGTGCCGGTACTCGTCGTATCGATCGCGGGAGACTCGCGCTGTCACGAAATCGGAGCGGCCGCCGACGGTGGTCGCCTTGAGCTGGATCTCGAGGTCGGCACGTCCATGGAGATGAGAGCTGGCCCTGTGCTCAAGCCCAAGGTCGATGCCCTCGTCGATCGCATACGTCTTCACGTTGCAGCCCGCTGCTGCGGCGACAGCATGCACGTATCCGGTCTGGAGCATCTCTTGGAAGTTGGTTCTTCGGTTCGGCGAGCCTCGCACGATCGCGGGAGCAACGTCGGCCATGTGAGGGATGTTATGCGTTTCCACCAAGCCTGACCAGGGTGAAATCCCAGTTCAGAGGCGTCTTGTGCTCTGCGTGAGTAGCGCGAGAATCGGACGTCGGGCAACCAGACGAGCCGGTACCTAGAGGCTCAGCCCGGTTGCCTCCTGCTGCACGGCAGATGGCCCCAGCAGCGCTGCGCGTTGCTCCAGCGCCGGCCGGAAGTCCTCGCGAACCTGCCCGACTGCGGCCGGGATCCCTACTGCCTCGGGCTGAGGGTCACGCCTGCGAGCCGGGTTCTTTGTCGCACGTCGGAGGCGGGCATGAAGTGCAGCGCAGGGATTCTCCGCATCGAGCAAGGTCCGGCGGGAAGCCAGCACTGGGAGCAGCCGTTCGGCGTCCCACCCGTATGCCTCGGCGCGGCGCAGCTCGCGGCGCAAGGCGTCGAACGCCGTCGCACGGCTCGTGTCGAGGCCCGCTCCCCCGCCGAGCCTGCCACCATCGGGTCGGAGGTGTGCTCGGGCCTCGGCGATCGTGAAGCCGCCGGCGACCAGTGCGGCGGCCACGACGCGAGTCCAACGGGGTCGTTGGGCGATGTCGGCGATGTGGTCGTACTCGGCGATCAGCCGCGCTCGTCCGGTCCACGTCTCGCGTTCGGCGTCGGCGGCCTGGTGGGCGGAGAGTTCGGCGCCGCGGTGGTGCAGGACGCCGTAGAGGACTCCCTGGTAGGTGACCACATCGTCGGGGCCGGTGTGGTTGGCGTCGGGTCGGTCTGTTGCGATGTAGGCGAAGTTGCCTTCCTGGCCGCGGGTCAGGGCGACGTACAGGTTTTCCCGGGTGGTGGTCGGTGTGACCAGGGCATGGGTGGTGTCGACGGTCATGCCCTGGGCGCGGTGCGCGGTGACCGCGTATCCGAGGTCGAGGTGGGCTGCCACGTACGAGGCGGGCAGCGTGACCGTGTCTGCGAGCCGTTTCGTGCCGTCGATGTCGACGCGTCGTACGTCCAGGGATCCGTCGCGGTGGACGGCGGTGACCTGCCAGCGGTCGCCGTTGCGGACGAACCCACCCGTGACGAGGTCCCGGATCGTGGTGAGCCGGCGCCGGTTCCGGCGGGTGATGACCAGGTCACCGACCGAGGCTTCGAGGCCGTCGGCGAGCCGCACGGCGCGTCCCGCATCGGTCTGCCCGGCCAGGATCCGGTCGGCGCGGGCGCGCTGGTTCAGCTCGCG
Organism: Myceligenerans salitolerans; assembly: GCF_017349295.1. Taxonomy (GTDB): domain Bacteria; phylum Actinomycetota; class Actinomycetes; order Actinomycetales; family Cellulomonadaceae; genus Myceligenerans; species Myceligenerans salitolerans. The sequence goes on from NZ_JAFMPK010000047.1 coordinate 741,671, forward strand.
AACCGTCTCGGAGGCCTCCGCGATCAGGAGAGTCGCCTTGCCGCCGGCGAGGTCGTGCTGCCAGGCGGCATAGGCGTCGTCGATCATCGCGTCTGTCTCACCACCGCGCAGACGCTCGTGCTGGTCGTAGATGTCGATGACGTCGGTGTCGGCGCCGCGCAGCCGGAGGCTTGCCGTCTTCTCCCACGGGTTGGTGAAGCGGTGAACCTCGGTCAGCTCGGCGACGACGGCGCCGCCGTCCCCCGCTGCGGTGCGGCGGTGTTGGACGAGCAGATCGAAGGCGCCGCCCGCGTCGACGGACTGGAGTTGGGCGGGGTCACCGACGAGCACGACCTTCGCGCGGGCCGCCGCGGCGGCCAGACCGGTGATCTGGTCGAGGGTGGCGGTGTCGGCCAGGGTCGCCTCGTCGATGATCACGAGCTGGTTCTTCGTGAACGTGGCGCGGCCGTGGTCGTGCTCGTGCTCGTGGAGCCATTTGGCGGTGTTCTCCGCTCGCAACCGCAGTTCACGGGACAGCACTGACGCGGCCGCGGCCGACGGCGCCAGGGCGACGACGGACGCCTTGCCGAACCGGCCCGTCCAGGTGCGGCGCAGCGCTCGAAGGGTGGTGGTCTTCCCGGCGCCGGCAGGCCCGACCAGCAGGTCCAGACGACGCCCGGAGGCAACGAGCTGCTGGACGGCGCGCCGCTGCTCCGAGCTGAGTGGTCGCTTGTTCCGGCCGACGGCCTTCGGGACGGCGCGAAGGTCAAGGCGGGCGGCGGTGGGGTCGTCGCTGAGCGTCAGGAGCCGGTCCTCGGCCTCCAGCGTCTGGGTGCTGGTGAACAGCGTGTGGTGGCGTGGTCGCAGGCGCGAGGCGCCGTCCTCGCGCTGCAACGAGGCCGGTGTGACCGCGACCTCCGGCGGGGTGAGCGCGACGGCGTGCGCCTCGGCCTGCGCGACGATCGCGGCGATGACCTGTTCGCGGTCGGCTGCGGACCTCAGGCGCCAACCCATGGTCTGCCGGTTGGCCTCTGCCCACAGATTCCAGTGCGTGAACGTCGTCTTCTTCGCCGAGACGGTGTGGAACGTCGCGGCGGCGGCGCGCTCGACGGCGTCGGCCGGAACCTCCTTAGCCGCGAACTCACGCACCGACTGCGCACTGGTGAGTCCGCGGACCAGAGCGACCGGATCGCCGTCGGAGGCCCTGAGCCCCGAAAGGACTCGCGCGGCCCGGACCCGCCAACCCGCCGTGAGGTCGGCGAGCGAGTGGATCTGCTTGTCCGGGCGGGTCTGCAAGGTTGCCTGGGCGCGCAGCTTGATGATCGTCGTCTTGGACGGGCGGCGCCCGTGCGTCGCGATGTACTGGGCGATGAGGCGGTCCTTGGCCTGGTTGATCACGTGCGACCGGGTCGAGAACTCCTCGATCAGCTCCTCGCCGATACCCGCGATCTCCCACTGCGAGTTGCGTTCACGGCCCCGTTTGCGCAGCTCCCACGAGAGGCCGAACGTGCCCGAGAGACGGTCCATGAGCAGCGCGTCGTACTGCTCCGAGGCCGCGACCAGGGCACGGTGCAGGGCTCTGGAGTCCAGGCTTCGCCACAGGCCGTCCGAGACGGTCTTGACCTTGTTCGACACGACAGCATGCGTGTGCAACTGCGGGTCGTTCGAGCGGGAGTCGTAATGGTCATACGCGGTCACGATCAGGCCATGCACGTCCTCCTGACAGATCCCACCCGACCCCGTACGGGTCGCGGCGACCTCCCGCTCGAGGAAATCGATGACCTCTGCCATCGCCGCACGGTGTGCTGCCGCGATCAGCGCCTGGGTGCACGCGTCGGCCAGAGCCCACAGCACCGAGACCGACTTCGGCACCGAGAACGTCAGGTCAAAGCCGGCGACGGCGGACTTCGGGCCCGCCCTGCGCTCCTCGGCCTCGATCCTCGCCGCGGCTGACCCGCGTTCCGCGTCGGTGAGGTCCGCAGGGAGCGCCTCGATCCGAGCCGTGATGCGCTCAGGCACGGTGGCGAACTGCTGGTAGGCGCGCCCCAGCGGCTGGCCGGTGACGGGGTCGTGCCCGGTCCCGAGCAGCCGCGCGAGCTGCTGCTCCGTGACCTGGTCACCGACGCCGATCCGCGCGCCATCGGCTCCGAGCTGGGCGACGCCCATTCCCAGCCAGCGACCCGGGGGCGTGCCCGGGTTCGCGTAGTAGCGCGTCAACGCGTCCGGGGCGGTGACGTCGCCGTCGGCGCGGATGACCGAGCGCAACAGGTACTTGTAGCCACTCCCGGCCGACATCACGCGCATCGAGACCGTCACCGTGATCGCCTCCCTCGAACACGAGGTGCGCGTCGCGTGCCAGACGTGTCGGGCCGGTGAGGGCAGGAGCGAGGTGTGGGGACGATGAGGGGCGTGGGATGGACAGGCTGATGGATGAGGGCGGGGCAGATGTGGAGGGATCGGGAGGCGGTGTGGTGATGGGAGGGCGGCGGAGAAGGTGCAGGGCGAGAAGTTGGAGAGGCGGGGATGCGGCGGAGCGAGTGGCGAACGGGGAAGGCTGGTGACCGACCGACCTGCGCTCGCCGATACGGTGACGCCTGTGGCCCTCGTGAACCGTCTACCCAGTACCGGCGACGCCATCGTCCTGCTCCAGGAAGTCCTTCCCGCCGGCTCGGACCGGCTCGCACACACGCTGGCGGTCGGGCGCCGCGCTGAGTTCGTGACCGAGAAGCTCGGTGCACCGCAAGCGTCACTGGTGGTCACCGCGGCGTACCTGCACGACGTCGGCTACGCCCACGTAGCCGTCGATACTGAGGTTCACCAGCTCGACGGCGCCCGCTACCTCCGCCGGCTCGGGTACGACGAGGACTTGTGCCGACTGGTCGCACATCACACGTTCGCGCGGATCGAGGCCCGGAACCAGGGCCTCGGGGCGGCGGTGGAGATGGAGTTCCCGCTGCCTGAAGGGGTTCTCGCCGACTCGCTGGATCTCGTCTCGTACTGCGATCTGACGACGAGCCATCGGGGCAAGCCCACCACGGTCGACGCCCGACTCGCCGGCGTCTTCGCCCGCTACGAACCCGGTCACGTCGTCGAGCGGACGATGCGTGAAGTGGAACCGTTCGCTCGCGCGCTCGTCGACCGGGTCCAGGCGCGACTCAACCGTCGAGCAAGACGTGGCTGAGCGCTGATGACGGATCTCGTGGGGGTCTCGGAGCACCTGCTTCCGGCATATAGGTTCGGCCCATGACCGCGCTGGTGCTCTGGGACGTGGACCACACCCTCATCGAGAACGGTGGGGTGAGCAAAGAGACCTATGCGGGAGCCTTCGAGCTCCTGGCCGGTGTGACGACGAGCCACAAGGCTCGGACGGGTGGCCGGACCGACCCAGAGATCATGTCGGACCTCCTACGCGACCACGGCGTCGACCCGGACGCATTCGCTGCGGACAAGGTCAGGGAAGCGCTCGTAGGGTCTCTGGAATCCCGTCGATCCCGGCTCGCCAGGAAGGGGCACGCTTTGCCCGGAGCCAGGGCCGCGATCGACGCACTCTCTCGAATCCATGGGATCGTCCAGTCGGTCCTCACGGGCAACACGCGGCAGAACGGATTCGTGAAGCTCGACGTGTTCGGTCTGGCCGAGGGCCTTGACTGGGAGTGTGGCGGCTTCGGGTTCGACGCCGAGAGCCGGCCCGGGCTAGTCACCGTCGCCCAACGACGGGCTACCACGCGGTACGGGGTGGTGTTCAACGCCGAGAACACCGTTCTGATCGGGGACACGGTCAATGACGTGCGAGCAGGTGTCCTCGGCGGAGCACAGGTCGTGGCAGTAGCGACCGGCGGCGACGACATCGACACGCTCGCGGCAGCGGGCGCTACACAGGTCCTGCCTGACCTGACCGACACAGGCGCCGTCGTTGCCGCCGTCGTAGCGACGGTGCGTCACAAGGAGTAGCCGACACGGGCGAGCAGCCTCCCTGGCCTGGCACTTCGCTCCGGTAACGTCCCGTCGTCCAGGGATGGGGGCATGGGATGAACAACGCGTTGAGACAGGTGATGGAGCAGCGGCGAATGCGCGCGTCGGACCTCGCCGCACTCGTCGGCGTCAATCACAAGACCGTCCAGCGATGGCTTCATGGGGGCCGTGTCCCTCACCACCGGACGGCGCTCGAAGTCGCGGACGCGCTCGGTGTCGCGCTTGAGACGCTCTGGCCCGACACGGACGAGGGTCCCGTTCCGGTGCATTCCGAGGTTGTCGCGCTGTATCCACACCGTGCGGCCGTTCCGAAGCCGCTCTGGTCGGACCTCATCCGGTCGGCGACCACGCAGATCGGGTTGCTCGCCTACGCGAGCCAGTTCTTGCCCGAAGAGAATCCCGGCGCGATCGCACTGCTCCGGCAGAAGGCTCGATCTGGGGTGCGCGTCCGCCTCGTGCTCGCGGACCCCGACAGCCCCGAAGCCGCCCTGCGAGGTGCGGAGGAAAGACTGGGCGAAGCACTGGCTGCGAGGATCCGGATGGCGTTGGCGCACTACCGGCCCCTCATCGGCGCGCCAGGTGTCGAGTTCCACCAGCATCGGACGACGCTGTACAACTCGATCTTCCGATTCGATGACGAGATGCTCGTCAACCAGCATGTCTACGGTACCTATGGCTACCTGGCGCCGATCCTGCACCTGCGACGCGACCCCGCCCACGACATGTTCGACATGTACGCGACCAGCTTCGAACGCGTCTGGGAGACCTCCTACCCTCTGGACAGCGCGTCCTGAACCTAGACACTCCAAATGTCCGGTACCGTCCTGTCAGTGCCGAAGCCGACGGACCGTGTCCACGACCGCCTGGCAAATCGGCTGGCAGCACGGCACCTCAGCGTCGCCGACCTCGCACAGCGCGTCGACGTCGACCCCAAGACCGTCGACCGTTGGCTGCGCCAAGGCCGAAAGCCGCACCCGCGCACTGCAGCCCGGGTCGCTGAGGTGCTCGGAGTCACGGCCGACGAACTGTGGCCTCCCGTCGGCGCCAGCACCGTCGTCCACCCTGAGGTCATCGCGTTGTACCCACATCGCGCTGCCTCGCCCACCGACCTCTGGCTACGCCTCCTGAACAACACGACCGCGGAGATCGGCCTGCTCGGACACGCGATCCTGTTCCTTCCCGAGCAGAACCCGTCCTCGATCGAGATCATGCGGCGCAAGGCCCAGGACGGAACCCGCGTCCGTATCCTCCTCGGAGACCCCGACAGCCCAGAGACTGCGCTGCGTGGCGAAGAAGAAGGCGTCTACGAAGCCGTCCCCGCCCGCATCCGTGCGGCGCTGGCGTACTACCAGCCGCTCCTCGGTGAACCGAACGTCGAGTTCCGCCTCCACCGCACGACCCTGTACAACTCGATCTTCGTGTACGACGACGACATGCTCATCACCCCGCACGTCTTCGGCGTCCCGGGATACATGGCGCCGATGCTGCACCTACAACGCGACCCGGAACGCGACATGTTCGACATGTACCGCGACAGCTTCGAACGGGTCTGGACGCTCGGAAAGCCGCTCGACGGCTCGTGAAAGGGTGAGGCCCATGGCGCGCATCGACCACTACAACGACCCGCACGCTCCCCAGCCCAACTCGATCGTCCCCGCAGTCAGCGTGATCGTTCGCGACGAGACAGATCGGCTCCTGCTGATCCACCGCACGGACAACGACCTCTGGTCGATCCCGGGCGGCGCCATGGAACCGGGCGAATCCGTCCGCCAGGCCGCCGTCCGCGAGACCAACGAGGAGACGGGCTACGACGTCGAGATCACCGGCCTGGTCGGCATCTACACCGACCCGAACCACATCATCGCGTACTCCGACGGTGAGGTGCGGTCAGAATTCTCGATCTGCATGACCGGCAGGATCACCGGCGGCCAGGCCCGGACCTCGTCCGAGTCCTCCGAAGTGGTCTGGCAGCCGCTCGAACAACTCGACGCCCTGGACATCCACCCGTCGATCCTCCTCCGGATCACCCACGTGCTTGACACATCGCGAAAGCAGCCCTGGCTGAGCTGACGGACAGCCCTGCCGCAGCGCCGCACGAGTGCCCACGCGGGACATTCAAGGTGTCCCCGAAGTGGGTCCTCAAGTGCGGTGATGGTGTCCTGGACACTCCTGGTCTCCTTGGATCGCGCGAGACGTTCTCGCGCCCGGTCAGACGAGGAGGCGATGACTTTGACGACTGGGACCCGGATGCGGTCGGCACGCGGCTCCGCCGGCTCCACGGATCGTCCATGGCACGAGGTGCGTCGAACGGATTACTCCGTCGTCGAGCGGAGCGCCGGCGGTTCGGAGTTCAGGAAGACCTACCTGCGCGTCCGAACCACTGCGAGGCTTCATGCCGAACGGGCCGGGATCACTGCCGCACGTCGCGTCGGTCTCGAAACCCCTGCGATCGCCCAGGCCGGAAGCAGCCGCACAGACTCATGGATCGTGCTTGCGGCGATTCCCGGGGAGTCCTTGTCCGCATCCTCGGCAGAAGACCTCACTGAGTTCGTGCGGGTTGTTCGTGACGTCTCGCTCGCGTTGGATCGGATCCCCTGCGCCGGAGCCGGTTGGGCTCCCTCCTCGACGCGCCTGCTGACGCCTTGTGCACCAAGCTTTCAGGGCCGTCCGTGGTTCCCGACGTTGGCCGAGTACCTGGACAAGATCGATCGGCTGCCGGTTGCCGCTCTCCACGGTGATCTGAAGCCTGAGCACCTCATTGTCGGACCAGCCCGGTACGCCGTCATCGACTGGGAGGGATTCGACGTCGGCCCGGTTGCGGTGGACCACGCCCACGCCGCGTTTCACGCGGTGCGTGACGCGCTGTTGTCAGAGCTGGATCCGGCAGTGCTGGCGCCGCTGGAAGATCTGAACCTCGTCGGCCCGGTCCTCGCCTGGCGCCTCGCTCTCTGGTTGGACCGGAGGCGGCCGGGCGACCTCGGACTGCTCGACATCACGACCGTCGAGTGCCTCTGCCGCGCCAGAACCCCCACGGAGTCGCTCGACGCCTTCATCGACACGCTCGGAACCTTGCTGGCGGCAGGCGTTCCGCGATGACCACCCGCTACTCGCATGAGGGAGAACCGATGAACCGCACCACCAGCACGGCCCACGGCTCGACTTTCCTGATCGAGACGGGTGTCGGAGAACCCGGCCCGCTCTCCCTCGTCGAGCGCAAGGGACTCGGTCACCCCGACACCCTCGCCGATCACCTGGCCGAGGAGCTGTCGCGTGCCTACGCCCGTTACACGCGGGACCAGTTCGGCTCCGTACTCCACCACAACTTCGACAAGCTCGCGCTACTCGGCGGGGCAAGCGAGGTGCGCTACGGCGGTGGCCAGATGCTCCAGCCGGTCAAGGTCCTCGTCAATGGGCGTGCCGCCTACCGCTGTGGCGGCCAGGCCATCCCGGTGGACGACCTCGTCGAGACCACCGTCCGTGACTTCTTCGCTCGTCGGCTTCCCGCTGTCCGCGATCACCTGGACCTCCAGCTCAACATCACGTCGAACTCGAGCCCCGGCGCCGTCCACACGGAGACCTCGAGCCACGACCGCACCAGGTGGTTCGCGCCGCGTTCGGTCGAAGACCTGCGGGAGCGCCGGACACTACTTGCGAACGACACGTCGCTCGGCACCGGCTGGGCTCCGCTGAGCCCGTTCGAGCGGCTCGTCCGGGCCCTGTCCGATCAGTTCTCCGGCGACAGCGACTTCACGCGGACCCACGCCTGGTGCGGTTCCGACGTGAAGGTCATGGGCTACTTCGACGGCCACGACGCCGACATCGTGCTGTGTGTGCCACAGATCTCGCCGCACGTTCCGAGTCGAGCCGCGTACCTGGAGAACAACGAGGTCGTCCTCGCCGAGTGCCATCGCCTCGCCGCGGTCGAGTTCCCCCAGCCGGTGAGGTTCCGGCTCAACGTGCGGGACCTGCCGGAGAAGGACGAGCTGTACCTGACGTTCACCGGGAGCTCGATCGAGTCCGGTGACGAAGGGGTCGTCGGTCGAGGCAACCGGGTCAACGGGCTGATCACTCCCCTGCGGCCCATGAACATCGAGGGCGCCAACGGCAAGAACCCCGTCTACCACGTCGGCAAGCTCTACAACCTCGCCGCGAACCGCATCGCCGAGGCTCTCCACACGGCGCTCGGCTGCTACGCGGAGGTCCACCTCGTCAGCGCCACCGGCCAGCCACTCGACCAACCGTGGCGCGTCGTGCTCCGCGTCTCGGACGATGGCCCGACGCCGGAGAAGATCGCCAAGGTCGCCTGCGACGTTCTGGCGGAGTTCCCCCTGCTCACTGATGAGATCCTTGACCGCGGCGTGGTGCTCGCATGAGCCCCGTCCCCGCGGGCTGCGCGCGCCGACTGCGCCATCACTACGGCAGCGCGGTCGATACGTGGATCGCCCACGTCCCTCGCCAGATCGACGACGCTTGCCGTGAGTGGGGCCTACGGTTCGTCAGCTATCACGACCATGGGCACGCCTCAGCCATCGCCGTGGTCCACGACGCCGCCGGCACGCCGCGCATCGTCAAGGCGTGGCCCGAGACCGCCCGCTTCCGCGCCGAGACAGCGGCGTTGACGCACTGGTACGACGCCGGCGTCGTGCTCGCGACGATCACGGAGTCCTCGATCGCGCTCCTCCGTATGATCGGGGGTCAGCCCGGTGGCCATCCCGTCCCAGCAGGCCACGAGTCCGGGGTCGCGACAGCGATCAGAGACCTTCACGCTCGCCCCCTCCGTGCAGGGAACCCTTCGACTTATCTGCAACTGTCGCAGTACCTGACGGACACCGTCCGACCTCGCATCGCACGGCGCATGGAGAGCCCCCTGGCGTGCCCCTTGGCGACGCGGGTCTACAACGCCCTCGCCCGCGGGCTTCCGGCCAGCATGCGCGGCCCGACGCTTCTGCACGGTGACCTCTACCGCGAGAACGCGCTGTTCGACCAGCGCGGCGTACCACTGCTCGTCGACCCCCTCCCGATGATCGGCGACCCGATCTTCGACTGGGCCTTCTGGGTCGTGTACTACGACCTGAGAGCGAGGACTGAGGAGCGGCTGGCACTTGCCGAAACGGCATCGCAGATCGATCGCCACCACATCCTCTTCTGGTGCCTGATGCTCTGCCTCGACGGACTGCTCTACTTCCGCGAGACACAGGACAGCCGCGCGACGACCATGGCAGAGGTCCTTGAGCGGATCCTCACCCTGAGGCTGGTTGCCGCATGACGACCGCACTCTTGCGCCATGCACACACATCCTGGAGCAGGCGCTATCTCGTGAACGGGAACGCCGCGACCCGAGTCGCACTCGATGACGAGGGCATTGCCTCGTGTCTTGCAGCACGACACCAATATGCGCCTATGACCGTCCAGACCTGGGCCACCAGTTCCTTCCTCCGCACGCAGGAGACGGCCCGGCTGCTCATGGGCGACGAAGCGGCCACACTCGTCGTCCTCCCCGAGCTCGACGAGCTCGACTACGGCGTCTTCGAGGCCCGGCCCTTCCTTGACTACGCGGCCTGGCTCCACGAACACGGTCCGCACGCCCGCGTTCCGGACGGCAGCGAGTCACAACGCGCTGGCATCCGCCGCATGCTCACCGGGCTCGTTCGCGCACTCGACCTGCCCAGCCGCCGGACCGTCGTCTGCCACGGACTCCTCGCATCATTCCTCCACTGGCAGTCCGAACGTGGGACCGCCGACCCGATGCCGATCTATTTTGACGATGTCCAGCCAGTCGTCCCTAGGACGTGGCACGACGACGACCTGCGCCGGCTCGCAAGCGCAGCACTGGACAATCTCGACGAACGCGAGGTCATTGACCCAGGGCCGTTCCCACCAGCCTGGGCACGAGCGGGACAGTAGTCCTTTGCTAGCGTTTAATGCCTCTGTCCAACTGCCAGAAGAAGCGAGTTCTCATGCATGATGTGCGCGAACTGATCAACCAGGGTGACGAAGCGGTCCGCCGGCTTGCCCGACGCGGATACTCCCTCGACCTTGAGAGCCTCACCGCGCTCCAGGACCGACGGAAGTCCGGCATCCAGGAGGTCGACACGCTCCGCGCAGAGTCCAAGAGAATCGCCTCAGAGGTCGGGCAGAACGCCCGGAACGGCAACGACGTCGAAGCGCTCAAGGAGACTGCCCGCAAGGTCAAGAGCCAGATCCGTGAGGCCGAGCAGGCTATTGAGCAGGCGGAGGCCCAGCTCGCAACCGCGCTGCTCGGCATCCCGAACATCCCGTCGGACGATGCACCCGACGGCGATTCGGAGGAGTTCGCGGTCGAGCAGCGCAAGGTCGGCAACCCACCGGTCTTCCCCTTTGCGCCCAAGGACCACGTCGACCTCGGCGAGTCGATGGGCATCCTCGACTTCGCACGAGCCACCAAGCTCTCCGGCCCCAGATTCAGCGTCCTGCGCGGCGCCGGCGCGGCCCTCGAGCGGGCGTTGGCGTCCCTCTTCCTGGAGCTGCACACCCAGCGCCACGGGTACATCGAGCACTCCGTGCCGTTCCTCGTGACACGCGAGACCATGACCGGAACCGGCCAGCTCCCCAAGTTCGAGGCCGACCTCTTCAAGACCTCGCTCGCAGACCGAGACCTCTTCCTCATTCCGACCGCCGAGGTCCCGCTGACCAACCTCTACGCGAACGAGATCATCTCCCCCGACCAGCTCCCCATCGCGCTCACGGCGCTGACGCCCTGCTTCCGCTCCGAGGCCGGGTCCTACGGCCGCGACACCCGCGGGCTGATCCGTCAGCACCAGTTCACCAAGGTCGAGATGGTTCGGATCACTTCGGCCGATCGCGCCCGGACCGAGATGGAGGCAATGGTCGGGCACGCCGAGGCGTGTCTCAAGGAGCTTGACCTCTCCTACCGTGTCGTCACCCTCGCCGCTGGCGACACCGGCTTCTCGGCGCAACTCACCTATGACCTCGAGGTGTGGTTGCCCAGCCAGAACACCTACCGCGAAATCTCGTCCGTTTCCGACTTCGGAACCTTCCAGGGACGCCGCGCGGGCATCCGCACCCGCGACGAGAACGGAAAGACCATCCCGGCTGCCACGATCAACGGCTCCGGACTCCCACTCGGCCGCACGCTGGCGGCCGTCCTGGAGCAGCACCAGCAGGCAGACGGCTCCGTTCTCCTGCCGCACGCCCTGACCAAGTACCTCGGCTTCCGTCGAATCAACTCGGACGGTACGACCTCCCAGGAGTAGCCCATGCTCGTCGGCGTCTGCGATTTCCCCAGCGCGTACCAGTTCCCACCCGTCGGCTATGGAGGCATCGAACGATGGCTCTGGGCCGTCGCCGTCGGAGCGCGCAATGCAGGCGCCGACGTGCACCTCCTGGGCCCACAGTGGCAACCCGGTCTCGCGACGGACTGGACGATCGATCCCGTCCGGCTCGAAGACACAGCCCCGAGCAGCCTCACGGCGGCACGCTTGGCGGACACCGGATACGACCTGCTCGTCGTCGGCCACGAGTACCCGTCACTACCGGCCTGGCGACAGATCGCCGAGACGACCGGCGCCGATGTCGCCACGTTCCAGCACGATCCGAACTTCCAGCACGCCACCGACGCGTTCGACAGCCTTGCGACCCGGCTGTACTGCTACTCGCCGGAGATGCTCGACCGCTACGCCGCCCACCGCCCGACGGCAGAACTCGCAGTGCACCTCGGACTCGACGAGCAAGAGGCGCACGCCTCGAACCTTCGAGAGGACCTGGTCTGGCTCGGCCGCGTCGATGCGGACAAGGCTCCGCACATCGCGATCCGAGCCGCGGAGATCGTCGGACGCCGCATCAAGATCGTCGGCCCCGTCCTGTCCACGGCGTATGCCGACGAGTACGCCGTGGCGCTGGAGGCCGGCCACGTCGAGTTGGTGGGCGAAGTCGGAGGAACCGAGAAGACACGGTTGCTCCAGCGCGCGTCCGCGTTCGTCTACACACAAGCCCGGGAGTACGTCGAGGCGGGAGCCGCGGTCTTCGGTGAAGCCCTTCGAGCCGGCACCCCGGTTGCCGCGCTCACCTGGAGGGACGGCACCTGCGCTCAGGCGGCCCTCTGCGACGACACGGGCCACGTCATCACGGCTGATCCGACCGTCGATGATGAGACCGCTGCCCACCTGCTGGCCTCGGCGATCGAGAAGGCGACCACGCTCCGCCCGTGCGACGTGCAGGAGATCGGGCTTCACCGCTTTGACCCCGCGGCGCACTTCACGGCGCTGGCAACTCGCTCATGACGCCTCACCTGCTTCGCAGGGCCTTCACACGACAACTGAGCGATCTGTGGGACGTAAGCCTCGTCGACAACCGTCTCATCGTCGAACACACCCGCCCGATCACGACCTACACCCCACCACGGAGATGGATGGGATGGGCAGCACTCCTCTCGCGGCTAAATGACGCATTCACGGAGGTCGGAGCCGCAGTGGCGCGCCCTCTGCCCCTGCGGTGGGGACATGAGACCGAGCTGACGGTCTCGGCGGTCCAAGCTTTCGACCCATACCTCAAATGGGGCCGCGCGGTTCCGTACTGCTCCGGCTACCTCCCCCAGCCGGTCGTCCGGACGACCGCCCGGCGCACCGCGGACGGGCACCTCGCAGACGGATTCCTGACGTCGTTCGTGAACACCTCCCGGGTCGAGCCGATCAACACCGTCGATGACGTGGCCGTCATCTTCGACCAATGGCTGACCGTGCTCTCGCGCCTCGGGTTGAACGCAAGGCACATACGGCTCCACGGAGACCTCGCGATCTGGCGTCGGCGGGAGGTCCAGGGAGTCACCCTCCGGTTCTCCCACGCCGGCCTGAGTCTCGGCGACCTTGTCGTCTTGCAGCCCGTCGACCAGCCGGAGCGCCTCGTCGTCGACCTCGGTACCGGACTCGAACGGCTCGGTTGGGCGATCTCCCGCCTGCCCTGGACCACCGTCGTCCACGGCAGGCCGACAACACTGCTCGCCGGCGAGCAGCTGGACACACTCCGCACCGCAACTCTTCTCCTCGCCTCCGGCGTCCACCCGGCGGCGCGCGGCGCTGGATCTGTCACCCACCGCTCCCTCCGACGGCTGCTCCATTTGAGTGCACAAACCGGGCATCTGCAGAATCTGAGAAGCTCGGCGCAGTCCATCTATGCGTACTGGGCGCAGACCACCAACCTTCGCCTCCCCTGGGCTGCCGTCGAGGACTCGCTCGTACGCACCCTGGACTTGTAGGCGACGCATCGCTACCAGGTGGCCCAAGGCAGGTTCCCGGCTCCGCGGCCGCCCCGCTTGTCCGTCCGATGTCACACTCCACCGAACAGGACGTCGTCACCCGCCGTGCGTCGCGAATCTGCTCTCTACAGGATGTTCCAGATCGAAGTCTCACCCTTGCGGAGGCTGTCGAGGCGCCGTCGTACTTCTGCTGCTGCCGGTGACCCCGGAGGTGACTTGCGGGCGTTGGTTGTGATCATGCGCAGTTCTCGAACGTCGCGAAGCCACTCGTAGCCGGACCATTCGCGGATGTCTCGGCCGTAGCGCCGACAGAACTCCTCGTACTCTTCGGGTGGGTGGTTGAACCGTCTGCAGTGGACTTCGATCGTGGCCAGGTCCCATTCGCGGGGCGCTATCACGGCGCTGTCCCAGTCGGACAACACGGCACCTCCTGCGGGGTCCAGGAGGGTGTTGCGGTGCTGGGCGTCACCGTGGATCAGACCCGGTGCCGAACCGGATGCCTGGAGCGGTTCGTCGTGGGCAAGCTGGGCGCTCAGGTCGCGCAGCATGGAGCGGTCTTGGTCGGTCAGGAGCGGGCTGCTGGCGATCGAGTTCTGGATCTCGCCGAACGCGTCCAGGGGCGGCAGGGGGAATGGCGGCAACGGAGCGTCGTGGAGGGCAAGAAGTGGCTCAGCCACGTCGGCGGCGTGGACAGGGCGTTCTTGGGGCAGGTAGTGCCATAGGGTCACCGCGCGCCCGCCGATCTCGAGGGGCTGGTATGCCGGATCTCCCCACAGCGCGACGGTCGGCACGGCGTGGTCCTGGAGCCAGGAGACCAGGGCGACGACTTCGCCGAGGTGGTCCTCACCAGGCGGCGCGACCTTGATGACCACCGGCGCTGAGGTCAGGCGGTAGACGCCGTTGGTCTGGTGGCGGATCAGGACGACACCTTGGGGATCCAGGCCGGCCATGCGGGCGGCGGCCTCGGCGATCGGCCTGGTGCGCTCTGGAGTATGCACGTGCTCGGCGACGTTGGTACGAAGGTCGGCCTCATGCGGGCTGGTGCTCAACGGGAGCCTTCCATCTGGGTGGCGACGAGTTCGCCGAGTTCGGCGGCTCGTGTCCGCTCACGGCAACCTTCGGGCAGCGCGTGGACCACGTCCTGGGTCTTGGTGAGCACGACGCGCGTGCGATGCTCGGCAGGCAGCGTCGTGACAACCTGGACGGCCAGTTGGCAGGACTCGTCGACCCGGCCCTGACTCGCCAGGATGACGGCCTGGTCCAGCTTGATGAGGGCGGGATCGATGACGAGGTCGGGGTCGGCGTTGTACAGCGCGAGAGCCTCTTCTTGCACGCGCCCGGCACGCGCGGGCTCATCCAAGTAGCTCAGTGTCCCCGACAGGTACATCAGCAGGCGCTTGTGGTTGAATTGAAATGCCGCATCGGGAGAGCCGAGGGAGTCGGCTTGGTCGACGTAGCGCTGAGCCGTGTCCATCGCGTGTTCGGCGCCGCGGGCGTCGCCGAGCTTCGCCAGAGCTCGACCTTCGGCAGCGGCGGCCAGCGCCGTCGGCTCGGATGCGACGCCGGGCAGCAGCGCCTGCGCGCCGCGAGCGAGCTCAACCGCCTGTTCGACCTGCCCATAGTAGTACGGCAGCATCGCTTCCTGAGCTCGGACACGAGCTTGGAGCTGCAGGTTGCCCGTGTCGTCTGAGGCCAGGCGCGCGGTGCCGTACCAGTAGCGGGACCGCCGGATCTCCCCGAGCTTCATCAGGGCGTCGGCTGCCAGAAGTGCAAGCACCGCAAGCGTCTCGGAGAGCCTCACCTGGACCATGGCCGGCTGCCGGATGGCCGCAACCCCCCGAACCTCGACAATGTCCGAGGCGAGCACCGACAGCATGACGGCCGGGGCCGTGCGCGTGTACATCACCAGGTGTTCAGCAACGCGCTCCTCGATCAGGTCGAGCCGCCCGGGTGAGAGTGTCGTCGCAGCCAACGTGTCATCGACCAGAGGCCGGGCCGCGTCCAGCAGGCCGAGCAGGCCGCCGGGATCTGTCGGGCTGGTGGAGAAAGTCGGCCGGGCGGCCTCCAGCGGTGAAGGCGTCGCACTCGACACCTGCAAACCGGTGGCCACTGTTCCCAGGGCCGCCTCCAGAGCATCGCGCGTCAGGCCAAGCGCCGTGGCGAGGTTGGCTCGCTGGAGGGGCTGTGGCCTGGACTCGCCCGACTCCCAGCGCTGGACAGTGGTCCGGTCGATGCCGAGCTGTTCGGCAAGCGCCTCCTGGCTGTATCCGGCTGACTTACGGGCATCCGAGAGCCTCGATCTGCGCGACATGAGGTTGTCTCCTGTCAGGTGGGCGTCCGACGCCCACGATAGCCGCCGGTTCCAGGCCCTCACAGAGGCCGCAGATCGGATGCGGCAATTCCGCCGCGGAAACGCGGCCTGAACGCAGCCGCGGTGCCGTGTTATCCGCGCCCGGCGTGCGATGTGCTGGATCACCAACAGGCGACGACTTCGCCGGTCATCCAAGAGCGACACTCAGGCCCGAATCGCGGTGTCGCGGAGGGCAGATGGGAGAAGGCAGTGAGAACTTCGCATCGCGAACGGAGCGCCGAGAAGGGCGCTCTGGAGTTGGCGCTCGGTACGGCGATCGGGATGGTCGCGAAGGTTGGCGGTGAACGGCTCGACGTCGTGGCCGTCACCCGGAACCGTGTGTGCCTGAGTCCGCGTGACCTGACCGACGGCGAGGAGATCGCGCAGGTCCTTCAGTGTGCGATCCCGTTGGACCACCGGCTCACGGTTCCCGAGTACACGATGTGGACCGGGCGCCGCGGTGACCTGGAGGTCCAGGTCCGGTCGGCGCTGCGGGACCCGGCGGTAGCCCACGGGACAGGAGCGCTCGAGTGAGCGCCGACGGACCGTCCGCCACCATCGACAGCGCCACGTGGAGCATGGCGCGGCTGGTGCTGCTGGACATCGATGCTCATCTGGCGACGACGGATCAGCGGATCGCGGCCGACACGGTCGGGGCGCTGGAACTGGTGCGCGCCGCGGGGCACACCGTGTTGCTGTCGACGGGACGCTCGCTGGTCGGGCTGCTGCGGCTGGCCGGCCGGCTCGGGCTGAACGAGGGATACGCGATCTGCTCCCACGGTGCGCTCACCGTGCGCTTGGACCCCGGCATGCCGTCGGGATATGAGGTGATCGACGCGGTCACGTTCGACCTGGCCGCGCTGATCCTGCAGTTGGAGGATCTGCGGCTCCTGGCGCAGACACGCATTGCGGCCGAGGAGGCCGGGGCCGGCTGGCGGGTCAACCACCGGTTCGAGACCGGGCTGCGCGGCTTCCAGGAGCAGGTCCCGCTCGCCCGGCTGCGAGGTGAAGCGACCACCCAGGCGCGGTTGCACGCGGCGGGAATCAGCCAGTACACGGACATCCTGGCCGCGGCAACGGGTCTGACGGTCACCCCCACCGGTCCGGACTCCTGCGACGTCACCGGCCCGGACACGTCCCTGGCCGCGGCGTGCGATGTCGCGCGCGACCGCCTCGGCCTCCCGGCCCACACGACCACCGCGGTCCGCGACAGCCTGCACGACAGCGTCAACGTGCTGATCCCACCCGACGCGCTCCGGCCCGGGCTCTCGGCGCTGGCCGCGCAGCTGACCGCCGCCGTCACGACGGCTGCCACGACGGGCGGATCGGAGGCAGAGGTGGCGGTTCGGGTGTGGCTCGGCGACGACGTGCACCTGTCCAGGGCGGAACTCTGGTCCCGCCGTCGGCATGGCTGGGTTCGGAGCGCACCGATCCCCGCCGGGCGCGGGGCAACGATGCGCGATGTGGAACACGCGGCCCTGGATGCCGGACTGCCCTTCCCGCGAGGGACCGAGGGCCGACGTCGGCCCTGGTGGCGCAGCATCGCCGACGACCGTGCCCCGGCCGGGTTCGAGCTTCCCCTGGGTCGAACGTAGAGCCCTCACATCTTGCGGCCGGGCCCGCCCAGACACCCCCTGGGCCCGGCCGTAGACCCCGCCACCTGTTCGACGTGGCCGTCCGAGACCGCATACCTGGAGCGAGCCGCAGCGTCATCCCGGCCCGGCTCTCACCACCGAGACCGACCCAACGTTGGGGCCGGTCCGGGCACGGCAAGCAGGACGAATCCCTCAAGGAGCAAGGCCATGAACGCGCATTCCGTGACCCACTCAGATGCCCACCCCGGGGCTGCCCGCCAGGCTCTCAGGCTGCCCACGACGGTACCGGCGCTGCTCGCGCTGGACATAGACGGCACGCTACTGGTCACCGGGCAGAAGATCCCGGCGGCCACGGTCCGCGCGGTGCGCGCCGTGGTCGCTGCCGGGCACAGCGTCGTGCTGGCCACGGGCCGATCTCTGGCCGGAGTGCGGCCGGTCGTGCGGCAGCTGGGACTCCGGTCGGGCGCGGTCGTATGTTCGAACGGCGCGGTCATCGCTCGCATCTGCGGCCGTCGCCTGATCGTGGAGCAGCACGTCACGTTCGACCCGAAGACCGTGCTGCTGCGCGTGTGCGGCGCGGCACCGGACGCGCTCCTGGCCGTCGAGGACCTCGAGCGCGGCGGCTGGCGCGTGAGCCAGAAGTTCCCCCGCGGCCGACTCAACGGACCCCAGCACCGCGTGCGCTGGGAACACGACCTGTGGGACAGGCCCACCACCCGCGCCGTCATCCACGCCGACGACGCCGCCGACCTGACCGGCGAGCTGTCCTGGTGCGGAGTAACCGTGACTGCGGCCGGGGCCGACTGGCTCGACGTGAACGCGAAGAACCTATCCAAGGCCACCGGACTCGAACAGGTCCGCCTCGCCGCCGGCATCGACAAGGACGCCACGATCGCCGTCGGCGACGCGGCGAACGACGTTCCCGCGTTCGAGTGGGCCGCCACCGCCGTCGCGATGGGCCAGGCCCACGACGAGGTCAAGGCCGCCGCAGACATGGTCACCGGCACCATCGACGAGCACGGGCTCGTGTCGGTACTGCACGCGCTGGCGGCCCTGCGATGAACACGCCAGCACCTCGACACGATGCCGACTCGAAGCGTCCGGACGCACCCGCCAAGCCGGAGAGCATCATCCCGGCCACCGTCCTGAACAGCCTGTCCGACGGCGAGCGCGTGGTGCTCTGGTGCCAGATCGGGCACCTGCCCGGAACCGACGCGAGAGTCTCCATTACGCGAGTCGGTAGCCGGTTCGACGCCGTCGTCCACACCGCCGAGGCATCACCGACCCTGATGCTGCAGGCGAGCGCCGACGCGGCGTCGTACACGATCGTGCGCCAAGAGCCGGACCACGTCCTGGCCACCGAGAGCCACACCGACGAAGCGACCGCCGACCGGTGGCTGACCGCCGCGCGCGCCGGGACCGCGACGTCGTGGACCAATGACCCCGACGACTTCGCCCACGTGAAGAACTGGATCGTCGCCCATGCACCCGACGGCTTGTTCACCGCGACCACCAGCCACGGCGTCGGGATCGGCATCGCCAGCCACGCCGTTCGAGCCAGTGGCGCCGAGGTAGCACTGCTCACCGGCACCGACGTGATCGCGTCCCCGCGCTGCTCGACGTCGGTGACCCGGCTGTACAAGCTGATCGCCAGGTGGCGCTACGCGGGCGCGCCGTACACCGAGCAGCTCCCCGTCGCCCTGTTCCGGCAGAGCGATGGCTGGCGGGTACGACTTGTCGTACCCGGGACGGAGGACGCGAGATGAGAGCGCCCGGGGGGCCACTCACCCACCGCATGATGTTCGCGACGAAGATGACGGCGTACGCCGACCTCGTCTGGGAAGGCTGACGGAGTTCAGGCCGCGAAGCCCGCCTCGGCCAGCAGCGCGTCCCGGTTCGCGAGCACGAACTCCTTGAGCGCAGCTGGCTTGAGGTCGATGGCTCCGAGCGAATCGTCGGTCAGCGGCACGTAGTCCAGGTCGTAGCCGCCACGTTCGGGCTTGCTGAACTCCGACCCGTACCGCTCGGTCAGGTTCAACGACCTCAGCCGCGCGACGAAGAAGTACTGGATCGCCACACCCGCATCCGTGAGATCCGACGAGACGAACACCCGCTGGTACCCGTCCGCCGTCGCGCCGAGTTCCTCAGCCAGCTCACGACGCAGCGCATCCTCGACCGTGGCGTCCGACTCCTCGACACCGCCGCCGGGCGAAGTCCAGTACGGGTCCTGCCCCGGCTTGGTCCGCTTGATCAGAACCAACCGGCCCACGTCGTCGATCACGATCCCCCGGGCTCCCCGACGCCCGACCTTGATCCCCACAGCAGCGCTCATCCGTCGTCTCCATCTCCTGTACGAGCGGCGTTCCCGCCCCTGACACCGGCAAACCACCACGCTAGCGACCACAACATGCCTACGCGCCCGCGCGTACATGGACGGTCGACGCCTGTTCAGCAGGTCTGGCCGTTCCGGGTCCACGTGTCCGGGAGGCGCCTGCGCCGCCGCTTCACGGTGCTCATCAAGCTCAACTGTGACCGACACGTGTACCAGCGGGACGTTGTCGCCGACGTCCGGGCGTCCTCCATGCAGATGCGCTACCGCGCAACGATGGCGGCGCTGGGGCGGTTCTGACCTGCTCCGACGGTGTCTGCGCGGTTTCTTGGCGCGGCTTCTCCATGCGGTTTCGGCCCGTTCTGAGTGGCAACGTGGCGGACATGGACGTCCGTCAGCCAGCTGAGGTCAACCGCCGCACTCGTGCTGTGGTCACGGCCGAAGGATCGGGCGATTCGACCATCACGGGTTCTGTTGATTCAACATCACCGGAGAAGCCGGGCGAAGGACCTCGCCTCCGTCTCGTTCTCGCCTTCGTGCGCCCGGCTCCGATCGACGTCAACGGCCGCCCTGATCACGCCGTCACGACGCGCGCCCGGAGTGTGAATCGGACACCGCCTTGCAGCTGCGGTCCCGAGAGATCTTGCAGGGACAATCGACACCGCTGCGGCTGCGTGACTACGACTCCTCCGTGAGTCGGAGGACGTCGTCGGGCGGTACTGCGTTCTGGAATTCTGAGCGGAGATCGCGTAGACGCCTGCCGTCGGCGACCGCCCAGAAGTACCACCCGTTGGTCGCCTTCTGGCGCAGGGCGTGTCCCGCTGCCGAGGGCGTCATGTAGAGGCGGCCGTCGAGCTCGATTGCGCCATCTGCGGTCAGCGTGGCTTCGCGTCCCTTGAAGTCGCGGTGGGTAGCGATGAGCTTGTCGCCGGCGCTCAGGAGACCGGCCTGGAGCAGATGCTTGAGTTCGACCCAGTCGCCCGCCTTCGTCTGAGGGTCGACAACCTTCCCGTGGTGGCCCTCGGGAACCGGCCACACGTGCAGGAACGTGTCGATGAGTTCCCCCGTCCGCGCATCGATGAGTTCCTCGTCCCAGGCGTGGTCCGCCGTCCGGCTGACCACCCGCCCGGTCAGGGTGATCGTGTTGTGGTCCAGCAGCGCTGCGCGCTTAGACACCCACGGCCCGTTGGAGACCTTGGAGTTGAGCGACTTGGTAAGGAGCGTCAGATTGCCGAGTCGGTGCACACGTGCTTGACGCTCCTCTGCTTCCTCCGGCGTCTCTACTGGCCACGTGGCCTGCCAGGTACGAGGCAGCAGGTGCTCGATCGGGTAGCCCTTGCGCTCCACCTGTGGCTGACCGGTCTCGGCGCGATAGTAGTTCTCGGCGGCTTCGAGGAACATGCGCAGGCGGGCGCGGGGGAAGCGCCGGTAGGCAGCTTCCATGGCGAGCGTCTGCCTCACCTCTTCATCCCCGGGCCAGTAGGTGCTCGTGACGTTCAGTCGAGCGAGATGACCAGTGACGCGCTCGACGAGTTCGTCGGCGGGGGTGGTTGCGTTCGACGCGATGATGTCGGCGATGATTCGGCCGAGGTCGCTTCCGGCGAGACGCAGGAACTGTCGGCGAACGACCCAGCTCTCGGCGGTGCGGATGGCGCGGTCGATCGTCGTCTGGGGCAGGCTGCGGCTCGGCTCGTGAAGCCAGATGAGGAGGGGTTTGAGGAGCTCGACGCCGGAAGCCTGCATCCGGTAGACGGCCATCTGCGTCGCGTCGAGGCTTCCACCGGCTTGAGACGCTGCGTGGGTCCACGCCTCGTACTGGATTGCCTGCTGCTTGATGACCGGTAGCAGGTCAGCCATCTTGTAGCCCGACTCCAGCTCGACGTACGACTTGAACCGGTTGAAGGTGGACTGAGGGCTGACTTCCTCGCCCGTGCGCGAGGTGAGCCACTGGTTGAGGAACAGCGAGCTTCGGCTGACCAGGGTGCGCCCGACGCTCACCTCCTTCATCCAGAACTTTGTCTCGAAAGGCCAGTCCTCGCGGTAGGCGCGAAGGGTGTCGCCGCCCTCGGCCTCCAGGCGCTGGAACACGAAGTTGCGGACGAGGTCCGCAGCTGTCAATGGCGTTCCGCGAGCGTTGAGGGTCTCGAAGATCTCCTGGGAGTTCTCCGTGGCTTCCAGTTCGATGGAGACCAGCTGGAGACCGTCAAGGAGGACGGCTGTGAGCTCCTTGGCCTTGGTCTCGAAGTCGGCCGACTCTGGGGCCCCGAGCCACTGTTCGACGACCGTCGTGAAGTACGCATGGGCCGCGACGATCTGCGACTCGGAGTGCTGCAGGTTGGCGTGGTCGATCGGAGGCTCAGAGATCATGACCTCGTCGAACGCGGTTCGATCGCTGTTGAGGTGTCGGACCTTGAGCTGGACCTCATCCTCATCGACGTAGATCTCGTCGTTGTGGGTCAGGCGCTCAAGCTGGCCCGACAGGCGGGGAAGATCGGCCTGCGCCAGAAGGGCCCCGGCTGCGTCCGCGAGGATCTGCAGCGTCGTCAGGCGCTGCTGCCCGTCGATGACGTTCCACGTCGTCAGACGCTTGCTACTGGTCTGGTGAGACTGGAGCACCACCGCGCCGAGGAAATGCGACGCGTTGAGGCGCGGCTCTGCGATCCGAAGTTCGGCGACCCGGCGGATGTCCTTCCAGAGCGGCTCCCACTGCTCGTCTTCCTTCCAGACGTAGGGACGCTGGAACAGGGGGATCACGAAGTGCTGCGGCAGGTTGAACAACTGCAGCGGCGTCCGCTTGAAGGTCTCCACGCGGCCATCCTTCCCCATCCCACCTGGCTCTGGCACGGCCGCCCGGAACGCCTAACTCGGCGAGCCAACCGCTCCACCACCTACGCCGTCACGAACGGACCGGAGCACGCCCGGCCTGTGAACCGGACACCGCCGTGGTGCGGGACGATGTCTCCATGCCTTCCGCGCTCGCCGACGCCGTCCTGCCCCTGATCCGCACCCGCGCGGATCTGCACCGCTGGTCGGCGGCGAACGCGCACGGCGCTCAGATGCACGCCGCCGCTGACCTGCTGGAGGACGCAGCCGACACCGACCCCACCGAGGCCCTGGACGTCACACGCCGCGCGATCGATTCGAGCCTGAAGATCATCATGCGCGCCGACGACTCCTCAGGAATCATCGGCAACGCAATCCAACGCCTGCTCGAACTACATGCCGATTTCGCCTACCGGGCCACACCACCAGCAAGCAGGCTGGTGGACTGGATGGTCAAGGTGACGTTCGTCGAGGGCGGGGGCATGTTCGAGGCGGATCCGGCCCTCTACGCGGACGCGCTCGGCGAGGCGGGTCTTGCCCGGTACCGCGACAAGATCGACCAGATCGCCGCCACCCCCGACCGGTCCGACGACTTCCATGTCGGCTGGGCCTACCGACGCCTGGCCGTCGCGCAACGCGATATCGACCAGATCATCCGCCTGCACGTACGTGACCGAAAGGTCGCAGCCTGGCTCCAGGACACCGCCGAAGCTCTGGAATGGGTCGGTGAGCACGAGCTCGCCCTGGACTACGCCCGCCAAGGCGTCGACTTCGGCCACGGCCACCAATCCAAACAAGCCGCCCGCTACTGGCTCGACCTGCTCGCCAAGCGCCGTCCGGACCGGCTCGAGGAAGCCGCGGTGTACGTGTTCCGGCGATGGCCGACCGCCTCGTGGGCCGCACGCCTGCACAAGATCGCCGTCACGAACGACACCTGGGACCTGTACACCGAGGAGGTCACCGCTGCCCTGACCGCTTCCCCGCTGGGACCGCGCGACGTCGTCATCTTCACCCTGCGCAGCCTTGAGGATGTCCCGACCGCGTGGCGACTCGCCCACGACCTGAACCTCACATCGACGGACGTGTGGGAAGACCTCGTGGCCGCGTACGAGAAGACCGACCCGATCGCCGTCATCCGCATCCAACAGGACCTCGTCGAGGCCGAGCTCCAAGACGCGGGCGCCGCCCACTACAAGCGGGCCGCCCGCCGCCTCAGACACCTGCGCGCCACCCTCAAACGCCACGACGCCGCCCTGGACGACGTCGACCACTGGATCACCGACCTGCGCAACCGCCACAAGAACCGCCCCCGCCTCCAGACCGAATTCGACCGCGCCGGACTCCCCCGCTGACCAGCGCGCGTTGCCTGCGCACAGCGGTATGCTCACGCGCCGTGACCAGGCCATACGGGCCGAGCGCCATGGCCTGCTCAGGTTCGACCAGGGGACGGAGACGAGACCGATGATCGAGACGACCAAGGCGATCGCTGATGCCATTGCGTCTCACACCGAGGCGCTGTTCGGCAAGAAATGGACCGAGATCCTCTCCTGGACCGTCTATGGCGCCGCAGCAGTCTGGCTGTACTGGCACCTCCTCTCGGCCGATGGCGATGGGACGATTCGCATGGATCAGGTAGAGCGACGCCCTCTCGACGGCGTGAGTTCGCTCCTCGCAGAGCTGGACGCGGCGCCGCCCGCCTGGCTGTATGAGGCGATCACTTGGTCCACCTCGCCGGACCGCTCCGCACTCGTTGCCATCCTGGCGATACTCTGCGCCGCGGCAGCGATCACGTCCGCCCGGAGCCCGAATCCGGGCTGGGCGATCCTCACGGTTCTCCGGGGTCTGGCAGCCGTACAGGGCGGAGGCATGCACGCCCTCTGGATCACGGCTGCCGCGATCGCCGCCCCGGTTGCTGTCTCGATCCTGTTGGGACTCCTGCAAGGGTGCCGGAAGGTGAAGGACAAGACCCACACGCCGCTCTACACGACGCAGCAGCTCCTCAACGTTTTCGTCCCGTTCGGCCTGGTTCTTGCAGCACCCATTGTTGCCCTCTTCCACCTTGTGAAGTGCTTCAGCATGCCCCGTCGCGAAGACGCCGGTGCCCTGGAGCTATCCTCGGTATCCCTCCGTGCGCTTCGTGACAGCGGAGACGCGGAAGACCGACGGACGGCGCACCACGCGCTCGTGATTGCGGGAGCGCTCCTCGCCATGCCCGACGAGCGCGACGACCACGCACGATCTCTCTCCTGGATCATGACCGGTCCCACAGGCGCCAGAATTCCCGATCAATCAGCAACCGACGCCGCGCTTCGCCAGGTAGCGCGGCAGTACGAGACCCACCACGACCCAAACGTCGCCGAACAGACATCTCGCAGCCGCCAAGGGGCTCTCTACTGCGGGACTACTTGGCGCCACACGAGCCGACCGAATCCGAAACCGACGACCCGGGCACCGAGCCCAACCACTGATCACGTGCGGCCGCCCGTCCGCCCAGTCCCACAGCCGACGTGACGGGTTGTGGCCGTGACCTCGAATGAGGCCACGGCCACACCCGTTAGGGATCAGCCGACGTCTGCAGCCACAGGGCTCAACCTGGAGGCCGTCGCTGAACGACGCGGAGGTGCCCCCGAGAGGCTCGCCGCGGCGCGATGGGAACGACCGTCGCAGTCGCCGCGCGCTGGGCGACGTCGGGGTCCGAGGACTCCACGATCGCCTGGAGCACGTCGCGCACGTCAGGTGCGATGTCGCGGCGGGCGATGTAGTGCAGTTGCGTTGTCCCCTGCGGCTTGTGGCCGAGCACCTGGCCGGCGACGTGGTCCCCGTACTTCTCGGCGATGGCGGTCGCGGCCGTCGACCGGAGCTTGTGGAAGGAGACGCGGTGCGGGTCGAGCGTCCCCTTCGACTTCTCGACGACCCGGTCGACGATCTTGCCTGCGTTGCCCGAGTTCCAGGCGGTGCCGTTGCGTGTGGGGAAGACCCAGCCGGAGGGTTTCGCGTCGTCGGGTCGAATCCTGACCAGTGCTTCGACGACCGCGGGTGGCAGGAGCACGGTCCGTTTGCTGAACTCGGTCTTCGGCGCCTCTTGGCGGAACGCTCCCTTGCCGGTCAGCTCCACCTGGGTGCCCGAGACCGAGACGGTCGGCGACGGGCCGTCGAGCACGAGGTCGCCCCAGCGCAGCACGATCGCCTCACCGACTCGCAGCGCTGTCCCGAGCAGCAGCACGAGCAGCGTGTCGAGGTTGGTGGCGGTGACCCGCGTGATCTTCAGCGTGGGCTCGTCACGCAGAATCCGTCGCATGGTCTGCAGTTCCTCCGCCTCCAGGGCGACCGGCCGCGGGTCGTGTCGTCGCACGGGCGAGACTCCCGCCATCGGATCCGTCAGCAGAATCCCGAGCCGCACGGCCGACCGGAACGCACCGCGCAGGGCGACGCGGATCTCCTCGGCTCGCCCGCGGGAGATGCGCTTGTGGCCATCGAGCCACTGCTCCAAGGCGAGGGTCGTGACCTCGTCCAGGGGCAGGTTCCCGATGCCCCCTTCCTCCGCGCAGACGTAGTTGATCGCACGCTTCGTGTGAACGAGCGACTGAGGCCGCAGAGGCGTCTCGCCGCGACGCTCGGTGGCATCGGGACGCGACCAGAACGCCGTGGACTCCGCCTCGAGCCGGTTATACCAGTCCCAGCACAGCTCGCCGACCGTCGCCACGCTCGCGACCACCGTCGTGCCAAGGAGCTCGTCGACCTTGTCCTTGCAGTTGTCCTTGGCGGCCTGCTTGGTCGGGCCGGTGGCGGACGTCGTGCTCTCCTCGCCGAGGAGGTTGCAGTACCGCACGCGAGCCCGCCAGCGTTTGTTGGCCTGCTTCGAGGCGCTGATGTTCCCGTGGGTGCCGGGCTTGAGCTTCTCCATCACGACACCGCCCTCGACTCGCTCCACTCCAGCAGGTCGCGCGGGTCGTACCGCACGTGCCGGCCGTGGAGCCGGTAGCGGGGTCCGACGCCCTCGAAACCGGCACGACGCCACTTCTCCAGGGTGTGGACCGAGACGCCCAGCAGCTCCGCGGCCTCCTGGGGCGTGAAGTACCCCGTCATGGGAAGCGTGGCGTGGCGAGAAGGCTGACGGCCCGGGCGGTGCTTGCGGCTCATGCACCTCAGGAGTGCAAGGCCTGTCGCGCCGGGCCGTCTCCTGACGTCCCGGGCGCCTCGTGCCCGGCAGCGGGCTTCGGAATGCGTGTCCAATTCGTGTCACCTCTCGGTGTCACGAACGGGTTCCTGCAGGTCAGAGGCCGAACATCCGGAAAGCAAGTACTTCTCGGTGTGACTTCCGGGGTCCGGCGTATGTCCTGGCTGACGACATTCTGGCTGTTCAGCGCCGCGGGCGGGGCTGCCCGGGTGCCGTATCCAGACGTCGCTGGACGGACCGCGCTGAGGCTTGAGTGGTCGCCCTGCCCGCCGGCAAAGGTGCGAGCGGTTCCCGTCGTCCTCAGTCTTGGTCCATGACCAACACATCGCGCCCCGCAGCCGTCGTGACCGGGTCCGAGTCCGGTATCGGGCGAGCCACCGTCGTCGCGCTCGCCCGGGAAGGCTTTGACGTCGGCCTGTGCTGGTATGCCGATGAGTCGAAGGCGGAGGCAACGGCCCGCGAGGCCTCCGCGCACGGCGTCCGCACCGAGCTCCGCCGACTGGACGTGACGGACGTTCCGGCGGTCCCGACCGTCATGGACGACCTCGCCGACACGTTCGGCCGCCTCGACGTCCTGGCCAACGTCGCCGGAACCGGCTCCTCGACCCTGCTCCTGGAGCTCGACTACCCGCAGTGGCGCTCCGTCATCGCGACCGACCTCGACGGACCGTTCCTCCTCATGCAGGCCGCCGCACGGCACATGATCGCCGGCGGACGCGGGGGGCGGATCGTCAACGTGACGAGCGTCCACGAGCACCAGCCGCGCGTCGGCGCGGGCCCTTACTGCGCGGCCAAGGCGGGGTTGGGGTTGCTCACCCAGGTCGCGGCGCTCGAACTCGGCGAGCACGGCATCACGGTGAACACCGTGGCCCCTGGCGAGATCACGACCGCGATAACCGGTCAGGAGGACGAGAGCCCCGTGGGCAAGGTCCGCCCTGGGATCCCGCTTGGCAGGCCGGGCGACGCGCGCGAGATCGCGGCGATCATCGCGTTCCTGTGCAGCCCAAAGGCGGCGTACGTAACCGGAGCGTCGTGGGTCGCAGACGGCGGCATGCTGCGCATGGGTCCCATGGCCGGGTCGCACCTGAAGAGCGATGACTGGCGCAGGCCCTGAGTCGGCACTATGTGGTGCAGCATCGTTTCCGGGGTCCGGCGTATGTCCTGGCTGACGACATTCTGGCTGTTCAGCGCCGCAGGCGGGGTTGCCCGGGTGCCGTATCCAGACGTCGCTGGACGGACCTCCGCGTACCAATTCGCGGGATGGGCTGGTCGAACGGGTCCGAGCGCTGACGCCCACCGTGGACACTGTGCTCGACGCGGCAGGACGAGGCGCGCCGCCGGATAGCATCGAGCTGCGTGGTGGCACCGAGCGCGGGCTGACGATCGCGGACCTGGCGGCCGACGAGTTGGGGGTCCAGTTCACCGACTGCGGTAGGCCCTCGAAGGTCGAACTCGCAGAGCTGCTCGACCTCGTCTCCCGCGGCGAGGTGTCGGTCCCGGTCGCGAAGGTGCTGCCGTTCACGGAGGCAGCCCGCGCGCAGGCTCTGGTCGACAGCGGGCACACGGGCGGGAAGGCATGCTGGCGCCCTGACGGGTGGCTGCGTCGGCGGAAGACCGGCAGGCACTCCTGGGCACGACCCGTGAAGTTTTCGTTATCGCGGACCACGACGCCGGTCTCCATGGTGTCGGACCGGAAGGGCGACGACCGAGAAGGAGGACCGGCGTGAGCACGAGCAGGGAAGTCGGCAGTGCCGTGGTCGAGGCGGCGCGGCGGGGCGACCAACGGGCACAGGACGAGTTGGTGGCCGCATATCTGCCGCTGGTGTACAACATCGTGGGACGGGCACTGAACCGGCATGCCGACGCCGAGGACGTGGTGCAGGACACGATGGTCCGTGCGCTCCACGGTCTCGGCTCACTGCGTCGTGCGGACAGTTTCCGGTCCTGGCTCGTGGCCATCACGATGAACCAGATCAACAGCTACTGGAGCAACCGCCGTGTTCTACCGACCACTTCCGGACTGCAGGACGCGTACGACGTGGCAGACCCGGGAGCGGACTTCGTCGACCTGACGATCGTCCGGCTCGGGCTCCAAGGTCAGAGACGCGAGGTCGCGGAGGCCAGCCGCTGGCTGGACGACGGCGACCGCAGGCTGCTTTCGCTGTGGTGGATGGAGGCCTCCGGAGAACTCGGGCGCGCCGAGGTCGCCTCCGCGCTCGAGCTGACGCCGCAGCACACCGCGGTGCGCGTGCGGAGGATGAAGGACCAGCTCGAGAAGGCCCGCATCGTGGTGCGGGCGCTGTCCGCGGTGCCCCGCTGCGTCCTCCTCGACGACGCGCTCGCGGCCTGGGACGGCACTCCGTCGGCGCTGTGGCGCAAGCGGATCTCGCGGCATGCTCGCACCTGCGCCACCTGCGCGGGGTTCGCAACGGGACTCGTGCCGGCGGAGGGTCTGCTTGCCGGCCTCGGCCTGGTGCCGGTGGCCGGATGGCTTGCCGAGTTGGCGGGGTTCGAGAGCGGTGGGGTGCCCGTCGAGACCCTGCGAAACGAGTCCGGGGCAATGGGCGACGCGTCTGCCACTACCGGGGCGGTGCCGGGCAGTCGGCGCGCCCCGCGCCATCGCCGAATGCGTCAGCAGCGCCGCACCGCTGTCGCCGCTGCCCTTCTGATCACAGGCGGCACCGTCGCCGGGATCGCCGCGCTGTGGCCGGACGCCCCGGACACGGTTCGGGCGGCCTCTGTCACGGAATCCCCGTCCCCCTCCGCACCTGCCGCCCCCCGCTCCCCCACCCCTTCACCGACCAAGTCCGACTCGCCGTCCCCCAGTCCGTCGTCGAAGAAGCCAACCCCGGAGTTGTTCGTCGTCGAACCGCATCCAGCTCCGTCCACACAGCAGCCCACGGAGCCGCAGCCCGACCCCGCGAACGCTCTGGCCGAGAAGACCCTGGAGATCACCAACGCCGAACGGGCCGAGGCCGGCTGCGGGCCCCTGGCCCTGGACGACCGCCTCTCGCGCGCCTCTCAGCTGCACAGCCAGGACATGTCCTCCAATGGCTACTTCGATCACACCAGCCAGGACGGCCGCCGGTTCTGGGACCGGGCCGCCGAGCAGGGCGCCACCGCCTCGGCCGAGAACATCGCCCGCGGCCAGAACTCCGCCGAGAGCGTGATGCAGGCATGGATGGACTCCGAAGGTCACCGCAACAACATCCTCAACTGCTCCCACACCATCATGGGCATCGGTGTGGTCGAGGAGGACTGGACCTGGACCCAGATGTTCGGCTAGTCCCCGGGCCGGGCAGGGACGTTCGACCCGACGATCGCGCGCAAGCGGCAGCGACACCTGACCGGGGTGGATGAGATCGTGCTGTCACTGACCGCGCGCAGGCTGACGACCGGGGAGATCGCGGCCCACTTCGCCGACGTGTACGGAGCCGAGGTCTCCAAGGACACCGTCTCGCGGATCACCGACAAGGTCGTGAA
The DNA here is from genome assembly GCF_017349295.1 of Myceligenerans salitolerans. Taxonomy (GTDB): domain Bacteria; phylum Actinomycetota; class Actinomycetes; order Actinomycetales; family Cellulomonadaceae; genus Myceligenerans; species Myceligenerans salitolerans. The sequence continues at coordinate 771,629 of NZ_JAFMPK010000047.1, forward strand.
GTTCGGGCCGCGAAGCCCGCCTCGGCCAGCAGCGCGTCCCGGTTCGCCAGCACGAACTCCTTGAGCGCCACCGGCTTGAGATCGATGGCGCCGAGCGAGTCGTCGGTCAGCGGCACATAGTCCACGTCGTAGCCGCCACGCTCGGGCTTGCTGAACTCCGACCCGTACCGCTCCGTCAGGTTCAACGACGTCAACCGCGCGACAAAGAAGTACCGGATCGCCACACCCGCATCCGTGAGGTCCGACGAGACGAACACCTGCTGGTACCCGTCGGCCGTCGCACCGAGTTCCTCGGCCAGCGTCCGCAACGCGAACTCGGAGTATGCCGAACCCCGGGTCAGACGCCGCTTCCGAATCAGGCCCTAGTCACCGGGCATGGGGATCTTGGCGATCGCCCTGGCTGTGCCTGCCATCGTCGCCAGCGCGACGACGCAGCTCATCAGGGCCGCCACCTGGGAACCGTCGGGCGGCACGATCCCGACGAGCATCACGGCAACGACTCCCAAGGTGACCAACAGCAAGCCGGCCGAACCGAGAATGAGGAGAACGTTCACCACACCAAGGCAGATGCCTACCACCAACCATAGGATTTCCGACAGCAGAGTCGGATTCTCCACGTGCCAGAAGACGAGCGCCGCAACGAGAACCACCACTGCCGGGACCATGAGCCATCCGGTGATCGGCTCGACGGCGTCGAACAGCGCGAGCCCCATGCTGGGGACCGGCTCGATGAAGACGAGCTGGATGCTCTCAGCGGCCACGAACGCAGCGGCCAGGTAGACGACGCTCCTGGCAGTCTGGGTCACAGTCCTGCGCACGATGGCCGACAAGTTCTGGCGCACCACCTGGCGGACGGAGATCGCCGCCCGGCCAGCTCCCTTGACGAAGGCTCGCACCGCAGAGAGCCAACCGAGCACTGCGGTGCCCACGATGACCAGGCCGACAACAATTTCGGGCGTACCGAGCCACTGAAGCAGCCCGACAAGGACGTCGTCGGTCGTCGGGACGGTCGGAATCCCGGTCATCACCAGCGCCCTCCCATGACACGCTCGCCCTACCTGCACAGATGCTCTCCAGACGCCCGTACCGCGTCAAGGAACCGGCAGGGTGAAGCTGACCGGACGAGAGGAAGCCGCCAGCCTCGCCCTGACCGGGCTGTCGCGACACCCCTGCCTCCTTGACCCAGCACGAACTATTCATTTGCCGAATATTGTAGTTACAGGGGTTATGTCTTATACAGGGAACGATCGAGTCACACCGGAGTGACTCGACGGACCCTCGGAAGCTGCCCCATGAAGCAACGTCTGTTGCGCGTCGTCGCCGCCGTGGCGGCGACGAGCCTTGCCACGGTCGCGCTGGTGACGGCGCCGGCCACGCCGTCGTACGCCGCCGGTGAGTCCTACGTCGCCCTTGGCGACTCCTACTCCTCGGGCACCGGCACCAGGAGCTACATCGACGACGGCACCCAGTGCCTGCGCTCGACCTACGCCTACGCCAGCCTGACGGCGGCGGCCAAGAACTACAGCCTCAACTTCCGGGCCTGCTCGGGAGCGGTCGTGGCCGACGTGACGAACAGCCAGCTCGGCGCGCTGAACTCGAGCACGAGGTACGTCACCGTCTCGGTCGGCGGCAACGACGCCGGATTCGCCGACGTGCTCACCGAGTGCGCCCTGCCGGCGTGGGCCAGCGACTGCGCGGGCGCGGTGGCCGCAGCCCGGACGTTCATCTCCACCACCCTCCCGGGCCGGCTCAGCGCGCTCTACGCCTCCATCAGGACGAGGGCGCCGGGCGCCAAGGTGGTCGTCGTGGGCTACCCGAAGCTCTTCATGGGCGAGGACTGCAACCTGTTGACCTTCTTCAGCCCGGCGGACCAGACCGCTCTCAACAACGCCGTCGTGCTCATCAACTCGGTCACCTCGACGGCCGCCTCCGCCAAGGGGTTCGCCTTCGTCAACCCGGTCAGCCGATTCACCGGCCACGCCGTCTGCGACTCGACCGAGTGGATCAACGGCCTCTCCAACCCCACCCGGGAGTCCTACCACCCCAATCGCCTCGGCCATGCGAACGGCTACACGCCGCTGGTCGGCGGCGTGCTGACGGGCACGAGCGTCACGGCGACCAGCGCGGTACTCGCCGAGGCCGAGGGGCGAGCCGCACAGCAGGCGAAGCTTCAGCGGAAGTACGCCGCCGCCGACCGCACCATCACGCCGAAGCTCTTCCAGCCCCCGACCAAGGCCGGGCTGCGGGAGCTGGCGAAGGAAAGAGGCATCGACTTCGACGCCTGGTGGGCAGAAGTGCGCTGATCAGAGCCACCCGTTGTCACGGGCGATGCGGACGGCCTCGGCGCGGGTGCGTGCGCCGGTCTTGCCGATCGGCGAGGACAGGTGGTTGCGCACCGTGCCCTGCGACAGGTACGCCTCGGCGGCGATCGTAGCCACGGTCCCGCCGTCGGCCGCGAGCGCCAGGACGTGTGCCTCGCGGTCGGTCAGGGGGCTGGCGCCGACGGTGAGGGAGGTGACTGCGAGGTCGGGGTCGACGACGCGTAGGCCGCAGTGGACGCGGCGGACGGCGTCGGCGAGTTGTCCGGCGGGAGTCCCTTGAGGATGAAGCCGGCGGCTCCGGCGTCGAGAGCGCGGCGTAGGTAGCCGGGGCGGCCGAATGTGGTGAGGATCAGTGCCCGGCAGCCGGCCGGTGCGATGAGGCCATGGGATCCAGCCTGGTCGCCGGAAGCGGGCAGGGCGCGGGCCGCTTGTCAGCGAGGCGGGATGACATCCGTCATGGGCCGTCCGGCCCTGCCCGCGTCATGGGCCGTCCGGCCCTGCCCGGCGGGACGTTGGCCCCTGCCTCGTGCGTGCCGTGCGACGAAGACTGGAGCTGCCGGCCGCGTCCGCGGTCGAGCGGTCCGAGGGAGTGATCGATCATGAACCGCCTGCACGACAGAACTGCTCTGGTCACCGGTGGCGCGAGCGGCATCGGCCGCGCGATCGCACTGCGCTTCGCCGCGGAGGGCGCTGCGGTGCTGGTCACCGACATCCAGGAGGCAGAGGGCCAGAAGGTCGCGGACGAGATCGCCGAGAAGGGCGGCCGAGCGATCTTCATGCGTCACGACGTGACCGACGAGAGCGCATGGACCGCGGCGGTCGAGCGGGCGGTGTCGGAGTTCGGCGGACTGGACGTGCTCGTGAACAACGCCGGCATCGGTGACCTCGGCACCATCGAGGACACCACCCTGGACCAGTACGAGCGCACGGTCTCGGTGGACCAGACCGGCGTGTTCCTCGGCACGAGGGCCGCCGCGGAGCACCTCAAGGCGTCGGGCCACGGCTCGGTGATCAACATCAGCTCGATCTTCGGCACCAGCGGAGGGATGGGCACGTCACCGGCGTACCACGCCGCCAAGGGAGCCGTGCGTACTCTCACCAAGAACGTGGCGCTCGCCTGGGCGCGCGCCGGGGTGCGGGTCAACTCGATCCACCCGGGGTTCATCGACACGCCCATCCTCGACGCCGCACGCGGCACCGAGTTCGAGACCGCCATGGTCGACCTGACCCCGATGGGTCGCCTGGGCCGGCCGGAGGAGGTGGCGGCCGCCGCCGCATACCTGGCCGGCGACGACGCCTCCTTCGTCACCGGCGCCGAGCTCTACGTCGACGGCGGGTACCTGGCCCGCTGAGTTCCCACGTGCCCCGGCACGCAACCCGGGCCTACCCGGACCCGGACGGTCACACGAAGGGAGAAACGCCATGGACGTCATCGACTCGCGGGTGGAGCGGATCCTGGAGGCAGCGGCGCGCGCCCCGAGCGTCGACAACACCCAGCCATGGCACGTGGACGTCACGGGCAGCACCGTGACCCTGCGTGCGGACGCGGCACGACAGCTGCGGCACTACGACCCGCACGGCCGGGAGATGCTGATCAGCTGCGGAGCATTCCTGTTCACCGTCCGCACGGCCGCCCGACGCGATGCGCTGAGCGCCGTCGTCACGGTCCTGCCGGACCCGGACGACCAGCTCCTCGTGGCCGAGATACAGCTGGAGCCGGGTCCGGTGCCCGACACGGACGAACTCGAACTGTCCGTGGCGATCGCGCGGCGCGCGACGTCACGGGTGCCGTTCGACGACCAGCCCCTGTCCACGGACCTGCTGGAAGCCATCCGGCAGGCCGCGCGGGACGAGGGCGCGCAGCTGCGGCTGATCCAGCCCTCGGAGCCCGTACGCCAGGACGTGATCGGGCTGATGCGCAGGGCAGAGGCGATCGCCGGCGAGGACCCCGCGGCCCGCGCCGAAGAGGCGGCATGGACCGCCACCGATCCCGGCCGTGAAGACGGCATCCCGCGGGAGCTTCTCGGTCCCGGCGCCGACGACGAGGCCCCGGTGCGCCGGTTCCATGCCGGCACCGGCCATGCACGTTTCGAGCGACACACGACGTTGGCCGTCCTCTCGACCCCGGGTGACTCCCCCCGCGACTGGGTGGCGGCGGGCGAGGCGCTGCAGCACTCGCTGCTGGTGGCCACCACCTACTTCGTCCATGCCTCGTTCGCGACCACCGTCCTGGAGAACCCCACGACGCGCCATGACCTGCGCCGGGTCCTGTCGCTCGACGGGGTACCCCAGATGCTCATGCGGCTGGGGTACAGCCCGGCCCCGAGACACACGCCGCGCCGCCCGGTGGGGCGCACGAGCGAGCGGAGCGCACCGTGAACGTCCGCTCGATCCCCGTCAGGGCGCCGGAGCCGGCGCCGGCAGCCGCCGGGCCCTTGTCCCGTCCCGGCACGGGACCAAGGTCCTACCGGCAGGTGTCAGGCGGCCCTGCACCCGGCCATACCGTTCGCGGGACCGTTGTCCCAGACAGCCGGAAGGGTTCCGGCGCACTGAGGAGGACATCATGAGCTCCGTCAGCCACCACTCCGCACCGTTCGCGCACGGGACGGTCGCACACGGACGTGCCGACACCGGCGCCACGGCCACCACGGCCGTCACCGGCACGGCCGTCACGAGCACGGCGGTCGCGCGGTACAGCTTCGCGGGCGTCCGGCTGCTCCTCGCCGTCGAGTTCCTCTGGGCGTTCGGCGACAAGCTCTTCGGCTGGAACCTGGCGACTCCCGCCGACCGCGCCTGGATCAACGGCGGCTCCCCGACCGAGGGCTACCTCAGCGGCGTCGAGGGCCCGTTCGCCGGCTTCTTCGGCGCCCTGGCCGGCAACGCCGTCGTCGACTGGCTGTTCATGCTGGGCCTGCTCGGCATCGGGACGGCCCTCGCGCTGGGCATCGGGATGCGGATCGCGGCCGGCGCCGGTGCGCTGCTCATGCTCCTGATGTGGATGGCGTCGCTGCCGCTGGCGAACAACCCGTTCGTGGACTACCACCTGGTGGACGCGGTCCTGCTGGTCGGGCTGGCCGCCCTGCTGGCCGGTGACACGATCGGCCTGGGCAGGCAGTGGGCCCGGCTGCCGCTGGTCGAGCGGTTCCCGGTCCTTCGATGACCGCTCACCCCGTGGTGCCCGTCCCGGTGGTGACCGGGACGGGCACCACGGCTACGGTAGGGCGCATGGCCGTGGACGTACGCGTGTTCCTGGTGGATGACCACGAGGTGGTCCGCCGGGGCGTCGCCGACCTGCTGGAGTCCGAGCCGGGAGTGCGCGTCGTCGGTGAGGCGGGCACCGCCCGCGAGGCGCTGGCCCGGATCCCCGCCCTCGCCCCTGACGTCGCGGTACTGGACGTGCGGCTGCCCGACGGCGACGGCGTCACGGTCTGCCGGGAACTGCGCTCGCGCATGCCGGATCTGGCCTGCCTGATGCTCACCTCCTTCTCCGACGACGAGGCCCTCTACGACGCCATCCTCGCCGGAGCCGCGGGCTACGTGCTCAAGCAGGTCCGCGGCACCGACCTCGTCCAGGCGGTGCTGACCGTCGCGTCGGGCGGCTCGATGCTCGACCCCCGGGCAGCAGCCCGCGTCATGGAACGGATCCGCGCGGAGGCCCACCACGAGCCCGATCCGCTCGCCGGGCTGACCGACCAGGAGCGGCGCATCCTCGGCCTCATCGGACACGGGCTGACCAACCGGCAGATCGGCGCCGAGCTGTTCCTCGCCGAGAAGACGGTCAAGAACTACGTCTCCAGCATCTTCGCCAAGCTCGGCCTCGAACGACGGGCCCAGGCCGCCGTCCTCGCAGCCCGCCTGGAGCAAGAAGGACACCGGCGCTCCTGAGAAGCCAGGTGCCGGCCGAGCGTCCTCAGGCCGGCGGCGGGCCGTCCGCGGGCAGCGACACCCGCCACACCAGGCGCGTCCCGACCCGGTCGGCGCCCGGGGACACGGGCTCGACGACGAACGTCCCGCCGAGCTCCTCCGCGCGCCGCGCCAGGTTGCGCAGCCCGCTGCGCGACACCCCCGGCGGCAGGCCCGTGCCGTCGTCGGTCACGGTGAGCACCAGGTCCCCCGCCGCGGCCAGCCGCACCTCCGCCCGCGACGCCGACGCGTGCCGGGCGACGTTCGACAACGCCTCCCGCACGACGGCGACGACGTGGTGCGCGACCTCCGGTGGCACCAGGGTGTCCACCGCGCCCTCGAAGCGCAGGCGCGCCCCGAAGCCGAGCGGCGCCGCAGCGGCATCGACCTCCGTGATCACCCGGGAGCGCAAACCGATCCGACGGGCGTGGGCACCACCGGGCCGTTCGCCCGGCTGCAGCCGGTAGATCGTGGTGCGGACGAGGGCGATCGTCTCGTCGACCTCCTCGACCGCGGTGGCGAGCCGTTCGGCCACCTCCGGTGGCGCCGTGCGCGCCACGCGCTGCAGCGAGAGCCCGGTCGCGTAGAGCCGCTGGATCGCCAGGTCATGGAGGTCCCGTGCGATGCGTTCGCGATCACGCAGCAGGACGAGCCGTTCGGCGTCGGCACGGCCTTCCGCCAGTTCCAGGGCGACGGCCGCCTGCGCCGCGAAGGCACCGAGCGCCTCGACCACGACGGAGGAGAACGGCGGCCGGCCCCGGGCACGGGCCGCCGCCAGGACACCACGCACCTTCCCTTGCTCACCGAGCGGCCACACCGCCAGCGGTCCGAGCTCGACCGGCAGATCCAGCGCGAACTCCGCGCGCTCGTCCTTCGTGGCGTCGTCGGTGACCATCGGCACCCCGGTGCGGAACGTCAGCGCGGCGAACGTGCCGTCGGCAGACAGGACCGAGCCCGCCCGGTCCTCCGCCCCGAGCCCGGACGCGGTCTGCAGCACCAGGCGGCCGGTGTCCGGGTCCGGCACGGTGACGGCGGTCAGGTCCGCGTCGGCCACCTCCCGGGCCTGGCTGCCGATGAGCCGCAGGACGTCGTCGGGCGAGGACCCGGCCAGCACCTGGCGCGAGATCCGGTCGTTCGCGCGTGCCCAGCGTTCGCGAAGCTGCGCGACGTCGTACAGACGGGCGTTCTCCATGGCCACGCTCGCTGCCGATGCGAGCGCCTCCAGGACCCGCTCGTCCTCGGCCGTGAAATCGCCCCCGCCGCGCTTGTCCGTGAGGTAGAGGTTGCCGAACGGCGCACCGTGCACCCGCAACGGCATCCCGACGAAGGTGTGCATCGGCGGGTGGTGCGCGGGGAACCCGACCGAGACAGGATGGGCGGACAGGTCGTGCAGACGCAGCGGCACAGGATGGCGGATCAGCTCGCCCAGGACGCCGTGTCCCGTGGGATAGGGGCCGATCGCGGCGATCTGCTCGTCGGACAGGCCGACGGTCAGGAACCGGGCGATCCGGCCGTCGTCACCCAGCACTCCGAGAGCTCCGTACCGCGCGTCGACGAGTTCGATGGCGGTCTCGACGATGTGGTGCAGGACGGTCTCCAGGTCGAGCCCACGACTGACCGTGACGACCGCTTCCAACAGCAGGTCGGTGCGGTCACGTGGGGTGTCTCTCCGGTCCATCGGCGCCTCCCGGGGCCACGGTAGCGCGTGGTGACGGGCGCGGAGGACCTTGGTCCCGCTTCCTCGGGCCCCCGGTCTCTGCCCGGCCTGCCCGGCCGGCTGGTGTGCTGAGGGCAGGACGAAGGAGGACGCTCATGAGCATCGCCTGGTACGACGGCATCGTCGTGGGGGTGGACGGTTCGGCCGAGAGCCTGGCCGCCCTGGACTGGGCCGCGCACGCCGCCGAGCTGCACGAGGCGCGCCTGACGGTCGTGGCGACCTACGGTGTGCCGATCGGGCGTGACCCCGGAGTCGGCGGTCTGATCGGCGAGATGCGTGACCAGGCCGGGAGGGCGGCCGAGGCCGCCCGCGCCTGGCTCGTGGAGCACCGCCCGGAGGACGAGGACGTGGAGGTGCTTGTGACGTCCGGTGACGCCGCCCGGGAGCTGAGCCGGCGGTCCAGGACCTGCGGCCTGGTCGTGGTGGGCCGCAGGGGCCTCGGAAAGCTCGACCGTATGGTGCTCGGTTCGACCTCCTCGACGCTGGCGGCGATCGCTCCCGGGGCCGTCGCGGTCGTCCCGGCGGGCGCCACCACCGCGGACCCCAGGCGGATCCGGGTGGGGGTAGGCCGCGAGGACGAGCCCGACGTGCTCGGCGCCGCGTTCGCCGAGGCCGACGTGCGCGGCTGCGCTCTGGAAGTGCTGCATGTGACGAGCGCCGACACGTACTCCGCGGTTCCTCCCGAGCTGGACCCCGTCGCCGCGTCGTGGCGGGAAGCCGCCACGGCCGACCTGGCCGACCGGGTGGCCCGCTGGTCGGAGAAGTATCCCCGGGTCACCTGCACGATCGTGATCCGCCGCGGGAACCCGGCCCCGGCCCTGCTGTCCGGGCTCACCCCCGAGGACCTGCTGGTCGTCGGCGGGCGCCGGCACCAGGCCGTCATGGGGCGCATGCTGCGCAGCGTGCCCGATGCCGTCCTGCGCGCCGCGCCCTGCACCGTGCTGGTGGGACACGCGCATCGCCGCCCGAGCGCCTGAGGCGGCCGCGGCGGTGGTCTACCACTCCGCCGTGTCCCTCTCCGCCATGCCGCCCGTCTCGTCCCTCCCGTCGAACACGAGTGAGCGCAGGACGGTCTCGGCGACCTCGCGCACCCCGACGTTGCGGCGGCGGGAAGCCGAATCGAGGATGTGCCGTGCCGCCTCCTCGCTGCACTGGTTGGCGCGCATGATCGCACCGATCGCACGTTCGGTGACCGTCGCGTCGGACATCGTGCTGTACAGCCCGGCCGCGGCGTCCTCGAGCGCGGCCACCTCCAGGCGCAGGCGGATCGCCGAAGCGACCAGCTGGGCGTAGGAGTCGGCCGCGGCCAGCAGCCGCGGCGTCCACGGGTCCGCCGAGCGGGCGTACAGGTTGAGAGCCGTCGAGACGCCGGGCTCGACGAACGCGGGCACGCCGACCGCCGACACGAAGCCCTCCTGCAGCGCCTGTTCCTTCCACTCCGTCCACCGGGTCTCGACCGCGATGTTCGGCACGATCTGCACCTTGAACTCGTCCATCGCGTCGATGCAGGGCCCCACTCCGGTCATCGCCTCGACCTGGTCACAGCGGCCGGACGCGCGGGTGTTGCTGCCTGCGCGAATCGCGAGACCGTGCTCACGCATCGTGATACTGACCTCAAGGTTCGATCCGAGAACCGTCGAAGCCCGGACGGCGAACTCATGGGGATAGTTCGAGAAGGGCACGGCGACCATCCAGTTCCGGCCGGTCGGACCGGCCACGCGGGCGCCTGTGCGTGGACACGACGGGCCCGGTCAGCGGGAGTGACGGCCCCAGAGGGCCGCCGGAGGGGAACTACACCATAGGCGCGAACGGAACGGGCCGCGACACCACCGGGTGCTCGGCCGTCCGTACGCCGCAGTTACCCGGGCGGGCTCACCACGGTGGTGGCGAGTGTGCGGTCCGTCCGCGATGCTGGCCGTGGGAGGTGGACCCGTGGCACGCACGACGCCCGACCGTCCGGGGGCCCAGGAGTGGGTGCCCGAGCAGGCCGGCACGGACGCGCTCGGAGAGGCGGCGCACCGGTGCCGTGGCTGCGAGCTGTGGGGACCGGCCACCCAGGTGGTCTTCTCCTCCGGGCCCGACGACGCCGACGTCGTGCTCGTGGGTGAGCAGCCGGGCGACCGCGAGGACCGTGAGGGGGAACCGTTCGTCGGCCCGGCCGGGCGCGTGCTGGCCGACGCGCTCGAGGCAGCGGGGATCGGCAGGGAGCGCGTCTACGTGACCAACGCGGTCAAGCACTTCCGTTTCACGGAGCGGGGCAAGCGACGGCTGCACAAGACGCCTGACGTCGCGCACGTCCGTGCGTGCCTGCCGTGGCTCGAGGCCGAGGTCGCGGCCGTGCGGCCACGTGTCGTCGTCGCGATGGGCGCGACGGCGGCACGGGCGGTCCTGGGCCGGTCCGTCCGGATCGGCGAGGTGCGCGGCCGGGTGCTCGACCCGCCTGGCGACGCGGGCGCCGCGCACGAGGCCGGGGCCGTCGTCGTGACGACGCATCCGTCCGCCCTGCTGCGGCTGCGTGACCGCTCGGGATGGGACGAGGCGTTCGACTCGCTCGTCAGCGATCTGCGCACCGCCGCACAGGCGGTGGTCTGACGTGAGGGGCGGTGGCCGCAGCCGCGGGTATCCCCCTGGTTGCGCGAGGTGTCGCGGACGTGGGTCCGGCGGAGCCGCTGAAGGCTAGAGGCGGGCGAACCGCGCCCTGGCGAAGCTGTACAGCCCGTACGCCCCGATCCCGAGCCCGACGACGATGAGCAGCAGCGAGCCGAACGGCTGGTCACGCACCGTGTGAAGGGCTTCGTCGAGCCCGCCGGCCCGGTCCGCGTCCGCCGTCACCGCGGCGGCCACGACGAGACCGCCGACGACGCCGAGCGCGATCCCCTTGGCGACGTATCCCGCCTGCCCGAGGCGCACCACCACCGGCCGGACCGCTCTACCGCCCGCTCCGACCAGGTCGCGCAGGAACTTCTTCCGTAGTCCTTTGACGACGTGGTACGCGCCCACGCCGGCGATCGCGAGACCCGCTGCCCCCACCAGCCAGGGCCCGGAGGGCATGCCCAGGACCATGGCAGTCGTGCTCTCCTCGCTGGTGCCGCCGCCTCCGTCGCCCCGCGCGTACCGGGCGCTGCTGGCGGCCAGGACCCCGTAGAGGGCCGCCTTGCCCACGCTCTTGGCCCAGGCTCCGGCCCGCCGCTCGGCGTTCGCCACGCCGACGAGGGCCGCCGCGAGCTGCCAGAGCGCGAGCGCCGCGAAGCCCACAGCGACCGCCCAGAGGAGGACCCGACCGCCGGGCACCTGGGCGAGCGTGCGCAGCGCGCCGGAATGGTCCGCCTGTCCCGAGGACTCGCCCAGTGCGAGCCGGACGGCCAGCCAAGCCACCAGCACATGCAGCACACCGGAGGCCACGTAGCCACTGCGCGCCAGGATCTGCACGGGACGGCTGTTCCGGGCTCTCCGGGTGGCGTCGGCGGCGGAATCCGCGGCCGAGCCCGCCGCTGAGTTCAAAGATTTCTCGGACATATGGCACACCTCCGTCCCGCCGCGGGGTCGCGGCGCGAGCTACATGGTGCCATTCCCTTTGCCGTCTCCCGGTCACGCCGGAGGCCTCCCCCTGCACGGGGGAGGCCACGGGCGTCGTGCGTGCCGGTCCGCTACGCGCTTCCGACCGTCAACGACTCGAACGGCACCTCCACCACCGAGTCCTCGAGGTCGACGAGCGTGGTCCCGCTACCGATCACGTTCCAGACCTCCACCTTGATCGTGCCGTCGGTGAGGTCGCCGAGGGCTCCTTCGGAGTTCTCCGTCGTGCGGTTCGCCGAGGTGTAGCGCTCGAAGCCGGGAACCGGGTCGGTGGCGAAGTACGCGTAGGACTCCACGCGGTCGAACGAGCCGTCGCCCTCCAGGTCGTAGGAGACGCGCAGCCGGGTGCCGTTGCCGACGCTCTGGCCGGCGTCGAGGCCGACGTCGAACGCCGTGGCGTCGCCGCCGAACTCGCCCGTGACGTGCTCCAGCGTGGCGGTGAGCCCCGTGGCCGGATCCCCCACCGCGTCCGGACCGGACGCCGCGCCGAGGACCGCCGTCGCCTCCGTGCCGGCCTCGGGAGCCAGGGTGCCGTCCCCCGTCAGGTAGAACGTCGCCGGGACGGGCTCGGGCGGGTCGGTGGGGTCGGGCGACGGGGTGGGCTCCGGTGACGGGGTCGGGTCGGGCGACGGGGTCGGGTCCGGCGACGGCTCTCCGGTACCGCCCCCACCACCGCCGCTCCAGTCGTGCGCACCCGAGGTGACGGTCCGGCCCGCCGGCACCGCGAGCGACGTCCCGTCCGAGAACTCGACCGTCAGGGGTGACTGCGTGATGTTCGAGGCCACGTAGGTGCGGGCCCCGTCCTTGGTGAACACGGCGGCGACGGGGGAGTCGGCCGTCACCGTCGGGTCCGGCGTTCCCAGGTCGGCGAGGTTGGCGACCCAGTGATAGGTGTGCGCACGGCTCTCCCCCTCCTCGACCGGGTACCCGGGGTCGCCGTCGAGTGCGGCGAGCGCTCGCTCGCCGTCCCCGAGCGCGAGGTACGACCACAGGATGTCCTGCCAGACCGTCGGTTCGCCGTTGTTGACGGCGACCAGCTCGTCGTAGTTGGCGACGACGTCGTCGGGGCGAAGGCCGAGGTAGAGGTGGCCACCGGTGATCGGCAGCGTGTTGATGCCCTGGATCATCTCGGCCTCGCCGCTGAACCAGGTCGCGTACGCCCCGCCGCTGCCCCAGATCATGCCGACGGTGGAATGGCCGAAGCCCTCGGGCATGGCGCCTGCCTGGTCGAACCAGTAGTGCTGGATCGCCGCCGTCTGCGTGGCGTAGAGGTAGATCCCGGCGTCCCGGGCGGCGTCGTCACCGGTGGCGACGCCCCATTGGATCAGGCCGTTGGCGAAGTTCTGGCCTTCCGAGCTCGACTCCTGGTTGTTGCCGTTGACGAAGGCCCCGTGGCCCGCCGCCCAGTCGTGGCCCGCGTAGATGTCGAAGTCCCGCAGGTACGGGTAGCGCCGGTCGCTGCGGTCGTAGTTGTTGGCGTCGGCGATCAGCTCGTCGACCATGCCCCCGAACTGCTCGTCGGTCGCCCACTGGGGGTCGAACCGTGCGAGCGTGGCGGCCGCGACGATGAAGTACCCGTAGTGGAAGTGGTGGTCGTTGAGCTCCTTGTCCGACCCGTAGGCGGCGGGGAACCCGACCAACGTGCCCCAGTTCTCGTTGTACGCGAACAGATGCTCCGTCTCGCCGGGGCTCGCCGTGAACCAGTCGGTGAGGGTGGTCTCGATCTGTTCGAGTGCCGTGTCACGGACGCTCGTACGGCCGAGCTGGTCGGCGATCTCCGCGATACGGACCGCGCGGCCGAGCGCCTTGCCGGTCCAGTAGGTGTCGTCGGCGTCGATGCTCATCGGGTCGGCCGCCTCCGCGTCGAGCAGGGCGTCGAGTCGTGCGTGCGCGTCGCCCTCCGACGTCGCGACCGCCGGGACCTCCGGCAGGACCCCGGTGAACGGCGTGTCGGTCGTGAACGACGTCGCTCCGACCAGGGCCGTCATGGTGCCTCGCGCCGACTCGTACTCGCGGTCGGATGCCGCGCCGCCGCCGGGCCCGTCGCCGGTGACCTCGTCGAGGTACGCCTCCTGGTGCGGGTAGAGGGACACGATCGTGCCCGCGTTGCCACCCTCGTGCGCCTCGGTCTCGAGGGAGTAGGTCGTGCGCACGATGCTCGTCGCCTCGTCGTACACGTAGTCGGCCCGGGTCCCGGTCACCTCCACGTAGGCGTACGGGGTGAACGCGTCCGCCTGGGCGGTCCGTGCCGCGTCGCCGTCCGCGGGCGTCGTGGGCAGCGCGGCGACCGAGAGGTAGCCCTTGCCCGTCAGGCCGCTGCGCAGCTCGCTGCCCGAGACCGTCCAGGACGAGCCGCTCGGCGCGAACGCGACGTAGTCGGCGCCGCCCGTGCTGAACCCGATGCGTGCGCCGTCGTGGAGCCAGACGCGCAGGTCCGAGCCACCGCTGAGGACCGCGTCCCCGCCCGCCATCTCGAACCACGTCACCGGGAGTCCGTGCCCGATCGTGGCCGTCATGGAGCGTGTTCCGTCGTTCCAGGACGGGGTCACCGTCCAGTCGCTCCAGTCCGCGACCTCGGCGACGGAGGCGTTCAGGCCGTCGACCCCGACGACGAGGTCCTGGCTGTACGGGTAGTGGAACTCCCCGATCCCGCCGGGCGTGCCGTAGAGGGTGGGCTCCTGGGTGTAGGACAGGCCGAGGCCTTCCGGCGACGGCTTGTACGACACGGGGTGGGCGTGCAGCGGCTCGCTCATGGAGCAGTCGAACTTCTTGAAGCTGAGGGACGACCACCAGTCGTTCGTCGGCACGGCTCCGTCGGGCGCCGAGTCCGTGATGAACGCGCGGGCGTCGGTCGCGAGCGGGGCGCAGCCCTCGGGTGCCGGGCCGACCTGCTCGGTCGTGTAGCTGCCCGCTCCGACGGGCGTCGGGTCGGCCGCGAGCGCCGGGGCCGTGCTGGTCGTTGAGAGCGCGATCACGGCCGTGGTGAGGGCCGCGACACGCGAGCGGCGTCCGCGGCCAGGGGGCGGCGACCCGCGCCGGTCGCTGCCGCGCGGACGCGCCGCTCCCGAGCGTTTCGCCGTGGAATCGTTGCTGTCAAAGGGATGGAACATCGTTGTCCTCTCTGGGCCGCCCCGCCGTCGGGGTGCTCGGCTCCTGTCGTTCCCGCGTCGTCGAGGGTGATCAAGGACCTGCGAGATGGCGGATCGAGCCACTACGAGAGCGACTCGATGGGAGCGCTCTCAAACTCTGGCAGGTCGGCGACCGGTCGTCAACCACACGTTGCCGGGACGAGATACTGCACCCCATGGGACACCCTCACGGCCTGGACCTGGCCACGCGGAAGTTCTGGCGCCTCGTCGGACACCCGGTCGACCTCGCCGGTGCGGAGTCCTGGCTGCGCGCACCGGTGAGCGACTCCCCCACCGTGGCCGACGGGTGGCCGGCCGCCGAGGCCGCTCACCACGGCGGCACGGCGGACGACGGCGATCCCGACGCCGGCCTCCTGGCCGCGGTCGCCGCGCTGGACGGACCCGGGTTCGACGCGTCCGTGCTGCGTCCCGAGATCCGCGACTTCTACGAACACACCTCCGCCTGGCGGATGGACGTGTGGACCGGGTGGTCCCCGCCGTTCTGGCCCGCCGGGGAACTGATCGCCCGCCTGTTCGGCCGGCGCGTGGAGCAGCTCGCCCTGCCCATGCGCCCGCTCGACGTCGCACACGGGATGGACAGCCGCATCACGGTGATCCGCGACCGCTCGGGCGCTCAGGTGTCCGCCGCCTGGCTGCGCACCCTCCGGTCCACGGGCCGGTACGTGTTCAGCGGCTGCTACACCACCCGGCTCCTGCCCGGCGCGGACCGGCCCAGCATCCACGTCGCGTTCCCGCTGGAGTCCGGGAACGTGCAGGTCTTCCTCCGCCCGCGGGCCCGCGGCGACGGCTCCCTCGTCCTCGAGTCGCCGCCGGGGCGGTTCGGACAGGACGGGGCGTACGTCGTCGTGCGCGACGGCGGGCGCGACCACGCCGCGCGCGTCCCCCTCCACGAGACGTTCCACGTGTACGCCGACGCGGACGGCGTCCTGCGCACCGACCACGAACTACGGCTCGGGCGCGCCTGGGTGGTGCGGCTGCACTACCGGCTCGAGCGCCTGAGGCGACCGGCCGCGGCCGCCGAGGAGCACGGCGCCGGGCGTTGACGGCGAGGCGCCGGCGGACGGCCGCGCGGACCCGGCGCAGCGCCGGGCGGCACGCTCACTCGGTGAGCTTGAGACCGATCACGCAGCCGATGAGGCCGGCGATGAGCAGGACCCGCACGACGGAGACCGGCTCCGCGCCCGTCAGCATGGCCCAGCCCACGGTGGTCGCGGCCCCGATGCCGACCCAGACGGCATAGGCGGTGCCGACGGGCAGGTCACGCATCGCGTAGCCCAGTCCGGCCATGCTCGCCACGACGGCGACGCCGAACACGACGCTCGGGACGAGGCGCGTCAGCCCGTCCGACCGGCCGAGGGCGGTGGCCCACACCGCTTCGAGGAGACCGGAGACCACGAGGACGACCCAGGACATGGTGCACTCCTTCGATGCCGTCTTGTCGCCTGCCGGGTACGGCACCCCTCGTCCGGGGACCCACCGTGGGTCCTGACCACAGGCTCTCACACCGGCTGATGTCGCACGGCCCGCGCCGCACGGTCGAGGGACGCACGCCGGGTGGCGCGCGAGCGGGCCGCACGGCCGGCCGCCGATCGCCGCGGCGGAGCCGGGATGTCAGGGTGGAGGCATGCCGAACCGCCTCGCGACCGCCACGAGCCCCTACCTCCTGCAGCACGCGGACAACCCCGTCGACTGGCGCGAGTGGGGAGACGACGCGTTCGCCGAGGCACGGCGGCGCGACGTGCCGGTCCTGCTGTCCGTCGGGTACGCGGCGTGCCACTGGTGCCACGTCATGGCACACGAGTCGTTCGAGGACGCTCGTGTGGCCGCGGCCGTCAACGGGCGCTTCGTCGCCGTGAAGGTCGACCGCGAGGAACGGCCCGACGTCGACGCCGTCTACATGGCCGCGACCACCGCGCTGACCGGGCAGGGCGGCTGGCCCATGACCTGTTTCCTCACCCCGGACGGCGAACCGTTCCACTGCGGCACCTACTACCCGCGCGAGCAGTTCCTCGCGCTGCTCGACGCGGTCACCGAGGCGTGGACGGAGCGCCGTGACGCCGTCGTGCAGCAGGGCACGGCGATCACCGCCGCGATCGCGCACCGGTCCACCCCGACGCCACCCGACGCGCTCGACGGCGCGGCCCTCGACCATGCCGCGCGGCTCGTGGCCCGCGACGCCGACCCGGCGCACGGCGGGTTCGGCGGCGCTCCCAAGTTCCCGCCGTCGATGACGCTCGAACACCTGCTGCGCCACCATGCCCGCACCGGCGACCCGGAATCGCTGCGCCTCGTCGAGCACACCTGCGAGGCCATGGCCCGCGGCGGCATCTACGACCAGCTGGCGGGCGGCTTCGCACGGTACGCGGTCGACGCCGGCTGGGTGGTGCCGCACTTCGAGAAGATGCTGTACGACAACGCTCAGCTGCTTCGTGTCTACCTGCACCTGCACCGTGCGACCGGCGCGGCGCTCGCCGGGCGCGTCGCCCGTGAGACCGCCGACTTCCTGCTGGCGGACCTGCGCACGCCCGAGGGAGGCTTCGCCTCCGCGCTCGACGCCGACACCGACGGCGTCGAGGGCCTCACGTACGTCTGGACGCCCGGGCAGCTCGTGGACGTCCTCGGGGCGGACGACGGCGAGCGCGCCGCGCGGACGCTGGCCGTCACCGCCGAGGGCACGTTCGAGCACGGCACGTCCACCCTCCGGTTCCCCGAGGACCCCGACCCGCGGTGGTGGGCCGACGTGCGCGCCCGGCTGCGCGCGGCCCGGACCCTACGGCCCCAGCCCGCGCGCGACGACAAGGTCGTCACCGCGTGGAACGGCCTGGCGATCGCCTCCCTCGCCGAGGCGGGCACCCTGCTCCGCTCCCCCGCGTACGTCGAGGCGGCCCGCGAGTGCGCGGAACTCGTCCTGCGTCTCCATCTCGTCGACGGGCGACCGCGCAGGGCGTCGCGCCACGGCGTCGTCGGCTCCGCACCCGGCGTCGCCGCCGACCACGGCGACCTCGCCGAAGGGCTGCTGGCGCTGCACCAGGCGACCGGCGAGACGCGCTGGCTGGAGGCCGCGGGCGATCTCCTCGACGTCGCACTGGCGCGGTTCGGCGACGGCGACGGCGGCTTCTTCGACGTCGCCGACGACGCCGAGCGCCTCGTGAGCCGGCCGAAGGACCCCACCGACGGCCCCGAGCCCGCCGGCCAGTCGTCCCTGGCCGGGGCGCTGTGCACCTATGCCGCACTCACGGGCTCGTCCCGGCACCGGGAGGCCGCCGAGGCGGCGGTGGCCGCGGCGGGCGGCCTGGCTCGGCAGGTTCCACGGTTCGCGGGATGGACGCTCGCGGTCGCCGAGGCGCTGGCGGCCGGCCCGCTGCAGGTCGCCGTCGTCGGGCACGACGACGAGGCGCGCTCCGCGCTCGAGCACGTGGCTCGGGGGGCGACGACACCAGGGCTGGTGGTCGCCGTCGGCGAGCCCGGCGCCCCGGGCACGCCCCTGCTCGCCGACCGGCCGCTCGTCGAGGGGCGGGCCGCCGCGTACGTCTGCCGCGGGTTCGTGTGCGACCGACCGGTCACCACCGCCGAGGACCTCGCCGACGCTCTCGGGCCCGTGACGAGCCGCGGCTGACGACGGCGTTCGCCGACCCCGGGCGGTCGCTCACGACGGGTGCGGGCCGGACCCGTCGTCGCCGTCCGTCATCGTGAGGACGCGATCGACGAGGTCCGTGATGAACGCGGCGTCGGCCGGCCGCGCCTGGAAGGCGATCCGGAACAGGACGGCGCCGTTCAGGAGCGCGAGCGCGGCGTCGACCGCCTCCGCGGGAAGGTGGGCGGCGAGGATGGCCGCCATCGGCCCGGATCCCTCCGCCACCAGCTGCCGGCGCACCTCGTCGACGCCCGGGTCGCTGCCGGCCCGCTCCATGATGCCGCCGAAGATCCGGGCGAGCTGCCCCTCGGTGAGCGCCGCCGCCAGGCCGGTGAGCTCGGCGATCAGGTCGGCGCGCAGGTCCCCGGTGGGTTCCGGGTGCTGGGACGCGGAGCAGATCTGCCCGACCGACGCCTCGATGAGGTCCAGCCGGGTGGGCCAGTGCGCGTAGACGGTCGCCTTCGAGTACCCGGCACGACGGGCCACCTCGGCGTGCGTCACGCCGCTCCACCCCTCGGTGCGGAAGAGGTCCGTCGTCGCGTCGATGACGTCCCGCCGGGTCCGCAGGATCCGTGGGTCGGTCGCTTCCGTCTCTGGCTCCTCCATGTCGATCTAGTCTACGCGCGCCGTGAACTCATCGGATACTTCTGAACACCATGTACAGTACTGGGCGAGCAGGCCACCTGGCTTGCCCCGACCGCCCTGAGGAGAGATATGTCGACCGCAACGACTCGCCCCCCGGCCCCCACCGCACTCAACGTCACCCTCTGGATCGCCCAGCTCGTGCTCGCGCTCATGCTCGTCGGCAGCGGCCTGTTCAAGCTCCTGACGCCGATCGCCCAGCTCGCCGAGACCTTCCCGTGGGCCGGGGACGTGTCTCCCGCCGTCGTCTACACGGCCGCCGCGTTCGACATCCTCGGCGGGCTCGGCGTCGTGCTGCCGTCCCTGACGCGAGTCGCGCCACGGCTGACCGTGGTGGCCGCGTTCGGCTGCGTCGCCCTGCTGGCCACCGCCGCCGTCTTCCACTTCTCACGCGGCGAGGGCGCCGACACGCCGATCGCCTTCGTGCTCATCGCGCTCGCGGTGTTCATCGCGTGGGGACGCGGATCGAAGGCACCGATCCAGGCCCGGTCCCAGGCGGCCTGATCCCCACGCCGTCCGGCTCCGGCCGTCACATCCCGGTCAGCGCCTCCCCCAACGGCGTCCGGACGTGCAGTACGCGTCCGCCGTCGCGCCGCGCGTCGACCAGACGCGCGGCGTTCAGCACGGACAGGTGGTGGGAGGCGGTCGAGACGGCGAGCCCGCAGGCAGCGGCGACCTCACTGGTCGACAGCGGTGCGCTCACCGCGAGCAGGACACCCGCCCTCCCGGCGCCCAGGAGCGCGGCGAGCGCCTCCGCCTCGCCGGGCGCGTCGTCGGCCCAGCGCTCGGAGACGCCGAGCGCCGGGTAGAAGAGGGTGGGCTGCGCGGGCGGCTCGGTGACGACGGCGCATCGAGGTGCCATCACGGACGGCACCAGCACGAGGCCGCTGCCCGCGCAGTCGAGGACCTCCCCGTGCAGGCGCAGGCGCACGTGGACGGCGTCCTGGGTCCAGCTGACCGCCTCGTGCAGCGTGCTCACCATGGATCCGAGACCGTCCGTCGTCGCGCGCCGGGTGCGGACGCCGACGTCGGCCCGCAGGATCCGCTCGAGCTGGGGCCAGTAGGGCGCGAGCAGGGCGTCCCAGCACTGCTCCCAGGCGTCCGCGGCGGCGGACCGGGCACGCTCCGGGTCGTCCGCCAGTGCACGCAGCAGGCGCTGCTCGGCTCCGCTCGTGCGGTCGACACGCTTGAGCAGGTCGACGCGCAGCGGGCCGAGGTCCGCGTCCCGCAGGCGCGCGAGCTCCTCGTCGGGGCGGAGGTCCCAGCCGGGAGTCGAGGTGAGGAAGTCGGGCAGGTAGCCGTCGGGGCCGACCAGGAGCCGCAGCAGGTCGAGCGCTCGGGCCGGGGCCTCGCGGCGCGCCCGGCGCAGCCACCCCCACTGGAGTGGGTGGTACTGCGGCTGCGCCAGCACCCGGACGGCGTGAGCGAGCTCGTGACCGGGCGACACGCCGAAGCGGATCGCCGAGATGTCGCCCGGCGCGAGACGGAACTCCACCACGTTTCGACGCACGTCGAAACCGTAGTGCCCCGGGCACGGCCGCGGCGAGGCTGTGGCGTGGCCGGCCGCACGGGCCGGCTCGCAGTTCCCGTCCCCGCAAGGAGCAGACATGACACCGGTGGTCCCCGCCGAGACGATCCGCATCCCCGGCTCGCGCACGCTGCGCTACGAGGGTCGCGACCACGGCTCGGGCGTCTCGTTCTTCCTCGTCACCAACGACCCGGGCCAGGGCCCGGGCCTGCATCGCCACCCGTACACCGAGACCTGGTCCGTGCTGGAGGGCGAGGCCACGATCACGATCGGCGACCAGACCGTCGTCGCCCGGGCGGGCGACACCGCCGTCGTCCAGCCGGACGTCTGGCACGGCTTCACCAACACCGGCCCGGGGACGCTGCGCATGATGTGCATCCACGCCTCGGCCACGATGATCCAGGAGAACCGCTGATGTCCTTCCAGGCGTACCTCGACACCATCGAGACGAGGACGGGGCTGACTCCCCGGGAACTGATCCGGCTCGCCGAGGAGCAGGGCTTCGGCCTCGGCAGCACGGCGACCCCCGTCGCCACCTGGCTCAAGGACACCTACGGGCTCGGCCACGGGCATGCGATGGCGATGACTCACGTCATCACCAAGGGTGACCGGATCAGCGGCAAGCACGTCGGTTCCACGGGCACGCACCGCGACGCGAGCGACCGGCTGTGGCTCGACGGGAAGGACACCCGGCCGCCCGGGCCGGGGTCCTGAACCGTCCGAGCCGTCGCGCCCGTCGACCGGTGCGGCGGACCGTCCCGCTCGCCCCGCTACGCCCCGTAGGACTCCGCGAAGTCGGTGACCTCGTGGGCGTACGACACCGATCGGTTGTAGGTGGCCAGTGCCGCCTCCCACCCGTCGTCGGTGGTGACGTCGCCGCCGCTCCGGCACAGGTAGAGACCGGCGGTCAGGACGGCGTCGTCGATCTGGTGCGGATCCGCCCGCCCGTCGAGGTTCCCGTCCTGCGCCCAGCTCTCCCACGTGGCCGGGATGAACTGCATCGGGCCGACGGCGCGGTCCCACTGCACGTCGCCGTCAAGCACGCCCTCGTCGGTGTCAAGGATCTCCATGACGCCCTCGCTGCCGTCCAGCGGTATGCCGATGATGGGCGGGCTCACCGCCCCGTCCGTCGCGGCGTGCGCGCCGCCGTAGCTGCCGTGCACCGACTCGACCGCACCGATGCCCGCCAGCGTGTTCCACCCGATCCCGCACTCCGGCTCGAGTTGCTCCAGCCGAAGCGACGCACCGGCGTAGGCGGCGAGCACCCGCACCGGGATTTCCGTGCGCCGGGAGACGTCCCGGAGCCAGCCGCGGTGAGCCAGGTCGGCAAGAGGGACGGAATCCGCGTCACCGGCGTGCTCCGCGGCCGCCGCCGGGACCGGCTGGCGGGGCGCGGGCGGATAGCTCAGCTCCCGCGACGGCGGCCAGGGCCCTCCGCCCAGGCCGCACCCGGTCAGCAGGAGGACGGCCGTGGCGATGACGGCCCAGGTTCGTACTCGTGCGGTGATGGCGCGCCTCCGGTGCTCGGGACCAGGCGGGCGGCGGGGGCCGCCCCGCCGCCGACCCTACGCGCGCCCCCTGAAGGTCCGGCCATCTCCGACAGAACCTCCCGGAAACGTGCGCGATTCCGGCGCGCCGCATCCCCCGTCCCGGGCGCCCACGGCGTGCGGGAACGTGGACCGGCCGACGGAGCACCGGCCTGGTCGCGCCACCGGGCCGCACCTGGTCCGCCGCGAGACGGCGAACGCCGCCACGGGACCTCCGTGACGGCGTTCGCGTTCTCGTCCGCCGCACGAGGCGACGGTGCCGGGCTACCCGGTCAGCGGCGTGACCTCACAGGTCCCGGCACTGTCCGAACTGGCGGCCGGTGACGGTGTTCGGCGAGCCGTTGTCCGTCGGCTCCGGGTCGTTGCGGTAGCAGGCCAGTGGTCCGGTGATCCGGTTGTCGCCGATCACCGGGCCCTCCGAGCGCGTCACGGTGACGGGCCCGGTCACCCGGTTGCCCGCACAGTTCGCGGCCGGGTCACCGATCGTCACCCCGGAGCTGCTGGTGACGGTCAGCGTGCCGGTGACACGCGAGTCGCACACCCGCACCTCGGACGCGCCGTCGGCACGGACCAGGGCCACGATCTTCGAGTCGGTCACCCGCAGCCCCGCGCCGTCGGACACGGAGACCCTGCCCAGCACCGTCGCGTCGTCGACGCAGGTCGTGCCCTCGGTGACCGAGATTCTGCCGAGGTGGCGGCCGGTGATCACCTCGTCGCACGGCGCCAGGCCCGTCACGGCGACGTCGGCCGACGCCTCGGCGGGCGCGTCGAACGGGTCGGACGTGACGTGCTCGGCGGTGTTGGTGTAGGTGCCGGTGATCGCGTCCGGATCGACCGTCACGTCGTACGACAGGGTGACCGGCTCGACGCTCGGTCCGGCGTAGTCGAGGCAGATGCTGCCGCCCTCGGCCACGGCGACCGACGGGTCACCAGCGTTCACGACGGCGGTGCCGAGCGTGCCCGCGAGGTTCTCGATCCCGATCGTGGCCAGGCCGGGCAGCGTGCCCAGCTCGCCGTACTCGAAGGTGATCTCCGGCCGGTCGTCCGCCACCGAGTTGTAGATCCAGGCCTGGAACTTCCCGACGGAGTTGGACAGGTCGGCCGGGTCGGCACCGTACGGCAGCGGGTCGTCCCACTGCACCACGGCGACCTCGCCACCGGACGTGGCCAGCCGCACGCCGCGGTCGTTCGCCAGCGAGAGCTCCAGGTCGGACCACAGCGGCGCGATCACGCCGTTCGGTGCGGCCGAGGCGGGCACCGCCTGGGGCTCCCAGGGGCTGCCGCCGTAGCCACCCGCGACGGTGATCAGGCCGTCGTCGGACACCGTCAGGTTCTGCGCCTGGTCGGAGTAGTGGGAGAACGGGCCGATGTTCGAGAACGCGTTCACCGCCGCGCTGTCTCCGTCGAGCGAGCTGAACCCGACGCCCACCGCACCGAGGTCGACGAACCCCGACCACGCGGCGCACTGCGGGTCGGTCGCCGGCGTCGAGGCCTCGTACGCGCCCGCGACGCCCACCGACGTCGGCATCTCGACCTCCCACGTGATGGTCTGCCCGTCGACCACGCCCCCGCCGGTCACCGACTCCGGGTCGATGGTCAGGCCGTCGGGCACGGTGTCGGTGACGGTGTAGGTGAGGTCCTCCGGCGTCACGTTGGGCGCCACCGTGAGGTCGTACCCGATCGTCTCGCCGATCGAGGCGGAGTCCGTCGACGCGGCCTTGGTCACGTCGTCGGCCGCACGGGTCAGCCGGACCGGGATCTCGCCGATGTCGCCGGGCGTCTCCGGCGAGCTGCCGAGCACGACCGTACCGAAGAAGAGGTCGCCCTCCTGCGCGTCGGGCAGGTCCCAGTGGACGCGCACGTCGTACGGCTCACCCACCGGCACCTCGCCCTCGGGGCCGGTCACGCCGGCGTTCCCGAGGTCCGCGGACGGGACCACGGCCGTGGCGAGCGTGTGCGTGTCCGGCTGGCTGTCGCTGCCGCCCCAGTTCTGGACCAGCACCCACCAGGTACCGGCCTCCGGGTCGGAGACCTCGCAGTACTCGGCCGCGGACGACGACGTCGAGGCGCACACCTGGGTGTCCGCGCTCGGCGTGTCACCGGTACCGACGAACAGGTCGAGGTCCGGCGCGGTCGCCTCGGTGATCTGCGCGACGAGCCGTTCGGCGCCGTCGGCCACGTCCAGCGTGGTGACGTCGACCTGGCTCAGGTCGTCGTACGGCGAGTCGTTCGTCGGGTCCTGGTCGAGGGAGCCCTCGTGCAGATCGGCGGCGGCCAGGCCACGCACCGAGCCGGTGAAGTCGGAGACGGCGACGGACCGGATGTCGGTCACGACCTGCGACCCGGTGTCACGGCGCGTGGTGATGTCGATCTCGCCGGGCAGCACCGCCGCGGCCGGGACGACGGCGACCGGCAGGGTCACCGTCGGGACGTCCGGGTCGCTCGGGGTGAGGGTGATCCGCCCGAACAGCGTCTCCCCCTCCGGGGCTCCGGCCACGTCGGCCGTGACCGAGATGGCGATCGAGTCGCCCGGCGACACCGTCGCCTGCGACAGGTCGACGGAGAGCGCGAGGCCCTGGTCGGAGTCGGCGGACGCCGACCACGTCACGCCGGCCGGCGCCGACGGCGGGACGTCCGCCGTACGCTCCCACGAGCACGTCGCCAGGCACTGGCTGTCGGCGAAGGACGGCAGGTTGAGGGTGGTCGGGTCGCCTCCCTGCTCCGGGTCGGCGGCCACGTAGTCGGCCGGCGTCTCGTCGAAGAGCAGGCCCGCGTTCACGGCGGCCCCGATGTCCATGTGCCCGCTGCCCTGCTGGTAGGGAGTGGCGGGCGTGCCGTCGTGGTTCAGCACGCTGGTGCGCGCCGTCGTCATGAGCGCCGACTGCTGCTCGGCCGGCGTCCAGTCCGGACGGGCCTGCGTCAGCAGCGCACCGGCACCGGCCACGTGCGGGCTGGACATCGAGGTGCCCGAGATGACGCCGTACTCGACGTGGTCGTACGTGCCGTCGGCCACACCGAGGGCGGCGAGGATGTCGACGCCCGGCCCGGTCAGGGACGGCACGATCGTGTCGACGGCGCGGTTCGGACCGCGGGAGGAGAAGCTCGCCATGACGTCGCCGAGGGCGTCGTCCACGGTGAACGTCGTCCCCGTGACCGCGGCGGTGTGCCCGGTGCCCTCCTCCAGCCAGTTCTTCAGGGCGGTGGCGTCGTCGTACCCGAGGAACACGCCCGGCACGGCGTACGCGTCACCGAGTACCGAGTCGCCGTTCACCTCGTCGTTGGCGAGCACGTAGCCGGCGGCGCCCTGCGCGGCCACGTTCTCCGACTTCTCGACCCGGCCGTTGGTGCCACGGTCGCAGATCACGATCCGGTCGGCGTAGTCGGCCTCGTGACCGCTGGTCGCGGTGCACTCCGGGTCGCCGAACGCGCCCGCGTAGACGATCTCGGTGGCGGGCAGCGGGCCGGTGAGGGACTTGCCGGTCAGGTCCGGCAGGTCCCCCGCGCTGCTGGTGAGACCCGTGAGCGTGTTGAACGCGTGCCGGTTGTGGGTGGAGGCGCCGACGGACGTGATCCACGGGGCGTCGGCCGGCGAACCGGTCGTTGCGACCCCGGGGCCGTCGTTGCCGTTGGAGGTCGCGACGAAGATGCCCGCGGCGCGCGCGTTGAGGAAGCCGATCGCGTCGAAGTCGTTCCACAGGTCCGACGGCGAGGACGAGCCGATCGAGTAGTTGATGACGTCGACGCCGTCGGCGATGGCCTGGTCGATCGACGCGGTCAGGCCCGCGGTGGTGCAGCAGCCGCGGTAGCTGATCACGTTGGCGTGCGGTGCCACGCCGGAGACGTCGAACGTCGGCGGGTCGGTGCCCTCGGGCGCGGTCGGCGTCACGTCGTCGACGACGTTGCCGCCCGACGTCGAGGCCGTGTGCGTGCCGTGCCCGTCCTCGTCCAGGGCGCTCCGGTCGGCGTCGGACAGGAACCCGTAGGCGCCGATCAGCTTGCCGTTGCACGGGAAGTCGGGGTCGTACTGGTCCGTGTTCGACGGGTCGCACACGCCCAGGTAGTTTCCGGCACCCAGCGGGTTGGTGTGCGTGTAGCCGTCGTCACCGGTCTCCGCGAACGAAGGGCTGCCTGGGTTGATGCCGGTGTCGATGGTGCCGATGACCACACCCTCGCCCTGGTAGTCCTCGGGCAGGCCGAGTTCCTCCACGGCGTTCCACAGCGCGTCCGCGTTGCTCCAGGCCGGGCCGGCGTCGGTGTGCAGCTCGTGCTCCTTGTCGAGCGCGATGTGCGCGACCGCCGGGTCCTTGGCGACCTGCGCCGCTTCCTCGGGCGTCAGCACCGCCGAGACGCCGTTCACGGCGTACTGGTACGTGAACGGGACCTCGACGTCGCGGTCCACCGTCCGCTCCATGCGGGTGACGAACTCGTCCTGCTCCGCCTCGAGGAACTCCGTGTACTCGCGCACCCGGGCGGTCGACGGGTCGAGTGTCCGGCCCGGCCGCGGTGCCGTGGCGGTCATCCCTCCGACCCCGCCGCGGTAGGTCGGCACGGCGTCGTCCGCCAGCCGGATCAGGTAGGTGCGCTCGGCGCTCCCGCGGCCCAGGGCCAGCTTCTGGACGGCCGGCTCGCGCTCGACGCCCGGCTCCGGGGTGGTCTCGGCCGGCGTGAGGTTCTCGGCGATGAGGTCGCGCGGCTCGACCTTGTCGGCCGCGGGCCGGTCGGGAGACGGAACCGCGGCGGCGGTGGGTGTGAGCGCCGCCGCCAAGGCCGTGACAGTGGCTATGGCGAGGGGCGTTCTGAACCGGAGTGACATCGACAGCTCCCTTGGTGTGGCAGCGACAGGAAGATCACGAGCTAGTGCCCGTCATTCCTTCCGCAGGTCAGGAGGCCGTGTCAATGGCCCCGGGCGAATTTCACCCGGTCGCCCGGGGCAGGTCGAGAAGGCGCGCCGAGATGCCCTCAGCGCTGCGCGGCGTCCTGCGCGCCCGCGCACGCCGAAGAAACCGAGCACGCGGCGCCGGGCGCGCGACCGCGAGACCGCCGAGCCCCCGCGTCGGCCAGGCCGCGCCGGTGGGCCGCGCCGGTGAGGCCGCGCCAGTGAGGCCACGCCAGTGAGGCCACGCCAGTGAGGTCACGCCAGTGAGGTCACGCCCGTGAGGTCACGCCAGTGAGGCCGCGCCGGGTAGGGCCGCAGGCCGGCGCCTCACGGGACGCGGCGTGTGACGTCCAGCGTGTAGGTGGTGCCGTGGTTGCGGTCGACCCGCCA
This sequence comes from Myceligenerans salitolerans, assembly GCF_017349295.1. Lineage (GTDB taxonomy): Bacteria > Actinomycetota > Actinomycetes > Actinomycetales > Cellulomonadaceae > Myceligenerans > Myceligenerans salitolerans. The sequence goes on from NZ_JAFMPK010000047.1 coordinate 798,912, forward strand.
CCTCGGGCGGGACTCGTCGGTCAGCGCGAAGGCGAGGCCTGCCGCGACGACGGCCCGCTCCAGGTCGGGCATCGAGACGCCGGCGACGTCGATCTCCCCGCGCAGCGTCCAGGTCCTGGCGGAGGTCGCCACCCAGGCCTGGCACGTGGCCAGCGTCGAGCGGGTGTCGGCGAGCGTGACGCGGACGGCGACGACGCCGCCGGGCGGCAGCGAGCCGCCGACGACCGTCGCCACCGCGTCCACGAGTCTCGTCCACCGGTCGGGCGCGGTGGCGCCGTCAGGAATGGTCGTCATGTCGTGCTCCAGTCGCCGTGGGTGCAGTGACGTGCGAGCGACGGGACATCTCCCGTCACGATCCACCATGACGCCAACAAACTGGTGCAAGTGCCACACTTGTGTGGCAACCATGCCTAGAGTTGCCAGGAGACGCACTCCCGGGCGTAAGGTGTGAACCCCACTTTCCCGCCAACGTTGGGAACACCGATGGACGACGAGTTGATCGGCAAGCGGATCAAGCAGCTCCGGCAGGCCCGGGGCGTGACGCAGGTAGGGCTGGCGCAGGAGGCGAAGATCAGCCTCTCTCTGCTGCGCAAGATCGAACAGGGCGACCGGGACGTGTCCCAGCCGGTCGCGGCGGCCGTGGGCCGCGTACTGCGGGTGGACGCCAGCACGCTCACCGGGCAGCCGTACCACCGGGAAGGCTCGTCCCCCGACCGCATCCACAAGCTCGTCCCGGACCTGCGGCGAGCGCTGAACCGCTGGGACCTCCCTCCCGCGGACCCGGATCTCCCGCCGCGCCCCCTCGACGCCCTGACCCGCGATGCGAGGAACGTCTCCGAGCAGCTGCAACGCGGCCACAACACCCAGCTCGCCGAGATGCTGCCCGCCCTGCTCACCGAGGCCTTCGCGATGGCGCACGCCTGCGACGACGACCGGGACCGCGCGGTGGTCGCCCACGCCCTGCTCGCGTACGCGCATGCCGCGCACACGGTCGCGCACCAGACCGGTTACGGGGACCTCGCGGCGAACGTGGAGGACCGGATCCAGTGGATCGCCGGGCTCACGACGGACCCGGCCGCCGCCGGCTTCGCCGCATGGATGCGCACGACGTCGCTCATGCGCGACGGCCTCTACCCGGGCGCCCTGTGGCTCCTGGACCGCGTCCGCACACAGGTGGACCCCGGCCGCCGGGACGACGGCGCGCTCCTGACCGTCGGCGCGCTCCACCTGCGGTCCTCGCTGGTGGCCGGCCGCGCAGGAGACCTGGACGCCGCGATGGACCACGTCGAGGAGGCCCGCGGCATCGCGAACCATCTCGGCACCGACACCGACAACGACTGGTCGCACCTCGCGTTCGGTCCGTCGAACGTCGCGATCTACCAGGTGACCTGCGCCGTCGAAGCCGGAGACGGCCCTCGCGCCCTGACGCTCGCCGACCGGACCCGCCTGCCCAGCCACATGCTCACGCGCCTGCCCACCCGGGTCTCCCACCACCACCTCGACCTCGCCCGCGCCTACTTCTGGCAGGGCAGACACGACAAGGCCCTGCACAGCCTGATGACCGCGCGCCAGGCCGCCCCGGAGCAGACGAGACACCACCCGACCACGCGCGAGGTGACGCACCTGCTCGTGCGGGCTCACCGCCGCGGCAACGAGCCTCTCGCCCGCTTCAGCGCGTGGCTCGGCCCGGGCGACGACGCCGACTGGTGAGCAGCCGCGGCCCGAGCCGCCCGCGGGAGGGCGCAGGCGGGGCACCGGCCGGCCGGGCGGTCACGTGGCCGGCGGCCCGGAGCCATCGGCCACCGGCCGTCACGTCAGCGGGCTGCGGCGCTCCATGAAGACCGTGTCGCGCCAGACGCCGTCGCGGCGGCCGATGCGCTCCCGGACCCCGAGGGTGCGGAACCCCGCCGTGTGGTGCAGACCCACGCTGGCACGATTCTCGGGAAAGATCGACGTCTGCAGGGTCCAGAGCCCGCCGTCGTCGGCGGCGGTGACCTGTCTGCGGATGAGCGCCTTGCCGATACCCCGGCCCTGGTGGCCGTCCGCGACGTAGATCGAGGTCTCGGCGACGCCGGAGTAGACCTCACGTGTGGACACCTGCGTGGCCGCCGCCCAGCCGACGACCTGGCCGTCCAGCTCGGCAACCCAGCGGTGGCCGGGCAGCCACTTCGCGTCCAGCGACTCCCTGCTCGGCACCGTGGTCTCGAAGGTCGCGATCCCGGTGTCGATGCCCTGCCCGTAGATACGGCGCACCGCCTCCCAGTCCTCCTCGCGCAGTGCACGCACCGCGACGTCGACCGGGACGTCGTCGGGGCAGCAGGTCCGTGGCGCGAGCAGTCCCATCACGGCGTCGGCGGCGTGCGGCAGACCGACGCAGCAGGCGGCGTTCACGGTCACCAGTGTGGCCGTACCCTCCTTGCGCGTGCGGACGAACCCGACATCGGCCAGCTTGCGCACGTGGTGGGAGCAGGTGGACTGGCTGACGCCGAGCGCGCCGGCGAGCGCGCCGACGGTGATCCCGCCGGGAGCGGTGGCGACCGCGTGCAGCATCCGCACCCGGGTGGGCTCGGCCAGGCATGCGAACCACTCCGCGTAGGTCGCGGCATCGGCGTCGGACAGGCTCGGGGCCTGCGGCCGGGACGTGGGGGTCGTCATGACGACAGCATCGACCAGAATCGATGATCCGGTCAACGACGGACGGGGCGCGGAACGCGCACGAAGGGGCGGCCCACTGTCATCCGCCGGTGGCGCGGCGAGCGTCCGGACCGGAACGCGAGCCCGCGGTCACCCGCCGGTCACGCGGAGGCGTTCGAGGCCGTCGAGGATGAGGTCCAGACCGAACTCGAAGGCGTCGTCGCCGGTCTCCTCGACGTGGTAGCGGATGTGCTCGGCGAGAAAGGGGTACTCCTCGACCGGGAACGAGCGCAGGAGCTCGGCCCCCATCGCCTCCATCTCGCCCGGGGCGAGAGAGAAGCCCAGTTCCTGCATCGCGTGGCCGACGATGTGGTTCTCGACGGTGTGGAACGCGAGATCGAGCAGGCCGTCCGCGAAGCCCGCCTCGCGCAGGTCGCGCAACGCGGTGTCGAGGTAGCGCATCCGAGCGGGCCCGACACCGACGCTCGACGTCCACAGCGCCGCCGACCACGGGTGCCGCATGAAGGTGGCGTGGGCCGAGACCGCACGCCACCGGGCGCGACTGCGCCAGTCGACACGGGGTGCGGCCGGATCGGCCCGGGACTGCGCGGCCGGCGCCGATCCGGTCCCGGGCACCGCGGCGCCCGCGGACGGCGCATCGGCACCCACCGACGGCGCGTCGGCGTGCCCGGTCGCGGGCAGGTCGATCTCGGCGGCGACGCGGTCCAGCATGCCCTCGAACAGGTCGTCCTTGTTCTTCACGTGGTTGTACAGCGCCATGCCCTCGACGCCGAGCTCCTTGCCGAGCCGGCGCATGGACAGCGTGCCGATCCCCTCGGCGTCGGCCATGGCGACGCCCGCGTCGAGCACCCGGTCGCGGGTCAGCGTGGGGCGGCCGCTCGGGCGGCCTGCCTGCTTCGGCACCGGATGACTCCCTGCTCGGCTGCTCGATGCCCGTCCTGACGGCCGGGCGGGTCTTGACGGCTCGTGGGGGACAGCGTAGCTTGCGGACCATAATATTTACAGCGTAAATATCTGGGAGGAAGCGTCATGCGAGCGATCGTGCAGCACGGGTACGGCGAGCCCGATCAGGTCCTGGAACTCCGCGAGGTCCCTCGCCCCACCCCGGGCGATCACGAGATCCTCGTCCGCGTCGAGGCGGCGTCGGTCAACGCCAAGGACTGGATGGAAATTGCCGGGCTCCCGTACGTCTTCCGGCTGGCGCTCGGCCCGTCCCGGCCACGACGGCCGGTCCTGGGGGCGGACGTGGCGGGGACCGTCGAGGCGGTGGGTGCCGGGGTGACCCGCTGGCGCCCGGGTGACGAGGTGTTCGGCGAGCTTCCCCGGGGCACCTTCGCCGAGTACACGGTCGCGGCCGAGAACGCGGTCTCCGCCAAGCCGGCCGGGCTCGGCTTCGACGAGGCCGCCGCCATGCCGCTCGCCGGGATCGCGGCGTTGCAGGGAATCCGTGCCGCCCGCGTCGAGCCGGGCCACCGTGTGCTGGTCAACGGTGCCTCCGGGGGTGTGGGGACCTTCGCCGTGCAGATCGCGAAAGCCCGTGGCGCGCACGTGACCGGCGTCTGCCGCACGGACGCCCTCGACCTTGTCCGCTCGATCGGGGCCGACGACGTCGTCGACCACACCGAGGAGGACTTCACGCGCCATGGGCGGTCGTACGACCGTATTCTCGACCTGGTCGGCAGTCACACCCTGGCCGGGTACCGACGGGCCCTGCGCGACGGCGGGATCTGTGTCGTCGGGACAGGGATGACCGGGGGCAAGGTGCTCGGCCCTCTCCCCTACCTCCTGCGGGCCATGGCGGCGGCGGCGCGGGACGGCACGGCGGTGACGACCTTGAACGCCAGGCCCCACCCCGAGGACCTCGAGGAGCTCGCCCGCCTGGTGGATACCGGCCGGCTCCGGCCCGTCATCCACCGCACCCATGACCTCACGACCCTGCCGGCCGCCCTCGCCGCCCAGGGCCCCGGCCACGCCCGCGGCAAGACGGTGGTGCGGATCGGCAGCACGCCGTGACCGGGCGGAGCGACGCCCTCAGCGCACGGCGGCGACATCGGCGGCCCAGGTGTCCGGGAGGCCGATCCGCCAGATCGGGCGCACCGCGGCGATCGCCACGGTCACGACCGCAAAGGCGCCGGTGAACCACCACAGCGCACCCGCGATGCCCACCGCGCCCAGAGCGAGGCCACCCAGCAACGGCGAGACCACCGTGGCGAGCAGGCCGGTCAGGCCGAGGACCGACGCGGCCCTGCCCTGCATCTGCGCGGGCGTGATGGCCACCTGATAGGCCACCATCCCCGCGTTGAGCGCCGGGGCGAACATCATCATCACGAGCAGCGCGCCGAGATAGCCCCAATAGGTGTGCAGCGCGGCCATCACCGCCATCGCCGCCAGCACCACGCCGAGAGCCAGGACGTTCAGCACCCCTACCCGCACCGTTCGCACGAGCCGGCCTGCCAGGAGGGCGCCGAGCACGACACCCACGCCCACCGCGGTGTTGACCAGCCCGATCAGGACCGGCGCCGTGCCCGTGCGCACCAGATCCAGGGTGATTGCCACCATCGCCCCGTTCAGAAGGACGTTGACCAGCGTGAAAAGAGTGAGCAGGACCCGGAAGACAGGAACGCCCCACACGTAGCGGAGACCCTCGCGCAGCGCCCGCACGGGGTGCTGCGCCCGCGCCGCCCCGAGGTCGCCGTTCAGCGGCTCGCGCACCAGGGCGGCCGTGCCGCAGGCGATCAGGCGGCCCACGGCGGCCACGAGGAACGGCACGACATGCCCCATCCCGTACAGCAGGCCGCCGACGGGACCTGCGACGAGACCGGCCACGGCGTCACGACCCTGCGCGACCGCCATGGCCTGCCCCATCTCGTCCTTGCGCACCACGGCGTGCAGCGCGGCGGTGTCGGCGGGGTCGAGGAGCGCTCCAGCCGTCGACGAGACGAACAGGACCGCCGCGAGATGCACTGCCGTCAGTCCACCGGACAAGCCGACGACCACCAGGCCGGCCCACGCCACCCCGGCCACCAGGGCGGCCGCCATGATGATCCGACGCCGGTCGACACGGTCGACCACGACTCCCGCCGGGAGCGCCGTCAGGACCGATCCGGCCTGCCCGACAGCCGCGATGACACCCGCCTGGACGACATTCCCGGTCACATGGAACGCGACGAGCGGCACGGCGAAGGAACCGATCCCACCTCCAACGGTCTCGGCGACCTTGCCGGTGAGCAGAAGCCGGTAGGAGCGGTTGTGCCAGAGCCCCGGAGTTGTCTCGTCTGCCATGACCGCAACCGTAGTTGCGCACTCATCATTGCGCAAGCATATTTGCGCACTATAAATTGCGAGGTCTTGGTACCGTGGTCGCGATGGAGAAGACCTTCCGCATCCGGGATCCCGAGACCTTGCGCGCCGCATCGCACCCGCTACGTCAGCGCATCATCTTCGATCTGCAGATCCATGGGCACGGACGCGCCGCGGACCTTGCCAGGCGTCTCGACGAGCCGGCGAACTCGATCAGCTTCCATCTCCGCGTCCTCGCCAAAGCCGGAATGATCGTCGAGGCGCCGGAACTCGCACGGGACAAGCGCGACCGGGTGTGGGCTCCCGCCGCGGAGAACTTCAACGTCGACGCCGGCGTTCCCGGCGTCGGGGACATCGTCGCCGACGCGGCGGCCCTGCTGCGCGAGAATCATGCGTTCGCCGCGCGGCACGACGGCGAGGACGCTCCCCCCGAACCGGAGGACGCCCCCAAGCGGGCGCTCACGATCCGCACCGCGCTCCTGACCCGCCGGCAGGCCGAGGCCATGGCCGACGAGCTCAACGACGTCATGGAACGCTGGCAGGACGCCGCGAGGGCGACCACCGACGGTGAGGGCAGGCCCGAAACCGCGGCTCTCTACCAGGTCGTCTTCGGGCTCGGGCCCCTGAAGGACTAGGTTATCGAAGCGCCCTCCGGCATCGACACCGGCGCGGCCGGTCAGCCCAGGAACGGGTTCGTCGCGAGCTCCCGCCGGACGGTCGTCGTCGGCCCGTGGCCCGGGACGACGGCGAGGCCGGGATCCAGCCGTGCGACGACGTCACGCAGCGTGACGCGCATCGTCGGGTCATCGCCGCCGGGAAGATCGGTACGGCCGATCGACCCCGCGAACAGGACGTCACCGGTGAACGCGAGGCCGCTCGGCGCGGCGTCCGGGGCGTCGTCGGCGACGGACGGCTCGGCGGCAACGGCAGGCACCGGACGGCCGGCCGGTGCGGGAAGGCGCTCGTCCCGGCCGGCCGGGTCGAGCAGGTAGAGGGTCGAGCCCTCGGTGTGGCCCGGCGCGTGCACGGCGCGCAGCGCGACCGCGCCGAACGAGAGCACGGCCGAGCCCTCACGGGTCTCGAAGCCCTCGACCGCCGGCGGCGACCGGTACGCCTCGGGGGCGAACCCGAGGCCCGCGAGCTCCTGCGCGAGCGCCCCGCTCACTGCGGCGCCATTCCCGACGAGCGTGCCGAACGGGTCGGCGATCCGGTACACGTCCGCGGCGTGCAGGCGAAGCGGCACGTCGTACCGCTCGCACAACTCCGCCGCGTCCCAGGTGTGGTCCACGTGGCCGTGCGTGGCGAGAACCGCACGGGGACGCAGCCCCTGCCGCTCCACGATCCGCGTGACGCCGTCCACCACACCGGCACCGGCGTCGATGACCACGCAGTCCCGCGCCCCGTCCACCGCCTCGGTGGCCGTCACCACGCAGCAGTTCGTCCCGAAAACCGGCGCGACGACGACCTGGACCTGGGCTGCGGCACTCACCCGGACACGGTACTTCCTCCCCCGTCCGGGCAGCGATGTGGGATAATTCGGACGTGCGGATCGGAACGATCGACGAGTTGCTCGAGGCCCTCGACCGGGCTTTCGCAGCGCACGAGCACGGCGACCGCACCCACGCCGGTGCCGCGGGGTTCTGGGAGCGCCTGCTGCGCACCGACGGCCACCCGCTCACCACGAGCCTGCCGGACGAGCCGCTCGCCGACTGGTACGAACGCGATCTGCTCGGCGACGTCACCGGAGCCCGGGTGCTCGACGTCGGCTGCGGCACCGGCCGCAACGGCCGGTGGCTGGCGGAGCGAGGGGCCCGCGTGATCGGGGTCGACCTGGCCGCCGCGGTGCTCGACGACGTCCGGCCCGGCCTCCCGGAGGGCATGGAGGTCCGCGCCCTCGACGTTCTCCGTGATCCGCTCCCCGCCGGGCCGTTCGACCTGATCTACGACTCCGGCTGCTTCCACCATCTCGCACCTCACCGCCGGATCACCTACCTGCAGCGGCTGCTCCCGCTGCTGCGGCTCGGCGGGCGCTACGCGATCGTCGCCTTCTCCCAGGAACGCCAGCCCAGCGCAGGCGACCCCGAGGTCCTGGCGACGGGCGACACCGCCGGCGGAACGTCGTTCACGCTCGACGACCTCGAGCGGATCTTCGCGGCGCTGCGGCCCGTCGAACTGCGTGCGGTGCGGTCCGGCGTGGAGGGGACCTTCGGCGCCGACTTCCTCAACGCGGGCCTCTTCCGCCGCTGAGCCGGACGGCTCCCACCGCTCGGTCGCGTGGCCCGGGCGGACCCGGGCCACGCGGCCACGAGCGAACCCTCAGCGGGGCTCGACACCTCCCAGGGTCGGCGTCACCGGACGGAAGAGCCCGTCGTCGCCCACCTCGATCGCGTCGATCGTGGTCTCCCGATGCGTCCCGTCACCGTCCGGGATCGCGTGCCGGTGGTAGGCGATGTACCAGTCGTCCGTGCCCGACACGTTGAGGATCGAGCTGTGTCCCGTGCCGGCCACGCCGAGCGACAGGTCCTTCTCCAGCAACAGCCCCTGGTAGCTCCAGGGACCGTGCACGCTGGTCGCCGTGGCGTAGCCGACCCGGTAGTTCTCGGACCCGGTGTCGTCGATCGAGTACGTCAGGTGGTACATCCCGTCCCGGTAGTTGACGAACAAACCCTCCCGGAAGTCCGGCAGGCCTTCGATGCGGGCGATCGTGCCCTCGTCCACCGAGACCATGTCGTCGCCCAGCTCCGCGTAGAGCGGCCCGCCGTTGCCCCAGAACAGGTAGTGCGTGCCCGTCTGCGGGTCACGGAACCACGCCGGGTCGATCGCCTGACCGGTGGTGACCGGCTCCTCGTTGGTGATCATCGCCTCCGGCTCGGCGGTGAACCGCCCGGTGGGGCTGTCGGCCACGGCCACGCCGATCGTCTTGCGGTTCAGCTCCGGGTGATGGCCCGAGAAGTAGAAGTAGTACTTCCCGTCCCGCTCGGCGATCGTGGGCGCCCACGCGTTCCCGGTCGCCCAGGGGACGTCGCCGTCGGCGCCGTCGAGGGTGAGGATCGGCTCGGCGGACTTCTCCCAGTTCACCAGGTCTGAGGAGGTCCAGACGTAGAACTCCTTCCCGCCCCAGCCGGGGAACCCGTCGGTGGTGGCGTACAGGTAGAAGGTGTCGCCGAACTGCGCGATGTTCGGGTCCGCCCACAGGCCCGGCAGCACCGGGCTGCGCATCTCCACCGCGCGCACCGTCCACTCCCGCGACTCCCCGTCCGGCCCGGTCACCGTGTAGGTGACCGGCGACGAGAAGTCCCGCACCGCCCCGTTCGCCGGCTCCACCGTCGCCTGGCCCGACACGTCCAGCACCGGCGCGAGCGCCGCCACGTCCGTCCCTGGCTCGACGGGCAGCGTGACCGTGCTGCTCGCACCGTGCACGACGGCGCCCGTCCGCAGCTCGTCCAGCTCCGCGCCACGGACGGCGGTGTGGTCGGTGCCGAGGTAGGCGACCTCGTCCGCGGACAGCGCCCGGTCGTAGAGCCGGAAGTCGCGCACGGACCCGTGCAGGTACCGGTCGCCCGAGTAGAGGGACCGGCCGATGTAGTTGGCGACCGTCTCGCCGTCGCCGATGTCCCGCGGATCGATGGTGACACCCTCCTGCCGGGCAACCTCGACGCCGTCCTCGTAGAGCACCGCGGTGGTGCCCTGGAGGGTGTAGGCGATGTTCTTCCACACGCCGCGGTCCAGGCCGGAGCCCTTCGACACGGTCTGCTCGCCGGACCAGTTGCCGAGCGTGATCGAGCTGCGGTACGAGTCGCCGGTGGTGAACAGATAGCCGTCACCCGCGTTCCCGCTGGAGTTGCCCATCCCGTAGATGAAGTACGGGGTGCGCTGGGACGGGTCCACGAGCACGTCGAGCGTCACCGACACGTCGGTGAGATCGGCGAGCAGGTGGTCGGGCAGGTCGACGTGGTCGTCGACGCCGTCGAGCACGACGCCGTCCGCCGTCGGCTCGGCGCCTCCCCTCAGCGTCGCCGGGCCGAACGCGCTGCCCGGTGCGGCGTTGGTGGCCTCGGTGCCCGACGTCGCGTCGAGCGGGTAGTGCGCCACGAGGCCGGGCGGGTCGGCGGTCACCGTCACCTCGGTGGAGGCGCGGAGCGACCCGCGGGCTCGCGCGGTGACGGTGGTGGTGCCTGGCGCGACGGCACGCACGACGCCGTCGTCGGACACGGTCGCCACGTCGTCGTCGGCGCTGTACCACCGCAGCCGCCGGTCCGAGGCGTTGGCGGGCTCGACGGTGGCCTCGAGGGCGTGCTCGGTACCACGCCACAGCTGGACGGCACCGGGCGCCACGGTCAGTGAGGTGACGGGAATCCGCCGTGCCTGGACGGTGACCAGCGCGGCAGCCCGCGCCGTCACGCCGGCGCGCAGCGTCCCGGGCACCTCGAAGGCGGTACCGGGACGCGCGTAGGCCGAGGGGTCGACGTCGTCCCAGGTGACCTTCTCGGTCCCGGTGGAACCGTCGGCGTAGGTGACCGCGACCCGGCCGGGCAGCACGGGCTCGTGGCGGGCCTGGACGGTGACCTCCACGGGCTCGACCGACTCGACGTAGGCGTCAGGCTGGTAGTGCCGCAGGATCCGGTCGTACTCCTCGGCGGTCACGGGCAGGACGGTGCCGTGCCGGGGGCGGGTGGGCATCTTGTAGTCGTCGGCCATCCGCCACTCGGGGGCGTCGAGCGAGTCGGCGACGAACGGGACGTAGCCGCGCCCGCCGAACTCGTCGACGAAGAGGTACCACTCGTCGGTGCTGTTGGACTTGAAGATCGTCGGGCCCTCACCCCGGTCGATGCCCGGGCCGAGGGAGTTGGCCTTGCCGATGCACTCGGTGACGAAGTCCCAGTCCGTGCTCCTGAGCTCCGTGGAGCGCTCCGCGAGGATGAACTTGGAGCACGGCGTGGAGGACGTGTTGTTGCGTTCGTCCTTGGTGAACCGGTAGTAGGTCCCGTCGTCGTCGCGGGCCACCGTCGAGTCGATCACGGAGTAGCCGGGGTCCACCCAGGTCTCCGGCTCGCTGAACGTGGTGAAGTCGGTGGTGGTGGCGTACATCATGCGGTTGTAGGAGTCGCCGGTGTGGTCCGGGTCGTCCTCGGCGTACAGCTTCGACGCCCAGAAGACCACGAACTCGCCCAGGTCCTCGTCCCAGTACGCCTCCGGCGCCCAGGTGTTGCCGGCCTCCGGCGGGGAGACCTCGACGAGACGTTCGTCGGACCAGTTGATCAGGTCGGTGGACTCCCAGACCACGATCGAGCGGGAGCCGTGCCGCTGCGCGTCGTCCCAGTCTCCGCCGCCGTGGATCTTGAGGTCGGTGGCGATCATGTAGAACCGGTCGTCCTCGGGCGAGCGGATGATGAACGGGTCGCGGACGCCGCGCTCGCCCACGTCGGAGGTGAGCACCGGCTGGTTGTCGTTGAGGTCCTGGTAGTGCAGCGGGTCGTCGCCCTCGCTGAGCCCGAGATAGATCTGCTCGCCGTCGGCGTAGCCTTCGCCGGCGAAGTAGGCGAACAGGTAGCCGGAGTACTCCTGGCCCGTCGCGTCCCGCGCGTCGCCGCCCGACGGCGCGCCGGCCGGTGCGGTCGTTCCGGGCGCGCCGGCCGGGGAAGCGCCGGCCGCGGCCGCCATCGTGGCCGGCAGGAACAGCGCCAGCCCGGTCAGGGCGGCCGCGACGCGAACGGTCCGTTCTCGTCTTCTGGGTGTCATCGCACGATCCTCCTCGTCGAGGTCTTGGTCATGACGGATGTTAGCGTTAACACATGGGACAAGGGAAGCGCTATCCAGAATGCGCCGGCATCCGTCCCCGTCAGCCCGGGAAGAACTCCACGTACCGCCTGGCCTCCCTGTAGAAGGCGGCGTCCGACATCGGCCGCAGGTGGTCGAACGCCTCGACGAGCGCGTCCTCGGTGCCCTCCTCGCCGACGAGCGTCACCGTGAACCCGGGGCCCCGCGCGGTGCACCGGTCGCGGATGTCACCGTTGTCGAACCGCTGCTCGTCGCAGCCGTCGAGAGTCAGGCCGCCGACGTCACGGGCGTCGTCGACCGAGGCGCTCGAGCCGACATGGATCTGTCCGCCGTCGGGCAACGCGTATACCGCCTGCGACCCGCCGTCGCCCAGCGCGATGTACTGCGGCTCGTACCGGTCGCCGTCGAGCGTGTACGGCACGCCCAGGTCCGCGGCCCGCTCGGTGAAACCGCTCACGGCCGTGACCGCGACGAGCACGAACGGGAGGGCGGCCAACACACCCGCCGCCCAGAGAGCCACCGGGCGGGCGGCGCGGAGGCCCGACGCCGCCGTCACCGTCGCGACGAGTGCCCCGAGCACCAGCGCCAGGGCCGGGTCACCGCCGACCAGACCCGGCCAGATGGCAGCCACCTGCTCGGGCGGCAGCAGCACGACGCCCGCGACGGCGGCGCCCAGGACCGGCGCCGCGATCCCGGCGAGCACCGCTCCTCCGAACCGCCGCACGATCAGAGCCGAGATCCCGCACATGACGGCGAGCCCGACGACGCCCACGGCGACCGACCCACCAGGCCTGACCCATCCGGCGAGGATCGCCGCCCAGCCCACCGGCCAGGCCAGCAGCCCGAACAGCAGGCCGACGGCAGCCGCACCCGCCCAGGCGGTCGCACGCCCTCCGCTCCGGGCCTCCGCCACGTCGAGCGCTCTCGGGTTGTCCCCGTCCCCCGCCGTCATCGGTGCCTTCCTCGGGTATCCACGCACGGCGGACGACAGCTCCCACGACGGGCGGGGATCATGCGGGCTCCTCACTTCTGGCCGGTACGGGGCGACGTGCGCCAGGGTAACCGTGGACCGTCCGCGAGATCCGGCTGCAGAATCCGCGCGCCGGGTGCGATAGTGCTCGACATGGTGACCCAGCACTCGGCACCCCTCGTGCCGTCCGAGCGTCCCGGCACACGATGAGCGACGACGTCTCCTCATGGCTCGACGCACTCGGTCCGCTCGCGTTCTACCTGGTGGTGTGGGGACTCGTGTTCGTCGGCACGGCGCTGTTCGTCGGCGTGTTCCTGCCGTTCCTCACCGGGGACTCGCTCCTGTTCGGCGCCGGGCTCGTGGCCGGCAGTACCGGTTCGATCGACATCTGGGTGCTCACCACCGGCGTCGCGGTGGCCGCGATCGCGGGTGACCAGGTGGGCTACCTCCTCGGACGCCGCTACGGACGCCCGTATCTCACCGGGCGGCGGGGGCGCTGGGTCCAGCGGGGGATCGCGAAGACCGAGCGGTTCTACGACCTGTTCGGCTGGTGGTCGGTGGTGGTCGGCCGGTACGTGCCGTGGGGGCGCGTCTTCGTCCCGGCCGTCGCCGGGGTGTCCGACATGGCGTACTGGAGGTTCGTCACCGCCAACGTGGTGGGCGCCTTCACCTGGGGCGTCCTGATCACGCTGATGGGCTACTTCGCGGCGTCGATCCCGGCGGTGCGTCCCATCGCGTACGGCATCGCGTGCGCCGTCATCCTCGCCTCGGTCGTGGCGGGCATCCGCGCCTGGCGCCTGGACCGCGCGGCCGGCGCGAGCTGACGCCCGGCGACGGCAGCCGACGGCGCGGAGTCCCCGGCGCTCTCAGGTCAGGGCGTCCGCGACCCGTTCGCGCAGCACGGGGACGACGTCGGTGAGGAACCACGGGTTGCGCGCCTGCCAGCGAAAGTTGAGCGGCGACGGATGCACGAGCGGAAGCATGCCGGGCAGGTAGTCGCGGAAGCCCCGGACGGTGTCGGTGAGGGTACGCCCGGCGCGGTCCCCCAAGTAGTACGCCTGGGCGTAGCTGCCGACCAGGACGGTGAGCCGGATGTCCGGCATGAGCTCCAGCAACGGCGTGTGCCAGCGCTCCGCGAACCCCTTGCGCGGCGGCAGGTCCCCGTTCACCCCTTTGCCGGGGTAGAAGAAGTCCATCGGGAGCAGGGCGAAGAGATCCGGGTCCCGGAACTGAGGCTCGGTCACGCCGAGCCACTCGATGAGCTTCCTCCCGCTGGCATCGTTCCAGGCGAGGCCGCTCTCCTGCGCCTTGCGCCCGGGAGCCTGGCCGACGACGACGATCCGCGCCCCGGCACCCGCCGCGTACAGCGGCTCGTACCCGAGCTCCCGTGCGGCGGTGTTCTCGGCGTCGTCCACGATCGCCTGCCGGATGGACTCGAAGGTCATGGGCCCAGTATCAGCGGTGCACGCGCAGGGGACGTGGCACCGACACGTCGGGCAGCCCCGGTCGAAGTGGCCGACCGGGCCACCGAGAGAGCCCGAACGGCACCGAACCCCGTCCGCGATCCCGTCCCGACGATCACGGGCGCCACCTCACCTGCGGTCGAGAAACAGCGTCAATGCCTCACGCGTCGTCACGAGTTCCTGGATCCGGCGGTCGATGTCACTCCGCATCTCGGCCACGGTCTCGCGCACCGTCACGGCGTCGACGTCGTCGTGCCGTCCGGTGGCGCACGGCAGCACCGCACGCACCTTCTCACTGGAGAAACCCAGCTGGAACATGGACCGAATCGTGCGGACGACCTCGACCGCGTCGTCGTCGAACTCCCGGTATCCGTTCGGGGCACGTGTCGACGTGACCAGTCCTTGCTCCTCGTAGTAGCGGACCAACCGAGGGCTGACGCCGCTCCGCGCGCTCAGTTCACTGATTCTCACTCAGCCTCCCACCGGCCTTGACCTTCACATGATGTGAAAGTTTAGCCTCGCCACATGACCCGCATCGTGCCCATGAGAATTGCCGTCGACGGTCACCGCCGAACTTTCAGCCTGGTCGAGGGGCGCGGTCCCGCAGGCTCGGGCGGCCGCGCCCTGGTCCTGGTCTTCCACGGCTCGCGACAGACCGGTGCGATCCATCGCCGCTTCACCGGAGGCATGTTCGACGCGCTGGCCGAGAGTGGCGCGGCCGCCGTCGCCTACCTCGACGGGTACCGGGGCAACTGGAACGACGCCCGGGAGGAGAACGCGTTCCCTGCACGCACCGAGCGGGTCGACGACGTCGCCTTCACGCGCCGCGTGATCACCGACCTCGCCGCGTCGCACGACATCGACCTCCGGCGCGTCTACGCGGTCGGGTACTCCAACGGGGGCCAGATGGTCCTGCGCCTGATCCACGAGGTTCCCGAGTGGTTCGCCGGCGCGGCGATCATTGCCGCGACGATGCCGGTCCCGGAGAGCTTCCTCGCACCGGCCTCCGTCCCGGCGACGGCCCCCATGCCGGTGCTCCTGATCCACGGCACGAAGGATCCGATCGTCCCCTACGACGGAGGCGGGTTCCCGGTCTGGGTGCGGCGGATCTTCCGGGTCGACGGGCGCAGCATGTCGGCGCCCGGGACGGCGCGCCACCTCGCGCGCCGCAACGGGATCACCGCGGAGCCGGTCGTCACCGAGTTCCGGGCGGGAGGTCGGGGACGGGGGCGGACCTGGACCGAGCAGACCGACCACCTGGAGGAAGGCCGCCCGCCGGTGCGCCTGCTGACGGTCCACGACGGCGGCCACACGGTCCCCGGCCCTCACCGCGCACCATTCATCCTGGGCCGGACCGCGCAAAACTTCTCGACCGCCTCCCTCCTGGCCGAGTTCCTGAGGATCGACAGGACCGACGACGAGGGACCGAATCCAGCAGCCCGCACCACCTGACGCCATTCGGACATGACGGTGCGCCGGGGTGGTCTCCCCCGGCGCACCGTCTCCGGACACACGCTGCCGTCTCACGACGACGGCTCTCAGGCGTCCGGCCCGTCGTCGGCCGGGCGTCGGCCGCGCCGCCCCTCGGGGTCACGCCGGCCCTCCGTGCCGGCGCCGTCGAACGGGCCGGGGTGACGGTGCGGGCCGGGACGGCCACGACGCCCACCACGCCCGGGACGGCCGCCGTACCCGCCGAACCCGCCGGGTCCGAACCCGCCGGGCCCCCAGCCTCCTGGTCCGAATCCGCCACGGCGCCGCATCTCCTCGAAGGCCTCGCGGCGTCCGCCCGACTCGTCGCCGAACTCGCTCTCGACGCGCTCCAGGATCCGGCCGAGGTAGCCGCTGAGCCGCTCCACCTCGTCGTCCTCCAGGACGTCCAGGAGGTCGCCGGCAGGGGCGTGCTCCTCGGCCTGTTCGGCCTCGCGCCCGGCCTCGGTGAGCCGGACGACGACGACGCGCTTGTCGTCCGGTGAGGGCTCGCGCTCGACGAGCCCTTGCTTCTCCAGCTTGGCCAGCAGTTCGGCCATCGCCTGCCGGGACATGCCCAGCAGGAAGGTGAGCTCCTTCTGCGTGGTCTCGGGCTGCAGCTTCAGCAAGGCGAGCACCCGGCCCTGCCCCTGGCTCGGGTCCTGCCACGGCGCCCTGCGCCCCGGCATCCTCCCCCGCCACAACTGGTGCTTCTGCAGCATCCCGACGGCCACGAGTCGCTGTGCGGCTTCCTGCCGCACGTCACGTTGCTCGGTCATGGTGACTTCCTCTCGATGATGGATCTGTCAGGTACCTGACAAGGACCACCATGCAGAACACCACCCCATTCTGTCAAGTACTTGACCGTCACGTACTTGACAGACACCGAGCCTTCGTCGTGGGGCCGGCCGTGGAGGCCTCCCCGCCGTCACGCCCGCCGGCACGGTCGTTCCTGGCCCGAGTTCGGGCCGTGACGCCCGACCGCGCGGAGCGGGGCGCCCGCGCCCGTCGGTTCGCGCGGAGCGCGGCGCCCGCGCCCGTCGTGGTTCTCGCGTAGCGGGCGCGGTCGCGGCCGGGTCTACACCTTCACCTTGGCCCGCTGCGCCTCGCGCTGCTTCTGCTTCAGCTCCTTGGCCTGCTGCTCACCCTTGAGGGTGGACGACTCGAACCAGTCGAGCGCTCCGGCCCAGCCGGTTCGGGGCTTGCCGGCGCGGAAGACCTGGCCGTACCGGATACGGCTGAACAGGTCGGGCAGCCGCTTGTCGAGGTAGCCGATCGTCACGAGCCCGAGCGCCCAGGCGGCACCGACCCCGTTCGCGATCCCGACGACCACCAGCGCCGGGGCCGTCCACGCCGCCGGCGCGAACAGGTGCAGGAGCAGCATGCCGCCGGTCGGGAGAACCGCGACCTGCATCAGCAGCATCGAGATCCACACGTGGAAGCTGATGTTCCCGACCGCGTCGTTCGGCCCGACCCTCTGCCGCGGGTCGACCCCGGGCGAGACCCCGACGGCCGCGACGATCAACGCCGCCCCGGTCGCCGCGCCCAGGAGGGCGGGAATGGCCGCCAGGAGGATCGGCACCGCCCACCACGCCTGGCTGAGGAGGACGAACACGGCGGACACCAGGAGGATCTTCGGCAGGACGGTCAGGACGACGCCCCACTGCCGGCCCCGTACGTCGGCCCGCACCGAGCCCTCGTCCTGGCCCACCACGTCCAGCCAGACGGCGCTGCCGTCCTGGCCGTAGACGGTGCAGGCGGAGATCCCGACCATGAACGTGATGATCAGCCCGGCGAAAGCCGCGACCGCGTCCAGCTCCTCACTGGCGAGCGCGAAGGCACCGATCAGCACGCCCGTCCAGACGCCGGACTGCGTCTCGATCATCCGCCACGCGTCCCGGCTCCACTGCCTGACCTCCTTGGCGACGACCGCCCCGGTCGGCGTGGCCGGCAGCAGGCCACCGCCCGCGACGAGCCGCGCCGAACGGCGGCGGCCGCGACGTCGTCGGGCGGGTTCGGTGGAGGGGACAAGCAGCGGGATCGTCACCGCGATCACCGCGGCGGCCAGTACCGCGAGACCGCCGAGCAGCAGGAGCGCACCGCCCCAGTCGCCCCGTGCGGCGCGCTCGACCGCGAGCACCGTCCACGAGGTGGGGCTCAGGTCCAGGGCGCGGGTCACGACGGCGTCGGTGATCCCGGTCGCGAGGAAGTCCGGCGTACGCTCGATCGCGACCTGCACGGGGATCCAGCCGGCGAACATGCCCGCGAACATCAGCCCGAACTGGACGCTCGCGATCTCCACCCCGGCGCGGGAACCCATCGCCGCGCCCAGCAGCCCGTACACCAGACGGGACAGCGCGACCAGAAGGACCCAGGTGAGCACCGCTCCGGGGATCGCGACCACCAGGGTCACCGGGGACAGCCGTACCGCGTGCGCACCGGTCACCAGCAGCGCGGCGAGTACGACGCCGGCCGCGATGCTCACGTACACGCTGACCAGCAGGCCACGGCCGAGTGCCAGGCGGCCGAACGGCAGGAGCGTGAAATAGCTGGGCCGCAGCGTGCCCGCGCCGCTCATCAGCACCGGACCGATCGCCGTCCCGACGCCCCACAGGAGCAGCCCGAGCGTCAGCACCGAGTGCCGCGCGGCGTCGCTGCCCGCGTTCAGCGTCGCCGCCCAGGTCACGATGACGAGAGCGCCGCCGATGACAGAGCCCGCCACCCGCATGCCCGGCGTCGAGTGCCGCAGCATCGTCAGCTTGAGGGAGATCAGCCACCGATCCATGCCAGGTCCTCCTCCCCCAGTTCCGTGGCGCCCACCAGTTCCACGAACCGGTCCTCCAGGCTCCGGCCGGCGCGCACCTCGTCGAGGGTGCCGTCCGCCAGGACGCTGCCCGCGGCAATGATCGCCACGCGGTCGCAGAGGCTCTCCACAAGGCTCATCACGTGGCTGGAGATGATGATCGTGCCGCCCGCCGCCGTGAACCGGCGCAGGATCGCGGTCAGCACGCGAGCCGAGACCGGGTCGACCGCCTCGTACGGCTCGTCCAGCACGAGGAGGCGGGGCGTGTGCAGCAGTGCCGTGGCCAGCCCGATCTTCTTGCGCATGCCCGTCGAGTACTCGCCGACCAGGGTGCCCAGTTCCTCGGCCTCCTCCAGTTCGAGGATGCGCATCAGCTCGGCGATCCGGTCGGCGACGACGCCGGCCGGCATCCCGCGGAACCTGCCCCAGTAGGTGAGCAGTTCCCCTCCCGTCAGACGTTCCGGCAACGCCAGCCCATCGGGGAGTACGCCCAGGATGCGCTTCGCGGCGACCGGGTCCTGCCAGACGTCGATGTCGTGCACGAGGGCCTTCCCGCCGCTCGGCCGGAGCAGACCCGTCGCCATCGACAGCGCCGTCGTCTTCCCCGCGCCGTTCGGGCCGACGAGCCCGAAGAAGGAGCCGCGCGGCACGGTCAGGTCGATGTCGTCGACGGCGACCTTGTCGCCGAACGTCCGGCGCAGGCCGGCCAGCTCCAGGGCGGACTCCGACGCTGCGGGCCCGCCCGGCTCGGCGGTGGGCCCGCCCGGCTCGGGCACAGGCCGTTCAGGTGTGGTGGTCATGCCTCCAGGCTGTCCGACGACGCCGGTCCGCGCCTCCGCCGATCGGCCACTCCTTCTCCGCCGAACGGGCACCACGACGCCCGGCCGTTCAGGTCACCGGGCCGACCGACCTATCCTCGGAACCATGGTGACCTCGGACGCGGAGGAGCGTCGGCCCGTGGGACCCGCCCTGGTCGTCGAGAACACCGACGTGTCCGCGGCGGAGCCGGCCACGGCACGCCTCGACCCGCCGGCGGTGGAGCCGGCGGCCACACCCCTGCGCGCCTCCACCCTGGCGGCGGCCACGGCACGCCTTCACGCCTCCGCCAAGCGGCTCGGGCGCCTGCACGCACGGCGCACCACCGGCGAATGGGTGGCCGACAGCGTCCAGGTCGGCATCGCGCTCCTGCTGTGGTGGTTCCTCGGGTTCGTCACCGTGGACGCCTACCCCGCCGTCCCCGACTGGTTCTGGCCCGTGGACCGGACCCTCGGGCTGCTGGCCTGCCTCGCCCTCTGGTGGGCACGGTTCCGGCCCGTGACGGTCGCGTTCGTCGTGCTCCTGCCGGCCGCCTCCGCGATGAGCGCGGGTTTCGCGGCGTTGGCCGCCGTCTACCGGCTCGGCTCGCACGCCCGTCCGCGTGTGGCGATCGGGATGACGGCGCTGTATCTGGCCGTCGGCATGCCCTACCACGCGGTCCTGCCCGTGCCGGGGACGACGTGGGCGTGGTACGCGCTCATGCTGGTGCTGATGCACCTGGTCGCCCTGTGCTTCGGACTGCTGGCCCGGTCGCGTCGCCTCGCGCTCGACCGCCTCCGCTCCGACGCCGCGCGGGAACGGCAGCTGTTCGAGGCCCGCATCGTGGGTGCCCGCCGCGACGAACGGGAACGTGTGGCCCGCGAGATGCACGACGTCCTCGCCCACCGGGTCTCTCTCGTGTCGGTACATGCCGGCGCCCTGGAGTACCGGCTCGACAACCCGGCGGCCCCGGCCCACCGCCCCGCGCCGCCGTCGACCACCGAGATCCGGGAGGCGGTGGCGGTCATCCGGCAGAACGCCCATCTGGCCGTCGAGGAGCTGCGTCACGTCCTCGCCGTGCTCCGCACCGACGAGGCGGGAGACGACGCGATCGGGCAGGACCACCCGCAGCCCCGCCTGACCGACATCGACCGGCTCGTCGACGAGGCGCGCGGAGCCGGACAGCACGTGACGGCGCACATGGACGTCGTCTCCTCCGACCTGCCCGGTACCCTCCAGCGCACCGCGTTCCGCGTGGTCCAGGAAGGCCTCACCAACGCCCGCAAGCACGCACCCCGGGCACACGTACGCGTCGAGGTGGTGGCCGACGACGGCGGGGTGCGCCTCACGGTCACCAATCCCCTGCCGGTCGGCGTCGGCCCGGGCGAGATCCCGGGCGCCCGCGCGGGACTGACCGGACTGGACGAGCGCGTCCGGCTCGACGGCGGAACCTTCGACCACGGGGTGCACGACGGCGAGTTCCGCCTCACCGCCCGGCTCGGGGTGCGACGATGAGCGCGTCCGCGGCCCGTCGCCGTGGCGGTACCGCCACGGCCGCCGATGCGCGCCTGGACGCCTGCCTTGGGGTGCTGTCGTGAGCGCCCCGGTCCGGCTCCTGCTGGTCGACGACGACCCCCTCGTGCTGCGCGGCCTGCGCCTGATGCTCGCCGGCTCCCCGGACCTGGAGGTCGTCGGCGACGTGGACGACGGCGACCGTCTCGTCCCGGCCGTCCGGGAGACGACGCCCGACGTCGTCCTCCTCGACGTGCGCATGCCCCAGGTCGACGGCGTGACCGCGCTGCGCCGGCTCCACGCGGAACCCGGACTGCGCCTGCCCGCCGTGATCGTCCTGACGACGTTCGACACCGAACGGGTCGTCCTGGACGCGATGCGGGCCGGGGCCGCGGGATTCCTCCTGAAGCACACGCCGCCCGCCGAGCTCGTGCGGGCCGTGCACGCGGCCGCCGCGGGCGAACCGACCGTCTCGCCGACGGTGCTGCGCCGCCTCATCGACCACGCGGCCCTCACCGGGCCCGCGGCGGAACTCGACCAGGGGGCGCCGCGCGCGGCCACCGCACCGACCGGCAGCGCCGTGCGAACGGGCGGGGCCACCACACCTGGGAGCGCGGGGACGCCGGACAGCGGGGAGCCGCCCGGCGCCGTGCTGGACCTCGACCTGCTGACCGACCGGGAGCGCGAGGTCGCGCTCGCCGTCGCGGAAGGCCTCGGGAACACGGAGATCGCGCGTGAGCTGTACCTCGCCCCGAGCACCGTCAAGTCCCACCTGTCGAGCGCCCTGACCAAGTTCGGCCTGTCCAACCGCACCCAACTGGCGATCGCGGTCCACGAGGCGAGGCGCCGCGGCTAGGGTGACGCGCTCACACCTAGGCGCTCCGCAGGATGGAGCTCAGTTTCTTGCCGCGGGCGAGCTCGTCGACCAGTTTGTCCATCCACCGGATCTGCTGCATCAGCGGGTCCTCGATCTCCTCGACGCGGACACCGCAGACCACGCCCTTGATCAAGGAGACGTTCGGGTTCATGGCGGGCGCCTCGGCGAAGAAGGTGCGCAGGTCCACCTCGGTGGCGATGGCCTTCTCGAGGCCGACGGCGTCGTAGCCGGTGAGCCAGCCGATGACCTGGTCCAGCTCCTCCTTGCTGCGTCCCTTCCGCTCCACCTTGGTCACGTACAGCGGATAGATGCCGGCGAAGCTCATACCGAAGATCCGATGTTCCGCCATGGTGCGCATCCTACGGGTTCGGCGTGTACGGACCGGTCGCGGACCGACTGTTCCGCCGAGACCGGCCGCCCGCTATTCCGTCGAGATGTACTGCACCTCGAACGGGAAGGGCAGCGGGCCGGTGCCGAGCTGGCCGGCGAGGGCCTCCGCCGACTCACGTGTGAACGACCCCGAGATCTCCGCCACTCCGGCGGTGATGACCGTGCCGGGCGGGATCGTCGGCGCCGACAGCACCACGCCGTCGACCGTGATGGCGAGCTGGTTGCGTGGGCTCGTCTCCCCCTGCAAGCGCTCGGTGAGCTGACTGAGGGCCGTGGTCCCGGTCTCGTCGAACTCGAGGATGACCGCCCAGGCCGCGGACTCGGGCGGGTACGACGCACTCGCCTCGACGACGGCGGCGCCGTCGACCTCGACCGGTCCGAGCAGGTACGTGCTGGTTCCGGCCGCGTCGCAGGCGATCAGTGGCAGGTCCGGATCCCCGGAACCGTCGGCGCCAGGGCGCTCGGCGGAGCAGTCGAAGTCCTCGAACTCCGCCACGACGCCGTCCGCGACACCGGGCACGTCCGGTGACACCGCCCCCGGGTCCGCACCATTCAGAGCGAGCACCGGCCGGAACGCCAGCTCTCCGGGTTCGGTCAACAGCGGGTGGTCGTCTTCCCCGACCGTGCCGATGACGTCCAGTGTGACCGTGCTCCCCTCGGCGACGGTGGTGTCCACCTGGCGCTCGTCCGTGTCGAGCCGTTCGGCCAGCACGTCGACGGCCTTGCTCATGGCCGCGGACGTCACCTCGCCGCCGTCGGCGGGCGCGGCCTTGAGCACGACCCGCGTGATCGGCTCTCCGGAGGGGTCCACCACGTAGTCCAGGGACCCGCACCCGGAGAGGGCGGGCACCAGGACACACATCATGATCACTGGCGTGGCTCGGCGAGTCATCGTCTCCCCCGTGGTCGGCAACGTCTGTCATCCGTGGAGCTCGGCGCAGGCCCGGTCGAGCGGGTGGCAGCCTTACACGATCGGACGAGCACGACCAGGACGCTTCGGTAGGTCACGCGTCGTTCGACGCACCCGCCCCGTCCCATGGACGCGAGCGTACGCGCACGCCACCTGCCCGGGAAGGAAAGTCGGGGTGCGAGCCGGCCGGTCGCCAGTCGGCGTCACTCGGCCGGTCGCTCAGTCGACGTCGGCCTCTCGGTCCGTCGCGGAGCTCCACGGCTCCAGCCGGGCCTTCGCGCCGTGGAGCAGGTCGATGCCCTCCGCGATGCCCTCGATGTCCGTGACGGGGAGCCGTACCGGTTCGTCGTCGCCGGGGAGCGTGACGAGCACGGCGGTGGTGAGGACCGCACCGCCCGCCGTGGAGCCCGCGCCCCACTGGATCATCGAGTCGGCCGACTCCCCCGGCCGCAGGACGACGGGCTCGCCCGCCTCCCCCACGGGTTCCAGCAGGATGTCGGGCGCCGACCCGTCCGCCGCGAGGAACGAGATCTCGGGGCGGCGGCCCAGCGCACAGGGCCCGTCCGACCGGTTCGTCGCCCGCACGCCGAGGTACCGCTGCCCGGTGGCGGCGTCGGTCCAGGGAAGCTCGAGCCGCACGACGTCGCTCGTGCATGCCGCGACACCCGCCACGCCGTCGGCCGCACCGTCACCGCCGCCGGCGCCGTCGGCCGTCCGGCCTGACACCCAGCCGGTCAGCGACGTCTCGCCGGTCTCGCCGATCCCCCACACCTTGTACCGGACGGGGTACCCGAGCTGGTCGGCGTAGCCGACGGTGTCGAGCAGCTCGGCCACCGGGACGGGGTCGGCCTGGATGATCACCTCGAAGTACGGCAGGCCGGAGTTCTTGTGGGAGTCCGGGACGTAGATCGCGGTGGTGACGTCCTCGATGACCGCCACCTGCTCGATCATCGCCAGCCCGGCGTCCGGCGGGACCGCCTTCTCTGCGTCGTCCCGGTGCGAGGCGATCCATTCGCCCGGGCCGTCGGCGACGCGGAAGCTTCCGGCGGGCAGATGCAGCCGCCGCGCCTCGTCCGCGGCCGACCGCAGGGTGCCAGGCTCGCTCACCAGGACGGCGCCGCGATCCGGTGTCAGTCCGACGTGCGTCACCCGACCGACCGGGTGCGCTCCCGCGATCAGCACCACGGCGTCCGAGACCGGGTCGTCGCCCAGGCTCGCGTACGTGCCGGTGCCGTCGGCCGCGAGAACGTAGGTGACCACGATGTCCGCGCCTGAGCCGGGCATCGTCGCCTCGAACGTGACCGGGCCGCGGTACACGTCGTCGGCCTGCACGACGGCGAGCGCCTCGTGCGCGACGGCCTGCGACTCCACGGGACCGGGCAGCGGGGTGGCGAGGTCGACGACGATCCCCGTGGCGCCGAGGCTCGGTTCGCCGTCGGCCACGTGCGTGGCGGCGACGCCGTCCACCCGCTCGACGGCGCGCAGCAGCGCGGTGACCTCCGGTCGCAGCGCCGCCGCCTCGGGCGGGAGGGACGGCCCCTGCGACACGACGGCGGGCAGGCTCCGGACATCCGTTGACGACCCCTGCACGGCCTGCCATACGACGGCCGTCCCGATGAGCACCGCCAGGACGCCGGCCGACCACGCGACGACCCGGGTAGGGCGCCACGTACGCGGCTCGGGTTCCGGCGGCGCCGGGACGCGGGCCGCTTCTTCGTGCGGCGCGGGTGCGCTCCTCGGGCTGTCGGTCGAACCGGGCCCGTAGGCGGGCGTCGACCGGTCCGGCGCGTCTGGGGAGTCGTCCACGTCGCGCACGGTATCCGAGCGCAGGCCGCCGGCATCGGCCGCTCTGCCGGCCCGACCGCCATCTTGGCCGGCACTTCAAGACTCCTCCGCACGAGGATCACGTCCCGACCCGACCCGCTGCGTCGCCGACCGCGCGCCTGGGGCGATGCGGTCGGCTGGTTGTCGACCCAGGTCGGTCCGATGTCGAGCGGTCGGTCCCTCGGGGGACCGACCGCATTGACATCGGACCGACCACTCGACGTCGGACCGACCGCATGACCCCCCTCACGCGGGAGGTGCTGCGGCATCTACAGCATGCCGATCATCCGGTCGAACCCGTCCTCGCTCACCACTGTGATGCCGTAGGCCTCCGCCTTGCGGGCCTTGGTCGAGAGCGAGTCCGGGTCGGCCGCGACGACCAGACGCACCTTCTTGGTCACGGCCGGGTGCGGCACCAGCCCAGCGGCCCGGGCGCGCCGCTCCCACACGTCACGCGGCTCACGCATCGCGCCGGTGAAGACGATGTGGTCGCCCGGCGCGAGATGCGGGCGCCGAGCCACGACACCACCCGGCTCACCGTCAGCCGTCGTACCGCGCCCGATGTCCGGCGTCACAACCCGCCCCGTGCCCGACACCGTCCCGCGCCCGGCGTCCGACGCCGTCCCGCGCCCTCCGTCGGTCATGGTTCCCGGTCTGACGTCCGACGCCGTCCCGTGTGCCTCGGCCAGAACGCGGTCTGCCTCGGCGGCGGGAACCTGGAGCATCGCGGCCACCGCACGGAGGTCGGCTCGCTCCTCGTCGGTGAGCACGCCGTCGGCCCAGGCCGTCCCCGCGAGCGCCGCGAGGTATTCGCGGTGCAGCGCGTCGGCCTCTGCGCGTCCGATGCCGGCCGCGGCGCAGTACGCCCCGAGCTGGTCGTGCTCACGGGCGGAGATGTACCGGTCGAGGAGTGCCCGGTCCACCAGTTCGAGGTACTCCTCCTTCACCCAGGTGGTGATCGGCCGGTTCCGGACCGTCGCCAGCCGGGCGAGGAAGTGGGTGTCCCGCGTGGTCGCCACACCCCGGGCGACCGAGGTCACGGACCCGGCCGGGATCTCGGGCCAGGGCGTGGTCAGCGCCAGTTCGACGACGTCGTCCCAGCCCGGCACCGTGCGGCGTGACCCGCGGTCGAGGAACACGCGCAGCAGCCCGGCGGCGGCGAGGGCGTCGGACATGGCCTCGTGGGCGTTGCGCAGTTCGACGCCGTGGTGGTCGCAGCTGCCGGCGAGCGACCGTGGTGCGCGCGGCGAGAGGAGTGATCCGGTGCGCATGGTGCACAGTGTCGTCGGCTCGATCAGCGGGACGTCGAGGCCTTGGCGTGCGAACTCGTGCCAGACGAAGCGCCGGTCGAACTGCGCGTTGTGTGCGACGAACGCCCTGCCCCGCAGCAGCCGGGCCACGTGTCCGGCGATCTCGCCGAACGGCGGGGCGTGCCGCACGTCGGCCGCCCTGATGCCGTGGATGTCCTGGCGGCCGAGGTCGCGGCCCGGGTTGATGAGCGTCGACCAGGTCTCCTCGACGACGCCGTCGGGCGCCACCTGCACGACGGCGATCTCCACCACCCGGTCATGCCCTTCCGGGATCAGCCCGGTGGTCTCGACGTCGACGACGGCGTATCCGCTCACTCCAGCCTCTCATCCCTGCTCAGCGGACCGAATGGGGGCAATCGTGGCACGTGGGGCGATGGACCGGAACGGGAAACGCGGGTGAACCCGCGCACGGCTTCGGCGGCCCGACGGCGTCCGCGCGCCGGCACGGTCCACTGGTCAGGGGTGGGTGCCGATGACCGACAGGACGGCCCACCGGTACAGCGGCTCCCCGGCGTACCGTCCGGTGCGGTATCCGTCGCGGAGGGTGCGGCACAGCACCGCCGGCGCGTCGCCGTCGTGCGCGAGTTCCGTGTAGACCTGTCTGAGCACGTCGGTCGCCGGACCTTCGTAGGCGTCCAGCTCGAACGCGGAGGACACCACCTGCTCGACGCCCGCGGTCAGGGCTGCGAGCGCGAGGCCCAGAGGTTCGTGGGGGTCCTCGCCGTGGGGGTACCCGCTGTGGCAGGAGGCGAGGGACAGGAATCGCGGTGGGACGCTGTCGCCGTCGAGGTAGTCGGAAGCGGACAGCACGGGCCGGTTTCCGTCGACCACGGCCTGCGCCAGGCCGGGTTCCCTGTTCCCGTGCGCCGCCAGGACCGCTGTCCGGTAGCGGTGACCGCCGCGGACGAAGGCCTCGCGAACGTCCTCGGGCCGGTCGAGCCGCACGGTGCTCCCGGCGTGGTGCCGCAGCGCGTCGATCTCGGGCGCGACGATTCCCGCGTCACGGGCTCTCCAGGACACCGCGCCGATGCCGCATGCCGTGCCGGCCGGGGCGCGGGTGGTGGTGACCTCGACGAGGAACCGGAGCGAGGGTGCGAGGACCAGGTCCGCCGCCTCGACCAGCACCGCGGAGCCGTCGTCGACGAGGGGTACCCCCGCGAACGGCACCGCCCACAGCCACGAGGTCGGCACGACGACCAGTTTGATCGGCGTGGACGCCGCCCGTGCCGCCGCAGTGAACGCCGGGGGCAGCAGCCGTCGTACCGGGTGCAGGTCGGAACCGGTCAGGTCCACGCGGTCCAGCAGGCCTTGGGAATCAGGTCGGACGAGCGTGTCACGCAGGGAGGCCAGTTCGTCGTCGACCTCGGTGACGGTGACCGCGCCGTCTCCGTCGGCGGGCCGCCAGACGACGATGACCGTCTCACGGTCGCCGTCGGGCACGGTGACCAGCGCCAGGATGTCGTTCCGGACCGCGGTGACCGCGTCCCAGTCCACGGGGACGGCGCCGACGGCGGCGGCGAACAGGTCGGAGGTACGCCGTCCCAGCTCGGCGTAGAGGCTCTCCAGCCGCGCGGCCAGCACCTCTGGGGCGAGCACCGCCAGTTCCTCGGCCGCCGCGACGGACCGGACGCCGGGGCTCGCGTTCAGCAGCGCCGTGTTCGTGTCATCGATCCGGGCGAGGAGGTCCCGAACGTCCTCGGGCAGCTGCTGGGTGCCGCTGCGCAGCAGTCCGGCAAGCCGCTCCGTGCGCAGGCGTTCGACGAGTTCGAGCACGAGGTCCGCGTCACCCAGACGGGCGGCCAGGACCGCGGCCCGCTCGTAGTGCGACCGCACCACCGCGCCGATGTTGCCGCGGGCCGGCCCCACGGCGACCGCCGCCCGGATCGCCTCCGCGTGGCGCAGCATGGAGCGGATCGCGTCGAGCGCGCCGCCGGCGTCTCCCGCGGCGACGGCGACCTCCGCCTGGCACGCCGTCGCGGCCACGGCCATCACCGTCGACCCGCACGCCAGCGCGTCGGCCTCCGCCTGGGCGTAGGCGGTTCGCGCGTCCGCCCACCTGTGCGACGTCCGGAGGGCCTCCCCCACGACGAGGCGCCGCAGGGCCGCGTCGAACCGGTTGCCGACGGCGGTCATGTGCGGTGTCGGAGGCTTCCCCGCGGCCATCAGGTCGAGCACGCCGAGGTGCCACTCGATGCTGCGCCGCCCCGGTTCGAGTCCCGCGTCACGGTACGCCGACGCCGCCCGGCGCAGATTCCGCCGGGTGTCACGGAGGGCGGCGATCAGGCGGGGCGTGCGCCGCACCATGCGCATCGCCCCGGAACCGCCTCCGCGTGCCAGTTCGAGGCGCGCCCGCGCCTTGTGGTAGTTGCCCGTGCTGACGCGGTTGCCGCCGACGAGCGTGTACAGCCGCAGGTACTCGTCGAGCTCCGCCTGCGCACGGTCGAACTCCCCTGCCGCCAGGTGCAGGTGCGCGAGCGGCAGCAGCATCTCGGCCCGGGTGATCGGATCGGTCGCACGGTCGATCTCCTCGCGCAGCATCGTCTCGGCGGCGCGCCAGCGTGAACTGTCCGGTGCGGCCGCACGCTGGAGGAAGTTCCCGAGATAGATCACGCTCAGCTGTTCGAGGTCGTAGGAGCCGATCTCGACCGCGCTCGCCCGCACCTCGTGCAGCACCCCGATCGCCCGGTCCTCGTCACCGCCCGCCTGCCGGGCGCGGGCCACGAGGACATCCGCCAGCCCCGCGAGATACCGGTCACCGGTGTTCCGGTGGGTCTCGGACGCCTCCCGGGCGAACCGGAGCGCCGCGTCGTGCTCGCCGCCGAGCAGCGCCCAGGCCGCCCGTTCGCGCCGCAGGTCCGCCAGCAGGTCCACGTCGACGACGTCGACGGCGGTTCGCTGGGCGACGTCGAGCGCCGCACGCCCCCGCCGCCCGACCGTCATCCGCTCGCAGCGGGCGACCCCGAGCTGCGCCGCGAGGCGCCCGTCCCGGTCACCGGTCGCCTCCCACGCCCGGTCGGCAGCACGGAAGGCCGCGACGGCGCGCGGCAGGTCGCCGTCGTTCCACCGCACGTTGCCCTCGGCCAGCCACAGGAGCGGTCGCACCGGCCCGTCGGCGCGGGCGTCACCGAGCACCCGCAGGGCCTCGGCGAGCCGTGCCCGCCGCCGGAGCACCTCGGCCAGCCGGACCGCCCCGGCCCCGGTGGCGGGAGGCCGCAGCGTGCGCTCCGCTGCGGCAAGATCGGACCCCGCCAGGGCCCAGCCCGACCCGGGAGGACCGGAACCCGCCGGCGCGAGGCCGGGGTACCTCACGGGCCGTCGACCTCCACCGATGCCCGACCGTCCACGCTCTCCCTGGCCAGCCGGGCGACCTCCTGCGCGCCCTTGCCGGTCATCCCGGTGAGCGCGTCGACGACGACCTTGACGACCTCGAGCGTCTGGCTCGGAAGCTCGTGCACGTGCACCGTCACGGTGCCGTCGACCGCACGGACCACCACGTACCCGTAGGCCAGCCCGGGGTCGCGGTAGGCGACCCGTTCCGCCTCGGGTCTCAGGTCGATGACCTGCCCGCCCCGGAGCCGGTCGTGCCAGCGCTCGACGACGAACGACACCGTGGCCGCCGCCCCGATGAGCGCCACGAGCAGCATCGCGTCGGGCGTGCGGACGCCGACCCGCTCCATGGTGACGCCCTGCTCCTGGCAGAGCGCCCGCAGGTATCGCTCGCCCGCCTCGTCGACCACGTCGACCGACCGGCGAACCGTCTCCGATCCCATCTGTCACAGCCCTTCCTGCCCGATGCCGCGATCAGCCGCGCCCGCGGACGGTGAACCACCTCAGCCAGGACAACCTACCCGGGCGCCCCCGTGAACCCCGGTAGGCTCCCCGCTCGAGCGTGACGACGTCGTCCCTGATCACCAAGGTGAACTGGTCGCACCTGTCCCACGCCTGCACGGAGGCCCATGTCCTCGTCTGGGAACAGCGGCAGCTATCTGAGTTCGGCGCAGACCTCGTCGAGCGCGGCCTCCAGGCGATCCCCGTCGAACCTGCTGCCGGTCATCCAGATCGGGTGGTAGAGCTCGATCTCCGTCTCCTGCGCCACACCCAGCGACGACACCATCACCGGCGCGGTCGTGATACCCACGAAGGAACCCGGCTCCATCGGCGCATCCGGGAACGGATCCGCGATCCACATCGTCACCTCACGGCCCGGCGGAATCACCACGCGGTCGGAGGTCTCCCCGTCGTCGGGGGCGCCGTCCCGTGGGTTCGGAAACATCACGTCGTCCCGGGGGTGCTCGGCCAGCCTCCCGAAGCGGAACTTCTCGGGTTCCCTGCTGGCCACCTCGACCGGCCATCGACCGCGGTTGCGCACCATCTGCACCGCCAGGATGTCCTCGTCGCGGTCGTACACGACGCTGTCCTCGACACTCGGACCACAGCCGCTCAGATCCGCCCCGTGACCGAAGTGCGCTCCAGAGCCCGACGTCACGGCCTGCCGGGTCTCCGCCAGCCACGTGGTCACCAGGGCGACAACGGCGGCGGCCGCGAGCACGACGAGGATGCTTCGGTAACTGACGCGTAGTTCGACGTATCTGGCCCGTCGTTCCATGGACGCGAGGGTATGCGGACGGCGACCGCACGGGAAGGAAAGTCGGTGGTTGCTGTGCCGGTGGGGCAGCGGTCACTCGGCCGGCACCGGCCACTCGTCGGCGCGGAGCTCTTAGCTGGGGCTCGCCGCGCTCGCCAGCGACCGGCTCTGCCGGAACTCGATCGCCTCAGGCGTCTCGTCGAACTGGAGCACGTCGCCGGCCAGCTCCCTCAGATGCTCAAGCACATCGTGCGGCGTCGCATAGAAGAACTCTCGCCGCAGGTTCACCCGGTTCACACGCCGATCGGCCATCCGCCGGTGCACCTCCGCCTCGATCCCCACCGCATCGTTCGCGAAGAACAGCGCGTGCACGTCGAAGTTGAACGGCACCGAGGCATCACCCAGCTCACGCACCCGGTCCATCGGATCGAGACGCCGGGTCATGCCGATCTTGACCATCTGCTCGCCGAACGCGCCCACGTTCGAGATCACGTACACGTACCCGGCACGATGGTTCGCGGCGCGATAGTCGACGTCGTCGATCTTCTTGGCGACCTCGCCGATCTGCTCGGCCAGCCGCTGCGCTCCTTCTTCGTCACCCTTGGCCAGTAGAGCGGCACGTGCGTTCTCGTAGTGCTGTCGCTCCTTCTCCAGCTTCTCCCGCTCGCGCTCGAGCTGCTGAGCGACCTTCCGCTCCTCCCGCATCCGGGCGCGCTCCTCCTTCTCGCGCTCCTTCCCCTCCGCCTGCTTCTCCAGGAAGTCCGCCGTGAGCGCCAATTCGTTGATCCGCAGGCGGTGGTACTCGGGCGTGATCGCGATGTGCATGGACTTGCCGAACTTCTCGATGGCCGCCACTGACTTGTTCAGCCGGTCAATACTCGCTTCGAGCCGGTAGGGCTTCATGCCGCGGACCAGCACGTCGGCCTCGCCGTTGTAGGCGCGCAGCATCAACTCCGACGTCTGTGACACCATTCGACGCCCCTCGGCCGCCGAACCGTTGACCTGCCAGCCCGACACTGCCGTCACGGCGCCGCCGTCCTTCTTCGACATCTCCTTGATCCGTGACCGCAACGCCTCCAGTCGTGTCCGGTACGCCTC
Source organism: Myceligenerans salitolerans (assembly GCF_017349295.1). Classification (GTDB taxonomy): domain Bacteria; phylum Actinomycetota; class Actinomycetes; order Actinomycetales; family Cellulomonadaceae; genus Myceligenerans; species Myceligenerans salitolerans. Next base: position 830,649 of record NZ_JAFMPK010000047.1, read on the forward strand.
GGTGTTCTCGAGCGGATGCTGGTACTCGTAGACCCCGACTTCCTGCAGCATCGCGGCCTCGTCCAACTGCGCGACGCGCGTCTGCAGCTCTGCCACATTGGCTGCGAGCGTGTCGCGGTCAGCGGTCAGCCGTGCAATCTCCGCACCGAACCGGTCGCGAGCGGCAGTGCGCTGGGCCTCGAGATCTCGCTCGGACGCCTCGAAGCGCTCGCGGGCCGCTATCCGCTCCTCCTCGATCTGCACCGCGTCCAGTGCGCCGACCCGCTGCAGCTCCGCGCGCAGCGCATCGACCTCGGAGCCCAGCTCGCGCGCCTTCTTCCGGGCGCCGAAGAGCGGCACCGAACGGTTCGCCGGTGACGGCGTCGACGCTCCGGACGACGACGCGAAGTCGGCCGACTGCAGCGGCACAGGCACACCAGGCTGAGGCGGGGTAGCCAGAGGTTGGGGCTGAATCTGGGTGGGAACGGCCTGAGGTGCCGGCGACTGTCCTGACCCTGTCGGCACCCAGAACACCCACCCGCCTGGTTCCTTCGGCCACGAGGGGTCAGGCTTCCACCCTGGCTCCGGACGCCAGCCCGGCGGCGGCACGGGCCACCCTGGCGGCGGGTTGAACCGGTACTCCTGCGTCATTCCCACACCCCTGATCACGCCGCCGAACGACGGCACCGGCGATCGATTGCCGACAATCGTGGCACGCGGGTGGATCGACCGGAACAGCGGATGCGGGTGAACTCGGCCGTGACGCGACTCGCCGAGCTGACCTGGTCCAGCTAGAGGCGGTCGTACTTGGTGCTCGTCCCACGCGCCTGCTCGACAGGGTATTTCTGCCCGGTCACCGCGAGCTTGTCGAGGACTATCTGGTCGGTGTCGAGACCCAGCTTGTCGGCCAGCAGGGCGCAATAGGTCAAGACGTCGGCCAGCTCTGCCCGCACGTCGTCGGCATCGAAGTCTGGCCCCCACTGAAAGCACTCAAGTAGTTCGGCCGCTTCGATGGAGATGCTCTTCGCCAGGTTCTCAGGACTGTGGAACTGATCCCAGTCCCGCGCGGCCATGAACGCCCGGATCTCTTGTATGACCTGCTCAGAGGACATGCTGCGAAGCTATCACGGTCGATCGCAAGGCACTTGAGACCGATGGACAGGTGGTCGACGGCCTGGATAGGCCCGAGCAGCGCACGTACCTGCACACGAAGCCGCGAACGCAATACACTCGACCCCGCCATCGCGGCATCGACGGACTTCCCTCCGGACAGGTCCCCCGCCGCACGATTCTTCGTGCTGCCCAGGGGACATTCGTGTCGGTCATCCGGTACTCCGCGGCGTCGCTGTCGGCGTCGCTCAGCTCAGATCCGTCAATCGTGGAGAACCATCTCGCCGACCAACTCATCCGTAGCGGCGTTCACGTCGGCGCGAGTGAGAAGCGCTCGTGGCGCAACAGCCTCCCCGCGCTCGCAAGAGATCTCCATGACGCCGGACTCGATCGTGTCGAGGTGATCCTCGAGTACCGCATGCCGCTCACGTCCAAACGCACAGACGCGATCCTGGCCGGAGTGCACCCGCGAACGGGCAAGCACTCCTTCGTCGCGGTCGAACTCAAACAGTGGAGTGAGGCCCATCTCTGGGAGGACAACGACTCGATCGTCGAGGTCGAGGGTGCGCGGTACAAGTCGTCCCATCCCAGTACTCAGGTCGCGGACTACGTCGACTACCTGCGCGACTTCACTCGAACGCTCGAGGACTGCCCCGATGAGCTCCAAGGCGTCGCCTACCTCCACAACGCAACCGACTTCGCCGTAGGCGATCTCCTGGCCAGTCCAGAGGCCGCCCGCGCCCCCGTGTTCACCGGTGAGCGGCGCGGCGACTTCGTCAGGCACCTCCAGTCACTTCTCGCACAGGACGAATCTGGAACCAGCGCCGCCGATCGGTTCCTCGGGTCCGCGATCTCACCATCACGTCAGTTGATGGCCGTGGCTGCCGACGAGATCCGCAAGCAAGAACAGTTCGTATTGCTCGACGAGCAGCGCACGGCGCGTGACATGGTGCTCCACAAGGTCAGGCAGGCTCGGTCGGCTGACACCAAGTCCGTGGTCCTCATAACCGGCGGACCAGGGTCAGGGAAGTCCGTCATCGCACTGTCTCTCATGGGTGAACTCGCCCGTGAGGGTCGGGCCGCCGTCCACGCAACCGGCTCGCGCAGCTTTACGCAGACCCTCAGGAAGGTCGCCGGAAAGGGGTCGACGCGCACAAAAGAACTTTTCAAGTATTTCAACAACTTCATGGAGGCGGAGAAGAACGGCCTCGAGGTGCTGATCCTTGATGAGGCGCATCGCATCCGTGAGAACTCGGTCAACCGATTCACCAGGAGCGCACTGCGACGCAACGCGCGATCGCAGATCGACGAGCTGCTCGATGCTGCTCGTGTACCAGTGTTTCTCCTGGACCAGAACCAGGTGGTCCGACCCGGCGAACTCGGCACACCTGCCGACATCAGGCGGGCCGCCGAAGCACGCGGCTTCGGCGTGGAACACATCGACCTCACCGACCAGTTCCGATCTGGCGGAAGCCTCGCGTACATCGAGTGGGTGGAACGGCTCCTCGGTCTCCGTGAGGCCGAGTCCGGGCCATGCCCCTGGGATGGCACGGACGAGAACTTCGAGGTCGCAACGGTGGACTCGGTCGAGGAACTCCAGCAGCGTCTTGAGGCCAAGCTACCCGACTACGGCGCCCGCATGACTGCCGGCTACTGCTGGCCCTGGTCCGACCCACGTCCTGATGGCTCCTTGGTCGCCGACGTGAAGATCGGATCGTGGGAGCGGCCCTGGAACCTCAAGGGAGACCGTGCACTGGGCGGAGCACCACCGTCGGCGCTATGGGCCACCGATCCTGCGGGCTTCGGCCAGGTGGGGTGCGTCTACACGGCGCAGGGCTTCGAGTACGACTGGAACGGCGTGATCTTGGGCCCGGATCTCGTGTGGCGACAAAAAGTCAACGACGGGCGTGGCGCATGGGTGGCACGACGGAGCGAGAGCCGGGATCCCGTATTCACCAAACGCGTATCCGACGACCATATGGATCGGTTGATCAGGAATACGTACAAGGTACTGCTCACCCGCGGCATGGTCGGCACGCTGCTGTACTCGACAGATGCCGAGACCCAGCAGTTCTTGCGGAGCCTGATACCAGCACGACGAACCAGCCAAGAATCGGATGTTCGCGGAACCGAGCGGTCATGATGCCACCGATCGCCGAGGCTCGTGGAGACGAAGGACAGGGTGTCACGTTGATCGTGGGCTTCCTTCGGGGCCCGGGCTCGAAGCAGAAGAACGGGGCTGACCGCCTCGACCACAGCGGCCAGCCCCGAACCACTCAGCAGCTCTTGCTCACCCCGCCCCCATACCACTTGCACTTGTCGATCAGCTTCCCGCCGGCCGACTTGAGCCGCGCCGTATCCCCGTCGTTGTTCCACACGGCGGTGTTCCACCGCGCGTAAAGGTGTCCACCACCGTTGCTGCCCTTGCCGGAGTGGACGATCACCGTCTTCCCGGCGCCGAGACCGTACGACGGCAGCTTGTACCTGTGCCCGGCGAGGTCGGACAGCACGACGCCCTTGAGGTTCTTCTTCTTGGCCGACACGTTCTTGATGTAGACCTTCTCCCGGTTCGGGGTGTACCGCTCGTCCCCGCTGGGGTTGTAGACCACCTTCGTGATCTTGATGCCGCCCGTGATGGACGACGGCGTGATCTGCGTACCGGCGGCCGACGCCGTCGGCGCGACGAACAGCGCGGCCACCAGGCCGCCCACCAGCGCCAGCGCGGACAGGCGCCGGGAGTTCGTGAGAGTCATCGTGTTCCTTCGAGACTGGAAGCGAATGGAAGATCGACGCACGCCACGCGCTGCGTGACGTGCGGCAGTTCCGTGCGGTGGTTCCACGGCCTCACCGAGTTCATCGGGCGCAGCCGTACGACCGAGCGTTCCTCGCACACGGGTGGCCGCACCAGGGACGAAAGACCCGAGACCTCGGGCCGGAATCCCCCGGACGCTCGAGACCGAGGCAGGCTCAGGAGACCGCGTAACGCCCCTCTTACCAGGCACGACGCGGACCTCGCCGGAAGCGTACTGCGCGCTACCGCGGCCGACGACGCCTCCGGCGAAAGATCACCCACTCCGACCGCGAAGCACCGTCCCACGCCCTCGTGGCAATACGGGTCCAGGTCTCAACCGCCAGATGTACTCCGGCCGATCCCGGCCCTGTCCGCCACCACCGCGAGCTGTGTCCGGTCACTCAGCCCGAGCTTCCGCAGCGCGCTCGTGATGTGCCGCTTCACGGTGTTCTCCGAGATGTACAGGCGGCGCCCGATCTCCTGGTTCGTGCCAGACCTGGTCAGCTCCGCCGCCACTTCGCGCTCCTTCTCCGTCAGCAGTGCGAGCTGTTCCCGGGCCCGGGCCGTGTACTGGTCGCTCTGACTCGCCGTCGCGCGACGGAGCAGCACCGCGGCCGCTGCCCCGCCGAACGCGCCGCCATGCTCGACGACATCGCGGATCGGGCCGACGATCCCGTCTGGTCCGGCATCCTTGTAGAGAAACCCGGCTGCGCCGGCGTCGATGGCGGCGTTGACCTCTTCGTCAGAACCGAACGATGTCAGCGCGACGAAGTGTGGGGCATTTGGAGCGGTCGTGTTCTGTCGGATGGCCTCGATGCCAGACACGCGACGCATACGTAGATCGATGAGAACGACATCGGGCCGGTGCCGGGCTATGGCATCCGACACCTGATCGCCGTCGTCGGCCTCACCGACCACGTCGAGGCCCTTGCTGGTCAGGACGCTGCTGATCGCCGAACGCGCGAGGGCGTCGTCGTCCACGATGAGCACTCTGGTCACAGGTCACACCGTAGACGAGGCATGGAGCGTTCCCACGGTCAGGAGTCCGCAGTTCTCCAGGGCAAGCGCGCGGTCACAATCCACGTGCCGTCCACTTCCCCGGCGGTGAGGGTTCCGCCGAGTACGGTGGCGCGCTCACCCATTCCCGCGACGCCGTGGCCAGGCCCGTCGGCGACCGTCAGTGCTCCGGCCGCGTGAGCATCGGCAGCTTGGATCTGGGACACCGCGCTGTCTTGCCCAGCGGTCGGCTGCTGCACCGGATTCCGCACCGTGATGACAACGCCGGTGGCCGGGCTGGCGCTCAGGCTGATCGTCACCGGTAGCCCTGGTGTGTGCTTCAGCGCATTCGTCAACGACTCCTGGACTATGCGGTAGCAGGCGCGTGTCAGCCCTGCTGCGGCGGTGTGCCCTTCGGACACGAAAACGGTGCTGGTGATCATCGCGCCCTGCTGTTGCGCTTCCGCCAGGAGAGCGCCGAGGTCGTCGAAGGAGACAGCGGTGATTCCCTCGGCTCCCGTGCGCAACACGTTGAGCACACCACGCAGCTCGGTTCCCGCTTGCCGGGCCGCGGCCCGGATGCGGATGGCGGCTTCGCGGGCCTCCGGTGTGGCGTTCGGATCGACCTCCAGCGCGGATGCCTGGAGAGCAATCTGGCTGAGGGAGTGTCCGATCGTATCGTGGACTTCGCGAGCGATGTCCTCGCGCTCGTACTGGCGGGTGATGCGGTCCTCGAGGACTGCGGTGCGTGTCGCATGTTGTTCGGTCAAGGTCGTGACCTGACGCCGAGCGATGGCCGCACGGCGCCAGAAGCCCACACCGACCGCCACGGCGAGGTACGTGAGGCCGAGAATCACGTAGCCCGCCACGGGCAGGACGGCGAGTTCACCAGTGTCCGGATTAGGGGATATGAAGATCCGGTATTCGGGAAGCATCGACACTTCCCTGATCGTGGCCGCTGCGATCGCGACGGCGGTAGCGGCTGTGCACATCACGATCCAGCGGGCGGAACGGAATGCATAGACCGCCGGGAGCACGACCAGCGGAGTCAGCGCATCGTATGGGAGCAGCACGGGCAAAGCGCTGGTGGTGAGACAGAGCGTCACCGGTGCGACGTCGCGAAGGAACACGAGCCAGGGCACGATGAACGCCAGGAGGAACGCGGGGAGCGTGATCAGTTGAGGGGTGACGGACCCGATCTGGAGCCCCGCCGGGCGTCCCGCCATGTCGAAGAAGCTCACTGCGACGCCAGAGCTGAAGAAGCACACGAACACCAGCAGCAGGCTCCTCACCAGATGCCACTTGGTCGGCATGACGGGCGCGAGCGCGGCCGGGAGCCACGAGAAAGCCAGCGACCGCGGCGCTGGTGCCGGTGGTTCGTGCATGTGTCGAAGCGTATTTCGCATGGCGACCCTCGCGGGAGATCCAGCTGGGCGAACTTCACCCACCGCGAGGTACCGGATCGGGCCATACTGGCAGGCCAGTTCGGGTGATGTGGGCGGCACCCCGGGACAGCAACGATCGAAGCACACGAGTCGCAGCTTCTGTGAGGAGAGAGTCATGTCCAGTCAGCACCCCGGACCGCAGTTCCAGCCGCCGGGATCGCCCGCCCAAGGCACGCCGCCGGCGTCGGGCATGCCCCCTGCAGGTATGCCGCCTGCAGGTATGCCTCCGTATGGCCCTGGCTCCGCAGCGCCAGCCACAAACGGCTTCGCTACGGCATCCCTCGTGCTGGGCATCGTGTCGCTGGTGACAAGCCTGCTGTTCCTGCCTGCGATCGTGGGCGTGGTCCTCGGATTCGTGGGCCTCAATCGTGCCGGACGGACGAATCCGCCGGTCGGGAAGGGCAAGGCGATCACCGGGATCGCACTGTCCGCGGCCGGGCTCCTGCTCGGGATCGGACTGGTCAACCTGTTCGGCGCAATGTCCGATGATGTCGGCGAGCCCGAGCAGGACGCCGTCGTACAGGAGGAACCGGCGCCGGAAGGCGACGAGCAGGCAGAAGACGGCGCGGAGGCGAACACAGGCGGCGACAGCCAGAACGAGAAGGAAGCCGAGCCTGCCGACGATGGTCCGGAGTCGGCACCGGACGAAGAAAAGGATGAGAAGCCGGCTGAGGAAGCGTCAAACGAGACCGTTTCCCAGGCGAACGCCCGCGAAACCGCTGAGAACTATCTCAACTACACGGCTTTCTCCAAGCCGGGTCTCATCGAGCAGCTGGAGTTCGAAGGGTTCTCGAAGGCCGACTCCAAGTACGCCGTCGAGAACATCGAGGTCGACTGGATGGAGCAGGCCGCGAAGGCCGCCGAGAACTACATGGACTACTCCTCGTTCTCGCGCTCCGGGCTCATCGACCAGCTTGAGTTCGAGGGCTTCACACCCGAGCAGGCGGCGCACGGCGCCGACTCGGTCGGGCTCTGACGCACAGATAGGACGTGGCACGGCAGGCCCGGATCCACTCCGGGCCTGCTCATGTCCGGCAACCGGAGCCTACGCGACGCCGCACTCCCCCGCCGCCGCAGATACCACTCCACCACCACCAGATTCGGCACCCAGCACAAGAACGGCACGATCACATACGCCTGCTCGAACGCGACCCCCGCAGGAACCCCGGCCAAACCTTGCGCCCCCATCAGCACCCCCAACCACAGCCGCAACATCACCGCCGCATAAGTAAGGGCGAACCCCCGAACCATCCACCGCCGGTGCGTCGCCACGTCCCCACGCCGGATCGCCAGGAACCCCAGCACGGGAAACACCACCCACAGCGCCCCCAGCACCCCGAACCCGGCCGTACCCACGGCCCCGGCCGCGTTCACGGTGGCCAGCACCATCCCCGACACCCCACCCACGATCATGGCCACGATCACGACCCGCCCCACGACGCGGTGCAGCCGCGGCACCCGCGCCCGCACCCACGCGGCAAGCTGCAGCGGCGACAGCCCGAGCGCGATCCCGCCCGCCACCATGTGGACGTAGAGCGCCACCCGGATCCCCGCCGGCCGCGAGACGTAGTTCCCGGCGAGCCCGCCGCCCTCCCCCGCAAGCGAGGACAGCGAACTCGTGAGATACGGGAACGGCGCGAACACCGCGAGCGCGACGGACGTGAGGGCGAACCAGACCCACCACCCGCGAGCCCGGCGGGCAGACCGGCGGGCAGATCGGGGACGTTCGAGGTCAACGGACATGAGACGGCTCCAGGAGGACGGGGGGACGACGCCTCACACGCTAGGAGCGCCACGCCGTCGGGCGCGCCCTCCGGCCGGGTCGACCGTGCGCCCTCGTGCGAGGGAGCGCCCCTACCCCACGCGGGGGATATTGGGCCGACCACCTGCCCCGACCCTGGCGGCCACGGTCCGGCGTATCGCAGGATGCAGCATGCGACCAGGCCGCGACGACCCGCCCCACGCCGAGGACCAGCTCCCCGATCCGGCCCGCCGTCAGCGCCCCACGTGGGTCGTCGCGGCGTTCGCCCTCGCGATGGTCATCCTCCTCACCGGGCTCGGGCCCCTCGCGCCCGTGGACGTGGAGTACCGGGAACCTGACGTGTTCGGCGTGGCCCTCGTCGTCGCCTCGGTGCTCGCGCTGGCCGGCCTGCGCCGGGCACCGCTCGCGGTCCTCGCGTTCTGCAGCGCGGTCGTGGTCGTCAACACCGTTGCCGGCTACACGGTCGCCGCCGTGCAGTGGCCGGTCTGGATCGCGCTCTACGCCTGCTTCGCCAGCCCGAGTCGCGGGTCGCGCATCCCGGCGGTCGTCATCACCGGGCTCGGCGTGGCCGGCTACGCCGTGTTCTCCCCCGCCCCGGCGTCGGTGCAGGAGGCCGCGAGCATCACGCTCTGCGTGCTCTTCGCGATGATCGCGGGCGAGGTGGTGCTCGCGCGTCGCGTCCGGGAGGAGGCGGTCGAGGCACGGCTGAGGAGCGAGCGCCGCGAGCGCGCCGCCCAGGCGGAACGTGCCGTCGAGGCCGAGCGTGCCCGGTGGGCGCGGGACCTGCACGACGCGCTCGGGCACGCCGTCAACGTGATGGTGCTGCAGGCGGGGGTGGCGCGCCGCGTGTTCGACGACAACCCCGCCTTCGCACTCCAGGCGCTGGGTCACGTCGAGACGGTGGGCCGGGAGGCCCTGCAGCGTCTCGACCTGCTGCTGCGCGCCGACCCGGACGACGACGGCGACGGCGCCGCGGCCGATCTGCCGTCCCTCGTGGAACGGGTCCGCGCCACCGGCCGGGAGGTCCACCTCGACCTGTCCCGGCTCGACCTCGGTCCCGGCACCTCACGCACCCTCGATCTCATCGTCCAGGAGGCGCTGACGAACGCGCTCAAGCACGCCACGGGACCGATCCAGGTCACCGTCGCCGAGGACGACGGCCGGGTGGTGGCCGAGGTGCGCAGCACGGGCGTCCGTCCCGCGCCGCCGGGCCACGTGCCCGGGCACGGGCTGGCGAACATGCGCGAGCGCGCCCGCCTCGAGGGCGGCACGTTCGAGGCGGGCCCCGACGACGACGGGTTCCGGGTCCGTGCCACGCTCCCCCTGCGCAAGCCCGTCGAGGGGGTGGCCTCGTGACCACCGTGCTGCTCGTGGACGACGACGCCCTCGTCCGCGGCGGTCTCCGGGCCCTCCTGGACGCCGAACCCGGTCTCACCGTCGCGGGCGAGGCCTCCGACGGCGCGGCGGGCGTCGAGCTCGCCCGGCGTCTGCGGCCCGACGTCGTCGTCATGGACATCCGCATGCCCGGCCGGGACGGGGCCTCCGCGACCCGGGAGATCGTCTCCTGGGCCGCGCCGCGGCCCGCGGTCCTCGTGCTGACCACCTTCGATCTCGACGATGTCGTCGACGACGCGATCTCCGCCGGCGCCGACGGGTTCCTCCTCAAGCGCGCCACCCCCGACGAGCTCGTCGCCGGGATCCGCACCGTCGCCGCGGGCGACGCGCTCCTGTCGCCGGCCGTCACGCGCCGCCTCTTTCGCCTCCATGCCCGACGACGGCCCGCCGACGACGACGTCGCCCTCACCGGGCGTGAGGCCGACGTGCTGCGGGAACTCGCGGCGGGCCGGACGACCACCGAGATCGCCGGCGCCATGTTCATCTCCTCCGAGACGGTCCGCACGCACGTCAAGCACCTCCTGGCGAAGCTCGGTGCGCGGGACCGCACCCAGGCCGTGGTCTGGGCGTACCGGAGCGGCTTCATGGATCGGGCGTAGAGCGGCGAGGCGGCGTCGGCCCCGACACGAAGCGCCCGAGACGACGGCGGCCCGGCAGATCCGGCCGGGACTCCGGGCCTTGCTCGCGTCAGATCGGTCGTTCTAAAATCAGATCGTGCGTTCTGAACCCGCGGCCTCTCCGGGCGATCCGGCGTCGGCGTCGTCCCGGTCGTTCATCGAGACGGCTCGCCGCAGGCAGCTGATCGACGCGGCCGTGGCGACGGTGAACGGGGTCGGGTACCACCGGGCGTCCCTGGCGGAGATCGGGAAGCGGGCCGGCATCGTCAAGAGCGCGATCGGGTACTACTTCTCCTCGAAGGAAGCACTGCTGCTCGAACTCGTCCAGGAGGCGTTCGCCGCCCTGGGCGAGAGCGCCCTCGACGCGGTGTCGGGCCACGAGTGCGCCACCGCCCGCCTTCGCGCCTACTCGGAGGCGTACCTCGCGCACGTCGACACCCACCGCCACGCGATCGCCGCGGCCGTCGAGATCGTGGTGTCACACCGCACCGCCGACGGCACTCCCCTGTACCTCGTCGAGGACGAGGAGGACACCGCGCTGCTGCGCAGCATCCTGACCACCGGGATGGAGGACGGCAGCTTCCTGCGCATGCCGCTCGGAGTTGCCACCGGCCTCGTCGAGGCCGTGCTGGACCGCGCGATCACCGTCGTCCAGCGTGACCCCCGCGCCGACCTGGGCGACCTGCGCGCGCACGCGGTCCCCTTCCTGCTCCGCTCCCTGGGGGCGGGCGATGAGTGACCGGGTCCGCGGCATCGGCTACGACGCCGGAGTCGTGTACGAGAAGCATTTCCACAGCAACCCCCACTTCAGCGAGCAGCACGCGCGACGGGACTTCCGCGCCGTCCGTGAGGACCTCGGCTGCGACGCGGTGCTGGTCATGGCCACCGACCCGGACCACCTCGACGTCGCCGCCCGCTGCGCGGCGGACGAAGGGCTCGCCGTCTGGCTGCAGCCCCGCCCGTTCGACCGGCCCGCCGGCGAACTGGTGGAAGCCGTCCGGGCGGCCGCGACCACCGCCGAGGACCTCCGCACGGCCGGAGCCACCGCCGGGCTCGTCGTGGGCTGCGAACTGACTCTGTCGACGCCGGGCATGCTCCCGGGCCCGACGTTCTGGACGCGCGGCATGCTGCTCACCCTCACGTTCCCGCTGCTGCCCCGGGCGAACCGCCGCCTGCGACGGCTGCTCGCCCAGCTCGTGGGCGAGGCACGGGAACGCTTCGCGGGCCCGGTCTCCTACGGCGCCGGCGACTGGGAACGCCCTGACTGGTCGATCTTCGACGTCGTCGGCGCGGACCGCTATCGCGACGCCCGCAACACCTGGCGGTTCGAGGACGACATCCGGGCCCTCGCCGGCGCCGCCCACGCGCACGGCAAGCCGGTGTACGTCTTCGAGTTCGGCACCTGCACCTACCGCGGCGCCGCGGAGAAGGCGTCGACGGCAGCCGGCGTGCTGGGCGGTCGCAAGGTGCCGACCGTCCCCCGCCGGCTCGTCCGTGACGAGCAGGAGCAGGCCGACTACCTCGTCGACCTGCTCGACCTCTTCGACCGCGCCGACGTCGACGGCACCTTCGTGTGGGGGTTCAGCGAGCCCGCGCTGACCACCTCCGACGAACCCGGCCGTGACCTCGACCTCGCCAGTTACGGCGTCGTCACGGCCCACGCCGACGGCACCTGGACCCCCAAGCGCGCCTACCACGCCCTCGCGCGCCGACACCGAGAGGCCACACCATGACGACCTCGCACGTCTCACCGACACACCGGATCGTGTCCGCCGCATGGCGGATCGCCGTCGCCGTCCTCGCGCTCGGCGCGGGCCTCGTTCTCCTCATGGTGGTCGTACCTGCCGGACCCGATCCCTCCGACCCCAGGACCCTGGCGACGAGGATCAGCGGGGGCATCATGCTCACCGGCCTTGCGTTCGGTGTGACCGCGGTCCTGGTCGGCCGGTCCGGCGACAAGCGCCTGCGGGAGGCCGGGCTGGGGACCGGGAGCGCCCGCGACAACTGGCGGCTCGCCCTGTGGGGCGCACTCGTGTGGCTCGTCCCGTCGGCCGCCACGTTCGCCGCGCTCGCGCTCGCCGGCGCATCGATCTCCGTGACCGTGCCCGCGCCGGAGCTCGCGCGGACCGTGGTGCTGCTCCTGCTCGCGGTGCTGCTCGCCGAGGCGGTCCCCGAGGAGTTGGTGTTCCGTGGCTACGTCACGACCGTGCTGGGATCGGTCACCCGCGGGTGGTGGGTCATCACGACCCAGGCCGTGCTGTTCACCCTCTTCGCCGGCCTGCTGCGGCAGCACTGGAATCCCATGGACCTCTCCCTCTTCTTCGCGATGGGGATCGGGTTCGGATACCTCCGCATGATCACGGGGTCGGTGTGGATGCCCGTCGGCTTCCACACGGCGTTCCAGACCGGCTCGCAACTCGTCCTCACCCACGATGCCGTGGAGTTCGCCGGCGGCCAGCTCGCGGGCATGCTCGCCCTCGGCGCCGTCCCCTTCGCCGTCGCCGCCGTCGCCGTCTCCACCACGGGCATCCCCCGCTTCGTCACGCCTCCTCGGCGACCGCACGACGGGTAGGGCGGGCAAGCCGGGGCGCCGCCGGAACGTCACGGTGCGAGCGTGCGCATCGGAATGACGTCGACTCCGTCCGCTGCCATGACCACACCGGCCAGGGCGCGACGCCGTCGGACTGGTTCTGGCTCGCTGGCTGCGCCGTCGGGATCGGGATGTTCTTCCTGTGGCGGTCGCTCAACCCCGGTCCGTTCGTCGAGGCGCTCCTCGCCTGACGGGACGAAGAAGCGCACCACGGAATCTCAGGCCATCGCCTCCTCACACGGACCCACCGCCCGCCGACTTGCGTACCCCTGCATCATGACCGCGTTGGCCGACTGGACACGCCCTCTGCGGCTTCGGGCCGCCGCGCCGTCCCTGACCGGACTCGACCTCCCCCGGCCTGGTCGGCCGACAGCCGCTGAGAGCAGGGTGCCGGATGCCGGCGGGCCCGGTCAGCTGCGCTGTGAGGGGCCTACACGGGACGCGTGTCCTCCGGCGTCAGGAGGGTGTCGTAGTGGGCGGACCGCTCGTCGAACCGCGCCAGGACGGCCCGCGCCTCGGCAGGGACGTGCGCGACCTCGTAGTCGTCGCCGACGAACTCGCGAACGGCGTCGAGCGAGTCGAACAGCATGATGGTGGAGAACTCGACCTCACCGCCGTCGAGCGGACGACGGAGCAGGTAGGCGCCGTGGTAGCCGGCGAGGTTCCGCTCGGCGATGGCGGGCAGCACGCGAGTGCTGACGATCGACTCGTAGGCGTCGGCGTTCTCGGGGGTGGTCCATCCCCGCCAGATTCGAACGATCATGTCGGCAGTCCAGCATGCCCGGCACCTGCCGCTCAAGCAGATTGACGGCCTCTCCCGCCACCAGGACGGAGCGAACACGCGCCGGCGGACGCGCCGGGGCATCCGTCCAGATCCGGCGGGCCGATCTCCCACTCGAACCACACCCCCGGGCCGGGACGAGGATGGTCCTCATGGACGACTCCGCACGCTGCCCCTGCCTGTCCGGCGAGCCCTACGGATCCTGCTGCGGCAGGTACCACCGCGGCACGGGGAACCCGGCCCCGACCGCGGAGGCCCTGATGCGGTCGCGCTACGCGGCTTTCGCCGTCGGCGACGCCGGCTATCTGCTCGCCACGTGGTCGCCGTCGTCCCGGCCGGACCGGCTCGACCTGGACGACGACGTCCGGTGGCAGCGCCTCGACGTCCTGCGCACCGAGGCGGGCGGTCCGTTCGACGACACGGGCGTGGTCGAGTTCGTCGCCCACTACCGCACGGCCGGCGGCCGCGGCCGCCTCCACGAGGTGAGCCGGTTCGAGAAACTCGGCAAGCGCTGGTACTACGTGGACGGGCGGACGGCCTGAGTCCGCTCGCCGGAGCGAGCCGGGCCGGACGGCGTCGTCCCGCCGCCGGGTGCCGCGCCTCACCCGAGGGCTCAGCGAAGATGAACATCAGGTGAACAACGAACGAACAGTGCTTCGGCTGCTGGCACATCGCCGTTCACCGAGGGTTTCAGCCCCGATCATCGATCCGTGACCGAATCACTACTGCTCGCGCTCGTCGTCGTGACCGCGCTGGCGTTCGACTTCACGAACGGTTTCCACGACACGGGCAACGCGATGGCCACCTCCATCGCGACGCGAGCCCTCAGGCCCCGGGCCGCCGTCCTGTTGTCCGCCGTCCTCAACCTCGTGGGCGCGTTCCTGTCGCTCGCCGTCGCGGCCACGATCGCCAAGGGGATCGTCGACGCCGGGGTCATCACCCTCCCGGTGGTCCTCGCCGGCCTGGTGGGCGGCATCGTGTGGAACCTCCTCACCTGGCTGCTCGGGATCCCGTCGAGTTCGTCGCACGCCCTCGTCGGCGGCATGGTGGGTGCCGTGCTGGCCGCGGTGGGCACGTCGGGCGTCCTGTGGACGGGCGTGGTGTCCAAGGTGCTGGTGCCGGCGCTTCTCGCGCCGGTCATCGCGATCCTCGTGGCCGGGCTCGGCACCTGGTCCGTCGCGAGGCTCACCCGAGGCGTCCCGCGGGACATCACCGACCGCGGATTCCGCTGGGGCCAGATCGGCTCCGCGTCGCTCGTCTCCCTGGCGCACGGCACCAACGACGCCCAGAAGTCCATGGGCATCATCCTGCTGGCGCTCATCGCGGGCGGCGCGGTGCCGGCCGACTCCGGCGTGCCCTTCTGGGTGATCCTGAGCTGTGCTCTGGCCATGGCGATCGGGACGTACATGGGCGGCTGGCGGGTCATCCGCACCCTCGGCAAGGGGCTGGTGGAGATCGACACCCGCCAGGGCATGGCCGCGGAGACCTCCTCGGCCGCCGTCATCCTGCTGTCCAGCCACTTCGGGTTCTCGCTCTCGACGACGCACGTCGCCACGGGCTCGGTGCTGGGCTCAGGCGTCGGGATGCCGGGCGCGACGGTGCGCTGGAGCGTCGCCGGGCGCATGTTCGCGGCCTGGGCCCTCACCCTGCCGGCCGCGGGGCTGGTCGGCGCGCTGTGTCACTGGCTCGAGTCCGCCATCGGCGGCACCGCCGGCATCCTCGCGGTCCTGGCCGTGCTCGTCGCGTCCTCGGCCGCCATCTGGGTCGCGTCCCGCCGCAAGCCGGTGGACCACACCAACGTCAACGAGACGTGGGACGACGACGCGGCTCCCGCGCCCCTGGCCGCCACGGCCGGCGAGGGCAGCGCCCTCACGACCGGCGACGGCGCCGAGGAGGACGAGGGCCGGACGCCGGCCCTGGCGGCGGCGTCACCCGCCGCCACGGGCGCCGACGCCATCGGATCCGGTACGACCGGCACCTACGCCACGACGACGGGAGATGCCCGGTGAACGCGTTCATCGAGTGGAGCGCCCTGGCCCAGGTCCTCGTCGCCGGGATACTGGTGGGGGCCGGCATCCCGGCACTGTTCGCGCTCGGCCTACGGCTCCTCGCCGGCGCCACGCCGCACCGCGCCGAGGCGGGAGCAACACGGGCACCCGGCGACATCGCGCAGGCGTCCGGAGCCGTGCCGCGGCCCGGACCCGCTCGTCTGGCGAGCGCCGTCGCGTGCCTGGCCGTCGTCGTCGGGGCGGTCGTCACGGGCCTGGTCGTCGTGGTCTCGGGCGGGCACTGACCCTCAGGCCGTGGGACGCGGACCTCGGGCCCGCCGTCCCTCCTCGCCGCCCGACGATCCTTTCGCCCGCTCGATCAGCCCGGCGAGCACATGGAGCTCGCCGGGCTCGTGCCACGCCAGCCGGCGCATCACCTTCACACTGGTCCACGCACCGTGGGCATCGGACTCCACGGCCAGGTCGGGCCGCATCCGCGAGACCACGCGCCGCACGTGTGCGCCGGATTCCTCGAGCTCCGTGACGAGGTCAGCGGCCCGCGGCCGCGACGGCAGGTCCAGGAGCGGGAGGTAGTAGCGGGACTCGGTGTCCGCGATGTGCCATGCCAGTTGTGCCACCGTGTGCCACGAGGCGTAGGCGGGAAGCACCCGGCCGGGGTCGCGGTACTCCATCACGTGCGAGGACGCGGTCCGGATCAGCTCCGAGGTCCGCGCGCGAGCCCGCTCCAGGATCCTGAGAGTTGCGGTCCGTTCGGCCTCCGACGCCGGGACACGGTCCCGGTCGAACACCGTCTCGTCGCCTGTCGTGGCCCGGTCCACGCGCTCGGCGATCTCGAACGCGCCGGCACCCACGGAACCCGCCTCGAGACCGCACCGTGCCGCGAGGTCGGCCAGCGCGGCGTCGTCGTCGGGTCCTTGACCGCACGTACCCCAGTACGGCAGGTCGAACGTCCAGGCGGCCGACCACCCGTCCTCGGCCATCCCGGCATGCTGATCCAGGTAGACGCGCACGCCTTCCATCGTGACAGAACGATGGGACCAGGCACCCTCAGCGCGATACCGCCGTCGCCAGTCTCTCGATGAGGGCCTGCTCGTTCTCGGAGACCGCCACACGCTTGCCGAACAAGCCGCCCTCCTTGGTCGTGGTGGCCTCGGCGACCTGGGTGGCGATCCGGACCAGCCAGGCGCCGTAGGCGTCGACGTCCTCGTCGTCGGCGCGCCCCCGCAGCAGCGTGATCGACGCCGCGACGAGCTCGACCGCGCGGGTGGCCTCCCGTTCCGAGTCGGGCCAGAGGTAGTCGTCCGATCCGGAAGGTTCGTCGTCCTCGCCGTCCGGATCGCCGGGGTTCCGATCGCGAAGCGCCAGCGCCACGGCGCGAACCATGTCGTTCTCGTCCTCCTGGGCCGCCCGGAACACCTTCGCGGCACGCGCGGTAGCCTTGAGGAAACCGATGGAGCGCGGCTTCCCGTCGGCGACGATGACCGCCTTCAGCACCGCTCCCGGGGCCTCCAGGAGCTGGGTGATCTCGTCGTCGCCGAAGTCGGCAAGCGTGGTCATGTGTCCACCTTCTGGTCGTACCGGCGCGAGGCGAGCACAACCTACAGCTTGACCGGCTCGCCGCACCTGGGCCCACGGACCCGGATCGACGCTCTCCGCCGGGCGGGACGGCTTCTCGCCGAGGGGCGGTTCTCGCCGAGCGGCGGTGGCGGGTCCGGCGCTCGAACGGATCATTGCCGCGGCCAACCGTCTGGCAGGATGACAGAGTGACAGGATCGGACGGCACCGGGGAGAATCCGCCGTTCCGGTTCCGGGACATCGCCGTCGTCGCCTACGTGCCGTCGGTGGTCAGCTCGATCGGGCACGGCGCCGTGCTGCCGATCCTCGCGATCCACGCGAACGATCTCGGCGCGACCACGGCTGTCGCCGCGTTCGTGGTGGCGCTGATGGGGATCGGGCAGCTCCTCAACTCGTTGCCCTCGGGGGCACTCGTGGCCCGGCTCGGCGAGCGTCGCACGCTGATGATCGCGGGACTGGTCGACGCGGTGGCGATGGTGGCCGCGTACCTGGTGTCGTCGGTGTGGCTGCTGTGCGTGTGCGTCGTGGTGAGCGGGATGAGCTGGACGGCGTTCCTGCTGGCGCGGCAGGGGTTCCTGATCGACGCCGTGCCGGTGAGCCACCGGGCGCGCGGGATGGCGCTGCTGGGCGGGTCGATGCGGGTGGGGATCCTGGTGGGCCCGCTGCTGGGGGCGTTGCTCATCCACTTCTTCGGGGTGCGCTCGGTGTTCCTGCTGGCGGCGTGCGCGTCACTGGCGTCGGCGTTGATCGTGACGCGGATGCCGGACTTCGGCCGGGTCGCACGGGACGTCGTTCCGCGACCGGTGCACGCGGTGTTGTGGGAGCACCGGCGCACGCTGCTCACCCTGGGCGTGGCGGTGGTGATCATCGGGGCGTCGCGGTCGGTGCGCACGGGTCTGCTGCCGCTGTGGGCGGATCATGTGCACATCGGCGCGGCGGTGGTGTCGCTGCTGTTCGCGGTGGCGGCGACGATCGACATCCTGCTGACGTTGCCGGGCGGCTGGCTGCTGGACACGCGGGGGCGGCGTGTGGTCGCGGTACCGGTGGTGCTCGCGGTCGGGGTGGGCTGTCTGCTGCTGCCGCTCACCGACTCGGCACTCGAGGTGGGCGCGGTGATGGCGCTGATCGCGCTGGGCAACGGGCTCGGCTCGGGGATCGTGATGACGCTGGGGGCGGACGCGGCGCCGCGGGAGGGCCGGGCGCAGTTCCTGGGCGGGTGGCGGCTGTGCGGGGACATCGGCAACACGGGCGGGCCGCTGGTCGTGTCGGCGGTGGCGGCGGTGGCCCCGCTGGCTGCCGCCCCCGTGGTGATCGGTGTGCTGGCGCTGGCCGGCACGGTGTGGGTGGGCTACTGGACGGGCAGGGCGGACCGTACCCGCCGCCAGGGCAGCGGGTAAGCCGGATCGCCGAGTGGT
>NZ_JAFMPK010000047.1:849196-906160 GCF_017349295.1 Myceligenerans salitolerans
CCGACCACTCGACAAGGAGCCGACCGCATCATCGGTCCCCGGCCGCGGGGCCGGGCGGGGGTCACATCTCCGCGGTGGGCTTGGCGTCGAGCACGTCGAAGTTGTGCAGCAGGCCCAGGTAGGCCGCGAAGGACTCCTCGACCTGGTTGGGCTCCAGGCCGTAGTCGGCGATGTCGTAGCGGTGCGGGCGCGTGCCGGCCGGGCGGGCGAGCACCTGGTCGAGCTGGGCCTCGTCGCTCGCGGTCCACTCGGCCCCGATGGCCGCGTAGACGCGCGGCACCTCGGTGTGAGGGTCGGCGCTGAGCTTGTGGTACGGCACGTCGACGATGGACGACGGCGGCAGGCTGAGCCGTGACTCCAGGGCGTTGTCCACCCAGGTGACCATGGTGTCCAGCACGAGCCGGCCGACCTCGCGGGGGTCCGGGTCCTTCTGGTACATCGACCACATGGTCGCCACGAGGCTGCAGGTGGAGGCGAGGACGGTGGCGGGGTCGCGGTGCGTCCAGACGAACGTCGCGTCGGGGAACACCTTCTTGATGGTCGGCATGTCGTTCAGGTGTCCGGGGTACTTGACCACCCACCGCTTGCGCTCGCGCCCGTACTGCAGCACCTGCAGGCCCTGCTTGAGGTACTCGTAGTCACCGGCGAGCTCGGCCTCGCCGCGGCCGGCGTACCAGTCGCGGTAGGCCGGCAGGGTGCCGTGCAGCAGGGACCAGAAGGTGCCGTGCGGCAGCAGCATCATGGACTCCTCCGGCTGCTCGGCGCGGCTGGGGTGCATGTGCTTGAGGCTGGGTGCGAACAGGCCGGTGACGAACTTGCTGCCCTGGTCGAGCTTCCGGATCTCCCGCTCGGCGGCGCCCGGGTCCTCGAGGCCGGTGTGCGACATCTCCCACATGAGGGGGCCGCGGTGCGCGGGCGAGGCCGCCAGCACCCGGTGTGCGAGCGTGGTGGCCGTGCGCGGCAGACCGAGCACGAACACGGGGTCGGTGATCGGCTCGTCCGCGATGTCCGGGTGTTCGTCCAGCAGGGTGTTGATCCGCAGCCGGTTGGCGTACCGGTCCTTGATCTGGCTGAGCGCGAAGGTCCAGCCCAGTGGCATCAGGCGGGGCTCCTCGCCGATCGCGGTGGCCACGCGGCCGAGGTCGTCGGCGAACTTCCGGTCCTGGGTGCCGGCCTCCTCCTCGACCTGGGCGACGGCCTTCTCCCAGGCGTTCGCGGGATCCTCGTGCCCCCGGGCGAGGGGGCCGAGGACGGTGTTGAGAACCTTGGAGGTTCGGGGGGTGCGGGTCACGATGTCCCTTCTGATGCGGTCGGCGTCGTGGGTCGCGCGACGCCTGGAGAGGTGGTGGAACGGGTCAGGACTGGGGGGCCGTCTGCTCGGGGGTGAAGACGACCGGAAGGGTCTCCAGGAGCCGGAACTGGAAGTCCGGTGCCCAGCGGAGCTCGTCGGGCCGCAGGGCGAGCTTCGGTGCGAGACGGTGGTGCAGCGTCTCGGCGGCCGTACGGACGATGAGGCGAGCCAGGTGCGGTGCCGGGCAGGCGTGGGCGCCGACGCCGAACGTCAGGTGCGCGCGGCTGCCGGAGCCGTCCCAGTCCCCCTCGCCGCGGATGGCCGGGTCCGAGCCGACGGCGCCCACCCCGAGCAGCAGGGCGTCGCCCGCCTGCACGAGCTTGTCCTCGTGCAGGAAGTCCTCGACGGCGATCCGCGGCGCCAGCGTGGTCACCGGGGACGCCGTCCACAGCACCTCGTCGAGCGCCTCGTCGATCCCGAGCCGGCCGCCCGCCAGCCGCTGCGCGAACGCGTCGTCGGTCAGCGAGAGGTAGAGCGCCTGCGACAGCCATGCCTGCAGGCCGCGGGAGGCGATGGCCGTGAGGGACAGCAGGCCGAGCGCCACCTCCGCGATGCTCTCGTAGGAGGCGTGCCGCGCGAGCATACCGGCCGGGGTGGGCTCGCCGTCCGGGCGGCGGGCGGCCGGGCCGTTGAGGAGGAAGCTCAGCTGGTGCACCACCGCCGCCGACTTTCCTCCGGCCGTCGGCCGGGTCGCGGCGTCGAACACCTGCTGCGCCGTGGTGGCGTCGAACCCGAGGAATGCGCCGAGGGTGAGTTGCGGCATCGGGGAGACGTACTCGCGCACGAGGTCGGCCACGCCGGTCCCGGCGAACCCGTCGATGAGCTCGTCGCACCGGGCACGCGTGGTGCGGGCGATCTCCGCCTCGTCGATGACTCCGAGCACCTCGTCGAGCGGGGTGCGGAGCCGTTCGTGCACGCGCCCGTCCATCCGCTCGACGGTCGGCCGGTCGGTGCGGGTCAGCGACCGCAGCAGCGGGGAGTCGGCGGACGCCTCCCGGCGCTCGTGACCGCTCCAGCCGGCGGTCGCCGTCGTGAGCGGCAGCTGGCCCCGGGCCATCGCGACGATGGTGCGGTACCCCGTGACGAGCCAGGCCCGGGCCCCCGGCTCCAGCTCGACGGGGGCCATCTCGCCCCACTCCTCGCGAAGCCGTCCGTGGACGGCGGCGGCGTCGTGCGCGGCGGTCAGCTCGGTGACCGCCGGCACGGTGGCGGGGTCCTCCAGCTTCAGGGGCCGGCGGGAAGGATCGTCGCCGACGGCCCCGCCGGTTCCGGCGACGCCGTCGATCATTGTCGAGCTGTTCATCGTGTCCCCGTCCGGGTCGGGTACAGGTCGCAGTCCTGTGGTTCGGATCGCACCATGCCGGACATTCCGGCACCTGTCGAGGTCGGTCCGGTATCTGGCCAGATCATGTCGCGCCGTCGCGCGGGGGCCACGGCCGGATACGTCCGGTCGGCAGCGGCCCGGGCCTCGCCGTCGTGCCGACCATCACCCGCGCCCATGGCGCGGAGCCGGCTCGGTCGGATGCGATCGCGATGGCGGGGCCGCGCAGGCGTTCGCGGTGCGCCCGCGCGGCCCCGGCGTCACAGGTCCGCCGTCGGCGCTGCGTCCAGCCTGTCGAAGCTGTTCAGCAGGCGCAGGTACGGCGCGAACGCCTCCTCGACGTAGGCCTTCTCCAGGCCGTAACGCGCCATGTCGTACGTGTGCGGACGCGTGCCCGACGGCCGGGCCAGCACCTTCCCGAGCTGCGCGGCGTCACTCTCCGTCCAGGTCGCCCCGATCGCCGAGTACAGCCGCGGCACCTCGGTGTGCGGGTCGTGGCTCAGTGCGTGGTACGGCACGTCCACGATGGACGACGGCGGCAGGCTGAGCCGTGCCTCCAGCGCGTTGTCCACCCACGTGACCATCGAGTCCATGATCAGGCGCCCGATCTCCCGCGGGTCCGGATCGATCTGGTACGGCGCCCACAGCGTCTCGACGAGGCTGCACGCCGAGCCGACGACGGTGGCGGGGTCGCGGTGCGTCCACACGAACGTGGCGTCCGGAAACACCTTCTTGATCACCGGCATGTCGTTCAGGTGCGCCGGATACTTGAGGACCCATCGCTTGGGCTCCCGCCCGTACTGCAGCACCTGCAAGCCCTCCTTCAGGCACTCGTAGTCGCCGATCAGCTCCGCTTCGCCGCGGCTTGCGTACCACTCGCGATAGGAGGGCATGCTGCCGTGGAACAGCGGCCAGAAGGTCCCGTGCGGCATGAGCACCAGCGACTCCTCCGGGTCGTTGGCGCTGATCGGGTGGATGTGCTTCAGGCCCGGTGCGAAGACGCTCGTGACGAGCTTGATGCTCTGGTCGAACCGCTTGCTCTCGCGCTTGGCGACCTCCGGGTCCTCGAGACCGGTGTACGTCATCTCCCAGGCGCGCGGGCCGCGATGGTCGGGCGACGCCGCGAGCACCTTGTGGGTGAGAGTGGTCGCCGTGCGCGGCAGCCCGAGCACGAACACCGGGTCGACGATCTTCTCGTCCTTGATCTCGGGGCGCTCGGCCAGCAGGGCCTTGACGCGCAGCCGGTTGACGTACTTGTCCTTGACCACGTTGAGAGCGAAGAAGAAGCCCAGAGGCGTCAGCTTGGGCTCCTCGGTGATGCTCTCGAACACGCGGTAGAGGCCGTCGGCGAGCTTGCGGTCCTCGATGCCGGCCTCCTCCTCGACCTTGGCGATCGCCTTCTCCCAAGCGGCGGCGGGATCCTCGCGCCCCCTGACGACGGGGCCGAAGAGGGTGTTGAGAACCCGGGAGGTCCGGGTGGTGGTGGTGCTCACGATGTCCTTTCAGGTGCGATCGACTCGCGGGTCGTTCGGGCGTCCGACAGGTCGCCCGACGGGTCATGACAGGTACGGCTCGGACTCCGACTGCTGCTCGGGGCGGAAGACGACGGGAAGCTGCTCCAGCAGCCGGAACCGGAAGTCCGGTGCCCAGCGGAGTTCGTCGGCTCGCAGCGCGAGCTCAGGTGCGAGGCGGTGGAGCAGCGTCTCGGCCGCCGTCCGAACGATGAGCCGGGCCAGGTGCGGCGCCGGGCACGCGTGGGCACCGATACCGAACGTCAGGTGGGCACGGCTGCCGGACCCGTCCCACGAGCCCTCGCCACGGATGCTCGGGTCCGAACCGAGCGCGCCGACGGCGAGCAGGATCGCATCGCCGGCCTGGACGAGCTTGTCGCCCACCAGGAAGTCCTCGACGGCGATCCGCGGCGGCAGCGTCGTCACCGGTGCCGCGGCCCACAACACCTCGTCGAGCGCCTCGTCGATCCCGAGCTGACCGCCCGCCAGGCGCCCGGCGAACCGGCTGTCCGTCAGGGCGAGGTAGAGCGTCTGTGCCAACCATGACTGCAGTCCGCGAGCCGCGATGGCGGTGAGTGACAGGAGACCGAGTGCGGCTTCCCCGGTGTTCTCGTAGGACGGGTGCTGCGCGAGCCGGCCGGCCGGCGTGGGCTCGCCGTCCGGGCGGCGGGCCGCCGTCTGGCCGGTGAGCAGGAAGCTCACCTCGTGCACGTCCGCCGCGCTGCCCTGTCCACCGGCCTGGAGCGAGGCGACGTCGAACACCCGCTGTGCGGCCGCGGCGTCGAAGCCGAGGAAGGTACCGAGCGTCAGGTACGGCATCGGCGTCACGTACTCTCGCACCAGGTCCGCGACACCGGTACCCGCGAAGCCGTCGATGAGTTCCTCGCACCTGGCTCGGGCGGTCCGGGCGATCTCGGCGTCGTCGATCACGCCGAGTACCTCGTCGAGCGGGGTGCGGAGCCGCCCGTGCTCCTTCCCGTCCACGTGCTCCACGGTCGGGCGGTCGGCAGGAGCCAGCGGCCGGAGCACGGGCGCGTCGGCGGACGACACCTCGCGCTGGTGACCGCTCCAGGCGCCGGTCGCCGTCGTGAGCGGGAACTGGCCGCGAGCCATCGCGACGATCGTGCGGTATCCCGTCACGAGCCAGGCGCGAGCGCCGGGTCGCAGTTCCACGGGGGCCATGTCGCCCCACCTCTCGCGGAGCCGGGTGTGGACGGCAGTGGCGTCGTACGCCACGGTGAGTTCGGGGATGATCGTGACGGTCGTGGGATCGTCGAGCTTCACGGGTCGGCCGGAGGGACCGCCCACGTCGCCGCCGGTACCGGCGATTCCGTCGGTGGTGATCGAGCTGGTCATCGTGTCCCCGTCTGGGTCGGGTACAAAGTGCAGGTATTCCGCTCGAACTCTGCCGGACATATCAGTCCGTGTCCAGAATGTGACTCCCTGGGAGAGGCGTGGTGAGCAGGAACTTCACTCCAGCCCGGCGGCCGGCACGTCGCCGGCACCCGATCGCTCGCGCTCCGCGCGCCGCCGGACGAGTTCCTCCACGGCACTGGGCAAGGTCGTCTCGAAATCGATCAGCTTCGCCCACGTCGGCGTCATCACGATGCGGACCATGCCGTCGTAGAGGGATCGAACCTCGGCCTCCCACTCGACCCGCTGCTCGGCCGTCATCTCGTAGGAGCCGTTCATCTCGAGGTACTCCTCGGGGATGCCGTCGACCTCGTCGAGTTCGACGGTGCCCCGCACGAGCAGGATCTTGGGCGGGTGCACCTCGGTGTCGACGGTGACGGCGACCGCCGGGTTCCGCCGGAGCGACGCCAGCTTCGGGGCGTTCCTCGACGTGCACATCACGACTTCCTTGCCGTTCCAGGCGAAGGCGATCGGAATGGCGCGCGGCGTCCCGTCCTCGGCCACGTAGGCCAGACGGCAGAGGTCGCGAGCCAGCAGCTCCCGGCTCAGCGGCCGGTCGAGGATCTCGGTGGTGCGGTCGTTCGTCATGGTGGTGCCTCCGGTAGCGGCGCGACCACGGTGGTCGCTCTACCCCGGGGACGGAGCTGTCACGCCGTTCTCGACATCGCGACGCCCTCTCCGGTTTCGCCGGTGATCGTGCAGCGCGCCGCCGTACCGAGCACCGCGACCAGACTCGTCGCCACAACCTCCACACGCACACCCAACCACCTGCGAACGCCCCCGTGAACGGCATGGAGCGGCGGCAGGCTCGTCAGTTCGCGGCCCAGGACCAGCCGTAGCCGTACTTGTGCCGCACCGCGACGGTGTCCAGCGGCTTGCCGAGGTCGGGCAACGTCACCGTGAGCGTCACGCCGGCCGGGTCGGTGAGGTCGCCGTGGGTCCAGAACGTGTCGCTCGCGGACGCGTGCTCGGCGACGCTGGGACGGGTGGTGCCGTCGGCCGCGACGGCGTAGACGCCGAGCCAGTCGCTCGGGGTCTGCGCGGCGTACTCGGCCGTTCCCGCCTTGTCGCAGGCGACGGTCAGCGTGACCACCCGGCCCTGTACGCCGTCGACCCCGGCCTTCCAGCAGGAGGCGTCGCCGAGCCGCTTGACGGTGCCCTGCGTCCAGGGGTTGTCGTCGCTGCCGTCGGGCGGCGTGGCGGTCGGGGTGGCCCGGCCGGTGGGATCGCCGGACGACGAGGGCTGCGCGCCCGCGGTCGGGCCCGACGTCGGCTCCGCCGCGCCGACTCCGCCCGGGCCGGGACCGAGCGACTGCAGGACGCCGAAGGTCACCCCGGCGAGCACCGCGACACCGGCCACGACCCCGGCGGCGACGAGCCCGCGCGACGTACGACGACGAGGCGCGGCCGGGACAGCGGCGCGCCGGGCCCGGCGCTGCCCGTCCGGTCGGTCGCCGCGCGCCCGGCCGGCTCCGTGGCCGGCGCCCGCGTGGGTGATCGGCCGGTCGATCCTCCGGTCGTTCACGGGCGGACCGGCCATCGCGCCCGCGTGCGGCGGGGCGTCGGGCACGGTGCGTTCGCCGGCCGCGGCGTCCGCCAGCTCCCGCAGCCCGGGCACCTGGAGGATCGCCTCGATCGTCGGCCGCCGTTCCGGATCCCTGACCAGGCACGCGTCGAGGAGCGGGCGCAGGTACGCCGGGCAGTCGTCGTACGACGGTTCCTGGGCCGCGACCCGGTACAGCACGACCGCCGGGTGGTCCCCCGAGAAGAGGGCGTTGCCCGTGGCGGCACGGTAGGCCAGGACGCCCAGCGCCCAGACGTCGGCGGCCGACGTCGTCCGCCCGGCGGCCGCCTGCTCCGGCGCCATGTACAGCGGCGTGCCGACGGGCTGGCCCGTCATGGTCACCCGGGTGGCATCGTTCAGCGCCACCACGCCCAGGTCGATCAGGCAGGGGCCGTCCGGCCCGAGGATCACGTTGGACGGCTTCACGTCCCGGTGCACCAGCCCCGCGCGGTGGATGGCGTGCAGCGCCTCGGCGATCCCGGCCACCAGGGTCAGGACCGCGTCCCGTGGCATCGGTCCCCGTTCCGCGAGCGCCCGCGACAGGGTCGGCCCGGGCACGTACTCCGTGGCGAGCCAGGGAAGTTCCGCCTCGGGATCGGCGTCGACGAGGTTCGCGAAGAACCGGCTGCGCACGCCGGCCGCGGCACGCACCTCGCGGCGGAACCGCGACCGGAACTCGGCGTCGTGCGACTGGTCACCTCGGATGAGCTTGACGGCGACCTGCCGGCCATGGCGGTCGGCCCCGAGGTACACGGATCCCATGCCTCCGCTGCCGATCCGCCCGTGGAGCCGGAACGGCCCGATGGTGCGTGGGTCGCCGGGCGCCAGCGCTGCAGGCTCGGCCTGCGGGATCGTCCACTGCTCGGGCACGTCCTGGGGCACCGGACGATCCTTCCTCTCGGTCGCGACACGAACCAGCCGTCGCGAAGTCAGCACGCGAATGCTATCGCCGGAGCGCCACCCAGAACCGGCACCCCGCCCCCCACCCCACAGCCACCCACAACAGCCACCCACCCAGCGACCACCCACCACCAGCCACCCCACCGGCCACCCACCGACCACCCCACCAGCCACCCACCAGCCGCCCACCGAAGATGTGGTCGGTCCGAAGTCGAGCGGTCGGCTCCTTGAGGGACCGACCGCACGGACAAAGGACCGACCGCTCGACAACGTACCGACCGCATCCCCCGCCCGGATGGCCGTCAGCCCATCGGTCACGCCCGCAGCGGGCCTGCTTGCCGGTAGGCACGGCGAAGGTGGTTCAGCACACCCTCGGGGTGACGTCGCCGCCCTGTTGAAACGGTTCACTCCGTCGCGGCGGATTGACGCCCCTGCCACCGCTCTCTACCGTCGCAGCGTCAGGCAACCGCTTTCCCGCAGCACCACTTCACGACGGAGTGAAAACGTGTCCACAACTCTGACCAGACGTCTGAAAGCCCTGTTGTCCCTCACGGCGGCCGCGTGCATGACGGCGGCCCTCCTCATCGCCGCGCCCTTCACCGCCTCGGCCCAGGTGGAGGCCGGCACCTGGTACATCATCGAGTCACGGCACTCGAACCTGGTCCTCGACATCACCGGGCGCTCCACCGAACCAGGCGCCGAACTGGTCCAGTGGAACCGCACCGACACGGCCAACCAGCAGTTCCGGTTCCTCGACGCCGGGAACGGGTACTACCGCATCCAGGTGCGCCACTCGAACCAGGTCCTCGACGTCTGGGAGTGGAACGCCGAGAACGGCGCGACCATCGCCCAGTACGACGACCTGGGCGGCACCAACCAGCAGTGGCAGGTCACCGAGAACGCCGATGGTTACCACACCTTCGTCAACCGCTTCTCCGGCAAGGCCCTCGACGTCTGGGAGTGGTCCACCACGGCCGGCGACCGCATCTCCCAGTACGACCCGTCCGGCGGGACCAACCAGCAGTGGCGCCTCATCCCGGTGGACGACGGCGGCACCACCGAGCCACCCGGCGACGGCACCTACCAGGTCGAGGGCCTCACCCGCGGCGTCTCCGTCATCCCCACCGGATCGGGCCACCTCGTCAGCTGGCGCCTCCTCGGCACCGACTCCCCGGACACCGCCTTCCACGTCTACCGCGACGGCCAGCGCCTCACGTCCTCGCCCCTGACCGGCGCGACCAACTACTGGGACGACGGCGGATCGTCCGGCTCCACCTACTCGGTGTCGGCCGTGAACGGCGGGGCCGAGGGAACGCCGGCGGCCGCCGAGGTCCGGTTCGGATCCGGCGGCTACCGCGACATCCCGATCCAGGCTCCCCCGGGCGGGTCGACGCCGTCGGGCAGCTTCACCTACGAGGCCAACGACGCGAGTGTCGGTGACCTGGACGGTGACGGCGACTACGAGTACATCGTCAAGTGGTACCCCACCAACGCGAAGGACAACTCGCAGTCCGGGTACACCGGGAACACGATCATCGACGCCTACACCCTGGACGGCACCCGCCTGTGGCGGATCGACCTGGGCCGCAACATCCGCTCGGGCGCGCACTACACGCAGTTCCAGGTCTACGACTACGACGGCGACGGCGCCGCCGAGATCGCGATGAAGACCGCGGACGCCACGGTCGACGGCCGGGGCACCGTGATCGGCAACGCGGGAGCCGACCACCGCAACGGCAGCGGCTACATCCTGAGCGGCCCGGAGTACCTCACGGTCTTCGACGGCCGCACCGGCGCCGCGATCGACACGGTCGACTACCGGCCACCGCGCGGCAACGTCTCGAGCTGGGGCGACAGCTACGGCAACCGGGTGGACCGCTTCCTGGCCGGCACGGCCTACCTCGACGGGGAGACGCCCTCGATGATCTTCTCGCGGGGCTACTACACCCGCTCGGTCATCTGGGCGGTCGACTTCGACGGGCAGAACCTGTCCACCCGCTGGATCTTCGACTCCGACACGGCGGGCAGCCAGTACGAGGGCCAGGGTGCGCACAGCCTCTCCGTCGCCGACCTGAACGGTGACGGACGCCAGGACGTCGTGTTCGGGGCAATGGCGATCGGGGCGGACGGGCAGCCGCTGTGGAACACGCGGATGTACCACGGCGACGCCCTCCACGTGAGCGACTTCGTACCGAGCAACCCCGGCCAGGAGGTCTTCATGCCGGGCGAGCACTCCGACCAGCCGTCGTCGCGGCTGGTCGACGGTGACACCGGGTCCATCCTGTTCCGGACCACGCCGACCGGGGACAACGGCCGCGCCGTCGCCGCGAACGTCGACGCCGGCAACCCCGGCGCGGAGTTCTGGTCCTCCCAGGTGAGCGGCCTGCTCAACGCCTCGGGGAACTCGATCGGCGCGAAACCCGGCTCCGCCAACTTCGTCACGTGGTGGGACGACGACGGCGAGCGCGAACTGCTGGACGGCACGCACATCGACAACCACTCACCCGGGGAACGGCAGCTCACCGGTTCGGGGGTGTCGTCGAACAACGGCACCAAGGCGACTCCCGCCCTGTCGGCGGACCTGTTCGGCGACTGGCGCGAGGAGGTGGTCTGGCGCACGAGCGACAACTCGGCCCTGCGCGTCTACTCCACCCCGTACGAGACGGACCTGCGGATCCCGACCCTGATGCACGACCCGCAGTACCGCGTCGCGATCGCGTGGCAGAACACGGCCTACAACCAGCCACCGCACCCGAGCTTCCACATCGGCAGCGACATGGCACCCGCGCCCTGGCCGGACGTGGTGGCGCCGTAGGCACCCACGGCGTCACGCCGCCGGCGGTCCCGGCCGAAGGCTGGCACGGGACCGCCGGGCAGCAGTGCACCTCCCGGCCCGCACCGGGGCGCCGTCGTCCGCGGAGGACGCCATCGCCGCGGACGACGGCGCGGTCGCGGCGGCACCTCCTCAGGCCGCGCGGACGATCCCCCGGCGGCGGAGCAGGAGGTACATCTCGCAGCCCAGGCACAGGCCGAACACGGCGTTGAGGGCGGCCGCGACGAAGGCCACCGCGGCGGCGACCGGGACGGCCGTCAGCACGCCGAGCAGTCCCAGCACCACTCCGGTCCCGGTGACGACCAGCCCGACAACCTGGGCGAACCGGGGCGGCCTGCGGTCCTCGAGGTCCTCCGGTGGCGCCGGCGCCAGCCGGGGCCGGACGAGCGTCCGGAAGATCCAGCCCTGCCACGTGCCCTCCGCCCCGCGCACGGCACCGAGCACGAAGCCGAGCGCGATCACGACGAGCAGCACGAGCCCCGCGGTGCTCGCCCCGAGCAGTATGACGATCGCCAGCAGCAGCGCGGTGATCCCCGCGCCGAGGCGTGGCCCGCGGGGGTCGATCGCACCCTGGTTCCTGGTGTCCGACGACGTCGTCATCGTGCCTGCTCTCCCGTCAGCCGGGCCAGCGCCTCGCCCGCCCGGGCCGGCGTGACCGCGCCGCTCATCCGTGCCGTCTCGGCACCGTGACCGTCGAGGACGAGCACCGTCGGGGTCCGCAGGATGCCCAGCCGCCCGGTCAGGGCGAGGTGGTCCTCGACGTCGAGCTCGTGGTGCACGACGCCGTCCTCCCGCGCGGCCTGCGCGCCGAGCACCCGTGCCGTCGACCGGCAGGCCGCACACACCTCCGCGGAGAACTGCACGAAGGTCGCGCGGGCACCGAGGTCCGCGCCCTGCGGCAGCCAGTCGGCCGGCTCGCCGCCACCGGCGAGCCTCGGGCCTCGCACCGCGCCCTGACGTCGCGACCAGGCCACCCCCGCGAGCGCCGTCACCGCGATCGCACCACCCAGCAACAAGATTTCCATCGCCGTCCCGTCCGCCCGGCCGTCACGACCGGACATTGCTGATCGTGCAGATCCCATCACATCGACACAGCCTTTGTGAACCATCGTCTTGGTCGATGGACGGCGACTCACGCCACGCCGCCACGACGCCGCGGTTTCCGTCGACCCCAGGAACGCGGCGGTGTGACTTATCTCACCGCGAACAATTCGGTCAAGCGAACACGCCCCGGACTTTTGTCTCGTGATCGGATTGTGACTTCGCCGCCATCGGCGCTACGTTCGGTCCGCCCGCGGAACCGCGGGTTCTCGCGGCGGACGCCGAGCCCTGTCACCGTCCCGAGATCTGGAACACATGGCAGGGGCGGGGGAACCAGGTAGGACGGACACCGTCGGTGTCCTTGGGGTGAAGCCGCACAGGTAGTAGTACTGCGGCCGGGTCAGCTTCCGATCCGAATCCGACAGCTCACCTCGTAGGCGTCGGGAGAAACACCGTGATCACTCGCACGCCTGGGCGCCATCGTGCTGCCCGCAAAGCCATCACCCCGCTGACCCGGGCCGCGCAGGGCCTCTCGGGCGCCGCGCGCCGGGGCGCCCTCGTCGCCGCCGGCTCGGGCCTCGCCGTCTCGCTGCTCAGCATCCCCTCGGACGCCGCGCCAGTGGCGGACACCCGCCCGGCCACCGCCGAGCTCGAGGCCGCGCCTCGCGCCGCCGAGGCGGCGGCCGCACAGGACATGACCGTGCGGGACGCGGCCGTCCTGAAGGCCGACGCGGCTCCGGCCGTGCGCGTCGCCGCCGACAGCAAGCTCACCCTGGAGCGCGGGACGATCAAGGTGACGCCCGCGCCGGAACCGGAGCCGGAACCCGCGCCGGAGCCCGAGCCCGCGCCGGAGCCGGTCGCGGAGGCCACCGAGGCGGCCCAGGAGCCCGCCGCGCCGCAGGCCGCTGCCGAGGAGTCCGCGGCACCGGCGCAGGAGAAGGCCGCCCCCGCCGTCGCGGCAGGCTCCGAGGTGCTCTCGATCGCCATGCAGTACCTCGGCGTGCCGTACGTGTGGGGCGGCTCGACGCCGGCCGGGTTCGACTGCTCCGGCTTCACGTCATACGTCTACGCCCAGGTCGGCATCGACCTGCCCCGGACGTCCTCCGAGCAGCGCTACGCGGGAACCGTGGTCTCCGCCGCCGAGGCGCGGCCCGGCGACCTGATCTGGAGCCCCGGGCACATCGCGATCTACGCGGGCGACGGGATGCAGGTCGAGGCCCCCGTCCCGGGTCAGACCGTGCGTCACACCGAGATCTGGCAGCCCAGCCCGACCTACATCCGCGTCGGCTGACCCAGGCCGCCACCTGACCGCGAGGGCCCGCACCACGATGGTGCGGGCCCTCGCGGTCCCCTCACGGTCTCGCCCGAGCGACCAAGGTCCCGGTCCCCCTCCGCCTCGGCGTCGAACCTGTCCCGGGCGCGCCGCACGCCGTTCATCCTGGAGGACGCCCAGTGCAGCAGGACGTCGAGGTCGAGGCGTACGCCGTCCTCGACTGACCACGGCCGGCCGGACCGGACGGGCGGCGGCACCGACCGCTGGAGCCCCGTCGAGCGGCGGCGGGGACGCGTACGGCAGGACATGCCCTACCGGTCCAGCCGCACGAGCCTGTCGGTGAGGTGACGCCGCACGGCGAGCGCCGCGGCGCGGCCGCCGCGGTTGCCGCCGATGGTGCTCGCCGAGGGGCCGTAGCCGACGAGCTGGACCCGCGGGTCGCGGGCGGCCGTGACGGCGGTCTGCACGTCGGCGGTCCCGGGCAGGAGCGGGATACCGCCGTGCTCGCTGCGCAGGTGGAGCGGGGCGAGGTGGGTGACGGCGGGGCGGAACCCGGTGGCCCAGAGGATCGTGTCGACGGGTTCGAAGGCGGGCCGTGCCGGGTCGCGGACGTCGTCGTCCCAGCGGACGCCGTCGGGCTCGACGCGGGAGAACATGGTGCGGCGCCGGTCGTAGACGCCGAGGCGGGCGGCGGTCTCCTCCTGCGGGCGCAGGGCGAGCCCGGTGACGCTCACGACGCTCGCGGGCGGGAAGCCGGAGGTCACGCGGTCGAGCACCCGGGCGACGGCCTCCCGGCCGGCGTTCTCGTCGAACTCGTCGCGCCAGACGGGTTCGCGCCGGGTGACCCACAGGGTGTCGGTGATCGGGCCGATCTCGCCGAGGAACTGGACGGCCGAGGCTCCGCCGCCCACGACGAGCACACGCTTGCCGCGGAAGTGGTCCGGGCCGGGGTAGTCGTGGGTGTGCACCTGTTCGCCGCGGAACGTCTCGACGCCGGGGTAGTGGGGCACGAACGGGCGGTCCCAGGTGCCGGTCGCGTTGACGAGGGTACGGGCGAGCCAGGCGCCGGCGTCGGAGTCGATCCGGAGCAGGCCGCCGTCGCCGGTGACCGTCCGGACGCGTACGGGCCGTCGCACGGGCAGGTCGTGCTCGGCCTCGTAGCGGCCGAACCAGGCGGGGACGGCACGGTTCGCGCGGTCGGCGGAGCGGCCGGGAGCGGGACCGTCCGGCAGGTCGGCCACGCCGTGGACGTCCCGCATCGTCAGCGAGTCCCACCGGTGCTGCCAGGCCCCGCCGGGCCGGGGGCCGGCGTCGAGCACCACGTGCCGGATGCCGAGCCTCTCCAGGTGGTACGACGCCGACAGGCCCGCCTGGCCTGCCCCGATCACCACAGAGTCGTACACGTCCACACCGGGCTCAACCACGGTGCGCGGCGTTCCATGCCCGGGTGTGACGTATCCGGCGTGCGGCTGTGCCGGGGCGCTCAGCGAGGGCAGACCGCCTCGTCGGCGGAACCCCTCGGGTCGGCGGGGGCTCCGTGGGTCAGGGGCTCCCAGGCGGTGAGAAGTTCGTTGGTGCCGAAGGTGCTCCACGACTCGTCGTGCCGCCGGGACCACGTCATCGGGCAGCCGAAGCGGCCCGCCAGGACCGACAGGGCCGCGGACGGCAGGTACTCCAGCCGGCCGTCCACCGAGCCGCCGCAGAGCCAGGACGGCACCTCCCCGGTGACCGCGATCTCGGCGTGCAGTTCCAGGGCCGCCGCCAGGCGCGGGCCGACCCGCGGGTACAGGTCGTCGCCCTGGATGGAGGTCGTCATCAGCACGTGCGACATCGCGGTCAGGCCGAGGGTCGTGTGGCTGAGGTCGCGGCAGGTCTCCTGGGCGACACCGTCACGGAAGTCGTCCTGCCCCTGCCAGAAGGCGATGATCTCGTGCTCCTTGTCGTACGGGCTGCCGGACGCCTCACGCGGCAGGTCGCCGTCGGACTCCAGGTAGACGTAGGCGCGGGCACGGTTGCGGAACACGGACACGGCCCGGTCGTAGACCTCGCGGTCCTCGAGGAAGACGGCGATCGCGATCGCGGCCTCCGTCATCGCCAGCTCCCAGTTGCCGTTGGCGTACGAGCGCTCGGTGACCTGCGGGAGGTAGACGTCGCGGAGCATCCGTTCGAACCGCTCCACGTCCGTCCCGGACCAGGGGGCGCCGGTGTGCCGGATGATCTCCGCCGACCGCGCCCAGATCGCGCCCGCCCAGGCGGCCTGGAGGCGCGCGTTCGTGTTGGTGTGCTCCCGGATCGTGGAGGACCACGCGTTCATGATCTCGATCGACTTGCGCGCGTGCGTCTCGTCACCGGTCACGGCCCACGCGAGGGCCTGCGCGTAGGCCGCGTGGGCGTCGCGGCGTTCCTCGGTGCAGCCGTGGTTCGGGTTCTGGTGCGCGCCGCACTCGACCACGTTGCGCGGTTCCGCACGGTGGTCGAGCTCGCCCCACTCGGATCGGACCATCTCGGTGAAGACCTTCTTCGCCGGGTGCTCGCCGTCCTCGACACGGCGTTCCATCGCGTCGAGGAGGCGCTGGTCGACGAAGACTCCCGGGTGGACGAATCCCTCGTCCCCGGACCCGGAATCGGCCTCGGCGGGCGCCGGGCGGACCTCGCTCACGGCGTCCGGGAGGTCGGCCGACCGCGTCACACCGGGCTCCGACGCCCGGCTCGGCTCCGCGATCGCGCGCTTGACGCTGACCGGCCCCTCGGCGCACCCGGTCACGGCGAGCAGCACGGTCAGCACCAGGGCGATGGAAGGGCGCACGACACAGAGCCTGACATAAAGAGCGGAGATCGGTGCGGCGAAACCCCGGCTACAGCTGGATGGTGGGCACGAGGACCGTGGTGAGCTCGCCCGAACCCAGGTGGACGAGCGCCTTGCCGGGCGCCACCTGTGACGACACCGCCGAACGTGGCAGGCTCGCGCCCACCAGGTCACCGTCGAACCGGTCCTGCGGGCTGAGCAGCGCGCCGCGCCGGTGCTTCTTGGCGTCGACCTGCCAGCCGGAGAACCCGCTCGCCACCTCCGACGCGTCACCGCCGAGCACGAGCGCGCGCCGGTGGTCCCCCGCCGTCCGGAACCACGAGCGCAGCCATCCCTTGGCCGGGCAGTCCGCGACCAGCTCGGCGTCGTCGACCATGAGCACCACCGGAGCGTCATCCGGGCCCAGCAGGGGGGCGAGCGTCTCCTCGGTCAGCTCCTCGGCGTCGGTCAGCACCGTCCGCACCCCGTCGCGCCCGGCGAGGTCCCGCAGCACGCTCGGCCGTGGTGCGACGAGGACCAGCTCGGTCCCGCCACGCAGCAGGGACTGCGCCATCACGGCGAGCATGGTGGAGCGGCCGGACCGCGCGGGGCCCGCCACGACGAACGACGGCGCGTCGCCGCCCAGGTCCATCCCGAACGCGGTGAGGTCGTCACCGCCGATGCCGAGCAGGGCCCACAGCGGGTTCGCCGCCTCCGGTCCCGCGTACCGGTAGGCGCCGTCCACGGTGATCGTCGAGGGCAGGTCGTCCACCCGGAAGGGACCGGTCCCCGGCGCCACGGCCTCGCGTTCCCGGATCGTGGCCGCCGTGGCACGCGCCACCGCGCTCTGGGCGCGCCCGGCGGGGTCGTCACCGAGGATCGCGATCTGCATCTCCGTCCCGCTCCCGCCGCGGTACGCCCGGCCGGGCGGCATCTCCTCCGGGAGCTTCTTGTGGTTGATCCCGGCCATGCCGTAGTCCATCCGGTCGGTGAGCCGGAGCACCACGACGTCGTCGGTGAGCACGCTCATCCGGCTGTTGAGCAGTCCGCGGTCACCGGCGACGAGCAGGTGGATGCCGGCGCCGGCGCCGTCGCGCATCAGCTCGGTGACGATGTCGAGCAGCGCGCCGCCGTCGGCGTCGCCGTACGTGGTCAGGAAGCTCTCCCACCGGTCGATCAGAACGAGTGCGCGCGGCAGGCGGTCGGCGGGGGCCGCCGTCTCGCGCTGCTCGGTGACGTTGGCGAAGTTTCCGTCGGCGAGGACCTGCTGCCGCCGGCCCAGCTCCGCCCGCAGCCGTGTGAGCAGCCGGTTCGCGCGGTCCGTCTGGCCGCGCTGCACGACGGCGCCCGTGTGCGGCAGTTCGTCCAGCACCGCGAGCGCGCCGTTGCCGCAGTCGAGGGCGTACAGGTGCAGGTCGCTCACCGGCTGGGTCGCGGCGGCCGCGAGCGCCGTCGTGCGCAGCGCGGTGGACCGGCCGCTCCCGGCGGCGCCGACGACGTACCGGTGGCCGAACTCGTCGAGGTCGATCTCGGCGGGTCCCTGCCGCTGCCGTCCGGGCTCGTCCTCGAGGGCCCACGCGAACGCGGACGGCTTCGTGGGCTGGGAGACCCGGTCGAGCGGGAGCAGGGTGGGCAGGGGCGGGAGCCAGGGTTTGCGCGGCTCGCCCCAGTCGCCGGCGGCGGCCGCGGCGCGAAGTGTGTCGACGAGCGCGGCGAGGTCGGTCTGGACCTCCTCGCGCCGTTCGGTCTTGCGGGGTCGCGGGGCCGGACCGCCGAGGTCGGCGACGGCGACCCTGCTGACGAACGGCGGTGGCACCTCGACGACGTCGGCCCGCGTGAGCCGGCGCCCGCCGACCCGCGCGGACTGGAACGGCACGACGGAGGAGGCGCCGAGACGCGCGTAGGCGCGCCCGGGCTGGGACTTGGTGATCTCCGCGGCGTCCGGGGCGTCGATGACGTCCTGCGACTCGCTCTTGTCGGTCATGCGCAGCGCGACGCGCAGGTTGGTGTTGGCCCGGATCTCCGGGGAGACGACGCCGGAGGGACGCTGCGTGGCCAGGATGAGATGGATGCCGAGCGATCGGCCGCGCTGGGCGATGTTGACCAGCCCGGTGACGAAGTCGGGCAGCTCGCGGGCCATGGAGGCGAACTCGTCGATGACGATGAGCAGGCGCGGCAGGGTGGGGCCGGCATGGCCGCGGCTGCGGGCGTCGAGGTAGTCCTCGAGGTCCTTGGCGCCGATCGCGGCGAGGACGTGCTCACGGTGGGTGAGTTCGGCGCGCAGCGAGTCCAGCGCCCGTTCGACGAGGTGGGAGTCGAGGTCGGTGACCATGCCGACGGTGTGCGGCAGGAGTTCGCACCGGCTGAACGCGGCGCCGCCCTTGTAGTCGACCAGCACGAAGTTCATCGTGTCGGGGGTGTTGACGACGGCGAGCGAGGCGACGAGGGTCTGCAGGAACTCGGACTTGCCGGATCCCGTCGTGCCGCCGACGAGCCCGTGCGGCCCGTCCTTGACCAGGTCGAGACCGAACGGCCCGTCGAGGGAGACGCCGACGGTGGCCAGGGTGCTGCCCGCGTTCCCGATGCCCCGCCAGCGCGCGGCGAACAGCTCGGCGTCGGCGTCCTCGATGCCGAGCACCTCGACGAGGCGGGCGGAGTCGGGGATCATCCCGGCGCCGTCGGTGGCGGTGACGTCGCGGACGGCGGCGACGGCACGCGCCACGGGCTCGTACCAGTCGTCCGCGACCTCGTCCGTGGTCACGGCGCGCAGGTCGTCGGCGTCCTGGCGGCGCAGCGTCATGCCGCCGTCGGGCCGCACCTGGGCGACCACGGTGCACTCCTCGGGCAGGAGCTGCTCGTCGCCGTCCAGGCAGATGATGCTGACGCCGACGGCGGGCCCGTCACGCAGGACGGAGACGACGCCGGGCAGGGCGCGCAGGCGGCGGGCGCCGTCCAGGACGACGACGAGCTGCGGTCCGAACGCCGTCTTGGACCCGCCGCCGCCTTGGGTGGCGGCACGCCGCTGGGTGATCAGGGCGTTCAGCTCGGCGACGCGGGCGGCGAGCGTGTCGGTGGTGGTGCCGTATAAGGCGACGGCGTCCTGCCCGAGGCCCGGGCGCGTGTGCGGCAGCCAGGCCGCCCAGGACCACTGCGCGACGTGCTCGGGACTGGTCAGGAGGTACACCTGGACGTCGCGAGGGCTCTGCAGCACGCCGAGCTGGCCGACGATCCAGCGGGCCCGGCGACGCGGCCAGTCGCCCGGCCCGGCGATGCCGACGACACCGGCCTCGCGCAGCGACACGGTCACGGGGACCGCGTTCACGGTGGCCTTGGTGCGACGGCGGTGCTCGGGCTCGGCCGCGTCCTCGACCTCCACGCGGCTGGTGGCGTCGGCGAGGCCGAACCGGACGGCGAGATGGTCGGCGTCGGTGGCGCGCCGTTCCCAGAGACGACGTGTCGGGGTGGTCGCGATGATCCGCAGCTCACCGGCGCCGGGGCTCGACATGCGGCGCCGGTGCTGTTCGAGCCGGACGGCGTCGAGCACCTCGGCCTCCAGTGCGGCGCGTTCCTCGGCGTGCTGCCGCAGGCGTTCCTTGTGGGTGGTCTTCCCGTTGCGCTTGTTCATCCACCAGTTGCCGAGCCCCATGAGCGGCGAGGCCAGCGCGAACATCAGGTAGAACGGTGACTGGAACACCATGGCCATGGCGATGCCGAGCACGGCGGGCATCGCCATCGCGAGCCAGGGCAGCGGGTTGCGCGCGGGTGGTGAGGGCTCGGCCGGGAGCCGGAAATGGGTGACGGGGTCCGGCGGCAGGAGCCGTGGCGGGCGGTTGTAGTCGAGGGTGCCGGGCTCCTTGCCGGGCCGCAGGTCCGCGTCGGCGCGGGTCGCGGACTGCACGGTAAGGACGCTCGGGCCGATGCGCAGCTGGGTGCCGGCCGGCCATTCGGCGTCCTCCTCACCGAGTGGTTCGGTGAGCCGGTCGAGGTGCACGGCCTGCCCGGCGGATCTCGGGTCCGGGACCCGGCGCGCCGTCACCCGTCCGTCCAGCGCGACGACCACCGCCACGGCGGGCAGCCCGCCCTCGCGCCGCTCGTCGACGCGCACCCGTCCGTCCTCGCCGATCTGCAGGACGGACTCCCCGACGCCGAGCCGCACGACGGCGCCCGCGCCGAGACCGCCCGTGACGCAGAGGTCCACCGGCCCGCCGGGGCCCGGACCGTGCCCCGGTTCGGGCGGGGCGAACGTGATCCGCGCGCCGTCGCGGATCCCGGAGTCGGCGGTCACGACGGCCTCGCCACCGGTCGTCGTCGGGGGAAGGACGGCCCCGTCCACGTGCACGGGCGCCTCACGGGGTGCCCCCACCTCCGCCGCGACGCGTTCCGCGAGGTCGGCGACCGGGGTGGCGTCGTCCGCCTCGAGCCACAGCAGGGCCTCGCGTGCCCCGTGGTGGGCGGTGATCAGTGTCCGCATGTCACTCGTTCCCGCGGCGCACCGCCGCCTGCTCGTCGAACCGCACCTGGGGCAGGAAACCGCTGCGCAGCCAGCCGTCGTCGCGGGCCGTGAACCGCCACTTCGCCCCGGGCCACGAGCCGAGCACGATCACCACCCACCCGAATGCGGGGTCGGCGAAGCGCTCGGCCAGGAAGTCCCTGTCCGCCGAGGACGGCGGCTGCGACAGCACCAGGACTCCGCCGTCCCCCACCTCCATCTCCTGCTTGACCTGGTCGAAGCCGCTGACGTGCTCGACCTGGTCCGGGCGCGGCAGGCCGTCGCCGACCATGACCACCCGCGGCTCGCCGGACCACGGGTTGCCCGTGAACTCCCCGAGCCATCGGCGCAGCACCTCGTGGCGGGCGCGGACGGAACCGTCCAGGCTGACGACACCGCGCGCGAGGGCGAAGTTGACGAGCACGCGCCCGGTCTCGCTCATCCCGAGGTTGACGAGCCGCGCGAACCGCGCCGTCGACCCGTCGGACACGGGCGCCGCCTGCAGCTTCGACAACGGCGCCACCCAGCTCTGGCCGTCCTCGCTCACCGCCCAGGGCGCGGGGCCGACCGAGGCGGGGTTCGTGAGCCGCAGGCGCAACGTGCTTCCCTCGACGAAGACGCCGGTCACGCCGGGGACGTCCAGACCGTCGCGTTCGCAGGCGGCGATGAGGGCGCGCAGCGCGTGATCCACCGTCCAGGCGGCCGAGGTGTCCGTGCGCAGGACGCTGTCGTCGAACGGGATCCTCTCGGCGCGGCGCTTGCGCACCGTGGCCGTCAGCCGGACGGCGGCGAGGACGAGACCGGCGAGCAGCAGCGCGCCCCCCAGTGCGAGCCCGAGCGGCAGGAGCACGCCCGTGGCGGCGTCGGACCCGTCGACGCTCTCCTGGGCCGCCACGGGCGACGGCGACGGCGACGGGGAGGGCGTGGGCGACGGTGACGGCCGCGGCTTCGTCTCCGATCCGGGGAGCCGGCCGAACTTCACACCGTCGCCGACGGCGTCGTCGGGCAGCTGGAGCACCCATCCCGCGAGCAGCGTGTGCGGGTCGGTGAGGTACTTGCCGTCCTTCTGGCGGATGCTCTTGCTGAGCTGGACGATCTCCGGCCATCGCGCGGAGCTGCCCAGGAGCCGCTGCGCGATGTCCTCGATCGTCTCGGCGCGGTCCCCCCGCTGCTTCACCACGTAGTACACGACCGAGCCCGGCGGGCCCTCGCGGTCGGGCGTGGGCCGGTCCGACGGCGCGGACGGGACCTGCGGCGGAGGCGTGTTCGCGGGGGGCGGGCTCGCGGGCTGCTCGGGCTGCTCCTGCTGCGCCGGCTGGTCCTTCCCGGACTCCGGCTCCTGCTCCGGCTTCTTGTCCGGGACCGGGGAGCCGAACACCCGGAACTCCCACAGGGAGTGCCCGGCGATGCCGTTGCGCGTCTCGCCGAACAGCCGCACGTACCGGCCGGTGCCCGAGACCTGGAGCACGTCCGTGCCGCCGTCCGCGGCGTCCACCCACGCGGCGTTCGTCCAGTTCACGCCGTCGTCCGACAGCCCGATCCCGTACGACGTGGAGTACGCGGCCTCCCATACGATCTCGACCCGCTGCACCTGGGACGCCTTTCCGAGGTCGACCCAGATCCAGGAGGGGTCCTCGTGGTGGCTGGCCCAGCGGGTGGCCAGGGAACCGTCCACCGCGTGCTTCGCGACCAGCTCAGGATCGTTGTTCTCCACCGCCGACGCGCGGACCGGCTTGCCCTGGCTGAGCAGCTCCGGCTCGGCGGCGGACACGCCCGGCATCCCGGGCACCGTCCACGGCACCAGGAGCAGGATCGTGAGCAGCACCGCGGTGGGCACGGACACCCTCACCGGCACGGTCATCGGGTCGTCGCCTCCTGTTGTGCCCGGTCTCATCGCGGGTCCGCCCGTCGCACCGAGGTCTGCTCGTCGAAGCGCACGTCCGGCAGGAAGCCGCTGCGCAGCCATCCGTCGTCCCGCGCCGTGAACCGCCAGCGCGCCACCGGAACCCGGCCGAGCACGATCACCACCCAGCCGAAGCCCGGCTGCGACAGGCGAGAGCTCAGGAGGTCCAGCTGTGCCGCCGGCGGCGCCTGGGAGAGCACGAGCACCCCGCCCTCCCCGGGCACCAGGTCCGGGACGACCTGCTCGAGTCCGGCGACGTGCTCCGCGGTTTCCTGCTGCGGCAGCCCGTTTCCCACCATCACGACCCGGGGGCTGCCCGACCACGGGTTCCCCGTGAGCTCGCCGAGCCAGCGGCGCAGCACCTCGTGCCGGGCACGGGCGGGCCCCTCGATGCTGACGACGCCGCGAGCCTGCGCGAAGTCGATCATCACGCGGCCGCTCTCCGCGACGCCCAGCGTCACCAGCCGGGAGAACTGGCCGGGACGCGCGTCCGACGCCGGCTCGTCCTGCAACCGGGCGATCTGCGCCGTCCAGGTCGCGCCGCCGTCGCCGGCGACCCAGGGCGCCGGTGCGACATCCCGGGGGTTCGCCAACCGCAGCCGCATCGCCGGCCCCTCGACGAACACGGCCGCGAGCGCCGGCACCTCGATGCCGTCCCGTTCGCACGCGGCGACCAGGACGCGCAAGGCGCGGTCCGTCATCCAGGCCGACGACGTGTCGGTGCGCAGCAGGCTGTCGTCGAAGGGTTCGTCGGCGCGCGCGGCACGGTGGCGGCGCAGGAGCAGCACCGCACCGGCGGCCAGCCCACCGACCACGAGCAGCGCACCGAGCACGACCAGGACCGGGACGAGCCGGCCGCCGGGCTCCGCGGCCGCGGCATCGGCCGCCGGTGTCGCCGACGCGCCGTCGTCCGGCGGCGACGTGCTCGGGCCCGGCGGCGGACCGGGACGGAGCTCCTCGCCCTCGGCGTCGGACGGGAGCTGGAGGGCCCAGCCCACCGCGACCGTGTCCGGGTCCGTGAGCGCTTCCCCGTCGGGCTGCACCCGGCCCTCGTTGAGCTCGAAGATCTCCGGCCAGCGCTCCCCGTCACCGAGAAAACGTTCCGCGATGAGGTACAGGTACTCGACCTCGCCGTCGGGCGTGCGGCCGACGACGTAGTAGGACAACGGATCCGCCTCGGGCGTCGCCGGGGTCGCTTCGGGGAGCGGGCCGGTCCGCAGCCCCTCGCCCTCGGCGTCGTCGGGCATCAGGAGGACCCAGCCGGGCAGGAGCACCTCGGGCGTGGTGACCGTGCTGCCGTCCGGCTGCGGGCGGCCCTCGTTGAGCTCGAAGATCTCCTGGTACCGGTTGCCGTCGCCGAGGTAGCGCTGGGCGATCTCGAACAGGAACTCGGGCTCGCCGTCGCCCTTCTCCTGGACGACGTAGTACGTGACGCTCTCGCCGTCGGGGGCCGGGGGCGCGGCGGGCGCCGCCGGGACGGGCAGGACGACGGCGACCACCGCGAGGGCCAGGGTGATCAGGTAACGGGTTCGGGACACGCGTGCTCCGGGGGTCGGG
Organism: Myceligenerans salitolerans; assembly: GCF_017349295.1. GTDB lineage: Bacteria > Actinomycetota > Actinomycetes > Actinomycetales > Cellulomonadaceae > Myceligenerans > Myceligenerans salitolerans. Next base: position 873,138 of record NZ_JAFMPK010000047.1, read on the forward strand.
TTCGTCACCGCGCGCCGGGACCGGGGCCGGTCCCGTCGAGGGGCGTCAGGGGTCTCGCGCCGGGCCCGGCCCAGCGGAAGGTGGACATCAGCGCGTCGAAGAAGATGACGAGGGCCTCGGAGACGCGTTCGCCCTCCTCGGAGTTCCAGACGGTGCTGAAGGACATCACGAGCCAGTCGCCCTCGGCGTCGTCCCGGGAGATCACGTAGACGACCTGCTTCGTGGACACCACGGGGAAGTCCCCGTCGTGCCGCACGTCGTGGGAGGTCGTGGCCACGCGCGCGCCCGGGCGGCCGTCGACCTCGACGAGCTCGCTCTCGTCGTAGTCCTCGGTGAGGATGCTGGACGCCACCTCGACGGGGTTGCTGCCGGCGTCGCTGACGATCTCCGCCTCCGTGATGGAGCAGGGCGTCATGATGCCGTTCAGGGGTTCGGTCGGGAGGTAGACGGCGCCGGCCCCGGCCTCGGTGGCCTCGGTGAAGGTGTCGCGCAGGGCATCACGCATCAGGTGGCGGTGCGGCTCGACCGAGTCCCGCGGGAGGTCGTCCGGCAGGGACCGGCGGACCACCGCCTCGATCGCCTCGTCGAGCTCGCGAGCCTGGTCCGGACCGGTCGGGAACCTGACCCACCCCGGAGGGAAGAACATGCCCCACACGTCGGTCGGCCTGGCTCCGGACAGGTCGGGCTTCGCGGTCATGATCCACTCCGGACGATCTTCACGGCGGGCATCAGCTCGTCGAGCAGTTCGGTCATCAGGCCGGTGACGAACAGGTTCTGGGAGCGCCAGACGAGCACGGTGTCGGCCAGGACGTCGTCGTGCTCGGCGCGGCGGCCGAGGGCCACGCTCACCCAGGCCGTGCCGCTGCCGCCGCCGAGGTCGAGCCGGGTGACGCGGAGGCCGTCGCCGTCGGGCAGGTCGAGGTGGTCGATCTCCGGGGGCGCGAGAGGCGCTCCCCCGGTGGCGCCCAGGGCGGCCATGAGCCCGTCGCCGTCGTCGTCGGGACTGCTGAGGCCGACGGCGACGAGCACCGGGATGGGTGTGCACCCGAGGACGCCGACGGCCGCGAGGACCCGGTCGCCGTCCGGTGCGACGGTGTCGGCGAACTCGCGCAGGTTGCGGACGGACTCGGCCGCCGTGCGTTCGAGCTCCGCGCGGAAGTCGTCCGGGACGGCGAGGTCGCGGTACTCGTCGTCGACGACCTCCTGGGGCTTGATCGTGTCCGCGACGAGGGCCACGGCTTCTCTCTCCCAGCGTTCGACGACGTCCTGCGGGTCCTGCCCCGTGGCGGGCACGGCGAGCCAGCCCGCCGGAGGCTCGACGTTCCAGGTCCAGTCCCCCGGGGCGCTCGCGCGCACCCGTTCCACCGCGCCCGTCACCGGTCGTCCAGGACGTTGTTCTCGCTGTAGAGGCCGCTGTAGTCGGCGTCCTTCCACCAGTCGAACGAGCTGCGCAGGTCGTTGGGGCTGAAGTTCGTCGGGGTGACCGCCATGCCCCAGAGCGACGTGATCCAGCCGAAGCTGAAGGCCCAGGGGCCGAGCTTCGCGTAGAGGGGGATCGTGGCGGGCGCGCCGCCGAGGAGGTTGACGATGTTCAGGTCGATCTTCTTCAGGTCGCTGATGTCGTTGACGCCGAGCACCCGGTCGCCCCGCCAGTTGCCCCGGACGAAGACGTCCCCGAAGCGCGACTTCTCGACGTTCCAGAAATTCTTGGTGTAGAACTGCCAGAACGGCGGCTTGACCGTCGTGCTGCCGATGAAGTCGTCCCACCGGTTGAGGTTCTGCGTGATCGTGGTGAACTGCCGGTCGAGGGAGCCGAGCAGCGACCGCTCCGCGGGCGAGAGGGGGTTCACCCGCCACGCGGGCATCGGCCTGCTGAAGTTGATCCTGGGGTAGGCGCCCGGCCGGCTGAAGTTGGGAGGCAGACGGGTGCGCAGGGTGTCCCGCAGCCGGGAGACGGCGGCCAGCCTGTCGACGGTCGCGTCCCGCCAGCCGCCTCCGCGGCTCGCCACCTTGATGCTCTGCAGCCCCTTGAGTGCCTTGGTGGCCACCGCACCGACGCCGATGAACATGATCCCCACGACGCCGATGATGACGCTCAGCCAGCTGCCCTCACCCCAGGCCGCCAGGATGGTGCTCGCGATCGTCGACAGCACGGTGACCACCACTCCCAGCAAGGTCACGATGCCCAGGCCGGGGATGAGGATCGCCAGCACCGCCAGTGCCATCCCGATGTAGCCGAGGATCTCGACGATCTTCTTCAGCACCTTGGCGATCTTGTGCCGGAGGGCCTCCTGCCAGGAGTGGTGCAGGCCGTCGACGTCCCAGTTCTCCTTGATCTTGGCGGCGGCGGCGTCCGCCGCGACCTGCAGGGCCTCCAGTGCCCTGCTCGCCTTGGCCTTCGCCGCCGCGATGCCCTCCTCGGCCTTGCCGATCGCCGCCGCGCGCTGCGAGGACGCCTGGCGGTCCTGGTCCGTGAGGGGAGGATCGTCCTCCGAGCGGTCCGCGTTCACAGGATCCGCCATGTCCTCGGCGATGCCGAGCTGACGGTTGGCCTCCTCCGCCTCACGGAGTGCCTCGCCCGTCCGGGTCCGGGCCTCCCGCAGCTCCGGCTGGTAGCCGACCAGCGCGTCCTTCACATCGCTGTACCGGTCGGCCACCTTCGACAGCGCCTCGTTGCTCTCCCGCGCACGCTTGCGCATCGCGTCGGCCGCCTGCCCCTTGAGAAGCCGGACGTCGCCGTCACCGATCCGTTTCAGCAAGGCAGCCTGGTCGGCCATCGCCTCGGCGATGTTCTTGTAATGACTGATGATCCCGTCGAGCCCTTCGGCCGGCGCGGGGACGGGATCGGAGTCATGGCCGAGCAGGTTCCATGCGCCTTCACGGGCGCCGCTCATCCGGTTCTCCTATTTCGGCTGTTCGTCGAACGAGGAGGCCAGCGCGTCCTCGGTCTCGGCCCAGGCGTCCTTCGCCTGGTCCATCTTCTTGGTGAGGTCGTCGAGCTGGACCTGGAGCTTCTCGCGCTTGACCCACCAGTTGTCGATGAACGCGTTCATCGCACCCCTGACGGTGTCGTGGCCCCAGATGTCGCCGCCTTCCCACATCGCGGACATGTTCTTGAACTCGTCGTTGATGTTCTTCAGGTCGGTGGCGGCGTCCTCCAGGACCTCCTTCGTGACGATGACATCGGCCACGGCGTCACTTGTTCAGCGCGTTGGCCAGCTCTTCGTCCGTCTTGCGCAGCGCCTCCGCGGCCTGCTTCAGGTACTCGCCGATTCCGTCGAGCCCCTCCATCACCTGCTTGCCGCCCTTGTCCAGCTCCTGATAGGACTCGTCGAACCGCTTGGACGACTTGTCGGTCACATAGCCGTCCTGGACGAGGTTCTGCACCAGGTTGCGCAGCTGGTCGAGCTTGCTCTGCATGTCCGCCGCCTCCTGCTGCATGCGTGCGGCGGCGTCCTCCATCTCCTGGAAGGTCACGTTGATGTTCGGCATTGAGGTGGTCCTCTCGGCGTGGCTCGGGCCTGGAACGGTGGAACCCGGCCATCGTCGTGAACCAGTCGAAACGGACGCGCAACGACAGACGAACGAGGTCTGAACGTTGGCACACGAAGGCACGACAAAACCGCAGGTCACAGTGGGGTTCCTGGCGGCAGGCCGACGGATGCGGCGGCACCTTCGCTCAGCAACCGGCGCGGCGCCATCAGCTAGCCCGGCGTCATCGCCTGGCGCGGCTCTGCCGGGACCGGACACGCGGTGTCGCCCGCCGTGCCCGGGAGACCGCCATCAGTGCGGCTGCGGCAGGGTCCCCGGCGCCGCCAGGACGCGCTCGGCACGTTCCACCAGGGCCACCGCGCCCGCCGCCAGCGGGACGAGTACCAGGTTGCCGAGCAGCATCGTGCGGAAGAACGGCAGACCGGCCACGTAGGAGGCAAGGAGTCCGTCCAGGCCCGGAGCGTAGAACGTGCCCCGGCTCTGCAGCCACACGCCGAAGTTGGTCCAGAGGAAGAACCAGACCGATCCCCCGATGCCGAGCCCGAACGCCGCACCGAGCCGCCGCCACCCGGTGGTTCGACGTACGAGGAGCGCACCCACGCCGATCACGGCCCACGCCGTCCAGGTGAACACCAGGATCGACGTGTTGCCCAGCAGCGCGTCGCTCACCGCGGCCGCCGCGAAGGGGACCAGCACCGCGGCCCGGTGCCGCAGGATCACGGCGACGAAGAACGTCGCCGCCGTGATCAGTTCCAGATTGGGCGGAGCGCCCAGGTCGCCGCGCACCACGCGCCACACCACCGCCGACACCACCACCGCCACCGCGAGCGCCGGACGCCACCAGCGGCGCGCGAGGTCGGCGAGCGTCAGGTCCCGCACGGGTGACCGGTGGCCGCCGGACCGGGCGCCCCGCATCAGAACGTCTCCAGCTTCCAGGTGATCTCCTGACCGTCCTCGGTCTCGAGGGCACTGGCACCCTCGGTCGCCTGCTCACCGTCCACGTAGAGCGCCCAGAACTCGTTCGCGCTCTCGTCGGCCGTGTACCCGCAGATGCCGGTGACGAACGCCGTCTCGCCGTCGCCGGTGGCCTCCGCCGACGGGTCGTTCTCCAGCAGCAGGTCGAGCGCGGTCTCGCCGTCCTCACCCGCGTAGGAGAAGTCCTCCTTCTCGACGCAGGCGGGGGCGAGGCCTCCCGGCGCCGACGCCGCGTCGGTGGGCTCGCCGGTGGAGTCGCCACCGGAGCCGCACGCCGCGAGGAGCGCGACGGCAGCCGCGGCAGCGAACATCTTGAGGGACGGGATCGTGGTGCGTTGCATGGTCACGGCCTCATCGTAAGAACGCGCGCGGGGGACGCGCACGCCCGTCTCGTGGACCGGAGGCGCACCTGCCGGCTGGTCGGCGGCGACGTGTCAGACGTCGATGCGCTCCCGGTCGAGCTCGCCGGCACCCTCGACGATGAACTTTTTGCGGGGCGCGACGTCCGAGCCCATGAGTAGTTCGAACACGCGCTCCGCGGCCTCGGCGTGTTCGGCCGTGACCCGCCGCAGCGTGCGGTGACGCGGACTCATGGTGGTCTCCGCGAGCTGGTCGGCGTCCATCTCACCGAGGCCCTTGTACCGCTGGATGTCCTCCTTGTAACGCCGCCCGGCCTTGTCGAGCCTGCGCAGCGTGCTCTGCAGCTCGGCCTCGGAGTACGTGTAGATGTACTCGGTCTTGCGCCGCCCGCTGGCGGGCAGCTCCACCCGATGCAGGGGCGGGACGGCCGCGAACACCCGGCCCGCCTCGATGAGCGGCCTCATGTAGCGGTAGAAGAGTGTCAGGAGGAGGGTGCGGATGTGCGCGCCGTCGACGTCGGCATCGGTCATCAGCACGACCTTGCCGTAGCGGGCTGCCTCGAGGTCGAACGAGCGCCCCGAACCGGCACCGAGCACCTGGATGATGGCGGCGCACTCGGCATTGCGCAGCATGTCGCTGATCGACGCCTTCTGGACGTTGAGGATCTTGCCGCGGATGGGCAGCAGCGCCTGGAAGTCGCTCGAGCGGGCGAGCTTCGCGGTGCCGAGCGCCGAGTCACCCTCCACGATGAAGAGCTCGGACTTGTTCACGTCGTCGCTGCGGCAGTCGGCGAGCTTGGCGGGCAGGGAGGAGGTCTCCAGCGCGTTCTTGCGCCGGCTGATCTCCTTCTGCTTGCGCGCGGTGATGCGCGCACGCATCTCGGCGACGACCTTCTCCAGGAGGAGCGCGGCCTGGGTCTTGTCGTCCCGCTTCGTGGAGGTGAGGTGCGCGTGGATCTCCTTCTCCACGACGCGCGAGACGATCTGCCGCACGGGTCCGGTGCCGAGCACCTCCTTGGTCTGGCCCTCGAACTGCGGCTCCGCGAGGCGCACGGTGACCACGGCGGTGAGGCCGGCCAGGACGTCGTCCTTCTCGATCCGTTCGGCGTTCTCGACGCGTGAGACCTTGAGCTTGCGTGCGTTCGTCTCGACGGCCTTGCGGATCACCTTGAGCAGACCCTGCTCGAACCCCGTGTGGTGCGTGCCGCCCTTGGGGGTCGAGATGATGTTGACGAAGGAGCGCACCTCGGTCTCGTAGCCGGTGCCCCACCGCAGCGCCACGTCCACCTCGCAGTCGCGCTGGACCGCCTGCGGCGTCATATGACCGCGCTCGTCCAGCACCGGCACCGTCTCGGAGAACGTGCCCGAGCCCTGCAGCCGCCAGATCGCGGTCACCGGCGCGTCGGGGGCGAGGTGCTCGACGAAATCGACCACGCCGCCGTCGTGCTTGAACACCTCCTCGTGCACGCCCGACTCCCCCGGCGTGCCGGGCAGGCCGCGCTCGTCGCGGATCCGGATCTCCAGGCCCGGCACCAGGAAGCTGGTCTGCCGGGCGCGGGTGACCAGTTCGTCGTAGCTGAAGACGGCGGTCTTCGGGAAGATCTGCCGGTCGGCCCAGTAGCGCACGCGGGTGCCGGTGACCCCCCGCTTCACCTTGCCGACCACCGCGAGCTCGGAGTGGTCGGTGAACGGCTCGAACGGCACGTCCGGCCCGGCGCCCGAGGGCGGGTCCGCGAACACACCGGGTTCACCGCGGTGGAACGTCATCCGGTGCGTCTTGCCGGCGCGATCGACCTCCACGTCGAGGCGGGCGGACAGCGCGTTGACCACCGACGCACCGACGCCGTGCAGACCCCCGGACGCCGCGTACGAACCGCCGCCGAACTTGCCGCCCGCGTGCAGCTTCGTGTAGACGACCTCCACGCCGGACAGACCGGTCTTCGGCTCCACGTCCACCGGGATGCCACGCCCGTCGTCGGCGACCGTGACGGACGAGTCCGCGTGCAGGACGACATCGATCCGTGTGGCATGCCCGCCCAGGGCCTCGTCGACCGAGTTGTCGATGATCTCCCACAGGCAGTGCATCAGGCCACGCGAGTCGGTGGTCCCGATGTACATACCGGGTCGCTTGCGCACCGCCTCCAGACCCTCCAGGACGGAGAGATGGCGAGCGGTGTAACTGGATTCCTTCTCAGGACGGGCGGTCGCGGTCACGGGCCACAGCGTAGACGAGGTGTCCGACACGATGTGCTCGCCACGCAGGACGAACGCGGGTAGACACATAGCGGACGACGGCGCGACGAGGCGTCAGGGGTACGTTGGGGGCGCGTTGCCGGCGCCGTCCGGGACGCGGCCGCGCACGAGAGACGTGTGTGACGACGATTCATCCCTGAGCGCAATCCGGCCTCGCGGCTACGGAAACTGTGAGGCACACCGCTATGCTCACGGCGAAAGCGGGGCCCTGAGGGGATGGGACCCCATGGACCGATGGTTGGATAGGGGCGTGACAACCATGACGACCGAACAGCTCACCGCCGCCGACCGTTGCGACCGCTGCGGGGCCCAGGCCTACGTGCGAGTCGTCCTGCCCACGGGCGAACTGCTCTTCTGCGGCCACCACGCCCGTGCACACCAGCCCGCCTACGCGGGAGTGGCCACCCACGTCCAGGACGAGACCGACCGACTGCTCGCCGAGCACGGCCAGAACTGACTGAGACCCCACAACTTCAGACCCACGCGAACGGCCGGCCCCCGAAGGGAGCCGGCCGTTCTGCTGTTCTCGTGTGCTGCCGTCCTTGCCGTGCCGTCGTCGAGCACTCGCCGTCGTCCGAGCGCTGCCGTCGTGGAGTGCTGCGGCCCTCGGACGCCCCGGGCGTCCCCGCCCGGGGCCGAACAGGCCGGGTCAGTCCAGGTAGTCGCGCAGCACCTGCGAGCGCGACGGGTGGCGCAGCTTCGACATCGTCTTGGACTCGATCTGACGGATGCGCTCGCGCGTGACGCCGTAGACCTTGCCGATCTCGTCGAGCGTCTTGGGCTGACCGTCCTGCAGACCGAACCGCATGGACACGACACCGGCCTCACGCTCGCTGAGCGTGTCCAGCACCTGGTGCAGCTGCTCCTGCAGGAGCGTGAACGACACGGCGTCCGCCGGCACCACGGCCTCGGAGTCCTCGATGAGGTCACCGAACTCGCTGTCGCCGTCCTCGCCGAGCGGGGTCGCCAGGGAGATGGGCTCGCGGCCGTACTTCTGGACCTCGACGACCTTCTCCGGGGTCATGTCGAGTTCCTTGGCCAGCTCCTCCGGGGTGGGCTCACGCCCGAGGTCCTGGAGCATCTGGCGCTGCACGCGGGCGAGCTTGTTGATGACCTCGACCATGTGCACCGGGATACGGATGGTGCGGGCCTGGTCGGCCATGGCGCGGGTGATCGCCTGCCGGATCCACCAGGTGGCGTACGTCGAGAACTTGTAGCCCTTGGTGTAGTCGAACTTCTCGACCGCGCGGATCAGACCGAGGTTGCCCTCCTGGATGAGGTCCAGGAACAGCATGCCGCGACCGGTGTAGCGCTTGGCGAGCGAGACCACGAGGCGCAGGTTCGCCTCGAGCAGGTGGTTCTTCGCACGCTTGCCGTCGTGCGCGATCCACTTCAGATCGCGCTCCATCCGGCGCTGGTCCTTGTCGTTCCGGTCGAACTCCGTGCTGGCGAGGCGCTCCTCGGCGAACAGGCCGGCCTCGATGCGCTTGGCGAGCTCGACCTCCTGCTCCGCGTTCAGCAGCGCGACCTTACCGATCTGCTTCAGGTAGTCCTTGACCGGGTCCGCGGTGGCACCCGCGGTGACGACCTGCTGCGCGGGCTGGTCCTCGTCATCCGTGTCGGAGACCACGAAGCCGCCTCGCTCGTCGGCGGTGTCACCCTTGCGCTTCCTCGCGGACGGCGCAGGCTCCTCCTCCTCGAGCGGGGGGGTCGAGATGTCCGACAGGTCGTTCTCCACGAGCACCGGGGCGTCCTCCGCCCCCTTGCGGCGGCGTGGCGCCGTCTTGGCCGCCGTGCCCTTCGCGGCGGTCTTCTTCGCGGCGGTCTTCTTGCGCGTCGTCGGCTTCTCGGCCTCCGCCTCGTCCCCGTCCGTGACGGTCTCCGACACGGTGTCCTTGGTCGCGGCGGCGGGAACGGCCGACTTCGACACGGTGGTCTTGGTGGCGGTGGACCTGCGGGTGGTGGTCGACTTCGTCGTACGGCGCGTGGACTTCTTCGCGCCGGATGTCTTCGTGCCCGACGCCGAGCCCTCGGCGTCGTCCTCCACGCTGGCCTTGGCCGCGACCGTGCCCGAGCGGCTCGCGGTGGCGGCGGCGACCGTCGCGGAGGCGGGCAGCCCGACATCGACCCCCGAGCCGGCGAGAGCCCGCAGCACGGCCTTGAGCCGCTTGGCGTCGGCCACCTTCGCAGCCTCGCACGCCGTGCGGAAGTTCTCGGCGTCGACACGGCCGGCAGCCACGCCGGTGCTGAGGAGCTGCTTCAGAGCGGGATGCTCGAACTCGCGGGGCAGGTCGCGCACGGGGGCGCGATCGAGAGCTGTGTCCTGGGAGTTGACGGGAGTGGGCGCCACAAACCGACCTTTCGGGGTCATCGAGGATCCGGTGGTTCCGCTGCCGGGGCCTGCACTGGACCTCGTCGTGATCGGCAACGAACAAGGGATATTGTACCGTTGGCACCCTTGCACGCCTCAGCCGACGTGGCCAGCGCAGGAAAGTCGGGGCTCATCTCACAGCCTCACGCACGCGGAGCCCGCTTACGACGGGCTTTCTTCCCGGGTTCTCGCTCGTATTCTTCGGGATAGAGAGTCAACGAACCGCGCCGCCCAATGATTCCCGAGCAGGTGCCGCCCGGATTTTCGAGCAGGTGCTGTCCGGCTCCGGTCTCGCCGCCGGGCAGCTGCCACCATCGTCAGACCTTGACCGCCAGCACCGGGCACGGCGCCTCGATGAGGATGCGCTGCGCTCCGGAACCCAGGATCAGCTTTCCGACGGGGCTGCGGCGGCGCAGTCCGATCACCAGGAGTTCGGCGCCCGTCTCCAGCGCTATCCGCACCAGGTCGTCGGCGAGATCGCCGGTACCCGGGTCCAGGCGGACCTCCACACCAGCCGTGTGAAGCCGCTCGGTCAGCTCGCCGACGTCCCTGCCGGGCTCGCCGGGGCCGGCCACCACGACGAGCGGTGCCTTGCGCCGTTCGGCCTCGGTCACGGCGGCGTCGAACGCCGCATGGCCCTCCGGAGTGCCCAGGTTGCCCACGACGATCGTCATGGTCACCGACGCTACCGGAAAACGGGCCTGGCAACTCCGCAGGAACGCCTCCTGGACGCCGGCTCGGAGCGAGCACCCCGGCCCTTCACGGTGCGCCAGGGTGACAGGGCGCCGTCACGGCGTCGGCTCCAGTGCCTCGTCCCGCTCGCCCTCACGCATCAGCTCCGCCGTCTCCCTCCGGACCCAGCCGGGCGGCAGACCCGCGTCGAGGGCGGTCGAGACGAGTCCCGCCAGGGCATACTCCGCGTCGATGGCGAGCGCTGCGCCGATCCTCCCGGCCGCCATCGCGCCGTCACCGCCCCACCAGGCGATCAGACCCAGCAGGGTGAGCGGCGCGGGCCGACGGGCGCGCGGCACGTGTGCGACCACCGCCTCCAGGACCCGCACGGCCGCGCCCACCCGCTCGCCGTCGGGCCGGCTCGCGTTCTCCGGATCCACGACCCGGGCCATGGCGCGCGCGGCAGCCGCGTCCGTGTCCGCGTCCACCCGCCGTTGGGCGGTACGCAGCACCGCGTCCGCCTCTGCCGCCTCCGCCTCGTCGCACCCCTGCGCCGCCTCCTCGTCCGCGGTGACCCACAGCAGGAGCGCGTCGCGGATCCACCGGTCGCCCATCGCCGCGGCGAGCCGTCCGAGCATCGCCGGTTCCAGCTCGACGGTCTCCCCCGCCTCCGCCGCACGCGTCCGCCGTACGGCCGATTCCCACTCCGCCAGGGACCGCTCGGCCCAGTCGGCGGTGGCGGCTCGCGCGTTCTCCCAGCGGGCAGCCGCCCGGCCGGCAGAGCGCCGCGCCTCGGGCGACGCACGTGCGATACGCAGCCGGTCGGCGCGGCTCGGCGCCACCGACCGCCCGGCGAGCACCATGGCGGCCGCGACCCGGCTGTGCGTGATGTCCTCCATCGGCCGGCCCTCGGCGGGGCAGCACAGCACGTCGGCACAGTCGAGCGCGCGATAACCACCAGGTGTGACGACCCACGACTCCGTTCCCGGCAGGTTCGTCTCGATCCGTGCTGCCGTGGCCTCCACCGCCCGGCGCAGCCGGCTCCCCGTGGCGGCCGCGACAGGCAGGGCCGTGCCGGTGTACCCGACGACCACGACGCGATCGGCTCCGTCCCTCGTCGCGACTCTCGCCAGCGATTCCGCCGCGGCCTCGGCCGCTGGACGTCCGTCGGCACGCCGCCCGCCGAAAGCCTGCAGACCGAGCCGGGCGACCAGCCCGACGACCTGACGTCCTCCACGGACGCTGACCACGACGACGGACTCGGACGGCTGGTAGCCGAGACGGAACGGGATGAAGGCGATGAGGTCCTGCGGACCGCGCACCCGGACGGTGATGGCGTTCGTGTTCATGACCACCATCAGACGCGCCCGGCCGCCGTCCCGCCGGGTCCTCGGACGCTCCCTGTCGACAAGCCGGCGGCTCCCCCGGATCCGGTCGGCGTCGGGTGGTGTGTTCCCGCTGAGGGGGTCCGAACGGCTACCGTGTCCGGGTGCCGAGCATTCCCGTGCCGGGCCGGGTGCGGCCCGCGAAGAGCGAACGACGTGGCCGCGGGGCCGCCGCCCGCGCCGCGACGACCACGGCGGTGGCTGCGCTGCTGCTGTCCGGGTGCGACATGAACGAGGCCCTCGGCGACTTCACCGACGAGTTCGGCAACGCGCGCCAGGTCACCGAGGAACCGGACACCGCCGTCAGCGCACCGGCCGATCCGGCCGCCGCGGGCGACCCGTCCGCGTCGCCCAGCCCGAGCCCCACGCCCGAGGCACTGCCGAGCTTCGACGCCCAGAGCGTCGTGGGAGAGTTCGCGCCCGGCTTCCCGAAGGGAGTGATCTCCCTGCCCGACGGTGCGAAGATCCTGGCGTCGTCCGCCACTCCCGTCCCGGACGCGAAGCCGGCGACCGTTCAGGTCACGCTGAACCTGTCGGCGAAACGGCCGCCGGCGAAGCTGCTGGAGCAGGTGGGCTCCGCCCTGGCGAAGAACGGATTCGAGAAGCTCGACGCCCCCGCGGAGAGCGGTATGTCGGAACAGGCCGCCTTCACCCGCACCACCACGGTGAAGGAAGCCACGGTCAACGAGTCGCTGCTGGTGGGCGTCCTGAAGGACGGCGACCGCTCGCTGCTCACCCTGAGCGGGACGGTCGCCGCCCGGGCAGGCGCCTAGGCTGGCCTCGTGGCACTCATCTCGTCCCCCGTACCGACCACGCCTTCCGCTCTCGTCGACGTCGAGGGTCTGCGCTCCCGCGTGGACGAGGCGCTCACCGCTCACCTGATGACCTTGGCCGCGGAGATCGCCGGCGTCGGCGCGGCGACGGAGGGAGCCGCGACCGCGCTGACCGATCAGGCGTCCGTCCTGGTGTCAGGGGGCAAGCGGCTCCGGGCCGCGCTCTGCTGGTGGTCGTTCCGGTCACACGGCGGCGCCGTGTCGGGCCGGTCCGCCGACGCAGCGGTTCGTACGGGGGCCGCGCTCGAGCTCTTCCAGGCAGCCGCCCTGCTGCACGACGACGTCATGGACAACTCCGACACCCGGCGTGGCGCGCCGACGGCCCACCGGTCCTTCGCCGCCCACCACGCCGGCTCCGGATGGTCCGGCGACTCCGCGCGGTTCGGCGAAGCCGGCGCGATCCTGCTCGGCGACCTGGTACTGGTCGCGGCACAGCGCGAGCTCACCGGAGCCCTCACCACGGCCCCCGACGTCGCGCCACGGGTCCGCGAGGCGTTCGACCGGATGCAGACGGAGGTGGTGACCGGCCAGTACCTCGACGTGCTCGTGCAGGCGGAGCCGTGGGGTGCCGACCCGGCCGCGGACGAGTCCCGGGCGCGGGCCGTCCTCCGCGCCAAGAGCGCCGGGTACTCCGTCGCGTTCCCGCTGGAGCTCGGCGCGCTGCTCGCCGGCGCCGGCCCGGAACGTGCGGCGTCGCTCCACACCGCAGGCGTTCCGCTGGGGGAGGCGTTCCAGCTGCGCGACGACGTGCTCGGCGTCTTCGGGGATCCCGCGGTGACCGGCAAACCCGCAGGCGACGACCTGCGCGAGGGCAAGCGCACCGTGCTCGTGGCCCGCGCCATGGCCGGCCTCAGGCCCGGAGCGGACCGGGATCTCCTCGCAGGAGCGCTCGGCGACCCCGACCTGTCCGACGACGACGTCCGGCGCGTGCGTCAGGTCATCGTGGAGTCCGGGGCACTGGACGGCGTCGAACGCCTCATCGCCGAGTTGTCCGGCACGGCGACCGCACGCCTCGACGCCGCCGAGCTGAGCTCGCCGGGCCGGGAGATGCTGGCTGCGATCGCTCGAGCACTGGTCGACCGCGAGGCGTGACGGGCTCGAGCCCTCGGTTCCGCGCTGCGCTGCGGCATCGGGCCGGCACGGCGCCGGCCGGATCCGCCGGGCCGGCCGGATCGGCTCAGAACAGGGCCTGCGCCACCCGCCGCACCTGGGCACGCTGTCCCTGACGCAGTGCCTCCAGCGGGCTCGTCCCGAGCGATTCCTCGTGCTCGTGCAGCCATCCGATGATCTCGGGATCCTTGAATCCGGCATCGGTGAGCAGCACGATCGTGCCGCGCAACGTGGGGATCACCTCGCCGTCGTGCAGGAATCCGGCCGGGACCTGCCAGACGGAGCGATCCCCGTGCTTGACCGCGACCACGTGCCGGTCCCGCACGAGCCGGCGAGCCCGTCCGAAGTCGATGCCGAGGGCATCAGCGAGGTCGGGCAACGTCAGCCACTCGTCGACGAGGGCGTCCAGATCCGGGCCGTCAGGCGTCGTGGTGCTCACCGGCCGATCCTATCGGGCGGCGCCGTCCTCGTGCTGGCCGCCACGGGCGTCGCGGCGTGACGCAGCGGTCACACCGCCGTCCACGTGGCGGAGGCCGTCGTCGTCCGCGGACAGAACACGCCATACCCGCACGTCACTCCGCACCCGTACACTGTCGGCCCGTGGCTCCCGTGACTCAAGATCCCCTGGTCGGGCGGACGGTCGACGACCGCTACCAGGTCGCCGCGCGCATCGCGAGCGGCGGAATGGCTACCGTGTACCGCGCCTACGACACGCTGCTGGACCGCGAGCTCGCGCTCAAGGTGATGCACCCCCATCTCGCCGAGGGAGACCAGGCCGCCGAGTTCCTCGCGCGGTTCCAGCGGGAGGCCCGTGCGGCCGCGAGCCTCTCGCACCCAGGTGTCGTCGCCATGTACGACCAGGGCCGTGACGGCACCCTCAGTTATCTGACCATGGAGTACATACCCGGGTCCAACCTGCGCGAGCTGGTCCGTGAGGGTGTGCTGACCGTACGCCGCACCTTCGCGCTGCTCGACCAGGTACTTTCCGCGCTGAGCGCCGCGCACGACCACGGGGTCGTGCACCGCGACATCAAACCGGAGAACGTCCTGCTGAGCGAGAACGGGAAGCAGGTCAAGGTCGCCGACTTCGGGCTGGCCCGTGCCGTCACCGAGATGACGCAGACCGCCACCGGCACCGTGTTCGGCACCGTCGCCTACATGGCGCCCGAGGTCATCGCGACCGGGAGGTGCGACGTCCGCGCCGACGTCTACGCGGTGGGAATCATGGCCTTCGAGATGCTCACCGGGAAGCAGCCCTTCGCCGGGGACACGCCGATCCAGGTGGCGTACGCACACGTGAACAACGACATCCCGGCCCCGTCGACCGTCGTGGAAGGGCTCGGCGGAGCCGTCGAGCACCTGGTGCGCACACTGGCCGCGCGCAACCCGGCCGGGCGCCCGGCCGACGGCCGCGAGGCCTTGCGGCTGCTCCGTGCCGTCTGGAAGGCACTGCCCGCCGAAGTGCTCGACGCCACGCCGGGAGACCTCGGGACACCGGAACCGGCGAGCCCTGCGCCCACCGCGCCGACCGCGCCGGCACGCCCGCGCGCGACGACCGGCATCCCGCAGGCCGCACTCCCCGCGCTCGGTCCTCGACGGGCGAGCGGCTCACAGCACGCCGCCGCGGTGCCGATCACCAGGCCACGGCACCGGGAGCGGTTCGGACCGCTGATCACGGTCGCGATCCTGCTGCTCCTGCTTCTTGTCGGGCTCGCCTGGATGGACGGTGACGGGAAGTTCGACTGGGTGCGGCAGGATGCCGCGTCGTCGCCTGCCGCACCCGTCCCCCCGTCCGGGCCCTGGCCGCCGGGAGGCCCCTCAGCTCTCTGAGGACGACTCCGCGGGCGCCGCACTCTCCCGGTCGTCGGGTGCGTCGCCGGTCCCGGCGTCCTTCCGCCCGTCCTCGCTCGTCCGCCCGGAGGCCGTCGTCGTCGCCCCGCCGTCCGGATCGCCACCGGCCGCAGCCGGCTCACGCCCCGGCACGAACACCGACTCCTCGCGCTCGGGATGCTGCCGCCCTCGCAGCACGAACAACGCGATGCCGAGCAGGGCCACCACGATGGACACCGCCGAGTTCGCGGGCAGACCCAGGTAGGTGTCGCTGGTCGGGTCGATACGCAGCAGTTCCAGCCACGCCCGGCCCACGCCGTACCAGACCATGTAGAGGCCGAACAGGCGTCCCCAGCGCAGGTGGAACCGGCGGTCCAGGGCCAGCAGCAGGCCCGCGCCGACGAGGTTCCACAGCGCCTCGTACAGGAACAGCGGGTGGAACAACGTGCCGGCCGCCGTCCCGACGGGGTACATGGCCGCGGCCGGGTCGATCTCCAGGCCCCACGGGAGCGTGGTGGGGTTGCCGAACAGCTCGTGGTTCCACCAGTTGCCGCCGCGGCCGATGGCCTGCGCCACCAGCATGGCGGGTGCGAGGGCGTCGGCGAAGGACCAGAACCGGATGCCGGCACGCCGGCACGCGATCCAGGCTCCGACCGCACCACCGATCAACGACCCGAAGATCGCGTTGCCGCCGTCCCAGATGCGCACCACGTCCCACAGGTCGGCGCCCGCGTAGAAGTAGTCCTGCGTGTGTGTGAGCACGTGGTAGATGCGCGCGCCGACGATGCCGAGCGGCACCGCCCACAGCACGATGTCGAGCACGACATCCGACGGTGCCCCCCGCCGGGTCAGACGCCGTTGCGTGAGGTACGCGGCCGCGGCGATGCCCGCGAGCAGCCACAGGGCGTAGACGTGGATCGTCAGCGGGCCCAGGGTGATGGCGTTCCACTCCAGGGGCGGGCTGGGGATCGCGTAGAGCACGGATCAACTGCCTCTCTCGTCGAAGCTGGCGTGCGGGCCCGCATCTGCGATGCGGACGATACCCGCGACGTCGTGGGGCAGACTACTGGCGGATCATCTCCGCCACCTGGAAGGCGAGCTCCAGGGACTGCTGGTGGTTGAGCCGCGGGTCCACGAGCGTCTCGTAGCGCAGCGCCAGGCCCGCGTCCGAGATCTTCTCCGCACCACCGAGCACCTCGGTGACGTCGTCTCCCGTGAGCTCCACGTGCAGACCGCCGGGCACCGTGCCCAGCGTCTGATGCACCTCGAAGAAACCGGCGACCTCGTCGAGCACGTCGGACAGGCGGCGCGTCTTGTAGCCGGACTCCGACGTGATCGTGTTCCCGTGCATGGGATCCGTCACCCAGGTGACGTTCACGCCCGCCCACGTGACCGCTTCCACCAGTGTGGGCAGGACGTCGCGGATCTTCCCGGCGCCCATCCGCGTGATGAAGGTGAGGCGGCCCGGCTCGTTGTCCGGGTTCAGCCGTTCCGCCAGCGCGAGGGCGTCCTGCGGGGCGGTCGTCGGACCGAGCTTCACCCCGATCGGATTGGCCACCCGCGACAGGAAGTCGACGTGTGCGCCGTCCAGCTGCCGGGTGCGCTCCCCGATCCACAGGAAGTGGGCACTCGTGTCGTAGGCACGGCCCGTGCGCTGATCGTGGCGGGTCAGGGCACGTTCGTAGTCGAGGATGAGCGCCTCGTGGCTGAGGAAGAACTCGACCGAACGCAGCGCGTCGAAGTCGGCACCGCACGCGTCCATGAACCGGATCGCGCGGTCGATCTCGTCCGCCGTCCGCTCGTACCGTGCGTACGCCGGGTTCGACATGAAGCCACGGTTCCACTCGTGCACCTGGCGAAGGTCCGCGAACCCGCCCGTGGTGAACGCCCGTACCACGTTGGCGGTCGCCGACGAGATCCGGTAGGCCCGCTCCAGGCGCTCCGGGTCGGGGACACGTGACTCCTTGGTGAAGGCGTGCCCGTTGACCATGTCCCCGCGGTAGGCGGGCAACGTGATGCCGTCGCGTGTCTCCTCGTCACTGGAACGAGGTTTGGCGTACTGCCCGGCCATGCGCCCCATCTTGACGACGGGCGTCGACGCGGAGTGCGTGAGGATCACGGCCATCTGCAGGATGGTCCGGACCTTGTTGCGGATCCGGTCCGCGTGCGCGTCCGCGAACGACTCGGCGCAGTCCCCGCCCTGCAGCAGGAACGCCTCGCCTCGCCCGGCGGCGGCGAGGCGTTCCCTGAGCGTGTCCGCGTCGGCCGGAGCGGCCAGTGGCGCGGCATGCTCGAGCCGCGTCGTCACCGCCGCCAACGCGTCCCGGTCCGGCCAGACCGGCTGCTGGCGCGCGTCGAGCGTGCGGAAGTGGTCCAGCCCTGCGGCCAGGGCGTCATCGGCGACGGTGCTCATCGGCGTGGTCAGTGCGCTGCCGCCGGCACCAGCGGCTGGCCGAGTTCGGACAGCAGCTCGCCGAACCAGGGCACCGACGTGTCGAAGGCCTTGCCTCCGGCGATGCGCGGGAACGGGATGGCCTTGAGCCGGTCGCCGTCGGTCTCGTCGTGCCCGATGACGCCGGACTCCGCGCGCAGCGCGCACTCGACCGCCAGGTCGGTCATCGACTTGATCAGGCGCAGGTCCTCGGCGTTCGCGGCCGCGGCGCGCGAGTAGTAGCCGGACTTCTGCACCAGCACCTTCTCGGCACCGAGCTTCTCGGCGAACTGCTTCGCGAACCACTGGCCCGGGTTCACGAAGTCCAGCTTCACGTGCCCGAACGGGTCGCGCTGCACCTCTTCGCCGGCGGCCTCGAGCTGCGCCACGATCTCGTTCAGACCGGCGCCCTCCGACAGGAAGATGTTGACGTTGCCCTGCTCGTCCATGATCGTGCGCAGGCGCTTGGCCTCGGCGTCGATGTCGATCTCCAGCTCCGGCAGGAACACGGCGTGGACGTCCCAGCGCTCACGGCTCAGGCCGAGGCTCGGCACCCACTCCTGCGTGTCCAGCCACTTGCGGTACTCCGCCGCGGTCGCGGCGGTGAGCCAGCCGCAGTGCCGGCCCATGACCTCGTGGATGATCAGCATGCGCGGTCCCACGCGGTTCTCGCCGATGACGTTCGCGGCGAACTTCGCCCCCTCCTCGGCGGCCGTCCACGCGCCGAGCGACTGCCGGATCGGCACCACGTCGTTGTCGATGGTCTTGGGCAGGCCCACCACCGTGAGGTCGTAGTCGTTCTCGTGCAGATAGGCGGCCAGGTCGGCGGCGGTGGTGTTGGTGTCGTCACCGCCGATCGTGTGCAGCACGTCCACGCCGTCCGCCTTCAGCCGCTCCGCGGCGACGTGCAGCGGGTTCTGCCCCTCCTGCACGAGCCCGCGCTTCACGCAGTCCTCGACGTTCGTGAGCTTCACGCGCGAGTTGCCGATCGGCGACCCGCCGAAGCGGTGCAGCACACCCGCCTTCTTCCGCGCCTCGTCGTCGACGACGATCTTGGTACCCGTCAGCAGGCCGTGATAGCCGTGCTGGTAGGCGATGATCTCGATCGTGGGGTCGAGCTCGGTGTAGCGCTCGATCAGTCCACCGACCGCGGACGACAGGCAAGGGGCGAAGCCCCCGGCGGTCAGCAGAGCCACGCGACGAACAGCCATCGCAGATGCACCTCTCGGGTTGGGGAGTTCCGGCGGGCCGGCGCGCCTGCCCGGCGGCGCCTGCCCTGTCCTCGCCATCCTACTGACGCGGACCGGTGCGGACCTTGCCCTTGTCCACAGACCGATCAGTGCCGCTGGTGCTCACGGCACCGCCGGGGCGCCCCCGCCCACCGATATCAGTCGCGGCGCGGTGGCCGCCGTGTCGGCAGATACCGGGTCGCCGGCGTCGGCGCCCTGCCGGACGCCGTGCTCGCCTTCTCCGTCGCCGCGTAGACGTCCACGTACTCCTGGTCCGACAGCGCCAGGATCGCCTCCATGATCTCGTCGGCGACCTTGCGCAGCGTCGCGTGGTCCGTCGACTTGTGCGACAGGTGGGAGAAGTCGAGCGGCTCTCCGATGCGCGCGCCGAGCGGCATGAACCTCGGCACCGTACGCCCCACGGGCTGGGCCTCGTCGGTACCGACCATCACGACCGGGACGACCGGGACGCCGGACTCCAGCGCCATGCGGGCCACGCCGGTCTTCGCCTTGTACAGCCGCCCGTCGGGACTGCGCGTGCCCTCCGGGTAGATGCCGAGCAGATCGCCGTCGGCCAGGACGCGCAGCCCGGTGTTGATCGCCGCCTCGCTGGCGGCGCCGCCGGACCGGTCGATCGGGATGGTGCCGATGCCGGTCATGAACCACGCGGTGATCCGGCCCTTGACGCCGCGGCCCGTGAAGTAGTCCGACTTTCCGAGAAACTTGACCTGGCGCGGCAGCATCAGCGGGAGGATGAACGAGTCGATCACTGCCAGGTGGTTGCCGGCCAGGATCGCCGCGCCACGGCGGGGCACGTTCTTCCTGCCCTCGACCCACGGCCGGTACGCCAACCGCAGCAGCGGGCCGACCAGGACGTGCTTCATCACCCAGTAGAACAAGGTTCCTCCTCGCACGGCGTCGTGGCGGAGTCCTTTCCGGCCCGACATCCAAATTAGAGTGTGCCCCATGGCCGCTTCGAACACGGACGACCGCGACGACGACCTGCCCGACGAGCCGACACCTCCCGCAGACCGTAGCGAAGACGCCGGTCCCGGCACCAACGACCGCGAAGCCGACACCGGCGAGCTGGCGGACGAGACCGTTGACGCGCGGTTCGCCGACCTGGTGGCTTCGCTCGGCGACCTCGGCGCGGGCACGAGCGGCTCCGCGACACGTACCTCCGTCCCGGACACGCCCGATCCGCCGGGCGGACCGCACCGGGCCGGTGCCCGCCCCGACGGGACCGACGCCGACCGGGCAGCGGCGGGCCCCGGTGACGACGAGCGTGGCGACGGCTCGGCGGCGGTGGCACGGCCACCGGACGACGACCGGCCGTTCGGGGCGCGGGGCGAGATGCCCGACGGGCGGTCGGCCCCTCCGGGCGTCAGCCGTCCGTCAGGTCCGCGTGACTGGCCCGTCACGCCCGAGGTGGAGGCCCTGGAGGAGGCGGACACGCACTTCACGCCGCCCGAGCCCGAACCGCTGCTGAGCGACAAGGACCCGCTGCTCACGATGGCGTGGATCGCGGTGGCGGGCATTCCGGTCCTGGCCCTCGTGAGCGTCATCGCGGTGGCCGCGATACCGGCGTTGAACATCCCCGCCCTGGTCGGGCAGGTCGCTCTGGGCCTGTTCGTCGCAGGCCTCGGCGTGCTGCTCTGGCGGATGCCGCATCACCGCGACCCCGAGGACGACGACCCGGGCGCCGTCGTGTGAACCGGCCGTCGAGCTCGCCCGGCACGAGGTCCGGTCGCGGACGGTGCGACCGATCAGCGACGCGCCAGATCGGCCGCGCCGACGATGCCCGCCTCGTTGCCGTGCCGGGCGAGTTCGATCTGCGCCACGGGCCGGTGGCCCAGCGCCGACAGCTGGGCCTCGTAGCCGCGCCGCACCGGGCCGAGGAGCAGTTCCCCGGCGGCGCCGACACCGCCGCCGATCACGAAGATCTCGGGATCGAGCAGTGCCGCGACGGACGCGGCTCCCTCGCCGATCCAGCGGCCGAGGGTGGCGAGCAGCTCGATCGCGAGCTCGTCGCCCTCCTTGGCGGCGCGGGTGACCTGGGGGCCGCGGATCTCGTCCGGGGAACCGCCGGCCATCTCGAGCAGACGCGCCGCCCGTTTCGGGTTCGCGACGGCGGCGTGCTGGGCGTCACGGACCAGCGCCGAGCCGGAGGCGTACTGCTCCCAGCAGCCCTCGTGCCCGCAACCGCAGTAGTGCCCTTCAGGAACGACCCGCATGTGCCCCACCTCGGCGGCGGCGCCCCATTTACCGCGCACCAGTTCCCCGCCCACGATGACGGCACCGCCCAGGCCGGTACCGACCGTCAGCATGATCATGTCGGTGGCGGCCCGGCCCGCGCCGAACCGGAACTCGGCCCAGCCGGCGGCGTTGGCGTCGTTCTCGACGACGATCGGGACGTCGGTGTCGATCAGCGCCGAGACCTTGGCCGCGAGCGGGTACTCGCGCCAGGCGATGTTCGGGGCGAAGTTCACGCCCTGGCGGTCAGGGCTCACGAAGCCCGCCGCGGCCAGGCCGATCGCGCCGACCTCGTGCTCCTTGGTCAGTTCGGTGACCGCGTCGGCGATGGCGCGGTCGATGTCGGCCACGTCGTCGGCAGCGGTCTCGCGCCGCACCTGGGCGAGGATCCGCCCGTCCTCGTCGACCACGCCCACGGCGATCTTCGTGCCGCCGATGTCGACTCCGATGGCGTGCATGACGTCGTCCTTCACTGTCGGGGGATCCTCGTGACGAGCGCCCGTGGCCCCGGCCCGCGAGGGCCGACGCACGGGCGCGGAAGACCAGGGTATCCGGCCCTCGCGGCGCCGAGACACCCCGTCCGCGTGATGGCGGCGAGCACCACCTCGCCTACTGAGACGCAATCTCATAACGCCCTGAGACTCGGTGTATCTCCACGCCTTGTTTGCCGGTATCTTGACTGCACGATCTTTACTGCCACTGGAGTCAGCATGAACGAGGTCCACGCACCGCAGCTCGTCGAGCTGCCCCCCACGTACAACACCAACACGTTGCTCACCGACCGGGTCACCGACGACCCGGCGAAGCATCTGATGGAGCGGCCCGACGGCGCGGGTGGCTGGACCCCCGTCACCGCGAGCGAGTTCGACGCCCAGGTGGTCGCCGTCGCGAAGGGCCTCGTCGCCCGCGGTGTCCAGCCGGGCGACAGCGTCGCCATCATGTCGGCCACACGGTACGAGTGGGCGCTTCTGGACTTCGCGATCTGGGCCGCGGGCGCCGTCACGGTGCCGATCTACGAGACCTCGAGCGCCGAGCAGGTCGAGTGGATCTGCAGCGACGCGAAGGTCACCCTGGTGGTCACCGAGACGGCCGAGCACGCGGAGACGGTGAGCGAGGTCCACGACGCGCTCGGCGACCTGCGCGAGATCCTCGTCATCGCCGACGGCGCCGTCGACACCCTGGTCGCGGACGGCGGGGACGTCGAGGACGCCGAGATCGCGCGCCGACGCACGATCGCGGGTCTGGACGACCTCGCCACCATCATCTACACCTCCGGTACGACGGGCCGCCCGAAGGGCGTCGAGCTGAGCCACCGCAACTTCGCGTCGCTCGCCGTCAACGCCGTCAAGGACAACCCCGAGGTGTTCGCCGACGGCGGCCGCACCCTCCTGTTCATCCCGATGGCGCACGTCTTCGCGCGCTTCATCCACGTGCTGGCCGTCGCCGCCGGGACGACGACGGGCCACTGGGGCGACACGACGACGCTCGTCGACCAGCTCGGCAGCTTCAAGCCGACCTTCATCCTCGCGGTCCCCCGCGTGTTCGAGAAGGTGTACAACACGGCCGAGCAGACCGCGGCCGCCGGCGGGAAGGTGAAGATCTTCCACTGGGCGGCGCGTACGGGCATCGCCTACTCGCGGGCGCTCGACACGCCGTCGGGTCCGGGGCTCGGGCTGCGGGTCCAGCACAAGATCGCCGACACCCTGGTGTTCTCCAAGCTGCGTGCCCGGCTCGGCGGCCAGGCCAGGTACGCCGTCTCCGGCGGTGGACCGCTCGGTGAGCGGCTCGGCCACTTCTACCGCGGCCTCGGGATCAACATCCTCGAGGGCTACGGCCTCACCGAGTCCACCGCGCCGATCAGCGTGAACAAGCCGGACGCCCAGAAGGTCGGGTCGGTCGGCCTCGCGCTGCCGGGCTGCGGCATGGCCATCGCCGACGACGGCGAGGTCCTGCTCAAGGGACACGGCGTCTTCGCCGCGTACCACAACAACGCCGAGGCCACCGCCGAGTCGTTCACGGCCGACGGCTGGTTCCGCACCGGCGACCTCGGTGAGCTCGACGACCGCGGCTTCCTCACCATCACCGGTCGCAAGAAGGAGATCATCGTCACGGCGGGCGGGAAGAACGTCGCACCCTCCGTGCTGGAGGACCGTATCCGAGCGCACGCCCTGGTCAGCCAGTGCGTCGTGGTCGGCGACAACAAGCCGTTCATCGGCGCGATGATCACGCTGGACGCGGAGGGCCTGCCGGGCTGGCTGAAGATGCACGGCAAGCCGGCGATGAGCCCCGACGAGGCGCGCACCGACCCCGACGTGCTGGCCGCGCTGGACCAGGTGGTGCAGCGCGCGAACGCCGCCGTGTCCAAGGCGGAGTCCATCCGCAAGTACACGGTGATCCCCGGCGATCTGACGATCGAGAACGGCTACCTCACGCCGAAGCAGTCGGTGCGCCGCGCCGTGGTCCTCAAGGACTTCGACCCCGAGGTGGAGCGCCTGTACGCGGACAAGAACAAGGACTCGCTGCACCTGGTGTGACGCCGGCGGGGCGACCGGAGGCCTCCGGTCGCCCCGGCCGTGTCACATGCCCATCTCGGATGCGTCGATGATCTGGCCCGCGGCCGGGGCCGCGATGTCGACCGGCTCGCCCTGGTCGGTGATGTCCACGGTGACGACGAGGTCCTGTTCGCCCTCGGCCATCGTGGTCACCACACGGTGCGGGACGTCCTCCTCGTCGAGGAAGTACTCGACCTCCATGGTGCCCATCTCCCGCGCCATGGCCTCGTCGATCCCGAGGGCGGCGAGGTCCTTGGCCTTGGCCAGGTCGACGGTGACCGCGTAGTGGTGGGTCTCGACGCCGTTGACGGTCTCGGTCCCGACCTCCGTCACCTCGGAGACGGCACCCTCCATCGCCCTGGTCTGGCCGGCGATGTTCGCCTGGTCGAGCTGCTGCATCATGGCGTCGAGCTCCGCGCGCGAGGAGTCCTCGCCGGTCACGTGCAGGTACTTGTCCTGCGTGAGGGGGCCCATGTTCATGTAGAAGTCACCGCCGACCATGATCATGTCGAAGGTGGCTCCCTCGATGTCCATCGTCATCTGCATCGCGGTGTCGGCGGCAGTCTCGCCGGTGGCCATGGCGCCCTGCATCCCGGCGTCCGCCATGCCCTGCGCCTCGGCCGCGGGGCCCGAGAACGTGGCCGTGTAGCGCATCGTGCTCATGGCCGCCTGAGCCGCGGTGGAGCGCTCGACGAAATCCGACACCGAGAGTGCCGTGTAACCGCCGCCGGCGGCCTCGCTCGTGGCCGTCTCGATGGCGTTGTCGCCGGCAGCCGCCGGTTCCGACGTGCCGGCACCGGACTGGCATGCCGTGAGCGTCACAGTGGCGACGCCTGCGGTGAGCAGCGCGGCGATCTTGCGGGTGATTCGCACCTGCGTGTCCTCCTCCGTGGGCCGGTAGCCGCCCGAGGACGGGCACGGCTGACGAACCGGCAACTCGTTCATCCTTCTTTCGCACGACAGGTACCGCAAGTCGGTTTTCTCGGGCGTATCACCACCGTGGCACGGGTGCGAACACGCCCGCCGCCGGGTGACGACAGCGGGGCGGCAATGCCTTGTCGGTGACCCGTACTAGTGTTCGGGGCCGTGAGCACCACCGGGTACCAGGCCACGTTCGACGAGCTGGGGACTCCCCTGCGAGACGTCACGTTCGTCGTGGTCGACCTCGAGACCACGGGCACCCGGGCGGCCGAGGGAGGGATCACGGAGATCGGTGCCGTGAAGGTGCGCGGCGGCGAGAGACTCGGCGAGTTCCAGTCGCTGGTCAACCCTGGCAGACCGGTGCCGGCGTTCGTCGCGCGGCTGACGGGCATCACGAACGCCATGGTCGCCACGGCCCCGGACCTCGAGAAGGTGCTGCCGAGCTTCCTCGAGTTCGCGCACGGCTCGGTGCTGGTGGCGCACAACGCGCCGTTCGACGTCGGCTTCCTCAAGGCCGCGTGCGAGCGGCTGGACTACCCGTGGCCGGGCTTCCCGGTGGTCGACACCGTCCCGCTGGCCCGCAAGGTCGTCACGCGGGACGAGGCGCCCAACCACAAGCTGGCCACGCTCGCGCGCCTGTTCCGCGCGGAGGTGGCACCGGACCATCGCGCGCTGTCGGACGCACGCGCCACCGTCGACGTCCTCCACGCCCTCTTCGACCGGCTGGGGCCCATGGGCATCACCCACCTGGAGGATCTGCGCACCGCCGCCGATCCCGTACCCCCGGAGGTCCGGGCCAAACGTCATCTGGCCGACGGGCTCCCCCAGGAACCGGGTGTCTACCTGTTCAAGGGACCGGACGACGAGGTGCTGTACGTCGGCACCAGCACGAACATCCACAAGCGTGTGCGCTCCTACTTCACCGCGGCGGAGAAGCGACGGCGGGTCACGGAGATGGTGCGGATCGCGGAGCGGGTCACACCGGTGGTGTGCGCGACCCCGCTCGAGGCACAGGTGCGGGAGCTGCGGCTGATCGCCGAGCACGAGCCGCGGTACAACCGGCGCTCCAAGCACCCCGAGCGCGCGGTGTGGGTACGGCTCACCGACGAGCCCTACCCTCGGCTGTCGGTGGTACGGGACACCGCGTCGGGAATCGCCCACATCGGGCCCTTCGGCGCGTCACGTGCCGCGAAGGAGGCGGTCGCGGCACTGCACGACGCCCTGCCGCTGCGCCAGTGCACGGCGCGTATCGCGCGCGTCCCGCGGCAGCCGGGCAGCCCTTGCGCCCTGGCCGGGATGGGGCGGTGCTCGGCGCCGTGCGTCGCGACGGAGCCGGACCAGGCGTACGACGACGTGTCCGCGGCCGCTCGTGCCGTGCTGGCAGGCGACCCGTCACCCGTGGTGACGGCTCTGTCGGCCCGCATCGCTCGCCTGGCCGCGCAGGAGCGGTTCGAGGAGGCCGGTGAGGTGACGCGGCGCCTGCGAACCTTCGTGCACGGCGCTCAGCGCGCCCAGCGGCTGGAGCCGCTGGCCCGGTGTCCCGAACTGGTGGCGGCGCGGCCCGCGGGCCTGGCCGGCGCACCCGGCATGCCCGGCGGCTGGGAGGTGGTGGTGGTCCGGCACGGTCGCCTGGCCGGGACGGCGGTGAGTGCGCCGGGACAGGACCCGCTGGAGCTCGTGGCCGCCGTACGGGCCACGGCGGAGGCCGTGGCACCACCCGTGGCGCCCGCTCCGGCGAGCCACCCGGAGGAGGCCGATCTGCTTCTCGGCTGGCTCGACCAGCCCGGGGTGCGGCTCGTCGTCGTCGACGGCGAGCTCACCTGCCCCGTGCGCGGCGCCGCCGCCCACGCGGACCTCGCGTGGGCGGCGGACAGGGTGCGAGAACAGGTCGCGATGCCCGATCACGCAAACCGGGCGGACGGATCAGTCCCCCACCAACCGCTTGAGGGTGGCGGCGGCACCGATGGTGTGGAGCTTGTCGAGCGCGTCGAGGTACGGCTCCGTGAACCGGGGCTCGTCGACGAGGTCACCGAACAGGCTCGGGTCCCGCAGGAACGCGAGCGGGTCGGACCGCTGTGACCGTGCGCGCGGCACCAGGATCTCGGCGAGCCGGTCGTTGACGTCGATCGGACGGCCGTCCTCGTCCACGCCCTCCGCGTAACGCGCCCAGCTGGCGACGACGGCGGCCGACAGGCGTACGTCCCCGCCGGCGGCCAGACGCTCCCGGATCACGGGGACGAGCCACTTGGGGATCCGGTCCGACGACTCCATGCACAGCCGCGCGAGCGTGTCGCGTACCTCGGGGTTGCCGAAACGCTCCAGCAGCGTGGCCCGGTAGTCGTACAGGTCGATCCCCGGCACCGGTTGCAGTGTCGGCGTCGCCTCGGACTCCATGTAGGCGCGCAGCAGCGCGGCGATCGCCGGGTCGGCGGTCGCCTCGTGGGCGTAGCGGTGGCCGGCCAGGTAGCCGAAGTAGGCCATCGCCTGGTGCGACGCGTTGAGCAGGCGGAGCTTCATCAGCTCGTACGGCTCGACGTCGTCGACCAGTTGCACCCCGGCGTCCGCCCATTCCGGGCGGCCGAGGGGGAACTCGTCCTCCAGCACCCACTGGAAGAACGGCTCGGCGACGACCGGCCAACGGTCCTCGACGCCGAGACGGTCCCGCACGAGCTCGCGATCGGCGTCGGTGGTGACCGGCGTGATCCGGTCCACCATCGAGTTCGGGAACGCGACCTCCTGGCGGATCCAGTCCGCCAGCTCCGGGGCTCGCAGGCTCGCGAACGCGGAGAAGACGGTCCGGGCCTTCTCGCCGTTGCCCTGCACGTTGTCGCACGACATCACGGTGAACGGCGCGATACCGCGGTCACGGCGGCGTGCCAGGGCCTCCACCACGTACCCGAAGACCGTCGTGGGGACGGCCCCCGGCACGGCGTCGGCGACGACGGCGGGGTGTGTCGTGTCGAACTCGCCGGTGACCTGGTCGAAGTTGTACCCGCCCTCGGTGATGGTGAGGGACACGATCCGGGTGGCAGGGTCGGCCATCCGCTCGAGGACCGCCTCGGGGTCGTCCGGCGCGAGCAGGTACTCCACGATGCTCCCGACGGTGCGGTGCTCCAGAGACCCGTCAGGGTGCTTGATCACCAGTGTGTACAGGTTGTCCTGCGCGGACAGGGCATCCCGCATGCGGGCGTCGCCGGGCAGCAGCCCGACTCCGCAGATGCCCCAGTCCTGGTGGCTCCCGCGGCGCAGCAGGTCGTCGATCACCACGGCCTGGTGTGCACGGTGGAACCCGCCGACCCCGATATGGACGATGCCGGGGGTGATCCCGGACCGTTCGTACGGGGCCTCGAGGGCCGCCAGGTCGGTCGTCATGGGTCGGTCCTCACTCACTTGTTCACGCGTCACTTGATGGCACCCATGGCGAGTCCGCGCACGAGCTGCTTCTGTGCGACCCAGCCCGCGATCACGACGGGCACGATCGCGATCGTCGATGCCGCGGACAGCACCGACAGGAACTGTCCTCGTCCGTCGACGAAGCTCCCCAGCACGGGCGGTGTCGTCCGGGCGACCTGCGTGGTCAGCAGGTTGGCCAGGAAGAACTCGTTCCAGGCGAAGATGAAGCAGATCAGGCCGGCCGCGGCGATGCCGGGCAGGACGATCGGCAGCACCACGCGGAAGATCTCCGTGCGCAGGCCGGCACCGTCGATCTGTGCGGCCTCGATGATCTCGCGCGGCACCTCCGCCAGGAACGACCGCATCATCCAGACCGCGATGGGCAGGTTGACCCCGACGTACAGGATCGTCAGCCACGTGATGTTGTCGAGTCCTCCCACCGCCTGCAGCAGCATGTACACGGGGATGATCGACGCCGCCACGGGCATGAACTTCGTCGAGATGAGGAAGAACAGCGGGTCACGCACGTTCTTCACGGGCCGGACGCTCAGCGCGTAGGCGGCCGGGATCGCGAGCGCGAGGACGAGCAGGGTGGACCCGAGGCTCGCGCTGGCCGAGTTGATGAGGTACGGGAGCATGCCTCGGTCGAACACGGCCTGGAACCGGTCGAGCGTGAGATCCGGGGCGAAGGTGGGTGGCAGGGTCGCCGCCTGGCTCTCGGGCTTGAAGGCGGTGAAGACCATCCACACGACCGGGAAGAAGAACGCGAGCACGGCGATCCACGTCACGACGGTGAGTGCGATACCGCGCACGCGGCGGGACGCCCACCGCGCGGGCTTGCGGACCGGTGCCTTCCTGGTCGTGGTGACCGGCATACCGAGCGTTGTCGTGGTCATCGGTTCATCAGCCCTTCCTCGGAGAAGACCTTGAACAGCGTGCGCAGGGCCACCATGGCCACGATGATCGTGACGATCACCGTCATGACGCCGTACGCCGCGGCCTCGCCGACCTCGAGACCGATGAAGGCTCGCTCGTAGAGCAGGTACGACAGGGTCTTGCTGCCGCCCGTGCCGTTGGTCATGATCGCCACCGGGTCGAAGACCTGGAGCAACAGGATCGTCGCCAGCAGCACCGTGATCTCGACGTACTGGCGAAGGTGCGGAAGCGTGATCCAGGTGAACGTACGGAACGGGCCGGCGCCGTCCACTCCCGCCGCCTCCAGGACCTCGCGGGGCTGCGACTGCAGCCCCGCGAGGAGGATGAGCATGGCGAACGGCGTGTACTGCCAGATCAGCACCATGATGACGGTCGCCGCCGGCAGTTCCGTGTTCCATGCCACCGGTGGGAGCCCCACCAGCGACAGGCCCCAGTTGGCCATGCCGTAGGTGAAGTCCAGGATCGACCACTTCCAGATCAGCGCCGCCGCGGCGGGCATGACGAGGAACGGGGTGATCATCAGGGTCCGGGCCACGCTCTGACCCACGAACTTGCGGTCCAGCAGCACGGCGAACAGCAGGCCGAGCAGGGTGGCCCCCACGACGGCCGAGCCGGTCACGAGGACCGTGTTACCCAGTGAGGACAGGAACGATCCGTTGGAGAGGACCTTCGCGTAGTTGTCGAAGCCGACGAATCCGCGTTGGCCCGGTCGCAGCAGGTTCCATTCCTGGAACGAGTAGTAGAGCGTCGCCACCAGGGGGATCTGCGTGAGCAGGATGGCGACGATCAGCGCCGGCCAGAGCAGCGCACGAGAGATCGCCAGGCTGCGGCGCCCTGCGGTCACTGAGCGTCCCCTGCTTCCTGTGCGAGCTGCTGCCCGCGCTCGAGCACCGGGCCGAGCTCGCTGCGTCCGGCGAACACGTCGGACAGGTCCTGGGAGACCTGGTTGCCCAGGTCCTGGAACTCGGGGATGGTCACGTACTGGATGCCGGTCCACGACTGCTCGTACAGGCCGGGCTGCGTCGGGTTGACCGAGAGCATGATGTCCTGGGTGATGGGCGCGAAGGACTCGGCCGCCTCCACGTACTCCGGGATCTCGTAGGTCGACTGCCGTGCGCCCGGGGGAACCCGCGTCCAGCCGAGCTCCTCACCGACGAGCTGGTGGTACTCCTTGCTGGTGGCCCACTTGACGAACTCGATGGCCGCGTCCTTGTTCTGCGTGGTCTCCGGCACCGCGAGGTTCCAGGACCACAGCCAGCCGGACTCCTCGGTCTCCTTGACCGGGGCGTGGGCGTAGCCCATCTTGCCCGCGACCTCGGAGGCCTCCGGGTCCTCGAGCATGCCCGCGGCGACGGTGGCGTCCACCCACATGGCGGCCTTGCCCTGGGTCATGGTGTTGAGGCACTCGGTGAAGCCGGTCGAGACCGGGTCCGCGGGGCCGGCGTCCTTGACGAGGTCGACGTAGAATTGCACGGCCTCGTTGAACTCCGGGTCGTCGACGTGCGCGTTCCAGTCCGCGTCGAACCAGGTCCCGCCGAACGTCTGGACCACGGTGGTCAGCGGGGCGAACAGCTCGCCCCAGCCGGGCTTGCCGCGCAGGCAGATGCCGGTCACGTCGTCGGAGTTCACCTCGCGGGCCGCGTCGGCGACCTCGTCCCAGGTGGGGTGGTCCGAGAGGGTGATTCCGGCCTCGTCGAGGATCTCCTTGTTGTACATGAGCATCGACGACTCGCCGTAGAACGGCACCGCGTACAGGCTGTCGTCCACGGAGACGACGTCCTTGACCGGGGCGAACAGGTCGTCGACGTCGTACTCGGCGTCCGAGGTCAGCGGCTCCGTCAGGTCGGTCAGCCACTCGTTCTGGGCCCAGATCGGCACCTCGTAGGAACCGATCGTCACGATGTCGTACTGGCCGCCACCGGTGGCGATGTCCTTGGTCACGGCGTCGCGCAGATCGTTCTCCTCCATCTGCACGAAGTTCACCGTGATGTCGGGGTGAGCCTCCTCGAATTCGCCCTTGAGCTCCTCCATGTCCTTCATCTGCGGGTTGTTCACGGTCGCGAGCGTCAGCTCGACCGGGCCGTCCCCGCCGTCGCTCGTGCCCCCGCCACCACCGGCGCCGGAGCAGCCCGCCACCACCAGCGCACCGGCTGCCAGTACCGCCGGGACCGTGGCCCGGCGCATCCTCGTCCTGAGCGTCATCGCTCTTCTCCTCGTCGTTGCGTGTCGTGACGACGTCCTCGGGTACCGCCTGGTCGTGTGCCGTGTCTCCCGGTCCACCCGGTGCCGCGGGCCCGCTGTGCGCCGTCATGGGTCGCGCCCTCACGGCACTTCCCTGGGTCAACACGGTCATGCTGGGCCCGCCCCGCACCACGGTCAACGGACGGCATAGTGAATCGGTCAGCGTCCTTGCGAGAACGGGCACCAGCTACGGTCACGGCGTGACCGGTATCACACAACGGCACCGGAATCATGCGGCCGGATCGCACAATCGCACACGGAGAACGCCCACGAACCGGAAGCGGCGGCGCCCGAACCGGTCAGCATCGAGGTCACGCCGAGATCACATGCACGTCACGCCAAGGTCTCGACGCGGACCGCGGCGCTCCGCGCTTGGCACACTTTTACCGCCCAGGGACGTCTCGCCGAACGTCGTGATCGCCCACGCCTCGGCCCCGGCCGGTGTCGCATGGTGGCGCGCAGTCCGGTCGGGTCTTCGGCCGACGCCTCAGACCTGGACGACGTGCGCGCCCGCCTCGCTGAAGACGCGGGCCCGGGCAGCGGGCAGCTCCACACCGGTGATGACCACTTCGAAGTCCGTCAGCTCGGCGAAACGCACGAAGCTCGTCACGCCGAACTTGTGGTGCGCTCCCACGAAGACCTTCCGGTGGCTCGAGGCGATGGCCGCGGCCTTCACGTGGGCCACGGCAGGGTCGGGCGTCGTCAGGCCGTCGGACACCGTCACGCCGTTGGCGCCGATGAAGGCCAGGTCCATACGGAAGCCCCGCAGCATGTCCGTCGCCCAGCCGTCGACGACACCCAGTGTGTTGCCTCGCACCCGCCCCCCGACGATGATCACCTGAAGGTTGTCACGGCTGGAGAGTTCCGAGGCGATCGGCAGCGAGGTGGTCACGACCGTCAGATCGTGGTCGTCGGGCAGCGCACGAGCGAGCAGCAGCGACTGGAAGCCCTCGTCGATGAAGATCGTCCGGGCCTCGCCGACGCGCCGGGCTGCCTCCTCCGCGATGCGGGCCTTCTCCTCCGGGAAGTTCTGGGTGCGTTCCGCGAGGGCCGTCTCAAAGGTGCTCGACTCCACCGGGAAGGCCAGGCCGTAGCTGCGCCGGATCAGGCCCTGCGCCTCGAGCTTGCGCAGTTCGCGGCGCACCGTCTCCTGCGACACACCGAGCAGCCGCGCCGACTCGCTGACCTCGATGCGACCCTGACCACGCACCAGACCGAGCAGTTCCTTCGCCCGTGACGACGTGCGTTCCGTGACATCACTCATGCCGTACCTCCGCGTCCGTCACGCCACCCGATCAGGTTCCAGCTCACAGACCCCATCGTGCCAATCCGGGCGCCAGGAGTCCACGTGCGACGACGCAGCCGCCGCAAGGACTCCTCCCCGGAACGCTCCACGCGGGACCTGGCCTTCCCCGGGCCCGGCGTCGTCGTGAGCTCACGGTGAGGTGATTACGATGGCGCCATGCTGACCGCGATCGTCCTCATCGACGCCGAGACCTCCCGCATCCCCGAGGTCGCCGAGGCCGTCACCGACATCCCCGGCGTCACGGAGGTCTTCTCCGTGACGGGCAAGGTCGACCTCGTCGCCATCGTGCGCGTGCACGAGCACGAGGAGCTCGCCGGGGTGGTGTCCGACGCCGTGAACAAGGTGCCGGGCGTGACCCGCACCGAGACCCTCATCGCCTTCCGCGCCTACTCCAGCAAGGACCTCGAGCAGGCCTTCGCCCTGGGCCTCGACGACTGACGCCTGCCCCGGCGGAGGCGCCGACGACGGCGGTCCGTGCCCC
>NZ_JAFMPK010000047.1:906175-924258 GCF_017349295.1 Myceligenerans salitolerans
TCACCGCGGAAAGGGCACGGACCGCCGTCGTCGTGGCCCGGGTCGCGACGAGGCGCGACCCTCTGCCTGCTACGCCCGGATCAGACCGTCGGGACGATCAGGCCGGACGTCTGAGCCTTCGCGCGAGCCAGCCGCTCGGAGGCGTCGGCCCAGTTGACGATGTTCCACCAGGCCTTGATGTAGTCCGGGCGGACGTTCAGGTAGTCCAGGTAGTAGGCGTGCTCCCAGCAGTCGAGCAGCACGATGGGCGTCAGGCCCATCGGGATGTTGCCCTGCTGGTCGAAGAGCTGGACGACGACGAGCTTCTCGCCGATGGAGTCCCACGCCAGGATGGCCCAGCCAGAACCCTGCACGGTCGTCGCGACGGCCGTGAAGTGGGCCTTGAACTTCTCGAACGAGCCGAAGTGCTCGTCGATCGCGGTACCGATCTCACCGGTCGGCTCACCGCCCCCCTCGGGGGACATGTTCGTCCAGAAGGCGGAGTGGTTGACGTGGCCGCCGAGATTGAACGCGAGGTTCTTCTCGAGCTGGTTGATCGAGCCCAGGTCACCCTTGTCGCGCGCCTCGGCGAGCTTCTCCAGCGTCTCGTTGGCGACCTTGACGTACGTCGCGTGGTGCTTGGAGTGGTGCAGCTCCATCACCTTCGCCGAGATGTGCGGCTCCAGGGCGCCGTAGTCGTAGCTCAGGTCAGGGAGCTTGTACTCAGCCATTGTGCGTAGTTCCTCCTCGATGAGACGACGATGACCCGACTCCTCGCCCGCGCGAACGGGTGAGGGGCCGGGCCATCGCTTGTTTCCGCAGGTCGCTCAGTGCTCCTGCGAGTCTGTGCCGTCCGTGCGGCCGGTACCGACAGCGGCAGGCATGGCCTGGCGCCCACCGGCCTCGATCGCCTCGTGGTCACCGTGGGCGTGCGCCGCGGCGAACTCCGCCGGCGTCACGGGCTCCACGCGGTCCTCGTAGAAGAACCGGGACAGACGCTGCCAGCGCTTGTCCGCGCCGTAGCCCTTGCGCTTGACGCCGCGAGCATCCATCTTCGGCTCGACCTCCAGCGGCGCCGGCGAGTCGTAGTTGACGCGCAGCCAGCGCTCCTGGTCGTCCAGCGGGGTGTGGACCTCGACGTACTCGCCGTTGGCGTACCGTACGACGCGCCCGGACTCGTTGCCGTGCAGCACCAGCTCCCGGTCCTTGCGCTGCAGGCCGAGGCAGATCCGCTTGGTGACCACGAACGCCACCACCGGCAGCACGAAGAAGAGGATGCGGAACACCCAGGTGATCTGGTTGATCGACATCCCGAAATGGGTGGCGATGAGGTCGTTCGAGCCCGCGGCCGCCAGCAGGATGAAGTCCGCGAGGAAGGCGACGCCGAGGGCCGTACGCACCGGGACGTTGCGCGGGCGGTCGAGCACGTGGTGCTCCCGCTTGTCGCCGGTGACCCGCGCCTCGACGAACGGGTACACGATGAGGAACGTGAACAGGATGCCCGGCACGATGACCGCCGGCACCAGGATGTTCCACGACAGCGTGTAGCCGAAGATCTCCCACTCCGTGCCCTGCCCCGGCATGAGTCGTAGCGATCCCTCGAGGAACAGCATGTACCAGTCGGGCTGGGCGCCGGCCGACACCGGCGACGGGTCGTACGGTCCGTAGTTCCAGACGTTGTTGATCGCCATCGTGGCGCCCATGAGGGCCAGCACACCGAAGACGATGAAGAAGTTGCCGGTCATCTTCGCCACGTAGACCGGGAGGGCCGGGTAACCCACGACGTTCTTGTCGGTGCGGCCACCGCCCGGGAACTGCGTGTGCTTGTGCAGCACCATCAGGAACAGGTGCAGCG
The DNA here is from genome assembly GCF_017349295.1 of Myceligenerans salitolerans. Lineage (GTDB taxonomy): Bacteria > Actinomycetota > Actinomycetes > Actinomycetales > Cellulomonadaceae > Myceligenerans > Myceligenerans salitolerans. The sequence goes on from NZ_JAFMPK010000047.1 coordinate 908,010, forward strand.
CGATGAGCGCGACGATCAGCGCCGGAACGATGAGGATGTGCACCGTGAACAGGCGCGGGATGATGTGCTCGCCCGGGAACTCACCACCGAAGATCATGTACGACATGTAGGAGCCGATCACCGGGATCGACTTCACCACACCGTCGGTGATGCGCAGACCGTTGCCCGACAGCACGTCGTCGGGCAGCGAGTAGCCGGAGAAGCCGGCGGCCATGCCGAGGATCAGCAGGGTGAACCCGACGAGCCAGTTCAGCTCGCGCGGCTTGCGGAAGGCGCCGGTGAAGAAGACGCGCATCATGTGCACGACGATCGCCGCCATGAAGATCAACGCCGACCAGTGGTGGATCTGGCGCATCAGGAGGCCGCCGCGCACCTCGAAGGACATCTCGAGGGTCGACGCGTACGCCACCGACATCGTCTGGCCGTGCGCCGAGGCCGGGTGCTCGCCGTGGTACTCCGTGAGTGCCATCGAAGGCTCGAAGAACATGGTCAGGAACACGCCCGAGATGAGCAGCGCGACAAAGCTGAACAGCGCGATCTCACCGAGCATGAACGACCAGTGGTCCGGGAAGACCTTGCGCGCGAACTCCTTGACCGCCACACCGATGCTGGTGCGCTGGTCGAGATAGTCCGCCGCCTTGCCGACGCGCGTCGTCGGCTCGGCAGCCGCCCCGGCCGTCGTGGTGTCGTGTGCGGTGCTCACTTCAGACGCTCCCAGAAGCTCGGGCCGATGGGCTCGGCGAAGTCGTCCTGTGCCACGAGGTAGCCCTCGTCGTCGACGGTGATCGGCAGCTGCGGCAGCGGACGCTTCGCCGGGCCGAACACCACCTTCGCGCTGTCGGCCACGTCGAACGTGGACTGGTGGCAGGGGCACAGCAGGTGATGGGTCTGCTGCTCGTACAGCGCCACGGGGCAGCCGACGTGCGTGCAGATCTTCGAGTAGGCCACGATGCCGTCGTACGACCACTGCTCGCCCTCGGGCGACTGGTCCGACCTCAGCTCCTCCGGGCGTACCCGCACCATGAGAACCACTGCCTTGGACTTCTCGGTGATCCACTCGTGGGTCTCACGGTACTCCTCCGTGGTCTCCGGGATCACGTGGAAGGCCGAGCCGATGTTCACGTCGCTGGCCTTGATGGGGCGGCCCGACGGGTCGAGCGCGAGGCGGGTGCCCTTCTTCCACATCGTGTGCTTGAACTTCGACACGTTCCAGTCGCCGCCCACGGAGCCGATCAGCGGCACGGCGATGGTCAGGGGGAAGAGCGCCAGCGCCGAGAGCGCGGCACCCTTGAGCAGGCCACGGCGACCGACGACGCCTGAGTCCTGCATTCCCTCGTCGAGGTCGCGCACCGCGTCGGCGCGGACGGCGTCGGAGCTGCGGATCGGGTGCCGGTCCTGCACCATCTCGGCGTCACCCATCAGGGCCTTGGCCCAGTGGATGCCGGCGATACCGATACCCAGCAGGGAAACGGCCATGCCGACACCGAGCAGCAGCGTCGAGAGCCGCACGCTCTCGGTGGTTCCTTCCGGCGGCACCGCCACGTAGGCGACGAGGGTGCCGACCGCTCCGAGACAGGACACGACGAACAGGAAGGTCACGAGGCGTTCGTTGCGCTTCGCCGACTTCGGGTCGAGGTCGGACAGACGCGGCTTGTGCGCGGGCACGCCCGGGTCGGTGAACGTGTCCGAACGGGCGACCTCGGTGCCCGCGCCGTCGGCGGCCGTCACCTCGGTGGAGGCGTCGTTGGGGTGGTTCATGTCGCTCACGAGGACTTCGCTCCGATCCAGACTGCCGCGCCGATCAGCAGGCCGAGGCCGACCGCCCAGGCCCACACGCCCTCGCTGACCGGGCCGAGGGAGCCGAGCGAGGCACCACCGGCGGAACCGTCGCGCTGCTCGACCAGGAAGGCGATGATGTCGCGCTTCTCGTCGGGGGTGATGTTGGCGTCGTTGAAGACCGGCATCGACTGCGGGCCGGTCTGCATCGCCTGGTAGATGTTCCGCTCGCTGGTGTCGAACAGCGCCGGGGCGAACTTGCCCTCGCTGAGCGCGCCGCCGGCACCGATGGCGTTGTGGCACATGGCGCAGTTGGTGCGGAACAGCGCGGCGCCGTTCGCGGCGTCACCGAGCTCGGCGTCGACCTGCTCGTCCGTGGGGATCGCGGGGCCCGGGCCGAGCGAGGAGACGTAGGCGGCCAGCGCGGCGGTCTGCTCGGGGCCGAACTGCGGCGGCTTCGCCATCGCCTGCGGGCCGTTCGCCTGCATCGGCATCCGGCCGGTCGACACCTGGAAGTCCACGGCGGCGGCGCCGACGCCCACCAGGGAGGGCACGCCTTCGGTGCCTTCGGCGTTCGGGCCGTGGCAGGTGGCGCAGTTCGCCTGGAAGAGCTTCTTGCCCGTCTCGATGTCCTCGGTGCTGACGGTCTCTGCCTGCGCCTCAGTCGGCGCCAGAGCGGCGTACACGCCGCCGGTGACCAGCAGCGCCATCAGCAGGAGCACGACCGGCGCCAGCCGGTGATGCCTGCGGGCGGCGAGTGCCTTCACGGATTGATCCTCGTCTCGTGCGTGAGTACTTGCATCTTCTCTTGTGACGCCCTGCCGGCTCGGAATGTGACATGCCGTGTCGGCGCTGCCGCGACCGGAGGGCGACCAGGCCTACTGCAGGATGTAGATCACGAAGAACAGCGCGATCCACACCACGTCGACGAAGTGCCAGTAGTACGACACGACGATCGCGGTGGTGGCCTCGTGGTGCCCGAAGCGTCGAGCGGCGAACGAACGGCCGAGCAGGAACAGGAAGGCGATCAGGCCGCCCACCACGTGGAGCCCGTGGAAGCCGGTGGTCAGGTAGAAGACCGAGCCGTACGGGCTGGACGAGATGGTCAGGCCCGCGTGCACCAGCTCCGCGTACTCCAGGACCTGGCCGCCGATGAAGAAAGCGCCCATGAGATAGGTCAGCGCCATCCACTCGTGCATGCCCCAGGACCAGAAGGCCCAGATGCTGCCCCTGCGCCGCGGCTGGAAGCGCTCGGCGGCGAGCACACCCATCTGGCACGTCACCGAGGAGAGCACGAGGACCGTGGTGTTGATCGCGGCGAAGGGAATGTTCAGGTGGTCGGTCTGCGCCGCCCATTCCTCGGCCGGCATCACCTGCCGCACCGTGAAGTACATCGCGAACAGCGCCGCGAAGAACATGAGTTCGCTGGCGAGCCAGACGATGGTCCCGACCGACACGGGGTTCGGACGGTTCACTGTCACGTGCTGGTGGGTATGAGTGGCTGCAGCCGTTGCGGTCGACACGTCAGCCATTATGGCTGACATGAACCACCGGTGATGACCGAGCAGGCCGCCGAGCACGCGAAGAATGTCACAAAGCCGTCGCTTGATGACGCCGAGCGCCACAGTGCCATGAAAACGTCCCCGGACCACCCTGCCAACGGGGCATCCGATGTGCCACGATGCCGGGGGACCTGACCCGCGAGAGGATGCCCTTCGATGACTGACGTGACCACAGTTCCCTCCCCCGCGTCCGCGACGACGCCGGGCCGCACGACGCCGTCCGGCCCGGCTCCGCGAATCCTGCTGTACAGCGACGACCGCAGCGTGCGCGAGCAGGTGCGTCTCGCCGTCGGCCCGCGGATCTCCGCCGACGCGCCCCAGATCGTCTGGCACGAGGTCGCCACCGCGGCCGCCGTCGTCGACGCGGCCGACTCCGGCCAGTGGGATCTGCTCGTGCTGGACGGCGAGGCGGACAAGACGGGCGGCATGGGGGTGTGCCGTCAGCTGAAGAACGAGCTCTACGACTGCCCGCCGGTCCTCGTGCTCACGGGGCGGCCGCAGGACTCGTGGCTGGCGTCGTGGTCGCAGGCCGACGGGACCGTGAGCCGTCCGCTCGACCCCATCGCCGTGCAGGCCGCCGTGGCGAACCTGCTGTGAGCCCGGCCAGCAGGATGACCGGCGCGACGCCCGGACCGACGACCACCACGACGACGAGCAAGGTGACCGAGAGCGTGACCACCGCAGCGAGCGGCGAACCGACGATGGCGAGCCTGCTGACCTCCCTGATGGCCGGCGAGGACCTGGGCAAGGAGCGGGCGGCCTGGGCGATGGACCAGGTGATGACCGGTGAGGTCTCGCCGGTGCAGCTCGCCGGTTTCCTCGTGGCGCTGCGTGTCAAGGGCGAGACCGTCGACGAGCTCGGCGGGCTCGTGGAGTCCATGCTCGCGCACGCCACCCGCATCGACGTCCCCGGGCCGACGGTGGACCTCGTGGGCACCGGTGGTGACCGTGCCCACACGGTGAACATCTCCACGATGGCGGCCGTGGTGCTCGCCGGCTGCGGCATCCGGGTGGTGAAGCACGGCAACCGGGCGGCGACGTCGTCGTCGGGCGCGGCCGACGTGCTGGAGCAGCTCGGCATCCGCCTGGACCACACGCCCGAGCGGGTGGCACGGATCGCCCAGGAGGCGGGCATCACCTTCTGCTTCGCGATGGTGTTCCACCCGTCGATGCGGCATGCCGGCGTGGCCCGCAAGGAGCTGGGCGTCCCCACGGCGTTCAACTTCCTGGGTCCGCTGACGAACCCCGCCCAGCCACGGGCGACCGCGGTCGGTTGCGCCGACGCCCGCATGGCGCCGCTCATGGCCGGGGTGTTCGCCGAGCGTGGCACGAACGCCCTCGTCTTCCGCGGCGACGAAGGCCTCGACGAACTGGCCGCCACCGCCGGTACGACGATCTGGGAGGTCCGCGACGGGAAGGTCGCCGAACAGCGCCTGGATGCGGCGGCCGACCTGGGTATGACCCGTATCAAGGTGGAGGATCTGCGGGGGGCGGACGCCGCCTACAACGCCGAGGTCGCCCGCCGGGTGTTCTCGGGCGAGGACCAGGGCCCGGTCCGCGAGACCGTCCTGCTCAACGCGGCGGCCGCCCTGGTGGCGGACGGCACGCTGGAGGGTACGGCGTCGGGCTCGCTGACCGACCGCCTGTCGGCCGGTCTCACCCATGCCGCCCGGTCGATCGACACGGGCGCCACCCAGCGGGCCCTCGGCCGCTGGATCGAGGTGGCGGCGTAGACGCCTCCCGGCGAGCACGACGGAACCCCCATGAGCCCGCGGGCCCATGGGGGTTCCGTCGTCGGGAAGGCGAGCCGCCTCAGTGTGCGTGCTGGCCGCGAGAGAACTCGAAGACCCATCCCACCAGCGCGATGATGCCGAACGGGATCGCGATGCCGAGGATCCACCAGCCCACGGCCATGCCGAGGAAGGCGAGCGCGGACGAGCCGGCGATGGCCAGCGGCCACCAGCTCCACGGGGCGAACACGCCCTGGTCCCCGGCGCCGTCCGCGATCTCGGCGTCCACCTGGTCCTCCGGACGCTCGTCGATCCGCTTCGCGGTGAGCATCAGGTAGAAGCCGACCATGAAGACCATGGCACCCACGAGGAGGATGCACAGCGTGCCGACGGGCTCCCAGCCCTCGGACGTGTTGTAGGTCCAGAACCCGTAGACCGCGGCGGCCAGGAGGAACAGGGGCGCCCCGGCGATGAACAGCCTGGTCTCGATCTTCACTTGCGGTCCTCCTCGTCACGGTCGTCGGCGACGATCGTCGAGCTCTGCGCGGGCTCGTCGGTGCCGGACAGCTTGCGCTCCTGCGCCTGGACGTCCTGGCCGCGGCGGTCGGCCTCGCCGTAGATGTTCGTCAGTACACCGCGGTCGTACTCCGGGTGCTCCATCGCCACGACCTCGGGGTGGTGCAGGTCGAACGCCGGCGACTCGCTGCGGATGCGGGGCAGCGACGTGAAGTTGTGGCGGGGCACCGGGCAGGCCGTGGCCCACTCCAGCGAACGGCCGTAGCCCCACGGGTCGTCCACCGTGACCTTCGGCGCGTTGCGCGCCGTCGTGTACACGTTCCAGAGGAACGGCAGCGTCGAGGCCGCGAGGATGAACGCCCCGATCGTGGACACCTGGTTGGCGATCGTGAAGCCTTCCTCCGGCATGTAGTCCGCGTAACGGCGCGGCATGCCCCAGACACCCAGCCAGTGCTGGATGAGGAAGGTCATGTGGAAGCCGACGAACAGCAGCCAGAAGTGCAGCTTCCCGAGACGCTCGGAGAGCATCTTGCCGGTCATCTTGGGCCACCAGAAGTAGAAGCCCGCGAACATCGCGAAAACGACGGTGCCGAACACCACGTAGTGGAAGTGGGCCACGACGAAGTACGAGTCGGACAGGGAGAAGTCCAGCGCCGGGCTCGCCAGGATGATGCCGGTCAGGCCACCGAAGAGGAAGGTCACGAGGAACCCGATGCTCCACAGCATCGGGGTCTCGAACGTGAGTTTTCCTCGCCACATCGTGCCGATCCAGTTGAAGAACTTCACGCCGGTCGGTACCGCGATCAGCATCGTCATGAACGCGAAGAACGGCAGCAGCACCGCACCGGTCACGTACATGTGGTGGGCCCACACCGTCACCGACAGGGCGGCGATCGCGATCGTCGCGTAGACCAGGCCGACGTAGCCGAAGATCGGCTTGCGGGAGAAGACCGGGAGGACCTCCGACACGATGCCGAAGAACGGCAGCGCGATGATGTACACCTCGGGATGCCCGAAGAACCAGAACAGGTGCTGCCAGAGCAGCGCGCCGCCGTTCTCCGGGTTGAACACCTGGGCCCCGAGCCGGCGGTCGGCGCCGAGCGCGAACAGCGCCGCGGCGAGCGGCGGGAACGCCATCAGCACCAGGAGGCTGGTGATCAGCGTGTTCCAGGTGAAGATCGGCATGCGGAACATCGTCATGCCGGGCGCACGCATCGTGATGATCGTGGTGATGAAGTTGACCGCACCGAGAATGGTGCCGAATCCGGCAAGTGCGAGACCGAAGACCCACAGGTCTCCGCCGAGGCCTGGACTGAACGTCGTGGACGACAACGGCGTGTAGGCGAACCAGCCGAACGATGCCGCGCCCTGCGGCGTGAGAAAGCCTGCCGAGGCGATGAGGCCACCGAACAGGAACAGCCAGTAGGAGAACATGTTCAGCCGCGGGAACGCGACGTCGGGCGCACCGATCTGCAGCGGCATGATGACGTTCGCGAAGCCCGCGAACAGCGGGGTGGCGAACAGCAGCAGCATGATCGTGCCGTGCATCGTGAAGAGCTGGTTGTACTGCTCCTTGCTCTGCACCAGCTGGATTCCCGGTTCGTACAGCTCGGCGCGGATGACGAGCGCCATCAGGCCGCCGAGGCAGAAGAACAGGAACGACGTCATCAGGTACATGTACCCGATCGTCTTGTGGTCGGTGGACGTGATCCAGCTGACCACGACCTTGCCGAAGGACTGCCGGTCCTCGCGCAGACCGGGGACCACGTCCGCGTGGGTTGCGGTGGCCATCAGTGCTCAGCCTCCTCGGCGTCGATGGGACCCTGCTCGCGGACGAGGTCGAGACCGAGCTCGCCGACCTGGCCCGCGGCACGCAACTCTTCCATGTGCGCGTCGAACTCCTCCTGGGAGACGACCTTGACGTTGAAGAGCATGCCCGAGTGGAACTCGCCGCAGAGCTCGGCGCACTTGCCGGCGTACGTGCCCTCGCGCTCAGGGGTCACTTGGTAGTAGTTGGTGTGGTGCGGGATCAGGTCCTCCTTGTAGAGGAACGCGGGGATCCAGAAGGAGTGGTTCACGTCCCGCGAGTCGAGCTGGAACTCGACCGTCTGGCCCACGGGCAGGTACAGCGTGGGCGCGTCGACGTCGGTGCCCGGCTCGGCGTCGAGCAGCTTGTCCCGGGTCACGCCGCCCGGGTCGGCCACGTGCTCGCCGTACTCGTAGACGCCCTCGTCGAGGTAGTTGAAGTCCCAGCTCCACTGCTTGCCGATGACGCCGATGCGCACGTCGGGCTCGTCCTCGGGCTCGGTGATCGTCGTCATGACACGGTCCGTGTGCCAGAACAGCGCGAGCACCATCAGGGTGGGCAGCACGGTGTACATGATCTCGAGCGGCATGTGGTACCGGGTCTGCACGGGCAGCCGGTGGTCGTCACGGCGCTTGCGGTAGGCGGCGATGCACCACAGGATCAGGCCCCACGTGATCAGGCCCACGGCGAGGGCCGCCACCCACGAGCCCACCCACAACTGGGTGATGTCGGCGGTCTGGTTCGTCACCTCCCCGTCCTCATAGCCGGGGAGATAACCGCGCTGGACGGTTTCACTGGCGCAACCGGTGGCCAGCCCCGCGACGACGACGGCGAGTGCCGACGCACGCAGAGCGGCCCGCCTGGTGCGGGTCGAGGGCTTCGAGTGCAAGGGTGGCCTTTCACGTCTCGTCCGGCGGTGCGTACCGGCGCACGACCACAACGTGCACCCGGGCTCCACGCAGAACCATCTGATAGGTGGCAGCCTAGCGCGCCGCGGGTGCTCGCGATGACCCACAGCGCCCGGGGCAAGTGTGACGAGTCACGCACTCCACGGCCTCAGCCCTCGCCGTTCGGACACACATGCTTCACGTGTCAGAACGTCGTAGCCGCACGGTGATCGTCCAGTCCCCGGAGACCTTGGTGACGGCGACCGTCTCGTGTCCTCGCATCCGCGCCCACGCCGGCACGTCGTGCTGCGCCGCGGGATCGGTCGAGACCACCGAGACCTCGGTCCCACCGGCGAGATCCTTCGCCCGCGCGGCCAGCCGGATCACGGGCAGCGGACAACGAAGGCCTCGCGCGTCGACGACCTCGGCCGGGCCCTGCGCCGGGTCCGGTGCGGTTCCCGCGCCGTCGGGCGCTCCCTCCCGTGGTGCGCTCACAGCCCTCGCACCCCCAGGGTCTCCCGGACCTTCGCCACCGCCTGCGGCAGCACGGCGAGGAATCGCCCGACGTCCTCGGCCGACGTGGTCCGGTCGAGCGCGATCCGGACGTTGCCGTGCGTGAGCACACCCATGGCGGCGAGGACGTGCGACGGCTCGAGGGTGCTCGCCGTGCAGGCCGAGCCGGAGCCGACCGCGAACCCGTGCCGGTCCAGCTCCGTGACGAGCGCCTCGCCGTCGACGTAGAGGAAGGAGAACGTGACCACGTGCGGAAGGCGGACGTCGGGGTCGCCCACGACCTCGACGTCCGGGACGTCCGCGACGCGCGCGCGGATCCGGTCCACCAGCTCACGGCGGCGGGCGTCGGCCGCGGCGAGGTCGGCCTGCACCGCCTCCAGGGCGACGGCCGCGGCGAAGGCCGCCGGCACGCTCACCCCGCCGGGCGCCCACGGCTCGGGGTCCTCGGGTCCGGTTCCCGGCAGCCGCACGTGTCCTCTCGCGGCCAGGACGCCGACGCCGGCCGGGCCGCCCCAGTCGGCCGGGTCGGCCGCCAACAGGTCCCACGTCTCGGGCACGCGCACGTGACCGAGGCTCGCCCCGGCGTCGACGAGCAGCGGAACCCCGGCCGCACGGGCGGCCTCGTGCACCCGCTCGATCGGCTGGACGGTGCCGACCTCTCCGTTCGCGTGCTGGAGTGCGGCCAGTGCGACCCCGGCACGGCTCACGGCCTCGCCGAAGACGCCGGCGTCCGCGCGGCCGAGCCGGTCGGCGGGGACGGTCTCGCGCTCCCCCGCGGAATCGGCGGCGTGCAGCACCGCCGCGCGTTCGGTCGCACCGACGACGATCCGGTGCCCTCGACGACGCCGGGCCGTCGTGCCGGCCGTGATCGCGCGGTGGAGGGCGGTCGTGTGGCTGTGCGTGAAGCGGACCTCCTCGGTGCGCACGCCGAGCACGGCGGCCACCGCCTCGCGGGACCCGTCCACCAGCCGCGCCGCCCGGCGACCCTCGGCGTGCAGGCGCCGTGGGTCGGCCCAGCCGTCGTCGAGCGCCTGGAGGAACGCCTCGCGGGCGAGCGGGTGCCAGGGCGCCCGGCCCCCGTTGTCGAGGTGGACACGGGCCGGCGGGGAACTCTCCATACCGCCCATCCTCCCTGACCGACGTCGTCGGTCCGGTGCGATCACTCGCTCCCCGGGTGATCGGTCCGTTGCCGTGGGGCCGGCTGTTCGCGCCACCGATCACCCTGCGGCCGGCCGGCCGCTCGCCTGGCCAAGCGGACACCGGCGGTGCGCGCGAGTCGTCGCGGCGGCGCCGGCGTGCCGTGCAGACGACGACGGCGGCCGCCCGGTCCGTGAGGGACCGGCGACCGCCGTCGTGGGGAAGATCAGCTGAACGACCCGCCGCACGCGCAGGCGCTGCCGGCGTTCGGGTTGTCGATCGTGAAGCCCTGCTTCTCGATGGTGTCCGCGAAGTCGATGGTGGCGCCCTCGAGGTAGGGAACGCTCATCTTGTCGACGACGACCTCGACGCCACCGAAGTCGCGCAGGGTGTCCGCCTCGAGCAGGCGCTCGTCGAAGTACAGCTGGTAGATCAGCCCGGAACAGCCGCCGGGCTGCACCGCGACACGAAGACGAAGGTCGTCGCGCCCCTCCTGCTCGAGCAGGCTGCGTACCTTGTCGGCCGCGAAGTCGGTGAGGTTGACGCCGTGGGTGGCGATTTCGGAGGCGGTCTCGGTCATCTTGGCTCCAGCTCCTGCTCTGGCACGCGTCGCGCTGCCTTGGCGGTCTTCTCGTCGGTTCGCAACACCGGTCCACCGGGTTCTGTTCCCGATCCTACGCCCGCACCGTCGATGACTCCGTGACGGGCGTCACGCCCATCCCGGCGTCCAGGACCGCGCGACGCGGCCGACGTCGTCGTCGTGCACCTCGTGGGCGCCGCTCACGGCGGCTGCGGCGAGCTCGCGACGGCTGACCTCGACCCGGTCCGCGAGCGCGACGACCGGGACCGCGTGGGGTGCCGCCGCCGCGGCCGCCTCGGCGACGGGCCCGGCACGCAGTGCCCCGGCGTCGAGCACCGCCACCCACGCGACGACGACGTCACAGGCCGCGGCCAGCGCGGACAGGGCGCCGGCGTCGGAGCTCGGGAGCGCGGAACGCGGCACCGGGGGACCAGGCGCCTCGGGCGGCGGCGCACCGACCGTGAGGCGTGTGCCGGCGACGACCACGGGCCGGGAGGAGGAGCCGGGGTGCGCGGGGCCGTCACCAAGGAGGGCGCCGCCCCCGGTGCCGGTGCCCGCTCCCCCGGCCGCCGAACCGCCGTCGGGCACGGAGGCGCCTGCGAGCGGTGCTCCGGCGACCGTGGCGGGTGCCTCGGGAGACGCCGGTGGCGCGAGGCCGACGCCGAACGGTTCGGCGGCGACCCCGGGCACTGCCTCTCGCCACGCGGACGCCAGCCGGCGGGCCACACCGTCGTCCTGTGCCACCACGACCACACGCATACCCCGAGGCTAGCGTCTCGTCCGGGCCGGTCCGCGCGCGCTCGGCGGCGGCGGGAACGTCGCGGCGGGCGCGGAGCCGGGCCGCCGGACGTCCTCGGACGGACCACCGCCCGCACCCGCGAGCGGCCTGTGGATGAGCACCTGGGCGCCCCGATGCGGTGTGTCACCATGGTTTCGTGAGCACCCTGCTGGAGAACTTCCGCGAGCCTGCGCCGTCCCCGCTCCTGCTGCTGGGACAGGGGCGCGACCTGAGCTCGGAGCGCGGTGTCGAGTGTCCCGGTGACCTGCCGGCGCCGAGCGACCCCGATCTCGTCGAGCGCGCCCGGGCGGCGCGCGCCGCCCTCGGCCAGAGGGCGTTCGTCCTCGGTCACCACTACCAGCGCGACGAGGTCATCGACTTCGCCGACGTCACCGGCGACTCGTTCAAGCTCGCGCGCGAGGCGGCGGCCCGCCCGGAGGCGGAGTACATCGTCTTCTGCGGTGTGCATTTCATGGCGGAGAGCGCGGACATCCTCACCTCGGACGCGCAGCAGGTCGTGCTGCCGGACCTGGCGGCGGGCTGCTCCATGGCCGACATGGCGGAGATCGGCCAGGTCGAGGAGGCCTGGGCCGTCCTGCAGGACCTGGGCGTGGCCGGGGACACGATCCCCGTGACGTACATGAACTCCTCCGCCGCGATCAAGGCGTTCACCGGACGGCACGGCGGCACGGTGTGCACGTCGTCGAACGCCGAGGTGGCGCTGCGCTGGGCGTTCGACCAGGTCGGTGGCACCAGGGGCGTGGAGGGAACGGGCAAGGTGCTGTTCCTTCCGGACCAGCACCTCGGGCGCAACACCGCGGTGCAGAAGCTGGGCCTGTCGCTGGACGACTGCGTCGTCTTCGACCCGCGCAAGCCCGACGGGGGCCTGACGGCCCAGGAGCTCGACGACGCACGGATGATCCTGTGGCGTGGCCACTGCTCGGTGCACGGCCGGTTCTCGGAGCAGAACGTCACGGACATCCGTGCCCAGGTTCCCGGCGTCAACGTGCTGGTGCACCCCGAGTGCAAGCACGAGGTGGTCACGGCCGCCGACTACGTCGGCTCGACGGAGTACATCATCAAGAAGCTGGACGCGGCCGAGCCCGGCTCGTCGTGGGCCGTGGGTACCGAGCTCAACCTGGTCCGGCGTGTGGCGCGCGAGCACCCGGACCTGCAGGTCCACTATCTCGACAAGACCGTGTGCTTCTGCTCCACTATGAATCGGATCGACCTCCCGCACCTGGTGTGGGCGATGGAGTCGCTGGCCGCCGGCCGGATGGTGAACCGGATCGTGGTGGACGCCGACGACGCGCACTGGGCACGGGTGGCACTCGACCAGATGCTGGCACTGCCCGGGATCTGATCGGGGGCGCACAACAGGCCGCCGGACGGCCGGCGGCCACGGAACTCCGACGAGGGAGCGGGATGCGATGGGCAGCAACGGCGGGCTGCGGATCGGGATCTTCGTCTTCGACGGCGCGGAGGAGCTCGACGTCGTCGGCCCCTTCGAGGTGCTCTCGGTCTGGGCCGACCACTCGGCACTCCGTCCGGCCGTCTCGACGTTCTCGTGGGACGGGAACGGCGTCCGGCTCGCCCGCGGCCTGCGCGTGGTGCCGTCCCACGCGGCCGACGACGTCGGGCCGTTGCACCTGCTCGTCTATCCCGGGGGCATCGGCACGCGCGAGCTGGTCGACCAGCCCCACCACCTGGACTGGCTGCGTGCGATGCGCCGGCGGACCGCCGTGGTCGCGGGCGTCTGCACCGGCGCGCTGCCGCTCGCCGCGGCGGGCCTCCTCGCCGGGCGGGTGGCCACGACGCACCGGGACAGCTTCGACGAACTGGTGAAGCTCGACCCGAGCGTCATGATCGACACCGAGGCCAGGTTCGTGGACGACGGCGACGTCGTCACCTCCGCGGGCGTGGCCGCCGGGATCGACATGGCGCTGCACCTGGTCTCCCGTCTGGAGACGCCGGCCGTCGCGCAGGCGGTGCGCCGTGTCATCGAGTACGAGGGAGCCGGCGCACCGTGGTTCGGCGGGACGCCCGGGCCGGGCGGCATGCTCGGACAGCAAAGTATCTAGTACTGACGGTGCCGGGTATAGCCTCCGTCCTATGACTCGGATGTTGCAGCTCGCGTGGACCGGGATCTTCCCCCGCAAGCGCGTCCCCGGCCGCTCGCTCCTGGACCCGTCCGTCTACACCATGCGCGTCCTGCCACAGGACCTCGACCTGCTGATGCACGTCAACAACGGCTCATACCTGCAGCTCATGGACGTGGCGCGATTCCGGCACGTCGCCGAGATGGGCGGCGCGGCCCTGGGCCGCGAGAAGAAGTTCGGCGCCGTCGTGGCCGCGTCGACCATGAAGTACCGGCGCTCGCTGAAGCTGTTCGACACGTTCGAGCTCACCACCCGGGTGCTCGGATGGGACGAGCGCTGCTTCTACATGGAGCAGGTGTTCACGCGACGCGAGAAACTCTGCGCGCGCGGCATCGTCGCCACGCGGTTCCTCCACTCACTGACGAACGACCGCATCCCACCGTCGGTCGTGGTCGAGGGGCTGGCACAGGCGCACGGACAGGCGAACCCGCCCGAGAGCCCCGCCCTGCCCGACGACGTCGCGGCGTGGGCGCGCGTCGTCGACGTCGCACCCCGCCCGCGGGTCGATGCCTGACCCCCGGTCGAAGCCTCACGCCGGTCGAGGCCTGACCCCCGGTCGAAGCCTCACGCCGGTCGAGGCCTGACGCCCGGTCGAGGCCCGACCCGGGTCGAAGCCTGACGCCGGAGCGTCAGCGCGTGCCCGCCCGGCTCCGCACCCGCGCGGGCGGTCACGGAGCCGGGCGGCAGGCGCTCGCGCTCAGAGGCCCGTCGCCACGTTGCTCAGGAGCAACGCCTCCGCCAGGACCACCTTCTCCAGCTCACCGAGGTGAACCGACTCGTTCGCGCCGTGCGCCCGCGAGTCCGGATCCTCCACACCGGTGACCAGGATCGCCGCGTCCGGGAAGACCTCGAGCAGGTCCGCGATGAACGGGATGGACCCGCCCACGCCGATGTCGACCGGCTGGGTGCCCCACGCCGCCGCGAACGCGTCCCGCGCGGCGCGCATCGCCGCCGAGTCGGCCGGGGCGAGGAACGGCCTGCCCGTCTCCTTCAAGGTCCACGTCACCTTCGCGCCGAACGGCGCGTGCGCCAGAAGGTGCCGCTCGAGCGCCTGCGCGGCGGCGCCGGGATCCTGTCCGGGCGCGAGCCGCAGCGACAGCTTCGCCCGGGCGCTCGCCGTGATCGTGTTCGACGCCGTGGCGGCCGGCGTCGCGTCGATGCCGAGAACCGCGAGCGCGGGCTTGCACCACAGGCGCCCGGCGATCGATCCCGTCCCGGCGAGCTCCGCTCCCGGCAGGAGGGACGAGTCCGCACGGAAGTCCTCCTCGCTGTAGTCGACGGCGGGTTCGGGCGCGGCGACCAGACCCTCGACGGCCACGGTGCCGTCCTCGTCGTGGAGGGTCGCGATGACACGGCTGAGCAGCGTCAGGGCGTCGAGCACGGGGCCGCCGAACATTCCGGAGTGCACGGCGTGCTCCAGGACCTCGACCTCGACGTACCCGTCGACCAGGCCGCGCAGGGAGGTGGTCAGCGCCGGGACACCGATCTTCCAGTTCATCGAGTCGGCGACGACGATCACGTCGGCGGCGAGCAGTTCGCGGTACTTCTCCAGGAACGCGCGGAACGACGGTGAGCCGTCCTCCTCCTCGCCCTCGACGAACACCGTGACGCCGCAGGCGAGGTCCTCGCCGAGAGCACGCAGCGCACCCAGATGGGCCACGAGCCCCGCCTTGTCGTCCGCGGCACCGCGGCCGTACAGGCGCTCACCCACCGGGGTGGGCTCGAACGGCTCGCCGTCCCAGGCCGCCGCGTCCCCCGGGGGCTGCACGTCGTGGTGTGCGTACAGCAGGACCGTGGGCGCGCCCGCGGGCGCCGGGCGGCGCGCGACGACCGCGGGGGCGCCGTCGGACCCGTCGGGCTTGGGAGCACGCAGGATCCGCACGTCGGGCAGGCCGGCGTCGCGCAGCAGCGCGGCGACGGCGTCGGCCGACGCCGCGACGTGGGCCTGGTCGAAGCCCGAGAACGCGACGCTCGGGATGCGTACGAGCGACTCGAGATCGGCGCGCAGCGCCGGGAACAGCTCGGCGACGCGCTCGCGCAGCGCGGTGGCGTCGGCGAGTGGCGTGGAGGAGGTGATCGGTTCAGTCACGCGGCCCACGGTACCCGCGGCGGGCCGGACACCGACTACGATTGTTCGGTGTTCTCCCGCAGCAAGTCCACCAACTCTGATGTGACCCCGGTCGGCGACGCCCCGGACGAGGTGACCGAGCAGCCGACGTCGGGCAAGGGCCGCGCCACGCCGAAGCGCAAGGACGCACAGGCGGCGAACAAGCGACCGCTGGTGCCGGACGACCGCAAGGCGGCCCGCCAGGCAGCGCGGGAGAAGGACCGCAGGGCCCGCGACCTCGCGATGGCCGCGATGCAGAACCCGACCGACCCGCGGATGGCCCGGCACCTGCCGCCGCGGGACCAGGGCCAGGTCAAGGCGTACGTGCGCGAGCACGTCGACGCGCGGTGGAACCTCGGAGAGTTCTTCCTGCCGGTGGCGATCGTCATGCTGCTGGGCTCGTTCCTGGCGAGTCAGCTGGCCGAG
The DNA here is from genome assembly GCF_017349295.1 of Myceligenerans salitolerans. Lineage (GTDB taxonomy): Bacteria > Actinomycetota > Actinomycetes > Actinomycetales > Cellulomonadaceae > Myceligenerans > Myceligenerans salitolerans. The sequence continues at coordinate 923,988 of NZ_JAFMPK010000047.1, forward strand.
CTGACGATCGTGCTGTTCGTCGGGATGTACGGGTTCCTGTTCCTGACCATCATCGACGCGGTCGTCATGTGGCGTGGGCTGAAGAAGCGGCTGCTGGCGAAGTTCGGCGAGGTGCCGGGCGGAACGATGATGTACGCGGTCTCGCGCTCCTACCAGATCCGCCGCTCGCGCCTGCCCCGGCCGGTCCACAAAAAGCACGGTCACTTCCCGAGCTGACGCCCCGGGCCGCCTCCGGCGGGCACCCCGGGCACCACGAAGCGGCTGCCGACGA
>NZ_JAFMPK010000047.1:924281-936506 GCF_017349295.1 Myceligenerans salitolerans
ATCTCCCGTCGGCAGCCGCTTCGTCACTCCGCGGGCCCGGCCGGCCTGCCGTCAGGCCGGCCTGCGCCGTCGGGCTCCCGGCGCCGAGACCGCCGGGCGGCACCGGCCGCCGGGCGGCACCGGCACGGGTCGCGTCAGGCGACCCGCTGCTGGGGTGCGCCCTGTGCCGTGCGGCCCGGGTCACGCTCCACGACGCCGCCCAGCACGTCGTCGATCTTCGTCATCACTTCGGCCGGGATCTCGACGCCGGACGCCTTGACGTTCTCCGCGACCTGCTCCGGTCGCGAGGCGCCCACGAGCGCCGCAGCCACGTTGTCGTTCTGCAGCACCCACGCCACGGCGAGCTGCGCCATCGTCAGGTCCAGCTCGTCGGCGACCGGCTTCAGGTTCTGCACGGCCGCCAGCACGTCGTCCTTCATGAAGCGCGAGATCATCTTGGCCCCGCCCTTCTCGTCCGTCGCGCGCGAGCCCTCCGGCGGCGCCTGCCCGGGCACGTACTTCCCGGTCAGGACGCCCTGCGCGATGGGCGACCAGACGATCTGCGAGATGCCGTTCTCCCGGGACGCCGGGATCACCTCGTCCTCGATGACCCGCCAGAGCATCGAGTACTGCGGCTGCGACGAGATGAGCTGGAAGCCCAGTTCCTTCGCGAGCGCCGCGCCCGCACGGATCTGGTCCGCGGTCCACTCGGAGACACCGATGTACAGCGCCTTGCCCTGACGGACGATGTCCGCGAACGCCTGCATCGTCTCCTCGAGCGGCGTCTCCGTGTCGTACCGGTGGGCCTGGTAGAGGTCCACGTAGTCCGTGCCGAGCCGGGTGAGGGACCCGTTGATGGACTCCATGATGTGCTTGCGCGACAGGCCCGTGTCGTTGGGGCCGCCCGGCCCGGTGGGCCAGTAGACCTTGGTGAAGATCTCCAGGGACTCGCGGCGCTCCCCCTTCAGCGCGTCGCCGAGGACCTGCTCCGCCTTCGTGTTGGCGTACACGTCGGCCGTGTCGAACGTGGAGATACCGGCGTCGAGTGCCGCGCGCACACACTGCGTCGCGATGTCGTTCTCCACCTGGGAACCGTGGGTGAGCCAGTTTCCGTACGTGATCTCAGTGATCTTGAGACCGCTGTTGCCGAGATACCGGTAGTTGACCATGACTGCACCCTATGACCACGGGACGGCATGGTTCGAATCGAATCGACCTGGTTTCGCCTCCAGGGAACACACCTCCGGCACGACCGGTTGTCCTGGACGATGAGCACCCACACGTCCCCGCAGCTGTCCGTTCTCGACCTGGTCCCGGTCCGCACCGGCCAGACCAGCGCCCAGGCGCTCGCCGCCTCGCTCGATCTGGTCGCGCTCGCCGACAGGCTCGGCATGACGCGCTACTGGTTCGCGGAGCACCACAACATGCCGGGTGTGGCGGCGTCGTCGCCGCCGGTCATGATCGCGGCCGCGGCCGCACGGACGGCACACGTCCGGGTCGGATCCGGCGGTGTCATGCTGCCGAACCATGCCCCGCTCGTCGTCGCCGAGCAGTTCGCCGCGCTCGAGGCGCTCGCCCCCGGCCGCATCGACCTCGGTCTCGGCCGGGCACCCGGCAGCGACCCGGTGGTGTCGGCACTGCTGCGCTCGTCGGGCCCGACGGCGGAGGTGGAGCAGTTCCCCCAGCACGTGAAGGACATCCTGGCGATGATGGGTCCCGAGGGTGCGCGTCTGCGCCTGACCTCGGGGACCCTCTACGACGTGCGGGCGACCCCGGCCGCCGCCGGATCGCCGGACGTCTGGCTGCTCGGGTCCAGCGACTACTCGGCACGTCTCGCCGCAGAGCTCGGCCTCCCCTACGTCTTCGCGAACCACTTCGCCGGTCAGGGCATGGAACAGATCGTGCGGCTCTACCGGGAGAACTACGCGCCCAGCCCGGCGCATCCCGCCCCACGCACCTTCCTGACGGTCAACGCCGTCGTCGCGGACACCGCCGACGAGGCCCGCGAACGCGCGCTGCCACAGCTGCGCGCCATCGCACGGATGCGCACGGGCCGGGCGATGCGTCCCGTCGAGACGGTCGAGGAGGCCCTGGCCGACCGCCCGGACCACCTCATGGGGCGCACGATCGAAGGACTCTCCGAGCGCTGGCTCATCGGCGACGCCGCGACGGCGGCGGACGAACTGCGTCGTCTCGCCGACCTCCACGACGTGGACGAGGTGATGGTCGTCCCGGTCGCCGGAGCGCGGGAGGACGAACCGCTGGACACGACCCCCGGTCGGGCGCGCACCCTGGAGCTCCTGTCCGAGGCGCTCGCGGCCTGACGGCGCGCCCGCCCCGCCCGCACCCGCGACGGCGCGCCCGCGGACGCCCGCAGCGCCGGCGCCCACGTCGCCGGGCCCCCGCCTCAGCGAATCCGGGCCCAGGCGCGCACCAGGCGCGGGACCGCTTCCTCGAGGGCGTCCGCGGTGTGGGGAAAGGTCAGGCGGACCCGGTCGCGGGAGGACCCGTCCGGGGTGAACGTCGGGCCGGAGTTGACCATGACGCCTTCCGCCGCCGCGGCCGCCGCGAAGGCGTGCGCCACCGGCCGGCCGAGCCGGGCCCAGACGAACTGGCCGCCGTCGGGCACCGGCACGTCCCAGGGCAGGGCGTCGCGCAGCGCCGCCACGAGCGAGTCCCGGCGCTGACGGAACCAGTCGAGGCGTCCGGGCAGGATCTCGTCGCGACGTGCGATGAGGTCCGCGGCGACGAGCTGCTCCATCACGGCCGTCGCGATGTCCGTGCTCTGCCGGGTGCGCACCAGCCGTGCGACGACGTCCGGGTGAGCACGGATCCAGCCGATGCGCAGGCCGCCCCAGAACGTCTTCGACGTCGATCCCACGGTGATCAGGTGGGGCGAGGACCCGTCACCGTCGAACGGCGGGTTCGTGTCGGGCGGGCCGGACAGCGCCAGGTCCGTCAGCGTCTCGTCGGCGAGCACCGTCACGCCGGTGCGTTCGGCGAGTTCCCGGACCGCTGCCCGTTCCACGGGAGTCAGGGACGTTCCCGTGGGGTTGTGGTGGTCGGGGATGAGAAACACCAGTCGCGCCCGGGTGCGCCGCACCGTCGACTCCAGGAGGTCCACGTCGAGGCCGTCGTGCCCCGCGGGCACACCGACCGTGCGTGCCCCGATCTCGCGCAGCGTGTCGAGCGCGTGGAAGTAGGTCGGTGACTGGACGACGGCGGTCTCGGTCCGCCGCAGCACGGTCCGCACGGCGAGGGAGATCGCGTTCTGCGCACCCGTCGTCACGAGCACCTGGTCGGGTGTGGTCGGGACCCCCCGCGCCCGGTAACGCTCCGCCACCGCCTCCCGGAGCGGCGCGATGCCGTACGGCGCGTAACCGCCGTGCGCGAGGTGCTCGGGCAGAGCGGCGAGGGCTCGCTCGAAGGCCGGTCCCACCTCCGGCGCGGCCGGTGCGGTCGCCTGGTTGAGCAGTAGGGGGCGCCGGGCGCCGGGCGGCGCGGCGGGGCCCGCGGCTGCGTTCCGGCGGAGCGGGTCGCCGAGGGCCGCCGCCGCGTCGGGCACGGCGACGTCACCGCCGGCAGGGGTCTCGGCGAACCGTGGCAGCAACGCCACCGTGCCGGACCCGACGCGGCTGATGGCGAAGCCGAGGTCACGAAGCCGCCGGTACGCGGCCGCCGTCGTCGTCCGCGAGACGCCGAGCACCGGGGCGAGCTCGCGTTCGGACGGCAGACGGGTCAACGGCGCGATGGTTCCGGCGAGGATCGCGGCCCGCAGGGCGTCGGCCAGGGCCGCGTACGCGGGCCCGCCCGCGTGCCAGGTGCCGAGCAGGCGCGCCGTGGCCGCCGGGGAGAGGTGCCGGTGTGCGGTCGGGGCGATCGTCATGGGGCCACTCTCCCTCCATTGGATATGGAGGACAAGGCCAATCTGGCGGACGCTGGTGCCCATGACAGAACGAACCACCGTCGCCGGACCACCACGCGGCACGAGCGGCGGGTCCGCGCCCGCCTTCGGACCGGTCCGGCGTGCCACGCAGCTCGTGCTCGGGCTGCTGCTGTTCACCTTCTCGATGGCGATGGTCATCCACTCCGGACAGGGCAACACCCCCTGGGACGTCCTGCACGAAGGGGTGGTGCGGACCACCGGGCTGTCGTTCGGGTGGGTCGTGCTCGCCACGAGCCTGGTGGTACTCCTCTGCTGGATCCCGCTGCGCCAGAGGCCCGGGATCGGCACGGTCGCGAACGCCCTGATCATCGCCCTGGCGATCGACCCGTCGCTGGCGCTCCTGGAGCGCGTCGCGCCCGACCCCGGCCTCCTGGCCGCCGTACCGCTGGCACTGACCGGGATCGTGCTCAACGGCATCGCGACGGCCGCCTACATCGGCGTGCGGCTCGGTCCGGGCACGCGCGACGGGCTGATGACCGGACTCGTGGCGCGCACGGGCTGGCCGGTCTGGCGGATCCGGACGGCGATCGAGACCGTCGTGGTCGTCACGGGCGTCCTGCTCGGCGGCACCTTCGGCTGGTCGACGGTGCTGTTCGCCCTGGCCATCGGACCGGTGGTGCAGTGGTCCTCGTGGAAGTGGCTGGCGCCGCGCGGGCTCGTCGGCTGAGGCCGCGCCGCGTCCGGCGGCGTCGCGCCGGCCGACCCGCTGATCGGAACGCGCTTCGTCCCGGGCTCCGTGGTCACGACCGGTCTGAGCGATCAGGACGGAACCGGACCGCTGGACGGGCCGCCCGGTCGATAACGTCCAGGGCATGACACACACGACCCGGAACGACGCACCCTCGCTGGCCGTGCGCCGGCTGCGGCAGCGGCAGGAACACGACCCCGCCGTGCTCCGCGAGATCCTCGCCGAGGGAATGTTCGCGCATGTCGCCGTCGTGCGCGACGGGCTGCCCGTCGTGCTCCCGTTCCTGTACGGGGTCGGCGACCTGGGCCGAGGGCCCGAGCTCCTGCTGCACGGCTCGACGGGCGGCGGCCTGTTCCTCGACGCCGGCGACGACGGCGTACCGGTGTCGGTGGCGGTCACCCACATCGACGGACTGGTGTACGCCACCTCGCTGTTCGACAGCTCGGCCAACTACCGCAGTGCGATGATCTTCGGCCTGGCGACGCCCGTGCCCGCCGACCGCCACGCCGACGCCCTGCGGATCGTGGGCGACCACCTGATGCCGGGCCGCCGGGCCGAGGTCCGGGAGACGACGCGCAGGGAACGCATGGCCACGCAGGTGCTGCGCGTGCCGTTGGACCGCGCGAGCGTCAAGGTCCGGTTCGCGGGGACCGGGGAGGATCCGGGCGACGGCGACCGCACCGTGTGGTCCGGGGTCCTCCCCCTGTCGCTCCACCCGGGTGAACCCGTCACCGATCCGTCGACCGCCGAGACGACCCCGGTCCCGCCCTCCGTCACGACGCTGGCCGCCCGCCTGACGGCTCGCGCCTCCACCCGCCACGCCGACCTCGCCCGGCTCTCGGGCGACGCATGACGCGCGCCCCCGGCCACGGTCAGGGCAGGAGGAAGTCCACGCGGGACCCGACCGGCTCCCCGGCGTGGTGGAGCCGAGCCGCCGACACACCGGCCCCGGCCAGGGACCGCCAGTGCTCGCCCAGCCACTGCTCCGCGTCGAACCTGCTCGTGAAGACCGGCGTGACCGGCTCGGGGAGAAGCTCGCCCTCGTCGTCGTGCAGCGCCCACTCCCAGCGCGGGCGGATGGGCGTGGTCATCCCTGCCTCCCGCTGCCGACCGAACCGGCCGAACGGGTCAGGGCGCGGTTGATCCGCGACGCCCAGAACGGGCCCTCGTAGACGAACGACGTGTACCCCTGGGTCAGGTCGGCGCCGGCGTGCAGGTAGGCGCGGACGTCGTCGGCCGACGTGATGCCGCCGACGCCGATGATGACCGGCCCCTGGCCGAGCCGCTTGCGCAGGCGCATCACCACCTCCACGCCGCGGGACCGCAGGATCGGGCCGGACAGGCCGCCCGGGCCCCGGTCGTGGCCGACGGTGGTGTTCACCGCCACGACGCCGTCGAGCCCGAGTTCCAGGGCGAGGTCGGCGACCGCCTCGATGTCGTCGTCGGCCAGGTCCGGGGCGATCTTCACCAGGAGCGGGACCCGGCGCTGACCGGCCCGGCCGCCGCGGGCGGACAGGGCGGCCGTGGCCTCGTCCGCCGCCTCGCGCACCGCGGTCAGGATGGGCCGCAGCGACTCCGTGGCCTGCAGATCGCGCAGGCCTGGCGTGTTCGGCGAGGACACGTTGACCACCAGGTAGTCGGCCCACGGCGCGAGCAGCCGGGCGGAGTGCGCGTAGTCCTCGGCGGCGAGGTCGGGCCGGGTCCGCTTGGTCTTGCCGATGTTGGCACCGACGACGATCGCGCGGCCGGCCCTCGTGCCCCGCAGGGCACGCAGCCTCTCGGCCGCGGCGGCGGCACCGTCGTTGTTGAACCCCATCCGGTTGCGGACGCCACGCAGGTCCAGCTCACGCCACAGCCGGGGGCGCTCGTTGCCGGGCTGACCGTGCGCGGTCACCGTGCCGATCTCGACGAAGCCGAACCCCAGGGCGGTCAGACCGCGGACCGCCCGCCCGTTCTTGTCGAACCCGCCCGCGAGACCGAACGGCGCGGGCACGGTGCGGCCGAACACGCGGACGCTGCCCGGCCCGCCGATCCCGCGACCGAGGTACGGAGCGAGAGCGCCCTGCACGACGTCGGCCACCACCGGCACCTTGCCGAGCACCTCGATCCCGCGGAACGCCAGCTCGTGCGCCCGCTCAGGGTCCATGCGCCTGAAGACGGCGTTGAAGAGCAACGAGTACGGAAAGCTCATGCCGTGGTCTCCTCCGATCCGTCCGCCGGGTCCGAACCCCGGGGTCCGTGCGCGGCGGGCCCGCGCGTACGCCACAACCACCACAGGCCCACAAAGGGCAGGACGAGCGGGACATAACCGTACCCCTGCCCGTACAGGCTCCATACCGTCGACTCACCGAACACGTCCCGGCTCACGAGCGACGCCGAGCCGACCGCGAGCACGCCCACCGCCTCGACGCCCACCGCGGCCCACGCCACCCGCCGCCACACGGGGGCGGCACCGAGCGCGAGCGCCACCGTGGCCACCACGTACACGAGAGCGGCCAGCGCCGACAGGGAGTAGGCCACGGGCGCCTCGGTGAACTTCGTGGCGAGCTCGTAGGACGAGCGGCCCAGCGCGGCGAACGCCAGGACACCGTAGACGGTGACCAGCACCCGCCCGAAGCCGGCTCCGGTGGACCGGGCACCGGCGACCGCGCGGCCGGACCCCCGCTGCGCGTCACCGGGCCGGCTCACGCGCCCGTCCAGATCTGCCACAGGCGGAAGTCCAGGAAAGCCACGGTCAGGGCGGCGACCAGGAGAACCACGGACGACCACTTCGTGCGTTCCGCGAACGCCCAGGCGGCGGCGACCGGCAGGATCACCAGCGCCGTGGCCATGTAGCCCCAGAACAGGAGCGGATCCGACGGTCCCCCACCGGTCGCGCCGCGGATGGCCGCGGTGATGGCCTGTGCGATGAGCACACCCTCCACGACCGCCCCGCCCCAGAGCTGGTTGAGGATGACGGCCCGGTCCTTGACGACGAACCAGGCGGCCCATCCGCCGAGCGCCACGCAGAGCGCGATCAGCAGGATCAGGAGGGGTAACAGCACGGTGGAAGACTACCGGCGCCACGGAGCGCGATGAAACCGCGCGCCACGGCGCCGCTTGCGCCGGCGGCGGTTCTCGGCACCGCAGCGCCGTCACGAAGTAGCCTGTCGGACGCCCTTGCCTCCATCGGCACGGCGACGGCCGCGTGCGGCACGCGGTCGTCCGCGGCCGCCTTCCGAGGGGATTCGTCATGGTCGAGTTCGCGGTGCTGGGATCGATCAAGGTCGGCGACGTCGCCGTGCGCGGACGGATGCAGCGCACGCTCCTGGCCGTGCTGCTGAGCCGGGCCAACGAGACGGTGCCGGTGTCCGAGCTGAGTGAGCATCTCTGGCCGCGCGCACCGCACGACCGCGCCGGCCAGCGCCTGCACCTGCACGTGCACCGCCTGCGGCAGGTCCTCGGGGACCCGGCCCGGCTGGCTCGCGTGGGCGACGGATACCGCCTGCGGGTGCTGCCGGGCGAGCTGGACGCCGAACGTTTCGACTCACTGGTCCGGGAGGCCGAGAACGCCCCCGAGCGGTGTGTCGAGCTGGTCGACGACGCGCTGGCACTGTGGCGGGGCGTGCCGTTCGGTGACCTGGACGGCCCGGCGCTCGCCGAGGTGACCGCGCGCCTGACCGAACGCCGTCTGTTCGCCACGGAGCTGCGCTGTGCCGCGGAGCTGCGGCGCGGCCGGCACGCGGCCGCCGTGGCCGAGCTCACCGACGTCGTCGCCCGGCATCCGTTGCGGGAACGGCCGGCGGAGCTGCTGATGACCGCGCTGTACCGCAGTGGCCGGCAGGCCGAGGCCCTGGCCGTGTACCGCCGCACCCGGCGCGTGCTGGTGGACGAGCTCGGCGTGGAGCCGGGGGAACGGCTCCGCGTCCTGGAACGGCAGGTGCTGGCCGGTGAGCCGATCGAGACGGAGCGTCCGGCACCGGGCCCGGGCGGTACCGGGCGCCTCACCCCGGCGCAGCTGCCGCACGACGCGAAGGCCTTCACGGGGCGCAGCCGTGAGCTCTCCGAGCTGGACTCCGCGGAAGGGTCCGCCGTGGTGGTGATCAGCGGCACGGCCGGAGTCGGGAAGACGTGGCTGGCGGTCCGCTGGGCGCACCGGGCCCGGGAACGGTTCCCCGACGGCCAGCTCCATGTCGACCTTCGGGGATACGGCCCGGACGACGCCGTCTCGCCCCACGAGGCGCTGGCCGGTTTCCTGCGGTCCCTGGGCGTCGAGGGAGGCGACGTGCCGACGACGACGGCGGAACGTGCCGCGCTCTTCCGCACTCTGCTCGCCGGGCGCCGCGTTCTCGTCATGGTCGACAACGCGCGGTCCGTCGACCAGGTCCGGCCCCTGCTTCCCGGCGGCCGGACCAGCCTCACCCTGGTGACCAGCCGGGACGCGCTGACCGGGCTGGCGGTTCGGGAGGGGGCCCGACGGCTGGAGCTCGACCGGATGCCCGCCGGGGAGGCGGCCGCGTTGTTCCGGGAGACGGCCGGCGGCCAGGCCGCCGACCCGGAGGCCGTCACGACGGTCGTGGAGCGGTGTGCGCGGCTGCCCCTGGCCCTGCGGATCGCGGCCGAGCAGTTGTCCTTCCGGCCCGGGATGGACGTCGCGCGGCTGGCGGCCGAGCTCGGTGAGGAGAACCGGCTGGACACCCTCGACCTCGACGACCCGCACACCGCCGTGCGCTCGGTCTTCTCCTGGTCGTACACCCGTGCCGATCCGGCGGCGGCGCGCCTGTTCCGGCTGTACGGCCTGCATCCCGGCCACGATCTGAGTACGAACGCCCTGGCGGCACTGGCCGGTACGGACGTCGCCACGGCCCGGCGGGCGGTCGGCTCGCTGGTCCGCGCCGGCATGATCGAGCAGGGCCCGGCCGGCAGGCCCGCGCCGCACGACCTGATGCGGGAGTACGCGCGGGAGCTCGCCCTCGCGCACGAGCCGGCCCCGGAGCGGGAGGCGGCCCTGCACCGCCTGTCCGGGTGGTACCTGCACACGGCGGTGGCCGCACGCCGTCTCGTGGACCCGGCGCTCGGACCGATCGCGCTCGCCGGTCCGCGCCCGTCGGCGGTCCCGGCGTTCCCGGACCGGGGCGCGGCCCTGCGGTGGTTCGACGTCGAGCGGCCGAACCTGGTCGCGGTCGTCCGGTACGCGGCCGACGCCGCACCGGACCTCGCCTGGCGGCTCGCCGGGTCCCTGCTGGCGTACTTCTACCTGGGCAAGCACTGGGACGACTGGCTGACCACGCACCGCCTCGGCCTGACGGCCGCCCGTGCCTGCGAGGACCCGCTGGGCAGCGCCCGCATGCTCAACGGTCTCGGCGTCGCCTACAGCGACCTCGGCCGCCACCACGAGGCCGTCGCCGTTCACGAGGAGGCGGACGCCCTGCATCTCGTGGCGGAGGATCCGCCCGGCATGGCCTGGAACCTGAACAACCTGGGCGTCGTCTACGACAAGATGGGGCGGTTCGCCGATGCGCTGGACCGGTACGAGCGCGCGCTGGAGCTGTTCACGGCGCTCGGCAACGACCACGCGCGCGGCCTCGTCCTGTACAACATCGGCGATCTCCAGCTCCAGGCGGGGAACACGACGCACGCGGCAGACCTCATACGGCGGGCCCTGCGCATCCAGGAACGCGCCGGCGACCTGGGAGGCCGCCGGTTCGCGCTGCGCGGCCTGGGCGACCTCGCCAGCGGCGCGGGCCGCCCCGCCGAGGCCCGGGACCACTACGGCCGGGCCCTGGACCTCAGCCGTGAGCTGGGTGACCGGCTGCGCACGGCCGAGCTGCTCGACCGGCTGGCGCGGGCCGAGACGGACCTCGGCAACCACCGCGTCGCCGCCGCCCATGCCCTTGAGGCCGCCGGCATCAGGACGGCCCTCGGGGCCCTCGCCGGTCGCGCGGAGACGGAGGACCACGCGCCGGCCCGGGAGTCCGCAGGCGGTCCGACCCCGCCGGCCGGACCCGCCGACCGGTCCCGTCCCGCGGCGCCGCAGGGCCGGCACGACGGCGCCCGCCGGCGCCGCCACGACCGCCGTCGTGCGCCGGGATAGCATCGCGGGGTGACCGACCTTTCCCTCTCCAGCAAGAATCCGATCGCCGTGCGCGCGGACGCCCTCGTCGTCGCCACGGCCAAGACGTCCGACGGCGTCGCGATCGTCGCCGACCACCTCCCGGCCGAGCTGGTGACCGAGATCGAGGCCATCGCCCCGCAGCTCGGCATCACCGGCGCGCGGGACGAGGTCCGCAAGGTCCCCGCCGGGCCGCGGCTCAAGGCCGACGTCCTCGTGCTGACGGGCCTCGGCGAGCGCGCCCAGGACGGCACGTTCGATCCCGAGATCCTGCGCCGGGCCGCGGGCGCCGCCACCCGCGAACTGTCCGGGGTCGCCTCGGCCGCCCTGTCCCTGCCCGCGACGAACGACGCCGAGCTGGCCGCCGTCGTGGAGGGCGCGCTGCTGGGGGCGTACCGGTTCGACCGGTACCGGTCGAGCGACGACGACGGGGCCAAGGAGCCGGTCGCCTCCGTCGAGGTCCTCACCACCCTGGCGCGCGGGGCCAAGGCCAAGGCCGCCGTCGAGCGGGCCGCCGTCGTCGCCGACGCCGTGCACGCCACGCGCGATCTGGTCAACGCCGCCCCGAACGAGCTGTACCCGGCCACGTTCGCCGACGCCGCGAAGGCCGCGGCCAAGGACGTCAAGGGCCTCAAGGTCACCGTGCTGGACGACAAGCAGCTCGCGGCGGGCGGCTACGGCGGCCTCACCGCGGTGGGACAGGGCTCCTCGCGCGGACCACGCCTGGTGAAGATGTCCTACACGCCCGCCAAGGGAGCCAGGTCCGCGGAGAAGGTCGCGCTCGTCGGCAAGGGCATCACGTTCGACACGGGGGGCATCTCGCTCAAGCCGTCGGCCAGCATGGAGACCATGAAGTCCGACATGGCCGGCGCCGCGGCGGTACTCGGCACGATGGTCGCCGTGGCACGGCTCGGCCTGCCGGTCGCCGTCACCGCCTACCTCTGCCTCGCGGAGAACATGCCCAGCGGCACGGCCCAGCGGCCGTCCGACGTCATCACGATCTACGGCGGCAAGACCGTCGAGGTCCTCAACACGGACGCCGAGGGCCGGGTCGTCATGGCCGACGGGCTGGCGTCGGCCGTCGAGGACGGACACGACGTCATCGTCGACATCGCGACCCTGACCGGCGCCCAGATGGTCGCGCTCGGTCCGTACACGGCCGGCGTCATGGGCACCGAGTCGGTGCGCGACGACCTCAAGGCGGCCGCCGACGCGGCCGGCGAGCTGGTCTGGCCGATGCCGCTGCCGGACGAGTTGCGGCCGAACATCACGTCCAAGGTCGCCGACGTGGCCAACTCCGGGCCGCGCTGGGGCGGGATGCTCAACGCCGGGCTGTTCCTGCGCACCTTCGTGGGCGACACCCCGTGGGCCCACCTCGACATCGCCGGGCCGTCGTTCAACGAGAAGGGCGCGCACGGCTACACGGCGCCGGGCGGCACGGGCGTAGGCGTCCGCACCCTCCTCACCTACCTGGAGACCCGAGCGGCGAGCTAGAACCCGCGAACCACGATGCGGTCGGTC
>NZ_JAFMPK010000047.1:936579-1000917 GCF_017349295.1 Myceligenerans salitolerans
CCGACCGCATCACCTGGGACCGGCGGCATCGGACCGGCGGCGGCTCGCCTACTTGCGGCGCTGCGCCGACGTCCAGTCACGCATGCGCTGGGGGTAGCCGATGAAACGGACGTTGTAGACCGGGACGCCGAGCTCTCCGGCCAGGTCGAAGGCGGTCTTCTCGTCGGGCACGCGGCGGCGGGTCCACTCCCCCGTCGTGGCCACGAGCAGGATCGTCGCGGGGATCTGGGCGGTGGGCGGTTCCACGTAGGCCTCGACGCCCTGGCGGGTGTCGATGAAGTCACGCAGGTGCTTCATGGTCTGCCGGCGCGCGTCGCCGGACGGCAGGCCGCCCGCTTCCTGGCCGCCACGGGTGCGGCGACGAAACAGGCTCGCGAGCGAGAAGCGGGAGGATCTGGGCATGCGGCGAAGACTACCGTTCCCTTGTGGGAATCACCTGAAAGGCATCCGGGTCGGGCCTGTACGGGCCGGCGCGCTGCCGGGGCGTGAGGGACGCGCGTACCAGGCGGCCCTCGCGGCCACGACGCCCGCCCTGGGCGCCTCGCATGCCGGGAATGTTCCCAGCGTCACACCCCGAATCGACCCCACAAATTGGGGGCTGGCGTTCAAGGTGACAAGATGTCAGGCGGTGCGTCCGGCGCCCACAAGGCACCCGCGCACGCGATGACCGCTGGAGCGAGGAGCAACGCAGTGCCATCCACGGCAACGATCGCCGGCAACCCCGGCACCTTCGACCTCGTCGTGCTCGGCGGCGGCAGCGGCGGGTACTCCGCCGCGCTGCGTGCGGCACAGCTCGGACTGAGCGTCGCCCTGATCGAGGAGAACAAGCTCGGGGGCACGTGCCTGCACAACGGCTGCATCCCGACCAAGGCTCTCCTGCACGCCGCCGAGGTCGCCGACGTCGCCCGGGAGGGCTCCCGTCTCGGGGTGCGCACGTCGTGCGACGGGATCGACGTCGCCGGCGTCCACGCCTACAAGGACTCCGTCGTGGCAGGGCTCTACAAGGGGCTGCAGGGCCTGATCGCCTCGCGCGAGGTCACTTTCGTGACCGGGCACGGCACGCTCGTGTCGCCCGGCGTGGTCGAGGTCGACGGCGTCCGGTACGCGGGACGGCACGTCGTGCTGGCCACCGGCTCGTACGCGCGTACCCTGCCCGGCCTGGAGATCGGCGGGCGGGTCATCACCTCGGACCAGGCCCTCACGCTGGATCACGTGCCGAGTTCCGTCGTGGTGCTCGGCGGCGGCGTGATCGGCGTGGAGCTGGCCAGCGTGTGGCGGTCCTTCGGCGCCGAGGTCCAGATCGTCGAGGCGCTCGACCACCTGGTTCCCTCGGAGGACGTCGCCCTGTCCAAGGCACTCGAGCGGGCGTTCCGCAAGCGCGGCATCGGGTTCTCGCTCGGGGACCGTTTCACGGAGGCCAAGCGGTCCGACGACGGCGTGCGGGTGACCCTCGAGTCCGGCACCACGTTCGACGCCGACCTGCTGCTGGTCGCCGTGGGGCGCGGTCCCCGCACCGCGGACCTCGGTCTCGAGGCCGCCGGCGTGCGGCTCGACCGGGGGTTCGTGATCACCGACGAGCGCCTGCGCACGGGCGTGACCACGCCAGGCGGCGGCCACGTGTGGGCGGTCGGCGACATCGTGCCCGGCCTGCAGCTCGCACACCGGGGGTTCGCGCAGGGCATCTTCGTGGCCGAGTCCGTCGCGGCGGCGAGCGGTGTCTCGCCCGACGCGTCCCTACCGGGCGGCCCCCGGGAACCGGCGCCCGTGGACGAAGCCACCATTCCCCGCATCACGTACTGCGAACCGGAGGTCGCGTCGGTCGGCGTGACACAGGCGCGCGCCGAGGAGCTGTACGGTGCCGACGCCGTGGAGACCCTCGAGTACAACCTCGCCGGCAACGGCAGGAGCCGCATCCTCGGCACCACGGGCTTCGCGAAGCTGGTGCGCCGCAAGGACGGGCCCGTCGTCGGCATGCACCTGATCGGTTCGCGCGTGGGCGAGCTGATCGGGGAAGGTCAGCTCATCGTGGGCTGGGAGGCGTTCCCCGAGGACGTCGCCTCGCTCGTCCACGCACATCCCACCCAGAACGAGGCACTCGGAGAGGCACACATGGCTCTGGCCGGCAAGCCTCTGCACGCCCACAACTGACCCAGTAACGACGAAGGAGACCCAACCGGTCATGTCTGAGAACGTGCAGCTGCCGGCCCTCGGCGAGTCCGTCACCGAGGGCACTGTCACCCGCTGGCTCAAGAGCGTCGGCGACACCGTCGCCGTCGACGAGCCGCTGCTCGAGGTGTCGACCGACAAGGTCGACACCGAGATCCCCTCGCCCGTCGCGGGAACCCTGGAGCAGATCCTCGTGGAGGAGGACGAGACCGTCGAGGTCGGCGCCACCCTCGCCGTGATCGGCGACGGCTCCGGCGCCGGAGAGGCATCGGCGGCTCCTGCCGCCGAACCGGCCGCGGAGGCCGAGCCCGCGGCCGAGGAGTCGGACGCGCCTGCCCCCGCGCCGGAAGCGGCTGCCGCTCCCCCGGCGGAGACGCCGGCCGCCGAGTCGCCGGCGGAAGCTCCCGCCGGAGGGGGCGGTGAGGGCACCGAGGTGAAGCTCCCCGCTCTGGGCGAGTCGGTCACCGAGGGCACCGTCACCCGCTGGCTCAAGCAGGTGGGCGAGGAGGTGGCCGTCGACGAGCCGCTGCTCGAGGTCTCCACCGACAAGGTCGACACCGAGATCCCCTCTCCGGTCGCGGGGACGGTTCAGCAGATCCTGGCTGCCGAGGACGAGACGGTCGAGGTCGGCGCCACGCTCGCCGTCGTCGGCTCCGGCGCGGGCGCACCGGCCGAGCCCGCCGCGCCCGCTCCGGCTCCTGCCGCCGAGAAGCCCGAGCCGGAGCCCGAGCCCGAGCCCGCACAGGCTCCGGCGCCCGAGCCCGAGCCGGCGGCACCCGCGCCGGCCGCTCCCGCACCGGAACCGGCGGCGGCCGCTCCGGCGCCGTCGCCGGAGCCCTCGGCACCGGCTCCCTCCTCCGAGGCTCCCGCTCCCGCCGCCACGGCAGCGGCCACGCGGTCGACCGGCTCGTACCTGACGCCGCTGGTCCGCAAGCTGGCGGCCGAGAAGGGCGTCGACGTGTCGACGATCACCGGAACCGGCGTCGGCGGCCGCATCCGCAAGGAGGACGTGCTCGCGGCGGCCGAGGCGAAGACGACGTCGGCCGGTGCGTCCGACGAGCCGAAGGCCACCCCCGCGGCGCCGTCGACCGTGCTGGAGGTGTCGCCGCTGCGGGGCACCACCGAGAAGATGTCGCGCCTGCGCAAGGTCGTCGCCGAGCGGATGCTCGAGGCGGTGCAGAGCCAGGCGCAGCTCACCACGGTCATGGAGGTGGACGTCACGCGCGTGGCGCGCCTGCGGGCCCGCGCGAAGGAGTCGTTCCTCGCTCGCGAGGGCGCCAAGCTCACGTTCCTGCCGTTCTTCACCCTGGCGACGATCGAGGCCCTGAAGGCCTACCCGAAGATCAACGCCACGATCGACACCGAGGCCGGCACGATCACCTACCACCCGTCGGAGAACGTCGGCATCGCGGTGGACACCGACCGCGGGCTCGTGGTCCCGGTGATCAAGAACGCGGGAGACCTGAACCTGGCCGGCATCGCCCGCCAGATCCAGGACCTCGGGTCGCGCACGAGGGCGAACAAGGTCACGCCGGACGAGCTGTCGGGTGGCACGTTCAACATCACGAACACGGGCTCGGGCGGGTCGCTGATCGACACGCCGATCGTGCCGGTGGGCCACGCCGCGATCCTCGGCACGGGCACCATCACGAAGAAGCCGGTCGTGGTCACGGACGCCGACGGCAACGACTCGATCGCCATCCACCAGATGTCGTACATCTTCCTCTCGTACGACCACCGGCTGGTCGACGGCGCCGACGCGGCCCGCTTCCTGACGGCCATCAAGAACCGCATCGAGGAAGGCGCGTTCGAGTCGGAGCTCGGTCTCTGACCTGACCGCACCCGGTCCGACGAAAGGGGCCGGACAGCCCGAGTGGCTGTCCGGCCCCTTTCGTCCGTGCGGTGGCGCGGGCCGCCGGTCCGCGCAAGAGCGGCTCTCAGGAGACCCGCGACACCCGCCAGCCCTCGTCGGTCCACGTCAGCTGGAGCATGGCCGAGCGGGGCTCCGACTCGGGCACCTGGACCGGCCCGCCGTCGCCCACCTGGATGTGCGCGCTGATCCGGTACTCGACACGGACCACGACGGAGTCCAGCGGGTCCCCCTTCGAGAGGTGCCCACCACCGCTGTTCTCGCTGCCGACGACCTCCGCCTTGGTGACGTGCACCTCGGCCCCCGACACCTGCTTGCTCCAGAAGAAGATGCGGTTCAGCAGGGCGATGTCCGCGGCGTGCGCCGGGGAGCCGGCCTGGTCGATGTCGGACACCTCGACCGGCATGCCGGTCAGCAGGAGCATCCGCAGGCGGGTGAGCTCGACGGCGGCCTTGGCGGGATTGCCCCGGTCGGAGATCGCCGCGAGATCGGCGCCGAGCTGTTCCGCGGTGCGCGGCTTCTTGGCGTGTTCCTGCCCGTCCTCGGTGGAGTCCGAGGCGGTGGCGGCCTCCCCGATCGGCAGGAGGCCCGGCACCGAGACGAGTGCCCCCGCCCCGACGCCGAACGCGATCCCCGCCGCGGCCACCGCGAGCACGGCTCCCCTCCGGCCACGCAGGCGGCTGCGGCGGGCACGCGGCGTCGCTCCCGAGATCGGCCGCACGTCCTCACGGCGGACGACGCGCCCCCCGGCGGCGGGGCCGATGATCGAGATCGGGCCCGTGCGCGCCGCCTCGACGAGCTCGTCCGGCGCGGGCATGTGCACGCGCTCCGGCGGCACCACGCCGTACACCTGGGCGGCGAACGTGCCCGCCTCGGGCCGCTCCCGCGGATCCGCGGCGCACGCGCGGGCGAGCTCGGCGCGCAGCGCCAGGTCCGCCCCGCTGAGGGCCGCGGGCCGGCCGTCCGCGCCCACGAGCCCCGTCCGTAGCACCGACTGCGCCAGCCGGGCGAGCGAGGGGACGTCCGCGACCGGCTCCTCGCCCGTCGCCGCGGCGGGCAGGGCGAGACGGGGCCGGAGCAGCGCCATTCCCTCGGGGGTGAACAGCACGTCCGTGGGCTCGACCGGACCGTGCACGAGCCCCGCGCTGTGCAGGGCCGCGAGCGCCTGGGCGACGGAGACCACCATGCCCGACGCCTCGGCGGCGGTGAAGGGTCCCCGGGATGCGAGGACCGTGGGGAGGTCCGCGGCGTCGGGTCGGTCGAGCCGCACGTCGATGCGGTCGCCGCCCGACGGCGAGATGGTCACCACTCGCACGAGGCTCGGGTGATCGATGTCCGCCAGCGTGTCGAGCCGCCGGACCAGCAGGTCCCGTGCCAGTCCTGCGGCCGGTACCGTGACAGGAACGAGTTCCGTGGCGTCGATGAGATGCACGCATTCATACCTACGCCCGGTGCGTGACGCTCGCCCGCTGTCCACTGATATGCGCGACCCGCGCCGGAGTGGTACAAGATCGCGGCGATCTGGTCGGGCTCAGACGTCGACGATGCGCCCTTCACGGGCGGCCACGCGGGCGGCGTCGAGCACCTCGGCGGTGCGTACGGCATCGGCCGGATCGACGGGGATCACGGCGTCGTCGTCCCCGCTGAGCCACGCCTCCACGGCGCGGTAGAAGTCGGCGTGGCCGCCGGTGGCGGCTGGTACGGGGGTCCGTTCCCGGCCGTGGGTCAGCCATCCGGCGGTGCCGTCCGGGGCGTCGGCGTCGAGTACCTCGAACGGTGAGGCGTCCTCCTCGAACGTGGTGACGACGAACGCTCCCGCCGTGCCGAGCACTCGTGTGCGCGGACCGGGCGCACCGACCAGGGACCCCGCCCAGAGGCGGGAGACCACGTGGTCGGCGTGGTGCAGCACCAGGAACACGTCGTCCTCGACGGGTGTGCTGAGGGCTCGCATCTCCGCGTACACGGCCTCGACGCGGCCGAAGAGCTGCGTGGCGGAGTCCACGAGGTGCGGGCCGAGGTCGAGGAGGAGTCCCCCGCCCCGGGGATCGCGTTCCTTCCACCGCTGCCGGGGAACGGGCCGCCAGCGTTCCCAGCGGCGCTCGAACGTGTGCACCTCGCCGAGATCGCCGCGCCGGACCAGGGCCTGGAGCGTGAGCTGTTCGGGGTCCCAACGCCGGTTGTGGAACACGGTGAACGGGGTGCCGGCGGACGCGGCGGCGTCGACGACGCGGCGAGCCTCTGCCGCGTCGATGCCGATCGGCTTGTCGAGCACGAACGGGACGCCCGCCGCGGCGACCGCGACGGCGTGCTCGGCGTGCATGGCCGTCGGACTGGCGACGACGACGAGGTCGTACGCGCCGCGGTCGTCGAGCAGGCTCGCCAGGTCGTCGTGCAGCTTGGCGCCCGGCCAGTCGCCCGCGGCCTGCACGCGCCGCCCGGGGTCGCGGGTCACGACGGCGGTGACCGTCAGCCCGGCCTCGCGTGCGAGCCTCGCGTGGATCTGTCGTCCTGCTCCGCCGTATCCGACGATTCCGAGCCGTAGTGCCATGCGCCCATCGTGCCTGAGCGGCGCCGCCCGTGCGCGGGCTGTCCGACCTGCGGCGGGAGAGGTCCCGTCGGCCCTCGTCGCCGGCCCGGCGACGCGCGCCGCGGTGATCCTGGGGTTAGCCTTCGGCTGGTATATATATGACGCAGTACGACCTTATATCGCGCTAACACGGTATTGGAGCAACGTGGCCGCCGCATCGGGTTCGAAGAAGTCGCTGCTCGAGAAGTTGAGCAAGCGCAAGGCCTTGCAGGTGACGCTCGTCGTGATCGCGGCGCTCGTCCTCGCGGGGAACTTCCTCTTCAAGTCGTTCGGTGACGGCGCGACACCGGCCGAGGGTGCCGAGGGGTCCGCCCTGGAGGCGCTGGAGAGCCTGGAGATCGGCGAGTGGGAGGACGCGGACGGGTACGACCGTGACGCGTTCGGCACCGCGTGGAAGGACGTGGACCAGAACTCGTGCGACACGCGCAACGACATCCTCGCCCGGGACCTGGAGGACTTCGAGTACAGCGAGGGCGACACGTGCGAGATCGCCTCCGGCACGCTGGACGATCCGTACACGGGCGAGGAGATCGACTTCGAGCGCGGACCGAACTCGGGTGACGTCCAGATCGACCACATCGTCGCGCTCAAGAACGCGTGGATGACCGGCGCGTACGCCTGGGACCAGGAACGGCGCGAGCAGATCGCGAACGACCCGCTGAACCTCGTGGCGTCCGACGGCCCCGCGAACATGGGCAAGGGCGCCGACGACACCTCCGAGTGGCTTCCCGACAACGGCTCCTACCGGTGCGAGTACGTCGCCGCGCAGGTGGCGGTCAAGGTCAAGTACGAACTGTGGGTCACGCAGGAAGAGCACGAAGCCATGACGGACGTCCTGACGTCGTGCCCGGCGGAGCCGCTGCCGACCGGAGGCCTGTGACACCCGCCCCCGGGGGGCCGTTCAGGCGGCCGACAGAACCTCGCGGGTGCGGTGCACCAGGAAGGCCGTGCGCGCCAGGGTCCCGGGGCCGGGCATCGCGGAACCGCCGCTTCCTCCAGTCGGCGCGGCGGCCCCGTCGTCGGGCACGAGGTCGGAGAGGCAGCGTTCCAGCGTGCTCAGCCCGAGGTCGCGCGCGAGCGTGCGGGCCAGGTCGAGGTCGGAACGCTGGCGCGGGGTGAGCCGGTAGCGTCCCGTGGCGGCCACGGCGACCAGCACGTCCCAGGCCAGACCGCAGGCGCGGACCGCGGGCGGGTCGGGCTCCGGCGCCTCGGTGACCGCTCGCGCCCGTGACCGCATCCCCGCCACTCGCGACAGGCGCTTGCGCCATGCCTGCCACTGGCCGCGGCTCCAGCGCGAGTCGCGGCCGAGCTGGTACTGGTCCGTGAGCGACGGGCTGATCAGCCGCACGACGCCGTCCGTGCCGCGCAGGAAGATTCCCACGGGCTCGGTCCGGTCCGCACGCCGCTCGACGGATACCGCGACGACGGCCCACCGGCCTGCCAGGACGTGGAGGATCACCTCGGCGGTGCGACGGTCCTCCACCGGGACACGGAGCTGATGCCCCTGCCCCGTCGAGTCGGTGACGTCCCACGTCAGGTCCTGGCGTACCTCGTCGACGCCGATCTCGCCGGTGTCGCGCACGAGCAGGAGACGCAGGTGCGACGGGCGGCGCCCGAACCCGACCGTTTCCCGGGCGGGACGACCGGTGCCGGTGCGTTCGGCGATCTCGCGCAGCTCGTCCGGGTCGAAGGCCCCGAGCGGTGCGAGCCGTGGGCTCCCGCCGGCGCCCAGGGTCCCGTCCGGCCGTGCACGGACCGCCGACAGCGAGAACGGGCCGTCGTTGAGACGTGCCGGCGACGCGCCCCACAGCAGAGGCGCCTCCCACTCCCGCCGGAACGACGGGTCCGCCCCGGCGGGCCGGCCCGTGACCGCCGTGCGGACGCGGCCCGCACCCGGGTCCCAGGCGGCGAACGCGAGGCCGCGCGATCCGCTCGGCGTGGTCCACCACCGTGCGCCGAGCGGGACGAGGCGGGCGAGGTCGATCTCGTCCTCCTCCTGTCCGGAACGGCTCGCGGTCTTCCGGCGGCCCGGCGCGTGGACGGCACCGCTGCCTGCGCCGCCGCCCGGACCGGTGTGGTCGTGTACCTCGCACAGCGCCCAGATCTCGGCGAGGGTCGCCAGGATGCCGGACTCGTCGGTGCCGTCCGCGTGTGCGGCGAGGTCCGCCGCCTGCCCGGCGGCCGTGCGCAGCAGGGCATCCAGACGCAGCCCGTGCACCGGCTCGAACCCTGCGACCCGGGCGCGGCCGGCGAGCGCGCGGAGGGACTCCGGCGCGTCGTCGCGCAGGTGGGCCAGACCGCCGTCGAGCAGGTGCACGACGGCGTCCCGCACCTCGGCGACCGCGACCGCGCGCCGCTTCGCGGCCGCCGACTCCTTCGCGGTGGCGCGCCGCACCGCCGCCGCGGATCGTCGTGCCCCGCCGCGAGGTCCGGGATCGGCCTGCTCGGCACCGCGACCGGCACCCCCGCCACCCGGGCTCCCGTCGACGGCGGGGCGCTCGGTGCCGGCGACGTCCGGACCGGGCTCGCCGACAGCGGCCGGACCACCATCGCCGTGCCCCGGCCCGCCGGCGCGCCCCGGGCCCGTCGCGGTGTGCGGCGCCTCGACGCCGAGGTCCGCCGCCCGGGCACGGGCCCAGCGCCACGCCGCGACCACGTGCACGCACACCCCGCCGGTGGGGCACTCACAGGTGACGGCCGCCGGACCACGCGCGTCCACGCGAACCCTGTGCCCGGCGATCGTCAGGTCCGCGCCCTTGACGTCCGATCCGGACTCGGCGACGTCGTCGGAGAGCTTTCGCGCGCGTCGCAGCAACCCCGCGCTCGCCAGCTCGGTGAGCTCCTCGTCCGTCAGCGCGACATACGCCTCCAGGTACGTCATGTCAGAACCTCTCCCAGCCACTCGGCGAATCTCTCGGGTGTCAGCGCGGCCACGTCCATGCCGGCCTCGGCGAGATGCCGGGCCGTGCCCTGGTCGTAGACGGGTTCGGCGGTCTCGTCCAGCGCGGCGAGACCCAGCAGGGTGACGCCGGACGACCGCAGCCGCCGCACCGCGGCCAGCAGCTCGGAGACGGAACCGCCCTCGTAGAAGTCGCTCACCAGCGCCACGACCGTCCGGGACGGGTCGCGCACCTGCCCTTCGGCGAAGCGCACGGCGCCCGCGATGTCGGTGCCGCCGCCCAGCTGAGCGGTGAGCAGGACCGACACCGGGTCGTGCGCCAGGTGCGACATGTCGACCACGCTCGTGTCGAACAGCACCAGCCGCACGTCGATGCCGGGCAGCCCCGACAGGATCCCGGCGCAGACGGCCGAGTACAGCAACGACGACGCCATCGATCCGGACTGGTCGACCAGGACGATGACGTCCCAGGTCAGTGCTCGCTTCTGCCGGGCGTTGAACCGTATCTCCTGTACGAGCATCCGCCCGTCGCCGTCCACCCGTCCCAGGTTCGCGCGCAGTGTCCGCTTCCAGTCGAAGTTGCGCGCCACCCGGTGCATGGACCGCCGCGACCGGTCCACCCGGCCGCCCACGGCGGTGAGGAACCGCGGACGCAGCCGCCGCACCACGTCCTCGACCACGCGTTCGATGACCCGCCGTACGCCGTCGGCGACGGAGGGATCGAGTGTGCCGCGAAGCTGAAGGAGCGCGGTGGCGAGTTCGCGCGAGGGTTCCATCGCCTCGACGGTCTCGCGATCACCGAGCAGCTGGGTCAGCCCGTAGCGGCCCACGGCCTCGACCTGCATGCGTTCGAAGGTCTCGCGCGGGAACAGGGACCGCGCCTCGCCGAGCCACCCGAGCGCGGAGAAGTTCACGCCGTGCGGCGCCGAGCCGTCGAGCGTCCCCGCGCCACCGCCCGAGCCACCGCCGCCCCGTCCGGCCGCGTGCCCGCGTGCCGTGTACTCCCGGTCGTAGAGATAGCCGAGCGTGCTCTCCAGCCGCTGGTCGCCGGGCGACACGTCGAGACGCTCGCCGGCGTAACGGCCGAGCACGAGCCGCCACCGTCGCGCCGCCTCCTGGTCGGAGGCCGTGCCGGCGGGTGCCGCCGTCGCTCCGGGGTACCCGGGCAGCCCGGCGGGTGCCGTGTCCGTGTCCGTGTCCGTGTCCGTGTCCGTGTCCGTCATGATTGTCCTCCGGTCCAGTGCGCCAGTCCGTCGCGCGCCAGCACGGCGGCGAGCTCCCGTTCCACCGCGAGGCCCGCCGCCAGATCGTTCTCGTCGATACGCACCCGCACGTCCACGTCGGCCGCACGGGAGCCGGTACGTTCCGCGACGCGCTCGGCGAGACGATGGGTCTCGGTAGGGCGCAGCCAGGTGAAGCCCCGCCGCAGGTCGGGCAGCACGGCCAGGAAGGCGTCGGGGGCCAGGTCCCGGAGCGCCCCGTCGACGGCGTCGAACAGCTCCGGCGTGTGCAGCAGCAGGTCGGGCGCGGCACGCAGGACGCCGCCGAGGAAGCGCACGGCGAGCGCGGGGTCCGCGCCCGGCCGCAGCGCACCGCGCACGGCCGCCACCAGTACGTCGTCGGGCACGTCGCCGTCCACCGAACCGACCGCCAGCAGCGCGCCGCGCACCGCCGGCGCCGTCGTCTCGTCGTCGCGCAGCCGCGCGAGTTCGCGCACCACCGCCGCCGCGGGTTCCCGACCGATCGCGGCCACCGCTGTCCCGGTCGTCCGCCGCGCAGCCGCCGCACCAGGCCCTGGCCCGGGAGCGCCCGTCCGGCCCGCGCCCGGCACGCCATCGGCGGCCGGCCCGCCGGAACCGGAACGGTCGGCCCACGCCCGGCGGGTGTCCCGGGCCAGCGCACGCAGCTCCAGGACCGAGACGACGGCGGCCTCCTCGTCGTCCGGGCCCGCGTGGCCGGCATCGGGCACCAGGTACGCGGCCGTCGCCAGGGCCTGTGCGACCAGTGTCAGCAGCTCGTCGGCCACCCCGCCGCCCTCGGCCGTGCCGGTGCGCCCTCGCGCCGCGCCACCGGACCCGGCGGATCCCACGACGAGGCCCAGCTCCACGCGCGACCGCCACAGTCCCAGGAGCCGCCGGGTGCCGGCCACGACCGACCCCAGGTCCCGGTCCGTGTCGAGGGTGCGGGTCAGCAGGCCGACCAGGCGGGGCAGGTGCTCGGTCAGTCCGACCACGGCCGCGCGGGCGACGAGAACGGCGACGCCGTCGGCGGCCGCCTGTGCGCCGTCCGCCCGCAGCCTCTCCTCCTCCTGGCGCAGGAGTGTCACACCGGCGGCATCGACGGTCGCCCCGAGGTGCGACAGCTCGACGAGCCGCGCCTCCACGACCGGTGTCCAGCAGTACTCCCACTCCTCGCCGATCAGTCCGAGTCCGCGCCCGGCGACGTGGTCCGGGCCGGAGAGCTGACGGCCGAACCCGCAGTCCAGCAGGTCGAGCAGCGCGAGCACCTGGCGCCGCGCCCGGTGTGCGGGCGTGCGCCGGGCGTCCAGCCGGGCGGTGCGCGGGACCGTCGTCTCGATGTCGAGCCCGACGGCCCGGACCCGCTCACGCGCGTCGCGCACCAACGGCGGAACGGCTCCCCCCTCGGGAACCCGCCCCACCGCCCGGCCCCCGAACACCTCGGCGATCGCCAGGCCCAGCGGACGCTCGGGACCGATCCCGCCGTCGTCCGTCACGAAGCAGGAGGTGATCGCGTCGAGCACGTCGGTACGGCCGGGAACGGGTCGCAGCCGCAGTTCGGCGAGCCGCGACGCCGCGACCGCGGCCGCGGCCACCTGCGGGGTCGAGACCTGGTGCCCCCGGTCGGCGGCCGCACGGGCGACGTCCACCAGCACCTCGGTCGCGACGCCGGGACCCGGTCCCTCGCCGGCGTCGGCGGTGATGGCGGCAGCGGTGACGGCGCTGGCACCGGCGCCACGGACCGTACCGGTCTCGACGTCCCGGGCGTGCGCGGCGTGGAGACGCTCGTAGAAACCCGGCGACGGCATGCCCGCGCCGTAGCCGCGCAGCCCGTCGAGCCGCTCGTGGTCGTAGCGGATCAGCCAGGCATCACCCGTCGCCGGCGAACCGTAACCGCCGTCCGGCCACCTGCGGCGTACCGGGTCGCCCTCGGGCAGCCCGGCGAGCGCCTCGGCGAGCGCCAGCGTATGGAACGCTCCCGTGACGACGAGCACGGGACCACTTGGCGTACTCGGGGCGTGCGGCGTGCCCGGGGCGTGCGGCGACAGACCCGCCGCCTCGGCGGCGCGGCCCGACATCCGTGCCTCCCGGTCGAGCGAGCCGTCGGCGGCGAGGACCTCGTCCTCGTAGTCGAGCCGGGACAGTGCCGCCCACGCGAAGACGTCGTCGAACAGCGTCCGCCAGTCCACGAGGGCGTCCGGCGAACGGCTCTCGAAGAGGTGGTCCCACAGCTCGTCGTGATCACGGCAGCCCAACCGCCGGGCGAGTGCGGCGACCGACGCCGAGTGGGCGAGGTACCGCTCCGACATGAGGGTCCGCGCGAACGGGTCCTGCTCGCCGGGCGTCTCCTGCCGGGCGGCGGACACGGCAGGGCCGTCCGTCGCGGGGGCGACGGCCGCCGAGACGGACGGGTCGCGTTCCGTGGCCGGGCGGTCGCAGAACCTCACGTCCGCACCGACGGCGCTCGCCGTCCGCAGCGCGACCCACTCCGGCGAGAACGAGGCGAGCGGGTAGAAGGACGCCCCACCAGGGACGCCCCGGCCCTCGGGCAGGCTGAGCACGGCGACGGGCGGGTGGGTCTCCTCGTGGAGAAGTTCGGGCACGAGACGGGTGTACTCCTCCGGGCCCTCGATCAGCACGACCGCGGGGCGCAACTCCTCGACCGCGCGGCGCACCGCGACGGCACAGGCCGGCGAGTGGTGCCGTACCGGGGCGAGGTAGACGCCCTGTTCGCGCAGGGCGGCCATGGCACTCGCAGCACTGCGCAGCCGGTCTGGTGCGGGTTCCCACACGTCGCGGAGCCCCGTCCGGGTGTCCGCACTCACCGCCACAACGCCTCGGCCGCGTCGAAGAACGCCTTCCACCCCTTGTCCTTGCGGGCGCGCTCGCGCACGACGTTGTCGACGTAGTGCCGTAGCCGGCGCGCGTCCTCCTCGTCCCCCTTCAGCGCCACCCCGGCCACCTGCCGGGCCACCTCGGCCGCGGTGACGCGCCCGTCCCCCAGGTAACGAGCCTCCAGGGACGCCGCCACGGCCACGTTCACGGCCTCGGCCGTCGACATGACCGTCTCGGGACGCTTGACCGGGGCGCCGTCGCGCGTGATCCCGGACCGCAGCTCCTGGAACACCGTGACCAGGACCTCGAGCACGTCGCGGGGCACCGCCGGCCGGCCGGCGGGAGCGCCGAGCTCGGCCGCGAGCTGCCGTTCGACGAGCTCGATCTCGAAGTCCCGGTCGCGCACGGGAGCCACGGTCTCGAACGAGAAGCGACGCTTGAGCGCTGCGGACATCTCGTGGACGCCCCGGTCCTTGAGGTTCGCCGTCGCGATGACGTTGAAGCCCGGCCGGGCCGCCTCCCGGGCGTCCGGTCCGAGCTCCGGGACCATGAGCTGCTTCTCGGACAGGATCGACACGAGCGTGTCCTGGATCTCCGGCGCGCAGCGGGTGATCTCCTCGAAGCGCACGAGAGAACCGGCACGCATGCCCGTCATCACGGGGGACGGCACGAGGGACCGCTCGGTCGGGCCCTCCGACACCAGCAGCGCGTAGTTCCACGAGTACCGCACGTGGTCCTCGGTGGTGGCCGCGGTGCCCTGCACGGTGAGGGTCGACGTGCCGCTCACGGCCGCCGAGAGAAGCTCCGACAGCATCGACTTCGCCGTACCCGGTTCGCCCACGAGCATCAGCCCCTGTCGGCCCATGAGGGCAACGACGGCACGGTCGACCAGCGGGTCGTCGCCGTAGAACTTGCGGCTCACCCCGAGCTGTTCGTCACCCACCACGAAGGCGCGCACGGCGCGCGGGCTCAGTCTCCAGCCCGGTGGCCGCTCCGCACCGCGTTCCGTGTCCCAGGCGGCGAGCGCCGCCAGCTCCTCGGCGTAGCGCACCTCCACGGGCGGGCGCTGCTCGCTCGCCGCGTGCGCGCGGGTACCGGTGGTCTCGGTCGTCATTCTCGGTGTTCCTCTCGTCAACGGATTCTGTCGTGGCGTCGCGGTCGGGCGGCCGGCGCGGGTTCAGTACTCCGACTTGCGCTCCCAGTCGGCGTCGTACGCGCCGGCCGCCGCGACGTCCAGGTAGTCGGCGTAGGTCTCCGCCAGCAGCACGGGGGGCACGTCGGCGAGCGGCACGATGCCGCGCTCGCCCCAGGTCCCGGGCTTGCGGAAGGCGAGGTCCTTGATCGCCGCGGGGATGTTCTCGTTGCCCATGAACGCCCCGGTGAACTCGATCTCGGCGACCAGGCCCGCCGACGGGTACTCCTTCGTGTACTCGTAGAACCAGCCGGCGTCCTGCACCTCGCCGTTCTTGTACCCGCGGGCGAGCAGCCTGCCGCGCACGGTGTAGGAGTCGGTGAGCCAGCCACGCCGGTCGGTCACGCGCAGCGCGCCGTCGGCCGCCTCGGGCATGACCGTGGCGAACTGCTCGAACAGGGGCCTCACCTCGTAGTCGGCCAGGTGCTCACGCCATGCCTCCGGTGTGTCCGCGCCGCCGTTCCCGCCGGCGAGGGTCACCGCGTGGGCGATGCCGACCGTGCCCTCGTCGGTCCCGCTCTCGCCGAGTGTCACGTCCTCGTCGTCCACGGCGACCAGCGCGCCGTCGTCGGGCCGGAACGCCCGCTGCGCGGGCGTGCCCGGTTCGGCGAGCCACACGACGCGTGCGGCGAGGCGTGACATCACCGGGTGCTCGGCAACGTACTCGCGCCACTCGGCCGCGCTCCAGGTGCGGCCCTGGATCATCGCCTCCCGCAGGCGGCGGGTCTGCAGCTCCACGACCGCCTTGAGCTCCTTCTTGCTGGCCGTGAGCTGCGCGCGGGCGTCCTTGTAGGCGGCGCGGGTGTCGTCGTCGGCGCCCTGCGGGGTGCTCGGCGGCGTCTTGACGACCTTGCCCTTGTCGTTGCGCAGTTCGATCGTGAAGGCGTCGGTGATCCGGCCGGTGTACTCGCGCTCACCGAAGGACAGGCGCAGGACGCCGTCGGCGTCGAACCCGGCGGTCTGGACCGTGCGGTCGGCGAGCTGGTCCGCGCTCCAGCCGCGCGCCTCGGCGAGCTGTCCCGCGAGCTCCTCCGCCAGCTCGCGAACCGTGCGGAGCTTGAACTGGCGGGAGACCGCGAGCAGGAGCTGTACGGCCGGGCGGTCTCCGTTCGCGGCCAGCGCCCGGACCAGCGAGTCGGCCTGGGAGCGGCGCTGCGGATGTGCCTTGAAGAAGTGCTGTGCCGCCGTGGCCAGTTCACCGCCCGGCATCCCGACGGTGAGCGCCAGGAGGCCCTTGTCCTTGGTGGCGGAGCCCAGGTAGCCGGCCTGGTGGGCCTTGTACGCGCGGCGGTAGTGCTCCTCGAGCGGGACGGCGGCACCCTCCTGCGCCCAGGAGGAGCCCGGGTTCTGCGAGAGCCATCGCTGCGCCCATCCGTACTGCTGCTGGGCCGCCTGTTCGGCGTGTTCGCGCGACTCTGCGGCGGACGGGCCGCGCGTGTCCTGGGCGATCCAGGCACGCAGCACGTACGAGCCGAGGGACGCCCGTGACGGCTCGTCGAGCAGGGAGACGTAGCGGGCGATCAGGCCTTCGCCGCTCGGTTCCTTGAGCCGCACCGCGAGCACGACCCACCAGCGGACGATCTCACGCGGCACGGCCGTGCCGTCCGCCCAGCGCAGGCCCGGCAGCGCGTCGAGCGGGAACCACGCCATGCTGACAGGAGCCTTCTTCTTCAGCCCCTTGGCGGCCTCCGCGGCCAGCTTCGCCGGCGAGAGATGCTCGCCGATGTCGTCGCCCAGCGCCTCCAGTGCCGTAAGGAGCGCGGCGCGGACGTCCTCGCGACGCTCCTTGCCCAGAGCCGTGCGCAGGGCGGGCAGCGCGTCCTTGTCCCCGAGGCCCGCCAGCCATCCTGCCGCCGACGTCCGCACCGCCGACTTACCGTCCGTCAGGCCCTGTTCGGCGAGCGACCGCACCCGCGGGTGCCGGGCGAGCACACGCTGCGCCTCCAGCCGGTGGGTTCTGGCGGCACCCATGGCCAGGGCGCTCAGGCGGGGCAGCAGGGCGGCGGGCACCACCGGGAACCGGTCGAGGATGTCGAGCACGATGCCGGGCGCCCGGTGCGCGTCGTAGCCGGCGCGCGGCACCAGCTGCTGTTCCAGGATGCCGACGCGCTCGGCGAAGTACGCCCACATCCGCTCCGCCGGGATCTCCTCCACGCCCCACCACCGCTCGAACACCAGGTCCGTGATCTGGGCATCCGGGTCCTGGTAGCCCGCCCGCACCAGGACGTCGCGCAGCACACGAAGATCGGAGACCTGGTCGAGACGGCCGCGCATCAGCCACCACAGCTGGTGGTGCGGGCCGCTTCCGGCACGGGCGGCCCTCGCGAGGTGCAGCAACGTCGCCTCGGGAGCGACCTTGGGGAGGCAGTCCACGAGCCACGACAGCGTGGACGCGTACCTCCTGCCCTCCTTGCCCGAGGGCGCCGGTGACACCGGCTCGCGGCCCGACAGGACCTCCATGAGCCGTGCCAGGTAACCCGCATCGATCTGTTCCAGCGACGCGATGTTTCGCTCGGCGCTCTGGACGTACCAGTTGTCGCCCTTCGCCTGGCCGGAGGACTTGTACTCCTTCAGCATGCGCTGCCGGTGGGCCCGGGCCGCGGCGAGCATCTCGTCGCGGTGCGCGACGGCGGCCGCGACGTGCTGCCCACCGAGCTCGACCTCCGGCAGCGGCTCGTACGCCGGCAGCCGTAGCTCCTGCTCCTGGGCGGTGCCCAGCGCCCGCAGCCGCTCCACGGCCTTGGCCAGCACGGTGGTCCGTGCGTCCTGGGCACGGCCCGGGCCCTCACCGGCCCTCGCCTTCCCCGAGGCCGCACCCGACGACGCGGTCCGCCTCGCCGCGAGCACCGCCTCGATCGCGGCGGGCCCCCCGTCGGCGCCCACGACCCGCGTCACGACGTCGTCGAGGGCGCTCGCCGGTGCCGACTCCAGCAGCGGTGTGAGCAGACGCACCTGTGCGGCGTCGGGCAGCGTCGCGACGACCTCGTCGGCGGCTCGGCGCACACCCTTCGCGGAGTCGGCGCACAGGGCAGCGAGCGTGTCGCGCAGCGGCTCCGGGGAGTTCCTCTCCGCCATGAAGGCGCAGAACGCCTTCTTCCCCGCAGCGCCGAGTCGCCGCACCTCGGCATCCACCGCACCGGAGTGCCCGGTGAGGTATGCGGATGCCTCGGACATCCGGAGGAAGCAGGCCATATCGGGGCGCCGGGAGTAGGAGTTCTCCCGTGGGCGCGCCAGGAGGAGCTGGATCACGGCAGGGACGGCCTCGTCGTCGGACAGGCCGCCCGCTCGCGCGACGGCCTCGAGGTGCTCCGGCGTCCAGACCGTTCCGGTGTTGTTGCGGGTACTCGTGCAGGTGAGCGCGACGTCCTGGGCGAGAACGCCGAACCACTCCGGTACCGCGGCGTGCACCTCCGGGTCGGTGACGACCGCGGCCAGCAGCCGGCCCATGCGCGACGACTGCTCCGGCGTGACCTGACTGCTCAGGTGGGCACGTCCGCGGGCCCGCCGGGCAGCCTCGATCGTCAGGCCCGACGTCGCCCTGCGCACACGCTTCTCGAAGTCGACCCACGCCAGGCCGTAGTGGCGCGGCCCGCTCAGCGCCGCGTCCAGGTCCTTCGTGTCCCTGGCCTGCAGCTCCAGCACAAGTTCCGGGTTCGCGCCCTCGACGACGTACCGGACGGCGCGCTCGTGCAGCGCTTCCCCCTCGATCCGCAGCACCTTGAGCCCTTCGGACACGGTGGCCGCCACGTCCTTGCGACCGGCCTTGTCCCGCACAGCCTGAAACATCTGAGGTCCATCCCCTCGTCACCGTCATGAAAGTCGTCTCCACAGCTGAGGGCGCACTTCTTCCCGGGAAGCCCGGCGCCCCGCCGGGATGACGCACAACGTAGCGGGGGTCACCGACAGCGCCGCGGGGCGTGGTCGAGAACGAGACCGCACGCCCGTGGCACGCCGCTGCCGCCCGCGGGCGGCGTGACCGACGAGACAGCGCGCGCCGAGGGCCGCGGCGTAGGCTGATCCGCGTGGAGAACCCCATCGACATCCAGCACAGAGGCGGTCACGTCGACTACCACGAGGGCTGGGACCTGCAGCGCCGCACCCATGAAGCCGTCCGCACCGGAGACGCGCCCGAGACCCTCTTCCTCCTGCAGCACGCCTCGGTGTACACCGCCGGGCGTCGCACCAACCGCTCCGAGTACCCCACGGACGGCACCGAGGTGATCGACGTCGATCGCGGCGGCAAGATCACGTGGCACGGCCCCGGCCAGATCGTGGCGTACCCCATCGTGAAACTGGCGCAGGCGTTCGACGTCGTCGGCTACATCCGTACGCTCGAGGCCGCCGTGATGGACGTGTGCGGGCAGCTCGGCGTCGAGACGATCCGCGTCGAGGGGCGCTCGGGCGTGTGGGTCGCCGCCGATGATCCCGCCGCCCTCCCCGCGGGCGTGGTCCCCCGCCGCGAGCGCAAGGTCTGTGCCATCGGGGCACGGGTCGCGAAGGGTGTCACCATGCACGGCCTCGCCCTGAACTGCGACCCGGACCTGGCGGCTTTCGACCTGATCGTGCCCTGTGGCATCGAGGACGCCGACGTGACGTCCCTGTCGGCCGAGCTGGGCCGTGACGTCACGGTCGCCGAGGTCCTGCCGCTGATCGAGGACGCCCTGGTCCGGCACCTGACGCCGCTGCTGGCCGCGCCGGGCGCCTCCACGCCCGGGAACACCGTCACCACCGGCGCGGTTGCCGCTTCGTAGGAGGTCGCGCGGCACGGGCAGCTGTGCGCGTGATGCCGCCGGGACGACGGGGTGACCAACCCCACGCACGGGCGGGCCGTCACCACGACCGCCGTCGTACACGAACGCCGTAGGCTGGCCAGGAGAACCCTGACCTGGGAGGGGAAGACAGCGTGACCATCGCACCCGAGGGACGCCGCATGCTCCGCGTCGAAGCGCGCAACGCGGCGACCCCCATCGAGAAGAAGCCCGAGTGGATCAAGACCCGGGCCACGATGGGACCCGAGTACCGCGACATGAAGGGCCTGGTCAAGGGCGAGGGCCTGCACACGGTGTGCGAGGAGGCGGGCTGTCCCAACATCTTCGAGTGTTGGGAGGACCGGGAGGCGACGTTCCTCATCGGCGGCGACCAGTGCACGCGCCGCTGCGACTTCTGCCAGATCGACACGGGCAAGCCGGCCGAGTTCGACCGCGACGAGCCGCGCCGCGTGGCCGAGTCGGTTCGCACGATGGGGCTCAAGTACTCGACGGTGACGGGGGTCGCGCGAGACGACCTGCCCGACGGCGGAGCCTGGCTGTACGCCGAGACGGTGCGCCAGATCCACGCGCTGAACCCGGGCACGGGCGTCGAGCTGCTCATCCCCGACTTCAACGCGATCCCCGAGCTGCTGGACGAGGTGAACGAGTCCCGTCCCGAGGTGCTCGCGCACAACGTGGAGACGGTCCCGCGCATCTTCAAGCAGATCCGCCCGGCCTTCCGCTACGAGCGGTCGCTGTCGGTGCTGACGCGGGCGCGCGAGGCCGGCCTGGTGACGAAGTCGAACCTGATCCTCGGGATGGGCGAGACCATCGACGAGGTCAAGCAGGCCCTCGTGGACCTGCACGACGCGGGCTGCGACCTCATCACCATCACCCAGTACCTGCGTCCGTCGGTGCGGCACCACCCGGTGGAGCGGTGGGTGCGCCCGGAGGAGTTCGTGGAGCTCAGCGAGTTCGCCGAGGAGACCGGCTTCCTGGGCGTGATGGCGGGGCCGCTGGTGCGGTCGTCCTACCGTGCGGGCCGGCTGTGGGGGCAGGCCATGACGAAGAAGGGCCGCGAGATCCCCGAGGCGCTCAAGCACCTGGGCGAGCCGACGACGGCCCGTCAGGAGGCGGCGAGCCTGCTGGCGCCGCGCTGAACGGACGTCGCGGGGAGACTCCCGGCGCGGGCGGCGGGTACGGGCTTCGGCCGGCGCCCGCCGCCTCGTGGTTCACCGGGGCCGTCCCAGGCCCCACGACGACGCAAGTAGAATCGGATTCCATGGCCCGTTCGAACTCCGGAGACAGCACGCGCGCAGGCGCGGACGGCTCCAAGAAGCCCAAGAAGCAGCGCTGGTACCACCAGGTGTGGGCCGTCTACAAGATGACCCACAAGCAGGATCCGTCGGTGACGTGGATCATGCTGGGCGTCTTCGTGGCGATCGTGCTCCTGGCCGAGGTGATCGGCCTGCTGTGGGGCCACCCGATCTACATGCTGATCGTGGGCATCCCGTTCGGCCTGCTCGGCGCGATGTTCGTGCTGTCGCGCAGGGCGGAGAAGGCCGCCTACACGCAGATCCAGGGCCAGCCGGGTGCCGCGCGGGCGGCGCTCGGCACGGTGCGCGGCGGCTGGACGTTCGAGGACGAGCCGGTCGCCGTCGACCCGCGCAACCAGGACTTCGTGTTCCGCGGTGTGGGTCGCGCCGGCGTGGTTCTCGTGTCCGAGGGCCCCTCGCATCGCGTGCGCAAGCTGCTCGACAAGGAGTACAAGCGCACCGCCCGCGTGCTGCCGAACGTGCCGGTCACCACCATCCAGTGCGGCGACGAGGAGGGCCAGGTCCCGCTCACGAAGCTGACCCGTTCCGTGACCAAGTTGAAGAAGCGGCTGACGAGGTCCGAGGTGACGGAGGTCGGCAAGCGTCTCAAGGCGCTCGGTGGTGCGCGACTGCCCATCCCGAAGGGCATCGATCCCACTCGCATGCGGCCGGACCGCAAGGCGATGCGTGGCCGCTGATCCCGCCACGTCGTGACGAAGGCGCTCCCCGAGGGAGCGCCTTCGTCGTGCGCCGGAACATCCGTCCAGCGGACACCGCGGAGACGGCGGTGCGAGTTCTGGCAATGTAAGAGCCGCTGACGCAAGCCCGACCTACCCTTCTCCCGGGAGTTACACACCCGAGAGCCGGGCGTAACGTAGCGGCAACAATCAGTAACCCGAGAGAAACCGCGGAACCATAGGTTCGGGTGGATCCGTGCGCGGTCATCCGGACGGTCACTCTCCCGAACGTCATCCAGCGAGCCAAGGAGCGCAGATGTTCAGCAACGCCGAGGAGGCAATCGCCTTCACCCGCAACGAGGGGGTGGAGTTCGTCGACGTCCGGTTCATCGACCTGCCGGGCGTGACGCAGCACTTCAACATCCCCGTCGCGCAGTTCAACGAGGACGCCTTCACCGACGGCCTCATGTTCGACGGTTCCTCGATCCGCGGGTTCCAGGCGATCCACGAGTCCGACATGAAGCTCGTGCCGGACGTGGGCACGGCGTTCGTGGACCCGTTCCGCAAGGCCAAGACGCTGGTCATGAACTTCTCGATCGTGGACCCGTTCACGAACGAGCCCTACGCCCGTGACCCGCGCAACATCGCGGCGAAGGCCGAGGCGTACCTGCGCTCCACGGGGATCGCGGACACCGCGTACTTCGGTCCCGAGGCGGAGTTCTACATCTTCGACGACGTGAAGTTCGGGACGTCGCAGTCCGAGGGTTTCTACCAGATCGACTCCGTCGAGGCCTGGTGGAACACCGGCCGCGACGAGGAGGGTGGCAACCTCGGGTACAAGACCCGCTACAAGGGCGGCTACTTCCCCACCTCGCCGGGTGACCGGTTCGCGGACCTGCGCGACGAGATGGTGACGACGCTCGGCCAGGTCGGCCTGTCCGTGGAGCGCGCGCACCACGAGGTCGGCACCGCCGGCCAGCAGGAGATCAACTACAAGTTCAACACCCTGCTGCACGCCGCCGACGACCTGATGAAGTTCAAGTACGTCATCAAGAACGTCGCTTTCAACGCCGGCAAGTCGGCCACGTTCATGCCGAAGCCGATCTTCGGCGACAACGGCTCGGGCATGCACTCGCACCAGTCCCTGTGGCTGGGCGGCGAGCCGCTGTTCTACGACGAGAAGGGCTACGGCGGCCTGTCCGACACGGCCCGCTGGTACCTGGGCGGCATCCTCAAGCACGCGCCGTCGCTGCTGGCCTTCACGAACCCCTCGATGAACTCGTACCACCGTCTGGTGCCGGGCTTCGAGGCCCCCGTGAACCTGGTCTACTCGGCCCGTAACCGCTCCGCCTCCATCCGCGTGCCGATCACCGGCTCGTCCCCGAAGGCGAAGCGCATCGAGTTCCGCGCGCCGGACCCGTCGTCGAACCCGTACCTGGCTTTCTCCGCGATGCTGCTCGCGGGCCTGGACGGCATCAAGAACAAGATCGAGCCGCCGGCGCCGGTCGACAAGGACCTGTACGAGCTGCCCCCCGAGGAGCACGCGCTCATCCCGCAGGTCCCGACCTC
Organism: Myceligenerans salitolerans; assembly: GCF_017349295.1. Lineage (GTDB taxonomy): Bacteria > Actinomycetota > Actinomycetes > Actinomycetales > Cellulomonadaceae > Myceligenerans > Myceligenerans salitolerans. Next base: position 959,677 of record NZ_JAFMPK010000047.1, read on the forward strand.
GCTGCCCGAGGTGCTCGACGCGCTCGAGGCCGACCACGAGTTCCTCACCGCCGGTGACGTGTTCTCCGAGGACCTCATCTCGACCTGGATCGACTACAAGCGCGAGAACGAGGTGGACCCGATCCGCCTGCGGCCGCACCCGCACGAGTTCGAGCTGTACTACGACATCTGAGCCTGATCGGCTGGATTCCGGGCTTCACGGCGCCTCCGGGTGCCCGTAGTCCATGAAGAGTCCACGCGAGTCGCGAGCACCTTTCCGGTGGCGGCACGCGTGGACTCTTCCGTGTCCGGCCCGCTTGGCTATCCTCACGGCGTGAACACGGAGATCGCTCGGCTGGTGCGCTCATGGGGTCCACGGGTGTGGCCGGACATCTGGCGGCCGGTCCGGGAGACCGGCGACCGCACGACGCTGTTGGACCGCATCCGCACGGTGCTCGACGCCGACGCCTGAGAGGCTGCGTACGACGTCATCAGCAGCGCCCTCACGCTCCGCGACCCCGAAGGGACGGACGCCGAGACGTTCCTGCCCCATGTCGACGGCGACGTGGCCTGGTGGCGATCGACGTGACCGAGAGCGCCGCCTCGACGACCTCAGCCGAGGAACAGATCACCAGTGACCACGCCTTCGGCGACCCACCCACCATGATCGTCCAACGACGCAACGCCGACACGTCCACCATGCCATCCGACAACCACAACCAGACCCGGTCGCCACGATGCCCACGACAGCGGACCCTCCAGAAGCCACGACAGCCCTGGAATGTCGCTATAGCGGAGCCACCGGAAGGCCCACCTGTGCGTGCTCACAGTGGAGCCAAGAACTTGCAGCGAGGTCGAGTCCTGGCCTACTTTACTCATCAGTCACGATAATTGAGGCGAGTCGAGCGGTGGAGGTTATCCCGGATGGGAAAGAATGCTGGCCCGTACAGTATCGGTAGTGAATCGTGGCCCGGCGCGAGTCGAATTATCGAGGAGTGCGGTGAGCTTCTCCAGGTGCTGGGCAAGTTGATTGGCTCCGGTGGCTCGACCGCGCATTGGGACGGGACGGATCTTGGTGAACGTCTTGCCGATGAGATCAGTGATACACGAGCTGCGCTCGACTATTTCATCTCTGCGAATAATCTTCCGGCAGATGTGATCGACGAGCGGACGGCTCGCAAGCGTGCCCAGTATGAGAAGTGGCACGAAGCAAATCAGTGACCCCGTTGCTTTGATGTCGCATCGAGGGCGGTGCGGATCTTCGGGCGAATATTGCGCATGGCGGCCGCGTCCAGATGGTTGGTCTTGGCGAGAAAAAGTGCCAGCTGCCTGGTGGTGCGATTCGAGGAGACCGGGCTGGCCAGTATCCGGCTTGCCGCGTCTGCTGCTTCTTCGAGCCGGTTGAGCTTGATGTACAGCCGGGACAGCATCCCGAGATAGAGCGCAGCATCACAGGTGTCACTGGCCGTGGTGAGAGAGATGGCTTGTCGCAGATTCTGTTCGGCGAGCGAGAACTCGCGGACATCCTTGTAGGCGATGCCGGCGTTGCCGAACATCTCGACCCGTGACCAGTACGCCGTGGGCGTGCGCAGTGCGGGGGCGTCAGCGCCGATGCCGCTGCTTGCCTCCAGGAGGCGGTGGACACGGGTGCGGTCGCCGCGAAGGGCTTCGGCACGTGCCTGCCTGCTGAGGAGCATGGACTTGAGGATGTCGGGCATTCGCGGGTGAAGTTGGAGTGCCGCCACAGCATGGGCGGCGCCCTCGTTGGGTTGATCGAGCCATGTGGCTTTCATGCTCATGAGTGCCCGGAATTGACCCACGAGTCTGACGTCGCCGCTCTCGTGCGCGGCCTGCAACGCGACATCGTAGTAGTGGGCGGCCAGCCGATGGCGTTGAAGGTCGTAGTAGGCGTATCCGGCGAGAGCTGAAAGCTCCGCGAACGCCGCTATGGTGCGCGGCACCCCTTCTTCCCTGACGAGTGGCGACGTCAAACTCACTTCGCGTGCCAGTGCATTGGCAAGAGAGTTCCCACCTCGTTCGCGCTCCAACGCCGCGAACTTCTCTGTTGTCCGGTGGATTCTCCCCCAGAGACTCGTGTGCTTGCCCTTCACGTGCACAGCGGCCGGCTGGCGCGTCGATGCGGACCGTTCTGCATTCCCTGGTTCCAGGTTTTCGCCCAGCCCGACAAGGAATGAAGGAATCCCGAGCACGTGGACGATCCTGATTGCCTCGTCCAGATGAAGAGGTCGCGCCCCATTGACGATCTTGTTCATCGTCGGACGGGAATAGTCCAGGACGTGCGCCACGTCGGCCTGATTCCAGCCGGGAAGGACGCCGATCTTGGCGAGTACTGACCGTAGGTCGAAGCGTTGCAGATCCTGACCCACGTCTGGCCGAAACCAGAAATCGTGCGGCACAACCTTCGTCATGGCAAGCCATCCTACAAATTCTGTTCGAACTTCGAACTCTGCATCGACGAGTAGGCGATTCGGGTTCCAGTCTGGGTGTGCCGAACACGGCGGCGGTACGGATCACCAGAGAGGCACTCCCGTGAGAACCCAACCCATCATGACAGCCGGCCCTACAGCGGATGTGGTGTTCGTCGACATCGAGGGCACCCTCATCCAGAAAGGCACCGACACCGTATCCGCACCGACGCGCCGCGCGGTCGCGGCAACGGTCGCGAAGGGCGTCACGGTCGCGCTGGCCACGCAGCGTCCGCTGGTCGACGCCCTGCCCATCGCTGAACACCTACGCCTGCACAAGGGCGGCTACATCTTCGCGTCGAACGGAGCGCTCGGGCCGGTGCGGACCCGCGGCGGGACGGAGACACGATGACCGTCTACCAGCGCGAGGACGACTTCACCGTCGAGACCACCCACGACCCCGCACGCCCCAGGACGCCGAAGCGAAGCCATCCGGCACGGTGGCACGTGGGTGACCAGGTTCGGGTTGCCGACGGTCCCCGGATGTTGATCGGTGCGACCGGGACGGTCGTCGAGTTGGACGCGCCGGGCCCGTGGCCCATCCGCGTGCAGATCGATCGACGGGGGTTCAGCAGCGCGCTCCTGGCAGCTCACGAACTGGGGCCCGCCGATGAGGCCGGGTCATGACCTGGGTCCTGGTCGGCTACATCGTGGTCCTCGCTGTGTTGCTCGGTGCGCGGCAGGCAGCGCGCACACACCGGTGAGCAACGTCGACTCCGGCCTTCCGGACTTCCCATTCTTGCGGCCTGGCGTGCGCCCCCGGGACTCCCTGCACCTCCTGCACGACGCCAGGCCGCGAGCCCGCCACCTCTGGCGGGTGACGTGGGTCGGGGCTCATGCCCCGAGCCCCGACCCACCCCACCACCACGACACGACACGACACCGAGATCCTTGGAGGACACGATGACCACCATCACCACCCCGATCCTGCGCGAGGGCCGTGAACTCATCGACCCCGACCTGTTCCAGACCCTGACCGACCGGGTCGCGGTCGAGCACGGTCACGACCCGGCGCTGGCCGGGCAGATCGTGGACCAGGCCCTGGCGTTCCTGGCCACCAGCGCCGCCCACGCCGGCCGTCCGCTGTCACCCTCACCGCTCGTCGACCACGGCTGGCACGAGTTCATCCTGCACACCCGCGACTACGCCGCCTTCTGTGACCGGGTCGCGGGCCGGTTCCTGCACCACGTGCCCACCGACCCCCACGACCCGGACGCCACCGGCCAGGCCGCGCACGACACGCTCACCTACACCGTCGACACGATCAGCGCGGCCGGGTTCTGCGTGGACACCGACCTGTGGCCCACCGGCCACCACATCGAGTGCTCCCAGTGCCACCAGGGCTGCACCAGCTCACCCGCCTGACCCGACACCCACCCCGCCACCCTGAAGGAGATGCTGATGGACCGCTGGTCGTGGAACGACCTGCCCGAACCGGTGCGCCACGCCGTGCAAGCCCAGACCGGACCCGTGCTGCACACGGTCGAACCGGCAACGGGCCGCAACAGCATGTTCGCCGCCTCTCTCGCCACGAAGAACCGGACGGTGTTCTGCAAGGGCGTGGCCGTCGGGACCAGCAGGCTCGTGCCCACCGGCACGAGATCCGCGTCAACCAGCGACTCCGGGAGGTCACGGTCGACGTGCCCTGCCTGCTGTGGACCGTGGAGACGAATGGTTGGCTGCTGGCCGGGTACACCTACGTACCCGGCCGGCACGCCAACCTCACACCCGGCTCACCTCACATCCCGGCCGTCATCGACCTCGTCTCCCGACTGGCCGACGACCTCACCCCGAGCCCAGTACCCGACATGGCGTCGTTGGTGAAGAAATACGCCAGGTTCGCGGGCTGGAAACGGCTCGCCGACCAGCATGCCGACCTGCTCGACCCGTGGGAGAAGGACCACCTGGACCAGCTCGTGCAGGCCGACCGCGACATCACCGACGTCCTAGAGGGCCGCAGTGTCGTTCACGGCGACGTGCACGAACTCAACCTCCTGGTCGCCGACGGCATCGCGAGCCTGGTCGACTGGGCCTGGGCACGCACCGGACCCGCATGGGTCGACTCCGCACTCCTGACCATCCGGCTCATCGCCGCAGGCCACCCACCAGCCGACGCCGAACAGCTGACCGCCCCGACCTGGGGAATGCGACAACCCACCACCAGCACCACGGCAGTGGCAACCTTCGCCGCAGCCACCTACGGCATGTGGCGCAAACTCGCCGTCGAGCACCCCAGCCCCCACCGCAACGGGCCAGTCCACGCCGCGCGCCGATGGACCCAACACCGGATGAGCTGACGGACGGACGCCCTGACGTGAGGCGCCCGGCACAAGAACGACGGCGACGGCGCACCCCCGTTCTCAATGTTCAGAAAAATGGACACCGCAGCTCTCGAATGTGTCGCACGAACTTTTTCTGCCCGGCCATCTGCAAGAATCCGCGAGGCGCGTTCGAAATGATAAGCCCTGCTCCTCCCGGAAAGTGGTAGTTCATTCATCGCCCACCCATTGCGTTCCGGTTGACAGGGTGAAGAAGCGACCTGATGCTCGTCGTGGTGAATCACGCAAACACGTGATCCACCGTAGTCTTGGCGAAGCTATTCGAAGGGAACGGTAATGATGCGAGGATTCCGTGTGATCCGGCGTTCCGGGATGGCCGTGATCTTGTCAGCCGGCCTGGTCGTCACCGGGGTGACGAGCGCGAACGCGCTCGCGATCCCTGGAAGCAGCGGCGCGGAAGTGGTCGGCGCCGCCACTGCGGACCCGGGACCTGCCGTCCCCGTGGACGCGCCGGCGTCCAGCACTTCGGCAGACCTCCCCGCCACCGGCCTGCTCGGCACCGTGACCGGGCTCATCGAGAGCTTGGTCGACGCCGTCCTCGGTGTGCTCGGGGGCACCGGCCCGGCCGGGACGCCCTCGGGCGACGGAACCTGGTCTCCGAGCCACGACGAGGAGACCGCGATCATCCCCGTCTGCTCTGGTCCGACCGCAACCCTCGACTGGCTGTTCGTCAACTTTTCCGATCACGGGACCGATCTCGGTCATTTTCTGGCGGAGAACGGCGACCACATCGTGCGAATCGTCACGCTTTCCTCCGACCCCTACGAGACCCTCCAGTACCTGCTGACGCCATTCCTTCAGGCTCCGGTCTACGCCATCAACGACACGGTCTTCCACCAGACGGCCACTCTTGGCGACATTCTCGCGTTCTGCGAGTCGGCTCGCTCCTGACGAGGCATCCAGCTCGCTGAATCATGTGGCGGGGTGTGCCGGCTGGCGCACCTCGCCACGTGATAACCCGAAGAATCCCCGCGCGTGAAAGAGTCCCATGAATTCAGCACCCGACCACATGGCGACATCCCGGCCGGAGGGCCCGTCGCGTCGAGCAGTCATGACCGGCGCGGCCCTCGGCGCAGCCTGGATCCTCATCGGACGGGTGGACCGGGCCGAAGCCGTCGCCACCGACCTGCCTCCCGGCTTCCCTCCAGGCGTGGATCTGCACAAGGACGTCTTCAGGAACTGGGACACCACCATCACCACCGACTCGCTGTGGACCAGCACGGTCGAGACCGCCGACGACGTCGTCGCCGTTGCGAACTGGGCGGCCACCGCGGGATATCGCGTTCGGCCGGTCGGGTTCAGCCACTCCTGGTCCCCGCTGGTCGTCGAGAACGGGACCACGGCGAACAAGAACGTCGTCCTGATCGACACCAGCAAACTGGCAGCGATGAGCATGGACACCACCGAGCGCGTGCGAGTACAGGCCGGCGCGAGCATGGAGAGCCTGCTGAACTTCCTCTCGGCGCACGACCGGTGCCTCATCGGCGCCCCCGCTCCCGGTGACGTCTCCGTGGCCGGGGTGCTCGCGGTCAGCGGCCACGGGACCAACCTCCCTGCCGAGGGCGAGACGGCTCCGCCGGGTGCGACCTACGGAACGGTCAGCAACACCGTCGTCGAGCTGACCGTGGTGGTCTGGGACGACGTCCGGGACTCCTTCGTCGTCCGCACCTTTCACCGCTCCGATCCGCAGATCGCTCCCCTGCTGGTCAACCTCGGCAGGGCCATGATTCTCGAGGCGGTGCTGCAGACGGTTCCGAACTACCACCTGCGATGCCGGAACTCGACCTCGGCCTCCTACCGGGAGCTGTTCGCGCCACCGGGCGAGGCCGGAGACGGTTCGTTGAGCGCCCTCGTGGAGCGCCATGGGCGCGTCGGGCTGATCTGGTTCGCCATGACGGAGTTCCCCTGGGTCCAGACCTGGGACGTCACGGAGAGACGGCCCCTGCTGAGCCGCCCGGTGTACGCGCCGTACAACTACCCTTTCGCCGACAACCTGCCCGACAGTGTCGCCTTCCTGATCGCGGAGATCACCAAGGGCGCGTGGCACCTGACCCCCACGGCCACGAACGCTCAGCTGACCGCGGCCGCCACCGGGCTGGTCGCCGCCCGTGCCACCGACATGTGGGGCGAGGCCAAGAACTTCATCCACTTCGTCAGACCCACGACGCTGAGGGTCTCTGCCGGCAGCCATGTCGTCATCACTCGTCGCGATCTGCTCCAGCACGTCGTCCATGGCTTCACGGACCACTACCTGAAGCTCATCGACGAGTTCCGCCGCGAGGGTGACTACCCGGCGAACAACACCTGCGAGATCCGGGTGACCGGGCTGGACCGCCCGGAAGACATCGGCGTCCCGGGAGCTGCAACCGCCACGCTGTCTGCGGTCTCCCCGGTCGAGGGACGCCCCGAACTGGATACGGCCGTCTGGCTCGATGTGCTGAATCTGCCCGGCAGTCCTCGTACCAACGAGCTGTTCATGCGGCTCGAGGCCTGGTTCCATGAACTCCCGCCCGAACTCGGCGTGGCCCGCCCCGAATGGGCGAAGCGGTTTGCCACCTCCCTCGACGGCTCCTGGACCGACACCGAAACGCTCCGAACGACGATCCCCGGCACCCTCACGGGATGGGACGAGGCGCTGGCCGCCTTGGACCGTTGGGACCCCCACGGCATCTTCCGCGCCGAAGTGCACGATCGCCTCATGCCCTGACCGCCGCCCGTACGCGTCATTCCCGCTGCGGTCGCCGCACCCCGGACGTCCCGGTCACGATCGCCGTCTCCGGCAGCACGAAGCAGCGGCGGCACAGTGCCTCGTACGTGAACGTGCCGTCGTCCGGCAGCGGCTCGGAGGCGCCCAGGGGTTCGAGGAACGGCACACCCTCACTCAGCACCTGCGTGAACGCCGCGTGGAGGTCCTGGCAGCGGTCGCAGACGGCGCGCCGGTAGCGCACGTCCGTCGGCCCGAGCTCCAGCAGCGCACGCACGGTGGCGAACAGCTCGCCCCGGTGGTCGAGGTCGATGCCGCAGGCGAGCACCCGCGTGCCGCGCAGCACGAGCTCCTCGACGACGCGCACGTCGGTGGGCGTGAACATGTGGACCTCGTCGATCGCGACGACGTCGTCGGTGGTGTGCAGCAGTGGTTCGAGGGTCTCCAGCTTGACGGTCGGCACGGAAGCCCCTGTCCGGGAGACGATGCGCGCGTCGCGCACGTGCCGGGCCGACTGCACGACGGCGCAGCTCAGCCGTGAGTACGCCAGCGGCGCCATCTGCGCGATGAGGTCGAGCGACTTGCCGGACTTCATCGGGCCGAGGACCAGCGACAGCTCCACCGATACATCTCCCCGCCGTCCACGGCAGGCCGGTCCCTGCCGGACAGAACCCTAACCCCGGGCGGGGCCCGTCCGATCGGCGCCGGAGCGCCCCGCCCACCGGCTCTCCGGGCGTGCTAGCCCGGGACACGACGTGCCAGCAGAAACCCGGCGCCGACGACGGCCAGTGCGACGCCCATCACGAGGGCGTCCGCGACGACGCTGCCGGCGGTCGCCGGCAGGAAGTTGTTGGCGAGGTGGAATCCGGCATGAACCCCTACCGCCGCGCCCGTCCCCCCGGTGCGCAGGCGTGCGGCCCCGCACGCGAATCCGAGCAGGATCGCCATGGTCACATAGGCGGCATGATCGAGCACCGTCTCCTGCCCTCCCTGGGAGAAGATGTGCAGCAGGCCGAAGGCCACCGACGTCACGACGAGCACCGTCCCTGGCGACCACCGGTCGCGCAGCACGTCGGTCACGTGGCCGCGCCAGATCAGTTCCTCGGGAAACGCCTGGTAGACGAGAGCCTGCACGACCACGGCGCCCACGACGGCGACGACGGGGAGCCCACCGAGATCGGCGTCGGACCACGTGTGGAACTCCATCGCGCCGAGTGCCACGGCGACGAGCCGGACGGCCGTCAGCCCACCCGCGATCGCGAGGGCACCGACGAGGAAGCGCAACGCTCCCGCGCGGGACCACGTGAGGCCCGCGGCGACGACCGGGCGGTGCATGAGGCGGCGCCAGCCGACGACGAGCGCCACGACGATCACGCAGGACAGCACCTGGAAGCCTGCCTGCAGGCCGACAGCGGCACCGGGCGGGAGCCCGGAACCGGCCCCGTCCAACACGCCGAGAAACGGCAGGGACGCGAGGAGCGGACCGGCGAACATGACAAGAACGGCAAGGAGAAGCACCCACGCAGGGTGAAGAGTTCGCATGGCTCAGGAAGCTACGAGACCCGCGCCCGCCGGCACATCCATCCGAAGTCATGAGTGCACGACCATGACTTCGGTCACGGGTGGACCACCGGGGACAGCACCTGGCATCGTGTGCCGCATGCCCGGGATGCCCTACCTGCTGCACGCGCCAGGGCGACCCGTGGCGTTCACCGTGGTGCTGTGGGCCGTCGTCGCGTTCGCGACCGTCTCGCTCGTCGTCGCGGGCCCGCACCGGATCGCCGCCGGAGGCCTGGGCACGGTGGGCGTCGCCCTGGCGGTGGCCAACGTCGCCGCGGTCGTCGTCCTGTGGGGCCTGCTGCCGTGGGACTCGTCACCACGGGCACGGGCCCTGGCACCCGCACTCGTCGCCGCCACCATGTTCCTCGGTCTCACCTCCGTCGCGTACGTGCAGCTCGCGCTGCTCGTGGTCGGGCTCGCCGGTGTGGCACGAGCTTGGGGCACGGGTCTCGCCGTCGGCGGCGTCGCTGCGCTCGTCGTGGCGCTCGGGGCCACACAGGCAGCCCTCACGCCCGACGAGCCGCTGCGGACGGTCGGCCAGATGGGGGCGCTGGCGTTCGGCGGTGCTCTCGCGCTCGGACTGACCGGTGCGTCCGCGCCGACCCGAGAGCCGTCATCGCCGCCGTCGCTGTCGTCGCCCCCGCCGACGTCGCCCTGGCCCTCGCCGGCGTCGCCCCCGCCCCCGCCGGCGTCGCCGCCCTCACCTCCGCCCCCGTCGTCCTCGCCGCCGCCGTCCCCGCCGTCGGAAAGCCGCTCGCCGAACGACGGCGCCTCGGCCGTCGAACCCCCGACCCGCTCCGGATCCCTCGGGTTCCCCGGCGAAGACCTCCTCACGCGACGCGAGCGTGAGGTCGCACGCCTCGTCGGCCTCGGGCACACCAACGGTGAGATCTCCGCGACCCTCCACCTCACCGAGGGCACCGTCAAGAACCACGTCTCCAGCGCCCTGCGCAAGCTCGGACTGCGCGACCGGACGCAGCTTGCGCTGCGAGTGGTCCGACGGTGACACCGCCGATCCGGGAGGCGACATCCCCGCACTCCGGCCTACGGTCGGTGCGTGCACCCGGACGAGGACCTGGCCCGCAACAAGCCGGCGCAACAACTGCTGCGCTGGCGACGGAGGTACGTGCGCCGGCACCCGCTGCGTGTTCTCAAGGGCCTCGTCGACGGCGTCCCCGACGACGAGTACCGCCGCATCACGCAAGGCATCCGTGGCGAGCGGGCCGTCGCCCGGGAACTCCGTGCCTTCCTGGGACGACATCCGAGGTGGAGGGTCCTGCACTCGATCGTGACGAGCGCGGCGGGCACCGATCTCGACCACCTCGTCATCGGGCCACCGGGCGTGTACACCATCAACACCAAGCACTGGAGCGGGCGCCGGATCACCGGCCGCCGGGAGACCGTCCGGACGAGCCGCACGGACGGGAGCGCCCGCCACGGTGAGGTGAGAACGCTCCGGTCGGCCCGCCACGAGAGCGACAAGGTGAGCGTGGCACTGTCCACGGCGGTGGGCCTGACGGTGTCGGCCCGGCCGGTCGTCACCTTCGTCGATCCGGCGGAGGTGCGTGACGAACTGTCCGCCGACGGCGTCCGGCTGCTCGCGCTCGACACGTTCCAGTCGTGGTTCGACGCTCAGGACGCGAGCCCGGGAAACTTCACGGGCGACGAGGTCGCGGCCCTCTACCAGGCCGCCAGGCACCCCGCCACGTGGCTCGCAGCACAGCGCACGCGCCGCGCCTGATCGGCGGAGCGCCTGCCGGGGCCGCGCGGTGTAACCTCGCAGCAGCGTCGCGTGCCGGTGGCAGGCCGTGTCAGGCATGGAGGCGCCGGACCGAGAGGACACGACGTGCACGTCGCCCTTTCGACCCCTGCCACGTGAGCGGGGGCGACACGACCAGGCTCGTCGCCTGGGCCGACGAGATGCGCCGGGTGCACGGTCGCCTGCGCGAGGCGCTCGCGGTGACCCGCGCCGCGGTGTCCGACGGCGTTCCCGCACCGACCGCCACCCGTGAGCTGCTGCTGTTCTGCCACGGCTTCTGCACGGCCCTGGCGGGGCACCACGAGGGCGAGGACCATGACCTCTTCCCCGCGATCACCGCACGGCACCCGGAGCTGGCCGAAACGGTGGGAAAGCTGACGCAGGACCACTCGATGATCGCGTACCTGCTGACGGCCCTCCGGGCGGCCGTCGACCGGGCGGCGCCTCCCGAGGATCTCGACCGGCATCTGGAGGGTGTCGCCGCCATCATGGAGTCGCACTTCCGCTACGAGGAGCGCGTCCTCCTACCGGTCCTGGAGACCCTCGACCTGGACGCCGATCCTCGGACCGCCCTCGGACCGCTGTGAGCGGCCGCGGGCGTGGAGGCCGCCCTACCAGATCCGTTCGGCCCACTCGGGGTGGTCGATGAACGGGTTCCGGTTCCCCTGCCAGTCGGTGTAGATGATCTCGTTGCGGCTGCGCTCGCCGGCCGAGACCGGGTCGGACGCATGCCAGTCGAGGAGTACGGAGATCCGCCCGTGCCAGGGCACCGAACCGTTGCCGGCCGTGTCGTTCAGCTCGAGGTCCGGGGCGTCGCTGCCGTCGTACCGCACGGCCATGTAGAAGAGCATCCGGGCGACGTCGCCCTTGACACGGTCCGGCGGCTCGAACGAGTTGGAGTCGGTGTAGCAGCCACCACAGTTCGTCACCGAGGCCCCGCCCTCGTCGAAGTCCTTGTTGCCGCGGGTGGAGTTCACCTGGACGTCGCTCGGCCGCAGGTGGTGCAGGTCCGTGCCGGCGCCGGCGGACGTGCCGAAGTCGCCGTGGCTCTTGGCCCAGGTGTGCTCACGGTTCCAGTCGCCGACGTCGCCACCGTTGTCGTACTCGGAGACGGAGCGGCCCGTGTACAGCTCGATGACGTTGCCCGGGGCGTCCGGGTCCTCGTCGGTCTCCCGCAGGGCGGTCCAGACGGTCGAATAGCTCAGTTCGGTGTGGTCGTCGATGATCCCGTGCAGGGCGGCCTTCAGGGCAGCCCCGGTCAGGCCGTCGGCGGCGTCGTAGTACCCGGCAGGCTCGTCCCCGCCCGGATCGGCACCACCGCCGCCGTCGCCTCCCCCGTGGACGACGGCGAACTGGCTACCGCTCTTGAGCCCCGGACGGGAGAAGTACGCCGTCAGCGTTCCGGTCACGTCCAGGAGCTGTCCCATGCGGTCCGGGTTCGACGCGAGGCCGAACTCGGCGCGGAAGCCGCTCGGGATCTGCACGTAGAGCATGTCTCCCGTGTCGGTCTCCCCGGGTGCGTCGGCCAGTGCCAGCGCGTAGTCCGTCGGGAACCCGGTGGTGACCACGCTGTCGGAGGCGACGGGCTGCCCGACGACGTAGCCGCGCACCGTCGCGGTCGAACCGTCCTGAGTGGCGCGTGCCTGGGTGACATCCATCGACGTGGCAGCGTTGCTCGGCGGTGCGGAGCTCAGGGGCACCAGCCCTGCGAGCACCAGGGAGAAGGAGAGGGCCAGGACCGTGGACAGGGCTGAGCGCCCTCGCAGCTGCCGCATGCTTTTCACCCTATCCGGGTGAGATGGCTCTGTTGTGACGCGTTCGTTAACTTTTCTTGGCATCCAGCGCGCCGGCGCGCCCCGCCTGCGGAAGGGCACGCGAGACGGCCCGCCTGCGCAGCGGGCCCGCTACTCCTCGCCGTAGAAGAGGCGCTCCATGACCGCCCGAGCCCGGCGTGCCGTGCGGAGGTAGAGCTCCTCCAGTTCCGGGCCGGTACCGACGTCACCGAGAACCGCGGCCACGCCGGCCAGGTCCTGACCACCGTGCGGCAGACGGTCCACCTGCGCACCGGTGGTCTTCCCCGACCACAGCACGATCGCGGACCGCAGCCGCGAGGCCAGGAACCACGCCTCGCGCAGTTCGGCGGCGTCCTGCTCCGACATCAGGCCCGCGTCCCGTGCCGCGTACAGTGCCGGGATGGTGCCGGTGGTCCTCAGCCCGGGCACCTCGTGGGCGTGCTGCAGCTGCAGGAGCTGGACGGTCCATTCGACGTCGGACACTCCCCCGCGCCCGAGCTTGAGGTGCCTCGCCGGGTCGACGCCCCGGGGCAGCCGTTCGGCCTCCACCCGCGCCTTGATGCGGCGCACCTCGCGGACGACGTCGTCCCCCAGTCCGCCGGCGGGGTACCGCAGCGGGTCGACGAGTCCCTTGAACCGGTCGGCCAGCCAGGCCTCCGGCCCGCTCGCGCCGCCGGCGGGCGCCCACTTGCCCAGTGGCCTGGCACGCAGCAGCGCTTGCGCCTCCCACGGCGAGGACCACCGCTCGTAGTACTCCTGGTACGACGCGAACGAGCGCACCAGCGGCCCGTTGCGCCCTTCGGGCCGCAGGTCGGCGTCCACGGGCAGCGGCGGTTCCGGCCCGACGGCGCTCAGCAGCTGCCGCAGCTCGCGCGCCACCGCCAGGGCGAACTCGCTCGCCTCACGTTCCTCGGCGCCGGCGGCCGGCGTGTGCACGAACATCACGTCGGCGTCGGAGCCGTAGCCCATCTCCTGTCCGCCGAGCCGTCCCATGGCGACCACGAGGAGGATCGCGGGTTCCGCGCCCGCGGGGATCCCGGCGGCGTCCCGCGCCTCGGCCCGCGCCACCCGCAGCGCGCCACCGAGCACGACGTCGGCCGCGTCCGAGATCGCTCGCGCCGCACTCACCGGGCCCAGTTCGCCCAGGATCTCCGCGACTCCGGTGCGTGCCAGCTCCCGGCGCCGGAGGGCCCGCAGGGTCTGTGCCGCGGGCGCGGGCTCCTCGGCGCGGCTCAGCACGGCGTCCATCTCGGCGGCCAGTCGTTCGGCCCCGAGCGGTTCGAGGGCCTCGGGCCTGCCGAGCCACTTCACGGACTCGGGGGACCGCGCCAGCGCGTCCGCCAGGTAGGAGGAACTGGACAGTACCTGCGCGAGGCGCTCGGCGGCCACCTCGGAGTCCCGTAGCAGCCGCAGGTACCAGTGTGTGGACCCGAGCATGTCGGAGACCTTCCGGAAGCCGAGCAGTCCCGCGTCCGGGTCGGCGCCGTCGGCGAACCAGCCCAGCAGGACCGGCAGCAGTTGCCGCTGGATCGCCGCCCGCCGCGACACCCCCTCGGTCAGTGCCTCGACGTGCCGCATCGCGCCCGCGGGGTTGCGGTAGCCGATCGCCGCGAACCGCGCCATGGCCGCCTCCGGGGCCAGGGAGATCTCGTCCTCGCTCAGGCCCGCGGTCGCCGGCAGCAGCGGCCGGTAGAACAGCGCCTCGTGCAGGTCGCGCACCTCGCGGCGCACCGCCTTCCACCGCTTGGTCAGCTCGTCGCCGCCGGGCATGCCGAGCCCGCGGGCGAGGCGGCGCAGGTCGGCGTCGTCGGTCGGCAGGAGGTGGGTGCGGCGCAGCCCGAACATCTGGACGCGGTGCTCCAGCGCACGCAGGAACGCGTAGCACTCCGTCATCTGCCCGGTCTCCGCCCGGCCGACGTACCCGCCCGCGGCCAGGGCGGCCAGGGCGTCCAGGGTGGTGGCCGACCGGATCGACTCGTCGGTGCGCCCGTGGACGAGCTGCAGGAGCTGCACCGTGAACTCGACGTCGCGCAGGCCACCGCGTCCCAGTTTGATCTGCCGCGGGGCCTCGGCGGGCGGCACGTTGTCCTCGACCCGTTTGCGCATGGCCCGGGCGTCCTCGACGAAGTGCTCCCGCGACGCCGCCTGCCACACCATGGGCGACAGCGCGGCGACGTACGCGTCACCGAGCGCCCGGTCGCCCGCCACCGGCCGGGCCTTGAGCAAGGCCTGGAACTCCCACGTCGAGGCCCAGCGCTCGTAGTAGGCGACGTGGCTGGCCAGGGTACGCACGAGCGGGCCCTGCTTGCCCTCCGGCCGCAGCGCGGCGTCCACCTCCCACAGCCGTGGCTCGTCGGACGTGCCGGAGCACACCCGCGCGAGCGCGGTCGCGAGACGTGTGCCCACCCGTAGGGCGTGGTCCTCGTCCCCCGGCTCACCGTCGGGAGCGGCTGCCGGCTCGGCGACGTAGATGACGTCCACGTCCGAGACGTAGTTCAGCTCCCGTCCGCCGGTCTTGCCCATCCCGATCACGGCGAGTCGTACTGCCTCGTGCCCGGGTGTCTCGAAGCGGGCCACGGCGAGCGCCGCCTCGAGTGCCGCTCCGGCCAGGTCCGCGAGCGCCGCGCCGACGGCGGGCATCGCCGCCGTCGCCACCGGCGCGGTCACGTCGGTCGCGGCGATCCGCAGCAGCCGCGCCCGGTAGGCACGCCGCAGCCGGTCGCTGTACGACGGCGACGACGGGTGAGCGGAGGGTGAGGGCTGAGGAACGAGGCCCTCGCCCGCAGCGGAACCCGAGGAGCCGTCGAGCACGGACGACGGCGACGACGGGTCGGCGGATGCGGCCTCTTGTCCGGCGACCGGCACGTCGGCGTCGGGGTCGGCGTCGACGGCCCGCAGAAGTTCCGCGCGGACGTCCTGCGGCGGCACGCCCGTACCGGGTGCGGGGTCGGTGAGTACGTCGAGCAGTTGGGGACGGCGTACGAGTTCGTCGCCGAGGGCCGAGGACGCGCCGAGCACGCGCAGCAGCCGCCGGGTGGGAACGGGTGTCGCCTGCACGCCGACGTCGGCCGGCTCGCCCGGGCCGTCGTCGGCCAGGACCTTGCGGAGCAGGTCGGGTGACGCGCCGGCGAGGCGCGTGAGCTGGAGCAGCGCGAGGTCGGGGTCGGCGGTGTCACCGAGACGGGCGAGGAGCGCGCCGGCGCGGTCGCTGAGGACCACGGCGCGGCCGTCGGGACCGACGGGGAGGGGCTCGTCGGCCTGGCCGTCGCAGACGGCGACCAGGTCGGGGTCGTTCCAGAGCGTCGCGGACCGGGTGAGGTCGGCGAAGCCCGCCCGGATGAGGTGGGTGGTCAGCGTCTGGGGACGGCGGCTGGTCACAGTCCGAGGTTAGGGGTCGCGTGGGTGGGTGTCACCACGCGACCCCGTGGGACGCCACGGCGTGGGGTCACAGGACCTGCAGGAACCGTTCGAGCTCGAACGGCGTCACCTGGGCGCTGTACGCGTCCCATTCCTGGCGCTTGTTGCTCAGCACGTACTGGAAGACGTGCTCGCCGAGCGTGGCGGCGACGAGCTCGGACTGCTCCATCGCCTCGATCGCCTCGGAAAGATTGCGCGGCAGCGGCTTGATCCCGAGGGACCGCCGTTCGGCCGAGGTGAGGTCCCAGACGGCGTCCTCGGTGTGCTCGATGAGGTCGTAGCCCTCCTCGATGCCCTTCATCCCGGCCGCGAGGAGGACGGCGAACGCGAGGTACGGGTTCGCGGCCGAGTCCAGTGCGCGGTACTCCACGCGCGACGAGTTGCCCTTGCCCGGCTTGTACATCGGCACGCGCACGAGGGCGGACCGGTTGTTGTGCCCCCAGGAGATGTACGACGGCGCCTCCTGCCCGCCCCACAACCGCTTGTACGAGTTGACGTGCTGGTTCGTGATGGCGGTGATCTCGCCGGCGTGGACCATGAGGCCGGAGATGAACTGGCGCGCCGTCTTGGACAGTTCGAACTGGGCGCCCGGCTCGTGGAAGGCGTTGCGGTCGTCCTCGAACAGCGACATGTGCGTGTGCATGCCGCTGCCCGGGTGCGTCGCGAGCGGTTTCGGCATGAACGACGCGTACACGCCCTGTTCCAGCGCGACCTCCTTCACCACGGTGCGGAACGTCATGAGGTTGTCCGCCGTGGTGAGGGCGTCGGCGTAGCGCAGGTCGATCTCGTTCTGCCCGGGCCCGGCCTCGTGGTGGGAGAACTCCACCGAGATCCCCATGGACTCCAGCATCGTGATCGCGGCGCGCCGGAAGTCGTGCGTGGAACCGCGCGCGAGGTGGTCGAAGTAACCGCCGTCGTCGACGGGAACCAGCGGCTCGCCGGCCGACTTCGGCTGGTTGAACAGGTAGAACTCCACCTCCGGATGGGTGTAGAAGGTGAAGCCCTCCTCGGCGGACCGCGCCAGCTGGCGCTTGAGCACGTTCCGGGAGTCGGCCAGCGAGGGTTCGCCGTCGGGCGTCAGGATGTCGCAGAACATCCGGCCCGTGCCGTGCCGCTCACCCCGCCACGGCAGCACCTGGAAGGTGGTCGGGTCGGGGCGCGCGACCATGTCGGCCTCGTAGACCCGCGTGAGGCCCTCGATCGCCGACCCGTCGAACCCGATGCCCTCGGTGAACGCCGACTCCAGTTCGGCCGGGGCCACGGCGACCGACTTGAGCACGCCGAGCACGTCCGTGAACCAGAGCCGGATGAACCGGATGTCACGCTCCTCGACCGTGCGGAGCACGAACTCTTGCTGCCTGTCCATGGGGGCCATCTTGCCTCATCCGTGTTACTGGTGCGTGTACGGTCAAGGCATGTCAGCCCACACCAAGCCGACGCCCGCGTCGGCCAAGAAGGTGCGTGTGCACCACCTCGCCGCCGCGAAGGAGCGCGGCGAGAAGATCACGATGCTCACGGCGTACGACGCCGTCACCGCCACGGTACTGGACGCCTCGGGCGTCGACCTGCTGCTCGTGGGCGACTCGATCGGCAACGTGATGCACGGACACGCCACGACCCTGCCGGTCACGGTGGACGACATGATCCCACCCGCCCGCGCCGTGGCGACCGCCGCGAGGCGCGCACTCGTCGTCGTGGACCTGCCGTTCGGGTCCTACGAAGCCGGAGCCGCCCAGGCCCTCGCGACCGGCGTCCGGATGATGAAGGAGACCGGGGTCGCCGCCGTCAAGCTGGAGGGCGGCAAGCGCGTGGCCGCGCAGATCCGTGCCCTGACGGACGCCGGGATCCCCGTTGTCGCGCACCTCGGGTTCACCCCGCAGTCGGAGCATGCCCTCGGCGGGCACCGCGTGCAGGGCCGTGGCGACGAGGCCGCCGAGGTCCTCGCCGACGACGCCCTCGCCGTCCAGGAGGCCGGGGCCGTCGCCGTCGTGCTCGAGATGGTCCCGGTCGACGTCGCCGCGCGGATCACGGAGATCCTGCGCATCCCCACGATCGGCATCGGAGCGGGAGCCCAGTGCGACGGCCAGGTCCTCGTGTGGACCGACATGGCCGGGATGACCGACTGGACCCCCCGCTTCGCCAAACGCTACGCCGAACTGGGACGCGCCCTCCGGCAGGCCGCCGAGGACTACGTCGCCGACGTGAAGAAGGGCACGTTCCCCGACGACGCGCACTCCTTCCTGGACTGAGCGCCGCCGGCCCGGCGCGCGGGCCTACTCCTCCCGGCGCCAGGCGTCGTCCTCGTCCTCCCACGCGTCGTTGCGAGACCGGGCACGCTCCAGTGCGCGCTCGGCCTCCGCACGGGTCGCGTACGGGCCCATCAGGTGCGTCCAGGACGAACGGTGCCCCTGCTCGACCTCGCCCGTCTTCGTGTTGTACCAGTACTTCTCCTCACCGCCCATGAGACGATCCTGACACAGCGACGTCCCGATGAAAGCGCCAGGAGTTCGCCAGCCATGAGCAAGAAGATCGCGTTCGGCATCGACATCGGCGGTTCGGGCATCAAAGGTGCCCCCGTCGACCTCGCCACCGGCGAGTTCGCCGAGGAACGCACCCGGATCCCGACCCCGGACCCCTCCACCCCCGAGGCCGTCGCGGCGGTGCTCCTCGAACTCGTCGACACCTACGACCTGCCCGCCGACGCGCCCATCGGCGTCGCCTTCCCGGGCCCCATCCACCACGGCACGGTCCGGTTCATCGCCAACCTGGACGCGTCCTGGGCCGGCGTCGACATCCCCGCCCTCGTCCACCGTGCCACCGGGCGCCACGCCATCGCCGTGAACGACGCCGACGCCGCCGGCATCGGCGAGCTGCGCTACGGCGCGGCCCGCGAGACCGACGGCGTCGTCCTGGTCAGCACCCTCGGCACCGGCATCGGGTCGGCACTGTTCGTCGACGGCGCGCTCCTGCCCAACACCGAACTCGGTCACCTCGAGATCGACGGGTACGACGCCGAGAAGCGAGCCGCCGAATCCGCACGCGAACGCGAGAACCTCTCCTGGGACGAGTGGGCCGAGCGGCTTCAGCGCTACTTCGCCGTCGTCGAGGACCTGCTCTCCCCCGACCTGATCGTCGTCGGAGGCGGCGTCAGCAAGAAGCACGACAAGTTCCTGCCCAAGCTCCACCTGCGCGCACCCGTCGTCGCGGCACAGCTGCGCAACGCGGCCGGGATCGTGGGGGCCGCGGCGCTCGCGGCGGACAGCGCGGCGCTCGCGGCACTCGCGGCGGGCGGCACGCCCACGGAGGGCACGGCCGTGAACGGCTCACCGGCGCTGGGCACGGCCGTGGACGGCACGGCCCCGACAGTCGGCACCGTGGACTGACCCGGCCCTGCCGCCGACCGGACCGTCAGACGGCCGGGCCCGCGCCGGCCGCGGCGGGCCGCATCGGGTCGCGGAACATCGCGTCCACGCCGAGCATCTCGAGGAGGTTGCGCACCACCGCCGACGGCTCCGCCAGGCTCACGCAGATGCCGTCCTCGGAGCCGAACATCCGAAGCTGCGCCAGGAAGGCAGCCCCGGTCGAGTCCATGAACGTCACGCCCGACGTGTCGACGACGACAGGCCTCGATCGGTCGAGAACCTGGCGCAGTGCGGCGCCGGTCTGACTGCGCAACGAGATATCGATCTCGCCGGACATCTTCACGACGGTGGCCTCGGTTCTTTCCTCGACAAGGATCGACCCGGCTCCCGACAGCTGGTTCAGATCTTTCACTTGCTCATCGCCCCTGTTCACGCGCATGCCGGAGTCTCACCGGCATTCCGTGGCCGACCGACCCCCCGGTCGACCCTGGATCCCGCCACACCATCGTGGCGATATTCCGCATCCTACGTGGCGCGCATTGCGAACGGAACAGGTGAAGGCGATTTTCTTCGATCAAATGACGGCACTTTACCTGACCGAAGTTCAATAAGAATTGCGACACCGCCCGAACGAACTATTGATCACTAGGGCGCTTGGCCCCGGAGGTCTCCTTCTCCCAGGCGTCGAGCTGCATGGTCAGGGCCTTGGCGAGCTCGAAGACCTGCTGCGGCGGGATCCGCACGCGTGAGGCGACCTTTCCCGGAACGACGACATTGCGCACTTCACCCGTATCCGGATCATTCTGCGGACTGGGCGGCTGCTTCACCGCGATGAAGTCGAGGACGAATGATGTCGGTGTGTGCCAGACCGACGCGAAGTCGGCGGGGACGCCGGTCTCCATCTCGTCCGGCACATCGATCTGGAACTCCTGCGGCAGGTCGTCGGACGACACGTCGTCTCCTCGAGGAAGGGCGGATGAGCGGCAGTCCGGCGTCGCGCGAGCGCGGGTTCCGGGCTCCAGACGGTACAGCGTGTTCGCCCCGGAGCGCCATGGGCGATGCGCCCGCCGGCCGGCCTCGCCGCTCGTCCTGCCGGCGGCGCGGGCACGAACGGTCAGGTCTTGCGACGGTAGATCCGCATCGCGACGGGGCCCAGCACCGCGGTGAGGACGACCGACGCGACGAGCACCCAGACGATCTCCGCCGCGTCGGGGCGGCCGGCCATGAGCCCGCGTACCGCGGTCACCAGATGACTGACCGGGTTGACGTCCACGAACGCACGCAGGCCCGAGGGCATCGTGGCCGGGTCGACGAAGACGTTCGACGCGAACGTGAGCGGCATCAGCACGATCATCGAGATGCCCATCACCGCGTTGGGCGACCGGACGAGCAGGCCGAGGATGATGAAGGTCCAGCTCAGCGCGAAGGCGAACACCAGGAGCAGCAGCACGCCGAGAAGGACGCCCAGCACGCCTCCGGCGCGCCGGAAGCCGAGGATCAGGCCCAGGCCGATCGTGATGACCGCGGCGACGGTGTAGCGCACGGTGTCCCCCAGCAGGGCGCCCACGACCGGCGACGGCCGCCAGATCGGCAACGAGCGGAAGCGGTCGAACACGCCCTTGGAGATGTCGGTGTTGAGGGTGTAACCGGTGTAGATGGTCACGAACAGGATCGTCTGCACCAGGATGCCCGGCAGCAGGAACTGGATGTACGCCTGCGTGGAGCCCGCCAGCGCGCCGCCGAACAGGTAGGTGAACATCAGCGTGAAGATGATCGGTGAGACGAGCACGTCGAAGAGCTGTTCGGGCACGTGCTTGATCTTCAGCAGCGCCCGCCGGCCGAACGTGAGAGTGGTCGACACGGGCGACGGACGGGGCGGGCGTTCGGTCAGGGCGACGGCGTCGCGCAGGGTGGTGGTCATCGGGGTGCCTCCGAGGTCTCGCGCCGGCCCGGTGCGGCGGACGAGCCGTCCGAGCCGGGCTCGTCGTCGGGCAGGGGCTGGCCGGTCAGGGCGAGGAAGACCTCGTCGAGGCTGGGCTGGCCGAGGCTGAACTCGGGGACGACGATGCCGGCGTCGGCGAGGGCGGGCAGCAGGCCCACGACGGCGTCGGCTCCCTCGTCGGGAACGCGGGCCGACAGGGCGTGCGGGTCGGAACCCAGCACGACGTCGGCGCCGAGCAGACGCTCGGTGATCTCGGCCGCCTTGGCGCGGTCCGCCACCTCGGCCACCCGCAGGTGCACCGCGCCCTCGCCGACGGATCGCTTGAGCTCGCTCGCGGTGCCCTCCGCGATGCTGCGGCCGTGGTCGATCACGGCGATCCGGTCCGCGAGCTGGTCCGCCTCGTCGAGGTACTGGGTGGTCAGGAGAACGGTGGTGCCGTCGTCGACGAGCACGCGGACGATGTCCCACACCTGGTTGCGGCTGCGTGGATCCAGGCCGGTCGTCGGCTCGTCCAGGAACAGCACGCGCGGGGCGAGCACGAGAGAGGCAGCCAGGTCGATCCGCCGGCGCATCCCGCCCGAGTAGGTCTTGACCTGCCGGGCACCGGCGTCGGCCAGGTCGAACGCCTCCAGCAACCCGTGCACACGACGCCGTGCCGCAGCCGGCCGGAACCCGTAGAGCCGGGCGAGCATGAGCAGGTTCTCCGTACCGGTCAGATCCTCGTCCACCGAGGCGTACTGCCCCGTGAGCCCGACGGCGGAACGCACGGCGTCGGCGTCACGGACGACGTCGTGGCCGAGCACCCGCGCGGTGCCGGCGTCCGGCCGCAGCAGCGTGGCGAGCATGTGCACGACGGTGGTCTTCCCGGCTCCGTTGGGGCCGAGCAAACCGAAGACGGTGCCCTCGGTGATCGCGAGATCGATCCCGTCGACCGCCTTGGTGACCGTCTTCCGGCCGGCGAAGTGTTTGACGAGGCCGTGGGCCTCGACGGCGAGGGATGGGGACATGGTGCACCTCCGGTGCCACTGTTCCACCATCGGAGCCCGCGCTCAATCGGTTTCGGCCGGACGGTGCGGGCGGGCGGTGGGGCGGGTCCCGGAGCGGCGTCGACGTCCGGTCGGGGGCTCCCCGCGACGGGCCCCGAGGCCCGGACGAGGGAGTGTCGGACACCCCTCGTACTGTGGGACCGACCTCGCACGGCGCCGGGTCGTTCACTCGAGATTGGGGCACCACCATGGACATCCTGCTGATCGGAGGCCTCTGGCTCGACGCGTCCGCGTGGGACGCCGTCGCTTCCGCGATGAGAGAGCAGGGTCATCGCCCCGTCCCGGTCGCGCTGCCCGGGCAGGGCGACGGGTCGACGTCGGCCACGCTGGACGACCAGGTCGCCGCCGTGCTGACGGCGGTGGACGCCGCGGACAGGCCTCTGGTCGTCGGCCACTCCGCCGCCTGCACGCTGGCCTGGCTGGCGGCCGACGCACGGCCGGACGCCGTCGCCGGCGTGGCGCTCGTCGGCGGCATGCCCGGCAGCGACGGCGATCTCTACGCGGACTTCTTCGACGTCGAGGACGGCGTCATGCCGTTCCCGGGCTGGCACGCGTTCGAAGGCCCGGACTCCGCGGACCTCGACGAGGAGGCGAAGGCGTCGTTCTCCGCGCGTGCCGTGCCCGTACCGGAGGGGGTGTCGCGCGGCGTCGTCCGCCTGACCGACGAGCGCCGGTTCGACGTCCCGGTCACGCTGGTGTGCCCGGAGTTCACGCCCGGTCAGGCGAAGGAGTGGCTCGAGGCCGGCCAGATGCCTGAGCTCGCCAGGACACGGCGCCTCGAGTACGTCGACATCGACTCGGGCCACTGGCCGATGTTCACGAGGCCGGCCGAGCTGGCCGCGCTCCTGGCCCACGTGGCGGAAGGCCTGTGATCGAGGAGAGCCTGGGTTCGAGGACCGCCCGCCACTAGGGTCTCGGCAGACAGGCGCGTTGCGCGGTGGCACCAGTGAGAGGGACGGCGATGGACACGGCATTCCTGGACGAGGCCGACCGGCTGCTCATCCGCTACGGGGCGAGTTTCTCTCCCCGCCTGATCGAACGCGCCTCCGGGGCGCACGTATTCGACCACCAGGGCAGGAAGATCCTGGACTTCACGTCGGGGCAGATGAGTTCCATCCTCGGCCACGCCCACCCGGACATCGTGTCCACGGTGTCGACGGCGGTGGCGTCGCTGGACCACCTCTTCAGCGGCATGCTCAGCGCTCCGGTCCTGGAACTGGGAAGGCGCCTCGCCTCGACCCTGCCCGCCACGCTGGGCAAGATGCTCCTGCTCACCACCGGCGCCGAGGCGAACGAGGCGGCGCTCAAGATGGCCAAGCTGTACACCGGCCGCTACGAGATCGTCTCGTTCGACAGGTCGTGGCACGGGATGACGCAAGGGGCCGCGTCGGCCACGTTCTCCGCCGGACGGCACGGCTACGGCCCCCCGATGCCCGGGAACCTGGCCCTGCCGTCACCGAACGCCTACCGGTCGCCCTTCCGGAGGGCTGACGGGTCCTACGACTGGGAGGCCGAGCTCGAGTACGGCTTCGCGCTCGTCGACCAGCAGTCGGCCGGCAGTCTCGCCGCCTGCCTCGTCGAGCCGATCCTGTCCTCCGGCGGGATCATCGATTTGCCGCGCGGCTACCTGCGGCGCCTCAAGCACCTGTGCGAGGAGCGTGGCATGCTGCTCGTCCTCGACGAGGCGCAGACCGGCCTGGGGCGCACCGGCGCGATGTACGCGTTCGAGCGGGACGGCGTCGCGCCCGACATCCTGACCCTGTCGAAGACGCTCGGGGCCGGGCTTCCGGTGGCCGCCGTCCTCACGAGCGCCGAGATCGAACAGGTCTGCCACGACCGGCACTTCCTCTTCTACACCACGCACGTCTCCGACCCGCTGGCGGCGTCCGTCGCGCTCACCGTTCTCGACGTCATCGAGCGGGACGGCCTCGTCGCACGGGCCGCGAGCCTGGGCGAACAGCTCACCGAACGGCTGCTCGCCCTGCGCGACGAGTTCGAGGTCGTGGGCGACGTACGAGGCCGTGGGCTCCTCCAGGGCATCGAGCTGGTGCGCGACAAGGAGAGCAAGGCCCCCGCCGACGCACTCGGCAAGGCCGTCACGTCGGCCTGCCTGGAGCACGGGCTGCACCTGAACATCGTCCAGCTGCCGGGCATGGGAGGCATCTTCCGGATCGCCCCGCCGCTGACGATCGGCGAGGACGACCTCCACGCGGGTGTGGACCTTCTCGAGAAGTCGATCGCGTCGGTGCTCTCCACGCCGGGCAGCCCCCGGACCTGACGTCCCCTCGGGCGACGAGCACGAACCCGAGCACGGAACCCCGAAAGTCACCGTGAACCAGACCCAGTCGTGCGCCGGTTCGGGCGCGACGGGAACGATCACCGGCAAGCCGGAGACGAACGCGACGAACGGTGTCGCGGCGGCCACCAGGAGACCGATCGCTCCCCTGTATCGTCCTCGTGCCCCCCCGATCCGGCCGAGACCCCTGGCCGACCGCGCACGCACAGGAGCAGCATGCCCAGCGCCACTTCCCACCCCGACAAGCTCGACCGCACCGTCATCGTCACCGGACTCGTCGTGGTCGCGGGCATGATCATGGTGGTCCTCGACACCACCATCGTGAACGTCGCCCTGGACTCGCTGAGCACCGACCTGGGTGCTCCGCTGTCCACCACGCAGTGGGTCGTCACGGGCTACCTGCTCGCCGTCGCCCTCGTCATCCCCCTGACCGGCTGGGCGATGGACAGATTCGGCCCGAGGACCACGTGGATCACCTCGGTGAGCCTGTTCGTCGCCGGTTCGGCCCTGTGCGCCGCCGCCTGGAGCGTCGAGAGCCTGGTCGCGTTCCGCATCCTCCAGGGCCTCGGCGGGGGCATGCTCCTGCCCGCCGGACAGGCCATCATTACGAAGGCCGCGGGGCCGCGGCGGCTGGGACGCGCCATGAGCATCCTGGGAATCCCCATGCTCCTGGGCCCTGTGCTGGGGCCCGTCGTCGGCGGCCTGCTGGTGGAGTACGCGAACTGGCAGTGGATCTTCATCGTCAACGTTCCCGTCGGCATTCTCGCGATCGGACTCGCTTTCTGGAAGCTGCCCGACGGCGGCGCCCGCGCCGACGCCGGCCGTCTCGACGTGCGCGGCCTCGTCCTGCTCTCGGCGGGCCTCGCCGCACTGCTCTACGGCCTCTCCCGCGCCGACTCCCAGGGTGGCTTCGGCGCGTGGGACGTGCTCGGCTGGCTCCTCGGCGGCGGCACGGCACTGACGCTGTACGCGTGGCACAGCCTGCGCCAGGGCACCGCGTCGATCATCGATGTACGCCTGTTCACCGACAGGCGATTCGCCGCGGGAACGGTCGCCGTCTTCCTCGTGGCCGGCGCGATGTTCGGCGGCATGCTGCTGCTGGCGCTGTACTACCAGACGGTCCGCGACGAGGGCCCGCTCACCGCCGGCCTGCTGCTGGCCCCCCAGGGCGTGGGCGCGGTGGTCGCGATGGTGGTCGGCGGCCGGCTGAGCGACCGGTTCGGAGCCGGCTACGTGGTCCTCGCCGGCATCGCGCTCGCGCTGCTCGGCACGCTGCCGTTCACCGGGATCGGCGTCGACACGTCCTATGCCTGGCTGAGCGTGGCCCTGTTCGTGCGAGGCGTGGGACTCGGTGCGGTGATGATGCCGGCGATCGCCGCCGCCTACACGCGGCTGGGCGAGGACGTCGTCACGCGCGCCGCACCGACCCTGTCCGCCATGCAGCAACTGGGCGCCTCCCTCGGCAGCGCCGTGCTGGTGGCCGCGCTGACCCAGCGGTTCGGTGCGCTGCTCGCCGCCCAGGGCACCCAGGGACCGGACGGCGGGGCCGAGGGGTTCAGCACGTTGCCGCCGGCGGCGATGGCAGCCGCGGGGCCGCTCATGGCGGACGCGTTCGGCGTCGCGTTCTGGATCACGTTCGCGTGCACGGCGGTGATCGTCGTTCCCGCGCTGTTCCTCCCCCGGCACGGAGCAAGCGTCCGAAGTGCGACCTCCGGCTGATCGTCCTGATGGCAACCACGACCAGGTGAGAGCGCGTTGGCGAGCGAATCCACCCCTGTTTAGCATCACTCGGTAAGCAGCCGCCCACCGCTGCTGTCGACGCGAAATGCGCTTCGGCCCGCTCGATCTGCCCGAACCACGCCGACATCTGGGGGTCACCATTCCCGGCAACCGGTACGCAGAAGCCTTCCATCAGCTGACGGCACGAGCCAACGACGCCGGCCTGATGCGCCGCCGATACGGCTTCTACTGGACGATGATGCTGTTCTGGACGCTGGCCACGGTGGCGATCCTCGTCGCCGTAGCCATGCTGGGCGACACGTGGTTCCAGCTTCTCCTGGCGGCCCTGCTCGGCGTGACCATGTCTCAGCTCGCGTTCATCGGCCACGAAGCGGCACACCGGCAGATCTTCGCGTCCCAGGGCTGGAACGAGTGGACGGCTCGCGTGATCGCGGGGCTGCTCAACGGGATCAGCTACGAATGGTGGGTGGGTAAGCACGGGCTGCATCACGCGAACCCGAACAAGGAGCGGAAGGACCCTGACGTCCGGTCCCGCGTTCTTTCCTTCACTCCGGACAGCACCGACCGCCGCACCGGCGTGGCGGCGAGGCTCGCCCGGTACCAGGGCTACTACTTCCTGCCGCTGCTGTTGTTCGAGGGATTCTCCCTGCACGTCAGCTCGATCAGGACCATCCTCACGGGCAAGGGGGTCACTCGCCGCTGGACGGAGATCCTCTTCGTCGGGGTCCGGGTGGTCGGGTACCTCGCCTTCCTGTTCATCGTCCTGCCGCCGGGAATGGCGGCCGCCTTCGTCGCCGTCCAGGTCGCCGTGTTCGGGTTCCTGCTGGGCGGCGCGTTCTCCCCCAACCACATAGGGATGCCCACCGTCCCGCACGACGCCGACATCGACTTCCTGCGCCGGCAGATCTACATGTCACGCAACGTCCGGGGCGGACCGCTGGTGCATTTCTTCATGGGCGGGCTGGAGTACCAGGTGGAGCATCACCTGTTCCCGATGGCGCCCCGGCCCAACCTGCCCGCGCTGCGAAAGGTCGTCCGCAGGTACTGCGCCGAGAACGACATTCCGTACACGGAGACATCGCTCGGCGAGGCATTCCGGACGATCATCGCCTACCTGAACCAGGTCGGGCTCAAGCACCGCGACCCCTACACCTGTCCACTCGTCCGCCGGTACCGCGGCTGAAGCATGGAGGACGCATGCCCATGAGAGTCACCATCGACCCGACCACCTGCATCGCCTCCGGCAACTGCAGTCAGACGGCACCGCGAGTGTTCGCGAACCGGGAGGCCGACGGCGGTTTCGTCAGCGTGATCGACGAGAACCCGCCCGAGTCCGAGTGGCCGTCCGCCCGCGAGGCCGAGGGCCTGTGCCCGTCAGCGACGATCCACCTCGAGGAATCCGAGGGCTCGGAGTAGTCTCGCTGCCGCCGGTGAGCACGACGAACGTGTCGTGGTCCGGGGGCGGTCCCGCTCGCCTCCCCCGTCACCCGAACCGCCCGGACCGCCTAGTGAGCCCGACCGTCGAGAGCCGTCATGAGGTCGATGAGTTCGGACCAGCGAGAGTGCGGTAGCGGGGCGAACAGATCCTCGGCGGCCGCCTGGTAGGCACGCAGCCAGGTCTCCGCCTGTCGCGCGCCCTCGGACGTGGCGATCATCTGGGTCACCCGCCGGTCGGCGGGATCCTGGGAACGCTCGACGAGCCCGTCCCGGACGAGAGCCTCGAGCAGTGTCGACGCCGTGCCCTGTGCGATGCCGACGGCCGCGGCCACATCGGTGACGCGGATCGGGCCGGACCGGTTGACCTCCACCAGGACACGCGCCCGTGGGAAGGACACGCCGACCTCGCCGAGTCGGTCGTCGAACTCGCGGGCGAGGATCTTGGCGACGCGCCCGAACGTGTCGGCGAGCTCGACGGCCGTCGGTCCGGCCTTCTGTCCGTCGGGTCGGTCTGGCATGACGAAGCCTCTCCTCCAGTACTTCCCTTGACACCAGTATGCATTGGCGTCAATCCATTGACATGGATGCATCGCGCCCGACGCATCCCCGCGATACGCCCGCGGCGAGCATCGCCCTCGACAACGAGGAGTCTTCCACGCACATCTTCCTGGCCGGCGGACGCGACGTCGTGGACAAGCCCCTGATCCGCCGACTGCGCGCCGACGGACACACGGTCGCAGCCCTGGCACGATCGGAACTCACACGGTGGAGAGCCGAACCCGCGCACCGGTCGGCGGCACGTCACCGCTGCAGCAGCACGGCGGTGCCCGCCGGGGAAACCATGGGGCCCACCCTCGGACGGACCCCCGGAAGGGAATCTCCACCTCGCGGCGGAGAGAAGATCAGCCGAGCGGTTTATTGTCCCCCACCAGCGGCGATGCTTGGGTGGAGGACATGGTGACGACGAGACGAACGGTACGAGCGGTCGCCTTGGCGACCTCCCTTCTCCTGTGTACGACGGCGCTTCCCGCCGTGGCTCAGGCCGATGACCCCAGCACCCCCTCGACCGCGTCGCGAGACGCCGTCCAGGTGCCCGAGATCGCCTGGGACGCCTGCGACGGCGCCGCGGCGTTCGACTGCGCCTCCGTGGAGGTCCCCAGCGACTACGACCGCCCGCACGGCCCGACGACGACGGTCGCCGTGACCCGCCTGCCCGCGACGGACCCGGCGAACCGGATCGGCAGCGTGTTCGTGAACTTCGGCGGCCCCGGCGGCGAGGGGGTGTCCACACTGCACCTGCTCGGGCAGCAGTTGTTCGAGCCGTCCGTCCGCGAGCGGTTCGACATCGTGTCGTTCGACCCGCGGGGGGTCGGGCAGTCGGACCCGGCGACCTGCTACCCGGACGAGGAGAGCGAGATCGAGGCGACGTCGAGAATGCTCGCCGAGCTCCCGACGACCCGGTGGGAGGAGACGCGGTACATCCTCGAGACGGCGCAGCTCGGATTCGCCTGCACCACGACGTCACCGGACCGGTTCTCCACGGCGTCGTCGGCGAACGTGGCACGTGACATGGACGTGCTGCGGCAGGCGGTGGGCGACGACGAGCTCACCTACGTCGGCTACTCGTACGGCACGATCCTCGGCGCCACGTACGGCATGCTCTTCCCCGACTCCGTGCGCGCGATGGTGCTGGACGGCCCGCTCGACCCGCGCGAGTGGTCCGGCGTGGGCAGCGACGAACTGGTGAACGCGCGGCTGCTCCAGCCGCGCGGCGCCCACGAGGCGTTCGGCGAGCTGTGGCGTCTGTGCGAGAAGGCCGGCCCGGCGGATTGCTCGACGGCGTCGCTCGGCGACCCCGCCGAGATCGCGGAGCAGGTGCTCACCGAGGTGCAGAAGACGCCCGTCGAGGTGCCGATCGGCGACGGGGAGACCTTCACCTACACGTACACCAGCCTCGTCCTCGACACGTTCTTCAACCTGTACGGTGTGGCCGGTTACGCCGCCATCGCCGACATGTACACGTACCTCGCCACCGAGCTCGGACTCGTGGGGACCGCCCGCTCCCGCGCCGCTGCCCCGGACCTGGATCTGTCCCGGTTCCACAGGCGCGTCGAGGACTACCCCTCGATCGGCACCCAGTACGCGACCTTCTGCGCCGACGTCCGGACGCCGCGCAACCCCTGGGCCTACCCCCGCAAGGTCGCCCAGCTCAACGAGCGGTACCCGCACTTCGGGCTCGCCCGCGGCTGGCTCGGCGTCCTGTGTGCTTCCATGCCCCTCCAGGACGAGGACGCGTGGACCGGACCATGGCACCAGTCCGTCGACGCTCCGGTACTGGTCATCGGCACCCGCTTCGACCCGGCCACCCACTACGACCACACCGCGCCGTACGCGTCGCTGTGGCCGGACGCCCGCACCCTCACGATCGAGGGGTACGGCCACACGAGCCCCAACGTGGGCAGCCCGTGCGCCCACGCGGCGATCGCGGACTACCTGGTGACCCTGACCGCCACGGACGGCGCCACGTGCGAGGCAGCCCAGCCGTTCGACTCGGCGGCGCCTGAGAGCGAGCAGCAGGGCCTGCAGGAGCTGCGGTTCGCGGGTTTCTGAGACGAGTGCGGTGAGGACTCCCGCGCTGCTTCACTGACGGCCATACGCCGCCCTCGGGTTCCGGGGCGACGTATGGCCGCGTCAGGGGGTCCCGCTGCGTTGTGCGGCATTCTCGGTTCCTCGCCCAGGCTGCCATCCTCGCGAACGAGCACCTCGGCCCGACAGCCTGCTCACGGCCTGGGACGGGTAGGCCTGCATGCTTGAGAGCAGCCCGTAGGCGCAGCGCCGGCGGGCCTGGTTGCGCGAAGCGATCGGAGAGATACTCTCGTTGGTGAGAGTCTCTCCGATGAGACTCTCACCAACGAGAGTATCTGGAGCATGATGGACGGGTTCATCGGTCGCGAACGGGAGCTCGCCATCCTTGATGGCAAGCTCAGCAAGGTGCGTGCCAGCAGGCGGGGACCTGCTGGCCAAGCAGTACTGATCCGTGGACGACGGCGCGTCGGCAAGTCACGCCTCGTGGAGCAGTTCGTCGAGCGGGCCGGCGTACCGCACGTCTTCTTCACCGCGGTCGGCGGCAATCGGGACGAGGACCTGGTGGGCTTCGTCCAAGAAGTCATCACCTCAGATCTCCCGGAGAGCGCGTCCGCTGCGGACTTCGCTGACCCCACCACCTGGGACGCGGCGTTCCGTGTCCTGGCGTCGGTATTGCCACAGGACTCGCCGAGCGTCGTCGTGATCGATGAGCTCCCCTACCTCGTCCGTGACGACCCAGCGTTCGAGGGCGCCCTCCAGAAAGCATTCGACAGAACGCTGTCGAAGCTGCCGGTCCTGCTACTGCTGATCGGGTCCGACACCGCAATGATGGAACGCCTCAATACCCATGGACGCCCCTTCTACCAGCGCGGTACGGAGCTGATCGTTCCACCTCTGACGCCCTCCGACGTCGCGTCGATGCTTGGCCTCCAGGCCGCAGACGCGTTCGATGCGTACCTTGTGACGGGTGGGCTGCCTCTCCTCCTGACCGAGTGGGACACGGGAGAAGGGCTGTGGAACTACCTGGAACGTGGGCTGCATGACCCCACGTCGGCACTCCTCGTGAGCGGTGAGCGCACGCTGGCCGCCGAGTTCCCCACCGAAGCCCAGGCGAGATCGATCCTCTCGGCTATCGGACATGGCGAGCGCACCTACTCACTGATCGCGCGAGCGTCCGGCATCGGACCGAACGTCTTGAACCGATCGCTGCGGCTTCTCGTCGAGCGTCGCGCCGTCGTGGCTCGAACGCCGCTGTCGACGAGGCCTAGCAAGGAGACCCGCTACTGGATCGACGACCCGTACCTCCGGTTCTGGCTGTCCTTCGTCCAACCCGGGATCGCTCAGATCGAACGCGGACGTGGTGACCGAGTGTTCGAAACCGTGCGAAAGCAGTGGACGACCTGGCGCGGCAGGGCGATCGAGCCCGTGATCCGCGATGCGCTCTGGCGATTCGCGGATGACGAGATCGCACCCGGAACCAACGTCGTGGGGGGCTACTGGACGCGGACCAACGACCCCGAGATCGACCTGGTCGGAGCCGACCGCGAGCCGATCGCCAAGACTCTGACGTTCGTAGGCTCGATCAAGTGGCTGGAGAACCGGCCGTTCGATCACCGTGACGCCACGCGACTCGTCGTTCATCGCTCGCAGTTGCCGGGAGCCACGGACGAGACCCCACTCGTGGCGGTGTCCCGCAGCGAGGCGTCGCTCGACGGGCTGACGATCATCGGGCCTGACCGCCTGCTCACCGCCTGGGACGAGTAGGGACCTGAATGCTCGAGAGAGCTGGTCGGCACGGCGTCTGCTGCGGTCAGGCCGTCAAGAGCGGACGAGCCGGCCCATGCGCCGGGTAAGTGCTGCTGGGGAAACGCGGGGGTATAGCTGGACATTGCATCGGCCGGGATCGTTGGAATTCCAGCGATCCCGGCCGATGGTGTGGTTGGAGTCCGACGGCGATTCGTGGACCTCTTGCGGACTGTGTGCGGACTCGCACGGGAGTCTGGCAACGATCAGGCCCGCATCCCGGTGAACGCGACCCCTCGGTCGGATGGACGGTGGCGACTTGCCAACACAGTCGGAAGCCGCCACCTGCCGGGCGGAACGAAGCGTCAACAGATAGAATTATCTGTACACGATTCGTACCAGACCGTTTGGCGACCTTCCGAGAGGAGCTCCATGACCGACCCGCTACGCCCTGCCGCTGCCGGGCAGGCAGACCTGTCCCGGAGCGGCCTGTACCGCGCCGTCCGGGACGGACGCTTCGAGCGGATCGCACGCGGGCTCTATCGTGCAGCGGACGCCGAACCGGGCGAGTGGGAATGGATCGAAGCCGCCGCCCGAAGGCAAGACGCAACGATCTGCCTGGCGTCCGCCCTCGCGTACCACGACCTGACCGACACCATTCCGACAGTGCTCGACGTCGCGCTGCGGCGTGGTGCGCGCCGACCGGCGACGGACTCGGCGATCGCCTGGCACCTGTTCGATACAGCTACCTTCGACGTCGGACGAACGACGATCCCGGTTCCCGGCTCGACCTTACGGATCGGGCTGTACGACGCACAGCGGTCGATCGTCGACGCCTTCCGGCTCCGCGCCGCCACGGGGTACGAGATCGGACGCGACGCCCTGCGCGAGTGGCTCCGTCGCGGCGGCAAACCCGCCGAGATCCTGCGGACCGCCCAGCAGATCCCACGCAGCACAGGACCACTCCGCCAAGCCCTGGAGGCACTTGCATGACGACCGACGCCCTCGCCGTCTACCGGGCGATCCAAGGCCAGGCCCGAAGCCAGGCAGCCCACACAGGAAAACCTGTCGCCACCGGCGAGCTACTCACCCGCCACGCACTGGAGTCGTTCCTGCACCGGCTCACACAGACCGACCACGCCCCCTCATTCGTCCTCAAAGGCGGCGTACTGCTCACCGCATACGACGTGCGCCGCCCGACCCGCGACCTCGACGCGGAGGCCGTCGACGCTCCGCTGACCGCCGAGCACCTCAGCCGTGTCGTCGACGCCGTGATCGCCGTCGAGAGCGACGACGGCATCGAGTTCAACCGTGAAGCGATGTCCGTCCAGCAAATCCGGGACGATGCGACCTACTCGGGCCTACGGATGCGGCTACCCGTCACGCTCGCCTCCTGGCGCGGCACCATCGCATGGGACGTCTCGACCGGCGATCCGATCGTTCCAGCCCCGCACGTCGTCCACATCCCGCGCGTCCTCGGCGATCCGATACCCGTCGTCGGATACCGACCAGAGACTGTGATCGCCGAGAAGGGCGTGACGATCCTCGAACGAGGCACGACGAGCACTCGCTGGCGCGACTACGTCGACATCGTCCAACTTCCCGTCCGACACGAGATCGACCAGGTCGAGCTGCGCCATGCCGCAGAATCGGTGGCTGGTTACCGCAAGGTCGACCTCGCCCCGATCGGCGAGCTCGTGGCCGGCTACGGAGATATCGCCCAGGGGAAGTGGGCGGCTTGGCGTCGCAAGGAAGGCCTTCAGGACATCACCGAGCCGTTGCTCGACGACCAGATCGAACGCGTCGCAACGGTTCTGGATCCCGTCTTCGGATTGATCCGGAACGGGCCCTCAGACTCGGCCCACTGACGAGCGCTCAGCCAAGCTCTTGCGGACTGCCTGCAGACTGACGCGCCCGCCCTGCCCGCAAAGCACGCAGGTCAGGCCCCGGAGAGCGGACGAGCCGGCCCATACGCCGGGTTCTGTTTCCCGCACAAGGTCACCCCTGCGCGGGCGACGGCCATCCATCTAGGCCCAGCGTTGCCGCTGGGCTCGAGCGGTCTACCCGGGAGCTCGGGCGGGCAGCCCTCGAACACTCCCTGTCTGACCTTGCTCCGGGTGGGGTTTGCCGAGCCGCCCCTGTCACCAGAGGCGCTGGTGGTCTCTTACACCGCCGTTTCACCCTTACCGCCGCCGGTCACCCGGCGTCGGCGGTCTGTTTTCTGTGGCACTTTCCCGCGGGTCACCCCGGGTGGCCGTTAGCCACCACCCTGCCCTGTGGAGCCCGGACGTTCCTCGGCGCCGACGCTCCCGGTTTCCCGGGCCACCGACGACGCGGCCGTCCGACCGGCTCGTCCGCGCAGGCCAGGATACCCGAGCGGCGACCGTCGCGAGCATCTGCCCCTGTTCAGGAGATACACCGCAGTGGTTGGATGCCCCGCATGACGACGCTGCCCTCGGTTTCCGCCGACCTCCGCCAGAACCGTGCGGCAGTACTCGCCGCCTTCTTCGCCCAGGGGTTCGTCTTCGTCAGCGCCACGCTGTTCATCCCGAAGATCGTCGCCACGTTCGGTCTCGACACCGGCATCTTCTCGATGTTCCTGCTGGGCATGGTGCTGGCGGCCGCCGTCGGCTCGGCGATCGCCGAGGCGGTGGCACGCGGGGCGGGGAGCGCCGCCGCATTGCGCGCGGGACTCGTGGCCATGGTTCCGGCCCTGGCACTCATGTTCGCCACCGGCAGTCTGGTAGGGCTCGCCGCGGGGATGGTGCTGTACGGGATCGCGCTCGGCATGGTCGATGCCGGTTCCAACATGCAGGCGGTCACCCTGGAACACCGCTACGGCCGGCCGGTCCTGCCCTCGTCGCAGGGCGCGTGGACGCTCGGTGGGCTCGTCGCGACGGGAGCCTCCCTCGCCGGGGTGGCGACTCTGCCGCTGGAGGCCGGCGTGTTCTTCGCCGTCGTCCCCCTGCTCGCGGCACTCGCGCCCTACCAGGGCCGGGAAATCCTCGCCTCCGGTGCCGGCCCGGGGTCGGCCGCACCTCCGACCGCACCGGTCGCGACCCGCCGCTCGACAGCCACGCCCAGCACACCGCCCGGATTCCTGCCCGGCAGCACCCCCGGTCTTCTGCCCGGCAACACCCCAGGGCTGCTTCCCGGCGGCGCCCCGGACGCCGCCGTCGTGCCGGGGACGGCACCGGCGCCCGCCACCGTCCCCGGCCTGTCCGACCACGCGGACTCCTCTCCCGGCAGGCTCCCCACGTCCGCCACCATGCCGACACCCACCCCGAACACTCCCCCGACGCCAGGCATCCCCCACGACGCCGTCCGGTGGACCGCGATCGCTCCTGCCGGCATCGCCTTCCTGATCTTCTACCTGGTCGACGCCGCCACCCAGGCCTGGGGGCCGCTCTACCTCCACCTCGACCTGGCCGCTCCCGAACAGCTGCTCGCGCTCGCGACCCTGCCCTATCTCGCGGCGACCTGGGGGGTCCGGCTCATCGGCGACGGACTGACCGCCCGGTTCGGCGCGCCCGCCATCGTGCGCACGGGCGCGATGATCGCGTTCGCCGGGCTCGCCGCCGTCGTCCTGGCCCCGTCCTGGCCGGTCGCGACGGCAGGGTTCTTCGCCGCGGGGCTGGGGCTCGGAGCGGTCGCGCCGTTGAGTTTTTCCGCCGCCGGCCGGGTCGCGCGCGGTGACCGCGCCCGGGCCGACGTCGTCGTCGCCCGCTTCAACCAGCTCAACTACGTGGGCGCGCTCCTCGGATCCGTCGTCACCGGCCTGATCAGCAGCGGCCTGTCGCTCCGCATCGGCTTCGCCCTCCCCCTGGTCCTGGTCCTCGCCCTGATTCCCCTCGCCCGCGGCTTCGCCGTCGGCGGGGTACGTCCGGAGGCGTGACCTGGGGCCTCCATCCGCCGTCGAGGCCCTCCCGGAACCGCGGGGCGCCCGACCCCGGCGCCTGACCGCGGGGCCGGCGACACGGGCGTCCTGCGCGACGCCCGCCTAGACTCGTGCGGTGCTTCTCCTCCTTCCCCCGTCCGAGGGCAAGACCCCCGCACCCGACGACGCGGGCCCCGTCGACCTCGGCGCGCTCGCCCACCCCGGGCTGACCGAGCAGCGCCAGACCGTCCTGGACGCCCTCGCCGCCGTCTCCGCACGCGGCGACGCGACCGAGGTCCTCGGAGTCAGCCCCAACCTCGCCGAGGAGGTCGTCCGCAACACACAGCTCAAGGCCGCGCCCGCCGGCCCCGCCGCGACCGTCTACACCGGCGTTCTGTACGGCGCGGCCGGCCTCGGCGCCCTTACCGGCGAGGCGGCGTCGCGCGCCGCCCGCACCGTCCGGATCTTCTCCGGCCTGTGGGGCGCCGTCGCGCCCGATGACCGCATCCCTGCCTACCGCCTCTCCATGGGGGCCTCGCTGCCCGACGTCGGCCCGCTGACCACGGCGTGGAAGCCGGCCCTGGCCGCCGCGCTGGGACCGCACGCCGCGGGCGACGTCGTCGTCGACTGCCGGTCCGCGACCTACGTGGCCGCCTGGAAACCGGCCACGACCGGGTCCGCCTCCGCGCAATGGGTCACCGTCCGCGTGGTCCGCGAGGTGGGGGGCCAACGGTCGGTCGTCTCGCACAACGCGAAGCACACCCGCGGCGTGCTGGCCGGGCACCTGCTGCGCCGGGCGGGCGAGCCGACGTCGGCCGCCGAGGTCCTCGCGGCGGCCCGCGAGCTGGAGGGCCGGACCATCCTCACGGAGGTCACCACCGGCAGAACCCAGACCCTCGTCGAAGCCACCCTGACGCCGGCACCCCGCCGCAACGCCCCGCAGACCCTGGAACTCGTTCTCCGCTGACGCGGGTCGGCGTCGCCTTTCCCCGCGACCACGCCATTCTCGGGGGTGGGTGCGCTCCCACCCCCGCGGGATGGCGTGGTCGCCGCACCTGCCGTCACCACGCCGGCCACCGACCACCCGGCGAGGAGGAGCAGGACGCCACCAGCGGTCCGCGGCCGCCGGCAGGAAGTAGGCTCGCGGACGTGAGTTCCGCACCCAGCCTGGCCGACGTCGTCCGCGTGCTCGACGGGCTCTACCCACCCGGGACCGCCGAGGGGTGGGACGCCGTCGGGCTGGTCGCCGGGGATCCGGTGGCCGAGGTGCGACGTGTGCTGTTCGCCGTGGACCCCGTGGCCGACGTCGTCGACGAGGCGCTCGACTGGGGCGCCGACCTCGTCGTCACCCACCACCCGCTGTTCCTGCGCGGCACGCACTCCGTGGCCGCCACCACCTTCAAGGGCTCCGTCGTGCACCGGCTGGTCACGTCCGGGTGCGCCCTGCACGTCGCCCACACCAACGCCGACTCCGCGCCGCGAGGTGTCGCCGACGCGCTCGCGGATCTCGTCGGCATCAGCGACCGCCGCCCGCTCGTGGCCAAGGCCGAGGACGCCGAGATCGGCATCGGCCGCGTCGGCACCCTCACCGACCCCGTCACGCTGCGGGACTTCGCCAGGCGCGTGGCCGACGCCCTGCCCCCGGTCGCCCAGGGCGTCCGGTTCTCCGGCGCCCCGGAGGCCGTCGTGCGCACGGCCGCCGTCGTCGGCGGCTCCGGCGACTCGCTGTTCGACGACGTCCGCGCCGCCGACGTCGACGTGTACGTCACCTCCGACCTGCGCCATCACCCGGCTTCCGAACTACGCGAACGGGCGCGGTTCGAGGCGCTCGCGGAGGGCCGCCCCGAGGCGGGCGGGACGCCGTTCCTGGTCGACACCGCGCACTTCGCCAGCGAATGGCCGTGGCTCGCGTACGCGGCCGAGGACCTGGCGGCGGGACTGGCGTCGCACGAACTGCCCGCCGTGGAGACGCGGGTCAGCGACATCGTGACGGACCCGTGGACCGGCGTCGCGCGGTAGCGTTGCCCCGAGGTCGCGCCCGGTAGGTATCCCCGCATCGCCGCACAGCCCGTGCCGGGCGGTGCCGCGGCGACAGCCCGCGCGGCCTCGCGACCCACCCGTCCTGCGAGAGGATCCCCGCTCATGGCCTCAGCTCCCCCCGACCACCAGCGCAGGCTCCTGGAGGTCCAGGCCCTGGACACGCGCCTCCAGCAGCTCGCGCACTCCCGGCGGAACCACCCGGCGCTGGCCCGGATCGCCGAGCTGGAGAGCCAGATCAAGGACCTGAACGGCTCGCTCGTCGAGTCGCGGACGGCGGTCGCCGACCTGAAGCGGGAGCTCACCAAGGCGGAGGCCGACGTCGAACAGGTGCGCGCCCGCGCCGCGCGCGACCGCCGGCGGCTCGAGTCCGGCGCCGTCGGGGCCAAGGACGCCGTCGCGCTCACCGACGAGATCGCGTCGCTCACGAAGCGGCAGGGCGTCCTCGAGGAGATCGAGCTCGACGTCATGGAGCGCCTCGAAGCGCACGAGGAGGCGCTCACCAAGGTCACCGCCGCGTACGACGCGCTCACCGCGGACCGTGACGCGGCCGCGGCGGACCGGGATGCCGGCTGGGCCGACATCGACGCCGAGGCCAGAGCGGTCACCGCCGAGCGGAACTCCCTGGCCGAACAGCTCGACGCCGGGCTGACCACGATGTACGACCGGATCCGCGCCCACCAGGGTGGTCTCGGGGCCGCCGCGCTCCGTGAGGGGCGGTGCGAGGGCTGCCGCCTCGAGCTGAATCCCGGTGACCTGGCAGCCGCGCGCGCCGCGGCTCCCGAGCAGGTCGTGACCTGCGAGGAGTGCGGCCGGATCCTCGTACGGGAGGTGTGATGGCGACGACCGACCCGCTCGCGCACGCGCCCGGCTACGACACGCACGTGCGACCGCCCGGTTCGGTCAGCCGGTTCGACGGCGCGCTGCCGCTCACCGTGGTGCTGGTGCGGCACGGCGTGACGCCGATGACGGAGATCGGCGCCTACTCCGGGTCGGACCTGCCCGGTCCGTCCCTCTCCACCCGGGGACGGGCGCAGGCCGCGCAGGCGGCGGACGCCGTGTTCCGGATCGGGCGCGACAGCCGCGGGCTCTGGCCGGACGTGCCGCGACCGACGTCGGTGATCGCCTCCCCGATGGTCCGGACGCAGGAGACTGCCGGCGCCGTCGGACGGCGGCTCGGCCTCCCGGTCACCGTGCGGGAGCAGTTCGCCGAATGCCGGTTCGGGGACTGGGAAGGTCTGACGGCCGCGCAGATCGAGGCCGGATGGCCCGGCGAGCTGCACCTGTGGCACAGCACCGGCACGTTCGTACCGCCGGGCGGCGAGTCGTACGCGCAGGTGGGCGCCCGTGTGTGGGACGGGATGCAGGAGCTGGTCGACGGCGGTGTGGGTCGCACGGTGGTCGTCGTCGGCCACGCGGCACAGATCCGGACGGCCGTGGGGCAGGCCATGGGGGCGCCGGCGTCGCACTGGTCGCGGATCCGTATCCCTCCGGCCTCGCTGTCGGTGCTGCGGCTGTGGGCCGACGGAGCGAGCGAGATCACGTCGGTCGGGTTCCCGACCGACGTGTGAGGCCGCGTCCACGGCGGCCCTCACATCGCTAACCGTTTAGGGACCTCGCTTCGATAACGTTTTCCATCCATCCTCGTGCTACGGCCGCGCCGCGCGGCCGTGTCACTCGACGAGGAGGACGAGATGAATCACCGCACCGCGCCGCCACGGCGCCGGGCAGCCTGGGTGGCGGGAGCCGTCGCGGTCGCGACAGCACTCGCCGGTGGTGTCGCGATGTCGACATCCGCCCAGGCCGCCGGCGACACGCTGCAGGAGGCGGCCGCCGACCAGGGTCGCTACTTCGGCACGGCGATCGCCGGCTACAAGCTCCAGGAGTCGGCGTACGAGACCATCGCGAACCGTGAGTTCGACATGATCACGGCCGAGAACGAGATGAAGCTCGACGCGACCGAGCCGCAGCAGGGCCAGTTCAACTTCTCCGCCGGCGACCAGATCGCGAACTGGGCCACCCAGAACGGCAAGCGGCTGCGCGGCCACACTCTCGCCTGGCACTCGCAGCAGCCGGGCTGGATGCAGAACATGGAGGGCTCCCAGCTGCGCCAGGCGATGCTCAACCACGTCACCGAGGTGGCGAGCCACTACCGCGGCCAGATCTACGCCTGGGACGTCGTGAACGAGGCGTTCGCCGACGGCGGCACCGGCGCCCGCCGCGACTCGAACCTGCAGCGCACCGGCAACGACTGGATCGAGGCGGCGTTCCGGGCCGCCCGCGCCGCCGACCCGAACGCCAAGCTCTGCTACAACGACTACAACATCGACAACTGGAGCTGGGCCAAGACCCAGGCGGCCTACAACCTGGTCAGGGACTTCAAGGAGCGCGGGGTGCCGATCGACTGCATCGGCCTGCAGTCCCACTTCAACTCGGGCAGCCCCTACCCGAGCAACTACCGCACCACGCTGCAGAGCTTCGCCGACCTCGGCGTCGACGTGCAGATCACCGAGCTCGACATCGAGGGCTCCGGGCAGCAGCAGGCCGACACCTACCGCAAGGTCGTGGAGGACTGCCTCGCGGTGTCCCGCTGCGAGGGCATCACCGTCTGGGGCGTGCGCGACAGCGACTCCTGGCGCTCGCAGGGCACCCCGCTCCTGTTCGACGGGAACGGCAACAAGAAGGAGGCGTACCACGCCGTCCTCGACGCGCTCAACGGCGGCACCAGCACGCCGGACCCCACCGAGGACCCGACGGAGGACCCCACCGAGGACCCGACGTTCCCCGCCGGTGACTGCTCGGCGGACCTGCGGATCGTGAACTCGTGGCAGGGCGGCTACCAGGGAGAGGTCGCCGTGACGGCCGGATCCTCGGCGATCAGCGGTTGGTCCGTGGCGCTGTCCGGAGGGATCTCCGTGAGCCAGGTCTGGAACGGCACCCTGTCCGGGTCGACCGTCTCCAACGTGTCGTGGAACGGCAACCTCGGGGCCGGCCAGAGCACGAGCTTCGGCTTCATCGGCAACGGTTCGCCCCCGTCTGCCGGATCGCTGGCCTGCGGCAGCTGATCGCCGGCACGGCTGACCGACCGGGCGGTGCGGTCGGTCCGTTGCGGGTGCAGGTCGGTCCGTTGTCGAGCGG
>NZ_JAFMPK010000047.1:1000942-1004405 GCF_017349295.1 Myceligenerans salitolerans
GACAACGGACCGACGTGTCCCGACAACGGGCCGACCGCATCGCCTCGTCAGGCCGGCAACGGGCGGTGGGCCTGGCAGTGGGTGGCGGTGGGCGGCCCGTAGGCTGGTGCCGTGACCGAGCAGCCCCGCATGAACGTCGAGTCGTTCAACCTTGACCATCGCGCCGTCGCCGCGCCGTACGTGCGCCTCGCCGACCGCAAGGAACTTCCCGCCGGCGACGTCATCGTCAAGTACGACGTCCGCTTCACCCAGCCCAATGCCTCCCACCTGGAGATGCCGGTGGTGCACTCGCTGGAGCACCTCTTCGCGGAGAAGTCGCGCAACCACAGCGACCGTGTCCTCGACTTCTCCCCGATGGGCTGCCAGACCGGCTTCTACCTGATGCTCTCCGGCGAGCCAGCCGAGGAGGACGTCCTCGACCTGATCGAGGCGACCCTCACGGATGTCGCGGAGGCCACGGAGGTCCCGGCCGCCAACGAGGTGCAGTGCGGCTGGGGCGCGAACCACACGCTGGCCGGCGCCCAGGACGCCGCTCGGACGTTCCTCGCCGAACGCGCGCAGTGGACACGGGTGTTCGCATGACGGCCGCCACGCAGGGCATCGCGGTCGACGCCGTCGTCATCGTCGCCATGGCCGACGAGGCCGCACCGTTCCTCGACCTCGCCGGCGTCCCGCGCGGCGACACCCCGCAGACCGCCACCGTGTCCGACGACGAGGACGGGCTCAGCCTCTCCGATGGCGCGCCCGCACCCGGGGCGCTGGTGGTCGGCGCCGCCGAACACCAGCTCGTCACGCTGGGCGGCCGCCGTGTCGCCCTCGTGCGCAGCGGGATCGGGTTCGTGAACGCGTCCGACGCCGCGGTCGGCGCACTTCTGACCTACGGCGTCGTCCCGGTCGTCAGTGCCGGGAGCGCGGGAGGGCTCGCCCGGTCCGTCAAGGTCGGGGACGTCGTCGTGGGCCGCACCTGCCTGAACACGGGCGCGGACGCCACTGCCTTCGGGTACCGGCTCGGGCAGGTTCCGGGGATGCCTGCCGTGTACACGGCAGACCACGGCCTGCTCGAGGCCGTCGAGAACGCCGTCGGGCACGAGCAGAACCTCGTCGCCGGAACGATCGGGTCGTCGGAGAAGTTCGTCACCGCCGAACCCGCGGAGGCTCTGCGGGAGACCTTCGACCAGGTGCTGGCCGTGGACATGGAGTCGGCCGCGATCGCGCAGACATGCCACAACCACGGTGCGCCGTTCGTGTCGGTCCGGGCGGTGTCCGACCTCTGCGCCCCCGACGGCACCGAGTTCCTGACCCACGTCGACGATGCCGCGCTCCGCTCGGCCCGAGTGGTCGAGGCGGCGCTCACACGCCTCTGACCGGCGCACCGCGACGCCGTTCCCGGCGCGGTGCCGGCCCGCCACCGGGCTCGACGGTGGCGGGGCGTGGTGATGCCGGGCCGGACGCCTGTCGCGTCGGCCTCAGTCCTTGGCGTCCGCGTAGCTGTCGACGACGGCCACGCTGAGCGGGAACGTCACCGGGAAGTCGCCGAACAGGAGCCGGCCCGCCTCGTCCGCCGCTGCCCGGACCTCGTGGGCCACGGCGCCGGCAAGAGCCGCGGGGGTGTGGATCACGACCTCGTCGTGCAGGAAGAACACCAGATGCGGACGGTGCGCGAACGGCTCGGGAACGCCCCCAGGACCCACGGCGTCCGCGACCTCGCCGAGCCCCCACAGGCGCCGCCGGAGCGACGCGATCCAGCACAGGGCCCACTCGGCGGCGGTGCCCTGCACGACGAAGTTGCGCGTGAACCGGCCCCACGCCCGGGTCTGCGACCGGGCGCGGCGCCCGGCCTCGGCGCTGTCCTGCGGGTCGGCGGCGAAGGCTCGAGCCTGCGCGTCGGCCCACTCGCTGCCCGGCGTCGGTGAGCTGCGCCCGAGCCGGGTGGTCACGACCTCGCCCCGCTCCCCCGCCCGGGCAGCACGCTCCACCAGGTCGATCGCCCGTGGGAACGCCTTCGCCAACCGGGGCATCACCTGGGCCGACGCACCCGTCGTGCCGCCGTACATCGCCCCGAGCATGCCGATCTTGGCCTCCTGACGGGTCTCGACGACCCCTGCCGCCACCATCCCCGCGTACATGTCGACGGCCTCGGGCGCCCCGCTGCCCGCGCCACGCGCACTCCCCCCGCCCGGGCCGTGCCCCGCGGCCGCCATCCGTTCGTCCTGCGCGAGACCGGCCAGCACCCGTGGCTCGAGCTGGGCCGCGTCGGCGACGACGAACGTCCAGCCCGGGTCCGCCACCACCGCCCGCCGCACGCTGTGCGGAAGCTGGAGGGCGCCCCCGCCCGTGCTCGCCCAGCGGCCGGTCACGACGCCACCCACCACGTACTCCATGCGGAACCGGCCGTCCGGCGCCCACGTGTCGAGCCAGGTCCAGCCGTTCGCCGTGTACAGGCGGTACAGCGACTTGTACTCGAGCAGCGGGGCGATCACCGGGTGGTCGATCTTCTCGAGCTCCCACTTGCGCAGGCTGCGGGCGCCGACTCCCGCGTACTCCATGGCTCGCAGGAGGTCGGGATGCGAATCGGGGTTGAGGGTGGGCGGCGCGTCCAGTGCCTCACGGATGCGCTGCACCAGGGCCTCGAGCTTCGCCGGCCGAGCGCCCGGGCGAGGCCGTGGCCCGAGCGCCTCGGTGAGGATCGCGTCGTGCACGTCGGCGCGCCACGGGAGGCCCGTGTGGTGCATCTCCGCGGCGGCCAGCGCGCCGGCGGACTCGGCGGCGATCAGCAGGCGCAGCCTGCCGGCGTCGGCGCTCGACGCGACCGCGTCGAGCTGTGCCGACAGCTCGGCGACGGGGTCGAGCTCGTCGTCCACGCCCGACGACGGCCGTGCCGCGTCCGCGGGACCACCACCTTGGCCGGGTCCGCCATCCGCCCCGCGCGCGAAGCGGCCCGGACCCGCGCCCGAGGAGGCCCCCATGCCGCCGCGGGCACCCACCGGTCTGGTGCCCGTGCGCCGGGCCGCGCCCCCGACATCGAGGTCGAGGTCGAGGTCGAAGAGCGCGGCCGGCGCGGTGTCGCCCGGCCCGCCACCGGCCTGTGGTGGCGGCGTCGGTGGCAGGCCGTCCCAGGGCCCCGGAGGCGCGGTGGCCAGCTCCGTGTCCGCCGAGAACACCGACGCGCGCAGGACCGCGTGCGCGAGACGCAGGTCGTGGGCGCGCTCGACCCGCACACCGTCGGCCAGGAGCCTCGGATACCAGCGGTTCGTGTCATCCCACGTCCAGCGTGGTGGCGCGGAGGGGACGCCGTCGTCGTCCACGACCTCCCCGGGCTCGGGCAGCCGCGCGACGGCGGCCCGTGGGCCGCCTGCCCGGGACAGGATCATTCGCACGGGACGAGTCTGCCC
Organism: Myceligenerans salitolerans; assembly: GCF_017349295.1. Classification (GTDB taxonomy): domain Bacteria; phylum Actinomycetota; class Actinomycetes; order Actinomycetales; family Cellulomonadaceae; genus Myceligenerans; species Myceligenerans salitolerans. Next base: position 1,004,335 of record NZ_JAFMPK010000047.1, read on the forward strand.
GGAGACACTGACATCGGATGCGGATACCCCGGGGATGCGGTCGGAATGCGGTCGGCAGTATGTCGAGTGGT
>NZ_JAFMPK010000048.1:0-65098 GCF_017349295.1 Myceligenerans salitolerans
GGGGCTTCCCCCTGAGTAGTGGACACGCGAGAGACTGGACCTGGTTTGGTCCGGAGGAAGCGAGTTCACCGTCATGGTGCGGAAGTTCTATCCGGAGGAGTTCAAGGCCGACGCTGTCGAGCTGTACTCCTCCACGCCGGGGGCGACGATCAAGGAGATCGCTGCTGACCTGGGAGTTCACGAGGGAACCCTGTCGAGGTGGTTGCAGGCCGCTGGTGTGACGTCGCCGACGGCGGCTGGTCGGGCCGATGACGGCGGTGGGTCGAGCGGGGCGGGGGTGCCTGAGACGGCGGCTGAGGAGCTGGAGCGGCTGCGCGCGGAGGTCAAGCGGTTGCGGGCGGACAAGTCACTGCTGGAGACCGAGCGGGAGATCCTGCGCAAGGCGGCGAAGTATTTCGCGGGCGAGACGACCTGGTGAGCCGTTTCCAGTTCGTCGCCGAGTTCCATGACACCTACGGGGTGAAGCGGCTGTGTGAGGTCCTGCAGATCGGCAGGTCTTCCTACTACAAGTGGCGTGATGGCGCTGATCGTCGGGCCGAGCGTGTGGCGGCGGACGCCGATCTGGCCGCGAAGGCGTCCGCGATCACCGCGCAGTTCGATGGGACCTATGGGTCCCCGCGGGTGACCGCTGAGCTGCGCGACGCCGGGGTCGTGGTGAACGCCAAGCGCGTGGCCCGGGTGATGCGCGAGCACGGGGTTGTGGGGGTCCACCTGCGCAAGAAGGTCCGCACCACGGTCCCGGCCAAGGACGCCCCGAAGGTCCCTGACCTGCTAGAACGCGACTTCACGGCCGACGCGCCGAACCGGAAGTACGTCGGTGACATCACCTACCTGCCGATCGGGGATGGGCAGTTCCTCTACTTGGCCACGGTGATCGACTGCTTCAACCGGCGCCTGGTCGGCTGGCAGATCGCCGACCACATGCGCGACACCCTGGTCATCGAGGCCCTCGATGCGGCCGCCCGCGAACGAGGCTCGTTGGCTGGGGCGATTTTCCACTCCGACAACGGCCGTCAGTACTGCTCGGACGACTTCCTCGCCGCGGCCGGGCGGCACGGGTTGACCCTGTCACGCGGCGCGGTCGGGACCAGCGCCGACAACGCGCTGGCCGAGAGCTTCAACGCCGCGCTCAAGCGCGAGACTCTCCAGGGTGAACGCCGCTGGAACGGGGCCCGGGAGTGCAGGAAGTCCGTGTTCCGGTGGGTCACCCGCTACAACACGCGACGACGACACTCCTACTGCGACTACATGAGCCCAATCGATTTCGAGAATACTCACCTCGCCACTACAATGCCGATTGCTGGTTAACACACCGAGGTGTCCACCATTCGGGGGGAAGCCCCGGTGATCGGCAACGGGCCGCCGCTGTTCGCAGGACTGTCCGGCAGGTGCAGGTCCAGCTCCCCCTGCCCCGCGGCGATCTTCTGCCGCGCCGCGGCCACGAGCAGCTCCCAGTCCGCGTCGGTGTGCGCGGAGCCGACGTGTTCGATGTCGCGGGAACCCTTGTGCTGGGAGTGCACGATCTGCACCGCCCGGGCACCCGAGGCCGTCTTCACCGTCCGCACGTACGCCACGACGAGCACGATAGACACCCCAATTAGTGCGCACCAACGCACACTTCAGCGAGCATCCCAGCAGGCCACAGAGCCGCCCTCACCGCGAACCCGGAATCGTGAGCCAAGTCGGGTCATCCACATCATCGTCAACCTCGAGTTCTACCGACAAGCCACATGAATAGCGTTCTCACCCGTGCTGTGCCCGTTCATCGAGCAAAGGTCGCATGACTTGCGATAAGCGAGCCTGGACACGCTCGGGCACGGCAGCCACGACCTGTCGTGGGATCCGGTCTGCCATCCTGAGATACAGCGTCGATGCCATGAGATTGCGGTGGGTCATCTGATGTCTGGCGAAGAGGGCGTCGAGGCGAGCCGTGACCCCCGGAGCATCGATCTCTTCCGCGGAGGCGGACAACTCCGCCCAGACATCGTCGGCGAGTTGAAGGAGCTCTCGGGACACGGGCAAGCCATCCCACTCGACGCCACTACGCCGCAGCCCTGGGTCGATGTACTCGTCCACTCGGCGCCGAAGCTCTTCATCCGCGTGGAGGACCGGCGTGATGTCAAGTAGTCGGGCCATGCCGAAGACTGGGCTGCGCCAGTCGGCCAGGATATCGGCATACCGAAGGAAGGATCGGCGCGAACCGCGAGTGAGACGCTCCGCGAGGAGCATCGTGTTGATCCAACCAGACACCATCACCGACGGGCTGAAGCGGTGATAGTTGGTGGCCTTGCTCCGCACCACCTCGGTGGGTGAGCGCAGCATGGTGATGGACGAGACATCGGCTCCGAGATCGGAAGCCGATTCTCGCCAGACGTCGAGGAACCAGAGCAGCCTGGGATCCTTCACGAGCACGTCCGATGAAATCTCGAACTGCGCACTGAGCCAGGTGCTCAACCGATCCCGGACCTCGTGGTTCGCGGCAAGCATCGCGGTGTGTCGGTGGGCGTCAGGCGCGGCGTCCGCCGTGCGCACGCCCGCGCGCTTGAGCAGCCGCGAGTGGAAGTCCACCACCCACTGCGGCTCGCCAAAGCCCCTGGGGTTGCTCCGATCGGCCGGAACCTCCGGTTGAGGAACGTACATCCCCAGGCGTTTCAGAACGCCCGTCAACGTACTTGTCCCGCTACGGCCCGAACCAACGATCAGCACCAGCCTGCGAAGGTGTCCTCCGGCATGGCCTGCAGGCGTTCGCACGTTGTCCGCGCCATCGGCACTACTCGGCATACCGCCCCCTCGAGTTCGTCTTCCGGACCCAGTCGCGTGCTTCACGCCTACCTGGTCTCCTCCTCAGCAAATGTCTCACTCTTAACACGTTCCGCAAGTCGATCCGGAGTTTGCGCCAGCACAGAACCTCGAGCAAGAGACCGAGAAACATGACGAGTATGCCGATACCAAGCGCGTGCAACGGGCTGGCCGGAGCAATCAGCCTCACCACTGCCGCGGCAACGACAGCCGGCACGAGATGGCCGATGATGGCGCGCAGAGCATTGCCGAACAGAACCGCAACGCCGATGCCCGACACGCGCCCTGCCCACCAGAGCGACAGAGGCCAGAAGACGATCATGGATACGGCATAACCCACCGCGATACCAACCATCCCCCAGGCGCTGCCCACGATCACCGCAACGATCATCAGCGGCCGGGTCACAAGAGCAAACTGTAGTTGAGCACGGGTTCGACCGGTCGACATAAAGATCCAGTTGGCCACGAATCCAGCCGCCTGAAAGAGGCCGGCCAACGCCAGGACGGTAAAAGTACTCACCGCCGGAATCCAGGCCGGCCCCAGCACGATCTCGATGACCGGGCCTGCGAGCGCCCCGGCCAACGCCAGGACCGGGATCACGAGGTGAAGCAAAACGGACTGCCCCCGCACCAGGAATTCCCGATATCGCTGCTTGTCTTCCTGCAGCCGGGAAAGGACCGGGAGTGCCACACGCATTGCAGGATTGTTCAACTGCGTGATCGGCAGCTTCATGAGTTGGAAGACCCGGTTGTACATGCCGGCGGCAGCTGGCCCCAACCTGCTCCCAACCAGAATCGTGTCGATGTTGGAACTCACGTACCAGAGACTCTGCGCGCCCAGCAAATTCGCACCGTAGCCCACGAGCTCCCGCATCCGCTCCCCGCGGCGAGGAAATCCCGGAACCCACCCCGCGACGAGCAGCAGCCCGACGTTCACGACGACAGCGATCGTCAACTGCTGCCCGACAAGCGCCCAATACGAGGCACCGTGCAGCGCCATGGCAACGGCGACGCACAGACCGAGCGCTGGGCCCGCGATATCAATCACAGCGTTCGTGGCGAACCGTAGGTCGCGCTGAATGCTGGCTCGCGCCTGAGCGCCTAGGCCGTTCAGCACAAAAGTCACGGCGATCCAGCGCGTGATCTCCTCTAACACAGGCTGCTCATAGAATGACGCGACAAGCGGTGCCGCGACGAATATGGCTACACTGAGCAGGACACCCATCCCGGTGCTCATCCAGAACAGGTTGTCTCTCTGGCCGGTTGTTAATCTTGCTGCCTGGACGGCCGCCTTCGAGAGCCCGACCTCTCTCAGCACCTCTCCGAAGCCGGTTACGGCAACGACCATGGCAACATATCCGAAGGCAGAGGGGTCAAGCAGGCGAGCGAGGACGATGATCGCGCCGGCATTGACCATCGATCTCGCCAGCTGGCCCGAAATGGCGATCACTCCGCCACGGGCAGCCCTCCCGCCGAGCCCGTCACTCGACCGCACCACCGTGCTCACACCCACTTCTACCTCCCCGCAACGCCAACTATGGCTGGCACGATCCCGGTTGCCCTATCCCACACGAGTACGTTTGGCGAACTGACGATCGTACGCGTCCAGAAGTGTCGGATGCTGCTTTTCGAGCGCTTCAAGGACCGTCGGTGTCAAGACCTGCCGCCATTGGCCGGGTCGTGGGTTCCGAACGTGGTCCGTCTTTCTGCTGGCTGTTGCCGCGGAGAACTGGCGCACCGCGTGCATGCCTACGATCCTTCGAATTTTAGGGAGACGGTAATGATCCATCAACCTGCGGTAGACGGCCTCCTCATTTCCTATGATTTCACTGTAGTCAAAGACCAGCAGTCTTTCATCCTCATCGGGCCACGCCGCCATCGACTCGAAGTGTCGCCGCCTGAACTCGAGCTCCGCCAGCAGGCCCGCCTCGACGTCCTGTGACTTCAGGTACTCGGCGAATGACATTCCGATTGGCATGGCCGTCGGCACGGTACCGTTGACCATCCTCCAATCAGCGGCCGTCGGTGACCGGAGGTTGCACCATGGCTCTGCGCCACGCCTGTGGTAGAAGTATCCGGAAACCAAGAGGTCACGCGGATCACGCATGAACCGAGACATTTTCGCGTCGCCCAAGGATTCGAGGTCCGGGAGCGAGTTGTTGAGAGAGACCATCACATAGTCGCTCCTCGCCTGGTTCAACCACTCGGCCCTGCTGTTGAGATGTCGGAACGTCGTCGTCATACCGTGCGGGCCGAGGGTCACGAGTGCACGCTTCATCACGCGCATGAAGTAGACGGTCAGACACTTGTGATAAGAGAAGTGAAATATCGTCGCGGGGGGTTTCATGATCTTCTCCTTCAGGACGGGGGCGATTCAGCGTCTCGCCCAGGGTTGATCGGATACCGTCCTCTGGTTGTCAGACGGCTGGCGGGCAGGAAGGCCAGGTGCGCGAAGCACCTGCCCGGTTCGACGGTGAGCAGACTGGCTCAGGGCGACACCCGGGCGAGATTCACCCGTGGCGGGCCGGCTCCTTCCGAGGTGAGTGGACACGAGCGGCATCAGGCAGAAGAGCACCATGAACGGAACGACCTCGATCGACTGGTACACCAGGGTCTGCAGCATCGCTCCGATCAGGCCCGCGCGTAGCCAGCGGTGACCGGGCCTGACCGCAAGCACAACGCCTGCCATCAAGAGGTAGAAGGCGATCGTGCCCACGAGGCCGAAGCTCACGAGCTGCTGGATAAGGCCAGATTCGAGCACCCCGCCGGCCTCGCCACCCAAGTTCCCCGTGACGTTGGTGAAGTGTCCCGTGTACCCGCCCGTCAGGAGTGGAGAATCGAGCCAGTACTCCATTCCCGTGAACCACTTGGTGATCCGGACCTGGTTGCCAGCCGCCCCCGAGTCGAGTCCACCGACATAGCGGTTCCAGTAGGGAGTGCCCTCGAAGGCGACTGCTGCGAGGGTCGCCACCAAGATCACCATGAACGCCAGGCGCATTCGCTGGCTGAGAGTTGCGGACAGCAAGAAGTAGCACAGGACGCCCACGGCCAGGATGACCATGCCGGACCGGGAGAAGCTGGCTGCGACCGCGACCGCGAGGATCAACGCCACGATTCCGTACCAGCCACGGCGTGTCGAGGCCCATGCCTGGACGAAGGCGAAACAGATCAGGGCGACCGCCAACGGGTAGTGCAGGTAGCTTCCCGTGATCGCGGCAGGCCGCACGGTGCCCCCGAGGCTCGACAGGTCGTTCCCGGGAAAGACGTCGAGCAGCAGACCAGCCTGCTGAATCGCCGCCACGGCGACCGACACGAGGGCCGCCGCCGCGAGCCAGGCCATGACATTGGTCCGCGCCAGTCCATCGAACTGCAGAGCCCCGTAGGCCCAGATAAGAGAGACGAACAGGGTCATCACGAGCACGTAGCTCCACGGGTCGATGGTGGTCGACGTGAAGATCACATATGCCACCGAGATCAGCTCGACCGTGAGGAAGAGATGGACAGCTGCGGACATCCAGCGCTGTCCGGGACGCTTCACGAAGCCGCAGGCCAGGCCCAGGAGGATGATGACGGCCAACGCGACCGCCTGCGCGGCGTAGCCGATCTGCTTGCTCGCGACAGCCTCGAACGCCCCGCGACTCACGACGACGAACAGGCACGTGCCCAGGGTGGTACTCGCGACCACCGTGCCGAGCCGACTCCGTTCCCCGCTCCTTCCTCTCCTCGTCACAGCCTGTGACAGCCCTGGCACCATCGGCTCCGCTCCGCGCCGGGCCGGTGCGTACCGGTGCCGGGCACCGGACGGATACTTCGCCATGACCGCCCGTCACACCTTCTGTTCCATCGTCGGATCGCCAGACTGTTCCAGCGCGGACATGCCGGAGGATGCCGGCGCCAGGTCCGAGCCGTGATCCTGCGCGGGGTGGTCCTCAGGAGGACGACGCTGGTCGGAGTCGACGCCGCTGCGACGGTGCTTGGGCAGGTCCGGCTTGGGGCCCGGCCAGATTCCTCGTTGGCGGAGTCCGATCCTGCCCTTCGGCGGCCCCTCCGGCGTCTCGGGCTCGTACTCGTAGTAGCGATAGCTGTCGCCCGATCGTTCGTCCGCGGGCATCCGGTTGAGCACGATGCCGTGCACTGGAGCCCCGACGGTCTCCAGGGTGTAGATCGCTTCCGCGAGCTGAAGCCGATGGACCGTCCCCGCACCGACCACCACCACGGCGCCCCCCGCGATGCGCGCGAGAAGTGCGGCGTCGGTCACGGGCAGCAGCGGTGCTGTGTCCACGATCACCACGTCGTACTCGGCGGCGAGCTGGTCGAGCAACTCCGTCATGCGAGCCGATCCGAGTAGTTCACTCGGGTTCGGCGGAATAACCCCGGAGGGCAGGACGTGCAGGTTCTTGTTCCCCCAGGGCTGAATGGCGCCGGGGAACTCGATGCGGCCGATCAGGACCGTTGTCAGACCCACGGTGGCTTCGAGACCCATGTACTTCGACACCGAAGGACGCCTCAGGTCGGCGTCGACGAGAAGAACTCGCGACCCGGCGTCAGCCATGGTGATGGCCAGGTTGATGCTGGTCGTCGACTTCCCCTCACCGGGAATGGCGGACGTCATCACCAGAGTCCGCCGCTCTGCGTCCAGCGTGATGAACTGGAGGTTGGTCCGCACACGCCGGAGCGCCTCAGCCCGGGGACTCTGCGGGCTCTCTTCCACGATGAGCGGATGGTCAGGAGCGTGCTCGTCGTACGTGACCATACCGATCACCGAGGCGTCCGTGACCGTCCGAAGGTCCTCGTGAGAGCGGATCCGCGTGTCGAGGCGTTCCCGCAGGAGCACCACACCGAATCCGACAACCAGTCCGATCATCCCGCCCAGCAGCAGGTTCAGCCGTGTGTTCGGCAACACTAGGCTGGTCGGGACCGCCGCCTCGCGGACGACGCTGAGTTCGACCGGGGAATCGCCGCCTTCCTGGGGCTGCTCGATCTCGGTGACCAGATCGGACAGGCTCTGTGCCGTCGCATCGGCGATCTCGGCCGCTTCGGTGGGCACTTCACCGCTCACCACGATGTTGATGAGGACCGTGTCCTTCGGGGTGTCCGCCTGGATTCGCGCGGCCAGTGAGCCCGCCGACTCGTCCAGCCCCAACTCGTCGATGACCGGATCGAGAACTCTGGGACTCGTCACCAACTCCGTGTACGACGCGACCTGCTTCGCGGTGTAGTTCCCTCCCTGCATGAGCTCGACGGTGTTGTCCGAGCTCCGAAGGGAGACGAAAACCTGTGCTCTCGCCTCGTAGACCGGCGTGGTGAAGTAGGTCATCACGCCGAACGCCGCGACACCTGCGACAGTGAAGGCAACGAACCACGGCCACCGCTTCCGGAGTAGTGCGATGCACTGAGAGAGTTCCACGTAGGCTCCTGATCCGGGTTTTGAATTGCTTCCGTCGAACGATCCGTCGTGTGCCGGGCACCGGCCGCGCGGATGAGAAAGATTCATCGCGACCTGCACCGCCACACCACGCCCGCCGGGTAACCGGCCATCTTCGCCAGATCGCCCGCCGCCACCACCACCGGGACAGCCACCAGTAACCGAAGGGTGGCGCACCTCCCCGGTGGACGCCGCCGCCAGGCACGGCGGAAGAACTTGGCGCTGTAGCCCAGGAAGCCCAGCACCAGCAACGGGCGGATCATCGCCGGGAACGGGGCGAGCACACCGGCTGCTCCAGCCGCGTAGGTTGCGTAGCGCAGCGCATGCCGCCGGGGCCAGAGCCCGGACTTCCCGTCACCGCGGGCGTACCGGTAGTACTGCTTCGCGTACGCCCGCCAGCCGTCCCGCGCCGACCACCGGGCGATCGCGCCCGGCTCGAACACGAACCGGAGCCCGGCCCGCTTCATGGCCAGGTCGAACACCAGGTCCTCGCAGTAGTCCAGCCACTCCGGGTAGCCCGAGGCCGCGCGCCACGCATCCCGGGTGACGAGCAGCGAACGGCTCGACGGGAGGAACGTGGCGGGGTCGATCTCGTCGCGCAGAGGCATGAGTACCGTGGCGAACAGCCGCTCGTTCCACGAGTTCCACATCGGCTCGAAGAACCCCGCCACCACGTCGACGTCGTCCCGCTTCGCCGCGACGAGTGCTTCGAGCCAGCCCGCGTCCAGGCACGTGCCGGCATCGGTGACGGCGATGACCTCGTGCTGTGCCCGTTCGATCGCCAGATTGCGGCCCTCGGAGATGTTGGCTCCGGCCGCCTCGATCACCGTCAGCTTCACCGGGGCGGTCGTCCCCCAGGACTCCAGGACGGATACGGTCTCGTCCGTCGAGCCGCCGTCGACGACCACCAGTTCGTCGGGCAGCAGCGTCTGGGCCGACAGCGACTCGAGGAATGCGGGAAGGCCGTGCTCCTCGTTCAGCACGGTCATGACCAGTGAGACCTGCGGGGTGCTGTTCCACCGCCGGCGCGCCACCGTGGCCCGGTCCGCGCGGCCGCTCATGCGCGGACCCCGATCATCGCGCCCGCTGCGTCGATGCGGTGCAACTGCTCGGCCTGCCGGCCCATCGGTACGAGGCAGTACGGGTGCTTCCGGTAGAACCGCCAGGCACTCGCGAGCTCCAGACGCCACGCGCGCGCCGAGAAGCCCCGTCCCGTCTCGCGACCCCAGCCGTGCTGCCAGCGGACATCCCCGTCCACCCGCACACTCAGGCCCTGCTGCCAGGCCCGCACCCCCAGGTCCGCGTCCTCGTAGTACACGAAGAACCCGTCGTCCCAGCCGGCCAGGGCTTCGAACGCCCGCCGGGTGACCGCGAGTGCGGCCCCCATGGCCCAGACGACGTCGACCAGCTCACCCGGCCGGGCGAAACGCTGGTACCGCGCATCGGGTAGCCGGAGCAGATGCTTGATCTTCCGCGTGAGGAACGGTGTTCCGCGGCCGTTCTCCTGCGGCGTCCCGTTCGGGTTGACCAGCTGCGGCGCGATGATGCCGCCGTGGCGGAGGGCGCCGTCGGCGAGCGCGGCGATCCCCTCCTCGGTCACCGTGACGTCGGGGTTGCAGAAGATCAGCACGTCGGTGTCGACCGATCTGGCACCGACGTTGTTGGCCGCCGAGAAGCCCAGGTTGGAGGGCAGTTCCAGGACGCGGGCGCCCAGCTCCGCCGCGACGCGCGACGACCCGTCGGACGATGCGTTGTCCACGACGACCCACGGGTACCGGCCGAAGGGATGGTCCCGCCAGAACTCGGCCAGCGTCCGCGCGCTGTTGTAGGTCACGGTGATCAGGGCGACATCGCCGTCTGTGCCCACGGACGTTCTCCTCATGGTCTCGGGTGCAGCTCACTGTCGGGGTACGGCCGGATGCGGGCGGCGGACTCCGCCCGGTGCGCGGGCCGACCCGGTGCCCCACTCAATACGCCCCGCTGGGCATGAAGACCTCCCGCGCCGTACGCAGGAGGATTCCCACGTCACCGAGCAGCGACCAGTTCTCGACGTAGTACAGGTCCAGCCGCACGCTCTGGTCGACCGGGAGATCGTTGCGTCCGCTCACCTGCCACAGGCCCGTCAGCCCAGGCTTCACGTACAGGCGGCGCTTCCACGTGTCGTCGTACTGCCGCACCTCGTCGGCGACCTGCGGGCGCGGGCCCACGAGACTCATGTCGCCCTTCAGTACGTTGATGAGCTGAGGGAACTCGTCGATCGAGTACTTGCGCAGGAAGCGGCCCACCGGTGTGACGCGCGGGTCGTTCTTCGGCTTGTAGAAGACACCGGCTTCTTCGCCGAGCGCCTCGGTCAGCCGCGTCTCGGAGCCCTGCCGCATGGAACGCAGCTTGTACATCGTGAACGGCTCGCCGTTCAGCCCGATCCGCTGCTGGCAGAAAAGCGCCGACCCGCGGGAGGTGAGCCGGACGAGCACCGCGCACACCACGAGGGGTACGAGCATGACCGCAAGGATCGCGGTCGCGCCGACGACGTCGAACGCCCGCTTGACGCCGTGCTGCAGCCCCGTATAGCCCGGGCGCGTGACCTGGACCATCGGTACACCGTCGACCGGTGTGATGACGAGCCTTGGGGCAGCGACGTCGGCCAGACCGGGTACCACGACGAGCTTCGCGCCCGTCGACTCGAGATCCCAGGCGAGCCGTTTCAGGGCGGACGGCGTCGCGTCCTCGTGTGCCGTAACCACCACGGCGTCGGCGTCCACGCTGGCGGCGACGTCGGCAGCCTCGGCGACGGTACCGAGCACGGGCACCCTGTCGAGGGGCGACGGCGATCCGACGCCCCCGCGCACGCACACGCCGACCACCTCGAATCCGGCGCCACGTGCCCGCTCGATACGCCGCCCGAGGTCGCCGACCGCATCACGGGATCCGACGAGCAGGGTACGGCGGTGACACTCACCCTGGCGGCGCCGCGCGTGCAGCCGGCGCTGCAACAGCCACCGCCCGAGCAGGACCAGTGCGAACCCGACGGGAAGTGTCACGGCGACGTAGGACCGCGCCAGATCGAACTTGGCGAGGTAGCAGACCACGGCCAGGACTCCGAACATGGCGAGTGTGCCCCGGGCCACGCGCACGTACTCCTCACGCCCCGACCCGATGACCTCGGGCCGGCGGGACCCGGCGAGGCCGAGCGCGATCACCCACCCCTCCATGAGCGCGACGCTCAGCAGCACGTAAAGCCCGCCGCGCGGTTCGAGCAACTCCACGTCGATGGCGCGGTCGAACCGGAGGAAGTATCCAAGACCCACGCCGAAGCTCACGGCGATCAGGTCGAACACCAGGGCCCGGGTGTTGAGATCGTCCTGCCAGCGGGCGGCTGCGCCGCGCCGCGGGCGTGGAATGTCGATGCGAATCGCGGGTGAGCCCTCTGGTCGGGCCGTGGGCCCGGAGAACTGCTCCTCCATGGCCTCGGTCTCGCGATCCAGGTCGGGGACCGACACGGCGTCTCTCTTGATCGTCACGATCCACCCCGAGATCAGTCGTCCTGTTGGCCGGGCCGTGTGCACACCCTCACGGGGCGCAGCACACGGCCCGGCCGTTGACATCAGGCCGGCCGGGACGATCGCCACGGCCGGTGGAGTCCGCCCCGGAGGGCGTCGACCCCGTGGTCAGGCCCTGCCGCGTGCACGACGGACCGCGACCAGAGCGGTGATACCCACCACCAGCAGACCCCCGGCCACGGCCAGGTACGGCAGGCCGGTGGGGCCGGTCACGGCGAGACCGTCACCCGGTTCCTCTGCCGCCGCGACGACGGTCAGGCTCGCCGGATCGGCCAGGTCCTCGCCCTCGGCGTCCACCAGGCTGATCCAATAGTCGCCCGGCTCCAGGCCGGGGATCGTGGCCGTCGTGGATTCGCCCTGGGCGACTTGGATGCCCTGGCTGTAGACGGTCTTGCCGTCGTGATCGGTGATCATGAGCGTGGCCATGGCACCGTTACCGTTCGTCGTGGGCATCACCGTGGAGGCGAGGTGTGTGACCACCGGCATGGTCATGGCGACGACGCCGGTCACCATGGGCGTCGCCATCGTGCCGGCGTCAGCCATCGTGGGTGTCGTGGCGGCGACACCGGCGGCCTCGAACTCCGCCGGGCCCTCCTCGCACGTCACGGCGACGTCGATGTCCTCCCCCTCCAGCACGGTCCCGTCGGCGAGCGTGACGTCGCACGGGAACTCGTCCGGGCCGTATTCGTCAGCGACGGCGCTCGTCGCGCCGGCGGGTATGGTCAGGGCCGCAAGTGTGAAAGCGGCGGCGATAACGCGTCGAAGCATTGCTCTTTCCCCTGTGTTGCGTTCTGCTGCGTGAAAGTGCGCTGAGCACCTGACTTCAGGCCTGGCATTGTTGCGCAGAGGCCCGAAATACCTCATTCAGCTGCGCCCGACAGGTCATCCGAGATCGTGACATCTACGGGCTCGACGCCCGGAGTAACACGAACAATGATGTCTCCGGACTGACGCTTCCCGGTGATCATGGCATAGGTCACAGAAGCTGTCGCGCCGGGTGAAAGGCTGATGCTTCGCGATGCTAGTGAAAATTCGCCCTGCTTCTTTGGGGTAAGTCCGATTTCCTGGCCCTGTGACGACGCACCTGAAATCCAGCCACCAGCAGGCGCGTACACCAGGCAACGCAGCCTGATCTCGCCCGGAGTTCTTTCCGTGTAGCCGACGAAATGCTCGGGCATCGTCGCTATCTGCGCCTCCGGCACCGTCGATGCGTACGTCACGGTCACTTCGAGCTCCCGTGACCCGTCCTGCCGCTCCGCCACCACGGCCACATCGACGTCGGTGTCGAGGTGGTAGGCGATCTTGGCCATGTTGATTCCCTGGGCGAACACGCCCACCACCGGGGAGTCCCCGCGGACTCCGGTCAGGGAGCCGTCCAGCACGGTGTCGGCGAGCCGCCGGTTCACGGCCTCGTCGGCCGACCACACGAGCAGCCTCCCCTGGCGTGCCACCTCGACGAGTGCGGACACGATCGCCACGCGGTCCTCGCCCCGCGGGGCGGCGAGCCGGTCGAAGGCCTGCTCCGCGACCCGCGCGAAGATCTTGTCCTGCTCCTGCGGGCTCTCGTGCTCGAAGTACACGTCGTGGAGCAGGTAGTCGGCCAACTCGTGGGGGGCGACCCGCACACCGTCCCGGACCTCGATCGGTCCGCTGCCGCCCAGGAGAGCCTCGAGGGCCAGCGGGTCGGCCGTCAGGACGCCGTCGACCTCACGCCCAGTCTCACGCAGCCACATCTGGCGCGCGAGTTGCGCCGCTCGCGGGAAGTCCGGGGTCATGGTGACGTTCTGCATCCAGCGCGCGACCTCTCCGTGCCGGCCCAGCACAGATCGTTCGTCCGGCGTCAGGGGAAGCACCGGCTCCTCGAACGGACCGACCATGCCCCCTGGCATCTGGTTTACGAGAGTGACCTCGCCGTCGGCGGCCCGCAGTACGACCACCGTGCCCGTGATGCCGCCGAGGGCGCGTGGCTCGGCCGGGTTCTGAACCAGTACCAGGTAGTCCCGCGGGCCATCCGCGCCGAGCAGCGGGGGTATCACCTCGACCGCCCGCGCGGCGGTTGCCGTCGTCGACCGGAGGCCATCGAGTTCCCGGCGAAGCCTGTCGACGGCCGCGCCGACCTGAGGAACCATCACCCCGTCCAAGGACTCGACTCGTTCGGCCGCGAGCCCGACGGACCGGTCGGCACGCACGACATCCGGTGCCACGCGTTCCAGCGGCTCCAGGTTCAACCGTCCGTTCTCGGGGGCGAACATCGCGGGATCGGCGAGCTCCGCGCTGCGCGCCAGGTCCGGCAGCGCACCGTGCGCGAGTTCGTCGACCACCTCGGACATCGTCGCGATCGCCTCCACGGTCGGTCCCGCTCCCGGAAGCTCCCGCGCCAGCGACCAGTGCGGTCCCCGCGTGGCCTGATAGGCCTCACTCGTGTCGTGCTGCAGCTCGGCGATCTGCTCGTGGATGCGGTCCGTGTTCCCGGACATGGCATCGGCCCGCAGTGTGGCCACACCCTCGGCGGCGTCGGCCAGTGCGGTCCGCGCCCGCAGGGCATCGAGCGTCACCCACGCGACCACGACGACGAGCAGCAGCAGGACGGCGGCGACCCCCCACAAGGCGCGGCGCAGCGGCCGCCAGCGCCGGGCACTCCAGAACGGTGCCCGACCCTGTGCCCGCATTCCACTGCCGGACGCCGGCACGCCGGGGCCGGATGTGACGCTGGTTTCGGGCGTCTGGGCGAACCGGCTCGCGCCCGCCCATTTCTCGCCCCATCCCGGATGTGTCACAGGCCCCCCGCCCGGAACTCGGAAATCGATCCGCCGATGCCGCCCTCAGGTTCAGACATTCGGGCAGATATCACCGGCGAGGTTCGCCGACGCGCGATACGTTACCGGCGGGTCCACGACCGGTCCTGCGCAGGCGTGATCATCTCGGTGCGCGCTGCCATGTGGTCGGCCGACCCGGAATGCATTTCTCCGACGACAAGGGGCCGCGCCATGCCGTACAACGTGCTCACGGTCTGCACCGGGAACATCTGCCGATCACCCGCCGCCGAGGCATTGCTGAGGAGCCGTCTCGACGATTCCGTCCACGTGTTGAGCGCGGGAACCGGCGCCCTGGTCGGCCGGCCCGTTCCCGCCCGGATGGCCGAGCTCGTGACCGCCGCGGGCGGCGAAGTCGCGAACTTCGCGGCGCGGCAGGCGACCCCCGCGATGATCCAGGAGTCGGACCTGATCCTCACCCTCACGGTGCGCCACCGCGCCTGGGTGGTGGACCAGGTTCCCGCGGCGGTGCGCCGCACTCTCACCCTCCGGGAGCTCGGCCGCCTGGTGAGCACCATCCCGCCCGGGGTCTTCGACCCGTCGACGCTGCCCGACGACGCGGCCCGGCTCGCCGCGCTCCTGCCCCTGGCGCTCGGAGAGCGCCGCCGGCACGCCGGCAGGCGGCACGACGACGACGTCGTGGACCCCTACGGGAGGTCAGGAGCCGCCTACCGCACGTCGTTCGACCAGATCACGAGCGGCCTGACGCCGGTGCTGCGCGCGATCGCGGCGCGACCGCGCGGTTCCCTAGACTGGCCTCGTGCCGACCATCGTTGAACTCCTGGCGCACCCGGAACGACGCCGCCCCAGCCCGCCCGCCCCGCGTGCGAACCTCGCGCGGGTGCTTCTCGCCGGTATGGCCGTCTGGGGGGTGGCGCTCGTCGTCTCGCTCGTCATGGCCCTGACCGGGGCCGGGAACTGGTCCGCGGTGGCCGTGTGCGGCACCGGGCTCGCGCTGGGAGCACCGGGCATTCTCTGGGCCGGCCGGCACCGGGACTGAGGACGCTCCCGCGCGGTCCTGCCGTCAGCTCTCGGTCCTGCCGTCAGCTCTCGGGAGTGACGGTCTCGACCGCGCCGTCGTCCACGAGCGGAACCTGGTCCGGCCAGTCGGAGGCGCGGGATTCCACGTCGGTCTCCGAGTGCGCGCCGCAGCCGTGGTCGAGCGAGACCACCTTGCCGTCGTCGGGGGACCACTCGTTCGCGCAGACCCCGAAGAGCTGGCCCATCGGGCCGGCGAGCGGGATGAGGAACCCGCAGCTGAGGCACTCGGACGCCGACGCCACCGCGCCGGCCGACGTCGGACCGCGTGAGCCGCGGTACCACCGCTCGGCCGCCGCGTCGCGCCCCTCGGGCGACAGGACCCGTGCGCGGGCGAGCGCGAGTTCGTCGATCGCCACCTCGTCGGCCTCGGGGTCACCGGTCGGCGTGTAGCCGGGTTCGAGGCGCGGGTCGTCGGCACGGAACGGCAGCACGTCGCCGGAGCCGATGTCACCCGGCCGCAGCCGTTCGGCCCACGGCACCCACGCCGGCGCCAGGATCGCCTCGTCGCCGGGCAGCAGCTCGACCTCGGACACGGTCGCGTTGCGGCTGCGGGGGACACGGGCCACGGTCACGGTCCAGTGCCAGCCGCGGTAGCCCTTCATCGTCGCCGCGAAGCGGTGCGAGACCACGCGGTCGGCCTCCAGGGCGGTGCCGAGGTGCTCGCCGACGTCCGACGAATGCTCCGCGACCTCCTCGGCCGCGGCGCGTGCCAGCTCCACGGCGCCGTTGAGCACGGCGTCGCGGCTGGTCCGAGTGGTACGGCGGGCGGTCGCGCGCCGGGCGGGTGCTGTCGTCGTCACAGTGGGCCTCACGGGTGGTCGGTCAGGCTGCGAAGTCGTCCGCGACCTTGCGCAGCATCTTCGCGATCTTCTCCGAGTTGGCGGGGTAGCGCCCCCTGCGCAGGCTTTCCGCCGCGGCGTCGAGCACCTTGTGCAGGTCCTCGACGATCACGGCCATGTCGTCCGGCGGCGTGCGCTTGTTCTTGGCGACCGACGGGACCGCGGTGTCCAGCACGCGAACGGCCAGTGCCTGCGGCCCCTTACGGCCGTCGGCCACGCCGAACTCGACCTTCGCGCCGGGGCGGGGCACCACGCCGTCGGGCAGCGCCGAGGCATGGAGGAACACCTCGCCGCCGTCGTCGCTCCCGATGAAACCGAAGCCACGATCGGCGTCGAACCACTTGACCTTGCCGGTGGGCACCTGAACCTTCTCCTGCTGCGCGGCGAGCGGACTCGCCGGTATGGACCGGGGCGGCCGCAGGCCCGCCGACGCGCGCGTCGGGGAACTGCTGACCAGAGAACAAGGTTACCGGTCCGGCGCGGGGTACGTCGCATCCATTCGGCCCGCCCTCACGGGTACCGCCGCCACCCGGGCCGGCGGGGCCCTCAGGCAGGCCACGTAGCATTGCCGGGATGGCCTCATCGCTTCCCGAGGCGCCCGCGACGGCCACCCGGCGTTTCGCCGAGGACCTCAGGCAGCGCTCGGACACCGAGCTCGTCGCGCTGCTGCGCGTCCGGGCCGACCTGGCCGTCCCGTCCCCCGCCACGCTCCGCTCCCTGGCGGCCCGTGCGTCGAGCCACACCTCGCTCGAACGCGCGCTCGCCCGCGTGAACGCGCTGGTGCTGCAGGTGGTCGAGGCGGTCGTCGCGCTCGGCGGACTCCCTCGTGCGCAGATGGCGCGCGCGGTCGGTGCCGACGCACAGGACCCGGCCGCCGCTCCCGAGGGCACGGACGCCACGGACGCGCCCTCCCCGGACACCGCCACGCCTCGCACGGCGCGACAGCAGATCGACGACGCCGTCGGTGTCGCCGTGACCGCCGCCCTGCTCTGGGACGACGGCGACGTCCTGCGCCCCTCGCCCGGACTGGACGAGGTCTTCGGCCGCCACCCCGCCGGCCTCGGCCCGGCGGTTGCCGACCTCGGGCATTCTCCGGCCGCGCGGATCGACGCGACGCCGCCGGAGCAACGCGCCGTGCTCGACGCCCTCGCGTGGGGGCCGCCCGCCGGTCGGATGCCACCAGCCGGCACCCGGCAGCGAGAGGCGGTCGACGCGTTGGTCGCCCAGGGCCTGCTGGCGCGCGCGGACGCCCAGCACGTCCTCCTGCCGCGGGAGGCCGGACTCGCACTCCGCGGCGGCAGGACGCACCGTGCCCCGGCGCTGCGCCCCGCGCCCGTCGGCACGGACATTCCCGCGGCGACCCTCGCGGCCGAGTCGGCCGCCGCCGCGCTGGAACTGGTGCGGCGCACGACCGTCCTGCTGTCCGCCTGGTCCGACGATCCGCCGAGGGTCCTGCGCTCGGGCGGTCTGGGCGTGCGGGACCTGCGGCGGCTGGCGGCCAGGCTGGAGTGCGACGAGCCTTCCGCGGCGTTCGTCGCCGAGCTCGCGGGTGAGGCGGGGCTGGTACGGGACGACGGCGAGCCGGAGCCGTCGTTCGTGCCGGTGGACGCGACGTGGTCCGAGCGGGACGACGCCGGCCGCTGGGCGGTGCTCGCCCGGGCGTGGGCCGCGTCGCACCGCACTCCGTGGCGCGTCGGCACGAGGGACGAGTCCGGCGCGCTGTGGTCCGCGCTGGCGCCGGGCCTGGAACGGGGGTGGGTCCCGCGGCTGCGCGCCGCCGTCCTGCGGGTCCTCGACTCGGCCGACGGCGCACTGTCACCCGACGACGTCCAGGCAGTGCTCACCTGGGAGGCGCCCCGCAACGCACCTCCGTCGGACGCGGTGCGCGGCCTGCTGCTGGAGGCGTCGTGGCTGGGCCTGACCGGCGCGGGCGCGCTGGCGCCACCGGGGCGCGCCCTGGCGGGCATCCCGTCCGCGGACGGGACCGGAGCGGTGCCGGCGCACCACGGCACGGCAGGGGGAGGGCGCTCGGGGACCACGGAGCGTTCCCTGCCGGCAGAGGCCGCCGACCCCCTCGTCACGGCGCTGCGCACGGTGCTGCCGTCCGAGGTGGACGAGATGCTGCTCCAGGGCGACCTGACCGGTGTCGTCCCCGGGCGGCCCTCACGGGAACTGGCGAGCCTGATCGAGATCGCCGCGGACACGGAGTCCCGTGGCGCCGCCACCACGGTGCGGTTCTCGCCGGCCTCGGTGACCCGGGCACTGGACCGGGGCCGCTCCGCGGACGACCTGCTGACCGCTCTCGGACGCCACTCCCCGGTCCCGGTGCCGCAGCCCCTCGAGTACCTCGTCCGCGACACCGCACGCCGGCACGGTGCGGTGCGGGTGGGTGTCGCGTCGTCGTACCTGCGTGCCGCCGACGAGGTGACTCTCGCCGGGCTGGAGCACGATCCCGCTCTCGCACACCTGGGACTGGTCCGGCTCGCGCCGACGGTCCTCGCGGCGTCGGCGCCGCCGGCGCTGCTGCACGAGACCCTGCGCGAGCGGGGCGTGGTGTCGGCGCTGGAGGGACCGGACGGCCGGGTGCTCGACGTGCGGCACCGGCGGGCCGCCGACCTCCGCGGTGCACGCCGGCCCGCCCCGCGGTCGGCGCGTGCCCTCTCGCGCGCCGGGCGCGGGCCCGACGCCTCCGGCCCCCCGGTCCGCTCCGAGCCCGACCTCACCGCGCTGGTGTCCGCTCTCCGGGCCGCCGACGACGACGCCCACACGCCCGCAACGGCCGGCCCACGCCCCGACGACACGACCGGACCCGGCGCCGCGCCGCCGCCGTCGGACACGGACAGGCACACGGACAGGGACACGGACGCGGGAACACAACCGCATGCCGATGGGTTGGCCCTGCTGCGCGAGGCGGTCCGGGACGGACTGCTCGTCCGGGTCGACGTGGTCGGCGCGGCGGGGAAACTCGAACGCCGCACGTTGCGCCCGCTGCGCCTCGACGGAGGCCGGCTGCGCGCCCTCGACCCGGCCCGCGACGCCGAGATCACGGTGGCGGTGCACCGCATCGCCCGGGTCGCGGCGCACGACGACGCGCCGTAGCACGACCGCAACGAGAGGAACGCCCATGGCCGACGGCCCGCTGATCGTCCAGAGCGACAAGTCGCTGCTGCTGGAGGTGGACCACCCGCGAGCGGCGGACGCCCGCCGGGCGATCGCACCGTTCGCCGAGCTGGAGCGCGCTCCCGAGCACATCCACACGTACCGGCTGACGTCGCTCGGCCTGTGGAACGCGCGCGCGGCCGGGCACGACGCCGAGCAGGTGGTGGACACGCTCATCGAGTACTCCCGCTATCCCGTGCCGCACGCCCTGCTGGTGGACGTCGCGGAGATCATGTCGCGCTACGGCCGCCTCCGGCTCCAGAGGCACCCGGCGCACGGCCTGGTCCTCATCGCCGGCGACAAGGCGGTGCTCACGGAGGTCCTGCGCAGCAAGCGGACCGCGGGACTGGTCGGGGAACGCGTCGACGAGTCGACCGTGGTCGTCCACCCCTCGCAGCGCGGCCACCTCAAGCAGGTACTGGTCAAGCTGGGCTGGCCGGCGGAGGACCTGGCGGGCTACGTCGACGGCGAGTCGCACCCGATCGCGCTGACCCCCGTCACCACGCCGCGGGCGCCCGGCGAGGAGCCCCGGCCGTGGGCGCCCCGGCCGTACCAGGCGCAGGCGGTGGAGGGGTTCTGGCACGGCGGCTCCGGTGTCGTGGTGCTGCCGTGCGGCGCGGGCAAGACGATCGTGGGCGCGGGCGCGATGGCGAAGTCGGGGACGACGACGCTGATCCTGGTGACCAACACGGTCAGCGCTCGCCAGTGGCGCGACGAACTGGTGCGTCGCACGACCCTGACCGAGGACGAGATCGGCGAGTACTCGGGAGCGAAGAAGGAGATCAAGCCGGTCACCATCGCCACGTACCAGGTACTCACCACGAAGCGGAAGGGCGTGTACACGCATCTCGAGCTGCTCGACGCCCGGGACTGGGGCCTCGTGCTCTACGACGAGGTGCACCTGCTCCCGGCCCCCATCTTCCGGATGACCGCTGACCTCCAGGCGCGACGCCGGCTGGGCCTGACCGCCACGCTGGTCCGGGAGGACGGCAAGGAGGACGAGGTGTTCAGCCTCATCGGGCCCAAGCGGTTCGACGCTCCGTGGAAGGACATCGAGTCGCAGGGGTACATCGCACCCGCGGACTGCGTGGAGGTCCGGCTCACGCTGCCGGAGTCGGAGCGCATGACCTACGCGACGGCCGAGCCCGAGGACAAGTACCGGCTGGCCGCGTCGGTGCCCGGGAAGAACCACGTGGTGGAGGCGCTCGTCGCGCGGCATCCCGACGACCAGGTGCTCGTGATCGGGCAGTACGTGGACCAGCTCGAGGAGCTGGCCGCACACCTGGACGCACCCCTCATCACGGGTGCGACGACGGTGCGGGAGCGGCAGAAGCTCTTCGCCGCCTTCCGGAGCGGCGAGATCACGCGGCTCGTGGTGTCGAAGGTCGCGAACTTCTCGGTGGACCTGCCGGAGGCGTCGGTGGCGATCCAGGTGTCGGGGGCGTTCGGGTCGCGGCAGGAGGAGGCGCAGCGGCTGGGCCGGATCATGCGGCCCAAGGAGGACGGCCGCACCGCGCACTTCTACGCGGTGGTGGCGCGTGACACCGTGGACCAGGACTTCGCCGCCCACCGCCAGCGGTTCCTGGCCGAGCAGGGCTACGCGTACCGGATCGTGGACGCGGAGGACCTGCTGGCGGCGTGAGCGGGTGATTGTAGTGGACACCACGCACATATCACCCTTTCTGATTTGCGGGCCACCCAGCCGCGGGCGACCATCGGTGTCGTGACCCAGACCCTCGCCCCTCACGATCATCCGGCCCCGGATGCCCGCGCCGGGACGACGTCGTCCCGGCGCACCGTGCTCGCGGGCGTCATCGCCGGCGGTGTCCTCGTCGGACTGTTCGGCACCGCGTTCGCGATCGGCGGGACGACGTTGTCGGACCACGCCGAGGCCGGGGTGGTCGGTGCCGACCACGATCCGCCGGCCGGTGCCGAGCCGTCCCCGACCGGCACGGAACTCCTGTCGGCGAAGGTCCAGGCGGCCACCATGCAGGACATCCTGCCGTCGGCCATGCCGATCGTCGTCGACGTGCCGGTCACCGACGAGGCGGGGGTGCTCTCGCCCGAGGAGTACGAGCGCGTGTCGCAGGCCGTCGCGGCCGTCGAGGCGGAGACGTCACTGCGGCTCTTCGTCGTGTACCTCGAGACGTTCGACGGCATCCCGCCCGAGGACTGGGCCGACGCGACGGCCACGAAGTCGGGCCTCACACCCGAGGAACTGCTCCTCGCCATCGCGACCACGGACCACGTCCAGGGCCTGTCCGTCGATGTCAACGGGCCGGTGTCCACCCGCGACCACGCGTCGATCGTCGCCGCCTCCCAGACCGCCGTCGCCGAGGGCGACTGGGCCGCGGCCGCGACGGGCGCCGCGGAGGCGGCGGTGGACACCCGGGATCCGGGCGGCTGGTCGTGGTGGACGGTCGTCGCACTCCTGGCCGTCGTCGCCGTCGGCGCCGCGCTCGCCGCCGGCTGGTGGTACCTGCGCCATCGAGGTCCGCGCGCCGAAGCGGACACGCCCGAGGACGACGTCCCGTACGCCGCCGATGACGACGGCGCACCGAGCGCCGGAGACGGCGACGCGACGAGCACACCGGCGGGAACGCCGGTCCGGACGCCGGCGGACGCCGGAAGGCTCCGCGATGCGCCGACCGTCCCGACGATGCCCGGCTCCGCGGACGACCGGGCCACGGCGGCGCCCTCACCCGCCGACGACGGGTCAGAGCCCGACCACGCCGTGGTCCGGACGCCGGCGATCGCCGGTGTCACGCCGGTCCGGGCCGGGACGATGACGGCCGCCGCACCGGCCGCACCGGCTCCGGCGCTCGCTCCCCTGTCGCCGACCCGGCCCACCACCGGGTCGGTGTCGGGCCCCCTGCCCACCACCATGACGGCAACGGCCGCGGCCCCCGTGGTCGCGCCCGCACCGGCACCCGACGGCAGCCCGCGGTCGCACCCGGAGGACGACGACGCGTCCGGCGCCCATCGACCGGGCCCGGCCGGCGGCCGTCCCGACGGACCGTCCGGTGCCCTTCCGGACGACCTGTCCGACGGCGAGCTCGCGGCCCGGGCCGACGACGCCCTCGTCACACTCGACGACGCGCTGCGCACCTCCGCCCAGGAACTGGAACTGGCCCGCGCCGAGTCGAGCGGTGGCGGCCTTCATGACCTCGAGGTCGTCCTCGCCGACGCCACCGAGCGAACGCGGGAGGCGTTCGCGCTGCGGGCCGAGCTGCTGTCGGCCGATGAAGGGCCGTCCCGCGACCTCGCGCACCAGGTCCTGGCCCTCTGCTCCGAGGCGTCGGCCTCGCTCGACTCGGGGACGGCGGCACTCGAGGACGTCCGCCGGCTGAAGTCCCGCGCGAACCGCCTGCTCGACGCGTCCTGGCAGCGGGCCGGCGAGCTCGACCGGAAGATCGAGCAGGCCCGCGAGGCACTGTCCGCCCTCGCCGGCGAGTTCCCCGGTGACGCGATCAAACCGGTCACCGGGAACGCCGAGCTGGCCGAGCACCTCGTCGCGGACGCCCGTCGGGCCATCGACACCGGCCGGGCCGCGAGCGCGAAGCGTGACCGCGCGTTCGCCGCGGCGGCCGCCCGCAGTGCGCAGAACGCGCTGGCTCACGCCGAGCGGCTGCTCGACGAGGTGCACGCCACTCACGCCGACCTGACCGAGGCCCTGCCACGGCTGGACAAGGCGGTGGCATCACTCACCCAGGATGTCGGCGACACCGAGCGGGTCGCCGGTGGCGACCCGCAGGCGGCAATGGCCCGGACCACTGCCCGGGCGGCGCTCAAGCAGGTCGAGGTGACCCGCGAGACGGCCGACCCGTTCGCTCTCCTGGCGCGCGTCGCCGCGGCCGAGAGCGCACTGGACCGGGCGCTGGCGCGGCATCGGGACGCGTCCGAGGTGGACGCGCGCAAGGCCGCACTGGTACGCGACACGCTGAGCCGGCTCGACGTGCGGCTCCGCCAGGTCGACACCCTGGTCACGACGCGGCGTGGCGCCGTCGGCCCCGACGCCCGCATGCGCCACTCCGAAGCGGCGCGCCTGACGGCCGCCTCGCGGGACGCACGGGCACGCGGGGATCGCGCGGCCGCGCTGGACCTGGCGCAGCGGGCCGACACGCAGGCGTTTCAGGCGCTCACGGCCGCTCTGCGGGATGCCGCCGCCGACGGCGCCCCCCGCGGCATGCCGCTCGCCGGGATCAACCTGACCCTCGAGGGCAGGCGAGGACACGGTGGGGGCACCGGCGCGAAGGCGGGCCTGCTCGGCCTTCTCACGCGCTCGCCGCGCCACGTGCGCACCGGTGGGATCGGCGGCGGATTCGGAGGCGGCGGATTCGGTTCGGGCCGGGCCGACTGAAGATCCCGCGGGGTGTGGTCGGTCCTTCAACTCGTGGGGCGGATCGACGTGACGAAGGCGTCAGCCAGGCTTTGGCCGAACCGGGCCGCCTCGTCGGCGTGTTCCTCGATGTCGGCGACGACGGCCGCGGCGTCGATGTCGTCCGCCTGGGCAGCCCAGCGCGCCGCGAGGGCAGGCCCTGCCTCGGGATGGAACTGCACGCCGAGCGCAGACCCCCACCGGAACGCCTGGTAGGGATACATCTCGCTGGAGGCGAGCCACGTGGCGCCGTCGGGCAGTTCGACGACGGCGTCGGCATGCATGCTCACGGCGCGCGTCACGGCCACGGCGTCGGCGCCCGCCGCGGTGGGCGCCGTGGCGTCCCGCGCTCCGGCGACGGCCGCGAGCGCGGCACCGGTGACCGGATCGGCGAGCGCGGCCTCGCGCCAGGCGATCGCCGCCGCTCCCGCTTCTCGTCCGGGAGGGGCCGCGACCTGTACCGATCCCCCGCCTGCCACGGCGAGCAACTGGCCGCCGAGGCAGATGCCGAGCGTCGGCACCCCGGAGCGTGCGGCGTCGGCGAGCAGGTCGCGTACGGCGGGCAGCCACGGGGCGTCGTCGTCGGAGTAGGCGGACATGGTGCCGCCGAGCACGACGAGCGCGTCGCCCACGTCGGCCACCGCGGGGACGGGTTCTCCCGCGAACGCGAGGACGAGGCGCACGCCCGGGCCGAGACGTGCGGCGAAGCGGTCCATGGGGACGTCGCGGTCGTTCTGGATCACCGTGATCCGTGGTGCGGCGGAAGGAGCCACGGGGTTGTCGGAGGACTCGGAGTCAAGCACGGTGGCTCAAAGTACATCCACGGCTACGCTGGGGTCCATGTCCGTTCCGTCAGCGCAGGCCTCGCCGCGTCGCACCTACCTCGTCGTCGACGGCGAGAACATCGACGCGACCCTCGGGATGAACGTCCTGAACCGCCGGCCCGCGCCGGACGAGCGGCCGCGCTGGGACCGCATCTCGGCGTTCGCGCAGAAGGTCTGGTCGCAGGACGTCGTGCCGCTGTTCTTCCTGAACGCGACCTCGGGCCAGATGCCCATGCCGTTCGTGCAGGCACTGCTGGCGATGGGCTACCGGCCGATCCCGCTCGCCGCGCAGGGCTCGGAGAAGGTGGTCGACGTGGGTATCCAGCGCACGCTGGAAGCCTTGCGGGACCGCCCCGGGGACGTGTTGCTGGCCAGCCACGACGGCGACTTCCTGCCGCAGATCGAGGAGCTCCTGGACGACGAGGACCGCCGCGTCGGGCTGCTGGGCTTCCGGGAGTTCGTCAACGCGCGCCTCGCCGAGCTCGAGGAGCACGGCCTGCACATGTACGACCTCGAGGGTGACGCCGACGCATTCACCACCCTCCTGCCGCGCGTGCGGATCATCCCGATCGAGGAGTTCGACCCCACGAAGTACCTGTAGTCCCCGGGCGCCGGATCAGCTGCCGTCGGCCTCCAGCGCGGCCTGCTTCTTGCGGAGCCGGTGCAGCTCCGCGTCGAGGTTCTGCCGGGCCGGCTCCTCCCAGGCGGCGCCCATCGGCGAGCAGAACAGGGACTCGCGCCCCAGGAGCTTCGACAGGACCTTGATCCGGGCGGTCAGGTAGTCGGGCAGCGGGATGTGCTCGTACTCGGCGCGCACCCGTGCCGTGTACTCCTTGTACCGCTGGGGCTCGGCCGCGAGCATGGCCAGGTCGGCGTCGTTGAGGACGCACGCGTCGACGTCCGTCGCATCCGGAGCGTGCCGCAACAGCCCGTTGACCAGGTGCGCCACCCGGTCGGCGGACTTCGCAGGAACCCCCAGGCCGGTCAGCTCGGCGCGGGCGAGCTCCGCACTCGCCGACGTCTGCTCCCCGCCGTGCGAAGCGTACGCCGCCTTGGAGGCGGCGTCGAAGACGGCGCCGTGGTACCAGGCGGCGAGCCGCACGACGTCGGGCGAGTGCGTCTCCTCCGCGAGCTCGTCCACGCGGTGCAGCACCGCCCCGAGGTGTCGTAGGTCGTGGAAGTGCCGGTCCGGTCCGGACCAGCGCTCGAGGAGGTCCTCCCCCACCCGTTCGATCTCCTCCACCGGCGCTGTCGCGCCGATCCCGGAAACGCTCCGGACGAACGAGGAGATGTACCACTCCGGCGCCATGACGCCCATGCGATCAGACCTTCGGTTCGGTGACGTGTCTCGGGAGGTCAGGTGTGAGACCGACCACATGCTCAGCCTATTACCGCGGAGCCGTGCCGGTGGAGCCGGGCGCCGTCGGCCGAGTCGGGCAACGCCCCGGCCCTGCCGGATCTCAGGGGTCCGTGCCGGGCAGCGTGACGCGGACCGTCAGGCCGCCACCCCACGTCGGGTCCACCTCGATGTCACCGCCGTGCGCCTCCACGATCGCGGCCACGATCGCCAGGCCGAGCCCGGACCCGCCCGACTCCCGGTTGCGCGACGAGTCCGCGCGGTAGAACCGCTCGAAGATCCGCCGTGCGTGCTCGTCCGCCACGCCCGGCCCGTGGTCCCGTACCTCGATCACGGCCTGGCCGTCCCGCCCGTGCCCGACGGCGATCTCGGCGGGAGAGCCGGCGGGCGTGTGCCGCGCGACGTTGCCGATGAGGTTCGTGAGCACCTGTCGCAGCCGGTCGTCGTCGCCCTCCGTCATCACCGGGCCGGCGACGGCGGGCGTGGCAGGATCGGCCGCGGCATCGCCGTCCCCCTTCGTGCCGTCCCGCTCCGCACCGTCCCGCTCCGCACCGTCGTACGGCGTGCCGCCGGCGCCCTCGGCGCGCCCGCGGCCTTCGCCGTCGCCCCCGGACAGGCCGACGACGCGGACCTCACGCGACGGGTCGAGGGCGTGCAGGTCCTGCGCACTCTCCCGCGCCAGGACGGCGACGTCGACCGGCGCGCGCGCGATCGGCCGCCCCTCGTCGAGGCGGGCGAGCACGAGGAGATCGTTCACGAGCGTCCCCATGCGCCGGGCCGCGTCCTCGACGCGGCCCATCGTGTCGGCCACACGCTCGCCGTCCGGACCGTCCGGGCCGTCCAGGGCGCCCATCCGGTACAGCTCGCCGTACCCGCGGATCGTCGCGAGCGGAGTACGCAGCTCGTGCGACGCGTCCGACACGAACTGGCGCATCCGTGCCTCGGACGCCTCGCGGGCGGAGAAGGCCGTCTCGATCTGCGCCAGCATCGAGTTCAGCGACTCGGCCAGTGACCCGACCTCCGTGGACGGTGGCGGGGCGGGGACACGCCGGGACAGGTCGCCTGCCGCGATGGACGCGGCGGCGGTCTCGATCTCCCGGAGCTGGCGGAGGGAGCGTTCGATCATCAGCCAGGCGAGGGCGAGGCCGAAGAGCACGATGCCAAGGCCAGCGAAGATCAGCGTACGGGAGAGAAACTCGAGCGTGGCGTCGACTCTGCCGAGCGGGAGCGCCACGAATGCGCTCTGGGGAATGCTGGTGTCCGTGTTGTCCGGGTTGACCAGCGGGTAGACCCGCCATCGTGTCGCGGCCTCAGAGCCGTGCACGGCACGAACCGTGAAGGGCTCGCCCTTGCGCTCGACCGTCTCGGCATAGGTGAGATCCGGTATATCCGGAATACCATAGATCTCCACCGCGCCCTCACCACGCGGGGTCCTCACGTTGCCGTCCGTCCACCGGTACTCGATGTAGTAGTCGCTGGGCAGCGCCTTCGTCGTCTCGTAGTTCAGAACGCTCTCAACGACGGCATTCGCGAGAGCGGGCGCCTCCCGCTCCAACTGCGCGTCCACCTGATCGACCAGATACCCCCCGACGATCCCCCGCGCCAGCAGGCCCGTGATGATCAACCCTGCGGCCAGCAGGAACGCCGTGATCGCCACGAGTCGGGCCCGCAGGGGGACGGCAGCGATCCAGTCGGCGGGGCGACCTCCGCGCCCGGCCTCGACGTCCTCGGCAAGTCCGGACCGACGCCTGGGCGGCGTGGCCGCAGGCACGCCAAGAGCGGAAGCGTGCGTCGTCGCATCGGTCGCCGTCGCGTCCGCCGTCCTCGCATCCGTCGTCGCCGCGTCGGCCGACACGTCGAAGGCGACGGTCTGCCCTTCGGACATCGTGCCGGCCCGCGGGGGTTCATCGGGAGACGCCGCAGTGGATCGGGTGTCGTCTCTCATGGGCTCAGGTCGCCGCGCGCAGCAGGTATCCGACGCCTCGCTTGGTGTGGATGAGTGCGGGGAGCTGGACGGGACCGCCCGGCCCGTCCACGGTCAGGTTGTCGATCTTGCGGCGCAGGTAGGAGATGTACGACTCGACGATGTTCGCGTCGCCGCCCCAGTCGTACTGCCAGACGTGGTCGAGGATCTGCGCCTTCGAGAGCACGCGGCCCGCGTTGAGCATGAGGTAGCGCAACAGCTTGAACTCCGTGGGCGACAGGTCGATCTCGATGCCGGCGCGGCGGACCTCGTGGGAGTCCTCGTCCATCTCCAGGTCGCCGACCCTCAGCACGGCGTCGTCCTCGGGGACCGGGGTGCCGGTGCGACGCAGCACGGCACGGATCCGCGCCACGACCTCCTCCAGACTGAAGGGTTTGGTCACGTAGTCGTCGCCGCCGACGGTCAGGCCCTGGATCTTGTCCTGGGTGTCGTCGCGGGCGGTGAGGAAGAGGACGGGCGCGTGCTTGCCCGTGGCGCGCATGCGTCGCGTCACGGTGAAGCCGTCCATGTCGGGGAGCATCACGTCCAGCACGACGAGGTCGGGGTCCAGGTCCCGGACCAGCTGGAGCGCGCCGTTGCCGTCCGCCGCGGCATGCACCTCGAACCCCGCGAACCGCAGGGAGGTGGCAAGGAGTTCGCGGATGTTGGGCTCGTCGTCGACGACGACGAGCCGGGCCTCTGGTGTCGCCATGAGTTCAGTGTGCGGCGCGAGTCTGACACTTTCCTGAGAGCACCGTGAATGTTGCGCGGTCAGACCGTCAGGGCGGCGTGCCGAGGCGCCGACGCCTTCCACAGGCGACCGTCCGTCCACAGGCCACCGGGTCCACGAGGAAGGGCCGGCCGCGCCCGCCTAGCTTGTGTCGCACGGGCAGGGAGCCCTCGGGTGACGACGGCGGCTGCGAGCCGCAGGACGGGAGAGCGATGCGGTACCAGGTGGACAGCGAGCAGATGAACGTGGCGAGCGGGGCCGTGGCGGCGTCGGTGACCGCCGTGCGGGCAGAGGTGGCGGCGATGATGCGGAATCTCGACGCCCTGCAGGGCACGTGGACGGGCGGTGCCGCGACGGCGTTCTCGGGCACGGTGACGCAGTGGCGAGCCGCCCAGTCGCAGGTGGAGTCGGCGCTGGACGCGATTCAGACGGCGCTGGCGCAGGCGGCGCAGACCTATTCCGACGCGGAGCAGACGGCGACCCGGCTGTTCGGCTGAGCGGCACAACGGGGACGCTCGGCCGGAGCCCCCACGAACACGACGGAGGCCGCCCTCCCCGCGGGGAAGACGGCCTCCGTCGTGCGTGGGTGGCGTGGGTCAGAAGCCCATGCCGCCCATGTCGCCCATCCCGCCGTCACCGGCCGGAGCGGCGGCAGCCTTCTCCGGCTTGTCGGCCACGACGGCCTCCGTGGTGAGGAACAGCGCGGCGATCGAGGCGGCGTTCTGCAGAGCCGAGCGCGTCACCTTGACCGGGTCGTTCACGCCGGCGGCGAGCAGGTCCTCGTACACGCCGGTCGCGGCGTTCAGACCCTGGCCGGGCGTCAGCCCGCGCACCTTCTCCGCGACGACGCCACCCTCGAGGCCGGCGTTCACGGCGATCTGCTTGAGCGGGGCGTCGATCGCGGCCTTCACGATCTGCGCACCGGTGGCCTCGTCACCGTCGAGCTCGAGCTTCTCGAACGCGATGGCGCCGGCCTGGATCAGCGCCACGCCACCACCGGCGACGATGCCCTCCTCGACGGCGGCCTTGGCGTTGCGCACGGCGTCCTCGATGCGGTGCTTGCGCTCCTTGAGCTCCACCTCGGTGGCCGCACCGGCCTTGATGACGGCCACGCCGCCGGCCAGCTTGGCGAGGCGCTCCTGCAGCTTCTCGCGGTCGTAGTCGGAGTCCGACTTCTCGATCTCGCTGCGGATCTGGTTCACGCGGCCCGAGATGAGCTCGGCGTCGCCCGAACCCTCGACGATGGTGGTCTCGTCCTTCGTGACGACCACCTTGCGGGCGGTGCCCAGCATGTCGAGCGTGGCGTTCTCCAGCTTGAGACCGACGGTCTCGGAGATGACCTGGCCGCCCGTGAGGATGGCGATGTCCTGGAGCATGGCCTTGCGGCGGTCGCCGAAGCCCGGGGCCTTGACGGCGACGGACTTGAAGGTGCCGCGGATCTTGTTCAGCACCAGGGTCGCCAGGGCCTCGCCCTCGACGTCCTCGGCGATGATGAGCAGGGCGCGGCCCTGCTTCATGACCTGGTCCAGGATCGGGAGCATGTCCTTGACGTTCGAGATCTTCGACTCGACGATCAGGACGTACGGGTCCTCGAGCACGGCCTCCTGGCGCTCGGGGTCCGTCTCGAAGTAGCGCGCGAGGAAGCCCTTGTCGAAGCGCATACCCTCGGTGAGCTCGAGCTCCAGGCCGAAGGTGTTGGACTCCTCGACGGTGATGACGCCTTCCTTGCCCACCTTGTCGAGGGCCTCGGCGATGAGCTCGCCGATGGCCGGGTCGCCGGCGGAGATGGCCGCCGTGGAGGCGATCTGCTCCTTGGTCTCGACCTCCGTGGCCGAGTTGAGCAGCTGCTCGGTGACCGCCTCGGTGGCCTTCTCGATGCCGCGCTTCACGGCGATCGGGTTGGCGCCGGCGGCGACGACGCGCAGCCCCTCGCGCACGAGCGCCTGGGCGAGCACGGTGGCGGTGGTGGTGCCGTCACCCGCGACGTCGTCGGTCTTCTTGGCGACCTCCTTGACGAGTTCCGCGCCGATCTTCTCGTACGGGTCCTCGAGCTCGATCTCCTTCGCGATGGAGACGCCGTCATTCGTGATGGTGGGGGCGCCCCACTTCTTGTCGAGCACGACGTTGCGGCCCTTGGGGCCGAGCGTCACCTTGACGGTGTCGGCGAGCTGGTTGAGCCCGCGCTCCATGCTCCGACGAGCTTCCTCGTCGAAGGCAATCATCTTGGCCATGGGGATGAATCCTCCGCTGGTGGCTTTTGGTGAGCCGGCTCGGTGCCCGCGACGGACGACCTCTCCCGGGGCGATCACGTCTCGCCCAGGAACAGACCTCACCCGCCGGCCCTGCTGTCACTCTCGGTACGAGAGTGCTAAGACATTATTGGCACTCTCGCCTCGAGAGTGCAAGCAGGCTGCCCGGCCGCCACCCGATGCCGATCCGGCCGCCGCCTCCACGAACCGCCGGCGTCCTGGCGGATACCGAGGCGACGCCCGCGCGGCCCGGGCATCGTGACGGACCCGCCGGACGATGCTTTCGCCGGCACCGGTGGCGCCACGTCGAGCCCTGCGGGCGACGACGCGGTTCAGGAAGGACGACGCGGTTCAGGACGATGGTGGCGAGAGGTCCGGCGGTCGGCGGATCTCGAACTCGCGCACGAGCGCACGACGTGCGGCGTGCCAGCCCGACATCCCGTGGACGCCGGGACCGGGAGGCGTGGCCGCCGAACACAGGTACACGCCGTCCACGCCCGTCGAGTACGGGTCCCAGCGCATCCCGGTGGCGCCCGGGGCGGCGAGCATCCGCGACATCGTGGCCGCCCCCGTACCGATGTCGCCGCCGACGTAGTTCGCGTCGTGCGCCGGCATCCACGCGGCCGGCACGCACCGCGCGGCGACGACGACGTCGCGGAATCCCGGCGCGAACCGCTCGATCTGCCCGATGACGTCCTCGGTGACGTCGCGCTCCGAACCCGCCGGGACGTGGGCGTACGTCCACACCGGACGAAGTCCGTCGACCTCGCGCGCGGGGTCGGTCACGGTCGGGTCGCTGAGGAGGCAGACCGGACGCGCGGCGTGCCGCCCGGCGGCGACGGCCACCTCCGCCCCGGCCATCTGCTCCCGGGTACCGGCGAGATGTACGGTCGCGGCGCGCCCGACGTCGGGCACGGACCACGGCACCGGTCCGCTCAGCACGAGATCGACCTTGGCCGCCCCACCCCCGAAGCGATGGCTCCGCAGCGCCGCGCCGGAACGAGCCGGCAGGCGATCACCGAAGACCTGTCCGACGACGCCCGGCGCCGTGTCGAAGAGGTAGGCACGCGCCGGGGGGAGGTCGGTGCGCCGGCGGACGGGACGCGAGGTCTGGACCTCGCCGCCATGGGCGACGAGATCGGCGACCAACGCGTCGACGATGGCTCCCGAGCCGCCGAGCGGAAGGGCCCAACCGAGCGGCCCGTGGGCCAGCGCGCCGAGGAGGAGTGCCGTACCGGAGGCCGCGAGAGCGGGCAATGGCGTCATGACGTGCGCGGCGACGCCGGTGAGCAGCGCGGGAGCGACGTCACCGGTGAACCGGCGGTTCCAGAGCCGGGTGCCCTGCTCGATCAGCGCGGGCCCGAACATGAGCCCGGCCCGTGCCAGCTCGGCGGCCTCCCTGCCGAGATCGAAGGCACCGCCTCGGCCGCGGACCACCGTGTCCTGGCCGGGTTCTCGCCCGCCGGCCGACCCGTCACGCACGGGAGCGGGCGCGGCGAGGCCTCGCCTGTCGCCCATGGCCAGAGCCGTCACCGCCGGCCAGCGGTGAGCCAGCGGGCCGACGAGCGCCCGCCAGGCGGCGCCGTCGGGCCCGAGGCTCTCGACGGTCCGGTCGAGGTCGCGGAACGCCACGCCCGCACGCGGCGAACTCGATCCGGCGGCCGGGTCGAGCGGCTGAGCGTAGGAGACCTCGGCGGCGCGCAGGTCGATCCGTCGCGCCAGGCCGAACGCCCGGAAGAACGGAGATGCCCATGCCATGGGATGGACCGCGGAGCAGAGGTCGAAGCGGAGGTTCGCTCCGGTCGCGCCGTCCATGCCCGCGACAGGCAGGGCCGTACCGGGCATATCAGGCGCGGGCGCTGCCGTGGCGAGATCCGCGCCCGTGAGTGTGCGCGCGCCACCGCCGATCGAGGACTGCTCCTCGAGCACCCGGACCACGAGGCCGGCGCGGGCGAGGGTCACGGCGGCCGCGAGTCCGTTGGGCCCGGAGCCGACGACGACGGCGTCCAGCACGGTCATACCTTCATCGAACCACGGACGAGGCCGGACGGGTGTACCGGAGGCACCGGTGAGGCACCGTGTCCGAGTAAGAGCGGACGGGCGCGCGGGATCCCGCTTCCGGCCGGAAAGGGGCCCGTGTGGGAGTGGTCGAAGGGACGCGGGCGGGCGGCGAGCGGGTCGGGGCCGCGCGCCACCCTGCGTCGATCGGAGAGACCGGCCAGGGGGAAACCGGTCCGGGACTCAGATCAGAGGGGTCGGACCATCTCCGCCTGCGGGCCCTTCTGACCCTGTCCCACTTCGTACTCGACCGCCTGTCCCTCGTCGAGGGTGCGGTAGCCGTCCACCTGAATCGCGCTGTAGTGGACGAACAGGTCCTGCCCGCCGGAGGTCGGGGTGATAAAGCCGTACCCCTTCTCCGCGTTGAACCACTTGACGGTGCCCTGGGCCATGCACTTCTCCTTGCATCTCGCACGGGCCACTCGGTTCGACCCGTGGTGATTCGAGGCTAGTGCTCCAAGTCACACTATGGAAGGGGTAAATCGCTATTTGACGGATTCTGCGCTGGGCGAACGCCCAGGTCAGGGGAGTCGGGTTCGTATACGGAACAGCGCTTCTGCGTGCAGTAACACCGATTCACCTGCCACGGCGGGCGAATTTTCTCGACCATCCGTAACGTTTCGACGGGATTGGATTCGGCGCGTAAATCCAAGAGGTAGGGGGAAGCCACAATCCCCGTTGCGGCAAAGCACCGCGATGGCGTGAGCCCTGGGGAGGCGACGCCCGAGGCAAGAGGCACGCCGGCATTCCCGTGAATGGCGGACCCGGCCCGCCGGACCGGCGTCAACCGGTCCGGGCGGCGCCGCGGCCGGCGGCGCCGCCGGTGGTGTCGAGGCCGGCGGTGTCGAGGCCAGCGGGTGTCGAGGCCAGCGGGTGTCGAGGCCGGCGGTCCGGCGGCACCGAGGCCGGCGATCGGGCGGCCCCACGGCCGGGCCGCGACCGGCGAAATCGATGTGCCCGCCCCGGAACGGGACGGGCACATCAACGAGCGTGCTCAGGAAAGTGTCGGCTCAGGCTCCCGGCGGAGTCACCAGGATGACCCAGACGCCCTCCGTCGGATGCGCGGCGACGTCAGCGGACTCCTGCACGTTGGCCCCCGAGATCCCCAGCGCGTCTGCGACCGCAGAGGCCGTGTCGGCGCGGTCGCCGCCGTACAGCACGGTGTTCGCGGTGACGGAGCCCGCGGCGGGCCCGTTGGCGGCGCCGGCATCGAGCGGGTGGATCTCGCCGGAGAAGCCGGCTGCCTGAAGATTCGTCGCCGTCGTGCCCGCCATGCCGGACCCGGCGCCGTCGTTGTACACGCCGATGGTCACCGTCAGGTCGGCCAGCGCGGGATCGCCGGGCAGCGCGTCACCGCCACCTGCGGCGTCGGACGGCTCGCCGCTCGGCTCGTTGCCGCCTTCACCGCCCTCGCCCTCGTTCTGGCCGCCGCCTTCACCATCGGCTGCGCCGCTGGCGCTGGCGGAAGGGCCGGGCGAGACGCTGGCGGTCGGCTCCGCTGCCGAGTTGCCCTCGTTCCCACCGCCGGACAGGAGGGTGATGCCGCCCCACGCGACACCGGCACAGACCAGCGCGACCAGCAGGAACGGCCATGCCGAACTCCAACCGCTGCGCGGCGCGCGGTGCACGCCAACAGGTGCGCCGCCAGGCACGGCGACGTCGAACTCGTCGGGCGGGTAGCGGTACGTGCTGTTGGTCACGGCGGACAGGGTAGCCCAGACTCCTGGGCTCTCAGGGCTTCTCGTCCGCGAGCCGCCGGCCGGATCTCGCGCCCCGGCGCGTCACGCGCATCCGACGCAGCCGCGTGACCAGCATCGGGTCCTGAGCGAGCGCCGCGGGTGTGTCGATCAACGCGTTCAACACCTGGTAATACCGCGTCGACGTCATGTCGAACAGCTCCCGGACCGCCTCCTCCTTGGCCCCGGCCAGCCGCCACCACTTGCGCTCGAACGCGAGGATCTCGCGCTCCAGGTCGGAGAGCTCGCCCGCCGTCTCGTCCGAGGGCCCCGCGACGGCGCCCGCGGGCTCGACGTCGACCGCCTCCGAGGACTCGATCAGCATCTTGCTCATGCGGCCAGACTACGACCAGGTGAACACTTGTGTCATTTGTCCAGCGTATCGCGCCCTTTCGGACACTCACGGCTTCGGCGGAGCCGTCCCTGCCTGCACGACGGCGTCCCGGACGGCCCGCGACGCCGTCCCGGCCGCGTGACCTCCGACGCTACCGGTGTCGCCGCGCGACCAGCGCCCGACCGCAATAGCGTCAGGAGCACCGGCACCCGCCGGACCAAGCGAAGGAGGACAGGCGATGGGTCTCTTCGGCCGCCGCACACCCCCCACCCGCCCGGACGTCGACGCACGGCCACCGGCCGAGCACGAACCTTCCGCCGACCGGCAGGCGTCGCGGCTGTGGTCGGACAGCTTCGGCCGTGTGGGCACCCGATCATTGCAGGTCCTCACCGTCGTCGCGGTGGTGGCCGTCTTCGGGTTCGTCGGGACGCGTCTGACCCTGGTCGTGATCCCCGTCCTCATCGCGCTCGTGCTCGCGGCGGCGATCTCCCCGCTGGTCTCCTTCCTGCGTCGCCGCGGCCTGCCCTCGATCCTCGCCACGTGGATCTCGTTGCTGGCGCTGGTGGCGCTGCTGTCGGGCATCGTGTGGCTCGTCGTGCTCGCCGTCGTCGACCAGTGGGACGAACTCCGTGATCAAGCGCTCGACGGCTTCGACTCGCTGCGGAGCTACCTCCAGGGGCTGCCCTTCGAGATCACCGAGGAGCAGATCGCCTCGGTGCGCGACTCGGCGATGAACCTGCTGCAGTCGGATGCCGTCGGCTCGGGCGCCATCGCCGGCGTCTCCCAGACCGCCGACTTCGTCGCGGGATTCTTCATCATGATCGTGGTCCTGTTCTTCTTCCTGAAGGACGGGCCGGCGATGTGGGAGTTCCTGCTGCGGCCGTTCGAGGGGCATCGCTACGAGCGTGGCCGCCGGGTCGGCGCCGCGACCATGCGTACTCTCGGCGGCTATGTGCGCGGGACGGCGATCGTGGCGATCGTCGACGCCGTCGGCATCGGGATCGGTCTGGCGATCGTCGGGGTGCCGCTCGTGATCCCCCTGTCCGTGCTCGTCTTCCTCCTCGCCTTCATTCCCCTGGTCGGCGCGACCCTGGCGGGGATCCTCGCGGCACTGGTCACGCTCGTCGCGGTCGGACCGGTCGAAGCGCTCGTCGTCGTGGCGATCGTCATCGTCGTGAACCAGCTCGAAGGCGACTTCCTCCAGCCGATCGTCATGGGCCGGACCCTGCGCCTGCACCCGCTCGTGATCCTGTTCGCCCTGACCGCCGGGACGGTGCTCGTCGGCATCACCGGTGCCGTGCTCGCCGTGCCGATCGCCGCGTCGATCTGGCGCGCGATCCAGGTGTGGGACGGGCCCGACCTGCCGGCGCGATTCGCCCGGAAGAAGCGCACCGAAACCGTCTGAGGGCGCGGGGGGGCTGCGGCCGGGCGCGCGACCTCGGCTCGAGATCGCTGGTAGGCCTGCACTTTGTCAGTGTCCCCGAGTAGTGTCCCGACCCGTGGAGACCATGACGCCCGATATCGACGAAGCCCCAGCCCGCAAGCCGTTGTCCGAGGTCATCTCGCCCGACTGGGCGGAGGCGCTGGCCGGCGTCGAGCCGCGCATCCACGAGTTGGGTGACTTCCTGCGCGCCGAGAACGCGGCGGGCCGCGGGTACTTCCCGCCCGGCCCGAACGTGCTCGCCGCGTTCCAGCGGCCGCTGGCGGAGGTCAAGGTACTCGTCGTCGGCCAGGACCCGTACCCGCGTCCGGGCCATGCGATGGGCCTGTCGTTCTCGGTCCAGCCGGACGTGCGCCCCCTGCCGCCGTCGCTGCTGAACATGTACAAGGAGCTGGAGACGGACCTCGGCATCCCGATGCCCTCCAACGGCGACCTGCGCCCGTGGGCCGATCAGGGCGTCATGCTGCTCAACAGGGTGCTGACCTGCCAGCCCGGCAAGTCGGATTCGCACGCCGGCAAGGGCTGGGAGGACGTCACCGAGGCTGCCATCAAGGCTCTCGCCGCTCGGGGTGGCCCCCTGGTCGCGGTGCTGTGGGGCGCGAAGGCGCGCAACCTGAAGAAGTTCCTCGGCGACGTCCCGATCGTCGAGAGCGCGCATCCGTCTCCGCTCTCGGCGCGCAACGGCTTCTTCGGGTCCAAGCCCTACTCCCGCGTCAACGCCCTGCTGAGCGAGCAGGGTGCGACGCCGATCGACTGGCGGCTGCCGTAGACGCGTGACGGGGCGCGCCGCGGGGCCGGCCCCCGTGGCGCGTCTCACCCAGCGGTTACCTGGTACCGGACTGCACAGGACCCGGAGTCCCGGCAACAATGTTCGACGTGAGCGCGACTTCTCCCCAGAATCCCGAACGTTCGCACGACTCGGCGTCCTCGAGGGCGACGGCGTCCTCCGGCCCGGCAGTGCCGCTCCCGGCATCGGCCGCCCAGCCCGCGCCCTCGACCCGCCCGGTAGCGCCTGGCCCCCGGACGCCCGCGCCCGAACCGGCCGCGGCACCGGCCGAGAACGTCGCGTCCCCGGCGGGCTCCGCCGCCGAACCCGACGACACCCCGCGCTGGACGCGTTACGTCGCCATCGGCGACTCGTTCACGGAGGGCTTGTGGGATCCGTACCCCGGCCTGGAGGACACGCAGCGCGGCTGGGCCGACCGCCTCGCGACCTCGCTGAGCGAGCGACGTATCGCGGCCGGCGAACCGGCGATCGAGTACGCGAACCTCGCGATCCGGGGACGGCTGCTGCGTCCGATCATCGCCGAACAACTCGACGTGGCGCTCGGTGTGGAGCCGGACCTCGTGTCACTCATCGGTGGTGGCAACGACATCCTCCGGCCGGGCGTGGACCTGGAAGCCATCTGCTCGGCACTCGAGGACGCCGTCGTGAGGATCCGCGCCACGGGTGCCGACGTCCTCATGGGTACCGGCTTCAAGGCGGGAGGAACGCTGGCCTGGACCAACAGCCGCGTCGGCGTGTACAACGCCAACATCTGGTCGATCGCCCGCCGCCACGGGGCGCACGTGATCGACCTGTGGGGGCTTCGCGCACTGTTCGACCTGCGCATGTGGTCGGCGGACCGGATCCATCTCCTCCCGGAAGGCCACGAACGCGTCAAGAACGCGGCGCTCGTCGGCCTCGGTCTGGCACCGGATGATCCCGCCTGGGACACGCCGCTGCCTCCGGCGCCGCGACCGACTCTTATCGCCGCCACCAGGGAGAACGCGGCGTGGGCACGCGAACACGTCGGCCCGTGGGTGAAGCGGCGCGTGACCGGGAAGTCGTCGGGCGACGGCCGTACCCCGAAATGGCCGGCTCCGGGGGCCTGGCCCCGAAGCTGACCCGACCGGAGCCTCGCCCGGCGCACCGGCCGCCGGCCACAGCGCAAGAGGCCCGGAATCCTGAGATTCCGGGCCTCTCGGAGCCGCCTGTCGGGTTCGAACCGACGACCTTTCGCTTACAAGGCGAGCGCTCTACCAGCTGAGCTAAGGCGGCGACGCCGGGCCGCAGGCGGCCCGAGCCGGGGTACAGCCTAATGCACACACACGACGTGGTGAGCGTGTCGGCCGCCGATCCGCACCGGGCGTTCTCGGCGACCGACCCAGCCCACGACGCCTCGCGTCAGGCTGGACTCACGTCACTCGCCGGACGACTCCTCCTCGGAGCCGCTGTCGGCGTCCTCGTTCGCCGAGCCGTCACCGGACTCGTCGGCCGAACCCCCGGTGATGGCAGTCCTCAGCGCGCCGGGTGTGGCCCAGTCCTCGAACCGCTCGCCGTCGAGCATGACGGTCGGCGTCCCGAACTGACCCGTCTGCGGGTTCGCGAGTTCCTCGGCCGACGTGGCCTGATCCGTCGATGCCGTCACCCAGTCGCGGTACGTGGCCGTGGCGTCACCGTCCGCGATGCCCTGCGCGACGTCGGCCGGGACGCCCGCCTGCTCGGCGAAGGCGGCGAGCTGCTCGTCGCTCAGGCCGGCCGAGTTCTCGGCGGGCTGGTTCGCGAAGAGCAGGTCGTGGTACTCGGCGAAGGCCTCGGGAGCCTGGTCGGCCACCCACGCGGCAGACGACGCCGCACGCGTGGAGTACTCGGTCCCGCTCGACATCCGGTCCAGGATCGCCACCGGGTGCACGACGAGGGCCACCTCGCCGCTCTCACGCAGTTCGGTGAGGTCCGCCCCGTTCATCGCCTCGAACTGGCCGCACACCGGGCACATGAAGTCGACGTAGACGTCGACCTGAGGCGCTCCCTCGACCAGGGTGCCGGCCGCGCCGTCCTCCCCGACCGGGATACCCGTCTCGTCCACGACGCCGGCCGGGACGTTGTCCGCCCGCTCCATCGGCGTCTTCTGGGACTCCGCGAAGATCAGCCAGATCGCGACAGCCAGACCGGCGATGAGCACCCCGAGAAGGCTGAGGGTCACGATCCGGTACATCCGCTCGCGCCCCTGCGCCTTCTTCTGCATCGCGAGAGCCTCGGCGCGCGCGGCTTCTCGCCGCTGAGCCTTGGTCATGTTCGACATCGAGTCCTTCTCCTCGGTGCGCGGCCCACCGGCCAGCAGTTTCCCGGCACCACGGTGGTGGCACCGCCCGGCAGTCCGTCGCCGGCGCACCACAGCCTATCCACAGAGCCCTGGGAACGACCTGGGCGTTGCATCACTATTTCGTGACGCTCAGCGCACGTCCGGCCGCCCGGTGAGCGGCCACCAGTCGATGACCAGCGGATCGGTCACGGCCGCCGCGGCGCCGAGCCCGACCACCGCAAGGGCGAGCACGACGACGACTCCCGCGCCGAGCCGTCCCGGGGCGACGGTGGCCAGCAGCGGCCGGGCACCGTCCCGGGTGAGCCGGGCGACGGGCCCCCACCAGGCCAGCAGCATCGTCACGAGCATCGCCACAGCCAGCACCCACGTGTCGACGATCGGGTCGTTGGTGCCGCCCACCGCACGGGACGCCGGGTCGTCGAGCGGCAGCACGATCACCCGGCCGGGCGCGAACAGCCAGAATCCGCCGAGCGCCACGATCGCCCCGACCGCACTCGCGATGAGCAACGCGGGCAACGCCCCGAAGACCGAGCGCACCAGGTACCAGGGCATGAGCAGCACCGCACGCCCCTTGCCGCCCGACGCCGCCCCGTGACGCACCCGCCAGTTCCAGAGCTCGTTCACCGCGGCACCCGACGCCCGGCACAGCACGCAGACCACCACCAGGGCGGCGAGCGCCCAGCCCGGCCGCGTCGCGGCGAGTGCGACGACGGCTCCGCCGACGGCGGTGACGGTGCCGGTCCGCGCGGAGTACCGGGTCATCCGTCCGATGCCGGGCACCGGTGAGCCC
Organism: Myceligenerans salitolerans; assembly: GCF_017349295.1. GTDB lineage: Bacteria > Actinomycetota > Actinomycetes > Actinomycetales > Cellulomonadaceae > Myceligenerans > Myceligenerans salitolerans. The sequence goes on from NZ_JAFMPK010000048.1 coordinate 40,583, forward strand.
TCGGTCGGTACCGCCGGCGCCGGAGCGGTGGGCCGGCCGCAGGAATCGGGGCGTTCGCCACCCGGCGACCCGGTCCCGTGCAGGGAGCCGACGGGATGGCTCCGTACGGATCGCGCGGCAGCGGACGGTGCGATCGCCGGCCTGGCGGGTTCGACCACCGCCGTGACCGGTTCGGGCTTCGGGGCGACGACCGCCGTCGGTCCCGACATGACCTGGGTCCGGCGATCTCCGATGTCCCCGGTCCGGATGCCGGGGTCCGCGGCGCGCGCGGCCGCGACGAACGCTTCGGACGCGGCCTGGAGTGACCGCGCGACCTCGGTGGGTCCCCACCGTTCGACGGGAGTGGGCCGGAGGGCCGCGGCGAGGGCGCGGGAGGTGCGCGGTTCGAGTCCGGCGAGGTCGGCATCGCCCTCGCGGGAGCGCCGGAGGACGTGTTCGAGGGGCCGGACGCCGAACGGTGAACGTCCGGTGGCCGCGAAGGCGAGCACGGCGGCCCAGCTCCACCAGTCCGTGTAGGGGGCGGGGTCGCCGCCGTCGAGCAGTTCGGGCGCGAGATAGCCCGGGGTACCCATGACGAATCCGGTGCGGGTGGCGCGGGCGTCGCCGCGCGCGTGGGCGAGGCCGAAGTCGATGAGCACCGGTCCGGAAGGGGAGATCAGAACGTTCGACGGCGTCAGGTCGCGGTGCACGACGCCGGCCGCGTGCACCGCCTCCAGGGCGTCGGCGAGCTGGTCGGCCAGTTCGTAGAGGTCGCGTGGGTCGAGCGGGCCGCGGTCGTCGACCTCCTCCTCGAGGGTGGGGCCCTCGACGAGTTCGGTCACGATGAACGCGTCGGTCCCGTCGAGCTCGACGTCGATCACGCTCGCCACCGCGGGGTGCTTCAACCGTTGCAGCGCCCTGGCCTCCCGGCGAAGCCGTTCGCGCGCTCCCGCCTCGTCCCGTTCCGGGGTGAGCAGCTTGAGCGCGACGGCGTTGCCGCCACCGTCGGTCGCGCGGTAGACGGTTCCCATCGCGCCGCTGCCGATCCGCCCGGTCACCGTGTAGCCGCCGATGACGGAGCCGGCAACACGGTCACGCACGGAGACGGTACCCGTGTCCGTCCGCTCTTCGGTGCCGTCGACGGCTCCCTCTGCTCCCATGGTTCAAACGCTAGCGGGCGAATCTGGCCATCGCGCGGCAACTCACCTGTATTCGCCCGTCTGACCAGCAACGCAACCTTAGTTTCGCCCGAAATGGGGTGATGGACGTTACTGCGCGGACTTCCCAGGCGTCGCTACTCTGAACGAGGCAAGCGAAAGTCAACGCAGTCGATACAGATTGAGGTGCAGATCGTTGCCAGGTAAAGACGGATACGACCTCGTCGTGGTGGCCAATCGCCTCCCCGTCGACTTCTCGGTGGGGCCCGCCGGGGATCTGGCCTGGCAGCGTTCACCAGGCGGCCTCGTCACGGCGCTGGAACCGGTGATGCGTGCGGCGCAGGGGGCCTGGGTGGGCTGGTCGGGCGCCCCGGACCTGGCCCATGAGCCGTTCGACGCCGAGGGGATGCGCCTGGTACCGGTCACCCTGAGCGCCGACGAGATCGAGCGCTACTACGAAGGCTTTTCCAACGACACGTTGTGGCCGCTTTACCACGACGTGATCGCGCCGCCGACGTACCACCGGCAGTGGTGGGACGCCTACCGGCGGGTCAACCAGCGGTTCGCCGACGCGGCCGCCGAGCAGGCGGCCCAGGGCGCGACAGTCTGGGTGCACGACTACCAGTTGCAGCTCGTGCCGCGCATGCTCCGCGACCAGCGCCCGGATCTGCGCATCGGCTTCTTCGACCACATCCCGTTCCCTCCGGTGGAGTTGTTCGGGCAGTTGCCGTGGCGTCGCCAGATCGTGGACGGGCTGCTGGGCGCCGACGTCATCGGCTTCCAGCGCAACGGCGACGCCGCGAACTTCGTGCGGGCGGTACGCCGGCTCACCGACTACGCGACGCGCGGCCCGGTCATCACCATGCCCGACGCCGAGGGACGACCCGGCCGGCACGTGCGCGCCCAGGCTTTCCCCATCTCCATCGACTCACGCCGGTTCGACGAGCTGGCGCGGACACCGGAGGTGCAGAACCGCGCCAAGGAGATCCGCGCCGACCTCGGAAACCCGGAGACGGTGTACCTGGGTGTCGACCGGCTCGACTACACCAAGGGGATCCGGCACCGCATCAAGGCCTACGGCGAGCTCCTCGAGGACGGGCGTCTCGACGTCACGCGGGCCACGCTCGTGCAGGTGGCCAGCCCGAGCCGCGAGAACGTGGGCGCCTACCAGGATCTGCGTGAGCACGTGGAGATCCTGGTGGGCCGGGTCAACGGCGAGTTCGGCGAACTGGGGCACTCCGCCATCCACTACCTGCACCACTCGTACCCGCCCGAGGAGATGGCGGCGCTCTATCTCGCCGCGGACGTCATGCTCGTCACGGCGCTGCGCGACGGCATGAATCTTGTGGCCAAGGAGTACGTGGCCGCCCGGAGCGACGAGCGGGGTGTGCTCGTGCTGTCGGAGTTCACCGGCGCCGCGGACGAGCTGTCACCCGGCCCGTTGCTGGTGAACCCGCACGACATCGACGGGATGAAGGACATCATCGTCGCGGCCGCGACCATGGACCCGAAGGAGCAGCGCCGCCGCATGCGCCGTCTGCGCCGCAAGATCATGACCGACGACGTCGCCAAGTGGTCCGAGTCCTTCCTCTCCGTGCTCTCCGCGGTGCAGCCCCCGGCGTCGGCCGAACCGCGGGGCATGGAGTCCGGGGGCACGCTCGCCGACTCGCTGCGGGCCTTCACCCAGCCGTCCGGCCGTCGTCGCCGCAAGAACGCGAGGCCCGGGGTGGCCTGGCTCATCGCGTCCGACTTCGACGGCACCCTCTCCCAGCTCGTCGACGACCCGAAGGCGAGCCGGATGACGCCGGCGGCCCGCGCCGCCGCCGACCGGATCGCGAGCCTCGCCGACGACCTGCCCGTGCGGCTCGCCCTCGTGTCCGGGCGCGATCTGAGAGACCTGGCGGAGGTGACGGAAGCACCGCTCGGAACGCTCCTCGTGGGTTCGCACGGTGCGGAGACGGGCCGCGTGACGGGCGACGGCGTCCAGGCCGTGCCGTTGCAGCTCTCTCCCGCACAGCACACGCAGCTCGACGCGCTGATCGCCGGGTTCGAGGCGGCTGCCGCGGACCGTGAGGGCGTATGGGTCCAGACCAAGCCGGGCGCCGCCGTCGTCCACACCCGCCTGGCGGGGGCCGACGACGCCGCCGCGGTCACCGTGGCTGCGGACGAGGTCGCCGCGAACCTCGGTCTGCAGCCGATGCACGGCAAGGACGTCGTCGAGGTGTCCGTGGTCTCCACGTCGAAGGGCGAGGCCCTGCGACAGCTGCGCGACGTCGTCGCCGACGAGACCGGGGCAGAAGCCGTGCGGATCTTCTACTCGGGGGACGACACGACCGACGAGCACGCCTTCGCCGCGCTGGAGAACGGCGATCTCGCCGTGAAGATCGGCACGGGCGACACCCTGGCCCAGCACCGGCTGCCGGACGCGGACACGCTCGCGGTCGTGCTGGAACGGATTGCCGATGAACTGACCCGGTCATGACCACTGTCGTGCGTCATCACCTGGGCTCTTGACCAGCGGATAGTAGTTCCGCTCCCGGACGGGGTACTATCACGCTGCAATCTGTGTCACCGCCGACACGCAAGTGGAAGCAACGACACCCGACACAACGGATCGTCCGGCACGTACCTGCCGGTGGAGGGAAGTCTCACCATGGCTACGGTCACCTTCGACAAGGCGACGCGCGTCTACCCGGGCACGGAGCGCCCGGCAGTCGACCAGCTCGACCTGCACATCGAGGACGGCGAGTTCCTCGTCCTCGTCGGCCCCTCGGGCTGCGGTAAGTCCACGTCGCTGCGCATGCTCGCCGGCCTGGAGGACGTGAACGGCGGTGCCATCCTCATCGGTGACCGTGACGTCACCGACGTGCAGCCCAAGGACCGCGACATCGCGATGGTGTTCCAGAACTACGCGCTGTACCCGCACATGTCCGTCGCGGACAACATGGGCTTCGCGCTCAAGATCGCGGGCACGCCGAAGGCCGAGATCCGCCAGCGGGTCGAGGAGGCGGCGAAGATCCTCGACCTCACCGAGTACCTCGACCGGAAGCCGAAGGCGCTCTCCGGTGGTCAGCGCCAGCGCGTCGCCATGGGCCGCGCCATCGTGCGTCAGCCGCAGGTGTTCCTCATGGACGAGCCGCTCTCGAACCTGGACGCCAAGCTCCGTGTCCAGACCCGTACGCAGATCGCGTCGCTGCAGCGCCGTCTCGGCGTCACGACGGTCTACGTCACGCACGACCAGACCGAGGCGCTCACCATGGGTGACCGCATCGCCGTGCTGTCGGCCGGTGTCCTGCAGCAGGTGGGCACGCCGCGCGAGATGTACGACAAGCCGGCCAACGTCTTCGTCGCGGGCTTCATCGGCTCGCCGGCCATGAACATCGGCACCTTCGACGTCACCGACGGCAAGGCTCAGGTGGGCGGCGCCTCGATCGCGCTCGACCGCGCGGTCGCGGACGGCATCACGTCGGCGGACGGCGGCCGCGTCACGCTGGGCTTCCGCCCCGAGGCTCTCACGGTCGTCTCCTCCGGCAGCGAGGGAGCCTTCGAGATCGACGTCACGCTGGTCGAGGAGCTCGGCTCCGACGCGTTCGTGTACGGCACGCTGAAGAACGGCGGCAACCTGCACGCGGGCGACAGCAACCAGGTGATCGTGCGCATCGACCCGCGCAACGTGCCGGACAAGGGCGACACGATCTCGGTCACGATCAAGCCGGAGCAGACCCACGCGTTCTCCGCCTCGACGGGCGAGCGCCTGGGCTGACCCGACGTCCACAGCACCGTCGGCCGTCACACGAGCGGCTGGCGACGTGAAGCCGCGCGCGGACCTATTCCTTCCCGAAGTGGAGGGCCCCCAGGGGCGAACGGGTCCGTGCGCGGCTTCACGTCGTCGGCGGTCCCGACGACGAACGACCACCGGGAGACAGGCATGACCCAGAACCTGCAGATCACCGCAGCGCGGCCCGACCCCGCGCTGCTCGACCTGCCCTGGGACATCCCGCTGGCCTCGTGGCCCGACGAGGTCCTGGCGGCGCTCCCCCGAGGCATCTCCCGGCACGTGGTCCGGTTCGTCCGGCTGTCCGGGCGGGTACTCGCCATCAAGGAGATCGGCGAGACCGTCGCCTACCGCGAGTACGAGCTCCTGCGGCGGCTGAACCGGCTGGACGTGCCGTCCGTGGTGCCGGTCGGAGTCATCACCGGTCGGCGCGACGCGAGCGGCGAGCGGCTCGAGGCCGTCCTGGTCACCGAGCACCTGCAGTTCTCCCTGCCGTACCGCGCGCTGTTCAGCCAGGCGCTGCGGCCGGACACCGCCACACGCCTCATCGACGCGCTCGCCGTACTGCTCGTGCGCCTGCACCTGGTGGGCTTCTACTGGGGCGACGTGTCCCTGTCCAACACGCTCTTCCGCCGGGACGCCGAGACGTTCGCCGCCTACCTGGTCGACGCCGAGACCGGCGACCTGCACCGGGAGCTCACCCGCGGCCAGCGCAACTACGACATCGACCTCGCCCGGACCAACATCATCGGTGAGCTGATGGACCTCGCCGCCGGCGAGATGCTCGACGAGGAGGTCGACGAGGTCGGCATCGGCGACGCGCTCGTGGAGCGGTACAACGAGCTGTGGGAAGCCCTGACGGGCGCGGAGTACTTCGTCGCCGACGACCGCTGGCGGGTCGACGCCCACATCGAACGCCTGAACCGCCTGGGCTTCGACGTCGGTGAACTGGAGATGACCACCGACATCGACGGCACCACCGTGCGGATCCAGCCCAAGGTCGTCGACGCCGGCCACCACTCCAACCGGCTCTTCCGCCTGACCGGGCTCGACGTTCAGGAGAACCAGGCACGCCGGCTGCTGAACGACCTCGACTCCTACGCGGCCGCGACGGGCCGGCAGAACGACGGCGAGCAGCTCGTGGCGCACGACTGGCTGCGCAAGGTCTTCGAGCCGACCGTGAGCGCCGTCCCGCGGGAACTGCGACGCAAGCTGGAGCCCGCGCAGATCTTCCACGAGCTGCTGGACCACCGCTGGTACGCCTCGGAGCGCGCGGGCCGGGACATCCCGCTCCCGGAGGCGGTCGCGTCCTACGTGGAGAACGTGCTGCGGCACCGGCCCGACGAGAAGTCGCTTCTGGGCCTGCCCCCGGGCGAACAGCCCGCCGAGGACGATCCCGAGTCGGACTACTTCCACCTGTCCACGTGAGCCTGTGGATAACCCGACGCGCCGCCTCGCGGCCGCCGGTAGGCTGGTCAGGTGAACATTCGCCTGTACGACACCGCGACGCGGGAAGTGCGTGACCTCGATCCTGTCAACCCGGGTGAGGTCAGCGTCTACCTGTGTGGTGCCACCGTGCAGAGCGCACCGCACGTCGGCCACCTGCGCCCCGCCGTCGCCTTCGACGTGCTCCGCCGCTGGCTCACCCGCCAGGGCCTGAGAGTGACGTTCATCCGGAACGTCACGGACATCGACGACAAGATCCTCGCCAAGGCGGCCGCGGCGGGTGTCGACTGGTGGGCACACGCCGGTCGGTACGAGCGTGTCTTCACCCGCGCCTACGACGCGCTCGGCGTCCTGCCACCGACCTACGAACCGCGGGCCACCGGACACGTTCCCGAGATGGTCGCCCTCATGCGGGAGCTGATCGACGCCGGGCACGCCTACGCCACCACCGAGGGGAACGTCTGGTTCGACGTCCGCTCCTGGCCCTCCTACGGTGAGCTCACCCGGCAGAAGCTGGAGGACCTGGGCGTCGAGGACGACGACGTCCCGCCGTCCGAGGCCGACGCCGTCTCCGCCCAGAAGCGGGACCCGCACGACTTCGCCCTGTGGAAGGCGCCACGGCCCGGTGAACCGGAAACGGCATCGTGGGACACCCCCTGGGGCCGAGGACGTCCCGGCTGGCACCTGGAGTGCTCCGCGATGGCACGCCGTTACCTCGGCACCGAGTTCGACATCCACGGCGGCGGCCTCGACCTACGGTTCCCCCACCACGAGAACGAGCAGGCCCAGTCCCGCGCCGCCGGCGACGCCTTCGCACGCTCCTGGATGCACGTCGCCTGGGTGACCCAGCAGGGCACCAAGATGTCCAAGTCGCTCGGCAACGGGCTGCTCGTCAGCGACCTCCTGGAGCGAGCTCCCGCCGCCGTCGTGCGCTACGCGCTGGTCTCCGTGCACTACCGGTCCATGCTCGAGTGGGCGCCGGACACCCTCGACGAGGCGCATGCCACGTGGGACAGGCTGACCGGCTTCGTCTCCAGGGCGACGGAGGCGCTCGGGAACGTTTCCGCCGACGAGATCGCCAAGACGGACGTCCCCGAGGACTTCGCCACGGCCATGAACGACGATCTCAACACGCCGGCCGCCTTCGCCGTCGTGCACGAGCATCTGCGTGCCGGCAACAGCGCGCTGGCTGCCGGTGACGACGCCGCCGCGCGGACCGAGCTGGTCGCGGTCCGTGCGATGCTGGACGTGTTCGGGCTCGACCCGCTGGATCCGCAGTGGGCCGCACCGGCCGGTGACCAGCACCAGGCGGCACTCGACGCGTTGGTCACCGCGGAACTGGAGGCGCGCGTGGCGGCACGCGCCGCGAAGGACTGGGCTACTGCGGATGCCATCCGCGACCGGCTCACGGCCGCGGGGATCGAGGTTCAGGACTCCGCGGACGGCGCTCGCTGGTCGCTGGCCGGGTCCTGACCGCCCCGAGGGACGGAACTGGCCGTCGCAATCGCCGCGTAGCGGCCGGAAGGAATTGACCATGGCAGGAAACTCGGAGCGCCGCGGCGCGACGCGCAAGCCCGGTACCAAGAAGGGTGCGCAGGTCGGTACGGGTGGCCACAGCCGTAAGGCGCTGCGCGGCAAGGGGCCGACGCCCAAGGCGGAAGACCGTGTCTACCACCCCGCGCACCAACGCAAGCTGGCAGCCGAACGACGCGCCGCCCGTCAGGAGCAGCACGGGCCGGCACGCGGGCCTGCGGCGAAGAACCGGCGTCGCGGTGACGCGACGGAGATCGTGGCAGGGCGCAACGCCGTCCTGGAGGCCCTGCGCGCGGACATGCCGGTGAACTGCGTCTACATCGCCTCACGCCTGGACTCCGACGACCGCACCGAGGAGATCCTGAAGCTGGCGGCGGCACGCTCCCTGAAGTTCGTCGAGGGCTCCAAGCTCGAGCTCGACCGGCTGACGGACAACGCGGTGCACCAGGGCATCGCCATCCAGGTCCCGCCGTACGAGTACGCCGACGCGGATGATCTGCTGGACGCGGCGTCGGCCGCCGGACAGCCCCCGCTCGTCGTCGCACTCGACGGCGTGACAGACCCCCGTAACCTCGGCGCCGTGCTGCGGTCCGCCGGAGCCTTCGGGGCCCACGGCGTCCTGGTTCCGGAGCGGCGAGCGGCGGGCATGACCGCGTCGGCCTGGAAGGTCTCCGCCGGCGCAGCCGCCCGTGTCCCCGTCGCTCGGGCGACGAACCTGGCCCGCGAACTGGAGTCGCTGAAGAAGGCCGGCTGCTTCGTGGTCGGGCTGGATGCCGAGGGCGACACCGAGATCGGCGACGTGGCGTTCGCGACCGATCCGCTCGTGCTGGTGGTCGGCTCGGAGGGCAAAGGCCTGTCGCGGCTGGTACGCGAGGCCTGCGACTCCGTGGCGTCCATCCCGATCACGGCCACGACGGAATCCCTGAACGCCGCGGTGGCGGGCGGTATCGCGCTCTACGAGGTGGCCCGGCAGCGACGAGAGGCCTGACCCGGCCCGGCCGGACGGCCAGGCCCTGTCGGAGATCCAAGCCCGACCGGCCGAGCAACCACACCTGGTACGACGGTTTCACCCAAGGCCGTCACTCGGGAATTCGCCCATCTGCCGGAATTCACCGCGCTGGTCAGCCGAAGTTCTTGCCCTCGCCCCGGTAGGTCGGGACGGTGTCGACGACCTCGGAGCCCCGCACCAGTCGGACCTCGTCGAACCGCTCCATGAGCTCGCCCGCCTTCGCGTGACGGAACCAGGCACGGTCCCCGGTTCGCAGTGCGTCCCGCCCGCGCGCGTCCCGGCGCCGGCTCCGCAACGGCGTCTGCACCTCGCCCGCCCCCTCGGAACCGGTGAGCTGCCATCCGGGGGTCGCCACACGCGGCAGTCGCGAGGTCGCGGCAGGTCCCGACGCGACGTAGCCCCCGGAGAACGCGGTCACCCAGCCGGACGCCGGTTCGCGCACGACGTCGAGCCCGAAGAAGGCGGCAGGTCGTGGCCGGAACGCGCGGTACGCGTCGAACAAGCCGGGCGTGTACAGCCCCGAGCCGGCGGTGACCTCCGTGACGCCGGGCGCGGCCGCCGAGGTCTCCAGCGACCCCGTTCCCCCGGAGTTGACCAGGTCCAGGTCGTGCCCGACGGCGTCCCGTGCGGCCGCCACGAGTTCCGGCCGACGACGATCGAGATCCCGCACGGAGAGCCGCTTCACCAGCCGGACGGCCGGGCTCGAGTCGGGCAGCCCCGCGACCTGCGCCTCGTAGAACATCAGGCCACGCAGACGCACCCCCCGGGTCCGGGCGACGCGGGAGGCGAGCCGCGCGACGTCCTCGGGTGTGCGCAGGGGTGAGCGTCGCACTCCGAGGTGCGCCGAAGCGAACCGGAGACTGGCGTCGACGTCCAGACACACCTGCAGGGAGGGGATCGGCGCGGGGATGGCGTCCGGAAGCTCCGGGACCGGCGCGCCACCTCCACCCTGGCCGTTCGAGCCCTCGGCCCCCGCGTGCCCTCCACCGCGGGTATCCATCGCCCCGCGGGTATCCATCGCCCCACGGGGCGCCCGGGCGGCCTCCGCGGAACTTGCCGCCCCGGCAGTTCCAGCGGCCCCGGCAGCGATCCTCGCGTTCTCCACGGCATCCGCGATCAGGTCCAGGTGCGTAGCCGAGTCGATCATGAGCGTGACCGCACGCCGTGCCACGGGATCCGCGGCGAGTTCCGCCAGCGCGGCCCGGTCGACGCTCGGATACCCCACCAGCACGTCGTCGACCCCCTGGGCCGCAAGCCATTGCGCCTCGCGCGGCGAGTACGCCATAACGCCGGAGAACCCGGCGTCGAGCGCCCGCTCGACAAGGGCCCGGACGCGGACCGACTTGCTCGCCAGCCGCACGGGTACGCCTCCCGCCCGCGCCAGCAGGTCCCGGGCGTTGGCATCGAACCGGTCCAGGTCGACGACAGCGACCGGTGCGGAGAGCTGACCGGTGGCCGCACTCAGGCGTGCCGTCAGGGCGCTCGCCGGCCGGTCGGTACCCACCGCCTCCTCGCCCTCGTCCCGGCCGCTCGACGGGTTCCGCGACCCGTGCCCGGCACGGTGCCTCGACGTCATCCGAGCACCTTCCGGGTGTAGCGGTTGTGGAAGACGCCCTCCGGGTCGTGCTCCAGACGTACGCGTGCCGCGTCGTCGAACCGAGGGTACAGCGGAGCGAGATCGTCGGAGTCGCGGGTGTGCATCTTGCCCCAGTGCGGGCGTCCCCCGGCGGTCACGAAGATGCGTTCGGCGGCCTCGAAGTACCGCGAGTACGGCAGCCTCCAGTACTGGTGGACGGCGACGTACGCGGTCTCGCGTCCGTGTGCCGTGGACAGCCAGACGTCGTCGGGCGCGGCGAAACGCACCTCGATCGGGAACGGGACGTTCTCCCGCGACGTGCGCAGCCAGTCGTCGACCTCCGTGATGACGTCCCGCACGCTCTCCCGTGGGATCGCGTACTCCATCTCCCGGAACCGGACCCGCCGCCGCGTGCAGAACACCTGGTACGACGGGGCCTGGTACGTCCGCGCCGCGAGAGCGCGCGCCGCGACGGCGTTGAGCCGTGGGGTCAACCCGCCGAACGCCGTGGCGAGACGGTTGACCACCTCGAACGCACCGTTCGACAGCAGTTCCTCGTCCACGAACGAACGGGCGGCACGGCCGGCACGGGCGAGCCCGCCGACCGTCGCGGGCTCCACGCGGGTGTTCCGCAGGGTGAGCGCCCGACCGGTCACGGGAAAGAAGTAGAGCTCGAAGTGATCGCTCGTCGCGACGACGCCATCGGGTCCGTCGAGCGACTCCAGCGCCTCGGCGAGCGGAACGGGGCGCTCCTCGGCACGCAGGTCGTAGGCGGGTACCACCTCCAGCGTCACGGCGCTGAGCACGCCCGTGGTGCCGAGCCCGAGGCGCGACGCCTCGAAGAGCGGGTCGCCGGGTCCGACGTCGTGCACGGTGCCGTCCACGCCGACCACGCGCAGACCGCGCACCTGCGTGGCGAGCCCGCCGAACCGGGCGCCGGTCCCGTGCGTGCCGGTCGAGATGGCCCCGGCGATCGACTGCCGGTCGATGTCGCCGAGATTGCGCATCGCGAGGCCTCGCTCGGCGAGCATGCGGTTGAGCTGGTGCAGGCGCACGCCGGCGCCCACGGTGACGAGCGCGTTCCCGGTCTCGGGAAGACGCTCCACGCGTTCGAGGCCGCTGACGTGGTCCAGGTTGAGCAGCACGCCGGACGTCGTCGCCGCGGGGGTGAAGGAATGACCGCCGCCGGCCGCCCGGACGGATCTGCCCTCGGCGGCCGCCCGGGCGACCACCTCGGCGAGCTCTGCCTCGGAACGCGGCTGGGCACGGCCGACCGGGCTGCACGCGGCCGTGCGGGCCCAGTTGCGCCAGGTCAACGGCTGGGACGTGGGAGCGCGGTGAACGACGTCGGACACGGGGGCACTATCCCACGGCTTCCCCGTCGCGAACAGGGCCCGGGGGCCCGTACGCCGCGTCCGACGGTTGGGGCAGGGCCCGGCGGGCACATCCGCCGGGCGCTCACTTCCGGTCGAACGCCGGGACCATGTATCCGAGCACCAGACGTGCCAGCTCGTCGAACGCCTTCTGCGCCGCTTCGTCGTCCCGGTCGACGAGCCACCCGATCTCGATCCCGTCGATCTGCTGTGCGACGAAGCGCGCGAGGAACTCCACGTCCACCGAGAACCGGGAGGCGGCCCGGTCGGCGAGCTTGTTCAGGTACTCCCGGGTGAACCGGTAGCTCTGGTCCAGGTGTGCCTGCGCGACCTCGCGCAGCACCCGGGAGCGGACCCCGGCGAGCGCGAACTCGAAGGTCAGCAGCCGCATGTGCTGGTTCTGCTTGAGTCCGTCGAGCAACGACTTGGCGGAGGCCTCGACCAGCGCCTCCGGGTCGTGGCCCTGGTCGAGGGCGGCGAGTGCGGGCTCGGAGGCCGTCAACGCGATCGCGCGCCCCATCGCCCGCAACATCTCGGCCTTGTCCTCGAAGCAGTAGTGCACGGTGCCGAGGGAGATCTCGGCCTCCTGCGCCACCGCGCGCACTGAGACCGCTTCCACACCCTCACGGAGAGCGACTCGGAGCCCGGCCTCGACGATCTCCTGGCGACGCTCCTCGAGCGTCTTGCGCCGGCTCACGCGCGCTTCGGTCATGAGGTCTCCCCGTCCGGCGTCTCCGCGCCCGGCGTGGACGTGGCTCGCGTCGTCAACACCAGCGCCGTGGCGATCGCCGCGACGCCCTCGCCACGGCCCGTGAGCCCGAGCCCGTCCGTGGTGGTCGCCGAGACGTTCACCCGCGCACCCGCGGCGGCGCCCAGCGCGGCCGCCGCCTCCGCGCGACGCGACCCGATCTTCGGACGATTACCAATTACCTGAACAGACACATTCCCTATGGTGAACCCTGCGGCGCGAACTCGCCTAGCAGCCTCGGCCAGCAGTTTCGCCCCGGACGCCCCGGACCATCGCGGTTCGGAGGTGCCGAAGTGGGTCCCGAGGTCTCCGATGCCGGCCGCGGCGAAGAGCGCGTCCGCGGCGGCATGGGCCGCGACGTCGGCGTCGGAATGCCCGGCCAGGCCTCGTTCCCCGGGCCAGTGCAAGCCAGCGAGCCACAGCTCGCGGCCGGAGCCCTCGGGGGCGAAGGCGTGCACATCCGTTCCGATCCCGATGTGCGGGACGGGGCACGTAGGTGTGACGTCGATGTCCATGCCTGATGCTCCCACTCAGTCCTCCAGTTCGAGGGCCGCGATGCGCAGGTCGCGCTCCGTCGTGATCTTGGCCGCTGCAGCGTCGCCTCGCACCATGTGCACCGGTTCACCGAGGGCCTCGACCAGTCCGGCGTCATCCGTGGCGGCGTCGGCCTCGGAACCGGATCGGTCCTGCCCGGCCTTGTGCGCGCGCTCCAGGAGGTCGCGGGTGAACCCTTGGGGAGTCTGTACGGCCCGGAGCCCGGCGCGGTCGGGCGTCGAGAGCACGAGCTCCGCGTCGCCGCCCGGTGCGACCTGCTTCACGGTGTCGGTGACAGGGAGCCCGGGGACGACGGCGTCGTGGCCGGCCCGGACGGCGGCGACGACCCGCTGGACGAGATCGGGGGGAACGAGGGGACGCGCCGCGTCGTGGACGATGACGACGTCGTGACCGGTACCCGCGGCGGCAAGGCCTGCGGCCACGGAAGCCTGGCGCGTGGGACCGCCGTCGACGACGGTCACGGGAACCGTCACGGCCGGATCGGCGAGAGTCCGCGCGACCACGTCCCCGGAACCATCCGGAGCGGTCACCACCAAGGCGTCGACGACGCGAGAGGCGGCGAGCCGGCGCGCGGCATGCAGAACAAGAGGAACGCCGCCGAGTTCGACGAGTGCCTTGGGCAAGTGACGCCCCAGACGTGCGCCGGATCCGGCGGCGGTGAGAATCGCGAGCGTGGTCATGTCAGGACCCCGCCGGCGGGGTCGGACTGGTCAGCCGGCGAGGACCTCGTCGAGGATGGCCTCGGCCTTCTCCTCCTCGGTCTTCTCCGCGAGCGCGAGCTCGGAGATCAGGATCTGGCGCGCCTTGGCGAGCATGCGCTTCTCACCCGCGGAGAGCCCGCGGTCGGCGTCACGACGAGAAAGATCGCGCACGACCTCGGCGACCTTGATCACGTCACCGGACGCCAGCTTCTCCAGGTTCGCCTTGTACCGGCGCGACCAGTTGGTGGGCTCCTCAGTGTACGGCGCACGCAGCACCTCGAAGACTCGCTCGAGGCCCTCCTGACCGACCACGTCGCGCACCCCGACGAGGTCCACGTTCTCCGCCGGGACCTCGATCGTCAGATCACCCTGGGCGACCTTCAGCTTGAGGTACATCTTCTCCTCGCCCCGGATCTTGCGGGTCTTGACCTCCTCGATCAGCGCCGCGCCGTGGTGCGGGTAGACAACCGTCTCGCCTACTGTGAACGTCATCTGCAGATGTCCCCTTTCCAGAGCACAAGGTTACCACGTTGCGGGCCTCGGTTTTCTTGACCCAACCAGGCGCGAAACCTGCTGCGGTATTGACGTCCATGCAGGTCAGCGGGCGAATTTTCGCCCTCTCGGCACCTGTTCACGAGGTGGCACACGATCACTCGTATCGATCCGATCACACACTCTTGACCTAATTTTTGATGAGCGCAGAATAGCCGCCGCCCATTTCTCTCCACGGACGCCTCCACGAGGTGGCGTCGGGGCAGAAGACCGGTGACACACGCCACTGGCCAACTCGCCGCGACGACGCCCGCTGGGGCACCGCGGCGACCACGGGCCACTAGGATGTTGCCCGATCATCGCCGTGACCTCCAGGGAGTAGACCGTGTCCCGTCGCACCACCGCCCACCGACGCGCCCGCACCGTCGCGGTCGCGGCCGTCACCGCGGCGGGTGCCGCCCTCCTGTCGGCATGCGCCCCCACCACCACCGCACTCAACTACTCGCCGTCCGACGGCGTGATGGTGTCCGTGGGTGCGCAGGAGGTCGACGAGTACACCGACCTGCGTGGCCTCAACCTCATGGTGGTGTCCGAGGAGGAGGGGGCTCCCGGCACCCTGCTCGGCGCGCTCACGAACGACACCCAGGAGGACGCGACGTTCACGCTCGCTCCGGAGGGGGCCACGCCCGTCGTCTTCGAGGTCGGCGCGGGCGACACCGTCTACATCGGCGGCGACGCCGGGGAGACGGTCCTGCTCGACGTCGTCACCGCCATGCCCGGGTCCAGCGTCCCGACGGTGCTCGAGGCCGGCGGCGAGTCCCAGTCCTTCAACCTGCCGGTGCTCAGCGGCGAGCTGGCCGAGTACGCGGCCTACGTGCCCAGCCCGTCGCCGTCCGAGTCCGCGGACCCGCAGTCCTCCGCGTCACCGGAGACCTCGCCGTCACCGGAGACCTCGCCGTCGTCGGACGAGTGAGCGAGAGTCCTCGGCAGCCCGGGCCCGGCGGGGAAACCGTCCTGATTTCACTCGCTCCCGACATCTCCGGTCGATAGGGTCCTGTCGGGCGATCCCGTCCAGGTCTCCCCTCCCCGCCTCCGGGGACGACCCCGAAACCGAAGGGCTCGAAGTCTTGCTTCTGCGCACCACCTCCCCCGCCTCTCGCCGCCTTCGTGGCTTCACCGTCGTCGTCGGCGCGGCCCTGGCCGCCGGCATCCTCTCCGGGTGCTCGGCGATCGACGGATTCCTGGAGGGGAGCTCCGACGAGGCCCCTCGCGACGAGAACGGTGAGATCACCGAGGCGTCCGACGCCGACGCGATGTCCGTGGAGATCGGGGACTGCCTCGACATCGCGGCGCTCGAGAACCAGGCCACCTTCACCGACCTGCCCGTCATGCCGTGCGACGAGGAGCACACCGGCGAGATCTACGCCGAGAAGGACCTGGCCAACGGCGAGTATCCCGGGGAGAAGGACGTCACGGCGGAGGCCGACACGTTCTGCGAGAGCGAGTTCGAGACGTTCGTCGGCGTGCCGTACTCGGAGTCCGAGCTGTACTTCTGGTCGTTCTACCCGACCAAGGAGAGCTGGCAGCAGGAGGACCGCACCATCCAGTGCGTGCTGGAGTCCGAGAAGCCGGTGACGGAATCACTGGAGGGTGTCGAGAGGTAACGCCCGAAGGCCCCCGGGGATCGAGGATCCCTGGGGGCCTTCCGTACGTTCACGCCCACCGAACCGGTCCCGGGCCGCCGGAAGCGTACGACGGCGCCCGCAGGGCGAGGAACGAGCCGAGGACGACGGAACCCGGCGGCTCCGAAGACACCGGTCAGCCGAAACGGCCCGAGACGTAGTCCTCGGTGGCCTGCTCCGACGGAGAGCTGAAGATCGTCGCCGTGTCGTCCATCTCGATGAGCTTGCCCGGCTTGCCGGTCCCGGCGATGTTGAAGAACGCCGTCCTGTCGCTCACGCGCGCAGCCTGCTGCATGTTGTGCGTGACGATGACGATCGTGTAGTCCTTCTTCATCTCCTGGATCAGGTCCTCGATCGCCAGCGTGGAGATCGGGTCGAGCGCGGAACACGGCTCGTCCATGAGGACCACCTGGGGCTTCACCGCGATGGTGCGCGCGATGCACAGGCGCTGCTGCTGCCCGCCGGACAGGCCCGAGCCGGGCTTCTCGAGGCGGTCCTTCACCTCGTTCCAGAGGTTCGCCCCCCGGAGCGAGGACTCCACCAGGTCGTCGGCGTCCGACTTGGAGATCCTGCGGTTGTTCAGCTTGACGCCGGCCAGGACGTTGTCCCGGATCGACATGGTCGGGAACGGGTTCGGCCGCTGGAACACCATGCCGATGTTGCGGCGCACCGCCACCGGGTCGACCCCGGGACCGTACAGGTCGACGCCCTCGAGCTCGACGCTGCCGTCCACGTACGCGCCGGGGATGACCTCGTGCATGCGGTTGAGCGTGCGGATGAACGTGGACTTGCCGCAGCCGGACGGCCCGATGAAGGCCGTCACGGAGCGCGGCTCGATCGTCATCGAGACGCCCTCGACCGCGAGGAAGTCACCGTAGTAGATGTTGACGTCCTTGACGTCGATGCGCTGGGCCATGGAGAAGATCCTTCGTGTGTGCGCTGGGCGAGGGGTCCTGCGCGTCAGCGCAGCTTCGGTGCGAACCACCGGTTGACGAGGCGACCCGCGATGTTGAGGAGCATGACGACGATGATGAGGACGAGCGCCGCGCCCCACGCGTTCTGGTACGAGATGTCCACGACGCAGTTGAGCTGGTCCTCCCGGCACGTCGCCATGCCTTGGCTGTACTGCCGGTAGATGAACACCGGCAGGGTCGTCATCCGTCCCTCGAACGCGTTGAGGTTGATCGAGTCGGTGACGCCCACCGCCACGAGCAGCGGGGCGGTCTCGCCGATGACACGCGCGACGGCCAGCAGGATACCGGTCGTCAGGCCCGCCACCGAGGTGCGCAGCACGACCCGGATGATCGTCAGCCACTTGGGCACACCGAGGGCGTACGACGCCTCGCGCAGCTCGTTCGGGACGAGCTTGAGCATCTCCTCGCAGGAGCGGACCACCACGGGGATCATCAGCACCGACAGCGCGATGGCGCCCATGATCCCGAACCGTGCCCCGGGCCCGAGGAAGATCGTCATCAGGGCCACCACGAACAGGCCCGCCACGATCGACGGGATGCCGGTCATCACGTCGACGAAGAAGGTGACCGAACGCGCCAGCGCACCTCGCCCGTACTCGACGAGGTAGATCGCCGTGAGGAGGCCGACCGGGACCGAGATCAGCGCCGCCCAGCCCGTGATGATGAGGGTGCCCATGATGGCGTGGTAGATCCCGCCGGAGGGGTCGCCGCCGAAGATGCCGCGCATCGAGTAGGTCAGGAAGTCGAGGCTGACCCGGCCGGCGCCGTTGACGAGAACCGTCCACAGCAGGGACACGAGCGGGATCATCGCGACGACGAACGCCGCCCAGATCAGCACGGTCATGAGCCGGTCCACCGCCTTCCGGCGGGGCTCGGAGGATGTCAGCAGGGCGCGGGTGCGCTCCGTGGTGTCCATCGTGTCGGTGCTCATCAGTTGGCTCCCGAGAATTCTTTGCGGCGCGCCACGATGGCACGGGCGATCATGTTCACGGCCATGGTGATCAGGAACAACGCGAGACCTGTCGCGATCAGGGCGTTGACCGCCAGACCGGTCGCCTCCGCGAAGTCCAGGGCGATGTACGCCGCGATCGTCTGGTGCTGCGCTCCGGCCAGGATCTGCAGCGAGTAGACGAGGAACCCGGGACTGATGATCATGAGGACGGCCATCGTCTCCCCGAGCGCCCGGCCGAGACCGAGCATCGCCGCCGAGATCACGCCCGACCGCCCGAACGGGAGAACGGCGGTCCGAACCATCTCCCACCGCGTGGCCCCGAGCGCGAGTGCGGCCTCCTCGTGCAGCTTCGGTGTCTGCAGGAAGACCTCGCGCGACACCGCCGTGATGATCGGCAGGATCATCACGGCGAGGACGACCGAGACGGTGGCGAGGACCTTGCCGGTCGCCGAGACGTCACCCGCGAACAGCGGGAACCACCCGAAGTTGTCCCCCAGCCAGAACCAGACCGGCTTGACCACGGGCGCCAGGACCAGGAAGCCCCAGAGGCCGTAGACGACGGACGGGATCGCCGCCAGCAGATCGACGAGGTATCCCAGGACCTGAGCCAGCCGGCGTGGCGCGTAGTGCGAGATGAAGAGGCCGATTCCCATGGCCACCGGCGTGGCGAGCGCCAGGGCGAGAACGGCGGCCAGGAGGGTACCGAAGATCAGGGGGCCGATGAACTCCAGGAGGGACGTGCCCTCCGGGTACCGTCCGACGGCGCTGGAGAGCTCCTCTTCCGAGGCCGTGATCGCGGGCCATGCGCGCAGGAGGAGGAAGAGTGCCACCGCGGCGAGCGTCGCCAGGATCAGGGCTCCCGCCCCGGTGGCGATCCACCGGAAGACCCTGCTGAAGCCACGCTCGGTGTCGCCACTCCTGCGGCGTCGTGCAGTTGCCCGCGAGGGAGGCCCCTTCGGCGTCGCCGGGAGCTGCGGGCTGTCGGTCGTTGTCACGCGAGTTCCTCGCTACTCGTGGTCACTGCTCAATGATCGTCCATGAACGGCCGAGCCGGTGACCGCCTGACCCGCTGTCATGGGGCCAGGCGATCACCGGCAGCGGCGTCCAGCTCGGACCTTCAGCCGGTTCAGCCGGCGGCGGAGATCGTCTCGACCGCCGTCAGGAACTCGGAGCGGAGCTCCTCGCTCACCGGGGCGGAGCCCGCGGCGTCGGTGCCCTGCGCCTGGCCCTCGTCGCTCAGGATGTAGGAGTACAGGCCCTTGACGAGCTCGGCGGTCTCCTCGTCCTCGTACGTGGCGCACGCGATGTGGTAGGAGACCAGCACGATCGGGTAGGTGCCCGGGATGTCACGTGCCAGGTCGTAGGCCCACACCGTGTCGGCGGTGCCCTCGACCCGCGGCGACTCGGCGACGACGGCGGCAGCGGCCTCGGGGCTGTAGGGGACGAACTCGCCGCCCACGCCGACGGCCGCGGTGCCCAGGTCGCCGATCTGCGACGCGTCGGCGTAGCCGATGGTGCCCTCACCCGAGGTGATGGTGGTGACCACGCCGGAGGTGCCCTGCGCGGACTCCTGGCCCTCGACCGGCCAGACGTCCTCGACCTCGAAGTCCCAGACGTCCGGGACCACGGTGCTCAGGTACTCGACGAAGTTCTCGGTGGTACCCGAGGGGTCCGAGCGGTGCACGACGGTGATGTCCGTGTCGGGCAGATCGGCGTCGGGGTTGTCGGCGGCGATGGCCTCGTCGTCCCACGTCGTGATGTCGCCCTTGAAGATCGAGGCGATGGTCTCCGGGGTCATGTTCAGCGAGTCGATGCCCTCGAGGTTGAACGCGACCGCGACCGGGCTGATGTACCCCGGGTACTCGATCACGTCGCTGCCGCAGGTCTCCTCGGCGGCGGCCATCTCCTCGTCGTCGAGCGCGGCGTCCGAGCCGATGAACGGGAAGGCGCCCGAGATGAAGTTCTCGCGGCCCGTGCCGGAACCGGTCGGGTCGTAGTTCACGGTGACGTCGGGGTGCTGGCTCTGGAAGCCGGCGCGCCAGGCCTCCATGGCGGACTCCTGCGACGACGCGCCGCCGCCGCTGAGGGTTCCGGAGAGCTCCGTGCCGCCCTCGGTCGCCTCGGCGGTGCTGTCGCCACCGGTGTTCGGGTCGGAGCCGCAGGCAGCGAGGGTCAGCGCGAGCGCGCCGACCATGGCGACGGAACCAGCGCGGGTGAATCGGCTGAGCTTCACGTGTCTTTCCATCCTGTTCAAAGATCTGGGTCGGGCGCCGGCAGTCGCCGACGTCAAGCGCGACGCTAGGGAGACGGGATGACCTCGCGCCCAGGTTCAAGTGAACGGAAGATGAACAGTGGCGGCAAACTCTCGTGACGTCGGCCACTCGCCTTGCGATGTCATGACCGCCGACGGACGATGGATGACTACGCAATTCACCCATCGTGACCTGCGGCGATCCGCTGCCTGCGGCTACGCGGTGGCCTAGCCCAGGTAGATGGACCGCGCGGCCTCCTCGACCCTGCGCTGCACGAAGTCGGAGACCGGCGCGCTGCCTGCCGCCTCCGCGGCACGCCGCTGGCCCTCGGCGGACGAGACGTACGTCAGGAACGCCTTGACGAACCGCCCGGTCGCCTTGTCCGAGTACCGGGAGCAGACGATCGCGTACGACACGAGCACCAAGGGGTAGGCGTAGCTCTCCGTCGTCTTCCGGTCGATCTGGTACGCGAGGTCGTACTTGGTGCGCCCTTCGATGATCGCCGACACGTCGACGGCGGCCGCCGCCGCCTCGGGCGTGAACGGGACGAACTCGTCTCCCACCTTGATGGCGGCGTTGCCGAGATCCGCCGTTCGTGAGGCGTCCGCGTAGGTCACCGCGCCGGGGTTCGCGCGCACGAACTCCGTGACACCGTCCGTGCCGTCCGCGGACCGGCCTCCTTCGAGCGGCCAGACGCCGTCCGCCGGGTGCGGCCACTGGGCCGGCGCGACCTGTGACAGGTAGTCCGTGAAGTTCTCGGTGGTCCCCGAGTCGTCGGCGCGGTGCACCGGGACGATCGCCGTGGCGGGCAGGTCGGCGTCCGGGTTGTCGGCGGCGATCGCCGCGTCGTTCCAGTGGGTGATCTGTCCCGCGAAGATCTTCGCGATCACCTCCGCCCGGAGGTTGAGCTCGTCGATGCCCTCGAGGTTGAAGGCCACCGAGATCGGGCTCACGTACACCGGCAGGTCGATCCCGTTCCCGCCGGCGCACACCTCGGCCGAGGCGTTCAGCTCGTCCTCCGACAGGACGGCGTCCGATCCCGCGAACGCGACCTTCCCGGCGAGGAACTCCTCGCGCCCCCCGCCGGAACCGATGGCCCGGTACGAGACCTTCACGCCGGGGTGCTCGGCGCTGAAGCCTTCGATCCACGCCGCCATCGCCTTCTCCTGCGCGGAGGAGCCGGAGCCCGCGAACGATCCCGACACCTCGATCGGCGCGGGCGGGACATAGGTGGCACCCATCATCTGACTGCATCCGGAGATCGGGAGGACGAGGGCGGCCGCGGCGAGGACCGCGACGGCACGGTTACTGGGGAGGGTCATGTCCCATGACGCTAGGGACGCCTGGTGAATGCCAGTCCGGACAAAAGCAAACAGAAGGTGAACAGCGTCAGTGACATCCCACATAGCCGCAAGACAGATATCCAAGACATCCTCGGCGGTGGGTTCACGTCACCTCGTCCCACCGCCGAGATCACGTCACGACGGGTCCGCGACTACTCCTCCGAGTCCGCCAGCTTGTATCCCAGGCCACGAACGGTCAGCAGGTAGCGCGGCGTCCCCGGGTCCGGCTCGATCTTCGACCGGATGCGCTTGACATGGACGTCCAGCGTCTTGGTGTCACCCACGTAGTCGGCGCCCCAGACACGATCGATGAGCTGTCCGCGTGTCAGGACGCGGCCCGCGTTGCGCAGCAGCAGTTCGAGCAGGTCGAACTCCTTGAGCGGAAGCGAGATCGTCTCGCCGTTCACCGTGACCGTGTGCCGCTCGACGTCCATGGTGACCGGGCCTGCCTCCAGGACACCCGTGGTGTCGTCCGCCGTCTGCTCGACCGGCTGCCTGCGGCGCAGCACCGCCCGCATCCGCGCCAGCAGCTCCCGGAACGAGTACGGCTTGGTGACGTAGTCGTCGGCGCCGAGCTCCAGGCCGACCACCTTGTCGATCTCGGAGTCCTTCGCGGTGAGCATGATGACCGGCACGTCGCCGCGAGCGCGAAGTTCCCGGCACACCTCCGTGCCGGACAGGCCCGGAAGCATCAGGTCGAGCAGCACCAGATCGGCCCCGTCGGCGTCGTAGGCCGCGAGCGCGGCGTTGCCGTCCGCCGCCTCGACCACCTCGAACCCCTCACGGGCGAGCTGGTAGGTCAACGGGTCGCGGTACGACTCCTCGTCCTCGACCACCAGGATGCGCGTCACGCGCCTACCTCCTCGTTCGTCGCCGCCGGGTCCGTCCCGGCTCTCACATCACCGGCCGTGGGCCTCGCCCCCGGCTCGGTCGTCAGTGCGTCGGCGTCCATCCCCGCGGACGGGATGCGCAGGGTGAACGTCGACCCGCGGCCCGGCTCCGACCACATCGTCACGTCGCCACCGTGGTCGGCCGCGACGTGCTTGACGATGCTCAGCCCGAGTCCGGTGCCGCCGGTGTCGCGGGAGCGGGCCGGATCCACCCGGTAGAAGCGCTCGAACACGCGATCCTGCTTGCTCTCGTCGATACCGACGCCCTGGTCCACCACCGCGATCTCGACCAGCCCGCGGCGTTCCGTGACGCCGACGCCCACGCGTGTGGCGGGCCCGGAGTAGGCGACGGCGTTGTCGAGCAGGTTGCGTACGGCCGTGACCAGGAGGTTGTGGTCGCCGTACACGACGCTGTCCAGCGCGCCGCCCGACGTGATGGCGATGTTCTTGGCGTGCGCGGCCGTCCTGGCCCGGTCCACCGCCTCGTCGACCACCGCGCGAACCGAGACCGGCGTGTCCTTCTGCACGGCGCCCTGGGACTGGAGACGCGACAGCTCGATGATCTCCTGCACGAGCTCGGACAGACGTTGCGCCTCCCGGTGCATGCGCTCGGTGAAGCGGCGTACCGCGACCGGGTCGTCGGCGGCGTCGGCCACCGTCTCGGCCAGCAGTGCGAGCGCCCCGACCGGGGTCTTCAGCTCGTGCGACACGTTCACCACGAAGTCGCGGCGGATCGCCTCGACGCGGGCTGCCTCGGTCCGGTCCTCGGCGAGGACCAGAACCCTTTTGCCCAGTGGTGCGACACGCACCTGGAGCAGGACGGTGCCGCTGCCCACCGGGCCACGCGGCAGCTCGAGCTCACGCTCCCGGATCATGCCGTCCCGCCGCACCTGAGCGACCATCTCCCGGATCGCGGCGTGCGCGATGGCGTCGTTACGGACCACGTTGAGGGCGTAGGCGGGAGGCGACGCGCGGATCACCTCGTCGTCGTCGTCCACCACCACCGCGGCGGAGCGCAGGACGGACAGCACACGGACGAGACCGTCGTCGAGTTCGGCGGCCGGCGCCTCCGGCCCCGAGCGCTGACGTCTGTCGGAGATACGGAACGCGAGCGTGGCCACGACGCCGACGACCACGCCGACGATGCCCACGCCGAGCACCGAGACCCCCTGGATGAATCCGTCCACCCACCCAGGGTAGGCAGTGGCGTCGCGGATACTCGCCATCGAGCGCATTGGCCCGATTGACGTCACCAGGAGTTCATCCTTCGACAGGAAGTCGTTAACCTGAGGGTTTACGTTCGAGTGCGACGCTTGGCGTCGCGCCGGAGGAGCCGGCCGGCGTCGCGCCAACGCGGCCAGCCCGCTATGCACGGCGCACTCCTGTGGAAGGAAAGCGATGCGACAGATCTTCGAGGCCGAGCTGCGACAGGTCGGCGACGACCTCGCCGAGATGAGCCGACTCGTCGAGTCGGCGGTCAGCAAGGCCGGCACGGCGTTGAGAGAGGCGGACCTGCAGCTCGCGCAGGAGGTGATCGCCTCCGACAAGACCATCGACCAGCTCGAGGCGTCCCTCGACGAACGATGCGTTCACATGCTCGCCCAGCAGGCACCGGTCGCGACCGACCTGCGCGTCATCGTCAGCGCACTGCGGATGAGCGCGTCGCTGGAGCGAATGGGTGACCTGGCCCGGCACGTGGCCCAGGTGGCGCGGGGGCGGTACCCCGCGAAGGCGATCGCCCCGGCGGCCGCCGACATCTTCGCCAAGATGGACGAGGCCGCCGTGCGCGTGGCCGAGCGGACGACGCGCCTCCTGGAGTCACGCGACCTCGAGGTCGCGCAGGCCATCGAGCGTGACGACGACCTGCTCGACGAACTGCACCAGGAGACCTTCGGTGCCCTGCTCGGCGACGAGTGGGAGGGCACCGTCCAGGAGGCGGTCGACATCACCCTGGTGGGCCGCTACTACGAGCGCTTCGGCGACCACGGCGTGTCGATCGCCAAGCGCGTCTCGTTCCTCGTCACGGGAGACTTCCCGGAGGACCACCAGCAGGCGTAGCCACACCGCGAAGGGGCCGTG
>NZ_JAFMPK010000048.1:65191-115707 GCF_017349295.1 Myceligenerans salitolerans
GCCGCCTCCTCGGGCTCCGCTCCGGGCGCACGCCTCGTACCTCGGCCCGCACCCTACGCTGCGCCCTTCGTCAGCGGCCCTGGTTCGCGACCGCCGCGATGGCTTCCTTGGCCGCCTCCGGGTCCAGGTAGGTACCGCCCGCGGTGACCGGGGTCAGCGACTCGTCGAGCTCGTAGAACAGCGGGATGCCCGTGGGGATGTTGAGGCCGGCGATGGCCTCGTCGGAAATGCCGTCGAGGTGCTTGACCAGCGCGCGCAGCGAGTTGCCGTGCGCCGCCACGAGCACGGTCTTCCCTCCCTTGAGGTCCGGGACGATCTCGTCCTCCCAGTACGGGAGCGCCCGCTCGAGCACCTGCTTGAGCGCCTCCGTCCGCACCAGGGGCGCGCCCTCGTACCGGGGGTCGGCGTCCTGGCTGTACTCCGAGCCGAGCTCGATCTCGGGCGGGGGCACGTCGTACGACCGCCGCCACGTCATGAACTGCTCCTCGCCGAACTCGGCAAGGGTCTCCTTCTTGTTCTTGCCCTGCAGCGCGCCGTAGTGCCGCTCGTTGAGCCGCCAGCTGCGCTTCACCGGGATCCAGTGCCGGTCGGCCGCGTCCAGTGCGAGGTTCGCGGTCGTGATCGCGCGGCGCAGCAGGGAGGTGTGCACGACGTCGGGCGTGACGCCCGCCTCCGTGAGCAGCGTGCCGCCACGCCTGGCCTCTTCGGTGCCCTTCTCGGACAGGGGAACGTCCACCCAGCCGGTGAACAGGTTCTTGGCGTTCCACTCGCTCTCGCCGTGGCGGAGCAGGACGAGCTTGTAGGTCATGGACCCATCCTGCCCGACTCCGCGTGATGCTTGCGTGCCGTCTCGTAGACCGCGAGGACCTCGCCGGCGGCGTGGTCCCAGCTGAAACGTGCCGCCGACGCGGCGGCGGCACGCGCCATCCGGGTCCGACGGCGGTCGTCCGCGAGCAGGTCGTGCAGCTCGCGCGCCCAGTCGCCGGGGTCGTGCCCGTGCACGAGGACACCGGACTCGCCGTCGGCCACCACCGTGCGCAGGCCCCCGACCGCCGCCGCGACCACCGGCGTCCCCGACGCCAGGGCCTCGGCCGCCACGAGGCCGAACGACTCGTTGTGCGACGGGACCGCCACCAGGTCCGCGGCACGGAACCAGTCCACCAGTTCCGTCTGCGGCACCGGCGGGCGTACCAGCACGTCGTCGGTCACGCCCTCCTGCCACGCCAGCGCCTCCAGCTCGCGCACGGCGGTGGCCTTGCCGCTCGCGCCCCCGAGGACGGCGAGCAGGGGGCGGGCCGTCGTACCCGGCCAGGCGCCCAGCGCCCGGACCAGGACGTCAGGCCCCTTGAGAAGCTGGACACGGCCGGCGAAGAGCACCACCCGACGATCCGGGGGGAGCCCGAGGCGTTCCCGCAACGTCCGCCGCGCCGCCGCGACCGCCGCACCGCCCTCGGCGTCGTCCACCGGGCACGAGACCGTCCGCGGGCCCGCGTCGCCGGCGTCGAACCTCGCCTCGAGCGGCGCGAAGAGGCGCGTGTCCACACCCGGCGGCACGACATGCACCCGGTCCGGATCCGCGTCGTACCCGCACACCAGGTCCTCGGCCTCCTGCTCCGTGTTGGCCACGAGCGCGTCCGCCTCGGCGACGACCTGT
Source organism: Myceligenerans salitolerans (assembly GCF_017349295.1). Classification (GTDB taxonomy): domain Bacteria; phylum Actinomycetota; class Actinomycetes; order Actinomycetales; family Cellulomonadaceae; genus Myceligenerans; species Myceligenerans salitolerans. The sequence goes on from NZ_JAFMPK010000048.1 coordinate 66,846, forward strand.
TCCTCCCCCACCACCCGAACCATCGGCTCGGGTGAGTCCCCGGGCGCCAGCGCGGCGTTCTTCACGCGCGCCATCGTGTGCATGGAGTGGACGAGGGGGACGTCCCAGCGCTCGGTCGCGAGCCACCCCACCTGACCGGAGAGCCAGTAGTGGGTGTGGACGACGTCGTACCAGTCGACCGGGCGGTGCGCCTCGGCCCGCAGCACACCCGCGGCGAAGGCGCAGAGCTGGCCGGGCAGATCGTTCTTGTCCAGCCCTTCGAAAGGGCCGGCGGGGATGTGGACCACCTTGATCCCCGGTTCCGCGTCGACCACCTTGGGCTGGGCCGACGACGTGGCGCGTGTGTAGATCTCCACCTCGGCACCACGGCGCGCGAGCGCGCGCGACAGCTCCAGCACGTACACGTTCATCCCGCCCGCGTCACCCGTTCCGGGCTGTTCGAGCGGCGACGTGTGCACGGTGATCATGGCGACGCGCATCAGGACACCAGCACGCACGCGGGTGGGACCGGAAGCGGGAGACGCGCCACGACCTCTCCGTCGCCGGACGCGGTGTCCACGAGCACGGAGATGAGCTCGCCGGTGTTCTGGGCGGCGACCACGACCACGTCGTGACCGGGCGCGTCCCCGGCGGCCCCGGAAGCGACGACGGCGTGGTGCCGGGGCCAGGCACCGGCCCCGAGCTGCACGTCGGCGACGTGGCCGGCCGTCCACCCGGCGAAGAGGCGCTCGAGGCGCAGCACGGCGAGCACGTCGGGACCGCGCACGCCGACATGGACGTGGCGTCCGTCCGACGACAAGGTCAGGTGCGACGGGAATCCGGGGGCGTCGTCGGCACCCCACGTCGCATCGGTGATCGGGAAGCTGTCCGCGTGACGGTAGCGGGGAAGGTTCTGCGGTCCGGGGTCCGGGACGAGCAGGTGGAGCCGGCAGTCGAGCTCACCGGCCACGAGGAGGGCGCCGTCGGGGAGCTCCACGAGGTGGCGGGGACCGGCGCCCGGAGGGAAAGTGGCGGCGACCTCGGAACCCTCGCTGCCGTCCGGGGCGGCCCGGTGGGTACGCAGCTCGTCGGTGCCCAGGTCGGCGACGAGGGCGGTGGCGTGGTCGTCGCGCAGGATGTGCGCGGAGTGGGCGTGAGGGCCGGCCTGCCGGTCGGGAACCGGGCCGGCGCCGTGGTGCCCGAAGGACTCGGGCGCTCCGGCGAGCAGGCCGTCGTCGTCGGTCGGCCACGTCACCGCGACGCCGTCGCCGTAGTTGCTCACCCACACCCGGTCGGCGGTGGCGACGACGTGGCACGGATCCGAGCCGCCCGAGGAGACGGTACGCCGGGCGACGAGCGACCCGTCACCGCCCGTGCCGAGTACGGCCAGCGAACCGGTACCGGTCTCCCCGACCGCGTAGAGCGTGCGCCCCGAGGGGTGGGCGGCGAGGAAGGAGGGAGCGGGGAGCGCGATCACGCGCCCGCCGCCGCTCAGCGCACCGGTGCCGGTATCGAGACCGACACGGAACACTCCCTCCCCACTACCAGGATCGGCGCCGGGGCGAGGGTACGTGCCGATCCACAACGAGCGGGTGCCGGGGTCGTGCTCCGAGATCATGAGCCCAGCCTAGGGCTCGCCCGCGGAGGGATCGCCACGGCACCGACCGGCGCCGCGCGACACCCGCTCACGAGACGTCTCAGCCGTGGGCCTTCTCGTAGGCCGCGACGATCTCGGCGGCGATACGGCCGCGGTCGCTCACCGTGTGGCCCTGGGCGCGGGCCCACTCCCGGATCGCCGCCGTGTTGTTCGCGCTGCGCGAGCGCCGGGACGACCGTGACGCCGCCGGCGTCGACTTCGCCTTGCGCGCGGCTCCGACCCACGGCGCGAAAGCGTCGCGGAGCTCCGCGGCGTGCTCCTTGCTCAGGTCGATCTCGTAGTTGGTTCCATCGAGGCCGAAGCTCACCGTCTCATCGGCGACACCGCCGTCGATGTCGTCCTCGAGCACCAGTTGAACCCTCTGGACCATTGTCCGCACGCCCTTTCATTTCAACAAAACATCTGGGTGTTGTCGAAAGCATGCCGCACGGGTGTATCACACGTCAAACAAAGGAGCTGGTCGGGCGATTTCGTACACACAGAAGCTTCACTGGCACGGTGACGCGGGACCTGGCCGCGGAATCGGGCCGGAAAATCCTGTGGTGCCGGTTCCCGCGGATCAGGGATTGTCGCTGGACACCACGCCGTCGGAGGCGGAATCCGCGGCCCTCGCCGTAGAATCCCCCGCCGCGGTCTCGGACGGGTTCCCCATACGCTCCACGGCCTGCCGTTCGTCGCGGTCGGCGCGCATGATCTTTCGCATCGCGAACCAGAACAGAACGCCTACGCCGATCGACGGCAGCAGCCCCGCGATCACCGCACCCAATGTGTCCACCACAGGATCCTCACAATCGCTTCGACTCAGGCCTGCGGCTTGACGAGGGGGAACATGATGGTCTCGCGAATTCCGAGACCCGTGAGCGCCATCAGCAGGCGGTCGACACCCATGCCCATTCCGCCCGACGGCGGCATGGCGATCTCCATCGCGGTGAGGAAGTCCTCGTCGATCGGCATCGCGTCCTCGTCCCCGACCGCGGCCATACGCGCCTGCTGCTCGAAACGCTGCCGCTGGATCACCGGGTCGACGAGCTCCGAGTAACCCGTACCGAGCTCGAAACCACGCACGTACAGGTCCCACTTCTCCACCTGGCCGGAAATACTCCGGTGTTCTCGGGTGAGCGGAGAGGTCTCCACCGGGAAGTCGCGCACGAACGTCGGGGCATACAACGTGTCACCGACGTAGTGCTCCCACAGCTCCTCGACGAGCTTGCCGTGATTCGCCTTCTTGGGGTCGAAGGAGATCTCCGCCTTGTCCGCGAGCTTGGTCAGGTGTTCAACACCTGTCTCGGGCGTGATCTCCTCGCCGACGGCCTCGGACAGTGAGCCATACATCGTGATCTGCGCCCACTCGCCGCCGAGGTCGTATTCCTGGCCGTCCGCAAGGGTCACGACGGTGCTCCCGAGCACGTCCTGGGCCGCCGTCTGGACAAGATCCTGGGTGAGCGCTCCGATCGTGTCGTAATCGCCGTACGCCTCGTAGGCCTCGATCATCGCGAACTCCGGGGAGTGCGACGAGTCCGCGCCTTCGTTACGGAAGTTGCGGTTGATCTCGAAGACCTTCTCCACACCGCCGACGACAGCCTTCTTCAGGAACAGTTCCGGTGCGATCCGGAGGAACAGCTCCATGTCGTAGGCGTTCATGTGCGTGGAGAACGGGCGGGCCGACGCACCGGACGCGACGGTCTGCAGCATCGGCGTCTCCACCTCGAGAAAGCCGCGACGGTGGAAGTTGTCGCGCAACGACCGCATGACACCGGCGCGCAGGCGCACCATGTCACGAGCCGCCGGGCGTGCGATCAGGTCCACGTACCGCTGGCGCACCCGCGCCTCTTCGGACAGGTCCTTGTGCAGCACCGGCAGGGGCCGCAGCGCCTTGGCCGCCATGCGCCACTCGTCGGCGAAGACGCTCAGCTCGCCGCGCTTGGAGGCGCCGACACGGCCGTGCACGAAGAGGTGGTCGCCCAGGTCCACGTCGGCCTTGAAGTTCGCGAGGTTCTCCTCGCCCACGACCTTCTGGCTGAGCATGGCCTGCAGCCGATGCCCTTCGCCGTCCTGAAGGGCGACGAAACACAGCTTGCCGGTGTTGCGGAGGAAGACGACGCGCCCGGCGACGCCCACGATGTCGTCGGTCTCCTCGCCGGCCTCCAGGTGGCCGTAGTTCGCGCGGATCTCGGCGACGGTGTGCGTGACGGGGAGGTTCACCGGATAGGCGGCATCCCCCCGGGCGAGGATCCGCTCGCGCTTCTCGCGCCGGACGCGGGTCTGCTCGGGCAGGTCGTCGGTCTCGGGCGCGGGATGGGTCGCGGTGGTCTCGGAAGTCACGCAGAGATTCTATCGGCGCAGCGCCGTGGCCCCCGACCGCTCAGGCCCGGAGGTCCAGGGCCAGGTCCAGGATGGGGGCGCTGTGCGTCAGCGCTCCCACGCTCAGGTAGTCGACACCGGTCGCCGCGACCTCGCGCGCCCGGTCCAGCGTGAGGTTCCCCGTGGCCTCCAGCTCGACGTGCGCCGGGATCCCGTCCCGCCCCTCACGGTCGCGCACCGCTCTCACGGTCTCCGCGAGGACGGGGACCGGCATGTTGTCGAGCAGCAGGAAGTCCGCGCCCGCACCGAGGGCCTCGATCGCCTGTTCGGTCGTGTCGGCCTCGACCTGGACGTCCACCTCCGGGAACGCCGCACGGACGGCGGCGACGGCCCCGGCGACCGACCCTGCGGCGACGACGTGGTTGTCCTTGACCATGGCGACGTCGTACAGGCCCATGCGCTTGTTGGTGCCGCCCCCCGCCCGGACCGCGTACTTCTGCAGGGCGCGCAGGCCGGGTGTGGTCTTGCGGGTGTCGAGCACCTGGGCGCCCGTCCCCTCCAGCGCCCGGGTGAAGGCCCGGGTGGCGGTCGCCACACCGGACGCACGGGAAGCGAGGTTCAGCATGGTCCGCTCCGCGACCAGCAGCACCTGGGCGGGGCCCGTCACGGTCGCGAGGACCCGGCCACCCCCGACGTCGTCCCCGTCGCGGGCCGGGAAGGTGACCTCCGGGACGGGGAGGCCGAGGCGTTCGGCGACCTGGCGCAACGTCTCGGGGACGACGACGAGCCCGGCGACGGTCCCGTCCTCGCGCGCCAGGAGGTCCGCGACGCCGGTGGCGGACCGCGGGATCGTCGCCTGCGTCGTCACGTCCCGCCCGGGAGCCGGCCCGAGATCCTCGTCGAGCGCGACGGCGACGGTGCGCGAGATCCACGCGGGATCGAGCCCCGGCTCGACGACGGACGGCACGGCACCGGAGATCCTCATCCCCACAACCTAACGGTCCGCTGCCGAGCGGTCGGTCCGTTGTCCTTGCGGTCGGCACCTTGAGGGACCGACCGCAAGGACAACGGACCGACCACATCGCCTCACCGGGCGAAGGGGCTGCCGAAGCCGCCGCCGCCCGGGGTTTGCAGGATCAGCGTGTCGCCGGGGGTGAGGTTCACCGTGTCCCGGCCGGCCAGCGGTTCGGCGTCGTCGGCGCCCTTCCGGAGGACCGCGTTGCGGCCCAACGCGCCCGGCTTTCCGCCCGCCATGCCGTACGGCGGGACGACGCGGTGACCGGTCAGCAGGCTCGCCGTCATCGGTTCCCGGAACTCCAGCGCCCGTACGACGCCGTCTCCCCCGCGCCACCGGCCCGCGCCGCCCGATCCCCCACGTACCGAGAACTCCCGCACCAGCACCGGGAAGCGTGTCTCCAGCACCTCGGGGTCGGTGAGCCGCGAGTTCGTCATGTGGGTCTGCACGGCGGACGCCCCACCGAACCCCTCGCCCGCACCCGAGCCGGACGCCACCGTCTCGTAGTACTGGTGGTCCGCGTTGCCGAACGTGACGTTGTTCATCGTGCCCGAACCCTCGGCCTGCACGCCGAGGGCCCCGTACAGAGCTCCCGTGACGGCCTGGCTCGTCTCCACGTTGCCCGCCACCACGGCCGCCGGGTACTCCGGTGACAGCAGCGTGCCGGGCGGGATCACGACGTCCAGCGGGCGGCGGCAGCCGTCGTTGAGCGGGATGTCGTCGTCGACCAGCGTGCGGAACACGTACAGCACCGCCGCCACGGCCACCGAGGACGGGGCGTTGAAGTTGGACGCCACCTGGGGCGACGTCCCGGTGAAGTCGATCGTCGCCCGGCGCCGCTCGTGGTCCGTCGTCACGCGCACGGCGATCGTGGCGCCGTGGTCGGTCTCGTAGGTGAACTCGCCGTCGGACAGCGTGTCGACGACCCGGCGGACCGCCTCGGCCGCGTTGTCCTGCACGTGGCGCATGTAGGCCTGCACGACGTCGAGACCGAAGTGCCGGATCATCGCGCCGATCTCCTCCACGCCCTTGGCGCCTGCGGCGATCTGCGCGCGCAGGTCCGCCAGGTTGGTCTCGGGGTCGCGGGACGGGTGGCGCGCCGCCGTGAGCAGCTCGCGGGTCTCCTGTTCCCGCATCCGCCCGTCGCCGACCAGCAGCCAGTTGTCGAGGAGCACGCCCTCCTCGTGGATCTCCGTGCTGGTGGCGGGCATCGAGCCCGGCGTGATCCCGCCGATCTCGGCGTGGTGGCCGCGCGAGGCGACGTAGAACAGGATCTCGTCGCCGGGCGTCTCACCGCCGGTCACGCCGCCGCCGGAACCCGCGCGGCCGGCGTGCGCGTCTGGGGCCTCCTCGCGGGTCGCCGCCGCGACGCCGGCGCCCGGCACCTCCCCGGCGCCCTCGCGGAACACCGGCGTGATCACCGTGACGTCCGGCAGGTGGGTGCCGCCGTGGAACGGGTCGTTGACCGCGTACGTGTCGCCGGGCCGCATCGTCCCCCGGCGGCGGGCGATGACCTCCTGTACGGTGGTGCCCATCGACCCCAGGTGCACGGGCATGTGCGGCGCGTTCGCCACGAGGTTGCCGTCGGGGTCGAAGATCGCGCAGGAGAAGTCGAGCCGCTCCTTGATGTTCACCGACTGCGCCGTCGCCTCCAGGCGGGCGCCCATCTGCTCGGCGATCGACATGAACAGGTTGTTGAAGATCTCCAGCATCACCGGGTCGGCCTCGGCCGAGACGCGCGCGTCGGCGCGCGGGGTGGCCCGGCGGACCACGAGGTGCCCCTCTGCGGTCGCCTCGGCCCGCCACCCGGGTTCGACGACGGTCGTCGCGTTCGCCTCGGTGACGACGGCGGGCCCGGACACGGCCTCGCCGGGCATCAGATCCTCCCGCCGCCGCAGCGGCGCGTCCCGCCATCGACCCGCGGCGAAGACCCGCACGGACACACCGTCCGCCCCGTCCGCGCCCGACGGCTGTGCCCTCGCACCGTCGGCCGCGGGGTCCTCGCCGGACCGGTCGGCCCCGTGACCGGGGCCCGCGCCGGTGGCCGGCACGTCCTTGCGCCGATCGTGCACCGGGGTACCGACCGGACCGGGACGCAGGTCGGCGTCCACCGCCGACGGCGCCACGGCCTCGACGGCCACCGCGTCCGCGATCAGTGGCCGGTCCAGCAGGAAGGAGTACACGCTCCGGTGTGCCGCCTCGAACTCGGCGACCATCGTCCCGGCGCTCGCCAACCGCACCGGGACGGTCGTGTCCGTCCCGTCGTAGCGGAGATGAACGGTGCGGGTGACGACGACGGGAGGCGCGTCGCGGCAGGCGTCGTCCACCGCGCCCTGCTCCACGAGGTCCGCGCGGGCGGCGGCTTCCAGCGCGTCGGCCGTCTCGCGCAGCCGCGGCAGCGCGTCGTCGGACAACGCCGCCCCGACCGACTGCTCACGCATCACCGTCGTGTCGGCCAGACCGATGCCGAGCGCCGACAGCACACCGGCCATGGGCGGTACCAGGACCGTCTCGATGCCGAGCGAGTCCGCGACGGCGCAGGCGTGCTGCCCGCCCGCGCCCCCGAAGGTGGTCAGGGCGTAGCGGGTGACGTCGTGCCCCTTGCGGACCGTGATCTTCTTCACGGCGCCGGCCATGTTCGCCACGGCCACCGCGAGGAATCCCTCGGCGACCTGCTCGGGCGTGCGGCCGTCGCCGATCTCGGCCGCGAGCGCCGCGAACTTCCGCCGCACGACGTCGGCGTCCAGCGGCTGGTCGCCTGTCGGCCCGAACACGGCGGGGAAGTGCTCGGGACGCACCCTGCCCAGCAGCACGTTCGCGTCGGTGACCGTGAGGGGGCCGCCGTTGCGGTAGCACGCGGGTCCTGGCCAGGCGCCCGCCGAGTCCGGGCCGACTCGGTACCGGCTGCCGTCGAAGTGCAGGATCGAGCCACCGCCTGCCGCGACGGTGTGGATGTCGAGCATGGGTGCCCGCAGCCGGACACCGGCCACCTGGGCGTCGAACACCCGCTCCAGCTCGCCTGCGTAGTGGGAGACGTCGGTCGAGGTGCCGCCCATGTCGAAGCCGATGACGTGGTCGTGACTCGCCAGCCGGGACATCCGCACCATGCCCACGATCCCGCCGGCCGGTCCGGACAGGATCGCGTCCTTGCCGCGGAACCGGTGTGCCTCGACCAGGCCGCCGTTGGACTGCATGAACTGCAGCGGGACGTCGGTGAGCTGCCCGGCCACCTGATCCACGTACCGCCGCAGCACGGGCGACAGGTAGGCGTCGACGACGGTGGTGTCGCCCCGCGGCACCAGCTTCATCAGCGGGCTGACCTCGGCGGACCGGGAGACCTGCGGGAACCCGATCCGCTCGGCGAGGTCGGCCACCTGGTTCTCGTGGTCCGGGAAGAGGTGGGAGTGCAGGCAGACGACGGCCGCGGCCCGGAACCCGTCGTCGTAGGCGCGGCGCAGCTCGGGTTCGACGGCGGCCAGGTCGGGCTCGCGCAGCACCTGCCCGGTCGCGGTGACGCGCTCGTCGACCTCGATCACGCGGGTGTACAGCGGCTCCGGCAGCACGATGTGCCGGTCGAAGATGCGCGGCCGGTTCTGGTACGCGATGCGCAGGGCGTCGCCGAACCCGCGGGTGGTCACCAGGACGGTGGGTTCGCCGGTGCGTTCCAGCAGGGCGTTGGTCGCGACGGTGGTGCCCATCCGCACGGCCGCCACGGAACGGGGCGCCGGGCCCGCACCCGCCTGCCGGAGGACTCGCTCGATTCCGGCCACCGCGGCGTCGTCGTAGCGTTCCGGGTCCTCGGACAGGAGCTTGTGCGTGCTCAGCGACCCGTCCGGGTGCCGCGCGACGATGTCGGTGAACGTCCCGCCTCGGTCGATCCAGAACTCCCAGCCCATGTGGTGAGGGTAGTCACCGGACGGGTGCGATGCTCCGGCCGTCCGTCGAGGTCACGCGGACGGCGCCTGCGCGGCGACCAGTTCGCGCAGCGCCTCGACGACCAGGGCGTGGTCGTCCTGCTGCGCCAGCCCCGAGACGGTCACGACGCCGACGACTCCCACCCCGGCGACACGCACCGGGAACGCCCCGCCGTGGGCGGCGTACTCCTGGAGCGGGAGTTCATGGGTGGCGTTGAAGTCCCTGCCCTTCGCCCGTTCCCGCAGTCCCACCAGGTACGACGACGCGCCGAACCGGTAGACCACCCGCACCTTGCGCTCCACCCAGGAGTCGTTGTCCGGCGTCGTCCCCGGGCGCGCGGCATGGAAGACCTGCTGCGTCCCCTTGCGGATGTCGATCGTCACCGGGAGGTCCCGCTCGGTCGCGAGCTGGATGAGCCGGGTGCCCAGCCGCCAGGCGTCGTCGTGCGTGAAGGTGCCCAGGACGAGTTCGGTCTCCTGTTCGGTCACCTCGGCGATGGCTGTCTGCGCGTCGTCGTTCATGAGGCCCATCATGTCGGATCGCGCGCCCGTCACCGACAGGGCGCCACGCCGGATCGCCGGGAACCGTCGACGGCGCCCCCCGGGTGTGGCGTCAGCGCACCCGGAGGGCGCCGTCGTCGTCCAGGCCGACCAGGACGCGGCGTTCCCAGTCCGGGTCGGGCTGCGGGTGGTCGGCGCGGAAGTGGCCGCCGCGGGACTCCGTGCGGAGCCAGGCCGCACGCGTCAGGGCACGCGCCACCTGGTGCACGTTGGTGGTCTCCCACTCGGCCGCCTGCGGCTGGGCCACGACCTCGGCGGCGACGTGCGCGTCCGATCGCACCGCGGCCAGCCGCTCGTCCGTACGCGCGAGCGACGACGCCGTGCGGATCACACCCGACCCGTCCGACATCGCCTTCTGCACCCGCGACCGCGCCACCGCCGCGACCAGCCCGGTACCGCCGGGCCGTGCCGCCGGCTCGGGGGCATCCGACAGGTTCCCCGCCGCGTACCGCTCGGCGACGTCGTGGGCCGCCCGCTGCGCGAACACCAGTCCTTCCAGCAGCGAGTTGGACGCGAGCCGGTTCGCGCCGTGCACGCCGGTGCAGGCCACCTCCCCCACCGCGTACAGGCCAGGCACCGACGAACGCCCCGTCAGGTCGGTCACCACGCCACCGGAGTGGTAGTGCTGGGCCGGGGCCACGGGCACCGGCTCCTCGGACCAGTCGATACCGAGCTCGGCGAGCCGCCGGGTGATGGTCGGGAACCGTCCGGCGAGAAATCGCCGGCCGAGATGCCGCACGTCGAGCAGCACGCTGTCGGCGCTGGTCGCCGCCATCTGGCGGACGATGGCATGCGCCACCACGTCCCGCGGTGCCAGCTCCGCCATCTCGTGCACCCCGGGCATGAAGCGATGGCCGTCGACGTCGAGCAGCAGCGCGCCCTCGCCCCGCACGGCCTCGCTGATCAGCGGAAGCTGCCCCTTCGCACCCGTGCCGAGCCAGAGCACGGTGGGGTGGAACTGCACGAACTCCAGGTCGCCGATCACGGCTCCGGCCCGCAGTGCCGCCGCGATCCCGTCGCCCGTGGCTCCCGCCGGGTTCGTGGACGAGCGGAACACCTGTCCGATGCCTCCGGTCGCGAGGATCACCACGGGCGCGAGAACCGCCCCCACGCCGTCGCGGCTGCCCTCTCCCCGCACGTGCAACGTCACCCCGGCGACACGGCGCACACCACCGCCGGTCGGCGCGGAGGTGAGGACGTCGAGGACCAGGGCGTGCTCGACGACCTCGATGCCCGGGTCGTCGCGAACCGCCTCGATCTGGGCGACCAGGGCACGCGAGATCTCCGCGCCGGTCGCGTCGCCGCCGGCGTGGGCGATCCGGTCGGCGCGGTGGCCGCCCTCCCGGGTGAGCGCGATGTCCCCGCCCGGGCCGGCGTCGAACACCGCACCCCGCGCCACCAGTTCGCGGACCCGCTCCGGGCCCTCGGTGACCAGCACCTTCACGGCGTCGTGGTCGGAGAGACCGCCGCCTGCGGCCAGCGTGTCCTGCAGGTGCGCCTCGGGCGTGTCCTGCGGGTCGAGCGCCGCGGCGATGCCGCCCTGCGCCCACACGGTGGAACCGCTGGACAGTTTCCCCTTCGTCACGAGCAGCACGCGTGGGACGCGGGTGCGCAGCTCGAGCGCTGCCGTGAGTCCGGCGATGCCGGAGCCCACCACCACCGCGTCCGCGCGGGTGGTCCAGCCTGCCTCCGGGGCGGCCAGGGCCCGCGCGAGCCGCGCGGCGGGAAGCGTCATGCGCCGTTCGACGGGACGCCGTCGCCGGCCTCACCCGCCATCCGGCCGGCCGCGGTCCGAACCAGCCCGGCCTGCTGGTAAGGCTCGATCGGGAGGCCGCTCTCGGTGAGGTCGTAACCGTCCGGGACGTGGCCGGGCTCGTCACTGCGCTCCACGACCCGGTTTCCCGCGTCCACGAACACGACGTTGGGCAGGAAGGTGCGCGCGTCGGCGTCGGAGAGCATGCCGTAGCCGATGATGATGACGATGTCGCCCGGGTCGACGAGGTGCGCGGCCGCGCCGTTGATGCAGATCTGTCCCGAACCCGGTTCGCCGGGGATCACATAGGTGGTGAGCCGGGCACCGTTGGTCACATCGACGACGTCGACCTGCTGTCCCGGGACGAGGTCCACCGCGTCCAGCAGGTCGGAGTCGACCGTGATGGATCCCACATAGTGCAGGTCGGCCTGAGTGACCGTGGCGCGGTGGATCTTGGCGATCATCATCGGCCGCTGCAGCGAGGCCGGGCGGCGTACGGGCGCCCGGTGCGGGGTGTCGTTCACGATTCGTGCCTCCTGGGCTCTCGTGCCCGCCGCCCCCTCAATCACTTATGTGACCTGCGGCGATACCTCGACAGCCTGGTTATCGATCAGTCTGGTCGTGCCCACCCGCGCCGCCACGAGGAGCAGGGCGGGACCCGAATGGTCGTCGGGCACATCATCAACGGTAATCGGATCGACGAGTGCGAGGTAGTCCACCTCGACGCCGTCGGCGGCGTTCAGCACGTCGGACGCCGTGCGGCGCACATCGGCGGCACCACGGGGGCCGGCCTCCGCCCCGGCGTGCAGGGCCCGCGACAGCGCGAGCGCGCGCTCGCGCTCCGGGCCGGACAGGTAGGCGTTGCGCGACGACAGCGCCAGGCCGTCCGGGTCGCGCACCGTCGGGACACCCACGATCTCGACGTCGAGATCCAGGTCCGCCGCCATACGGCGGACCGCGAGGAGCTGCTGGGCGTCCTTCTCCCCGAACAGCGCCACGTCCGGCCGTACCAGATGCGTCAGCTTGAGCACCACGGTGAGCACGCCGTCCATGTGTCCGGGCCGGAAATCGCCCTCCAGCACCTCCCCGATGCGCCCCGCCGAGACCCGGACGACCGGCTCGCCGAACGGGTAGACGGTGTCGGGCGCGGGGGCGAACACCACGTCGGCCCCGACCGACGCCAGCTTCTCCAGGTCGCCGGCCAGGTCGCGTGGGTACGCGGCGAGATCCTCCCCCTCGCCGAACTGGAGAGGGTTCACGAAGATCGTCACGACGACCTGGCCACCGGCACCGGCCTCCTCGCGTGCCCGGCGCACCAGCTCCAGGTGTCCCTCGTGCAGCGCACCCATGGTCATGACGACCGCGCGCCGGGCCGGGCCCTCGCCGGCCACGCTCGCGATCGGGGCCGACATCGTCCACCGCACGAGCGCCTCACGCAGGTCCTCACGCGTACGGGCCACCAGCGGACGCGCCGGGGCGCTGCCTGCGTCCGCGCCCCCGGGCGAGTCGCTCGCACCGGCCACGGTGCCCGCGGCACCCGTGTCGTCGCCCCGTGCCACTCCGGCACCGTCGGTCGTCGAGGTCATCAGTGGTCCTTCCTCTCTGCGCGGACGCGGTCCAGTGCGTCCAGCAGCGCGCTCGCTGCCCGGTCACCGATGCGGTGGCTCGCCAGGGCCCGGCGTGTCGCGCCACGGGCGAGCTCGGCGTACCCGGCCGGGATGTCCGTCGCGCCGGTGCGTGCCGCGAGCCCCGCCAGGGCGTCCGTGTGCCGTTCCACGGTGCCCACGTCCCCCCGCGACACGGGGCCGGTCAGCGCCGTGATCGCGCCGGGTCCCCCGTCACCGGCCGCGTCCGCCGCTCGTGTCGCGGACTCGAGGGCCGCGCCCAGCAGGGGGGCCAGGACCCTGCCCGGCGCGGCGATCCCCGCCTCCCGCAGCGTCTGGGCGGCCTGTGCGACGAGCACCACGAGGTGGTTCGCCCCGTGCGCGAGCGCCGCGTGATAGAGCACGCGTGCCTCCTCCGGCACGATCACCGGCTCCCCGCCGATCTCCACGACGAGCGCCTGCCCGATCGGCTGCACGGCCGCCGGGGCGGTCACCGCGAACGTGCAGCCCTCCAGCCGGGCGAGATCCAACGAGGTGCCCGTGAAGGTCATCGCGGGATGGACCGCGAGCGGGATGGCTCCGGCGGCACGCGCGGGCTCCAGCACGGCTGTCCCCGCAGCGCCCGAGGTGTGGATCACGAGCTGGCCCGGCTGCCACGCCCCGGTGTCGGCGAGGCCGGCCACGAGCGGTTCCAGAGCGTCGTCGGGCACGGCGAGCAGCACCAGTTCGGCACGCTCGACCACCTGCGCGACCTCGCACACCGGGACGCCCGGCAGCAGGGTCGCGATGCGTTCGCGCGACGCCTCGGAGACGCCGCTGGCACCGACGACCGTGTGTCCCGCGGCACGCAGCGCGCTGCCCAGGACCGCGCCGACCCGTCCGGCGCCCACGACGCCGACACCCAGCCGGCCGGGCCTGGCCGCGGAACCCGCGGCCGGTACGGGCGGTGTGGGCGGTGTGGTCAACGGGGTCCCTCCATCCAGCGTTCCGGTCCGGCCTGGGCCCGCGCGCTGCGCGCCCGCGCCGCCTGTTCCTCCAGCAGCTCCGCGGCGTCGGCGGCCGCGAGGTGGTGCACACCGGGACTGACCGGTCCCGGAGTGGAGTGCACCTCGAACGAGGCGAGACCCAACCGCCGCTGGAGCGGCCCGGCGGCGATACCCAGCGACTGCGTCCGCTCGTGCGGCACCACCGTCAGGATGCGGTACAGCCGCCCGCTGCGCAGCAGCAGCGCGCGGCCGGTCACCGCGAAGCCCTGCCGCTGCCAGCCGATCGGGTCCACCCAGACGGCGTCACGGGGACTGCCGGTGAACGGGCCGGGGGTGCGGGAGTCGCCGGACAGGCCCGCCTCCAGGACGGCACGGGGGTCGTCGACGCCGAGATCCGGCAGCACGAGGGAGAGCACGGTCAGCGCTTCGTCCCGGGTACCGACGGGCAGCAGCACGTTGGAGGTGCCGGAGGCGGCGTCCGCGGCGTACCCGGCGACGTTGACCTGAACGCGCCACCAGTCCCGGCCTCGCCACAGCAGCCCCTGGGTGATCGACACGGCCTGTACCCGGCCGGGCGGGATGGTCTGCGCTCGCGTCTCGAGCAGCCCGTGCCGGAGCCGGATACCGTCCGCGCTGATCGCGACACGGAACGCGAACTCCGTGGAGAACCGGTTGAACAGGTACCCGCCGATCCCGATGAACGGCGCGATCACGGCGAACACGACCTGCGGGGTGCCGGTGACCACGACGGTCACGATCAGGCCGGCGATGAAGAGGGCGAAGAAGATGGTCACGCTGGTGCGCAGGAGCGAGACGATCAGCCGGCCCATCGGCACCTCGAGGACGGGCTGCTCGGGCGCCTCCGGGGCGGCGGTCACGGGCGCGTCCGCGGCCGGTGCGTCCGCACCCGGACCGGCGTGGTCCGGTGCGCCGGCCGTCTCGTGCTCCTCGCGCACGGGGGCGGGGGTGGTGCTCTTGAGCCCGGCGGCTCGTGCCAGGAGCTCGTTGCGCAGCTCGCTCGCGTCGGCGTCACGGAGGTAGCCGATGGCGATGCCCGAGTCGGAGCCGCCGGCCACCTCGAGCTTGAGCTCGCTCAACCCGAACAGCCGCGCGACCAGCGGCTGGCGTACGTCGACGGCCTGCAACCGGTCGAGGCGCGCGTGCCGTTGCTGTTTGAACACGACGCCGCGGCGCAGGTGGACGGTCTCGTCCCCCACGGCGTACGTCGTCATCCGCCAGGCCAGCGCCGCGAACCCGAATCCGATCAGGCCGACGAGAACGAGGCCGAGCGGGACCGTCCACCAGTACGGGCTGGTGAGGAGGCCGATGACGCCGCCTTCCTCGGGACCGCCGTCCAGCGTCTGCTGGCCGATGATGAAGAGCGCACCACCCAGCACGGCCCAGCCGCGGACCATGGGCGTGACCGGGTGCACCCGGCGCCAGTGCAGCGCCGCGTCCCGGTCCGGCACCGGGTCCGACGTCGTCCCCGGCGCGTTCACAGGCCCGCCAACCGGGCCTCACCACGGGAGGCGAGGCGGTCCCGCAACCGCGCCGCCTCCTGCGGGGGCAGTCCGGGGATCTGCGCGTCGGTACCCACCGAGGCGGTGTGGAGCTGCACCTTCGCCAGTCCGAGCTTGCGGTCCAGCGGACCGGCCTCGACGTCCACGTACTGCATCCGCCCGTACGGGACCACGGTGAGCGAGCGGAACAGGATGCCCTTGCGGATGAGCAGGTCGTCCTCACGCTCCGCGTAGCCGATGGCGCGCACCTGCCGCGGGACGACGATCGCCGTCCACACCAGGAGCAGCACCGAGGCCCCGGCGAGCAGCCAGAACCAGGGCGAGACGGTTGCCGCCAGGACCGTCCCGGCCACGACGGGGACGGCGAAGGTGATCGTGGCGGGTATGAGACGTGCGGCGGTCAGACGGGTCGAGACCCGGCTCCAGGTCACGTCGGCCGGGTCGAACGGGCTGGTCATGTTGTCATCCTCGCACGGGCGCGACAGGACTCGAAGGACACCGTGGCGGGCGGGTCCCTGCCCGCCGGGCAGGCATCAGGCGGTCGCCGTGGATCCGTTCGTGTCGCTCTCCTCACCGTCCGACGGCGGCAGCTGGCAGAACCGCTCCACGACGAGCCCGACGACGGACAGCCCCACCGCGCACACGACGGCGACGGCCGCCGCGATCGCCTTGTCCCGCCGTGGCTCGACCGCCAGGTCCGGCAGGACGAGCAGCACCTGTGCCAGGTACCAGCCGCCGAGGAGCGCACCGGTCAGAGCCGCCGCCTTGGCGAGCACGAGGGTCCGGGCAGCGCGGAGGCCGTCCAGCGACGGGCGGTCGCCCTTCTGGTAGGCGCGCACGGTCCAGCCGAGCCAGAACACCCCTCCCGCCAGAGCCACGATCGCCACGTCGACGAGCCACGGCACCATCGGCAGGTACACGCCGTTGGCTTCCAGCGCGCGCAGCACCGGCCAGCCCACGACCGCGACCACGCCGAAGGCCAGCACCAGCCCGGCCACCGATGTCCGCCGCATCTCAGCCGCGATGTCCGTGCTCGTCGCTCCGGACCGGAGCCCAGGCGGGCCGGTCGTCGGCGGGCTGCGCCCCGTGCTGGTCGGCAGCCGGGTTCACCGGGGCGAAGGGGACATCGCCCGGCTGCGGCCGCACGGGGGCGAACACGGGGTGGACCGGATCGACCGGAACCTGCTCCCGCGAGAGGTCGTGGTGCGCCGTCTCACGGACCGCGGACGGCACGAGCGGCGCGGCGGGCGGCGTGTGCGGCGCCCGATGATCCGTGGCGGAAGCGTGCGGCGCCGGGACGAGCGCCTCCTCCGGTGGGGGCACGGGACCGGAGGCCTGCGAGTGACGCGCACCGTCCGGGCCGAAACCCTGCGGGTGCTGCCGCGGCGCGCCGTTCTGCCCCTGCTGGAACGGATCCGGCGGATGGAAGCCGTCCTGCGCCTGCTGATAGGGACCGGCAGAGCCGTGGTCGGGCTGCTGCCTCGGGCCTCCGTGGCCGCCCTGGTCGTGCGGCGACGGCTCCTGCTGCCTCTGCTGGTCCTGATACTGCTGGTCCGGGTAGTGCTGGTCCGGGCCGGACGGCGCGGGCTGCGCCTCGGCGGGCGGATCGTACGGGCGGTGGGACGCGGTCGGCTGCGGCTCGACGTCGCCCGTCGGGTCCGCGCCCGAGTTCGACTCGGTCAGCCAGTCCAGCGCGAGCCAGCGGATCCCCTGCCGGTCCTGGGCCGTCGCCGCGAGTTGCGCGACGGGACCGCCGCCCAGCCCCGGTAGCACCGCGTCCGGCTTGAGCTGGGACCACGGTTCCAGCACGAACGCCCGCTCGTGGGCCCGCGGGTGCGGCACCTCGAGGTCGTCCGCGGCAGCCGTGAGCAGCCCGTAGGTGATGATGTCGATGTCGAGGCTGCGCGGGCCCCAGTGTTCCTCGCGGGTGCGCCCGTGCGCGTACTCGATCGCCTGGCACGCGTGCAGCAGCCCGCGCGGAGCGAGGCCGGTCCGCGCCACGACGACCGCGTTGAGGTAGTCCGGCTGCTCCGGTCCGCCGACCGCGGCCGTGCGGGCAAGTGGCGAGACCTCCGTGATCTGGAGGCCAGCGATGCGGTCCAGGTCCATCACGGCGGCTCGCAGTGTCGCCTGCGGATCACCGAGATTCGCGCCCAGGGCGAGGACGACCTCGACGGGCTCCGCCGGGACCTCGTCCAGCCGGTCTCCGGCTACCGCCTGACCGCCCGAGGCCACCGGTGCGGGGTGTCCGGCGAACCCCTGTGCGGTCTGGCCCGCGAGGGCCGGGTCGGCCTGTTCGCCGTAGGCCACCTGGTGGTCCTGCCCCGGCTGGAACGACGGCTGAGGGTCCTGCGGGAATCCGGGCTGGTGGGCGTCGGACGGATAGGCCTCGGACGGGTACTGCTCGGGGTGATACCGCTCGGGCTGGTACTGGTCGGGCTGGTACTGCTCGGCGCCGGGGACCGCGTCGTCCGCGGTCTGCGCCCCGGCGTCCGGCGCCCCGAACACCGGCGCGTGGGCCCCCGCGGGGTCGTACGCCGGGCGAAGGGCCGTCGCGTCGTCGTCACCGGGCCGCGCGGGCGCGTCCACGTGCGGCTCGAACGCGGGTGCCCCGTGATCCGCCGAGGGGACCTCGTCGATCATGCCGGCTCCCTGGGGCCGGTCCCCGTCGGCCTCCGCCACGGGGGCGGCCTGCTCCACCACGGGGCCGGGCTGCTCCTCCGGGGCACCGGCCTGCTCGAACTCGGCCCGACGCGTGTCGAACGAGTCGGCCGTACCGGCCTGCTCGACCGGAGCGATCTCGGGGATCACCAGGTTCTCCGCGGACACGGGGGTGCTCGCGCCGGCGGCGTCGGCCGGCCAGCCGCCCGGCTCGGCCGCGGGAGCGATCTCGCCTGCCGTGACGTCGGCGATCGGCGCGGTCAGGGGATCGACCGCCGGCGCCTCCGCCGAGGCAGGCGCCGCGGCCTCGGCGTGCTCGAGCGGTGTCGAGAACTCCCCCGCGGATGCGTTCCCGTCGGCGTGCTCGGCCTGCCACCGGTCCTCCGGCACCGACACGTCGGCGAACGGGGCAGCACCCACCACGGGCGGTGTCGTGACGCGATCGCGACGGATCGAGACCTCCACGTCGGTGAACGAGACCGGGATCGGAGCCTGCGGCTTGTGCACGGTCACGTCCACGGCGTGCACCGGCCCGTGCCCCAGCGCGACCGCCGCGATCCGCTCGGCCAGTGTCTCGACGAGGTCGACCGGTTCGCCGACGAGCACGTCGTGCGCCTCCTGCGCCACGTCCGCGTAGCTGACGGTGGCCCGCAGGTCGTCACCCTCGGCCGCAGCCCGGGTGTCGACGTGCAGCACGACGTCGGCCCGGAACTCCTGGCCGGTCGCGCGCTCCGACGCCAGCACGCCGTGACGTCCGCGCCCGTTGACTCCCGTGATCCGGATCTGGTCCAGTGGTCGTCCGTCCGGACCCGGCACCGCTCCCGCAAAGTTGGTCACCGTGGGCTCCCCCCGTGATCGTCGCACGTTTGAGAATCCTGCCAGGTCCGCGCAAGTCCCCCGACACCCGTTCGGCCGTCTGTGAGAGAATCCACGGACTTGTCCGTCACGTCCTCCGACGCTCTCGCCCAGGCCGCCGCGACACGCACGGCGTCGGCGGAGGCGCGGACCGCGTGCACCCGCACGCACCAGGCGCCCGCGGCCGCCGAGAGCGCCGAGACGGCGGCAGTGGCGTCATCCCGCGCCCGCGGAGGCACCGGCTCACCGGCGCCCGATCGCCCGTCACCGCCCGTCGCGGAGGCCCCGGGAACCGGACGCGCGAGCAGATGCCCGAGGAAGCGCTTGCGCGACGCCCCGATCAGCACCGGTCGCCCCAGCGAGCCCAGGGCGTCCAGGTGCGCCAGCAGGGGCCAGTTGAGCACTCCGGCCTTGGCGAATCCGAGCCCGGGGTCGAGCACGATCTGCGCAGCATCCACACCTGCTCCCACCAGAGCGTCCATGCGGGCGGCAAGTTCGTCACGAACGTCCGCGACGACGTCGTCGTACTTCTCGAGTCCGTCCATCACGTCGGAGTGACCACGCCAGTGCATCGCGACATAGGGCACACCCAGCTCCGCCACGACGTGTGCCATGGCGGGCTCGGCGAGCCCTCCCGAGACGTCGTTCACGATGCGCGCACCGGCGGCGACCGCACGCTCGGCGACCGCGGGCCGCGTGGTGTCGACGGACACGATCGCTCCGTGCGCCGCCAGGGCCTCGATCACCGGGAGCACCCGTGCCAGCTCCTGGTCCTGCGGCACCCGCCCTGCCCCGGGACGGGTGGACTCCCCGCCGACGTCGAGGACGTCCGCCCCCTCGCCGAGCAGCTCGAGCCCGTGCGCGACGGCCGTGTCCGGCTCGAACCACTCGCCACCGTCGGAGAACGAGTCGGGCGTCACGTTGACGACGCCCATCACGAGCGTGCGTCCCGCACCGGACAGCTCCGGCAGCCCGGCGACCTCCGCGTCGCGCGCGTCCATGGTGGCGCCCACGGTCACTTCCCGATGATCAGGCTCATCGCCTCGGCCCGTGTCACGGCATCGCGCATCTGGCCGCGCACGGCCGACGTCACGGTTCGCGCCCCCGGCTTGCGCACACCGCGCATGGACATGCACAGGTGCTCGCACTCCACCACGACGATCACGCCGCGCGGCTGGAGGGTCTTCATCAGCGAGTCCGCGATCTGGCTCGTCATCCGCTCCTGCACCTGAGGCCGCCTGGCGTACACCTCGACGAGGCGAGCCAGCTTGCTGAGCCCTGTGATGCAGCCGTCCTCGTTCGGGATGTACCCCACGTGAGCGACGCCGTGGAACGGCACCAGATGGTGCTCGCACGTCGAGTAGACCTCGATGTCCTTCACGAGGACCATCTCCTCGTGACCGAGGTCGAAGGTCGTGGTGAGCACGTCCTCCGGTTCCTGCCGCAGGCCGGCGAAGGTCTCCGCGTACGCGCGGGCCACACGGGCCGGCGTGTCCCTGAGGCCCTCACGGTCCGGGTCCTCGCCGACGGCGACGAGGAGCTCCCGGACCGCGGCCTCGACACGTGCGGCGTCGTACGGCGGGACGTCGGCCGCGGGCCGCCCGACCGCGGCCTCCGGGGAGATCGGGGCGGAGCTCATTCGGATACCGCCGGACCGCCGGGGACCTCGCCCTGGACGACGTCGGCTCCGGTGACGGGGACGCCGTTCCGCGCGGCCTTCCCCGGCATGGAGACCGGCCCGCGGGTGTGCACCGTGCGCTGCTCGCTCGAGAGCCACACGTCGCGGGCGTCACGCTTCACGACCGGGGCGAAGACCTCCTCCAGTTCCTTCTGGTTCAGCGTCTCCTTCTCCAGGAGGCGCAGCACCAGGTCGTCGAGCACGTCGCGGTACTCGGTGAGAACCTCCCACGCCTCGTCGTGCGCGGCCTCGATCAGCCGGCGGACCTCCTCGTCGACGATGCCCGCCACGGCCTCCGAGTAGTCACGCTCGTGACCGTAGTCGCGCCCGAGGAACGGCTCCCCGTTGCCGGAACCGAGCTTGATCGCGCCGACCCGCTCGCTCATGCCGTACTCGGTCACCATCTTGCGGGCGGTGCCGGTCGCCTTCTCGATGTCGTTCCCCGCGCCGGTCGTGGGGTCGTGGAACACGATCTCCTCGGCGACCCGTCCACCCATCGCGTACGCCAGCTGGTCCAGCAGCTCGTTGCGGGTCACGGAGTACTTGTCCTCCGTGGGCATGACCATCGTGTAGCCGAGGGCACGGCCGCGCGGCAGGATGGTCACCTTGGTCACCGGGTCCGTGTACCGCATGGCGGCCGCGACCAGCGCGTGCCCGCCCTCGTGGTACGCGGTGATCTTCTGCTCCTTGTCGTTCATCACGCGCGTGCGCTTCTGCGGGCCGGCGACCACGCGGTCGATGGCCTCGTCGAGGGCACGGTCGTCGATGAGCTGGGCGCCGCTGCGTGCGGTGAGCAGCGCCGCCTCGTTGAGCACGTTGGCCAGGTCGGCACCGGTGAAGCCCGGGGTCCTGCGGGCGACGGCGTTGAGGTCGACCTCGTCGACCATCGGCTTGCCGGCGGCGTGCACCTCGAGGATCGCCTCGCGGCCCTTGAGGTCCGGGGCCTCGACGGCCACCTGCCGGTCGAAGCGGCCCGGGCGGAGCAGCGCCGGGTCCAGGATGTCCGGGCGGTTGGTCGCGGCGATCAGGATGACGTTGGTCTTGACGTCGAAGCCGTCCATCTCGACCAGCATCTGGTTGAGCGTCTGCTCGCGCTCGTCGTGCCCGCCGCCCATACCGGCGCCGCGGTGGCGTCCGACGGCGTCGATCTCGTCCACGAAGATGATCGCCGGGGAGTTCTGCTTCGCCTGCTCGAACAGGTCACGCACGCGGGAGGCACCCACACCGACGAACATCTCGACGAAGTCCGAGCCGGAGATCGAGTAGAACGGCACGCCGGCCTCGCCGGCGACGGCGCGGGCGATGAGGGTCTTGCCGGTGCCGGGCGGACCGTAGAGCAGCACGCCCTTCGGGATCTTCGCGCCGACGGCCTGAAACTTGGCGGGCTCCTGCAGGAACTCCTTGATCTCCTGGAGCTCCTCGACGGCCTCGTCCACGCCGGCGACGTCGGCGAAGGTCACCTGCGGCATGTCCTTGCTGATCAGCTTGGCCTTGGACTTGCCGAAGCCCATGACCCGGTTGCCGCCGCCCTGCATGCGGGACAGCAGGAACCAGAACAGCAGGCCGATCACGAGGAACGGGATCAGCACCGAGAACATCGAACCCCAGAAGCTCGGCTGCGGCACCTCGGAGTTGTAGCCGAGCTCCGGGTCGGCCTCCTTGACGGCGTCGACGATCTCCTCGCCCTGCGGCTGCACGTAGAAGAACTCGACGCTTCTCCCGTGCTCGACCTCCTCCTGCTGCTCACCCTCCTCGGCGGTGAAGTCCTCGGAGAGCTCGAGCTCGACCCGCTGCTCGCCGTCCACGATGAGCGCCCGGGTGACGGTGTCGCCGTTCAGCAACTCCAGACCCTGAGCCGTGGTGATCCGCGAGACCTGCGGTTGCAGCAGGGAGGTCAGTGCCAACGAGAGCACGACGAGGGCCAGGATCACCCAGATGATCGGCCCGCTCAGAAACTTCTTGATGTTCATCGGTGACGGGGTGAGGCCCCGCATCCCTCCGCTGTGTTGGATTCGCGGCTTCCTTGTCGGGCTGCGGGCTCCGGCGTCGTTCCTCGGCCGGTGCCCTTCGCCGCGCCTTCGTCAGCCGCGAGCAAGTGTTGTTCGTTTGAAACTACACGGAAACCCTGAGGGTTCCCGTCACGTTTCGCCGAGAGCGCGACACGCTCACCGCGGCGCCGCGCGGCGGGCTTCCCGGCGTGGTCCGGTCACTCCGGGCGGACGGCTCGTTCCTCGCCCTCCACCGCGCCGACCTTCGTCAGCCGCTGTACACGTGCGGCGCCAGAGTGGCAACGAACGGCAGGTTCCGATAGTTCTCGGCATAGTCGAGGCCGTAGCCCACCACGAACTCGTTCGGGATGTCGTACCCCAGGTACTTCACGTCGACGTCGGTCTGCGCGGCGTCCGGCTTGCGCAGCATGGCCGCGATCTCCACCGACGCCGGCCCGCGCGACCTCAGGTTCGACACCAGCCAGGACAGCGTCAGGCCGGAGTCGATGATGTCCTCGACGATGAGCACGTTCCGCCCGCTGAGGTCGGAGTCCAGGTCCTTGAGGATGCGGACGACGCCGGACGACTTCGTGCCCGAGCCGTAGCTCGACACCGCCATCCAGTCCATCGTGATCGGATGGTGCAGGCGCCGCGACAGGTCGGCCATCACCATGACGGCGCCCTTCAGCACGCCGACGAGGAGCAGGTCGCGGCCCGCGTAGTCCTCGTCGATCTTCGCCGCCATCTCGTCCAGCTTCTTGCCGAGGTCCTCCTCGCTGAGGAGGATCTTCTCGAGGTCGGTGCCGACGTCGGACTGGTCCACTGCTCGCTCCAGGGTTGGTGATCTACGCACGCTCACGGCGCAGGAAAAGCCTGCCACACGCGCGCTCCACCCGTGCGCCACCGGGCAGGTGGGCGGGCCCCTGCCCGCCCCAGGCCACGACGAGCGCGTCCAGCGCCTCGACGTGCCGCGCCGTCGTGGGAGCCGCGGTGACCTCGTGCGCCGCGAGACGCAGTGCCCGGCGCCGGACCGCCGCGGGCACGGACGCGAGCACGGTGACGTCGAGCACAACGACGTCACCCGCGCCGAGCGCACCCCCGGTGCCGTCCGGTGGTGACTCGCCCACGTCCCGGACGCGCGCCTCGGCCAGCAGGTCCGCCGCCAGGGCGTCGAGCGCGTCGGCGTCGTCACGGAGCTGGCTCGCGCTGCGGGCCAGTGCCTCCGCGACGCCGGGGCCGAGCACGTCCTCCAGCACCGGCATCACGATCCCGCGGACCTGCGACCGCAACGGCGCGGCACCGACGTCCCCCGGGTCGCCGGCCCGTCCCGGGCCCGGGACGAGGTTCGTCGGGTCCACCCAGTGGTCGAGGCCCGACGCCGCGCAGACGGCCTCCGTGTCCGTGCGCCGCAGTCCGAGGAACGGGCGCCGGTACCTCCCCCGCTCGGCCGGAATTCCCGCGAGCGACCTCGCCCCCGCCCCGCGCGCGAGACCGAGCAGAACCTGTTCGGCCTGGTCGTCAAGGGTGTGGCCGAGCAGCACGACCTCTGCGCCGGTCTCCGCCGTGACCTGCTCCAGCACCCCGTACCGCGCCGTTCTCGCGGCGGCCTCGGGCCCGGGACCTCCCGGCACGCGCCCACCGGTCACGCCCATCCGCTCGGTGGGCGCGGTCCGGCGCACCACCACCGGGTCCAGCCCGAGACCACGGCACTGCTCGGCCGCGCGCGCGGCGACGTCGTCGGACCCCTCCTGCAGGCCGTGGTCGACGACGACCGCCCCGGCCCGCACCCCGTGCGCCCGGGCGCGCACCGACCGTCCCGCACGAGGCGCCTCGTACGCGAGCGCCGCCGCGAGAGCGAGGCTGTCGGCCCCGCCCGAGCAGGCCACGAGTACCAACGACCCGGCGGGCAGTCCGGCGAGAACGCCGCGCACGGCACTCCGCGCCCGCCTCACGGCCGGATCGATCTGGGCCACTGTCGGCTTCCCGCTCAGCCGTGGACGCGGCGGACCCAGGCGCGCGGGTCCGAGATCTCGCGCGCGTCCGGGAGGTTCCCCGGCGCCGCCCAGACGGCGTTGAGGCCGTCGCGGCCGACGGCACGTTCCACGGCCCGTACGAAGGTCGCTCCGTCGCGGTACTGGGCGAGCTTCGCGTCCATCCCCAGCAGCCGCCGGACCACGACGTCGAACGCGGGTCTGCCCTCGCCGTCGCGCCGCCGCTCGAAGCGGGCACGGATCCGGCGTACCGACGGAACCACGGACGGTCCGACGGCGTCCATCATCACGTCCGCGTGCCCCTCGAGCAGCGCCATGACCGCGGTGATGTCGGCGAGCGCGTCCTTCTGCCGGGGCGTGAGGAAGCCGTCGACGAGGGTGTCGCCCCGGCCTCGCAGGGCATCGAGCACGGCTCTGCCGACCACCGCGAGCTTGTGGTCGATCCGCGCCTTCGCGAGTTCGGCGGAGGTGCGGGTCAGTTCGGTGACGAGGTCCCTGGTGCGGTCACGCAGATGGTCGGCGAGCCACGGCGCGGCGGCGAACTGCCAGGCGTGGGTCTGCTCGTGCAGGCACACCCACAGGCGGAAGTCACGAGCCGGCACGCCCATCGACGTCTCGGCCTGGAGCACGTTCGGCGCCACGAGCAGGAGGCGTCCGGGTCCGCCCCCTGGCACGTACGGGTCGTACTGGCCGAGCACGCGCCCGCTGAGGAGCGCGAGCACCGCGCCCACCTCGGCGGCCCCCGCCGCCTGGACCGCGGGCGCGAGACCCCGCGGGACGGCGTCCTCGATACCGTCGACCATGGTGGCCATCGACTGCGTGTTCGCTCGCGCCCACGAGGCGCGGTCGACGACCACGACGGACGCGGGGACGCCGTCGGGCGCCATGCGGGTGACCTCGCGCACGTGGTCGACCGCGGTGCCGGCGGCCTCCCGCAGCCCTCCGACCAGGTCGTGCAGCCGCTGGCGCGGGGCGACGGGGCCGGGTGGGGCGAGCCGGGCCGCGATGCGGGCGGCCGCGGGCCAGTCGACGGCGGGTCGGCCGGTCGCTGTCGAGGACGCGTGCGCGATGGGCTTCACCGCTCCACCGTAGGTGATGGACGACACGGCCACGGACGCCCGGGGGGGCGCCTGCCCGGACGGGACTGCGTCAGGCCGCGACGGAGTAGGCCGCGAGCGAGCCGACGAACGCGTCGTAGACCGGCACCGCACCCTCCGCGTAGTCCGGGATGGAGTCGGCGAGGACGACGAAGACGAGCTGCCGCTGGTCGGCGGTGACAACGGTGCCCGCGAGCGCGCGTGTCTTGCTCAGGCTCCCGGTCTTGGCCCGCACGAGCCCACGTGCGGGGTTGTCGCCCCGGAACCGGTCGTACAGGGTGCCGTTCAGCCCTCCGACCGGCATCCCTACGGCGACGTCGCGGAGTTCGGGATGGGCCGGGTCGATCGTCAGCCGGACGACATCGGCGAGCTGCCTCGCGCTGAGCCGGGAGCCGTCGCCGAGACCGGAGCAGTCCTTGAGGTCGGCCCCGTCCAGGTCGACGCCGAGCTCCTCGACCGCTGCCGTGACGGCCTCCGTGCCGGCCTCGTTGGAGCCCGGTGCGCCCGCCTCGACCGCGACGAGCCGGCAGATCACCTCGGTCATCGTGTTGTTGGAGGTGTGCAGGAAGAACTCGGTGATCTCGGCCACCGGCGCGGACCGCACCTCACCGATCTTCTCGGCGCTCTCGGGCGCCGTCCCACGGGTCACCGTCCTGACCTCCACGCCCCGGTCACGCAGGTGGCCGGCGAAGATCTCGCCGGCGCGTCGCGCGGGGTCGGGGGCCCAGGGGCCGCTGGGGCTGTAGGAGTCGCCGGCGAGTCCGATGTTCACGCCGAGCGGGGCGGCCTCTCCGATGTACGCCATGTTCGCGCTCGGCACCGCGGGCGCGATGGCGGGGCCGCTGAACAGGGTGTCGTCGATCGTGAGCCGGACCTGGCTCGTGCCGTCGGCCCGGAGCGTGGCGGCCACCTGGTCGGCGAGGTCGGCGAGGCCGGCATGCCCGTTCACCTGTTCCGGCTTGCCCTTTCCCGCGGCGAGCATCATGTCCCCGCCGCCCACGAGCGTGAGCGTGTCCTCGCTGCGGACGACGGTCGTGGCGAGGGTCCGGTCCGCGAGGGGTGAGGACAGCGCCGCGACGCCGGTGAGGATCTTCTGCGCCGAGGCCGGGGTCATGAGCTGGTCCTCGTCGGACGCACCGAGCGTCTCCCCGGTGATGGCGTCCGCGACGACGACTCCGACACGCGAGCCGAGCCGGTCGTCCCCGACGAGGTCCGCCACCTCGCTCTGGATGTCGTCCGCGTCCGGCACGGGCGCCGACTGCGGCAGCACGGGGAAGACGGTCTCGGGCGGGGGCGCCTCGACGGCTCCCGGAGCCGTGGGGAAGGGTGCGGCCTCGGGCCAGGGTTCGGCCGTGGTCAGCATCCCGGGTACGACGTCGAGCGCGTCGAACGCGAGGTAGCCTCCCAGCAGCCCCAGGAGCACCACGACCGCGGTACCCGGCCGCGCTGACCTGGTCATCGGCTTCCCCTCATCGTCATGCTGAACCCACAGCCAAGCCTAGGGGAAGCAAAGCCCGTGTCGTGACCAGCCCACCCAGCCCGCATTATGCCGAATCCGCCGAGTGGGACTCGCCACATGTTCGCCACTCGGACCGGTCGGGACACCTCCCCATGGCAGACTTGACGAGCGCGGCGCCGCCGCCGCGAGCCAGCCGCACCGGGGCGCCATCGCCTGGGGCGACCCATTCGAAGAAGTGGAGCACGAGGCGTGGAGTTCGACGTCACGATCGAGATCCCCAAGGGCCAGCGGAACAAGTACGAGGTCGACCACGAGACCGGACGTATCCGCCTCGACCGCATGCTTTTCACCTCCACGCGCTACCCCGACGACTACGGCTTCATCGAGGGCACCCTCGGCGAGGACGGCGATCCCCTGGACGCCATGGTGCTGCTGGAGGAGCCCACCTTTCCCGGCTGCCTGATCAAGTGCCGCGCGTTGGGCATGTTCCGCATGCGCGACGAGGCCGGCGGCGACGACAAGGTGCTGTGCGTGCCGACGGGCGACCAGCGGGCCGCCTGGCGCCAGGACATCGATGACGTCTCGGACTTCCACCGACTCGAGATCCAGCACTTCTTCGAGGTCTACAAGGACCTGGAGCCGGGCAAGTCCGTCGAGGGCGCCCACTGGACGGGTCGCGCCGAGGCCGAGGCCGAGATCGAGCGTTCGTTCCAGCGCGCCAAGGAGACGGGCTACTACAAGCACTAGGGCCGGCCGGCGTAGGGCATCGCGCCCGAGAACCGCAGGTCCGTCTCGCGAAGTGCCACGCCCGGCATCACGGCCTCGATCATCCGGCCTCCGCCGGTGTACATCGCCACGTGGTAGATGCTCTGCGGGTCCGCCGGATCCGTCCCGTAGAAGATCAGGTCGCCGGGCCGGAGCGTGTCGTAGCCGATCCTGGTCACGGCGAGGTACTGCGAGCGCGACGTCCGGGTGATCCACTGCCCCGCGTACCTCCACGCCTCGGACGTGAGCCCGGAGCAGTCGTACGCCGTCGGGCCGCTGCCGCCCAGCAGGTACGGCGAGCCGATCCTGGTCCGCGCCCACGCCACCGCCGCCTCTCCCTGCGCGGCGGTACCCAGCCAAGGGTCGGACGGGTCGGGCGCCGGCGGTTCGGGCGCCGTCCCCGAGCCGGGCGGAAGATCCGGTTCCGGTTCGGGTTCGAGCCCGCCTCCGGGATCCGGCTCCGGCGGGCTCTCGCCCGACGGCGGTTCCCCGGCGGAGTCCCCGTCCCGGCCGCCACCGCCCGGCTCGCGGGCAGAGTCCTCATCCGTTCCGGACGCCCCGGAGCCTCCTCGCTCCGCCTCCAGCGCCGCCCGCGCCTCGGCCTCGCGGGCGGCGCGCTCCTCCTCGGCACGCACGCGCTCACGCTCGCGCTCGATCCGGATACTCGTGTCCCGCAGGTCCGCGAGACGTTCGAGCAGGATCGCCCGGTCTCGCTCAGCCGCCTCGGTACGCTCCGCCAGATCGGCGACGGCCCGCCGGGCCGCCGCGTACGCCGCCTCGGCCTCCGCCTCCGCCGTCTCACGGGCCTCCCGGGCCGCGGTCCATCGGGCGTCCGCCGACTCCGACCTGGCTCGCGCGGCGGAGTACTCGTCGAGCGCGGCGGACAGCTTCCGGCGTACCGCACGCTCGGCAGCTTCCTGGCCGATCATGTCGTCGACGTCCTCCGCCTCGAGGAGCAGTTCGAGCGGTCCGAAGGCCTCCGCCGACCCGCCGGCACGCTGCGCGGCCCGGTACACGGCGGCGAGGGCCGACCGGGCCTCCGCCTCGGCGGAACCGGCCCGCTCCGCCGCCTCGCGGGCCTTCCGCACCTCGGCCTCCGCCGCGTCGAGGGCCGCGACGGCGTCCTCGTGATCAGCGGCTGCCACCTGCACCCGGATCTGTGCGTCCTCGAGTTCCTGGCGCAGACCCGTCAGGGCGGCCTCGGCCTGCGCGACATCGAGTTCTCCGGCACGGACCGCGTCCCGCGCCTCGGCCGCCTCCTGCGCCGTCGGACCGTCCGGCGGGCGGACGTCGTCGGCCGTCGCGACCGGTCCCCAGGGAAGGACCAGCGCGATCACGAGGACCAGCACCGCCAGGACACGCCAGCCCAGATGGCCCACGCGCTCCCGGCCGCCGCTGATCCACCATGTCGCCACGTGCCCGATCGCTTCGGGCTTCGTGCTCGCAGTCTCCGACGCCATGTTCAACCCCCTGCTCAGGCCACACAGCACATGACGCCCGACCGCTGCGCATGTCTTGTGTACGACGGCGTGTCGTCTTGCACATCACCTGCACCTCCATCAGGCTCACCCGACTTCTCGGATTGCGCACGCCGAAAGGCGCCTCGTCGGGCGACGGGGGACAGCGCACGACACGTCTCGGATGCTGGTCTCAGCATGCGACCGCGGGTTCCCCGCAGGCCTGCCCGCGCGGTAGCGTGCGGCGCATGACTCGTCGAATGTGCAGCTGACACCAGCGCACCCTGACGCCTGCGGGCGTGCGCGCCCTCGCTTCCCACCCCGCACGAGAGCCGCAGGAGAGTCCCTTGACGATCGAGGCACACCACGTCCCCGCCGTACCCGGCCCCGAGATCGACGTCCCGTTCCCGCCGTTCGCGACCGGCCTCAGCGCACCCGCCGCGCCACCGCGCGCGCCCGGTGAGGCACCGATCCCCGCGACCGGCGCCTGGCGGGAGGGCGATGAGCCCGGACGACGCCGGTTCGCCGATCTCGGCGCCTTCGAGCTGGAAGCGGGCGGGCGGCTCCCTGCCGTGCGGGTCGCGTACGAGACCTGGGGCGAGCTCTCACCGGACGGTTCCAACGCCGTCCTCGTGCTGCACGCACTCACCGGTGACAGCCACGTGACGGGCGATGCCGGCCCCGGGCACCGGACGGCCGGCTGGTGGCGGGAACTCGTCGGTCCCGGTCTCCCCGTCGACACCGACCGGTACTTCGTCGTCGCGCCGAACGCGCTCGGCGGCTGCCAGGGAACGACGGGGCCGGCGTCCACGGCGCCCGACGGTCAGCCGTGGGGCGGGCGGTTCCCCTTCGTCACGACCCGCGACCAGGTGGCGGTCGAGGTGGCACTGGCCCGCGCTCTCGGGATCGACGGCTGGGAACTGGTCATCGGCGGCTCGATGGGCGGCCTGCGCGCGCTCGAATGGGCCGTCCAGGGCCCGGAGGCGGGCGTGGAGGTGCGGAACGTCGCCGCCATCGCGACGACGGCTCAGGTGGGCGGTGACCAGATCGCCTGGTCTCACCCGCAGCTCGCCGCGATCCGTGCCGACGCGGGATTCCGTGACGGTGACTACTACGACGCCCCCGACGACGCGGGTCCGCACCGCGGTCTCGCCATCGCGCGGCAGATCGCGCACGCGACGTACCGGACCTCGTCCGAGCTCGACACCCGGTTCGGCCGCCTGCCGCAGGGCGGCGAGAACCCGTTCGACGGCGGCCGGTTCGCCGTGCAGTCGTACCTGGACCACCACGGGGACAAGCTGGCGCGGCGGTTCGACGCGAACTCCTACGTGGTGCTGACGCAGTCCATGAACTCCCACGACCTGGGCCGGGACCGCGGAGGTGTGGAGCTGGCGCTCTCCGGGATCTCGACGCGGACCCTGGTCGTCGCGGTGGACTCCGACCGGCTCTTCCCGCCCGAGCAGTCGGCCCGCCTGGTGCGCGGCATCCCGCACGCCGATCCCCTGCGGATCATCACCAGCGACTACGGTCACGACGGCTTCCTCGTGGAAGGCGACCAGCTCGCCCCCATCGTCGGCGAGTTCCTCGCCGGGACGTAGGAGCCCGGCCGGGCCGCCGGGATCGGACCAGGGGCGTTGGCGCTCCGCTCGTCGATGTCGGTGTGCCCACCTACCGTGGAAACGGACCGGCCGCACCGAGGAGTCGGCCGCATCAGGGAATTCGGTGCCGTACCGATGAGTCTGCAGAATCCTGCCGGTCCATCCTGCGTCCACACGCACCACGCCGTCGGTCACCGGCGGCGGGAGGAGACGATCATGACCAAGCTCAACCCCTATCTCAGCTTCCGGACCGAGGCTCGCGCCGCCCTCGAGTTCTACCAGTCGGTGCTCGGCGGCGACCTGGACATCAGCGCGTTCGGTGACATGCCCGCACCGGGCATGGAGAACGTGGACGGGAATCTCGTCATGCACGGGCAGCTCGAGACGCCGAACGGCCTGACCCTCATGGCCGCGGACTCACCCGACGTGGAGGGCATGCCGCCCTACGCCGCACCGACCGCCGGGGTCACCGTCGCGCTCACCGGCTCGTCCGCCGACCACGAGTACATCGCCGCGGCCTTCGAGAAGCTGTCCGACGGCGCCAGCGACATCCTTCCCTTCGAGAAGGCGCCGTGGGGCGACTTCTACGGCCAGCTGAAGGACAAGTTCGGCATCTCCTGGATGTTCGACGCCGCCACGCCCGAGAGCGAAGCCGCGGTGGCGGCGGGACAGCAGGGCTGACGCGCCTCCTCGAGCCCGCCGCGAGACCGTCCGCGCACCGGGCGCGAGACCGTCCGCACCACCGGGGCCGGCGGTCTCGCGGCGGGTCGGCGGGTTCGCCCGGACCGGCGGGTTCACGGCCGGCGAAAGCATGTCCTGAACCGGGCGCATAGCATCGCGAGGAACGAGCCATGGGCCGCAAGGACGTGTGCCGTACCCGGGTGACAAGCGTCACGGGACCTTCACCGAGACGTGTTTCAGGTCACCACGGCACGCGCCGTAAGATTTTGCGGACCGTGGTCATCGGGACCATGGCCGAGGATCCGGGGGAACGCCGCTATGCCACTGTTCGAGGTCGACGCCACGCGGCCCTTCCTCGTGCAGAGTTCGGGGAACGGGGCGGGTGGCGAGCCCGGGGTGCACACCTCGGCGCATCGCGTGGTCGAGTCACACATCGACGGCCTCCTGGGCGAGCAGGTGTTCCCGGTCGCTCAGGGCTCGGGGCCCGACGAGCCGCATCTGCTGGCGCTCGACGCCTCCGGCCTCCCGGTCGTCGTGGAGCTGGTCGGTGATCTCGACAAGTCGACGCTGACGCGTGCCCTCGACCATGCGGGCGCCGCGGGACGTCTCACGCGGGGCGAGCTGGCCGCCCGGTACCACGGGGGGCAGCACAGCTTCGCGCACGACGTGGCCGAGTTCTACGACAGCGTCCCGATCACGCAGTCGAGCAGCCCGAAGAGCGGCGGAGGCGCGCGGCTCATCATCATCTGTCAGAACGCTCCCCAGGAGATCCTCAACGCCGTCGACTTCCTGCGCCAGCCCACCATGCCGGTGGAGGTGCTGAAGATGGACGTCGTCAAGTCCGACGACGGGCGCCGCTTCCTCGACGTCTCTCCCCTGGTGATACACCTGCCGCCGGGGCTCCCGTCGCCTCGCCAGGCGGACCGCGGCTCGATCACGCGGGGGAACACGCCGGACCACGTGACACCCGAGACGGTCGCGTCCGCGCCCATGTTCACCTCCCGGTCGAAGGCAGCCGACGCGGACCCCTTCGCCGAGGGGGTCAAGGTCGGGTACGCGCTGACCGGAAAGCTGCCCGTGGTCGCGCACGAGTCGCGAGCATCCCGCCAGGCGTCGGCCGATGCCGCCGGCCGGGCGGGCGCACCGGCATCGGATCCCACGCCTGCCACACCGGGCCGAGGCGGGAACCCGGCCCGAGGGCTGCGAAGGTCCCTCGCCCGCGGCGGCGAGGGGGCGTCCGCCACGGAGAGCACGCCGAGCCCCGCCAACGGCCGCGAGACGCTGCCGCCGAGCCGCTCCGCGCGCCGCGCCATGGCCGATCGCGAGGCGGCGGCCCCGCCGAGCGGGTCCACACCCGCACCGCTCTCCCCCGAACGCCCCGGCCCCGGCGGCCAGGCGTCGGCACCGACGCCCGCAGCCGCACGGCGCGAGGATCCCGACCCGTCGGCGCCGTCGTCCGACACCCTGCCGCGCGTTCCGAAGCCCTCGCAGACACCCGTGCGGCGACGGTCGCGCAAGGACCGTTTCGCCTCCGCGCCGGACGAACGGCCCGCTCCGCCGGTGACGGACCACGCACCGCCGACACCCGCGCCCCTCGACCCCGGCCCGCCGGTGTCGGGGCCCGCCGAACCGGGGTCGGCTCCGCTCTACGGCCAGGACGTACCGGCACTCGGAGGGGGTCCGTTCACGACGCACTCCCCGGTGCCGCCGCCTCCGTCGCACGAGCCGCCCGCGCCCGAGGCCCCGGCACCGCCCGCCGAGGAGAACCTCTGGCAGCCCGCCGCTCCCTCCGACGCCGGGTACTCGTCACGGACGCCCCCGGCCCCGGGCCTCTTCGCCCCGGCTTCCCCGGAGACGCCCGAGCCGGCATTCCCGTCGTTCGACAGCGGGCAGCCGAGCGGCTCGTTCGGGCCGATCGACTCCGCTCCCTTCGAACCTCCCGTGATCGACAGCCAGTGGCAGGAGCCCGTGTACGCGCCAGGCGGGGCCTCCGGACAGGAGGCCGGATACGCCGGTACGCCCGGACAGGAGCAGGTGTACGACTGGTCCGCCGACCCGAGCTTCGGCCCGGCCGAGACCGAGTTCCCCGCCCAGCCGGCCTACCCGTCCGCGCCCGACGCGCAGGCGAACTACCTACCGCCCCCGCCTGCCACCCCCTTCCCGGGGCAGGCGCCCGAGGCGCAGATCCCGCCCGTCCCGTCGGACGAGAGCATCCGCGCCAACACACCGGGGCTGTTCGACGAGGAGGAGGACCCGGACCTGGAGGCCCTGGCCCGCAGTTTCGGTGCTCCCACCCGGATCGTGTGGTCCCGGCCCCGCCGCAGCCAGCATCACGAGGCGGTGCTCCATCCGAACGGCGTGATCGAACTGGCCGACGGCGGGCAGTACCGCCACCCCGACACGGCGGCGACCGCGGCCTCCGGGTCCTACACCGCCGACGGTTGGAGCGTCTGGAGGGTGGGCGAGCAAGGACCGAGCCTGACGGAGGCCTTCCAGCAGCGGTTCGTCTGAGTTCGGCGTCGACGTAGCCGGGGCCGGGACGGCGGCGGGTGCCTACGTCGTGATGACGACCTTGCCGAACTGGGTGCCGGTGAGGAGTCTCGCCATGGCTTCCGAGGTGTCCCGCAGCCGGTGGTCGGAGTCGATCAGCGGTTTCACGTCGTGGCGTGACACGAAGTTGACGAGCGCGGCCAGGTCGTCGCGGGATCCCATCGTGACGCCCTGGACCCTGATCTCCTGGAAGAAGAGCCGGGTCAGCTCCGCCGGCGACGCGTCACCCGACGTCGCGCCGCACACGGTGATCGTCCCGCCCGGGCGGACCGAACGCACGGAATGTCCCCACGTCGCCTGCCCGACGGACTCCAGCACGACGTCGACCCGGTGAGGCAGGCGCTCGCCCGGGGGCAGCGCCGCGGCGACGCCGAGGGACAGCGCCCGCTCACGCTTCTCCTCGGAGCGCGAGGTCACGAACACCTCGAGTCCGGCGGCGACTCCCAGGAGGACTGCGGCGGTGGACACGCCGCCACCGGCACCCTGGATCAGGACGCTGTCGCCGGGAGCCAGGCCCCCGGCGGTGAACAGCATGCTGTAGGCGGTGAGCCACGACACCGGGAGGCACGCGGCCTCCTCGAACGAGAGACCGGCCGGTTTGGGGATCAGGTTCGCGGCGGGGACGGCGACCCGCTCCGCGAGCGTGCCCGGGTAGTGCTCGCTCAGCAGCGTGCGGCGCTCCCGCGGGCCGACACCGTGCCCGTCCGCGCCGATCACGCCGTGCACGACCACCTCGGTGCCGTCGGGCGCGACGCCTGCCGCATCGGTGCCGAGGACCATCGGGAGTTGCTGCCGGCGCAGCCCGACACCGCGCAGGGACCAGAGGTCGTGGTGGTTGAGGCTCGCGGCGCGTACGTCGACCGTGACCCAGTGCTCGCGGTCCACGGGCTCGGGCGCATCACCCACCTCCAGACCGTCGAGCGGGCTGTCGGGCGAGAACGAGGTCACGGACGCGGCAAGCATGCGGACAACCTATCTGCCGTTCCGGCGCGGGGAAGTCATGACCAGTCCGCCGGGACGTGGCCCAGCCGGACCCGCTGCGGATGGTCACCGACCGGCGTGGAACCGATCTTCTCGCCCGTGACGAAGTCGATCGACGTCACCCGGTCCGCGCCGGACTCCGACACCACGCAGGCGCTCCCGTCGCCCGTCACGGTGGCCCAGTACGGCTTGTCGACGGTGACGAGCGGCCCTTCGGCGAAGGTCTCGCGGTCCACGATCACCGCGTAGTCGTCCATGGTCCCCGCCACGCACAGGTGCTCGCCGCCCGGTTCCATGGTCAGGCCGTGGTGCCGCGAGTCGTTGACCATGTCGGTGCGGCCGCCGTCGAACCTCTCGGGGAGCGTGTGCTGCCGGGTGATCGCGTCCGAGGCGACGTCGTACTCGAAGAAACCGTTGTGGAACGAGACCTGGAAGTAGAGCTTCGACTCGTCCGGGCTGAACGCCGCGGGGCGGACGGCGTCGGACCAGCCCTCGTGCGCGGGGAGGCCGAAGTCGTCGAGCCGGTCGCGCATGTCGATCTCGCGGACGACGTCGAACGTGGTGGCGTCGGCGACGGTGATGACCCGGTCTCCCTTGGTGAAGTCCAGCCAGGGCGCGTCGAGGTCGTTGTTCACCTCGCCGATCGACATGTTCCAGATGTGGCCGTCGGCGGTGAAGACGTTCTCGTGCGGCTTGTCACCGGTCGGGAAGGAGCCGACCTCCTCGCCGGTGGCGACGTCGAGCACATGCACGCGGTTCCCCGTCGAGGCGGAGACGGCCACGCGGGTCCCGTCCGGGGACAGCGCCATGTGGTCGGACCGGTAACCGTCTACGCGGAAGCGCCAGTTGACCTCTCCGCTACGGACGTCGATCGAGGCGACGTCGGCGAAGCTCGGCCGGGACACCACGACCGCGGACCCGTCCGGGGTCGAGTACATGTCGTCGGCGAACTGGTCGTGCCCTTCTCCGACGGTCTCGCGGATGCCGAGGAAGAACGCCAGCCAGATCGGGTTGCGGCGGATCTCGGCCATCCGCTCGGCGCGGTCCGGGGTGACGTCCAGCTCGCCGAGCGGCGACAGCGACGCGTCCGACGTCACCACGGACGCCGTGCCGTCCCAGTTGTTCGCGACGAACAGCACCTCCCGCGGGCGCGGATCGGCATGGGCCGGTACCGCCGAACCTGTGAGCAGCAGGGTCGTGGCGGCGAGAACGGACAGGACACGAGTACGCGTAGCCATGCTGACATCTCCTCGGCAGTGAGGTGAGCGGGCACGAGCCACGGTACTGGAATCAGGTTCAGTAGGGAATGGTCCGGCGGCAGACCCGGCTCGCGATCCCTCGCCCCTCAGCCCGCGATCCGCTCGAGGACCCGCACACCCTGGCCGACCCCGTCCTCGCCGCGGATCGCCTCCCCCAGCGCCGCGGCACGGCGGGCGTAGCCCTCGTTCCCGACCAGGTCGGCCAGACGCCCGGCGAGCCCGGAAGCCAGTCTTCTCCGCGGCAGCGGCTCCGGACCGGCGCCGACCGCGTGCACCCGGGCGCCCCAGAACGGCTGGTCACCGAGGAACGGCACGATCAGGCTCGGCTTCCCCGCGCGCAGCCCGGCGGCGGTCGAACCGGCCCCGCCATGGTGGACGACCGCGGCCGTCCGGGGGAACAACCAGCCATGGGGTGCATCCTGGATGACGAGCACGTCGTCCGACGGCGCGTCGCCCGGCTCGATCCCGCCCCATCCGGTGGCGACGATGCCCCTCAGCCCGTTGGCCGCGAGCGCTCCCAGGATCGCTTCGCGACGCCGATCGGCGCCCTTCCCGAATCCCATCGAGCCGAACCCGACGTAGACGGGCGCAGTTCCCGCGTCGAGGAACTCGGAGAGCCGGGCGGGAGGCTCCCAGGTGTCGTCGTCACGGAAGAAGTAACCGGTGACGTGCGCCGACGGAGGGTAGTCGGGGGGCACCGGAACGACGTGCGGGCTGTACGGGTAGAGCGTGTGGA
Source organism: Myceligenerans salitolerans (assembly GCF_017349295.1). GTDB lineage: Bacteria > Actinomycetota > Actinomycetes > Actinomycetales > Cellulomonadaceae > Myceligenerans > Myceligenerans salitolerans. The sequence goes on from NZ_JAFMPK010000048.1 coordinate 103,892, forward strand.
CGGGCGACCCGTCGGGGTTCCTGAGCGGGTCGGCGAGACGGCCGACCGTGGTGCCGAGCCCGATCTCACGCCGGAAGTCGTTGATCATGCCGCTGTACATGACGGTCGCCATGCGGCCGAGCCGGTAGGTGGCGCGGTTTCCCCACGCCCCGAGGGAGGCACCGCCGAGGAACGGGACGGGGAAGGCTGCGGTGGGCGTGTAGAACGGGAGCGGAATGGACAGGACGCCGGGGACGCCCAGCGCCTCGGCTGCGGACGGCCCGGCGAGGCACTTCGGGTGGTACACGACGACGTCGGGGCGTGCGGCCCGCGCGGCGTCCCAGGTCTCGGCGATGTGCCGGCGCATCGCGGACTTCATGACCTTGAAGGTCTTGAGTGCGTCCGTGGGGCCGCTGAGTTCCGGCATGACGTCCCGGACCAGCCGGAGCATCTCGGTACCGGCAGGGTGGACGGTGATCACGCCCGGGCCGGCATCGGCGGAGGCAGGGTCGGTGAAGCCGTCCGGCACGGCCAGCGTGACGTCGTGGCCGGCCTCGGCGAGGCCCCGCGCGAGCGCGGCGTACGGCTGGATGTCGCCGCGGGTGCCGAAGGACATGATCAGGACGTGCACGGGGACCTCCGTGGCTCGACGGGACGAGACGCCGACCAGGCTTCCCGGCACACCGCTGAGCAGGCTATACCCCGCGGGCGAGCGTCACTGCCGGGCGTGCGGTTCGTCGCCGGTGGCCAGCTTCTCCTCGACGCGGGAGATCTTGCTGTCGATCTGGCCGGGTGCCGCGCCGGGGCGGATGTCGGCCTTGACGACGAGCGAGGTGCGATGGCCACCGGCCGCGACGGCGTCGGTCGCGGCCTTGATGACGGGCATCACCTCGTCCCACTCACCCTCGATCTCGGTGAACATCGAGGTGGTGCGGTTGGGCAGGCCGGATTCCCGCACGATACGCACCGCCTCGGCCACGGCGGCGGAGACGGACTCGCTCCCGGTCATCGGGGCGACGGAGAACGCGAAGAGAGCCATGTCCCCATCGTGACACGGCGGCCGCCGCACCGGGCCGTCCGGGGCGCATAGGCTCGGGGCGTGGAACGAGTGACTCTCCTGGCCGGCGGGGTCGGCGGCGCCCGCCTCGCGCACGGCCTCGACCTTGCCCTGCGACCGCCGTCGCACGAGCCGGTGACGGCCTCGACGGACTTGACGGCCCCCGGGAGCGAGCCGGTCGCGGCCCCCGGGAGCGCGGAGGCGCGGCATCCCCTGACCGTCGTCGTCAACGTCGGCGACGACACCGAACTGCACGGCCTGTGGATATCCCCCGACATCGACACCGTTCTGTACACGCTTGCCGGGCTCAACGACGAGGAACGCGGCTGGGGGCTGCGCGGGGAGAGCTACGCGACGCTCGGGCAGCTCGCGCGGCTCGGCGAGGACACCTGGTTCACGCTCGGGGACAAGGACCTCGCCACGCATATCGCGCGCACGGCCCGGCTGCGGTCCGGTACGCCGCTCTCGACGGTGACGTCGCAGATCGCGGAGTCGCTCGGGGTACGGCCACGCGTCGTGCCCGTCACCGACGACCGGCTGGCCACCATGGTCGACACCCCGTCCGGGCGGCTCGGTTTCCAGGAGTACTTCGTGGGTCACCAGCACGCCGACGAGGTGCTCGGCCTGCACTTCGAGGGCGCGGAGGCGACGCGGCCCGCGCCCGGCGTCATCGATGCGCTGCGCGACGCCGAGCTGGTGCTGCTCGCCCCGTCGAACCCGTTCCTGTCGATCGACCCGGTACTGGCGGTGCCCGGCGTGCGCGACGCCCTGGCCGGGACCGCGGCGCGGCGCGTCGCCGTCAGCCCGATCGTGGGCGGCGCGGCGATCAAGGGACCGGCCGCGAAGATCCTGGAGTCGCTGGGACACGAGGTGTCGGCGCTCGGCGTGGCCCGGCTGTACACCGGGCTCGTGGACGTCATGTGCATCGACGAGCGTGACTCCCACCTTTCCGGCCCGGTCGCGGATCTCGGCTTCGAGGTCCTGGTGACCGACACGATCATGGGCGGTCCCGAGGGACGCGCACGGCTCGCGCACGAGTTGCTCGGGACGCGCGCGTGAGCTCTTCCGCCACGCCGGCACCCGCCGGTCCCGCGCGCCTCGCGACGGGCGTCACCGCCGTCGTCCCCCTGCGCGACGGCGTCTCCGGCAAGTCACGGCTCGCGTCGGTCCTCGACGACGACGGTCGGCGGGCGCTGATCACCGTGCTGGCCCAGCATGTCGTCGGCACGCTGCTGGCGACGCCGCAGGTGCATCGGGTCGTGGTGGTCACCGCGGACATCGGCTTCGCACGCTCGGCGGTCGGCGAGCTGTCCGACGTCGGCGAGCTGGCGTTCCTGGCCCAGTCACCGGACCGACCGGGACTGAACGCCGCGCTGGACACGGCCCGGGAGGCCGTCGGCTCGGGCACACCGGACGCCGGCAACGCCCTCGGCGCGCCCTCGTCCCTGCTCGTCGCGCACGCCGATCTTCCCGCGCTCACCCCCGCCGACATCACGGCCCTGGCGACGCGAGCGCCCCTTCATCCGGACGGTCGACGTTCCGGACCTCCTCCTGAGCGCCGGTCGCCGGAACTCGGGGCACCGGACCGGCCCCAGGCCGCCGACGTGGTGATCGCGACCGACAGGGCGGGGCGCGGGACGAACCTGTTGCTCCTGAACGGCGGCGCAGCCGTCGGCTTCCGCTTCCGGTTCGGGCCGGACAGCCGTCATGCCCATGAGGCGGAAGCCCGACGGCTCGGGCTGCGGGCGGTGACGACCAGTCGTCCGAGCACCGCCGTCGACCTGGACACGGTCGACGACTGGAACGAGCTCCCCGCGGAGGTCCGCACGGCTGTCGCCCGCTACGCCCGCTTCCCGTCACGCTGATCAGATTCTTCCCACCGCACCTCGCAACTCTGTCTCACCTCCCGGCCTGTGCCATGCTCTATGCGCCCATATGTCCGGCACGTGACCTGCGGAAGGTTGTCCGTGAACGACGACGAGCGCACCGCCCCGAGAGACTCCGCCCGTCCGGAACGCGTTTTCCCGGAGCTCGCCGACCGGTCCGGGACGGCGAAGCGCCGCCTTCGCGACGTGATCTCCTCGCGTGAGGTGATCGCCGCGCTGGTCGTCGGCGCTCTGACGGTGGCGTCGACGATCGCCGGCGCCGTCGCCTCGAACTGGCTGGAGGTCCGGCAGACCGTCACCGAGAAGTCGTCGAGCGAGCTGTCGGCGCAGGTGCACGAGCTCGAACGACAGCTCGCCGCGTCACGGGAGGAGGCAACCACACTCCGCGACCAGGTCTCCGCGCTCGAGGACAAGAATGCCCGGCTCACGAGCAGCCCGTCGTCGGACGCCACCTCGTCGGACACGACGTCGCCGGAGACCGGATCGACGCCGCCCGCGGACGTCCTCCGCGAGGACGACGATGTCGCCATCTCCGCAGGATCCTGTCTCGATCTCGACAGCGATGCCCCCAACTGGGACCTCGTCGTCAACAGCTACGGCTTGTCCTATGAGCTCGGCTCCGACCTCTGCTACACGGATGCGCTCGAAGTCCGCGCCATCCGCCTCGTCGATGCCGAGCCGACCCTGGCGGACTGTGCGTCCCAGACCCTGGTCGAGGGTGATGAGCTCGGTCCTCGCGATCTCGGCGACGGCCTGTGGATGTGCGGTCAGACCGACGAGGAGCGCACGGTGTCGGTCGGCATCCTCGACGCCACCGACGACGACCTCACGATGCGGATCCGCGTCTGGGAATGAGGCCGCGCCCGCGGCAGTGGTCATCCGGTCGTTCCTCCCGTCGGCTCTGACCGCGGGGCCGGCTCCCGGGAGCCACTTCCTACAGCCGCTCCGCGATCAGCTCCACCAGGGACTTGCCCTGGACGTCCGCGAGATGGTCCGCCTGGGTGCGGCACGAGAAGCCGTCCGCGAGGTACACGTCGCCGGGTGACGCCGCGCGCAGGGCCGGGAGCAGCGCGTTCTCCGCCACCGCCACCGAGACGTCGTAGTGGCCCTTCTGCATCCCGAAGTTGCCCGCGAGGCCGCAGCAGCCCGCGAGCTCGTCGAACGTCGCGCCCGCGGACGTGAGGACCTCACGGTCGGCCGCGAAGCCCATCACCGAGTGCTGGTGACAGTGCGGCTGCACGACGGCGGTCACGTCCTTCATCGACGGCAGGGACCAGTCGGGGCTCGGCGCCGGGAGCGGGATCGTGTCCGGCCCGCCCCTGCCCGTGAGGAGTTCGGCCATCGTCACCACGGCTCGCGACACGGCGAGTGCCCGAGGGTCTTCGGGGAAGAGTTCTACGAGGTCGGAGCGGAGAACGGCGGTGCAGGACGGCTCCAGCCCGAGGATCGGGATCCCGTTCACGGCGTACGGTCCGAGAACGCGCAGAAGGTTCTCGAGCCTCCGCCGTGCGCCGTCGAGCTGACCGGTCGAGATCCAGGTGAGCCCGCAGCAGGCGCCGTCGTCGGCCGCCACCGCCTCGTAGCCCATCGCGGTGAGCACGTCGACGGCGGCCTGAGGTACCGAGGGCGCCATCGAGTCGCTGAACGAGTCCGCCCAGAGCACCACCTTGGGCCTGGCGGCGAGCCGCGCGGCGGTCTCGGCCTCGTGGCCGGGCGTCCCTCCGACGCGCAGGCCAGGCACGCCGCCGGTCGCGCCGCCGCGGCGCCACCACTCCCGGAACGGGACCTCGGCGAACCGCACCATCTCGCGGCGCGGGTCCATCCCTCCGGCCCACAGCACGGCCTTCTGCACCCAGCGCGGCGTCAGCACCTTGTTGACGAGCCGGCTGAACGGTCCCACGAGCCGTGCCCAGCGGGGCAGCCAGCCGAGCACGTAGTGGTCGATCGGCCGGAGCCGTCCCTGATAGGTGCGGTGCAGCACCTCGGACTTGTACTGCGCCATGTCGACACCGGCCGGGCAGTCGGACGAGCAGGCCTTGCAGCTCAGGCACAGGTCGAGGGACTCGTGGACCTCGGGTGCGGCGAGGCCGCCGACGAGGTTGCCGTTCACCGCTTCCTGGAGGACGCGGGCACGGCCTCGCGTGACGTCCTTCTCGTCGCGCGTGGCCTGGTAGCTCGGGCACATGAAGGACGTGCTGGTGCCACCCGGCTCGGGGACCACGCGGCACTTGCCGACGCCGACGCACCGGTGCACGGCCGTCGTCAGGTCGTGGTGGTCGTGGGCGAACCCGAAGCCGGTGTGTCCGGTCCGCGCCGACGGCCCGCCCAGCAGGGTCGAGACGACGCCGGCCAGCGGCACGACCGACGTCACCGGCTTGGCGGACGGACGGCGCAGGTCCTGGTCGACGGCGCGCGGGCGCACCACGACGCCGGGGTTCATCAGGTCGTCCGGGTCGAAGAGTGCCTTGAACCGCTCCATGAGCCTGATCGCCTCGGGCGAGTAGATGAGGGGCAGCAGTTCCGACCGGGCGCGACCGTCGCCGTGCTCGCCGGACAGCGACCCGCCGTGCCTGGCCACCAGCTCGGCCGCGTCGTGCATGAACGTACGCAGGATCGACCCCGACGCCTCGAGCGGGATGTCGATCCGCAGGTGGATGCATCCGTCGCCGAAGTGCCCGTAGGGCAGCCCGTCGACGCCGTAACGATCCATCAGGGCCTGGAGGTCACGCAGGTAGGCGCCGAGCTTCTCGGGCGGGACGGCGGAGTCCTCCCAGCCGGGCCACGCCTGCTCGCCCGAGGACGTACGTCCGGCCAGGCCTGCGCCGTCGGCGCGGATCTGCCACATCCGTGCCGCGTCGGGGCCGGCGGGCAGCACGGCGCCGTCCAGGGCGGACGAGGCGGCGGTGATCGCCTGTGCCCGCCCGAACGCCTCGTTCTCGGTCTCGCCGCCGACCTCGATCATCAGCCAGCCGGCGCCCTCGGGAAGATCGGGGACGGCTCGCGCGCCCTTGGCACGACGGACGACGTCGACCAGCCGCGCGTCCAGTCCTTCGATCGCGAGCGGCTGGAAGCCGAGGAGCACGGGGACGTCGTCCGCGGCGGTCGCCATGTCGGGGTAGCCGAGGACGACGAGCGTGGGCGCGGTCGGGAGCGGCACGAGGGAGAGCGTGGCCTCGCACACGGTGACCAGGGTGCCCTCGGTACCGACCAGGGCGCGTGCCAGGTTGGATCCGTTCTCCGGGAGGAGGTGCTCCAGCGAGTAGCCGCTGACCTGCCGGCCGAACCTGCCGAACTCCGTCCGGATGAGCGCGAGGTTCTCCCGGACCAGCTCCTTGAGCCCCGGCACGGCCGCGAACTCCGGATCACCGGCGCCCGCGACGAAGCGGCGGCCACGCCCGTCGATGACGTCGAGCGACACCACGTTGTCGGCGGTACGGCCGTACGCCACGGCGTGCGGTCCGCACGCGTTGTTGCCGATCATGCCGCCCAACGTGGCGCGGTTCTGGGTACTCGGGTCGGGCCCGAACCGCAGGCCGTGCGGCTTCGCGGCGGCCTGGAGCCTGGACATCACGGTGCCCGGCTGCACGCGTGCCGTGCGGGCATCCGGGTCGACCTCGAGCACGTCACCGAGGTGGCGGGAGAAGTCGAGCACGACACCCGTCCCCACGGAGTTCCCGGCGACCGAGGTGCCCGCGCCGCGTGCGGTGACGGGAACCTCGAGCTCACGGAGCACCTCACGCGCCGCGACGACGTCGTCGGTCGACTCGGGGAACACCACCATGTCCGGGACCACACGATAGTTCGACGCGTCCGTGGAGTACTCGGCACGACGGCGGGTGGAGTGGTCGACCTCGCCCGCGACGACGGTGCGCAGCGCGCCGGCGACCGCCTCCCGGGCGATCGCGGCGGCGTCCTGCGCCTCGGCCTCCGCCGCGAGGCGGGCCTCTTCCTGCCGGATCTGGCCTGCGGTCGTGGCGTCCGCGTCGGCGGCGACCTGAGCACGAGACTGGGGACGGCGGGTCTGCGAGGGCACGACCGTGATTGTCGCATTCTCTCGGCGGGTGCCTCCACGGGTTCCGGGAGCGTGCCGCCGCCGGGTCGCCCCGATGCTTTCCGGGGGAGGATGAGCCCATGGAGTTTCAGGAGGTCGTCCGCCGGCGACGTATGCACCGCCGGTTCACCGGCGAACCCGTCACGGCCGACGCCGTGAACCGGATGCTGCGGAACGCCGTCCGCGCACCGAGCGCCGGCTTCAGCCAGGGATGGGCGTTCGTCGTCCTCGAGGAGCCGGAGGACCGGAACCGTTTCTGGACGGCCGCCACGCCGCCGGACGGCGGCGCCCGGACCGGCGGCGCGGACTCGGGCAGCGCCCGGTCGGATCGAGACATGTCCACCTGGCTCGTCGGCATGCGCACGGCCCCCGTCGTGGTCCTCGTGCTCACCTCGAAGGACGCCTACCTGCGGCGGTACGCGGAGAAGGACAAAGGCTGGGAGGATCTCGACGAGTCTCGCTGGCCGGTCCCCTACTGGCACGTCGACGCCGGCATGGCGTCGCTGCTCATCCTGCAGACCGCCGTGGACGAAGGCCTGGGTGCCTGCTTCTTCGGCGTCCCGCCGCGCGAGACCCCCGCCGTGCGGACCGCCCTGGAGATCCCCGCGGAGTACGAGATCACGGGTGCGATCGCCGTCGGGCATCCGGCCACCGGTGGTGCGGCGGGCTCACCGGCCCGCCGGGCACGTAAGCCGATGGCGGACCTGATCCACCGGGGCGGCTTCACGTCGCACGAGCACGTGGAACCGCCTCCACCGACGCGAGCGTGACCCGGGCGGGCGCTACCGCGGCGCCCGCCCGGGGTCGGCGGTCAGCCCTCGAAGGTGACGTCCAGGGTGATCGCGTCCACACCGCCGGCGAGCGCCTTCGAGACGGGGCAGCCCGCCTTGGCCGCCTCGGCGGCCGCCTTGAACCCGGCCTCGTCGACACCACTGGCGAAGCCACGCACCGTCAGCGCGACGGCCGAGATCCGGAAGCCGCCGGCCGGGTCCGGCGCCAGCGTGACGTCGGCACCGACCTCGACCTGTTCGGGCGTGCCACCGGCGTTGCCGAGCTCCGCGGACAAGGCCATCGCGTAGCACGAGGAGTGCGCCGCGGCGATCAGTTCCTCAGGGCTCGTGACGCCTTCGGCGTCGTCGGCGGCACGGCGCGGGAAGGACACGTCGAACGTGGCGGCGCCGGACGACGTGAGTTCCACCTGACCCGACCCCTCCTGGAGGGTGCCGTTCCAGGCGGTGCGGGCGGTACGGACTGGCATGAGAGCTCCTTCTGTTCGGTGGTTGCGCACACCGAACCTATCCCCCCGGTCAGCGCCCCGCGAAGTCCAGACGATCCTCCACGACGGCGATCACCGACCACGTGCCGCCCGCCCCCGTCAGCTCGTACGCGGGAATGAGCACCACGGCGCCGTCGGTCAGCACGTGCTGCGCCACACCGAGGTCGGCGTTCGTGATCGTGACGTCACGCACCGGCCAGGCGATGGGGGCACCGGGCTCGAGGGGTGCGGGCGCTCCGTCAGGCGCCGTCCCCTCCGCGCCCTGGGAGGCCGCGGGGTCCAGCGTCCGGACTCCGCCGGGTGAGGCACCGAATCGCGTGTCACCGAGCCGCTCCACCGCCTCGCGCTCCGAGACCACGGGATAGGTCCCCAGTTCCGTGACCGGGGCGAGGAACCCGTTCAACGAGACGATGCGGGCGTCCGGCCCGGTGCCCGACACCGTGGCCGACCACTGCAGGCCCGTCCGGCGCCCGTCGATCGTGTGGAACGCGGTGACCGCGGTACCCATCCCCCTCGCGTCCACCGCGAGGTCGAAGGCTTCCACGTCGACGTCGAGCGCTTCCATGACACGCCGCAGCTGCTCACGGGCTTCCCCGGACGACGGCGCCCCGGCGTCGTCCTCCCGGCAGGGAGGCGCGAGACCGTCCTTGCCGTCGACCCCGTCACCGGGTGCGATCCCACCGTCAGGGGCCGCGGCGCCTGACGTGCCCTGCCCCGTGGCGTCCCCGTCGTCGCTCGTCGGGTCCTCGGGCAGGGTGGGCGGGACGACGTCGCAGCGCCACGAGTCCGGCCAGGTGTCGTGGAACCAGAGCGAGGTGGTGCCGTCGGCGGCGATCCGCAGCGACGCACTCGATCCGTCGGTCGCGCCGGCCACCCACGCGTCGCCCTCCCGGCGGACGTCGCCGCGCAGGCCGAGCGCACGGGCCGCGCGCTCGGCCGTCTCCTCCGTGTATGCCGCCCGTGCGTCGAGCGTGTACGCCGCGAGCTCACCCCCGTCGTCGGAGAGGCCGGCTCCCGCGTGGAACACGGTGTGCGACGGCGCCGGGTACAGGAAGGTGCCGACAGCCGGCTCCCGCCCGATCTCACCCTGGACGTCCGGCGCGACCTCCTCGGTGCTCCCGGGTCCGGCCGATCCCTCGGCGAGACCCTCGCCCGCCGCGTCGGGCCCCTGGTCGAGGGTGATCGGTGGCGCCGCCTCGGGCACGGAGGCCGCGTCCAGGGCCTCGGTCCCGCTCCCGCCGGTCGCGAGCAACCCGTTCGAGCCTGCCGCGTACCCGCCGCCGCCGACCGCGACGAATCCCGCCACGGCGGCCGCCACCAGCCAGGGCTGCCGGCGTCGCGACCGGCGCGGGGCCAGCTCGTCCGCACCCGCACCGGCCGACGACGGCCCGCCGCCGGAGCGGGCAGCGGCCGGAGCATCCGCCCCGATCAGGGCGTCCACCTTGGCCCGCAGCACTCCGGCCACCGGCTCGGACGCGTCGTGCGCGGGATCGGCGGCACGGAGGCGGTCGAAGGCGTCGTCGTTCATCGCGTTCCCTCCGCGCTCGTCGTGGTCCAGGGGTTCCGTTCGCGGAGCAGGGCCCTGGTCGTCCTGCTCCTCACCCGGGTTTATGTCGTCACGCGTCATGGGCTTGCTCGCTTGTGAGCCACGCCTCACGGAGGCGGGAACGGGCACGGGACAACGCGGCGTCGGCACCGCCGCGCGAGACGCCCAGGACCTCGGCGAGCGCGTCGCCGTCGAGACCGTCCCACGCGACGAGCAGCAGGACGCGGCGGTCGCGAGGGCTGAGTGAGGCGAGGACGGTGCGCACGGCGTCGTCGTCGACCGCCAGGCTCTCCGGATCGACGTCGTCCGGTTCGTCGGGGACGACGGCGACCGGGAGCGCGCGGATCTTGCGCCGGTGGTTCGCCAGCACGAACCCGCAGGTGCGGTAGAGCCAGGGGAGCTCGGCGCCGTCCGGCACGTCGTCGCGGCGGCGCCACGCCGTGGCGAGGACCTCGGCCGCGAGGTCCTCGGCGTCGCTCGTCCGCGCGCCTCCGGTCGCGGGCAGCCGGCGCACGAAGTACCGGAACAAGGACCGGTGGTGCGCGTCGAACAGCGCGGCGAACCACGCGTCGTCGTGCGGCACGCGCCCGCCGGGCGGGCTCTCGCTCTCTCCCATACCCCCACTATGTCTGGTGTGCCCGATGCCTTGCACCGGCAGGGTCCTGCCACCGCCGTTGAGAGGTTCGCACAAGTTTATCGTTATCGAAAACGTTTGCGAGATAGGCGGCGATGTGCTTAGCTGTGTCCCGAAAACCTTTTCTATCGAGCGTGCCAACGAGGGCACGTCAAGAGAGGACAGGATCGACGATGACCCGACCATTCCCCTGGCGCCGCAGGTCCGTGATGCGGGCCGCAGGGCTCGGAACGCTCGCCGCCGTGGTGCTCACCACCGGCCTGGCCGTCACCTCCGCGCAGGCCGCCGGATCGACGCTGCACGCGGCGGCCGACGAGTCCGGCCGCTACTACGGCACCGCGATCGCGGGCCACAAGCTCTCCGACTCGCAGTACACGACCATCGCGAACCGTGAGTTCGACATGATCACGGCCGAGAACGAGATGAAGCTCGACGCGACCGAGCCGCAGCAGGGCCAGTTCAACTTCTCCGCCGGCGACCAGATCGTGAACTGGGCGCTGAACAACGGCAAGCAGGTGCGCGGCCACACCCTCGCGTGGCACTCGCAGCAGCCGCAGTGGATGCAGAACATGGAGGGCTCGGCGCTCCGTCAGGCGATGCTGAACCACGTCACCCAGGTCGCCTCGCACTACCGCGGCAAGGTCTACGCCTGGGACGTCGTGAACGAGGCGTTCGAGGACGGCAACAGCGGCGCCCGCCGGAACTCCAACCTGCAGCGCACCGGCAACGACTGGATCGAGGCCGCGTTCCGGGCCGCCCGCGCCGCCGACCCGAACGCCAAGCTCTGCTACAACGACTACAACACGGACAACTGGAACCACGCCAAGACCCAGGCCGTGTACAACATGGTCCGCGACTTCACGGCGCGGGGCGTGCCGATCGACTGCGTCGGATTCCAGGCCCACTTCAACTCCGGCAACCCCGTGCCGAACAACTACCACGAGACGCTCCAGAACTTCGCCGACCTGGGCGTCGACGTGCAGATCACCGAGCTCGACATCGAGGGGTCGGGAACGTCGCAGGCCGAGCAGTTCCGCGGTGTGACGCAGGCCTGCATGGCGGTCTCCCGCTGCGAGGGCATCACCGTGTGGGGCGTGCGTGACAGCGACTCGTGGCGCTCCCAGGGCACCCCGCTGCTGTTCGACGGCAACGGCAACAAGAAGGCCGCCTACAACTACGTGCTCGACCAGCTCAACAGCGGAGAGGGCACCCACTACGACGGCAACGGCGGGGGCGACGACGGCGGCGACAACGGCGGCGGCGACGGCACCTGCTCGGTCAGCGTGACCGCCGGGGAGTCCTGGGGTGACCGGTTCAACACCACCTTCGAGGTCACCGGCACCGACGACTGGGTCGTCACCATCAACACCGGATCCGGCCAGAGCCT
>NZ_JAFMPK010000048.1:115757-263382 GCF_017349295.1 Myceligenerans salitolerans
CCACCGGCACCCTGACCGCCACCCCCAACGGCAACGGCAACGGCTTCGGCATCACCCTCTACTCCAACGGCAACACCACCACCCCGACCGCCACGTGCTCATCGCCCACCGGTGGTGACGGCGGGGCGGGAACCTGTTCGGTGACCGTCACCCCCGCCGACTCCTGGGGCGACCGGTTCAACACCACCTTCGAGGTCACCGGCACCGACGACTGGGTCGTCACCATCAACACCGGATCCGGCCAGAGCCTCCAGAACTCCTGGAACGCCGACATCTCCGGCACCACCGGCACCCTGACCGCCACCCCCAACGGCAACGGCAACGGCTTCGGCATCACCCTCTACTCCAACGGCAACACCACCGCCCCGACGGCCCGCTGCACCGCTGCCTGACCCGCCGGGCCCATGACCGCCGGGGCAGCATCCCCCTCGTTCCCGGATGCTGCCCCGGCACCCCGACCGCCGGGGCAACCGCCCCATCGACCCCCTGCCCCGGCGCACACGGGACCGCCGAGGTGGTCCGTCAGATCCTGACGTACCACCTCGGCGGTTCGTGTCCCGTGAACGGAACCCGCGGGTGCCGGCCGGTCAGCAGGCGCCCAGGTCCTCCCAGGGTCCCCACTCGCCGGCGCCCGGGGTGTCGCCCTGGGTCCACCACTTGGCGCGCCAGGTGTGACCGCCGTACTCGACCTCGTCACCACCCGTGTAGGCCGCGGTGCTCACCCAGGCCGCCGGGCAGTCACCCGTGCCGGGGTCGTCTGTCGGGTCGGGGCCGGGGTCACCGGAGCACGCTCCCAGGTCCGTCCAGACGTCGGCAGTGCCCGGCGTCTCGCCCTGGGTCCACCACCGGGCCTGCCACTCGTGGCCGTCGTGCGAGGCGGTGTCACCGCCCGTGTAGACGGTCGACGCGTCCCACGGCGCCGCCGTGCAGTCGTCCGCCGGCGGGTCGGTCGGGTCGTCCGTGGGCTCATCGGTGGGTTCATCGGTGGGTTCGTCGGTCGGGTCCTCCGTCGGCTGCGGGCCGGGGCCTCCGGACCCGAGCTCCGCCACGAGGGCCTCGTTGAGGTCACCCGTCTCGTCGCCCGACAGTTCCCACCACATGGCGCCGCTGAGACCCTGCGCCTTGATCCACTGCGCCTTCTGCGTGACGGACTGCGGGGTGTCGAGGCTCCACCACTGCGTACCGTCGTACCGCCAGGCCGCGCCCACCTGCTCGTCGAAGTACTCGGTACCGAGGTTCTTCAGGATGTCGTAGTCCTCGTTGCCGGCCTCGTAGGTGCCGGGTGCCGCGCCGGTCGCCGTACCCCAGGCGTCGGACTGGGTCACTCCGGTCCAGCCGCGGCCGTACATCGCCAGGCCGAGCGTGAGCTGGGCGGGGTCGATCCCGTTGCCGGTGTACTCCGCGAGAGACTCGGAGATGCTGAACTGCCTCGCGGGCTCACGCGGGTCGTCCGGGTCCTGGTTCAGGTTGCCCTGGTGCCCGGTCAGGCTGGGGTTCCATGCCCCGTGCAGGTCGTAGCCCTGGAGGTTTCCGAAGTCGAGCGATTCGAAGATCTCCGGGTCGTTCCAGCCACCGGCGGAGATGTCCTCCGGGTTCGCCGGGAGGAACGCCGTCAGCTCGTAGTGCTCGCCCGTCTCGGCGCCGTAGGCGTCGAGCTGGCGGCGGAACTCCGCGAGCAGCGCCTTGAAGTTCGCCGCGTCGTTCTCGGGGTCGACGTGGTTGCCCTCGTTGCCGTTGGGGGAACCGGGCCACTCCCAGTCGATGTCGATCCCGTCGAACACGCCGGCGGCCGCGCCCGGACCACCACGACCGTCGATCACGGGCAGGTTGCCCTTGATGTACTGGTCGATGCAGGAGGACACGAAGTTCGCGCGGGACTCGGGCGTCGCGGCGGCCCGCGAGAAGTTCTTCGACCAGGTCCAGCCGCCGAGCGAGATCATGACCTTGATGTTCGGGTACTCCTCCTTCAGCTGCTTGAGCTGGTTGAAGGAGCCGGCCAGCGGCTGGTCCCAGGTGTCGGCGACGCCGGACACCGAGTCGGCCGCGGTGTATCCCATGCCGTAGTCGGCCCAGGCGTCACCGGCGCCGTCGGACCCGTTCGGCCCCTCGCCCTGCGCCTTGTTCGCCTCGAAGCACTCGAGGGTCTCGTGGTGGATGTTGCCGAACGCGTAGTTGACGTGGGTCAGGTCGTCGGCCATCCCCGCCTCGACGATGTCCTTGACCTGGTAGTCGCGGCCGTACACGCCCCATTGCGTGAAGTAGGCGACGTTGCGGTAGCCGTTGACGGCTGTCGTGCCGGCCGCCGGCTCCTCGGCGTTCGCGGTGGTCGCCAGCGCGGTGAGCGCCCCGGCTCCCGCGACGGCGAGCGCCGCGAGGCTCGCGACGACGCTGCGTCGCTTCCTGCGCCTGGCGCTCGACGACGCCGGGCTGTGCTCCAGCTCCATGAGGGATCTCCTTCGTCCTCGTTCCCGACCTTCGGCCGGATGGTTCTCGGGTGTCGGTCTGCTGCGCGGTCCGTTCGCGCGGTGCTCACGGGTCGACGACGGTGACTCCCCGCGGGTGGTCGTAGGTGGTCGCGTAGTCGGTGCCGTCGATCGTCACGACCACGTTGGAGAACTGCGCCACGGGCAGTGCCCACTTGAGGTTGTTGGTGATCGACCCGCCCGCGGGGATGCCGCCCGCCGGCACCGTGAACGTCGCGGTGTGGAAGTCGGCACCGAGACCGCCGATGTTGGGGCCGGACCGCCCCGGCGTGGTGGTGGTGCCGAGTCCGGACCAGTCGCTCATCGCACCGGTGTCGGTGGTCGCGTACTGGAAGGTCACGGTGGCCCCGGCGGGGATGGCGGTGTCCGAGCGGTTGTGGAAGAGCACCTTCGGCGCGATCGGGTAGTTGTTGTCGCCGAGCGCGAAGTCGGTGTACTCCAGGTCGAGGTCGAGCGCCTCGTCCGGTGTCGGCCCGTTCGCCTTGGTGCTGCCGTAGGCAGGGACGTCCGACAGTTTCGCGTGGAGCAGGTCGGTGAGCGTGGAGCCCATCTCGTACTGCCCCTTGGCCTGGTCGTAGCCGTAGTCGCCGGCGAGCTCCCAGATCATCACGCCGCCGAGCCCCGTGTCGGCCACGTAGTCGGCCTTCTCGGCGATGGCCCACTCCGCGTCGCCGGACAAGAACGTGCTGGTCCGAGCGTTCCACCACCACTCGTTCTTGGTGACGTCGTCGGTGTGGTGCGTGTAGCTGCCCTCGATGGTGCCCGGCACGCCGTACTCGTCCGTGTAGTCCCCGACGACGCCGTCGGCCAGGTTCTTCACGTGCCAGATCGGGTTCACGCCCGCGGGGACCGGGCTGCCGGCGGGGTCGGTGTCGTACCAGAGGTTGTCGATGCCGTCCGCGCCGTGCCCGCAGGCGTTGTTGGTGCCCGGCGGGCAGGTGTGGCCGGACGGGGGTACCGCGGTGCCGCCCATGCCGTTCGTGCCGCCGCTCACGCCCTGGAACCCGCGCGTGTAGTACGGCACCCCGAGGTTGATCCGGCCGGCCTGCATGGCTCCCCGGAAGTAGTGCGCGGCCCAGTCGCCGTTGAGGTAGCCGATGCCGTCGTAGGCGGTGTACACGCCGCCCGCGGCGAGCTCCGGGTCCTTCCCGTCGTCGAACAGTGCGGCGTTGCCGCCCACGTACTTGTTCCAGGCTCCGTGCAGGTCGTACGTCATCAGGTTGACGTAGTCGACGTACTCGGTGATCTGGTGGACCTCCATGCCCCGCAGCAGCCAGCCGGACGACGGCGTGGCCGTGGTCAGCATGTAGTACTCGCCGTCCTCGGCCCCGGCGGCGTCGAGGTGCTCCCGCAGGGTCTTCATGAGCGCGACGTAGCCCTCGACCAGCTCGCCGCGCCGCGCGTTGGAGAACTCGAAGTCGAGCGGGTTGCCCGCGTCGTTGTTCGACGTGGGGTACTCGTAGTCGATGTCGATGCCGTCGAACCCGTACTCGCGGATGAAGTCCACGACCGAGGCGGCGAAGGTGTCGATGCGTGCCTGGGAGTCGGTCATCGTGTAGAAGCCGCCCGACGCGACGCGGTTGCCGTCGCCGTCGAAGTAGCCGCCCGTCTCGGCCCAGCCGCCGACGGCCGGGATGACCTTCACTCCGGGGTGCTGCTCCTTGTACCGGTGCAGCAGGTTGAAGTGGCCGGTGTAGGGCAGGGTGGGGTCCATCTCGGCACCCGCGACGCCCGGCCAGGTCATGTCGGTGGCGGGGTTGCCGGGCACATCGGCGTTGACGGACACCCGGTAGTCCTCGCCGACGTGGGCGAACGCGTAGTTGATGTGGCTCACCGAATCCCACGGGATGTCGCCGGCCAGGTAGGCGGGCTGGCCACCCGCGCCGGTGCGCCAGCTCGTGAAGTAGCCGATCACGCGGCGGTCGAGGCCGCCCGGCAGGATCTCGCGGCCGTCCGTGTCGTAGACGTCGCAGTACGGGGTGTCCACGCCTGCGGTGGGAGCCATGCCGTCGGGACGGCAGACCTCGTCGGGATTCCCGACCGGAGGGTCGGTGGGCTCGTCGGTGGGCTCGTCGGTCGGGTCGTCCGTCGGCTCGTCGGTGGGCGTCGGTGTCGGCTCGGGCGTGCCGCACGCGCCCTGGTCCTCCCAGGGTCCCCATTGCGCGGCACCGGGCGTCTCGTTCTGGGTCCACCACTTGGCGCGCCAGTTGTGGCCGTCGTACGAGGCGACGTCGTCCGCGACGTACACCGCCGAGGACGACCACGGGGCGGCGCACTCCACGGCCGCGGCCCGGGGTGCGGCAGCCGTCGCGGCGACCCCGCCGCCGGCCACGGCGAGCGCGACCGCGAGTGCGACGGCTCGCCAGACGCGATGCCGGGGTGGTGTGTGTTCGGTCTTCATTGCCCCTACCTCTCCTCGTCCCCCTAAAAGTAAGGAGAGGTTCCATTCTCGGAATCCGTGATCTCCACAATGGCGGCGGAGGAATCGGGACTGCCATACGGGAAACCCCGTACCCGAGCTCACCGAGACGCGATCGACCGGCCCGCGCACCAGCCGTGGTCAGGCCGTCCGATAGGCCAGCACCGCCAGCTCCGTCCGGGAACGGACGCCCAGCTTGCGGAACACCCGGCCCAGATGCACCTCGACCGTCCGGACCGAGACGTAGAGCCGCTCCGCGACCTGCCGGTTGGTCCGCCCCTGCGCGACGAGCCGGGCCACGTCGAGCTCTCGCTCCGTCAGCAGCTCTCCCCAGTGCGCGAACCGGTCGCGCACGGCTTCGGCCGCACGCGCACCACGCTCCTGGCGCTCGACGTCGAGACGCGTGACGTTCTCGGCCGTGGCGACCTCGGGCGTGTTCGCCGCCCCGTCGGCGTCGGCGTTCGCCTGCCTCTCACTCCTCCGGCCCGCGCCGTGCGGGGACCGCCGGTCCGGGAGGAACGCCAGCGCACCGGACTCCACGAACAGCGCTCGCGCCGCCAGCAGGTGGGCGGCGGCCTCGGAGTCGTGCCCGTGCCGTTCGAGCGCCCGAGCGATGACCACCTCGGTCAGGCCGCGCTCGAACGTGGAACCCACCGTCTGCGACACCTCGACCGCGCGCTCGGCCGCGCGCCGCAGGACACCGGGCTCGGCGAGTGCGACCTCGGCCCGCGCCAGGTCGAGCTTCATCCGCAGCCCGGCGACGCGTGGCGCCGGGCCCAGGACCGCGGCTCGCAGCTGTGCCAGATGGCGCCGGGCCGCACGTTGCTGACCGGCACGGAGGAAGAGCTCCGCCGGGTCCGGCGTCGGGAGCCACCACGCCCGCAGTTCCGCTCCTCCGCGCTCGGCAGCCAGGCAGAGGAAGGTGGCCGCCTGGACGTGCCGGCCGGCCCGGGTCGCCTCGACCGCCTTGTCACCGAGCTGCGCCGCCCGCACGACCGCGGCCGCCGCTCCGGCGGAGGATGCCTCCAGCGCACGCGTCGCCGTGCTCACCGAACCCGTCCGGACCAGGTCGAGCCGGCGCGCCAGCGCCACGCCCAGTCCGCCGAAGGCGAGCGCGACGGGCAGCCGCCGCGCCGCGTCGGCCAGGACGCCGGCGGCACGGTCGAGCTCTCCGGAACGCGTGGCGACCAGCGCCTGCACCACTCGGAGATGGGCCTCCACCAGCGGGCTGACGCAGCCCGGCGCCTCGAACCAGCACCCTTCCCGGCGCGCCGGCGCGACGTCGGGCAGCACCTCGGCCAGAGCCGCCGCGGCCTTCTCCACGTCGGCGTGCAGGACGGCGAGCGCACCGACCGCGGCGCGCAGCGCGCCGCGGTCGTGCTCCGACCCGAGGACGTCGGCCAGGCCCGGGTCCGGGTCCCCGTCCCGCAGGGCGAGCGCCGCGGTGAGCGTCGGCACGGCGTCGCCGGCCTGGCGCGCGAAGGAGATGGCGTCGTGCACGTGACCGCCCAGCAGCGCCGCGCGGCTCGCCACGGCCCCGGCACGCCGCCGCGTCGCACCCGTCCCCTGGCTCACGGCCTCCCGCGCCACCTCGTGGGCGCGCGCCGTGTCGCCGCGCGCGAGGTGGCGTTCGGCGAGTTCGACGAGACCGTCGGCGAGCAGCGGATCGCCCTCCATCGTGCTGAGCGCGGTGTGCCAGAGAGCGACCTCGGCCCGCCCGGATCCTCGGAGCGTGTTGGCGAGCCCGACGTGCGCGGCCGTCCGCGCGGCGAGGTCGGCGTCGTCGTGCACGATCTGCCGGACCCGCTGGTCGCGGAAGGAGAAACGGCCGCCCACGAGGTGCAGGTAGTCGCCGGCCGGTCCCGAGACCAGGTCCTCGATGTCGGCCCCTGCGGCCGCGAGCAGCACCTCGGCGCGATCGATGACGGCGACGGCGGCGGTCAGCAGGATCCGTCGGGTGTCGTCGTCGAGACGTTCCAGGCCCGGGTGGGCCGCCCGGGCCGCCGGCACCGCCGGCAGGGGGTCCGGAAGCAGGGAAGCACCGGTCAGGTGCTCCGTATGAAGAATGTTCTCGAGTTCGGCTCGAGCCTTGAGGTCGCCTTCGACCATGTCGGACAGGGCGGCCGAGACGTGTGGCGCGACGGTGCGGCACTGCGTCCCGGTCGTGGACTCTTCCGTACGAGCTGATGTGGCGGAAGCCATAGCGCCTCCCGATTTTGTTCACGACGAGAACAAGTATGCACCCCAGATATTTCACCCGGGTGAATCACTTGGTCGGTTGTCCACCCGCGCCGTGTCCCGCGGCCCGATCAGGCGTCCAACAGAATGGTCACCGGCCCGTCGTTCACCAGCTCCACCGCCATGTCCGCGCCGAACAGGCCGGTCGCCACCTCGAGCCCGCGGGAGCGAAGATCCTCGACGACGGCGTCCACCAGCGGTTCCGCGACCGGCCCCGGAGCGGCGGCACTCCACGTGGGACGCCGTCCCTTGCGCGCGTCTCCGTACAGCGTGAACTGACTGACCACGAGGACGGGCGCGCCGACGTCGACGGCGGAGCGTTCGTCGCGCAGGATGCGCAGTTCGGCGATCTTGCGCGCGATCGTCGCGACCTGCTCGGGGCCGTCGTCGTGCGTCGCGCCGACGAGCGCCAGCAGCCCGGGCCGGTCGATCTGTCCGACGACGTCCCCGGCGACGGTCACGCTCGCGCGCGTCACGCGCTGGATCACGGCTCTCATGCGGGCGATCCTAGGAGGTCGCGCAAGAAGGGCCTACGAGAACGCCACCTCGACGCCACCCACCGGGTGCCCGCCACCCAGCACCGGGACGTCGCCCATCGCCTCCAGGGCGGACAGGTCCACGCCCGGCACGTCGGCGGCACCGGCCCGCCGGAGCGCAGCGGCCAGGATCGCGGGCCGGGGACGCGGGCCACCGTCGAGCACCTTGAACGCGACGGCCGAACCGTCCGGCAGCCCCGCGCCGTAGACGCCGTCGGCCCCGTCCTTCGCGACGAGCCCCGGGACCGCCCGCATCGCGAGCGTCGCCTCACGGCCCTCGCCGCCGACCATCCCGGGGTGGGCGTTCATCGCGCGGGCGACCCGCGCCTCGACGTCGTCCGGCGCACCGGCGATCCGCCCGAAAGCCCTGGCAAGGCCCGACAACGTGGTGCTGAACAGCGGCGCGCCGCAGCCGTCGACGGTGACGTGTGCCGGTTCGACGCCGGTGAGGCGGACGAGCCACTCCCGGATCTCCACCTGCACCGGATGGTCGATCTCGAGGTAGCTCTCCCGCGACCAGCCGTTGACGACACAGGTCGCGAGCATCCCGGCATGTTTCCCGGAGCAGTTCTGGGCGATCCGCGCGGGCCCCGGTCCGTCGCCCTCCTCGACGTGGTCCGCCAGCTGCCACGCGAACGCCGACGGCGGGTGCAACGGCATGTCGGGCGTGTTCCGGAGGTCGTCGGGGGTGAGCCCGGCGCGGCTCAGGATCTCCCGCACGCCCGCGCGGTGAACCGGCTCGCCGTTGTGGCTCGCCGCGACCAGCGCGAGCAGGGGGTCGGGCAGGTCGAGACCGTTGTCCAGCATCGCGAGCGCCTGCACCGGCTTGGCCGACGACCGGGGCCAGATGGCCACGTCCGGATCGCCGACGGCCAACCGCACCGTCCCGTCGGGTCCGAGTACCACCAGGTGCCCGAGGTGCACGGACTCCACCAGCCCGCCCCGCAGGACGTGCGCCAGCGGAGCGGCGCCGTCGGCCACGGTGCGACCCGGCTCCGGTGTTCCCGGCGCGGAGGTCGCCACCGACGGGACCGCGGCCGTCCCGGGCATGCCCTCGCCGGCGGTGCCCCGTGGGGTCTCGGCGGCCGGGACCGTGTCCCGTGGCGGCACGTGGGCGTGCGTCACCATCCGCCGTTGTTCCCGCCCGGTCGCTGGGGGCCGCCGCCCGTGCCGTACGCCAGCAGGCGGGGGCGCACGTCGACCCAGTAGACGGCAGCGGGCACGACGGCGACCAGGTTGAGGAAGACGCCGATCATGCCCAGCGCGCCGAGCAGGGCGACCACGCCGGCGAAGCCCAGGATGAGCAGCCACTTCGTCTTGTCGAGCTTGCCCTCTGACCGGTAGCCGCGGTCGGGCCGCCGGGCAGCGTCGACCAGCGCGATCACGAGCGCGATGAGCACACCCCAGCCGATGATCAGCGTCACGAGTCCTTGGAGGGAGAGGATCACGTCCCCGAGCCTACGGCAGAGCGCCCGCCGGACGGCAGAGCGCCCGCCGGACGGCAGAGCGCCGTCCCGGCGGCGCGGGTCGACGGTGCCGGTCAGTACATCAGCGCCTGCGCACCTGGCCGGAGGATCTCCTCGACGAAGACCGGGGCTCCGGCGACGCGAACACCTGGGAGGACGTCGTCCGGCCCGATCTCGCGCCGCGCCGCGCACTGGGTGCAGAGAGTGACCGTGCCGGCCGCGAGCACGGCGTCCAGGAGGTCCGGCAGAGGGGCGGCATGCTCGAGTTCGAGCTCGGCCGCGCGCCCGGGCACCGCGAACCACGACGCCTCGCCCGCGAGCCACAGACTCACCTCCGCCCCGGCGGCCACCGCGGCCGCGGCGACCGTGAAGGCCTGGTTGGCGGTCTCGGGCCGGTCGAGGCCCGAGGTGGTCTTGATCACGAGGGGCCGGTGCGTGTCGGTCATGGCCGTTAGGATCGCACCATGCACGACTACCAGGCGCTCGAAGGCGTGTTCATCGGTCTCCTCCTGGCCGCGGTCCTGACCATCACCTGGTTCGCCGGGTACGCGGTCTACAAGCTCTTCTCCGGCCAGCGCTGATGCCCTTCGCGTTCCCCGAGGGCCTCGCGCCCGAGGTGTACCCGCTGGCCTGGCTGGTGGGCACGTGGAGCGGCAGCGGCGTCATCGACCACCCAGCGGTCGGCAAGAAGCCGTTCACGCAGGAGCTCGTGTTCGACCACGACGGCGGCCCGTACCTCCGCTTCGAGTCGACGCTGCGCGTCGCCGACGACCCGGTCGCCCCCGAGGACCAGGCCGGAGCGGCGGCCACCGGTGGTGAGGCGCCCGGCGACGGCGCGCCGGGCGGGTCCCACGGCACGAGCGCGCACCCCGACGCCGCCACGCCGCCGGCCGGCACCGTGTGGTCGACGGAGACCGGGTACTGGCGGATCTCCACGGACCGCCCGGAAGGACTCGAGGAGGACCGGCACCCGCTCGAGGTGATCGTCGCGGACGCGGCCGGCCGGATGACCCTGTACGTCGGCGCGGCGGGCAACGGCCGCATCGACCTCGCGAGCGACGCGATCGCCCGCACCTCGACGTCGTCCGAGGTCCGGGCCTCGAAGCGCCTGTACGGCCTCGTCGAGGGCCGGCTGCTGTGGGTCGAGGAGCTGGCAGCCTTCGGTGAGCCCCTGCGCTCCTACGCCTCCGGCGAGCTGGACCGACGATGAGCCCCGCCGGCGGACGACCCGCGCGGGAATGAGAACCGACGACCGGACGCTGTGGATGAGGTGAGTGACATGACGTACGCAAGCCCTTTGCTCGCCCGACCGGGAGCCGTCTCGGCGACCGGGCCCGACGACGGCGTGGCGTGGCACTACGGCGACCCGGTGGCCGAGCAGCGCGCGCTGGAGCACGGCGGCGCCGTCGTCGACCAGTCCCACCTGGGTGTCGTACGTGTGGCCGGGCCCGACAGGCTGAACTGGCTGCACTCGATCACCTCCCAGGACCTGGAGCGCCTCCGGCCACGCGAGTCCACCGAGTTGTTCGTCCTCTCACCGCAGGGGCATGTCGAGCACGCGGCCGGAGTCGTCGACGACGGCGAGGCCACCTGGCTGATCACCGAGCGCGCCTCCGCTCCCGGCCTCGCCGCGTGGCTGGAACGCATGAAGTTCATGATGCGCGTCGAGATCGAGGACCTCACGGGCCGTTACGCGGCGATCGGCGAGGCCGTCGACGCCGAGGGCACCGAGGACGAGCCGATCACGTGGCACGACACGTGGCCGCACGTGGTCGGCGGCGGCACCCGATACGGACCGCCCGAGGACGAGCATCCCGGAGCGGGACGGCAGTGGCGGCTCGTCCTGGTGCCCGCCGAGTCGCTGGAGGACGAGGTCGCGGCTCGCGAGGCGGCGGGCTGGCGGCTCGCCGGGACCTGGGCGACGGAGGCCCTGCGCATCGAGGCGTGGCGCCCCCGCCTCGGACGCGAGGTCGACGAGCGGGCCATCCCCCACGAGCTCGACTGGTTGCGCACCGCCGTGCACCTGGCCAAGGGCTGCTACCGGGGTCAGGAGACGATCGCGCGCGTGCACAACCTCGGCCGCCCGCCCCGCCGCCTCGTGTTCCTTCACCTCGATGGGTCGGGACATGTGATCCCCGAGCCGGGGGCCGAGGTCCGCCTGCGGCCCGAGGGCGCGCCGGGGGCGTCGTCGGGCAAGGCCGTCGGGAGACTGACCTCCGTGGCCCGCCATCACGAGCTGGGCCCGGTCGGACTGGCCGTGCTGAAGCGCAACGTTCCGGAGGACGCGGGCCTGCTCGTCGTGTCGGAGGCAGGCGACGACGCCGTCGAGGTGGCAGCGGCCCAGGAGACCGTGGTGCCGGGAGAGGGGTTCTCCGCGGACCGGCCGGGGACACGCGGTCAGCTCACTCCCGGCCTGCGCGGAGGCGACGGCCTCCTGTGAGCCGACGCACGGGCCTCGGGGGGCACGCGTACGCGAGAGGGGACGCACCACGCGTCGGGGCCGGCCCCATGGGTCCTCGGGTACCGGCTTGAGCGCACTTCCCGGCCCCGCGGACGCGATGTTCCGGCGCGCGCTGCGCGTCCTGGTCCTGCGCACGCGCGCGCGGCAGGGATGGACGCGAGCACGCGCGGGACTCATCCCGGTCGGCCAGGCGGCCCTCGCGGCCGGGCTCGCCTACCTGATCGCGACCCGCGTGCTCGGGCACACCGACCCGTTCTTCGCGCCCGTCGCGGCGTGGCTCTGCCTGGGGTTCTCCGCCCAGCGCGACGTGCGCCGGGTCGCGGAACTCGCGGTGGGGGTCGCGGTCGGCGTCGGCATGGGCGACCTGATCGTGCACCTCATCGGGTCCGGCTGGTGGCAGCTGACCGTCGTGCTGTTCGTCTCCGCGGTGCTCGCCCGTTTCATCGACTCCGGGCCGCTGCTGGTGATGCAGGCGGGAGCGCAGGCGATCATCGTCGTGGGCCTCCCGGCGGCATCGGGCGGACCGCTCGGACGCTGGACGGACGCGCTGGTCGGCGGTGCGATCGCCCTGCTGTTCGCGGTGCTGGTGCCGGGTGACACGCGGCGCCGGCCACGGGCCCTCGGCGAACGCGGTCTGACCGAGCTGGCCGAGACTCTCGAGGTCCTCGCGCGAGGCATGCGCGAGCGCGACGCGTCCGAGGCGCGGGCCGCCCTGGTGCGCGGGCGGGCGTCCGAGCCGGTGCTCGAGGAGTGGCAGACCGCCGCACGCAGCGCCCGCGACCTGGCACGGGTCAGCGTGGGGCGACGCCACCGGGAGGAACTGGGGCGGCTCGAGGAGCAGGCCGTGCTCACCGACCGGGCGATGCGCTCCGTACGGGTGCTGGCGCGGCGCTCGGCCGCCGTGGTGGCCGCCGAGGAACCGCACGACGTCGGCCCGGTCGCCGACCGCGTCGAGCGGTTCGCGGCAGGCGTGCGGCTCCTCGCGTCCGACGTCGGCCGGGGCGGCGGCGGACTGCGCGCACGGGAAGTGCTGGAACAGACCGCCGGCCTGGCGGACCCGCACGCCGTCGGCTCCGGTGACTGGCAGGTCCAGTCACTGGTCATGCTGCTGCGGTCGCCCCTCGTGGACATGCTGGAGGCGACCGGGACCGGGCCGGAGAACGCGCGCGGCGCACTGCCCGAGCTGTAGCCGGGCGCCCGCCCTACAGGATGACCAGGCGGCCGACCACGAAGACGAACATACCGGTCACCGTGACGGGGACCGTCGCCGCCGAGAGCCCGGCGAGCTTCCCGTTCAGGGCGGGCAGCCGCTCCAGGAGCAGGTGCAGGCCGCCCACGACGATCCCGGCCACGGCACCCGTCCACGCCCCGCTGACGGTGTCCATGGCCGGCAGCACCGTCGCCACGCCCCCGCCCGTGACGACCGCCGCGACGACCGCGACCGTGAGCGCTCGCCACCCCTTCAGCGGCAGTGCGGCCGACGCCGCGGCGACGGCCAGCGCGAAGGCCGCAGTCGCCACGAGCATCGCTCCGGCGTCGGTCCGCGCGGCCGCCACCCAGCCCGCCGCGCAGACGGCGACGACGATGCCGGCCACGGTGCCCGTCACGGACTCGGTCAATCGCCGGCGGCCGTCGCGGCGCATCATCTCCGCGAGGAACGCCAGGACGAACGAGATCGCGATGATCATCGGCAGGTGCCGCAGCACGGGCTCGCTCGGGGTGTACCAGGTCGCGGCGGCCGCACCGAGACCGCTGAGCAGCACCACGAGCCGGGAACCGCCGGGTGCCGGCAGGCGCAGCATCCTCGGCCAGCCGAGGGCGACGAGGACCACCAGGAGTGCGGCCGCACCCGCGAGGGGCAGCGGGCGGGGTTCGACGTAGGCGCCGGCAGCGACGGCCGCGGCGAGCACGGCGGTCGTCACGGCACGGGATGACACAGACACGTCCCAGAGTGTTCCAGATTGCCGACTCGTGGCGCATGCACACCCGGGCGCGCTGCCGACGCAGCGGGTTCCGCATGGCGCGCGCGGTTGCCGGAAAGCGCTGCACGAGGCTCGATTCACATCCAGGTCACATGCGCTGACCTCGCCCATCGCCTCCAGGAAAACGCCGTGTAACATGCACGCAACAAGCAACAAGGCAGACTTCCGCAGAGCCTGACCGGCGAGAGGAGGTGCGTCGATGGCAGAGTTGTTGATCCTCACACCCGCCAACGGCGGATCGGCTGACGTGCTCCCCGCCCTGGGGCTTCTGTCGCACCGAGTCCGAGTCCTGCCCATGGAACCGTCCGCTCTCGTGGACGCTCCGGACGCCGACGTCGTCCTGCTCGACGCGCGCCGAGACCTCGTCGCCGCTCGCACCACCTGTCGCCTGCTGCACGCCACGGGCCTCACGGTGCCGCTCGTCCTGGTGCTCACGGAGGGTGGCCTCACCGTCGTCACGCACGAGTGGGGGGCCGACGACCTCCTGCTGGAATCGGCCTCGCCCGCCGAGGTCGAGGCCCGGCTGCGGCTCGTCGTCGAACGGTCGGCGCGTGGCCCCGCCGAGGAGTCCCAGCAGGAGATCGCCGCGGGCGACCTCGCGATCGACGCGGGCGGCTACACCGCTCGACTGCGCGGACGCCCGATCGACCTGACCTACAAGGAGTTCGAGCTGCTCAAGTACCTGGTGCAGCACCCGGGCCGCGTCTTCACGCGTGCCCAGCTGCTGCAGGAGGTCTGGGGCTACGACTACTACGGCGGCACGCGCACCGTCGACGTCCACGTCCGGCGCCTGCGGGCCAAACTCGGCCCCGAGCACGAACAGCTCATCGGGACCGTCCGCAACGTGGGCTACCGCTTCGACCCGCCCAAGGAGCGCGCCGCGGAACCGGAGGAGCCCGCCGGGGCACCGGGGGCGGCCGACACCGACAAGCCGGCCGGTGACGCGGCCGGGTCGGCCGGCACGTCCCACGGCGGCGACTCCGTGGCCGCGGACACGAAGCGGGCGGCCGGTGCACGGCGCTCGTCACGTACCGCACCGCGGTCCCCTCGTTGAACGACGAGGGCGTGCGGGCCGGGGTCGCCGGTTCGTCGTCCGTGCGTTCTGCCAGGAGACCTGGCACTCGACATCGAGGCGGCCCGCCCGAAGTTCACCCCGCACACCAGCCGCCGACCACGTAGGTTCGAACCGTGACCGTGGCGACCCGGACCTCGAACGCACCCCCGAGCGACATCGCCGTCGCGCTCCCCGACGGGCCGTGGCGGCACGAGATGGTGGCGTCGGGCGGGTCACGTTTCCACGTGGCGGTCGCCGGGCCCGCCGACCGCCTGGCACCGCTCGTCCTCCTCCTGCACGGCTTTCCCCAGTTCTGGTGGGCATGGCGGCATCAGATCCCTGCCCTGGCAGAGGCCGGCTACCGGGTGGCCGCCATGGACGTGCGCGGTTCCGGCGCCTCCGACAAGCCTCCGGGCGGCTACGACGTCCTCGCGCGGGCGAGTGACGTGGCCGGCGTGGTGCGGTCACTCGGCAGGGAGCGGGCCGTCGTCGTCGGACAGGGGACGGGCGGCGTGCTGGCCTGGGCCGTCGCCGCGCTGCACCCGAGGGTCGTCGCCGGGGTGGCCGCACTGGGAGCACCGCATCCGGCTCGCGTGGTCGTTCCCGGACGAGCCGCGCTGACCCCCACCGCTCTGCGACACCTCGCCTTCTACCAGCTGCCCACCTTCCCGGAGCGAGCGCTGACCGGCGGAGAACTGGTCGCGCGCGTCCTCGCGCACGGTGCGGCGGTGCCGTTCGCGCCCGGCGACGTCGCCCGGTATCGCGACGTCATGCGGATCCCGTTCGCCGCGCACTCGGCGATGGAAGCGCTGCGCTGGGCGGTGCGCTCGGCGTCGCGCGCCTCAGGACGCCGGCTCCGTACGGCGGTGCGCCGTCCGCTGACCGTTCCCGCGCTCCAGATCCACGGCGCCTCGGACGGGCTGGTGCGGCCGGAGATCGCGGACCTCGACGCGGCGCGCCTGGTGCGGGACCTCAGGTACGACGTCATCCCGGGCACGGGCCACTTCCTCTCGGAGGAGGCGCCGCAGGAGGTGACGGAGATCCTGCTGAGCTGGCTCCTGCCCGTGGCCGACCGCCACACACTCTGGGGCGCATGACGTCGCGCGTCCGGGGGCGCGGAGTCGGGCGCGGCGGGCGCGACGGACTCAGTTGGGGCCGGAGGTGCGGACCAGTGCCGCGGCGGTCACCGGGTCCTGTTCCCCGATGCCCGACGACGGGCACCAGCGCGCCACCGGGCACGCCGCGCACGCGGGTCGCTTCGCATGACACACCCTGCGGCCGTGCCAGACCAGGTGCTGGCTGACCATGGTCCAGTCCTTTCGGGGGAAGAGCTTCCCGACCTCGTGCTCGACCTTCACCGGGTCCTGCTCGGTGGTCAAGCCGAAGCGCCGCGCGAGCCGCCCGAAATGCGTGTCGACCGTGATTCCCGGAACGCCGAACGCATGGCCCAGCACGACGTTCGCGGTCTTACGGCCCACTCCCGGGAGGGTCACGAGGTCCTGCAGGCGACCCGGCACCTCACCGTCGAACCGCTCCACGAGGGCCTTGCCGAGCCCGATGACGGCTCGGGTCTTGGCGCGGAAGAAACCGAGCGGCCGGAGGATCTCCTCCAGCTCCTCCGGGTCGGCCGCCGCGTAGGCGGCCGCGTCCGGGTAGCTCGCGAACAGCGCGGGCGTCGTGGCGTTCACGCGCACGTCGGTGGTCTGGGCGCTCAGCACGGTGGCGACCAGCAGCTCCAGCGGCGTGGTGAAGTCCAGCTCCGCCCGCGCGTCCGGGTAGGTCTCGGCGAGCACCCGGTCGATCCGCCGGGCACGCCGCACGAGCGCGAGCCGGCTCTCGCCGGTCGGGGTGGTCTCCGGGCCGCTGTCCGTCTCCGACGTGGTCACGCCTGCCAGGGTATCGAGCGAGACCGACACGGCCGCCCGAGGAGGTTCCATCCGCACCGGTGAATTTCGCGGGAAGTTTCGCGAGGTACCGGGAACCTTCGCGTCGTGCTCACCGCATAGGCTGGTTCTCGCTACGACGTCGTATCGGGAATGGATCGGGAGAGCACAGAATGCCGTACACCCATCGTCTCCGCGTCTACAAGAGCGCGGAGAGCCTCGAACGCAAGGACCAGCTGGCATGGAAGCTCGCCGAGCTCGCGACCGACCCTGTCGCGCCGGCGTCCGAGGTCACCGACATGGTCGTGAACCGCGTGATCGACAACGCGTCGGTCGCGGCGGCCAGCCTGGTCCGCGGACCTGGTGTCGCGTCCCGCGCGCAGGCCGTGGCACACCCGTACACCCCGGGATCGACCGTGTTCGGCCTGCCCGCCGACCGGACCTGCAGCCCGGAGTGGGCAGCCTGGGCGAACGGGGTGGCCGTGCGGGAGCTCGACTTCCACGACACGTTCCTGGCGGCCGAGTACTCCCATCCCGGTGACAACATCCCGCCGGTCCTCGCCGTCGCCCAGCATGCGGGCGTGGACGGCGCCGCACTGCTCCGCGGCATCATCACCGGCTACGAGATCCAGGTGGACCTGGTCAAGGCGATCAGCCTGCACAAGCACAAGATCGACCACGTCGCGCACCTGGGCCCGAGCGCTGCCGCCGGTATCGGCACGATGCTCGGCCTGGACACCGAGACGGTGTTCCAGGCGATCGGGCAGGCGCTGCACACCACGACGGCCACCAGGCAGTCCCGCAAGGGCCAGATCTCCACATGGAAGGCACACGCGCCCGCGTTCGCCGGCAAGCTCGCGGTCGAGGCGGTCGACCGCGCCATGCGCGGCCAGACCTCTCCCGAGCCGATCTACGAGGGCGAGGACGGCGTGGTCGCGTGGCTGCTGGACGGACCGGACGCCGCGTACGACGTCGTGCTGCCGGGTGCGGGTGAACCCCGGACCGGCATCCTCGACACGTACACCAAGGAACACTCGGCCGAGTACCAGGCGCAGGCCGTCATCGACCTGGCCCGCGCGCTCGGCGGCGAGCGGCCCGACCTGCGCGACCCGGCGAACGTCGAGAGCATCGTCCTGCACACGAGCCACCACACCCATTACGTGATCGGCTCGGGCGCGAACGACCCGCAGAAGTACGACCCCACGGCGTCCCGTGAGACGCTCGACCACTCCGTGCCGTACATCTTCGCGGTCGCCCTGCAGGACGGCGGGTGGCACCACGTCGACTCGTACGCGCCGCAGCGGGCGCAGCGCCCCGACACGGTCGAGTTGTGGCGCAAGGTCACCACCACGGAGGACCCCGAGTGGACGCGCCGCTACCACTCCACCGACCCGGCCGAGAAGGCGTTCGGTGGACGCGTGGAGATCACGACGGCGTCGGGAGAAACGGTGACCCGCGAGATCGCCGTGGCCGACGCGCACCCGCTCGGCGCGCGGCCGTTCGCCCGGGAGAACTACGTGGCGAAGTTCCGCACCTTGACCGAGGGGGTCCTGGAGGAGGCGGAGATCGCGCGGTTCCTCGACCTCGCCGAGCGTCTGCCGGAGCTCACCCCGGCCGAGGTCCGCGAGCTGACGATCGTCGCGCGCCCCGGCCTGCTGGACGAGGTTCCCGCACCGCGCGGGCTGTTCGACATGGTTCCCCGAGACGGCACGCCCGCCGCGGCGGGCGCCGCCGGAGGCCGGGCGACCGCGACGAACGCCGGAGGCCGGTGATGCTCTTCAGCCGCGAGACGCCGGCGGCCAAGCGCCGCGCCTTCCGCGAGGCGCTGGCCTCGGGCGACGTCCTGCGCCTCCCCGGCGCCTTCAACCCGCTGTCCGCACGCCTGATCGAGGACAAGGGGTTCGACGGCGTGTACGTCTCGGGCGCCGTCCTGTCGGCGGACCTCGGGCTGCCCGACATCGGGCTCACGACGCTGTCCGAGGTGTCCGGGCGCGCCGGGCAGATCGCCCGTGTCACGGACCTGCCCACACTGGTCGACGCGGACACCGGGTTCGGGGAGCCGATGAACGTCGCCCGCACCGTGCAGACGATGGAGGACGCGGGCGTCGCCGGAATGCACCTCGAGGACCAGGTGAACCCGAAGCGCTGCGGGCACCTGGACGGCAAGGAGGTCGTCGGGCTCGGCGAGGCGGTGCGTCGCGTGCGCGCCGCGGTGGACGGCCGTCGTGACCCGGACTTCCTCGTCATGGCACGTACCGACGTGCGGGGTACCGAGCCCGGCGACCGCGGGCTCCGGCTCGCTGTCGACCGGGCCAAGGCACTGGCCGACGCCGGGGCGGACGCGATCTTCCCGGAGGCCATGCGTGATCTGTCGGAGTTCGAAGCCGTGGCCTCGGCCCTCGACGTGCCGGTGCTGGCGAACATGACCGAGTTCGGCAAGTCAGAACTGTTCACGGTGAAGCAGCTCGGCGACGCCGGCGCCCGGATCGTGATCTATCCGGTGACCCTCCTGCGGATGGCGATGGGCGCGGCCGAGCGCACGCTGGACACGCTGAACGCGGAGGGCACGCAGGACGCCGTCGTCGGCGACATGCAGACCCGGGCGCGGCTCTACGAACTCGTCGACTACGCGGGCTACAACCACTTCGACTCGACCGTCTTCACCTACGAGCCGGGGCAGAACAACCAGCACTGACCAGACGCCGGGCGGGCTTGCCGGGACCACGACCAGGCCCCGGCAGGCCCGGCCGATGAAGCACCTCACGAAGGAGTGACAGCATGACCGCAACCCCCACCGGCGAGATCCGCAAGGGCCTGGCCGGCGTCATCGCCGACCAGAGCGGGATCTCCAAGGTCAACCCCGAGACCAACTCGCTGCTCTACCGCGGGTATCCCGTCCAGGATCTCGCCGCCCGCGTGAGCTTCGAGGAGGTCGCGTACCTGCTCTGGCACGGCGAGCTGCCCACGTCGGCCCAGCTCGACGAGCAGACGAAGGCCGAGCGTGCTGCGCGTGCCCTTCCGGAGAACGTCAAGGCGGCGATCCTGGAGCTGCCCACCGAGTGCCACCCGATGGACGTCTGCCGCACCGCGGTGTCGCTGCTCGGGGCGCACGACCCGCAGGCCGAGGACTCCTCGGTCGACGCGGAGCTCGGCAAGGCGCTGCGGCTGTGGGCGGTCATGCCGTCGGTCGTGGCGCTGGACCAGCGCCGGCGGCGGGGACAGGAGATCGTGCCGCCACGTGAGGACCTGGGCTACTCGGCGAACTTCCTGTGGATGACGTTCGGCGAGGAGGCCGACCCCGCCGTCGTCAAGGCGTTCGAGGCGTCGATGGTGCTCTACGCGGAGCACTCGTTCAACGCCTCGACGTTCACGGCTCGCGTCATCACCTCCACGCTGGCGGACCTGCACTCCGCCGTCACGGGTGCGATCGGCGCGCTCAAGGGACCGCTGCACGGTGGCGCGAACGAGGCCGTGCAGGAGACGTTCGAGGAGATCGGCACGGCCGACAGGGCCGTCGCATGGCTCGACGACGCCCTCGCGTCCAAGCGCAAGATCATGGGCTTCGGCCACCGCGTTTACAAGAAGGGCGACTCGCGGGTGCCCACCATGCGCGCTGTGCTCGGCGACATGGTGGAGCACTACGGGAAGCACGAGGTGCTCGACCTGTACGACGCGCTCGAGCAGGCGATGGGCGAGCGCAAGGGCATCAAGCCCAACCTCGACTACCCTGCCGGGCCCGCCTACCACCTGATGGGTTTCGACACGAACATCTTCACGCCCCTGTTCGTGGCGTCGCGCATCACCGGCTGGACCGCGCACATCATGGAACAGCGGGCCTCGAACGCCCTGATCCGTCCGGTCTGCGAGTACAACGGACCGGACGAGCGCCAGGTCCCCTGATCCCCCGTGTGCCGCGCCACGCCGCCGTGAACCCGCCTCCATCGACGGTTTTCGCGGATCGTGCGGCACACTGGGTACTGGAACAACACACGGACTTCAGGACGTCGCGCCGGTGACACCGGGCGCGGGCACCTGGTCCCCGACAAGTGAGGACATCACTGGTGGACGACGAGGTCGTACTCTCAGCACCCCTGTTCGCGGACATGGAGAGCGGTGAGTCGCGCGCGCTCTTCGAGTCGATGGTCCCGGTGGACCTGGTCCGTGGCGACGTTCTCTTCCGGGAAGGCGAGCCCGGAGACCGGCTCTACGTCATCGCCTCGGGCAAGATCAAGCTCGGCCGTCGCTCCGCCGACGGGCGCGAGAACCTGCTGTCGATCCTGGGCCCGGGCGAGATGTTCGGTGAGCTGTCGCTCTTCGACCCGGGTCCGCGCACGGCATCGGCGTCGTCGGTCTCCGACGCGCTGGTCTACGAGCTTCGCCACGATGCGCTCGTGAAGTGGATCGGCGAGCACCCGACCGTCTCCATGCAGCTGCTCGGCGCGCTCGCGCGCCGCCTGCGCCGCACCAACGAGACACTTGCGGACCTCGTCTTCTCCGACGTGCCCGGCCGCGTCGCCAAGGCGCTGCTCGACCTCTCGACCCGCTTCGGCGAGCCGAACGACGACGGCGTACGGGTGGCCCACGACCTCACGCAGGAGGAGCTCGCCCAGCTGGTCGGCGCCTCACGCGAGACGGTCAACAAGGCCCTGGCCGACTTCGCGACCCGCGGGTGGGTCCGGCGCGAGGGGCGCGCCGTGGTGCTGCTGGACATGGACCGGCTGGAACGGCGGGCGCGCTGAGGCTCTCCACCTGATCACATCGCGATGGCCCGGACCTGAACGGTCCGGGCCATCGGCGTCCGTGGGGTCGGTGCGCCGATGATGCGAATCGATCACACGAATGCCGTTCGACAGCTACCGAAGGGTCGCGATCGCGAACAACAGGAGAGCGGCGATCTCGATGCCTCCCAGGAACAGGAGGCCGGCCGCACCGTCTTCCTTTGCGCCCACCGATCGGCGTGCCCGGTACGCCCACAGGAGCACGATCCAGGCGAGGAGAAAGGGCACACCGATCACGGCGACGTCTCGTCCGGTCAGTGGCGCGCCGAGTCCGTCGTGTGTGAGTGGCCGCAGGTGGCCGAAGTACCAGATCCACGGACCGACCAGGTAGGCAACGATGCCGATGGCACAGGCCGAGACGTAGAGCCCGATGTGACGACGGCCGGAAGGTGCGGTCGTGGTCATGTCAGCCGTCTCCCGGTATGCATTCCGTGCTCGGCTGCTCGTCGCTGAGTGCAAGCGCGCATGAGATCGCTCTTGCGTATGCGTCTGCTCCAGCGTCATTCGGATGCACGGCTGAGCGTCCGCACTATCGTTCTCGATCGAGTAGTAGATGGCATCGATGCACCTCCCTATGGTGGCATCCATGCACTTGGGGCAGGATTGCCCATCAGGATAAATCGGACTAAATCATAATCGCGAATAACTGATGAGTCCAAGTCTTCCTATCGACCGGAAGTTGCCAGGGACAGTAGGCGCTGGAACGGCGGGCTAACTCACCTTGGCCGTGAGGGTCAGGAGGGTGGCCTCCGGGCGGCACGCGAAGCGGATCTGCCAGTACGGCGACGTGCCTGCGCCGGCAGAGACGTGGAGCCACGTGGAGTCGTCGCCATCCGGCTCGTCCGGGCGCGGGCCTGGCCAGCCGTGCAGGCCGGAGGCCCGGCCGCGGTCCAGGTCGCAGTTCGTGACCAGGGCGCCGACGCCGGGGAGGCAGAGCTGGCCGCCGTGGGTGTGGCCGGCGAACACCATGTCGACACCGTCGGCCCGGAGCTGGTTCAGCACACGCTGGTACGGGGCGTGGACGACGCCGAAGCGCAGGAGCGGGTCCTGCGCGTCACCAGCGAAGTCCACGCGACTGGCCACGTCCTCGGCCGGCTTCGCACCGGGGAGGGAGCGCGCGGCCGCAGTCCCGGTGCCGGTCGCCGTGCGCGGCTCCGGCATGACGTCGCGGTCCAGGTGCGGGTCGTCCATGCCGACCAGGTCGAGCACCCGGCCGTCACGGAGCGTGATCGCGTCGCGGCGGTTCGTCAGGTCCGCCCAGCCGGCCTCGCGGAATGCCTTCGCCAGGGACTCGGTGGGAAGCGGTACGAGGTCGTCACGATGGTCGCGCGCGTCCGGCAGAAGGTATCGGGCGGGATTCTTGAACGTGGGCGCGAAGTAGTCGTTCGAGCCCATCACGAAAGCGCCGGGTACTTCCATGAGCGGCCCGAGCACGTCCAGCAGCGGGCTGAGCGCACGCAGGTGCCCGAAGTTGTCGCCCGTGTTGATGACGACGTCGGGCGCGAGGCCCGCGAGCGACCGGACCCAGTCCTGCTTGGTGTGCTGTGAGGGCGTCAGATGCAGATCGCTGATATGCAGTACCCGGACCGGCCGCTGTCCGGGCGCCAGGACGGGAACCGTGAACCGGCGCACCGTGAACAGCTTCGACTCCAGGTGAGCGTAGGCGAGGCCGGCGGCTGCGGCCCCGCCGACGGTCGCGAGCGCCGTCAGCGCTGTGCGTACGGCCATGGGTCAGTCGTTCCCCTCGGCTCCGCCACCGTTGCCGTTGCCGTTGCCGCCACCGTTTCCGTTCCCGCCGCCGTTGTTCCCACCGCCGTTGTCACCGCCGGAGTCACCGCCACCGCCCTCCGAGTCACCGTCGCCGGAATCGTCGTCATCGTCGCCCGGCGGCTGAGACTGGGTGGGCGCCTTGCCGATCAGGTTCGGATCCGCGCTGGGGAACTGCTCGATCGGCATGTCCTTCATCGCCTCGGTGGTGTAGATGTCCCATGCGGGGAGTGCGACGGAGCTTCCGTACAGCCACGGGTAGGGCTGGCCGGGCTTCTCGAGGTTGTACTTGCCGCCGTTCACGAGGATGTTCTGGTGCACGTCGTTCCCCTTGGCCTGGCCGACCCACACGGACGTGGACAGGTTCGGCGTGTAGCCCGTGAACCAGCTCTGGTAGCCCGACTGCGTGGTTCCCGTCTTACCGGCAACCGGACGAGTCGCGGCGAACCTGTCCTTGACGGTCCAGCCCGTGCCCCAGGGGCTCCCGGTGAACACCTTGGTCATCGCGTAGGCCACGGTGTTCGCGACGTTCGATTCGAGGGTCTGCTTGCAGCCCGCCGACGGCACGTCGAGCTCCTCACCACCGCGGGTCTCGGCCGAGAGGATCGCGATCGGCTTGCAGTACGTCCCGCCCGTGGCGAACGTCGAGTAGGCGGAAGCCATGTAGAGCGGCGTGGTGGGCTGCGTCCCGAGGGTCATGGACGGCAGGACCTCGATGTCCTTTGCCTTCGCCTCGCCCTTGATCGGGCCCCCACCGTCGATGCTGGCGTGCAGCGACGGGCGGAAGCCGGCGTCGTAGGCGGACTTGCGAATGCCGCAGAGGTTCATCTGCTGGGACATCCGTGCGTAGACCGTGTTGACCGACTGGTAGGTGCCCTGTGACACGGTCATCGAGCTGCTCGACGCATCCTCGGCGTTACGCACCCGCCAGTCGGCACCGGCCAGTGACGCACCTTCACAGCCCGCCGAGAAGGATCCCTGCGGCAACGTGACAGTCGTCGCCGGGAGCACATCGTTCAGGCGGTGGCCGGAGCGAAGCCACTCCGTGAGCACGAAGGGCTTGAAGTTGGATCCGGGCTGGAAGCCTGTCGATCCACCATGCAGGTAGTCGGCCGAGAAGTTCAGGGCCGTGTGCAACGGTTCCGGTTCGTCGGACGCGTCGTACGGCTTGTTCTGCGCCATGCTGAGGATCTTGCCCGTGCCGGGCTCCACTGACGTGATCGCCGCGTCCAGGCCGCTCGGATCACTGGTCGGCACGACCTCGTTGACCGTCTCCTGCGCCGCCTTCTGCTTCTTCATGTCGAGCGTCGTCACGATGTCGAGCCCACCCTGGTAGAGCAGGTTGTACCGATCCTCGCGGGTCTCCCCGAACTCCTCGCTCAGCAGGAACTCCTTGATCACGTAGTCGCAGAAGAACGCCGACCCCGCGGGCGCCTCCTCGCAACCGAGCTGGAGCTTGCGCGGTTTGAGCGTGTCCTCGATCGGAGTGTCCTTCGCCTCCCGGTACTCGTCGTCGGAGATGTACCCGAGCCCCCACATCTTGTTCAGCACGAGGTTCCGGCGTTCCTCGTTGGTCTCGGGGTTCTCCAGCGGGTCGAACCGGCTCGGCTCCTTGGTGATGCCGGCGATCGTCGCCGCCTCCACGACGTTCAGGTCTGCCGCGTTCTTGCTGAAGTAGCGCTGTGCGGCGACCTGGACCCCGTAGATGCTCACCCCGAACTGGGCGACGTTCAGGTAGCCGGCGAGGATCTCGTTCTTCGTCATCTTCTTCTCGATCGCGATCGAGAGCTTGGCCTCGCGGATCTTCCGCTGGATCGAGTCCTCCCGGGCGTCGAGGATGCCGAACGGGTCGTCGTCCTTGAGCGCCTCCTCGATCAAGGAGTTCTTCACGTACTGCTGCGTGAGCGTGGACGCGCCCTGCTGTGCGGCGCCCGAGGCGTTGCTGACCGCCGCACGGGCGATGCCCTGCGGGTCGACGCCGTTGTGCTCGTAGAAGCGCTCGTCCTCGATGGCGATCGCGGCGTGCTGCATGTGCTTCGAGATCTTCTTCAGCGGCACCACGATGCGGTTCTGCTCGTAGACGGAGGCCAGCAGGGTCTTGCCGTCGCTCGCGAAGATTCGCGACTGCTCGGACAGTGGCGTCAGCTCGAGCTCGTCCGGCACCTCGTCGAACAGGCGGACACCGGCGTCGACGGTGGTGTCCGTCCCCGCGGCCAGGGGGATGAGCATCCCGGCGCCGATGAGGCCGCCCGCGCCGGCGGTCAGGACGAAGGCGAGGAGGAGTGCGATCAGCTGCGTGGCGGGAATCTTGCGGGTGATCCGCCGCTGCTCTGAGCTCAGGGGGTGGGCCGACGACATGCGGTCCAGGGTAGTAGGAAAGCCTGTGATGACACGCGGTACGGGGGCCGCGCGGTGTGCGGGTCGTGTGTACGGTGCCCCTGCCGACGCCGGGCTACGATCGGCCCCATGGCTACCACGTGGGAGTACTCGACGATCCCCCTCCTGATCCACAACACCAAGGCGGTCCTCGACCAGTGGGGCTCCGACGGCTGGGAACTCGTCCAGGTCGTGCCCGGCCCGGACGGCACCGGGCTCGTCGCCTACCTCAAGCGCCCGGCGGGCGAGCAGTGAGCGCGGAGCAACGGCTCGCCGATCTCGGGATCGAACTGCCCGACGTCGTCCCGCCGGTCGCGTCGTACGTCCCGGCCGTGCGCTCGGGACAGTACGTGTACACCTCGGGTCAGCTGCCCATGGCCGAGGGCGCCCTCCGGGCGACCGGCAAGGTCGGCGACGGTGACGACCTCGTCGACCCCGCACGGGCCAAGGACCTGGCGCGGACCTGTGCACTGAACGCGCTGGCCGCCGTCCGGTCGCTCACGGGCAGTCTCGACACGGTCACGCGCGTCGTGAAGGTGGTCGGCTTCGTCGCGAGCGATCCGTCGTTCACCGGGCAGCCCGGCGTGATCAACGGCGCCAGCGACGTCCTGGGAGAGGTCTTCGGGGAACCGCACGCACGCTCCGCCGTCGGCGTCGCCGTTCTGCCTCTGGACGCACCGGTCGAGGTCGAGATCGTCGTCGAACTCGCCTGACGAGGCGTCCGGTGCGCCCACGACGAGCTGCGACGCACCGGCAGAGCGCTCCTGCGTGGTCCTCGCCGGCGTGCAGGGTACGTGACTCGGCTCACCGCTATTTCGGTTTCGTGCCCGGGCCTCGTGTCGGCTATGCTGAGCAGGCTTCCGCAGCCCAAGGGTTGTGGCAGGCGATCCGGGGTGTGGCGCAGCTTGGTAGCGCGCCTCGTTCGGGACGAGGAGGTCGCAGGTTCAAATCCTGTCACCCCGACCCACCGAAAGGCTCCTTGGCCAGCGGCAACGCATGGCCAGGGAGCCTTTTCGCGTTGCCTGCACGGGCAACGCGGGGAAACCGCCCGCCCCGCGTTCCCACGCACACCGTGAGAGCCTGGACGCATTCCTGCCCCGCGACCCCGGAGGCCCGTGATGGAACCGATCGTCCTGGTCGGAGGCGGACTGGCCAGCGCCCGTGCGGCCGAGACACTCCGCGCCGAGGGATACGACGGCGATGTCGTCGTCGTCACCGCCGAGGCGCACCACCCGTACGAGCGTCCGCCGCTGAGCAAGGACTTCCTTCGGGCGGAATCCGACCGCGACGTCGTGTTCCCGCTGGCGGACGACTGGTACGACAACCACGGCGTCGAGGTCCGCGCGGCCACGCTCGCCGTGGGACTCGACGCCGCCGACCACGTCCTCACGTTCGCCGACGGCCGCACCCTCCGCTACTCGCAGTGCCTGCTCGCCACGGGTTCCTCACCCCGCCCCCTGAACGTGCCCGGCACGGACCTGTCGGGCGTCCACTACCTGCGGACGCTCGACGACGCGGACCGCCTCTCCCGGGTGATCCTCGACTGCTCGCTCGAGGGCGCGGGGCGGGTCGCCGTCGTCGGTGACGGGTGGATCGGGCTCGAGGTGGCGGCGTCGGCCCGCACACTGGGCCTCGACGTGACCGTGCTCGGCCGGAACAGCGCACCGCTCGCCCCGGTGCTCGGCGCCGAGATGGCCCAACTCTTCGCGGACGTGCATGCGGAGCACGGCACTCGCCTGGTCCGGGACACCTCCGTGGCACGCCTGGTCGGCTCCGAGTCCCGGGTCGTCGGGGTGGAGCTGGACGACGAGACCGAGGTCGACGCCGACATCGTGGTCATCGGCATCGGTGCGACGCCGAACGTCGGGCTCGCCGAGGTCGCCGGCCTCGATCTGCGGCCCGGCACCCAGGGCGGTGGGATCGCCGTCGACGGGACGCTCCGCACCTCCCACCAGGACGTCTTTGCCGCCGGCGACGTCGCCAGCGTTCCGTCGCCGCATTTCGGCCGCCCCCTTCGCGTCGAACACTGGGCAGCCGCCAACGACGGCGGGGTCCACGCCGCCCGAGCGATGCTCGGCGCGGACGCACCGTACGACAAGCTCCCGTTCTTCTTCTCCGACCAGTACGACCTGGGCATGGAGTACACCGGCTGGGTGGACGCCGACAGGGGGTACGCCGTCGTCGTGGCCGGATCGGTCCGCAAGCGCGAGCTCGTCGCGTTCTGGGTCCGCGACGACCGGGTCGTGGCCGGTATGGCCGTGAACGTGTGGGACCAGGTGGATCGGATCAAGGACCTGATCGTCGGCGGGCACGATGTCCCGCGCGGCGAACTGGAGGACTTCGTCGGATCATGACGCACAGGCGACCTTTCGCCCACGGCGTAATGTCTGGCACTATTCGGATCCATGAATCCGAGTGGCAGGCGAACCGTGACCCTCGTCTGTGCGCTGGCCGCGCTCTACGTGCTCGCCGCCGCGATGGCGGGCTTCGCATGACCTGTCCGGCGACGGGCCGCGGGCACGCCACCGCCGGGCACGCCACCGCCGGGCACGCCACCGCCGGGCACCACCCCGGAACGGAGACCGACGTGACCGACCACATACCGAGCAGCGCTGGACGCGAGAGCGTCCCCGGGCTACGTTCTTCGGTGTGAACATCCGTTGGTATTGGCGCTTTACGTCGGCTCCTGGTGGAGCCCGGCGCGTTCGCGCCTGACCACATCCACCCGGAGCCACCAGGGCCTAGGACACCGACCGTGTCCGGGCCCTTCGTCATTCCAGACGGGCCGCTCCGGATCACGAGGCGGTGGCGGCACCCGCCTGGACACAGCATCTGTCCACGCACAGCCGAGCCCCACCGATCTCCAGGAGCATCGATCCGATGAACACGCCGACCACTCGCCCGGAACTCGACCCGTCGTCCGACCCGTCGCCCGACAAGGCGTCGGCCCCACCCGCCGAGTTGCAGGCCCGCACCTCCGACCTGCGTGTCCGTGCCCTTGATCCGTTGCCGGCTCCGCGTGAGGTGCTGGCGCAGATGCCGTTGGGTACCCGGCGCGGTGATCTGGTGGCCACGTCACGGCGGGAGGTGCGCGACGTCCTGACCGGAGAGGACGACCGCCTCCTTGCGATCGTGGGGCCGTGCAGCGTGCATGACCCGGTCGCGGCGTTGGAGTACGCGGATCGGTTGTCCGCGACGGCGCGAGAACTGGCGGATGATCTGGTGGTGGTGATGCGGGTGTACTTCGAGAAGCCGCGCACCACGGTGGGGTGGAAGGGGCTGATCAACGATCCGCACCTGGACGGCAGTCACGACGTGCAGCACGGGTTGCGGCTGGCGCGGCAGGTGTTGCTCGGGGTGCTGGACGCGGGTGTGCCGGCGGCGTGCGAGTTCCTGGAGCCGACCAGTCCGCAGTACATCGCTGATGCGGTCACGTGGGGTGCGATCGGGGCGCGGAACGCGGAGTCGCAGGTGCACCGGCAGCTGGCGTCGGGGTTGTCCATGCCCGTGGGGTTCAAGAACGCGACCGACGGGGACGTGCAGATCGCCGTGGACGGGTGTGTCACCGCCGCGAACGAGCACACCTTCTTCGGCGCGGACTCCGAGGGCCGGGCGGCGGCGGTCGAGACGGCCGGCAACCCGGACTGTCACGTGATCCTGCGCGGCGGGCGCGGCGGGCCGAACTACCGGCCGAAGGACGTGGCCGCCGCACTGGCTGTGGCACGCGCCTCGGGTCTCGGCGGTGCGGTCGAGACGGGGCTGGTCGTGGACGCCAGCCACGGCAACTCCGGCAAGGACCACGTCCGCCAGGCCGAGGTCGTGCGCGAGATCGCCGCGCGCCTCGCGGCGGGCGAACCGGGCATCACCGGTCTGATGCTGGAGTCGTTCCTCGAGGCCGGCGCCCAGAAGCCCGGGCCACTGGAGACCCTGGACTACGGGAAGTCCGTCACCGACAAGTGCATGGACTGGAGCACCACTCAGAGCCTGCTCCACACCCTCGCCGAAGCGGTCCGCGAGCGCCGCGAGTGACCCTTGAGGCAGCAGCCGGCCGCTGCGCGGTCGGCTGCTCGCCTACGGGGTGTATCGCACCCAGAACCACTGGACTCGGGTGAAGAGTTCGTCCTGCCCTTCTGGGTCAAGCGGGTAGTACGAATCGTGCAGCCAGCCGTATGAGCCGGTGTGGGCTCCGGTACGAGTATCGTCAGGGCCCACGCCAAACGCGTTCGTCGCAGCCTCCCGCGAGACCGCGCGGCGAACCACCGTGTCGGCTGCTGAATCCGCACAGGTGGCCGCTGCTTGGAACGGCAACCCGAACGATTCCGTCGCCAGGGCCCGGTGCACCGCGACATGGTCCGGATGCGGATACGAGAAGCAGCCGCCGTGCTCATTCGCGAAAGCTCCGACGGCACCGGCTTCGGGCATCGCCGGGTCGATCCCAAATGCTTCGGGATGGCGTCGGACGGTTCGAAGAGCCCAGCCCACCTCGTCCGCCGTGAGGTCCCCATCACCCAGGTCGAAGAACACCACATTGCCACGATCCTGCCGATCTTCCCATACCTTGGCGGACCGGGCGCCCTCGCATTGTCCGGAGCGGTCCGGTGAACTCACCCGGCACGTGACGCCGTCCTTGTCAGGAAAAGGTCCGACCGTCCGGGGCGCCTCAAAATCCCCCGGGATCGTGGGATCCTGGGAAGAC
Organism: Myceligenerans salitolerans; assembly: GCF_017349295.1. GTDB lineage: Bacteria > Actinomycetota > Actinomycetes > Actinomycetales > Cellulomonadaceae > Myceligenerans > Myceligenerans salitolerans. Next base: position 145,897 of record NZ_JAFMPK010000048.1, read on the forward strand.
ATGTGCTGCATATAGCGGAGCAGAGCATCGACGCGAGCCGTTCGGCACTCCTGCGTCCATCTTCCCGTCGGTCTGACCGAGGGCTTCGGCTCGAGATCCGGCTGCCAGCCCTTCTCGAACGCGCGGCCACAGAAGCTGGTCTGTTCGCCGCGCGTCAACACGAGGAAGACCGGGAAAGTTTTCGGATCATCCTCGACGAGCGACCAGAACTCGAACTCGTCGTCGGGGTGCGGCACCAAGGAGTACAGGACCCGCTGGGCAGCCACATCCGTAGCGGCGGAGACCCTGACCGCACCGACGCAGGCGAGTGCGACCACGCTGAGGAAAACAATCCAGCCGAGGAGGCGGGCGCTGCGACGACTGGGCGTCCTGCCAGGAACTGCCGGAACGGTCATGGGCGCAGATACACCCTCTTTCGGTGAAGAACAACCGCCAAGGCCGTCCACCCGGCCACGAGGAGAAGAGACAGCGTCGCTTGCGGCTCACGGCCGAGCACCGGCCATATCCGGTCGATCAGAGAAGGTGCTCCGCCGAATTCCCGCACCAGCAAGCTCATCAGAATGTGCGAGCCGAAGTAGACCAGCAAGCTGTTGCGTCCGAGTGCGAGCAGCGGGTATGTACTCCCTTGTAGTAGTCGACCGGTGTTCATGCGGTCCAGGAGAAGGTACCAACCCAGCAGCACGATGATCGTGCCCGCCGCTACCATCAGAGCGAACGGCGCGGTCCATAGACGCTTCATCACCAAGGTGGGCGTCCCTGTGGCCCATGCCGGAACCTGGATCGCGAGCCAGGCCGTGACCGCCCAGGCCGCCGCGACGCAGAGCAACGGAACCACGGAGGCGGCGACTGATTGCCGTGTCCCATCGGCTCGCGCCCGCACCGCGAGAAGCAGATGTGCAGCCGTCGCGCCGGCCGACGCCGATACGAGGGCGCCCAGCACGGCAACCGCTCCTTCAGGGTCATGTCCCCAGAGCCCTTGTCGGTACATGTGTGCCGTACCGAACAACGCCTGGTCGATCGCGCCGGAGGGATTGCACGCGGGTGTGAGCAGGCCGCCGGGGCAGGTCACCGCTGTCGCGGCTAGTACAACGGTATGCGCCGTGGCCAGAATGAGGGTGACGGCCGCCCATCCCATCCACGACCTGGTCAAGAGATGCAGCAGGCCCAGCACTACGACGACCGCCGCATAGAGCTGGAGGACCCCGGGAATACGCCACGAGGCGGGGTCGAACATCCACTGCGTCACGGCGTTGTACAGCAGCCCCACGGCGAAAAGGACAGCAGCACGCCGAGCGAGCGCACCCGGAGCAACTCGCCGATGCAAGGCGAAGCCGAGCCCCATGCCAGTGATCGTCACGAACACGGGGAAGATCAGATCCATGCCGCGGACACCGGCCCAGCGCGCGTGGTCGTACCATTCCGGAACGTGAACCATGCTGTTCGAGACAACGCTCGCCACGAGCATCGTTCCCCGCAGGGCGTCAAGGCTCACGAGACGCCGTCGGGAACTTGACACGCGACGAGATCCTACACGCCGGATGCGACGCCCCGGGAGCGGCCTATCCCGCCCTGTACGACTCCACGAAGTTGCGCAGGATCCGCATCGGGTGTGTCACCTCGACCGCACGGGACCGTTCGGTGACGGCCTCGGCCTCGTCGGCCGGGAAGTAGCCGTAGCTCTTGTACACGCGGATGCGCAGCTCGATGCCGGGGAAGTCCAGTTCCGGGTGGAACTGTGTCGCGTACAGGTTCTGCTTCACCCGGAACATCTGGACGGGGCAGCCGGCGGAGGATGCCAGGAGGACTGCGTCATCGGGCAGCTTGCGCACTGCCTCCTTGTGTCCCACGTATGCCGCGAACGACTCCGGCATCCCGGCGAGCAGCGGGTCGTCGGCCGCGGCGGGTTGCAGCTCGACGGTGACCGGGCCGGGTGGCTCGCCGTAGGTCCGGTCGATCTCGGCGCCGCGGTGCGCGCCGAGGGTCCCGATGCCGTAGCAGGCCCCGAAGAACGGGAAGTCCCGCTCGACGGCCTCGTCGAGCAGGGCGAAGATCTCGGACTCGACGCGCCGCTGGACGGGGGTCTTCAGAACGGGAGCGTCCGAGAAGTTGAACGGGCCTCCCCCGGTGATGATGCCGGAGTAGTCGTCGAGATCCACGTCGCCCAGTGGTCCGGACTCCATCCTGACGCGGCGCAGTTGTTCCGGGGCAAGGCCGCCGTGGTCCAGGAATGCCTGGTACTCGGCGTCGGCGGCCTCGTCCTCGGCGCGCGTCGCCAGGAGCAGGAACGGCTTCATGTCGGAAGCCTAGAAGGTCGTGGAGGCCCGCGCCGCCATGACTGCGAAGCGGGACCACGCGTTCGCGTCGGCGCGTGATCCCGCCAACGCCCCCCGCCCGGTTCCGGCGCCGGCTACCCGCGTACGCCGCTGCGCCTGGCCCACCAGGAGGCCAGCGCCGATCCCGACACGTTGTGCCAGACGGAGAACAACGCCGCCGGTAGCGCGGCCGCGGGCGTGAAGTGCGTGGCGGCGAGCGAGGCCGCGAGGCCGGAGTTCTGCATGCCGACCTCGATGCTCACGGCCCGCCGCGCGGCCCGGTCGAGGCGCGCCACCTTCGCGGCGCCGTACCCGAGCGCCAGGCCGAACAGGTTGTGGACGACGACGGCGAGCGCGACGAGGAGCCCGGTGCCCAGAACCGTCTCGGCGTTCGCGGCGACGATCCCCGCGACGACCACCACGATGCCGGTCACCGACACGAGCGGCAGGTAGGGCAGCAGTCGCTCCACGACGCGGCTCGCGACGGCTCGCAGCACCAGTCCTGCGAGCACGGGAACGAGCACCACCTGGACGATCGAGACGAACAGGTCCCGGAACGCGACGTCGAGCGCCTCGTCGGCGAGCCAGAGGATGAGGGCCGGCGTGACCAGCGGGGCCAACAGGGTGGAGACGGCGGTCATGGTCACGGACAGCGCGGTGTCGCCCTTGCCGAGGTGGACGATCACGTTCGACGCCGTCCCGCCGGGCGCGGCGCCGACGAGGATCATGCCGAGCAGCGCCATGCCGGTGAGCCCGAACAGCCCGCCGACGGCCCAGGCGGCGAGCGGCATGACGAGGAACTGCGCGACGACGCCGATCAGCACCGCCCAGGGGCGTCGCGCGACGAGGGCGAAGTCTCGCCCGCGCAGGGTGAGCCCCATGCCGAACATGATGATCCCGAGGAAGAGCGGGATGTGCTGTGCCACGGGTGCCACCGCCGTCGGCGCGAGCAGCCCGATGGCTCCTCCGAGGACCACGAGCACGGCGAACCATCGCCCGGCGAACTCCGCCACCCTACGCATCCCACTCTCCCTTTCCCGGGGTCGGGCTGCGCCCGGGCCGGCGACGAGACCCGTTCTCGTCGCCGGCCCTGCCACGTCCCGGCCGGCAGCCGTCCGGCCGTCAGCGTAGCGGCCCGGCACGGGCGGGCGGCGCGGGACGGGCGGGCGGCGCGGGACGGGCGACGGACCTCGAGGTCACGTCCAGCGGAACAGCTTGATCCCGAGCGGGAACAGCACGGCGGTCCAGGCGACCATGACGAGGACCTGGGTCAGCGGGAAGTCGTCCCCGAACCAGCCGGCCAGCATGCCCTGCGAGGCCGCGCCGATCGGTGTGTACTTCGCCATCTGCGCCATCCAGTCCGGCATGACGGGAATCGGCACCCATACTCCCGAGAACAGCAGCGAGGGGAAGTAGATCAGCATCCCGATCCCCGACGCCGCGCTTCCGCGATCGGCACGCGCGGCGACGAGCAGCCCGAGCGAGAACATCGCCGTGGTGGCGAGCACGAAGCAGAGCAGCACCACGAGGGGGTCCACCGCGAAGGGGATGTCGAGCACCGTCATACCGCCGACGACGGCGGCGGCCGCCGCCACCAGCAGCGCCACGACGTTGATCACCAGGTGCGCGCCGATGAGGTTGCGCGGCGGCATCGGGGTGGTCGCCAGCCGGCGCAGCACGCCCTTCTCCCGGAAGGTGGCGAACTGTACGGGCATCGTCGTCAGCGAGATGGTCGCGACGGCGAGGGCGAGGATGGTCGGCAGCCAGATGGTCACGTTGGGTGCGGAGTCCCACGGCAGTCCGGGCTCTTCCATGGGGCTGCGGAAGTCCGGGATCACGAGCCCGAGGCCGACGAGCAGCAGCACGGGGAACACGAGCGCGAAGAACACGGCGGCCGGATCGCGCAGCCACACCTTCGTCTCGGTGGTCAGCAGGGGTCCGGCGTTCATGCCACGTTCTCCTCGTCGTTCTCGTCGGCGCGGTACTGCCGCCCGGTGACGTCGACGAACACGTCCTCCAGGCTGTGGGTCACGGTGCGGACGTCGTCGGGCACGACGTCGGCGGCGGCGAGTTCGCGCACGACGGCGAACAGCACCTTGCGTGTCCCCGTCACCTCGATCTCGCCGTCCGCGGAGACGACGGCCGTCACGTCGTCGTCCCGCGTGGCCAGCGCGGTGAGCAGGTCGAGCGCGCGCCCCCGGCCGGTGTCCTCGGCGAAGCGGAGTCGTACACCGCGGTCGCGGCGGAGCCCGTCGGTGAGCTCCGTGGGCGTGCCCTGCGCGACGACGGTGCCGCGGTCGATCACGACGAGCCGGTCACAGAGCCGCTCGGCCTCGTCCATGAAATGCGTGACCAGCAGGATCGTGACCCCGGAGTCGCGGACTCGTTCCACGAGTTCCCAGGTCGCACGGCGGGCGGCCGGGTCGAGGCCGGTGGTCAGCTCGTCGAGGATCGCCACCTGCGGCTTGCCCACGAGAGCGAGCGCGATCGAGAGTCGCTGCTTCTGGCCACCGGAAAGCTTCCCGAACTGCACGTTCCGGTGCTCGGTGAGGTCGAGCAGGTCCATGAGCTCGGCCGGGTCCGCGCGCCGTTCGTAGAACGACGCGAACACGTCGAGCGCCTCGCCCACGGTGATGCGGTCGTGCAGTGCCGCTTCCTGGAGCTGGATGCCGACGTCCTCACGGACCGAGGCCGGGGCGGCCTGCGGATCACGGCCGAGCAGGCGGACCGTGCCGCCGTCGGCCCGTCGCAGGCCGGCGAGACACTCCACGGTGGTCGTCTTGCCGGCCCCGTTGGGGCCGAGGATTCCGAAGATCTCACCGCGTCGCACCTCGAACGACACGTCCGCGACGGCGACCTTCTCGGGCCCTCCCTTCACGCGGTAGGTCTTGCGGAGGTTCCGTACGTCGACGACGGGCGGGCCGTCATCGGGCCCGGCGCCGGAACGGGTGGCTGTCATGGCGTTTCTCCTCTCGGAAGAGCTGGGGGTGCCATCAGGAACTGGGACGCTTGACGGGAAGGTCACGCAGGATGAGGCCGAGCGCGATGTATGTCACCGCTGCCGCCGCGAGAACTGTGAACAGGCCCGCCAGCATCGGCAGGGGACCGCTCATGCCCAGGATCTGCGCGGCCAGCGCGGTCGCCGGCCCGGTGTAGAGCGCGACGTCGGCGACGACGGCGGGGAAGCCGAACCCGAGGCACAGGACCAGGCCGAGCCACGGGCCGAACCGCGCGAACCCACCCGCGACCGCGGCACCGAGCAGGAAGTAGGTCAGAGCCACCAGGCCCTCCCCCACCGTGTTGACGAGGAACCCGCCGACGCCGGTGGTCCGGTCGGGACCGAGGGTGCGGTACCAGTCGAGGTCGAGCAGGCGCCACGCGACCTGTTCCGCCGCGTAGAGCACGGCGACGGCGAGGCCGAACACCACGCCGGCACGGACCGCACCCCGCGCCACCCCGCGGACCAGGGCGCGCCGGGTGCCGCCGGCGGCCAGGTGCGGACGCATCACGGCCATCGGGACGATCACACCGAGCGAGAACGCGAACCAGCGGGCACTACCCACGACGTACTGGACCGTACTGCCGTCCAACGCTCCCAGCCGCTGCTGGACCAGAGCGATCACCACCGCGGCCAGCGCGATGACCGGCCAGTACCAGAAGCCGACCGTGCGCAGCACCGCGGCGATCTGCCCGTCCACGGCGCGTACCGCCCGCCGTTGCACGGCGGTGCGCCGCTCGTCGAGAGCCGTTGCGACAGCGCTCATCGGAGCTCCTCCTTCCGGGCCGGGGCCCGATCCGTGTCCGGCACCCTCGTGGCCGGGGCCTCCCGTGAGGTACGTGTCAGATGAACGAACAGGCTCTCGAGACCCTCGTGACCGATCGTGGCCCCCGCGGCAGCGGCGGCACGCGCGTCGTCGTCGGACAGCGCACCGTTCACGGTGATCCGCGTGGTGGGCCCCAGGTGTTGGCGGTGCAGCACCTCGTGCCCCGCGGCGAGGTCCTCGACCACGGCCGTGGGCCCCGTCAGGGAGCTCGCACGGCTGCGGAGCTCCTCGGCCGGCTCGGCGAACACGACCCGTCCGCGGTCGACGAGCACCACGTGCTCGAACAGCCGCTCCGTCTCCTCCACGAGGTGGCTGGACAGGACGATCGTGCGCGGATGCTCCGCGTAGTCGGCCAGCAGCGCGTCGTAGAACGCGAACCGCGTGGGCGTGTCCATGCCGAGATACACCTCGTCGAAGATGGTCAGCGGTGCCCGGGCGGCAAGGCCCAGCGTGGCCGCGAGCGCCGACTTCTTGCCGCGGGACAGCGCCGATGGCTTGGTCCGCAGCGGCACCTCGAACAGGTCGAGCAGCTCCTCGGCGTACCCCGCGTCCCATTCGGGCCGGAGGTCCGCGTAGTAGGCGAGAGTGGCCGCGACCTTCTGGTCGTGGAACACGTCCCCGCTCTCCTGGACGAGGAGGATCGCGGACGTGAGCGCGGCGTCCTCCCACGGGTCACGCAGGTCCCCGTCCGGCCCGGTCAGAACCGTGCCGCCGGTCGGGCGCCGGAAGGCCGCGAGCAGACCGAGCATCGTGGACTTGCCCGCGCCGTTCCGGCCCAGGAGCCCCGTGATCTGGCCGGCCGGTACGTCACAGGTGACGCCGTCCAGCGCGGTGCTGCCGGGCACCCGGTACGCCGTCCCGTTGGCGCCCGCGGTCCAGGAGCGAGGGAAGGTCACCTCGACGTCCTGGAACCGGGCGGCGAACGGTGGTAATGCGGTCATGACTCCTCCTCATGCCTCGCGGCCGAGCCGTTCGAGGGCCGGTGGCCGCCCACGTAGGCGACGATGTCGTCGGCCGAGATGCCGAGCAGGGATGCCTGGGCCAGTGCGGGCCCCAGCACCTCGTCGAAGTAGCGCTCGCGAAGGTCGGCCCGCAGGCGCTCCCGGGCGCCGGGCGCGACGAACATCCCGAGTCCGCGACGCTTGTACAGCACCTGTTCCTCCACGAGCTGCCCGAACGCCTTCTGCGCGGTGGCCGGGTTGATGCGGAACGTGGTGGCGAACTGTGTGGTGGACATGACCTGGTCCTCCTCGTCGAGCTCACCGGAGAGCACCTGCGCGCGGATCATCTGCGCGATCTGGAGATAGATCGGTTCCGGGCCGTCGAACACGGGCTGCCCTCCCTTCGGTTCATTGGTTCAGGGGTTCATTACCTGAGTAATGAACCATGGACCGAGGGGTGCGCGCAAGCCCTTTGGCGGACTTTTCTGAGTTCTGCCGCAAGCTCCCCCCGCTGGACGCCGCACCAGCCGCTGCTCCCGCCCATGCGAAACGCCGGGGCGGCAGGTCCGGTGTGGAACCTGCCGCCCCGGCGTCGGGTCGGGTGCGAGCCCGGGGACCGGGCCGGTCTACGCCTCGGCGGCGTCCAGGGTGCTCAGTTCCGCGAGGTCCTGCGCGACGAGCTCCGCGATCTGCACGGTGTTCAGGGCGGCGCCCTTGCGGAGGTTGTCGTTCGACACGAAGAGCACCAGGCCACGTCCGCCCGGCACGGACTGGTCGACGCGGATCCGGCCCACGAACGACGGATCCGCACCCGCTGCGGCGAGCGGCGTCGGCACGTCGGCGAGCGCCACGCCGGGCGCGCCGTCGAGCAGCTCCCGCGCCCGCTCCGGCGTGATCGGCTCCCTGAACTCCGCGTGGATCGCGAGCGAGTGGCCCGTGAAGACGGGAACGCGCACGCACGTTCCGGCGACGGCCAGGTCCGGCAGCCCGAGGATCTTGCGGGACTCGTTGCGCAGCTTCTGCTCCTCGTCGGTCTCGCCGGAGCCGTCGTCCACGAGGTTGCCGGCCAGCGCGACCACGTTGAACGCGATCGGCGCCACGTACGCCTTCGGGTCCGGGAACTCCACCGCGCCGCCGTCGTGCACCAGGCATTCGATGCCCGGTTCACCGGACGTCACGGCGGCTCTGGCCTGCCCGGCCAGCTCCGCGACACCGGCCAGCCCGGACCCGGAGACCGCCTGGTATGTCGCCACCTTGAGACGTTCGAGCCCGGCTGCGTCGGCCAGCGGCTTGAGCACCGGCATCGCGGCCATGGTGGTGCAGTTCGGGTTGGCGATGATGCCCTTGGCCGCCTGGCTGACGTCTCCCGGGTTGACCTCCGACACCACGAGCGGCACCTCCGGGTCGAGGCGCCAGGCGGACGAGTTGTCGACCACCACGGCGCCCGCCTCGGCGAACCGCGGTGCGTGCTCGCGTGAGGTACCGCCGCCGGCGGAGAACAGCGCGATGTCGATGTCGGCGAGGTCTCCGGTGGCGGTCGCCGCCGTGTCCTCGACCGTCACCGGCACACCGGCGAACTCGATCTCCTGCCCGGCCGACCGCGACGACGCGAAGAGGCGCAGCTCCCGGACGGGAAATCCGCGCTCGGCCAGCAGGCGCCGCATCACGGCGCCCACCTGCCCGGTCGCGCCGACGACGGCGATGTTCACACCCTGCGGGGAAATCACGGCCATCTCGCGATCACCGTCCCGTTCCGGCGTAGACGACGGCCTCGCCGTCGGCGCTGTCGAGACCGAACGCGGTGTGCACCGCGCGCACGGCGTCGTCCAGGCTGTCCGCCCGCGTCACGATCGAGATGCGGATCTCGGAGGTGGAGATCATCTCGATGTTGATCCCGGCGTCGCGCACGGCGCCGAACAGCCGCGCCGAGACACCGGGGTGCGACTTCATGCCGGCACCGACCAGCGACAGCTTCCCGATCTGGTCGTCGAACTCGAGGCTCTCGTAGCCGACCTCCGCCTTGACGTCACGCAACGCGGCGAGCGCGCTCGGACCACTGCCCTCGGGAAGGGTGAACGAGATGTCCGTCCGGCCGGTCGAGGCGGCGGACACGTTCTGCACGATCATGTCGATGTTCGAGCCCGAGGCCGCCACGACCTCGAAGATGCGCGCGGCCATACCGGGCTTGTCCGGGACGCCCGTGACCGTGATCTTGGCTTCCGACCGGTCGTGTGCCACGCCGGAGATCAGCGGGTCTTCCATGACGTCTTCCTCCTGCTCATCGCCATCGGGGGCGTTCGGGTCGATCAGGTCTCCGTAGGTGCCGGACACGAGGGTGCCGGGAGCGCCGCTGAACGACGAGCGCACGTGCAGCGGCACGCCGTAGCGCCGTGCGTACTCGACGGCGCGGAGCGCGAGCACCTTGGCGCCGGACGCCGCGAGCTCCAGCATCTCCTCGTAGGTGACGCGGTGGATCTTCCGGGCCGACGGCACGATGCGCGGATCCGCGGTGAACACGCCGTCGACGTCGGTGAAGATCTCGCAGACGTCGGCACCGAGACCGGCTGCCAGCGCCACCGCGGTGGTGTCGGAGCCGCCCCGTCCCAGCGTCGTGACGTCGTCCTCCTTCTGGTTGACGCCCTGGAACCCGGCCACGATCGCGACCTGGCCCTTCTCGATCGTCCTGCGGATACGGTGCGGGACGACGTCGACGATCCGCGCCTTCCCGTACGCCGCGTCCGTCAGCACACCGGCCTGGGGGCCGGTGAACGACTTCGCCTTGATGCCCAGGTTGTTGGTGGCCATCGCGAGCAGCGCCATGGAGATGCGCTCGCCCGCGGTGAGGAGGATGTCCATCTCGCGCTTGGGTGGGAGAGGACTGATCTGCGCGGCCAGGTCCAGGAGGTCGTCGGTGGTGTCCCCCATCGCGGAGACGACGACCACGACGTCGTTCCCGGCCCGCTTCGCCTCGGCGATACGCTTCGCGACCCGCTTGACGCTCTTCGCGTCAGCGACCGAGCTACCGCCGTATTTCTGCACGACAAGTGCCATGTGCCTGCTTCCTGTTGCCGGCCTCCGTCTCTTTCAACGGCCCGCCGGGATCGGTCTGCTTGCGCACGCCAGGGTACGACGAGAGGCGGACACTACTCCAGGATGTCCATTCCTCAGGACAGCAGCTCCTCGGCCACGTCCCAGCCAAGCCTGAGTATCAGAACAGCAACGACGAGGACGAAGACCACGCGGACGAACCGCGACCCGCGCGCCACCGCCATGCGCGCGCCGATGTAGGCCCCCACGAGGTTCGCCACGCCGAGCCCGAGCCCGAGCGTCCAGATCACGTGCCCCGCGGGCACGAAGAAGACCAGCGCGCCCAGGTTGGTCGCGAAGTTCACGATCTTCGCGATGGCCGACGCCGGCAGGAACGAGTACCCGAGCACGCTCACCAGCGCGATCACGAGGAACGTCCCAGTGCCGGGTCCCAGCAGACCGTCGTAGCCGCCGATGAGCAGGCCGATCCCTGCCGCGATCCGGCGATGCCCGTTACCCACCCAGCGCAGGTCGTCGTACTCACCCAGTTTCGGGCGCGCGAGCGTGAACACCAGGACGCCCGCCAGCACCAGCAGGATCACCGGTTTGAAGAGGTCCGCCGGGATCAGCGCGGCGAGGGCCGCCCCGCCGACCGCACCGCCCAGGGCCGCGACCGCCATCGGGCCGGCGGTGCGCAGGTCGGGCCCCACCCGCCGGTAGTAGGTGATCGACGACGTCGCCGTGCCCAGGATGCTGCCCAGCTTGTTGGTCGCGAGCGCCTGGACCGGGGTGATGCCCGGGACGAGCAGCAGGGCCGGGAGCTGGATGAGACCTCCCCCGCCGACGACGGCGTCCACCCAGCCCGCGGCGAGCGCGGCACACAGGAGAAGAACGATGGTGAGGAGATCGAGCTCGGGCACGAGGCGCATTCTCTCCCGCCCACGGGCGGGAGAGCGCCGGTGTCCGGCGACGACCGCGAAGCACCGGCGTTCGTGCCGCGATGGCATCCCGCGGCGTGCGTGGGCGCGACGGCGCCGGGCTGCCGCACCTGCCGTCTCCGCCGTCGTCGATGTCGGAGTGCCCGCGTAGGCTGTCCCGCGTGTACGAAGGCGTGGTTCAGGACCTGATCGACGAGCTCGGGCGGCTGCCCGGCGTCGGCCCCAAGAGCGCGCAGCGCATCGCGTTCCATCTGCTCGCGGCGGACGATCACGAGGTGGAGCGCCTGGTCGACGCTCTCGTCGAGGTCAAGCGGCGCGTCCAGTTCTGCGAGCTGTGCGGCAACGTCGCCGAGGGCGAGCGCTGCCGCATCTGTGCGGACCCGCGGCGCGGCGACGAGGTCATCTGCGTCGTGGAGGAGCCCAAGGACGTCGTCGCGATCGAGCGCACGCGCGAGTTCCGCGGGCGCTACCACGTGCTCGGCGGGGCGATCAACCCGATCGACAACGTCGGGCCGGACGACCTGCGCATCAAGGAGCTGATGGCACGGCTCGCGGACGGCACGGTGCAGGAGGTGATCATCGCGACCGATCCCAACGTCGAGGGCGAGGCGACGGCGACCTATCTTTCCCGATTGATCGGTTCGCTGGAAATCACCGTCTCGAGGCTGGCGTCCGGACTGCCCGTCGGTGGAGACTTGGAGTACGCCGACGAGGTGACGCTCGGGCGGGCATTCGAGGGCCGGCGGGTCGTCGGCACGTGACCACAGGGGTGACAACGATGAGCGAGATCGCCGCGGACTCCGACCTCCGCGAGGTTGCCGACCAGGCCTCCGCACAGGCCAGAACGTTCCTGTCGACGATGACGAGGGTCGCGTCAGGGTCGATCCCGGGCGCCGAGCTCTCGCTTCTCGTCCTGGCCACGAGCGATCTCCTGGCCGTCGGGGCGCGTCTCGCCGCGATCGTCGACGTCGTCCCCGCCGAGCGGTACGAACCCGATGCCGGCCCGGAGACCGACATGGACCCTCTGCGCGATGCGCTGTCGCGGCTCCTCGACGGGTTCGACGACTACCTCGAGGTCTCCGACCCGATGCTGGGCGAGGAGGTCGGGCCGGCCACGCTCTCCGGTGACCTCGCGTGCGTCGCGGAGGCGGTGGCGAAGGGGCTCCAGCACTACGACACCGGGCACGAGCTCGAGGCCCTGTGGTGGTGGCAGTTCAGCTACTTCTCCGTGTGGGGCGAGCGTGCGGCCTCAGCCCTGCGCGTCCTCCAGTCGGTGCTCGCGCACCTGCGCCTCGACGTCGACGACGACGTCGCCGCCGAGGCCGAGTACGACGCGCTGCACGCCTGAACCCGCGGAGGCCGGCCGCTCACGCCACGCGGGTGCCCTTCGGGAGGACGCCCGTCGGAATCCGCAGCCGGCGGACGGCGACGACGACACCCGCGCCCCCCAGCAGCAGATCAAGTCCGAGACCCCACGGCCACGCCATCCGGTCGGTGACCACGGTCTCCTCGACGGGCGCGTCCGGATCGGGCCCGTCGTACCCGGTCCAGCACTCGTTCCGTTCCGCGCTCTCGTCCGTCATCGCGTACCGGACGCCGTACTGCAGCATGGCGAGCAGATTCACGTCGTCCATCTCGTCGATGTCCGCGGTCAGCGGCTGCGCGTCCGCCACGAGGACGAACGGGTTCGGCGCGAGCATCCACCAGGTGCGCTCGTGATGCCAGACCTCGCGCACCTGGGTCTGCCACTCGCACTCCTCGGCGAAGCCCGTCTCCTGGTCGAACGAGGTCTGCGTCCAGACGCGGACCGTGTCGCTCGTGGTGGTCAGCGGAGCGAGCAGACCGAACAGGATCGGCAGGACGACGGTGATCGTCCCGATCGTCAGATAGGTGAGCACCGCGGCCGCGGACGGCTTGGTGACCACGGCCGAGAACCCGAGGCCGATCGCGCACACGACACCCAGGACGACGGCGAGCATGAACAGCGTGCCCACGAGAGCGAGTGCGGTGACCCCACCGGCGAGCAGTGCCCACAGGATGAACGGCACGCTCGCCACGAGGAACGCGAGCGCCGCGAGCCAGGACGCGGCGAGTTTGCCGAGCACGATCTCCGCCGGGCTCAGCAATGTGACCTGCAGCGTCGCGAGTGTTCCCGCGTTCCGGTCACCGTTGATCGCTCCGGAGGACAGCGTGGGGGCGACAAGCAGCCCGAGGAACAGGACGAAGAACACGACGATGCTGTAGATCATGCCGCCGAGCGGCTCGCCCGTTCCGGTGTGGTAAGAGTCCCGCGCCTCGACGGTGAGCGCCCACGTGGTGAGGCCGGTGATCAGGCCGACCACCACCACCCACAGCACGAGCGCCAGCTTCCACCGTGTCGACCGCACGCGCTGTCGCAGTTCCAGTCGCGTGACCGTGCGCAGTCCGTGCCAGGAGAGGGACCAGGTCGCCCGCTCGGCTCCGGCGGACGCTGCCGTTTCCGTCGGCGCGGGCGTGCCCGCGTCCGTCGTCGTCCCCGTCATCGCCGTTCCTCCTCGAGCGCCAGGTACTTCTGTTCCAGCACGCCGCCTGCCGGGGCGAGGCTCACCACGTCGACCCCGGCACGCACGGCATCGCCGAGCAGGGCGGCCGCCTCGGTGTCGTCGGACAGGGGGACGAGGACGCCCGCGCCACCGTCCGGCTCGACGACGTAGCCGACGCCGGCCTGGTCGAGATGCGCCACGAGCACGTCCTGGTCGAGGGCACTGATGCGCCATCGACGGGTTTCGCCCGCGGACTCGACGGTCTCGGAGGCGACGGTGCGGCCGCGCGAGATGAAAACGGCGTCGTCGGCCATCTCGTCGAGCTCGGTGAGCACGTGCGAGGAGACGAGGACGGTCTTGCCCGCAGCGGCGAGCCGCCGCACCAGTACCCGCAGGTCGACGCGGGAACGGGGATCCAGGCCGGATGCCGGCTCGTCGAGCAGGAGCACCTCGGGATCGTGCACGAGGGCACGCGCAAGGCCCAGGCGTTGCTTCTGTCCCCGTGAGAGCACATGGGCCGGCTGGTCGGCGAGTTCGGACAGGTGGACCAGGTCGAGGAGCTCGGCCGCGCGTCGTTCGCCGTCCGCCGCGGGAATCCGGTAGGCGGCGGCGACGGTGGTCAGCACCTCGCGGGCCGTCAGGGAGTCCCAGGTACCGAACACGTCCGGCATCCAGCCGGTGCGCGAACGGGCCTGGTAGGTCTGCGTGACCGGATCGAACCCGGCCACGGAGACGGTGCCTGCGTCGGGGGTCAGCAGTCCCGCGAGCATCAGCAGAAGGGTCGTCTTGCCGGATCCGTTGGGACCGATCAACGCCGTCACGCGTCCGGGCGCGGCCACGAGGTCGACGTCGGCCACCGCTTCGACACTCCCGAAGGATCGTCGTACGCCGTGCGCGGTCACTCCGCTTTCTCGGGACATGGAGCAGACCGTAGCGGTGGTGGCAGACACCGGCGACGAAATCTCCCGTCAGAGGGAGAACTGTGGCCGAGTCGTGGCCGGCACCGGCCGGGCCGTGGGCGGGCATGCCCGTCCGTCGAGCCGCCGCTTCGGCCGGGCCCCTCCCGCTCGTCCGTCAGGCGGCCGCGTCCGGCTCCGCCGTGCCGGTCGCGTCGAGCAGACGGGTCTCGCCGAACGACACGTTCTGGTCGAGAGACGCGGCCACGCCGTCGCCGTCGTACCGGAGCGTGAGCGTCCAGGCGAACGGCGTACCGACCGCGATCATGCGCACCACCAGCGTGTCGGTCGCGGTCCAGGCGGCGGCGCAGGCGAGTTCCTCCGACCCGTCGGCGAGGTCGGCCCGTTGCCGCACCCACTCGCCGTCCCCCAGGGTGAGCGTCCGCTCCGTGCCACCGATCTCCTCCCACAGGACGAGGCGACCGTCGTCGTCCCGGGTCAGTTCCAGGGCCTCGAGGCCGCCGCTGTTCGGGCTCATGCGGTAGGTCCGGCCGGTCACCGGCGTCGTGGGCCCGGTGTGGTCGCCCGCGGGAAGCGGAAGGTGCAGGTCCCAGGTGACGCCGTCGTCGGGAGGCAGGACGCGCGACGACGGCCGCCGGCTGCCGTCCGGCACGCCCGTCGCCCGCGCACCACCCGCGGGCGGGCCGGTGTTTCCCGCCACGTCCGAGAGCCCGGACGCATCCGGCGGCGCGGTGTCCCGTGTGACGGGCGGCCTCCCCGCCTTCCCCGCGGCGGCCGGGTCGAGCGTGGGGAGCAGGGCGCCCCAGACCGCGTCCTGCACGGACTGGAGGTTCTGGACGCCGGAGGTGATCGCGAGGACGACGTCGTGCTCCGGCCAGACGATGGCGTACTGGCCGAAGGCGCCGTCGGCCCGGTAGGCGCCGAACCGCGAACGCCAGAACTGGAAACCGTAGCCCTGCCGCCACTCCGGCCAGTCGTCGTGGGTGCTGTGGATCTGGCGGGACGTGGCCGCCTCGATCCACTCGCCGGGGACGAGTTGCGCACCCTTCCAGTTCCCGCGTTGCAGGCAGAACTGTCCAAGCTTGGCGAGGTCCTCGGTGCGCACGCGCATCCCGTAACCGCCGACGTCGAGCCCGTCCGGATCCTGCTCCCACGTAGCACCCCGGAAGCCGAGCGGTTCGAGCACACGCTCACCCAGGTAGTCGAGCAGCCGGCGACCGGTGAGGCGTTGCACGAGCACGCCGGCCAGGTAGGTGGCACCCGTGTTGTAGACGAACTTCGAGCCGGGCATCTCAGGCACCGGCAGGGCGAGGATCTGACGAACCCAGTCGCCGCCCCGCATCCCGAGATTGGTGGGCACGATCGCTTCCATCGTCGAGGCGGCATGCCCCGTGCTCATGGTCAGCAGGTGCCGGATCGTCATGGCCCGCAGGTTGTCCGACGGCGCGTCGGGCGCCTCCGCGGGGAAGTGGTCCAGAACCTTGTCGTCGAGGTCGAACAGCCCGTCCACGAATCCCAGGCCGGCGGCGATGCTGGTGAAACTCTTGCTCACGGAGAACATGAGCTGCGGCGTCTCGGGATCGTACGGGGACCACCAGCCCTCCGCCACCACCTTGCCGTGACGCAGCAGCATGAAGCTGTGGACGGCGTCCAGGTCGTCGAGGTTCTGCACGAGACGACGGACTGCCGCCGCGTCCAGGCCTTCGGCCTCCGGGGTGGAGCGGGGCAGATCGCGCGTCGTCGTCACGCGACGATGGTAGAGGATCGGTGATCCGCGGCCGGATCGCCCTCCGCCGTGCAGGTCACGGCACACCGGATGGTGCGGGGGCGCCGACCGCCTCGCGGCCCCTTCGTCAGTGTCAGCCTCCCCGTCTATCGTTGCTCGCGTGACCACCGCCTTGTATCGCCGCTACCGGCCCGACACCTTCGCCGACATGATCGGTCAGGAGCACGTGACGGGACCCCTCATGCAGGCGTTGCGCAGCGGCCGGGTCAACCATGCCTATCTGTTCAGCGGGCCGCGCGGCTGCGGTAAGACGACGTCGGCCCGGATCCTCGCGCGCACCCTCAACTGCCACCGCAACACTCCCGAGACGCCGTTGGACACCCCCTGCGGTGAGTGCGAGTCGTGCACGGAACTGGCGCGTGGCGGCTCGGGCTCGCTCGATGTCGTCGAGATCGACGCGGCCAGTCACAACGGTGTCGACGACGCGCGCGATCTGCGCGAGCGGGCGACCTTCGCCCCGGCACGCGACCGGTACAAGATCTTCATCCTGGACGAGGCGCACATGGTGACGCCGCAGGGCTTCAACGCGCTCCTGAAGATCGTCGAGGAGCCTCCGCCGCACATCAAGTTCGTCTTCGCGACCACCGAGCCGGACAAGGTGATCGGCACCATCCGGTCCCGCACGCACCACTATCCGTTCCGTCTCGTGCCGCCGGACGTCCTGTCGCCGTACCTGGAGAAGCTGTCCGACGCCGAGGGCATCACGATCGGGTCCGGTGTCCTGCCACTGGTGACACGAGCGGGCGGCGGGTCCGTCCGGGACTCGTTGTCCGTGATGGACCAGCTCATCGCCGGCGCCTCAGGCGGAGAGGTCGGCTACGACCTGGCGGTCGGCCTGCTCGGATACACCCATGCCTCCCTGCTGGACGATGTCGTGGACGCGCTCGCCGTCCGGGACGGCGCGTCGATCTTCCGGGTCGTGGACCAGATCATCGCCACGGGCCACGAGCCGCGGCGGTTCGTCGAGGACGTACTCGAACGGCTGCGCGATCTCATCGTCATCGGCGTCTCCGGTGACGCGGCGGACGCGGTGCTGCGCGACCTTCCCGCCGACCAGCTCGAACGGATGAGGACGCAGGCCGGCCGGCTCGGCGTGGCAGAGTTGTCGCGCGCGGCCGACCTGGTCAACGCGGCACTGACCGAGATGACGGGAGCCACGTCGCCTCGCCTCCACCTGGAACTGCTGTGCGCGCGCCTGCTGCTCCCCGGAGCCGACGACGGCGCGGCCGGCCTCGCCGCACGTATCGACCGGCTGGAACGGGGCGGAATCACGGTACGGACCACTGGCGGCCCAGGGACCGAGGCCGCGCCGACCGAGCCGGCACCAGCCGGAGACGTGGGTGGGGGCCTGACGGGCGCCGCGGCCGCTCGAGCGGTGATCGAGGCGAACCGCGCGAAGAAGGGAGCTCCGGCGGGCTCGTCCACCTCCTCCGACGCTTCCCAGGCATCCACCGAGCCGTCGGCATCCGCTGCCGCGTCCGACACGGGAAAGCGGGTGGAGGCCAGGCCCGACGGGCGCGCCTCCGGGCAGGACGCGGACGAGCAGAGCATGGGCGAGCAGCCTGCTGCCGGGCCGGGTGGGGCCGTTCCCGGGCGCGTCGAGCCCATCGCGGCCCGGTCCCAGCAGGCCGTCGAGGAGGACCACGCGATCGAGCCCGCGCCGGTTCCGGAGCCGGGGTCGACGGAGGCGGCGGAGGCTACGGCCACGACGACCGAACGTGGGACGGCAACGACCGGCGCCGGCCCGATGGCCACGGAGGAGGTGCGTCGCCGCTGGCCCGAGGTGCTGGAGACGCTGTCGGCAGCCCGGGTCACCTGGTCGCTCGTCGGCCAGAACGCGCAGGTGGCATCGCTCGACGGTGGCGTGCTGAAGCTCGCGTTCCGCGCGGACGGTCTCGCCCGGGCGTTCGCGAACCCGCGGCACACGAGTGCCGTGGAGGACGCCGTCTACCAGACGCTGGGGATCCAGGTGAAGGTGGAGGGCATCGTCGGTGACGGTCCAGGACCTGCCGACGGTGCCGGGCCCTCCGGAAGCGCCGGGCCCTCGGGCCAGGGAGGGCCAGGCGGCAGGCCGGGACCGGGTAGCGGCTCCGGCGGACCGGGCGGCACGCCCGCACCGGGCAGCGATTCCCCGGACGGTTCCCGAGAAAGCGGTGCGGCCCGCTCCCAGCCATCGGGCCGCGCGAATGTCGGTCCCGAAGGCTCACCGCGGTCGGCTTCCACCGGAGTGGGGTCGACCGCCATGAGCGAGCCCGCCGAGACCGACGGCTGGCCGGACGTGCCGGTACCCGGCGGCAGGCCGGGAACCGCCGACGCCGGGGCAGGACCCGTACCCCCGACGGCCGGACCACGGGACACCGCCGGGAACAACGGCCGAGGTCCGGCCGGCAGTCAGCACGCCGGAGACGAAGGCAGTTCCGGAAGCGACGGCGCGGTGGACGTCTGGGACACCACCGAGATCCAGGCGCGAGCCAGGAGTGGCGGCATGGCGGTGTCGGGAGGCCCGGGCGCGAACGGCAGCATGGCGTCCGGTGGGTCACCCGACGGTGGGCGCGCCGGATCGACGGACGGTGGACCACGCGGAACCTCCGCCGTCGCCGTGGCCGAACGCACGGCGACGACGGACGCGAACCCGGCGGCACACGCCGACGACCCGATCCCCGAGCCTCCGCCCGACTACGACGACGATCTCGAGCCCAGCGGAAGCCGTGCGCCCACTCCACCTGCCGCTCCCGCTCCCGCTCCCGCTCCCGAGACGGTCTACGCGACCCAGCCGGCGACGGGACGGCTCACCGGTGCGGAGCGCGCACGGGAGGCGTTGCGACGCGCCCAGGCGGCACGCGGACCCGCGGCCGTCCCGGGCTCACGTGAAGCGCCCGGCGTGCCGAACGGAATCGGCGCCTCCTACGACGAGCTGTCGGCCGACGACCCGGACCTCGAAGCCGCGGGCAGCGGGCTCGTCGGCGTTCCGCTGGTCGTGAAGATCCTGGGCGGAACGGTCATCGACGAAAGGCTCGACCAGGCATGACCGTACCCGCGGAGACACTGCGGATCGTCGCCGCGATCGTGGTCGGCGCCGACGGCCGCCACCTCGTGGTGCGCAAGCGTGACACGACGTCGTACATGCAGGTGGGCGGCAAGATCGAACCCGGCGAGGAGCCACTCGCGGCACTGCTGCGCGAGTTCGAGGAGGAGGTCGGGCTCGTGATCGATCCCACGCGAGCGCTACCGCTCGGACGATTCGGGGCGCCGGCGGTCAACGAGCCGGGCCACCGTGTCGATGCGCATGCCTTCGTGGTCGGCCTGACACGTCAGGAACGGCCGCAGGCCCGGGCGGAGCTGGAAGAGCTCGCGTGGATCGATCCCGCCGCGCCGAGGACGCCTCACCCCCTCGCGCCGCTCAGCCTCGACCTCCTGACGGCGTGGCACGAGCGCGAGACCGGAAAGGCTCACGCGAGTTCCGGCTCGGAGGCCGGTGCGAGTTTCGATGACGACACCAGGACCGGGGTCGAGGCGGTCTAGGTAGTGGTCAGGCCGGACGGCGAGCGGTCACCGCCACAGCGGACGGTGTGCCGTCGGACCGAAGCCTTGCCCGCGCCTCCATCAGGGCGAAGCCGAGCAGGTTGAGGCCCTGCCAGCACTCCGGCTTCTCGGCATTCGGGGGCTTGGCTGTGGAAAAGCTTGGTTGTGCACAGATCTGTCTCCGGGAGCCCGAAACCCCTCTGGTCTCCGTATGATCGAACACAAGAACGAAGAGGTGGACAGGGGAGGCGGCAGTGCAGGACGGTTCACGGATTGCGCAGCTCATCGAGGCATCGCGCGCAGGCCTCCAGCGAGACGAGCCGAGCGCCACCGGCCAGGTCCTGGATGCTCTTACCGTCCACCTCGCCGATCTTCCCGACGACGTCCTAGCAGACATGGTGCGAGCGGCGGCGAGCCTGGCTGGATGGGCTGCCGGTGTTCAGGCTCGTGCTGCCGGAGAACTGGTGCTGCGTTCGAGGGGCTTCACCGGTTTCGAGCAGACGACGACAATGGTGTCTGGCGAGTTGCGCGAAACGCGGCGTACCGCGCGAGTGATCACCGTACGAGCCGCTGCTGGTCTACGGCACCCAGTGGTGATCGACCATCTCAGCGCCGGGCGTATCGACGCGCCGCGCGCCGATGCCTTGCTGCTGGCCGGGCGCTCTCTGACCGACCAGCAGCGGGCCGGAGCGATCGAGGAACTCCTGCCCACGGCCTCGGAGCGGTCAGCCGCCTGGCTCGCGAACGAGATGCGGAAACTCGCCCGAAGCCTGGATCCTGGCAAAGAGAGCAAGGCTGCGGCGGAGTCCCGAGCGGTGTTTCACGATGCGTGCGAAGACGGGATGGGCACGGTGACCGCCTTTCTGCCCGCGGTCGACTCGGCGGCGGTATGGGGAGTGCTCGATGACCTCGCCCAACAGATACGCCGCACGGACGACACGCGCACACTGGGCCAGCTCCGGGCGGATGTCCTGACCTCCATCGTGACCGGACGTCTCGTACCTCAGAATCGGGATCCGCACGATGACACCGAACGCGATCGCGAACCGGTCGTACGGTTGACGCCGAGCCGCCCGGTCGTGCGCGTCACCGTCCCACTGACCGCCTTGCGCGGCGATGATGCGGACCCGCATCCCGATACGGCCAGCGATCGTGGCGGGGCTGCATGGCTGGACGGGTTCGGCCCTCTCGACGTCGGCACCGCCACCCGGGTCGCCTTCGATCCCGACTCCACCTGGTACCGCCTGGTGACCGATCCGGTCACGGGTGTCCTGACCGACTACTCCACCCGCGCCTATCGACCTCCTCAACCCTTGGCAGACGCCGTACGCCTGCGTGACGGGACGTGCCGCGGACCGGGCTGTCAGATCGACGCACGATGGTGCGACCTGGACCATATCGACCCCTACGACAGAGAGCGCGCCTCCGATCCGAGCGAGCCCGGGCAGACGCGTGCCGACAACCTGCACGCCCTGTGTCGCACCCACCACCGGCTCAAAACGAAGTACGGCTGGCACGTACATCGTGATCCCGCATCCGGGATCACCTACTGGACCGCGCCCACCGGCCGCCGTTACACGAAGAGCCCGACGAGCATCGATCCGGAGCCCACGAGCTTCCGAGAATTCCTGAGAGCCAGAACAGCCCTCCCGGATCGTGGAGCCGAGCTCACCGACCGGGGCCCGGCTGCCGGTCCTCACGAAGCGGAGCACCGTCACCACGACGGTGAGAAGGACCGACGAACCCGAGGTGTCGACGGCAACCACGTCGACGCGCCGGACGAGCCACCGTTCTGACGTGACGCCCGACCTGCCCGGTACCTGCAAGGATGAGGGACATGAGTCGCGGGAGCCTCCATCAGGTCGAGCTCTGGATACCGAGCCTGGCCACGGCCGAGCGCGGTTGGACGCTGATGTTCCCCGACCGGCATCCGCTCGCCGTCGGTCGGGACCACTACGCCGCCTATCTCGAGAGCGAGGACGGCTACGAGATGAAGATCGTCGCCGGCCGCGACACCGACCCCCGCGCCGACACGGGGACCGGTCGGCCGTGCTCAGCCGTGGGAGAGGCCGTGGGAGGAGCCGCCTGATGACCGCCGCCCTCGAACTGGACCGTGTCTCGCACTCCTTCCGCACCCGCGGCGCTCTCGACGACTTCTCGATCGTCGTCCACCCGGGCGAGGTCGTCGCCATGATCGGCTTCAACGGCGCAGGCAAGACAACGGCGATGCGGGTGCTGGCCGGCCGGCTTCGCCCGTCCCACGGCACGGCACGCCTCCTCGGCCGTGATCCGCATGACGTGTCCGGACGGAACGCGCGCCGGTTCGGCCACCTCATCGATGCCCCGCTGGCCCATCCGGATCTCACCGTGACGGAGAACGTCCGCTCGGCGGCCCGGCTCCACGGTCTGGACCGCGCCACCGCGGCAGGTGCCACCACCGCCGTCATCGGACAGCTGGCGTTGGAGCCGTGGGCAGACGCCCGGTCCGCCGCCCTTTCCCAAGGCAACCGCCAGCGCCTGGGTATCGCCTGCGCCACCGTCCACTCGCCCGAGGCGATCGTGCTCGACGAACCCACCAGCGCCCTCGACCCCCGCGGTGTCGTCGTCGTCCGTGACCTCATCCGCGCGAGCGCCGCGAGCGGCGCGGCGATACTCGTCTCCAGCCATCATCTCGACGAGGTCTCGCGAGTGGCGGACCGGATCGTCGTCGTGCACGGCGGCCGTGTGGTCGGTGCGCTCGAACCGGGCTCCACGGACCTGGAGCGGCGCTTCTTCGAGCTGGTGCACGACGCCGACACCCGAACGCCCGATCCGGAGCGTGCCTCATGACGAACTTCACGGCCGCGTGGGAGACCGAGTGGCTCCTGTGCCTCCGGTCCACGATCGTCCGCATCGCCACGGCCCTGCTGGTGTTCGTGATCCCGGCGGGGGCGATCGGGGCGGTGGCACTCTCCCGCTCCGGGACCACGGCGACGGTCACCACGGCGAAGTTCGCTCCCTACGCGTCCGGCCCGCTCGCCGAGACCCATGTCCTCGTCGCCGCACAGGTCATGTCCGTCGCCCTGCTGATGGCCGGAGGCTTCGCGATGGCGTGGACCTTCGGTCAGGAGGTCGCCTCCGGCCTGGCCGGGGCGCGCACGGGGATGGCGACGTCACGCGCCGGCGTGGCACTCGCCAAGGTCCTCGTCCATCTCACATGGCTCACCGGCTGCGTGATCGCCGTCGTCGGGCTGACCGTCACCGCCTCGGCACTCGTGTGCGCCGTCACGGGCGTGCCGTTCGACGACGGCGCCTGGAGCCGTGCCGGTCTGGCCCTCGTCGCCGGGCTGCTCTCCGCGGGGCTCACGATCCCGTTCGGCTGGGTCGCGACCGTCACCCGGAGCCCGCTCGGCACGATCGGCGTGCTGATCGGCGTCGTCGTGGTCACGCAGCTGGTCACCGCGCTGGGCGGCGGAGCGTGGTTCCCGTATGCGGCACCGTCTCTGTGGACGGAGATGGGTGGCCCGGAGGCCGCCGCTGCCGTCGGCCTGCCGCACCTGCTCCTGGCCGCGGCCGTCATGCCGGCCGGCGCGATCGCCGTCGTCCACGCGTGGCGGCGGCTCGACGACCTCTGACCACTGCCCGCTGACCGGCGCGTCGCTCCCGCCGGCGCACGAGAAGCGAACGGCGACGCCCAGGACCCGCGTGGCCCGGAGCCCGGCTCCGCAGACAGCAAGGACCCCCCGCACACCCATCAGAGCTCACTTACCCTTGCTGCCTTCCGGCCCTGGGGGAGTTCGGCGAGGTGATGCCGCACGAGGGGTCTGCCCCCACCCTAACCGAGGCCGTCCCCGAATCCCGAATCGTGTCGCGGGATCCGCGCTCTCGCGGTCGAACGAGTACGTCACACCGTGATCCGGTCGTCTCGATTCGGCCGCAGCCCCCTCGGTCCGGTATCCTCATCAGGCCGTTGCCGGTACGCGCTCACGTGTCCGGGTTGGCCGCGCCTGTCGGGCGCGAGGAGGATTCGCCTAGCGGCCTATGGCGCACGCTTGGAAAGCGTGTTGGGTTCACGCCCTCGGGGGTTCGAATCCCCCATCCTCCGCCCTGGAAGCCCCGGGACCTCACGGTCCCGGGGTTTTCGTTGCAACGGCGCGGCTTTCTCAGAATGGTGATACCCCCTTGCCGCGAGGGCACATTCCGGCACGAAGCCGCTCACCTGTACTGTCTGGAGCATGAACGTGCTGGTGCTCTGGGACGTGGACCACACCCTGATCGAGAACGGTGGGGTGAGCAAGGAGACGTACGCGGGCGCGTTCGAGATCCTCGCCGGACGCCCCGCGGTGCATCGCGCCAGGACGGGCGGCCGCACGGATCCCGAGATCCTGGGGGATCTCATCGCGGATCACGGCCTGGACCCGGCCGCCTTCGACGCTGCCGCGCAGCGCGGAGCGCTCACCCGTGCGCTTGCCGAGCGTCGAAACCAGCTCGCGGAGCGTGGCCATGCCTTGCCGGGTGCGCATGCTGCGATCGACAAGCTGGCCACCGAGCCGGGGCTCGTACAGTCCGCACTGACGGGAAACCTTCGCGCGAACGCGCTGGTGAAGCTTGGCACGTTCGGCCTGGACGTCGGGCTGGACTGGGACTGCGGCGGCTTCGGGTTCGACGCACCGCACCGTCCTGACCTCGTCTCGGTGGCTCAGGCCCGGGCAACCAAGAAGCACGGCGTCGTCTTTGACGTCTCGAACACCGTGCTGATCGGTGACACCGTGAACGATGTCATGGCCGGGGTCCGGGGCGGCGCTCAGGTCGTCGCGGTCCTGACGGGTGGCGTCGACGAAGCGTCGTTGACGGATGCGGGCGCGACCAGGGCGCTGCCGGATCTCTCGGACGCGGACGCCGTGCTCGCAGCGGTGAGGGACGCCGTGCGGCCCCCGGTCTCCGCGGATGGTGCGTAACCGGCGTCCCAGACACGTTCGAAGCTTTGGGCGTAGGTGTCGAACATGTCGTTCCCGGCCTTGCGCTGCAGGTGGAGGATCGGCGCGATGTAGCCATACGCGCCGTAGATGTGCTGGTTGATCAGCATCTGGTCGTCGAAGATGAAGATCGAGTTGTACAACGTGAGCGTCACCATGGCCGTGCCCCGAGCGACGCGCGGATCTCGGCTGCTGAACATGCAGGCCGGCGTCACCATGCTTCTGACGATCGCCGCGCTGCGGGCCACTCCGCTGCGGATCATCCTCAGCGCGACGCGCTACCTCAACGAGCACGCTCCGCGCGCCGCCACCCGCGACGAAGCCCACGCCATCATCCATGCTGCACGCCGTGCTGCGAGCCGCTGGCCCGGGCGCGCCGCCTGCTTGGAAACCTCCCTGACCGCCACCTGGGTGGCGGCATTCACCGGCCGTGCCGTGACCTGGTGCCACGGATTCCGTACACAGCCCTATGAGTTCCACGCCTGGATCGAGGTCGACGGCCGACCGGTCGCCGAACCCTCCACCACCGGCGTACTCGCCAAGACCCTGACCATCTCTCCCACCCCACGTATGGAGTCCCGATGACCTCTGTCCCCGCTGCCGTCGCCGCCGTCGACTACGACCACTTCGTCACCGAGCCCGACGGTTCGAAACTCCCGCAGTCCTCCGCCGTCACCTCCATCGAGCGGATGCTCACGGACCTCGACATCGCCCCGGGACAGCGGGTCCTGGAGATCGGGACCGGCTCGGGCTACACCACCGCGCTCCTGTCACGCCTGGTCGGCGCTGCAGGATCGGTGCACTCCGTCGAGGTCTTCGCCGACCTCGTGCCCCGCGCACAGGAACGCCTCGCCAGAGCAGGCGTCACCAACGCGACCGTGACGTGCGGGGACGGCTACGCTGGACACGCGCCAGGTGCTCCGTACGACCGGGTCATCGCCTGGGCCACACCACACCTTGTCCCCGCTCCATGGACCGAGCAGATCGCCGACGACGCCGTCATCGTCGCCCCGGTCAAGATCGCGCCACTGGCCACCGCCAACGCCATCTGCGCCATCACCGTCACGGGAGGGACACCTGCCGTCACCACGGTCCGGCCCGGCAGCTACATCGAGATGCACCCTGAACCCGTCACGAACTTCGGCCTCCCCATCCGATACGTCGACGCGTTCTACACCCCGGACGACGCCGAACCCTGGTGGATCAGCAGCGTGGACCTGCACGGCTCACCGGACGACGCCCAGAAGCGCATCGACCAGCTCCGCCGCTCCACCACCGCCGAGCCCACCATGCTGCACGCCGACGAGTCCCTCCAGGACCTTTCCGCGTGGCTCTTCGCGACCCGGCCGGCAAACCTCGCCACCGCAGGGCTCTCGGACCGGTACAGGGCAATCGGCGCATCGACTCCCGACAGCGCCGCCTTCCTCACACCGACGGAACTCGTCACCAGCACTACGGAGGGCGACGCCTCTGGAGTCCTGAAAGCATGGGTAGGTGAATGGCGAGCCGCCGGACGTCCTGGCTGGAACGGCGTGACGGGGACCATCGAAGCCAGCGACGACGGATGGGCAGTCCGCATCATCACGGGCTGAACGAGGCTACGGCCCGTGCTCCCCAAACTCAGGGACAGTCGGATCGATCTCCGCAGACTTGCCGCGCTGGACCGTAAGCTGCGCGTGCCGCGAGGGTCCCTGTCCGGGGTGCGTCCCGGACAGGGATGAATCAGCCGAGCCGGTCGAGGGCGGCCTTCAGCCGTTCCCGGGTCCGTTCGCGGCCCAGGACCTCCATCGACTCGAACAGTGGCAGCCCGACTCGACGCCCGGTGGCCGCGACACGGAGGGGGCCTGTGTCTTGCCGAGCTTCAGCCCGTGCCCGGCACCGATCCCCTCCAACGCCGTCTTCAGCGCGTCAGCGCTCCAGCGCTCCAGTCGATCGCTTCGTACCGTTCGATCGTGGCCGCAAGGATGTCGGCCGCATGCTCGCCGCCCATCGCCTTGTCCCACGCCGCCTCGTCGATCGCGGGCTGGTCCAGGAAGAGGAAGTCCAGCATCTCCACGACGTCACCCAGCAGCACGATCCGCGTCTGCACCAGCTCCGCCACGGCGTCGAACACTGCCGGGTCGTAAGCTTCGGCCGGCCACGGCACGTCGTCGGACGTCAGCCACGGCTGCACAGCGTCGGTGAAGGCATCGACCGACATTGCGCGGACGTAGTCCCCGTTGAACGCCTGGAGCTTCTTGCGGCGAAGCTCCTGAGGTGAAAGCTGTCTTGGCGGACTGCTCTCAACTACAGGAGCTTCGCTGCTGCTACCAGCACAAACACGGTCTTGACACCAGCCTCAACGCCCTAACTTCCCGGCATTGCCTCGATGACCGGGCTCGAAGTAGTCCCGAATAGTCACGCCGCTGATCATCCAGCGTTCTTGCAAGTCACAGCGATTTAGTGGAGGTTCCCCCACCCTCCGCAGTCGCCGAGGCCCGGGAACCGTTGGAATCGCAACGGTTCCCGGGCCTTCGCATGTCACGGCACGACTCGGCGGGCACATACTTTGACCACTGCCCGCCTGGCCGACCGCAGCCGGTACTCCCACCGTCACCCTTCGACCGCTCGCGCGTTGATCCGCGTCAGCACCCGGTCGAGCACGTCGAGCTCGTCCGGCTCGATCAGGTCGAAGAAATGCCTGCGCACCGCGGCGACGTGGTTCGGAACAGCGGCTGCCGTGACCTGCCGGGCGCCGGTGGTGAGAACGACGACCTGGCCCCGGCCGTCTTCCGCGGCCTCGCGGCGCTCGACGAGCCCACGCGCGACCATCCGCGTCACGTGCTTGGACAGGCGCGCCTTGTCCCAGCCGATGGCGGCGGCCAGGTCCCGGGCGCGCATCTCGCCTCCCGGCGCCTGATCGAGCCGGGCCAGCACCTCGAAGTCACTGACGGAGAGCCCGTCCCGGGCAAGGTCGCGGGCGAGCGCGCCCTCCAGGTCACGCCGCATGGTCACGAACGCCGCCCACGTGCGCCGTTCCCGTTCGCCAAGGGTCACCTGTGGATCCACGGAGACCACCCTAACAAGATAGTTGCCACGGCAACCACCTATCTGCTTTGCTGGTTGCCATGGCAACTAAATCTCCGCAGCGTTCATCCGACGAACACACCTCCGTCCGTCCCGAGACCGGCAGGACGTCGGTCGTCGTCGTCGGGGCGGGACCGACCGGCCTGCTGCTGGCCGGTGACCTCGTCGAGGCCGGAGTCGACGTCACGCTCATCGAGAAGCGCCCGGCGGGCCTGTCGAACCTCTCACGGGCCTTCGGGATCCACGCCCGCACCATGGAGATGCTCGACATGCGCGGACTCGCCCAGGAGCTGCTGACGTACGCCTCCTCCACGATGGACAGGATCGCCGCGTTCGGGAACGCCGAGCTCGACCTCTCCGGTCTGCCGACCGCCTATCCCTACCTGCTCGTCTGTTCGCAGACCTTCGTGGAGCGCGTCCTGCGTGACCGGCTCGACAGGCTCGGTGTCGCCGTTCGCCACGACACCGAGGTGACCGGCCTCGCCCAGGACGCCGACGGCGTCTCCCTCACCGTCCGCGGGCCAGGCGGCGAGGCCACCACGCTCCGCGCCGACTACGCCGTCGGCTGCGACGGAGTCCGCTCGACCGTCCGCGGGCTGATCGGCCTTCCCTTTCCGGGTGGCCCGGTCATGCGCGGCATCATGCTCGCCGACGTCGAACTCGCCGACCCGCCCCCGATGCCGACCGTCCACACCAACCGCCACGGCTTCGCCTTCGTCGCGCCGTTCGGCGACGGATTCTGGCGTGTGACGGCCTGGAGCCGCGCGGACCAGGCCGACGACGACGCACCGCTCTCGCTGGAGCAGGTCTCCGCCGCCGCACGCCAGGCATTCGGCACCGACTACGGGATGCATTCACCACGCTGGGTCTCGCGGTTCCACTCCGACGAGCGGCAGGCCCCTGAGTACCGGGCCGGCCGCGTCTTCCTCGCGGGCGACGCGGCCCATTGCCATACCCCCGCCGGCGGACAGGGGATGAACACGGGGATGCAGGACGCCGCCAACCTCTCGTGGCGGCTCGGCTCGGTCGCCCGCGGCGCCGATCCCGGCCTGCTCGACGGATACCAGGCCGACCGGCATCCGGTGGGCGCCCAGGTGCTGCGGTCGAGCGGACGCATGGCGCGCATCGCGACGGTCCGTTCCCGGCTCGGTGTCGCCGTGCGCGACATGGTGGCCCCGCTCGTCCTCGGTTCGGCCTGGGCCACGAGAATCGCGACCATGCAGATCTCCGGGCTGGGCATCGCCTACGGCCGAGCCCCGGGCGACGCGGCGTCCGTCGGTACCCGCGCTCCCGACCGTCGGCTTCCCAACGGATCCCGGCTGTTCGAACACCTCCGCAACGGCCGGTTCGCGGTCCTGGGAAGAACCTCTCTTCCCGGATGGGGCGACCGTGTCGCCTTTCTCCCCTCGCCGGGACGCCAGGCGACACTCGTGCGCCCGGACGGTCACGTCGCATGGTCGGGACCACCGGGTCCGCGGGACATCGAGGAGGCGCTGCGCGCCTGGTGCGGCGAGCCGCCGTCTCGATGACGCGGCAGGTGGCCGAGGCGAGCGGGCGACGTCGTCACGGGCAGGACGCGAACGACGGCACCGCGCTCAGCCCTCCTGGGCCTCGGTTCCCGCCGCCTGCATCTCGAGGGACAGCGCCCGCACCTTGGGAGTGATCTCATCGGCCGGGACGCAACCGTCCACGTTCTCCAGCGGCTCGTCCGCCGGGGGCACCGCGTCGACGTCGACGGGCTTGTCATACTTCTCGCCGATGAGCAGGTCGACCCTGGTGCCGTTGCGGTCGTCCATGACCATGCGGATCGACGGGAACTGTGCCGCGAGCGTGTACGCGTGGACGATGCCCTTGGCCCCGAAGCGGAGCTCGGAGACCTCGAGCCGTTGGCTCTCGGGCATCGTGCCCAGTTCCAGGACGGTGAAGCCGCGGCTCACGAGCACGTCCTCGAAGGCTTTCGCGACGCCCTGGCTGTCCGACGCGTTCAGCGAGTTCACCTCGACCTCGGCGTACGGCAGGGGCAGGGCGCCGTCGGGCTGTCCTTCCACCTCCGGGAGGCACGGCGCGGGAACCTCTTCCTGCTGCGAGACACCGACCACCGTGAACTCGCGCTGGAACGGACCGACGAGGGAACCCGTGTACATCGCCAGCGCGAAGATGCCGGCGACGGCGAGGAAGGCGATGATCACGCCGAAGACGACAGCTTGGCGCTCGTGCTGACGACGACGCCGGGCGACGCGCGCCTCGTCGTAGGAAGGGTCTGTCACGCTATGAACCTAACCGATCGTGAGGACGCGCGCGTGCAGCACCGGGCGCTGCTGCAGCGCCGCGCGCACCGCACGATGGAGCCCGTCCTCGAGGTAGAGGGTGCCCTCGTACTCGACCACGTGGGCGAACAGATCGCCGTAGAACGTGGAGTCCTCCGCAAGGAGTGTCTCCAGGTCCAGCGTCCGCTTGGTGGTCACCAACTCGTCGAGGCGGACCTGACGGGGAGGGACGTCGACCCAGTCCCGGGTGCGCGTGCGCCCGTGGTCGGGGTAGGGACGGCCGCCCCCGACGGCCTTGAAGATCATGGCTGAAATCCTAGAGTTCGACGACGGTCATAGCGGCGGAACAGCCTATCGAAACGGTCACATCACGCAAAGTCCGTGGTGTATACACAGCTTCTTCTCGGGCAGCTCGTCGGACGTTCGCCCCGGAGGACACCCGACGACGCCGTCGTGGGCGCGCTCAGGTGGGCGGCGCGCCCACGACAGGCGTCGGGCATCGTGCGTCAGACCGCGGGGATGTCCCGCCGCCGGAAGCCGATGAACGCGAGAGCGAACAGGACGACGACGGCGAGCCCGAGGCCGATCACGTGCGAGGCCTCCGGGCTCTCGGCGAACGGCTCCGGGAGCCAGTACAGCGGGTTGGCGTAGTTCGCCTCCTCGGGGAGGTTCTCCAGAAGCGCTCCGAACATCCCGATCCCGAACGAGTACGCGAGCAGGATCCAGGCCAGCCCGGCGTGCTGCGGGAACCACGCGTACATGGTCGCGGTGAACCCGAGGAAACAGAGCACGGCCGGAATGTACGGCCAGAGCACTTCGGTGTAGTCGCCGAACGAGAAGAAGTCCTCGCCCGCTGCCGCCCCGCCGGCCCACATCGAGTAGACCGTGACGACCGCCAGGACCACGGTCCCGATCCCGGCCACGAGCAGCTGGGCCCCGTACCAGGTGGAGCGCGCCACAGGCCGGGCGAGCACGAGCTCGGCGCGCCCGGCGGACTCCTCGGCCTTCCCGCGACCGCCCATGACGATCGCGTACGCGGCGACGCACAGCATCCCGTACAGCAGCATGATGCCGAGGAACGCCGCGGTGAACCCTTCGGGGTCGTCACCGAAGAGCGCCCCGATCATCGGGTTGCTCTCGACCATGTCGCTCATCAGGCCGCTGATGTCCGGGAGCATCGTGCCGCTGGCGAACCACAGGAGCCCCAGGCCCAGGGCACTCCAGAACAGCGCCCAGCGCTGCTGTCGCCAGGCCAGCGCGATCGGTCCGGCCAGTGAGCTCGCCGCCTCCGCCTGCCCGGCGCGTTCCGCGAGCATTCCGCCGCCGAAGTCGCGCCGGGACGCCAGGAACGAGCCCAGGAGGAGCAGGAGCACGATCGCTGTCAGGGAGAGCAGAGCCGGCCACCAGGTGAGGTCGACGAACGGGCGCATCTGCTGGGCCCAGGCGAAGGCCGACACCCAGGACAACGGACTGCCGTGCGTCTCGATCATGTCGCCCGCGGCCCGCGCGAAGAACGCCGCACCGAGCACCGCCATGCTGAGGCCGATCGCGCCCCGACCGTGCGCGGTCAGCTGTGCGAAGACGAACGCGACCAGTCCGAACACCATCGACGCCAGCGCGACGCCGACAGTGAGCCCGAACGAGTCGGCGACGGTCACGTACTCACCGCCCATGGCCACGAGAATGGCGCCGGAGACCACAGCGATGAAGGCGTTCACCAGCGCGAGGGTCGCGATCGCCGCGACAGCAGGTGCGTGCCGGCCGACGGCGTTCGCCCGGACCAGCTCCGACCGGCTCGACTCCTCCTCGGTCCGCGTGTGCCGCACCATGTGCAGGATGCTCATCACCCCGAGAGCGATCACCCACCAGGTGATGCCCTCGTTGGCCACGGCACGCTCCGGGGTGTAGTCCTCGACGCCGTACCCGGGGCCACCCATCGCGATTCCGCTGGGAGTCTCCATGAGCGCCGCCCGGCCGGCCATCGCCTCGGCGTCGAACGTGCCGAGCGCTGCCATGAAGTACAGGTAGAACGCCACGATGCTGAACGTCCACCAGAAGATTCGCACCCGGTCCCGGCGCAGGATGAACCGGACCATCCGCCCGGTCCCCGTCAGGGTGGAACCGAATCGGGCGGTCCCGACGTCAGGTACCGCCGTCCCGGCCGGGGGCGCTGCCACGGCGCTCATCGCACGCCCGCCTTCTTGGCCGCCCGGCGGGCGGCCCTCCGTGCCGCCCGGTCCGCCGGAGGCTCGTCGCCGGCCGCCTCGTCGGCCACGACCTCGTCGGCCTCGATGACGTCGCCGTAGTGCCGCATGAACAGTTCCTCCAGCGACGGCGGCGTGACCGTGATGCTCTGCACGTCGAGGGCGGTCACGGCCTTGAGGACGTCGGCGATGTCCGCGTTGTCGGCGTCGAAGGCGATTCGGGTGCCGCCGTCGTGCGCCATGACCTGGAGGCCGTTCACGGCTCCGAGTCCGGCGAGTACCGCCGGGTCCTCGCCCACCACCGCGGTCACGTTCGACCGTGTGAGGTGCCGCAGCTCGTCGAGCGTCCCGTGTTCGACGGCGGTGCCGTTGCGGATGATGGTGACGGTGTCACACACCTTCTCGACCTCGCTGAGGATGTGGCTGGACAGCAGCACGGACCGGCCCGCGTCCTTGGCCTCGCGCACGTAGTCCGTGAACACGGACTCCATGAGCGGGTCGAGGCCGGCCGTGGGCTCGTCCAGGATGTAGAGCTCGGCGTCGGACAGGAAGGCCGCCACGAGCGCGACCTTCTGCCGGTTGCCCTTCGAGTAGGTCCGGGCCTTCTTGCGCGGGTCGAGCTCGAAGCGCTCGAGGAGTTCTGCCCTGCGTGCGCGCAGCGCTCTCGTGTCGGCGCCGCCCCGCAGGCGGGTGAGGTAGTCGATGCACTCCCCGCCGGTGAGGTTCGGCCACAGGCTGACGTCGCCGGGCACGTAGGTGATGTGCTTGTGCAGTTCGACCGCGTCGCGCCAGACGTCGCGACCGAACATGCGGGCGACGCCGGCGTCGGACCGCAGCAGGCCCAGCAGGACACGGATGGTGGTGGACTTGCCGGCGCCGTTGGGGCCCAGGAAGCCGGCGACCTCGCCGGTGCGGACCGTCAGGTCGAGGCCGTCGAGGGCCTTCACCGAGCCGAAGGACTTGTCGAGTCCCGCGATCTCGATCGCGGGCACGCCGGAGGAAGTAGTGGTCATCTGATGCTCGCTCTCTGGTTGTCATGACCAGTGCACGGAAAGGGGGCCGCGGTACCGGCTCCGCGGTACGGCGGTGTCCGGGGCGACGGCGAGCGTGGCGCGGTAGCGCTCCTACCCGGCCGTCGCTTCTCCCGGCGGATCGGTGACGTACATGAGGTAGTCGTCGAGCATGCGGCGGGTGGTGAGGAAGCCTTCGGTGTACAGCTCCAGCATGGGCAGGTAGCTCTGCTCCATGAACCGGTTGAGGACGGCGAGAAGGTCGGAGGGGTCCGCAGGCGGGTCCAGGGTCATCTCGAGCAGGAGGGCCCCCAGCGCGGAGACCGTCATGTAGCGCGCTCGAGCTGCCTCGTCACGGCTGGCCACGGCGAGGCCGGAGGCGACGGCGTGCCGGGTGTACTCCGCGGCGTCACCGATCATGTGGTCGATGAACTCCCGGGCGAGGGTGCTGCCGTCCTGCATGGACCGAAGGACGTAGCCGAGAAGGGCTGCGTTGTCCTCAGCGGTCGCGAACGCCTGCAGGAAGCTGCCGCCTTCGGCCGCGTGCTCGATGTTCTCGTTCTTCAGCTCGCGGATCTGGGCGAGGACGTGCGCGTCGCACGCCTCGCGCAGTGCGTCCTTCGAGCCGAAGTGGTGCATCACCAGGCCGGGACTGACTCCTGCGTCCTTGGCGATCGCACGGACCGAGGCGCCGAAGCCGTTGGTGGCGAAGCGAAGCACCGCGGCGTCACGGATGCGCGCCCGCGCGGTCTGGTCCGCGACGGGCGTCCGCTCCCGCCCTGCTGGGCGACCCTGGGCTGAACGCACGTTCAACATGCTACACACGCGTTCAGTCCCGGGGAAGGCTATTTGCGCAGACGCTCCACCAGGCGCATGCCGTGGTAGATGACGAGGGCTGACGCCGTACCCAGGGCGATGCCCTCGAACCGCAGGTCCCCGGCTGCCCACGTGTAGTTCGCGATGCCCACCACCAGCGGTACGGCCGCGGTGGTCAGGTTGACCGGGTCGGAGAAGTCCACCCGGTTCTGGACCCAGATCCGCGCGCCGAGCACGCCGATCATCCCGTAGAGCAGCGTCGTGACTCCGCCGAGAACCCCGCCGGGCACGGAGTTGATCACGGCGCCGAACTTCGGCGACAGGCTGAGCACCAGCGCACCGGCCGCGGCGACCCAGTAGGCCGCCGTGGAGTAGACGCGCGTCGCGGCCATGACACCGATGTTCTCGGCGTACGTCGTCGTGCCGGAGCCTCCGCCGAGGCCTGCGAACGCCGTCGCGAGACCGTCGGCGAACAGGGCACGGCCGGTGACTCCATCGAGGTTCCTGCCGGTCATCGCAGCGACGGACTTCACGTGACCCACGTTCTCCGCCACGAGCACGAGCACCACCGGGACGAACAGACCGAGCGCAGCCGGATCGAACGACGGCGCCGTGAACGTCGGCAGGCCGAACCAGGCCGCCTCGCCGATCGGCGTGAGGTCCACCTCGCCGCGCGCCGCCGCGAACGCGTAGCCCACCGCGACGCCGAGCAGGATCGACAACCGGCCGAGGATCCCCTTGAACAGCACCGAGATGAGGATCACCGCCGCCAGCGTCACGACGGCGGTCGGTGGTGAGGCCTGGAAGCCCGAGCAGGCACCGCCCTCGTCACAGGTGCCCCACGCGGCCGGGGCGAGGTTCAGCCCGATCAGCGCCACGATCACGCCCGTCACCACCGGCGGCATGACGGTGTCGATCCAGCGCGCCCCCGCCAGGTGCACCACCGCACCCACCGCCGCCAGCAGCAGGCCGGTCACGAGGATGCCCCCGACGGCGACGGACTGGCCGCCGGACGCCGTCGCGGCCGTGATCGGCGCGATGAAGGCGAAGCTGGAACCCAGGTAGCTCGGCAGCCGGTTCCCCGTGATCAGCAGGAAGCCGGCCGTACCGATCGCCGAGAAGAACAGCGTGGTGGCGGGGTCGAACCCGGTCAGCACGGGCACCAGGAAGGTGGCGCCGAACATCGCCACCACGTGCTGCAGCCCGATACCGATCGTCCGCGGCCAGGTCAGCCGTTCACCGGGCGCCACGGCCTCACCCGGCGCGATCCGCGCGCCGTCACCGTGCACCGTCCAACCGATCTTCATGCCAGGCCCCGATCTCGTCGCTCGTGTACCGAGCGGAGAGTAGTGCACCCGGCACGCGCGGCGGTCACGGCGACGGGCGCGCCCCGCTCCCTCAGCCGAGCTGAGGCCGCACCTCGCGGGCGACGAGGTCGAGGTGGTCCAGGTCGTGCAGGTCCAGGACCTGGAGATACACCCGCGTCACGCCGGCCTTCTCCAGTCCGCGGAGCCGGTCGGCCGCCTCGCCGACCGTGCCGGCGATCCCGTGTTCCCGCAGTTCGGCGGGTTCCCGGCCGATCGCCGCGGCCCGCTTCGCGAACTCGGCCTCGTCCTTGCCCACGGCCACCACGAGCGCGGCGGACTGGACCAGGGAGTCCGCGCTCCGGCCGGCGTCGGACAGCGCCTGCTCGATGACCTTGATCCGCGGGCCGATCGTGTCGATCTCCGGGAACGCCTGGTTGTACTCGTCGGCGAACCGGGCGGCGAGCGCCGGAGTCCGCCTGGGTCCCCCGCCACCGACGATCACGGGGACGCGGGCCTGTGCCGGCTTGGGCAGGGCGGGCGAGTCCGTGAGCGTGTAGTGCTCACCGGCGTGCGAGAACGTCTCGCCCTCCGGCGTGTTCCACAGCCCGGTCACGACGGCGAGCTGCTCCTCGAGCATGCCGAACCGCTTGTCGGGGAACGGGATCCCGTAGGCGGCGTGCTCGGCAGCGAACCAGCCGGTGCCGAGGCCGAGCTCGACCCGGCCGCCCGACATCTGGTCCACCTGCGCGACCTGGATGGCGAGTACACCGGGGTGGCGGAACGTCGCGGACGAGACGAGCGTGCCGAGCCGGACGGTCGTCGTCTCGCGCGCCAGGCCGGCGAGCGTCGTCCAGGCGTCGGTGGGGCCGGGAAGACCGTCACTGCCCATGGCGAGGTAGTGGTCGGAGCGGAAGAAGGCGCTGAAGCCGAGTTCCTCGGTGGCCTTGGCGACGGCGAGCTGGTCGTCGTACGAGGCGCCCTGCTGGGGTTCGGTGAAGATGCGGAGATCGAGACTCATGCCCCCCACAATGTCACCGGTGCGGGAAACCTTCCGACGGGACGTCAGTCGAAGTCCAGCGACCCCGACCGGGTCCGCTTCAGTTCGAAGAAGTCCGGGTAGGAGGCCAGGGCCACCGCACCGTCGAACAGGCGCACCGCCTCCTCACCGCGAGGGATCGACTGGAGGACGGGGCCGAAGAACGCGACGCCGTCCACGTGGATGGTGGGCGTGCCGACGTCCTCTCCCACCGGTTTCATGCCGGCCTCGTGCGACGCGGCGAGCGCGTCGTCGTACGCGTCGGATTCGGCGGCGGCCGCGAGCTCCGCGGGAAGCCCGGCCTCGGCGAGGGCGTCGGGAATGACGGCGCCGAAGTCCTTGTCGCGCCCGTTGTGGATACGGGTGCCCGCGGCGCCGTAGAAGGCCGCGAACGCGTCGGCGCCGTGGTCGGTCTGCACCGCGCAGGCGACGCGTCCGATGCCGCGCGAACTGTCCATGAGTGCCCGGTAGTCGGCGGAGATGTCACGGTCCTTGTTGAGCAGGTAGAGGCTCATCAGCTTGAGCGTGAGCTCGACATCGCGGTGCCGGGCGACCTCGAGCGCCCAGCGGGAGGTGATCCAGGCGAACGGACAGACGGGGTCGACGTACACGTCGACGACGGGTGCGGGGGTCGTGGTGGTCTCGGTCATGCACCCGACCCTATGCCGACTGTCCGGCGACGCCGGGCCCGGTGTGGGCGGCCCTCCGCTACGGTGAGCACCATGCGATGGTCGAGCCTGTTCACGGTCCTGGGTGGCGGCGCGGTGGCCGTCGCCGGGCTGCTCGGTCTCCTGTCAGGGCATCCGTGGTCCGCCCTTCCGCTCGTCCTGGGCATCGCCGTCGCGCTCCGGGAGGTGCGCTATCTCCAGCGGCTCCGTACCGGCAGGATCCGGGAGCGGTAACCTGCCCTGCATGACAGCGGTCCGACCTCATACGCATGCCCAGGCGGTCGACGCCGCGGTCGACCTCTTCACCCGGCAGGGCTACGAGAAGACCACCGTCGAGGAGATCGCCGACGCCGCCCAGGTCAGCCGGGCGACGTTCTTCCGCAGGTACCGCTCGAAGGAAGATGTCGTCTTCGCCGACCACGAGCTTCTTCTCGAAGAGGTGGTCGTCATGCTGGCCGCCACCCGTCCGGAGGCGCGTGCGAGCGAGGAGGCCGGGGGCGACGTCGGGCACGGCTGGGACCCGGAGGCGGGCCCGTACCTCGAGGTGTGCCGGGCGGCGCGCATGGTGTTCGACCACCACGTGGGACAGCGCGAGACGTCGCTCGCGCGGTACGAGCTGCTGCAGCAGGTCCCGGCACTGCGCGACCGCGAACTGGTCACCACGCACCGCTACGAGCGCGCGTTCACGCAGTACCTGCGCGACACCCTGCCGCCGGACCGGTCGAACACGACGGCGTCGATCGCGTTCGCGGCGTCGGTGGTGGCGGTGCACAACGCCATCCTGCGGCGCTGGCTGCGCAACCCGTCGCTCGACCTGCGCCCCGACCTGGAGGAGGCGTTCGCCGACCTGCGCCGCGCCGTCGTGGTGAGCAAGGGTGGTCCGTCACCGGAGGCGGATGCGGGGCCTCGGCGGCGCATCGTGGTGACGGTTCTCGACGGCGGGACCCCGCCGGACGACGTCGCCCGGGCGGTCCGCGACGCCCTGGGCTAGCTCGGCCGCCGGTGCTCGCGCGCCCGGCGGACGGGGCCGGAGGGGCGTTCACGCCGATTCGCGGAGCACCAGTTCCGTGGGCAGGATGACCGCCGGCTCGACGCTCTCCCCCGACGCGAGTCTGAGCACCTGCTGAGCCAGCATCCGGCCGGTCTCGTGGATCGGCTGCCGTACGGTGGTCAGCGGTGGTTCCGTGGAGCGGGCCGCCGTGGCGTCGTCGAACCCGACGACGGCGACGTCCTCCGGCACCCGGCGGCGCTCGCGGCGGAGCGTGCGCAGGGCGCCCTCGGCCATGAGGTCGGAGGCCACGAAGACGGCGTCGATGGCGGGCTCGTCGTCGAGGAGCCGCCGCATGGCGGTCGTCCCGGACTCGCGGGTGAAGTCGCCGATCTCCACGAGGGACCGCATGCCGGCCGCGGCGACCGCGCCGCGGTACCCGGCGAGCCGGTCGATCCCGGCGACCATGTCCTGTGGGCCGGCGATGGTCGCGATGCGCTTGCGTCCCTGGGCCAGCAGGTGTTCGACGGCGGCACGGACACCGCCCACGTGGTCGACGTCGATGTAGGGGATCACGCCGCCCGAGAGCGGGCGGCCGCTCGCGACCGCCGGCACGCCCATCGCGGCGAGCTCGGACGGGAAGGGATCGGCCCCGTGGAGTGAGGCGAGGATGACGCCGTCCACGGTCCGGGCGCGCAGGTAGCGCGTGATCCGGCCGTGGTTCGCGGGTGTCGAGGCGAGCAGGAGGACGAGCTGCTTGTCGGCGGCGTCGAGCTCCTGCCCGATACCCCGCAGGATGCCGGTGAAGAAGGCGTCGTCGGAGAACATGCGCGCCGCCGGCTCCGGCACGACGAGGGCGATCGAGTCCGTGCGGCGCGAGACGAGGCTGCGCGCCGCCGGGTTGGGCACGTAGCCGAGCTGTTCGACGGCCCGGTCGACGGCCTCCCGCACTCCCGGGGTCACGCCCTCGGAGCCGTTGATCACGCGGGACACCGTCGCGCGGGAGACACCGGCCAGGCGTGCCACCGTCTCGAGGGTGGGCCGTGCGGTCCGCGTGTCGCGCATGACTCTCCTCCAGGGTCAGGGACGGGTCCGGTTCCTCGGAGTGTAAGACCCGCGGACCGCCCCCTCCGCCGCTTCGGCGGTCCGTCCGGCACCTCGTGAGAACGATCCCGGGCGGGTCCCGGGCGGCGTGCGATCCTTCTCGCATGGACGTGATCCGCTGGCTGTTCGACGCCACCTTCAGCATCGGTGACCAGCAGCTGCTGTGGCGCGAGGTGATCGGGAACGCCTTCGGACTGGCGTCCGCGCTCGGCGGGATGCGCCGGAAGGTCTGGGCCTGGCCGGTCGGCATCGTCGGGAACGTGCTGCTGTTCACCGTCTTCCTGGGCTCGTGGTTCGGCGAGACCTCCCGGGCCGACATGCTGGGCCAGGCGGGCCGTCAGGTCATGTTCATCGCCGTGTCCGTCTACGGCTGGTACCGCTGGCGCGAGACGCGCCGCCGTGCCGCGGACGTCCGTGCGGACGGCAAGGTCCCCGCGGACGACGGCGCCGCCGTGCACCCGCGCTGGGCGTCGTGGCCCGCACGCCTCGGACTGGTCGCGGCGCTGGCCGGCGGCACGCTCCTGCTGACCCCGCTGTTCCGGGCGCTCGGCTCGTTCGAGCCCGTCTGGGCCGACGCCTGGATCTTCATGGGTTCGCTGCTGGCCACCTACGGCATGGCGAAGGGCTGGGTCGAGTTCTGGCTGATCTGGGTCGCGGTGGACATCGTCGGCGTGCCGCTGCTGCTGAGCGCCGGGTACTGGGCGACGGCGGCGATGTATGTGTTCTACGGAGGGTTCACGCTGGTGGGTTTCTTCGTCTGGTGGCGGGTCCAGCGGAGGGAGCAGGCGGCCGCCGCCGCGTGAGACGCCGTATCGCTTGACGTGAGATTCGGTACCGGAGCACGATGGTGAGCATGACTCAGACTCCCGGGGTGACGGCGCCCGCATACGACCTGTCCCAGCCGCTCGACATCGACTTCGCCGGGGCGTTCGCCGACGCCACCGAGGAGGAGCGTGCCCACCAGCACAAGGTCCGCCGGTTCGTGCAGGAGGAGGTCCTGCCGGTCATCGCCGACCACTGGGAGCGGTACGAGATCCCGATGGACCTCGTCAAGCGCCTCGCCGAGCTCGACCTGCTGCGTGACGGCGTGGACGTGCCCGGCCTCCCGCACGTCACGCCGTACGCCGAGGGCCTGGCCGCGATGGAGATGTCGCGCGGCGACGGCTCCGTGGCCACGATCTGCGGGGTGCAGGGCGGGCTCGCCCTCCAGTCGATCGTGATGCTCGGCTCCGACGAGCAGATCGAGAAGTATGCCGGCCCGATGGCACGCGGGGAGATCCTCGGCGCGTTCGGCCTCACCGAGCCGACGCACGGCTCGGACTCGGTCGCCCTGGAGACGACGGCGGTCGCCACCACCCGCGACGGCGTCGAGGGCTACGTCATCAACGGCGAGAAGAAGTGGATCGGCCTCGGCTCGACGGGCGACATCACGGTCGTGTGGGCCCGTGGCGAGGACGGGCAGGTCCACGGCTACATCGTCCCGCAGGACAGCCCTGGCTACGAGGCCACCACCATCCGGGGCAAGGTCTCGCTGCGAGCGATCCACCAGGCGCACATCGTCCTGAACGACGTGTTCGTCCCCGCGGAGAACCTGCTGCCGAAGGCACGGTCGTTCAAGGACACCGGCCGCGTGCTGTTCGCGACGCGCCTGGGCGTCGCGTGGTCCGCCGTCGGGCACGCCATCGCCTGCTACGAGTCCGCGGTGGCGTACTCGAAGCAGCGCGTGCAGTTCGGGAGGCCGCTGGCCGCGAGCCAGATGGTCCAGGAGCGCCTGGCACAGATGCTGTCGACCCTCACGCAGATCCAGCTGCTGGTGAAGCAGATGACACGGCTGGCCGAGTCCGGCGAGCTCACCGGCCCCCAGGCGTCGATCGCGAAGTACTCCTGCACGCGCGGCGCCCGCCAGATCGCGCAGATCGCCCGCGACATGCTCGGCGGCAACGGCATCCTGCTGGAGAACCGCGTGGCACGCCACTTCGCCGACATCGAGGCCCTGCACACCTACGAGGGCACCGAGAGCATGCAGGCGCTCATCATCGGCCGCGAGATCACCGGCGTGAGCGCGTTCGCCTGACGCCCGCGGGCGGTCGCGGCCGCGCTGGGCCCGGCCGCGACCGCCCGACCGATGCTCACCCGCCGTGCATCACGGCTCCGGCTCTCCGGCGGCGCACGAGTCCGACGATCACGTCGACGACGACGAACGCGGCCAGCGTGTAGCCGACCAGCGGGAAGAAGAGGCCGATCGCCACCCCGGCGCCGGCCACGGCGAGCAGCCCCCACCACGGCGCGTCACGAAGGACGCCCCGGCGGGGCGGCGGCCCGCCCACCGCACGAGACGTCGTCGGGCGCCGCGTCCACCACATGCGGTAACCGAGCACGACCATCGTGGCGATCCCGGACGCGACGAGGAACAGCACCACCTGGTTGGCCACACCGAAGTGACTGCCCATGTGCAGGTCGATGCCCCACCGGGCGAGCTTGGCCCCGACCGGGAACTCGGAGAAGTCGGTCCGGTCCACGACCGCCAGGGTGGCGCCGTCGATCGCGACCCCGTCGACCTCGGTGGGATGGCTGCGCTGGATCTCCTGGACCACCCAGGCGGACCCGGGCTCCGCCGGTGGGCGGATCTCGACCAGCCCGGTGTCGACGTTGACCGCCTGAGCGGCCGCGAGGACGTCGTCGAACGTGGCGACGTCCGGCAGAGCCGTCCCGTCAGCCGCTCCGACGGGCGACTCCCCCGGCCCGCTCCCCGCAGCGTGCCCGGAGTGGTCCCCGGTGTGCCCGCCGTCCTCGTCGCCGCCGCTGCCGGACGCACCGCCGTGCTCCGCGTGGTCGCCCCCGGCCGGGTCCCCCGCACCGGAGGACCCCGCCTCACCGGCGTCGACGACCGTGTTCAGTGCCGGTGTCCCCCACCCGATCGCGGCACGCAGATCTCCCACGTTGGCCCCCGCGTACTGCGACCACGTGATTCCGGTCGCCGACAGGAACAACGCGCCGAGCAGGACCCAGAGACCGAGTGAGGCATGCGCCGAGAACAGGCGACGGTACCCGGTACGCCGCAACGCCGGACGGAGCAGGTCCCGCCGGGCACGCACCCGGCGGAAGTGGGCGATCCACAGGCCGATCCCGGCGAGCGCGACGATCCCGAGCCACGAGGCCGCGAGCTCGCTGTAGAGACGACCGGGATCGCCGAGGTGGAGATTCCGGTGCAGCTGATCCACCCAGGTGCGCAACGGAAGCGCCCCGCTGGTGCCGTAGACCGTGAGGTCGCCGCGGATGTCGCCGCTCCCGGGATCGACGAACACCGCCCGGGACTCACTGGACCCGAGGCCCGGCTCGGTGAACATGACGCGCGTCGTGTCACCGGGCTCCGGAGCGGGCCGAACCGCCGACAGGTCGGCGTCCGCGTCCTGGCCCCGCCCGGCGAGGTACTCCCGGGCCGCCGCGACCTGCTCGGTCAGGGACGGCGCCGCCGCGCCGGGCCCCCCGGCGCCGGCCGACGGTCCGTCGACCGGGACGTGGAGCTCCCGGTCGTAGACGACCTGCTCGATGCTCGGCGTCAGTGCGTAGAGCGCCCCGCTGAGCGCCGCGACCAGGACGAATGGGCCGACGAGCAGGCCGGCGTAGAAGTGCAGGCGCAGCAGCAGCGGCCGCAGCCAGCCGCGCTTCGCGGGGTCGGGCCCCCGCGGCGGAGGGGACTGCCGCGACCCGCTCGCGGGCACGCCGGAGACGGTGGTGGTCATGGGTTCCTCTTTTCGGACGAGAAGGACGGTGGGGCTGATCAGGCGCACGGCGACGCCGGTGGCCCCCGCCTCCTACGGACCGAGAGGTGCGGATCATGGTGCCTGCGCCGGTCCGCCCGGACAGGCATCGCGACGGCCACCACGGGGGCCGGCAGAAGCACGGCCGCCACGACGCCGAGGCGCCGGCGAACCCAGGACACCGCCTCCCCCGCCAGTTCCCGCAGCCGCAGCAGAAGACGTTCACCGCGGTACAGGGCGACGACCGTGACGGCTGCCGCGACCAGGTGCCAGAGCCACATGGTGAGGTCCGCCGACGGCTCGCCGTGCGCATGGCGCACCCCGTCGGCACCGTGCCCGCCGTCGTACCGGCCGGACGTCGCCGGGGCTCCCGCGGCGAACAGCGCGTGGAACAACGCCTGGCTCAGCGCCACCGACACCGCCAGACGCCACGGCGACAGGTGGCGCCCGGCCAGCACCGCGCACACGAGCAGCGACAGCGCCCACGGGACGACGATCCCGTACCAGGCGGGAACCGCACCCCCGCCGAGCAGGTGCGACAGCAGCGCGGCCAGGGTCGCCACCGACCCCGCCACGGCGCCCCGTACGGTGCGCATCGTTCCCCCTCTCCCGGGCGGATCCTCCCGCCGGACACGTCACGCGTCGACGCGCACCTGTCATGCGCTCGCACCCGACGCTCCCAATCCGGGCATAACACCCCGCGAGTGATCGGTGCAAGGATGTGAATCGTGCTGACCGACGCCCGACCCGTCCGCGCCCTGACCCGCGCCCTCCTCTCGCCCTGGGGCATCGCCGCCGCCTTCGTCGCCGCCCACGCCTGGCTGATCCACGAGGCGTGGCAGTGGGAACCACAGATCTTCGGTGACGTCGTCCTCTACGAGTGGTGGGCCCGCAACGGCGTCGACGCCGCCCGATGGCCGGTCTTCGACTACGCGTGGGTCTACCCGGTCGGCGCGCTCCTCGCGATCACGCCACCTGCCTGGGTCTCCCAGACC
Source organism: Myceligenerans salitolerans (assembly GCF_017349295.1). GTDB lineage: Bacteria > Actinomycetota > Actinomycetes > Actinomycetales > Cellulomonadaceae > Myceligenerans > Myceligenerans salitolerans. The sequence goes on from NZ_JAFMPK010000048.1 coordinate 189,863, forward strand.
ACGGCCGGCTACGAATGGGTGTGGCTCGGCCTCGTCGTCACGCTCAACGCCGTCGCCACCGTCCTCCTCGCACGCGCCCGCCCCCGAGGACCCCTCGCCGCGTGGTTCTGGCTGGTCTTCCTCATCGCACTCGGCCCGATCTTCCTCGGCCGCCTCGACGGCGTGATCGCCCCCGTCATCCTCGTCGCGCTGGTGATCGCGGCCAGACATCCCGCGACAGCCATGACCCTGGCCACCATCGGCGCCTGGATCAAGATCGCGCCGGGCGCGGTCGCCGTCGCCATCGCCGCGACATCAGGCAGCATCCACCGGTTCGCGCGCAACGTGGTCCTGCCCGGAGCCCTGGTCACCACCCTCGTCCTCGGCTGGGCGCTCGCGGGCGGCAGCGGCGGCAGGGTGCTCGACGTCTTCGGCGAGCAGAGCGACCGCAACCTCCAGGTGGAGTCGGTCGGCGCCACGCCGTTCCTCCTCATCGGAATGGACGGCCCGCGGTACGACCCCGCCTGGAACGACGAGATCTACACGTACGAGGTGCTGGGTTCCGCACCGCACGCCATGGCGGAGGCGCTGGACGTCGCGCTGCTCGTCGTCGTCACGCTCGTCGCGCTGCTCGCCGCCTTCGCGGTACGCCGGCGGCCCGAGCGCGCCCAGGACATCCTGCTGCTCACCGCGGCGGCCGGGCTGCTCGCCCTGATCGTGTGCAACAAGGTGGGGTCTCCCCAGTTCATCGCGTGGCTCGGGCCTCCGGTCGCCGCGGCCGTCGCGCTCTACGGCCGCGACGCCACCGAGGCGCGGCGCACCTGGCTGCCGCCGGCGCTGGGCCTGATCGTCACCGCCTCGCTCACGAAGATGATCTTCCCTGTCCGTTACGGGGAGTTTCTCGGGGGCTTCCCTGAAATGACCCTGGTCGGAGCGGTGCGCAACGCCCTTCTCGTGGCACTCTTGCTGGGAGCGGTTGTGCGACTGGTTCAGATCGCGGCCGCGGCAGACCGCCGGGATGCTCGGGGCGGGGCTTCCGCGGACGCCCCGGCGTTGCAGAAGGAGCAAGATGACACGTGACGTTTGCCGACACTCCGCCCCCAGGCTCCTGACACGTCACCGAACGATGGTCGAGTGTCTACCGTGCGTGTAGCTATCGTCACAGAGTCTTTTCTCCCGCAGGTGAACGGGGTGACCAACTCCGTGCTGCGGGTACTCGAGCACCTCGAACAGCGTGGCGACGAGGCCATGGTGCTCGCTCCCGACGCCGACAGCGGCGCCGTACCGCCCTTCGTCAGCGGTGCGCCCGTCGTCGAACTCGGCTCCATCGGCTTCCCCGGCTACCCGGACGTCCGCCTCGTGGTCGGCAAGAAGTGGCGCACCGAGCGCACGCTCGCGGCGTTCGAGCCCGACGTCGTGCACCTGGCCTCGCCGTTCATCCTGGGCTGGCGCGGCATGCTCGCGGCCGAGCGGATGGGCCTGCCGACCGTCGCCGTCTACCAGACCGAGGTGCCCGGCTACGCCTCCCGCTACGGGCTCGGCCACTTCGAGCCCCTCCTGTGGAAGCGCGTCAAGGACCTGCACGAGAAGGCGACGCTCAACCTCGTACCGTCGACCGCCACCATGCGGCAGCTCGCGGCCCACGGGATCCCGAACATGCGGCTGTGGGGACGCGGTGTGGACACGACGTCGTTCCACCCGCGGTTCCGCGACGAGACGTGGCGCCGCGCGGTGGGCGACGGCAAGGAGGTGCTCGTCGGGTACGTCGGGCGGCTGGCCGCGGAGAAGCAGGTCGAGGCGCTGAGCGTGCTGAAGGACCTGCCGAACGTGCGGCTCGTCGTCGTCGGTGACGGGCCGGAGCGAGAGGCTTTGCACCACCTGCTGCCGACGGCGCACTTCACGGGCCTGCTCCGCGGTGAGGAACTGGCGCGTGCCATGGCGAGCCTGGACGTCTTCGTGCACCCGGGCGAGCTGGAGACCTTCGGCCAGACCCTCCAGGAGGCCCATGCGAGCGGTGTCCCCGTGGTGGCGCCCGCGGCCGGCGGGCCGTTGGACATCGTGCGGCACTCCCATGACGGATGGCTGTACGCTCCAGGTGACCACAGGGCACTGCGGCGGCACGTGGCCGACCTCGTGGGCGACGAGCGCAAGCGGCTCGCGTTCGGGGCAGCGGCCCGCGAGCGCGCCGAGGGCCGCACCTGGCACGACATCTGCGAAGAGCTCGTGCACCACTACGAAGACGCGATCCGGGTCCACGAAAGGGCAGGGTCGGCGGAGGTTTGACCGTGCGCATCGTTCACATCGCGAACTTCTACGGTCCGCGCTCCGGCGGGATCCGGACCGCGATGCACGCGATGGCCGGGCAGTACCTGAAGCACGGGCACGAACCGGTGCTCGTGGTCCCCGGTGAGCACGACTCGGTGTCGCACGTGGACGGCGTCCGGCTCATCACGGTCGCCGCGCCTCGTGCGCCGTTCTCCGGCGGTTATCGCGTGGTGGTGCGTCCTCGCAAGGTCCGGCGGCTCCTGGAGGCGCTCGAACCGGACCGCCTGGAGGTGTCGGACCGCACCACGTTGACCGGGATCGGGGACTGGGCGAGCGCCGAGGGCGTGCCGTCGCTCGCGATGCTGCACGAGCGGGTCGACGGTGTGCTGCGCTCGTGGGTTCCCGGCCACGGACCGGACGGGCGCATCGCCGCGCTGGGTGCCGCGACCGCCCCGCGGTTCGCCGACCGCTACAACCTCGCGACGCTGCCCAAGTTCGACCGGCTGGTCGCGACCACCGAGTTCGCCGCCGGCGAGGTGGAACGCCTGCGCCGCAGGTCGCGGAGCGCCGCGCTGCCACCGCTGGTCCGTGTCCCCCTCGGCGTCGACCTGGAGATGTTCCGGCCCGACCGGTACGACGACGACTTCCGCGAGCAGTACGCCCCGCCGGGCACCACGCTGATCGTCACGGCCAGCCGCATCTCGCAGGAGAAGCGCGTCGATCTCGCCGTCGACGCCGCCGCCCAGGTGATGCGCGACGGTCGCCCGGTGCGGCTCGTCGTCGCCGGGGCGGGCCCGCTGCTGCCGAAGGTCCGTGACCGGGCCGCCGCGGCCGGGCTGCCGCACAAGTTCCTCTCGTTCGTGCCGGACCGGGTGCGTCTCGCGACCCTGCTGAGCTGCGCCGACGTCGTCGTCGCTCCGGGGCCCATCGAGACGTTCGGGCTGGCCGCGCTCGAGGCCCTGGCCTCGGGCACCCCCGTGGTGTGCTCCGCGACGAGCGCGTTGCCGGAGATCGTCGGACCGGCCGGTGCGGCGGCGGCTCCCGAGCCGGCGACACTCGCGCTCGCACTCCACGACGTCCTGGACCGTGACCCGGTCGCACGGCGTGCGGCCGCGCGGGGGCGCGCCGAGCTGTTCCCGTGGACCGCGACCGGTGAGGCGATGCTCGCGCTGCACGACAAGCCTTCCTCCCCGGCCGCGGCCTCCCTGACCGACACCCCGGCGGGCGGTGTGGTGATGGCCGGTTCGCGGCCATGACGGGAGGGCCCGCGGTCGCGGTCGCACTGGGTGACTCGATCACCGTCGGCGTGGGTGACACCGTGGGTCCCGAGGCCCCGCACGGCGCGGGGTGGGCCGCACATCTGGCCACGGTCCTGCGGGCCGGGACGTTCCGGAACCTGGCGAGCAACGGATCGCGTGCCCGGGACGTCGCCGGCCGCCAGCTCACCGAGGCGCTCCGGCTCGGGCCTGCGCTCGCCACCGTCCTGGTCGGGGGGAACGACGTACTGCGGAGCGACTTCTCCGCACGGGAGATCGAGGACGCCCTCGCCCGGACGGTCGACGCGCTGGCGGCTTCCGGCAGCGACGTCGTCCTCGTGCGGCTCCCCGTCATCGGGCTCTTCGAGCTGGCTCCGTCCGCCGTGCGGCGCGTGATGCGCCAGCGGGTCGCCGTGGTCAACACGGCGGTCGACGCGGCCGCGACCGCCGCGCGGGAGGCACCCGGGCGCGTCGTGGTGGTCGACGGTGCCCGGGCGGTCGCGTCGGCGGGCGCCCTGGCCTGGCACATCGACCGCGTGCACCCGTCACCGGCGGGGCACCGGCGGCTCGCACTGGGGGCGGCGAGCGCCTGGCTCGGCGGATCGCCCGGCAGTCAGGAGCACGCCGGGACGGCGGGATCGCCACCGGCCGGGGCGACAGCGTCCCCGGGCGCGTGGCCGGGGCCGGGGCCGGGGCCGTCCGAGGCTACGCTCGCCGCCCTTCTCCCTGCGGCGCCCGACCCGCCGTCCCGATGGCAGCGTGCCGGGTGGCTGGTGGCCAAGGGGATCCCGTGGACCTGGCGTCGGGGCGGAGACTTCCTGCCGGGCCTGGTCCGCGCGGTCGTGTCCGACCTCCGGTCGGAGCGGATGGCGCCCTCCGGACCGGCTTTGGCCGGGATCGCGGAGCCGGAGCCGCGCGCCCCTGGGCGGACGGGGCGCAGCGACCCGGCATGAGGGACGTGTGGGCCCGGATCAGACGGCGGGGGCCAGGGCTGCGGTCGGCGTTCCTGACGTCGACGGCTGGTAGGTGGCGGCGATCCGGGGACGCTCCCGCCACAGGTGGTAGAGGGCCAGGCCGAAGATCGCGGAGCCCAGGACGTTCGCCAGGAAGTGCCACCAGATCCGATGGGTGGACAGTGCGACCCCCGGGTCGATCAGCCCGAACCAGGTGGACAGGCCGATGGCGGTCGGGGCGCCGAGCCACACCGACAGCATGAGGGCCAGGTGCTCGACGCCGTGGATGCCCTGCATCCACACTCCCATCCGTGCGCACCTGCGCGCGGTCGAGCGGTAGGTCACCCGCCGGGTGAGCTGCACGACGCCGACGATGCCGGCCAGGAACAGCATGTTGCCGACGAAGTGCAGGATCTCCATGCCCAGCGACGGCTTGGTCGGGTCGACCACGCCGAACCCGTTGGCCAGCCCGGTGCCCCAGGGTGTCATCCAGGCGGGTTCGTAGGGCCGCATGATCCAGTAGCCCGCCTGAGCGACGTGCTCGAGCATGTGGCCGATCTGGCCGACCACCCCGAGCACGACGATCCCTGTCGCGCCGCGGAGCATCCAGGTCCGAACGGGTCGCCCGTGCGCGTAGGCGAGGAGGGCGATCGCCGCCCACATGAAGAGTGTCCAGGCGAGCATGCCGACTGCTCCCAGGACCTCGAGCGTCGACGCCGGGTCGTGATCGTGTGCCATCCGTGTCCCCTCTCGCAGTGTCAGGGTTGCGCCTGTCACGCTAGGCCCCCGGCAGGGACGAGGATTACGGCATCGTGCTGACTTCGTGCCCGGAAGCGACAACGGTCCGCCCGGCTCCGGGGCGCGAGGTCGTGTCCGCGCGGGCGGGCGAGGCGTCAGCCGCGGCGACCGCGTCCCACTCCTCCTGTGCCCTCGGTGACCGCCTCACCCGCGGTCACCGTGGCGACCTCGGAACCGGCGGCGAGGACCGTGTAGGTCCGACCGTCGACGAGGTCGGGCGCACTCAGCACGATCGACTGCGCGTCCTTCGTGAGCGTGAGGGCGGCGAGCACGCTGCCACCGTCCCCCACCACGCGGACCTCGGTCCCGGCAGCGAGGGTGTCGAACGTGGCCACCACCCATGCCTGCGCCGAGCCGCCGTCGGGCGCCTGCGTCATGCCCGAGGGACCCACGGCCACGAGGTTGCCTCCGTCCACCGTGAACGTCCCCTGGCTGTCGAGTGCGCCGTTGCCGTTCGAGGTCGGGCCGAGGACGGTCACGTCGCCGCCGGTGACCGTGGTGGTGCCGTTGGAGTCCAGGCCGTCACCTCCCGCGTCGACCGTCAGTGCGCCGCCGGTGACGGCCAGCGAGAAGTCGCCCACGGACTCGCCGCCCATGCCGCCGGACGTCGTGCCCGTCGCCCCGGCCGCGTTGAGTCCGTCGTCCGACGCCGTCACGTCCGTCGTACCTCCCGCGACGAGGACGTGCGCGCCTTCGAGGCCCTCGGCGGACCGCGTGACGGTGAGGGTTCCGTCCGCGACCACGAGGTCGGACTCGGCGTGCACGCCGTCGTCCCCGGAGCTGACCGTGACCTCGCCGCCGAGGAACGCGGCATATCCGACGGTGTCGCCGTCGTCGTCGGTACCGTCCTCGTTGTCGGCCTTGAGGCCGTCGCCGGAGGCGGTGACGTCGAGGGTTCCACCGGTCACGACGAGGTAGTCCTTGCCCCGGACGGCGTCGTCGGCCGCCTCGACCGTGATGGTGCCGCCCGCGATGACGAGGCCGTCCTTGGAGGTGATCCCGTCGTTCGCGTTGCCGGTGACGCCGAGTGAGCCGTCGCCCGAGATGACCATGCTGTCCTTGGAGAACAGTGCGGCGTTCGGTTCGTCCTCGTCGCCCTCGTACTCGTACTCCGCGGCGTCCCGCAGGAAGTTCTCGCTGCCGTCCGCCAGGACCACCGAGACGTCGTCGGCCTCCATGACCGCGATGGCCGAGGTGGTGGCGCTGGTGATGTCGGCGCCGTCGAGCACCAGCCGGACGAGGCCGTCGGCCTCGGACGACACCACCACCTGACCGTCCGTCAGGGTGCCGGTGAGGCGGTAGGTGCCGGGTGCGGTGATCGTCACCGTGGAGCCGTCGACCTCGACGCCGGCACCCGACGCCTCGGCCGTGTCGCCGTCGAGGGTGACACGGACCTCGTCGGCCTCGTCCCAGGTCTCATCGGCGAGAGCGGCGGTCTCCGCGTGGTCCTTGTTGTCGGCCAGCGCGTCGTCCGTGGTGAGTGCCACGTCCGTGGAGGACGTCGCGCTCGACGTGGAGGTGCTCGACTCCGTGCCGATCGTCTCGGCCGCGGAACTGAGACTGCAGCCGGTGAGGGTCGCGACCGCGAGGTAGGCGGCCAGGGCAGCGGCGAGGAGGGTCTTGGGTCGCTTGATGCGCATCGGTGTGGGTCCTTGCTGTGAGGTGTGCGGATGTCGGTGAGTGGGCGGCCGGAGCGGCCGGCACGGTCGGATCGGCCGCCGTCGCGAGCGGGAAGGCCCGGAGTTCCGGCTAGGGAGCGGACTCCGGTGCGAGGCGGTGACGGATCGTTCGGCGCCAGGGGGCGTCGGGAAGACCGGGTCGCAGGAGCGTGAGCCCGGTCGCGTACTTGGAGATGCGGTCCGGCCGGTGCCCGGCCCGCCAGAGGAGCCGGTCGGCCGACGACGGCCCCGGCCCGCCGGTCTTCGTCTCCACGACGACGCGACGGTCGAGGCGTACGACGGCGGCGACCGGGTCCGGGCCGGGGAGGGTCCAGGCAAGGTCCGTGTCGAGGGTGAGCCGGCCGTCCGGGAGGAGCAGCGTGGTCCGCCGGTACGAGGACCGGAGCGTCGGGGCGAGCGCCCGTGCGGGCGCCGCGTCGAGGCCGGCCGCGGCGAGCCGTTCGGCCACGAACGAGCCGGCGGTGCCCAGGCGTGCGGGTCCGGCGTCGTGGGGCTGCCGTTCCTTCACGGTCAGGCCGCGTCCGCTGCGGGTCTTCACCTCGACGAAGCAGGCGCCGGAGTCGACGTAGGTGCGCGTGCGCACCTTGTACCGACGACGGCGGCGGTGTGCCGCCAGCCGGAAGGCGTCGAGGCCTGGCGTGTCGAAGTAGGTGGACTCGTAGGCGAAGGTGCGGGCGCCGTGGATCTCCAGAACCCGGGTCGCGGGGTCGAGCGCGGCCAGCAGGCCGTGGCACGCGGCGGCGTCCAGCACGTACTTGCGGTCCTGCCGGGTCTGCAGCGCCGCGGCGGCGTCCAGTTCGTCGAGGCCGACGGGGGTGAACCGGGTGAGGGGGCAGGCGATCACCGGGCCGCTCCCTGAAGGAGGGCGGTGCGCGACGACGGCATACCGGGTCCCGACGACGGCGCGGGGCGCGGACCCGCGGAGAAGCGGACGTCGACGAGCGTGGTGTCGTTCACGAGATCGAGCTTCCGCACGGACACCGCGTGCACCGTCCCGCCGAGCAGCGTCTCGAGCCGGGCCACGAGCGCGAGGTGGTCCGTCAGCGCTCCGTCGAGCATCACCGACCGCGTCTCGTGGCTCACGCGGGCAAGGAAGCGGGGGTGGTCGGCGACGGCCATGACGCCGACGACCAGCACGCTTCCCGCGAGCCCGAGCCAGCCCGTGGTGGAACCGAGCCCGCCCAGCAGACCGAGCGCGAGGGCCGCGAAGTAGTAGGCCACCTCGTGCTGCTCGAGCTCCAGGGAGCGCAGGCGGATGATCGACAGGACGCCGAAGAGCCCGAGTCCCAGGCCGGCCGCGACGGTGCTCGACGCCAGTGCCGAGCTCACCGCCAGCACCCCGACGTTCACCAGGAGGTATGCGACCACGAGGTCGCGGCGGCGGTGGCGCGGGAAGTAGAGGGCGAGGACGAGGACGACGACGGCGACGAGGTCGACCGCGTAGAGCATGAGGGACGACATGGCTGGCTCCTGGATGAACGGAAGATGTCTTGCTTCTGTCCGTCGAGGTAACCCTCCGGCGCCCCGTGGTTGCTGCTACCCGGCTGTGTCGTCGCTGTGGATGACGCGGCCAATTCGCTAGGACCCTTGCGTAATCGTCCTGTGCGTGACTACCGTCACACCCGACCACCCCCCGTGAGGAGTCCCATGTTCCCCTTGCCCCGCACCAGACCACGCAGGCACGGCCTCGCCGTCGGCCTCGCCACACTCGTGACCATCGGCCTCGCCGCGGCCGGAGCGCCGGCCACGGCGTCCGCGGCCCCCTCTCCCGTACGCCACGGCGACGACGGGATCAACGGCTACCGGTCGATCGGCTACTTCCCCGGCTGGGCCCCGACCGGTGAGGCCGACTACCAGGTCGCCGACCTGGTGAGGACCGGGGCGATCGCCGATCTGACGCACCTGAACTACGCGTTCGGGAACGTCACCACCGACCTGGTGTGCGACATCACCGACGCCGAGGTGCCGGACGACGGCGTCGACCCCGGTGAGCCGGAGGGCGATCCCGAGTCCGACTACCTGCATCTCGTGGACGCGGACGACGCCGTGGACGGCGTCGCGGACCGGCCCGGACAGGCTCTCGCCGGCAACTTCAACCAGCTCCGCAAGCTCAAGGCCGTCGCGCCGGACCTGAAGGTGCTGATCTCGATCGGCGGCTGGACCTGGTCCGACAACTTCTCCGACGCCGTGGCCACGCCCGAGGGAAGGGAACGGCTCGTCGAGTCCTGCGTCGACCTGTACCTGCGCGGCAACCTGCCGGTCCGGGGCGACCAGGGCGGCGAGGGCGTCGCCGCCGGGATCTTCGACGGCATCGACATCGACTGGGAGTGGCCGGCCGCCGACGGCGAGCACCCGTCCCCGCGCCCGGACGAGGACAAGGAGAACTTCCTCGCCTTCATGGAACTACTGCGTGCTTCCATGGACCGCCTCGGCGCCGAGACGGGGGAGGACTACCTGCTGACCGGCTTCGCACCCGCGGGCTGGGCGCCACGAACGAACGGCGGGTGGACCGACCCCCGGCTCGCGTCCGTCGTCGACTTCCTCAACGTGCAGGGTTACGACTACCACGGGACATGGGTCGCCGACCGCACCGGGCACCAGGGCAACCTGCACAAGTACCGCTGGCCCGACTCGGGCGACGACTGGGCCAACTGGGGTCTCGCTGCCGACGACCTGCTGGCCGCCTACCGCGCCGCCGGGTACGACGGATCGCAGGTCAACCTCGGACTCGCCGCCTACGGCCAGGGCTGGTCCGGGGTCGACGACCCGACCCCGGGCGCACCCGCCGGGGCCGCCGTCGGCGTGCGGAACTACAACCTGCTGCGGGACGTCGGCGAGGAGTACTACGACGCCACCGCGATGGCGGGCTACCGCTGGGACGGCGACGAGTGGTGGAGCCTCGACACGCCTCGCTCGGTGACCGACAAGGCCGAGTTCGTCGCGACCGAGGGTTACGGCGGGGCGTTCTTCTGGGACATCACCGGCGACTTCGAGAACGAGCTGGGCGGGGCCCTGGCGGGCACGCTGCGCGCCGCGACCCCCGGACCTCTCGTCCCCGACGGCGGTGCCGCACCCTGGTACGCGACCGGCGTCTACACGGCGGGCGACATCGTGTCGCACGACGGCGTCGAGTACCGCGCCACCTGGTGGACGCGCGACGACACCCCGGGAACCGGCGGACGGAAGGACCCCTGGCTCGCCGTCGGGCAGCACGGTGACCACCCCGTCGAGGCGGAGGAGTGCGCTCCCGCATGGTCGCCCGACGAGACGTACCGCCGCGGCGACGTCGTCTCGCGAGCCGGCGTGAACCACGTCGCGATGTGGTGGACCCGTGGCGACCAACCGGGCACGGATCCCACGAGCGCCTGGGACGCCGAGGTGCCGTGCGCCTGAGCTGACGACCGGCACCGCACGGAACGACGGGCTCGACCGCCAGGGGTGCGGTCGAGCCCGTCGCGGTACCGGGGCCCAGGATCGGGAACCAGGATCTGCTCGTTCGAGGCGTCGTCGTGGTGGGACGCGAGGACGTCGTCGTACACCGACTGGCCACCGGGGCCGACGATTGGGCGATCCCGGGTACGAACCGGTATGCTGCTACGGCCCGCTCAGGCGGGCGCCAGGTAGCGTGTCCGAGCGGCCTAAGGAGCACGCCTCGAAAGCGTGTGTGGGTTAACAGTCCACCGTGGGTTCAAATCCCACCGCTACCGCACCCGCAGTACAATCCGAGCCCCTGACCAGCGGAAACGCCGGTCAGGGGCTCGATCTTTGGTGCGATCCCCGGATAATCCCCGGGTTTAGGGAACCCCAGCCGATCTCAGCCACCTCTGCGGACCGGACACTGGGTGGATCGCTCTCCTACTCGGCTTCGTCGTCGAGGCCGACCGTTGTCGCATCGATTGTCCCGTCCCATCTACCCCTGCTCTCGCGCATCGCCGCCCGCAACTTGGGCTTCGCTTGCGGGTCTAGCAGCGCGGTGATCTGTGCTTGGAGAAGTGCGCGACTGTCGATGACCGCGCCACCCTGCTCTGCCAGGAGGCTAATCGTCGGAGCGTCAGCATCGAGGGGTTCAGGCCGGTCTGGAGGTGGCGTCGAGATGGTGTGGTTGACGATGTAGTACAGGGCGTCTGGTGCCCTCTTCTGTTCGAGGACGAAGGCGTGGACCGGACGGGTACTCAGCTGTCTGACAGCCCCAGCCTTGGCCCCCTTGGTCAGGCCCTTGCACTCTGCCAAGGCGACCCAACCCGGTTCGCTTGGATCGGAAATCCGGAGATCTTCGTACTTGGGCTGACCATCGGGTATGACGGCGTTACGGCGCTCGACCGCGAATCCGAGCTCCTCAAGGGCGTCACCGACAGCATCCTCGAATTCCTCGTGCTGCTTCGTGAGCAATCGCCAAATCCCAGTCTCAGCAGCGGCCATTTCGTCCGCAACTTTGGCGTCGAGCGCTTCGGCTCGCTGATCAAGTTCTGCGAGTAGCCGCAGCCGCTCCGCTTGTAGCGCACTCCGCTCAGCGAGGACGTCCTGCAATCCTGGGGGTCCCCAGCGAGGGTCTTCCTGCCAGTCTGCGTGTACGGGAAACGCTTCGGGGGTCACCTTACGTGCTATATCGAGGAACCAGCGCAGCCATGGAGCGACCTCAGTTGGTATGGCAGGAAGGGCAAGGACCATGCCGCCTTCCGGCTGGTCGTTGCGCTTAAACCGGCCCACGAACGCGAGGACTTCATCGTGGGCATGCGAGGTTAGAAGCGGCGTATACGCCACATCGCCCTCACGCAAAGGGGACAGGCGACGTGTATCCCACTTCCAACGTGGACGCGGCCGTTCCTCCACCACGGGTACAAGTGTGCGGATAATTAGGTCACGGATGGCCTGACTGACCTCGTCGGGAACGTTCAGCTGTGCTGCTGTGACATCGGTATGGCGTAGGACGACTGACGTAATGGCGTTGCCGTGAAGGCCAGATAAAAGATCGGACCCCAGCGCGAGAACGTGCAAATGTCTGGAACACTGGACATCCTGTGTCGTAACGAAAAGGTCGTACTCGCGTTGGTCAATTTCCGTCTGGCCGCCAGCTGTGACCTCAACGTAAGAACCCACCAGCGGGATCAGTTCTTCGATGACTTGTGGGTCAAGCCCCTGAAAGATCGCGCGTGGACGGGCCTCAGCACCGTGGATGATCCCCATAGGCAAATCCTTCCAGCCCTGGAGCCCGGTTGGGCCCCGCCCTCGGGTGAAATTGTCCTTGCGGACGCCACCTGCGTGCGACTCCCGGCAGATCCGACCGCCGCAGCAAGTTCGTAGCATAATGCCTGGCTCTTTGGGTACTACTATCGACGGCCGGGCGACGCGCCTGCGACGGTCGAGGCCATGCGGCCACCCGCCGGTCGGAGTGATTCTTCCGAATCAGGCACGATCGCGCCCGGCCTGGAGGCAGGTCCAGGCCGGGCGCTGAGGGATAACTTCGCTTCCGTCGGCCAGCTACGAGTCGACCTTCGTGGATGGCTTAGGCGTGCCGCCGATCAGCATGTCGAGCACGGTCCGGACGTCGGGTGCGATGTTCTTCCGTCGCACGTAGTGCCGTAGCGTCGTCGCCTCCGACGAGTGCCCGAGCTGGGCAGCCGCCGTCTTCGTGTCGAGCTCATCGTGAATGTGGTCCGCGACCGTTCGGCGGAAGTCGTGCGGCCTCACCGTGACACCCGTGCCGTCGAGAGCTTCCTTCAGTTGCTCCCGCACGCGGCCCGGTGAGCGCACCGTCCCTGATGTCGAAGGAAAGAGCAGTCCGTCAGGTCCCCCGTCGAGCGCGAGATCGAGGGCGGTCCGCATCGCTATGACGACGAACCCGGGGAGGGTCACCGTGTGGCGCGACGAATCAGTCTTGGGCTTGGGCTGTCGGATCAGGCGACGCCGGATCTTTCCAGTCGCGTCGGGCGCTTCGGCGCGTACGACCGTCCCGTTGACCGTGAGCGTCGGGGCGTCGCCGTCGAGCTGTAGGTCATCCTCGCGGAGCGCCAGCACCTCCCCGATCCTGAGTCCCGTGCCCAGCATCGTGTCCACGATTTCGGGCAGCAGGGTGATGTTCCGGACGCCACGCTTCGCCGGGCGGTTCTCCCAGGAGCGCACTGCCGCGCGCAGTGTGGCGACCTCTTCGAGCGAGAGCGTGCGGACCTCCTTGCGGCGACGAGGCTTGCGCACCGGGGCGGCGTCGCGGACCGGGTTGGCGGTGATCGCTCCGTACCTTACGCACATGCCCATGATCTGAGTCAGGACGTTGTTCACCTGGCGTGCGGTGTCGTACTTCGCGGCCGCGTGGAGCGTAGCGAGCAGTCGGTTCACGGCTACGGGCGTCACCTCCCGTACCCGGAGCTGTCCGAGGCCTGGCCTGATGTGGTTCTTGATCGTGCTCCCGTAGGTGATGAGCGACTGAGACGTGATTCCGTCCTCTCCTTCCTGCTTGCGCTCACGCACCCACTCGTCGATGACGCGATCCATCCTCGTGGTGCTCGTGATGGCGACCACGCCATCGGCGTTCTCAGCGCCCGACATCTTGTGCAACTTGTCTTCCAGGCGACGCTTCGCGATGGCCTTCGTCTTGCCCCACGATTCGGGCTCGCGGGTCGCGCCGGTGAAGTCGCGGTAGGTCGTTCGCGCGCGCCAGGAGTTGGGACGGACCTCCTTCGTGTAGATGTCGCTCCAGCGTCCGGGCTCAAGTGGCAGCTTCGGCATCTTCAGGCAACCTTTCGCTCGTCGTTCGCGCTGTCGAGCCATGCCTCGACGTCGGCCGGGCGGTAGCGCAGCCGCGCACCGACTCGGGTGATCCGGGGACCGCCGCCACGACTGGACCAGGCGTAGACGCAGTGGAGCGAGACGCCGAGGTAGTCAGCGAGGTCGTCAGGGGTCATGAGCTTCGGACCGATAGCGGTTGCGGTCGTCATGGTGGTTCTCCTTGCCTGGAGCTTCGTCGTTCGAGGGTTAGCCCTGGCATGTGCCAGGGCTAACCCGCCATGGCTTGTTTCGGTGTCTGACCTGGGGTTTTAGGCCTGGTGTTCTAGCCCTGGTAGCCCTGGCACATGCCGGGGCTACGGGGCTATCCGCGGCGGTGGAGCATGACGCGGGTCTGTCCCCGGTACTCGTCGTCGGTGCGGATCACGAGGCCGCGTCGGATCAGCTCGTCGGTCGCGGCTTCGAAGTAGTCGCGCAGGTTCTTGCCCAGACCGGACCGGATGCCGCTGGCCGGGGCGGGCTCGCTGGTGAGGCGGGCGAGGATCTTGCTCGCGGTGCGCTGGACGGCCGCGTGGTCCTGGTGTTCGTCGAACGCCGCGCGGGCCTCGGCCCGCTCCCGTACGGCCTGCTGAGCGTCGGCGTGCAGCGCCTCGCGCATGCGCTGGCGGGTGCGGTCGGAGACGCCCATCACGTAGTCGCCCAGGTGCCAGTCTGTTTCAGTGACGTCGGTGCGCCCGGCCAGGAGCGCGAGCAGGGCCGCGACCTTGAGCCGCACGAGGGATTGCTGCCCGTTGTCGTCGGTCAGCTCTTCGCGGAGCCGCGCGCGGCGTTCGGCCTGGAGTTCGGCCTTGATCGATCCGGCCACGTGCAGCGGCGCGCGGCCCGCGTGGGTGGCCAGCACGGGCGAGCACCAGGACAGCGGTTCCGGCGCGGGCGGGAGCACGTCTGGCGCGCCGGGGTCGGTGGCGGGCATCCACAGGAACCGCTGGGGCGTTCCGCCGGCGGCGTCGTCGAGCAGCGGCCCGGCCTTGCGAGGCTGGACTCCGGCGACCAGGGCGGCACGGTAGGAGTGGGCGGGGACGATCTTGCGGCGGGTCGCGTCGGCGTTCTGGAAGCCGAGACCTTCCCCGGTGAACATCTTGCGCACCTCGGACGCGAGGGTGGAGGCCTTGCGGCCGACCAGGGCCGTGAGGGTGTCTACCTCCGGGACGTCGAACCACACGGAGTGGAGCGCGGGCACGTCCTCGCCGCTCTCGTCCTGGTCGGTGAACACGTGCGCCATGCCCTCACCAGAGCCGAGGGGCCGCTCGACGATGAGGCGTCCGCCCCCGGGCGGGATGCTGAGGAATCCCTCGGCGGCGCGGGTGGCGACGCCCTTGCCGACGCCGGAGGGAGCGACCAGGCCTACGAACAGGTTCAAGCTCGCGACGGCGCTGGAGTCGTTGCCCAGGGGCGGCAGGACCACCACGGGCGGCACCGACAGCGCGACGCGGGCCAGCACGCAGCCCAGGACGGCCCACGGTGAGGCCATCGCGGCGCGGGCGTACTGGCGCACGGCCGCGAGCTCGGGACGGGCCTCCCAGAACACCGATTCCACGTCCATGGTGTCGGTGTCGGTGTCGGGTGGGGTGGTGGGGATCGTGGTCATGACTGGTCCTCGCCCTCGTCCTCGGCCTGCTGCTGGCGGCGGTTCTGGAGTTCGCGTGCGACGCGGGCGGCCTCGGCGGCGGTGCCCTCGTCGTCCCAGCCGCCGCCGTAGCCCTCGCCGTACATGCGGCCCGGCGCGTTGTTGGGCACGATGCGCACGACGGGCGCGAGGATCGTGGCGCGGATCTTGTCGGCCTGGTGGGCGTGGATGTCGCCGACGATGCCGCACAGCGCGCACACGTCCACGTGCCCGGCCTCGGGGTGCGGGACGGGTGCGGCCTCGCGGTGGGTCTCTAGCACGGCGGCCAGTTCCAGCACGTCCAGGGCCGCGTCCAGCGCCCGGCGGGCGATGGTGCGCCAGTAGGCGCGGGTGCGGGTCGTACGCCGCTCCCACGGGATGGAGCCATCGGGGCGGGTGTAGGCGGCGCGGGCGGCGCGCTCCAGCGGGCTCAAGGTGGTCATGGTGGGTGTCTCCGTTCAGGCAGCCGCGCGGACGCGGGCAGGGACGGGGCGGCGGGCGGCGGTGGGTGGTCCCCACGAGGCGAGGCAGTCGGCGTAGCTGGGCAGCGGCTTGGCCTCGCCGAAGCTGCCGCGTGCGATGTTCGGGCGGGAGGCGTCGGACATGGCCAGGTAGGTGCGGTACTTGGCGGCGGCGGCCTGGTCGGCGGCGTGCCAGCCCTCGGCGTGCCCGGCGGTGTGGCCTGCCTGCCAGCCCTCGAAGTTCCCGGCGCGGCGTCCGTCGTGGTAGCCGACGTTGTGCCCGGTGTCGTAGCCGTGGAGCCACGCGGCGATGATGCGGCGGTCGTAGGCGCGCCCGGCGGGCGGTGTGGTGGCGGGCATCGCGGTTCCTTCCTGTTTTTGGCATGACGGGGGTAGGGGCACGGCGGGTAGTGGTAGCGCCCGCCGTGCCCTGGCGGGGGTGGGGTTACGGGTCCGGGCGGGGGTAGCTGGTGGTGCCGCTACCCGGCTACTTCCGCGGAATCACGCGGTTCCCGGGGGTAGTGGCGCGGCTACCGGTAGCGGGGGTCGGCACTACCGCGGCGAGGGTCGGCGGGGTCCTCGTCGGGGGCGTCGTCGTGGTCGTGGTCGTCGTCGGGCCACCATGCGGCGAGCCGGTCGTCGGCCTCGGGGTCGGGCGGGTCGCCGAGGAACGCGGCTAGGAGCGTGAGGCCGATGACGGCGAGCAGGGAGAACAGGGCCACGGCGGCGGCGAGGTCGGCGAGCCAGCCGGTACCGGTGAAGATCGCGATCCCGGTGCCCGCGACTCCGGCCGCGATGCCCCAGCCCGCGCGGCTGGCGGCCTGGCGGATGCGGCCCAGGATCAGGCGGGCGAGGCGCACGTCCTCGCGCAGCTCGGCCAGCTCGGTAGCCGCGAGCTGGTCCAGCTCGTGCGGGGTGGGGGTGGTGGTCATGGTCAGTTCACCTCCGCGAGCACCCGCGCCGCGGTGGGTGCCGTGGTGTCGGTCGTGTGGGTGGTCGTGGTGGTGTCGGCGTCCGGGGTGGTGTTCGCCGCGGCGTCCGAGGCGCTGGCGGCGGCTCGGGCCTCGGACAGTAGGCGGCGGGCGGTGCGGTCGGTGACGTCGTGTCCGGCCTCGGACAGCACGGACATCGCAGCCGATGCGGTGGCGTCGGGTCGGTCGGTCAGCAGGGCGGACACGATCGCGAGGCGTGCGGCCTTGTCCGCCCCGGCAGGGCGGGGCGTGCGGCGGGTGCGGGCGGTGGCGCGTGAGGCGCCGCGCGCCTGACCTGCCGCGGCGGTGCGGCGGTTCTGTCCGGCCCGGACACGGGCGGTGTCGGTGGTGATGTCGGCGACCTCGGCGGCGACGTGTCCGGCGGCCTCGATCGCGTAGGCGTCCGGGTTGCTGTCCGGGGCGGACAGGCTGGCGGGGGTGGTGGTCTGTCCGGGGGTGAGTATGGCGGACAGTCGGGCGCGGTCCTCGGTGTGCAGGCGTGCGACGTCGGCGGTGCCCTCGCCCACGGCGCCCAGTGCCTCAACCCAGGTGGTGACCTGTCCGCGCATGGCCTCCGGCGGCACGGTTCGCAGCGCGACCGCACGGGCGCGGCGGCGTCGAGCCTCGGCGGCGGCGAGGCGGCGCCCACCCAAGTGCTGGGCGCGGAACAGGTCTTCGGTGGCGAGGAACAGGGCGTGCATGCGGCGGGCCTGGCGGGCGCCGGTCCAGGACTGCCCGGTGGCGAGGTGGCGGTCGCCGATGAGGGCGAGGTGCCACATCAGGGCGGCCAGGAGCGGCACGAGGAACCGGAACACGGCCGCGCCCAGCGGGTGGCCGATGAAGATCTCGTGCCAGGCTGCGAACGCGCCCGACGCGGACGACAGCGCCCAGGTGAGCGTCAGGAGCGTCCCGCCGGGGCGGTTGTCCTTGGCGGCCTCCCGCGCCAGCAGGGCGACGGTGACGAGGGACAGCTCGAACACTCCGGCGGTGGCGTAGGCGGTCGCGGCGTCCATGGCCAGGACGTCGATGCCGAACGCGACCATGGCGAGGTAGGCGCCCACGGTGGAGATGAGCGCGACCGAGACGGCCGCGGCGAGCACGAGGCGCCGGGAGCTGGCAGGGCGGGTGAGCATGGTCATGGTCAGTCCTCCTTGTCGTTCGTCGTGGCGGTGTCGGTGGTGCCGAGTTCGCGGGTGATGTGGGCGCGGGTCAGGCCGTTCTGCACGGCGCCGCGGTGCTTGACGCCCTTGGCGGTGATGCCGTGCGGCTTGACCGCGGCGGTGACCTGGGGGCCGGTCCAGCCCTCGTAGAGGGCGGGCTTGTGCTCGGCCAGGCGCTCCGCGAGGGTCGAGGACCAGATCTTGCCGTTGGGCCACTCGGGGTCCTCGGCCGGCCACACGGCGAGGATGTGGTCGAGGATCGTGGAGTGGTCGGTGTCGGCCGCGATCTCCCCCGCGGCCTCACCGGTCAGCAGGCCGCGTGCTTCGCGGATGGCGCGGGCGCGCTCGACGATCTTGTCCGCCAGCTCGCCATCGATGTAGGCGCCGCGGACCAACTGCGGGTCGGACTTCTCCCCGGCCAGTAGGGCGACGCCCTTGTCTTCCTGGGAGAAGATCGTGGCCCGGTGCCCGGCCTTGTACATGCTGGTGCCGAGCACCATGTCGTTGGTCGTCTGGTCGCCCACGCGCAGGCACACACGCAGGGACAGCAGAGCGGAGATGCCGGTGGGGATGGCGTCCTTGTTCGGCCGCTGAGTCGCGAGCCAAACCATGATCCCGAGGGCGCGGCCGCGGCGGGTGATGTCCTCAACCAGCTCGGTCACCTCCGCCCCGACCTCGGGGGCCTTGAAGCCGAGCTGGGACTCGTCGATCACCAACAGCAGCGGCTTGAACCCATGCGGGTTCCCGGCCTTGGCGAGCTGGTCGGTGACCTTGGACTCCAGCGCCACACTCCGCGGCAGGGACCGAATCACGGCCGCGCGGCGGCGCATCTCGGCCTGCACGGCGCGCAGGTCCGCGAGCAGGGCCTTGAGGTCCTCGGGGTCGTCGCCGGAGCGGCACACGTGCGCGATCGGGGCGAACGGCAGCAGGTCACCGGTGCCCTTCAACTCGTGAATGTGCAGCTCGGTACGCGGGTCAAGCGCCGCGGCCATGATCAGCACCCGGAGCAGGAACGTCTTGCCCATGCCCGGCAGCCCGCCGATGATCCCGTTGTTGTACATCAGGCACGTCGTCACCGGCCGCCCGCGCTGGTCCTGGCCGATCTCCAGGTCCTCGAACACGTTCGTCTCGCCCTTGAGCCGGTGCTTGAACGACACCGCGCCCCGCTCGGACAGCGCCCGGTCGGCGATGTACAGGTTCAACCGGGACGGGTGGGCCTTGGGGTTGCCCTCGGGCCACACGCAGTCGATCGGGCGACGCAGGGCCGCGGCCAGGCGTTCCTTGCGCTCGATCACGTCCGCGGCGGTGGCGCCGGGCGGCAGATCGATGTGGATCTCGACACCGCCGGTGGCCGGGAAGATGCGCAGCACCTTGATCTCGGCGTTGCCGCGCTTGGCCTCCCCCAGCGACCCCAGACCGAGCGTGAGCAACGCTTCCTGCACGACGTCGACCGTGAGCTTGGGAACCTCGCTCTTGGCGGTCGTCACGAGCGGCGAGGCCACACGGCGAGTGCCCACGATCCCGAACGCCGTCACCGCGGCGACACCAGCCGACACCGCCGCGACGGTCAGCCCGTCCGGTCCGGCGTTCGCGTACGTGGTCACCCCGACCACGCCCACCAGGGCACCCGCCGCGGCGAGGCCACCCAGACGGGCGCGTACGCCGTCAGCGTGTTCCTTGCGCAGTGTCTTGTACTCGGCCGTGCCACGGGCACCCGCGATCAGGGCGTTCCGCTTGGCCTTGTTCTCCGAGTCCAGCACCCACCGGGCCACCGCGCGGGTGCAGACTCCGAGACCGACAGCGGCCCGGCCCAGGAAGCGGGGCAGGTACAGGAACGGTGCCCGCACACCGTGGTGCGCGGACCAGGTCGCCAGGAACTTCGCGTGCCGGCGGAACGCGGGAACGAACACATCCCACGAGGTCAGCCACTCCGGCAGCACCGGAACCTCACGGTCCCCACGGTGCTCGATCACCCGAGCAGGCCGCGCCGCCACCTCGGCAGGCGACGCCGGGGCGTCGATCACCTCGGCCGCGGCCTCGGGTGCAGGGTTGTCCTGCTCCGGCTGGACCATGCCCTGGTCCAGCCCGTCACCCACGGGCGGGTTGTTGCCGTAGACCAGCTCCACCAGCTCGGCATCACTGGGCATACGGTCCTCGTTCTCACAGGTCATCGGGCAGCCCTCCCTACAGAATCGGTCTTCCACGCCTGGGCGAAGATCGGCGACGCCATCACAGAACCGCCGCGATCTCGTCGAGGCGCACGTGGCGGTAGCCGCCGCCGTCGAGCCGAACGTTGTAGCGCACCGTGCGCGGCGTGTTAACGCCGTCGCGGGCGACGATCTCGCCGAACACGCCGTCGCTCAGGCGCACGCGGTCGAGCACCCGCGGGTACCGGGCACCCATCAGGCACCCGCCGCGCTGGAGATGGCCTGCACGATCGAGTCCAGGGCCGACTGGAAGCCGCCCAGGATCGTCGGACCCCACGCGGTCGCGGCCAGCGCCAGGCCGAACAGGACACCCAGCAGCCAGGAGCCACCGGCGATGCGCTTGAAGTAGAAGCCAGCGACCGAAGCGACCAGCAGGACGAAGAACACAGACATCGTGACCATGGGTTTCTTCCTCTCAGGCAGCCGCCGACGCAGGCGCGACGGCGAGGGAACGGGGACGGATCGAACGCGGGCCGCCGGAGTGGCGGACCTTGACGACCGCGACGCGGGCGGCCGGGGACTTGCGCGACACCGCGGCCAGCGCGGCCACGGCCTGACGGTGACGACGCACCGCGACCTCACTCGGACGCGCGGCCAGGACGCACTCGGCGTCCACGACGGCGCGCTCGGCCTCGATCACCGGCCACTCGGCCTCGATCGCGGCCAGAGCCGACAACGACGGCTCGACTTCCTTGTCCATGACTTCTCCTCCATCTCGGCGAGCTGTGAGCCGGATCTATGACCCGGCCCACAGACCTGATGAATGGAAACCTAACAGTAGACCTGGCGAGCCTGTCAACTGATCGGCCACTGTGGACGCGACTTGGCAGACGCGCGCTATGGGTGGATGATCGGTGCCAGCCCAGTTGTTAGGCAGAAACTGATCAGTTGAACGCTCACGATGTGAGGTAGGTCATATGTCGCAGTACAGCGCCGAACACGTCGGCGGTAAGAAACTCGACCGCGTCGAGCACATCCTCAGAAACGACATCGAGGCGGGCAGGCTCCGTGACGGCGAAGCGCTCCCCTCAACCCGCGCGCTCGCCGAACAGATGGGCGTGAGTGTCTGGACGATCAACAAGGCCATGGAACAGCTCGCCGCCGAGGGACTCGTCGAGAACGTCTCCCGCTCGCGCCGCATCGTCCGCAGCGGCATCACGCCCCACGCCGCGCCCGACGAGACGCGCAAGCCGCACACGTTCCTCATCGGCGGCTACGCGGGTTCGGGCAAGTCGGAGCTTGCCCGCGTGCTCTCACGCCTCACCGGGTCAGCCATCGTCGACAAGGACACCATCACGCGGCCCGTCGTCGAGCGGCTCCTCGAAGAACTCGGGCAACTGCCGTACGACCGCGAGTCACCGGCCTACCTGGAGCACGCCCGGCCGCACGAGTACGAGGCGCTCCTGTCCACCATCCAGGAAAACGCAGACGTGGGCCTCGGCGTGATCGGCGCCGCGCCGTTCATCCGCGAATTCCAGGACCCGGCATGGATCGAGCGCGTGAGCACCCGCCTCAGCGCGGCCGGTATCGGCCTCACCCTCGTGTGGGTGCACTGCGACGCCAGCACGATGCTCACCTACCTGAAGCGCCGCGGCGCAGCCCGCGACACCGCCAAGCTCGCCAACTGGGGTGACTACCTCTCCGGGGTTGACCTGGCCTACCGGCCCGCAGCGGAGCACGTCATCATCGACAACTCCGCGACGAGCGAACCACTCCAGGCGCAGGCATCACGGATGCTGACCACGATCCACAGCGGAGCGGCGGCCGGATGAGTGCCGCTGACGCGATCCGCGAGTCTCGCCTCGTCGCGATCCTCCGCAGCGACGACACCACCCGCCTCACAGCGGCAGCCGAGGTGCTCGCCGACGAGGGAATCCGCACGATCGAGTTCCCCCTCACTCGGCCCGAGACACTCCACGTCATCTCAACGACCGCTGCTCGCCTCGGCACCGATATCCACGTCGGTGCTGGAACGGTCCGAACTATCGACGACGCCCGACGCGCTATCGATGCCGGGGCTACCTTCCTGGTAGCCCCTGGCCTGTCCCTTCCCGTCGTCGAGTACGCCCAGCAGCGCGGCGTAACCATGCTTCCCGGAGTCTTCACTCCAAGCGAAGCCGATCACGCCGCGCAGGCACGGGCCGAGCTGGTCAAGCTCTTCCCTGCCAGCTCCCACAACCCCGAGTTCCTCCGACAGATCCGCGCACCGCTACCCGACGTCGGCGTGATGGCAACCGGCGGCGTCACCCTCGAAGATGCCCAGGCATGGCTCGACGCCGGGGCCGCCGCGCTCGGCATCGGCTCACCTTTGCTTGGTGACAGCCTCACGACCGGGGACTTCGACGGCGTCCGCGACGCGGCGCGAACGTGGCGAGCCCTCGCAGCCCAGAACGCACGGTGAAGTGGCCAGCCCGTTCGCACAAGCGCCCGCCGGTCCATCAACGCCCACCTCTGGCAAAGTTAAGGCGAATCTCCACCTTATGGAGATCATCGGCGTTCACTCTGCCTGCCGCGACTTTGGCCCCAGATTTTGGCCCCGATCGCACGATCGAGCCCTAAGATGCCGCCATGATCTTTCGAACAAACATGGACCACCTGACATCCTGCACTCAGCAACACTTCGAACCACTGGAGCAACTGGGTCACGGTCGAGATGCCTGAATCGACCAGCTGGCAGTCGGCAGCTCTGGCCTTCGTTCTGGTCGCCATTCCGGCTGCGATCTCTTTGTGGGCAGCAATCTCATCGCGACGCTCCGCGGTAGAGTCCCGGGCGTCGCAAGACGAGTCTGCAAGGCTCCAACGACTCGAGGCGCGGGTATCAGTCCAGAAGTACGACGTATACTCGTCCATTATTGTCACACTCGGCAAAGCTCTTGCGCCAGGCAATAAACCGGAGGATCTCGATATAAACGCTATCGGAAAGTTTCAAACGTGGGCCGTTATATATGCCTCCGATGGCGCCTTGGGAGCATTTGGTAGATTCATGCAAGGCACATTCGCAAACGCCCCAGCCCGCGTGCTTCTTCGCCTCTATTCAGAGTTCGTGATCGAGGCCCGCAAAGATATGGGGGACGAAACGACACAGGCGACCCCGGTCGACATTCTCGCTCCTCGACTCAAAGATTTGTACACCAACAAGGAAATGACGGCCATCTTTACGCTTCCCTTTGAAGAGCTGTGCCTCAAGGAGAACTGGTCAGCCCCCTGGGATGCAAATGACTGATTCATCACAGATCGTGCTGCGAGAGTCGACATTTGAGACACCTGACGAAGCATGCACCGTGCAAGAACTGACCTGCATCCACCACGACGACGAGGTCGGTACCGCTAGCCCTTGGGCTCCTGGTTGGGACGCGATCAGCAGCCTCGGCACTGTCGGAGCAGTAGTCGCCGCCCTGGTCATCTGGCGCCTCGACATACGGCGGCAACGCCGTACGGAAGCGGCTCGGGTCTCCGCACGGGCCCGCTCGATCTCGGGCTTTGACAACAATGCTTTGGTCATCGTCGCGAACCGTGCCGCGTCACCCGCCTACGACGTCATAGTGGAGCGGATCGACAGCGACGCGGAGCCATTGCGCTTCGCCTTGCTCGCACCTGACGAGGAAGAGCGCTTCGCGACCAGTGGGGACATGCTCAAACCCGGGCAGCTCGACTCTCTCACACAGTGAAGTTCACGATGAACGGCCTTCGGTGGGTGGTGCGCCCAGATGGCAAGCCACGTCGGGTACGACTCAGGTAGGGCACCGCGAAGCGATTCAAGTCCCCGGATTACCCCCGTCTATCGCCTCGCGGCCGGTCCAAGCGCGTCCGAACGGATGCGAACGGCAACCAGCATCCTCGCAGGCCAGAACAACAATGTGCGCGTCCTTACAACGCCATGCAAGTTGGCACGATTATCCCACCGCTACCGCACTGTGATGTCGCAGGACATCGGAATGGCCTGAACCCACGGAATGTGGGTTCAGGCCATTCGGCGTTCGCGGGGTGGTGTCGTGGGTCAGCGGCGGCCTCGGTGCCGACCGCCGGTGCGGCACGTCGACGACCGCTCCGCTCAGCCCCGCACCAGTTCCGCGAAGACGATCACGTTGTCCAGATGATGTCCCGACTCCTCGTCGAACGTGCCGCCGCAGGTGATCACCCGCAGTTCCGGCCCCTTGGTCGCGCCGTACACGTCGACACGAGGGAAGTCCGCCCTGGGGGCGCTCCTGATCTCCGTGACCTCGAAGACCGCGGTGCTGCCATCCGCCCGGTCCACCTCGATGCGGTCACCCGGGCGGGTGTTGCCGAGTTCGAAGAACACCGACGGACGGTAGCCGGTGCCGGTGACATGGCCCTCGAGCACGGCCGGTCCGGCCTCACCGGGCGTCGGTGACCCGTCGTACCACGCGACCTCGTCGTAGCGTGCGCCGGAGGGCACCCGCAGCCGCCCTTCCGGGTCGAGACCGAGCCCGTGGACGGGCGAGTCCACCCCGATGCTCGGGATGCGTACCGCCGTGGGCCGCGAGGCGGGCATCGGACGGGCCGTGGCCTCCGCGGGCCCGTCCGGGGCCGTCGGCATCGTCCGGGAGGACGCCGAGGGCCGGCCGTCTGCCGGCTCCGGAGCCCCGTTCGGCGCCGCCGGGCCCGTCTCCGTCACGTCGGCGGCCGCAGGAGGCGC
Organism: Myceligenerans salitolerans; assembly: GCF_017349295.1. Lineage (GTDB taxonomy): Bacteria > Actinomycetota > Actinomycetes > Actinomycetales > Cellulomonadaceae > Myceligenerans > Myceligenerans salitolerans. Next base: position 214,635 of record NZ_JAFMPK010000048.1, read on the forward strand.
CGGCGGCGGACCGACCTGGTGGGCAGCCGCCCAGGCGGCGGCGACCCCGCCGATGACGACCAGCGCGGCGCACACCGCCACCACGGCTCGGTGGTGACGGTGTGCGCGGTTCCTGGCCGGACCCGTCGTCGTCACCTGGTGGCGCGACGCCGGGCGGCGATCAGGCCGACGACGCCCAGGCCCATGGCCATGGTGCCGAGGGCGAGGGCCGCCGGGTACTCGACGCCCGCCGTGGTGCTGCCGCCGGTCTCGACGCCGCCTTCCGGCATGCTCATCTGGACCACGTCGAGCTCACCGCACGCGGCCGGGTCGGTCGCCTCGGACGGCAGGCTCGGGTCGAGGTCGGACTTCGTGTCGCCGTCGTACGCGCCGGAGCCGTCGTGGTCGACACCGTGCACGACGACGACGCCGTCACCGGCGGCGATCTGCTGAGCGACCTCCTCGGAAACCGTGATGGTCCGCGAGTAGGTGTTGCTGGCGTCGGCGGGGAAGTTCTCGACGTCGAGGGCGGCGTCGGGGCCGGTCTCACCGGGCTCCGTCGTCAGCGACACGGCGACCCCGCCGTACTGGTCGGCCGCGTCGCTGACCTGGAGGGCACCTTCGAAGCCGCTGCCCTCCTGGTCGTTCGCGGGGCAGACGTTCTGCCCGCCGATGTGGATGTGCTGGGCGTGCGGAGCGCCGGCGAGCAGCCCCTGCGTCTCGAGCTGGATCTCGAGCTGGGTGCCGTCGATCTTGGCCCACGCCGTACCCGAAGCGCCCGAGTCGTTGAGCTGGGAGAGCTGCGCGGTGAGCTCGTGACCGCTGTGGTCGTCGGCCGCGGCAGGCCCCGCTGCCAACGGCAGGCCGACGAGGGTCGCGGTGGTGGCGATGATGGCGAGTCGTGTCTTGCGCATGACGTGTCCTCCTGTAGACCGGCGGCGAGCTGCCGCCTGGGTAGGGCATCGGAGGTTCGGAGCGGCCGTCGATCCGGATGGGTCCGAGAAGGGCGACCGGCTCACCGGCGTCGGGCTCAGGCGTCAAGCGTCGCCGGTCTCAACGCACGGATCAGCTCCGGGTCGGTGTACGCGTCCAGCGTGAGGATCCGGCCGTCCTCGACGGTGAAGACCATGATGCTCGGCGGCGCCGCGGTGGTGGCGGCGATCGCGCCGATCTTGTCGCCGACCCGGACCAGATGCCCGGTCTCGGCCATGGAAGAGAAGGCGATGGCACGACTCGCGACGTTCGCGGCGCCGCGGACGGTCAGGCAGAGGTCGTCGCTGTGGGTACGGAGCGCGATGTCGGGGTCGAGAAGGGCCACGAGGGTTCCGGCGTCGCCCTCGCGAGCCGCGGTGGTGAACGCTTCGGCCAGGTCGCGCTGCGCGGTGATCTCCGGGCTCGGCGGCTCCGGGTTGCCCCGCACCCGGCGCCGGGCGCGGCGCGCGAGCCGGCGGGCGGCGACCGGGGAACGGTCCACGATGTCGGCGATCTGGTCGAACGGGACGCCGAACATGTCGTGCAGGACGAACGCCAGCCGCTCGGTCGGCTCCAGCGTCTCCAGGACCACCAGCAGCGCCCCGCCCACGGAGTCGGCCAGGAGCGCCGCTGCCTCCGGGTCCGTCCCCGCGGACGAGGCGGGAAGGGTGCGCGCGGCGTGGGCGAACGCCGTCGGGTGCGGACGCTCCTCGCCGGAGCCGTCCCCGCGCGGCCGGTGTCCTGTCGCGACCTTGTCGTCCATGCCGTTCTCCTTCGTCGTGCCGGCGGTCTCGCCGGGTGAGCACCCGCCGGATGGCCGCTTCGACGTACGGACCGTCCGGTTACCCCGCGCGAGATCGCGGTGCCTCACCCGTCCTCACCGATGACGGTTCGCCACCCGCGTTTGTGACCGCGTCCCGGGTCCTGGGCAGTTCTGCGACGGCGCCCCGACGTCCGGGCGAACCGGTCCCGGTGCCTCGCCGCCGGGCCGGCCCGCCGGGAGCGCGAAGGGCTCCCGCTCGGCGATCACGCCAGGCGGGAGCCCCGTGCCACGGAACACGCTCAGTACACGCTCGGCCATCCGTCGTCGTACCGCAGCAGGTTGATCCCGAGCTGCGCGACGCCGTCGTCCCGGTAGTAGTGGTAGAAGAGCACGTCGGCGTCGCTGTCCGCGAGCACCGTCTGGTGTCCCGGCCCGTGGACGGACCCGTGACCCGCGAGGATCTCCGTTCCGCCGCCGTTCGTCATCGGCGTCCCCGCACGGTCCACGTAGGGGCCCGTGATCGACCTGGACCGCCCGACCATGACGCGGTACGTCGAGTCGGCGCCCTGGCAGCACCGATCGAACGACACGAACAGGTAGTAGTAGCCGTTCCGGTGATGAATGGTCGGCGCCTCGACCGCGTCGCCGCCCCGGCTCGCGATGCCGTGGAACTCCGATCCGGACCGCAGGCCCGTCGAGGGATCGAGCCGGATCAGCTTGATACCCGACCAGAAGGAGCCGAAGCTCATCCACCAGTTCCCGTTCTGGTCCTCGGTCACGGCCGGGTCGATGGCGTTGAAGGTGTCACCGGCGCGGGACTCGACGACCACGCCCCGGTGGGTCCAGGTGCCCGACGCGCCGGACGGGCTCGTCGCGAGGAAGATCGCCGACCTGTTGGATCCGAACGACGACGCCGAGTACCAGAGGTAGTACTGCCCGTTCGCGTACTTGAGCTCGGGCGCCCAGAGGTTGCGGTCGCCGCCGGTGTACTCGTCGGCCCAGGGCGTGCCCCCGGGGAACGCCGCGCCCACGTCGTTCCACGTGGTGCGGTCGTCCGACGACTTGAGCCCCACGCCGTTCGCCGTGAACGCGAGGAGGTACTCGCCGTTCGCCTTCTTGATCACCGTCGGGTCGTGGGCGAACGTGTCGCCCGAGACGGCACCGGGACCCGGGTAGTCGGCGGCCACGGTGTCGACGGCGACGAGCCGCCACTGCTGGTTGGCGGCGTCGGTGTCGTCGTACTGCGAGATGCGCGCGCCGTCGGCCGTGGACCAGCCCCACAGGTCGAGCGCCTTGCCGCTGTTGCGGTTGACGAGCTGGATGTTGCCCGCCACGTCCTGCACACGGAACTGCTGGTTGGGGTTGCCCAGGTCGGACCACTGGACCACCTGTGCCCCGTTGTCCACCGAGTGCTCGTAGATCTCGGCCACCAGGCCGCTGCAGCGGTTCTGCAACCGGTGGTAGCCCCCACCCGAGTCGAGGAAGCGCCACTGCTGCGCACAGGTGTCGTTGCGGGTGAACTGCGTGACCTCGGCGCCCTCGGCGGACGACCCTCCTGCGATCTCCATCGCCTTGCCGCTGTGCTGGTTGACCAGGACGTACCAGGTGTTCGCGTCGATCGTCGCGGCCGACGCCGGCCCGGCCGTGGGGACCACGACGCAGGCCAGGGCGAGGGCCATGACGGAGAGCAGTGTGAGCGCCACCCGTCGGCCACGCCGCGGGAGTACCCGTATCGGTTCCATAGAGACCTCCTCCTTGAGGTTCCGGCGACCTTCCGGACGCCATCGGCTAGTTTTCATCGATGTAGAACATGGCGTCAAGGCCTCACGTTCTAGGCTCGTTCCCGTGCAGCCCGTCTCGCGCCCCACCACCTGGCAGCCCGAGCCTGTCACCGTGCCCCTCACCACCGTCGACGACGCCGTCCGCGTGCTCGCCGGGATCCGGTTCGTCGCCCTGACCGGCGCGGGGATCTCCACGGACTCCGGCATCCCCGACTACCGCGGGCCCGGCTCGCCGCCCCGCAACCCGATGACCTACCAGCAGTTCGTCGGCGACGAGGCGTTCCGCCGCCACTACTGGGCGCGCAACCACGTGGGCTGGCGGCACATGCGCCGCACCCGGCCGAACGCCGGGCACCGCGCGCTCGTGCGCCTCGAGGAGCGAGGACTGCTGTCCGGGACCATCACCCAGAACGTCGACCTCCTGCACCAGGAGGCGGGATCCCGCGCGGTCATCGACCTGCACGGGCGCTACGACCGCGTGGTCTGCCTGTCCTGCTCACAGGTCGTGTCGCGTTCCCGGCTGGCCGAGCGCCTCGACGCGCTCAACCCGGGCTTCGCCGAGTCGATCGGAGCGGTGGGCGACATCGAGATCGCCCCGGACGCCGACGCCGTCATCTCCGCGACCTCCCACTTCCGGCCGGCGCCGTGCGACTCGTGCGGCGGAGTGCTCAAGCCCGAGATCGTCTACTTCGGCGAGAACGTGCCGCGCGCCCGGGTCGAGGCCGCGTACGCCATGGTGGACGGCGCCGACGCCCTGCTGGTGGCCGGGTCCTCACTGACGGTGATGAGCGGCCTGCGATTCGTGAAGCGCGCCGCCAGGGACGGCAAACCCGTGGTCATCGTGAACCGCGGCGTGACACGCGGCGACGCTCACGCCACGGTGAAGGTGGACGGCGGGACGAGCAGCGTCCTGCCCGCTCTCGTCACACGACTGCCGGATCTCGACGCCTCGGGGCCGTAGCGAGCGCCGCAGTGCGGCCGCCCGAGCAGCGAGCGCCGCAGTGCGGCCGCCCGGAGAAGTCTCTGGCGCGTCAAATCTGAGTTTTGCTACCGTCGCCTCACCGCAACCGTGAAGGGACGACGACGTGCCTGCTCCGAGCCTTGGCGACTGGGCCACCCACAGCCCGTACAGCGATCCCGCGCCGCACACCGACCTGCTCACCGCCATCCCGCCCGAACCGCTCGCGGTGCACACCGCGGCCTGCGCCACGGTGGTGCACTACCGGGACCAGAACCTGCCCGACGGGCCCACCCCGGAACAGTGGAACGACATCGACCGGCGCTGGCTCTCGTCGATCCTCGACGCCGCGACCGAGCGTGCCGCGGGCCCGCTCACCTCACCGCGTGAAGCCGACCGGCAGGTCGCCGGCTGCTGTCGCGACCACACCTTGTTCTCGCTCGGCGTGCTGCGCACCCACGGCGTGCCGGCCCGTTCCCGGATCGGCTTCGCCCACTACCTCGAGCCCGGCTCCGGCGTCGATCACGTGGTGGCCGAGCACTGGGACGGCACCCGGTGGGTCCGCTGGGACCCGGAGCTCACGCCTGGCGACGAGTGGGACTTCGACCCGTACGACATGCCCGTCGCGGCGACCCGTGACCCGGCGTCCGACCTGGACCAGCCGTTCGTCACCGCGGCGCAGGCCTGGCTCGCGATCCAGGCCGGTGCGGCCGACCCGGCCAAGTACGGCGTGGCAGGTGTGCCGGAGCTCGCAGGCCGGGACTTCGTGCGGCGCTACGTGCTGCTCGAGGTGGCACACCGGCACCGTGACGAGTTGCTGCTGTGGGACGTGTGGGGACCCGTCATCGGAGCACTCCCCGACGACGCCCCGCAGGCAGCGGGCAAGCGGGCCGCCGCCGCAGCGGGTATGGCCGGCCTCGACGTGTCGTCCGAGGAGTTCGATGCCCTTGCCGACGAGCTCGCGCACCTCCTCGTCGCGGCCGACGCCGGGGACGACGTCGCCGCCGAGGAGCTCGCCGAGCTCTACGAGGGCGATCCCCGCCTGCACCCGGGAACCCGGGTGGGCACCTACTCGCCGTCCGACCGCGGCGGTATCACCGACCTGGCGAGCCGCACGACGAACTGGCTGGTTCCCGGGGCGGCCTGAACAGAGCCGTCGGCACCCGCGCGCGACCACGCCATGTCGTCGACCACGCCATCTTGAGGGGATGGGCGCGCTCCCACCCCCTCAAGATGGCGTGGTCGCCATGACCGGGGCGGCCGCTGACCGGGCCGGCCAGCGGCTGACCGGGGCGGTCGGCGGCAAACCGGGCCGGCCGGCGACAGACCGGCCATGGACGAGGCGGCTCCGGGCTCTCAGCGCGGTCGGCAGGCGTCGAAGAAGTCGCGCAGGACGGCGCCGCACTCCTCCTCGCGGATCCCGCCGATCACCTCGATCTCGTGGTTGCCGCGGCGGTCGCGGACCAGGTCCCACACCGAGCCGGTGGCCCCGGCCTTCGCGTCCCAGGCCCCGAGGACCAGCCGTGACACCCGCGCCAGTAGCAGCGCACCCGCGCACATCACGCACGGCTCGAGCGTGACCACGAGCGTGCAGCCCTCCAACCGCCACTCGCCCCGCACGGCCGCGGCAGCGCGCAACGCCTGGACCTCGGCGTGCGCGGTCGGGTCGCCCGCAGCTTCGCGCTCGTTGCGCCCGACGGCGATGGTGCGTCCCGCCTCGTCCAGCACCACGGCGCCCACGGGAACGTCGCCGGACCCGAGCGCCGCGGCGGCCTCGGCCAGCGCGGCGCCCATCGCGGACTCCCACGTCGCCGTTCGCTCGGCGAGCGTCACACCCGGAAAGCCGTCGGTCATGCGGCCCAGCCTATTCACCGGCCGGTACGGTGGCCTCATGCGCCTGCACGTTGCCGATCACCCGCTGGTGGACCACAAGCTCACCACCCTGCGGGACGAGACCACGCCGTCCGCCACGTTCCGGCTGCTGGTGGACGAGCTCGTCACCCTGCTCGCCTACGAGGCCACCCGGGGCATCGCCACGGAGCCGAAGGAGATCCGGACCCCGGTCACGTCGATGACCGGGACCACGCTGGCCTCCCCCGCCCCGCTCGTGGTACCCATCCTGCGCGCGGGCCTCGGCATGCTCGACGGCATGACTCGCCTGCTCCCGACGGCGGAGGTGGGATTCCTCGGGATGATGCGCGACGAGGAGACGCTCAAGGCCGTCACGTACGCCAACCGCCTGCCCGACGACCTCACCGGGCGCCACGTGTTCCTCCTCGACCCGATGCTGGCCACGGGAGGCACGCTCGTCGCGGCGATCGACTACGTCTTCGAGCGCGGCGCGCGCGAGGTCACCGCCGTCTGCCTGCTCGCGGCACCCGAGGGGCTGAAGGTCGTCGAGCAGCACGCGGGAGACCGGGTGGATGTCGAGATCGTCGTCGCGGCCGTGGACGAGCGTCTCAACGAGAAGGCCTACATCGTCCCCGGCCTGGGCGACGCGGGCGACCGGCTGTACGGCGTCGTGTGACGGCTGTCAGGCGCCCTGGCTCCGGCCCCAGAACACGGGTGGCATGAACGTCGCCTGCTCGACGTGTTCGCCACGGTCGTCCCGGTCCTTGTCCGTGCACTGGCGGCCGAACAGCGCCGCGAGCCAGTTCGGTGCTTCCTCCCCGTCGTGGCACCTGTCCTCCGGCCGGCACGTCACCCGCACGACGTCGTAGTCCCGCTCGACCACGCGCACGGCTCCCTCGAACTCCCGATGGAGCCGCACGAGCACCTCCAGGTCGGGGACCGGGGCGTCCGAGCCCGGTAGCGCGAGCTGTGCCGACCCTCCGGCCGGCACCTCGGCCTCGTCACCGTTCCGTCCGGAGTACTTCCCCACCAGACGGCCCTTCCAGGTCGCACCGCTCGTGTTCCGCACGTCGGCGACCACCTGTTCGCGTCCGTCCACGCACTGGCTCTCGACGTGCACCTCGATCGAGTCCTCGGGCCAGTCCACCTGGGCGCAGGACGAGAACGTCACGTCGATGTCGCCCAGCGGATCGTCGCCCGAGAGCAGCGGGAGCTTGCCGGTGCCCCAGGGAACGCGCGCGACGAGGGTCCCGGCCTCACCGGCCGCCACCGTGTGCGTCGCGCCGCCGAGCCGGAAGGTCACGGGCAACGTCGACGAGGTGTTGTCGACAGGGATCCGGAAGGTCCCGATCGAGGCGCCGCGCCCGGCGTCGTAGGCACATTCCGCGCTCATCGTGTGCTGGCCGGTGTACGACGGCGCGATCACCGCCTGGGCATACGTGGCCCGCGGCCCCGCCTCGGGCCGGGCAGCGCTCTTCGGCGGATCGCCGTCCTCGTCGAAGGTCCAGCGAGCCAGCTCGAACGTCACGGCGCCGGCGGGCAGACGCTTGGCCCCCGTGGGAACGGTGAAGGTGTCACGGCCGCCCGGCGGCACGGTCCGCGCCTCCGAGACGAGCCGGCCGGACTTCGCCTGCACGATCATCTTCACGTTCATGGGCTCGTCCGACGCGTTGGCGAGAGTGCCACGGACGCCCACCCGTCCGGCCGTGTTGACCGTCTCGGCCTTCGCCGTGGCGGCCCAGTCGGGGTCGTAGCAGTCCACGGCGGGCAGTTCGCCCGCGGGCACCCGGTGCTCGTACGCCGTGCCCTCCACCGTCCGGGTGAGCACCCAGGTCGCCGAACCGCCGGGAACCCGGATGCCTTCGTCGCGCCGGAGCGTGACGCTCTGGCCGGGGGAGACCGGATCGGCGTGCGAGGCGCTGTCGCCCGCCGCCTCCAGCGTGACGAACACCGTCCCCGGTGTCGTGTTCGTGTACGTTCCGGCGATCGCGGCCTTCGCCTCGGCGAGGCCACCGGACGCGACGCAGCTCGACGTGAGGGCTCCGGCGCCCTGGGCGGCACCCGCCCAGGCCGGCGTCACGACGACCTGGGCCCGGGCGTCACGTGCGTGGGAGACACCCGCCGGTGCCGCGACGGCCGTCCCGGAGACCTGCGCGGCCACGGAGTTCGAGAACGCGACGACGGACAGCGGAAGTTCACGCCAGTGCCCCGGCTCCATCCCGGTCGGTTCCCCGGCGACGCAGGACCAGGTCCGTGACTCGATCGTCGTGCAGACCAGCGCGTCCTGCTGCACGGCCGGCCGCACCCCCTCCGGCAGCGTCACCGCCATCGACCAGTCCGACGCGGCGCGCTCGTCACCGGTGTTCCCGATCCGCAGGGGAAGGACTCCCCTGCCGGGCGAGGCGAGTCCGAAGGCTCCGGCCTGAGCCGTGAGCTCGGGGCCGAAGGATGCCACCCGGCGCGCCGGGAGCTCCATGGAGGTGGCATCGATGTCGTCCGCCCGCAGCTCGGCCCCGATCGGGTAGCTGCCGCCCGCCTGCGCGCGCACCGTGACCTGTACCTCGTGCGTCACGCCGGCACCGAGGTGCCCGACGTCGCAGACCACCGCACCGGGTTCGGCGCCGGGTGTGCAGACGGTCCGCACCGGAGCGGTGGTCCGGTCCGAGGGAGTCTCCTCCGGGACACCGCCGTTCCCGTCGGTGTCCGCCCCTCCGTCACCGGTGGCGGTGTCCGCCCCGCCCGCCGGCGACTCCGTCGAGTCGCCGTCGTCCGCTGCGGCTGCGCCGTCGGCCGCGTCACCGGCATCCCGGTCGCCGGCGGCGCCCTTGCCGGCGGCACCCTTGCCGGCACCGCCGGCCTCGTTCCCGCCGGAAGAAGGCTTGTCGCCGGTGTCGGTGTCGACGATCGACCGACCGAAGCCGGAGCCCGACGGCGAGTCCTGCGCCGCCATCGTCATGCCGTCGGGAAGGGTGAGGTGCACCGTGGTTCCGGTGACCTCGGCGCCACCGTGGTTCTCCAGCCTGAGCACGAGGTCCTGCGCCTCTCGCGGCTGCAACGGCGCATCACCGCCGGTGAACGCCAGGGACAGGTCCTCGACGAGCGGGAGCAGGTTGGCCGGGTCCGCGGCGCTCTCGTCCGGCGGGACGAACGGCTGCCCGGTCGTCGTCGGCCGCGGCGACGGCGAGGCCACGGGCGAGGCCACGACGGCCGCGGGCGGCCCGTCCGGCTCGGCCTCGGCGTGGGTGCCGATGATCTGCAGCGCGGCCACCACGCCGACGGTCGCGACCGTGATCGCGCCGGCCGCCATCGCACCGCCCGTGGCGGCGGCGCCACCGGCCCCGACCACGCCCACCGCGGTCGCGCCCGCGGTCGCCCCGGCGACACCGGCCGCCGTGCTCGTGGCGGACGCTCCCACGGTCGCCGCGGCCCCGGCGGTCGAGCCGACGGTCGCCGTCGCGCCGGCACCCGCCGTGGTTCCCGCGCCCGCCGTGGCGCCGGCGGTCGCACTCGCCCCGACGCCCATGCCGGAGCTGCCGGCTGCGGCGCTCCCCACACCGCCCATGGCCCCACCGCCTGCCGAGGTCCCCGTGATGCCGCCGGCCGACGCCGCCTTGACCGCTGCCGCGAGGCTCGCTCCCACGGGAATCGCGGAGCCGACGAGAGCCAGCCCGGCGGCGCCCAGCACCAGGGGCGCGACCACGCACTTCATCCCGTGCGCGACGTCCGCCAGTTCCAGGACCAGGGCGCTGCACGTGCCGCAGGTCGACAGGTGGTCCTCGATCCGCGCCTTCTCCCGGCGCGACAGGCTGTCACGAACATACCCGCCGAGGTGGGGGTTCACCGCGCGGCACGTGTCCGACGGCGCGTGGGTCAGGTGCTGCTGCAGATATCCGTCGCGCAGAGCGTCCTTCGCCCGGTACAGGAGCGCGGACACACCGTTCGGCGTGAGTCCCAGCACGGGGGCGACCTGGGCGGGCTTGAGGTCGTCGACCAGGCAGTACCAGAGCACCTCCCGCCAGCGTTCCGGCAGGCCGAAGTACGCGCGCGAGACGACGGAGCGCTCGAAGCCCTGGAGAGCGGGGTCCTCCGAGGAGGCCACCCGCCCGAGCGCGGCCTCGATCTCGGCGTCCTCCGCGGGGCGCATCCGGCTGGCGCCCCTGGACACGTCGTACGCGCGGTGGCGCACGACCGTGTAGAGATAGGTACGGAACCCGCTGTCCGGGCCGGCGCCCCGGCGCAGCATCTCGTACAGCTTCCCGAAGGCGTCGGCGACGACGTCCTCCGCGTCGCCGGGCTTCACGTACTGGCGCGCGAGCGCTCGAGCGGCCGCGGCATGACGCGTGTAGAGCGTGCCGAACGCCTCCCGGTCACCTGACCTGACCTGGAGGATCAACTCGGCGTCGCTCGGCGCTTCTCCAGCGCCGCGATCCACTTGCGTCACGTTGCCACCCTCGCCGCCCTCGGTCTCGTGCTCGTCCGGTGTGGTCCGCCATCGGCCCCGGAACACACTTGACGGATCAGACTATAGGCCCATTGGCGCGGAACGCGGGAGGGTGAAACCACGGATGAAATTGTGCCGGGGGTGGTCTCACCGGTCTGAATATGCGTCATGATGTATCCCCGTGGGGGTCCAACAATTATGAGCGAGTCGCAGCAGAAGGCCCGGAATCCTGTCCGCGGCCTGCGAGAACGCTGGCGCGACGAGAGCTTGGCCACGGTGTGGATCCGTCCTGGGGACTGGTACCACCCGGCTGTCGAGGCACTCGTGGAAGCAGTGGTGGACGACCGGCCGGTCGACGGGCCTGCCGAGCGTCTCGGTGCTGCCCGCGCCGCCGTCGGCGCGGGCATCGCCGAGACGCTCGACGACGTCACCGTGCTGTACGCGGTCGCCCGGCTACCGATTCCCCCGCACGTGATGCGTGCCGTCGCCGTCGGCTGGGTAACGGAGAACGAACGCGTCCCGCTCCAGGTGACCGCGCACGATCCGGCGACCGGCCTGCCCACCGGCGAGTACCTCGCCGAACGTCTCCGGGAGACCTACGGCGCCGCGCAACGCGACGGCAGCACCGTCGCCGCCACCCACTGCCTGCTCATGCTCGACGTCGGCATCGACGACCTCGACACCTGGCAGCGTCTCGCCCGTTCCGCGGCCATCGGCCGCACCCTGCACCAGGTCTTCGGCGAGGGACACCCCATGGCGGCGATCACGGACGCCACCTACGCCGTCCTGTGCGAGCGCGGGAGGGCGACCGCCGACACCGGCCAGGCGCTACGCCGTGTGGTCGAGCACAACGCCGAGGTGCTGGGGCTGACCGCCGAGGTGCGGCGCCCCACCCGCGTCTGGCTGGAGCGTCTGCCCGACACGCACGAGGCGGCGCTCATGCTGCTCTCGCACCTGAGCCGCTGACCGTCGGGCGGGCCGCCGGGCCGGTGTCCGGCACGGCCCACCACGTCCGCGGGTGCGGCCGCGCTCCGCGGCACAGCAGGGCGAGACACCTCCACGGCCCGCGCCCTGCCGCCGTGCGACGGATCGCGACCGCGCCGGACGGTTCAGCGCGCTTCGAACGTCAGGCAGTCCGCGTGGCTCGCGTCGTCCGGGCCCGCCCCGACACGGATGGAGCCGGCCGTGCATTCCAGCTGGTCGTTGTGCGTGCACTCGCCGCGCTGGCAGGCGCCCACGTGAGCGATGACCTTCTCCAACCCGCCCTTGGTGCTCAGCGGGATGAACGTCGCGCAGGACGCGTCGCCGGAATGGCCGGCGATGGTGACGGCGCCGGCGTGACAGCCATGGTCATGGTTGTATCCGCAGCCCTCCACCGAGCATTCGGCGACCTCGGGCATGTCCATCAACGTGCTCATGCTTGCCTCCCCGGTACGAACGGCACGCCGGGCGGTTCGCCGGGCGTTCCGTGGTCACTCACCAACATATTCCACAAGCCGGGGATCGGATAGCCAGGAAAGGCTTGCCTGAGCTTTATCCAGGGCCACGAACGGAAGAATGCCATTGAGAAACAATGGCATCAACAAAATCCGGGGATGGGGTGCGCTGACCCTTCAGCCCCGTTCACCGCGGTGCGGCCGCCAGAGCACGAGCGCGCCGGACGCGCGCGTACGACGGCCTCCCTCGGCACGCTCCACCACGGTCTCCTCGACATGGATCTCACCGCGGCGCACCCGACGGCCGCGGGGCACCACGACCACGTCACCGCTCGTCCCCGCGGCGAAGACCCTTCCGGTCTGCTGCAGCTGCACCAGCGCGTCCTCGAGCCGTTCCTCCAGCATCGACACGTGCGCCTCGAGGTCGAGGATGCGCTTGATCCCCGCGAGATTGATGCCCTCGCCCTGCGCGAGTTCCTGCACCTGCCGCAGCCGGGCGACGTCGCGCAACGAGTACCGGCGGCCTCGCCCCCGGGTACGCCGGGCCACGACCAGCCCCAGCCGGTCGTACTGGCGAAGCGTCTGCGGATGCATGCCCGCGAGCTCCGCCGCCTGGGACACGGTGAACACCGGTGCGTCGTCGGCCACGCTCTCTCCTACTCCTTCGCCCGCTCCGCGAGGTCCGCACGCGGGTCGGTGCCGTCGCTCGCCGCCGCGAAGGCCTCGAGCGCCTCCCGGGCACCCTTGCTCAGCTTCTGCGGGACCACCACCTGCACGGTGACCAGGAGGTCTCCCGTCGCACGCGCCGTACGCACGCCGCGGCCCTTGGCGCGCAGCACCTTGCCCGAGGGCGTCCCCGGCGGCAGCTTCATCCTCACCGTCTCCCCTGACGGCGTCGGAACCTCGACCGTCGCTCCCAGGGTCGCCTCAGGAAAGGTCACCGGCAGTGTGAGGCGGACGTTCGCGCCGTCGAGCGTGAACACCGGGTGCTCCGTCACATGGACGGTGATCAGGAGATCGCCGGCTTCGCCGCCGCCGACGCCCGGCCGCCCCTTGCCTCGCAGCCGGATCTTCTGGCCGTCGTTCACACCGGCCGGGATCCGCGCCGTGAGCTTGCGGCCGTCGACCGTCAGGTCGACGGTGGCGCCTTCCAGGGCCGTGCGGAACGGCAGCGTGGTCGACGCCTGCACGTCCGCACCGCGTTCCGGGACGCGGAAGCCGGCCGGCGAACCGCCACCACCGCCGAACATGCCGCCCAGGATGTCCTCGAAGCCCGCGGCACCGGGCCCTCCGCCCGGCCTCTGCGAGTACCGCACTCGCGGGCCGGCGCCCGCACCGCCGCCACCGAACATGGCCCCGAGGATGTCCTCGAAACCGCCGGCTCCGCCACCGCCCGGGCCGGCCGAGAACCGGGCGCCGCCGGCCATGGCGCGGATCGCGTCGTACTGACGCCGCTGCTCCGGGTCGGAGAGCACCGCGTACGCCTCGCCGATCGCCTTGAACCTGGCCTCGGCCTGCTCGTCGCCCTTGTTCTGGTCCGGGTGGTACGTCCGGGCCAGCTTCCGGTAGGCCTTCTTGATCGCCGCTTCGTCGGCGTCCTTGGGCACGCCGAGCTCGGCGTAGAAGTCCTTCTCCATCCAGTCCTGACCGGTCACGGCACCTCCGTCTGCGGTGGTCGGGCGGTGGTGGGGCCGCAGACGGCCCCACCACCGGGGAGTCACTCGGGACCGACGACGCCGACGCGCGCCGCGCGCACGACCTTCTCGCCGATCCGGTAACCGGGCTCGACGACGAGGTTCACCGTGGTGCTGGTGGCCTCGGCGTCGGTGTTGTGCATGAGCGCATCATGCACCTGCGGGTCGAACTCCTCACCCACCTGGCCGAACCGCTCGACGCCGAACTTGGCGAGAGACTGGTCCAGCTTCTCCGCGATGGCCGCCATCGGGCCGTTCAGCTCGCCGTGCTGCTTCGCCCGCTCGACGTCGTCGAGCACGGGGAGGAGTGCGGCCAGCACGTCCTGCACGCCCCGTTCCCGCGCGATCTCCTGGTCGCGCAGCGCACGGTTGCGGTAGTTCGTGAAGCTCGCGCGCTCGCGCTGCAGCGCGTCGAGGTGCTGTGCGGCCTCGGCCTTGGCCGCGAGCACGGCGGCATCCTCCCCGGCCTCGCCGGACGGCTCGAAGTCGAGCGCCTCCAGCGGGTCCGTGTCGGCGTCCGCCGCGTTCCCGGCGGGCTCGTCGCCGGTGGGCCCGCTGTCGGCGGCCCCGCCGTCTCCGGGGCCGCTGCCGTCCCCGGAGCCGCCGTCCGAGTCACCCGGCTGGCGCGGCGTGCCGGACTCCGGATCGATCCTGCGCTTGTCGTGGAACTCGAACGAGCGCTCTCCCGAGTTCTCGGGCCCGGACGAGTCCTGTGGCGTCTGTTCGGTCACTTCTTATCGCCCTCGTCATCCACGATCTCGGCGTCGACGACGTCGTCGTCGGCCGCCTGCTTCGGTTCGCCGCTCGCCGGTGCGCCCTCCGCACCGGGCTGGCCGCCCTCGGACTCGGCCGCGGCGTAGAGCGCCTGGCCGATCTTCTGGGACGACGCGCCCAGCTTCTCGTAGGCGGACTTCACGGCGTCGGCGTCCTCGCCCTCCAGTGCGGTCTTCACCGCCGCCACGTCGGCCTCGACCTCCGAAACCACGTCGGCGGGAAGCTTGTCGCGGTTGTCCGCGATCTGCTTCTCCATCGAGTACGCGAAGGCCTCGGCCTGGTTGCGGGTGTCCGCCTCCTCGCGACGCTTCTTGTCCTCCTCGGCGTGCGCCTCGGCGTCCTTGACCATGCGGTCGATGTCCTCCTTGGGGAGGGCCGAGCCGCCGGTGATCTTCATGGACTGCTCCATGCCGGTGCCGCGGTCCTTCGCGGACACGTGCACGATGCCGTTGGCGTCGATGTCGAACGTGACCTCGATCTGCGGCACGCCGCGGGGGGCCGGGGCGATGCCCGTGAGCTCGAAGACGCCCAGCGGCTTGTTGTCACGGGTGAACTCGCGCTCGCCCTGGAACACCTGGATCGCCACGGACGGTTGGTTGTCGTCCGCCGTGGAGAAGACCTCGCTGCGCTTGGTCGGGATCGCGGTGTTGCGCTCGATGAGGCGCGTCATGACGCCGCCCTTGGTCTCGATGCCGAGCGACAGCGGGGTCACGTCGATGAGCAGGACGTCCTTGCGGTCACCGGAGATGACACCGGCCTGCAGCGCGGCGCCGACGGCCACGACCTCGTCCGGGTTCACGCCCTTGTTGGGCTCCTTGCCGCCGGTGAGTTCCTTGACGACCTCGGTGACGGCCGGCATGCGGGTGGAACCGCCCACGAGCACGACGTGGTCGATGTCCGACACCGAGATGCCGGCGTCGCGGATCACGGCGTGGAACGGCTGCTTGGTGCGGTCGATGAGGTCCTGCGTCATCTGCTGGAACTGCGCCCGCGTGAGCTTCTCGTCCAGGTGGATGGGGCCGTTCTCGCTCATCGACAGGTACTGCATCGAGATGTTGGTGCTCGTCGCGGACGAGAGCTCCTTCTTCGCCTGCTCGGCGGCCTCACGGAGGCGCTGCAGGGCGATCTTGTCCTTGGACAGGTCGACGCCCTCGGAGTTCTTCACCTGCTTGATCAGGTGCTCGACGACGCGCTGGTCCCAGTCGTCGCCGCCCAGGCGGTTGTCACCGGAGGTGGCACGCACCTGGATGGTGGAGAAGTCGTCCTCGTCCTTGCCGACCTCCAGCAGCGACACGTCGAACGTACCGCCACCCAGGTCGAAGACGAGAATGAGCTCGTCCTCCTTGCCCTTGTCCAGGCCGTACGCGAGCGCGGCCGCGGTCGGCTCGTTGACGATGCGCTGGACCGTGAGGCCCGCGATCTGGCCGGCGTCCTTCGTCGCCTGCCGCTCCGCGTCGTTGAAGTACGCGGGAACGGTGATGACGGCCTCGGTGACGGGCTCACCCAGGTACTCCTCCGCGTCGCGCTTGAGCTTGCCGAGGATGCGCGCGGAGATCTCCTGCGCGGTGTAGGTCTTGTCGTCGATGTCCTGCGACCAGTCCGTGCCCATGTGGCGCTTGACCGACGAGATCGTCCGGTCCACGTTGGTGACGGCCTGACGCTTCGCGACCTCACCGACCAGGACCTCGCCGGTCTTGGAGAAGGCGACCACGGACGGCGTCGTGCGCGAGCCCTCCGCGTTCGCGATGACGGTGGGCTCGCCGCCCTCCAGGACAGCGACCACCGAGTTGGTGGTACCCAGGTCGATACCGACGGATCGGGACATGTCGTTCTCCTTCGCAGGGCCGACGACGACCAGAGTGGCCGCCGTCGCATGGGTTGAGTCTGCTGCACTCAACCTAGATCCCCGGTGGCTGGCTGGCAAGCCGACGGGGCCAAAGTTGAGTCTGTATAGCTCAACCTTGGCCCCGTGGTGTCTGTTCCCGACCGGTGCGAAGTACTACGACGGCGGGGGCACCGGCCCCTGTCCGCCGTCGTCGGAGGTGGTGCCTTCCGCCCGATCGCCGTCAGGACCGTCGCCGGCCGGTGCCTCGTCGTCGGGAGTACCGCCGTCGGCCGGAGCGTCCTCGGCCGAAGCGTCGCCGGCCGGAGCACCCGCAGCCGAAGCGTCGCCGGCCGGAGCACCCCCAGCCGTGGCGTCGTCGGCCGGACCGTCGTCGCCCGGTGACCCGCCGGCGGCGGCGCGGCCGTCGGCGGCGCTGTCATCCGGGTCGGTGGCGGCCTGCCGCGGTTCGTCCGGCTCGGTGTCCCAGGGGCCGGTCGGCGGCGGCAGCTTGTGCGGCGGCAGCGGGGGCACGGCTTCCGTCGCACCGGGCCCGCCCGGCCGCGAAGCCGGCGCAGGAGCTTCCTCGGAACTCGTCGACGGCTGCGACGACCCGTCGCCAGGCTGCTCGGCCCGGTCGGACAACCACTGCTCCACCTGGTCGGACACTCCTGCCTCCGCCGGTAGGTCCGGCGTCGCGGGCGCCGGGGCCGTCCGGCGCCGTCGTCGGGCACGGATCACCAGCCAGGCCACGAGGAGCACGACACCGAGGACGAGCACGACCAGGAGGATGCCGACCCAACGAGCGAGGTCGACGAGCTGTGAGACGTGTGCGGCGCCCTCGGCGGCGGCGTCGACGTCACCTTCGTCGAGGTCCTGGACCGCGAGGTCGGCGGCGTCCGCGGTGAACAGCATGGTCTCCGCCAGCTCGGTGACCGGGTCGCGTTCCGCGTCGGCGCGCCGCACGGCCTCGCTGACCTGTTCGGTCACGTCCGCGGTGCGGGGCATCGTCTCGGTGAGCTCGGTGTAGTCGAGTCCGCTGCCGGCCTTCTCGTACGCGTCGCGCGCGGCCGACGGGTCGGGGAACCCTGCCGCGGCGGCGGCCTCCTGGATGCGGCGCGCCGCCTCGGGGACGTCGTCACCGATCGCCTCGCGCGCCTCGGCGGCGCGGTCGAACTCCCACTGCGTCATCCGGACGCGTACGCCCTGCGGGGGCTCCCATTCGCCGTCGGCCTCGTCGAGGGCGAAGTAGTGCTCGCGCTCCTCGGCGCGCTTGGGCAGCTCCTTCTTCTCCTTCTCGGTGAGCACCCAGGTCTTCAGCGTCTTCTGGGCGCCCTCGACCCCGGCGCGGTCCTCGAGCAGGTCGAGCAGCTGGCGCCAGCCGGGCGACTTCCAGACGTGCTTGTCACCGGGCTCCTCGTAGGCGGACTGACCTTCCAGCAGGGCCGCGACGAGGTCGGTGAACTGCTTGTCGTCGAGGTCCGCGACGAGCTTCTCGACGGTCGCCGGCGCCGCCGCGTAGGCGTAGTCCTCCGTGGGGCGGTCGACGTCCCTGAAGTCCTGCGCGGGGTGCTCCCAGGTGCTCAGCGCGAGGGCGCCGTCGGCGTCCCGGGTGGTCTTCCTCCGGTCGACCTTGCCGCCGGTCTCCTTCACGACCCGCCGGGCGATGGTCTCGGTGAGCCCTTCGACGAGCCACCGGCCCTCGAGGGTCTCGCCGTTCACCCAGGTGTGGGTCAGTTCGTGGTAGAAGAGTTGCTCGTCGAGGTCCTCCCCGATGACGATCTCCTCCGTCTGACCGTCGTACCAGGCGTAGCCGATGACCTCCGGCGAGACGTCCTCGCGGATCTGCTTGAGGCCGCCGGGCCAGTCCTGGCCCACCATGTCCTCCACGACGGGCAGTCCGTCGGTGAGCCGCTTCTTGACGAACGTCGTCCACTTCTTGTCGTCCGGGAAGCTGAGCAGGGTCAGCTTCTCCCCGCCGACCTTCACCTGGGTGGTGTCGGCCTGGTCGGGGTTGCGCAGCGAGACGGGGGACCAGATGCCGTACTCGTCCGTCACCGCGCTGGTGGACCAGGTTCTGCGGCCGTCGGCCTTCTCCTCGCTGAACTCGCCGACCATGTTCGTGAACTCCATCGCCTCCGGCGCGACGACCTCCACGCTCACCGAGCCGGGGTCGCCGACCGCCTGGGTCGCGAAGGTGGCGTAGCCCTTGCCCACGCGGGTGTACCCCTCGGACCGGATCGGGTCGCCCGGGATCGTGTAGCTCCAGTCGATGGTGCGGCTCTGCCCGTAGCGCAAGTTCGAGAACGAGGCGGTCGCCCAGTTCGTGAACTCGTCCTCCGTGGGTTCGAAGCGCACGGACAGCGACTGGCCGGCGCTCGTCGCGGTGACGTTCTGCGCTCCCTTGGGCACGGGCACGCCGTAGGAGTTCCAGAAGAAGTACATGAGGCCCTGGTCCGGCTTCAGGTTCCGGATGGTGGTGCGGACCGTCACCTTCACCGTCTCGCTGCCTCCGTCGTACACGTACCGGCTGTGCGACGACTCGGCCAGCCCGTCGGCGATCAGCGCGGGCAGCCGGGCACCGGCCACCGGGGCGCCCAGCGGTGCGGTGGCCGTGCCCCGCGGCGCGGCCGAGGCCATGGACTCCCTGCGGTCCGAGGGGTCCGAGTGGTCCACTGCGACGGCCACTGGTGCGTCCTGCGCGGCCGCGGCCGGTACCGCGGCCGGTACCGCGGCCGGTGCTACGACGGCTGTCCCGTAGACGACGGCGGCGGCCAGTGTGCGGGCCACCGCCTTCCTCGCCGCGAACGCGAATCTGTTGGTGCCCTGACCCATCTGCGGTTGCCCACCCGTCCTCATGTTTCCGCCGCCTCGCCGCGTGTCGGCCGGGCGGTCGGCATGAAGACTTGCCGTCAGGGCTCGTCCGGGTCAAGCGAGATTGGGGGCATCCCGGGTGAAATCACGAGATTTCACCCGCTTGCTCCCGTGGTGGGGTGCGGTGAACCTTGCGCGCGCAGCCCTCCAAGGCAACGGATGTCGCCGTCGGCAGGCGCCGCGCCACAAGGTGCGATACACAAGTGCCACGGTCGGACGCGCGCAGGGGGCGCGTCGGGTCGGGCACCCAAGCAACCGCTGTCACCAGGGGGTTCACATGGCAAGCGTCCAGGGCAGTTCGTTGTCGATCGCTCTCCTCACCGCGCTGCTCGACCCTGAGGAGGACGGGCTGCGCTCGCCGCTGGTCCAGGAGCTTCTCGACGAGGCGCTCACCACGCGGGGAGAGGCGCGCGACGTGATGGTCGCCCTGCTCGCGGCCTCCGGCTCGATGCTCGGGCAGATCAGCGAGCGCAACGGCGACACCCCGCTGGACTCCTTGCAGAAGGTGGCGCTCGGCTTTCAGCGCAAGGTCGTCGAACTGGGATCCTGAGGCCCGGGCCCGTCAGTTCCGGTCGAACCTGGCGGTGCCCGGCGGCCGCTCCGCCGCCAGTCGTGCCGCCACTCGCTCCGCGCCGCGTAGCACGCGGAGCATGTTGCCGCTGGCCAGCTTGGCGAGGTCGTCGTCGGACCAGCCGCGGTCCGCGAGCGCGGCGAGCAGGTTGGGGTAGCCGGACACGTCGTCGAGTCCGGGGGCGAACCCGCTGGCGCCGTCGTAGTCGCCGCCGAGGCCCACGTGATCGATCCCCGCGACGTCGCGGACGTGCTCGATGTGCGCGACCACGTCCTCCAGGCTGGTCGGAGGAACGGGGTGGTCCGCTTCCCACTGCTCGGTGAACGCGCGGAACGCGGTGTAGTTCGACGGGTCGACGCCGCGTGCCCGGGCGGCCTCCGCGGCGTCGGCGCGCCACGACCCGATGTCGGGGGTCACGAAGGCGGGCACGAACGTGACCATGCACAGCCCCCCGTTGCCGCGGAGACGCGCCAGGACGTCGTCGGGCACGTTGCGCGGAACGTTGCAGACGGCGCGGGCCGAGCTGTGGGAGAACATGACGGGCGCCTCGGTGACGTCCAGTGCGGCGTCCATCGTCGCCACGGAGACGTGCGAGAGGTCCACGAGCATCCCCAGCCGGTTCATCTCACGCACCACCTCGACGCCGAACTCACTGAGACCACCGTGCGCGGACGGCTGGTCGGTGGCGGAGTCGGCCCACGGGTTGTTGTGGTTGTGCGTCAGGGTGAGGTACCGCACGCCGAGGCCGTACAGCATGCGCAGGGTGCCGAGCGAGGAGTCGATGGACTGGCCGCCCTCGGCGCCCATCAGCGAGGCGATACGGCCGGCGGCCCAGGCCTTCTCCACGTCGTCGGCGGTCAGGGTGAGCGCGAACGTGTCGGGCCAGGTCTCCACCATGCGTCTCACGGCGTCGATCTGTTCGAGCGTCGCGGTGACCGCCGCGCTGCCGGGCAGGTCCGACGGCGCGTACACCGACCAGAACTGCGCCCCCACCCCGCCGGCCCGGAGGCGGGCGATGTCGGTGTGGGTACGCCCGGCCGTCCCGGCCTCGATGTCGAGCGCGGACCAGTCGTAGCCCGCCTGCTCGCGCGCCTCCCAGGCCAGATCGTTGTGACCGTCCCAGACAGGGTGGCGGTCCAGCAGTGCGGCGATACGGTCGGTGGTGTCCGACGACGGCGTGGGCGCGGGCATGACTTCACGCTACCGGAGGTGCGGTCGGGATCGGTGCCGACCAGGAGCGGCACAGGGACGCCGCCGGCCTGACCGGTGCCGGCCTCGGCGGCCGGGCCGGACAAGGGGGGCGCGACCACCCCCGCACGGCCCACGCCGGGATCTACCCCCGGCGTCCGCGCAGGCGGTCGATCTCGCGGCGTTCGCGCTTGGTGGGGCGGCCGGTGCCGCGGTCGCGCACCCCGACCGCCTCCCGCTCGACACGGGTCGGCAGCGGCTCGCTGTGATCCAGGTAGGCCTTCACCGCCAAAGGCGCGCCGACGCGCTTGGGCAGGAGCTCCACCACCTCGACGTCGCGCCCGCGCAGCGGGTCCCGCCAGGTCACGCGGTCTCCCACGGCGACCTGCGACGCCGGCTTGGCAGGCTTCCCGTTAACCCGTACCCGGCCCGCCCGGCACGCGGCGGCCGACACGGAGCGGCTCTTGAACAGCCGGACGGCCCACAACCACACATCGACTCGCATCACCCCATCTTCCCCCGAACGACGGCTGCCGGGGCAGAGAGTTCGCGGTGGAACTCCCTGCCCCGGCGGGACGGCGCGGGTGAGATCAGCTCACGCGCTTCCAACTGCAGCCGGCCGTCTCGAACGCGCGGGCGCCCGACGGGATCGTGACGGTCATCGGCTCGGTGGCGGTCCCCGACCGGATGACGTGCGCACCGCTGCGGTTACCCGTGGTCTCGTCGAGGATCGCGTAGTAGCAGGGCGAACCACCGTCGACGGACGGGCCCGCCGTCACGTACGTGCCGCGCTGGAGCTGGTCGCCCAGGATCCAGACGCCGTTCGACCAGGTGGTGCTCCGGGCCTTGACCATCCCCGGGTAGTACTTGGTCCAGGTGCCGCAGCCCTCGGACCAGAAGGCCCAGTCGCTGGACTTCACCGTGGCGACCCGCGGGCCGGAACCGTAGTCCACGCCGAGCCGGTTCGTCTCGGACGCCCACCGCTCCCACGTGCAGAGCGACGACCCCGCCTTGGCGGTGTAGGTGCCGCCCGGGACCCCGGTCCAGCCGCCTTCGGGCAGCGTGACGCTCGAGGGCACGACCCGGCTCGTCTGCACGCTCATACGAGGCGTCGTCGCGTAGCCCGAGCGGCGTGCCGTCACCTGCACGGAGATGCGCTTCTTGTACTGCGCGCCCTTGAGCTTGAGGGACTTGCCCGTGGCGCCTGCGATCGGCTCGCCATCGGCGAACCACTGGTAGGACAGACGCGAAGGACCGGGCTTCCAGGTGCCGGGCTTGGCGGTCAGCTTTCCGCCGACGTTCAGGGTGCCGGACATGCCCGGCCGGGACGTCGTCGTGAACTCCTTGCCGATCACCAGACCCTTGCTGGTGCGCCACCAGCTCTTGAAGCCGGTGCGGTAGCCCTTGACCGTGACGGTGAGGGTCTTGCCCTTGTACTTCGACGGCACCTTGTACTTGGCGCTCGTCGCGCCGCTGATCTTGGTGCCGTTCACCTTCCACTGGTACGTGGTCCGGCTGCGTCCGGGCGTCCACTGCGGTGCGATGGCCTTGACGGTCCTGCCCACCGCGGGAGTCCCCTGGATGCGCGGGCTCGACCCCGAGAAGACGCCGGAGGCGACCGTCTTGCCGCCCACCGTCTTCTTCACCGTGTCGTAGCCCTTGCGCTTCGCGGTGAGGGTCACCGTGAGCTTCGCACCCCGCTTGGACGCCGTGGGCTTGTAGGTGAATCCGGTGGCTCCGGAGATCGCCGTGCCGTTGGCCTTCCACTGGTACGTGAACTGCGTCCCCGACGGCCATGCGGTCCCGGACTTCGCCATGACCACGTTGCCGACACGCACGGTTCCGCTGATCCAGCCGCCACCGCTCATCGTCGTGTTCGCCACCGGAGCCGTCGGCGCACTGGTCCGCGTGGTCGGCAGGCGCCCCTCGGCGGTTCCGAGCACGGACACCGTGATCTCCGCCCCGGCATCGGCCGGCTGCACCTTGTACGTGCTGTTCGTCGCGCCCGAGATCATCGTGCCGTCCCGGCGCCACTGGTGCTCCAGGTCGGCGGCCGGGGACCACGCGGCGCCGTCGGCCACCGCCGTCAGCGTCTGACCGACCTTGGCCGTCCCGGTCACCGACGGCTGCTGCGTCGCGTCGAACTCCATCGACTGCGCCAGTTCGTAGGCGGCCAGGACGTCGAGGCGGCCCTCACCGTAGACGTTGTTGTCGTCGGCCGTGCCGCCGCACTCGAGGGCGGCGGTACCACCGACGTCGACGGCCGAGTCGTCGAGGATCGCGCGCGTCTCCTGGACGTCGCCGACCAGCGCCGGGACGGCACTCCACAGCAGCGCCACCGCGCCCGCCACGTGCGGGGTCGCCATGGAGGTCCCCGACAGCTGTTCGAGCCTGGCGCGGCCGGGAACGGCCGAGAGCACGCCGACGCCGGGCGCGGTGATGTCCGGCTTCACGGCTCCGCTCTGGCCGGGTCCCCGGGACGAGAACGCGGCGACGGTACCGTTCGCGCGCGTCGCGCCCACCGAGTACGTGGCCGCCCGGGAACCCGGGGAGCCGGAGCTCTCGCACCCGAGCTCACCCTCGTTGCCGTTGGCGTACGCCGCGAAGATCCCGGCAGCCTCCCAGGCTCCGACGACGTCCTCCATGAACGGGTCGGTCGAGAGCGCCAGGCCCCAGGAGTTGTTCACGACGTGCGGCCGCTTCGCCGGATCGGCACCCGAGCCGTCCCAGCGGGTCGGCGCGAGGATCCACTGCCCGGACCTGATAAGAGCGGCATCGGAGCACAGGTCCGCGCACCCGTTCGTCGCGATCCACTGCGCGTCCGGGGCCACGCCGAAGGAGTACTCGTCGCCGCTCGACGCCGACGTGCCGACCCCGCCCACCATCGTGCCCATGGTGTGGGTGCCGTGGCCGTTGTCGTCGTGAGGATAGTTCCGCCCGGTCCCGGCAGCGTCGTACCAGTTGTAGTCGTGACCCGAGGTCGCACCGCGGTACGCGGCGGCAACGCTCGTGTTCGTCCGGTCCACGCCGGAGTCGATGTTGGACACCACGATGCCCTCGCCGGTGGCGCCGAGCGCCCAGACGTCGTCCGCGTTGATGGCGTCGATGCCCGAGGTCGGCGACCCTGCCGCGGCGGCGCCCTCCTCGGCGGTCACCTCGAGCGGCTCCGGCAGGGCGTACCGGACCGTGGGGCGCACCTGCGTCACCTCCGCGTTCGCCGCCAGCTCGGTCGCCAGGTCGAGGGAGCCGTCCTCCACGAGGATGGCGTTCGACGCCCAGTAGCTCTCGTACGAGACGCCGGCCCGCTCCAGGTCCGCGATCGCCGCCGCCTGCGAGTCCTCGGCCGCGGCCTGCAGCGTCTCGGTGACGTAGCGGCCGCGCTCGGCCCAGTCGCTGATCTCTGCCGCGGCGGACAGGTCGGGCACCTCACCGAACCGTAGCCAGAAGTCGGTGGTGCCCCGCGCGTCGAGCTTCGTGCGCGCGGCGGCGGTGATCTTCTCCTCCGGCCGCACCGCGCTCGACACCGCGCGGGTCATGGGCCGCAGACCGCTGTCGGAAGCGGCCTGGTCACCGCTGCGGAAGGTACGGGCAGTGGTCTGCCCGGCGTCGTCGTCGGGCACGAGGGCTGCCGCGGTCCCTGGGGTACCCAGGAACGCGACGGCGGCCGCGGACGCGACCACACGCGTGAACATGGAAGGCATGGAATCTCCGGGGGTGCTGAGTGTGCCCGCATTCGGGCACGCCCGCCCGCCGAATGTGGCGGGAGGAGGCGCTCGGAGTGTATCCATATCGACCGACATCCAAGACATCATTCGCGCGACTTCACCCTCTGGGTGAAAAACCAGGTACCGATCCCGGTCAAACCCCGGGCTTCCTACCGGCCGGAAGAGTCACGGAAGATCCGAGTCCCGGTAATCCCGCTTCCCGTGAAACAGCGGAGCGCCGTGCCGGTGAGAAGAATTCACCGGCACGGCGCCGGCATCAATGCCGGAGCATTGATGCCATTCCCGCGGGCCGGGCCGAATCCCCGGGCCCGGTCAGGATTTCGCGACGGTCGCGGTGACCCAGCGGCGATCCGCCGTCGTCACCTCGTGCGTCGCGCCGGTCACGCGTACCGTCCGGCGGGCGCCGGTCACCGCGTGGCCGTTGCCCGAGCCCGCGTCGCCTTCCACCGGTGCGGGCGAGCCGGCCGACCGGCCCTCGCCGTTCGACGCCTTGGCGTCGTCGGTGTCCGCGATGCCCTCGGCGACCACCCTGACGACGCTGTCACCCGCGCTGGCGCCCACCCACACCTCGACGTCGCCGGGTTCGACGATCCGTGTCAGCTTCCGGTCCGAGAACGCGAACCGCTGCGTCGGCACGTCGAACGTCACGGTCGCCGTCTCCCCGGGTGCGAGCGTCACCCGCTCGTAGCCCAGGAGCTGCACCGTGGGCCGAGCGACCGACGCCACCACGTCGTGGCCGTAGAGCTGCACGACGTCGGCCCCGGGGACCTTCCCCGTGTTGGTGACACGGACGACGGCGCGGAACGACGCGCCCGCCGCGACCTCGGCGTCCACCGCGACGAGCTCCCGCGCGAAGGTCGTGTAGGACAGGCCGAACCCGAAGGGCCGCGCAGGCGTCGGGTCGGTGCTCGTGACCTCCGACGGACCACCCAGGATGGGGTGCTGGTAGGCGTACGGCTGCGACCCGGAGCTCCGTGGAACCGACACGGGGAGACGACCGGACGGATTGACCCTTCCGGACACCACCCGGGCGACGGCGGTGCCGCCCTCCTCCCCGGGAAAGAACGCCTGCAGCACGGCCGCCGGGCGCGGTCCGGTGCCGTCGAGCGCCCAGCCGATCGCGTACGGGCGCCCGGTCAGCAGCACCATGACGACGGGCCGGCCCGTCGCGCTGATGGCCTCGACCAGCTCACGCTGCACGCCGGGCAGTTCGAGCGACTCGCTGTCGTTGCCCTCCCCCACCGTTCCGCGGCCGAAGAGGCCCGCCTGGTCGCCGACCACCACGACGGCGACGTCCGCGGCCTCGGCGGCGGCGACCGCGTCCGCGAAGCCGGAGGTGTCGGACCCCTCGACCTCGCAGCCGGCCGTGTACGTCAGCTCGGCCCCGGAGAGTTCGCCACGCAGCGCCTCGACGACGGACGGGATCTCGAAACCGATATCCACCTCGTCGTGGTGAGCGAGCACGTGGTTGGCGAAGGAGTAGCAGCCCATGAGGGCCTCCGGCCGGTCGGCGTTCGGCCCGATCACGGCGACCCGGCGTGGCGCCGTGCCGTCGGGCCGGAGCAGCGGCAGGACTCCGTCGTTCGACAGGAGCACCACGGACTCCTCCGCGAGCCGGCGGGCGATGTCGCGGTGCCCCGGCGGGTCGAGATCGATTTCCGTGGGCGGGTCGCCCTCGAAGGCGTCGGGGTCGAGGAGGCCCAGCTCCTCCTTCTGTGCCAGGACCCGCAGCACGGCACGGTCCACGTACGCCTCGTCGTACTCGCCCGAGCGGATCCGCTCGGCGAGCGGTGCGAGGAAGGCGTCACCCGAGGGCAGCTCCACGTCGATTCCCGCGGTGAGAGCCTGGGCGGCGGCGTCACCACGGTCCACGGCGACGGCGTGCATCACGGTCAGGAACGCCACGGCGAAGTAGTCGGAGACGACGACGCCCGTGAATCCCCACTCCTCGCGCAGCAGCGTCGTGAAGTAGTCCTCGTTCGCGGCCACCGGCACACCGTCGACGTCCGTGTAGGAGTTCATGACCGACCGCACGCCACCGTCCAGCACCGCCATCTCGAACGGCGGCAGATAGGTGTCGGCGATCTCCCGGGGCCCCGCGCTCACGGGGGCGTGGTTGCGGCCGGCCTTGGATCCCGAGTAGCCCACGAAGTGCTTCAGCGTGGCGTGCACACCCGCGTCCTGCAGACCACGGACGTACGACGTGCCGATGGTGCCCACCACGTACGGGTCCTCGGCGATGCACTCGTCGACCCGCCCCCACCGGGGGTCGCGGACGACGTCGAGCACGGGCGCCAGCCCCTGGTGGACGCCGAGCGCGGACATGGAGGTACCGATCGCCCGGCCCATCTCCTCCACCAGCCCCGGATCGAACGACGCGCCCCAGGCCAGCGGTGTGGGAAACGTCGCGGCCTGCCAGGCGGCGAGACCGGTGAGGCACTCCTCGTGGACGATGGCCGGGATGCCGAGCCGGGTCTCCCGCTTCAGGCGACGCTGCTCCTCCCACAGCCACGCGGCGCGCTCCGCGGGGTCGACCGGCCGGGTGCCGTACACGCGCGTGTAGTGCCCCAGGCCGTGCTTGGTGACCTCGGCGAGCTCGCCGGACGCCCGTCCCCCACCCATCTCACCCTGCATGGGCGCGACGACGTTACCGCCCTGGTCCAGCCAGTACCCGACGATCTGGGCCAGCTTCTCCTCGAGGGTCATCCGCGCGAGCAGGTCGTGCACGCGCTCCGACACCTCGGGCATCGCCGGCAGGGCAACTTCGAGATCCGTCATCGGACCGTCCTTTCTGAAAAAGCTGGGTGCTGTCCGCGCTTCGCGACTCGGCCGTCGTCAGCCCTTCACGGCACCCTGGAGTCCGTTGACGATCCGCTTCTGCATCGCCAGGAAGAAGATGAGCGCGGGAATCATCGCGAGGGAGGTGAAGGCGAAGACGCCCGCGGTGTCGGAGGCGTGCTCCGACGAGAAGTCCGCGACGCCGAGGGGCAAGGTCTTCATGTCGCCCTGCAGCAGGAGCAGCGGCAGGAGATACGCGTTCCACGACCCGACGAAGGCGAGCACGCCGACAGTGACCATCCCCGGCCCGGACAGCGGGATGAGGATCCGCCAGAAGAAGCCGATCCGGCTCGTGCCGTCGAGCATGGCGGCCTCCTCCAGTTCCTTGGGCAGGGCCATGAGGAACGGCCGCAGGATCACCACGGTCATCGGCAGCGCGAACGCGGCCTGCGGCAGCGCGACGCCGATCCAGGTGTTGCCGAGCTGGAGGTTCTGCGTGATGAGGATGAACAGCGGCACGATCGCGACGGTGGCCGGGAACAGCAGGCCGATCACGAACACCATGAACAGTCCTTCGCGGCCCTTGAACTCGTAGCGAGCCAGGGGGTAGGCGGCCATGACGCCGAACACCACCACGACCGCCGTCGTGATCAGCGAGACGCCCGTGGAGTTCCACGTGTACTGCCAGAACGTCGGGTTGGTCAGCACGCCGATGTAGTTGTCCAGCACCCAGGGCTCGGGCAGGCCGGCGGGTGTCCGGGCAAGCTGGGCGTTGGTGCGGAACCCGCCCAGCACCCCGTAGATGACGGGCCCGAGCGTGATCGCGACGACCACCAGCGCGATGCCGTACACGACCACGTTCGTCGGGCGGAAGGCTCCCGGACGCCGCTGCCGCGTCGTGGGTGCCAGAGAGAGATCGTTCATCGCCTGAGCGCTCATCGGTCACTTCCTCCCGGTCTCGGGCCGCGTGTCACGGCGCAGGATCAACTGCTGATAGAGCACCGCCATGAACAGCGCGATGACGAACAGCACCACGGAGGCGGCACCGGCGATCCCGAAGTTGCTCCGCTGGGTTCCCTCGTTGACCAGGAACGTGGCCATGGTGCTCGTGGCGTTCGCGGGTCCGCCGCGGGTCAGGATCCACACCATGTCGAACAGCTGGAGCGACCCGATCATCGACAGGAAGCCCCAGGTGCGCAGGGTGGGGCCGAGCAGCGGGATCGTGATCTTGCGCTGCACCTGCCACCACGTCGCGCCGTCGAGCTGCGCCGCCTCGTACAGTTCCTCGGGCACGCCCTGCAGGCCGGCGAGGAAGAGGATCACGGCCAGGCCGAGGTACTTCCAGGTGAGCACCACCATGACGGTCCCCAGGGCGAGGTCCGTGTCACCCAGCCAGCCCTGGTCCGGGCCTTCCAGCCCGACCGCACCGAGGATCGCGTCGATGACGCCGTACTGCGGCTGCAGCAGCTGCAGCCAGATCACGCCGGCGACCACCTCGGCGAGCACGTACGGCACGAAGATGATCGTGCGCAGCGCGCTCTGCCCCCACATCCGGCGGTTCAGGAGCAGCGCGATCGCCAGGCCCAGGGGGAGCTGGATCAGGATCGACAGGAAGACGATCACCAGGTTGTGGACCACCGCGCCGGTGAACACGTCGCTCGTCAGCACGGACACGTAGTTCTGGAGACCGACGAAGTCGACGAGCGGCCCGATCCCCTTCCACCTGAAGAGCGACATCTGCACGGCCGTCGCGATCGGCACGATCACGAACAGCCCGAAGAGCGCCAGGGCGGGCGCCACGAAGAAGAAGATCTCGAGGCGCTTGCGCAGTTGCGAGTTCATCCCGCGGCGTCCGCCCCGCGCAGAGGCCGCCGGCCGCACCTGCGAGGTGCGGCCGGCGGCGCCCTGCACGGGCGACGTCGCAGGCGAGGCGGCCACGTCCGACGTGGTCACGTCGTCTGCCACGTCACTCACTCCGACTCGGCTGCCGACTGGATCGCGTCGACGATGTCCTGAGGACCGGCCTCACCGGCGAACATGAGACCGATCGCGTCGTTCATCGCGCCACCCACGGACTGCCCCAGGCGGGTGTCCAGGTAGAGCTGGGTGTTGCCACCACCGTCCCGGACGGGGATGAGCTGAGCCAGCGCCTCGTCGGCGACGTGGTCCGTCGCCGCCGGGTTGGTCGGCAGGCCCATGTCGCGCTCGGCGAAGCCCTGCTGCGCCTCGTCGGACAGGAGGAACTTGGCGAAGTCGACCGCGGCGTCGGGCGCACCCGCCGACACGGACCAGGCGTCACCGCCACCCATCTGGTCGGCCGGGTCGCCGGCCTGGCCCTCGAAGGTCGGGAACGCGAACCAGCCGAGGAAGTCCGGCACCTGCTCGTCCTCGGTCAGACCGCCGGCCACGCCGGGCTCCCAGTGCCCGGCCAGCTCCATGGCCACCTTCTCGGTCGCCAGGAGACCGGAGGCCGACGTCGGCCCCTCCTGCGCGCCCGTGGCGAGGAAGCCCTTGTTGAACGGGTCCTTCGCGATGATGTCCTCGACGTTCTCACCCGCCTTGATGAAGCACGGGTCGGAGTAGTCCTTGTTCTCGATCGCGCTCTCGACGGTCTCGAACGGGCACTCGCGGACCACGGAGTAGTACCAGTAGTGCGCCGCGGGCCACAGGTCCTTGGCACCGACGGAGATCGGCGTGATCCCGGCGGCGTCGAGCTTCTCGACGTACCCGTAGAACTCCTCGATGGTGGGGCTCGGGCTGACCTCGTCGATCCCTGCCTCCGCGAAGAGGTCCTGGTTGTACCAGAAGCCGACGATGCCCATCGAGTAGGGCAGCGCGTAAACCTTTTCGTCAACCGTGTACTGGCCCGTGAAGGCAGAGATCTTCGAGATCTCGTCCGCGGCGTCCTCCGTGAGGTCGCGGACCACACCGGTCTCGACCTCGGTCTGCAGCTCGCCGCCACCGCGGCTCATGTAGACGTCCGGAATCTGCTCGTCGTTGCCGGACTGGAACGCTGCCTGCAACTTGGTCAGCATGTCCTCGTGCTGCATCGCACTCACCTCGACCGTGACACCGGTCTCGGCCTCGAAGTCGGCGGCGAGCTGGTCGTAGTACTCCTTGCCCTCACCGGTGTTCGAGTTGTGCCACCAGGTGATGGTGTCGGCGTCGGCGTCGGTACTGCCGCCACCACCACCGCCTTGGCCGGCACAGGCGGCCGCGAGCAACGCGACGGCCGAGCCCAGCGCGATCACGGCCGCGCTTCGCTTCGTCCTCGTCATGGTTCTGAACCCCTTGGTCTTCTTCGACGGAGTCGACAGGAAGTATCTGTCAGCGACGACAGTGGCACGTGACACAGTGGTTGGTCAAACGTTGTCGATATCGATTTCGAAACAACCGAACCTGGGCGCGTGGCATCCCCGTAGTCAAGGTAGTGTCTCCTTCGTGCAGAGCGGTGCGAATTTTCCCGGTAGAACCGGGACGGAAGACGGCGACGAGGTGGGGGCGACGACGTCGTCGCCCCAGGTCCCGCCGTCGGACGACCAGCCCCAGGCCGGCCCTGAGGGCGCCGCCGTCCGGGTCGGCCGCGTGACGATCACCGACGTCGCGCGGGCCGCCGGCGTGTCCGTCGCGACGGTGTCCAAGGTGGTCAACGGACGCTACGGCGTGGCGCAGACGACGGCGAGCCGCGTCCTCGAGGTCGTCGACCAGCTCGGCTACGAGTCGTCGCTCGTCGCCCGGAGCCTCCGCCGCCGGCGCACGAACGTCATCGGCGTGCTCGTCGCCGAGTTCGAGCCCTTCAGCACGGAGCTGCTCAAGGCGATCTCCAAGGCCGTCGAGGGTACCGGCTACGAACTGCTGGCCTACTCCGGCGGCGGTGACACCTCCGACCGCGTCGGCTGGGAGCGCCGCTCCCTGTCACGCCTCGGCGGCACGCTGATCGACGGTGCCGTGATCGTCACGCCCACGGTCCAGGTCCCGACCGACGACGGCGTTCCCGTGGTCGCCATCGACCCGCACACCGGTCCCACCGGACCTGCCACCGTGGACTCCGACAGCCTCGCCGGGGCGCGCATGGCGACCGAACACCTCATCGGGCTCGGCCACACCCGCATCGGCCATCTCGGTGGACGCCGGGACCTGGAGTCCGCGCGGCTGCGCGAACTGGGATACCGCCAGGCGATGAGCGACGCCGGGCTCACGGTGGACCCGAGCCTGGTGCTCACCGGCGGGTACCGTCCCGACCTGTCCGACCGGCCCACGCACGAGCTGCTCGACCGGCCCGACCGGCCGACCGCCGTCTTCGCCGCGAACGACCTGTCGGCGCTCCATGTCGTGGAGGTCGCCCGTGAGCTCGGCCTCCGGGTTCCGGAGGACCTCTCGGTGGTCGGGTACGACGACGTCCCGGAGGCCGCGGCCGCGCAGCCACCGCTGACCACCGTCGCCCAGCCGCTGCGGGACATGGGCGCGGAGGCGTTGCGCATGGTCATCTCCCTGATCGAGAGCGACGCGCCGCGCACCGGCCAGGGACACCACACGCGCCTGCCCACCCGCCTCGTGGAACGCGCCAGCACGGCGCCGCCGGCGACGGCCTGATCTCCGGGCCGCACGCGTCTCACCGCCCGAACGGCACCAGCTCACCGATGGTCGGCACGCCGCCGGGAAACTCCCCCGGCGCGTCGCGGAAGTCCGTCCCGGAAGGGTTCACCAGGATCATCGCCGCGATTCCGGCGAGGAGGACGAGGACGACGCGCAGGAGCATCCGCCGCGATCGCGGGCGAGCTCGTTGCTCGTGATGCAGCACGGTCAGCCTCCCAGGGGCAACACACGCGACGGCAGCGCTCACCCGCACGACATCTCGGGCACGGCACTGTGCTCGGCGCACCGTAGCAACTCCGACCGGTCCCGCGTCAACGCGATCCGTGCCTGCGGCGCGCCGAGATCGATCCCAGGACCTTCGCGGCCGTTCGCCTGATCCGGCCCGCCGATCCGTCGGACAGCGCGATCAGCTCCGCGAGCTGCTTCTCGCTCACGCCGGCGTCCGGGACGAACGGCAACCGGCCCACCGGGGTCGCGAGCGCCATCTCCCGCACGTCCTCGTCCATGATCTCGAGCGCCCCGGCGATGAGCGGACCCACCATCGGGTCGGCGAGCGCCTCGCGCACCGTGGACTCCGCGGTGAGGGGGCGCGCGGCGTCGGTGCCGGGAAGCTGGACGTCGCCCGCGACGCGCAGGTCGCGGCTCGAGGCGCCGACCTCGACGCGCCACGTGCCGCCCTCGGTGATCCAGCCGTCCTCTCGTACGCTCCAGTGCGCCAGGTCGGACACGGGCACGGTCAGTTCGACGCGGCGGGACGCGCCGGCCTCCAGCTCGACGACGTCGAACGCGGCGAGCACGCGTGGCGGACGCGCCACGGCCGAGGTGTCACGCCCGACGTAGCACTGCACCACCTCACGGCCGGGCACGTCACCCGTGTTGGCGACGGTCAGGGTCACCCGTAGCTCGTCCTCGGCGGCCGCGACGGTGAGGTCCGAGTAGCCGAAGGTGGTGTAGGACAGGCCGTGCCCGAACGGGAAGGTGACGTCGAGGTCGCGGGCGTCGTACCAGCGGTGGCCCACGAACACGCCTTCGGTGTAGCGCACGTGGAGGTCCTCGCCGGGGAAGTCGAGGTAGGACGGGTTGTCGGCGAGGCGATGCGGGATGGTCTCGGACAGCCGGCCGGACGGGTTGACGCGGCCGGTGAGCACGTCGGCGGTGGCGGGTCCGCCGGCCTGTCCCAGGAGCCAGCCCTCGACCAGTGCCGGAACGCGGTCCGCGAACGGGAGCCGGACGACGGAGCCGTTGGACAGCACGACGACGACGCGTGGGTTCACGTCGAGCACGGACTCGAGCAGGTCGACCTGGACGGCGGGCAGATCGATGTGGGTACGGTCGCGCCCCTCGGCCTCGGCGTCGCCTGGCAGGCCCGCGAAGAAGACCACGACGTCGGCGTCGCTCGCCTCGGCGACGGCCTCCGCCGCGAGCGCCGTGTCGTCGCCGGCCTCGCGCCCGAGAGCGTATCCGGGAGCGAACGAGAGGTCGGGGAAGTCCGCGGTCAGAGCGGTGAGGGCGTCGTCCAGCCGGGTGGGCACCACCTGGGACGATCCCGCCCCCTGGTACCGGGGTGTGCGGGCGAGCTCGCCGACGACGGCGACCCGGGCGTCCTGGGCGAGCGGGAGCAACGGCACGGGGGCGTCCCCGCCGGGGCCGGCGACGGGCTCGTTGCGCAGGAGCACGATCGCGCGTGCGGCCGCCTCCCGTGCCAGCTCGTGGTGGTCGACGAGGTCCGTGGCGTCGGCCGGGGGCTGCGCTTCCCCGGCCCGCCGGGACAGGGCGACGACGCGTTCGGCCGCGCGGTCGACGTCCTCCTCGGTGAGTTCGCCGGATTTCACCGCGTCGACGAGCTGCCGGACGCGTGCCTCACCGGGCGCCGGCATCTCGAGGTCGAGTCCGGCGCGCAGCGCGGCAGGACGGTCGTGGACGGCGAGCCAGTCGGACAGGACGAGCCCGTCGAACCCCCATTCGCGGCGCAGCACGTCGGTGAGCAGACGCGGGTCCTCGCCGACGTAGGTGCCGTTGACGCGGTTGTAGGAGCTCATCACGGTCCAGGGCCGTGCCTCGGTGACCACGTGCTGGAACGGCCTCAGGTGGACCTCGCGGAGCGTGCGCTCGTCGATGTCGGCGGAGACGCGGAACCGCTCGGTCTCCTGGTCGTTGGCGGCGAAGTGCTTGACGCACGCGCCGACGCCGGCGGACTGGATGCCCCGCACGAGAGCGGCGGCGACGCGTCCGGCGTGCAACGGGTCCTCGGAGACGTACTCGAAGTTACGGCCGCAGAGCGGTGAGCGCTTGATGTTGACGCCAGGTCCGAGCACGACGCCGACGCCCCGCTCGGCCGCCTCGGCACCGATCGCGGCGCCGACCCGCTCCGCCAGGCCGACGTCGAACGTGGCGCCCAGCGCCACCGCGGGCGGGAAGCAGGTGGCGGGATCGGCGCCGGAGATGGCGCCGTTCGCCGGGTCGAGCCGTCGCACGCCGTGCGGCCCGTCGGCGAGGAAGACGGCAGGCACCTCGGGCAGGTCCGCGGTGGTCCAGTACGACGCCCCACCGACGAGTCGAACCTTCTGCTCCAGGGTGAGGCGTCGGACGACGTCGGCTGGGGTGGCGGAAGTCATGCCCGCATCATCGCACCCGTGGCGTCACAGGGTGCGCGCCATCTCCAGCTCCGGGCCCATCGCGCCGGTGAAGGTGGTACCGGTCGGGGCGAAGCCGAGCCGCCGGTAGGCCGCTTGGGCGCGCGGGTTGTCCTGGTGCACGTACAGCCGGGCGTGACGCAGCTCGTGCTCGCGCGCCCAGCCGAGCACGGCGTCGAACAGGCGATCGACGAGTCCGCCGCCGCGGTGCTCGGGCGCGACGTACACGCCGACGACGTGGACGCCGTCGTGCTCGATCGGAAGCTGCGCGAAGTCCGGTTCCCCGGCGTGCTCGACGAGCCCGACGGCGGTGCCCGCCCAGTGCCCGTCGTCGGACACGGCGACGAACTGCCGGGCGCGGGCGTCGGGTCCGGCATCGACGGAGGAGGTGCGTGCGCGGTCGATCCAGAACTCGTCGGGGTAGGCGGACTCCGTCTCGTGCGTGGCGAGGAAGGCGACGGGCGCCAGATCGTCCCGCAGGGCACGCATACGCAGTTCTCGGATCTCGCGCCACTGCGCGGCGCGAACGGGACGGATCTCGTGGGGCATGCGGAAATCGTCGCACGACGGAAGGGGATGAAATTCCCACGACGCCCTTCACAGGAATGTCACACTCTGGTTCGGTGTGACCCATGGCACACAACACCACACGCGTCGCGCGGTGCACGGTGGCTACCCTCCCCGTCGTCGCTCTGACGGTCGCCGGCCTGGCGACCACGCAGGGTGCCGCGACGGCCCAGCCAACCCCGGTACCGCAGATCGGCACGTCCGAGCACTACATCAACTACGCCGAGGCCGCGGTCCAGCCCGACGTCGGCACCGACATCGAGATCACGCCGGACGGCCGCCTCGTCGAGCACGTACCGGACGGCAGCACCGGAACGACGGTGGACCCCGAGGTCCAGGCCGCCTCCGAGGAG
Source organism: Myceligenerans salitolerans (assembly GCF_017349295.1). Lineage (GTDB taxonomy): Bacteria > Actinomycetota > Actinomycetes > Actinomycetales > Cellulomonadaceae > Myceligenerans > Myceligenerans salitolerans. Next base: position 250,391 of record NZ_JAFMPK010000048.1, read on the forward strand.
CTCGAGGCCAAGTTCGCCGGCGGGAACCCCGCCACCGCCGAGCAACTCGCCCTGGCGGAGGCCGAGGCGATCGAGCGGGGCGACAGCCCCGCCGACCTCCGCGAGCGCCGCACGGAGCAGGCCCTGGCCGACGGCAGCGACGCCGTCCGGCGCGGCGGGCACCACGGCAAGGGACCGAAGTACAAGAAGGCGAAGACCACGCAGGAGGCCAAGCTCCTGACCATCCTGGTCGAGTTCGCGGACGACGTCGACGACGACTTCACCGGCACGATGGTCCCCACCTACTGGGGCTCGTCGGAGTGCATGCCGGGCAACATCCAGAACGGGCCCAAGCACAACAACCTGCCGGACCCGGGCGAGATGGAGCTCGAGGACAACAACTCCATGTGGGTGCCCGACTTCTCGCCGGAGCACTACAACGACATGCTCTTCACCTCCGAGGGCATCACCGAACGGGTGCGTACGGACCTCACCGGTCCTGACGGCAGGCCGGGCTTCGACATCTCCGGCTACACGATGAAGAACATGTACGAGGAGATGTCGCAGGGCGCGTACACCGTCTCCGGTGAGGCGACCCCGTGGGTCACGGTGCCGCACTCGGAGGGGTGGTACGGAGCCACCCGCTGCTTCCTCAACGACGAGGGCGAATGGGAGGCCGGCGCCTACCAGGGCATGCAGGGCCACCCGGACAACCCGCTGGGCGCGGGCCAGCTCCCCATCGACGCGGTCGCGGCGCTCGCCGAGCTCGAGCCGGACTTCCCGTGGGAGGACTACGACGTCGAGGACCAGTCGGACCGTGACGGTGACGGCGACCTCTTCGAGCCGGACGGCGTGATCGACCACGTGGTGCTGGTGCACGCCGGTGCCGACAAGTCCGGCGGTGGTGGTGACGAGGGGACGTACGCCCTCTGGGCGCACTCCTCGGCCGTCGCGGGAGGCGCGGACATCCCGGGCACCGACCTGAAGCTGTCGAACTACATCGTGCAGCCGGAGGACTCGGGCGTGGGCGTGTTCGCGCACGAGTACGGCCACGACCTCGGCCTGCCGGACCTGTACGACACGTCCGGTGGCGGCGACTCCGACGTCGACTTCTGGGACCTGATGAGCTCCGGCTCGCACGCCGGCCCGATCTTCCAGTCGATGCCGACGCACATGGGCGTGTGGGACAAGTACGTGCTCGGCTGGGCGGACCCGCTGGAGATCGAGCCCGGTGACGACAAGCGGATGGTTCGGGTGGGCCAGAACTCGCGCCCGCTGCGCGGCACCGAGGACGGCATCAAGATCAACCTGCCCGACAAGGAACTGTTCCTCACCGAGCCGCACTCGGGCGAGAACTCCTGGTACACCGGCGCCGACCAGGACTGGGCGGACGTGCGGCTGTCGCGGAGCCTCGACGTGCCGGCAGGCACCGAGGCGACCTTCTCGATGTGGAACGACTACGTCATCGAGGCCGACTGGGACTACGGCTTCGTCGAGGTCTCCACGGACGGTGGCACGACCTGGGACGAGGTCAAGGTCTACGACGAGCAGGGCGCCGAGGTCACCACGGGTGACGCCTACGGCGACCCCAACGGCCGGCTCGGCGACTTCGGCGGCAAGCGGTACGGCCTGACCGGCACCACCGAGGGCTGGGCCCAGCACTTCGTCGACCTGTCGGCCTACGCCGGTTCGACCGTGGACGTGCGCCTGCGGTACGCCACCGACGCGGCGTTCCTGGAGCGCGGCTGGTTCGCGGACGACTTCGCGCTCGTGGTCGACGGCGAGACGGTGTGGTCCGACGACACCGAGTCCGGCGCCAACGGCTGGACCAACGAGGTGTCCACCTGGGTGGACACGACAGGTCAGGGCTGGCGTGCCGACTCCGGTTCCTCGACGCAGGCGCAGTACTACATCGTCGAGTGGCGCAACGCCGACGGGTTCGACGAGGGCCTGGAGCACGCGTACGACTCCACGTACGCGGCGCCGCAGAGCGAGGCGTGGAAGGTCGAGAAGTTCTCGTACAACGTGCCCGGCATGCTGGTCTGGTACCGGGACACCACGTACGGCGACGCCAACCACGTCACGGCGAACCTGAGCGCGCTGCCGAGCCTCGGCGCGAAGGGCGGCCTGCTCATCGTGGACAGCCACTTCGACCCGCTGCGCCGCGACGCGTCGGCGGAGCCGGACACGTCCGTGCTGAAGAACCTGCCGTCGCGGCCGCAGTCCTCGAACGCGGCGTTCGGCCTGCGGCCGACGTCCCCGCTCACCGAGTGCATCGTGTCCGACGACGACCTGACGCGGGAGTTCTGCACCGACATCGCGCCGCTGGCCCCGGTCCGCACGTTCACCGACGACAAGGGCTGGTACCCCGGCATCGAGGTGAACGGCGAGAGCCTGTTCTACCGGGACAACGACGCGTCGGTCACGGTGCCGTCGGTCGGGAACAGCCCGTACTCGTTCCGGATCGTCGACCCGGACGGAAACCTGCTGCCCGACTGGTTCGGGGAGGACTTCGGGTTCCCGGCCCCGGCCGGAACCGGCGATCCTGCGGACGACGGCGTCGGCTACGGCACGACGATCACGCTGCACCGGACGCAGCTCGGCGACCGGGTCGGGCTGATCTCGGTCACCCCACCGAGCGCTCCCTGACCGGATGAACCCGCCGGGGCAGCATCCGCCGGTCTCCGGCGGACTGCCCCGGCAGGGCCCTGAACCGTGGAGGCGGTACGCCGGTGGTCCGGCGTACCGCCTCCACGGCGTACGGGCCGGGCCGGGCCGTCAGCCGCCGGCTCACGACGTCCCGGCGGCAGACGTGCGCGACCCGTCAGGCACCCCGGCGGGGACGGCGGACACGAACCCGCGGCGGTCAGCGCAGCTGCAGCTCGCGGACCGCCGTTGCGACGGCGTGCGCGACGTCGGCGTCGGTGACCTCGTAGCTTCCGGCGCCACCGCCCGGGCCGCCGTCCTCGGTCACCACGCGCCGGGCGCTCAGGTGGATGGCGTCGACGCCCGCAGCCGCCAGGGCCGGCACGTCGTCGAGGCGGACGCCGCCGCCCGCCATGATCTCCACCCCCAGGTCGGCGCTGCGCTCGACGAGCCCGGCCAGGCGTTCGGCCCCCTCGCCGGCCCGCGCGGCCCCACCCGAGGTCAGGACGCGCGTGACGCCGAGGTCCGCGAGGGCGTCGAGCGCCGCGAGCTGATCGGGGACGACGTCGAGCGCCCGGTGGAACGTCACCTCGGCGTCACCGGCGGCCGCGACCAGCGCGCGCACCGTCTCCTCGTCCACACGCCCGTCGGGAGTCAGGGCACCGACGACGACGCCGTCGGCCCCAGCGTCGACCGACAGGACCGTCTCGCGGACCATGAGGGCACGTTCCTCGGCCGACCAGGTGAACCCTCCCGGGCGCGGCCGGATGAGGACGTGGACCTCCAGGATGGGCGCGCCCGCGGTCTCGGGGACGACGGCGGCGGCGTCGATCGCCGCCTCGATGAGAGCGGCGCTGGGCGTGATACCGCCCGTCGCCCCGAGCGCGGAGCACAGCTCCACGCGCCGGGCGCCGACGTCGGACGCGATCCGCGCGCCTGCGGGGTCCTGGACGGCCAGCTCGAGGGCGACATTGTGCACGGACGTCAGGCTACCGTCGAGCCGGGCTCGCCCCGGGCAGGCGACCTTCACTAGGCTCTGCGTCCATGACCGTCGACCCGAGTGCGATCCTTCGCGGCCGCCCACCAGGCCGGGCGCCCGCGGGAGTCATCGTGGCCATCGCGTTCTCCTCCGTGTGCCTGATGATCGTGCTCGCGTTCAGCGCGATGAACGGCGGGGCCTCGTTCGTCGTGGGCCTGCTCCTGGCCCTGCTTCCGCTGGGCATCTGGCTGCCGGTGATTCTCGCGCTCGACCGGATGGAGCCGGAGCCCAAGAACGCGCTGGTCCTCGCGTTCCTCTGGGGCGCGGGCGTGGCGGCACTGGTCTCCATGGTGCTGAACACGCTCAACTTCGTGGTCATCACCGACCTGCTCGTCAGCACCGACGACGGCTGGTACTGGACGGCGGTGGTCGGCGCGCCGATCGTGGAGGAGGTGCTCAAGGCCTTCGTCCTGTTCGGCATGCTCTGGTTCCGCCGCCACGAGATCAACGGTCTCACCGACGGCATCATCTACGCCTCGATGGTCGGCCTCGGCTTCGCCGCCACCGAGAACGTCACCTACTTCATCGAGGCCGCCGAGCAGGAGCAACTCGGTTTCGTGTTCCTCATGCGCGCGGTCATCGCGCCGCTGCTGCACCCGCTGTGCACGGCCATGACCGGTATCGGGGTCGCCGTCGCGGCGATGAGCCGGCCCGGCATGCTGCGGTTCACGGCACCGCTGATCGGTCTGACCGGCGCCATCGCGCTGCACAGCCTCTGGAACGCGGCGTCCTCCCGGGGCGTCGCCGGTCTGGCGTCCGCCTACCTGATCGGCCTGGTCGTGATGATCGTGCTGATCGTGGTGGTCCAGAAGGAACGTCGCCGCCTGGTCGGCCTCATCCTGCACTACCTGCCGAAGTACATCCCGACGGGCGTCGTCGCGATGGTCGACGTGCAGATGCTCAGCTCCCTCAAGGCCCGTAAGGCCGCGCGCGAGTGGGCCGCCTCGCGAGGCGGCCGGGCGTCGGAAGCGGCGATGCGCGAGTACCAGCAGGCGGCGACCGAACTCGCGATGCTGCACGAGCGTGCCGAGCACGCCGCGGCGGAGCCGGCCGAACTGGAGAACCAGCGCCAGGCGCTGCTCTGGGTCATGCAGCGCGCCCGCGCCACCTTTCTCCCGTCCGCGGGCACGTCCAACCTCCCCTGGGCCACCACGACGTCCTGATCCCCTGCCTCCGGGCGCCGCGCCGACCACGCCATTTTCGGCGACCACGCCATTCATGGGTGTGGAAGGGCTTCCATCCCCCACGAATGGCGTGGTCGCGGTCCGGGAGCTGGGCGGGCGGCAGCGCGGCGGGCGGCAGCCGGGCGGGTCAGGGGCGGAGGGTGCGGTACCTGGCGACGAGGGCGGCCGTCGAGGCGTCCTGGGCGGCGAGGGCCGCCTCGTCGCCCGCGACCGCGGGGGCGATCTCCAGAGCCAGCTTCTTGCCGAGCTCCACGCCCCACTGGTCGAACGAGTCGATCCCCCACACGACGCCCTGCACGAACGTGATGTGCTCGTAGAGGGCCACGAGCTGCCCCAGTACCGAGGGCGTGAGGGCGGGTGCGAGGATCGACGTCGTCGGCCGGTTGCCGCTGAACACCCGCGCCGACACGAGTTCCTCCGCCGTGCCCTCGGCACGGACCTCGTCCGCCGTCCTCCCGAACGCCAGTGCCTTCGTCTGCGCGAAGAAGTTCGCCAGGAACAGCCCGTGCACGTCGGCGCCGGCTGCCACCGCCTTGCCGTCGCCCACCGGGTCCGCCAGCCCGTACGCGGGTCGCGCGACCGCGATGAAGTCCGCCGGGATCAGGCGTGTTCCCTGGTGGATGAGCTGGTAGAACGCGTGCTGCCCGTTGGTGCCGGGCTCGCCCCAGAAGACCTCGCCGGTGTCGGCCGTCACCGGCGAGCCGTCCCAGCGCACCGACTTGCCGTTCGACTCCATGGTGAGCTGCTGCAGATAGGCCGGGAACCGGTGCAGCTGCTGCGCGTACGGCAGGACTGCGTGCGTGTGCGCGTCACGGAAGTTCGTGTACCAGACGTTCAGGAGTCCCATCAGGACGGGTACGTTGCGCTCGAGCGGCGTCGTGGCGAAGTGGCGGTCCATCGCGTGGAAGCCCGAGAGCAGTTCCTCGAACCGCTCCGGACCGATGGCGACGGCCAGCGACGTCCCGATCGCCGAGTCCATCGAGTACCGGCCCCCGACCCAGTCCCAGAACCCGAAGGCGTTCTCGGTGTCGATGCCGAAGGCGGCGACCTTGTCCAGGGCCGTCGAGACCGCGACGAAGTGCTTCGCGACGGCGCCGGCTCGTCCCTCGTCGGTGTCCTCGATCGCGCCGGCCGCCACCAGGGAACGCCAGAGCCAGTCACGGGCGAGCCGGGCGTTGGTGAGCGTCTCCAGCGTGCCGAACGTCTTCGACGCGACGATGAACAGGGTGGTCGCGGGGTCGAGGTCCGCGGTCTTCTGCGCGACGTCCGTCGGGTCGATGTTCGAGACGAACCGGCACTCCAGCCCTTCGGCGACGTACGGCTCCAGCGCCTCGTACGCCATGACCGGTCCGAGGTCGGAGCCGCCGATCCCGATGTTCACGATCGTCCGGACCTTCTGACCCGTCACTCCGGTCCACTCGCCGGACCGGACCTTCTCGGCGAAGGCGTAGACCTTCTCCAGCTCGGCCCGCACGTCGGCGTCGACGTCCTGCCCGTCCACGTGCAGCGCGGGAACCGTGCCGGCGGGGCGGCGGAGCGCCGTGTGGAGCACGGCGCGGTCCTCGGTGCTGTTGATGTGCTCTCCGGAGAACATCGCGTCCCGGCGCTCGGCGACACCGGTCTGCTCGGCGAGGGCGACGAGCGCCGCCAGGACGTCGTCGGTCAGCAGATTCTTGGAGAGGTCCACGTAGAGGTCGGCCGCCTCGAAGGCGAACCGCTCGGCCCTGCCGGGGTCGGCGGCGAACCAACCCCGCAGGTCCGGGCGGAGGCCCTCGGAGAGCCGGGAGAGGTCCGCCCAGGCGGGTGTGGTCGTGGCGTCGACAGGCTGCTTGGCAAGCTCGGTGCGCATGGTTCAAACCTAACGTCCGACGACGGTCGTGGCGGAGACGTTCCGCGAGTCGCGCAGCCCGGACGTCAGGAAAGGCCGAGGAACTCCGCCACCTCACGCGACGCGGGCTTCTGCCGAAGTTCGTCCGGGTGGGCGACCTGGAGCAGGCGCCCCTCGGACATGACGCCGACCCGGTCCGCCACCGTGAAGGCCTCGTCGTGGTCGTGGGTGACGAAGAGCGCCGTCGTACCCGTCTCCTTCAGCACCTGTCGCACGTCCGTGGCCAGGCGTTCCCGCAACCGCCGGTCGAGCGCGGACAGCGGCTCGTCGAGCAGGAGCAGCCGTGGGCTCGGTGCGAGCGCGCGACCGAGAGCCACCCGCTGCCGCTCGCCCCCGGACAGTGTCGCGACGCGGCGCCGTTCGTAGCCCGTGAGCCCCACCAGGCGGAGGAGCTCAGCGACCCGCTCGGCACGCTCGGCCGCGGGAACGTGCTGCGCCTCGAGGCCGTAGGCGACGTTCCGCCCGACGTCCCGGTGCGGGAACAGCTGCCCGTCCTGGAACATCAGACCGAACTGGCGCCGGTGCACCGGCACGCCGGTGAGGTCGTCACCGTCCCAGCTGACCGTGCCTCCGGTGAGGGGTTCCAACCCGGCGACGGCCCGCAGGAGCGAGGACTTGCCGCACCCGCTCGGCCCGAGCAGCGCGACGATCTCGCCCCGGTCGACGTCGATCGAGACGTGGTCGACGGCGGTCGTGGCGACCTGTGGTGAGCGGCGCCACGGCCTCGCGGGAGCCTTCGCGTAGCGCACGACGACGTCGCGCACGGCCAGTCCGGAACTGCCGACGGCTTCCGGACCGGTGACCGTGCCGGTGCGCCCGGTACCCGGGTTCAACGAGGTCATCAGAACTCTCCTCCACCATGATCGCTCCGCAGGCGCTCCGCCAGCATCATCACCACGGCGGTCAGAGTGGCCAGGACCACCGACGCCGCGAGCGCCATTCCGTAGTTCTCGGCTCCCGGCCGGCCGATCAGCCGGAAGATCACGATCGGCAGGGTCTCGCTCTGCGGCCGCACGAGGAACGACGTCGCGCCGAACTCCCCGAGGGAGACGGCGAACGCGAATCCGACGGCGAGCCCGAGAGATCGCGCGGCGAGCGGCAGGTCGACGGTACGCAGCACCGCCGCGGGACCGGCGCCGAGGGTTCCGGCGACCTCGCGCAGACGAGGGTCGATGGCCCGCAGCACGGGCAGCACGGTGCGCGTGACGAGCGGAACCGCGACGACGGCCTGCGCGATCGGTACGAGGGCGGGTGAGGTGCGCAGGTCGTACTCGACGCCGAGCGGCTGGTCGAGGGTGACGAGGAAGCCGAAGCCGACGGTCACCGCGGACACCCCGAGGGGCAGCATGAACATGCCGTCCAGGACGGAGACGGCCCGCCGGGCCGCGGGCCCGCGCGGGCGCCGGGACGCGAGAAGCGCCACGAGCCCGCCCACCACGACGGCGACCGCACACGCCCACGCGGCGGTGCGCAGCGAGTTCCCGAGCGCCTCCCAGACCGTGACCGTCAGCGCTCCGCGCTCGCCCGTGGTGCCGAGCGCGATGTAGTTGGCCGGCCCGAACTCGCCGTCGGGTCCGCGGAAGGACCGCAGAGCGAGCCCGCCGAGCGGCAGCAGGATCAGCCCGCCGACGACGACCGCCGTGGCGACCACCACGGCGAGGTCCTCGCGGGACCACCGGAGAGGGCGCGCGGACGTCCGGTCGCTGACGAGGTGCAGGGCGGCCTCTCTGCGGCTTCGCGTCCGAGCGGAGATGGTGAGCGCCGTCGCCACGACGACGAGTTGCAGGATCGAGAGCACGGCCGCCGACCGCAGGTCGAGGAACTGGGTGGTGCGGACCCAGATCTCGGTCTCGATGGTGCCGTAGCGCGCCCCGCCGAGCACCATGACGACGCCGAACGCGGTGGCGCAGAAGAGGAACACGACCGAGGCTGCCGAGACGAGGGCCGGGGCGAGCGACGGCAAGGTCACCGTCCACCACACCCGCCGGGGAGAGGCGCCGAGCGCGGCCGCCGCCTGCTCGGCCCGGGGATCGAGGCGCTCCCAGAGCCCGCCCACGGTCCGCACCACGACGGCGAGGTTGAAGAAGACCAGGGCGACGACGATCCCGCCGAGGGTCTCCTCCAGCCCCAGGAAGCCCAGCGCGCCCTCCGGGACGAACAGGCTGCGGAACGCGACGCCGACCACGACCGTGGGCAGGACGAACGGGACGGTGACGAGCCCGCGCAGCAGCGCTCGGCCGGGGAAGGTGCGGCGGTACAGCAGGAAGGCGACGGGCAGGCCGGCGAGAAGTGAGAACGCGGTGCCGAGCACCGACTGCGCGAGCGTCAGGCCGGCCAGGCGCCAGGTGCGCGGACGCCCGAGGACCTCGGCGAACCCGGTGAGGTCCAGGGCGCCGTCGGCGACGAATCCGCGCAGGACGAGTACCGTCACGGGCCACGCGAAGAACAGCGCCAGGAACCCCAGCGGGACCAGGGCGACCACGCTCCACGCGGCGCCCGCCGCCCACGGGGCGCGGGCGAGCCGTCCCACCCGCGCGGGTGCGGACGTGGGCGTCATCCCAGGACGATCGCTGTCCACGCCTCGATCCACTCGTCACGGTGCTCCGCGATCTCCTCGGGGTCGACCTCGTGCGGGTCCTCGGCGAGCGGAGCGTGCTCGACCCAGTCCTCCGGCAGGGCGACGTCCTCGTCGGCCGGGTACATGTACATGGAGCCGGGGAGGTCCTGCTGAACGGTCTCCGACTGCAGGAACCGCACGAGCTCCCAGGCGCCGTCCGGGTTGTCGGCGCCGTTCAGCACGCCCGCGTACTCCTCCTGGCGGAAGCACGTCTCGAGGAGCGCGGTGGTGGTGGACTCGCCGTCGTCGCCCACCGTGTAGGCCGGGGAGGTCGAGTACGAGAGCACCAGTGGACGGTCGCCCTCTCCGTCCGCGCCCGAGAAGTCGACGTAGTAGGCGTCCTCCCAGGAGTCGACGACCTTGACGTCGTTGTCCCGGAGCGCCTCCCAGTAGTCGCCGAAGCCGTTGGGGCCGAAGGCGTCGTAGGTGGCCAGGAGGAAGGCGAGCCCGGGGGACGACGTCGCGGGGTTCGTGACGACGAGCAGCCCCTGGTACGAGGGCTCGGCCAGGTCCGTCAGGGTCTCGGGGATCTCCAGGTTCTGCTCGGCGAACCACTCCTTGTCCGCGTTGACGCAGACATCGCCCTGGTCGATCTGCGCGAGATCGCCCGCGATCACGCCCTCGTCCGTCACTCGTGAGGCGAACGTGTTGTCGATGCCGAACACGGCGTCGCCGAGCGGCGCGTCCTTGGTCAGCACGAGCTGGTTGGCGAGCGTGCCCGCGTCTCCGGCGGCGTTCACCTCGACGGTGAGCCCGGTCTCCTCCTCGAACTCACCGAGGATGCCGTCGCTGAGAGCGAACGAGTCGTGGGTGACGAGCGTGACGGTGTCGGAGGCGGGCGAGGCGTCGGTCTCCGGGTCGCCGTCGGGCTGACCGGTGCATCCGGCGAGCAGCAACGCCGCCGCGACGGACGCGGCGGCCGCGGTGGTCACGGGGGTGCGTCGGAACATGGTCATGAAAGGTCCTTTCGACTTCCTCCACCGGTGCTAACCGGATCAGGTTCGAGGGTCTGCGGCGAACCGCACTCTCAGCGCCCGCATCGATGACGGCGGGGGCTCCCCTGTCGTTGTTCTCGGCAGCCTACCTCTGCTGTCCGACACGGATGCCGCTACGGTGGGTTCGTGGCCGAGAATGAGACGGAACCGACACTTGCGGTGAAGATCGGCACCATCGCCCTCACGTTCGCCGCCGGCTGGGCGGCACAGAAGGCGCTGGCACTGGTCTGGAAGCAAGTCACCGGAAAAGACGCACCCACCAAATCGGACGACCCAGAGCTCGACGTGGTCCAGGCGACGGTGTTCGCCGCCGTCGCGGCGGGGACCGCCGTGCTCGCGAAGCGGGTCGCGGCACGCGGCGCGCAGCGCACGGTGGCCCGGATCGCTGCCCGCTCGGCGGCCCGCGCACACTGATCCGCGCACGGAGGCCGCGCGGAACCGGCGCGGCCCTCCGCCAGGATCTCCTACGCTGGGCACGTGACCTTCACGCATCTGGATGACCGGGGCCAGGCCCGCATGGTCGACGTCACCGCCAAGCAGCCCACCGTACGATCCGCGACCGCGACCGGCCGCGTCGTGTGCGCTCCGGGCGTCGTGGCGGCGCTGCGCTCGGGAGATGTGCCCAAGGGCGACGTGCTGGCCGTCGCGCGTGTCGCCGGGATCGCCGGCGCCAAGCGCACGGCCGAGCTCCTGCCGCTCGCGCATGTGATCGGCGTGCACGGCGCCGTGGTGGACCTCGAGGTGACCGACGACGGCGTCGACATCACCGCCACCGTACGCACCGCGGACCGTACCGGCGTGGAGATGGAAGCGCTGACCGCGGTGTCGATCGCCGGCCTTGCCGTGGTCGACATGGTCAAGGGTCTGGACAAGTCCGTGTCGCTCGCGGACGTGCGCCTCGTCGCGAAGACGGGCGGCAAGTCGGGCGACTGGCTGCGGTCGGAGGCGAAAGCTCCGTGATCCAGGTGCGGTACTTCGCCGGAGCCCGCGAGGCGTCGGGCGTCTCCTCGGAGGCTCTGCCGGGGCCGACGACGACCGGCGGCCTGCGGACGGAGCTGACCGCACGGCACGGCGAGCGGCTGGGCGAGGTCCTGCCGAAGTGCACGCTGCTCGTCGCCGGGGCACGGGCGCCGTCGGACGACACACCGGTCCCCGACGGGACGACCGTCGACGTGCTGCCGCCCTTCGCGGGCGGCTGACGGCCCGACCAGGACGGCGACCAGCGTCCCGGCATCCGCCGCCGGCGGGTGACCGGTAGGAGTTCGGCGGCAGCGGTCGCCGTCGGGCCGGCTAACGGCCGGGCGGCACGGCGTGGTCGACTCCGTCGAGCTGGTCACGCAGATGCGGCCAGAGCGGCAGGACGACGGCGGCCCCGTCACGTACGCCTCCCGTCGACCCCGGAAGGTTGACCACGAGTGCCGGCCGACCGCCGTTGGGTTCCCGAATGATCCCGGCGAGGCCCCGGGACAACACGGCCGTGCGTACACCCGCGTCGGCACCGTGGGCACGGATCGCCTCGGCGAGACCGGGAATCTCGGTGTCCAGGAGTCCTCGCGTGCCTTCGGGAGTGAGGTCACGGGGGGTGACCCCGGTGCCACCGGTCGTGAGAATCAGCCGAGCGCCCTGGGCGAGCGTCCATCGCAGCACGTCACGGACGGACTCGATGCCGTCCGGAACGACCCGGGTGACGACGTCACTGATCCCCCGTTCCGCGAGGGCCTGGACCAGAAGGGGACCGGAGCGGTCCTCGGCCTCGCCCCGGGCGCAACGGTCCGACACGGTGATCACGGCGGCGCGGTCGGAAGTCATGCCTACACCTTAGAAGGTGGTGCGGGCGGCCCCCGAATGCGCATGCCACCGCGGCCGGCCGCCGCGAGCCGCCAGGGGCGGGTGCCGGAGGCAGAGGTGGTCCGATCTCCAGAAGGTGTGCGGAGACCGACGGGTCTGGTGCCAGTCACGGGCAGGAGTGTCACGGGAGGGATAAGCCGCCATTTCCGGTGGATAATAGGGCCATGAGGATCTCCGCACGTGCCGACTATGCCGTGAGGGCCGCCGCCGAACTCGCGGCCGCCGACCATGACATGCCCGTTCGCGCTGAAGCCCTCGCCACGGCCCAGGGCATCCCGTACCGGTTTCTCGAAGGGATCCTCAGTGATCTGCGCCGGGACGGACTGGTGGTCAGCCAGCGCGGCGCCGGCGGCGGCTACCGGTTGGCGCGCCCCGCGGACAAGGTCACGATCGCCGATGTGATCCGCGCTGTCGACGGGCCGCTCGTCTTCGTGCGCGGCAAGCGACCCTCGGACCTGGAGTACCAGGGCGCTGCGGCGCCGCTGCTGCAGGTGTGGGTGGCGCTGCGCGCCAACGTGCGCACCGTGCTGGAACGGGTGACGCTCGCCGACCTCGTGACCGACGGTCTGCCAGGGGAGGTGCGGGCTTTGGTGCGTACGGAGGATGCGTGGGAGAACGCGTGAACTGGTCCCCCACCGGTGCAAGGCGGTGAGGTGCTGCGAGCCGCCGTGTTGGGGTGTGTGTGGGTGTTTGTGGCTGGGCGTGTGTGGGGGTGTTGGTTGTTTGGTTGTGGGTGTGTTGAAGGCCCCCGCTCACGTGTGTGAGTGGGGGCCTTCATGAAGAGGGGTCCGGCGGC
>NZ_JAFMPK010000049.1:0-13400 GCF_017349295.1 Myceligenerans salitolerans
CACCGACAGCTCAAGCGTCCCGAACACCTCCTGACCCGCACGCCCCACCACGAACTCCGTCGACGCACCGGTCAAGCTCAGCTCACCGGCGTCCCGAGACAGCGAGGCGGTCAGCACGACGGAGCCGGTCGACGGCGTCGTGGGGCGGACCTGGACCGTGTAGGTTCCGGCCTCCTGAATCGCGTCGACGTTGAACACCTGCGACGTCCCGGACCCGAAGGCACTGTCGACGGACTCCCCGTCGGGTCCGAACACCTCGATGTACCGATAGCCGATCGAGGCTTCCGAAGCCGTCAGTGTCAGATCGTCCCCGGCCGACAGGTCGATCGTGGTACGTGCCGTCTGACCGGGCCTCTCAAGTGCCACGACGGTCGATGCCCCGGTGGTGGCCAGGTCCCCGCCCACCGGCTCCGAGAGCGTGACCGTGACCTGGCCCGCGTCCTCCGGTTCCACGATGAGCCCATAGGTGCGACCCGCTGCGCCTGTCACCTGCCTGAGTGCCTCGCCGTTGCTCAGGAAGTGCATCCGCTCCTGGCCGTCCGGCCCCACGTAGCCGTAGTCGGTGTACCCGGAGAAGGTCGCACCGGTGATTCCGAGGTCGACATGCCGGCCCTCCGGCATGTCGAACACCACCAGCGCGGCATTCCCCGCCTCGGTCACGCGCACGTCGATCGGATCGCCGCCCACCTCGACGCGCTGCACGGACTCGATCGCCGAGATGTCCACCCCCTCGATCGACACCAGGAACTCGTCGTCCGAGGCGGCGTCACCCGCCGGCGTGCGAACCTTGACCTTGCCGAACCCGGCCGAGACCGGAACGACCGCCCGCACCGTGGTGGGCGTCACGGAGACGACCTCCGCGAGCTGACCCCCGATGGACACGACGTTGTCCTGCGCCTCCGCCGCGAACCCGGACCCGGTGATCTCGACCTCCGTACCGGGCAGTCCGGACAGCGGGGAGATCTGCGTGATCGATGGCCCTTCCATGACCGTGAGCCCGGGGCCGGAGGCCGAGTCCCCGCCCACGGTCACGGCGACCCGGCCACCCGATGCGCCGTCGGGCACCAGGAACGAAGCCGAGGTAGCGGTCACGTCCTGCACCGTCACGGCCTCGCCGCCGACGGTGACGGCCAGCCCAGAGGTGAATCCGGTCCCCCGGACCACGACCTCGTCCCCCGTGGAAGCCGTGAGCGGAACCACCGACAGGACCGACAGTTCCGAGTCGGGGCGCCGCTCCACACCCGTGATGTTTCCTGTCGCGTCGTACGAGTACTCGGCGACCTCGCCGGTCTCGTCCGAGACCACCGCCACCAGTCGTCCCGCGGCGTCATACATGTACTCGGCCGGACCGGCGTCCTCGGCGACCGCGACGCTCGCGGCGCCGTCGCCGGTGGCGACGCCGGAGCCGGCGGACCTCCCGTCGGCACCACCCGTGTCCGCCTGGTCCGTGCCGGACGACGACCCTTGCGACGGCACCCCGGTGGTCGACGAGCCGGGCAGAGGTGTCGCCGTTGCCCCCGTTCCGGGCTCGTCACCGCTGGCCGCGGGCATGGCGCCCATGCCGATGAGCAGAGCGAGCGTCGATGCCACGACGAGGCGAAACTGTGAGCGCACGAGGAATCCTTTCGGTGAACCGATCAATAGCGGGGACGACGCCGGGACACGGTCCGCACCCGTCAGCCGAGCACGACGTCCTCCCAGACGCGCTCACCCACACGATCCGGGGGAACGAAGAAGTAGCCCCCGCCGGTGGCCAGCACATACCGGGACAAGCGCTCACCGGCGAGTCGCTCCTGGACGAGCCGGAACTCGTCCAGATCCGCCTGAAACGCCATGAACAACAAACCCTCGCCGGGCTGCGCGCCGTCGTCGCCCGACGACCACGTCCACGACCGGCGCAGCAACCGTGGGGCCGGACTCCCGTCACGCGGATTGGCGAGCCGGACATGGGAGTCGAGCGGCGTCACCGCGCCCTCCGGATCAGCGGCGAAGTCCGGTTCCTCGAACCGCCCGGACCCGTCGAGCCAGGATCCGTCCCGGCGCCTGCCGACGATCTGCTCCTGCACCTCGACCGGGTCCGCGTCCCACAGGTCGTGGGACACGGTCAGGACGCGAAGCGCCAGGAACGAACCACCCACCGCCCAGTCCAGCTGCCCTGGTCCGGGAGCGACCAACGCGATCGCGTCCGCCGAGCCGTCGCCGGCCGAGGCGTCGTCGCGGACCGGTGCGTTGGCGAAGCCTTCGGCGAACCCGAACACGTTCCGATTCACCGCTCGCCCGTGAACCGACTCGTTCTGCTGGCGGGACAGCACGCACTGCCAGGTCACCTCGAACTCGTCGAGGCCGTTGAGCACCGACTCCAGTGCCGCGGCCGCACGCTCGGGGCTGCGGCCGTCGACCTGGACGACGACATCCGCGCCGGCACGCGCCGGCTCGAACACGTCTCCGGGGAACGACTCCATCTCCGTCAGCCCTGCCGGACGCCGGTCTGCACGACCGGCCTTGTCGAAGACACCGGAGCCCAGGCCCACGATGCCCGCACGCTCCGCACGCACCCGGGCGGCCAGCTCGTGCAGCCCCGAACGCAGTTCCGACCCGCGAGCGGACGCGGACAGGAGCGCCGCTCGCCCGTGTGCCTCAGGAGCCGACAGCGCCACGTGCGACGTTCGAGCCGGGGACAACGCTCCGGCCTGGCAGCCCAGCAGTGAGCCAACCCCCGCGAGCGCCATCGCGCCGAGCACCGCTCGCCGGCCGACGACAGGAGCGGGGCACAGCGGTCGAGCAGAACGGGACACGAGCGAGCTTCCCCCTGGGATCATCCATGACGGGCCGTACGACGGACCGCGACCGGCCCTCTCGGACGAGCGCGACCATCACCCCTGGTGAGAGCACGATCGCATCGCCGCAGACCACCCTGTGACATCACCATGAATCAGTCAAGACCACTCGAATAGGTTTTAATTCACCCGATTGCCCTCAACCACCGATCGACCCCCGCCTCCGCGATGCCGGCCCGATTGTGGGTTCCCCACAAGTTGACCACGCTTTCACGGGCATCTGATCCCCACGACGCCGTGCCCCACCGCCTCGTACTGTCGTGTTCATGACAAGCCTTGCCTTCCCCCTCGTGCCCCGCACGAACCCGCGCCGCGTCCTCGCCGACCTGATCCCCGCGGAGTCGAGCCGTGCCCGGGCGATCACGCGCGACGTCACCCTCGTGGTCGCCGTCGCCGCTCTGACCGCACTGGCCGCCCAGCTCCGCGTGCCGATCCCGGGCCTGCCCGTACCGATCACGGGCCAGACCTTCGCGGTGCTGCTGGGCGCCGCCGCGCTCGGCCCGTTCCGCGGCACCGCCGCCCAGGTCCTGTACGTGGGTGTGGGCCTGCTCGGGCTGCCGGTCTACGCCGGTGGCGGCGCCGGCGCCGAGGTGCTCTTCGGCGCGTCCGGCGGCTACCTGGTCGGCTTCGTCGCGGCGAGCGCCGTCGTCGGCGCGCTGGCCCGGCGCGGGATGGACCGGGGCGTGCTCGGCACCGTTCTCGCGTTCGCGACCGGTTCCGCCGTGATCTACGCCGTCGGCGTCCCGTGGCTGGCGGTCGTCGCCGGTATGGCGCCCGGGGATGCCTTCATGGCGGGTGCCGGCGTCTTCCTGATCGGCGACGTGATCAAGGCCGTGCTCGCGGGCGTGCTGCTGCCGGGCGCCTGGCGGCTCGCCCGCGACTGACGACGGTGTACGACGGCGGCTCGTGGGTACCTCGTGGACGAGAGACGAACCGAGCCGTCGCCGCCCGCCGGGCGGACCGTCCGGCCCGAGTCCGTCCCTCACGGACCGGCCACAACGTCAGGCGGGATGTTTGCCGTATCGTCACGATTCGATCCGGCATTCATCCTGCATATCCCAGATGTGGAGGGATAGATTGAGGACAGGGCGCAGATCCCGCGCTCTGACGACCCCGCGCCATCGGCCCCACAAGGGCATCGGCGCCCGTTCTCCACGGAGGACCATGTGACAACGACGTCAGCCACCGAGGCCGCCGAGGCCGCCCCGGTCGCTCCCACCACGCCGGCCAGGACAGCCCTGCGGGCCACCGGTTCGGCGCTCGACACCGCGCACGCGCAGCTCGCCGCGGCGGTCGACATCCTCGGTTACGACGACGGCCTGCACACGATGCTGCGCATGCCGCGCCGTGAGATGCACGTCGCCGTGCCCCTGCGCCGCGACGACGGCACCACCGAGGTGCTGCACGGCTTCCGCGTGCAGCACAACGTGAGCCTCGGCCCGGGCAAGGGCGGCCTGCGGTACCACCCGAACGTGGAGATCGACGAGGTGCGTGCCCTCGCGATGTGGATGACCTGGAAGTGCGGCGTGGTGAACCTGCCGTACGGCGGCGCCAAGGGCGGCGTCGCGATCGACCCGCGCGGCTACTCGGCCGGCGAGCTGGAGCGCGTCACGCGCCGCTACACGTCCGAGATCATGCCGATGATCGGTCCGGACAACGACATCATGGCCCCCGACATGGGCACCGACGCCCAGACGATGGCCTGGGTCATGGACACGTACTCGGTCGCCAAGGGCTACACGATCCCCGCGGTGGTCACGGGCAAGCCGCTCGCCGTGGGCGGGTCGCTGGGCCGCGGCACGGCCACGTCCGCGGGGTTGGTGCACGTCACGGCTGCCGCCCTCGCGGACGCGGGCGTGCCGCTCGAGGGCACCACCGTGGCGATCCAGGGCTTCGGGAAGGTCGGCGGGCACGCGGCGGAGATCTTCGCGGAGCGCGGTGCGAAGGTGGTCGCCGTCAGCGACCAGTACGGCGGCATCCGGAACGACGGCGGGCTGGACGTGCCACGCCTCATGGCGCACGTACGCGCCACGGGCTCGGTCGTCGGGTTCGCCGAGGCCGACCCGATCACGAACCTCGAACTGCTCGCGCTCGACGTCGACGTGCTGGCCCCGGCTGCCATCGAGGGCGTGCTCGACGAGCACACCGCGGGCACGGTGCGGGCACACTGGGTGGTCGAGGGCGCGAACGGCCCGACGACGGAGGCGGGCGACACCCTGCTCGCCAAGAACGGCGTCGTCGTGGTGCCGGACGTCCTGGCGAACGCGGGCGGCGTCGTCGTGTCCTACTTCGAGTGGGTGCAGGCGAACCAGACGTACTGGTGGACCGAGCAGGAGATCGCCGAGAAGCTCGAGCACCGGATGCACCAGGCATACCGGGGCGTGGCCGAACTGGCGCGGCGCGAGGGCCTCTCCCTCCGTGACGCGGCCATCACGATCGGCGTGCAGAGAGTCGCGGAGGCGCACCAGATCCGCGGCCTCTACCCCTGATCCGGCTGACCGCCGACCGCGGTCGGTCCGCACCGTCACCGACCGCGGTCGGTCCCTTGTCTGTGCGGTCGGTCCCTCGAGGGACCGACCGCACAGACAAGGGACCGACCACTCGACAACGGACCGGCCGCATGGTCTCGCGGCGTGGTCTCGTACGATCGACCGGTGCACGAGAATCCTGCGCTCGTCGCGCGGCTGCGGGCCGCGGGATGCGTGTTCGCCGAGGACGAGGCGCGGCTCCTGACGGAGGCGGCCGGCATCCCGGCAGGCGCCGGAACCGACGCGGCCGGGATGCCACCCGGTGGCCGTGCCGATCCCGAGCGCCTCGAGCGCCTGGTCGCGGCCCGGATCGCCGGTGTGCCGCTGGAGCAGGTGCTCGGCTGGGCGGAGTTCCGCGGGCGGCGGTGGACGGTAGTGCCCGGGGTCTTCGTCCCGCGGCGCCGGTCCGAGCTCCTCGTCTCCGAGGCGCTGTCGGGCCTGCGCGACCCGTCGGGAGCGGGCTCCGGAAACGCCCCGTCCGGAACGGGGACACCGGGCGATCAGGGGCGGCTATCCCGGAGCGTCATGGAACCACGGGCACCCGGCCGGGCAGGACGGCTCCCCGGAACCGCGACGGAAGCGCCAGGGACACCGAACGGGCCGGGGTACCGGACCGGAGCCTCGCCCGGAGCCGAGCGTGCGGGCGCCGTCGTCGTGGACCTCTGCTGCGGATGCGGGGCACTCGGCGGCTCCGTCGCGCTCGACCTGGCGGACAGCGGAGTCGACGTCGAACTGCACGTCTCGGACCTCGACGCCGTCGCCACCGGGGCCGCGCGGCAGAATCTCGCCGGGCTGGTTGCCGGGCCCGGCCCGCGGGCCGGACGGCTGACCGCCGTCGTGCACGACGGCGACCTCGACGCGCCACTCCCGCGATCGCTCCGGGGCCGGGTCGACGTCCTGCTGTGCAACGCGCCCTACGTACCGAGCGAGGCGATCGCGCTCATGCCCCGCGAGGCCCGCGAGCACGAACCGCTCCTCGCGCTCGACGGCGGCACCGACGGCCTCGCGGTACTCCGCCGCGCGATCGCGGCCGCCCCCGCCTGGCTCCGTCCCGGGGGCACGTTGCTCTTCGAGACCGGCCACGACCAGGCGGAGACCACAGCGAGCGCGGCCCGTGAGGCAGGGCTCACGCCACGCGTCGTCTCCGACGACGACCTGGGCGCGACGGTGGTCGTCGCCCGCCGACCCTGACTCCGGAGGCGGGCGAGGCTCACCCGCCCCCGAGCACGGCACCTTCGCCGGGGCGCGATCAGCTCGAAGGCTGGCGGGCCGCCCAGTCCTCCAGCGTCGTGCGGGGGCCGGTGAAGAACGGCGTCTCCTCACGCACGTGGCGGCGCGCCTCGGTGGCACGCAGATCGCGCATGAGGTCCACGATGCGGTGCAGCTCCGCCGCCTCGAAGGCGAGGATCCACTCGTAGTCGCCCAGGGCGAACGCGGAGACCGTGTTGGCGCGCACGTCCTTGTACCCGGCGGCCGCCATGCCGTGGTCGCGCAGCATGGCGCGGCGCTCGGCGTCGGGCAGGAGGTACCAGTCGTAGGACCGCACGAACGGATACACGCACAGGTACTCGCGTGGCTGCTCGCCCGCCAGGAACGCCGGCACGTGGCCGCGGTTGAACTCGGCGGGGCGGTGCAGCGCGGCGACCGACCACACGGGCTCCAGGTACCGCCCGAGCGTCGTGGCGCGCAGGCGCTGGTACGCGCCCTGCACCGCCTCGATGGTCGGCCCGTGGGTCCACAGCATGAGGTCGGCGTCGGAACGCAGCCCGCCCACGTCGTACCAGCCGCGGACCACGAGGTCTCCGTCCGCCCGCGCGCTGTCGCGCCCGGCGTCCGGCGTCGTCCCGGATGCTGGGGTGCCGCCGTCCCAGACCTCGTCCTCCGCCTCGGCGACGAGCGCCTTGCGCTCGCTCTCGTCTCGCGGAAGCGTCTCGGTGAGGCTGAACACCGAGAACATGGTGTAGCGGATGGTCGCGTTGATGGCGTCGGCGTCGACCTTCCGGCCCGTGTCGCCGTGGACGTGGTGGTCGCCCGGCGTCGCGTCGCCGGGCAGGGTGCTTTCGCTCACTGGTACATGTCCTCCGAGCAGAGTGCGGGAATGCCGGTGGGCTCCTCGTGGCGCCGCAGGCAGCAGTTCGGGCGGTCCACGGACGGCACCGCCGGAAGGTCTCCGACCGTGGCCTCGACGACCTCCTCACCGCGCGCGAGCGCCGCGCGTTCCAGCAGGAGGTCGACCAGGCCGCGGACGAACGGTTCGCGCGTGCCGACGGTTCCGGCGCGCACGGCCGTGATGCCGAGTTCCTTCGCCGTGGCGAGGGCCTCGGTGTCGAGGTCGTAGGCGACCTCCATGTGGTCGCTGACGAACCCGATCGGTGACATGACCACGTCCCGGACGCCGTCGGCGGCGAGCGCCTCGAGGTGGTCGTTGATGTCGGGCTCGAGCCACGGCTGGCTCGGCGGGCCGGAGCGGGAGCAGTAGGCGAGGTCCCAGGCGACGTCGTGCCCGAGCCGCTCGGAGACCGCCGACGTGACCAGGGCGGCGACGCTCTCGTGCTGACGCGAGTAGGGCGCCTGCCAGAGCCCGGACGCCGCCTCCATCGTGTCGGGGATCGAGTGCGTCACGAAGACGAGACGTGCCCGCTGGCCGGAGCCTCCCGCGGCGGCGAGCGCGGTGTACGCATCCAGCACGGCGTCGATGTTGGCCTGGACGAAGCCGGGGTGGTTGAAGTACGGGCGGATCTTGTCGAACTGCACCCCGGTGGAACCGTCCGACCCGAGCTGCCCGCGTTCGCGCAGGACGACCGCGAGGTCCTCGCGGTACTGGCGGCAGCCGGAGTAGCTGCTGTACGCGGAGGTCACGAGGGCGACGGCGTGCTTCGCGCCGAGCCGCTCCAGCTCGTCGATCGCGTCCGTGGTGTAGGGCGCCCAGTTCCGGTTGCCCCAGACGACGGGCAGATCGAGGCCGCGGCGCGCGAGCTCCGCCTCGAGCGCGGCCTTGAGCGCGAGGTTCTGCTCGTTGATCGGGCTCTTGCCGCCGAACTGGTAGTAGTGCTCACCGACCTCCTCGAGCCGCTCGTCGGGGATGCCCTTGCCCGCCGTGACGTTCCGGAGGAACGGGACGACGTCCTCGGGCTTGTCGGGGCCACCGAACGAGTAGAGGAAGAGGGCATCGTACGGAGCGACGTCCTGTGGTGCGACTGCGGTCGCGGGCGCGGTGACCGGCGTCGCGGACTCCGCCGCGGCCGCGGGCTGGAGGGAAGAGGCCATGCGCTCATCCTCCCACCGGCGGCGGACGGCGATCGCGCTACGGCGTGGTTCGCGGACGTGACATCGACCGGACGGGTTGTCAGAACCCGTGGCCGGCGAAGACCGGCGACGCCGGCGAGACCTGCGCCCACGCCGTCTCACATCGGCCGGGCATGGACGTTGCCCTTGGCCAGCCGCTCCCGGAGGGCCGGCAGGACGCCGAGGACCTCCGGGGGCGCGGGACTACGGCTCACCACGGACAAGGTGACGCGGCCGCGGACCGGAGCGCGTTCGATCCGGTCGCCGGGGGCCGCGTACCAGCCGGCCACCATGTCGGGGACGACGGCGGCGCAACGCCTCTCGCGGGCCGCCCGGACGGCGGACTCCGCGGTCGCGCCCCGCCGCACGTGCGCACCGAGCTCGGCGAGCCGGCGGTGCAGGACGTCCGCCGCGAGGTCCAGCGCGCAGTACACCACCGTCTGTCCCGCATAGGGCCGTTTCGCGCCGGACGGCGACGGCGCGCCCTGGGGAAGGAGCGTGACCAGGTCGTGCCCACCCACCTCGGTGACGACGAGTCCGCGGGCCAGCGGAACCTGCCCGGCGATGGTCACGAACGCCGCGTCGAGCGCGCCACGCTCCACCCACTCCAGCAGCCGCGGGCCGTGCTCCACCTCGGGCTGCACGACCACGTCGTCGAGCAGCACGTCGAGCACCGCGAAGAGGGTGCCGGCCAGGCTCGGGAGCGTCCCGACCGAGACCGTGCGCGACTGTGCGGCGGCGAGCGACCGTTCGCCGATACCTCTCAGGTGATCGAGGATGTGCTCGGCCTGCGCGCAGAACTCCCGGCCGGCGGCGGTCGGGCGGGCCCCGGTGGTGTCGCGGTCGAACAGGCGCGTTCCGAGACGACGTTCCAGCGCGGCGAGACGCTGGCTCGCCGACGGCTGGGTGATCAGCAGCTCGCGCGCGGCCGCACCGAGCGACCCGTGCCGCGCGACGGCGTCGACGAGACGTAGGTCCTCGACACTGGGCAATGACGTCATAGGTCTACTCTATGAGCCGCGGTGGCCGACCGGCGTCTACCGGGGCGCTGTCCCGGTGCGCAGGATCGAAGGCGTGGATCGTCACCTCCTGATGCTCACGGGCACCACCTTCGTCACGTGGACGGGCCAGCGGATCACCGCCGTCGCGCTGCCGCTCGTCGCCCTCGAACAGACCGGCGACGCCTGGACCACAGGCCTGGTCGGTGGGTTCGCCGGCCTTCCCCTGCTGACCTCGGCATGGTGGGGGCGGCCGTTCCGGCACCTCCTGACGTCCGGAAAGGCCCTGTCGCTGCTGCTCCTGATCCAGGCCGCAGGCCTCGCCCTGGTTCCCGTCGCGGCCGCCGCCGGAGCGGTGAACGCCGTCGTCCTGTGTGTCACCGGTTTCGTCACCGGTGCGACCGGCGCGCTGCTCGCGCCGGCCCAGAGATCTCTCACCGCCGACCTCGCCGACGACGTCGGGCCGGGCGTGGGCGCCAAAGCCCTCGCCTGGCAGGACATGGCGCACCGGTCGTCGATGATCTTCGCGCCGCCGCTCGGCGCCTGGCTGCTCGTCGTCTGGGGCGCGGCACCGCTCCTCTGGTGCGAGGCGGCCGCGGTAGGACTCGCGGCGGCCGCGATCGTCACCGTACCGGGCGCGACCGGACGGGCCGACGACGGTCTCGACGACGGGCACGGCGACGGCCGCGCCGCCCCGAGCGATGGGTACGCCGCGGGTGGTTCGCGGGCCGCCGTCGTGGCGCAGGACGCGACGACGCGGCGGGAGACGTCTACGTCGCCGGACACGGCGACGACACCCGTCTCCCGGGACCACGCCACGATCCGGTCGGTGCTCCGCGCCGACCGTGACCTGGCGATCGGCATCGTCCTGGCCGGTGTCGGCGGTATCACGTGGTTCGCGTTCCCGCTGGGCCTCGCGTTGCTGGGTGCCGAGCTCGACCGGCCCGGGCAGATCGTCGCCGCCGCGATGTCCGGCTACGGCGCCGCCACGGTCGGCGCGTCGTTCCTCGTCCCGCTGGTCGTCAACCGTGTCCCGCGCATGCCGGCGATCCTCGTCTCCTGGGCGGTGCTCGGACTCTCGTTCCTGATGTTCCCCCTGGCGGCGCCTGATCTGGTCGCCGTGACCGCCGTCGCCGCCCTGGGCGGGACCACCATCCCGTTCGGGATCGCCGCGCTCAACGCGCTCATCACGGAGCGGACGACGGGCGACGCCCGGCGCGCGGCCTTCACCGCGGAGACCGTGCTGCACAACGGCGGCGCGTCCGCCGGGCTCCTGATCGGCGGCGCGGTCATCGGCGCGTTCGGTGCGGGCCCGGTTCTCGTGGCCACGGGCGTGATCCAGGTCGTGGCCGTGATCGCGGCAGCCCCGCTGGCCGATCGAGCCCCGGCCGCGGTCGGGAAGGCTTCCCCAGCCGCGGTCGGAAAGGCTTCCCCGGCCCCGAGATGAACACCGACCACGGCACCGGGAGTTCCCGCAGCACGACACGCCATCGGCGGGCGACCTCAGCACGACCACGCCATTCCAGGCGGTCCCCCAGCACGACCACGCCATTCCGTGCTGTGGGAGCGCTCACAACCCCGCAGAATGGCGTGGTCGCCCTGGTGGGCGGCCGACGGGGGCGGCGTGTGGAGGGGGTGGGGTCGAGGTCGAGGGTCGGGGGGGGGGTTGAGATGGGGGTGCGCCAAAGGTGCGGAGTTGGCCAAAGGTGCGGAGTGGGTCAGAAGTACAGGGCAGGCCACACGTGCGAGGCAGCCACACGTGCGAGGCAGCCACACGTGGCGAGCGTGTCAGAAGCCGGTCAGAGGTGGGGGGCGGGGGGCAGGGAGAGATGTGCGACCTGGGCCGCCAGGTCCGTCAGCCGGGCCGGGGTGCGGTGGAGCAGGTCGTCCAGCTCGACCGGGCCGGGAGCGATCGAGAACGCGGCCGCGATACCCGCTTCCCAGGTCAGGGGCGCAGGCAGGAGGACCTGGCCCGCCACCACGACCACGGGTGGCTTCGCCGGCGCCGCCGCGGCCAGGCGCGCGATGCCGTCCGCCACCTTGCCGCGCACCGACTGCGAGTCGAACGAACCCTCACCGGTGAACACCAGATCGGCATCGGCCAGCGCCTCAGGAAGCCCGATCGCCTGGGCGACGAGCAGGGCACCTTGCTCGGTCTCCGCGCCGAGCACGGAGACGAGTCCCGACGGCACGCCACCGGCCGCGCCGGCGCCGGGGGTGTCGTGGGTGCGCACGCCCGTCTGACGTTCGAGGACGTCGGCCCAGCGGCGCAGCGCCTCGTCGAGATAGGCCGCTTCGCCGTCGCTCGCGCCCTTCTGATGGCCGAACACGTGGGCGGCGCCGTGCTCGCCGATCAGCGGGTTGGTGACGTCGACGGCGAGCCGCCAGCGGACCTCCCGGGCCCGCGGGTGCAGAGCGTCGAGGTCGATGCGGGCGACCCGCGCGAGGCCCTCGCCGCCGTCGGGCACGTCGGCGCCGTCGTCGTCGACGAGCCTCGCGCCGAGTCCGGTGAGGATTCCGGCGCCACCGTCGGTGGAGGCTGATCCACCGAGACAGACGAGGACCTCCTCGACGCCGGCGTCGAGGACGGCGCGGGCGACCGCGCCGGTGCCGCGGGTACTCGCGTGCAAGGGCTGCAGTGGCACGTCGCTGACGTGCGGAAGCCCGCTGGCCTCGGCGAGTTCGACGACACCGGTGCGACCGTCGGGCGAGGTGGCCCACCTGGCCCGCCGGGGCCGCCCGATGGCATCGACCGTGTCGATCTCCCGGGGCGTGACACCCCAGGCGGCGAGCAGCGTCTCCAGAGTGCCTTCGCCGCCGTCCGCCATGGGCAGCGAGGTGACGACAGCGTCGGGCCGGGCCGCGTGGACGCCGTCGGCGATGCGGGCGGCGACCTCGGCGGCACTGAGGCTGCCTTTGAAGGAGTCGGGGGCTACGACGACACGCGGGGTGTTCACGGCCCCGATCGTAGAGGGACGAGCGGGTGGCACGCCGGGACGGCTCGCCTGCCGAGGCGTCCCAGCCGGCGAAGGCGTCACCACTCCAGGCGCATCACGGCGCGACGCCCGGTGGGCCGGCTCACCTCACGGAATCCGGCGGACTCGAACATGCCGACGCTCCCGACGAACAGGTCCCCGGAGCTGTTGCGCCCCGCGCCGGGCAGGCGAGGCAGGAGCGGGTAGCCCTCGACCGCGGCCGCCCCGCGATCCCGTGCGAAGCCGGCCGCCGCCCGGGCCAGCGCCGTGCCGATCCCCCGCTGCCGGTAGCCCTTGCGGGTGACGAAGCACGTCACGGCCCAGACCGCGGCGTCGTCGGGGTCCTCGGAGCGTCCCGACCACACCAGCCGCGACGTCCGTAACCGGGGGTAGGCGGTCCGCGGTTCGACGGCGCACCAGCCGGCCGGCACCCCGTCGAGGAAAGCGACGAGACCGCTGGTCGACGGCGCGTCCGGGTCACCGCACGCCGTCTGCTCCCGCAGATGGTCCTGCCGCGCGGAGCGGTCGAGCGCGTCCATCTCCCGACGCGGGAACTTGAACCACTGGCACTGGCACCACGCGGGAACGCCAGCCTCCCCGAACACCGCGCGGAGGTCCTCCCAGGACGCCTCGTTGGCGGGCACGACGACGATCTCGGCCGCCTCCTCGGCACCCTCCTGAGCCATGCCCTCCAACGTACGACCTGCCGTCCCTCACCCGCCAGCCCGCGACGCGCCGGACCCGTGCCCCGATGCGGTCGGTCCGATGTCCGTGCGG
>NZ_JAFMPK010000049.1:13436-103632 GCF_017349295.1 Myceligenerans salitolerans
CCGACCGCTCGACACCGGACCGACCGCATTCACACCCGCACGACGGACGGCGGAGGTCAGGCGTGCTCGAGGCCCAGGGCGTCGGCGACCTCCTTGCTGCGGAGTTCGCCGGCGTGGGTGCTCAGGCCCTGGGCGAGGGACCGGTCCGCGGCCAGCGCGGCCTTCCAGCCCTGGTCCGCGAGGGCGACGACGTACGGCAGGGTCGCGTTGGTCAGCGCACGCGTGGACGTCTGGGGCACCGCGCCGGGCATGTTCGCGACGCAGTAGAACAGGGCGTCGTGCACACCGTAGGTCGGGTCGTCGTGCGTGGTCGGGTGCGACCCCTCGAAGCAGCCGCCCTGGTCGATGGCGATGTCCACGAACACGGTTCCCGGCTTTGCCGCCTTCACCATCTGGTCGGTGACCAGCTTGGGCGCGGCGGCGCCCGGTACCAGGACGGAGCCGATGACGAGGTCGGCCCGTTCCACCTGCTCGGCGATCTCGTACTGAGTGGAGTAGCGGGTGTGGAGCCGCCCGTGGAACCGGTGGTCGAGCTCACGCAGGCGCGGCAGGGAGATGTCGACGACGGTCACGTCGGCGCCCATGCCCAGAGCGTTGGCCGCCGCGTGCTCGCCGGCCACACCGCCGCCGACCACCAGCACCTTCGCCTCGGGCGTGCCCGGGACGCCGCCCATGAGGACGCCCGCGCCGCCGGCCGCCCGCAGCAGGTGGTAGCCACCCGTCTGGATCGAGAGCCGGCCGGCGACCTCGCTCATGGGCGCGAGCAGCGGGAGCGAGCGGTCCGGGAGCTGGACGGTCTCGTACGCGATGGCGGTCGTGCCGGCGTCGAGCAGCGCACGCGTGCACGGCTCCGACGCCGCGAGGTGCAGATAGGTGAACAGCACCTGGTCGGCGCGCAGCCGTCGATACTCCGGCTCGATGGGCTCCTTGACCTTGACGACCATGTCGGAGTCCGCCCAGACCTCGTCGGCGGTGGCGAGCGTGACGGCTCCGGCCACGTGATAGGCCTCGTCGGTGAAGCCCGAACCGGTCCCGGCGCCCGCCTGGACGAGGACCTGGTGGCCGCGGCGAACGAGCTCATGCGCGCCGGCGGGGGTGATGCCGACGCGGTTCTCGTTGTTCTTGATCTCGGTGGGTATTCCGATCTTCATGTTTCGACGGTAGGCCGGTCCCGCTGTGCGGTCCAGGTCACATCTGCGAATAGAATGTTCGGAGAAACCGAACAGAGAGGTCCGGTGCCGCATGCTCGATCCCTGGCGCCTTCACCTGCTGCGCCAGCTCCACCAGCTGGGGACGGTACGCGCCGTGGCCGAGGCGCTGCACCTGAGCCCGTCGAGCGTCTCGCAGCAGCTCGCCACCCTGGAGAAGGAATCCGGTGCGCACCTCCTGGAACGGGCCGGCCGCCGGGTCCGCCTGACGCCGGTCGGGCTGGAGCTGGCCCGGCACGCGACGGAGATCCTCGACCACATCGAGTCGGTCGAGGCGGAGATCGCGGGTCTGCACTCCGAGCCCACCGGTACCGTGCGGGTCGCCGCGTTCACCAGCGTGCTCCACACCATTCTGATCCCCGCGGTACGGCGTCTGCGTGCCACGCACCCACGCATCGCCGTCGTGCTGACGGAGGCCGAGCCGTCGGAGGCGCTGCCCGCGCTGCGCCGCGGCGAGGTCGACCTGGCGGTCAGCGGAGACTTCGAGGACTCCCCCGAGCCGTCCGATCCCGACCTCGTGCGCACGTCGCTGACGCGGGACGACGTCGTGCTCGTGCTGGGCGAGGACGTGACGGTACCGGGCGTACCGGCGCCCGGCCACGGAGCCGACGCCGTCCGCCTTCCCGCACTGGCGGACGCCACCTGGGCGTTCGAGAAACCGGGGGCGCACCTGGCGGACCTGGCCGAGCGTCTCTGCCTCCGCGCGGGGTTCCGCCCGCGGATCGCCGCACGGTGCATGTCGCACGGCTCGCTGCTGCGCTACGTGGAGGCCGGCCTGGCGGTGACGCTGCTGCCACGGCTCGCCGTCGACCAGCGGTACGCGGTGCGGATCCTGCCCTTCGCGGATCCGCTGGAGCGGGACATCCACCTGATGGGACGCCGGGCCGCCATGTCGCGCGTCGCCGTCCGGGAGGTCGCGGACGCGATCACCCGCGTCAGCCCCTGACGCACCGCCCGTCCGGCGGACACACCAGGTCGCGCTACGTGGCGACGGCCCTCGGCCGGTCAGGAACGGCGGACTGCGCCGCACGCAGCTTGTCGAGCAGCGTGCGCAGCGTCGCGAGGTCGTCGGCCCGCATCGCGGAACCGACGTAGTGCGCGATCGACCGCACGTGCCGCAGTCCCACCTCCTTCTGCAGCCGGACGCCGTCGTCGGTGAGCACCACCTTCACGCCCCGGCCGTCCTCGGGCGCGGACTCGCGCCGCACCAGCCCCCGCCGTTCCAGGCGGTCCACCAGGCGCGACAGGGACGACTGCGCCATGAGGATGTTCTCGTTCAGGTCTCGCAGCCGCATCGAGCCCGAACCGCCGGAGAGCGTGAACAGCACGTCGTACTCGCGCATGCTCAGTTCGTCCCAGATGTCATCGGCGAGCAACCGGCGCATCAAGGTCACCTGTGTCCGGAAGAGCGACTCCCATGCCTCCGCTGCCTCGCGCGGCGTGGGAGCAGGCCGTTCTCTCACTGTCATCGGGTGTGATCCTCTCCTGCTTCGACTGGCACGCTACCCCAGGGCGGCTCAGATTTCCGCAGGAAGGACTCATATGGTGCAGACTTTCAGGACGGGCGCCCCGACGCGGCAAGCCGCGCCAGGAAGCGCGCGGCTCGAGGGCTCGTGGAGGCCGGAACTCAGCGCCCGAGGCGACGCTCCCGCTGGGAGAAGTCCCGCAGCGCGCGCAGGAAGTCGACCCGCCGGAACGCCGGCCAGTACGCCTCGCAGAAGTAGTACTCCGAGTGCATCGACTGCCACATCAGGAACCCCCCGACCCGCTGCTCGCCCGACGTACGGATCACCAGCTCCGGGTCGGGCTGGCCACGCGTGTACAGGTGCTCGGCGATGTGTTCGACGTCGGTGCGCTCGGCGAGCTCCTCCAGCGTCGCGCCGTTCTTCAGCTCCTCGGTGAGGTAGGAACGGACCGCGTCGGCGATCTCCTGCCGGCCGCCGTAGCCGATGGCCACGTTCACCTGCAGCCCGCCGACGCCGGACGTCGCCTCCTGCGCCTGGCGCAGAGTCCGCGAGAGACGCTCCGGCAGCAGGTCCAGCCGGCCGATGGCACGCAGACGCCAGCGACCGGACTCCGCGAGGTCACGGACCGCGTCCTCGATGATCTCCAGGAGGTTCTCCAGCTCGGCGGCCGAGCGGCTCAGGTTGTCCGTGGAGAGCATCCACAGCGTCACGACCTCGATACCCAGCGGCTCCGCCCAGCCGAGCAGGTCCGCGATCTTGTCGGCACCCCGCCGGTGCCCCGTGGCCGCGGTCTCGCCGAACGACTTCGCCCAACGCCGGTTGCCGTCGAGCATCACGCCGATGTGCCGAGGAAGCGAGGCACCGACGAGGCTGCGCGCGAGACGGCGCTCGTACAGTCGGTAGAGAGGTGAGGGCAGAAGCACGGGAAAACGCTACCGCGCCCCGGCATCCGTATAGCACGGGCCCTCGCGCCAACCCGCCGCAGGATCTTCACACCGCGGACGCCAGTCCCGGGATCCGCGGCCTAGCCTGGCAACAACCTACGCTACCGTAGGTTGTTGCCGTCGGCCGAGCGAAGGAGATGACAGATGGCACCAACAGCGAACGAGCCCCGCCGGCCGTCGTCAGGCCCTGTCGAGAACGTCCGTGACAAGGTGTCCGACACCTTCGACCGGGTCGGCGACACCTTCGACGACGTGCGTGGCAGCGTGACCGGTGTCGTGCAGACGATCTCCACGACCGTGTCGGACACGGTGGAGCGGAAGATCAAACCCCACCTGCGCGGCTGGATCCACGCCGGCACGTTCCCGTTCGCCCTCGCGGCGAGCATCACGCTGGTGGTGCTCGCGCCGGGAGCGGCCGCCAAGTGGTCCGTCGCGGTCTTCGGCCTCACGGCGGCGTTGCTGTTCGGCACCAGCGCCGTGTACCACCGCGGCACGTGGTCGCCGAAGGTGGAGGGGATCCTGCGACGCGCCGACCACTCCAACATCTTCCTCATCATCGCCGGCACGTACACGCCGCTCGCGGTCACCCTGCTGGACGAGCGCGACGCCACGATCCTGCTGTGGATCGTCTGGAGCGGTGCGCTGGCCGGGCTGATCGGCCGCATCGTGTGGCTGCACGCACCCCGCTGGGTCTACACGCCGATCTACGTGGCGCTCGGCTGGGTGGCCGTCGGCTACATGAAGCCGTTCTGGGAGGCCGGCGGGCCCGCCGTGGTCTGGCTGGTCATCTCCGGAGGCCTCGCCTACACGCTGGGCGCCGTGGTCTACGCGACGAAGAGGCCGGACCCCAGCCCGCGCTGGTTCGGCTTCCACGAGATCTTCCACGTGCTCACGGTCATCGGTTTCGCCTCGCACGTCGCGGCGATCTACCTGGCGGTGCTGTCCTGAGCCCGGCTCTCCTCGGCGGCCGGGCCCCGCGTACCGGGCGCTACCTCGGGACGACGGCGTAGCGGCGGTTGGCCAGGGACGGGTTGGTCCGGCGGGCCGCCGCGACGCCTGACGGGTCCAGGTCGACGGTCCTGATCTCAGGCCCGTCCCCCAGCTCCAGACCGACGACGCCGTCGGGCCCGACCAAGAGCGATCGCCCGGTGACGCTCTTGCCCGCCATCCCGACGCCGAGCACGATCGCCGTGTTCTCGATCGCCCGTGCCCGCAGCAGGGTGTGCCAGTGGTCCACCTTCAGCGGCCCGGCCATCCAGGCCGCCGGGTAGACCAGGACGTCGGCCCCGGCGTCCACGACGCGCCGCGCCGACTCCGGGAAGCGAAGGTCGTAGCAGGTCAGCACACCGAATCTGAGACCGCCGAGCGTCAGGGTGACCGGGTCCGCGCCGGCCGGGCCGGGCTCCAGGCGGTCCGACTCACGCGTTCCGAACGCGTCGTAGAGGTGCACCTTCCGGTACACGCCGGCCAGGACGCCCTCACGGTCCACGACCGCGAGGGCGTTGGCCGCGCGACCTTCGCCGGCAGGCAGCGCGAGCCCGGCGATCACCGAGACGCCGGTCTCGGCGGCACGCCGGCGCAGCAGGGAGACATACGGCCCGTCGAGGGGTTCGGCGTGCTCGGCGCCGACACCGCGGGGGTCGTACGCCGCGGCGTACTCCGGCAGCACCAGCAGCTGCGCCTTCACCCGCGCCGCCTCGCGGAACGCCGATACCGCCGTCTCCCGGTTCGCGGCGGCGTCGTCGGAGACCGTCAGCTGCGCGACCGTGACGCGGACCTTCTCCGCGCTCACGTCACCGACGACGCCTGGGACGCCGTCCGACGCCGTGCCGCTCCTCCCAGGGTCCCGATCTCTCACACCGGCCCCACGCCGCCGGGAGGGATGTCGATGTGACCCTGGCTGTCGCGCGGGTAGCGGTCGGCCGGGGGGCGGTGGTCGACGTCCCGCCGGATCTCGATCCCCTTGCGCCTCTCGACGTCCAGGCCCTGCTCCTCCGCGTTGCGGCGCGCCTTGCGCAGGTGCCGCGTCAGCGACAGGAAGAGGAACACGCAGGCGACCGCGACGGCGAACGTGACGAGGAACCCCACGAGCCCGGGCGTGATGTCCGTCTCCTCGAGGCCGGGCCGCAGCACGCCCTCGGTCGGGTCGGGCGACGGCGCCGCGGCGACGATCTCGGCCCAGCGCGTGCTCGCGACCGCCGCCATGGACAGAGCCTCGTTCATGCGTTCACCTGCGCGTGCTCCCGGCCCTCGTCGCCGGCCGCCCGCTCGGCGTCGAGGGCCTCGCGCACGCCCGCGAACAGGTCGTCCTCGTGCTCTCCGGGCGCGCGCTCGGGGAGCGGGATGTTCGACACGGCGAGCTCGTACTCGTCCCAGGGCCACACGTCGGCCTCGATGTCGCGGGGGACCGCGAAGAAGAAGCCGTCCGGGTCGATCTGCGAGGCGTGCGCACGCAGGGCGTCGTCGCGGTGGGAGAAGTAGCCGGACACGGGCACGTACGTCGTGACCTCACGCTCCGGGATCTCGCGCGCCGCGCGGGACTCGATCCAGTCGCCGAACGGGGACTCCAGTCCGGCGCCCTCCATGGCCTCGTGCACCGCACGCAGGCTCTCCATCGAGAACCCGTGGTTGTAGTAGAGCTTCATGGGCTCCCACGGTTCGCCGGCGTCCGGATACCGCGCCGCGTCCCCGGCGGCGGCGAACGCCTCGGCCGACACCTCGTGGCACTTGATGTGGTCGGGGTGGGGATAGCCGCCCGACGGGTCGTAGGTCGTCATGACATGCGGCCGGAACTCCCTCACCAGGCGGACCAGCGGCTCCGAGGCCTCTTCGAGCGGCACGAGCGCGAAGCAGCCCTCGGGCAGCGGGGGCAGCGGGTCTCCCTCGGGCAGTCCGGAGTCGACGAAGCCCAGCCAGCGGTGCCGCACGCCGAGCGCGGCGGCCGAGCGGGCCATCTCCTCACGGCGCACCGCGTGACGCCCGTCGAGCGAGTCGAACTCGTGC
Organism: Myceligenerans salitolerans; assembly: GCF_017349295.1. Lineage (GTDB taxonomy): Bacteria > Actinomycetota > Actinomycetes > Actinomycetales > Cellulomonadaceae > Myceligenerans > Myceligenerans salitolerans. The sequence goes on from NZ_JAFMPK010000049.1 coordinate 20,058, forward strand.
CCGTCGGGCACGACGTACGACGGGTTGAGGATGTCGCCCCGTTCTCCTCCGGTACAGGTGACGACGAGAACCTCCACGCCCTCGGCCGCGTAGCGGGCCGTGGTCGCGGCCCCCTTGCTCGACTCGTCGTCGGGGTGCGCGTGCACCGCCATGAGGCGGAGCGGCTCGCGCTCGGATTCGGACACCTGGACCTCCCGGCCGGCAGTCGACGGCAATGTTCTCGTCCGACACCGAGCGGCGCCGCGCGCCTGCTTCGCGGCGGCCCCTTCGTCGATGTCGGCGACATGCACCATCATGTCACTATGAGCTCCGACCCCCTAGCAGACCGTTACGGCCGCCCGGCGCGCGAGACCGGGCCGTCCGGCCGACCGCGCCTGTCGGTCGGTGCGCGGATCGCGATCGCGGCGGCACTCGCCGTCGGCGTCGCCGGCGCCGCCTGGTTCGCCTGGTCCGACGCGCAACGCAACCCGGTCTCCTTCCGGGACGTGGGGTTCTCCGTCGAGAGCGCCGAGCTGGTGTCGGTGACGTTCGACGTGATGATGCCGCCGGGGACGACGGCGGTGTGCACCGTCACGGCCCTCAACCCGAGTTACGCCGAGGTGGGATCCCTCGACGTCGAGGTGGGGCCGGACGAGCGTGACGCCGTCCGGGTCACCGCCGACGTGCGGACCACTCAGGAGGCGACGACCGGCATCGTCGACCGCTGCTCGGTAAGCCCTTGACACTTACCGGGCGGTTCGTTGATAGAATTGACGTTTCACACGCTGTAGAGACCCGCTGAACGGGCACGTGCGTGCTTTCCCGTTCGGCGGGTCTTGCGCGTTGTCGGTGCCCCACCGCCGCTCGAACGAGCTACCACGAAAGGAGAGCTTCCGTGACCGACACCTCTGTCACCTGGCTCACCCAGGACGCGTACGACCGGCTTCAGGCCGAGCTGGAGCGCCTTTCCGGCCCTTACCGCGCGGAGATCACCGAGCGCATCGCCGCCGCACGCGACGAGGGCGATCTCAAGGAGAACGGTGGGTACCACGCCGCTCGCGAGGAGCAGGCGAAGAACGAGGCCCGCATCAAGGAACTCACGGAGAAGCTGCGTACCGTCCAGGTGGGTCAGCCGTCCGACGACGGCACGGTGCAGCCCGGCATGGTCGTCACGGTGTCGATCTTCGGCGACAACGAGACGTTCCTGCTGGGGTCCCGCGAGATGGCAGGTGACACGGACATGGACGTCTTCTCCCCCACCTCCCCGCTCGGCGCGGCCATCGTGGAGAAGAAGGTCGGCGACAGGACCAGCTACGAGGCACCGAACGGCAAGACGATCGAGGTCGAGATCATGGACGCCAAGCCGTTCGCCTGAACCTCTCCCCTGCCGTGCCCGCTCTCCGGGTCGGCGGAACCACGGCTCCCGACGACGAGGGCACGCCACGGTGAACGGACCGCGGCGTGCCTTCGTCGTCCTGCGCCCCGGCCCGCGGGCCGGCGTCTTTCCCCGTCGGCCGGACGGGCCGCGCCCGGCGCCGTCGGCGGGCTGTGGACCGCGGCTACGTGACGTCGACGGCGAAGCCGTCCTGGCGCAGGCGTTCGACGACGGACGTCCGGTGCTCCGCGCTCTTGGTCTCCACCTGAAGATTGACCAGCACCTCCGACACCGACAGGGAGACGTCGGTGCGCGAGTGCTCCACCTGGACGATGTTGGCGCCCGCCGCGGCGATCGCGTCGACGAGACCGGCCAGCGCGCCGGGCCGGTCCTGGACGCGCACCCGGAGCTGCAGATAGCGGCCCGCCGCGACAAGACCGTGCTGGACCACCCGGAGCAGCACGAGCGGATCGATGTTCCCGCCGCTGAGCACCGGGACGATCGGTCCGGCGAACTCCCCTGGTGCGGCGGCCAGCAACCCGGCCACACCGGCCGCGCCCGCGGGCTCCACCATGAGCTTGCCACGCTCCAGCACCAGGAGCAGGCCGCGGGACAGCAGGTCCTCACTGACCGTACGGACCTCCACGCCGTGTCCCGCCACGAGCCCGAACGGCACCTGCCCCGGGGTACCGATCGCGATGCCGTCGGCCATGGTCGGTTGCAGGTCGACCGCCGTCGGGCGCCCCGCGTCGAGCGACCCGGGATAGGCCGCGGCCTGCGCGGCCTGCACGCCCACGACGCGCACGTGGGGCGCGACGTCGGCCAGGACGGCCGCGATCCCGGCCACCAGGCCACCGCCACCCAGCGGCACGAGGATGGTCGCGACATCGGGCACCTGCTCCAGGATCTCCAGCGCGATGGTGCCCTGACCGGCGACGATGTCGGCGTGGTCGAACGGGTGGATGAGGATGCGCCCCGAGCGGGCGGCCTCGACGCGCGCGGCCGACAGCGCCTCGTCGACGCTGCTGCCGACCTGGCGCACCTCGGCGCCGTAGCTGCGGGTGGCGGACAGCTTCGGGAGGGGGGCGTCGACCGGCATGAACACCATGGCGTCGATGCCCAGCATGCCCGCTGCGAGCGCCACGCCCTGGGCGTGGTTGCCGGCACTCGCGGCGACGACACCACGGTCGCGTTCCTCGGGGGTGAGGCGGGACAGGCGCGTGTAGGCGCCACGGACCTTGAAGGATCCGGCACGCTGGAGGTTCTCGCACTTGAGCACGACCTTGGCGCCGGCGAGCTGGGAAAGTGCCCGGCTCTCGACGACGGGCGTGCGGGTGATCACGCCGTCGAGGAGACCTGCGGCCTCGCGGACGTCGTCCGCGCTCACGGTGGGGACGGTACTGGGTGTCACCCCGCGACACTACAACGCGCCGGTGTCAGGAGTCCTCCGCCGGATCCGCGGCCCGGCGCAGCGGGATGCGCAGCGGTGGGGCATCGGGAGCGAGCCATCTGATGGGGAGTTTGTCGTCGTCACCGAGCTCCGGGAACTTGTCGTGCCCGGTGAGGTAGAGCACCACGGTGTTGACCAGCGCGAGAAGCGGCACGGCGAAGAGCGCGCCGGCGATGCCGGCCACGAACGATCCGGCGGCAACCGCGAGGATCACGGCGACGGGGTGCAGGGACACCGCCTGGCCCATGAGGAAGGGCTGGAGCACGTGGCTCTCGATCTGCTGCACCAGGATGACGATGCCCAGCATGATGATCGCCGCGACCCAGCCCTGGGCGACGAGCACCACCACGGTCGCGATGGCTCCTGTGACGATGGCACCGACCATCGGGATGAACGAGCCGACGAACACGAGCACCCCGATCGGGACGGCGAGGGACGGCACGAAGAACGCCGATCCGAGCCCGATCCCGATGGCGTCGACGCCGGCAACGAGGATCTGGGTGCGGGTGTAGGCGGAGAGGGTCACGATGCCCCGGCGTCCGGCCTGGTGCACGCGGTCCCGCGCTGCCGCGGGCAGGAGGCCGACCACCCAGCTCCAGATGCCGCGGGGGTCGTGCAGGAAGAAGAACGTGCAGAACAGTGCGATGAGGGCGCCGATCAGCAGGTTTCCCGCGGTGACCGCGGCGCCGAGAGCACCGGCGATGATCGCGTCCCGCTGTGCCTCCAGTTCGGTGAGGAGCTCGCCCTGGTAGTCGCCCAGGTCGAGCTGGAACTGGCGGTCGAGGAAGCCCGTCAGTTCCTCGAAGCCGGCGATGGCCTCCTCCGACAGATCGGCGAAGCCGGTCGCGACCTGCTGCCCCGCGAAGGTGACGAGGGCGGCGGCGGCAAGGATCAGGCCGACCAGGGAGATGCCGGACGCGAGTCCGCGCGGCACCCGCAGGGTGTGCTGCAGGAAGCGCCGCACGGGGGTGAGCATCACTGCCAGGAGCAGTGCCACGGCCACCGGCACGACGATCACCCGGAGGCTCGCGAGCAGCCAGCCGATCGCCGCGAGCGCGGCGCCGATGAGCAGGATCCGCCAGGACCACGCGGCGGCCTCGCGGATGGTGCGGGGCACGGTGGTGGTTGCGTGGGCGGCGACAGGAGGGCCGGACGGCTTCGCCGGCGCTCCCGCGGCTGCGGCATCCGTCGTCGTCCGCTTCGTCCCGCCGTCGCCGGACGCCTTCACCTCGTTCTTCGCGGCGCGGGTCACCGGGCCCGCGGAGGGCGTCGCCCCGGCCCGCGGCTCGGTGTCGGCGGGGACGGAGACAGACTCGTTCTCGCTCACGATGCCCAACGTAGGCGATTCCGCCGGACGCGCCACGTGCCACCACGCGCAGATCACACGGACACGCCAGTTCCTGCACAGAAAACCCGGACGCCGGCTCCTGCCCGTGCGGGCCCCGGTGTCGTGGCCAGGGGCCGGGTCTTCTTTCGGCCTGGCCTGAAACGTCGGCGCGTACCACCGACTTTCCTTTTCCTCCCCGGGGCGCTTCGTCATCCTGGGCGAGTGTCCAACATCTACGACCTCCACCGGACCGACGGCGACCCGAGCCGGGTCGTGACCATGCTTCCCGACGTCGCGTACACCGCCCTGGCGCCCCTGCTCCACCACTCGCGTGCCGCGCTCCTGGAGCTGGGCTGGACCGTCCGCGTCGTGGAATGGTCCGGGACGCCGGACCTCGACGGTGCCCGTATCGCGGCCGCCGAGCTGCTCGAGGGTTCGGACGGGCCCGGCGACGGTGTGACGCATCTGGTGGTCGGCAAGTCCCTGGGTACCCTCGCGATCCCGGCCGCCGCGCGGCTGGGCCTGCCCGGTATCTGGCTCACGCCCCTGCTCACCTGGGACGACGCAGCCGACATACGGGAGGCCGTGGCAGGGCTCGAAGGGGATCACCTCCTGATCGGCGGCAGTGCCGATCCCACCTGGGACCACGACCTGGTGGCCTCTCTCCGCGCGGACTTCGTCGAGGTGCCGGGCGGCGACCACCGTCTCGAGATCCCCGACGACTGGCGGAAGAACCTGGAGACGGTCGAGGACCTCACGGCGGAGATCGAGCACTTCGCTTCCTCCTTCGACGTCCGCTGACGGAGACTGTGGTCACGTCCGGAACAGCCCGGGCGGCAGCGGCGTTCCCACTCACGCCACATCAAGGAGGTAGCAGCCATGTCGTTCTTCGAGTCGCTGTTCGGCCAGGGCAAGACCACGATGATCGCTCCCGAGGACGCCCTGCCGGGCCGCGAGTCCCCCGTTCTGCCCGCACCGCGACCGCACACGGTGCTCGGCACGTCCCTCACCGGCCCGTGGGAGCCGGACACCCGCGTGCTGTACCTCGCGATGGGCTGTTTCTGGGGTGCCGAGGAGATCTTCTGGCAGGTGCCCGGTGTGGTGTCGACCGCCGTCGGCTACATGGGCGGCACGACGCCGAACCCCACCTACGAAGAGGTCTGCACCGCCCGCACCGGCCACACCGAGACGGCGATGGTCGCCTACGACCCGTCGCGTGTCTCGGAGGAGGAGTTGCTGCGGATCTTCTGGGAGCGCCACGACCCCACCCAGGGCTTCCGCCAGGGGAACGACGTCGGCACCCAGTACCGGTCGGCCGTCTACTGGACCACGCCGGAGCAGGGTGAGGCGGCCCGGCGCACCGCGGCCCGATACCAGGAGGTGCTCGACGCCAAGGGATACGACCCCATCACGACGGAGCTGCGTCCGGCGGCGGAGGTCGGGTCCTTCTACCTGGCCGAGGACTATCACCAGCAGTACCTCAGCGAGGCGAAGAACCCGAACGGGTACCGCTGCCATGCGACCACGGGGGTTCCGTACCCCGACGCGGCCTGACGGGCTGCGTACCGTCAGGCCAGGCGGCCGCCGGGGCAGGCAGGGCGAGACGGCGGGCAGGCCGCCCCGACCCTTACGGCGCGGAGGTCAGCGGAGGCTCGGGAACTCTCCCGTGTCGTCGTCGACCACGAACGTGGGCGCCCCCCGGCGAGGCCGCAAGGCCTCCGGCGCCGTGGCCGGCGCGGTCGTGGCCGCCGCCGTGACCGCCGGGCCGCCGGGGACCGGCTCGGTGGCACGCCCGGCTCGCCGCCTCCGGCGTCGGAGCAGATAGGCCAGAGCGCCCGCGATACCGACCACGACGAGCGCGACGACGGCGATCGGCCCGGTTCCTGGCGCCAGGGAGCCCGCCGGCACGCGGGCGGCCCCGGTGACCGCACCCGCTGCGGCCTCCGGTCCGGGGCCCGCCCCGTTCGCGGGCGACGCGTCGAGGGCAGCCATGCCCCTCGGCGTCGAGCCCTCCGTCCGAACCTGGTGCTCGGTACCGTGAACAGCGTCCATGTCGTCCTCAGCTTCCTCGGCCCCGTCCTCCACCGGGCCGCTGGGAGTCGGGTCCGCGCCAGGGCACACGCGCCGTGGACACGAACCATCGTATGGAAACGCGCGCCGCCGGGGCGGTGACCCGAGTGTCAGGCCGCCGCCCCGGCGGAATCACGTGGTGCTCAGCCGGTGGTTCAGGCCATCCGACGCCTGCGCAGCACCAGCAGCGCGGCACCGCCGCCGACGAGGGCGAGCGCGAGCAGCCCGTACCCGATGGCAGGACCGGCGCCGGTCGCGGCGAGCACGCCCCCGTCGTCCTCCGCCTCGTCGCTCGGCTCCGTGCCCGGCTCGGTGGGCTCGTCCGACGGCCCGGTGGTGGGCTCCTCCGACGGCCCGGTGGTGGGCTCGTCACCCGGCTCCTCCGACGACCCGTCGGAAGGCTCGTCACTCGGCTCGTCCGAGGGGGACGGAGACGGAGACGGAGCGTCGGCATAGAAGACGGTGTAGTGACTGATGTCCTTGCCAGACGAGTGCTTGATCGTCACCTCGGTGCGGTAGTCATCCTCGCCGAATTCGACGTACTCCGGCCCCTCGCCCTGCTTGGCGGATCCGGCCTTGACGCAGTAGCCCGTGATGACCTGGCCCTCAGGCGCGGTGATCGTGATCTCCTTGGGGTCGCCCTCGTAATCGTCCCCGACGTCGATCTTGCCGTCCTTCGGGCAGGTGGCGCCCGAGTCATTCGAGGCAGTGACGGTGAAGCCGTTCTCGTAGGTGAGCGGTGCGGCGACGGCCGGGGCGGCGCCCAAGCCGACCGCGAGGAGCGCGGTGGCTCCGAGTGCGGCAATGCGGTTCATGGGGGATGCTCCTTCGACTGGGTGTCGCGCTACGACCCGCGCAACTCGCCGAACAATAGCGGGAACCCGGCGGAACACCAAAGCCCATCTCGCCGATTTATCCCCAGGGCTTCCGGTCGCAGATATCGAACGTCTTTACTCGGAACAGTGGCCGTCACCTGCTGAGACACTCGGAACCGACGGTCGCGCCAATAGCAGGACCGCCATTTCCTTTGCCGTTTCTTTCCTCTAATTCACCCGTCCAACTTCGTCGACGGGATGCCGCACCACGCCGTTCCGCACGCCGGAGGCGGAAGGCACGAACCGGCCGTGCGGGCGACGTCGGCACCCTGCCCGGCACCGCCCGGGCACGCGAAGCGACGGCCGTGGATCACGAAGCCCCGGTGATACCGCGGGTCAGTTCTCTCTTCTCCGCCTCTTCCGGCCGCTCTGGTTCGCCGGCGAACCACCCCCGCGGCTCTTCGGCCGGCCCCTACCCTGCCCTTGGCCGCGGCCCGTCGCGGACGAGTCACCACGCTTTCCCCCGCGTGGGCCCTTCCGGTCACGGATGGGCGCCGTCCGCTCGGCCGCTGCGGCGTCGGCGGACGACCGTGTCCGCCCGCGGCCCCGCGAGCTGTTCACGGTCCGCCCCCGGACGATGCCGATCATCTCCTCGACGAGGTCCGTCGTCCGGTCGACGGGCCACACGAGTCCGACCGGCGCCGTCGGGCCGCCGTCGAGCGGCCGGTACACCACGTCCTTGCGGTGGTGCAGACGCGCGAGTGACATCGGGAGCACCGTGATCCCCGCCGCCGCGCCGACGATCGCGAGCGCGTCCGCCGCCGTCGCGGGCCGTTCCAGCGGCGCGCCCTCGGGATCCACGGGCTCTCGTCCGGGCACGACCGCACGCCCCGGCACGGAGTCCGCCGTCCGACCCGACTCGACGAACCGGTCACCAGGAATGCCGTACAGCACGTCGTCCTGCGGCAGCCACACCGTCTCGCCGGCGAGGTCCTCCGGCGTCACCGCCTCGTCCGGCTCGAGGGCCGCGACGAGATGGTCCCGGTGCACGCACACGACCGCGACCTCCTCGTACAGCGGGATGCGGGAGAAGACGTCGGTGTCCACCGGCAGCCGTGCGACCGCGACGTCGGCCCGGCCCTCCCGCAGGGCGGAGGGAACGTCCGCGGCGTCGACCTGGACCAGGTCCAGCGTCACGTCGGGCAGGCGCTCGCGCCACACTCTCGCCCACTTGCCGGGCGTGGCGCCGGGAACGTAGGCGAGGCGGAAGGTCTCAGACACCAGGCAAGCATATTCTTGGGGCATGGCAACCCCGTTCTCCCAACAGGTCATCAAGCCGATCAACGCCGCCAAGCGGCTCGGCGTCCTCCTCCCGGAGACGCCACCGGAGTTCCGGGAGAAGGGCATCACTCGCGCCGAGCTGGAAGAGCTCGAGAAGAACCCGCCGGAGTGGCTGTCCGAGCTGCGCCGGAACGGACCCCACCCACGCCCCGTCGTCGCGGGGCGCCTGGGAATCTCCATCTCGGGCCTGGCCCGAGGCGGCGTCACGGAACCGCTCACCACCCAGCAGATCGACGACCTGCGCGCGGATCCGCCGGACTGGCTGGTCGCCGAGCGGGAGACGCACGCGCGGGTCCGCGCCGAGGAGGAGCGCGCCGCCGGGAACACGGCGGGCAAGGGCCGTCGCGACAACCCGCCGGCGTAGAGAGGCCCGCGTGACCGACTCTCTCGACACCGCCCTCGGGGCCCTGCGCCCATTTCCCGAGGACGGTTCGCGAGCCGACGGCCCGGTCGCGGTGGACGCGACGGACCGCCTGATCCTGGACGAGGCCCGCGACGCGATCACGTCGGCCGCACCCGGTGACGTCGTGACGATCGGCGACCGGTTCGGCGCCCTCACGCTCGGCGCCGTCAGCCTGGGCGCACGCGACGTGCGTGCGCATCAGGACGCGGTGGACGCCGAGGCCGCGCTGCGCGCCAACGCCTTCGTGGCGCGGCGAGGCTCCTTCGGCCATCATCCGCTCGGGCCGGACCTGTTGCGGGCCGCCCGGGTCGTTCTGCTCCAGCTCCCGAAGTCCCTCGCGGAGCTGACGGAGATCGCCGAACAGATCGCCCGGTACGCCGCCGGTGACGTCGTGCTGTACGCGGGTGGGCGCGTGAAGCACATGACGCACGCGATGAACGACGTGCTGGGGGCGCTCTTCGCGGATGTCACGCCATCGCTCGCACGGCGGAAGTCGCGGCTGCTCGTCGCACGTGAGCCCCGGCCGGACGTGCTCGACCGGCCGCTGACGTACCCGGCCGGCGACGTGATCCCCGACGTACCGGGCCTGCCCGGACCGATCACCGTCGTCACGCACGGCGGAGTGTTCGCCGGTGGCGGTCTGGACGGCGGCACCCGGCTCCTGCTCGAGCAGTCGGACGGCTGGCCGCCGCCGTCCGGGCCCGAGCTCGCCGTGGATCTGGGGTGCGGCAGCGGGATCCTCGCCACCGCACTGGCCCTGCGGGGGTTCGAGGTCGTGGCGACGGACCGCAGCGCCGCGGCGGTGGCTTCCGCCCGGGCGACGGCGACGGCGAACGACGTCGGGCACCTCGTGCGGACCGTGCGCGACGACGCCGGCGCGTCCCTGCCCGACGGCTGCGCCGGCCTCGTCCTGCTCAACCCGCCGTTCCACGACCGGGCCGCGGTCAGCACCGACGCGGCGCACCGGATGTTCGCGGCGGCCGGCCGCGTGCTACGACCCGGCGGCGAGCTGTGGACCGTGTACAACTCCGCACTGCGGTACCGCCCGGCGCTGGAGCGCGCCGTCGGCCCCACCGAGCAGGTCGCCCGTGACCGCCGTTTCACGGTCGCACGCTCGACCCGGCCCACCGCGAAATCCCTTACTGACAAGTAAGTACAGAGCCCGCTACGCTCGCCCGGAACGGAACTCGAGCATCGACGCTCGGGGGTTCTCCCGGACTTCCCGAGCGCGGAAAGGACTGTCGACGATGACACCCCACTCTCTCCGGGCACGACGCCGAACCGGCGTCGTGCTGGCAGCGGCGCTGATCGCGGGAGGCGCGGTCGCCGCCCTGCCGACGTCGGCGGTCGCCGGCCCGCACGGCCACGGGCATGGGCACGGGCACGGGCACGGCCACGGGCCCGCGGAGGACCCGGACTTCGGCCCGAACGTCACGTTCATCGACGAGACGTGGTCCACGGACGAGATCAACGAGTTCCTGGACTCGGTCAACGACGAGGCGGAGTTCAGCCAGAACCGGCACCAGGTCTTCTTCGAACCCGGTGTGTACGGCAGCGCGGCGGGCGAGGACGACCCCGCCACGGCCGAGGGCATCATCAACGCCGAGCTCGGGTACTACGAGTCCGTCGACGGCCTGGGCGGCCGGCCGGACGACGTCGTGATCAACGGCGCGATCCACGTGGAGCCGCACGTGGAGTGCCCCGAGACCCCGTGGGCCTGCCAGGGACCGGGCTCTCTGAACCGCTTCTGGCGTTCCATGGCCAACCTCGCGTTCAACCCCATCCAACGCCCGACGGCCGAGGATGCCGCCCGCCCCTTCCCGGCCGGGGTCGCCGAACCGCATCAGATGCGGTACGCCGTGTCGCAGGCCGCGCCGCTGCGCCGCGTCGACATCCAGGGCGACCTCACGATGTTCGGCCGGTTCGGCGAGTACGCGTCGGGGGGCTACCTGGCGAACTCGCGGGTCGAGGGCACCATCACCACCGGCTCGCAGCAGCAGTGGTACACGCGCGACAGCACGGTGGGCACGTGGGAGGGCGGTGTCTGGAACATGGTGTTCTCGGGTGTCGACGGCGCCCCGGCCACCGACTTCGGGCAGCCGGCCGGCGAGGGCGCGGTCGGCGTCAAGACGGCGCTCGACACGACGCCCGTCACACGGGAGAAGCCGTTCCTCTACCGGGCCGACGACGGCGAGCTGCGCGTCTTCGCGCCGCACGCCCGGACGGAGACCTCCGGCACCAACTGGTCGACCGACGCGAGCGCGGGCGAGTCGCTGCCGCTCGACGACTTCCACATCGCCCAGGCCGGCCGCGACACGGCCGCCTCGATCAACCGGCAGCTGCGCAGGGGGAAGCACCTGATCCTCACGCCGGGCATCTACGAGCTGGACGGCCCGATCCGCGTGAAGAAGGCCGACACGGTCGTGCTCGGGCTGGGCTACGCCTCGCTCACGCCGACACGCGGAAACGCGGCCCTGGTGACGAGTGACGCGGCCGGTATCCACATCGCCGGCATCACCGTGGACGCCAACGTGCCGGAGTCCGAGGTGCTGGTGCGCGTGGGCAAGGAGTGCCCGCCGTCGTCGGCGAAGGGCCATGGTCGCCGGCACCACGGATCCGACGAGGACCCGACCACCCTGACGGACGTGTTCGTCCGCGTGGGCGGCCCCTGGGTCGGCAAGGCGGTCACGTCGATCGAGGTGAACAGCGACGACGTGCTGCTGGACCACATCTGGGCCTGGCGCGGGGACCACGGCAACGGTATCGGCTGGGAGGACAACACCGGAGCCCACGGCGTCGTCGTCAACGGTGACCGCGTCACCGCGACGGGACTTTTCGTCGAGCACTACCAGGAGAACCAGACGATCTGGAACGGTGAGGACGGCCTGACCGTCTTCTACCAGAGCGAGCTCCCGTACGATCCGCCGAGCCAGGAGGCCTGGATGGACGGCGACCGTCCGGGGTACGCGTCCTACCGGGTCGCGGACCATGTGCGGCGGCACGAGGCCGTCGGCCTGGGGGTGTACTCGTACTTCTGGAACGGCGTGGACATCCGCGCCGAGTCGGGGATCCAGGTCCCGGAGACACGGGGGGTCACGCTCCGCTCGATGACGAGCGTCTTCCTCGACGGCTCGGGCGGCATCAACCACGTCGTCAACGACACGGGCGCCCCGGCGGTCGGCAGCTTCGCCTCCCCGCAGGTGATCAGCTTCCCCTCCAGCTGACGACCGCACCGGCGGCAGCCCGCCGGTGGTTGCCCGCGGGCCGCAGCGGTGCACGCGCGGTCCACCACGGGTGACGGGTACGACGGCGGCCGGACGTCCGGCCGCCGTCGTACGCGGTGAGCCCTTACTGGACTCCCTTCACCTCCACGACGAACACCAGCGTCGCCCCGCCCGGGATGCCCGCCTGCGGGACGCCACGCGAGCCGTAACCGTGCTCGGCGGGGATGGACAGCAGGACCTTGTCGCCGACGTTGCGGCCCACCAGACCCTTGTCCCAGCCTCCGATCACGGCACCGACGCCGATCGGGAAGTCGATCGTGGTGCCGCGGTCGTAGCTGTTGTCGAACACACCGCCGCCCCAGGTCTGCCCCAGGTAGTCGACGACGATCGTCCGGCCGGCCTCGACCACCGGCCCGTTGCCCTCTTCGAGCACCTGGACCTGCAGGCCCGCGGGGGCGTCGCCCTCGGGGAAGGTGAGCGCCGGCTTGCCGCCGGCCTGCCACTCGACGGTGGGGAGCGTAGTCACGAGAACTGCCTCTCGGTCGGGTTGGCGCCAGGTTCCTGGCGCCCGAACCGCTCCACCCTACGTCGGGCCGGTCGCGGACCGCGCGCCCGTGTTCTCAGCGTGCGGCGTCGCGCCGGACCGCCTCGCGGCCGGCCGCCGCGCGAAGCTCCTCGACCGCGGCACGCACCGGCGGGGTCTCCGCGACCGGATCCGCCACCACGACGTGCACCGACCGGACCGGGGTAGGACGCACGATCCGTACCGCCACGGTGCCGGGAGGAAGAGTGATCGTGCCGAGTTCCGGCAGGACCGTGGGTCCGATACCCGCGTCCACGAACGCGAGCGCCGTCGGGTAGTCGTGCGCCTCGACGTGAAAGGTCGGGCTGAAGCCGGCGGCCGCGCAGGCCTCGAGCAGCTTGCGGCGGCACCAGCCCCGGGCGAAGTCGTTGTCGATCCACGGTTCGTCGGCGAGGTCGGCGAGTTCGATCTCCTCCTTGCCCGCGAACCGGTGCCGGGCGGGGACGACGGCGACGTAGGAGTCGTCGAGGAGATGGTGCGCCGTGAAGCCGGCGGCGCTGGTGTACTCGGCCATCATGACGACGAGTTGCAGGTCCGGACGCCTCTCGGGCAGGTCGGGGATGTCGTCACGCAGTTCCAGGTCGAGGCGCAGCCCGGGGAACTCGGTGGTGAGGCGGCGTACGACGTCGGGCAGCCAGGACGCTCCGACCGAGGCGAAGTAGCCGATGCTGAGCGACCCGGTGCGCCCCGCGCGCAGGTCCGAGACGAGGGTCTCGGCCGCACCGAGGCGTTCGAGGACGCCGTCGGCCTCGTGCGCGAGGGCGAGTCCGGCGGCGGTGGGCCGTAGGCCGCGCCCGGCCTTGACCAGGAGGGTGAGGCCTGTCTCGCGTTGCAGGGCGGCCAGGTGCTGGCTGACGGCCGACGACGTGTAGCCGAGATTGGTGGCGGCCGCGGTCACGGAGCCGCTGGCGACCACGGAACGGAACACCCGGAGACGGTGGACGTCGAGCATGACCCAACCGTACAGCGAGACTGAATGATCGTACAGAACAAGTCGCTTGTGCTTGATGATCGCCCGAGGGCATCATCGGTGCCATGACGACCGCCGATGCCCTGTCCGAAAACCGCCGGACACGACCCGCGGCAGCGGGCGATCCTCGCGACATGAACTCCAGCACCATCGCCCCGGAGGCTCCAGGTCTGCGGCCGGGCGGGACGTCGGGGCCGCGCGCCCGATACCTGGTCCCGCTCGCCGCCGGCGTGACGGTCGTGCTGTGGGCCTCGGCCTTCATCGGGATCCGCGCCGCCGGGCACGACTACTCGCCCGGCGCACTCACGCTGGGGCGGATCGCGGTGGGGACCGTCGCCCTGACCGTGCTGGCGGGCGTGGCGAGGAAGCTCGAGCTGCCTCGCGGGCGGGTGCTGGCGGGCGTGATCGTGTGGGGCGTGCTGTGGTTCGGCGTCTACAACGTCGCGTTGAACGCGGCCGAACGCACGCTCGACGCGGGCACCGCGGCACTTCTCGTGCAGCTCGCGCCGATCCTCACCGCGGTGGTCGCCGGGCTGACGCTCGGCGAGGGGTTCCCGGCGCGGCTGCTCACCGGGATCGGGATCGCGTTCACCGGCGTGGCCGTGATCGCCTGGGCGTCGTCGTCGGGCACGTCGGACATGGGCGCGGTGCTGCTCGGGCTCGCCGCGGCGGTGCTGTACTCGGCGGGCGCCCTCCTGCAGAAGCGGATGCTGCCGAAGGTCGACGCCCTGACCATGACCTGGCTCGGCTGCCTCGCCGGCACGGTGGCTGCCCTGCCGTTCGCCGGCACGCTCGTCGCGGAGGTGGCCGCGGCGCCCGCGGCGGCCACTCTCGGGGTCGTGTACCTGGGCGTCTTCCCGACCGCGATCGCGTTCGCCACCTGGGGCTATGCGCTGTCACACACGACGGCGGGCCGCCTGTCGGCGACGACCTACGCCGTGCCACCGATCGCGGTGCTGCTCTCCTGGTGGCTGCTCGGCGAGGTTCCCGCGCCGATCGTGCTCGCGGGTGGCGCACTGTGCCTGGGCGGCGTGATCCTGGCAACACGGCGTCCCCGCCGCCGCTGAGGACGGGCCACGGGCTCGCCGGCTCCGCCTCAGGTCATCGCGGGGCCGGCGCGCCGGGTGCCACTCGGCAGCGCTGTCAAAGAAGTCCGACACCTGCGCCCATGGTTTGTCCAAGTGACCGGACGTGGGGAACCCTTGAGTTCATGACGACGGATTCACCCGAGGCCGCGGCTCCGCAGGCGGCCCGCCGGCACCCGCAGAAGCGTGCCGACGCCCTCAAGCGCCCGATCAAGGGCCACACCTCCAGCGACGGTGCGGTACCTCAGGCGTGGGACTGGCGCAGCAAGTTCCCGTCGATAGCCGACTACGGATTCCTCTCGGACTGCGAGGCCAACGCCCTCATCGCGCCGTCCGGTGCGGTGGAGTGGATGTGCATCCCCCGACCGGACTCGGCGAGCATCTTCTCCGCGATCCTGGACCGGGGCGCGGGCCGCTTCCGGCTCAGCCCCTACGGCGTGCGGGTGCCGGTCGCGCGCCGGTATATTCCCGGCACCCTCATCCTCGAGACCACGTGGCAGACCCCCACCGGCTGGCTCGTCGTGCGCGACGCCATGCTGATGGGCCCCTGGCACGACGTCGAGAAGCGGTCCAGCACCCACCGCCGGACCCCGACCGACAACGACGCCGAACACATCCTGCTGCGCACGGTGAAGTGTGTGTCCGGCACGGTCGACCTCGAGGTGATGTGCGAGCCGCGCCCGAACTACGCGCGCAACGAGCCCGCCTGGTCCTACGACAACAGCGGCTACTCGAACGTCACCGCACGGCTCGGCAAGCACAACCCGGACGTCAGCCTGACGTCGGACCTGCGCTTCGGCCTCGAAGGCCGGCGTGCCATCGCCCGCACCCGGATGACGGAGGGAACCACGCACTTCGTCGCGATGTCGTGGGGCTCGCAGCCCGCACCGAAGAACTGGACCGAGGCGACCGCCGCGATGTGGCGCACGGAGCAGTACTGGCGTGACTGGATCACGCAGGGCACGTTCCCCGACCACCCGTGGCGCATCTACCTGCAGCGCTCGGCGCTCACGCTCAAGGGACTCACGTACTCCCCCACCGGTGCGCTGATCGCCGCGGCCACGACCTCCCTGCCCGAGACGCCGGGCGGCGAGCGCAACTGGGACTACCGGTACTCGTGGATCCGCGACTCGACGTTCGCGCTGTGGGGCCTGTACACGCTCGGCCTGGACCGCGAGGCGAACGACTTCTTCGCGTTCATCCACGACGTGTGCCGGGACAACAAGCAGCTCCAGATCATGTACGGGGTCGGCGGTGAGGAGACCCTGGAGGAGGCCGAGCTGTCGCACCTCTCCGGCTACGAGGGTGCGCGCCCCGTGCGGGTCGGCAACGGTGCGTACAACCAGAAGCAGCACGACGTGTGGGGAGCCGTGCTCGACTCGGTCTACCTGCACACGCGCTCGCGCGAACAGCTGCCGGAGTCGCTCTGGCCCATCCTCAAGCGCCAGGCGGAGGAGGCGGCCAAGCACTGGCACAAGCCGGACCGCGGTATCTGGGAGGTGCGCGGGGAGCCGCAGCACTTCACCTCCTCCAAGCTCATGTGCTGGGTCGCGATGGACCGCGGCGCCAAGCTCGCGAGACTGTACGACGAGCACGACTACGCGGAGCAGTGGCAGAAGATCGCCGACGAGATCCGGGCGGACATCCTCGCCAAGGGCGTCGACGAGCGCGGGGTGTTCACCCAGCGTTACGGCGACCCGGCCCTGGACGCCTCGCTGCTGCTCGTGCCGCTGCTGCGGTTCCTGCCGCCGGACCACGAGAGCGTACGCGCCACGGTTCTCGCCATCGCCGAGGAACTCACCGTGGACGGCCTCGTGCTGCGCTACCGCGTCGACGAGACGGACGACGGCCTGGCCGGCGAGGAGGGGACCTTCACGATCTGCTCGTTCTGGCTGGTGTCCGCGCTGGTCGAGATCGGCGAGCTGGAGCGGGCCAAGGCGCTGTGCGAGCGGCTGCTGTCGTTCGCCTCGTCGCTGAACCTCTACGCCGAGGAGATCGACCCCTCGAGCGGCCGGCACCTCGGGAACTTCCCGCAGGCGTTCACCCACCTCGCCCTCATCAACGCGGTGATGCACGTGATCCGCGCCGAGCAGGGCGAACGCCAGAACCACTACGTCGACTCCGACGAGTAGGCGCGACGGGCAGGGACGACGACGGCCCGGGCCACCTCCGCGAGGGAGGTGGCCCGGGCCGTCACCGTACGGGCCTCAGCGGACGGTCATTCTCCGCTGAAGATGTTGATGATCGCGATCAGGCGCAGGATCTCCGTGTACAGCCAGATCAGGGTCACCAGCAGGCCGAAGGCGGCCGCCCAGGCCATCTTGGCCGGGGCACCCTGCTGGACGCCCTGCTTGATGAACTCGAAGTCGACCATCAGCGACATCACCGCCAGGATGATGGCGACGGCGCCGATGATGATGCCCAGCGGACCGGTGCGCATCCCGAAGCCGTCCAGCACGTTGAACATCACGAGGCCGAAGTTGACCAGCGAGAACAGCGCGTAGCCCACCAGCGCCATCATGAGGAAGCGCGTGAACTTCGGCGTGACCCGGACCTTGCCGCTCCGGTAGAGGAACAACGACCCGGCGAAGACGCAGAGCGTACCGATCACGGCCTGCGTGACGGCACCCTCGAACATCGAGTTGTACATGAACGACAGAGCGCCGAGGAAAACACCTTCGAACACCGTGTAGGCGATGATCAGCGCCGGGCTCGGGTTCTTCTTGAACGCGTTCACCAGGCCGAGCACCAGGCCGCCGATCAGGCCGACCCACAGTGCGATGGAAAGCATCGGCGGGGGCACGAGCGTCCAGGTCGCCGCCGCTGCGACGACCAGCAGCGCCAGCAGCCCGCCGGTCTTGATGATCACGTCGTCGTACGTCATGCGCTTGGTGTCGGCCGTGGTGGCCGACGGCGCGTCGTACATGGCGCCGAGCTGGGAGGCGTCCATGGACGCCGGACCTGCCGTGCCGTACTGGGAGTAGGGGTTGGGGGCGGTGGCGGTACCGCCCTGGGCGCCTCGCGGCGCCCCGGTGCGACGCGGCTCGCCGAAGACGTCGCTGTTAGAAAAGACGGGGTTCCTCATGTGCTCCTCCTGGTAGTGCACCCATGCTAGTGAACGTCACGGACACCCCGACAGTTCCCGGTTCCGCCCGAAGCCCCGCCGGCCTAGCCCGATGGGATGACACGGCTCCGCCTCCCGGATGATTCGGCGGCACTTTCGGTGACGCGTGTCGCTGAGTCGCTCTAGTGTCGGGAGTACCGGCGTCGTCGGACCCCGACGACCCGACGCCCCGAATCCGGAGAGCGAAAGCCACAGCATGACTTCACCCACGAGGAGCGCATCATGATCGAGGCCCACGGTCTCGCCAAGCGATATGGCTCCAAGACCGCCGTCGACCACATCACCTTCACCGTCCAGCCGGGCCGCGTGACGGGCTTCCTCGGGCCCAACGGAGCCGGGAAGTCTACCACCATGCGCATGATCATGGGTCTGGACAAGCCCACGGCCGGGACCGTCACCGTGAACGGCCACCCCTACGCGAAGCTACGGCGCCCGCTGGCCGAGGTCGGCGCGCTGCTCGAGGCCAAGGCGGTGCACTCCGGCCGCTCCGCCTTCAACCACCTGCGCGCCCTGGCCGCCACGCACGGCATCCCCCAGCAGCGTGTGCACGACGTCATCGAGCTGACCGGGCTCGAGTCCGTCGCGAAGAAGCGCGTCGGCGGCTTCTCGCTCGGCATGGGCCAGCGCCTCGGGATCGCGGCCGCGCTCCTGGGCGACCCGAAGACGCTCATCCTCGACGAGCCGGTCAACGGGCTGGACCCCGAGGGCGTGATCTGGGTCCGCAACCTCGCCAAGCACCTCGCCTCCGAGGGCCGCACGGTCTTCCTGTCCAGTCACCTGATGAGCGAGGTCGCCCTCACGGCGGACCACGTCATCGTGATCGGCCGGGGACGCATCCTGGCGGACACCTCCGTCGACGACCTCATCGCGGCGTCGGAGCGCAAGCACGTGCGCGTGCGCTCGCCGCAGGCGGGCGACCTGGCCGCGCTGCTGCGCGAGAAGGACGCCCAGGTCACCACCCCCGAGGCCGACGTCCTCGAGGTCACCGGCCCGGACGCGGCCTCGGTGGGCGAGCTCGCCGCCGCGGGCCGGATCGTGCTGCACGAGCTGACGCCCATCAAATCGACGCTGGAGGAGGCGTACATGTCCCTCACGGCCGACGCCGTGGAGTACCGCTCCGAGAACCTGGCCGGTGGCGCGGGAGAGCCGCCGCGCGACGGGTCGCAGGCCGCCGGCGCACACCTCGCCGAGGGACCGGCGGCTTCCGCCGACCACGCGGCGGAGCCGCACCCCGGGCGGCACTCCGCCGACACGGTCCCCGCAAGTTCCTCGCCGGAGGTGAACGACCGATGAGCACGACGACACTCGACGCGCCCGAAGCCAGGACGCCGTCCTCCACCGTGCCCGTGAAGAAGGTGACCTTCGGGCGCCTGCTGCACTCGGAGTGGATCAAGCTCTGGTCGCTGCGCTCCACCTGGTGGACGCTCGGCTCGACGGTGGTGATCCTCGTCGGCTTCGGCTTCATGATGGCGATCATCGCGCAGCTGTTCACAGACCAGATGTCGGACATGTCGGCCGAGGAACAGGCCGCCACGGGCGGAGAACAGCTCTTCACCGCCCCCATCGTGATCACCGGTGGCTACGAGTTCGCGGCCCTGGTGGTCGCGGTGCTCGGATCCATGCTGATCACCGGCGAGTACTCCACCGGGATGATCCGCTCGACCTTCACCGCCGCACCCCACCGGCTCGGCGCGTACTTCGCGAAGGCCACGGTGCTCGCCGGGGTGACGGCCGTGCTCATCGCGGTGTCGCTCGCCCTGGCCTGGCTCGTGACGTACCCGATCCTCGACTCCAACGGGATCACGGTCGACTGGGGCGACTCCGACCAGGTCCGCCAGCTGTACGGCACGGTCCTGTACACCGTGCTCGTGGCGCTCTTCGCGCTCGGGGTCGGCACGCTGATCCGGCACACGGCGGGAGCGATCTTCACGGTCGTGGCGATCTTCCTCGTGATCCCGATCGTCTTCGGCATCGCCACGTTCGCCGCGAGCCAGGTCTCGTGGGTCCTGGACGTGAACAAGTTCCTGCCGAGCATCGCCGGCTCGGCGATCACCCCCGCGGCAGCCCAGACGCCCGAGGTCCTGGACCCGTGGGTCGGCGCCGGTGTCCTCGCGGCATACACCGCGGCCGTGCTGATCGCCGGAGCGATCTCGCTCAAGACGCGCGACGCCTGAGCGAACACCCTTCGGGGAACGACGGCGGCGTGGATCCGGGTCCCGGATCCACGCCGCCGTCGTCGTCCCACCGTCGCTACCGCGCCCCGGAGGTCGCCGGCTCGGCGGCAGCCGCCCGGCGGGCCTCGATCTCCGCCCTCGCGGCGTTGCGGCGGCGCCGCGCGTCGCGCTTGTCGGCCCGCCGGAGCTTGCCGCGCTCGATGAGCGAGTAGAGCACCGGCACGATGAGCAGCGTGAGCAGCGTCGAGGAGACGAGCCCGCCGATCACCACGAGAGCCAGCGGCTGCGCGATGAACGCTCCGCCGCCCGTGAGCCCCAGCGCCATCGGCGTCAAGGCGAACACCGTGGCGAGCGCCGTCATGACGATCGGCCGCAGGCGCTGACGGGCGCCCTCGCGCACGGCCTCGTCGAGGCCCATGCCCCGCTGCCGGTACTGGTTGATCAGGTCGATGAGCACGATCGCGTTCGAGACGACGATCCCGACGAGCATCAGCACGCCGATCAGCGCCGGCACTCCCAGCGGCGTGTTGCTGAGCAGCAACGCACCCAGGGCACCCGTCGCCGCGAACGGCACCGACACCAGCAGGATCAGCGGCTGGACGAGCGACCCGAACGTCGCGACCATCACCACGTAGACGATGAAGATGGCCGCGATCAGCGCCAGTCCGAGATCGTTGAACGCGTCGGCCTGCTCGGTCGCGACACCGCCCACCTCGACGCTCGCACCCGCCGGCAGGTCCAGGTCGGCGATGCGCTCGTTGAGCGCGGTGGTCAGCACGTTGAGGTCCTGCCCCGCGGGCGTGACCGCCACGGTGGCCGTCCGCTCGCCGTCGGTACGGGTGAGGGTGGTCGGAACGTCCTCCACCACCACCTCCGCCAGATCGGTGAGCTCCACCGCGCCGGTCGCCGTGGGGATCTCCAGGTTCTCGAGCTCGGCGCGCGTGGCAGGCGCCTCGCCGGTGGACACGATCACGTCGAGGGTGCGCTCGTCGATGTCCACGCTGCCGAGCTCCTGCTCCGGCGTCATCGCGGCGGACACGATGCCGGACACCGCCGACTCGCTCAGGCCGGCCTCCGCCGCCTTCTCGCGGTCCACCTCCACCTGCACGATCTGCTGCGGGGCGGCCAGGTTGTTCGACACCTCGGCTGCGTCCTCGACGCCCGTGACGGCGTCCTCCACCTCGGCGGCCGCCTCGGCGAGCGTCTCCGAGTCGAGCGCGCTCACGACGAGGTCCACGGTGGAGCCACCGAAGCCGCTGTCCTGGGTGGCGACCGAGACCTCGGAGGTCACGCCCGTCGCGAGCGGCTCGACGGCGTCCCGTACCTCGTCCGCGACGGCCGTGCCGTCCGCCTCCTCGTCCAGCGTGATGGAGTAGGACGCCGAGTCACCGCCGCCGCCCATGAAGGCGGCCTGCTCGGCGCCGCCGGAGCCCACGGTGGTCTGCACGGTCTCGACGCCGTCGACCCCGGCCAGCACGTCCTCGGTCTCCCGCGCCGCGTCGTCCTGCGCGTCGAACGACGTGCCCGGCCGGAAGTCCTGCGTGACGGTGAGGGTGTTCTGCCCGCTGTCGCCGATGAAGTTGACCTGCAGCCGCGGCACCATGGCGAGCGTCCCGCCGAGCACCGCCACGGCGAGGAACAGGCTCACGACCGGGCGTCGGAGCGCCGCCCCCAGCGTGGGCACGTAGGCCCGCTGCCACAGGCCGCGGCGCTCCTTGGCCTCGGCCGCCTCACGCTCGGCGTTGCGCGCCGCCTCACGCTCCTCGTCCGTCGTGCCCGCCACCTGGGGCGCCTTGACGAACCAGTACGCCAGTACCGGCACGATGGTGAGCGCGACGATCAAGGAGGCGCCCATCGCGATCGCCACGGTCAGGGCGAACGGCCGGAACAGCTCCCCGGTCATGCCACCCACCAGAGCGATCGGCGCGAACACGGCCACGGTGCAGATCGTCGACGCGGCGATGGCACCGCCCACCTCGCGAACCGCTCCGAAGATCGCCGGCAGCTTCTCCTCGCCGTACGACAGATGCCGCTTGATGTTCTCGATGACCACGATCGCGTCGTCGACCACCCGCCCGATGGAGATCGTCAACGCGCCGAGGGTGAGGATGTTGAGCGTGTAGCCGGTGATGTTCATGATGATGAACGTCGCCGCGAGGGAGAGCGGGATCGAGATCGCCGACACCAGGGTGGACCGCAACGACGCGAGGAACACGAGGATCACGAGCACGGCGAAGAGCAGACCGAGCCCGCCCTCCGTGGACAGCCCCTCGATCGACTCCTCGATGAACGGTGCCTGGTCGAACACGACACCGACCGTGACGTCGCGTGCCTCCAGGGTGCCGGAGAGGTCGTCGAGCGCACTCTGCACGGCGTGCGAGACCTCGACCGTGTTGCCGTCCGGCGTCTTGGTGATCGCGATGCCGAGCGACGGTTCGCCGTCGAGACGCGAGGCGGAGGTGACGGGAACGGGCTCTCGCTTCACCGTCGCCACGTCGCCGAGGGCGACGGGCTCGGGCGGTGCCGTCTGCGCCGGCAGTCCCGTGCCCGACGACGGATCCTGGGTGACGGTGCCACCGGGAGTGGCGCCCGCTCCCGTGTCGGCGCTCCCAGCCCCGGTGCCGGCGGCACCGGCGCCCGCGGCACCCGCGTCGGTACCGGCACCCGTTCCGGCACCGGTCCCGGCTCCGGCTCCGGCTTCGCCCTGGCCGGCCCCGGCGGCGGGGATGAGCGGAAGCTGCCGCAGCTCCTTGATGTCGTCCAGGCTCGTGCCCAGCTCGACCGACCATGTCCGGTTCCCCTCGGTGAGGGTGCCACCCGGCATGACGACGCCGTTGTCCTGCAGGAGCGTGGAGAGCTGGTCCGCGGTGAGGCCGGCCTCCGCGAGGTCGTCGTCGTCCGGTGTGATGACGATCCGGTCCTCGCGGACACCGCTGACCTCGACGCCGCGGACGTCGTCGAGCTTCTCCAGCTCGGGGACGATCGCGGTCTCCACCGTGTCGGCGAGCGCGTCGTCCGACTCGTCACCGGCGACGGCGAGCTGGACCACCGGAAGATCGTCGAAGGAACCGGCGATGACCTGCGGATCGACGTCCTCGGGCAGCGCCTGCCCGAGCCTGGTGATCGAGGCCTCGAGGCGCTGCGTGACGCGCTCGATGTCGGTGCCGTAGGTGAACTCGACGGTGGTCATCGACAGGCCTGTGGAGATGTCGGAGGTCACCGACTCGACCCCGTCGATCGTCTGCACGGCCGACTCGACCGGTTCGGTGACGCGCTCCTCGATGACGGACGGGGACGATCCGGGGTACGGCGCGACCACGATTCCCATGGGCAGCTGGAGCGACGGGATCAGTTCTTGTTTGAGCTGGCCCATGCTCAGCACGCCCATGACGGCTACCGCGACCGTCGTCAGGGCGACGACGGCGCGATGCGCCAAGGACAGGCGGGCAAGACGGAACACGATTGCCTCCACGAACGGGCGGGACTTCTGGGGACAGCCTCACGACTCCGTCGTCGTGGTGCATCCGGTCCAACGAGAGTCACGCCGACCGGAGTTCCCACTCTACGAGGTGATTTTGCAGTCGCTGCAACTTTGTGCCGCGGCTCTGGTACCGGTGCCGCTCACCTCCCCACAACCGCACCCACGCGGCTCGGCGCCACGCGACTCATTGCAGAACCATGTTTGCAAAGAGATGCTTGCAAAGCTCCGTTTGCATCTGTACGGTGGTGCCAACGGCACGGATCAGCCCGGCCCCGATCCCAGGGAGATCACCATGAGCACGCTCGACGCCACCTTCACCGCCACGTTCACCCGCCCCGCACGCCACGGCCAGGACGCCCGCGCCCTCGCCACCGCGCCGTCGGGTGCCCGCGAGGGCGAGCGGGAGCACCGTGCGAGCCGCGGCGAACGGCGCCGGCAGGACAGCGCCCGGCACGCGCGCGACATCCGCCGCAAGGACCAGCTCGAGCGCGCTCGCGACAACGCGGCTGCCCGCCACCCGCTGTCCCTGCGGTGAACCCCTCCACCCGTACCGCGCCTCACGCGAGCCGTGCGGCAGGGCAGCACGGTCGTGCCGCCGTCGTGGCGCGGTCGTGGCGGCCTCGTGCCGCCGTCGTGGCGGCGCGCGGTGGCAGCGTGGCGCGGTCGCGGCGGCGAGGTCGACTGACGACGGGTCCGCGGATGCACGGCGCAGCGGCACGCAGGAAGTAACGTCAGGTCCATGACCGGAGCGAACGAGCAGAGCGCCCCCACCGACGTGCCCGACCCTTCCGGGCCTCCCGCACAGCTCGGTCCCGCCGCGCTCCGCGCGCTCTCCCATCCGCTGCGCCTGAGGATCCTGGACCTGCTCTCCACCCGGGGAGCGCTCACGGCGAGCAAGCTCGGTGAGATCGTCGGGGAGTCGAGCGGATCGACCAGCTATCACCTCCGTCAGCTCGAGAAGCACGGTCTCGTACGCGAGGTGGAGGGCAAGGGCACCGCCAGGGAGCGCTGGTGGGAACGCACTCCGGGCGGTTTCACGATCTCCATGTCGGACCAGGAGTCCCCGGCGGTCCGCGCCACCGCCGAGGCCGTCAACCTGGAGTTCATGCGGCTGAGGAGCGAACGGACACTGGCCTTCATCAGCCGCGCCAACGACGCCGACGACGTGGTGACCGCCACCTGGCTGCCGTCGACCACCTTCGTGACCGCTCACCTGTGGGCCACGCCGGAACAGATGGCCGGCGTCGTCGCGGCCTGGAACAGGTTCACGACGGAGCACATCGACCCGCTGCGGGGCCAGGAGGGCGAGCCCGGCGCCGTTCCCGTCGAGATCCACTTCGACGCCTTCCCCGTCATCGACCGGCACGGCGACCCTCTCTGACGCCCCGCCGCGGAAGGCCGTCGGAACGGCTCCGGGCAGACCGCTCCTCTTCTCTCTGCCCTCGGCAGATCTGCCGCAGGCCGAAGAGGCTTCCCGCCGCCCGGCCGCGTCGGACACCGTGACGGGTATGAGCGACAACCAGACCATTCCACTCGACGACCATCTCGCCGCCCGCCTGTTGCACCAGCGGATCGTGGTGATCGGACACGAGATCGACGATGCCCTGGCGAACCGCGTGACCGCGCAGCTCCTGCTGCTGTCGGCCGAGGACCAGGACGCCGACATCGCGCTCTACATCAACTCACCCGGTGGCTCCGTCACCGCCGGCATGGGTGTGTACGACACGATGCAACTCCTTCCGAACGACATCGCCACCGTGGCGCTCGGTTTCGCCGGCTCGATGGCGCAGGTGCTCCTCACCTCCGGCAGCGCGGGCAAGCGGTACGCGCTCCCGCACACGCGGATCATGATGCACCAGCCGCTCGGGGGGATCGGCGGAACCGTGTCCGACGTCATGACGCAGGCCGAGAACCTCAAGCACACCAAACAGGTCGTGACCCAGATCCTCGCCGATCACACGGGCCAGTCACCCGAGACGATCGCCGCCGACTCCGACCGGGACCGCTGGTTCACCGCCGAACAGGCACGGGCCTACGGGATCGTGGACAAGGTCGTGGACCACGTCGGCGACGTCCGCCCGACGGGCCACGGCCGACGAGCAGGGCTCTGACCCGGCACTCCGGTCGACGGGAGAGCACTCCGCGGGCACCGGCCACCCCGCACGGCGCCGAACCCGCCGTGCGGTCGGCGTGTTCGCCCGCCGGCCGCCCGGAGAGCACAGCGTCCGTGAGCGGCCTCGGCCACGTCCGTGAGCGGTCTCGGCCATCGGACCCGTCCGGTGGCCGAGAGCGCTCGACGGGTCCCCGAGGAGAAGGCGGCCGTCGCGAGGCTGTTCCCCCGCACCGGCTACGCGGCGAGCAGTACGGCGTCCGACGCCGAGCCGGTACCGCGGGCCGTGCGGCGGCCCGGGAGACGGGAGAGGCCCTCGGTCCCGTCTCGCTCGGGGACGGCGAACCCGGCCCGGCCACGCCTCGCCCCGGAGGACAGCACACGGAGGCGATCCTCCCGCTCATTCCGAGCCGTCGCGAGGGCGAGGTCCGCCCATGCCCGCTCGACGAGGTCGGCCAGCCTCATCCCGAGCGCCGCGCACACCGCGGCCAGCACCTCGGACGACGCCTCCTTGCGCCCACGCTCCACCTCCGACAGGTAGGCGGTCGAGACCCTGGCCTCGTCGGCGACGTCGGACAGCGTACGGCGCTGCGCCGTCCGCGCACGCCGCAAGATCCTGCCCACGAGGTCCCGGAGAAGCGGTTCCGGTGCCATACCGAACCCGGCCGGTTCACCCGGCCGAGTGATCTGTCGCGCTGGCTGTGTCGTCACGATGCCCTACCGCCCTCCCGTCGACTGCCACCACGGTAGCCCGGGACACTGACACGCAACCAGGACCTGCCTCCACGGACGGAGGCCATACGCCACAGGCGTAATCCTCCGCCACCGCCCCGGGCCGGCCGGCCACCACCTCACGCCGTGTGCGCGACGAAGTACCGGTCCAGGTCGTCCAGCAGCTCGGCGTCCTCACCCGTGGCCGGTACGCGCATGTCCCGGCGCGTCTGCTTCGCCTGCCGCCAGCACTCCTCCGCCGTGACCCGGTCGTCCAGGAGGATGGCGGCTCGCGCGAGCGTCTCGCAGGCACTCGCCACCATGGGCCAGTCCCCCAACTCGGTCGCCGCCGCCCGCGCGGCCGCGGAGTCCGCCCGGGCCTCGTCCGTCCGGCCGCGGGCGAGCGACAGCCTGGCCCGTTCGAGCCGGACCCGCACCTCTCCCTCGATCCATCCCACGCTGATGTTCCATCTCAGCCATCGCTCCAGCCGGGCCGATGCCCGCAGGTACTCACCGCGCTGCCGCTCCACCGTCGCCTGGCCGAGCTCACACACCTGCTGCTGCGCGGGGGTGTTCTGCCTGACCGCCAGGTGCAGCGCCTCCTGGAACAGGGATTCCGCCTCGTCCGTACGGTTGGACCGCAGCGCCAGCTGGCCCAGCTCGCACAGCAGGTGGCTGACCTTCGGCCAGAGCCCGAGATGGGTGGCCACGGCCATGGACCGGCGGTGCAGCTGCTCGGCGTCGTCCAGGTCGCCCGCGATCGTGCTCAGCGCGGCGAGACAGTCGGACGCGTGGATGACCCCCCACTGGTCGCCCAGGTCCAGGAACCCGGCGACGCTGCGCTCGGCGTCGTCGCGCGCCGTGTCGAAGGCGCCTCGGCGCAGGCGCTCCAGAGCTCTCGTGCTCAGCACCGCCGCCTCCCCCCACCGGTAGTCCAGCCGTCGGCACGTCGCCAGGGTCTGCTCGACCAGGTCCACGGTGCTCTCCCCCGCGGGCAGCACGACGGCGAGCAGCCCGCGGGCACGGAGCAGCCCCAACCCCGACCGGCTCTCGGGCCAGTGATCGAGGCGCAGCGCGTCGACGTCGCAGGGGATCCCGCGCAGTCTCCTCATCGCCGCCTCCCACGTCGCGGCCTCAAGAGCGAGCGACGGTTCGCCGTCACCCTCGCCACCGACCGCCAGGTCCAGCGCACGCCGCAGCCAGTCGGACCCTTCGTCGAGACGTCCGCGCTGCACCCAGTACCAGGCCATGCCCACGGCGATCCGGAGTCCCAGCAGCGGCTCACCAGCGGTCACGGCCCATTCGAGACTCTGCCGGATGTTGGCGGCGTCCAGATCCAGCCGCCGGAAGGCGTCCTCCTGCCCCGCGCCGCGCAACTGCTCGTCGATCCGCCGGACCTGCTGGGCGTAGAACCGCGCCAGGGAGTGCCGCGTGTCGGCGAGCTCCCGCGCGGTGAGCTTCTCGCGGCAGAACTGCCGCACCGGTTCCAGAACCGCGTAGCGACGCTGCGGGCCTGACACGGAGACGGCCACCAAGGACCGCGTCACCAGGCGGGAGATCACGTTGACGACCTCGTCACCGGCGGGGTCGAGGGCCCGGCAGCACGCCAGGCCGGCGGCCGCCTCCCAGCTCCCGGCCTGCGTCGCGAGCCGCGCCAGGACCTCCCGTTCCCGCTCGGTCAGCATCCGCCAGCTCCACTCGACCGCGGCCCACATGCTGCGCTGCCGCACGGGCAGGTGGCTCAGCTCGATGTCGAGCAGCCACATCTCGTCGTCGAGCCAGCGGACCATCTCCTCGGCGGCGACCGTCCGCAGCCGGGGAGCGACGAGCTCGATCGCCAGCGGGATCCCGTTGAGCCGTCGGCAGATCTCCAGGAGCGCCTCCGGGCTGGCGGCGTGGGGGTCGAAGGTGGGATCGCCGTCCTGCGCCCGGTCCACGAGCAGCCGGACGGCCGGCCATGCCAGCAGGTCGCTCTCCACCGCGTCGGGCATGGCAAGGGGAAGCACCGGGTGGACCAGCTCCCCGGGCACACCGAGCGGCTCCCGGCTGGTCGCGAGGATCCGGACCTCCGGGGTCTGCTCGGCAAGCACCCTCGCGAGCTCCGCGCACGCGTCCCGCACCTGTTCGCAGTTGTCCAGGATGAGGAGCACGCGGGAGTCGAACAGCGCACCCGCGAGCCAGTCGAGCGGCGGTGCACCACGCTGCGGCTCGCCCAGCCCGAGGATGCCCGCCACGTGAGCGACGATCCGCCGCACCGCGCTGCCGTCCGAGGCGTCGATGTGGGAGAGGTCCGCCAGCCACACGCCGTCCGGGTGGTCACGGACCGTCGTCCTGGACGCTTCCACCGCCAGCCGGGTCTTTCCCACACCCCCGGGACCGGTCAGCGTCACCAGCCTTCTGGTCCGCATCGCGGCGCGCACCCGGGGCGTCTCCGCATCGCGGCCCACCAGGGCGGTCATGTGCCGGGGCAGGTTCGACCGCGCGGGCAGCCGCAGCGCTGACCCACGTGGCGACCGGCTCACACCGACGTCGGCTTCCTGACGCAGGATCGCCTCGTGCATCCGGGACATCTCGGCACCCGGCTCGAGACCCAGCTCGTCGCGCAGCCTCCGCGCCTGGTTCCGGAACAACTCCAGCGCCTCGGACTGCCGGCCACAGGCATGGAGCGCGCCCATCAGCGCAACAGTGATCCGCTCCCGCTCCGGATACTGGCTCACCAGCACGGGAGCCTCGGCAACCACTCGCTCGGCCGCGCCGGCCCCCAGCCAGGCGTCCAGCAGCTCCTCCGTGGCCTGGAGCCGCTGCGATTCCAGACGCAGGATCAGCGCGTCGTACCCGTTTCCCGCCCAGCGGTACCGGTGTTCGTAGGACCCGTCCCACAGCGCGAGCACGCCCTGGAGGGCACGCGCTCGCGCAGCGGCGTCGTCCTGGCCGTAGGCGTCTTCCATGAGCCGGTCGAAACGGTCCAGGTCGACGGTCCCCGGTTCGGCGTCCAGGACATATCCGCCGTGGTCACCGACGACGAGCTCCCCCGCCCCGGGTTCGGCCTCCGACAACGCCTTGCGCAGCTGTGACACCTTGCTCTGCAGCGCACGGAGAGGGCGCTGCGGCTCGTCCGCCTGCCACAGCTCCTGCACCAGGTCGGGTGCCGAGATGCGGCGGCGCCGGGCGGACAGCAGCGCGACGAGCAGTGCCCTGACCTTGGTTCCGGGGACGGTGACCTCGGCCCCGGCATCCGTGGTCACGCGAAGGGCGCCAAGCAGGTGGAAGTTCACCGGTCACCTCCCGACCGGACCGATCGAAGGCTCCGTGGTCCGAAACCATTCCGTAACAGGCCCTCCGCAGCCTAGTGCACGTACCACCCGTTCGTTCCTCGAAGGAGTCCCGCATGGGCCGCAATCCCCGTCCCCGGATGGAGATCCCCCCGGAACTCGCAGCCGGCCGCCGTGAATGGCTGGGGCTGCTGGTTCTCGGTCTCGCCAACCTGGTGCTCTCGCTCGACCTGAGCATCCTGTACCTGGCACTTCCCACGATCTCCGCGAGCCTCGGCGCCAGCCAGGTCGAGGCGCTCTGGATGATCGACATCTACGGCTTCGTCATCGCCGGCCTGCTCATCACGATGGGTTCGCTCGGCGACCGGATCGGGCGGCGCAAGCTGCTCATGATCGGCGCCGCGATCTTCGGACTCGGATCGGTGGTCGCCGCGCTGTCCACGTCCGTGGCCATGCTCATCGGCGCGCGAGTCGTCATGGGCATCGGCGCGGCGACGGTGATGCCGTCCGGCATGGCGATCATCGCCACGATGTTCCGGCACCCCGCCCAGCGCGGCATGGCCATCTCCACCTGGATGAGCACGTTCATGCTCGGCATGATCATCGGGCCCCCGCTGGGTGGGGTGCTCCTGCAGTTCTTCCCGTGGGGTTCGGTGTTCCTGCTCGGCGTCCCCGTCGCGATCCTGCTTCTGGTGACGGGCCCGCGCCTGCTCCCCGAGCAGCGCACGCCCGGTTCGCGAGCCATGGACGTGCCAAGCGTCGTCCTCGCGCTGACCTCGGTGCTGGCCGTCGCCTACTCGGTGAAGGAACTCGCCGCGAACGGTACGGGCGGCACCAGGATCGCCATCGGTGTGGCCGGTGTCCTCCTCGCCGCGCTCTTCGTCCTGCGTCAGCGCAGGCTGGAACAGCCCGTCATCGACCTGAAGCTGTTCGCCATCCCCGCGTTCGTGCTCTCGCTCGTCCTCGGCCTCATGGGCGGTGCGGTACAGGGTGGCAGCTCGTACCTGATCAACGTGTTCGTGCAGCTGGTTCACGACAGGACCCCGCTGCAGGCCAGCCTGGTGCTGCTGCCGGCGCTGGCGGCGATGATCGTCGGGCTCATGCTGGGGCCCGGCATCGCCAGCCGCGTGCCGCCCGGGCGGGTCATCGCCCTCGGCCTGCCCATCGCGGCCGTCGGCTACGTCATCATCGCCCAGATCGGGCCGGACACCGGCCTTCCCGTGCTCGTGGCCGGGTACGCCATCGTCCTGTTCGGCGTCGGCATCCCCATGGGGCTCGGCACGGCGATCGGTCTCGGCGCCGTGGGACCGCGGAGGGCGGCCGCCGCCTCGTCGCTCACGCAGACGGCCAACGAACTGGGTGTCGCCTTCGGTATCGCGGGTCTGGGGAGCATCGGCCACCTCGCCTACCGCACCCAGCTCGCCGCCGAGGCGCCTTCCGGCGTGCCGGACGACGCGCTGGCCGATGCCCAGTCGAGCATCGAGGCCGGAGTCGGTACGGCGGCGGGACTGCCCGGCTCGCTGGGCGACGAGTTCCGTGCCGTCGTCGACTCCGCGTTCACCCACGGCCTCAACATCGTGGCCGTCACGGCCACGGTCATCATGGTCTGCCTGGCGATCGCCGCGGGGATCATGCTGCGCAATCTCGCACCGCTGCCACCGCCCGGCCAGCCGCCGGCGGGTGACGGTGCCGATGCCGGGGCCGGCGCCGTCGGGCGAGGGGCCGACGACGCCGGTACCGCCCAGGACGACGCGACGCCCGATCCGGCCGCCTTGCCGGCCGACGCGGGCAAGTAGCCGTCCTGGACGACGAGGCGGAGGAGGACGAGCGCAAGCGTCCTCCTCCGCCTCGCCCCCTCCCGCCCGGGGCCGGCCCGAACCCTTCCGGGATCAGCTCGAGCCGGGCTCAAGGATCACCGGCAGTTCCCGGTGACCGTTCATGATGAACGTCGGAAGCGGCTGGAGCGGCTCGTCACCCGTCGCCAGACGCATCCGCGGGAACCGGGCGAACAGGCGTGACAACCCCTCGGTGGCGACGGCGCGGGCGATCCCGGCACCCAGACAGTAGTGGGGGCCGTGCCCGAAGGACAGGTGCTCCTTGTTCTCGCGGCGGACGTCGAACTCGCACGCCGTCTCACCGTTGAGCGCGGGATCGCGCCCGACGGCGCTGTAGTTCACCAGCAGGGCCTCACCCTGCCGGATCGTCACGCCCTCGACCTCGATGTCCTCGGCGGCGTAGCGGAGCGGCAGGTGCACGAGGGGCGACTCCACCCGCAGCGTCTCGTCGATGACGTCGTCCCAGGTCACCTCGCCCGCCTGGACCGCCGCCAGCTGGTCCGGGTGGGACAGCAGCGCCGAGATCGCGTTGTCGAAGAAGTTGATCGTGGTCTCCGAACCCGCTCCGAGAATGGCGAAGACCGTGTCCATCAGTTCCAGCTCGCTGAGGCGCGAACCGTCCTCGTCACGCGAGGCGAGCAGGTCACTGGTGATGTCCGCGGCAGGGTTGCGGCGCTTCTCCTCGATCAGCTCCGTCATGGCACCGCGCCATCCCTGCAGCACCTGGGCCGCCTGGTCCGGCGTCACCGTCGTGTCGACCATCATGTCGATCACCTTGGCCGTCGCGGCCCGGGCGTCCTCCGACATGCCGATCATGTCGGCCACGAGCCGCGCCGGGAGGGGATAGGCGAACGTCTCCCGGAGATCGACGACAGCCCCCGGCGGAGTCTGCGCGAGCGCGTCCAGGAGCTCGGTGACCAGCTCACTGATCCGCGGCCGCATCGCCTCCGTGCGCCGGGTGGTGAAGGCGCTCGCCACCAGGCGGCGCAGGCGGCGATGATCGCTGCCGAACGAGGTCACCATGTTGTCCATGGCGATCCAGCTGATGAGCTCCCAGTCCGGCGGGATCTTCCCGTCGCGGAACTCCGCCCAGTGGTTGCGCGCGCTCTTGGTGACGCGCCGGTCCGCGAGCACCTGCTGGATCGCCGCGTGCGAGTTCAGTGACCAGACGACGACGTCGCCGGGCAGCCGTACCTGCGTGGGGCCCTGCTCACGCAGTGCGGCCGCCTCCCCGTGGATGTCGGTGCCGGCCGGGTCGAGGGCATAGGGACAGGCAGCAGTACTGGTCATGACAGTCCAATCGGATTCGGCGCGAGGACGCGCTCGGCGATCTCGGCGGAGGTCAGCGACTCCGGAGGGTCCACGAGCCCCGTCACGCGCATGAACGCTCGCGTCACGACCGGGTCGTGGGTGGCGGCCTCCTGGACCTGGGCGATGAACGCGTTGGCCTCGCGGATCTCCTCGGGCAGGTCCGTCCCGAGGAAGGCGAAGTCACCGCTGGTCGACGCGGCCCACGGACCGTCCAGCAGTCCGGCGGCCCGGGTGAAGTACTCGCGGCTGGAGATCTCGCCCTTGCCCGCCAGCTCCCCGATCAGCTCCGACTCCAGTGCCGCGACCGTCATGCCCTGTCCGTACACCGGGTTGAAGCTGCACATGGCGTCGCCGACGATCAGCAGACGCGCCGGCAGGTCGCTCATCCGGTCGAAGCGGCGCCGGATGCTCTTCGGGAACCGGAACTGCACGGGGTCGTCCACGGGACGGCCCGCGTCCATCACCTCGTGCACGTCGGGCACCTCCATGGAACGAGCCCAGGCCAGGAACCCCTCCTCGTCCGTCGGCGGATGATCACCCATCACTCCCGTGAGGGAGACCAGCGAGCCCCCGTCCTGAACTCGCGAGAAGAAGGCTCCGCGCGGGAACTGCGGGCACGAGACCGGGTTGATCGACAGGTCTCCCCGGAGCACCGACTCGTCGTCGAACTCGTAGTGCCGGCTGGTGTAGGAGAGATCGATCTTGACGGTCTCCTCCTCGGGACGGCCGTATCCGGCGTCGTGCAGCCACCGGGCGACGGGCGATCCGCGCCCCAGGGCGTCGACGACGACGTCGGCCTGAACCACCTCGCTGCGATCCGTGCCGCGCGGTGCCACCACGGCACCCAGCACCGTCTGCCGGGTGTCGTCGAAGACCAGTGACGACACCTCCTGCCCCTCACGGAGGGTCACGTTGGGCAGTGCGCGGACGCGTTCGCGGACGAGGTGCTCGAGGACCGGCCGGTCCGCCGAGACACAGGTGAGTCCGGTCGCGGCCGGGGCCAGGCGCTTCCCGTTGAAGAACCAGCGCAGCTCGCCGAGGTCCGCGGTCGGCACCCCCGCCTCCTGCGCCTCACGGGTGAACCCCGGGAAGTAGTTCTCCAGTGCCTGCTGGCCCCGGGCCAGCAGACCGTGCACGTGGCCGCCCTGGGGCACGCCCCTGCGCACCCCCCGAACCCCGATGACGTCGTCCCGCTCGACGATCACGACCTCGTCGACGTGGTCGGCGAGCGCACGGCCCGCGAGCAGTCCCGCGATGCTGCCGCCCAGGACGAGCGCGCGGCGGCTCACGGGGTGTCCCTCGGCGTGTTCTGGTAGGCGGCCAGCTGCCAGGTGCCGTCGACCTTCGCCACGGTCCAGACGGCACGGACCGCCTTGGCGTCGCTGACCTCCGACTCGCCGTGCCCGAGCACCCCGCCCAGGGTGTGAAGGACGACGACGGTGTCGCTGAGCACCGCGACGTTGAACGGTGTACCCGTGACCTGGGTACCGCGGTACGGGCCCTGGAACGCACCGCTCATGAAACGAGCGATCTCGCCGCGCCCCTTCACGCACTGGCCCGGGAGCACCATGATCCCGTTCTCGGTGAAGACGTCGGCGAACCGCACTCCGTCCTGGGCGGCCCACGCCGCCATGATGCGCTGGGGAACCTCCGTGACGGCTGCGATGTCCTCGGGGCTGGGTGCCGCCACGCCCGGCAGCTGATCAACCTGCATCGTGACCTCTCCTCTCGGTGGACCGGTTGGCACCACCCTGGCGGTCCGCGACCTCGGCATCGTCTTCCCGCGTGCGGTCCGTGGGCGACACGCCCGGAGACGGCCGCCCCCGCCACGAGACCGCACGATCGAAGGCACACCGGGCACGCCGACATGCCAACGTCGGGGACGTCGTCGTCCCGTACGCGAAGGAGATCCACCATGACCGACCTCGCCACCGCCCAGGGCCCCCTGCTCAGCAACGACCTCCGGGACGCCATCCGCGTCCACACCGCCTGGCAGGAGGAGAACCGCCGTACCCACCCCGCGGTGATCGAAGCGCTGCACGCCGACGGGCACTTCGCGATGCGTGTGCCCGCACGCCACGGCGGCAGCGAGCTCAGCTACCGCGACGTGCTGGAGAGGGTCGCCGCGCTCTCGCGGGCCGACGGCGCCACCGGATGGGTCGTCGCGGTCTCGGCGATCACGTCGTGGATGGTCTCCACGCTGCCCGACGAGGTCCAGGACGAGGTGTTCGCCGACGGGCCGGTCCAGACCTGCGGCACCCTCAGCCCCGGGGGACAGGTCACCGAGGACGGGGACGACTACCTGCTCAACGGCAGGTGGCAGTTCATCAGCGGGGCGCCCAGCAGCGCGTGGCAGACCGTGATCGCCGTCGTCGAGACCCCTCAGGGGCTCCTGCCCGTCCTGGGCGTGGTTCCGATCGGCGATCTCCGGCTCGTCGACGACTGGAACACCTCCGGCCTCCGCGGCAGCGGGAGCTTCACCACCATCGCCCAGGACGTGCGCGTCCCCCGGCGCAACTTCGTCCCCCTCCCGGCCATGCTCGCCGAGCAGTACGCCTCCGCGAGCAACGCCACCACGCCGGTCTTCACCACCCCCCTCGTGCCCACCGCCGCTGCCCTGTCCGCGGGCGTGGCCGTCGGGCTCGCGGAGGCAGGGCTGTCCGCGTTCCTCGACCGCCTGCCCGGCCGGAAGATCACCTACACGGCGTACGACAACCAGGCCGAGGCACCCGTCACCCACCTGGCGCTGGGCGAGGCCTCGATGCTGGTCGACGAGAGCCGCTATCAGGCCCAGCGCCTCGCGGACATGCTCGACGGCTCCGAGTCCTGGGACGTGGGCAGGCGCGTGCTCGCACGCGCCTGCCTGGGACGTGCCTGCGACCTGGCGCACCGGAGCGCCGACGTGGTCAACGCCAACAGCGGCGGCTCGTCGATCTACGCCGACGTCCCCGTCCAGCGGATCGCCCGGGACCTGCACGCCATGCGCATGCACGCGCTGATCCACCCCGCCACCAACCGCGAGCTCCACGGCCGTGTGCTGGCAGGGCTCGCACCGCACACCCAGTACCTCTGAGAACCACTCTTACCAGGCAGAAAACCCATGAGTACCGAGCGAAACAAACCCGGCGCTTGTTATCGTCTCCGACAGACGACCATCGCGACCCGCCGGCCCCTGGGCACCCGACCGCACGAGGCCGGAGCTTGGAGGAGCAATGCCCGGTGACCTGCCATTCGACACCATCCGCGTCGAACGGAGCCGGGTCAACAACCTGCGCGACGTCACCGTGGACATCCGGAAGCGGGCGATCACCGTCATCACCGGCGTGTCGGGGTCGGGCAAGTCCTCGCTCGCGTTCGGCACCATCACGGCCGAGTCGCAACGGCTGATGAACGACACCTACCCGGCGCACGTGCAGTCCGCCCTGCCCCGGTACGCGCAGCCGGACGTCGACGGGATGCACGGGCTCACCGCCTCGATGGTGGTGGACCAGAACCCCCTGCCGGCCGACAGCCGCGCGACCGTCGCCAGCGCCACCGACGTCTACGGCATGCTCCGGCTTCTCTTCGCACGCACCTGTTCACCTCCGCTGGACGACCCCCGGGCGCTGTCCTACTCCGACCCGCGTGGCCGGTGCGAGAACTGCGAGGGGCAGGGCGAGGCCATCGACATCGACGAGAGCAAGCTCGTCGACCAGACCCGCTCCCTCAACGGTGGTGCCATCACCTTTCCGGCCTTCTCCGTGGGCTCCGCGAACTGGAACTTCTTCGCCAGTTCCGGATTCTTCGACAACGACCTTCCCATCGAGCAGTACACCGAGTCGAAGCGGGAACTCCTGCTGCGCGGCGAGCGACAGCGCATCAAGGTGCAGAACGGTTCCCGTACCGGCACGTTCAACTACGAGGGACTGATCCCGAAGTTCCGGCGCCTCTTCATCGAGAAGACGCGCCGGAGCGTCCCCGCCGAGACCAAGGCAGCCCTCGACGCGATCATGACGCGCACGACGTGCCCGGAGTGCCACGGCAGCCGGCTCAGCGCGCAGGCCAGGTCCTACACGGTGGCCGGCCGCAACATCGTGGAGTGCATGACCGGAACCGTCGACGAGCTCTCCGAGTTCCTCGCCGACGTCGAGGCCACACCGGAAGGGCGGCGCGTCCGTCCGCTGATCTCCGCGCTGCGCGGCCGGCTCGACAACATCGCCCTCCTCGGCCTGACCTACATGGGTCTCGACCGCAGGACCCAGACCCTCTCCGGCGGTGAGGCCCAGCGGCTCAAGCTGGTCCGGCACCTCAGCTCGTCGCTCTCCGACCTCACGTACATCTTCGACGAGCCCACCAGCGGCCTCCACGCCCATGACGTCACCCGGCTGCTGGACCTGTTCCGGTCGCTGCGTGACCGCGGGAACACCGTGCTGATCGTCGAGCACGACCGAGCGGTCATCGAGGCCGCCGACGAGGTCATCGACCTCGGCCCGGGAGCCGGCGAAGAAGGGGGAACCGTCGTCTTCCAGGGCTCCGTGGAAGACCTGCGCGGAGCGGGCACCCCGACCGCCGACCACCTCGCGGCTCCGGTGACCATGGCGGAGCCCGCGGAGGTCGAGACCAGCACGCTGGCCTTCACCGGCGCCCACAACGTCCCCGACGGGAAGGTGGAGCTTCCCGTCCGGGGCCTGACCGTCGTGACCGGCGTCGCCGGAAGCGGCAAGTCGACCCTCGTCATGGAATGCCTCGCGCCGCAGCTCCAGAAGCCGATCATCGTCGACCAGACCGTCCCCCGCGGGCACCGCCGGTCCAACGTCGCCACCTACCTGGGCATCGCCGAGGACATCCGGAAGCACTTCGCGCAGGCCACCGGCTCCAGCCCGGCACTGTTCAGTGCCAACTCCCGGGGAGCCTGTCCCGAGTGCGAGGGCCTGGGGGCCATCTTCCTCGACCTGGCACACCTCGACCCGGTCAGCTACACGTGCCCGGCGTGCGAAGGGCACCGGTTCGCGCCCGAGGTGCTGGAGAAGCGCGTGGACGGCCGCAACATCAGCGACGTCCTGCAGACCTCGGTCGCGGCGGCCCAGGACCTCTTCGGCCCCGGCCGGATCCGCAAACGGCTGGCCACGACGGCGGAGGTAGGACTCGACTACCTGACGCTGGGCCAGCCGGTCGTCAGCCTCTCCGGGGGAGAGCGGCAACGACTCAAGGTCGCCACGCGCACCGCCACCGGCGGCCGGACCTACATCCTCGACGAACCGACCACCGGACTCCACGGCACCGACGTCCCCCGCATGCTCGACGCCTTGCGCCACCTCGTGGACCAAGGCAACAACGTGATCGTGATCGAGCACGACCTGAGCGTCGCTCTCCAGGCCGACTGGATGATCGACGTCGGTCCGGACGCCGGCGCCGCCGGCGGACGGATCCTCTTCGCCGGCCCGCCGGCGATGGCACTCGACCACGACACGCACACCGCTCGCCACCTGCGTCTCGCACTGAAGGAGCATTCCTCGTGACCGTCGATCCCGTCATCACCACCCGGCCGGCCTCGCCCTACGTGGGCTGGCGCCGAACCATCCACGTCGACCAGTTCCCGGAGGTCGCCGACAAGATCCCCGTCACCCTGGAGTGGCTGGAGGAGCACGGCGTCACGGTCAACGGTGCGCCGTTCTTCCGGTACCACGTCGTCCGGCTCCCCGACCACGTCGACGTCTCCTGCTGCATCCCCGTCGAGGGCGAGTCGCCGGTGGGGCCCGGGATGGTCGCGGACGTCCTGCCCGCCGGCCGGTACGCGAGCGTCCGCCACGTGGGCCACCCCGACGAGCTCGTGGAGCTCACCGCGGAACTGGTCGAGTGGGGAACCAGCACGGGAAGGTCCTGGGACGTGACGTCCGACGGATCGGACGACGTCTGGTCCGGGCGGGTCGAGACCTACTTCTCGCCCCCGGACGTGCCGATCGAGCAGTGGGAGACAGAAGTCGCCATCCGGCTCGCCGACTGAAGGGAACCACGATGAGGATCCTGTTCATCGCACCACCGGCTCTCCGATCACACCTGTACCTCCAGGTCCCCCTCGTCTGGGCGCTCCGCGGCGAGGGACACGAGGTCGCCGTGGCGGTCCACCCGGACCTGGAGGACGCACGGTCCGCCGTCGGACTCGCGGGTCCCACGGTCGGCATCGACATGCTCGAGACCCTGGGGCGTATCGACGCGCACGAGCCCGCACACGTTCAGGACGACGGGCCCGCCCCGCACCAGCAGGACTACGCCGCCGACGACCCCCGCGCCGAGCTGGAGTACCTGAACACCCACTTCCTCTCCCAGCTCTGCGAGCCCCGGCTCCTCGCGGACCTCGTCGAGTTCGGCCGCCACTGGGGCCCGGACCTCGTCGTGTGGGACCAGCTGTGCTACGTGGGCGGGGCACTCGCCTCGATCCTGGGCGTCCCCCACGCCCGGATCCTGTTCGGCACCGACGGTATCGGCCAGCTCGTCCAGGCGGCAGGCACCGGCTACGACCCCGTTCATGCCTGGCTCGACCCGCACATCGAGCGGCACGGCGGCCGTCCCGCGCCCGACCGGGCCACCGGCAGCCTCAGCATCGACACCATGCCGCCGTGGGTGTGGCGCCCCGAGGGCGACTACCTGCCCATGCGGCATCTCGCCTACAACGGCCCCAGCACCTGGCAGACCGAGCTGTTCCGGCGCCCGGAGCGCCCGCTCGTCCTGATCACGCTCGGGCTGTCGCACGAGGAGGCGGGTGTCGCGCACGCGTCGTCCACGGCGCTGCTCGACGGCGTCGCCGATCTCGACGCCGACGTCATCGCCACGGTCGCCGGCGATCCCGGTACCGCCGTCCCGCCCAACGTGACCCTCACCCGGTTCGTGCCGCTCAACGCGCTGCTCCCGCACTGCGCCGCACTGGTGCACCAGGGTGGCAGCGGCACCTTCGCCGCCGCCTACGAGGCGGGCACACCCCAGCTCGTCGTGCCCAGCACCTACTGGAGCGACCGCTGGTTCGGGCCGGTCGCCCAGACCCGCGGCATCGTCGACGAAGGCGCGGGCGAGTTCGTGTCCGACTCCGACCACCTCGACGCCGAGCGGCTGCACGGGTCGCTGCAGCGCGTGCTGAAGGACTCCTCGTACGCGGACAACGCGGCGCGGCTGCGCGCCAGGTACCAGGCCGTCCCGTCCCCGAACGCCACGGCGGCCCGGCTGACCGAGCTTCTCCTCGCGTGACGGCGCACGCGTGACCCTGCCCCGCACGCGGAGGCGTCGGGGCAGGGTCACGCGCAGGGGGCAGGGTGACGCGCGGAGGGCAGGGTGACGCGCGGACGGCCCGCAGGCGGGATCGGCGCTCAGCCGAAGGGCCGGGAGCTCAACTCGTCCTCGATGTCGGCGTACTCGCGCAAGAGCGTGGCGACCTGCTTCCAGTTGCCCTTGTTGCCCGCCTGGAGGGACTCTCCCATCAGGCGTCCCTGGGTGAACTTGCGCTCCGCGAGCTCGCGCGCTCCCCCCTCGCCGAAGAACTGGGCGTAGTCCAGGCACCGGCGTGCCTGCGAGGGAAGCAGGAAGATCGTCATGAACGACTGGCTCCGCGGCGAGAGCCGGTCCGCCTCGAGGTCGTCAGCGTATCCCTGGATCACCTCGGCGCCGTTGGGGGTGGACTGCCGGATCTCCTCGAACCAGCTCAGGGCGGCGTCGAACACCTCGGCGTCGCCGGCCGGCCTGCCCGCCCGCGGCCGGGTCCACATGTGGAACGGCGGGCCGGGGCAGGGAAGCTCCTCGCCGCGCCACCCGTCGAGGAAGTGCTCGACCGAGACGGTCGCGAACGGGTAACCCATCGGGTCGTGCACCCGGACCGAGTCGCCCTCGACCGCATACGCCACCACGTAGTGGTCGGCGCCGTTGGCGTGCTGGTGATAGGGGAAGTAGCGCAGTGCTCCCATGTCCATCGGCCCCACCAGGACGGGCCCGTGCTCGAGACCGCGACGGAGGGCCTCGAGCGGTTCCGTGGCGTTCTCCCGCTCCGCCCCATGGCCCAGCAGGGAGAACGCCCGGTCCAGCCGGCTCGGGTCCGGTACCAGCGACAGGTAGAGCTTCTCGCAGTCGGGCTCGCTGAGCCGGTGCGCGCCCAGCAGCGAGATCCCGCTGAGCACCTCGAGACGGCCGGACGGCGCTTCGATGCCGTATGCCGACAGGAACATCGAGGCGGCGTCGGCGTAGCAGTAGTTGATGAAGCCGTTGTAGGACATGATGCCCGGGTTGGACATGGTTCTCCTCCTTCGCGCCGAGATGCTTGGAGCGTAGGTCTGCGCGCGTCGCGGGGGCGATAGCCGCGTCCCCATGCCGCACGTTTCGACAACGCCGTCAGGCCGCACGCGAGCAGCGCACTGGGGAAGAAGAGATCTCCCCGAGGGGCCTCCGAGACTGGCCGTGTGACCACCCACGACGTGTCCGGAACCAACAGCACCGTGACCGACGATCTCGCCGCTGCCGTCGGTGAGTGCTGGGCAGAGGTGCTCGGCATCGCCCCCGGGACGCCGGGCACCTTCCTCTCGCTCGGCGGGCACTCGATCGCCGCCAACCGGCTCAGGTCCCGCCTGGCCCGGCTGGGCGTCACGGTCACCCTCACCGACCTGTTCGACGATCCCAGCCTCGAGGACCTGCTGCGCACGCTCAGGGAGCGCGCCGACACCGTGACCGACGACCCGGACGGGGCCAGCCGATGACGAGTTTCCCCTTCACCTTCGAACAGAACTTTCTCCGTGGCCAGCACGAGACCGACGGGAGCACCGCCGGGTTCGGACAGCGCCCGATCTCCAGTGGCGCCCTGCGCATCGACGGCCCGCTCGACACGGGCCGCCTCGCCACCGCGATCCAGCGCGCCGTCGAGCTCCACCCCCAGACCCGCGCCGCCGTCCACCCGGACGGGCAGGAGATCCGC
Organism: Myceligenerans salitolerans; assembly: GCF_017349295.1. Lineage (GTDB taxonomy): Bacteria > Actinomycetota > Actinomycetes > Actinomycetales > Cellulomonadaceae > Myceligenerans > Myceligenerans salitolerans. The sequence goes on from NZ_JAFMPK010000049.1 coordinate 61,624, forward strand.
GCGACGGCGGCCGTCCGGATCGAGGAACGCGGCCTCGACGCGGACGACCTCGCCCCGGACGCCCGGGACCGCGCGGCTGAGGAGTTCGTGGCCGCCTGCGAGGAGAGCCCCTTCTCCGAACGGGACTTCCCCCCGCTGCGCGGGTACCTGGGCCGGTTCGACGAGAACGACGCCGTGCTCGTCCTCGTCGGATTCCTGCCCCTGATCGACGTGTGGTCGATCGAGGTGCTGCTGCGCGACGTCACCCGGCTGTACGCGGGCGAGGACGTCGCGGCGCCACCCGCCTACGCCGACTACGCGGCGCAGCAGGACGCGGTCTCGCAGGACTCCGGCTGGGCGGACCGGCTCTCCGGCACCGAGGCGTACGTCCTGGAGTCCGACCGCCCCGCGGCCGAGCATCCGAGCGGGACGACGCGCGTCGACCGGTTCGCGCTCGACGCGTCGGTGTCCGCCGGCGTGCACCGGCTCGCCGAGGAGGCCCGGGCGTCCGGCTACATGGTGCTCCTGGCCGCTCACGCGATCGAGCTCGCCCGGGCGACCGGCCGCCGCCGAGGACTGGTCTGGATGCTGACCGCGGGCCCCGGTCGCCGTGACGACAAGTGGGCCGACACCGTCGGGTACTTCGCGAACATGTGCCCGCTCCCCGTCGACCTCGAGGGCGCCCGCACGTTCCGCGACGCGATCCGTGCGGTTCGCGGCGCGGCACTGGAGTCGCTGACGCACGAGGTCCCGTTCGTCGAGCTCCTGGGGATCGCCGGCGCTCAGCTCGCCGGGCTGGAACGCCCCGGGATGGTGGTTCCGGGCTTCGCGATGTTCCAGAGCCCGGCCGGCTCCCAGCTGGTCACGGCCGGGGACGTCCGCTTCGCCGGCATCCATCGGGTCCGCTCCCAGGACGCGGGGCCGGGGATCCCGGACGACGCGATCCTGTGGACCATCGAGCGCGGTTCGGACGGCGCGGTCTACTACGCCCTCAGCTCCAGCGTGGACCGCTGGGAGGAGCCCTCCGTCCGTGCCATGGCGGAGGGGTTCACCCAGTCCCTCGGCGCCCTGGTCGCAGCACCCGATCAGCCCGTCGTCATCTGATCGCTCCGGGAGGAAACCATGCGCACCACCCTGAACTCCGACTACACGATGGTCGAAGGGCTGACCGACGAGCAGTACGGCCAGTGGCTCGACGCCTGGCAGGGGGCCTTCGGCTCCCCGCCCAGCGGTGACCCGGGCCTGGTCAGCTACTTCCGGGGCACGCACCCTCCGGACCGGTGCCTGCTGATCAGCGACGAACGCGGACCCGTGGCCACGAACACCTCGATGAACCGCGACTTCGTCCTTCCTGGCGGCACCACCATCCCGCTGGCCGGCTGCACCGGTGGCTCGTGCCACCAGACGCTGCGCCGTCAGGGTCTGATGCGAGCGACGCTCGACCGCCTCCACGACCGCGCCGTCGAGGAGGACGTGCCGCTGGCCGCGGGTGGCGTCTCCGAGTGGCCCATCTACCGGCGGTTCGGCTACGGCCCGGCCACCTGGTACGACAGCGTCGAGATCGACATCCACCGCACCGGTTTCCGCGACGACGCGCCGGGCGACGCGGGTGGCCTCACGCGTCTCGACGGTCCCCAGGCCCGGGCCACCGCGATGTCGGTCTACGCGCGGGTGTCGTCGGGCACGCCCGGCGAGGTCATCCCTCCCGACGCGGCCTGGGACCGGCTCCTGCTCGATCCCGAGGACGCCGGCCCCGAGTCGCTGATGGCACTCGGCATGCCCGGCGGCCCGCTCCACTGCGTGGGGATCGAGGACCGCGCGTTCCTGTCCTACCGCCTGCTCCAGGACTGGACCGACCAGCAGGCACCCCGCTACACGGCGCTCGTGGTCGACCTCATTGCGGCCGACACGGAGGCGGAGGCGTCGTTGTGGCGGTACCTCTTCTCCCTCGACATGGTCGCCGAGGTGCATGCGTGGCGCGTGCCGCAGGACAGCCCGCTGCGCTGGTGGGTCCGTGACGCCCGCTGGATCCGCACGGTCCCGAAGGACGGGCTCTGGCTACGGCCGCTCGACGTGCCCCGCCTGCTCGAGGCGCGCCACTGGCAGGGCTCACATCCCGGGATGTCCATCAAGATCCACGACCCGCAGGGCTACACCACCGGCACGTACCGGATGGAGGTCGTCGACGGCAAGGCGCGCTGCGACCGGACACCGGGTGCCGAGCCCGACCTCGTGATGGAGGTGGGCACCCTGGGTTCGATCTACCTCGGCGGCACGAGTGCCGTCGGATGGGCTCGCGCCGGAGCGATCCGCTGCGCGTCGCCCGAACTGCCCGCCCAGTGGGACATGCTCGCGACTCCGCCGCGTGCCCCGTTCATCAGCTACTGGTTCTGAGATGGGCGCCCGCATGCTCCGGGCCGTGGGCCCGGCCGCCGACGACCCCATCCTGGCCGCGGCCGCACTGGCCCGGACCGCCACCGGCGACTACATCCTCGTCGAGGGGCCGGACGGGATCCGGTTCGCCGAGGAACCGGCCGCCGTCGTCACGGCGACCCGTGAGGGCATCTCCCTCACGGGCGCGCCGTCCGTCCTGCCGGAAGGGCCCCGTCGCTGGGAGGGGTTCGATCTCGCCCGCCTCCCCGAGGTGTTCGAGACCGTGCCGATCAGCGAGCCCAACTGGTACGGCTGGTGCGGGTTCTCGGCGGCGGTGCCGTCGGCGGCCGCCGACGGCGAGACCCTCGTCCATGCCGCGACCTACCGACGCGAGGTACACCTGACCGCCGATCGCACCACGTTCCTGGGGCTGGGTCCGGACGACCTGGTCGCCGCCACGGAGAGGTTCAAGCAGACCGAACCGGAGGAAGCCGCCGGAACGGTGACCGCGGTGGACGTGGAAACCGGCCGAGGCGCCTACGAGGCGACGGTCAAGCAGGCCCTGACCCGGGTCAGGGGAACGAACCTGCGCAAGGTGATCGTGTCGCGCAGGGTCGAGGTCCCGTTCCCGGTCGACGTCCCGCGGACCTATCTGGCCGGCCGGCGCGTCAACACCCCGGCCCGCTCGTTCTGTCTGCGCACCGGAGAGCTCGAGGCCACGGGTTTCCCCCCGGAGACGGTGGCCGAGGTCGACGCCGACGGAACCGTACGCATCATGCCGCTGGCGGGGACCAGGGCGCTGACCGGTGACCCGGTGCGGGACGAGGCACTGCGCACGGAGCTGCTCACCGACCCCAAGGAGGTCTACGAGCACTGCGTCTCGGTGCAGTCGGCGCTCGACGACCTGTCCGCCGTGTGCTCCCCCGAGAGCCTGGAGGTACGCGAGTTCATGGCGGTCAAGCGCCGCGGATCCGTGCAGCATCTCGGATCGGTGGTGCGGGGGCGGCTCGCCGGCGGCAGGACGCCGTGGGACGCCTTCAAGAGCGCCTTCCCCGCGGTGACCGCCAGCGGGATCCCCCGCGACGTCTCGCTCGCCGCGATCGTCGACCTCGAGAACTCTCCCCGGGACCTGTACTCGGGCGCCGTCTTCGTCCAGCGCGAGGACGGCAGCCTCGACTCCGCACTGGTCCTGCGGTCGGTCTACTCCTCCGGCGGGCGGTGCTGGATCCGTGCCGGCGCCGGCATCGTCCCCCAGTCCGAGCCGCGGCGCGAGTTCATCGAGACCTGCGAGAAGCTCGCGTCCGTGTCCCGTTCCATCGTGCGCGCGTGAGGGGCTCGTCATGCCGAACCAGGACATCGTGAGATGGCCCGCCGTCGTCGCCGACCGGTACCGCGGCGGCGGGCTGTGGCGTGGGGAGAACCTGGGCGACGCGATCCTGCGCCGCGCCGCGGCGCGGCCGGCCGCGGTCGCCGTCCGCGACCCCGAGACCAGCCTGACGTACGGCGATCTGGTCGCCACCGCCGACGCGACCGCGGCCGGCCTGGCCGCCGCCGGTCTGCGCCGGGGCGACCGCGTCCTGGTCCAGGTCGCCAACACCTGGAGATTCGTCCCGCTGCTGCTGGCGTGCCTGCGCCGCGGCGTCGTCCCGGTCATGTGCCTGACCGGGCACCGCGAGCGCGAGCTCACGCACCTGGCCGAGCTCACGCGGGCGCGCGCGATTCTCGTCACCGCCGTGGTGCGCGGGGTGGACCACCTCGCCCTGGCGCGCCGGGTCGTGGAACGGTCCCCCCTCGAACGGGCGGTGGACGTCGACACGCTGGTTCCGTGCGTACGGTCCACCGGCGGCGTGCCGTCCGCGGACGGGTCCGGGGAACCCGTACCGCGCGGCGAGGACCCGGCGGTCTTCCTGCTCTCCGGCGGCACCGGCGGTCTCCCCAAGGCCATCTGCCGCACCCACGACGACTACGGGTACAACGCCCGGACGGCCGCGGACGTCTGTGCCCTCTCGTCTTCCTCCGTGTACCTGGCGGTGCTTCCGCTGGGGCACAACTTCCCCCTGGCGTGCCCGGGGATTCTCGGGGTCCTGGGGGTCGGGGGCACCGTCGTCGTCTCCCCGTCACCGCGGCCGGAGGTCTGCTTCCCGCTGATCCGACAGCACGGGGTGACGATGACGGCGCTCGTCCCGACCATCGCCCAGCGATGGCTGGACACGGTACGGCAGGAGCCCGCAGCCCGCGCGGACCTCGAATCGCTCCGGCTGCTGCAGGTGGGAGGGTCGAGGCTGGCCGACAGCGTCGCCCGCCGCGTCGGGCCCGAGCTGGGCTGCGCCTTGCAGCAGGTGTTCGGCATGGCCGAGGGGCTGATCAACATGACACGCCTCGACGACCCGGACGACGTCGTGACCGGCACCCAGGGCCGTCCGATGAGCGCTCACGACGAGATCCGGATCCTCGACGAGGACGGTGGTGTCGTCGAGGACGACACCCCGGGGCTCCTGGTCACCCGCGGCCCCTATACGCCCAGGGGCTACGTCAACGCCGCCGCCTACAACCGCCACGCCTTCACCGCCGACGGCTGGTTCCGCACGGGCGACGTCGTCCGGCGGCGGCCCGACGGCAACCTCGTCGTCGAGGGACGGGACAAGGACATCATCAACCGGGGCGGCGAGAAGGTCTCCGCGGAGGACGTGGAGGAGATCGCGTACCGCTGTGCCGGGGTCCTGCACGCCGCGGCCGTCGCTCTGCCGGACGAGGCGCTCGGTGAGCGTGTCGGCCTGGTCATCGTCCCTCGTCCGGGCCAGACTGTGACACTGGACGACATCCACGCCGAGATGCGCGCGGCGGGTGCCGCGCGCATCAAGTACCCGGAGCAGCTCCACGTCGTCGATGCCCTCCCTCTGACCGGAGTCGGCAAGATCGACAAGAAGGCCCTGCGCCGGCAGCTCGCACCCGCACGAGAAGAGAGGTCGACAGCATGACTCACCCCCTGCCCGACAACCTGGCGGCGCCGGCGGTCCGGGCCCTCACGGGCCAGGACATCACCACCCTCGAGGGCGTGGCCGAGCGCGGCCTGGACGCGATCGAGGAGCTCCACGGCGTCGGCCCGGGCGCGATCTCGACGCTCCGCACGGCGCTGCGCGACGCCGGCCTGTCGTCCTGATCGGCCGGGCGGGCCGGGGGCCGGCCGTCACAGCACCACGCAGCCCGTGGTGAGGACGGCCAGCATCGTGCGCATCTGCACCGACACCGTGTAGCTCCCCATGGTGAGCATCTGCGCCTGCGCCGGAGTGACCCACAGGTACCCGGCCGGGAGCGGACGCTCCATCACCGCGTCCGGCACCCGGGCGATGGTGTACCGGGAGTTCGCACCCAGGAACCGGCCGCCCTCCTCGGAGTGCACGGTGCTGTAGACGATCTCGGCCTGCGACGAGAGAGCGAGCTCCCGCAGCTCCTCGGAGAGCGGGGAGTCGCGGCCGACGTGGGTCACCGACGGATACGCCTCGAAGCCGGCACGGGACCCTGCCTCGCGCCTCGCCTGGATCAACAGGTGCGGCTCGCCCCGGTGCTCGGCGACGAGCAGCAGCTCCTCCCGGGTCGACGTGTACTCCACCAGGGGCTGCGACCAGCCGACGACCTCCCGGTTGCCGCCCGAGACCTGGACGCCCACGACCCGGAAGTCGGCCGATGCCTGGATGACACCCCGGTCGCCCAGGTACGGCACCTGGTCCAGGCCGACGAGCCGGGCCTCGGCCAGGTCCGTGGCCCGCAGGCTCGTCAGCCACGACTGCACCTCCGCGTCGGTGTGCCGGGACGGACCGACCGGCAGCGTGGGCAGGTGAGCGAGGACGCACCGGCTGTCCATGTTCAGGACATGGTCCTGCCACATGCAGTCGCGCAGTTCGGTGCGGGTCAGCCAGCGGTGGCTCTCGCTCTCGGGGATGTCCTGGTCGACGGAGATGATCATGTTCCGGTTGTGCTTGTGGAAGAAGACCGCGCTGTGCTCGCCCTGCAGGGAGTCGGCTTCCACCTGCCCGCTCGGGGTGGGCAGGAACCAGTCCAGGTAGGCGGTCGCCCCTCCCCCATGGGCACGGTCGTAGTTGCTGCGCGTCGCCTGCACCGTGGGAGAGACCTGGACCTGCCCAGGGTTCCCGGGCTCGATCTTGGCCTGCATCAGGTAGTGCGCCACGCCGCCGATCCGCCTGGTGATGATGCCCAGCACGCCCACATCACGTTGCAGGAGGATCGGGCCGCTCTCGACCACCTGCCGGCTGTCGACGTCGAACGTCTCGAGGCCACGGACCGAGAAGAAGCGTCCGGTCTGGTGCACCAGGTTGCCGAGGTCGTCGAAGTGCCAGCCCGGCATCCCGTCGAGCAGGGTGCGCCGGACCTGGAGGCCGTGGTCGGCGCGGTACTGGGCCAGCCAGGTCAGGATGCTCGCGGGGGCCCGCCGGCCACGAGCGGTGACCGGGGAGCTGCCCACACTCACGACACGGCCATCTGTGGTGCCTTCCGCAGGTCACGGGCGAAACTTCGCAGGTCCGTGGCCAGGGCCTCCGGGCACTCGAGCGCCGGGAAGTGACCGCCGCGGTGGTGGTCGCGCCACTGCACGATGTTGCCGAGATACCGGGAGGCCAACGCCGGGATCGGCAGCATGATGTCGTGGGGGAACACGGAGACGGCAGCGGGCACGGGGTTGGGGCCGGGGACGTTCCCGCGGCTCAGCTCGCGCATGGCCGGCGCGCCCTCGTAGTAGAAGTTGGCCGAGGTCGCGGCCGTGTTCGTGAACCAGTACAGCGAGGCCGCGGTGAGGACGTCGTCCCAGGAGAGCGCCCCGCCCTGGAAGGAGCCGGGGTCGGTCCACTCCAGGTACCGCTCCAGGAGCCAGGCCAGCAGACCCACCGGCGAGTCGGTCAGACCGTAGGAGAGGGTCAGGGGGCGCGTCGCCATCACCTGCATGTAAGCGCTCCGCTGAGCGTTGAACTCGTCGAGCGCGGCCAGCCTCTCCCGGTCGAGGGCGCTGAACCCGCCGAGGTCCTCGTCGACGGCCGGGAACGTCATGAGCATCGTCAGATGGATCCCCGTGACGTGCTCGCGATCGATCATCGAGAGCGCCTGCGTGATCGGCGAGCCCGCGTCGCCGCCGTGCGCGACGTACCGCTCGTAGCCCAGCCGGCCCATGAGCTCCGACCACGCGGTGGCGATCTTCGGCACGTCCCAGCCGCCGCTGTCGCCCGTGGCGGAGAATCCGAACCCGGGCAGGCTCGGAACGACGACGTGGAAGGCGTCCTCCGCCTGGCCGCCGTACGAGGTGGGATCGGTCAGGTAGGGCACGAGCCGCTCGAACTCGGCCACCGACCCGGGCCAGCCGTGGGTGAGGAGCAGGGGCGTCGCGTCCGGGTGCGGGGACCGCACGTGCTGGAAGTGGATCTGCGCGCCGTGGATGTCCGCCACGTAGTTGGGCACCGCGTTCAGCCGCCGCTCCGCGGCCCGCCAGTCGTAGCCGTCCGCCCAGTAGCCGGCCATCTCCTGCAGGAGCGTGAGGTCGACGCCCCTGCCGGGCGCCACGTGAGCCCCCGCCACCGGCCAGCGGGTGCCGCGGATCCGGCTCCGCAAACCGATCAGGTCGTCCTCGGACACGTTGATCTGGTAAGGCTTCATGTGCACCTCCGTGTGGTGTGGTCCCGTGGTTCAGGCGATGACGGCCAGCACGTCGCGCACGGCGGCGATGGTGCGGTCCTGGTCCTCGCGGGTGAGCGTCGCGTACATCGGGAGGGAGAAGACCTCGTCGGCCAGCTTCTCGGTCACCGGGAGATCGCCGGCACGGTAGCCGAGCTTGTCGAACCCGCGCATGGTGTGGATCGGCCACGGATAGCTGACGTTGAGGTGGATCCCTTGGTCGGCCAGCAGCTTCAGCAGCTCGTCCCGCCGCGGGTGCCGGGCCACGAACAGGTAGTAGACGTGGTCGTTGCCCGTCCCGATCGCGGGCAGGGTCAGGCCGGTGTCGCCGAGCCCGTCGTGATACCTCTCGGCGATGCGGCGACGCGCCGCGATGTCCTCGTCGAGCCGGCGCAGCTTCACGCGCAGGATCTCCGCCTGCACCTCGTCGAGCCGGGCGTTGTGCCCGGGCGTCTCCTCGACGTAGTACCGCTCCTCCATGCCGTAGTAGCGCAGGCGGCGCAGCGTGCGTGCGGTCCCGGCGTCCGACGTCGTGACGGCGCCGCCGTCACCGTAGGCGCCCAGCACCTTGGTGGGGTAGAAGGAGAACGCGGCGGCCTCCCCCATCGCTCCGGCCCTGCCGCCCGGGCCCGTGGCGCCGTGCGCCTGGGCGCAGTCCTCGACCACCGGCAGGGTTCCGGTGATCTCGCGCAGCCGCGGGATGTCGACGCACTGCCCGTAGAGGTGCACGGGCAGCACGCACCGGGTGCGCGGCGTGATCAGGTCCTCCACCGTGTCGATGTCCATCAGGTAGGTGTCCTCGCGGACGTCGGCGAAGACCGGGACCGCACCGATCTCGTCGATGGCCACGGCCGTCGGAGCAGCCGTGTTGGACACGGTGATGACCTCGTCACCGGGTCGCACCCCCACCGCCTGCAGGGCGAGCTTCACGGCGTTCGTCCCGTTGTCGACCCCGACGCAGTGCTCCACGCCGTTGTAGGCGGCGAACTCGTCCTCGAAACCGCGGACCGATTCGCCCAGGACGAGCCGTCCCGAGGAGAACACGCGGTCGACCGCGGCCAGGATCTCGGTGCGGTCGCGCTCGTACTCGGCGAGATAGGCCCAGACCCCGACGCCGTTACCGGATGCGCTCATGTTCGTGCTCCCTTCTCGACGTAGGGCAGGAACGACTCCCGCGCGGCCGGGTCCCGGAAGGCGAGGCCCTGGAGGTCCCGCTGGGACATCGCCGTGGGCTCGCCCGGCCACGGCAGCGCGAGGTCCGGGTCGAGCGGGTCGACGGCGACCTCACGCTCGGGCACGTACGGGTTGGAGAGGAGGTAGCAGATGACGGTGTCGTCGGCGAGTGCCATGTAGGCGTGTCCGACACCCGGCGGGAAGTACACGCCGGTGGCGCCGTCGCCCACGAGCCGGACCGTCTCGTACCGCCCGAAGGCCGGGGAGCCGGGCCGCAGGTCCACCAGCACGTCGAGCGCCTCGCCCCCCATGCAGAACACGATCTTCTCCGAGCCGCCCGCGCCCGTGGTGAAGTGCAGCCCGCGCAGCACCCCTGCCCGCGAGCGTCCGTGGAACAGCTGCTCGATCCGGAACATCGGCCGGCCCGTCGCGGCTTCGAACGCCCGCGTGTCCAGCAACTGGGTGCTCGACCCCCGGTTGTCGGGGTCGGGGGCCGCCCGCAGGATCAGCGCGCCCGGGATGGAGGTCTCCTGCGCGATCATGCGTGACACCCGCAGTGCCGCGGTGTGGCGGGGTCCGCGTACGAGTCGTGCGGGCGCAGCCAGCCCATCGGGTCCTCCGGGTCGGTCTCCTGGCGGCCCAGCGGAGTGATGTCCAGGTAGTTGTAGGTGCCGTTGAGGATGTCGCTCCCGCGGCGGAACGTGGAGTAGGCGTGCAGGATGCGGTCCTCGTCGCGCAGGAAGGCGCTGATACCGGGGGCCTCCGGTTCCCCGCCGTCGTCCAGCACCTGGTGGAGGTCGTCGTAGAAGTCGGAGTCCGCGCACGAGAACCAGGGCACGCTCCAGCCCATCGAGTCGCGGTAGGCCAGTCCGTCGGCGAGGCTCTCGGGGCAGACGACGACGAGCTCCGTGTCCCGCGCCCGGAAGTGGGCGAGGTGGCCGATGTTGTCGACCCAGAAGGAACAGATCGGGCACCATTCGGTCGGTGAGAACTTGGCCATGAAGTGGTAGACGATCAGCTGCCGCCGGCCGGCGAAGAGGTCCTCCAGGCCGACCGGTCCGTCCGGGCCGTGCAGGGTGTACTTCTTCGAGATCTCGATCATCGGCAGTTCCCGGCGCCGGGCGCTGAGCCGGTCCCGCGCGCGGGTGAACTCCTTCTCCTCGTCGAGGAACTTCCGCCGTGCCGTCCACCAGGTCTCGCGGTCCACCGTGGGGATCACGGGGCCACCTCCTCCAGCTCGGTACCGGTCCCGGACACCGCCGCGGCCAGCTCACCACCGTGGAGCAGGGCGCGGACGGCCTCCACGTCCCCGGTCATGACACGGTCCTGGGCGATGAAGGGACTGCGGGCACGGATCGCCTCGTAGGCGGCCCGGCCGGCCCGGCCGAGTCGTTCCCGGGTCCCGCCGAGGTCGACGGCCTGCGCCGCGGAGATCGCCTCGACGGCGAGGATGTAGTCGTTGTTGTCCAGGATGCGGCGGCAGTTACGGGCCGCGATGAGCCCCATGCTGACGACGTCCTGGTTGTCGCCGTTGCTCGGCACGCTCTGGATGCTGGCGCTGCCGATCGTGCGGTTCTCCGCCACCAGAGCCGTCGCCGCGTACTGGGTCCCGGCCAGACCGCTGTTCAGCCCGGGGTCTCCCGCGACGAGGAACTCCGGGAGCCCGCTGAGGTTGCGGTTGAGGAGCCGGTTGGTCCGCCGCTCCGACAGCACGCCGAGCTGCGTCAGCGCGAGTCCCGTGAAGTCCATGGCGAACGCGACCGGCTGGCCGTGGAAGTTGGCGCCGTGGAAGATCTCCTCGTCGTCGAAGACCAGCGGGTTGTCGTTGGCCGAGTTGAGCTCGACGCCCAGGGTCCGGTAGGCGTGGGCGAGGGTGTCGCGCACGGCACCGACGACCTGCGGGACGGCCCGCAGACTGTACGCCTTCTGGAGGTAGACCTCGGTGCGGCTGACGCTACCGGCGGAGAAGTCCCGCGAGTCGGTGGCCGCCTGCCGCAGTGCCTCGTGGGACACGGCCGCTCCGCTGTCGTGCAGGAGATTCCGCATGGTCCTCGCGGACGCGATCTGGCCGGGGTGCGGACGGGCGATCTCGTGACCCGCCGACTCGAACGCGCCCGTCGATCCCTCCAGCGCCTCGATCGCCAGGGCGGCGATGATCTCGGCGTGCCAGACCTGCGTCCGGGCCCGGTGGACCAGCACGGAGCTGACGCCCGTCATCGCCGAGGTGCCGTTGATGAGGGCGAGCCCTTCCTTGTAACGCAGGTCGAAGGAGGGGTCGATACCGCGCTCGACGAGCACGTCACGGGTCGGCCGCACCTCGCCCGCATCCACCACCTGCCCCTCGCCGATCAACGCGGCGGCCACGTGCGACAGCGGGGCGAGGTCACCGCTCGCGCCGAGGGACCCGAACTCGGGGACGGCGGGGGTGACGCCCCGGGCCAGGAAGGTCACGAGGCGCTCCAGGAGTTCGGGACGCACCCCCGAGTGCCCCTTGGCCAGCGCGTTCGCGCGGGCGAGCATGATCGCTCGCACCTCCGGCACGGAGAACAGGGGGCCGCACCCGGCGGTGTGGCTGCGCACCAGGTTGTGCTGGAGGCTGGTCTCCTGTGCCGGGTCCACGTGCATGTAGATCATCTCGCCGTAGCCGGTGGTGACGCCGTACACCGGCTCGCCCGAGGCGATGCGGTCCTCGAACTCGCGGCGCCTGCGCACCAGCTGCTCCGTGACCTCCGTCGGGACGTGGCAGGCGACGTCGTCGTACGCGACCCTGTTGACCTGCTCCGGAGTGAGGGAGCGGCCGTCCAGGCGCACCGCGGACGGCGCGGTGGCTGCCGGGGGAACAGAAGCGTCCTGGCCTTGCAGTAGTGACATCGTGTCAACCTTTCCACCGCGGCTGCGCGGCAACGTGTCCCGCCGGACGAACTGGATAGGGGGCAGCCCGGCGCCGAGACGTGCACGGCACCGAGCGCGAAGATCCGACACCGTGGGCGAACCGGCGTCGTGGACCACGAACGCGAGCAGTCGGGTGACCAGCCCGGAGTCGTCTCTCATGGGAAGGACGCACGACGCGCGGACGCCCGGGACGTCCTCGATGACCGCCTCGATACCCGCGAGGTCGGTGCGTCGTCCGGCCGCCTTCACCTGGTCGTCCACCCGGCCGACGAAGTACAGGTCGTCGCCCTGCCGGCGCACGAGATCGCCGGTGTGCACCAGGCCGTCGGCGGAGCTCCACGGAGTGCGACGGGCGTCGGTCGCCGCGAACGGGGTCTCGATCGCGAGCCTGGCCGTGTCGGTCCCCGGCCCGTCGCCGGTCGCGAGGTGGATGCGCCGGCCGGGGATCGCGGCGCCGATCGGGACCTCGCCGCGATGACCGTCCGGGACCCGGTACCACGTGGCCAGGATGGTCTCGGACGGGCCGTACAGGTTGTAGAGGTCGGCGCCCGGAGCAGCCTGCCGTACCTGCCCGACGAGGGCGGGCGGGATCCTCTCCCCCGCCAGGACCACCGTGCGGAGCCGTGACAGGCCCCCGTCGCGCACCCCGTCGGCACGGACCAGCTGCCGCAGGTAGGACGGCACGGTCTGGAACCAGGTGATCGAGCGGTCCGCCAGCCACTCCGGCAGCGCCTCGGGATCGGCGCGCGTGCCGGGCTCGGGGATGTGTGCGGTGGCTCCCGACAGCAGGGCGACCAGCAGTTCGACGACGGCGGCGTCGTAGCCCGGCGCCGCCCACTGGGCGACGTGGTCACCCGGACCGACGCGCATCTCGTCGCTCATCCAGCGAGCCAGCTGCACGAGCGCGTGGTGGGTGTGGACGATCGTCTTCGGCACCCCGCTGGTCCCGGAGGTGAAGCACACCGACGCCGGCGATCCCAGGACCGCACCGGCCGGGGGAGCTTCCGTCACCGGGGGCGGCGGTGCGTCGTCGTGCACCGGGAGGACGACGCCGGCCGGTACCGGACGGGCCGTGCCCTCCGGCTCGGAGAGCTCGCGAGCGCGGCCGACGACGAGCGTGGCCGCGGGCCGGATGGCCGACAGCTCCGCACGGAGCGCGGTTCCGGGCTCACCCGGCCCCAGCGCCGCGACCATCGCCCCGGCCCGCCAGCTCCCCAGCACGGCGGCGACGTGGTCCACTCCGTTGTCGACCTGCGTCACGACGCACCCGGCCGCCGTCGGGTCCGTGACGGGGGCGTGCAACCTGTCGGCCCAGCGGATCGCGGCGTCGTGCAGCTCGCGGTAGGTGATCGACGTCCGGGAGTCCCGGACCGCGACCGCACCGGGGTGTTCCCGTGCCACCGCCTCGAACGTGGACCAGATGTCGAGGTGGGCACAGGCCGGTACGTCGGGCCCGCACCCCGCTCGTGCGGTGCGTCCTGTCGCGAGAACCGAGCGCATGGCGTCCTCCTCCCTGGGGTATGTCGCGGAGACCGCCTGACCGGCCCTGCCTCCAACCGACATCCTTCTGGTTGGCGTCGCCCCTTCTCTTCTCCTGATATGCCAACGCGGCGGGCATCGCACGACAGGAGTGCGTCCGTTCACCTTGCCGCCCGGACGTCATATCTGCGCAGGTCAGCAGCCCTCAGCAGCGTCCGCCGGACGCGGTGCGCCCCGTAGGGCATAGCCGAAAGTGCGCCCATCAGGACGTTCCGGCCGCCCGCCGGGTCGCTCTAGCTTCGGCATCTGCAGGACGCCTCAGCTCCAGCCGAGTCACACCGGACGACGGAGGACTTCAATGCTGACCGATCAGGCTTTCGCAGTTCCGACGACCCACCCTTCCCTGACGACGATCGAAGACCTCGACATCGGGCCGCGAAGGATCAGCCCGGCTCACCCCGCCCACGTGGTCGAAGCGGTCGAACGGGCCAAGGCCCTCATGCACGAGCAGTTCGCGGAGGCACTGACCGTGGACGACATGGCGGAAGCCGCGTGGTTCAGCAAGTACCACTTCACCCGGCTGTTCCGTGACGTCACCGGGGTCTCGCCCGGGCGCTACCTCGCGGCGGTGCGGATGGCGCACGCGAAGCACCTGCTGCGGACCACGCAGATGAAGGTCGTGGACATCACCGTCGGCATCGGCTACTCGAGCGTGGGGACGTTCAGCTCACGGTTCCGTATCCACGTGGGGATCTCCCCGACGGAGTACCGGGCGCGCGCGCACGGCGAGCAGCGGGCCCACCTGCTCGAGGCCGCATGAGAGCCGCCGGCGTCCCGGAGCCGGAGCCGGACGTGACGCCCGGCGGACACGCCGGCTTCGTGCGACGGCTCTTCGCCAAGCAGGAGGGGCACTGGCCGACCGACCCACGGGCGCTGGAGGACCTCGCACGGTCCCGGATCGGCGCCACCGCGGCGGCCTACGTCAGCGGATCGGCCGGAGCCGGGGCCACGGAAGCCGCCAACCGGGCAGCGCTCGACCGGTGGCGCCTGGTGCCGCGGATGCTGACCGGCTCGACGGTCCGGTCCCTGACCGTCGAGCTCCTGGGCACCCGGATGCCGGCGCCCGTGCTGGCGGCGCCCGTGGGGGTGCAGGGCATCGTGCACCCCCACGGCGAACGGGCGACCGCGCGAGCCTGCGCCGAGCTCGGCGTACCGATGGTGACCTCGACGATGAGCTCGACGCCCATCGAGGAGGTGGCGGCCGCCTCGGGCGACTCGCCCCGGTGGTTCCAGCTCTACTGGCCCAACAGCGACGAGATCGCCCGCAGCTTCCTCAGGCGTGCCTGGGACACCGGGCACACGGTCCTGGTCGTGACCGTCGACACCATGTCGCTCGGCTGGCGCCCGCCGATTCTCGACCAGTCCTTCCTCCCCATGCTCGACGGCGTCGGCACCGCCATGTTCACCTCGGACCCGGTCTTCCGTTCCCGGCTCCCGGCGACGCCCGAGGAGGACCCGCGAGGGGCGGTGGCGATGTGGGACCGGGAGCTCGGCACGGCGGGCAGGACCTGGGACGACCTGGCGGTCCTGCGCGACTGGTGGCCCGGTCCCGTCCTGCTGAAGGGAGTCCTGCACCCCGAGGACGCCCGCCGTGCCGTCGACGCCGGCCTCGACGGGATCGTCGTGTCCAACCATGGCGGCCGGCAGGTCGACGGCGCCGTCGCGGCGCTCGACGCCCTGGTCGCGATCGCCCACGAGGTCGGTGACGAGGTGCCGCTGCTGTTCGACTCCGGGATCCGCAACGGAGCCGACGTGATCAAGGCCCTGGCGCTCGGTGCGCGGGCGGTGCTGGTCGGGCGCCCGTACGTCTACGGGCTGGGCGTGGGGGGCGAGGCCGGTGTCCGCCACGTCCTCGAAGGGCTCCTCGCGGATCTCGACCTCACCCTCGGGCTGCTGGGACTCCACGACATCCGGCAGGTCGGGCGGGACCTGGTGGTCCCGGCACCCTAGGAGATCCGGCAGAGATGCTCACTGCCTGCCGGCCGGGACGATCCGGCAGCGGCCCGCGCACCGCGAGGTCGGGTCGTACCCGGTCACGACGACGTCCTCCACGGCCGGCAGCGTATCGGGCAGATGCCACCAGGCTCCCGTCGTCGGCGGGGACGACGGCGGGAGCCCGGGCGTCTGGGCGGCCCCTCGCGTCACCGAGACGTCCAGGTGGCCCAGGGGCGGCCCCTCACCGCCCAGCACGAGGGTGACCGCCCGGGTCGCCCACGTGGTGCGGTCCTCGGCGCGGACGATCGGCCGGTCCTGGTCCATCAGGACGACCACGGCGCGGTCGCACCGCATCGCGGCGGCGTAGGCGCCACCCACCTCGAGACCGGCGAACCCGCTCACCGGTCCCAGGTCGCTGACGGCGAACGCCCTGCGGACCCCCGGCAGCTGCGCGCTGAGGACGGGAGCGGGCCAGGACGCCTCGGCGTCGGTGCCGGCGTGCGCCAGCACCACCAGCTCGGTGGCGTGCTCCTCGTGCAGCGGGTGCCCCGGCAGCGCGCGCAACGTCCGCACCATGTCGGCGAAGGTGGTTCGCAGGCCCGCCGCACTCGGCGCGGGGAGACCGTACCGCTCCCCCAGCGCGGAGTAGAAGCGGTCCGTGTGGGCCCGGAACGGCCGGCGCGCGAACACGGAGTCGGTACGGATCCCCGTCAACGGCAACGGCCACCTCACGACGCGCCGTCCGGTGGCCGGGCTCCGCCGTGCTCGAAGAGGGCGGCCGTCAGGGTGGCTCCGAGTCCCGCGGCGACGAGCAGATAGCGGTCGCCGGGACGCAGCCGCTCGCGGTTCTCGTGCCATGCGATGAACGGGTCCGCGCCGAAGCAGTGGCCCCTCGTCGCCTGGCCGCCGAGCCGGATCACCTCGGCGCCGAGCCCCACCTGCTGCCGGACCCGCAGCCAGGACATCCGGTTGACGTTGTGGGGGAAGACGTGGTCGACGTCCTCCGCGGCCAGCCCGACGTCGTCCAGGGCGTCACGGATGACGCCGCTCAGCGCCTCGATGTAGGCGACGGTGAACGCCCGCTCCGCCTCCACCGTCAGGAACGGCGCCTCGTGGAAGCCGGCCAGCGTGCGTGTCGCCAGCGTCAGCATCCGGTCTCCGCCACCCCGGCCGACGAGGACGGCGGCCGTTCCCTCGCCCATCACCGCCGACCCCTCGATCACCTCGCCCTCACCGCGAAACGTCTTCTCCCCCGCCAGCACCAGCACCTGCCCGCCCGGACCGGACCGGTCCAGCAGCAGCCCCGCCGCCTCGACCGCCAGCAGCGCGGAGGCGCACGCGTGCTGGGACAGCGCGAACGGGACCGCCCGGTCGAGCCCGAGCAGCTCCGCGACCCGGGCGGTGACCGCCTCGGGGTAGGGGGCCGTGAACTGGACGGTCGGTGCGTGGATGACGTAGCGGATGCTCGCCGCGACGGACGCGTCGAGGAGCGGCCTCGCCGCATCGGCCAGCTGCTCCTCCAACGGCCGGCCGGGATCCCGGCGCACGCGGCCGAACCCGAAGAAGTCGCGGTAGTACCGGCGCTCCTGCTCAGGAACGCCGTTCCTGAGCAGGACGTCCTCGACCGGTTCGGACGCAGCCGGCAGATACACCCCGACACCGCGGATCGCGGTCGGCGTCACGCCGCGTTCCCGGCCCTCAGGCACTCCTCCAGGAGCCGGAACTCGGTCTCGATCGTCTCCGAGATCGGGCCGGCACCGATGCGCGCCACGCGCTCGCGGAACATCGGGACCCGCGCCTCGACCTCGCCCCAGAACGTGAGGAGGCAACGCTCCTGCCCTGCGGCCTCGGCCCGCACTCCGCCGACGAGACCGATCGGCGCCCCGTCCACCTCGACCCGGAAGACGCCGTCACGGCTCCCGTCCGGGCCCCACGAACCCCACTCCTCCGTCTCGTGCGCGGTGATCGTCGCCCTCACCATGGCGCGGACGAACTCCGGCATCGTCGTCGTCGCGGTCCTGCGGCGCGTCACCACGGTCGATCCCCGCTCCGTCTCCGTCACGTCCATGCCGAAGTCCAGAGCGCCCAGCCGTTCGGCCTTGCGGCGCTGGAAGCCCTCGTCGTGCATGAGAGCGACGACCTCGGCGGGACTTCCCGGCAGCTCACGCTGGTGCTCGATCCTCATGCTCGCTCCTCGGTCGGAAGTGTTCCTCGGTACCGTGCGTCCACGCCGCGCGACCGCAGACGCTCGACGATGTGGGGAGCGGCGCGTTCGGCCAGCGCCGCGATCGTGTTCGACGGGTTGACCGTCAGCGCGGTCGGCACCGCGGAACCGTCGACCACGAAGATCCCCGGATGGCCCCGCAGCTCGTGCGTGTCGTCGAGGGCGCTGATGGCCGGGTCGTCACCGATCCGGCAGGACGCGAGCGGGTGCACGGTGTAGGCCCCGACGAGATCGTTGGTCCAGGGCGTGACCGTCCCGAACCCGGGTTCGGTGATCACCTCGCGCACGAAGGCGTCCGCACGGGCCCATGCCTCCCGCGTGCTCGCCCGGGGCCGGTACGTCAGGGTGCCTCGGCCGAGCAGCTGCTGGGAGAGTCGCTCGGCGTTCCCACGCTCGGGAGGAGCGCCGAACACGCCCTCGTTGTCGTCCTCGATGAGCTCGAAGAGGAGGAGCCAGGAGGCCCACTCGCTCAGCATCTCCTTCTTGCCCAGCCCGAACCAGCCCTGGCCGCCGGCTTCGCCGGTGTCGGCGAGCACGGTGCCCAGGCCGGGCGGGAAGTAGAGCTGTTCGACGGCGAACCGCTCGAACTCCGCGGCCGCCGGGTCGAGGTTGTCCCACGCCGAGACCACGGGGCCACGGCCGATCTGGTTCGCCCCGTAGGCCAGCCCCGGCCGACGCCGTAGACCGAGGGTGCTCCCCACGGCGTCGTCGTCGATGACCGCGACGTTGATGCGCTCGCCGTTCCCGGAGAAGTACCGCCCGACCGCGTGCGGCAGCTCGCCGAGGCCGTCCGCGGACCGCTGCAGCAGGACGGGCGTGGCGCCCGCACCGGCAGCCACCACGACGACCCGGCAGTCCACGTGGCCGCTGCCCACGGACTCCCGGTAGTCGACCGGGTGGATCTCCTCGTAGTGGACCCGGTACCGGTCGTCGTCGAGACGCTCGATCCGCTGCACCTCGTGCAGCGGACGCACCGTGGCACCTGCCTTCCGCGCTCCCGGCAGGTAGTTCAGCAGCATGGAACGCTTGGCGTCCTGGGTGCACCCCGCCATCATCCAGTTGCAGTTGGTGCACAGGTCGGTGTCCACCGCGGACGGCAGGGGGTTCGCCGTGTGCCCCGCGTGGTCGCACATGGCCGCCCACAGCCCGCCCGCGTAGCTGACCTCGTCCCAGTCGTGGCGCCGGACCGGGAGCGCCCGGGCGACGCGGTCGTACCAGGGGTCCAGGCTCTCGCGGGTGATCGCCTCGGGCCACAGCCGCCGGTTGAGGGAACCGCGCCGGTCGAAGATGAACCCGGGGACACGCGGCATGGCCGCGAAGTAGACGACGCTGCCACCGCCGACACAGTTCGCGGCGAGCACGCTCATGCCGTCCCCGGCGGTGAAGTCGAAGATGCGTGTGCTGGAGGAGCCGAACTCGAAGCTGTGCTGGAAGTCCTGGGCTCCCAGCTCCGGACCGCGCTCGAGGACCATCACCGAGGCCCCCGCCTCGGCCAGGTGGAAGGCCGAGATCGAGCCGCCGAAGCCGGATCCGATCACTACCGCGTCGACAGTGGTCATGGCAGATTCCCGTTCTCGTCGGTCTGAGGATGGACGGCGGCGAGTTCTCTCGCGTAGCTCGCGACCGGGAACCGCCAGAGTCCGTCGTCGTCCGGCCGGCCGAAGCCCATGGCTCGCAGCCCCGTGCCCGCGTCCCGCATCACCTCCGCCGTGGGCCGGTGCGGGCTGCTGTCGTAGGCCATGTAGGCGAACAGCGCGAGAAGGAACCAGAAGTCACGCTCGGGGTTCGCGCGCGACGTGAGCTCGGCGACGAGGGCGCGACGCCGTTCGTAAGGGAGGTCCGCGAAGGACCGGGCCTGATCCGCCTCGCCCGCGCCACCCGGCGCACGAGCCAGCGTGTCGAGGGTGTCGGCCATCTCGGCGATGCCGTCCGAGATTCCGGTCGCCGGATGTCGTAGGACGTCCAGGGCACCGGCGTGCACGGCCCCTGGTGTCGCCGAGACACCCGCGACGGCGTCGTCGTCCGCCCCGCGCTTGCATCCGGGAATGATCGTGTCCGCGAACGCCTCCAGCGCACGCGTCTGCTGAACCGTCAGCGTCGGCAGGTCTTCGGTCGCCATGTCCGGGACGCTAGACCTGCCCACCGGGCCGGCTCCTCTCCCCGCTTGCTCTCTCGGCGAAGGCGCCGCCGCGGCGGTGCGGCCGGTGTCAGGACACCGCCACGTCACGACCGACATCTGACGACCTGCCGGTGCTACCAAGGACATCCCAACGCACCGAAGGAGCATTGATGAACGATGCGCATCGGCCCGTGCATGCTCTGTCCGTGGAGGTCCAGGCCTTCACGGACCTGATCAACGACGTCGGGGGTGACGACTGGGACACTCCCACCCCGGCACCCGGATGGTCGGTCCGCCACCAGGTCGCCCACCTGGTGAGTGTCTTCCGGATCGCGGGACAGGCGGCCGCCGACCCCGAGGGGTTCCGCACCATGCTCGCCGCACTGTCCTCGGACTTCGAGAAGAACGTCGCCCAGGCGATGACCCCCCTCCTGTCGCTGTCCAACCGTGAGCTGACCAGCAGGTGGCACCAGACCTCGTCGGCGACGCTGGACTCGCTGGCGGGTATCCCGGACGACCGGATCGTGCCCTGGCTGGTCAACGACCTTCCGTCGGCCGTGCTGTGCATGGCCGGCACCACCGAGGCGTTCGCCCATGGACAGGACGTGCGTGACACCTTCGACTACCGGCGAAAGCCCTCACCGCACGTGCGCAGCATCTGTGAGTTCGCCTACCACACCCGGACCTTCGGCTACCCGGGACAGGGACGCGACGTCCCCGACGACACCAGCCTGCGGTTCGAGCTGACCAGCCCCACGGGTGAGACCTGGTCGATCGGCGACGCCGGGACGGCCAACGTCGTGCGCGGCTCCGCCTGGGACCTCGCCCTCCTCGTGACCCGACGCCGGCACCCCGCCGACCTCGATCTCGAGGGCAGCAACGACCACGTCCGCGACTGGATGTCCATCGCCCAGGCCTACCGGGGCAGCGGCGGGCCGGGACGCCGGCCGCTCCTCCAGCAGAGGAGCGGGTCATGAGTACGCAGACGGCGACTCTGTCCGGTCGGAGCACCGCGCGAGCGGTCCTGATCGGTCTCGCGGTCGTTCTCGGTGCCGGCCTCGCCATCGGCTGGCAGTACGAGTTCGTCGACGACGTGATCGGTGGTGGCATCGCGCGAGCGCTCGTCGGCGACGACGGTCACGCGGCGTCCGGGTGGGCCGGATCCCTGGCCATGGCCGGGGTGGCCGGACTCGCCGGCACCTTCACGGCCTGCAACGTCGCGTGCTTCGCCTCGATGGGCCCGCTCGCGGCGGCCGGTTCCGGTGAGACCCGGTCGGAGCTGCTACTGAACGCCACCCGCCAGCTCCTGCTGCTGGGTGGCGGCATGGTGCTCGTGGCCGCGTGCTACGGCATCGTGGCAGTGGTCGCGGGATCGTCCCTGCCCATGCTCAGCGAGGCCGACTACGGCGAGGTGCCGGCGCGTCTCGCGCAGGCCTCACTGGTCAACACGGCCCTCGGGATCGGCCTGGTGGCGGTGGCGGTCCGCTATCTGATGGGGCGTCCGCTGCAGGGTGCCCGCGGGATCGTGCTCCTGGGCTGCCTCCTGGGGCTGCTGGTCGTGGGACGGCCCTTCCCGATGTTCCGTGAGGTCCTGGCCGACGCGGTGAGCTCGGGCAACGTCGTCGTGGCCGCCACCCTGATGGTGCTCGTGGCGCTCGGGAACCTGGCGCTCGTCGCCCTGCTGTTCCTCGGTGTGGTCGCGGCCGCCGGACCGGCGATCCGCCGGATCTCGGTGGCACGCCCCCGGCTGTTGCCCACCATCGGTGGGTGGGTGCTGCTGGCTCTGGGCACCTTCTCGGTGGCGTACTGGGGTGTCCGGATCCCGCTGCTGGTCATCTGAGAGCTGCACGACGACGGTCCCGATGGGCCGGCCGCCAGAGGCGGTCGGCCCATCGGGACCGTCACGTGGCCCAGCTGTCTTCCTCCAGCCCGACGGGGGACCGCGCCGACCACCGGTGCAGCTTCCCGCGCAGGCACACGAGCGCGCTCGGATCGGGGTGCGGCGAGGCCGCGTCGATCACCTCGGCCAGCACGATGGAGTGATCGCCGCCCCAGTACATCTCGCGCCGACGACACTCGAAGGTCGCGATGGCCGCCGAGATCAGCGGCACACCGGTGCGGGGGCCGATCTCGGTGGGCACGTCCGCGAACTGGGCCGGCCCACGTGGCCGTGTGGGGTCGGCGAACCATCGCGCCTCGCGGTGGTGTCCTTCTCCGAGCACCGAGATCCCCAGGTGCTCCTGGGTCTCGAGCCGGTGGTGCATGCTCGCGTCCTTCGCCACGCACACCAGCAGGAGCGCGGGGGCCAGGGAGACGGACGTGAACGAGTTGGCCGTCATCGCGTGGGGCACCGGCCCGCCGACCGTCACAATGGTCACTCCCGTGACGAACGAACCGAACGCGGTGCGCAGGTGCCGGGCGTCGAGATCCATGGGCCGCTCACCCCCGTCGCGAGTACTGCCGCAGGGCTTCGACGAGCTCGGCCGGGACCCGGGACGGCGACGTCGCACGGTTCTCGCCGCGCATGCAGGCGACCCGCTGCCGCCCCGTCGCCGCGAGCGCCTCGGTCCCGTCGGCCCGCAGGTGGACGTAGTCGAAGCCGAACTCCAGCTGCGTCTGGCCGAGCTCGGCGAGCCACATCCGGACGGACAGCTCGTCGAACGCGGCGAGCTCGGTGAAGAACTCGCAGTCGACCTTGAGCGTGAAGAGCTTGAGGTCGGCGGCCAGCTCTTCGAGCACGGCCGGGACGCGCTCCTTGAGGAACATCTCCCGGCACCGCCCCTGCCAGCGCAGGTAGTTGACGTAGTAGACGTTCCCGACGAGGTTCGTCTCCTCGAAGCCGACGATGTGCCGGTACTCGTAGTAGTCAGCCATCACACTGCCTCCGTCGTGGGCCGTGGCGCCACCAGCACGGCGATGCCAGGTCTCGCGTCGCTGTCGATCAGGGGCGGGGCAAAGCAGAACACGGTGGCGCCGGCGCTCTCGTAGGTGGTCACTCCCCGTCGTTCGCCGCCGGTGGCGACCACGTCCGCGTCGCCGAGCAGTTCGCCGGCCCACTCACGCGGGTCACGCCGGTCGTCGGCGACCCGGACGCTCACCCCCGGGCCGGCGGCCTCGAGGCGCAGCGTCCCGTCGGCGGCAAGCTCGCTGCTGATCCGTGCCCCCACCCCGGCGTCCTCGAGCACACGCTCGAGATGCGGTCCGATCAGGGCGGCCGGCCAGCGGTCATGGACCGTGCGTCCGACCGCCCGGAGGCGGAGCCCGCGCCAGCGCTCGACGACCACCCCGGCGTCGGTACGGACGTCGATGTCGTAGACGTGCTGATCGCCTTCGTGAGCCACCTCCACCGACACGAACGTCAGCACCTCCTCGTCCTGCGAGGAGTAGAGCTCGATGGCGTCGACGCCTTCGGGAAGCAGGGTCGAGTCCGGTACGCAGACCTGGTTCCCGTGCAGCAGCGCGTCACGGGCCGCGGGGTCGCCCGTGAGGAGCGAGCCCGGCAGGTAGGCGGCGAACCATGGCCCCTCGTCGGCGACGCGCACCTGCGCCTGCACCCTCGTGGAGCTCAGGTGGTCGTAGCGGACCAGCCGGTGGAAGCGCCGGCCCTGGAACAGGAGCTCCCCGTAGAGCTCGCGCCCCGGGTCGAGCGCGACCTCCCCGGTCGCGGGCGGAACCGGCACGGTGTCGGTGACGGGGTCCGCCGCGAAGTCGGCCAGTGCCGTGAAGTGCGGCACGCCGAAGTCCGTGGTCTCGGAGTAGACCGCGACCTCCACCTGGTTGTCCCGCCGCGCGACCGCCGCGACACGGACCCGCAGACGGTCGTCGGGCGGCACCACGATCGGGGACCGGAAGACGACGTCCCGCAGCGCCGGCAGACGGTCGGTCTCCCTGAGCGCGCACGCCACCTGGCTGATCGCCTCCAGCCCGAAGACCGCGGGGAGCAGCGCGTTGCCGTCCAGGACGTGATCGGCCAGGCAGAGGTCCGTGGCCGAGGAGAGCGTCGTCTCCACGACCAGCTCGTGGTGGCGGTAGTGCGTGAGCACGGTGTCCAGGTAGCGGCCCAGCGGGAGCTCCCGCTGCTCGAAGCGTGCCGTGGGCAGGTCCATCCGGCCGCACACGACCACGTGCTCGGGGACGCTGGCGGCACCGACGGCGCCGAGGAACACGGCCACCCCCACCTCGGGCGGGATCGGCGCGATGCCCTGGGCGGCCAGCGACTCCACGACCGACAGCCGTGCGCCCATTCCCACGTCCGCCCAGACGGTCCAGTCGAGGCACACCGCCCGGCAGTCCGGGTTGTCCGCGCCGTAGGAAGCGGTGACCTGCGCGAGCTCGGCGTTCGCCATCGCGTAGTGCGCCTCGCCCGCGAGGCCGAAACGACCGATCACGCTCCCGAACGTGGCCAGCAGCCGCAGGGCGCCCGGCGACACGGCGTCGAGAACCGCCTGCAGCCCGCCGACCTTGGGCGTCCGGGTGTCGGTCACGTCCTGCCACGTCAGCCTGGACAACGGCGCCGGTGAATTGGCGCCCGCGCCGTAGACGACGGCGGTGACCGCACCGATCTGGGCCGAGATCTCGTCCACGGCGGCGCGCACCGCGTCCGCGTCCGCCACGTCACAGCGCACGTAGTGCGCCCCGACGCCGGCACCGCGCATCCGGTCCAGGTTCTTCACGACCTCGTCGTCGTCGGCGGGCGACCGGCCCATCAGGACGACGCGGGCGCCCGTCTCGACGGCGAGTGCGTGCACGCACTCCGCGGTGATGCCCTTGCCGCCTCCGGGAGCCAGGATGACGTCGGACGAGTCGAGGGCTGCGGACGCGTCACCGTCGAGGGCGACCGGGCGGATCATCGGGACCGTCCGGGTCCCGCGGACGTACCTGGCCTCGCTGAACCGCTCGGTGGCCGAGACCTCCGCGACGAGCGCGCCCGCCGGGAGGTCGCCGTCGGACCGCACGACGGTGACGCGGGTGTCCGGCCGCTCGAGCTGGAAGGTCTTGAGCAGCGCGACGGCCGCGGCACCGCCACCGGACAACACCAGGTGCGTTCCCGGTTCCAGGTCGATCGCCGCTTTCTGGACGACCTCGAACATGGCTTCGTCGGTGTCGTCGTCGCCGGGGCAGAGGAGGACGCCGCCGTCGGGCGCGTGCGCCTCGAGCTCGTCCCGCAGGCGTTCGCCGGCCTCGGCACCGCCCCACAGCGACCACGGCCGTGGGTCGTGGGCCGGAGACACCGCTCGGGCACTCGGCGCGGCTTGGGGGACGTCGCGCTCCACCCAGGTACCGATCCAGTCCCCCAGGGTGTGCAGTGCCCGCTGCTCCTCGGCGCTGTCGCTCCCCGCGAGCGCGTCGAGCTGCGCGGCGAGGTCTCCGATCGTGGCCGTGGCGACGTCCGGAGGCGTCGCCGCGACGGGTACGCCCAGCTCGGAGGAGGCTCGGGCCAGGATCTGGCCGATGGTGATCGAGCTCAGGTGCAGGTCCTCCAGCGGTCGGCTGGCCGCGGTCACGATCTCGGGCGGAAGCTCGGCACGCTCGGCGGCGAGCTCGCTGAGGACCGTGAGGGCGCTGCGGCCGGAACGTTCGCCCGCGCCCACCTCGCCCAGTTCCTGGGCCGCCGCCCGGGACGCGCCCTGGTCCACGAGGTCGGCGGTGTAGTCGTCCACCTGCGGGGCGGACTCCGTGGGGTTCTCGAAGAACCGGCGAGGCTCCCACGAGACCGGACGCACGAGGCATCCGCGGTACAGCGGTTCGACCGAGCCCAGCGCACCCACGACGTGCGCGGCCGCGACGACGGTGTGCAGCGAGGCCAGGTCGCGGGCGCCGGTGTCGAGGCCTACCACCGGTCCGAGGCCTCCGGCCGTGGCGAGCTGGGTCAGCGCGCTTCCCGGCCCGACCTCGATCAGGAGATCGCATCCCGCGGCGAGCTCCGTGGCGGCTTCGTGGAACCGTACCGGCGCGGTGACCTGGTCGCGCAGCAGCGCCGCCAGGTCGTGCCCGGGATCGAGGCGGGTACCGGTCACCGTCGACACGACGTGCCCGCGTGGAGCGGTGAGCGACAGCTCGCGCACACGGGCGGCGAGCGGCTCGGCGGCCGCGGCGACCAGCGGGGAGTGGAAGGCGTGCGAGACCGGTAGCGGTGCGGCACCGATCCCTGCCGCGGCCGCGTTCTCCGCCGTCCGGTCCAGGGCCGCCCGCGTCCCCGAGACGACGCACGCGGACGGAGCGTTGACGGCGGCGACGACGGCGTCGTCGGCCACGAGGGCCCGGACCCGGTCCTCGTCGGCGCTCAGGCGCAGCATCCCGCCGGGCTCGCCGTGCTCGGCCATGGTCCGTCCCCGGTATCGAGCCAGCTCGACCAGGGTGGCGGCGTCCATCGCCTCCGCCCAGTGCAATGCGGTCAGCTCCCCGAGGCTGTGCCCCGCGGCACGGTCCGCGCGGATGCCGAGTGCGTCCAGAACGGCAAGGCCCGCGAGCGAGCCCAGAACGGTGAGGGGTTGCGTGACCTCGGTGGCGGTCGGGTCCTGGCCCGCGAGTCCGGCCTGCTGTTCGAGGGCGGCTGCCGCTTCGTCGAACCTGCTCAGAGCGCTGGCGGTGTGTCCGGCGCCTACTCCCTGGCCCGGGAACAGGAGCCCGACCACCGGTCGCTCCTGGGCGACGCCCCAGTAGGCCCCCGCGGCCACCTCGACGAGGCCGTCCGGCTCGCTCGTGGCGGCCCTCAGTACGGCACGCACCCTGTCGGCCGCCTGCTCCGGATTCGCGGCCACCACCGCGGCCCGGTAACGGCGCCCGTTCCGGCGGCGCGCGAGAGTCGCACCGAGATCGGTGAGCTCACCATAGGAAGCACCCGCCAGGTAGTCCACCGCACGCTCGAGCTCCTGCCGGAACTCCGCCAGGTCGGCGGCCTCGAACAGGAGCACCTCGTCGTCGCGGCGCGGGAAGAGCCGGTCGGCGCCGTCGAGAGGCCGGTCGCCGCCCTCGATGACCACATGCGTGTTGATCCCGCCGAACCCCATGGACGTGACGCCCGCCCGGCGAGGAGCGTCCTGCGGCCACCGCTCCGCGACGGGAACCGGGCGCAACGGTGACGCGGCGTCCGCGAAGACGTCGACCGGATCGACGCAGCCGACCGTCGGGGGAATCACGCCACGGTTGGTCACCTGCACGGCCTTGATCAGGCCGGCGATACCCGCCGCCGCCTTGGTGTGGCCGATCTGTCCCTTGATGGAGCCGATCGCGGCACCGCGGTCCGGGGCGCCGTGTTCCTGGAGCTCCTGGCCGATCGCGGTGAGCTCGGTCCGGTCTCCCACCGGTGTGCCGGTGCCGTGTCCCTCGAAGTACGGAACCGAGGTGATCGGGAATCCGGCCCGGTCGTACGCACGTTCCAGGGCCAGCCGGTAGCCGGGGATCTCCGGGCGGGTGATCCCGCCGTGCCCGTCGGAGGAGATGCCCCAGCCCGCGACGTACCCGTACGGGGTGATCCCGCGCGACAGCGCGTCCTCCTCGCGCATCAGGACGATCATGCCGCAGCCCTCGCCGGGCCAGAAGCCGTTCGAGTCGCGGTCGTAGAGCCGCATCTCGCGGCGAGCCAGCGCACCGGTCTTGGCGAAGCCGACGATCTCGAACGGGTCGATCGAGAGATCGACACCACCGGCGACCGCGACGTCCAGATCGCCGTCCTCGATGGCCTTGGCCGCCGTCAGGACCGACAGGAGCGACGACGAGCACGCTCCGTCCACGGTGTAGCCGCCGCCGCGCAGATCGAAGTAGTTGCACACCCGGCCCGCGATGGTGTTGGACAGGCCCCCGGCGAGGGTGTCCTCGTCGACCTCCGGGAACGGCGCCTTGTAGGTGCGCTCCACGCCCGCCAGGAACGTGGCGATGTCGTCGGACTCCCAGCCCAGCTTCTCGAGATGGCTGGTCAGCACGCGCCGCACGTAGGGCCAGCGCAGCCGCATGAGATTGGCCCGCGAGAACTCGCCCGTGAGGGAGTTGCCGATCACCACGCCGGTGGTGTCCCGGTCGAGGCCCTCGGCGCCGGGGAAGCCCGCGTCGGCCAGGGCTCCCGCCGCCACGTCCAGGGCCAGCCAGTGCGTGGTGTCGGTGGTCCGATAGGTGCTTCCCGCAATCCGGAACCGCGCGCGGTCGAACTCGTATCCCTCGATCAGCGCGGCCGTTCTGGTGTAGAACTTGTCCGGCGTCGCAGGGTCGGCGTCGTAGTAGTCCTCCAAGGATGTGCGGCTGTCCGGTATCCGGCGGAAGGCCCGGCGGCCACTGACGATGTTCTCCCACAGCTCCTGGACGCCGTGCGCGTCCGGGTAACGGCAGTCCATCCCGATGATCGCGACTCGTTTCACGACACTCCCTTCACCTGCAGATGCTTCATCCTCCGGGGCGCGTGAGCACGGAGGCTACTTCGCGTTTGCGAGGGCGTTCCCGCCGCCCGCGACGGCGCGTCGTGGCGGCCCGGAGCCGCTCCGTGCGCTGCTCAGACGCAGGAGCGGATGTGTTCGCGCCAGTGCTCGTAGGCCGGCGCCGTGGCATCGCCCTGCCCGGTGAACCCGTCCGCCAGGTCGACGGCCTGCCGCAGGTCGAGGCCGGTGAGCGCCGGCACCGCACGCTCGGAGTGCTCGGGGACGCAGTCCGCGGCCGCCCTCGCCCTCGCCGCGAACACGGCACCGACCGCCAGCTCGTCCGCGTACCCACGAGCGCGGCGGGGCAGGGAGGCGATGTCGTCCCCGCCCGCGAAGGTCGCCGCGAGTCCCACTCCGCTCCACAGGTCGGCCCGCCGGTCGGGGGCGAACGAGTCGACGAGGGTCTCCGCGTCGGCGGCCACGCCACCCGCCATGAACCAGAGAGCGCGGCCGATGCCCTGGTCCACGGCCCGGCCGAAGTAGCCGGTGGTGTCGTCCAGCCAGGGATAGGGCGCGGGCCGGTGCTGCCCGGTGACGTACCGGTCCGGACGGAAGTAGGCGAGGTCGAACCCGTAGCCGTCGACGACCAGCCAGGAGAGCACCGGATGGAACGACGAGACGGGGAGGTCCGGGAGTGCGTCGCGCCAGGCCCGGCGAGGCAGCTTGGCCAGCGCGAAGCCGATCCCGATGTAGTTGAGCAGCAGGTGCTTGCTTCCCGGGCCGGTCATCACGGTGGCGGCACGGCCCTTCTCGCCCGGCGTCATGACGTCGAGGAGGGTCGCGGCCATGGTGGCGCCCTCGTAGGCGAAACCGCGGTGCTCCGGCGTGACCAGCGCCAGACGCGCATGGATCTGCTCGGTCCGTCTGCTGCTCATCAGCTGCTCGAAGCCGAGCACGACGGTCTGGGGTATCCGACCGAGGCGTTCGGCGGTCGGTCCGGTGAGCCGCTCGAACCGAGCGGTCGGGGTCACGGTGTCGATGTCGGGCGCGAGGACGCCGCTCAGCGCCAACCGCCCCATTCGTCCAAACATCAGGAGCCTCCATAGGTGGACCTCAGCAACTGCGCGCCGTCCAGGACCCGCAGCGCGGTGGCGCCGGTGTGCAGCATCGCCACCGCGCCGCTGTAGCGCCGGCCGACGTCCAGGTCGGCCAGCCACCATCCAGGGCTGTCGCCGCGATATCTCGTCAGGCGGGCGGGCTGGTCGGCGCGGCCGACCACGACCTCGCTCAACGGTGTCCGCAGGCCGTCGCCGGTGGCCTTGACCACGGCTTCCTTGCGGCACCAGTAGGTGTAGAGGTGCTGGGCGTCGGACCGTGGCCGTTCCTCCGCGTCGAGACACCCGACGACGGCGTCGTGCGCCGGGTGGCGAGCCGAATGGAACTCGACGTCCACGCCCACGGGAGCATGGGTGCTCAGCGCCACCGCCACGACGCGCTGCGAGTGGGCGATGGAGAAGTGCACCGGTTGCCCGACGGCGACCGGTTTGCCGTGGGGGGCCCCGCACCGCGCGCAGTCACGGGCGAACGTCACGCCGTACGGGTCCACCCCCAGGTGCCCGGCGACCGCCGCCTTGGCCAGGAGCGTTCCCGTGAGGAAACGTCCCCGGTCGTCAGGCCGCCGCAGGGTGCGGTAACGCTGTCGCTCGCTCCCGTCGAGAGCACGCTCCGGGACCGGCCACTCGGGGAGCCCTCGCAGCAGCCACACACGGCACTCGGCGGTCATGCTCTCAGATGAGCCCGTGACGAGAGGCCACGGCGATGGCCTCACCCCTCGTGCGGACGTCCATCTTCCGGTAGAGATCGGAGAGTCGCCGGTACATCGCGCGCTCGGAGTAGGCCTCCGCGGTGGCCAGGTCCACCACCGAGGTGCCGCGGGCCAGAGCCCCCAGCCACCTCACCTCCGCCTCGGTCAGATCGGCGGACGCGCGGTCCGACCGGGCGCGGTCGGCCAGATGCCGCGCGACCGCCTGGCTGAGCACGACCTGCCCCGTCAGTGCCACCTGGATCGAGAGGGCGATCTGCGACGTCGGCCCTTGGCAGTCGACCACGCCGTGGTAGCCCGCCGAGAGCGCGGACATCTCGAACGCCGCGGTGGGGCCGGGCTGCGCCGCGAGCACGGCGCAGCCCGAACCCGCGTAGTCCCCGAGATCGCGAAGTGCTTCCCCGCCCCGGTGCACGAGCACGATCACCCCGCCGGCCTCGGGCCGGTGGGACTCGCTGGCGGTGATGCCGGATGCCCGCAACACCTGGTGCAGCCCCGACTTGATGATCGGGCACTCCCCCTCCAGGCCGACCTCGACCACCGGCTCGTACCGCACGGCCGGCTCCTGGACGGGGCGGATGGCCCGGGGCCGAGCCGGCCCCGGAGCCTCCACCAGGGATCGCACGGCGGCCATCAGCCAGGGACCTCGGCGGTCAGGAGGAACATCCGCGGGACGTTCGCCACCGCGGGCGCCGACGTCGCCGTCCACCGGCCGAAGTTCGCCTCACGGTCACCGGGCTCGACGTAGCTCGCACCCGGCCACCCGCACTCCCGCATGAACGCGACGGGGTCGTCGCTGCCCCAGATCCACGGGCTGTTCGCCTCGGACAGCCGGTCGAGGAACTCCCGCATGTAGGAGAGCCGGAAGATCCCTCGGCCGATCATGTCGAGCGCGATCATGCTGCCCGGGGCGGAGAGCCCGCGTACCGTGCGCAGCACCTGCCGGGCGACGTCCTCGGGAAGGTAGTAGGACACGCCCTCCGCGAACCAGAACGTGGGCCGTTCCGGATCGAAGCCGGCGCGGAGCAGTTCCCGTTCCCACCCCGCCGAGAGCTCGGTGGGCACGGTCGTACGAGCGCATCGTGGCTGGTGTTCGCCGGCGGCGGCAGACTTCTCGACCTTCGCCGCGACGATCGGGTCCTTGTACTCGAACACGCTGGGCTGGTCCACCTCGAAGACGTGGACGTCGTCCGGCCAGTCGAGCCGGAACGGCCGCACGTCCAGCCCGGCCCCGATACCGACCACCTGCATCCCCGCGCCGACGTTGCGCAGCAGGACGTCGTCGAACCACCTGGTCCGGACCGGCAGGTACGGGTTGCCCAGGTCGGAGGCGTACCGGGGGTGGAAGTGGAACAAGAGGCCCGGCCCGTCGTCGCCCGCCAGGTCCTGGGCGAACGGGTCGGCGAAGAGTCGGTCGTCCCGTGCGGTCTCCCGGGCACGTGCCGCAGCGGTCCAGCGTGCGGTGGCCGCCACGGCCTCGAGTCGTGTCTGTGATGACATGATGGCTCCTCCAGCCCGGTCTCAGTGGTTCTCGAACTCGCTGAGCACCGCGGCGAGCGCCGCGGGGGTGCCGTCGACGAACACGGCCTCGACGAGGCGGCTCTGCGCCTCGCTCGATCGCGCGAACGGCAGCGACGGATGGGATCCGAGCCGGCTGACCATCTCCAGGGCACGCAGTGAGTCGCCCCCCTCGGCGAAGAAGTCCTTGTCCGTCGCGAGCGGCGCCACGCCCAGGACCTCGCCCATGGTCTCGCCGATCGCCGCCGACACGTTCTCCGGCCCGACCTGCTGATCCTTATCGATCTTCATCGTCCCTCCCATGCGAATCGACAGTTCTCCGACTGCGACGACGATCGCAAGCGCCGGGCTCGCCCGCTTCCTCCCGCGTGCGCTGGCACGTACGCCGCACGAGCGAACGCACCGCGTTCCCCGTCGCCAGCTCGAGTTCACGAACGGCCGGGAGCAGCGATCCCAGGCCGAACATCCCGTGCGACACGCCCGGGCCGTCGACCAGCTCGACGTCCACGCCTTGTTCCCGCAGCGTCGTGACGAGCAGCTGCCCCTCCGCGAGCAGCGGATCGTGCGACACCCGCACCACGATCGCCGGAGGCAGGCCGGCGAGGTCGGCGTACAGCGGAGAGGCCAGCGGGTCGCGCGGGTCGGCACCGGCCAGGTAGAGATCGCGGAACCACCGCATGTGCGCCGCCGTGAGCAAGGACGGCGGCCCGTCCACCCACGACGTCCCGAGATCGGCCACGGGATAGATGAGCAGCGCTCCCACCACGGGGTCCGGCACCTCCGGACCGTCGCCGGGCCGGGAGCGCCGCTCGGCGCGCCGCCCCCTGGCGCGGGCCCACCCCAGGACGGCGAGGGCCCCGCCGGCGCTGTCGCCCGCGGCGATCACGCCACGGGCGCCCCACTCGTCGCCGTGGCCGGCGGCCCAGGACAGAGCGGACGCCGCGTCCTCCACGGCCGCCGGGAACGGGTGCTCGGGCGCCAGGCGGTAGGCGACGGACAGCACCGGGAGGCCGGCGTCGGCGGCGAGGACGCGACA
The DNA here is from genome assembly GCF_017349295.1 of Myceligenerans salitolerans. Taxonomy (GTDB): domain Bacteria; phylum Actinomycetota; class Actinomycetes; order Actinomycetales; family Cellulomonadaceae; genus Myceligenerans; species Myceligenerans salitolerans. The sequence continues at coordinate 94,258 of NZ_JAFMPK010000049.1, forward strand.
CGTCGTGTCGTGGGTGTCCAGGCTTCCGACGACGAACCCGCCCCCGTGGAAGTAGACGATGGTGGGATCCCCGGGCGCCAGGTGTTGGGGCAGGTACAGCCGGGCGGCCGTTCCGTCGGCGATCGACCGCTCGGTCACCTCGCGCATGCGGGGGCCGGGCGGGTACCGCGCCGCCTCCACGAGTTCCCGTGCCTCGGCCGGGCGTCGTATGTCACCACCGAGGTCCGGGTAGGCACGCCGCATCCGTGCCAGTACGGCGGCGGTGAGCGGGTCCATCGCGGCTGGACCGGGCAAAGGGCGTGGACTGGACTCGGGCAGCACGACCGGGACGTTACGTGGATGCCACGCGCGGATCTTCTCCCCAGAGATCGCAACCTCGAAGTTTCCTGCACCGGTCACGGCCGACGACGCTGATGAGGCCGTCGCCACGAAGGAGCACATGTGAGCACCTCACGTATTCGCCCGCACAGCCGATGGACCCGCCAGCAGTGGAGCGAGGACCCCGAGCTCACCCTCGCCGGACCACTGCTCAGCCTGCATCGCACCTCGGACGTGAACGACATCGAGCCCGACCAGGTACGCGCCGCCCGTGCGGTGCTCGCGGCCCGGGCCGGCCTGGGAACGGCTCGGTTCACGCCGGAGGACGCCGGCGCCTGGCACGAGGTCCGTACGACGCAGCAGCGCGTCGTCGAGCGGTTCCTCGCGGGCCGGGCCGCCTACTACGGGCACGACCAGGTACTGCCGTTCCCCGAGGCACGCGCCATGGCCGAGGAGAACCGGGACACGTTCGTCGTCATCAAGTTCATGGACGAGGCGCCCCACCTCGAGGCGACCCTGGACAGCCTGCTGAACCAGGACTACGACCTCTCGCGCCTGGTGCTGATCACGGCGGACAACAACTCCACGGACGGCTCGACCCGGATCGTCGACGAGGTCGCTCGCCGGAACGACACCGCGGCCAGGATCGTCCGGCTCTCCCAGCCGGTGCCGGGCGCCGGCCACACCGCGCGTCTCGGTGTCGACCGGGCCATCGCCACCGTGCTCGAGATGTGCCGCACCGACGGCCGGTGGGAACGGCTCCAGACGGCGACCATCGCGGTCTCCGACGGCGACACCGTGTACCACCCCGGCGTCCTGGACGAGATCAGGGGCAAGCTGGACCGGCATCCGGACGTCGACGGCGTCATGCCGTTCCTCACCTACAAGCTCACCGCCGGCCTGCGGCTCCTGCAGGCGGGGCCCGGCCAGGTGACCCTGCCGCAGCTACGGGCGGCGAACCGGCGGCAGCCGGCCGGGACGGTCCCGCACTCACTGGCCGACGTCACCGCGCACGACGCCTTCCCGCGCCGAGGCCGGTACCTGCACGAGTCGGCCGCGGGTCTGACCGACCGTGACGGCGTCGTCCATGAGGCGCCGGTGGAGGACGACGAGACCGTCGGCCGCTTCGCGACGTTCCAGGACCCGGACGGAAAGCTCGCGTACCTGCTGCCGGACCGGACCCTCCTGCTCGCCGAGGCGCCGGTCTCCGGCACGGACGCGGCGCTCCTGGCCCTGGAGAACGGGATCGTCGGGCCCGATGAGGTGTGGAAGTGGCACACCGCCATCGGGCACGACATCTTCCTGCGCTGGGCGTTCCTGGGCATGGGCATGCCCGAGGAGATCGTCTTCCCCGACACCAGCGATGCGCTGAAGACGTTCCGGGTGTGGGCGTTCGCCATCGGCGGCCAGCACCAGCTGACTCGTCCCGGGCTGAAGATCGCGACCGGCAGCGACTACCAGAGCGGCCGGGTCCTGCAGGCGGCCGGCTGCACCGTCATGCTCGGCTCCGCGCACGCGCCCGCCGAGACGGAGATCGACCGGCTGATCAAGATGGTCCGCAACTTCGTCAACGAGCAGGCCGTCTTCTACGGCAACACGCGCAGCGAGATGCTCGAACGCGCCACCGGCCTCTACGTGCACATGACCCGGATCCAGCCCCAGCTGGAGGAGGAGCTGCGCCACTACGAGGACTGGGTGTTCCGGGACGTCGCACTGCCCGAACGGCTCATCTTCCCGCTGCGATGGATGTTCCAGAACGCGATCCGCTACTACTGTCAGGGCCCGGTCGAGGCGGAACTGGTGCGACGGCGGTTCCTGGCCCTCGTCCTCGCACCGGACGAGGTCGAGGCCGTCTGCCGCGACCTCATCGACCCGGCGCGCGACGCTCTCGCCGCCTCCCCGCTGCACGAGAAGCAACGCCGTGCGGAGGCCGTCGCGGAGGCCGTCATCGTCGCGTACTACCCGCGGGTCCTGACCTTCTACGGCGAGACGATCCGTTCGTTCCTGCGCGCCCACGAGGTCGAGCCGTCGGCCTACGAGTGGTTGCTGGCCGAGGTCCCGACACTCCGGAACGCGCTCCGCGAGGATCCGCCGCAGGTGGATCCCACCGCCGTGTGGTCCCGGACCGACTTCGACATCGACGATGCGCGCGGCCAGGTCACCTCGGTCAAGGGGGCGTGATGAGCCAGGACCGGACGCTACCTCGTGTCACGGTGTGCGGCCTCGGGTACGTGGGCCTGTCCGTGGCGGTCGCCGCCCACGACGCCGGCTACGCCGTCACCGCGTACGACGTCGACGAAGGCGTACTCGCGCGACTCAAACGGGGAAATCCCGGGATCTCCAACGTCAGCCCCGAGCAGCTCGTCGCGCTGACCGAGGATCCCGCGACCGTCATGACGAACGACCTGGACCAGTCGCCGATCGGTGACGTCGCGGTCGTCTGCGTGCCCACGCCGCTGACGCCCGGGGGCGCACCCGACACCTCGGCGATCGTCGACGCCGCGCGCGCCCTCGGAGCGAGGATCGGGCCGGGAACGCTGGTGACCCTCGAGTCGACCACGTGGCCCGGAACGACCGAGGAGCTGTTCGCGCCGTTGCTCGCACAGAGCTCCGGCATGGACGCAGGCACCGGGTTCAACGTCGCGTTCTCCCCCGAGCGGATCGACCCGGGCAACCACACCCACACCTTCACGACCACTCCGAAGGTCGTCGGCGGGCTCACGGCACGATGCACGGAACGGGCGGCCGCGTTCTACCGCTCACTGGGCGTCCCGGTGGTCGTCGCGGCGGGCACCCGCGAGGCCGAGATGTCGAAGCTGCTGGAGAACACCTACCGGTTCGTCAACATCAGTTTCGTCAACGAGTTCGCCGCCGTCTGCGACGCGATGGACATCGACGCCATGGACGCCATCCGGTGCGCCTCGTCCAAGCCGTTCGGGTTCACGCCGTTCACGCCGAGCGCCGGCGTCGGCGGGCACTGCATCCCCGTCGACCCGTTCTACCTCACCCACAAGGCCGACGAGGTCGGGGCGGCGACCTCCATGATCGCCGCCGCCGACGCCGTGAACCGGTCGGTCCCCGAGGCCATCGCGGAACAGGTGCTGGACCACCTCCGGTCGGCCGGGCTCCTTCCGGGGGCGAAGGTCCTGCTCTGCGGAGTCAGCTACAAACCCGATGTCGCCGATCTGCGCATGACGCCGGCGATCGGCGTGGTGCGCGCGTTGCGCGCGCGGGGCGTCGAGCCCAGCTTCATCGACCCGTTCGTGCCGGAGTTCGTCGTCGATGACGTCCCTGTCGCGCCGTGGTCCGGCGGAACCGCCGATGTCGCCGTCGTGCTGCAGAAGCACGAGGGAGCTCCGCCACCGGCAGAACTGGCGCACGCGGTCTACGACCCGACCGGTGCCCGGCGTCCGATCCGGACGCCGGGCCTGCGCCGGGTACCGTGACAGCGGCACCGGGACCGGCGTCCTCGCCGGGGTCCCGGTGCCGCGGAAGCGCCGGCCGGCGCCGTCAGGAGACGCGGCCCGCCGGGTGCCGGGGCCCGGCCTGCCACGGGTACTGGATGATCCCCATCTCGATCGCCCGCATCACGGCGCTCGTCCGGTTGCTCGCGCCCAGCTTGAGCAAGGTGCTGGAGACGAGACGCTTGACGCCGTGCCGCGTGATCCCCAGCCGCGTGGCGATCTGGTCGTTGCTCAATCCCGACGCCATCAGCTCCAGCGTATCGATCTCCCGGCTGGTCACCAGGGCTCTCGCCACGGGCTCGTCGACATGCGCCCGAGCCGCGAGCTCTCGTACGACCTCCCGCGGCGCCGGGAACCTCCCGGCGAGACAGTCACCGATCGCCGCATCGAGCTGACGCGCGGAAACCTCCTGTAACAGGAAGTAGCCGTCAGGAACCCGGTCGCACCGGAAGCATTCGCTCACATCGGGGGCGGACGGCAGTGCGACCAGCACCCGCCCCGCACCGTTCAATGGTATTGACTCAAGGTCGCGTACCGTCGTGACCACGATATCCACGCAGTCCGGCCGCAGGACGTCACGCTCGTCGACGGCGATGACCGTCGAGACGCTGGCAGCCTCGTTGAGCAGGGAGAACAGCCCTCGTCGCAGCACCAGACTCGAACAGAGAACTCCTACCGTGACCCGAGAGTGCATCGCAATCCGCTCCTCAGTCTTGACGACATATAGAACTATGCCCCCCTTTTCCAGCACATCACCGATTTTTGCAGATCCTTGACAAGGCTGCCAAGCGTCCATCACCACTTTGTGAAGACCGTTTCCTCCAGTTCGAGGCTTTCTGCGACGATCTTCCCAAGATGGTTTCTCGGCATTTCAGAAATCACCCGAAGGGCTGACGGCACCTCGTACGGCGCCAGTCCGTCGTCACGCAGCGCCCGCAGCACGTCGGCCGGCGTGACGCCGTCGAGCACCACGTAACCGACGAGCTCCTCGTCGCCGCTCGGTCCAGGACGAGACCGCGCCGTCGCGTCCACCACACCTGGACAGCGCTTCATGGCCTCCTCGACCAGAGCCAGTCCCACCCGGCGCCCCCCGATCTTGGCGAAGCGGCTCTTGCGCCCGGTGATCCGCAGCAGCCCGTCCTCGCCGACCGCGCCCAGGTCTCCCGTAGGGTAGAAGCCGTCGACCAGTCGAACGGCCCCTTCACCCAGGTAGCCGCGCATCAGCGAGGGCGTCCGGACCAGGAGCTCGCCGTCGGACGCCACACGGACCTCGACACCCGGCGCCACGGGGCCGACGACGTCCGGCGGCATCCCCGGCAGCCACGCGGGGGCGCAGGCGATCAGGCCGGCCTCCGTGCTCCCGTAGATCTGGCGCACCGCGACACCGGTCCGGGCCTGGACGCCCTCGGCGACCTCCGCGTCCAGCGGCGCCCCGGCACTCACCGCGAGCCGGAGCGCGCCCGCCCCGCCCTCGTGTCGCGGGCCGACGGTCAGGTAGCGATACAGCAGCGGCGTGCCGAACAGCACGGTCGCGTCCCGGAGGGCCGCGGCGGCCCCCGCCGGGGTGAACGTGGGCAGGGACGTCACGGTCGCGCCCACCAGCAGCGCCGACAGCATGCCCGCCATGCCGTAGGAGTGCGCCGCCGAGACCGGCAGGACGACGACGTCGTCGGCGGCCAGCTGGAAGCGGTCCACGTAGGAGAGGGCCGCCGCGACGGCCCCGGCATGCGTCTGCCGGGCCAGGCGCGGCTGCCCCGACGAGCCGGAGGTGAGCTGGAGCAGCTCCGCGCCTCCGGGGCCGCGGCCGCCGGGCCCGGCGGCCGGGACCACCGGCCCTCCGCCGCCGCGCGGATCCAGGTGCCGGGCTCCCGGCCACACCGCGGACGGGTCCGCGGCGACGACGACGCTCACGTCCAGGTCCGCGAGGACGGCCCGCGACCTCGTCAGTGCCGGGGACCCCGCCTCCACCGCGACGACGTCCACCCCGCACTCGAGCGCACCGACCAGGGAAGCCAACGACGGCACGGAACCGTCGACGACGACCGCCGCGAGCCCCTCCCGGTCGCCGCCGGCCCGCCGACTCCCGATGTCGCGGCCGATGCGCCGGGCCATGGCCGCGAACTGCGCCCTCGTCACGGGCGGAGCGTCCGCCGTGCGCACCGCGATCCTGTCGGGGGACTCACGCGCGAGGGCATCCAACCGTTCCAACAGCATGGCTTCTCTCCGATCCGCGAAGGTGCTGGTGCAACCTCGTCGAGGTTGCGGCGGGCGTCCGTTGGCATGCCCATCGAAACACCACAGCAGGCACATGCATTTACTCTGGCGTGCCCTGTTCGCGCGTTCGGCATCTTCCTGCCCATGGCGGTGTCAGGTTACCGCCCGCGTGAGGAGCGGATCCCTGACCCGTGACCGCCATCGCTCGACAGGGCCACGCACTGCTTGCCGCGGCGGCGTCCGGCCGCAATTCCGAAGATGTGATCCCACCCTGCGGTTCGAAGACTGGGAGCACCTTCACACCAGCAGGAGGCACGAGTGCGAATCAGAAACCTTATGGCCCCGGCAGTCGCGATAGTGCTCGCCGCGGTCGCCTCCGTCCCGTGGGTCACTGCCCCGAGCAGCGCGGAGCAGGCGGAGGCCGCCGAGAGCGTGAGCTTCGAGCGGTACGAACTGCCCGGCCCCGCGAGCAACCAGGAGATGCGTCCCGTCCAACCCGAACTGCAGTCCATCCAGCCGTGGATCTCCGCCGTCGGCGCGTCGATCGGTGCGATGGACCTGCGCGACCAGGGCCATTCGGGTGACGCCTGCAGCACTGACCCGCGTGACGACCAGGTGCGGATCTTCCCGGTGCCGGGAAGCACCGGTGAGCCGTTCACCCCCTTCACCTTGCATCCTCGTGGCCTCCGCTACGACGCGACGATGGCGCCCATCGGCTGTGTGCCGACCGACCTGAACCAGGACGGGTACCAGGACGTCCTGGTCTACTACTGGGGCCGGAGCCCGGTCCTGTTCATGAACACGGGCGACGCCGACACGCCCTCGGCGCGGATGTTCGAACCGGTCGAGCTCGTCGAGCCGATGCAGGTGTGGAACTCCACCGCGCTGAACGTCGCGGACGTGGACGGCGACGGGAACCTCGACCTGATGGTCGGGAACTACTTCCCCGACGGCGCCCGCGTCCTCGACCCGTCCGTGGACAACGATCCGCGCATGGAGATGCAGCACTCCATGGGCAAGGCCCGCAACGCCGGCGCCAACCGGCTCTTCCTCGGTTCGCCGACGACGTCACCGGGCGAGGTCCCGGAATTCACCGACGTCAGCGAGCGGATCCCCGAGGAGTCCGCGAACTCCTGGACGTTGGCCATCGGTTTCCAGGACCTCACCGCCGACGGGCTGGCCGACGCGTACGTCGCCAACGACTTCGGCCCCGACCAGCTTCTGGTCAACTCCTCCACGCCGGGCGACGTGCGCCTCGACGTGGTGCGGGGCACCCGGAACCTGTACGACCCGCGCTCCACGGTGCTGGGGCACGACTCGTTCAAGGGGATGGGGGTGGCCTACTCGTACGAGGCCGGCCAGGAGCTTCCCCGCATCTTCGTCAGCAACATCACCTCTCCGTGGGCCCTGCAGGAGTCGAACTTCGCGTTCTACCCCGACGGGACCCCCGAGGATCTCGCCGAGGGTCGCGTCCCCTACAAGGAGCAGTCGGCGGAGCTCGGCCTGGCTCACAGCGGGTGGTCCTGGGACGTCAAGGCCGTCGACCTGTTCAACGAGGGGCAGGACACCCTCATCCAGGCGACCGGCTTCATCAAGGGCGAACGCGACCTGTGGCCGCGACTCCAGGAGACGGCGATGGGCAACGACCTCATCCTGAGCCATCCGGAGGTGTGGTTGCGGATCGAGCCCGGTGACGACCTGTCCGGCCACGAGGAGGACCGGATGTGGCGCGAGACGGCCGGCGGGAAGTTCTCGGACGTCGGGGCCGCCGCCGGCTTCGAGACCGAGGTGTCTCGCGGGTTCGCGCCGGCGGACGTCGACGGCGACGGCAGGTACGACTTCTCGGTCGCCCGCCAGTGGGAGGACAGCCATGTCTACCTGAACCGCAGCGAGGCCGGCCCCTCGGCCACGTTGCGGGTGGTTCGTCCGACGGCGGACGGCGGCACCACACCACTGGTGGGTGCCACGGTGACACTCCGCGACGAGGACGGCTACTCACGCATCGCCCAGATCTACCCTGCCAACGGTCACTCGGGGGTCGGGGACACCAACGTCCACTTCGGCCTCCCGGCCGAGATCGCCGACGAGCCCCTGACCGCTGAAGTCACCTGGATCGACGACGACGGACTGCAGCGTCAGTCGTTCGAGGTCGGCCAGGGCTACCAGACCCTGGAGGTACGATGACGACCCTCGAGCAGCACGCCGACCTCACACGTTCCGCCGCCGAGGCGGGGCACCCGCCGGACACGGCCGCGCCGAAGCCGGCCAAGACCCCCGAGGAGAAGCGCCGGACAGCACTCCTGCGGTTCGCCATCTCCATCACCGTCCTCAACGTCGTGGGTCACCTCCTGCTCGGGTTCGAGCAGGCGCCGATGGTGCCGGTGATCGCCGTCCTGGTGGCGTACGGCACGTCGATCGCCCTGGAGGCGCTCGACGCCCGCATGCAGGACCGTCCGGCGGAGTTCGCGGGCGGAGGGCGGGAGATGTTCTACTTCCTGCTCCCGGCTCACATCGCGGCGCTGGCCTGCTCCATGCTGATCTACGCGGACAACACCGGGCCCTACGTCTTCGCCGTGGTCGTGGCGGTGGGCTCCAAGTACGTCTTCCGCGTGCGAAGCAGGGGACGGCTGCGGCACTTCCTCAACCCCTCCAACTTCGGGATCGCGGTCACCCTCCTGCTCATGTCCGAGGTGGGGTTCGTCCCCCCGTACATGTTCCTGAACAACACCGACCAGGCGATCGACGTCCTCATCCCGCTGATCGTCCTGACCGCCGGAACGATGCTCAACGTCGGCCTCACCGGCAAGATGCCGCTCATCCTCGCCTGGGTCGGGGGGTATGTGCTCCAGGCAGTCCTGAGGTGGCTGTTCTTCGACGACGTGCTGCTGTCCGCGCTGGGCATGATGACCGGCGTCGCCTTCGTCCTCTACACCAACTACATGATCACCGACCCGGGCACGACGCCCTGGAAGCCACGCAGCCAGGTGGCCTTCGGACTGGGCGTGGCCATGGTCTACGGGGTGCTGATCGTCGTCGAGGTGTCGTACGCGATCTTCTTCGCGCTCACCATCGTCTGCGCCGTCCGGGGCTGCTGGCTCCTCCTGGCGGACATCCGCGACAACCGCCTGCGCAACGCTCCGGCAGTGGAGGCGTGAGATGGCCACGACCGTGAATGCTCTCCAGCGCCTGCGGGCCGCCCTGCTGACACCGGACCTCCGGGAGGTCGACCCCGCCCGGCGCGGGTTCTACGGATGGGAGTCCGGCGACGGCATCGTCCGGCCGGTCGGTGAAGCGTTCCTCCGGGGGTACCGGATCGGGATGGAACGGCCCGGCGCGCTGGAGGTGATGCGCACGCTCCAGGAGGTTCCCGTCGGCATGC
>NZ_JAFMPK010000049.1:103682-151501 GCF_017349295.1 Myceligenerans salitolerans
CGGCATGCTGGAGCCGTGGCACCGGGCCGCGTTCCATGAGCTCGTCTCCGTCAGCGGCGGCCGGCACAGCTACATGATGCACGTCGGCCTCGGCTGGGCACTCGCCAGGATGCCGCTGCCCCTCTGGCCCGACCTGCGCCGCGTCGACCCGATGATCGGCCCGCTCGTCCTCGACGGCTACGGCTTCCACGAGGTCTTCTTCCACACCGCTCAGGTCCTCTCCGAGAAGACCGTCCTGCGGAACCGCGGACTGTCGCGGAAACGGGGGCCGTTCCCGTTCGACCGGTGGCCGGGCCCTCGTGAACAGGGGATCCAGCAGCTCATGCAGGGCGTGGGCCGTGGCCTGTGGTTCGTGAGCGGCGGGTCACCCGCCCGCCTCGACACGATCATCACGTCCTTCGCCGCCGACCAGCGGGGGTCGATGTGGGCCGGCGTCGGCCTGGCCGCCACCTACGCGGGAGGCCGGGACGCCGAGGCCCTGCACGAGCTCCGGGAGGCGGCCGGCACCGACCTGGCATGGCTGCGGCAAGGGAGCGCCTTCGCCGCCGAGGCCCGGCACCGGGCCGGCACCGTGACCGCCCACACACCCGTGGCGGTACGGGTGCTCTGCGGCACCGACCTCGACGACGCCGTCAACGCCTGCGCGATCACCCGGCCGCCGGGCCAGCGGGCCGACCGAGGGGACTGGTCCGTCTACGAGGAGTGGCGGCACCGCCTCGCGGAGCACCTGGCGCGGTCGGACCGGGCAGCGCACGCCGACGCCGACCCGAGGCCGGTGTGACATGACCCTGCAACCGACCAGCCCGGCGGGGGTCGAGCACGCCGGCCCCGCGGCCACCGGCGACGGGCCGCTGGCGCTCGGCGCCGGCGCCACGGCGCGGGTGCTCTGGGCGCTGACCCGTCATGACCGGGTCGACCGCCTGGTCGACCAGGTCGAGTCGCACCCGCACGGTGTACTGCTGCGTACGCCGTTCGGCGCGATGCTGATCACGGCCACGCCGTCGGCGACGAAGCATGTCCTCGTCACGAACGCCGCGGCCTACGAGAAGGGACTGGGGCAGTCGCACGCGCGGCAGATCATCGGCGACGGCCTGCTCACCGCGGAGGGCGACCACTGGCGCAGGCAACGACGAGACGCCTCCCGGCCGCTACGCGCCAAGGAGGTGGAGGGCCATGCGGCGGCCATCGCGGGTCACGCCGACCGGTCCGTCCGCCGGCTCTGCTCCGCCGAACCTCCGTCCCTGCCGATCGCGCTGACGGCCTACACCCTCGACTGCCTGGCCGAGACCATGGGATTTCCCTCCCCCTCGGCGGAGGACATCCACGAGGCGTTCGACGCCGTCCAGGACGAGGCGATCTTCCGCAGCATCGTCCAGGGCCTGGTTCCCATCGCGTTGCGCCCGCGAAGCAACCGGCGGGTCCGGGCCGCCCTGCGGACTCTGTCCGCGGCGTCGGCGACGGCCCTGTCGGGCTTGCGCCGGAAGGAGGCGTGGGCTCGGCCCGAGGGGATGATCAGCCTGTTCCTCGCCGGCTACGAGACGACGTCGAGCACCCTGACCTGGGCATCGACGTTTCTCGCCGCCCGGCCCGGGCTGCAGGAGACGCTGCGTGCGGAGGCGGAACGGGTGTTCGCGGGAGAGACGCCGACCGCGGCGCACGTCGGAGAACTGGAGTGGGCGAACGCGGTCTTCAAGGAGACCCTGCGACTGCGGCCACCGGTCTGGCTGATCAGCCGCCGAGCGGTGGCGGCCGATGTCGTCGACGGGGTCGAGCTCGCGCCGGGCGACGAGGTGCTCATCCTGCCCGGCGCCGTCGGCCGACGCGTCGAGAGCCCGGACGAGTTCCGTGCCGAACGCCACCTCGACGCACGTGCCGGTGTGCCGTCCCTGGCGTTCGGTGCGGGTCCCCGCGCCTGTCCGGGCGGGGCACTGGCCCAGACCGAGGCCGTGATCTGGCTCGCCACCGCCGCACGGCACCTGTTCCTGGAGTTCCGGCCGGGCGTCCCGACCACCCCGAACGCCCGGATGTCGCAGTCGCCCCTCGAGCCCCTTCCGGTGACCGCCGTGCCTCGCGGCGGTGCGGACGCCCGGTGACCGGTGGGACGACATCGCGTGCCCCCAACGGGATTCGAACCCGTACTTCGCCGGGTTTAAGCCGGCTGCCTCTACCAGTTGGGCTATGGGGGCGTCGGCTCAGAGCCTAATCGGCCGGAGCCGACGCCCGCGCCATGCCTACTTCCCGGCGGACGCCGTGACCTTCTGCACCACCTTCTCCTTCGGCTTCGGCGGCGGCACGGCGGCGGCGCGGAACTCGTTGCGCGGGTCGTGCAGCGAACCGAGGGAGACGAGCTCGCGGCCCATGAGGAACTGCCCGACCCAGCCGATGAGGATGCGGATCTTGCGGTTGCCCGTCGGCATCGCCATGACGTGGTAGCCGCGGTGCGCCAGCCACGCGAGCGGGCCGCGCAGCTTCAGCCAGCCGAACAGCTCGGCGACGCCCTTGTACAGACCGAGCGACGCCACGACCCCGAGGTTCTTGTGCTCGTAGTCCTGCGGCTCGCGGCCCTTGTACTGCGCGACGATGTTGTCGGCCAGGCGCTTCGCCTGACGGATCGCGTGCTGAGCGTTCGGCGGGCAGAACGAGCCCGGGTTCACGAGGTCCGGAACGGCGGCACAGTCTCCCGCGGCCCAGGCGCCCTCGACGACCTCGCCGTCCTCGGTGACCACCTGCAGCGCCGGCGTGACGGCGACCCGGCCGATCTTGTCCACCGGGAGGTCGGAGTGCTCCTTGATCACCGGGTTGGCCCTGACCCCCGCGGTCCACACGATGGTGTCGGAGTCGAACTCGACCCCCGTCGAGGTCACCACGTGCCCGCCCTCGCACGACGACAGGAAGGTCTCGAGGTGGAACTCGATGCCACGCTCCTTCATCGTGTCGAGCGCGTAGAGGCTCATCGGTTCCGTGACCTCGGGCAGGATGCGGCCCGTGCCCTCGATCATGACGAAGCGCAGGTCCTCGGGCGAGATCGTGTCGTACTGACGGGTCGCGTACCGCGCCATGTCCTCGATCTCGGCGAGGGCCTCGATGCCCGCGAAGCCGGCGCCGACGAACGTGAAGGTCAGCATCCGGGTGCGCAGTTCCGCGTCCCAGGTGGAGGACGCGACGTCGAGACGGTTGATCACGTGGTTGCGGACCGCGATGGCCTCTTCCACGTTCTTGAAGCCGATGGCCGTCTCGGCGAGGCCCGGGATGGGCAGCGTGCGGGAGACGGATCCCAGCCCCACGACGAGCTCGTCGTACGAGACCTCGTAGGGGTCGCCCTCCTCGGGCGTGATCGTGACGTGCTTGCGCCCGTGCTCGATGGCCGTGACCTTGCCCTGCAGCACGTCGACGCCCTTCAGGGCACGACGGTGCGGCGCGACGACGTCGCGCGCGTCGATGGAACCGGCACCGGCCTCGGGCAGGAACGGCGCGTACGTCATGTACGGCCGGGGGTCGACGACGACGATCGCCGCCTCCCGCTTCTTCAGCTTCTTGCGCAGGCGGCGCGCCACATAGAGGCCGACGGACCCTCCGCCGAGCACCAGGATCCGCGGCACCTTGCGCGGACGGGGCGAGGTAGCCGCGGTCTGGGCATGGCTGACCGAGGTCAGGTCGTTCTGAGGCATGACTCTCAGACTACCGCGCGCCAACTCACTCACATCCCCGTGTCCACCGGCTCTCGCCGTGACACGCGACACGGTGAGGTCGCGGTAACACGTCAGGCAAGCGACAACGCGATCCCGTCCAGGATGTCGTGCTCACTCGTCACCACGTCCGTCAACGTCCCGCCGGCCGCCACCACCTCGTGCACCACCCTCTCGACGACCTCCGACCAGACGAGCGCACCCGCGGCGATGACGTCGACCCGCCCGGGATGCAGGAAGCCCATCGCCCGGCGCTCGTCACGCGAGGACGTCAGCAGCGCCTCGCACGAGGCGAGAACGGTCCTCACCGGCAGCTCGGCACCGCCGACGCGGCCACGGTCGTACGCCGTCAGGCCGAGCGCGTGCGCGGTGACCGTGGTGATCGAGCCCGCGAGGCCCACCAGCGTCCGGGCCTTCGCGACCGGGACCACCCGGGTGGCGACGTCCAGAGCCGCCCGGACGTCCGCCCGAGCGGCCGCCACCTGGGCCGGCGTCGGCGGTCCCTCCGGCGCGGCCACCGCGCCCCGCGGCGGCAGGGCGGCGCCCGCGGAACTGCCCTCCGCGACGGCTGCCGTCGTCGCGCCCGCCTCGACGCGGGCCCCCGGCAGGAAGTGGCGCTCGGTCAGGCGCACCGATCCCACGTCCATGGAGTGCGCGGCATCCACGCGGTCCTCGCCGAGAACGAGCTCCGTCGACCCGCCGCCCAGGTCCACCACGAGGAACGGCCCGGGATGCGTCCGGGCCACGGCACTCGTGGCACCGCGGAACGACAGCGCCGCCTCCTCGTCGCCCGAGACGACCTCGACGTCCACCCCGAGGACGTCCCGCACACCGGAGAAGAACTCGTCCCGGTTCCGCGCGTCCCGGGTGGCCGACGTGGCCACGAACCGCACCTTCGCCGCCCCCAGCGCCTCGATCGCCTCCGCGTACCGCCGCGTCGCCGCGACGGTCCGTGCCAGGGCCTCCGGGTGCAGCTCACCGGTGCGGTCGACGCCCTGCCCGAGCCGCACGATCTCCATGCGGCGGTCGAGCTCGGTGAGCCCGCCGGCGTCGTCGACGTCCGCGACGAGCAGACGGATCGAGTTGGTGCCGCAGTCGATGGCGGCGACGCGGGATGTCATGGATCGGGCTCCTCAGGAGTCGCTCGGTGAGTCGCAGGACGGGGCGCGGGAGGTCAACAGGTGCAGCGGTCCGGACGCCAGTCCTCCCGGGCCAGCTCCAACGCCTCGTCGCCCAAGGGGTTCACGCCGGCCCCCGCGGCGAGCGCGTGGGCCATCAGGGCGTGCAGGCACTTCACCCGCGTGGGCATCCCGCCCGCGGAGATGCCGTCGATCTCCTCGACGTGGCCGAGCTCCTCACGCCGCGCGATGTAGTGCTCGTGTGCCGCGCGGTGACGCGCGGCCAGGTCCTCGTCCTCGCCCAGCCGCTCGTTCATCTCCTTCATGACACCGTTCGCCTCGAGGCGCGACGCCGCCGCGACGGCTCCGGGGTGCGACAGGTAGAACGTGGTGGGGAACGGCGTTCCGTCGGGCAGGCGCGGCGCGGTCCGCGCGACGAGGGGACGCCCGCACACGCAGCGCGCCGCGATCCCCACTACGCCCCGCGGCACCCGCCCGAGCTGCTCCTGGAGCACGGCGAGATCCTGCGGGTCGACGGTCTCGGAACTCACGGCGGCACTCTCACTCACCCGCTCATTCTCCCCCACTCGCGCGGGCCCTCAGCCCGAGTCGGCGATGCGGAGCGAGTCCCAGAGCGTCGTGTACCACGGGGTGTCCTCGTCCTGCTCCTCGCGCGGGGTTCGCACGGGGCCCGGCTCCGGCTCCTCCTCCTGCACCGAGTCGCCGTCGAGCGTCCGCCAGGGGGTGTCGCCCGGCATGACGAAGCGCAACCGGGTCCGTGCCTGCTCGATCACGTACGACCGGTCGTCCCACCGCGCCAGCTCGTTCTCCAGCGCGGCCTTCTGCTCCTGCTGCTCGGACAGCTCCTGCCGCAGGTCCGACAGCTGCGCCTGCTGCGTCACCACCGCCCGTACCGTCGGCAGCAGCAGCACGACGGCGAGCAGGACGACCACCGACAGCACGAGCGCCCGCACCGTCAGGACCTCGGGCACCGCGAACCCGTAACGGGACCTCTGCCTCTGCGACCGTGTGGGCCGGGTCCTGCCACCGTTCGCCGGCGCACTCGCGTCCGCGGTACGGCGCGGGCGGGGCTGCGGGGGCCGCTTGGCGCTGCCCG
The DNA here is from genome assembly GCF_017349295.1 of Myceligenerans salitolerans. Classification (GTDB taxonomy): domain Bacteria; phylum Actinomycetota; class Actinomycetes; order Actinomycetales; family Cellulomonadaceae; genus Myceligenerans; species Myceligenerans salitolerans. Next base: position 109,604 of record NZ_JAFMPK010000049.1, read on the forward strand.
GCCCGCGCTGCGGGCTCCTCGAGCCGCCCGACGACGTCGGCCGCCGGCCGCCCGGGGCACCGCTGCCCTTGGCGGCGCCGGGCGCGGACACCGTGGACCTGTCCGAGGCTCTCGTCGCGGACGGGGGACGCTTACGGCCGGCGCCGGACGCCGGGGGCGCGGGTTCTCGCCCGGGGGTCTTCGCCCCCTTCGTCTTCTCGGAGGCAGGCCGACCACCGGGGGCGGCCTTGGTCCCCGGAGCGTCGCCGCCACCTGCCGCCCTCGTCGTGGGGTCGTCGGCCGGCTGCGGCCGGGCAGCCGGACGGCGCCGCCCCGGACCGGACGGCGACGCGGGGCGACGAGAGGAGGACACGCCATGATTGTGCCGACCCGGACCGCGCTGATCACGACATTTCGAGCGGCGCGCCGTCCGCCGGTCTCCCGGCGGACGCGCCGTGTTCCCGGCCCGGGCACGATGCGGGCGCCGACGGAAGTGGTTCCGTCGACGCCCAGGCCGTGCTCGGCGGGCAGGCGGCTCGCGGACCACCCGGAGGCCCGGGCGGGTCCCGCGGGCCGGTCTCAGCCCTGGAAGCGGGGGAACGCCGTGCGGCCGGCGTAGACACCGGCGTCGTCCAGGGCGTCCTCGATACGCAGGAGCTGGTTGTACTTGTTGATGCGCTCGCCGCGGGCCGGGGCGCCGGTCTTGATCTGGCCGGCGTTGGTGGCCACGGACAGGTCCGCGATGGTGGTGTCCTCGGTCTCGCCGGAGCGGTGCGAGGTCATCGTGGTGAAGCCGTTGCGCTGGGCGAGCGTGACGGCGTCGAGCGTCTCGGTCAGCGTGCCGATCTGGTTGAGCTTGACCAGCAGCGAGTTGGCCGACTTCTCCGCGATGCCGCGGGCCAGGCGCTCCGGGTTGGTGACGAACAGGTCGTCGCCCACGATCTGCACCTTGTCGCCCACCGACTCCATGAGGGCCGACCAGGCGCCCCACTCGTCCTCGCTCAGCGGGTCCTCGATGGAGACGAGCGGGTAGTCGGACACGAGCTGGCCGTAGTAGTCGACCATCTCCTCGGTCGACTTCTTGCCGCCCTCGAAGGAGTACGAGCCCTCGGCGAAGAACTCCGTGGAGGCGACGTCGAGCGCGAGCGCCACGTCGGAGCCCGCCGTGTAGCCGGCCTTCTCGATCGCGACGAGGATCAGGTCCAGCGCCTCGCGGTTGCTCGCGAGGTTCGGCGCGAAGCCGCCCTCGTCACCGAGGCCCGTGGCGAGGCCCTTCTCCTTCAGCACCGACTTGAGGGCGTGGTAGACCTCGGCGCCGGTGCGCAGCGCCTCCTTGAAGCTCGGGGCGCCGATCGGCGCGATCATGAACTCCTGGATGTCCACGTTCGAGTCGGCGTGCGAGCCGCCGTTCAGGATGTTCATCATCGGGACGGGCAGCACGTGCGCGTTCGGACCGCCGACGTAGCGGAACAGGTCCAGGCCGGACGACTTCGCCGCGGCCTTCGCGACCGCGAGAGACACGCCGAGCACCGCGTTGGCACCGAGGTTGCCCTTGTTCGGAGTGCCGTCGAGCTCGAGCATCGTCGCGTCGACGATGCGCTGCTCCTCGGCGTCGTACCCGATCAGCTCGGGGGCGATCTGGTCGTTCACCGCGGCGACGGCCTGCTCCGTGCCCTTGCCCAGGTAGCGGCTCTTGTCACCGTCACGCTTCTCGACGGCTTCGAACGCGCCCGTCGACGCGCCCGACGGCACGCCGGCACGGGCATACGTCCCGTCGTCCAGGACGATCTCGACCTCGACGGTCGGGTTGCCGCGCGAGTCCAGGATCTCGCGTGCTCCAACGGCTTCGATGCTAGCCACGGGTTCTCCTCGATCAGGTTGTTGCTCGGAGGTTACGGCCCCCAGCCTATGGGCAAGCCCGGCCCCTCGTGATAACCCGGACCGACCAGCGGACACGGGGCCGTGCCCCGGGCGGGACAGGGGCCCGGGTCCCGTGCGGGGCACGGGCCGGGTCCCGTGCGGACCGACGCCGATGAGTCAGGCGTGTCCACGTCGTCCACCCCACATGACCATCCACGCCCTGGCCCGCGAGCTCGTCGCGGGCGCGAACATCGGACACCTCGCCTCCCTGCTGCCGGACGGGTCGCCGCACGCCGTCCCGCTGTGGGTCGACTGGGAGGGCGACCGCCTCCTCTTCCTGACCGGACCGGACAGCCGCAAGGCACGCAACGTCACGGCCGACCCGCGCGTCGCCGTGTCCGTGCTCGACTCCGCCACACCGCTACGTGGCGCCTGGCTGCGCGGGCGCGTCGTCCGCACGGTCGACGGGGACGACGGCTGGGCACTCGTCGACCGGCTCTCGGCGAAGTACACCGGCGGGCCGTACCCGCGCGACGCGGGCGCGCGCAACGCCTACCTGGTCGACGTCATCGCCTCGGGCGGAATGGACTTCACCGCCGAGAGCTGAGGGCGCGGCGGGCGCGCGGCGCGGGGACGCCGCGCGTCCCTCCGACGCCCGTGCCGCGCGTCCCTCCGCCGCCCGCGAGGGGATGCGTACCCGGGTCAGGCCCTGGCCGGCTCCCCACGTCAAGACCTGGCGGCTCCCCGGTCAGGACCTGGCCGACTCCTCGGCACGCACCTGCGCCTCCAGGGCCCGGCTCACGGCACGCATCGCCTGTTCGGCGTCGATCCCGTCCGCCTCCGCCCGCCGCACGACGTCGAGCAGCTCCACCCCGTAGTGCCGCGCCAGCTCACCCGGCGCCCCCGGGGCACCCGTCGCCGAGCGAGACACCGACTCGTCCCTGCCCGGTCGCGGGGCATCGCTCTCGTCGTCGTCCGGCAGCGCCCTGGCCTCGTCCGGCGATGTGATGTCGTCGTCCGGCAGCGTGATGTCCGGCAGGCCGCCGTCGAACAGCTCGGCGAACCCCGCCTTCGTCGCCCGCGACACGACCTGCTGTGCCCGGGCGAGCGCGCCCTGCGCGAGCGGGATGCCCTCCAGCACGGACGCGCGCCGCTTCTCCGCCCGCTTGGCGTCCTCCCAGCCCATGAGCACGTCGTCGACGGAGCGATCCTCACCGTCCGGGGCGAACACGTGCGGGTGCCGGCGTACCAGCTTGTCGGCGAGCTCGCGGGCGACGTCGTCGACCGTGAACGGCTCCGTCTCCTCGGCCGCGATCCGCGCGTGGAACAGCACCTGGAGCAGCACGTCGCCGAGTTCCTCCCGCATGTGACCGCGGTCGCCGGACTCGATCGCCTCGGCCAGCTCGTGCGCCTCCTCCAGGAGGTACGGCACGAGCGAGGAGTGCGTCTGCCTCCGGTCCCACGGGCACCCGCCCGGCGAGTAGAGACGGTCCATGACGTCGACGGCGCGGCGCAGCTCATCCATGTGTTGATGGTCCCACGGGGCGGACCGCCCGCGCCCCACGCGCCGTACCGGTCCTCGTGACCTCACAGGCTCGCCACAGCGTCACGGCAGGCCGGGTCCAGCGGTCCTCGCGAGCCTCGGCCCCATGTTTCTCACGTACCTGCGCAGGGAGCTGCGCAACAGACGTAAGCAGACGGCCGTGGTCGCGATCGGGCTGGCCGTCGCGATCGCGCTGGTCATGGTGGTCTCCTCCGTGTCGGCGGGAGTGCGGGACGCGCAGGCCGCCGTGCTGGAGTCCGTCTACGGCGTCGGCACGGACATCACCGTCACGCAGACCGCCGAGCCCGGCGAGGGCGGCGGCTTCGGTCCCCGCCGGTTCGACTTCGGCGCGGAGGACGGCGAGGCCACCGAGGACGGCACGCGGCAGCTCGCGCAGGAGCGGCTCACGACGACTCCCGGGACGACGTCGTTCGACGCCGGGACGCTCGACACGGTGAGCGGCCTCGAGAACGTCTCGGGGGCGGCCGCGACGCTCGAACTCACCAGCACGAGCTTCTCCGGCGAGATGCCGGACCTCGAACAGCTCGGCGAGGGCGGCGGGATCGCGGTCGCGCCCCGGGCCGGCGCCGGGGGTGGCGGCCAGGGTGGGCCGTCGTCGTTCGAGATCGACCAGCAGACCGTCACCGGCATCGACCCCGCGGCGGCCGCGGTCGGCCCCCTCACCACGACCGAGGTCGCGGACGGCCGCGCCTTCGAGGCGTCCGACGCCGGCCAGGACGTCGCCGTGCTCGACGCCGTCTACGCGGAACAGGAGGAGATCGGGGTTGGTGACACCGTCTCGGTCGGAGGCTCCGACGTCGAGGTGATCGGCACGGTGGCCTCGACCACCGGTGAAGGTGTGGAGACGGCGGCGAACGTCTACCTCCCCCTCGACGTGGCCGCCGCGCTCGCCGACCTGGACGCCGAGGTCACGACGCTGTACGTGCAGGTGGACTCCTCGTCGAACGTCGAGGCCGTGTCCGAGGCGATCGCCGCGGAGCTGCCCGACGCCACCGTCTCCACCCAGGCCGACCTGGCCGACGGCGTGTCCGGCTCGTTGTCCACGGCGTCGTCCCTCGTCTCGACGCTCGGCACGTGGCTGTCCGTGATCGTCCTGCTCGCGGCCTTCGGGCTCGCGATCCTGTTCACCGTGTCCGGCGTGAACCGCCGCACGCGCGAGCTGGGCACCCTCAAGGCGCTCGGCTGGTCGCAGCGCCGTGTGGTGGGCCAGATCGCGGGTGAGTCGGTCGCCCAGGGGCTGATCGGCGGCGTCGCGGGCGTGGCGCTCGGCGGCCTTTCCGTCCTGGCGGTGAACCTCTCCGGGATCACGCTGAGCGGCTCCACCGGGGCGCAGGTCGCGCTCGGCGGTGGTCGGCGGATGGGCCAGGCCCTGCCGGAAGGAGCCGGCGAGGCCGCGGCCGGCGGCCCGGCGGGCTTCGGCGGGGGTGCCGGAGGCGGGCTCGCCGGGACGGTGTCCGACGTCGTCCTGCAGGCGCCGGTCTCCGTGTGGGTCGTCGCCGCGGCGGTCGGCCTGGCGGTGCTCGGCGGGCTCGTGGCGGGCGTCGTCGGCGGGCAGCGCGCGGCGCGCCTGCGGCCGGCGGAGGCGTTCCGTTCGCTCGCCTGAGGCCGGTCACCACGTGGCACGGGCCCACGGAACCACGGCACGTCGTCGGACAACGAGAGAAGGCATGTGATGTACCAGATCGAGAAACTGACCAAGACCTACACCCAGGGGAAGCGGACCGTGCACGCGCTGCGCGACGTGTCCCTGCGGATCGAGGACGGCGAGCTGCTGTCCATCCAGGGACCCACCGGAGGCGGCAAGTCCACGCTGCTGCAGGCACTGGGCGGGTTGGACCGGCCGACGTCGGGCAGCGTGGTCCTGGACGGCAAGGACCTGGCCACGATGAACGACGCCGGGTTGACGCGGGTCCGCGCGCGGACGGTGGGCTTCGTGTTCCAGAACTTCAACCTCATCCCGACGCTCACTGCCCAGGAGAACGTCGAGACGGCGCTGGTACCCGCGGGTGCGGCGAAGGCGGACCGGGCGCGCCGGGCGGTGGCCGCGCTGGAGTCGGTGGGGCTGGGTGAGCGCGCCGACCACCTGCCGGGCGAGCTGTCGGGCGGCCAGCAGCAACGGGTCGCGATCGCGCGGGCGCTGGTGAAGGACCCGACCGTGCTGCTGGCCGACGAGCCCACGGGGAACCTCGACGAGGACACCCGCGACGAGATCATCGACCTGCTGGAGGGCCTGTGGAAGGAACAGGGCCTGACACTGGTCCTGGTCACGCACGATTCGGCCGTCGCGGCCCGCAGCCCGCGCCGCATCCGGATCGCGAAGGGGCGGGTCAAGGAGCTGACCGGCCGCTGAGCGGTCGGCACTTTGTCGAGCGGTCGGTTGGTTGTCCGTGCGGTCGGTCCCTCAGGGGACCGACCGCTCGACAACGGACCGACCTCCGCGCGCAAAGGACCGACCACACCGCGGAGAGCCGGCCGCACCGCGCGGAGGACCGGCCGCGGGGTGCAGCGGAGCGACGGTACCGGGGAATCACCCCGGGCCGACTGGCCCCCGTCGCCCGGATGTGGCTACGATCGCGACCAAGCACCCGGACTGCGCAAGGGAGCGCCTCTGATGTTCGATCGAAATCGTTTCACATCTGGAAATCGTTTCACACACCCCCGCACCAGACCCGGCCGTCGCGTGACCGCTGCCGCCACGGCCGCCGCACTGGCACTCACGGGCACCGCGGCGGCCCTCGCCATGACGTCACCGGCCGCCGCCGCACCGGTCACGATCACCGAGGCCGACTTCACCGACGGCACCACCGGCGCCTGGACCGCCTCGGGGAGCGCCACGCTGAACGTGGTCCCCGACCCGGACGACGCCGGCAACAACGTCCTGTCCATCACTCGCGCCGCCGACTACGAGGGCATCCAGTCCCCCACCGGCATCTTCGAGGCGGGCGCCACCTACGACTTCTCGATGCGCGCCCGCATCGCCCCCGCGGCCGACGGCGAGACCCAGCCGGCCTCCACCGGCGTCCGCTTCGTCATGAAGCCGGACTACGACTGGATCGGCAACACCACCATCACGTCCGAGTGGACCACCGTCACCGGGTCCTTCACCGCGGCGGCCGACGCCGATCCCACGGCCCTCCAGGCGTACCTCGGCACCACCGACCAGGACGGCCCCTACACGATCATGGTCGACGACATCCTCGTGACCAGCGAGGACAGCGGAAATGACCCGGGCACCGCCCCCGGCGGCGCGATCAACCCGGTGCCCACGCCCGCGTACCTCGCGGACGGCACGGGCGACGTCTCCGCCCTCACGTTCGACGACGGCCCCAACCCGGGCACGACGCCCGCGCTGCTGGACTTCCTGGCCGAGCACGACCTCTCCGCCGTGTTCTGCGTCATCGGCCAGAACGTCCAGGCCGACGGCGGCGCCGAGATCCTGCGCCGGATCGTGGACGAGGGCCACGTGCTGTGCAACCACTCGACCGGCTACGCCGACATGGGTGGTTGGTCCGCCGACGAGGTGCGCGCGGACATGGTCGAGAACCTGCGGATCATCCGGCAGGCGCTCGGGAACCCGAACCAGAAGGTCCCGTTCTGGCGCGCGCCGAACGGCTCCTGGGGCGTGACGCCCGACGTCGCCGTCGAACTGGGCATGCAACCGCTGGACGTGCGCAACACGATCGCGGACTGGGAGACGCAGGACGAGGCCGTCCTCACGGAGAACCTGCGCGCGGCGATGGTGCCGGGCGAGCTCGTGCTGGCGCACGACGGCGGCGGTGACCGCTCGGGCACCCTGGCCGCCGTCCGGACCGTGGTGACCGAGCGTCTCGCCGACGGCTGGGAGTTCGTGTTCCCGCAGGGCACTCCCCCGGCGTCGGGCACGGTGCTGACCACCGACTTCGAGGACGGCACGCTCGGCGGCTGGGGACCGCGCAACGGCGCGGACGGCAGCGGCTTCGACGTGGCGGTCACGGACGCCTACGCCCACGAGTCCACGTACTCGGCCGGGATCACGAACCGTGAGAACACGGGTGACGGGATCGGTCTCGACGTGACGGAGGCGCTCCGGGCCGGCGTCACCTACGACGTGTCCGCCTGGGTCCGGTTCGCCGAGGGTGCCACGCCGGGTGATGTCTGGCTCAGCCTCGCGCACACCTCCGGCGGCGAGACCACGTACGACACCGTCGCCCAGTTCGACGGCATGTCGAGCAGCTCGTGGCGCGAGGTCACGGCGACCTTCACCATGCCCGCCGCCGACGACGCCCTGCTCTACCTCGAGACCGCGTACAACGGCGAGAACCTCAGCGACTGGTACGTGGACGACATCGAGATCTCGGTCCCGGAGCCGCCGGTCGTCGAGGACCTCACGCCGATCCACGAGACCACCGACTTCCCGGTCGGCGTCGCGATCGACGCCCGGGAGACGACCGGCCCGGCCGCGGAGCTCACCACCCGGCACTTCGACCAGCTCACGCCCGAGAACCACATGAAGCCCGAGGCCTGGTACGACGACGAGGGAAACTTCCGCCGTCATTCCGAGGCCACGGCCCTCATGGACTTCGCCGCGGCGAACGACCTGAACGTCTACGGGCACGTGCTGGTGTGGCACAGCCAGACGCCGGAATGGTTCTTCCAGGACGACGCCGGTGACCCGCTGCCCGCGGACGCCGCCGGCCAGGAGATCCTGCGCGAGCGTCTGCGCACGCACATCTTCGCGGTCGCGGAGGACCTCGCGGCGGACTACGGGCCCTTCGGCTCGGACACGAACCCGCTGGTCGCCTGGGACGTGGTGAACGAGGTCATCTCCGACAGCGGCGAGTACGACGACGGCATGCGTCGCTCGGAGTGGTACCGGATCCTCGGCGAGGACTTCGTCGACCTCGCGTTCCGCTACGCCGACGAGGCGTTCAACGAGACGTACGCCGCGCCGCCGTCGGACACCGTCCCGGAGCGTCCGGTGACGCTGTTCATCAACGACTACAACACCGAGCAGTCCGGCAAGCAGGACCGGTACCTCGCGCTCACCGAGCGGCTGCTGGCGCGCGGCGTGCCGGTGGACGGTGTCGGTCACCAGTTCCACGTGAACCTGTCGATGCCGGTCGGCGCGCTGGAGACGGCTCTGGACCGGTTCGCCGACCTGCCGGTGACGCAGGCGGTCACCGAGCTGGACGTGACGACCGGGACGCCCGTCACCCAGGCCGCCCTGATCGAGCAGGGCTACTACTACCGTGACGCGTTCCGGGCCTTCCGCGAACGGTCCGGCGACCTGTACAGCGCCACCGTGTGGGGCCTGACGGACGGCCGCTCGTGGCGCGTCGACAGCGGCGCCCCGCTCGTGTTCGACGACGCCTACCAGGCCAAGCCCGCGTACCACGGCGTGGTCGACGGCGAGTTGCCCGCCAAGCTCCGCACGGCGGACGTGTTCGCGGGCGACGTGCCGCTGGACGACGACGCGACCGGCTCCCTGGAGTGGGACAAGCTCCCGCTGCACACGTTCGCGGCCGCCGACGGGAACGCCGCGTTCCAGCTGCGGTGGGCACCCGACCATCTGACCGCCTACGTGTCGGTGGACGACACCACGGCGTCGGACGACGCGGTGACCCTCACGCTGGGCGAGACGGGCTACACGATCGCGCGCGACGGATCCGGCGACGCGGACGCGGTGGTGTCCGAGCGCGACGGCGGCTACGACGTCGTCGTCCGGCTGCCGCTGGAGGCCGCCGCCGAGGGCGACACGCTCGGCCTCGACGTGCGCGTGTCCGACGGCGGCGAGGACGCCGGGGCGTGGAACTCGCCCGGCGCCCTGGGCACGCTGACGCTCGTCGAGGAGCTCTCGTACACCCGGATCCCCGGGACGGCGACCGCGCCGGTGATCGACGGTGCGGCCGACGCCGCGTACGACGCCGCCGAGCCCGTGGTCACCGCCAAGTCCGTCGAGGGCGAGGACGGCGCCGAGGCCACCGTGTCGACCACCTGGCACGGCAGCACGCTGTACGTGCTCGCGGAGGTCGCCGACCCGGCGATCGACGTGTCGGGCTCGGACCCGTGGATCCAGGACTCCGTGGAGATCTACGTCGACGCCGGCAACGCGAAGAACGGCGGCTACCGCGCCGACGACACGCAGATCCGGATCTCGGCCGAGAACGTGGTGTCGTTCGGTACCGGCGACGAGGCGGACCAGGCGGCGCGGCTGACGTCGGCCGTGCGGCAGGTCGAAGGCGGCTACGTCGTCGAGGCCGCTGTCGACCTGCTGGAGTACGGCGGAGTCGGCACGTTCCACGGCCTGGACTTCCAGGTGAACGACGCCACCGACGGCGCCCGGACCGCGATCCGCAACTGGGCCGACCCGACCGGGGCCGGCTACCAGTCCACGGCGCACTGGGGCGTGGGCCGGCTCGTCGAGGCGCCGGGGATCCGGAACACGGAACCGCCGGAGATCACCGGGACGGCACGTCCGGGCAAGACGCTCACGGCCGAGCCCGGCGAGTGGTCGGTCGACGATGTCACGTTCACCTACCAGTGGCTGCGTGACGGCGAGCCGATGGCCGGGCACCCCCACCCGAAGCACTCGGGAACCGGCAAGACCTACAAGGTCAAGCCGTGGGACGCCGGGCACGAGCTGACCGTGGAGGTCACCGCCGAGGCCGAGGGCTACGACCCGGTCGCCGTCACCTCGGAGCCGGTCACCGTCCGGCATCCGAGCCCCTGGCAGTGGGTCTGGGGCTGGCTGGCGCCCTTCTGGCACTGGCCCTGGCGCTGACGCCGCCGCTCCCCGAGCTGCCGAGGTAGCGGGCCGCGCGATCGCCCCGCTACCTCGGCACCGCACCACCGCCCAGGCGGCGGCCCGTTCGGCGGGCCGCCGCCTCGGCGTCACGCCACCCAGGCCGGCGTCACGCGCACCGTTACCCAGCTTTTACTTGCATTAGTGCGTACTCATGCCAAAGTTACCGGTATGGCGCAGATCACCACCAGGATCACCGCGACCGCCGGCGTGGCCGCCGTCGCACTCACGCTCGCCGCCTGCAGCCCGAGCGACACCGACGGCGGTGACACCGACGGGCCGGTCACCCTGGAGACCTGGATCAGCCAGGACATGGAGACCCTGTTCCCGGGCGACGCGGGCAGCTACGACAACATCAGCGTGCTCGACGTGGTCTACGACGGCCTGGTCCGCTACGACCCGGAGACCACCGAGCCCTACAACTACGTCGCCGAGTCCATCGAGCCGGACGAGGACAACACCGTCTGGACCATCACGATCAAGCCGGACCTGACGTTCCAGAACGGCGAGCCCGTCGACGCCGAGGCGTTCGCGCGTTCCTGGAACTACACGGCCGACGGCGACAACGGCCTGTACTCGAACTACTTCTTCGGCATCATCGAGGGCTACGACGAGATGCAGCCCACCACGGACGACGAGGGCAACATCACCGCCGAGGGCGCCGCGGACGAGCTGTCGGGGCTCGAGATCCTCGACCCGCTGACGCTCCAGGTCACCCTTGACGCCCCGTTCGCCGGGTTTGCGACGATGCTCGGCTACACCGGCTTCTTCCCCGTGGCCCAGGAGTGCCTGGACGACGTCGACGCGTGCGCCACGCAGCCGATCGGGAACGGGCCCTTCCGGGTGACGGAGTGGCAGCAGAGCCAGGAGCTGACCGCCGAGAAGTGGGCGGACTACCCGCTGGACGAGACCCCGGCGTACGACGCGATCCACTGGACCGAGTACGCCACGGGCGAGACGTCCGGGTGGGCCGACTTCAAGGCCGGCGACCTCGATCTCTCCTTCCCGCCGACGGCCGAGGTGGAGTCCGCGAGGAACGATCCCGAGCTCGCCGAGCGGTACGTCGAGCGCCCCGGCGCCGCCCTGACGTACCTCGGCTTCTCCGGCTACACCGACGGCCCCTGGAACGACATCGAGTTCCGCAAGGCGATCTCGATGGCGATCGACCGCGAGGGCATCATCGCCTCGCTCGGCAGCGGCCAGGCCACCCCGGCCGACTCCTGGGTGGTCCCGGGCGGTGTGCCCGGAGGCGAGGCCGGGACGTGCGAGTGGTGCGTGTTCGACCCGGAGGCCGCCCGCGCCGCGCTGGAGCGGGCCGGCGGGTGGCCCGAGGGCGAAAAGCTGCAGATCAGCCTGGGTGACGACGACGCCGAGGTGGAGTACTTCACCGCGATCGGCAACTCCATCGAGGAGGTGCTGGGCATCCCGTACGAACTGAACATCTTGCCCTCCACCGACTACTTCACCACGCGCGCGGAGCAGGGCTTCGACGGCATGTTCCGGAACAACTGGTTCCCCGACTACCCGCTGAACGAGAACTACCTCAGCTTCTACGCCTCGGGTGAACCCGGCGCGGGGCACTGGGGCTGGTACAGCGAGGAGTTCGAGGCCAAGCTGGCCGAGGCCGCGGCGGCGCCGTCGCTCGACGAGTCCGTGGCCCTCTACCAGGAGGCCGAGGCCATCCTCGCCGAGGAGTTCCCGACCATCCCGTTCCGCTGGGGCTTCAGCTCCACCTACTACAGCGAGCGCCTGGACAACGTGATCCTCAACCCGTTCTCGGGCGCGCCGATCCTGCGCGAGATCGAGGTCTCGGACGGCTGAGCCGTCACACACCCGACCGACCGCGAGAACCGCACCGAGGGAGTCCATGGGCCGTTACGTCACCAGAAGGGTGCTGCAGGCAGTCGGCACGCTGCTGCTCGTGATGTTCCTGCTGCACCTGCTCACCACGGTAGCCATCCAGCTCAACGGCAACCCGGCGCAGGCGTTCTTCGGGGACAAGGTCGCGTCGCCGGCGCAGCTGGCTGCCGTCGAGCAGCGTTTCGGGCTCGACGATCCCTGTTTCGACCGGGTGGGCGATCCGTGCCTCGGCCCGTTCGCCGAGCGGCTCGGCCAGTACGCGCGCGGCGACTTCGGCACCAACCTGCGCGGCCGCGAGGTGTCCGACATCGTGGCCGCGGCGGCGCCGAACACCCTGCGGCTGTTCTGCGTCGTGCTGATCACCTGGCTGACGCTCGGCATGGTGCTCGGCTCGGTCGCGGCGCGCCGGCGCGGGTCGGCCGGCGACCACGGCATCCGGCTGACCTCGGTCCTCATCGACGCCTTCCCGGTCTTCGTGCTGCTGATCGTCTACCGGTACGTCGTGGCCGTGCCGCTGCACCGGTGGGCCGAGGAGACGTTCGGTGAGGACAGCTGGCCGCCGTACTGGTTCAAGCCCTCCTTCGACCCCGACCATCCGTGGGCCACGGTGGTGGTGCCGGGCATCTTGCTGGGCCTGGCCGGGTCGGCGGCGTTCATCCGCCTGGTCCGGGCCGGACAGCTCGAGTCCTACCAGGGCGACCACGTGCGCACCGCGCGGTCGAAGGGTCTGGCGGAGCGGCACGTCGTCGTGCACCACGTGGTGCGGAACTCGTCGGTGCCGGTGGTCACCGCCGTGGGGCTCACGTTCGCCGAGGCGCTCGGAGGCGCCGTGATCACGGAGGGTCTGATGAACATCTACGGGATGGGCGGCGTCCTGTGGGAGGCCGTCCGGAACGACGACGTCGGGCTCGTGCTGGGCATCGTGACCCTGCTGGCCGCCGTCACCGTGGTGGTGATGATCGTCGTCGACGTCGCCTACGCCGTGCTCGACCCGAGGATTCGCTATGAGTGAGGAAGCCCGGCCGCTCGCCGGGGCCTGGCGGGCGTTGCGGCGCCGCCCCGACACGGTGGCCGCGGCGACCGTGGTCCTGTTCTTCGCGCTGATGGCGGCGTTCCCGGCGCTGTTCACGAGCACGAGCCCCCGGTCGTGCCCCATCCGGGACGCGCGCCTGGACCCGCAGGGCTGGGGAGCGGCGCATCCGCTGGGCACCGACGCCCTCGGGTGCGACGTGCTGGCCACGCTCGTGCACGGTGTCCGGCCGTCGCTGCTGCTCGCCGCCGTCGTCGTCGGTGTCTCGGTCATGATCGGCGTCACGCTCGGGCTGCTCGCCGGGTACTACCTCGGCTGGGTGGACTACCTCGTCTCGCGGGCCGTGGAGGTGTTCCTCGTGGTCCCGCTGCTCCTGGCGGCGCTCCTCGTGCTGTCGCTGTTCCAGGGCGTCGACCTGGGCGCCGGGACCTTCCAGGTCATTCTGCTTCCGGCGGTCGTGCTGATCCTTTTCGGCTGGATGCCGTACGCCCGCTACGTCCGGGCCAGCACCCTGGAGGCGAAGAACCTGGACTACGTCACCGCGGCCCGTTCGCTGGGTGCCTCCGACGTGCGCATCATGGTGCGGCACGTGCTGCCGAACGCGATCGGGACGGTGACGGCGCTGTTGCCCACCTCCGTGGCGGGCGTGATCAGCGCGGAGGCCGTGCTGTCGTTCCTGGGTATCGGGGTGCGGCCCCCGGCGACGAGCTGGGGCATCCAGATCGAGCAGGGCTCCGAATGGGTGACGGGCGGCGCGCCGCACATCCTGCTCGCCCCGCTGGTCTGCCTGGTGGCGACGGTGCTGGCGCTGGTGGTGCTCGGCGACGCGCTGCGGGACGCGCTCGACCCGAGGCTGGCTCGATGACCGGCGCAGCGGCGGTCGACCACGGCGGGCGCACCATCGACGGGCGCCACGGAGCGGAAGGGAGCGACGCATGAGGGTGCGGAAGGCGGGCGGCACCGGGCCCGAGGGGACGGGGCGGGCAGCGGCCGAGCGGGACGGCCGGACGGCGTCGTCGCGCGCTCCCCTGCTCGAGGTGCGCGACCTGGCGGTGGAGTTCCGCACCGCGGAGGGCACCGTGCGGGCGGTGGACGGGCTGTCGTACCGCGTGGACGCCGGGCGCACGCTCGCGGTGGTCGGTGAGTCGGGGTCGGGCAAGTCGGTCTCGTCGCTCGCGGTGATGGGACTGCTGCCCGACGGCGCACGGGTGTCCCGCGGTCAGGTCCTCCTGGCGGGCGAGGACCTGCTGACCCTGAGCCGGCGGGAGCACCGCGACCGGTGCGGGGACCGGGTCGCGATGGTCTTCCAGGACGCGCTGGCGGCGCTCAACCCCGTGCACACCGTCGGATACCAACTGACGGAGGCCCTGCGCGCGCGGCGTGGGCTGTCCCGCAGGGACGCCGCACGCCGGGCCGTGGAACTGCTGGACCTCGTGCGGGTGCCGAACGCCCGTGGCCGGGTGAAGGACCATCCGCACCAGTTCTCCGGCGGGATGCGACAGCGCGTGATGATCGCGATCGCGCTGGCCATGGACCCGGACGTGCTCATCGCGGACGAGCCGACGACGGCGCTCGACGTCACGGTGCAGGCGCAGGTGCTGCGGCTGCTCGCCGAGATCCAGGCCGAGCGGCGGATGGGCCTGGTCCTCATCACGCACGATCTGGGCGTGGTGGCCGGGGTGGCCGACGACGTCACCGTCATGTACGCCGGACGGGTCGTGGAGCGGGCGCCGGTGCGGGACACGTTCCGCGCACCCGCCCATCCCTACACACGCGCGCTGCTGCGGTCGATCCCGTCGGCTGCCTCGGGCGGCCCCCAGGGAGCCGACGCGCGCAGGCCCCGCCTGTCCGTCATTCCCGGCCGGCCGCCGAGCCCGGCCGCGCTCCCGGCCGGCTGCGCCTTCCATCCACGCTGCGACCTGGCGGGCGACCTGTGCCGGTCCGAACGGCCCCCGCTGACCACGGCCCTGACCACGCAGCCGCACGACGACGCGTCGTCGTACCCCCGCGCCTCCGCCTGCCACTTCGCCGCCGAGGTGCTCGCGTCCCACGACGTGCCGGCGGCGGCCTCGGGACGACCCCGGCCGACGGGCCGGCGGGACGCCCGGGAGACCGAGGAGCCCACCGATGCCTGAACCCGTGCTCGAGGTCCGACAGCTCGTCAGGCACTTCCCGGTACGCCGCGGCCTGCTGCGCCGTACCGTCGCCACCGTGAAGGCCGTCGACGGCGTCTCGTTCACGCTCGCCGCCGGGCGCACCCTCGGGCTCGTGGGCGAGTCCGGGTCGGGCAAGTCCACGCTCGCCCGCATGCTCGCGGGGATCGAGCGGCCGACGGCGGGCCAGGTGCTCGTGCACGGTGAGGACGTGGCCCGCCTCTCCCGAGCCGGACGCAAGCGGCTGCGACGCGACGTGCAGATGGTGTTCCAGGACCCGTACACCTCGCTGAACCCTCGCATGTCCGTGGGCGAGATCGTCGGCGAGCCCTTCGCGATCCACCGGATCACCCCGGCCGGCGGGCGCCGCGCCGCCGTGGGCGAGCTGCTCGAACTGGTGGGTCTCGAACCCGGCCACGCGAGCCGCTACCCGCACCAGTTCTCCGGCGGGCAGCGGCAGCGCATCGGCATCGCACGGGCGCTCGCGCTGCGTCCCGGCATCCTGGTGTGCGACGAACCGGTGTCCGCGCTCGACGTGTCCGTCCAGGGCCAGGTGGTGAACCTTTTGCAGGACCTGCAGGAGGAACTGGGCCTGTCGTACCTGTTCGTGGCGCACGACCTCGGGGTCGTGCGGCACATCGCGCACGAGGTCGCGGTCATGTACCTGGGGCACGTCGTGGAACACGGTCCCTCGGGTGACGTCTACGACGACGCCCGCCACCCCTACACGCGGGCGCTCCTGTCGGCCGCACCCGTACCGGACCCGGCGGTGCGGTTCGCCCCCGCGGGGGACGCGGGCAGGGGCGACGGAGCCATCACGCTGGAAGGCGAACCGCCGTCGCCGACGAACCCTCCGGCGGGGTGTGTCTTCCACACCCGGTGCCCGCTGGCACGAGCGCTCGGATCGGAGGCGGCCGACGGCGCCCTCGCCGGGGAGACCGCCGTGCTCACGGGCGAACGGCCCGGTGGCGGGCACCACGTTCCCGAACGGTGCGCGCGGACGGCCCCGGTTCTGGAGCCGCGGGCGGCGTGTCACTTCGCGCGCTCGGTTCCTGCTGCGGTGAAGGTGGAGTCATGACACGTGTGCTGGTGGTCCAGAACTCGAAGGGCTCCGGGCCCCGGCGTCTGACGCGATGGCTCGCCGATGCCGGCGTGACCGCCGACGTCGTCACGGCGTGGGAGGGCCTGCCCCGAACCCTGGACGGGTACGACGGCGTCGTGCTGCTGGGCGGCGGCTATCTCCCCGACGACGACGCGGAGCATCCGTGGCTGCCCGGCGAGCGCGCGCTCACCGCCGAGGCGCTGGAGCGTGCGGTCCCCCTGCTGGGGATCTGCCTGGGGGAACAGCTGCTCGCCCACGTCGCCGGCGGCGAGGTGACCGCGAGATCGGGCGAGACCGAGCGCGGAATGTGCGCGCTGGAGGTCCTGCCGGCCGCGGCGGGAGACCCGATCCTCGGGCGGTTCACCCCCGGAACCCTGTGGATGCTGCAGAACCATGAGGACTCGGTGACCGCGCTCCCGCCGGGAGCGACGCTTCTGGCCACGTCGGCGGAGTGCCGGGTGCAGGCCTTCCGGGTGGGACACGCGGCGTGGGGGCTGCAGTTCCACCCGGAGGCGCCACCCGACGCGATCCTGCGCTGGGACGAAGCCGCACTGGCCGACCAGGGCCTGGACCGCGCCGCCCTCGCGGCGGCCGCGAAGGAGCACGCCGAGGAGAACGAGGCCGGTTCCCGCGCCGTGGTCAGGGCATGGGCCTCGCTGGCGGGTGGTTCGTGATGCCTCGCACGGGAACGCACAGCGACGGCGTGCCGTTCATCGCCTTCCACGTCGCACGGGCCTCGGGGGAGGTGCTCGCCGCCCGTGAGGACGACGTGGTGGTCTACGCCGCCTCGACGGTGAAGCTCGCCGTGCTCGCCGCCACCGCCCGCGAACTGGACGCCGGCACGGCGTCACCGGACGAGGAGCTGCTCGCGACCCGGACCTTCACCTCGCAGGTGCCGGGCGCCGGCACCTTCACGATCGAACCGGACGACGTCGACCCGGGCCTTCCTCCGGACGGCACGCCCATGCCGTTGGCCGACGTCGCGGAGCGGATGGTCGTCGTCTCCTCCAACGAGGCCACCAACATGCTGATCGAGCGGGTCGGCTTCGAGGCGTGCAACCGGGTGCTGTCGGACGCGGGCTGTGCGGACTCGGTGCTGAGCCGCCTGTACTCCGACCTCGCCGCGGCCGGAGCCGGCCCCTCGCACCGCGTGACCGCGCGCGACCTCGCCCGGCTGATGAGCGCCCTCGTCACCGGGCGGCTGGCGAGCCACGGGCGGACGGCCTGGATGCTGGAACTCCTGTCCCGCCAGACGGACCGCCAGCTCACCGCGGCGTTCCCGGAGGGCGCGGTCTTCGGCTCCAAGTCCGGTTGGGTGGACGGAATCCGGCACGACGTGGCGTTCCTCGGTGGCCCGGGCCCCGACGCCCTCGTGATCGCCGTGTGCACGCGGGGCTACGAGAACCCGGACGCGGAGGAGGCGCTCAAGGCGCTCGGCGCGATGGCCTCGGTGATGAGCCGCCCGACCACGGCTGGCCCGTAATGACCACCAAGCTGTCCATTAGGCCATGCGACGGCTATTCTGGTGACCACAGTCCGAGCGGCGCGCCCAGACCGCCGTCGTCCAGAAAGTCCGACACCATGGCCCGCACGTCCCAACGAACCCTTCGAGATCTCGCCTCGATCGGCGAGCACGTCCGAAACTGGCGCAAGATCCACGGCCTCACCGCACAACTCGTCGCGGATCGCGCCGGCATCACCCGTACCACCCTGCGCAGCATCGAGAACGGCACGGGCACCGTCAGCCTGGAGAACACCCTCGCGGTGCTCCGGGTACTGGGGGTGGCCGACGCCGTGGTCGGTGCGACAGATCCGTTGACCACCGAGCTGGGGCGCTTCCACGCCGAACGCACCCTGCCGCAGCGCGTGCGGATCCCCGGCTGAGGAGCACCGAACACTACGTGAGGAGTTGAGCCGCCGTGGCGATCCGTGTCGAACTCCAACTGCCCGGCGGCCGGCAGGTGCACGCCGGTGATCTCGACCTGCACCTCAACACGGGCGGAGCGCTCGTCGGCAGTACGTTCCGGTACGACGACGCCTACCTCCGCACTCCCGGCGCCTACGCGCTGTGCCCGGAGCTGCCGCTGACGCCCGGCCCGATCCCCTCCGCGGGCGACCGGCCGATGTTCGGCACGTTCGCGGACTGTCAGCCCGACCAGTGGGGCCGCACGCTCCTGTTCCACGCGGAACGGAACAGTGCCCGCGCCGAGGACCGCGCCTCCGTGCGGCTCACCGAGAAGGACTTCCTGCTCGGGGTGCAGGACGCGACCCGGCTCGGCGCGTTGCGGCTCTCGCTCGACGGCGGCGAGACGTTCCTGGCACCACCCCGCAGCGACGTCCCGGAGCTCGTGGACCTGCCCGCGCTGACCGAGGCGGCGGACGCCGTCGCCGACCACCGCGTGTCGGACCAGCACCTGCGGCTGCTGGTGGCCGCGGGCACGTCGATGGGCGGAGCGAGGCCGAAGGCCACCGTGAGCGACGCCGACGGCGAGCTGTGGATGGCGAAACTTCCCCGCCGGACCGACCGCTGGGACGTCCAGGCGTGGGAGTACCTCACGCTCCGGCTCGCGTCCCGCGCGGGCATCGAGGTCCCCGTGGCACGGCTGCACCGGGTCGACGGGGATCGCGGCCGCCACAGCATCCTGCTCACCCGGCGGTTCGACCGGCTGTCCGACGGCCGGCGGATCGGGTTCCTGTCGGCGGAGTCCCTCGTGCAGAAGGCGTTCTTCGAGACGATCGACTACCGCACGCTGGCCGAGACGCTGGCCGACCACTCCGGCAGGCCCAGCGCGGACGGGCACGACCTGTTCCGCCGTGTCGCGTTCACCCTGCTCGTGCGCAACGTGGACGACCACATGAAGAACCACGGCTTCCTGCGCCGGGCCGACGGCTGGTCGCTGGCTCCGCTGTTCGACGTCAACCCGGACCCGTTCTCCGTAGCGGAGTCCACGCCGTTGCGGCCGATGGGCAACCGCATCGAGCGGGAGGTCCGGGTGCTGCTGGAGACGTGCGGCAGCTACGGGCTGCGGCCCGACGACGCGCGCCGGGTGGTCTCCGAGGTCTCGGACGCGACGGCCGGCTGGGCCGGTCTGGCCCGTGAGCTGTCGCTGCCCGAGGGTGAGATCGCGCTCATGGCGGAAGCCTTCGAGAACCCGAACCGCACGGAGGCGCGGGACCTGGCTGCCTAACCTCGCCGCCGGCGGTGCCGGGGCAGCGGAGCCGGGGACCGGCGGGTCCGGTGGGTCAGCGGGTGGCCGCCCTGGCCGCCGCGGCCACCTCACCCAGGACGACCGCGTCGATCAGCTGCTTCGCCCAGTCCAGGATCTCCGCACCGCGCAGCGGCCGCCCGCCCAGGCGCGCCGTGGTCGGGAACGGGACGAGGAACGCCCGGATCCCCGGCTTGAGGATGGTGCCGGGGTACAGACGCTTCAGACGCAGCGCCTGCGACTCGGCCAGGTCCACCGGCGCGAACCGGACGTACTTGCCCTGGGCCGTGACGTCCGTGAGACCGGCCGTGCGGGCATGGTTGCGGAACGCGGCGACGTCGAACAGCGCCGAGGCGACCTCCGGCAACGTGCCGTACCGGTCGACGAGCTCCGCCCGGACCTCGGAGAGCGCGGCGTCGTCGTGCGCGGTGGCGATCTTCTTGTACGCCTCGAGACGCAGTCGCTCGGTGGCGATGTAGGTCTCGGGCAGGTGGGCGTCGACCGGGAGCTCGATGGTGACCTCGGGCGCCTCCTCCTCGCGGTCGCCCCGGAAGGCGGCCACGGCCTCTCCGACCATCCGCACGTAGAGGTCGAAGCCGACTCCGGCGATGTGGCCCGACTGCTCCCCGCCGAGCAGGTTTCCGGCGCCGCGGATCTCCAGGTCCTTCATGGCGATCTGCATGCCGGCCCCGAGGTCCGTGTGAGCGGCCATGGTGGCCAGGCGGTCGTGGGCCTGCTCCGTGAGCGGCTTCTCCGGCGGATACAGGAAGTAGGCGTACGCGCGCTCCCGCCCGCGGCCCACGCGCCCGCGCAGCTGATGCAGCTGGGAGAGCCCGAGAACGTCCGCGCGCTCCAGGATGAGCGTGTTCGCGTTGGAGATGTCCAGCCCTGTCTCGACGATCGTGGTGCACACCAGGACGTCGAGCTCCTTCTCCCAGAAGGCGCGGATGACCTGGTCGAGCTGGTGCTCGCTCATCTTGCCGTGCGCGACGCCGATGCGCGCCTCGGGCACCAGCTCGTTCAGCCTCGCCGCCGCGCGGTTGATGGACTCGACCCGGTTGTGCACGTAGAACACCTGGCCCTCGCGCAGCAGCTCGCGGCGCAGCGCGGCGGCGATCTGCTTCTCCTCGTAGGCGCCGACGTACGTGAGCACGGGATGGCGCTCCTCGGGCGGGGTCGCGAGCGTGGACATCTCGCGGATTCCCGTGACCGCCATCTCCAGGGTGCGCGGGATCGGCGTGGCGGACATCGCCAGCACGTCCACGTTGGTGCGCAGCTGCTTGAGCGTCTCCTTGTGCTCGACGCCGAACCGCTGCTCCTCGTCCACGATCACCAGCCCGAGGTCCTTGAACCGGACCGCGCCGGTGATCAGCCGGTGGGTGCCGATGACGACGTCGACCGAGCCCTTCCGCAGGCCGTCCACCACCGCCTCGGACTCCTTGTCCGACTGGAAGCGGCTGAGCGCCTTCACGGTCACGGGGAACCCGGCATACCGGTCGGAGAACGTCTCGAAGTGCTGCTGCACCAGGAGCGTGGTGGGGACGAGCACGGCCACCTGCTTGCCGTCCTGCACCGCCTTGAACGCGGCGCGCAGTGCGATCTCCGTCTTGCCGTAGCCGACGTCACCGCAGATCAGCCGGTCCATCGGGACCTGCTTCTCCATGTCCGCCTTGACCTCGTCGATGGACGCGAGCTGGTCCGGCGTCTCGACGTACGCGAACGCGTCCTCCAGCTCCCGCTGCCACGGCGTGTCCGGGCCGAACGCGTGGCCCTGGGTGGCCATCCGCGCGGAGTAGAGGCGGATGAGCTCGCTCGCGATCTCCTTGACGTGCTTGCGGGCGCGGGCCTTGGTGTTCTTCC
Organism: Myceligenerans salitolerans; assembly: GCF_017349295.1. GTDB lineage: Bacteria > Actinomycetota > Actinomycetes > Actinomycetales > Cellulomonadaceae > Myceligenerans > Myceligenerans salitolerans. The sequence goes on from NZ_JAFMPK010000049.1 coordinate 130,999, forward strand.
AGTCGGCGCCGCCCATCCTGTTGAGGCTGGGGGCCTCGCCACCGACGTACTTGGTGACCTGGTCGAGCTGGTCCGTCGGCACGAACAACCGGTCGCCCGGCTGGCCGCGCTTCGACGAGGCGTACTCGATCACGAGGTACTCCCGGGTGGCGCCGTTCGCGCCCCCGCCGAGGCTCCGCTGCACCATCTCGATGAACCGCCCGACGCCGTGCTGCTCGTGCACCACGTAGTCGCCCGCCCGCAGCTGCAGCGGGTCGACGACGTTCCGGCGCCGGCTCGGCATCTTCCGCATGTCCCGGGTGCCGGCGCCGCCGGCCCGTCCGGTCAGGTCCTGGTCGGAGAAAACGGCCAGCCGCAGCTCCGGAGCCACGAAACCGCGGCCCACCCCGCCGGCGACGACATGGACGACGGCCGGCTCCGGCTCGGCCTCCATCGACGACTCCAGCCGCGCGGCGGTACCCGCCTCCGACAGCTGCTCGCTCATGCGCTTGGCGGGTCCGTGCCCTTCGGTCGTGAGCACGAGGGTCCAGCCGGACTTCTGCAGCGCGTCGACCTCGCGCAGCGCCCGCGCGAAGTCGCCCCGGTAGGACTCCACGTCGCGTGCGCCGACGGTGAAGACCTCCCCCACCGGATTGATCACCCGATCCTCCGACGGGCCGGCGGGTCCGGCCGCGGGGGCGTCCTCGGACCGGTCCTGCTCCGCTCCGCCGTCGCCGGACAGCTGCGTGAGCTCCGTGTCCTGGCCGAACGACGACAACGTCCACCAGCCCAGACCGCGACGGGCCGCGACGGCCCGCGTTTCGGCGAGAGTCGCGAACGACGCCGCCGACAGGTCCGCTCCGCCCTCGGCCGACAGCGGGACCGACCCACCCGCGGCAGCGCCGACCCAGGCCGCCTCCAGGAACTCCTGGGTGGTCGCGACGAGGTCATGGGCGCGGCGCCGGACCCGCTCCGACTCGTTGAGGATCAGCAGCGCGTCGTCCGGCACGAGGTCGAGGACGGGCACCATGCGGTCCACCAGCAACGGCGCGAGGGATTCCATCCCTTCCGCGGGCGAGCCGTCCGCGAGCTTCTCCAGCATCTCGGCGGCACCGGGCAACGCCTCGACGAGGCCCGCCGCACGCTCCCGGACGGCATCGGTCAGCAGGATCTCGCGGCACGGCGGAGCCCACAGCCCGCGGTCGGCGATCTCCAGGGAGCGCTGGTCCGCGACGGCGAACCAGCGGATCTCGCTGACCTCGTCGCCCCAGAACTCGCACCGCAGCGGGTGGTCCTCGGTGGGCGGGAAGACGTCCAGGATGCCGCCGCGCACGGCGAACTCACCACGGCGCTCGACCATGTCGACGCGGGTGTAGGCGGCGTCGGTCAGCCGCTGGGCAACGTCGGTCAGATCGGCCGTGCCACCGCTCGCGAGCGAGACCGGGGCGAGCTCGCCCAGACCCTCCACCACCGGCTGGAGCAGGGCCCGAACCGGCATGACGACCACACGGAGCGGACCCGCCTGGCCACGCTCCTCGGACGGGTGGGCGAGCCGGCGGAAGACGGCCAGCCGGCGGGCGACCGTGTCGGCGCGCGGGCTGAGCCGCTCGTGCGGCAAGGTCTCCCACGCGGGCAGCACCGCGACGTCGTCCTCGCGTCCCCCGGGCAGGTAGGTCCGCACCGCGGCGGCGAGCTCGTCCGCCTCACGCCCCGTCGCGGTGACCACCACGAGGGGCCGCCGTTCCGAGGCGGCCGCCAGGAGCGCGGGCCGCACGCCGGCAGGTCCGACGACATCGGCCTCGCCGCGCGCGCCGACGTGCTCGACGGCGGCCGCGACGCCGGGATCGGCGAGCAGGAGCGGGAGCAGACCGGTGAGATGCATCGGGGTCCTTACGACGGTGCGGATACGGGGTACGACGCGACGCCGGGCGACGGCGCCCTCCAGGGACCGGCCGGGCCCACGGCATCAGCGGGCACACGACGACCGGCCCACTTCTCCCCTGCGGAGGGGTGGATGGGCTGTGAACAGCGTAGCGCTCGACACCGACATCGACCGGAGGTTGCCGCGGTCGCTACGATCACAGGCGATGTCCACCCAGCCCCGCGAGTTCTCGTCCAGATCCGATGCCCTCCGGGAGATCCCGCGACCGCGCATCGCGTGGGCCGATGCCGCACGCGGCCTGGCGATCTGCCTCGTGGTGCTGTACCACGCGACGAACTGGACGGCCGGCACCGGGTACGACGTCAGTGTGCTGCGCGAGTTCAACGAGCCGTTGCGCAGTCTGCGCATGCCGCTCTTCTTCACGGTGGCCGGGATGTTCGCGGCGAAGTGGGTGGCGGCGTCGTGGTCCACGCTGCTGCGCGGCAAGATCTTCTACTTCGCGTGGGTGTTCGTGCTGTGGGAGCCGATCACGCTCGTGGTGCGGCTGGTCACGGGCTACTACAAGGTTCCGGACGCCGACTGGTCCACCCTGACCGGGGACCTGGCCTGGTCCCTGCTGATCCCCCGGTCGGAGCTCTGGTTCATCTGGACGCTGGCGGCCTTCTTCCTCGCGGCCCGGCTGCTGCGTCCTCTCCCGGCGTGGGTGCAGATCCTCGCCGCGGCCGGCGTCAGCGCCTGGGCCCTGGCGGGCTGGGAGCCCGAGAGCATCGCCTATCGCGGCGCGGCGCAGTTCATCGTGTTCTTCCTGGTGGGGCTTCATCTGCGGCCGTTCGTCGAGGAGTACGCCGCCCGGCTGCGGTGGTGGACCGGCCTGCTGGTCGTCGGGGCGTGGTACGGCGTGACGTGGCTGGTTCAGGCGTACGGGCTGGAGCCGGTACCGGGGGCCTACCTGCTGGCGAACGTCGTCGGGTCGATGGCGGGCATCGCGATCAGCGTCGCACTCGCACGGCTCGTCCCGGGGCTGGGCTGGGTCGGTGCGCGGACCCTGCCCGTGTACGTCACGCACACGCCGCTCATCCACACGATCCTCTGGGTCTACTGGTCGAACGGCATCTGGGTCCCGGTCCCGCAGTCCCAGTGGATGCCGCTGTTCATGGCGATGACCATCGTCGCCACGGCTCTGGCGCTGGACGCCGCCACCCGTCGCATCGGCCTGGGCTGGATCTGGGGACCACCCCGCCGCTGGCTCGCCACTCCCTGACGCGGAGCGTACATCTTGTACGACTCTTCCGATTTGCGCCAGCTCTTGTTAAAGTTTGGGTCAGTTATCGGGGGCCGACAACGTCGTCGGCCCCCGCTCCGACCCAGGAGGCGACGTGCGACGTCCACGACGAACGGCAACGTTGACCATCATGGCCCTGGTGACCTGCCTCGGCGCGGCGGGTCTCGCGACACCCGCGACCGGCGCCGTCGGGGTCTTCCCCGATCCCGTCCTCCCCCAGCCGGAGTCCGGGCTCAACCTCAGCGGAGAGCCGTTCACCGGCACGACGCCCGACGGCAGCGTGCGCGGCTACGTCGACGCGCACAGCCACCTGTTCATGGAGGACGGCATCGGCGGCGCGGCCCTGTGCGGCAAGGTGTTCTCCGCGCACGGCATCGCCGACGCGCTGCAGGACTGCGACGCGCACGGCCGGCACGGCGGAACCGCGCTCCTGGAGAACCTCACGCGCCACGGTTCCCCGTTCGGCACGCACGACACGACGGGCTGGCCGACCTTCGCCGACTGGCCCGCCCACGACTCCCTCACGCATCAGCAGATGTACTACCGCTGGGTGGAGCGCTCGTGGCGCGCCGGGCAACGGGTGCTGGTCAACCAGCTCACCAGCAACGGCCTCCTGTGCTCCGTCAACCCGGGCACGCACCAGGACTGCGACGAGATGGCGGCGATCCGTCTGCAGATCGACGACGCGTACGCGCTGCAGGACTTCGTCGACGCGCAGTACGGCGGGCCCGGCGAGGGCTGGTTCCGGATCGTCACGGACAGTGCGCAGGCACGCCAGGTCGTCGCGGAGGGAAAGCTCGCCGTGGTGCTCGGGGTGGAGACCTCCGAACCGTTCGGGTGCAAGCAGACGCTCCGCGTGTTCGACGGGTGCACGCGGTCCGACATCTCCGCCGGCCTCGACGAGCTGTACGACCTCGGTGTCCGGTCCATGTTCGTGTGCCACAAGTTCGACAACGCGCTGTGCGGGGTGCGGTTCGACTCCGGGGCGACGGGGACGTTCGTCAACGCGGGCCAGTTCCTCAGCACGGGCACGTTCTGGCGGGTGGAGTCGTGCCCGGCGGACCAGCCGCACGACAACAACCCGGGCAACGTCGAGCTGCCCGACGAGCTCGACTGGCTCCCCGTACCACCGCGCTACCCGTCCGGCACGGTCTGCAACAGGTACGGGCTCACGGCGAAGGGCGAGTACCTCGTCGCGGAGCTGATGGAGCGCGGCATGCTGATCGAGGTGGACCACATGTCGGCCAAGGCGGCGGACCGGACGCTCGACCTCCTGGAGGACGCCGGCTACGGCGGCGTGCTCTCCACCCACTCGTGGACCGACGAGCGGAGCCTCGACCGCATCTACGCGCTGGGTGGCTTCGCGACCATGTACGGGCACGACGCCGAGGAGTCGGTCGCGGAGTACGAGCGGACGGCTGGTGCGCGGGCACGGCACGGCGTGGCGGGAGTGGGCTTCGGCTTCGACATGAACGGCTTCGGCGGCACCCCGGGCCCGTCGGACGGCCGGGTCGTCTACCCCTTCACCTCGCTCGACGGCGGCTCCGTCCTCGACCGGCAGGTCACGGGCGAGCGCGTGTGGGACGTCAACACCGACGGCGTCGCCCACTACGGCCTGGTGCCCGACTACCTGGAGGACCTGCGCGTCACGGGCGGCGAGGCCCTGACGGACGACGTGCTACGGGGCGCGGAGTACTACCTGCGCACCTGGGAGGCGGCGGAGTCGGACGCGAGGAGCTGACCCGGCGACCGGTGCGCCCCGCAGAGGCGTACCACCCGGTGCGGTCATGCCGTTCCGGTCGCCGGCTGCGCGGCCGGCGGCCGGAACGGCATGACAGCGAGCACGGGCTCTCACGGCTTCGCCGGGTGGAACCTTCCCTGCGCGGCCAGGAGGCCCTCCGTGATCAGGAGCTCGACCGCGTCCGCGGCGTCGTCCACGAAGATCGGGAGCTCCTTGCGCTCCGTACCGGTGAAGTCCCGCAGCACGTAGTCGGCGGTGTCCATGCGGCCCGGAGGGCGGCCCACACCGACCCTGACGCGGTGGTACTCGCGGGTACCGAGCGCCTTGGTGATGTCCCGCAGCCCGTTGTGGCCACCCTCGCCACCACCGATCTTCAGCTTGATCGTGTCGAACGGGATGTCGACCTCGTCGTGCACGACGGCGATGCGTGCGGGCTCGATGCCGTAGTACTGGGCGAGCGTGCTGACCGGGCCGCCCGAGACGTTCATGTACGTCGAGGGCTTGGCGAGGACGGCCCGGGGGCCGGGCCGGCCACCGGGCAGCACGCCGAGCCGCACGTCGGCGGCCACGGCCTGCGCCCGGCCGTGCCGGGCGAACCTGCCGCCCGAGCGCTCTGCCAGCAGGTCGAGCACCATCTGGCCCACGTTGTGCCGGTTCCCGGCGTACTTCGGACCCGGATTACCGAGCCCGACGACGAGCCATGGCTGATCGGTCATCGGTTCAGACACCCTGACGGATCAGGCCTCCGCGGACTCCTCGGCGCCCTCGCCCTCGGCCTCCTCGTCGGCGGCGGCCTCGCCGCGCGGCTCGGTGATGAGAACGACGGCCTGCTCCGGGTCCGTCAGCAGCGAGGAGCCCGCCGGCAGCTGGACGTCCTTCGCGTACACGTGCGAGCCGGACGCGAGCCCCTCGATCGACACGTCCACCGACTCCGGCAGGTGCGTCGCCTCGGCCTCGACCGACAGGGTCTGGGCCTCGACCAGGTGGATCGTGCCCGGGGCGGAGTCGCCGACGATGTTCACGGAGATGTCGACGGCGATCTTCTCGCCGGCACGCACGACGAGCAGGTCGATGTGCTCGATGACGTTCCGGACCGGGTCACGCTGCACGTCCTTGGCGACGGCGAGCTGCCCCTTGCCGTCCAGCTCGATGCTGAGCAGCGCGTTCGAGTGGCGCATCGCCAGCATCGACTCGTGGCCCGGCAGCGTCACGTGCACCGGGTCGGTGCCGTGGCCGTAGAGCACGGCGGGAATCTTGTTGTCGCGGCGGATACGGCGCGCGGCACCCTTACCGAACTCGGTGCGGGGCTCGGCGACAAGCTTGATCTCGGACACGGGAGTAACTCCTGAGGGTGATGTCGGACTATCTCGGGCGAGCGGCTGCGTCGGCGTGGGACGGGCGACGGACGCGGAGCGCGCGAGCTCGCTGCGTAGCGGTTGACCCAGTGGGTCACCGACTCACCGCCCAGTCGATCACGGACTGCGGCGCGTGCGGAACATGTCCGTCGCGGCCGTCCGACGTCCCTCGCCGAGGCAACCTGACTACTGTACCCGCTTGTCGGTGCCCGATGCACCGAGGAGACCGTCATGGGACTGCGAGGAGGACAGCGTGTCCCCGAACGGCGGCTGGGTCCGCCGCGGGCGGTACACCACCTGGGAGTGGAAGACGAACCGCAGCAGGAACGCCACCACGAGCAGCACCGCCTGCACCAGCACCGGCCACGCTCCCGTGGCCGCCACGATCCAGACGAAGATCGGCAGCCGGATCGCCGCCTCCGTGCCGTTGAAGGCGAACGAGTGCGCCAGCCGCGACCAGAACCCGAGCCGCCCCAGCCCGAGCAGGTCCCGGAACACCAGCCGTTCCTGCAGCGCGAAGTTGAGGGCGATCGTCACGACGGCGGCGATCACCGCCGCCCAGGCGTGGTGCATCCCCGCGAGATCGTTGAGGGCCCACAGGATGAGCACGTTCCACACCGCGCCCATCCCGCCGATGATCGCGAACCGTGACATCCGCCCGAACCGCAGTGAGGCGAGCTGCTCCAGGTAGCGCAGTCCCATCCGGAGCGTCGCCTTCGACCTGCCCGCGTACCGCTCGCCGAAGACGAACGGCTCCTCGCCGACCGCCAGTGCGCGCTTGCCGCGTGCGAGCACCTCGAGCAGGATCTTGAACCCGCGTGGCCGCAGCGTGTCCAGGTCGAGCGCCGCGACGCGGACGGCGAAGAACCCGGTCAGAGGGTCGGTCACGTTCCGCAGCCGAAGCGGGAACATCGACCGCGCGAGCAGCGCGGAGCCCGTGGACACCGCTCGGCGCCAGTAGCCGTCGAGCCCGCCGGCATCCCCTCCGCCGATGTATCGCGAGGCGACGACGACGTCGAGGCCGGACTCCTGGCCCCGCCGCGCGAGCACGGGGGCGAGCTCCGGCGGGTGCTGGAGGTCACCGTCCATCACGACGGCCCACTCCGTCCCGACCGACCGCAGCCCTTCGACGACCGCGCCGCTCAAGCCGCCGTCGGGCGCCTCGCGGTGGATCATGCGGACCGGGAGGCCGCCGCGAGCGGCCTGCTCCGCGCTCACGCGCTCGATGACCGACGGCGTGTCGTCGCGCGAGTCGTCGACGAACAGCACGCCGGCGCCGGGGGTGCTGCCCAGCGCCTCGTCGAGCCGGCGCACGAGTTCGACGATGTTCGGCCCCTCGTTGAACGTGGGGACCACGACGGTGATGGCCACGGAGCCTCCTGGACAGGTCTGTGTCACAGAACGGTCCACCCTCGACCAGGTTCGAGTCAACTCCCGAGCGGGTACGAACCGTTTTGTTTACCCGGCGGTCGTCACGCGTTCCCGTCGAACAGGCTCGTCACGGACCCGTCCGTGAAGACCTCCTTGATGGCGGTCGCGATCAGGGGCGCGATCGACAGCACCGTCAGCGAGTCGAAGCGCTTGGACGCCTCGATCGGCAGGGTGTCGGTCACCACCACCTCGGTGGCCCCGCAGTCCGCGAGCCGCTGCGGCGCCGGGCCGGAGAGCACACCGTGCGTCGCCGCGACGGTCACCGACCGGGCCCCCGCCGCCATGATCACCTTGACCGCCTCGGCGATCGTGCCGCCGGTGTCGATGAGGTCGTCGACCAGGACGCAGTCCTTGCCCTCCACGTCACCCACCACCCTGTTCGCGACGGCCTGGTTCGGGCGCGTCACGTCACGGGTCTTGTGCACGAACGCCAGCGGTCCGCCGCCCAGTTTGCTCGCCCAGATCTCCGCGACGCGGATGCGGCCGGCGTCGGGCGACACCACCGTCACGTTGTCCACGTCCACGCGCGTGCGCACGTAGTCCACGAGGATGGGCAGGGCCCACAGGTGGTCGACCGGGCCGTCGAAGAAGCCCTGGATCTGCGCGGTGTGCAGGTCCACGGACATCAGCCGGTCCGCACCCGCGGTCGCCAGCAGGTCGGTCATGAGCCGGGCCGAGATCGGCTCGCGGCCGCGTCCCTTCTTGTCCTGCCGGGCATAGCCGAGGAACGGCGCGACCGCCGTGATCGTGTGCGCGGAGGCGCGCTTCGCGGCGTCGACCATGAGCAGGTGCTCCATGATCCACTGGTTGATCGGTGCGGTGTGCGACTGGAGCAGGAAGATGTCCGCTCCGCGGATCGACTCGCTGAACCGGACGTACGTCTCGGTGTTGGCGAAGTCGTAGGCGCTGACCGGGAGCAGGTCGACGCCGAGCTCCTTGGCCACGTCCTGCGCCAGCTCGGGGTGCGCGCGCCCGGACGCGACGACGAGCGGGCGCTGGATCTGGCGCAGGGCGGTGGTGGGCATGTCAGTGGGCCTCTCGTTCCTGGTCGGTGTGTCCGGCATCGGCAGGGTGTGCGACGTCGGACGTGGTGCCGCGGTGCGTCGCGTCACCCTCGGCGTCGGCGGACGCGGCCGACTGGGCGACCGCGTCGACCGGGACGCCCCGGGCGGCGGACTCCGCGGCCTCGGCCGCCGCGGTGCCGGGCCGTCGGCGCGCCACCCAGCCCTCGATGTTGCGCTGCTCGGAGCGCCCGACGCCGAGCGCGCCCGGGGGCACGTCGCGGACGATGACCGAGCCGGCGGCCGTGTAGGCGCCGTCGCCCACGGTCACCGGCGCGACGAACATGTTGTCCGCCCCGGTGCGCGCGTGCGCCCCGATCACGGTCCGGTGCTTGTGCACGCCGTCGTAGTTGACGGTCACCGATGCCGCGCCGATGTTGGTGTGCTCCCCGATCTCGGCGTCGCCCAGGTAGCTGAGGTGGGGCACCTTCGCGCCCTCGCCGATCCGTGCGTTCTTCGTCTCGACGAAGCCGCCGATCTTGCCCCGAGCGCCCAGGACGGTGCCGGGACGCAGGTAGGAGAACGGCCCCACGCTGGCACCCGCACCGACCACGGCGAGCTCCGCGTGGGTCCGCACCACGGAGGCGCCGTCGTGCACCTCGGTGTCGCGGAGCGTCGTGTCCGGGCCGATGGTCGCGCCCTCGCCGACCCTCGTGGCCCCGTGCAGCTGGGTACCGGGCAGGAGCGTCACGTCGGCAGCGAGCTCGACGTCCACGTCGACCCAGGTCGTCGCCGGATCCACGACCGTGACGCCCTCCCGCATCCAGTGCTCCAGGGTGCGCCGGTTCAGCTCCGCACCGAGAGCCGCGAGCTGCACGCGGTCGTTGACGCCCTCGACCGACATGGCGTCGTCGGTCATGATCGCGCGGACCGACCCGCCTTCCCCGCGGGCGAACGCGACGACATCGGTCAGGTAGACCTCGCCCTGCGCGTTCGCACGGTCCAGGCTCGCGAGCCCGCGGCGCAGGGTGGCGGCGTCGAACACGTACGTGGACGTGTTGATCTCGCGCACCTCGAGCTGCTCGGGCGTGGCGTCCTTGTGCTCGACGATCGCCTCCACCTGGCCGTCCGCACCCCGCACGATGCGCCCGTAGCCCGTGGCGTCCGGCAGCCGCGTGGAGAGGATCGTCACCGCGTCGCCCTCGGCATGGTGGGTGGCGAGCAGCTGCCCCAGGGTGCCGCCGTCGAGCAGCGGGACGTCACCTGCGAGGACCACCACCGCGCCCTCGATCTCGCCCAAGGCCTCCATCGCGCACTCCACCGCGCGGCCCGTACCGGGCACGTCGTCCTGGTCGACGACGCGTGCCCCCGGGTCCAGCTCCGCGATGCGAGCGGCGACGAGGTCGCGCTCGTGGCGCACGACGACGGCGAGCTGCGCCGGGTCGAGCGCTCGCGCGGCTGCGATCGCGTGCCCGACCATCGGCCGCCCGCCCACGGGATGAAGGATCTTCGGAAGGCGGGACCTCATCCGCGTGCCCTGCCCGGCCGCCAGGACGACGACGGCGGCCGGCCGATGTGTTTCCGTGCTCACGCTCCGCCCCCAGGGCTCGAACCTGGACCAAGGGCACCAAAAACCCGTGTGCTGCCGATTACACCAAGGCGGACCGGTGCGCGCGGCGGAGCACCGCCCCGAGCCCGGGTCCCGCACCCCGAGGACGCTCCAGAGCACCATCGGGGTCCACGAGGACCGGCGGGCCGGGCAGGCAGACCGCCGTCCCGTACCGTGGCCCAGTCTGCCAGGTCGCCGGGGGTGCGTGCGGCGACCGGCGGTGTCTGCCCGGACACACGGCACAATGTTCACCATGGCACCCGACTCCCGACGCACTCCGCGACCCCGCATGACCGCGAGCCAGCGTCGGGAGCAGCTGCTGTCGGTGGCGCGGGAACTGTTCGCCTCCAAGGGGTTCGACGGCACGAGCGTCGAGGAGATCGCCGCCCGGGCCGAGGTCTCCAAGCCGGTGGTGTACGAGCACTTCGGCGGCAAGGAAGGCGTGTACGCGGTGATCGTGGACCGCGAGGTGCAGGAGCTCACCACGGCGCTCACCGGAGCGCTCGACGCCGGCGGCCACCCCAAGGTGCTGCTGGAGCGTACGGCGCTCGCCCTGCTGGACTACATCGAGGACAGCGAGGACGGCTTCCGGATCCTCGTCCGGGACTCGCCCGTCGCGCAGGCGACCGGTACGTTCTCCAGCCTGATCGGCGACGTCGCGACGCAGGTGGAGCACATCCTGACCGAGCAGTTCCGGATCAACCGGCTCGACCCGCGCACCGCGCCGCTGTACGCGAACATGCTCGTGGGCATGATCGCGCTGACCGGCCAGTACTGGCTCGACCACCGCGCGACGAAGAAGTCGGAGGTGGCGGCGCACCTGGTGAATCTGGCGTGGAACGGGCTGAGCCGCATGGAGAAGAAGCCGTCCCTGATGAGGCGGCCCTGACCCGCGACCGGCCGGGCCGGTCAAGACTCTTGATGTCAAGACACTTCGGGTAGTCTCGCGCCATGGAGGAGTCCCCCAGCGGTTCGTTCCCGGGGCCGCACGACGACGGCCGCCGGGGTACGGTGCCCGGCTCGGCCGCACCGGGCGCCACCGAGCTCGACGCCCCGCACGACGAGGTGGACCGCATCGTCGCGGCCTGGCTGCGGGTGCGTCCCGACCTCGACCTGGAACCACTGACCGTGTTCAGCCGGATCTCGCGCCTCGCCCGGCATCTCGACCTGGCCCGCCGCCGGGCGTTCGCACGGCGCGACCTGGAGATCTGGGAGTTCGACGTGCTCTCGGCGCTACGCCGCGCCGGCGAGCCCTACCGGCTCTCCCCCGGTGCGCTCGTCCAGCAGACGCTCGTCACCAGCGGCACCATGACGAACCGCATCGGTCGTCTCGCCGAACGCGGCTTCGTCGAGCGCCACCGCTCCCCCGACGACCGCCGCGGGGTCCAGGTGGAACTCACCCCCGCCGGCCTGAAGCAGGTGGACGCCGCGATGGCGGACCTCCTCGCCGTCGAGGCGGACGTCCTGTCCGCCCTCGGCAAGAACGACCGCCCGAACCTGGCGGGCCTCCTGCGCACCCTGGCGACCCAGTTCGAGGAATAGGCCACTGCCTACCCGCGCGATGCCGGCGCACGGACGCGCACGGTCGCGAGCACCAGGGCTGCGGCCATGATCGTCAGCACGGCGAGGAGCACCAGCAGCGGAACGTTCCAGTCCCCGGCGGCGTCGTGCACCGCGAACATGACCGACGGCCCGGTGAAGGCGACCACGTACCCGCACGCCTGGACCGCCGCGGCCATGCGCCGGGCGGCCACCGCGCTTCCCGCCCGCTGCGCCACGACGGTGAAGATCACGGCGAAGTTCCCGCCCTGCGCGAAACCGGCGAGGGAGCACCAGAGCGCCCACCAGCCGGGCGCGAACAGCAGCCCGAGCGGCAGGGACAGCCAGCAGGCGGTCACCACGGCGGACGCGACCCCGAGCGGAAGCCGCAGCGCGTGGGTCGCCGGCAGCACGAGCGACCCGAGGATCGCGAGCCCCTGGAACAGCGACGCCGCGACCCCCGCCTCGGCGGGGGTGAATCCGATCCGGTCACCGAGCAGTTCGGGCAGCACACCGGTCACCGCGAAGTAGGAGAACGACTGCCCGACGAACGCCACGGCCAGCACCCACGTGATGGGCCGGCGCAGCACCCGGTCGGCGGGCCTCGCGGACGCCGCCCCGAAGCCCTCCGCCGGTGGCCCCGGCGCGGGGCGAGCGCCGTCGGACGGTTCCGCCGGGGACCTGCCGCGGATGACCCACGCCCAGCAGACGAGCGCGACCACCGCGAGGACGGACCACGCCGCGAGCGCCGCCTGCCAGCCGAGCCAGGTCGCCAGGGGGACCGCCAGCGTCGTCGTGAACACCGAGCCGAGGTTCATCGAGGCGGTGTACAGGCCGGTCGCCACGGCGGCCCGGCGGGCGAAGTCGTGGACGACGATCACGGGTGCGGCGACGTTGCCGATGGTGATCGCGGCGCCGATGACGGCTGTTCCGGCCACGGCGATCCAGGTGCCGGCCGCGCCGGTCGCGGCGGAGCGCACGAGCGTGCCGGCCAGCACGCCGGCGACGGCGACCGTCATGGCGCGGTAGGGGCCGATCCGGCCGATGAGCCACGAGGCCACGGGGGCGAACAGGGCGAAGCAGAGGATGGGCAGGCCGGTGAGCAGCCCGGCCGCCACGGAGGACATCTCCAGACCGGCGGCGACGTCGGGCAGGACGGGCGGGACCGCGGTGATGGGGGCGCGGAAGTTCAGTCCGACGACGAGGAGGGCGACGAGCAGGGCACCGGTCGAGACGGCGCGGCGGGAGGGAGAGGAGCTCACGATGGGCCCCATTGTGTCCGACGGCGGCGCCCGGCTGCCGCGCACGTCCGGCGCGCCGGGTGCGCACGGCCGGACTGTCGGCGGACGGTTGCCGGCCGGTCGGCGGCCCTAGTACGCGACCTCGGGACGGAAGATCTGGCTCAGTTCCGTGTGGGTGGTGAGCCAGTTCTGGTAGGTGGACCGGCGGGCTGCGGGGGCGGACTCGTCCATGACGCGTTCGACGACGTCGGGCGCAGTGACGCCGGAGAGTTCCGAGACCAGTTGTGCCGAGTGGGCTCCCCAGGCGGCGAAGATCTCCGGCGCGCCCGGACCGGGGCCGAGGAGCACCGGCGACGACGCGCGCCGGGCGAAGGCCCGGAGGGCGGCAGCGTGCGGCCCGGCGAACGGCGCCTCGGCGATCACGCAGGCGATGTCCTGCAGGAGTCCCGCCGCGGCGACGGCGGCGCCGCCCGCGCCGGCACGGCCCAGGACCGCCACGCGGGAGGGGTCCACGCCGGGCAGGGACCGCACCTCCTGGACGGCGCGCACGGCGTCCGCCGAGATCTCGCGGTTGTAGGGATCCTGCGGGTCGCCGTCGTGCCGCATCTCGACGACGAGGTGCACATAGCCCGCGGACGCGGGCCAGGTGTGGTCACGGGCCTTGCCGAGGCCGCCGGGCGGCACGAGTTCCACCACGCCCGGCAGGGTGCCCGGCTTCTCGGTCGGCGTGACGAACCAGCCGTGCAGGGGATGGTCCCCGAGCCCGGGCAGGGTCACCGCGTCGGTCGCCAGGCCTCCGGCGGCGGGCCGCTCCGGCTCGAGCCGGGTGGCGGCCTTGGTCCGTGACCGGACGAGCAGGTCGGACCGGAAGTCGTCGAACCGGGGCGGTTCGTCGACGGCCGGGGGCGCGGCAGGCGCGAGTGCGACCGGGGGGATGTCGAACTCGGACACGGTGGGAGTCCCTCCGTTGGGCGGGTGTTGCGCCTGGCAGCGTACTGCCGTTCGGCGCGCGCCCCTACCCGTGCGGGGACTGTCGCAGGTGCTCGCGCAGGAACTCCAGGTGCCGCGCGAAGCGGTACCCCTCGCCGCCCTCGTGCCCGTTGTACGGGTAGACGTCGATCCGGGGCGGCTCCGTCGCCGCGCTCCCCGACCCGGTCCCCCAGGCGTTCCGTGCCGCGTACACCGTGGACGGCGGGCACACGTCGTCCATCAGCGCGGTGGAGAAGAGCGCCGGGGCGTGCGCGCGCCGCGCGAACGAGACCCCGTCCAGGTAGGAGAACGTGCGCCAGGTGCGCTCCTCGGCCTCCGGCGCGCGGTGGACGTGGAGGTAGCGCGTGATCTCGCCGTAGGGCATGGCGTCGGAGATCTGCACGGCTCGCCGGTAGTGGCAGAGGAAGGGGACGTCGGGCATCGCGGCGGCCACGTCGCCGAGCAGGCCGGCGACGGCGATCGTGATCCCTCCGCCCTGGCTGACGCCCGTGACGGCCACGCGTTCCGGGTCGATGCCGTCGATCACGCGGACGGCGTCGACGGCGCGCACGCCGTCGGTGAAGACACGGCGGTAGAAGTGGTCGTGCGCATCTTCGATGCCGCGCGTCATGTACCCGGGGACGGTGGGCCCCGCGCCCACCGGGTCGGGTGTCGCGCCGCCGCCGCCCCAGCCCGAGCCCTGGCCGCGCGTGTCCATCATGAGGTGCGCGTAGCCCGCTGCCGCGAAGCCCAGGTGTTCGTGCGGCAGCCCGCGGCCGCCGTTGTAGCCCTGGTACTGGACGACGGCGGGCAACGGGCCGGTGGCGTGCGCGGGGCGCGTGAGCCAGGCCTTCACGGGGTGCCCGCCGAACCCGGGAAAGGTGACGTCGTCGACCGTGACCTGGGTCAGGCCGGTGTCGACACGTTCCAGCCGTGGAACGCCCCCGCCCGGCAGGGCGTCGCCGGCCGCGCGGGCCCCCGCGACGGTGCGGGCCCAGAAGTCGTCGAAGTCGTCGGGTTCGTCGATCTCGGGCGCGTACCGCTCGAGCTCGGCGCGGGGCATGTCGAACTGGGCCACTGGTACCTCCTGCGTCACTGCGGAAAGCGTTGTCTGTCCGCTCCTGCGCCCGTGAGCATATCCGCGGCCGGCCCGCGGCGGACCGGCCATCCCGCGACGGCGAATAACCTTGCGGGGTGGCACATCTTCTCGGCGCCGACGGCATCTCCCTCCGGATCGCTACCCGCTCCCTGCTCTCCGACGTCTCCCTCGGGCTGGACGACGGCGACCGGGTGGGCGTCGTCGGCCCCAACGGCGCCGGCAAGTCCACGCTGCTGCGGATCCTCGCCGGGCGTTCCGAGGCCGACGCCGGCCGGGTCACGCGGGTGGGCGGCTCCACGCTCGGCATGCTCGACCAGCGCGACGACGTGCCCGACGGCGTCACCGTTCTCGATCTCGTGCACGGGTCGGCCGACACCCACGAGTGGGCCTCCGACCCCCGCGTCCGTGCCGTGCACGAGGGCCTGCTCGCCGATCTCGACCTGGGCACCCCCGTCAACACCCTGTCCGGCGGCCAGCGCCGCCGGGTCGCGCTCGCCGGGCTGCTCGCGGACGACCCGGACGTGCTGCTGCTCGACGAGCCCACCAACCACCTCGACGTGGAGGGTGTGGCCTGGCTCGCCGGCCACCTGGCCGACCGGTACGGCCGCCCGGGGGCACGCGGGGCGCTCGTCGTCGTGACGCACGACCGGTGGTTCCTCGACGCCGTCTGCACACGGACGTGGGAGGTGCGCGGCGACGGCTCGGGCGCCGTGGACGGGTACGACGGCGGCTACGGGGCGTACATCCTGGCGCGCGCCGAGCGCGCCCGGCTGGCCGCCGCGGCCGCCGAGAAGCGCGACAACCTGCTGCGCAAGGAGCTCGCGTGGCTGCACCGGGGCGCGAAGGCCCGCTCCTCCAAGCCGAAGTTCCGGCTCGACGCCGCCGCCGCGCTCATCGCCGACGAGCCACCGCCGCGCGACTCGATGGAGCTGACGCAGATGGCGACCCGGCGGCTCGGCAAGGACGTCCTCGACCTGGAGGACGTGACGGTCGTCCTGCCGCCGCGGCTGCCGGACGCGCCGGGCTCGGAGCCCGGGCGGGTGCTGTTCGACCACGTGACGTGGCGGCTCGGTCCCGGGGACCGGTACGGCGTGGTCGGCGTGAACGGCGCCGGGAAGACGACGCTGCTCGCGCTGCTCACCGGGCGCCGCGTCCCGGACTCCGGCCGGGTGCGGCGCGGCAAGACGATCGAGGTGGCACAGCTGAGCCAGGAGGTGCACGAGCTCGACGAGCTCGGGCACCTCACCGCCGTCCAGGTGGTCGAGCGCGAACGTGGGCGGATCGAGATCGACGGCAAGGAACTCACCGCGGCGCAGCTCACCGAGCGCCTCGGGTTCACCCGGGAGCGCGCGTACACCAAGGTGGAAAGCCTGTCCGGCGGGGAACGGCGGCGGCTCCAGCTGCTGCGGCTGCTCGTCGCCGAGCCCAACGTGCTGCTGCTCGACGAGCCGACGAACGACCTGGACACCGACACCCTCGCGGCGCTGGAGGACCTGCTCGACGGGTGGCCGGGGACTCTGGTGGTCGTGTCGCACGACCGGTACCTGTTGGAGCGGGTGGCGGATCGGCAGGTCGCTCTGCTGGGGGACGGCAAGATCCGGGATCTGCCCGGGGGTGTCGAGGAGTACCTGGCGTTGCGGCGGGGGGCTCGGGCTGGGGCGGCGGCAGGACCGCAGGCCCCGCGCGCGGACCCGTTCACGGGCCCCGAGGGGCCCTCCACCTCGGGAAGGGTGACGTCCGCGCGCGGGGCCTCCGACCCTGCCGCCTCGCACGGGACGTCGACGTCGGGCGCGGAGCCGGGGGGCGGTGGAGTGAGGCCAGGGGCTCCGGTGCGGACACAGGCGGAGATTCGGGTGGCGAAGAAGACGATTTCTCGGATCGAGCGGCGGTTGGAGAGAATCGCGGAGGAAGAGGCTCAGCTCCACGGGGACATGGTGACCCAGGCGACCGACTTCGAGGCCGTCGGAAGGCTGGACGCACGTCTGAAGGAACTGGCCGCGGAGAAGGGTGAGCTCGAGACGGCCTGGCTCGAGGCTGCGGAGGTGGCCGGATGACCCTGGAAGACGATGTCGACCGCACGATCGTCAGCGCGCTGCGGGCGGACGGTCGCACCACGCTCGCGGCGCTCTCCGAGGCGACGGGGCTCTCGCTCTCGGCGGTGCAGGTCCGGGTACGCAAGCTCGAGTCGCGCGGCGTGATCTCCGGGTACCGCGCGGTGGTCGACCCGGAGGCCATCGGCTTGCCGCTCACCGCGTTCATCGAGATCACGCCGCTCGACCAGGCGCAGGAGGACGACGCCCCGATGCGGCTGCGGGAGCTGCCCTGGATCGAGGCCTGCTACTCCGTGGCGGGCAACGCGAACTACCTGCTCCTGGTTCGCGTGCCGTCCCCGCGTGAGCTGGAGGGCCTGCTGGGCCAGATCCGCCGCACGGCGCAGGTCAGCACCCGCAGCACGGTGGTCCTCCAGACGTACTTCGAGGGCCGGCCGGTCGAAGCCTCCTGACCACTCCGGAGAGCGGCGTGGCCGCCGCGGCCACGGAGGGTGTCGCCGCGTGGCGGCCGGGCGCGCCTCCTCCGGGCGGTCCGGGGGGATTGCTAGTCTCATGGGGAAATAACGGCATTCTTCCAAGGAAACCGGACCATGGTGAGCTCGAGGACCTGGCTGCAGCTCGGCGGCGGTGTCATCCTGGCCGCGCTCGTCACGGCCGCGTTCCTGCAAGGACGTGCCGCCGAGGACACCTGGACCGCCAACGACCCCGTCGGGGACTGCGGCACCGGTGCACTGGGAGGCGAGATCGGGCGTGACAGCGGCGGCGAGGTCCTGGCCGCCCAGAACGTCCTGTCCGCCACCCACGCCCTGGAACCGGCGACCAGCAGCTGGGACGCCGACTCCGAGGCGGCCGTCCGCGCGTTCCAGGCATGGACCGGCCTGCCGCCGGACGGGTGCGTCAACACGAACACCTGGGTGACGATGCGCGCCCTCGTCGTGCCGGTGTGCGCGCCCGAGTACCGGTGCCAGGGGCCGGACCAGCTTCTGCACTGGGGGCCGGCGCGCGAGTCGCGCGACGCCTGGTTCCTCGACGCCGACTGCGACTGGGCCTCGTGGGTGCTGCCCGGCATCGCCCAGAGCCCCGTCGCGTCCAGGACGCCGTACGAGTTCTCGCGCGAGCCGCTGACCGAGCTGCGATGCGAGGGATGACGGGGGCCGCGGCATGACGATGATCACCGACTACCGCAAGGCGACCCGGCGCAACGAGCTGGTCCTCGGTGGAGCCGTCGGGCTCGTCGTCGTCCTCGCCGTCGTGGCCGTGACGCTCCTGATCACGATGGGCGGCGAACCCGAGCCACCGCCGGAGGGCGCCCCCGACGCCCGGGAACTGACGGCGGACACCTGTGCGGCCGGCCTGCGGCAGCCGGCCTGGGTGCCGGAGGGCGTGATGCGGGCCCAGGTCGCGTGCCCGGAGGACATCTCCCGCCGGGTCGGCGACAGCACGTCGCCCGACCGGCTGGGCACGTGGATCGTCTACGACCTGCACGGGCCGGCGAACGAGGAGACCGTGCCGGGCGCCGCCCCGGGCTCGTGGCCGCAGGCCGAAGTCGAGTCCGGTGCGATCCACCCGGCGACGACGATCACCTACGTCGCTTACCCCGGCTCGGAGAAGCTCTCGTCCGAGCTCGGGGGCGGAACGGTCGAGGTCGCCTGGATGGACTTCCCCGAGGGCGGGGGCGACGCACGCGTGACCCGCGTCGAGAACAACGGCTACGGCCCCGTCCGCGTGGAGTGGACGGACGACGGCGGCTCGTACCTGCTCCTCACCGTCCTCGGCCGTACTCCGGACGGCCGCTCGGGCGTGGGGGTCGAGGACCTGCTCCGCATGGCGGGCAGCCTCGCCGGCTGAGCCCGCCGGAACCACCACGGAAATCGCCCGTGCCGCACCTCGCACCGACAACAGAAATTGTCCCGTGAAGGGCTGTACGCACGGAAACTTCTCCCGTAACGTGACGGGCATGACTGAGACGATCCTCTCCCCCTCCGAGGCGCTCCCCACCCTTCGCGAGCACCTCCTGGTCGACGGGTTCGACCTTGTCCTCGACCTCGAGAAGTCCCACGGCTCCACGCTCGTCGACGCGCGTGACGGCCGCGAGTGGACGGACCTGTTCACGTTCTTCGCCTCCTCGGCGCTCGGCATGAACCACCCCGCCCTGGTGGAGGACCCGGAGTTCCTGACCGACCTGACCCGCGCCGCCCTCAACAAGCCCTCGAACTCCGACGTCTACAGCGTCGAGATGGCGCGGTTCGTCGAGACGTTCGCGCGCGTTCTCGGCGACCCGGCGCTCCCCCACCTGTTCTTCGTCGACGGTGGGGCGCTGGCCGTCGAGAACGCCCTCAAGACCGCCTTCGACTGGAAGTCCCGGCACAACGAGGCGCACGGCCGCTCCCCCGAGCTGGGCACCAAGGTGCTGCACCTGGAGCACGCCTTCCACGGCCGGTCCGGCTACACGATGTCGCTGACCAACACCGAGCCGGGCAAGGTGGCCCGGTTCCCCAAGTTCGACTGGCCGCGCATCCCCTCCCCGTACCTCGCCGAGGGCCGCGACATGGACGCCGTGGAGACCGCCGCGCTCGACGCCGCGCGTGCCGCGTTCGAGGCGAACCCGCACGACATCGCCTGCTTCGTCATGGAGCCCATCCAGGGCGAGGGCGGCGACCACCACTTCCGCCCGTCGTTCCTGCGGGGCATGCAGGCCCTGTGTCACGAGTTCGACGCCCTGTTCGTCCTCGACGAGGTGCAGACCGGCGTCGGCATGACCGGCACCGCCTGGGCGTACCAGCAGCTCGACGTGCGGCCCGACGTCGTGGCCTTCGGCAAGAAGGCCCAGGTCTGCGGGATCATGGCCGGCGGCCGCGTCGACGACGTGCCGGACAACGTGTTCGCCGTCTCCAGCCGCATCAACTCCACGTGGGGCGGCAACCTCACCGACATGGTGCGGTCCCGCCGCATCCTCGAGGTCGTCGAGTCCGAGGGGCTGATCGAGCGCGCGGCGCGGATGGGCGAGTCCCTGATGGCCGGTTTGCACGACCTCGCGCGCCGTCACCCCGCTCTCGTGTCGGACGTCCGCGGCCGCGGCCTCATGTGCGCGCTGAGCCTGCCGTCACGCGAGGTGCGCGACGCCGTGCTGGCGTCCGTCACCGACGACGGCGTCCTGCTCCTGGGCTGCGGCACCCGCTCGGTGCGCTTCCGCCCGGCGCTGACCGTGGACGAGAACACCCTCGCCCACGGCGTCCAGATCCTCGACAAGGCACTGGCGAGCCAGGGTTCGTAAGAGTTCGCGCGGCCAGGTGATGCGGTCGGCTGGTTGTCGGCCAGGGTCGG
>NZ_JAFMPK010000049.1:151532-179709 GCF_017349295.1 Myceligenerans salitolerans
ACCGCATTGACATCGGACCGACCACTCGACAACCAGCCGACCGCTGACGACGAGAGAGGTGCCTTGTCCTGCGCGTCCGGCTCAGCCCATGATGCGGGCGCCAGGGGCCGGGCCCGTGGCCGTCCAGACCGTGCTCGCGGCGCCGGCCGCCGTCCATGCCGCGGCGATCGCCAGGGCGTGACGGCGGGAGCGGGCCAGGGCGGCGATCGTCGGGCCGGAGCCCGAGACGAGAGTGCCGAGCGTTCCGGCCTCCTCCGCGACCTCCATCACCCGGGCCAGCTCCGGCCGCAGGTCCACAGCGGCCGCCTGCAGGTCGTTGTGCAGCGCCTCGCCCAGCGCGGTCGGGTCGCCCGCACGGAGGGCCGCCATGAGCGCGGCGTCTTCCCCGGGGTCCGGACTGCGGCCGGCGTGGACGGCCTCCGCGGCGCCGCCGGACACGCGCGTTTCACCGCCTGTCCGCGGTGGGGCACCGGCGTTCCGGGTTTCGCCGTCCGAGCGGGACGTGGCAGCGCCGCCGGGCGCACCGACCTCGCCCGACAGCTCGTCGAAGCGGGCGAAGACCGACGGCGTCGACAGGCCCTCGGCCTGGACGGCGAACGCCCAGTGGAACTCGCCACGGGTCAGGACCGGGGTGAGGACGTCCCCACGGCCGGTCCCGACCGCCGTGTGCCCGAGGAGCGCGAACGGGACGTCGGCACCGAGCCCCGCACCGAGCATCGTGAGCTCCTGCCGGGAGAGCCCCGCGTCCCACAGCGCGTCGCAGGCGACCAGCGCGGCGGCCGCGTCCGCGGACCCGCCCGCCATGCCGCCCGCGACGGGCACCCCCTTGTGGACATGGAGCGCGACATCGGCGTCCATCCCGGTGTGGTCCGCCACGGCACGGGCCGCGCGCCATGCGAGGTTGGTCTCGTCGAGGGGTACGAGGTCGGCCTGCGGGCCGCTCACCGTCAGGGAGATGCCCGCGCCAGGGGCCACGTGCGTCGCGGTGACCTCCTCGAAGAGGGACACCGCCTGGAAGACCGTCGACAGCGGGTGGTACCCGTCGTCACGGACCGCCCCCGACCGCAGGACGAGGTTCACCTTGCCGGGGGTCCGCACCGTCACCGAGGGCTCGGGGGCCGCGTGCAGATGGCCGCTCACGGGAGATGCTCCGCGATCCTGGCGAACTCCTCCACGGTGAGCGTCTCACCACGCGCGCCGGGGTCCACGCCGGCGGCGCGCAGGGCCTCCTCGGCCGTCGCGCCCGAGCCGGCGAGGCCGCTGAGGGCAGCGCGCAGGGTCTTGCGGCGCTGCGCGAAGGCGGCGTCGACCACGCGGAACACCGCCTCACGGCCCGCAGTGGTCGACGGCGGGTCCCGGCGCTCCAGCGCGACGAGAGCCGAGTCGACGTTCGGCACCGGCCAGAAGACGTTCCGGCTGATCGCCAGGGAACGCCGGGCGTCCGCGTACCAGGCGGCCTTGACCGAGGGGATCCCGTAGACCTTCGATCCCGGCCTCGCGGCGATCCGGTCGGCGACCTCGGCCTGCACCATGACGAGCACGCGTTCCAGGGAGCCGAGGTGCTCCAGGAAGTTCAGCAGGATCGGGACCGCCACGTTGTAGGGCAGGTTGGCGACGAGCGCCGTCGGCGGACGTCCGGGCAGCACGGTGACGTCCATCGCGTCGGCGTGGACCACCGTGAGGTCCGCGTCCGGGAAGTGCGCCTCGGCGGTGAGCGGGATCTGCCGGGCCAGCACCGGATCGATCTCCACGGCCACCACGGACGCCCCGGCCTCGAGCAGGCCGAGGGTGAGGGAGCCGAGCCCGGGACCGATCTCCACGACCCGCTCCCCGGGGCGCAGGTTCGCGGCCCGCACGATCTTGCGTACGGTGCCCCCGTCGTGCACGAAGTTCTGCCCGAGCGTCTTGGTCGGGCGAACACCAAGGCGCCCTGCCAGGTCGCGGATCTCCGCGGGCCCCAGCAGGGCGCCTTGACGTGTCTTCACGTGGACGAGCCTAACGGCACTCCCGGTCAGTACCAGCCGACCGACTGGGAGTGGCCCCACGCACCGCACGGCGTGCCGTAGCGGCCGGCGATGTAGCCGAGGCCCCACTCGATCTGGGTGGCCGGGTTGGTCGCCCAGTCCGAGCCAGCCGTCGCCATCTTCGTCCCCGGGAGGGACTGCGGGATGCCGTAGGCACCCGACGACGGGTTCTGCGCGGTGTGGCTCCAGTTGGACTCCTTGGTCCACAACGCCTCGAGGCAGGTCCACTGCGAGCCGGTCCAGCCCCGCGCGGCGGCCATGCGCTGGCCGATCTCACGGTTCGAGCCGGCCGGGACCGCTGCGGTCGTCGAGGCCGGCGCGCTCGCCGACGAGGACGACGACGAAGACGACGACGTGTCGGCGCTGGTCGCGGGCTCGGGGTCCGGCTCGGGCGCCGGACGCTCCTTGGTGCCCTCGACGACGACCTCGGTGACCGGCTTGGTGGTCACCTTGTTCGAGATCAGCTCACGGTCCAGCACGACACCGTCGACGGTGGTCACGCGGTACCTCTTGGTGCGTTCACCGTCCTTGCCGGCGGTCCGCACCGCGGGGTCCAGGTCCTCGTAGCGCGAGGAGTCCGTGACCGTCTTCGAGCGGTGCTCGATGGTGATGGTCCTGGTGACCTTCTTCGTCGCGACGCGCTCCACCTGGAGGGCGACGTCGACGTCGGACTTCTTCACCGCCTTGGCGACCTCGGCCTCCTTGACGGCCTTGCCGCCGTTCTCGGTCAGGTCCTCGACGGAGACCACGCTGACGCGGTCGTCCTTGTCGAGCTCGATGTCCAGGCGGTCCAGGATCGCACCGACGCCGTCCCCGCCGCTGTCGACCACGCGGGTCGACCCGTCGGCGACGACGGCGACAGGGCCGTCGTCGTTCAGGCGCAGCGGGAAGTCGGCACGCTCTCCACTACGGGAGGCCACGAGCCGGACGTCCGTGCCACGTGAGGCGAGGATGTCCAGCGCCTCGTTCGAGTCGGTGACGTTGAGCCACACGTCGGATTCCTTGCCGTCGGTGGCGACCGTCACCTGACGGCCGTAACGAACGACGACGTCGGAGCCGTCACGCAGCGTGGTGTCGAGATGGGGTGCCACCTCGTCCTGGTCGTCGAGCCGAACGCCCTGAGCGGCGAGAAGCCCCTCGACGTCACCGGCGAACGTGCTGACGGAGGTGGTGGTGCCGTCGACGTCGAGCGTGACGGTCTTGTGCGCCTTGGCGAACGCGACAGTGCCGGACGCGACGATCGCGGCCGCCGCGACGCCGGCCACGACGGGCCAACGGCGGGAGAAACGGTGGGTTCTGGCAGTGCTGGGAATGGTCGAGCCGGAGCTCGATGCAGAAACGGTGTTCACTCGCGTCCAGTCTTCGGACTTCCCGGGCACGGGCGGCGAGAACGGGCAACCGCGTCCGCAGGCACCCTCCTCGACGACCGCCGTGTCACGGCCGCACGCGGCCTGGCGGGCCACCCGCGCGAGCGCGGGTGATCGTCGGGGTCTCGACCGGCCGATCCGGCGGTCTGGCACCGTCCACACTCCTGTGGGAGCACACCGGGACGACACCGTCCTGCCGCTGGGCGAATCGGACACTTACACCAATCCGAACCGCCACCGCAAGCGAGGACACTAGACCGTAACCGATCCGTTATTGATCTCGCGAATCCCTGGCCTGTGTTTCCCGTCACGGAGGAAAAATGTGCGTGAGCTGTGCGTGGCCCTGCGCGACAGGTACGTGCGGTACGGGTCGGGGGAGCCATTCCGGCGTCGCAGCGGTTGCGGCAGCCAGGATCGGAGCTACTCTTCCTCCGCAGCGTTCGGCAGCGTTCGGCACGGCGGCGTGGAGACCGTGGAGACCTCGACGCCACGGGCGCCGCCCGCGAGCGACGGGGCGCGTGGAAGCACCGCGAGCGACGGACCTCGCGGAGACGCCGCGAGCAAGGAGCCGCGCGGAAGCGCCGCGAGCGACGGCCCGCGTGGACGGGTTCCGGCCCTGGGGCCGGACGTGCCGCCTCAGTACCAGCCGACGGACTCCGAGTGGGCCCACGCGCCGCACGGGTTGCCGTACCGGCCGGCGATGTACTCCAGCCCCCACGAGATCTGCGTCGCGGGGTTGGTCAGCCAGTCGGAACCGTGCGTGGCCATCTTCTCGCCGGGCAGCGCCTGGGGGATGCCGTAGGCGCTCGACGACGGGTTGTCCGCGTTCCAGCGCCAGCCGGACTCGCGGTTCCAGAGCAGGTCCAGGCAGGTCCACTGCTCGCCGGTCCAGCCCCGCGCCGCCGCCATGGACTTGCCCAGCGCGCGGGCGGCGTTCGGGTCGGCCTGGGCGTCGGAGATCCGCATCGTGCCGACCGCCACCACCTGGGTGACGGGTTCGCTGATGACCTCACGCTTCAGCACGGTCTTCTCGACGACGGCGCCGCCGAGCTCCGTGATCGCGTACTTGACCCGCGCCTCGCCCGCCACGCCGGCCGTCTGCACGATCTCCTCGCCCTCGAGGAGTTCGGGGTCCTCGATGGTCTTCGTCTCGAACGGGATGGTCTCGGTGACGGTCGTCCGCGAGGACGCGTCCCGGTTGATCATGACGACCATGCCGTCCACGGCCGCGGCGCCCAGCGGGACGGACGACACGTCCTTGTCCTTCAGCACGATGCCGGCCTCCGCGAGCAGCCCGCCGACGGTGGGCTGTGTGGACTTGACCGGCAGGGTCTTCCCGTCCACCGAGACGTGGACCGTCTTCATGGTGGAGACACGGATGGGCTCACGACCGAGCGGCTCCGAGCGGGAGGCCGACGCGACGGCGCCCCTGCCTCGCTCACCGATCAGCGCGAGAAGCTCGCCCACCGTACCGGCGGTGGTCTCCATCTGCGTGACCTCGCCGTCGATCTCGAGTTCCACGGTCCGCATGGTGCGCACCACGATGACGGAGCCGTCCTTGGCGTCCGCGTCCACCGCCGGCGTGACGACGTCGGCCCGGCCCGGCGTGATGTGCTGCGACTTGAGGATCTCCGCGACCGAGGTCCCGTAGGCGTCCACGGTCCGCACGTCACCGTTGTAGTCGATGGTGACGGTCTTGGCCTGTGCGGCGTAGGTACCGGTGACCGCCACGAGGCTGCCGAGGACTGCCGTCTGCACACCGATCCGGACCGGCGCCTTCGCCAGCCACTCTGGGGGCTTGATGCTGAGGGGCTCCGCGGGCGCCGTGTGCGCGCCCTTGGAGCGGCGGCGAGGGCTGTCGGGGCGGCGCGGCGTGTCGGTCGACCAGGGACCGCCGGCGTTCCCGGCAGGTCGTCTGGGGGCCGCGGCCGGGTCCGCGAAGCGCGCTGCGCCCAGCTCCCGTCGCGATCTCACGGTCGTATGGTCTGCCACGAGCACAAGACGGTAACGGAACGCGGGCCGTCTGGAAAGCCCGCTGGGAGGGACATGTCCCCCTGTCACCATTTGCCGTAGACGACCTCCGAGTTGGCACTGATCTCCGAACACAGTTTTTCCAGGTCAGCACCGAGAAATTCGGCCATGGAGCGGACCGTGTGCGCGGTCGCGAACGGGGCGTTCGGCTGACCTCGGAACGGGTGCGGAGTGAGGTAGGGAGCGTCGGTCTCGACAAGGACGAGCTCGCGCGGCGTCTCGGCGAGCGCCTCCCGCAGCGCGTCGTTCGGCCTGAAGGTGACCGGCCCGGCGAAGGAGAGGTACCAGCCGTGCTCGGCGCAGGTCCGAGCCATCTCGGCGTCGCCGGAGAAGCAGTGGAACACGGTGCGCTCCGGAGCGCCGTCGGCGAGCAGGACGTCGATGACCTGCGCGTGGGCGTCGCGGTCATGGATCTGCAGCGCGAGACCGAGTTCCTTGGCCAGGGCGATGTGGGCACGGAAGGACTCGCGTTGCGCCACCTCGCCCCGGGGGCCGGTCCGGAACAGGTCCATGCCGGTCTCACCGATGGCGCGGATCCGCTCATGGGCCCGGGCGAGATCCGCGATCTCGGCGATGGCGTCGTCCAGGGACACGGCATGCCGCTCCTCAGGCTCCGGTTCGAGACCGTCGGGTCCCACCTCGTCGACCCGGGCGTGCAGGGTCGCCTCGTTGGGGTGGATCGCCACGGCTCCGAGCACCCCGTTCTGGTCGGGCACCCCGTTCTGCTCGACCACGCCGTCTTGAGGAGCCGGTCGGTTCCCTCCCCGCAGGACGGCGTGGTCGGCCGTGCCTTCGCCCGTGGTGGAGGACCGAGCCGGTGCGGTGGACACGAGTGCGGCCGTCCAGCGGGCCGATTCCAGGTCGCACCCGACCTGGACCACGCGGTTCACGCCGGCGGCCGACGCACGGGACAGATGCTCGGCCACGGCCGGCACGGGCACGCCGTCGGGCAGCACGGCTCCGATGTGGTCCAGATGGGTGTGGTTGTCGACGACGGGGACGGGCAGGGGCTCGGGATCCGCGGGAAAGCCGCGATCGCGCTTGCGGGCCATGGTTCTCCTCGCTCTACGGTGGTCGCCGGCCGCAGGGTGCGTGGGCGAGCGCCGTCGTCGGGCACGCACGACAGCGCTCCCCCCACGGTCCCGCAGGACCGATGGCACCACGGTCTGCACGGGGGTGTCGCGGGGCGNNNNGCCGCCCCGCGACGTCAGGAGGTCATGCGGCGCCGGCGCCACCGAAGCGCTCGACGTACGCCGCCACGTCGTCGTCGGTCAGCTTGGCGAACAGGACCGGCGGGACCGTCACGGCCACACCCGCCGGCACCGCGTCCAGGGCGCGCGCCTCGTCCGGGCCCACCCAGGTGGCGTCGTCGTCCACGGCGAAGACGCCACGCAGGGTCGCGGCGGTGGTCGGGACGAACGGCTCGGAGACCACCGCGTAGAGCCTGATCAGGTTCATCGCCGTGCGCAGCGAGAGCGCCGCGGCGTCCGGATCGGTCTTGACCTGCTTCCAGGGCTCCTTCTCGACCAGGTACGCGTTGCCGGCCGACCACAGCGCGCGCAGCGCGGTCGCCGCCTTGCGGTACTCGAGCGCTTCCATGTGCTCCTCGAGGTCGGCGAGGAGCCCGGCCACCTCGGCGCCGAGCTTCTGCTCCGCCTCACCCGGTGTACCGCCCGCCGGCACGGTGTCGCCGAACTTCTTGACCGAGAACGTCAGCACGCGGTTCACGAAGTTGCCGAGCGTGTCGGCCAGGTCCTTGTTCACCGTGGACGCGAAGTGCTCCCAGGTGAACGAGGAGTCGTCGGACTCGGGCGCGTTGGCGACCAGGAAGTACCGCCAGTAGTCGCTCGGCAGGATCTCGAGGGCCGCATCGGTGAAGATGCCCCGCTGCTGCGAGGTGGAGAACTTCCCGCCGTAGTAGGTGAGCCAGGAGAAGCCCTTGACGAAATCCGTCATGGTCCACGGCTCCCGCACGCCGAGCTGCGTCGCGGGGAACATCACCGTGTGGAACGGCACGTTGTCCTTGGCCATGAACTGCGTGTAGCGGACGTCGTCGGCCTCGTACCACCACGACTTCCAGTCGCGGGTCTCGCCCTCCGGGGCGGCGTCGGACCACTCCTTGGTGGCGCCGATGTACTCGATCGGGGCGTCGAACCAGACGTAGAAGACCTTTCCCTCCGTCGCGAGCTCGGGCCAGGTGTCGGCCGGGACGGGGACGCCCCAGTCCAGGTCGCGCGTGATGGCGCGGTCCTGCAAGCCCTCGGCGAGCCACTTGCGGGCGATCGACGTCGACAGCAGCGGCCATTCCTTGCCGTGCTCGTCGAGCCAGGCCTCCACCTCGCCCTGAAGCTTCGACTGCAGGAGGAAGAGGTGCGTGGTCTCGCGGATCTCGAGGTCGGTGGAGCCGCTGATCGCCGAGCGGGGTTCGATCAGGTCGGTGGGGTCCAGCACACGCGTGCAGTTCTCGCACTGGTCGCCGCGGGCCTTGTCGTAACCGCAGTGCGGGCAGGTGCCCTCGACGTAGCGGTCCGGCAGGAAGCGCCCGTCCTCCGGCGAGTAGACCTGGCGGATGGCCCGCTCCTCGATGAAGCCGTTCTCGTGCAGCTTCCGGGCGAAGTGCTGCGTGATCTCCGCGTTCTGCGCGGACGAGCTGCGGCCGAAGTAGTCGAACCGCAGGCTGAAGCCCTCGTAGATCGCCTTCTGCGTCTCGTGCGCCTGCGCGCAGAACTCCGCGACCGGAACGCCCGCCTTGGCCGCGGCCAGCTCGGCGGGCGTGCCGTGCTCGTCGGTGGCGCAGATGTACAGGACGTCGTGGCCGCGCTGGCGCAGGTACCGGGCGTACACGTCCGCGGGGAGCATCGAGCCGACCATGTTCCCCAGATGCTTGACGCCGTTGATGTACGGAAGCGCACTGGTCACAAGGTGGCGAGCCATCGCTGGAAGCTCCATTTCGTTCAGGCGGGACGGCCGGAACCGGCCTCGCCCAATCCTATGGCCTGCACCGCCTGGCACCCGCCCGGTTTCCACAGCCGTGATCCCGCCCGGTGCTCGAGGTCGCCGGCCCGGACCGCGGCCTCCGCCGCCCTCCCGGTCAGATCCAGCTCGGGAGCCACATCAGGCTGTGCCAGTAGTCGTACGGCACGGGCATGGCCGTCCAGATCGGGTAGAAGAGCACGCTCACGCCCACGATCACCACGGCTACCGCGCCGGTGACCCAGCCGACGGCCCGGCGCGCGGGAGGATCGTCCTCGGTGAGGTCGAGCAGCGCGGCCACGACGTGCACGATCGCCAGGACGAGGAACGGCGCGAACACGATCGTGTAGAACGTGAAGATCGTGCGGGAGACCCCGCCGAGGAACTCGGCCACCGGCCACGAGTACAGGAACCACGGCAGCCAGCCCGCCGCGACCGCGGCCAGCGGACCGGACGCCCGCCAGTCCCGCAGCATGACGCCCAGGACCAGCGACACGAGGAGCGCGACCGCACCGAGCCACCAGATGATCGGATTGCCGAGAGACGTCACGGCGGTCGCGCAGTCGTGCGTGACCCCTGCCGGGCACGGCCCCTCACCCGGCGAGAAGCGCTCCCAGAAGAACGAGGTGGGCCGTGACTGCACGATCCAGCCCAGCGGGTGCGCCGCGTAGTTGTGCTCGGAGTCGAGATTGGTGTGGAAGTCCCACATCTGGTGGTGGTACTGCCACAGCGAACGGCCCGACTGCCACACTCCGTCGGCCCATCCCGGCCACCACCCCGGGGCGTCGTGCCCGTTGGCCGCGGCCCAGTCCCGCATGTACGACATACGGTTCGCGAACCAGCCCGTCCAGGTCGCCACGTACACCACGACGAGGGTGGGCACCATGATCGCGACGGTGGGCACGACGTCGGACAGGACTCCGTCCTCCCACCACCGCCGGATGCCCAGGGCACGCCGTGCCCCCAGGTCCCAGAAGATGGTGAGCAGCCCGAACGCCACCACGAACCACAGCGCGGACCACTTCACGCCGCACGCGAGACCGAGCGAGACCACGGCCGCGAGCCGCCACCACCGGAACCCGGTCCGGGGCCCGTACAGGCCGATCCCGCTGCCCGCGTCCACGAGATGCGCCACACGCTCGGCGAGCCGCCGTCGTCCCCACTCCCGGTCCATCACCAGGCAGCCGAACGCGACGAGCACCCAGAACATGAGGAACTGGTCCAGCAGGCCGGTACGCGAGTGCACGATCGCCTCGCCGTCGACGGCGAACAGGAGGCCCGCCAGCACGCCGAGTGCCGACGAGGCGAACAGCCGCCGCGCGATCCGCACGAGCAGCAGCACCGCGAGGATGCCGATCACCGCGCTCGCGACCCGCCACTGCCACGGCTCCGTGGCACCGCCGGCCAGCCGCATCCCGAGGGCGATCATCCACTTGCCGACGGGGGGATGGACGACGTACTCGGCCTCGCCGGTCAGGTAGGAGCTGACGTCGCCCGACTCGAACGCGGGATTCGGGTTCTCGGGCCACGCCGCCTCGTAGCCGAGGCTCGCGAGGGACCACCCTTCCTTGACGTAGTAGGTCTCGTCGAAGACCAGCTCGGCCGGACGGCCCAGCTCCCAGAGCCGGGCGAAGGCGGCCACGAGCACCACGGCCACGGTTCCGGCCCAGCCCCACAGGCGGTCCTGGAACGTGACGCCCAGGCGCATGCGCCGCGCGCCGAGCAACTGTGTCAGGAGACGCTCGCGGGTGGGCCGGTCGTCACCGGCCGGCACCGGGGCGAGGGCGACTTCGGTCGTCACCTCGGGCGCGGCGTCGTTGGGCGGCTCGGTGGGAACAGCCTGGGGGTCTCTGTTCGCGTCGTGCTGGGGCACCGGGCCAGCATAGGGCGTGGGATCGTGGGAACCGTGACAACTTCGACAGGCTCACCGGGGACGACGCCCGACGACGGCGCCCTCGTCCTCGCCGCCACACCCATCGGCAACGCCGAGGACGCCTCGGGACACCTCCTGCGTCTGCTGGCCGAGGCGGACGTGGTCGCCGCCGAGGACACCCGCCGGCTGCACGCCCTCGCCACCCGCGTCGGGGTGCCGGTCGGCGGCCGGGTGGTGAGCTACCACGAGCACAACGAGACGGCGCGCGCCGACGAGCTGCTCGACACCGTCGCGTCCGGCGGGACCGTCGCCGTGGTCACCGACGCCGGCATGCCTTCCGTCAGCGACCCCGGGTACCGCGTGGTCACGCGCGCGATCGAACGCGGACTGCGCGTCACCGCCGCGCCGGGCCCCTCCGCCGTGCTCACCGCGCTCGCCCTCTCGGGTCTGCCCACCGACCGCTTCACCTTCGAGGGGTTCCCACCGCGCAAGCCCGGCGAACGGGCGCGAAGCCTCGCCGCGCTCGCGGCCGAACCGCGCACCATGGTCTTCTTCGAGGCCCCGCACCGGATCGCCGACACGCTCGCCGCGATGGCGCAGGCGTTCGGCGACGACCGCCCGGGCGCCGTGTGCCGTGAACTGACCAAGACGTACGAGGAGGTGCTGCGCGGCGGGCTGGGCGACCTGGCCGGCCGCGCGTCGGCCGAGCGGTTGCGCGGCGAGATCTGTGTGGTGGTCGCGGGTGCCCCGGCCGCGGCCCCGGCGAGCGTGGACGACGTCGTCGGTGAGGTGCTCGACCGGGTGGCGGGCGGTGAACGGCTCAAGACCGCGGTCGCGGAGCTGGCGGAGGCCACCGGGGTACCCAAGCGCGACCTGTACGCGGCGGCGCTCCAGGCCCGCCGACCGGACACGGCCGGAGACCGCGGGTCGTCCCGGAAGACGCCGTGACCAGGTAAGTCACGCTGCTTTCCGCTTGACCGGCCCTCGCCCCTCGTCATGTAGGGGTGAAGTTTTATCACAACCATACGTATGCATTCAGCGAACATCGCCCTAGCGTCGAGTCATGGACGGTCACCCCGGATACTCCCTGGCAGCGGCGGGCTTCTCGTACAGGTCCCCCTACGCCCGGCCGGGCTCGCTGGACGAGCTCGCCGGTCCGGCGTCGGGCACCGTGAAGGCCGGCTCCCACATCACCGGCACCAGGTTCATGTCCTTCGACATCGAGGACGAGTCCCAGCTCTGGGACCTGTACTCCGTCACGGTCCGCGACGGCACGGTCCGCGACCAGCGGGACCTGCTCAACAAGGAGGTCCTGATCCGCATGTGGCCCGTGCTCAACCTGCCCCAGGAGTGCCGCCAGGAGTGGGAGTCCCACTTCGCCGAGCTGCGCGTCCGCGCCCGGTGGTCGTTCCTGTGACCCGAAGGGCTACCGCGCGTCACCCCGCCGGTGGCAGGCTAGGTACATGGACGACATTCGGCCTCAGACCAGCCGCTTCGTGACGAGCCGGCCCCGTCGGGCGCTCCTGGTGGTGGACGTGCAACCCACGTTCTGCGAGGGCGGCGAGCTCGGCGTGGAAGGCGGTCACGCCGTCGCGGAACGCGTGGCCGCATACGCCAAGGAGCACCGGGACCGGTACGACGCCATCCTCACCACGCAGGACTGGCACATCGACCCGGGCGAGCACTTCAGCGACGACCCGGACTTCGTGAACTCGTGGCCCCCGCACGGTGTCGCGGACACGCCCGGCGCGATGCTCCACCCCGCACTGGCCGAGATCGACGCGGACGCCCACGTGAAGAAGGGCCAGTACGACCACGGCTACTCCGGCTTCGACGGCGCCGACGAGAGCGGCCGCTCGCTCGAGACCATCCTCACCGACGCCGGGATCGGCGCGGTCGACGTCGTCGGCCTCGCCGAGTCGCACTGCGTGAAGCACACGGCGCTCGACGCCCGCCAGCGCGGCCTGGCGACGCGCGTGATCACCGACCTGACCGCGCCCGTGTCCCCCGGACAGGGCGAACAGGCACGCGCCGAGATGCGCGCCGTGGGCGTGGAGCTCTTGTCCACCGCCGATTTGTAAAGACTGCTTTCAGTATTCGGCGCTATGCTCGCCGCCTATGACGGACAACGACGTCGCCGCGGCGATCACTCCAGCCCCCGTCCGCATCGAGCCCGGCCGGGGGGTGCTGAGTCTCGAGCGGGTACGGGTGATCGCGCCCGACGCCGTACCGGACGGTGACGGCCGCTCGGATCCCGGCCTCCGAGCCCTCGCCGCCGAACTGCTGGAACCCGCCGGCATCGCCGTGTCCGGGACGCCGCGGGAGCACTCCCCCGGCGGCACACCACTGGAACTCCGGTTCGAGGACGCCGCCGGGCCCGAGGGCTCCGCGAACCCCGAGCGGTACACCCTTGCGGTGTCCGGCGACGGCGTCGTCGTGACCGCGCCCGAACGGTCCGGCCTGCTCCACGGCCTGCGCACCCTGCGCCAGATCGCGGGCGCCGCCCAGGCGGCGGGACACCCGGGCGAGCTCCCGGCCCTCGTCGTGCACGACGAGCCGCGGTACGGCTGGCGCGGGCTCTCGCTCGACATCGCTCGGCACTTCTTCGGTCCCGACCACCTGCGCGCCGTCGTCGACCTGCTCGGCCAGTACAAGCTGAACCGCCTCGGCCTGCACCTCACCGACGACCAGGGGTGGCGCCTGGAGATCCCGTCGCGTCCCGACCTCGTGGCCCGCTCCTCGCACAGCGCCGTCAACGGTGACCAAGGCGGGTACCTCAGTGTGGCCGACTACGCGGAGCTGCAGGAGTACGCCGCCGCGCGCGGCGTCGTCGTCGTGCCCGAGATCGACCTGCCCGGGCACGTCAACGCCGCGACGCACGCCTACGGCGAACTCACCCCGGACGGCAGGCCCACCGAGGTCTACGAGGGCATCGAGGTCGGGTTCTCCCGGCTCTACCTCGACCTCCCGACCACGGAGCCCTTCCTGCGGGACGTGCTGGGCGACGTCGCCCGCATGACCCGTGGCGAGTGGGTGCACTTCGGCGGCGACGAGGTGCACCGGATGGCGCCCGAGGAGTACCTCGGGTTCGTGGAGCTGTGCCAGGAGATCGTCACCTCGTCCGGCAAGATCCCTGCCGCGTGGCAGGAGGCGGCCGGTTCCGGGCACGGGGACGCGGAGACCGCCGCGGCCGCGCTCGCGGCGGCCGGTGTCGGCGCAGGCGTCGGCGCAGGAGCCGGCGTCGGCGCGGCGGCCGAGGTCGGCGGGGCGGGGACGGCGCGCGCCTCCGCGGGCACCGCCGGCTCCACGGCGAACGGCTCGACGACGGACGGGAGCTCCACCGCCGCCGGCCCGGCCGGCCCGGACTCCGAGACCTCCCCGGTGCGGGCCGGGACGGTGCTGCACTACTGGGACACCCGCGCCGGGTCGGAGGCCTTCCTGCGTGCCGCCGAGGCCGGTGCGCGGTTCGTGATGGCTCCGGCGGAGCGCACCTACCTGGACATGAAGTACACGCCCGAGCACCCGCTGGGACTGCACTGGGCGGGGTTCGTGGAACTGCGCGACTCCTACGACTGGGACCCCGGCACGACGATCGACGGGCTACCTCCCGAGGCCGTCGACGGCGTCTCGGCCTGCGTGTGGACGGAGACCCTGGTCACCCGGGACGACCTGTTCTCCATGCTGCTGCCCCGGCTCGCGGCCGTGGCCGAGGCGGCCTGGACGCCGCGGGACGCCCGGGACTGGGACTCCTTCCGGCGGCGCATCGCGACCGAGGCCGCGGCCTGGCGCCGGGACGGCGCCGCCTACCACCCCACCCCGCAGGTGGACTGGTAGCGGCTCCCCGCAGGTGGACTGGTAGCGGCTCGGAGTCGGCTCAGTCGACCGTGACCAGCAGCGGAGGCGCGGGGTCGGACGGCGGCACCGCACCCGCCGCCGGGCCCGCCCAGCCCGTCGCCGCGCGCTCGGGCAGGTTCGACGCGATGTCGTACCACACGCCGGTCGCCGTCGTGCCGCCGCCGGCCGGGCCCGCGGCGGCGAAGACGGTGGCCACCTCCGCGCGCGGCTCCAGGGCGCCACGGTCCGTGACCGACGCCGCCCTCGACTGATGCACCACGACCATCGACTGGGGAAGCCGCTGCGCGGACACGATCCCGGCGACCCGGTCCACCGCGGCCTGCAGTTCCTCGACCGAGACCTGTCCGCCGAGCTCGGCACCGTTGCCCGCCAGCCGGAACTCGGGATGCAGGGCGAGGCCCACACCCGGCGTCGCGAGGAGGGACTCGAGCGGACCGATCTGCTCCGCGAGGGGCCGGTTGCCCGGCACGACGTCGAGCAGTACCAGGGCACCGGCCTCACGCAGCGCGGCCACCGCGGCCGTGAGGTCCTCGACCGGCAGAGGAGCGACGTAGTCGCCGTCCTCCCCCGGGCTCGATGCCTTCACGCTCGCGGCGAGCGCGACGACCGGGACACCGCCGTAGGCGTCCGCCGCCGCACGAGCCTCGGCGGCGACGGCGGCGATCTGGGCCGGGTCGGCCCCGGCGGGCACCGTGAACGACGTGGCGACGTACGTCTCACCCGCCAGACGCTGTGTGCCGTGCGGGTAGGTGACTCCCCCGCGGGCGGCGTCGACCTGCCAGGCGAGCCGGTCCTGGTCGGTGAACCCCGGGCCGATGGCGACGACGCCGAGCGGGTCGGCCGTCGTGATCCGGCTGATCGCGTCCTTGCGCGCGCCGGGATCGCCGCCGGGAACCACGAGCGGTACCGCGCCGGCCGCACGCGCGGTCCCGATGGCCGCCTCCTGGCCGTCCGCCGGGTCGATCAGCAGCATCACCTCGGAGAGCTGATCCGGGTCCTCGGCCTCGGGGACCTGCTCCCGCAGGGCTTCGAGCCGCGTGGGGTTGATCATCCCGGCCTCGGGCAACCGCACCTCGGTACCGGCCGACGACGAGCGCGTGCCGCCCGTCCCGACGGCCGTTCCCTTGCCACCGGGCTTCACGGACTCGACAGCCTCCTCGGCCGCCTCGCTCACCGCGTCCGGATCGAAGCGGACGACGTCGAGATCACCCGCCAGGGATGCCGCCGCGGCGACGTCCTCCTCGTCACCGACGACGACCATCGCCTCGGCACCGAGTCGCTCGAGCTCGTTGCGCAGGCCGTCGTCGTCGATGACGCCGCCGTCGAGCAGCACCGGCGCGGCGAGCGCCTCGCCGGTCGCGGCGGCGGTCATGCGGTCGGCCCCGTCGTCGACGGCAGCGAGCACGACCACGGGCGAGCGCTCGAAGAGCGCCTGGCTGGCGTGGAGGGCGAGTTCGGAGGAGTCATCGGAGACGAGGGTGAGCACGCCGCCCTCGGGGGCGCGGACCGCGGGCGGAGGTTCACCCGTCGAGGCGCCCGAGCCCTCGGCGCTGGGCACGGAACAGGCGCCGAGCATGGTGGCTGCCAGAGCGGTGACCAGGGCGGAGGCCGCGATGCGAGTACTGACGAATCGGGCGTTCCGGTGATCCACGCGACATATCTTCGCGCACTCTGCGAAGGCGGGTTCCCGCGACAGGTGAATTGTGAGTGAAAGTTCGCGCGGACAAGTCAGATTCCGCGCGCCGGTCAGCGTCGCAACGTCAGATGCGTGACCTCCGGCGTGTGGCGCACGCGGGTCTCCGTGAACTCGATGGGCGGGACCCCGTCGAACACCCGCGTCCCGCCGCCGAGCGTGAAGGGCACGACATGCAGCCGCAGCTCGTCGACGTGCCCGGCGGCGAGGTACGCGTTCAGGGTGGTGGCGCCGCCCGCGATCGCCACGTTCCGCTCTCCGGCGGCCGCCCGTGCCCGCTCGAGGGCGGGCTCGATGCCGTCGGTGACGAAGTGGAACGTGGTGCCGGTCATCTCCAGCGGCTCGCGCTCGTGGTGGCTGAGCACGAAGACCGGCGCGTGATAGGGCGGCTCCTCACCCCACCAGCCGCGCCAGCCGAGGTCCCAGGCTCCGCGTCCGGGCGAGAACATGTTGCGGCCCATGACGAACGCCCCGGCGTCGAGGATCGCGTCGACCTCGGCACGGTGGTTGTCCCCGTGCTCGAACATCCACGTGTGCAGGCGCTCGCCCGCGAGCTCACCGAACGGATGGTCGAGCGACTGGTCGTGGCCCGCCGAGACGACGTCCGTGGACACGCTGATGTCTGCCGTGACGATTCCCATGCCAGGTACGACGACGGACGCACCCGGGACTCATCGGTCGCGGCGGCACCCGCCGCGGGGCCGCGGCGACCGGACCCGCGGTTTCCGGCCCACGCCACCGGCGACAAGCCGGGAGCGGCGGCCTAGGCTGATCGGGCCGAGGACGGGACGGTGCACGCGCCGCCGCCGTCGTGAGCGGCCATGGACACGTCGCGAGGAGAGGATGCACGGATGAGCGTCACCGAGCAGGCAGAGGTCGTCGTCGTCGGGCTGGGGGTCGCCGGGGAGGCCGTCGGCGGTGCGCTCGCCAGGGCCGGCCTGGACGTCGTCGGGATCGAGGAGAACCTGGTGGGCGGTGAGTGTCCCTACTGGGGCTGCATCCCGTCGAAGATGATGATCCGTGCCGGGAACCTCCTCGCCGAGGCACGGCGGGCTCCCGGGATGGCCGGCGACGCGACGGTGACGCCCGACTGGGCGCCCGTGGCCCGGCGGATCCGGGAGGAGGCCACCGCCGACTGGGACGACACGGCCGCCGTCGACCGGTTCACGGACGCCGGGGGACGGTTCGTCCGCGGGCGGGCGGAGATCCTGGGACCCGACCGCGTGCGTGTCGGTGACACCGAGTACGTCGCGTCCCGTGGCCTGGTCGTCGCCACGGGCACGGAGCCGGTGGTCCCGCCGATCGACGGGCTCGCCGGCACCCCGTTCTGGACGAACCGTGGTGCGATCGAGGCCGAGGAGCTCCCGGCCTCGCTGATCGTCCTCGGCGGGGGTGCGATCGGCCTGGAGATCGCTCAGGCCTACGCCCGGTTCGGTGTGGAGGTCACCGTGGTCGAGGCGGCGGAGCGCCTCCTGCCCATGGACGAGCCGGAGTCCTCGGAGCTGGTCACGGACGTCCTGGCGCGGGAAGGGCTGACCGTGCACGCCGGCAGCCCGGTCACCCGTGTCGCGTACGAGGACGGGGGCGGTTTCGTCGTCACCGCCGACGGCGTGTCCGGCGAGCTGCGTGCCGAGCGGCTGCTGGTCGCCACCGGGCGGCGGCCTCGCCTCACGCCCGAGACGCGTGCCGCGCTGGGCGCCGCGCCGCGCGGGGAACTGGTGGACGACCGGCTGCGGATCGCCGACCGCGTCTGGGCGATCGGCGACGTGGCGGGCAAGGGCGCGTTCACCCATGTGGCCACCTACCACGCCGACATCGTGACACGCGAGGTCCTCGGCCAGGAAGGACCGGCCGCCGACCACCACGCTCTGCCCCGGGTGACGTTCACCGACCCGGAGGTCGGTGCCGTCGGGCTCACGGAGTCGGCCGCCCGTGAGGCGGGACTCACGGTGGCGACGGGGATCCAGCGGGCGTCGTCGACCACTCGCGGCTGGATCCACAAGGCCGGCGGTGACGGGTTCGTCAAGCTCGTCGCCGACGCCGAGGCGGGGCACCTGGTCGGCGCCACCGCAGCCGGGCCCTACGGGGGCGAGGTGCTCGGCATGCTGGCGCTGGCGGTCCACGCCCGGGTCCCGCTCACCACGCTGGAGTCGATGATCTACGCCTACCCGACCTTCCATCGCGGCATCCTCGAGGCGCTCAAGGACCTGCGGTCGGCCGGCTGACGACGCCGCCTCCACCAAAGGTCGTAAGCCGATTTCCGACCTCCGCCAGTCGTGCGCGGCAGGGCCCGGCGGCGACGCTGGGTGCACTCGAACCAAGCCCTCTCGCGGGCCGAGCGCATCCAGGAGGATCCATGTACCCCACCACCATCGAACGCCGTCGGGCATCCGGAGGACGACCATCTCTCGCGGTCCGGCTCGCCGGCGGGCTCGGCATCGCCGCGTTGCTCGCCGCGACCGCCGCGTGCGCCGGCGGAGGACCCGGCCCGTCCGACGACGGCTTCGGCGCCTCGGTACCCGGAGCGTCGGGGACGACGGAGAGCGTGCCCGTCCCCGAGGACCTCTCCGCCGAGAACGTCGACCGCTGGCTGGACGACAGGCTGCCCCCGGCCCTGGAGGCCAACGGGATCGCCGGCGCGGCGGTCGCCGTCGTGCACGACGGCGAGATCGTCACCGCCCGCGGCTTCGGACATGCCGACACGGGGGCGGACGGCGGCACCCCGGTGGAGGCCGGTGCCGACACGCTGTTCCGTACGGGCTCGGTGTCCAAGATCTTCACCGCGACCGCCGTCATGCAGCTCGTGGAGCGGGGCGAGCTCGACCTGGACGTCGATGTCTCCGAGTACCTCGACTTCGAGATCGAGCGGAACTTCGACGCCGACCTCACCCTGCGGCACCTGCTCAGCCACACCCCTGGTTTCGAGGAGCGCATCGCGGGCCTGATCGGCTCGGGCGACGAGCCCGCGGACCTCCGGCAGTCCCTCGTCACCGATCCGCCCGAGCAGGTGTACGCCCCCGGGACCACACCCGCGTACTCGAACTACGGCAACGCGCTCGCCGGGTACATCGTGGAACGCGTGAGCGGGGAACCGTTCGAGGACTACCTCGACCTTCACGTCTTCGAGCCGCTGGGCATGGATTCCTCGACCTTCCGCCAGCCCCTCCCGGAGCACCTGCGCGACAGGGTCTCGCAGGGCTACGCCGACGCGTCGGGGCCGGCCCAGCCGTTCGAGATCGTCGGTTCCCCGCCCGCCGGCGCCCTCTCGTCCTCGGCGAACGACATGGCGCGGTTCATGCTCGCCCAGCTCGGCGCGGTAGCGGAGGAGGACCTGCTGCTGCGCGACGAGACCCGGGAGCTGATGTACTCGCCGGCGCTGACGGAAGCCCAGCTCGGCAGCTTCGCCGGCGCCCAGCGCATGACCCTCGGACTCTTCCAGGAGGACCGGAACGGTCACCGCATCGTGGGCCACGGCGGCGACACCCAGTACTTCCACTCCCACCTGCAGCTGTACCCGGACGACGGCGCGGGGATCTTCGTCTCCGTGAACAGCTCCGGCCTCGACGCGCTCAAGACCCACGAGCTGCGCACGGACCTGCTGGAGGACTTCGCCGACCGCTACTTCCCCGCACCCGGCGCCGCCGGTGACACCGCCGGCGGCGACACCGCGGGAACCGACACCGCGGGAACGGGAGCCGCTCCGGAGTCCTTCGACGCCGCCACCATGCGCGAGAACGCCGAGCGCCTGGCCGGTACGTATGCCGCCGCGCGCGGGTTCCACAGCACGTTCCTCTCCGTGCTCGACCCGGTCATGGGCTACGAGCTCAGCGCCCGCGACGACGGCCGCCTGGCCATGAACCCGGACCCCGGCACCCAGCGGCCGAGCGTCTACGAGCAGATCGGCGACGACGTGTGGCGGGAGGTCGACGGCGAGCGCAGGATCGCGGTCCGGACGGAGGGCGGCAGGGTCACCGGCATCACGCACGACGCCGCCTTCACGATCCTGCCGGTCGACGGCGAGCGCCAGGTGGCCCTCCCGA
Source organism: Myceligenerans salitolerans (assembly GCF_017349295.1). GTDB lineage: Bacteria > Actinomycetota > Actinomycetes > Actinomycetales > Cellulomonadaceae > Myceligenerans > Myceligenerans salitolerans. Next base: position 171,389 of record NZ_JAFMPK010000049.1, read on the forward strand.
TCCTCGCGGGCGCGACCGCGGTGCTCCTCCTCGCTCTCCTGGCCTGGCCGGCCGGCGCGATCCGGCGCCGGCTGCGCGGCCGCCGGGCCGTCGCGCGCGACGGGCACGGCGAGGACAGCGGGTACGACGAGCGCCGCTGGCGGGTGCTGACCCGGGTGGGTGTGGCGAGCGCCCTCCTCGCCGTGGCCGGCTGGGTGGCGGTCGTGCTGGCCGTCATGGGGCTCGTGGAGGTACCGGCGGTGGTGATCCGGGGCGTGCAGGCGCTCCAGGTGATCGGCGCGCTGGGCATGGTCCCGGCGATCGTCCTGCTCGTCGGCCGGATCCGGCGCCGCGCCCGCTGGCACCGGATCGCCGGGGCGGCGGTGACGCTCCTGGCGCTCTCCGCGGTGACGAACTTCGCGATCATGTTCCGCTTCCTGTCCCCCGACATCTCGTACTGAGACGGACAGGGCGAGTGGACAGAGCCGAGTGGACCGACCGGCCGAGACCGGTTGAGACAGGATGAGTCCCGTGCAGTCATCTCCCGAGGAACGCCGGATGCGTCGGCAGGACGCCGTCCTGGCCGCCGCCGTCACCGTGATCACGCTCGGAGTGGTCCTGGCCATGGTGCGGCTGATCGCCCCCGATCCCGCGGTCGGTCTGTCGTCCGCGCAGTCCTGGGCGCTCGGTGTCCTGTCGTGCGCCCAGGCTCCGTTCCTCGCCCTGCGCCGGACCTGGCCGGTGGCGACACTGGTCGCGGTCGCGGTGTGCCAGGTGGCTCTCGTCGCGGTGGCACCGGAGGTGATGTCGCACGGGATCGCGCTGCTGGTCGCGGCGTACACGATCGGGGCGCACGCGCCGGTGCGAGCCGCGTTCGCGGTGATCGTCCCGGCCGTGCTGCTGCAGGCGGCCACAGCCGCGATCGCGGCGTGGGGACTGCCAGGAACGTCGGCGATCGTCGTGAGCCAGGCGGGCTCGGCGGCGCTGGCCTACGGGGGCGCGGCGCTCGTCGGCAGCTACGTCGCGAGCCGTCGTCGGGAACGTGAGCTGGAACGGATGAGCGCACGGGCCCAGATCGCGGCACAGCGCGAACGCGCCGAGACGGCGGTGGCGGCGGAGCGCGGCCGGATCGCACGCGAGCTGCACGACGTCGCCGCCCATCACCTGTCGGGGATGATCGTCCAGGCGGCGGCCGTCGGCAGGCTGATCGGTCGGGACGACGAGGCCGCCCGCTCCGGCGCCGCGTGGATCCGCTCGCAGGGCAAGGCCACCCTGGAGAACCTGCGGCAGGTGGTGGGTCTGCTCCGGGACGACGCCGGCGTGGACGGGAACGCACCGGTGCCGGGTCTGGAGGCGCTTCCCGTGCTGGTGGCGGAGGCTCGGCGGACCGGGACGGACGTCGTGCTCGAAGAGACCGGCGAACCCCGGCAGCTTCCGCCGATCGCGGACATCTCGTGCTACCGGATCGCCCAGCAGGCGCTGACCAACGTGCGGCAGCACGCACCGGGCGCCACGGCACGTGTCCGGCTCGCCTACGGCCCGCGGGACGTGGCGCTCGAGGTGGTCAACGGCCCGGCCGCCGCCTCCCCTGCCGTTCTGGCGGCAGGCGGGGGCTCCGGTCTGATCGGCATGCGGGAACGCGCGGGCCTGATCGGTGCGGACCTGGCGGCCGGCCCGGCCGGCGACGGCGGCTGGCGGGTCCACCTCCGGCTGCCGGTCCCGGACGACGGCGGGCGGGCGCGTCAGGACGTCGGTGGGCGGGCGGAGCAGACGCACGCTGGGCGGGCAGACCAGACGCACGGCGAGCAGGCGGACCGGCAGCACGGCGAGGAGACGGGAGACCGACGGTGATCAGGACGCTGCTGGTGGACGACCAGGCGGTGGTGCGCGCGGGGTACCGGGTGCTGCTGGAGGACGCCGGCGACATCGAGGTGGTCGGGGAGGCGTCGAACGGGCCGGCCGCGATCCGGGAGTCGGCCCGCCTGCGCCCCGACGTGGTCTGCATGGACGTGCGGATGCCCGGAGGCGACGGGATCGCGGCGACCCGGCAGATCCTGGCCGCCGCGAACACGGTGGAGGTGGACGGCACGGGCCCCGGAGGCGGCGGTCCCGGGGGCGGTCCGGCGCCCGCGGTGCCCGCGGTGCTCGTGGTGACCACCTTCGACCTCGACGACTACGTGTTCGGGGCCCTCGAGGCCGGCGCGAGCGGGTTCCTCCTCAAGGACTGCGAGCCGGAGGAGCTGATCACGGCCGTCAGAAGGCTCGCCGCGGGCGACGGCATGGTGGACCAGGCCGTGACGCGGCGGGTCATCACCGAGTTCGCCCGCCGGACGCGCAAGGCCCCGGCAGAGCCGGGGCCGGCTTCCGCGCTCACCGAGCGCGAGACCGAGATCGTGCGGCTGCTGGCGAACGGCATGTCGAACGCCGAGATCGCGCGCGAGCTGTTCGTGGAGACGAGCACGGTGAAGTCGCACCTGGGCCGCGCGATGACGAAGATCGGCACACGCGACCGCGTGCAGACGGTGGTGTGGGCCTACCGCCACGGGCTCGCCGGCGAACGCCCGGCGCCGATGGCGGTGCTGGGAGTCCGATACCGAAGTTCGGCGCCGGGAGTCCGGTACCGGGAGCGGGGCACCGGAAGTCCGGTACGTGCCGCTCAGTTCTCGGTCACGGGAACTCGACCACCTTCGAGGGGATCGTGTCCGTGCCGGAGGTCGGCGCTCCGGTCTCGTTGATGACGTGGGCGTACTGGCCCATGCCCCCGAGAGAGACCACCTGGACGTGGTGGAACCTCACGTCCGGGTGCACCGGCGTCTGGAACCCGTGGTCCTGCACGATCGTCGGGTCGGACGTGTAGTTGCAGTAGGAGCCGAGCGCCCACGCCTCGTGCGAGGTGACGTGGTCGGCGACCTTGTAGGCCGCGTACCCGACGATCCCGTCGTGGGTGATCGCCTCCTCGTTCGGGGCGTCGTACGCCTTCTCGTTCTGCAGGAAGATCGTGCGGCCGCCGTTGCCGTTCCAGAGCACGTCGTACTTGTTGAAGTGCTCCACGAACAGGCCGGTCGCCAGGACGTCGTCGCCGTTCACGACGAAGCCGTAGTCGGACCGGTTGGTCTCCCAGCCGACGCCGGCCCCGTGGTCCGCACGCCAGATCCACGTGTGGTCCACGAGCACGTCGTCGCTGTTCACGACGACGGCGTGGGTGGCCAGGCCCGGTCCGGCACCACCGACACGAGCGAACACGTCCTGCACCGTGGTGCGGTCGTCGCTGTGGTCCGCCGACGCGCCCGGCTCGCCGATGCGCAACAGGTTCTCGGAGTTCTGCGGGCCGGCGTCGATGAGGAAGCTCGCCAGCCGCACGCCGTCGACGTCGGCCACGTGCATCGCGTCGACCCCGCCCACGGGGATGATCGTCGCGTAGCCGAGGCCGAGCACGATCGTGCCGGGCCTGGTCACCTCGATCGTCTGGTCGACGTGGTGGATGCCGGGTGTGATCAGCAGGTGCAGGCCCTGGTCGAGGGCCGCGTTGATGTCCGCGGCCGTGTGCTCCTCGCGCACCACGAAGAACTCGCTGAGCGGGATCGACTCACCCCCGGCGTTCGCGGGCCAGCTCACCCCTCGGCTGTCGGTGCGCTCGGCGGGGTTCCACACCGCGTACTCGTCGCCGTCCAGGTAGAGGAACGGCTTCTCGCGTGAGATCGGCGTGGTGTCGAGCGTGGTGTACGGACCGTTCGCGAAGTTGGTCGCCGGGGCACCCTCGACACCGGTGAACGTCATGTTCCAGACGCCGTTGACCCAGCCGCCGACGGAGGAGTCCCGCGTGAACCACTGCTGCTGCGAGTACGGCCCGACGGCTCCGTCGATCTTGCCGTCCGCGATGTACCCGCCGGACGCCCAGCCGTAGCCGTTCGGCGCCAGGTTGAGCCCGCCGAGCACGTGGATGCGCCGGAACGGTGCCGCCTGGGCGACGGCCCAGCGGTTCGTGCCGCTCACCGGGTTGATCGAGAGGTTCTCGGCGGACCGCCAGAAGTTCTGGGTCGCGTTGCCGTCGAACCATCCGGCGTCGACCGTGATGTCACCGTTGATCCGCACGTCGTCCGGGTTCAGACCGAGCCCGGAGACCGACGTGTAGAACCCGATCTGGGCGTTGAGGTCGTTGTAGGTGCCCGGCTTGAGCAGGAACTGGTACCGCCCGGTGCCGAACTGGTCGGACTCCATCTCCGCGAACGCCTCGTCGAACTGGGCCTGGACGTCTCCCGTCGAGGGATCCAGGACGTGGACGTTCGGACCGAGGTCGCCGCCGCCCTGCACCGGCGGCTCGCCGCCGTCGTCGTCGGTGACGTGCACGGCGACCTCCCAGAGGGACACGCCCCACACGGTGGCGCGCTGCTCGCCCACGACGCGCACGTAACGGCCCGAGCCCGACACGGCGTGCGAGACGTCACCGCCCGTGGAGTTCTCGACGCGGGTGAGGGTGCTCCACGTGGCGCCGTCGTCGGACACCTGGATCTCGTAGACGCTCGCGTGCGCGGCCTCCCAGCTCAGGTCGACGCCGCAGAGCTGCTGCGGCGACCCGAGGTCGACCTGGATCCACTCGCCGTCGGCGAACGCCGACGACCAGCGGGTGCCGGGGTCGCCGTCGACGGCGGCCGCCGCCGGGAACCCGGCGCCTTCCACGGACGACGCCTCGGCGGGCCGCCCCTCCGCCGCGTTCGTCGTGGCACAGGCGGCCGCGGCACCGACGGTGCCGGCGTCCTTCGAGACCGCCTGCGCCGTGCCCGGCAGTTTTCCGTCGGCCGGCGGGCCGGCGGCAGCCACCGGGGGCAGGAGAGCGGGTGCGGAGACCAGTGCGGCAGCCAGGGCCAGCGCGATCCCCCGTGATCTGTACGTCATGGCAACTCCTCAGGCCCGCGGCACTGCGGGCCAATAGGTTACTTACCTGTCAGTTCGTAAACTGTAACGAACCTCTCCCGCCAGCGATACCCCTGGTCATGCGGGCGCCCTCCGTACGAGCGCCGGGTCAGCGCTCCAGACGCTTCTCCAGGCCGTCGAGCATGACGTCGAGACCGAACTCGAACTCGTCCTGGTCGTCGCACCAGCCGAGCGTCGTGGACGCCTCGTGGGAGAGATGCTCGGCCATCCGCGCGAGGAAGGGCAGCGTCTCGGCCATCGCGGCCATGTCGGCGAGCGCCGCCTCCTCGTCCAGGTCGGTCTCCGTCACGGCGGGCGCCTCGGGTTCGAAGAGCTCGGGCGAGAAGCCGAGGGCACGGGGGCCGAACGCGTGCAGTGCGTGGTGGATGGTGTCGAGCGTGAATCCCCCGGCGGCCAGGATCGCCCCGAACTCGTCGAAGTAGCGCATCAGCGCGGGGCCCATCGTGCCGTGCGAGCTGATCAGGGCGGGCGCCCAACGGTGCTCGAGGAGGGTGGCCCTGGCGGTGAGGATGCGACGGCGCAGGTTGGTGCGCCAGTCGGCAGGGTCCTCGGGCGCGGGAAGCGCGTCGCAGGCGTCGTTGATCTCGGCGACGACGACCTCGACGAGGGAGTCGAGCAGGTCGTTCTTGCCCGAGACGTGCCGGTACAGCGCCATGGCCTCGACGCCGAGCAGGTCGGCGACGGAGCGCATGGTGATGCCCTTGAGGCCGTCCCGGTCGGCGACCTGGACGGCCGCCGCCTGCACGCGGCCACGGTTCAGGGGACGACGCCGGTTCTGTGTCTCGGTCACGTTCGCATTGTCTCCGACGGTTCACCCTCTCCGAGGGCTTGTGGCGCGCCCCGTTTACAAGGTAAACATGTTTACGAGATAAACATCGACTGGAGGACCGGATCGCCATGACCAGTACCGCCCCACCGGGCACCACCACCTCTCCCGCACCGGCCGCCCCCCGCGACGCGGCCGTGGTCGCGGGCACCGCGACGCTCGCCATGGCAGCGGCGGGCATCGGCGCCAACAGCATCGTCCTGGGCATCACCGGCTCCGGCGTCCCCGGGACGGCCGGCCGGGTCGCCGACGGCCAGGCGCTTCTCGGCCTGGCGATCACGGCGTTCCTGGCCGTCGCGGTGCTCGACATCGTGCTGGCCTGGGCCGTGTGGCGGTTCTTCGGCAGCGCCCACCGCGAGCTGCCGGCGCTGGCCGCCTGGCTCCGCGTCTCGTACGCCGCGGTCCTCGCGACCGCCGTCGGGCACCTCGCCACGGCACTCGACATCGCCACGGGGCCCGCTCCCGACGATGCCGCGGCACACGCGGCACTCGCACAGTTCGGGGTCACCTGGCAGCTCGGACTGGTGGTGTTCGCCGCCCACCTCGGAGTCCTCGGCGTGCTCGTCCTGCGCGACCGCGCGACCCCGTCCCTCATCGGCGGGGTCCTCGTCGTGGCCGGGTTCGCGTACGCGGCCGACGGCGTCGCCCGGCTGTTCGTGCCCGACGACGCCGTCCTCCTGACCGTGCTCACGGGCGTCCTGGTGGCCAGCTCGGTGCTGGGCGAGGTCGCGCTCGGCATCTGGTTCCTCGTGCGCGGGGGGCGGTCCCGATGAGCGCGGTCCTCGTGGTCCTCGGTGTGATCGCCGGGACGGCCCTGCTCCTGCTCGCCACGGCGATGACGCTGCTCGTCATCGGCATCCGCACCCAGAACCGGCGGATCCTCGGGGTGGTGCGCCGGTTCAACCGGTCGGTCACCAACCGCGCCCAGCTGCGCACCGCCGGCAAGGAGGGCGCCACGATGGGGCTGCTGCACCACCGCGGGCGCGCGAGTGGCCGCGCGTACGTCACGCCGATCGGGCCCAGCCCCGAGCCAGGCGGGTTCGCCGTCGTGCTGCCCTACGGGCCGGACACCGACTGGCTGCGCAACCTCCGCGCCGCCGGGTCCGGGCTCCTCCGGTTCGACGGCAGGACCTACCGTGTCGACCGCCCCGAGGTGGTGCCGATCGGGGAGACGGTCCTCGTCGAGCGGGAGGCGGCGACGATCCGCCTCTTCAAGGTCGAGAACGCGCTCCGGCTACGCGCCGCCGAGGTCACGGGAAGGGCCGCGGACGAGGCGACACCGGCCCCGTGACGCTCCCGCTGGCAGCACGACCCCGGTCCCGTGGCCCTCCGCCGGCAGCACGACCTGGCCCCGTGACCCTCCGCTGGCAGGGCGGCGGCCCGGCCAGCATTCTGGGAGCCGGACGGGCGGACGGGGGACCGGTGGACGAGCAGAGCCTGATGATGCTGGCGCTGATCACGCTGGCGGCCGTGGCCGCGCCGTTCGTCGCCGACCGCGTCGCACCGTGGCTGAAGGTGCCCTCGGTGGTGTTCGAGATCCTGCTGGGCGTGCTCCTCGGCCCGGCCCTTCTCGACCTGGTGGAGAGGACCGCCGTCGTCGACGCGCTGAGCGACCTCGGGCTCGCCTTCCTCATGTTCCTCGCCGGGTACGAGATCGAGGTCGGGCGTGTCGTCGGCGGGCCCCTGCGGCGGGCCGTGTGGAGCTGGATCGTCTCGCTGGGGGCGGGGCTGGCCCTCGGGCTCGCCGTGGGTGGCACGGACACGGGCCTGGTGGTGGGGCTCGCGCTGACCACCACGGCGCTCGGCGTCGTGCTCCCGCTGGTCCGGGACGCCGGACTCGGAGGCACGCGCTTCGGCGACGGCGTGCTCGCGGTGGGCACGATCGGGGAGTTCGGGCCCATCCTCGCGATCGCCTTCGTGCTCAGCGGCCAGCGGCCCGCCCACACGCTCGCCGTGCTCGGCGTGTTCACCGCGCTCGCCCTCGCCGGGGCGTGGCTGGCCCGCAAGCCCCGCCACCCCCGGCTGGGCCGTCTCGTCACGGCCACGCTCGGGACGAGCTCACAGGTCGCGGTACGGCTCTGCGTGTTCGTGGTGATCGCGCTGTTCGCGGTGACGGAGTGGCTCGGGCTCGATCCGGTGCTCGGCGCGTTCACGGCCGGGCTGCTGGTGCACCTCTTCCTGGATTCGAGCGATCCCGTCGAGGCGCGCGTCGTCGGCTCCCGCCTCGAGGGCATCGGCTTCGGTTTCCTGATCCCGATCTTCTACGTCGTGACCGGCGTCGGCCTGGACGTCCGGTCCTTGTTCTCCGACCCGGCGGTGCTTCTCAGCGTCCCGGTCTTCCTCGTGCTCCTCCTCCTGGTCCGCGGTGTCCCGACGTTCCTCTTCCACCGGCGGGACCTGCCGCGCCGCGAGGCGCTCGCCCTGTCCACGATGGCGTCCACCGCGCTGCCCCTCATCGTCGTGATCACGACGGCCGGCGTGTCGAGCGGCGCGCTCGACGAGGCGCAGGCGGCTGCCCTGGTCTTCTCGGGCGTGGTGTCGGTGCTCCTGTTCCCGGCCCTGGCGGAACGCATCGCCCCAATCC
>NZ_JAFMPK010000049.1:179872-200186 GCF_017349295.1 Myceligenerans salitolerans
GGACCGACCACTCGACAAGGGACCGACCGCATCTCCCCGCCGCGCAGCGAGGCGGCCGGGCTTGCCGGCGGGCGCCGGGCCTCGGGGATCTCTTAGGGTTCTCACCATGGACGACGAGATCGTGGCCCAGGTCCCAGCACCCCCGACTCCTCGGCAGACCAGCCGCGCTCTCGCCCGCGCCGAGCGCGGCGCCACGCTGGACGTCGAGGAAGCCACCGCGCTGCTCGCCGCCACCGGCGAGGAACTCGACCGGCTGTGCTCGGTCGCGGCGCGCGTCCGTGACGCCGGCCTGGTGGAGGCGGGGCGCCCCGGCGCCACGACGTACTCCCCCAAGGTCTTCATCCCCGTCACGCGCCTGTGCCGTGACCGCTGCCACTACTGCACGTTCGTGGAGACGCCCGGCCAGGCCGCACGCGAGGGCCGCGAGCCGTACCTGTCACCGGACGAGATCGTCGCCATCGCCGCGGAGGGCGCCGAGCTGGGCTGCCTCGAGGCGCTCTTCACGCTCGGCGACCGCCCCGAGGACCGCTGGCCCGAGGCTCGCCAGTGGCTGGACGAGCGCGGCTACGACTCCACGCTCGCCTACGTGCGCGCCATGGCGGTCCGCGTCCTGGAGGAGACGGGCCTCCTCCCCCACCTCAACCCCGGCGTCATGACCTGGGAGGAGCTGAACCGGCTCAAGCCCGTGTCCCCGTCCATGGGGATGATGCTGGAGACCACCTCCCGGCGGCTGTACGAGACCAAGGGCCTGGCGCACTTCGGCTCGCCGGACAAGGACCCCGAGGTCCGGCTCCGCGTCCTGGAGGACGCCGGGCGGCTCTCGATCCCCTTCACGTCCGGCCTGCTGGTCGGCATCGGCGAGAACCTCACCGAGCGCGCCGAGACGATCTTCGCGCTGCGCGCCACCGCCCGCCGCTACGGCGCGCTCCAGGAGATCATCGTCCAGAATTTCCGGGCCAAGCCCGACACCGCGATGCGCCACCGAGACGACCTCCCCCTCGACGAGTACCGCGCCGCGATCGCGGTCACCCGGATCGTGCTCGGCCCGAAGGCACGCATCCAGGCCCCGCCGAACCTCGTCGACCTGGCCGAGTGCACCGCCCTGCTGGACGCCGGTATCGACGACTGGGGCGGCATCTCCCCGCTCACCCCGGACCACGTGAACCCGGAGCGCCCCTGGCCGTCGCTGGACCGCCTCCGCGAGACCGTCGAGGAGCACGGCTTCACGCTGCGCCCACGGCTCACCGTCCACCCGCAGTACGTCCTGCAGGGCGAGCCGTGGCTCGACCCGCGCATCAGCGCCCACGTCGCCGCCCTCGCCGACGACGACGGACTGGCGCGGCCGGGCGTCAAGCCATCCGGCCTCCCGTGGCAGGAGCCCGACGGCGGCTTCGTCGCGGCGGGCCGCACGGACCTCCACGAGACGGTCGACACGGAGGGCCGCACCACAGACCGCCGCACCGACTTCGACGCGGTCTACGGCGACTGGCAGGGCCTCCGCGACGAGGTGGCCGACCGGAACCATGCGGAGTCGCTCGCCGAGGCCGGCGACGACCACGCCACGTCGCGCGGTGAAACCGCGACCACCACGCAGGATGGCGTGGTCGCACCCGCGAACGACACCGGTGCCGGGGCGTCAGGGAGTGCCGCGCGCCCGGCGCCGTCGTCGGGCATCGGCCGCGAGGGGAAGGCCGCGCTCGACGCGGCCGAGCGGGATCCGGCCGGTCTCACCGACGATCAGGCGCTCACGCTGATGACCGCCGAGGGCGAGCTGCTCGACCGGGTCGCGGAGCTGGCCGACCACCTGCGGCGCGACACCGTCGGGGACGACGTCACCTACGTGGTCAACCGGAACATCAACTTCACCAACGTCTGCTACGTGGGCTGCCGGTTCTGCGCGTTCGCGCAGCGCCGGACCGACGCCGACGCCTACTCGCTGTCGCTGGACCAGGTCGCGGACCGCGCGCAGGAGGCCTGGAACCTTGGCGCCACGGAGGTGTGCATGCAGGGCGGCATCGACCCGCAACTGCCGGCGACCGGGTACTTCGACCTCGTCCAAGCGGTCAAGCAGCGCGTGCCCGACATGCACGTGCATGCGTTCAGCCCGATGGAGATCGTCAACGGCGCCTCCCGCACGGGGCTGAGCTTCGAGGACTTCCTCATCAAGGCGCGCGAGTCCGGGCTCGACACGATCCCCGGCACGGCCGCGGAGATCCTGGACGACGACGTGCGCTGGATCCTCACGAAGGGGAAGCTGCCGACGAGCACGTGGATCGAGGTCGTCTCCACGGCGCACCGCGTCGGGCTCCGGTCCAGTTCCACGATGATGTACGGCCACGTCGACCACCCGCGTCACTGGGTGAAGCACCTGCGCGTGATCGCCCGCGTCCAGGACGAGACCGGCGGGTTCACCGAGTTCGTCCCGCTGCCGTTCGTGCACAACAGCTCACCGATCTATCTCGCCGGCGTCGCCCGCCCCGGGCCGACGGCGCGCGACAACCTCGCCGTACACGCGATGGCACGCATCATGCTGCACGGCCGCATCGACAACATCCAGACGAGCTGGGTCAAGCTCGGGGTGGACGGGACGCGCCGCGTGCTGCGTGCCGGCGTGAACGATCTGGGCGGCACGCTGATGGAGGAGACGATCTCGCGGATGGCCGGCTCGGAGCACGGCTCGGCCAAGACGGTCGCGGAACTCGAGGAGATCGCGGCGGGCATCGGCCGTCCGGTCCGTCAGCGGACGACGACGTACGGGCGGGTCTGACCTCGCGGCCGCGCGGGCCTACGGCCGGCCGACCCGCTCGCCGTCGACGTAGAGCTCGAGGTCGGCGGTCTTCTCGGGCCAGAAGCAGACCAGACCGGCGAGCCGCGTCGACTCCGGCAGCGGGGTGTCGTACCCCCAGGCCACGTCGACGAGCTGCGTGCCGCCGGCGTCGACGGTCCAGTACGACGCCTCCCCCTTGTAGGGGCAGTGGCTCGCGGTGTCGGTCGGGGTCAGCAGGTCCATCCGCACGTCGACGCGCGGCAGGTAGAAGCGGGGCTGGAGCCCGGTCTCGGTCAGGACGACGGGCCGGTGCGACTCGGCGACGACCTCCCCGCCCACCACGACCCGGACGTGGCGGCTGGACGGCAGCGCGTCGATCCGCACGTACGGGCTGCGCGCATGGGTGTGCAGGACTTCGTCCTCCTCGAGCCAGGTGTCGAAGGCGGTCCAGGTCAGGGCGTACGCCTCGCGCACGGCCTCGACGGGGGCCTCCGGGTAGCGCTGCGCGGCCCCGGGCAGCGTACGGCCACCGACGACGACGTCGAACGGTTCGACGGGACCGAGGGCCTTGGAGGGCCGGGCGCTGTCGGCGGCCGGGCGCACCTCGGCCTCCAGGTCCGCGGGAGCGAAGAAGTACCGGGGAAAGTACGGGTGCTCCCAGACGAGCAGCGGGCTGACCGCGTCCACCACGAGTTCACCCTCGCTGAAGGCACGGATCCGGGTCTGTCCCCGCTGCACCGTCCCCGGGGCGATCACGAACGGACTGTCGACGATCTCGGGCATCTTCGTCACCTCTCGTGCGGGCCGATCCTGGGCGGGCGGTCCTCGTCACGGGCCGCGCATCTCTCGCAACCCGGTGGACCGCCGCGCTTGTTCCCTCGCACGGGATGGAATCTCCGGTCGGGCCGCAAGGGCGCCGCGCACCCCGGCCGGCTCCCTACCATTGACCCATGTCTGACACCCCCATCGCCGTCATCGGTCCCGGCGCCATCGGTGGCCTCGTCGCCGCCATGCTGCAGCAGGCCGGGCACGACGTCGTCGTGGTCGCCCGCGACCGGACCGCGGCTCAGATCCACCGGCACGGCCTCGACGTCGAGACCGACCGGTTCGGCACCTGGCACGCACCGCTCCCGGCGGCCACGAACGTCCCGCACGGTGCCCGCGTGGTGGTCGCCGTCAAAGCGGAGGGCATCGTCGACGCCGCCGACCTGCTTTCCGGCACCCGCCCCGCGGAGGTGCTGTCCTTGCTCAACGGCCTGGACCACCTCGACGTGCTGCGTGCGGCGCTGCCCGGTGAGCGTGTCGTCGGCGGCACCATCGCGGGTGAGACGCTCCGCACCGGCGCGGGTGAGGAGCGCCCGCCCCTGGTCCGGCACCGTGGCGACCTGCTGCGGGTGGTCGTGCCCGACGACGCCGCCGGGCTCGGTGTCGTCGCGGCACTGCGCGACACGCCCATCGAGGTGGCGACCGGCGGCACCGATGCGGAGGTGCTGTGGAAGAAGCTGCGGTTCCTCGCGCCGCTCGCGGTGCTGACGTCCGCCTGGTCCACCGCCATCGGGGAGGCGCTGCGGCGTGATCCGGACGTGACCACGGGCCTCCTCGCCGAGATCGCGGCGGTCGCCACCGCGGAGGGCGTGCCGACGACCGGCGAGGAACTGCACGGCATCCTGGACGGGTTCCCCGCGTCGATGCGCTCCTCCCTGCAGGCCGACATCGAGGCCGGCCGGACCGGCGAGCTCGACGCCATCGGCGGCGCCGTGCAGCGCCGGGCCGTGGAGCACGGCATCGACACACCGGTGCTGGACGACCTCGTCACCAGGATCGGCGCCCGACTCCCCGGTCGGAACTGACGGGCACGGACGGCCGGCCGCGGTGCGTCGTCGCGCGGCGCCGAAAAGGACGTGCGGATCGCCGGCTCTTTCGGTGTGATCGACGGCATGACGATCGTGCTGGGCAGGCCAGGGGTGAACGAGACGGGCGACGCCGTGGCCGCACTGCGGCGATGGCAGGGCGAGGGGACGCCGGTCCAGCTGCATCCCGGTGATCTCGGATGGTTCTGGCGCTTCGGTGCCGTCGCGACGGCGGCGGCGGTACGGACCTGGAGCCGGGCGGGCCGGATCCTCGCCGTCGGGCTGCTGGACGGGCCCAGGCTGCTGCGGCTGACGACGGCGCCGGACGCGCGGCGGGACGAGGAGCTGGCCCGGCGGATCGTCGCCGACGTGAGCGATCCCGAACGAGGTGTCCTGATGCCGGGCAAGGCGATCGTGGAGACGCCGCCGGACGCCGTCGTCCAGGAGCTGCTGGGCGACGACGGCTGGGGCAGCGACGAGCCCTTCACCCCGCTGCTTCGCGACCTGACGGATCCGGTGCCCGGCCCCGGCGTGCGCGTCACGGTGATCGGGCCGGAGCGTGCCCGGGAGCGGGCCGCCGTGCAACGGGCGGCGTTCGGCGGTTCGACGTTCACGGACGAGCGCTGGCACGCGATGGCGGCGGGGCCGCTCTACTCCGACGCCCGCTGCCTGGTCGCGTACGACGACGCGGGCGCCGCGGTGGCGGCCGTGACGGTGTGGTCGGCCGGGCGGGGAAGGCCGGGGCTGATCGAGCCGATGGGTGTGTCGCCGGAACACCGCCGTCGCGGGTACGGCACGGCGATCACGGTCGCGGCGGCCGCCGCCCTGCGGGAGCTCGGCTCGTCGAGCGCGTTCGTCTGCACGCCGACGGCGCAGCCGGGCGCGGTGGCCACCTACGAGGCGGCCGGCTTCGAACGCCTCGCCGAGCGATGGGACCGTTGCCGGAACGTTTAGTTCCGACGTCCATACCACGCGACCTGTCGTTATGGGGCTTTTCGAGCGCTACTGTTTCACCCGTGACGTCGCCAGGGACAGGAGCGCTCCGCGGACTGCGGGTGCTTCTGCTCGCCGCCGTGGCGGTCGGGCTCTCCCTGAGCTCCCACGTCGCGGCCGGCGGGGCGTACCCCGGCACCGTGCCGCTCGTCGTCCTCACCGCGCTGACCGCCGTGGCGGTCCGGCCGCTCACCCGGGGTGAGCTCGCGATGCCGGTGCTGCTCGGGTCGCTCGGTGCGGGACAGGTCCTGCTGCATGTCGTGTTCGAGCAGTGCGTGATCCTGTCGGTCGCCCCCGGACAGACGCACCACGCGGACGCGGGGCCGGCGCCCTGGATGATCGCGGCTCACGCCGTGGCGACGCTCGCCGTCGCCGGTGTCCTGCGGCACGGCGAAGCACTCGTGTGGCGGCTGTGGGCGTGGCTCACGGGTCGGCGCCTCCCCGGCAGGCCGCGGATCGTGGTCGCCGGCGCACCCTCACCGCACGGAATCCTCCGGGAACCGCGGTCGCTGCTCGCGGGCCGCCTGGTCAGGGAACGCGGGCCGCCCGTGGCGGCCTGACCTCCGACCACCCCGACCGGGCGTCGCCCTCGCGACGCCGGGCCGGTCACGCCGCGCCGTCGAGAAGGTGCCGGGCGTGATCCGCACACTTCTTCCCGAAAGGCTTCACCATGCGCACGATCCTGCGCGCCCTCGGCGCGACCACGCTCACCGCCGGCCTCGTCGTCACCGGCGCGACCGCCGCCTCGGCCCACGTCACCGTGACCCCCAGCACGACCGCCGCCGGAGCGTATTCCCTGCTCACGCTCAGCATCCCGCACGGATGTGACGGCTCCTCCACGGAGAAGGTCTCCATCCAGATGCCCGAACAGGTCATCACGGTGACTCCGAGCGTGAACCCGAACTGGGACGTCGAGAAGGTCATGGAAGACCTGGACGAGCCCGTCGACGACGGCCACGGGGGCGAGTACACCGAGCGGGTCGCGGAGGTGGTCTACACCGCCAGGACCCCGCTGCCCGACGACCTGCGCGACGCGTTCGAGCTGTCGCTCAAGCTTCCCGAGGCGGAGGGCGAGACGCTCGTCTTCCCCGCCGTCCAGGAGTGCGAGGAGGGCGAGGCCGCCTGGGTGCAGGTGCCCGAGGACGGTGAGAGCGGCGACGAGCTGGACTACCCGGCACCGTCCTTCGTGCTCACCGCCGCCGAGGGCGGCGGCGACGCCGCCACGGCCTCCGACGACGACGGCGACGCGGACGCGGACGCGGACGCGGACGCGGACGCGGACGCGGACGCGGACGCGGAGAACGTGTCCGCCGCCTCCGAGGACGACGCGTCCGGCAGCACCGGCACCGAGGCGGGCACACCCGCCCTCACCTGGGTCGCGCTGCTGCTCGGTGCGGGCGGCCTGGTGCTCGGCCTCCTGGCGTTCCTGCGGTCCCGCGCCCAGGGCTGAGGTCGCACGATGCCCCGCCCCGGACCCTGGTGCCGGGCGATGGCGGCCGTCGTCGGCGCCGTGGCCGGACTGCTCGTGATCCTCACGGGCGGCCCGGCCGCGGCCCACGCCGTTCTCGTCGGCACCGACCCGCGGGACGGCGCCGTCCTGGACGCGCCGCCCGACGAGGTCACGATCACCTTCAACGAGCCCGTCCGGGTGGTCGCCGAGAGCACCACCGTGCTCGCCGCGGACGGCTCGGCCGTCGCCGCGACGGCCGTCGCCGTCGACGACACCGTCGTGATCACGCCCGACGGACCACTCGGCACCGGCACCTACGTCGTCAGCTGGCGCGTCGTCTCGCTCGACACCCACCCCGTGGCCGGCGCGTTCTCGTTCTCCGTCGGCGCGCCCAGTGACACGAGCGTGGACGTCCCGGTGACCGAGCCGACGGCCGCGCTCGTCGCCACCCGCGCGATCGACCAGGCCGCCGGGTACGCCGGCACCTTTCTCGTCGCCGGGCTGGTCGTCTTCGAACTGCTCGTGCTCCAGGTGACGCCGGGCGCAGCGGCGGCACTCCGGCGCCGGCTCCAGCGCCTGCGCCGCATCGGGCTCGTGGTCGCGGGCGTCGCCCTCGCCGCCGCGATCCCGCTGACCTCGGCCTGGCAGGCCGGAGCCGGGCTCGGCGCCGTCGTCGCCCCCGCGACGTGGGCGGCCGGCATGGGGTCCGACACCGCCGTCGCCGGAGGGCTGGGCCTCGCGGGGCTCGTCACGGCGACGCTCGCCGCACCGCGGGCCGGGCGGGAGACCCGTGCCGCCTGGCCCGCGGGTCTCGCGCTCGGTGGGGCGGCCCTCGCGCTCGGCGCGCTTGTGGTGGTCGGGCACACCCGGACCTTCGGTCCCGCCTGGCTCGTCCTGGCGTCGGACGTCCTGCACGTCTCGGCCGGTGCGGTGTGGCTCGGCGGCGTCGTCGGGCTGGCGCTCGTCCTCGCACCCTCGGCGGAGCTGGAACCGCGGCGCGCCGCGGTGACCGTCGCGCGGTTCTCGACGCTCGGCGCATGGCTCGTACTGGCTCTGGCCCTGACCGGGGTGACGCTCGGCTGGCGCGTCGTCGGCACGGCCGACGCCCTCCTGGGTACGGACTACGGGCGCACGCTGCTGGTCAAGACGGGACTTGCCCTGTGCGTCGTCGCGATCGCCGCCTGGAACAGGTACCGGTTGGTGCCGGCGGCCGCGGTCGCCGAGCGCGGGCCGGCCACGGCGGGCTCGCCCGGCGCCGTCGCGCGGCGCCGGCTCGGCCGGACGGTCGCCGCCGAGGCCGTGCTCCTTGGCGTCGTCCTGGTGACAACGGGCGTTCTCGTCTCGAACAGCCCCGTGTCGCCCGCTGCCGACGACGTCGCCACCGCCCCGGAGACCGTGGACGTGACGGAAGACCTCGGTGAGGGCACGCTCCAGGCGCGCGTCACGCCGGGACGGGTGGGCGTCAACTCGCTCGAGGTCGTACTCCTGGACGGTGACGGCGCCCCGGTCGAACCCGTCTCGCCTCCCGAACTCACGACCACGCTCGCCGATCCGGCCATCGGACCTTTCACGCATCCGCTCACCGAGACCGGACCCGGCACGTACGAGGCCACCCTCGACCTGACGATGCCGGGGAGCTGGACCGTCACGCTGAGCGTGCGGACGTCGAAGTACGAGAACCCGATCGTGGACATTCCTGTCGAGGTGACATCGTGAGCACGCCCATCGCCCGCCGCACACGACCAAGGCCGCTCCGGTTCGGCGTGCAGCGCCTGCTGGCCGTCCTCGCCACCGGCGTCCTGTGCCTCCTGACCGCTGCGCCCGCGGCGGCGCACGTCCTGATCGAGACGGTCGAGCCGAACGGCGACGGCACCACGACCCTCACGTTCACGTTCGACCACGGCTGCGAGGGCGAGCCGACCGACACGCTGCACGTCACCATGCCCGACGGGGTCGAGGCCCTCGCGGCCGGTCCCACCGACGGCTGGACCGCCCACGTCCAGCCGGGATCCGTGCACTGGCAGGGCGAGCCCGTGCCCGACGGCGAGCGTGCCGAGTTCACGCTCGACGTGCGGGTGACGGGCACCGTGGGCCAGTCGTTCTCCTTCCCGGCCGAGCAGGGCTGCCCGTCGGGCGCCGCCTACGAGTGGACCGACACCGACCCCGCCGGGGACCACCCCGCGCCGACCTTCGTCGCCACGGCCGCGACGCTCGCCGAGGCGCCGGCGGGATCGATGTCGGAGCCCGCCGACGTGCGTCTGGTCGGGACGGGTCCGCTCGTCGCCGGTGTGGTGGTCACCGCCGCGGTCGCGGGGGTGGGCGGGGGCTGGTTCGTCGCGCGCCGCCGCGTCTCCTGACGCCGGCCACGATCCGCCTCCGCCGGACCCGCGGCGAAGAGCGAGGTCGCGCTGCCGGCCGGTGGGGCTCACGCCGCCGGGCGGACTCGGTCGTAGGTCAGGCTGAGCTCCCCGCGGTCACCGGCCGCCTGCCGGGCCAGCGACCAGCTGGACGCGGGCAGCCCTTCCTCGAAGAGCCGCGCGTCCCCGCCGACCAGCTCCGGTACGAGCAGGATCTCCAGGCGGTCGATCGCGTCGGCGGCCAGCAGCGCCTTGATGACGCTGATACTGCTGTTGACCAGGATGTCGCCGGTTCCGCGCGTCCGGAGCTCCGCGACGACGTCGGCCGCGGGCGCGTTCACGACCCGCGCGTTCTCCCACGGCGCCTCGGTCAGCGTCGTCGAGAAGACGACCTTCTCGGCCGAGACGAGCCACCGGGCGTAGGCCACGTCACGGGGATCGGCGCCCTCGGCCTCGATCACCCCGGGCCAGAATCCGAGGAAGCCCTCGGCGTTGGAGCGGCCCAGGACCGCCGTCGTCGACGTGGCCACGAACCGTGCCAGGTGGTCGCGTGCGACGTCGGTCGTGGCGTAGGGGACGATCGCGGCCAGGTCTGCCGGGCCTCCCGGGCCGCGGTAGCAGCCGTCGAGGGTCAGCGCGATGTTCGCGACGACACGGCGGGCCGGGGTGGTGGACGGTGCGTTCATGGATGCCTCCGATGTCAGGGCGCGGCACCCGGTGTGCCGCGCTCACCCCTAGGACGGAGCCGGGTGCGGTCTCTCGACACGAGGGCCGGCGCGACCTTCGCGCGGGTCGCGGAACGACGGCCTCCGGACGAGCGGCCCGGGAATGCCGAAATCACGACAGAGGCAAGAGCCCACAGGACGCCTCGGGTGTTCCGAGAAGAATGCACTCCCCGGCCTTGGCAACAGCGAATCCCGTGCGCGGGCGCCCGCGCACGGGATTCGTGGTGCCGCGCACCCGCCGTCAGCGGAGATCAGCGCTGAGCGAGCGCGTCATGGCAGCTCAGAGCCCGATCGTCGCGACGATCTCGCGCAGGGCCCACAGGATGTAGTCAATGAGGCTGTTGCCGTACATAAAGGGTTCCTTCCAGAATTCGGAATCGCAGGAGAGCCCTGCGAGCGAAGCAGTGGCGCGTTCGCGTTTCACACGTTAACCACGCGACCCGGGCGCGACAATATGAAATGGATATTAGGCATAATAGGCACGAACCTGAGGTTTGTGTTAGCGGGCCAGACTCCGGGGACGGGGTGCGAAGGTCACGCCCGGACGCAAGCACCGTCCCAGGACGCGCTTCCCAGTGCGCCGGCCGTGCTGCCGGACCGCAGTTCCCGCATGAGCGCGGGGTCCCCGTCGAGCCACCTGAGAATCTACCGCCGGGAAGTCCTCGTAATCTGCTCACGTCTTGATATGTCCGCTCGTGCGCTCGGGTAACACCCCGGCCGGAGACATCACGTGCTCGCCTCGAGAGGTCACACGCCTTCGGCGACGGACCGCGGCGCTGAGGTGAACTGCGGGCAGTGCGCTCAAGCCGGGCCGGGCCGCTCGAACGTCACGTCCACGACGAGGCCGCCGCCGGGCCGGGGGCGGAGGACCAGGTGCGCGGCGTGGGCGCGGGCTATGGAGCCGACGATGGCGAGGCCCAGACCGCTTCCGGCCGGACGGCCCTGACCCCGGGTTCGCGCGGATCCGCGGACGAAGGGCTCGGTGAGGGTGGCGACGAGGGCCGGGTCGAGGACCGTGCCGGTGTTCTCCACCACGAGGGTGGGGCGGGCCGAGGCGTCGAGCCCGGTGCGGACCTCGATGCGACCGCCGGCCGGGAGGTTGTGACGTGCGGCGTTGCCGAGCAGGTTGGCGACGAGCTGGACGAGAAGGACGTGGTTGCCCTGGAGAGGCGCCGGGTCGAGCGCGGTGGCCAGCTCCGGCTCCGGCCCGGCCGCCTCTGCTCCGCCGCGGGCGGCAGCGGGTGCCGCCTCGGGCGCGGCGGTGGGCGTGGTCTCCCGCATCGTGACGGCCTCGCGCACGACGTCGGACAGGTCCGTCGGCTCGGTGGGGAGTTCGTCGTGGTCGAGCCTGGCGAGTTGCAGCAGGGACTCCACCAGCACGATCGAGCGCTCGTTGGTCTCGTGCAGCCGGCTCAGGAGCCGGTCGACGTCCCGCCCCTCGCGGTCGGCCATCGCGACCTCCAGCAGGGATCTCGTCACGGTGTGGGGCGTGCGCAGCTCGTGCGACGCGTTGGCGGTGAAGCGGCGCTGCTCGTCGAAGGCGTGCTGGAGGCGCTCGAGCATGACGTCGAACGTGTCGGCGAGCCGGCGCAGCTCGTCGTCGGGCCCTTCGAGCGCGACCCGGTGGGTGAGCGAGCCGTCCGCGGCAAGCGCGGCAGCCCGGCTGATGCGGTCCAGCGGCGCGAGCATCCGCCCGGACAGGGCCCACCCGCCCGCCAGCCCGACGATTGCGAGAAAGACCAGGGCCGCGCCCGACGTCGGGACGGCCACCTCCAGCAGGTCCGAGCGGTTCGGAGCGAAGCCGCCGTCGTACACGTAGAGGTTCTCGTCGGGAACGAACCGCAGCACCGCGAGCAGACCGGCGAAGAGCGCCGCCCCGGCGACCACGAGGAACCCCGCGTAGCTGAGGGTGAGCTTCAGGCGCACCGACATGCCGGGGCGCCGCCGGGCCACGGCCACCGGCCGGCTCATCGCCGCTCACCCTCGGGCCGCTCGCCGAACCGGTACCCGACGCCGGGCACGGTGTGGATCAGCCAGGGGTCACCCAGGCTCTTGCGCAGCGTGGAGATGGTGATGCGGACGGCGTTGGTGAACGGGTCGGCGTTCCCGTCCCAGGCGCGTTCGAGCAGCTCCTCCGCACTCACCACCCCGCCGCGGGCGTTCATCAGGACCTCGATCACAGCGAACTGCTTGCGCGTCAGGGAGACGTACCGGCCGTCGCGGTAGACCTCGCGACGGAACGGGTCCAGGCGCACCGGACCGAGTTCGAGCACGGGAGGGGACGCCGCCTCGGGACGCCGGGCCAGGGCCCGCAACCGGACCACGAGTTCCCGCATCGCGAACGGCTTGGTGAGGTAGTCGTCGGCCCCCAGTTCGAAGCCCGCCACCTTGTCCGTCAGTTCACCGGCGGCCGTCAGCATCAGGATCCGTACACCCGCGTGCTCGGCGGCGAGCCGGCGCGCGACCTCGTCGCCGTGCACCTCGGGGATGTCACGGTCGAGCACCACCACGTCGTACGCGGTGAGGGTGACGAGTTCCAGCGCGGTGGCGCCGTCGTGCGCGATGTCGGCGGCGATCGCCTCCAGTCTCAGCCCGTCGCGGATCGCCTCCGCGAGGTAGGGCTCGTCCTCCACCACCAGCACGCGCATGCCTTCAGACGCTACCCGGAGCGAGTTATCGGCAGCGTATCGAGAACCGAAGACGCTCTCGCAACATCGTCTCCGGTGTCCTCGTGTCATGGACACGAGCACTCAGGAACGCCTCCAGGCCGCCCACACCCGTGCCGGGGCGAGCCCGACTCACAGCGGCAGGCGTGGCAGGCGACGTGTGACCGTCATCCTGCTCATGGCGGCCGTCACCCTTCTCGTAGCAGCCGCTGCCTACCCCCTGATCGAGCGCGCCGCGGGTCCGGCGGTCCTCGCGGCCCGGGACGTGCTGGACACCAGTCCGCGGCCGAGCGGATCGACCGGCCAAGCCGGCGGAGACATCCCCGGCGGCACGGCCGCGCCCGACGACGACCTCCCCGCGATCACCCGCCTCGACCCCGCGCTCCGTGCCGCAGTGCGCCAGGCCGCGGACGACGCCGACACCGCCGACATCGACTTCTGGATCACGAGCGGATGGCGGAGCCCTGCCTACCAGCAGAAGCTGTACGACGACGCGGTCCGGAACAAGGGCGCTGCCGAGGCCCGGCGCACCGTCGCGGATGCGGAGACGTCCCAGCACGTCAGCGGCGAAGCCGTCGACATCGGCCCCACCGAGGGCGCCTACTGGCTGATCCAGCACGGCACCGACTACGGCCTGTGCCAGGTGTACGCGAACGAGATCTGGCACTTCGAACTCCTCACGCGGCCCGGAGGAACCTGTCCGCCCATGCGGGAGGACGCCGAGGGCTGAGCCGGGACGAGCCGTTATCGGTCCTCGGGTTCCAGAGCGCTACGGTCTCCGAGCTTGCCGACGGTGATGACACTGAGTGTCCCATCGGTCTCCAGCACCACCCGAGCGACCTGATCGAACCCGCCGGCGCCGGTGCCGCGCACCGCCTGCCGGATCTCTGCCGCGGTGAGGCGCTGATCCGTCATCGCTGCCTCGTCCAGCACACCGTCACGCAGCACAGTGGTCGGACGCGCCGTCACCAAGGACCGGCCGGGCCCACCGTGAGAGGTGCTCCAGGACACGAGCATCTGCAGCAGCACGAGCACGAGGAAGGCCACGGCCCCCTCGGCCCAGGCGACATCCGCGCTGAGCAGGATGGTCGCCAAGGTCGAGCCCAGGGCAACGGTGACCACGAGGTCGAAGACATTGAGCTTGGCGAGAGTGCGCTTGCCCGACAGCCGGAGCACCACCACCAGGACGACATACGCAGCCGTCCCCACCGCGACCACCCGCAGCAGGTCACTCCAGGAGTCGAACCACATGCCTCTCCTCTCGGCGCCCGTCGGCGTGCTGGCTGGGCTTCAGCCGGTTGACCGCTCCACGCTAGGACGTCGCCTGATCACTCGCATCGCGCGACCCGACCGCGCGGTCGGGTGGACATCACCGGTCCACTCCTAGGCCCACCGCCTCGGCGAGTACGGCGAACGTCGGGTCGGCACCGATCGTCCGGGGTGGCTGCGGCTTGTCGAGCTCGCCGGCCTGCAGGCGCCACGCCCCTTCGCCATCGATCTTGACAGCAGCCGTACGAACCGGGCCGCTCGATCGCGTCAGCTTGAAGCTCGCACCGTACGAAGGCGTCGATGTCCTTTCGCGCGTACTGCTCACGTAGCGGGTGGCCGCTCGCCCGATCGCGACACCGGCCTTGACCGGCAGGGCAGCCCAGATCCCGTACGGTGCGGGCTCCAGGAGAACGGTTCCTCCGGCGGCCGAGACGAACAGGGCGACTGACGTCTTCTCGTCGGCGATCGTCGTGACCTCGATCCAGGTGGTCGCCCTACCGCAGATTCCGACCAGGGCCGCCGCATCGTCCACCGGGCGAACCCTGCCGTCGGTCCGCATCTTTCCGCGGGCGATCAGTGTGCTCATCCCGATCCCGACGACGCGGGAGTCGGCTTCGACGTCGGGCAGATGCATCATCTGCCCGGTGCGGAGCGCGGCATCCGATTCTGCCGACGACAACAGCGCGGCGATCTCGAACGCGGTGAATCCGGAGATGGTCTTCCGGACGTCCGGTGGGGAGGTCTGGTTCGTCATGGGGTTCCTCTCGTCTCTGCGGCCGCCGCCGACGTCACGCCAGGCTCGAGGCGAGTATGTGGAAAGTCGGGTCGGGCGCGGTCGGGGCGGGTGTGGAGAGCTCGCCGCCCGGGCCGCTCGCCAGGGTCCACGACTCGTCCTCGGTCACGGTGACGACCGCCGAGCGTGTCGTGCTGTCGTCGTCGATCACCCGCACACTTCCGGTGAAAGGCCTGTCTGCCGGCAGGTTGCCGAAGGTGGCCTCGACGAACCGGGCACCGATCACGGGGAGTGGATCGTCCTGTGGCATCGGCCAGACATTCCACACGTTGTACGGTCTGGGCTCGAACAGCACGGTCCCGTCCGCGGAGCGCACCACCGCGGCGACGTTGGTCGCGTCGCCGGTCGTTCCGATGGCCTCTGTCCACTCCTGCGCGTCCATCAGGGTCCTCGCGATCACGTTCGCCGGTCCCTGCGGGGCGAGCCTGCCTTGACTCGCCGTGGCCAGCTGCCGAACGAGCAGGGAACTGACACCTGCCGAGGCGAGCGGTGAATCGAGTCCGTCCTCGGGCAGTCCGAGCATCGCCCGGGCACGATCCGTCGCCGCGTTGCTGCGCATGGAGACCAGCGCCAAGAGCTCGACCGAGGACAGATCGATCCGGGCGCTGCTCGTGCCCGCGTTGTCCTGTGGTGCGACGGCGGCTGTCTCATCGGGCATCGTCATGTCCTTCTTTCGGTAGGTCGCTCACATCCGGCATGCCTGGTGGAACCACCGCCGTCAGAACCGGAGGAGGCCACCGACGCCGAAGGGGACGTCGTCGAGAACTCCTTGGACGTCGTCCTGGGTTGCGGTGCCCGCAGACAGGTCGAGTACGACATCGGCCGCCTCCGCGAAGTGCTCGGAGAACGTGGTGTCGGACACTGCCATGAATCCCAGGCCCAAGGGGTTGCCGTAGTCGATCAGGTTCTGCGAGAGAGGCTTATCCGATATGGCGCTGTTCACGTTGCTTGCGCCGCCCCAGATCGTCTCGGCGGTCGCGAAGATCGGGGCGGCGGGGCCGCTGCCGAGGGTCCCGGCGGCGAGAGCTGCTGCGACGAACCCGTCTCCGGCCTCGTACAAGTTGTCGGAGCCACCTTCGCGGAGAAAGGCCATCCCGGAGTCGACCGTCGTATAGGAGTCGCTCAGGATCCCGACCCCGACCAGGAAGTTGTTCGCCACTCCGGCGGGGCCCGCCCAGTCCTCCTGGAGTTCCAGGGCGTCGGTGATGAAACCGCCGACCGTGGAGGCGGTTCCCATCCCGTCCGCGAAGTCCTGGAGCCACTCCGAGGGGACAGGGACGTCGCTGCGCCAGTCATGCACCGAAAGGGCTGCCGTGGACGACACGGAGCTCCCGGAAAACGGGTTCGTCGCGCCGCCGCTGCCGATGCCGCCGCCACCTGCCAGACTTTCGGACGTCTCGGCCTGGTCGTCGGCGTTGCCGCGTGCGGTATCGGCGGCCTGGGCCAGCGCCTGGGCCGTCGCCGTGATCAGCGGGCCGTGGGATCCGTACCACTCGTCCCGGAAGATCTCGGCGTCCGGGCCGCTCCACTGCTCCGGATGAGGCATGGCGGCCTCCACGATGCCGACCACGCCGTTCAAGGTCTCGCCGCCCTGAGCGATCCGGTCAGCGAGTGCCCGCAACGCCTCGATGTCGGCGCCGTACAAGTTGCCGCTCACGCACGACTCCCCACTGTTGGTACGTGTGTACGTTCTGCCTGGCGGATCAGGATGTATCCGCTGGTCACGTCAAGGAAACCAGATCAACAGGCCGGCCCGCCATGGGCACCTTTCCCCGTCCGCGTCGGTATCGGGGTCCGTCCGACCCTCAGTCGAACGGCATCGGGCGACTGCTCGATCATGGTTGCCGGTCCACGGGTCGCTTCCTGGCGGGAGAGCCCTGCCTCATCTGGGAGGACCGCGACGAACGCCGCGCGGACATTCTCCTGGTGATGGGCTGCCGCGTGCCGCCGTGTGCACGACCTCCGGCACACAGCGGCCTGCCTGTGGTTGGCCCGCCGAGTCGACTCCGGCACGGTGCAGGCATGGTGCGGCCACGAGTCGATCGCCACGACGAACCGATACCTGCGTTTCCTCGGCACTGCGGCCGACGTAGCCGGTGGGCGGTCGTGCGCCCTGTTCATGCCGTGAGAACGGCTGGATCCTGCCGTTCTCGCGTCGCGCGGGTCCAGCGCGCCCACGGGCGGGTATCGGTGGGCAACCGTGGGCGGTGGGGGTCGCTGGAACCGTGTCAGATCGCGTCTCAAGGGCGGCAATCGTGTCGGGAACCGTGTCACTTCGAATCGGGTGG
Organism: Myceligenerans salitolerans; assembly: GCF_017349295.1. Classification (GTDB taxonomy): domain Bacteria; phylum Actinomycetota; class Actinomycetes; order Actinomycetales; family Cellulomonadaceae; genus Myceligenerans; species Myceligenerans salitolerans. The sequence goes on from NZ_JAFMPK010000049.1 coordinate 197,031, forward strand.
ATGCTGCTGGTCGGCTGCTGGGTGGATGGGTGTCCGTGGCGCGGTGTCGGGCTTTCTCGGCAAGGGTCTTCAGGTGGTCTCGGGCAGGTTGGCAGGGCTGTCGAGCCGTGGCTTCCAGGCGCCTGGTCGGTTGGCGCCGGTGCGCTCACGGTATGGAGCACGACCGTCCGGTTCAGCAGGGGTGAGCCGGGCTGGCGTGCGCTCGCTCGCGGTGCTCCCTGAGGAAGCCGACTGGGTGGTTGGGCGCCTCACCCGGTCGGCCGCGTGACTTCGTCACTCTGCGGGTCGTAGATCACGAGGTCATGGTGCGCGGCCAGTTCGAGGATCAGGCCGATGACGTCGCCGGCTGGGCCGTGGCGGAGGTTCATCGACACGTGATCGATCCCGAGTCCGAGCGGTGCGGACGCCCACGGCGTGTCGTCGCGACGCGACCCCGGACCGGAGTCGGGGAAGGCGGCGCGGAAGTCGTCGTAGAAGGCCACGATTCGAGGATCGAGGTCCCCCTCGGGGTGATCAGGTTCGCCGCAGCGCAGCGCCTGGGCGCGAACGTCCTCATCGGAAGTGCCAGGCGCTGTCGCGAGCACCGTCAGATCAAAACTCATCGCCGGTCAGCTGGTCGTGGTGTCGCCGTGCAGGAGGAGCAGGTAGGTCCGCCCGACGGACAGGTCGACGGTCCGCGGCCAGTCCAGCACGGCCAGCGCCTGGCTTGACGGTTCATGGATTTGTCCGTTGATCCGGACCTCGGCGGTCGTGAAGGTCTCGCTGGAGGCGATGTACAGCTTGATCCCGTTGAACTGCTCACGGTCCAGACCCGACTTGAGGTCCTCCGCGATCGGAACCCATGGCGGGTTGGCCACCATCCAGTCACGTACGGCATGGTCTGTTGCTCCATACCCCCATCCCAGAGCGTTCCCGCCGATCGTGTGCCAACCCGGGACACCGAGCGGGTCATCATGGGAGAAGTGGCCGGCGATCTCACCTTGCTGCTCGAACAGCTCGAACACCGCCGCACCGGTCGTCTGCAGCCACTGGAAGATCGCATGCCGCACGGCGTCGAACGGGTCCTTCGCGACGCCGGTGACGCAGTCCACGACCGACGTCTCCTCGCGGCGGTCGACGTTCAAGATGAACTCCAGGTCCAGGTGCGAGGGCGTCCCGGAGTCGTCGGGCTGGATCGCCACCGCCGTAGAACCCGGGCCGCGGACGAAGCCAGGTTCGGTGATCGTCCACCCGCCTCCTCGGCTCTCGTGGAGCGCCGTGGCCAGCAGCTCGGTCTTGGCAGCAAGCGAGATCCCCGGATTGTTGGTCACGGCGGGAACGGTAGCGCAGGACCGACAGCTGTCCGGCCCGAGCCCTGATGCGACCGACCACAGGCACGCGAGGGTCTGCTGCACGGATAGGTGACAGGTGGGGTTAGGCAGCCTGGGTCAGGTTTGCAGGGTAGATGGTCTCGAACTCGATCGGTGTGAGCCGGCCGCGTGATCTTTGTCGTCGCTTGCGGTGGTAGGTCTTCTCGATCCAGGTCACGATCGCGATCCGCAGGTCCTGGCGTGTTGGCCAGGGACGGCGGTCCAGGACGTTTTTCTGCAGCAGCGAGAAGAACGACTCCATCGCGGCGTTGTCGGCTGAGGACGCCACGCGACCCATCGACCCGACCAGGTGGTGGCGGGCCAGAGCCTTCTGGGTGCGTCGAGCCCGGAACTGGGCGGGCTCAACTGGTGGTTGCAACACCCGAGGTCAGGAGGGTGTCATGGGTCGATCGTCGGCTTGGGTGCGGGAGGTTACGGGACGTGGGACGTTGAAGTCGCCAGGGGCGCCGAGTCTTCCTCGTGTCGTGGAGCGGCAGTTCTGGGACGAGATCGCCACGGGTCTGTTGCCTCGAGAGGCGGCGGAGGCGGTCGGCGTGGCGCAGGCCGTGGGGCAGCGGTGGTTCCGGCACGCTGGCGGCATGACGCCGTATTCCTGGCCTGCTGCGTCGGGTCGGTATCTCTCGTTCGCGGAGCGTGAGGAGATCGCGATCCTCAACGCGCTCGGTAAGGGTGTGCGCGAGATCGCCGCCACGCTCGGGCGGAGCCCGTCGACGATCTCCAGGGAGTTGCGCCGCAACGCGGCGACCAGGGGCGGCAAGCTCGACTACCGGGCCTCAGTGGCTCAGTGGAAAGCCGAGATGTATGCACGCCGGCCCAAGACGGCGAAGCTCGCGGCGAACCAGCGGCTGCGCGAGTACGTCGAAGAGCGGCTCTCAGGGCAGATCCGCATGCCGAGCGGCCAGATCGTCGCCGGCCCTACGGAGCGGGCGTGGAAGGGCCTGAACAAGCCGCACCGCCAGGACCGTCGGTGGGTCAACGCGTGGAGCCCGGAGCAGATCTCCCACCGCCTCAAGGTCGACTTCCCCGATGATGAGTCCATGCGGATCAGCCACGAGGCGATCTACCAGGCGCTGTTCATCGAGGCCAGGGGCGGGCTCAAGCGGGAACTCATCCTCTGCCTGCGCACCGGCCGAGCCCTGCGGATGCCGCGTGCCCGCTCCAAGCGGGCGGCCTGGGCCCACGTCAGCGAGGACACACTCCTCAGCAAGCGGCCCGCCGAAGCCGAAGACCGGGCGATCCCCGGCCACCACGAGGGCGATCTGATCATCGGCATCAACCGGTCGGCGATCGGGACCGTCGTCGAACGCACCACGGGATACACCACCCTCGTTCACCTCCCTCGAGAAGCAGGCTGGCGCGAGCAGCCCATCGCCAAGAACGGCCCCGCGTTCTCCGGCTACGGCGCCCTCTCGATGAACAAGGCCCTCACCCAGGCGCTGGCGTCGATTCCCGACGACCTGAAACGATCACTCACGTGGGACCGCGGCAAGGAGATGTCGGCCCACGCGCAGTTCACCATCGACACCGGCCTCAAGGTCTACTTCGCCGATCCCCGCAGCCCCTGGCAGCGAGGAACGAACGAGAACACCAACGGGCTACTGCGCCAGTACTTCCCCAAAGGCACCGATCTGTCCCGCTGGAGCGCCGCCGACCTCACCGCCGTCGCCCACGCCCTCAACACACGACCCCGCAAGAGACTCGGCTGGCGAACTCCCACCGAAGCCTGGAACGAGCACCTACGATCTACCGAACAGCAACCTGTTGCGACGACCAGTTGAATCCGCCC
>NZ_JAFMPK010000004.1 GCF_017349295.1 Myceligenerans salitolerans
CCGGGGAAGGTTGAACAACTCGATAATGTTACGGCGGTCATAGCGTAGGGGAAACGCCCGGCTCCATTCCGAACCCGGAAGCTCAGCCCTACAGCGCCGATGGTACTGCCCTCGACAGGGGGTGGGAGAGTAGGACGCCGCCGGACCCCTCTTCATGAAGGCCCCCACTCACACACGTGAGCGGGGGCCTTCAACACACCCACA
>NZ_JAFMPK010000005.1 GCF_017349295.1 Myceligenerans salitolerans
GGGATGATGCCGGGCAAGACGTCGATGCCGCGTCCCGGCCAGCGTCCGGGACCCGGTGGCGGTCGTGGCGGCCCCGGTGGCCGCGGCGGCGGTGCCCCGGGCGGTCCGGGGGGAGCTCCCGGTGGCGGTCGCCCCGGTGGCGGCTTCCGCGGACGCGGCGGCGGCGGTCGCGGGTCGACGCAGGGCGCCTTCGGGCGTGCCGGCGGTCGCCCGGTCCGGGGCCGGAAGTCCAAGCGGCAGAAGCGCCAGGAGTTCGAGGCGATGCAGGCGCCGTCGCTCGGCGGCGTCAGTGTGCCCCGGGGCAACGGCTCCACCGTCGTGCGGCTGCGTCAGGGCTCGTCCCTGAACGACTTCGCCGACAAGATCGACGCGAACCCCGCGGCGCTCGTGACGGTGCTGTTCCACCTCGGTGAGATGGCCACGGCCACGCAGTCCCTCGACGAGGACACGTTCGGGACCCTGGGCGCCGAGCTCGGCTACGTGATCGAGATGGTCTCGGCCGAGGAGGAGGACCGGGAACTGCTCGGGGCCTTCGACATCGACCTGGAGGCCGAGGAGGCCGGCGAGTCCGAGGAGGACCAGCTTCCGCGGCCGCCGGTCGTGACCGTCATGGGTCACGTCGACCACGGTAAGACGAAGCTGCTCGACGCCATCCGGAAGTCGGACGTCGTCGCGGGCGAGCACGGTGGTATCACGCAGCACATCGGTGCGTACCAGATCCACCACGAGCACGAGGGCGTCGACCGCGCCATCACGTTCATCGACACCCCGGGCCACGAGGCGTTCACCGCCATGCGTGCCCGTGGCGCGGACGTGACGGACATCGCGATCCTCGTGGTCGCGGCGGACGACGGCGTGATGCCGCAGACGGTCGAGGCGGTGAACCACGCGCAGGCCGCCGGCGTGCCGATCGTGGTGGCCGTCAACAAGATCGACGTCGACGGCGCGAACCCGGCCAAGGTCCGCCAGCAGCTCACCGAGTACAACCTCGTGGCCGAGGAGTACGGCGGCGACACCATGTTCGTGGACGTCGCGGCCAAGCCGGGCATCGGTATCGACGACCTGGTCGAGGCGGTCCTGCTGACGGCCGACGCGTCGTTGGAACTGCGGGCGAACCCGAACAAGGACGCGCGCGGTGTCGCCATCGAGGCCAACCTCGACCGCGGTCGGGGCGCCGTGGCGACGGTGCTCGTCCAGTCCGGCACGCTCCAGGTGGGCGACGCGATCGTGGCGGGTACCGCGCACGGTCGCGTGCGCGCCATGATCGACGAGCACGGCGACGCGGTGGAGGTCGCCACTCCGGCCCGTCCGGTCCAGGTGACCGGTCTGACGTCGGTGCCGAGCGCCGGTGACACGTTCCTCGTGGCGCCGGACGACCGCACGGCACGGCAGATCGCCGAGAAGCGTCAGGCCGCCGAGCGTGCCGCGCTGCTGGCGAAGCGCCGCAAGCGGATCAGCCTCGAGGACTTCGACGCCGAGCTCAAGAAGGGCAAGGTCGAGAGCCTCAACCTCATCCTCAAGGGCGACGTGTCCGGTGCCGTGGAGGCGCTGGAGGACGCACTGCTCAAGATCGACGTGGGCGACGAGGTCGAACTGCGCGTCATCCACCGCGGTGTGGGTGCCATCACGCAGAACGACGTCAACCTGGCCACGGTCGACAGCGCGGTGATCCTCGGCTTCAACGTCAAGTACGGCGAGCGTGTCGAGGAGCTGGCGGACCGCGAGGGCGTCGACGTCAAGTTCTACTCGGTCATCTACCAGGCGATCGACGACATCGAGGCGGCCCTCAAGGGCATGCTCAAGCCGGAGTACGAGGAGGTCCAGCTGGGCACCGCGGAGATCCGCGAGATCTTCCGGTCCTCGAAGTTCGGCAACATCGCCGGTTCGATCGTCCGGTCCGGCGAGATCCGCCGCAACGCCAAGGCGCGTGTGCTGCGCGACGGCACGGTCGTGGGGGACAACCTCACGGTCGAGTCGCTCAAGCGGTTCAAGGACGACGCCACGGAGGTCCGCGAGGGCTTCGAGTGCGGTATCGGGCTCGGGACGTTCAACAACATCACCGAGGGCGACATCATCGAGACGTGGGAGATGCGCGAGGTTCCGCGCAGCTGACCCGTCGACACGACACCCGGGTGGTGAGGCCGTTCGCGGCCGCACCACCCCGGTGTCCGGGGCCGCGCGGGCAGGCCGTCGTCGCCACGGCGGCGGCCTGCCCGCGCGGCCTCCTCTCTTGGAGAAGGGAAGACCCATGAACGACAATCCTCGTGCCCGGCGGCTCGCCGACCGGATCCAGGTGATCGTCGCGCAGATGCTCGACTCGCGGATCAAGGACCCGCGTCTCGGGTTCGTGACGATCACCGACGTACGCGTGACCGGCGACCTGCAGAACGCCTCGGTGTTCTACACCGTGTACGGCTCCGACGAGGACCGTGAGGGCACCGCCGCCGCGCTGAAGAGCGCCACGGGGATGATCCGCAGCGAGGTGGGCAGGCAGACGGGAGTCCGACTCACACCCACGATCGAGTTCCACCTCGACGCGGTGCCGGAGAGCGCGGCCCACCTCGACGCCGCGCTGCTCGAGGCGCAGCGCCGTGACGCCGAGCTGGCGGCCCTGCGCGCGGGGGCACGGCATGCGGGTGAGGCCGACCCGTACAAGAAGGCTTCCGGCGACGCGGACCAGTCCGAGCAGCAGCTCGACGACGAGCAGTGACCGCGGGCGCCCAGCGCCGCGGGCAGGCGGCACGGCGTCCTCCGCGGCGTCCCACCGCGCCCGACGGCTTCGTCGTCGTCGACAAGGCGGCGGGCTGGACCAGTCACGACGTGGTCGCACGGACGCGAGGCCTGGCAGGCACCCGCAAGGTCGGCCACGCGGGCACGCTCGACCCGATGGCCACGGGCGTGCTCGTGCTCGGCGTCGGGAAGGCCACCCGTCTGCTGACCTACGTGGTGGGCGCCGACAAGGACTACGACGCCACCATCCGTCTCGGTGTGGCCACGACCACGGACGACGCCGAGGGCGAGATCACGTCGACGGCGGGTGCCTCCGGCGTGGCCGAGGACGCGCTCCGTGCCGCCGTCGGGCGCCTGACGGGGGACATCCTCCAGGTGCCGACCACGGTCTCGGCGATCAAGGTGAACGGCGAGCGCGCGTACGCGCGCGCCCGGGCCGGCCAGGACGTCGAGCTCGCGGCGCGTCCCGTCACGGTGTCGCGCTTCGACGTGCTGGCCGCCCGCGCCGGGGAGGCCGCCGGCGTTCCGGTGCTCGACCTGGACGTCCGGGTCACCGTGTCGTCCGGGACGTATGTCCGGGCTCTCGCCCGCGATCTCGGCGCCGACCTCGGCACCGGCGGGCACCTGACCGCGCTGCGCCGCACGCGCGTGGGCGGGTACGGTCTCGACGCGGCCCGGACGCTGGACGCGATGGAGGTCCAGGCCGACAAGGACGGCACGCTCACGACGCTGCCCCTCGCCGACGCCGCTCGTGGTGTGCTGCCGGTGCGGGAGGTGGGCGAGGCGGAGGCGCGGGCCCTGGGGTTCGGGCAGTGGATCGCGCCGAGCGGGAGACCTGGTGTTCTCGCGGCGATCGGCCCGGCGGGAGAACTCGTCGCCCTGGTGGAGGACACCCGCCGTCAGGGCGAGGAACTGGCCAAGCCGGTTCTGGTCACCCGCTGATCAGCCAATTCATGGTGATTGTCAATCACTTCCAGACTTCCTGAGTGCCATGTCGGATTGATACCTTTGTGCCTCGTGGGGGTACGGATAACAGCGGGTCTTGCAGACGTCGGGGCAGTGGTGGCGGCGCTCCCCGCCCTCGTGGGGCGAGAGACGAGCGTCGACATCGTGGACGAGGGCACCGAGGGCACCGACAGCAGTCCTGAGCTGCTGCAGGCGCTCGTGTCCGCGCTGCCGTGGTGGCCGGAGAACACCGAGCTCGGGATCGCGTTCCAGGAGACGTACCTGACGCTCGTGGCGCTTCAGGGGCGCGTCGTCGTACGGACGCGGTACCCGGCGGTGCTGACCGAGAGCATCGTCGAGCCGCTCGATCCGACGCAGATGGGTTGGCGGGCGGTCGGCGACCGGAACATCCAGCTCATCGGCTCGACGATGACCGAGGTCGAGTTCGGCAACTTCCTGAAGATCCTCGACCTCACGGTGCGCCAGTCGCTCGGGGAGCACCGGCTCACGGGCTTCATCTACTCGGTCAGGCAACCGGCCCTACGGTCCTGACGGCACCTGGCACGCCGGCACCTGGCACGCCGGCCTCTGCCGGCAGGACTCCCTCGGCGTGGTCGGGGCCGTCCTTCCCGGCTGACCGCCCGCGGCGATTGCGCGTTCCCGGGTCCGGCGTGGCACGCTGGTCCAGCGCGGCATCTCCGCCGCGAACGCCGCGGCCGGAGGGCCGCGCGACCCTTCCGGCGCCGAAGGAGTATTCCGCGTGCAGGTGTGGACCGACCTGGACCAGGTTCCCGCAGGTTTCGGGCCGTCCGTGGTGACGATCGGCAACTTCGACGGCATGCACCGTGGCCACCAGGCCGTGCTCGGCCGGATCGTGTCGCTGGCGCGGGCCGACGGCGGGCGGGCGGTGGCCGTGACGTTCGACCCGCATCCGGCGGCGGTGCACCGCCCCGAGACCGCGCCCGAACTGATCACGAGCCTGACCGACCGGCTCGGCCTGATGGCCGCGACCGGCCTCGACGGTGTGCTGGTCGTCACGTACACGCTCGACTTCGCGGCGCAGACCCCGCAGGAGTTCGTCGGGAAGTACCTCGTGGACGGGCTGCGGGCACGGACCGTCGTCGTCGGGCACGACGTGCGCTTCGGCAAGCAGAACGCCGGCACGCTGTCCACCATGGTCGAGCTCGGTGGCGAGCACGGGTTCGAGGTGGTGGCCATCGAGGACGTGGGCGGGGAGGACCACCACCGGTGGTCGTCGACGGCGGTTCGGGCGGCGCTGAGCGAGGGCGACGTGGCCGCGGCCGCGAACGTGCTCGGCCGGGCGCACCGCGTCCGGGGGACGGTCGTGCACGGCGACGCACGTGGCCGTGAGCTGGGTTTCCCGACGGCGAACCTGGGAGACATCGCCGGCATGGTGCCGGCCGACGGCGTGTACGCCGGCTGGCTGCGCCGCCCGGAACTGGCCGAACGCGCGCCGTCGGACCCGGACCGCGTGCTGCCCGCCGCGATCTCCGTCGGGACGAACCCCACGTTCGACGGCGTGGAGCGCCGGGTCGAGGCGTACGTGCTCGACCGGGACGACCTCGATCTGTACGACGAGCAGGTCGTCCTGGAGTTCACGGAGCATCTGCGGCCCACGATCCGGTTCGACGGGATGGAACCGCTCATCGCGCAGATGCACGACGACGTGGCCCGGGCGCGGGCGATCCTGAGCGCCTGAGCGGATCCTGAGTCGCTCGGCACCCGTGCGGTGCCGTCCGGTGTCGACCGACCTCGCCACAGGGGTGCAACGGCAGGCGTGTGACTGGCATCGTGGATGCCGTGATCACCATCGACTCCGACTCCCTCGTCCCCCCGTTCGAACAGGTTCGAACCGGCCTTGCCCGCCAGATGGCCGACGGCACGCTGCCTGTCGGCGCGCGTCTGCCCACGGTGCGCGCCCTGGCCGGTGAGCTCGGGATCGCTGTGAACACCGTCGCCCGCGCCTACCGGGAACTGGAGGCGGCGTGCCTCGTGGAGACCCGCGGTCGCGCGGGCACCTTCGTCAGCGCGGGCGGCAGCCGGCGCCTGGAGACCGCCCGGGCGGCCGCCGACCGCTACGCGGCGACGGCCCACGAGCTCGGCCTCGAGCTCGACGACGCGCTGAAGATCGTCCGCGCAGCCCTCGACCGCAGGTCAGCTCCTTGACGGCCCTGGGCTTATCGTGTTTCGATACCATCGAAACTCGATAAGCCCAGGAGGGTCGAATGAAGACGCCGAAGTGGTTCCGCGCCTCGTCGGGTGACGTGCACGTGGTGATCGTCGTGGCTGTGGTCACGATCGTCCTCGCGTTGACGGAACTGGTCCGCCGCCTTGCCGAGGTGTTGCCCAACCGGGACGTGCCCGTCGAGATAGCCCCCGAAGCAGTGCGCGCGGAGGTGCCGCTCGGCCCGGACGGGGAACTCGTCGGGGCGGACATCGGGTCGATCATCGTGCAGGTGTCGGACCTGCCGCCGGCCACCTATGCCGGCGTGCTCGGCGCCTCGGTGGTCTACCCGGTCGTCTGGATCGTCGTGGCGTTCCTCGGTATCGGCCTGTGCCGAGCCCTGCTCCGGGGCGCCGTGTTCACACCCGCCAACACCCTGCGAGTGAACCTGATCGCGGCGGTGATCCTCGGCGGCGCGGCCCTCCACCTCGTGTTCGCGACCTTCCAGCACAACGGTGTCCTGGCCGTGCTGTCGGCACCCGACCACCCGTCCGGTGGTTCGCTGCAGGTCGACTTCCTGCCGTGGTTCGGCGGCCTGGCGCTGGCGGCGTTCGCGATGGCGTTCACCATCGGTGAGAAGCTGCAGCGTGACAGCGAGGGCCTCGTCTGATGCCACCGGAGGACGACGCCGGGCGGGTGCACTGCCGTCTCGACGAGCTGCTGGCGGACCGAGGGATGACGCTCACCCGGCTCGCGGAGATCGTCGGCGTGACGGTGGTGAACCTGTCCGTCCTCAAGAACGACCGTGCCCGCGCGATCCGCTTCAGCACCCTCACCGCGATCTGCGACGCGCTGGACTGCACCCCGGGGGACCTGCTGGTGATCCGGTGACATAGGTTGCGCGTATGGCATCGCACTCTCCCGCCGGTGAGGTCCGGGGCACCGTCGAGGACCCGCCTCCGATCGACGCGGTCCGGGAACTCATCGGCACCTTCGGCGCAGCCGGGCGTGGCCACCGGCAGGCCCTCACCATGCTGGCGGACGGCACCACCCTCGCCGACGTCGTCCGGTCCACCGCACTGCCGCGGCGACTCGTGGAGCAGGTCGTCACGGCCCTCGGCGCGGAGCTCCTCACCGCCGGTGACACCCTGCGCATCCGGGCCGATCGGGCGGACGCCTACCGTGAGCTGGCCGACGCCCCCCAGCTCGCCGCGACCGCCCTCGGACTGCCCGGTGACGACCTGCTCCCGGACGCCTCCGGACTCCTGCGCGACATGGAACGGATCGTCGCCGGCGCCCCCCGCCCGAAGAAGTCCCTCGACCACGTGCCCGCGACACCGGAGACCACCGTCCGCCGCGCCCTGTGGATGGACGGCACGTACGACCTGGCCGGGGCCACCCTCCTGTGCGTCGGCGACCACGACCTCACCTCGATCGTCACGTGCCTGCGCAACCCCGCCGCACGCGCCGTCGTCGTCGACGTGGACGAGGACCTCCTCGGCTACATCGACGCCGTCGCCGGGGAGCACGGGCTCGACATCGAGACCGCCTACGCCGACCTCCGGATCGGGCTCCCCGAGATCGCGCGTGGCACCGCCGACCTCGTCTTCACCGACCCGCCCTACACGCCCGACGGCGTCCGGCTGTTCCTCGCCCGCGGCCTCCAAGGGCTCCGCGACCGCGAGCACGGCCGCCTGCTCCTCGCCTACGGGTACGGCACCCATCACCCCGGCCTCGGCCTCGCCGTGCAACGGGCGATCGGCGAGCTCTCCCTCGTCTACGAGGCGATCCTGCCCCACTTCAACCGCTACGTCGGTGCCCAGGCCGTGGGCAGTGCGAGCGACCAGTACGTGTGCCGCCCCACCGCCCGCACATGGCGATCCCTCGCCCGCGTCACCACCGACGCCGTGAACATCTATACGCACGGAGCCCAGTCCGTCGAGGCCGGCAGCGACGCAGGGAGACGGGCCGTGCACGACGCCGTCCTGGCGGCCGCGCACGGACGGGACGCGACGCCCGTGGCCGCGACCGTGTTCCTCACCGCCCCCGCCGCTGCCACCGAGCTCTCGTTGGAGACACTCCTCGACGGATCGGCCCAGGCCTCGCTCAGGAACGCGAGGTCGTCGGCGCTCGCGGCCGACCTGTCCGACGATCCCGGCACGTGGCTCTACCGCGTGCTGCTCGGTGTCAACGCGCGCCGTGTCGCGGTCGCGGTCCCGAACAACCACCCCGACATCGTCAGCCAGGCGGCGCAGCAGGCGCTGGGCGGTGACCTCACGGGGAAGTGGAATCTGACGTTCCGCCGCAGCACGCCCGGCCCGAAGCACGCGATCCTGGTCGCGGACGACGCCGGGGAGCCCCGGGATCCGGCCGCCGTGGCGTGCCGCCAGGTGCTCGGCGGGGCCGCCCGGAAGCTCGAGACCGCCTGGCGGGACGCCCTGGTCAAGGCCTCCCGGACGACGGGCGTGGCCGTGAGCAGGCACGAGGCGCGCGAGGCCGTCGCGTCGGCCGCCCGGGCCGCGGGTCTGCGGCCCGGCACGATCGCCCGCCCGCTCCTCTCGCTCCCGCGGGAGACGGTGCGCGCGGTGCTGGCGGCCGTGACCGGCTCCGTGACGGACGCGACAGGAAGGCAGGCGTCGCCGCCCGTTCGGGGAACGGCCGTCTCCTGACCTCGGGCCGGCCCGTCCCTCGGCGGGGCGCGGGGGAGACGCCAACGTCACAGCCCGCGCGACCACTGGCGACGCCGCGCACCAGGTAAGGTAGGAGGGCCGTCAGAACGGCCGCGGATCCAGAGCGCCCCGTGAATCGGTCCGGGAGCACCGCGCAACGACACGAATGGAGAGCCATGCCGCTCGACACCGCCACGAAGCAGCAGATCGTCGCCGAGTACGGGAAGACGCCGACGGACACCGGCTCCCCGGAGGTCCAGGTGGCCCTGCTGACGCAGCGCATCAAGGACCTCACCGAGCACCTCAAGTCCCACAAGCAGGACCACCACAGCCGTCGTGGGCTGCTGCTCCTCGTGGGCCAGCGTCGCCGTCTGCTGGGCTACCTCCAGCGGATCGACGTGAACCGCTACCGCTCGCTGATCGAGCGACTCGGTCTGCGCCGTTGAGATGAGCTCCGAGACCAGCCCGGTCCCTCCTGCAGGGGCCGGGCTGGTCTGGTGAGATGTAGGAACAAGCACACAGCGCGCCGGCGCGGTCCGCGTCCGGTCCTCGGTAGTGGCTCCCCGAACAACGGTTCGGTGGGCCTCGATCGATGACCGTTACGGGATGCGCGGCGCCGATCCGAAAAGGAGGGCACCCGTGGAGGGTCCCGAGATCCAGTTCGCCGAGGCCGTGATCGACAACGGTCGCTTCGGCACCCGCACCATCCGCTTCGAGACCGGCCGTCTGGCCAGGCAGGCCGCCGGTGCGGTCGCCGCCTATCTCGACGGCGAGACCATGCTGCTGTCGACCACCGCGGTCGGCAAGCACCCCAAGGACCAGTTCGACTTCTTCCCGCTGACGGTGGACGTCGAGGAGCGCATGTACGCCGCGGGCCGCATCCCCGGCTCGTTCTTCCGCCGGGAGGGGCGTCCCTCGACCGAGGCGATCCTGACCTGCCGCCTCACCGACCGACCGCTGCGCCCCCTGTTCGTCAAGGGCCTGCGCAACGAGGTGCAGATCGTCATCACCGTGATGGCGCTGCACCCGGACGACGCGTACGACGTGCTGGCCATGAACGCCGCGTCGGCCTCGACGCAGCTGTCCGGCCTGCCGTTCTCCGGCCCCGCCGGGGCGGTCCGGGTGTCGCTGATCGATGGTCAGTGGGTCGCGTTCCCGAAGCACTCCGACAAGGAGCGGGCGGTCTTCGACATGGTCGTGGCCGGCCGCGTCGTGGGCGACGACGTCGCGATCGCCATGATCGAGGCCGAGGCCACCGACGACGCGATGAAGCTCATGCGCGAGGGTGCCACCGTCCCGACCGAGGAGGTCGTGGCCGAGGGCATCGAGGCGGCCAAGCCGTTCATCAAGGCGCTGTGCGAGGCGCAGTCGGCGCTGGCCGCGCAGTCCGCGAAGGAGACGCAGGAGTTCCCGCTCTTCCCGGACTACCAGGACGACGCGTACGCCGCGGTCGAGGCCGCGGTGGCCGAGCCGCTGCGCGAGGCCCTGGCGATCGCGGACAAGCAGGACCGCGAGAACCGCCTCGACGTGATCAAGGACGGTTTGCTCGCCGACCTCGCGGGCGAGGGAGCGGCCTTCGAGGGACGTGGCAAGGAACTGTCGGCCGCGTACCGGTCGCTGCAGAAGGCGCTCGTGCGCCGGCGCGTCCTCACCGAGGGCGTCCGCATCGACGGCCGTGGCCTCGCGGACATCCGGACCCTGTCGGCCGAGGTCGAGGTCCTGCCCCGCGTACACGGCTCGGCGCTGTTCGAGCGCGGCGAGACGCAGATCCTGGGCGTCACCACGCTGAACATGCTGCGCATGGAGCAGCAGATCGACTCGCTCGGCCCCGTCACGCGCAAGCGCTACATGCACAACTACAACTTCCCGCCGTACTCGACCGGTGAGACGGGCCGCGTGGGCAGCCCGAAGCGCCGCGAGATCGGTCACGGTGCGCTCGCCGAGCGCGCGCTCGTGCCGGTGCTGCCGAGCCGCGAGGAGTTCCCGTACGCGATCCGCCAGGTCTCGGAGGCTCTCGGGTCCAACGGTTCGACGTCGATGGGCTCGGTGTGCGCCAGCACGCTCTCGATGCTCAACGCCGGTGTGCCGCTCAAGGCCCCGGTCGCGGGCATCGCGATGGGCCTCGTCTCCGACACGGTCGAGGGCGAGACGCGCTACGCGGCGATGACCGACATCCTCGGCGCCGAGGACGCGTTCGGCGACATGGACTTCAAGGTCGCCGGCACCAGCGAGTTCGTCACCGCGATCCAGCTGGACACCAAGCTGGACGGCATCCCGGCCTCGGTCCTGGCCGCGGCCCTGGGGCAGGCGCGCGACGCCCGCCTGACGATCCTCGACGTCATCGCCGAGGCCATCGACACCCCGGACGAGATGTCCCCGAACGCGCCGCGCGTCATCGCGATCACGGTGCCGACCGACAAGATCGGCGAGGTCATCGGGCCCAAGGGCAAGATGATCAACCAGATCCAGGAGGAGACGGGCGCGGACATCTCCATCGAGGACGACGGCACCGTCTACATCGGGGCGGTCGACGGTCCCTCGGCGGAGGCCGCCCGCGCGGCGATCAACGCGATCGCCAACCCGCACGTCCCCGAGGTGGGGGAGCGGTTCGTCGGCACCGTCGTCAAGACGACGTCGTTCGGCGCGTTCATCTCGCTGTCCCCGGGCAAGGACGGGCTGCTGCACATCAGCCAGATCCGCAAGCTCGTGGGCGGCAAGCGCATCGAGAACGTCGACGACGTCCTGTCCATCGGCCAGAAGGTCCAGGTCGAGATCGGCGAGATCGACCCGCGCGGCAAGCTCTCGCTGGTCGCGGTGACCGAGGAGGGCGAGGCGTCGGACGACGCCGCGGACTCCGGCGCGCCCGAGGCGGCACCGGCCGGCGCGGAAGCCTGACATGCCCTGGCACCTGCCGCTCGCAGCCGCGGGCGAGCCCGGTGCCGACCTGACCGCCGGGCAGGACGGCGCGACCATTCGTCGCACCGTCCTGCCCGGCGGCGTTCGTGTCATCACCGAGCACATGCCGGGCCTGCGCTCGGTGACGGTGGGGGCGTGGGTCGGCGTCGGCTCCCGGGACGAGACCGACGGCCACTTCGGGTCGACGCACTTCCTGGAGCACCTGCTGTTCAAGGGCACCCACCGGCGGAGCGCCCTCGACATCGCCGAGGCGTTCGACGCCGTCGGCGGGGAGGCGAACGCGGCCACCGGCAAGGAGCACACCTGCTACTACGCGCGCGTGCTCGACGCCGACCTCCCGATGGCGGTCGACGTGATCGGTGACATGGTCACGAGCGCACGCCTCGACGCCACGGAGCTGGAGACGGAGCGCGGCGTGATCCTCGAGGAACTCGCCATGACCGACGACGACCCCGCGGACGTGGTCCACGAGGAGTTCTCGGCGGCCGTGCTCGGCTCGCACCCGCTGGGCCGGCCCATCGGCGGCACCGCGGACACGATCGGGGCGGTGCCCCGTGACGCGGTCTGGAACCACTACCGGGCCCACTACGAGCCGGGCACGCTGGTGGTGGCCGCCGCCGGGGGCGTCGACCACGACGGCCTGTGCGACCTGGTGGTCCATTCCCTGACCGACGGCGGCTGGATCCTGGAGGAAGCGGTCGCGCCGCGGACGAGGCGGGATCCGACGCCGCAGACGGACGGCATCCCCACGCAGGGCACGAGCAGGACCGTCGAACGACCGGTGGAACAGGCCAACATCATCGTGGGCGGCACGGGACTCGCCGCGACCGACGAGCGGCGCTTCGCGCTCTCCGTGATGAACGCCACGCTGGGTGGCGGCATGTCGTCCCGGCTGTTCCAGGAGGTCCGCGAGAAGCGGGGTCTCGCCTACACGACGTACTCGTTCGCGGCCGGGCACGGCGGCCTGGGAACGTTCGGCCTGTATGCGGGGTGCGCTCCGGCGAAGGCGGAGCAGGTCGAGAAGCTGCTGGTCCAGGAACTGGAGCGACTGGCCGACGGTGGTATCACCGAGGCGGAGCTGGCCCGTTCGGTGGGCCAGCTGCGCGGATCGCTCGTCCTGGGCCTGGAGGACTCCGGGTCCCGGATGAGCCGTCTGGGCCGCGCCGAGCTCGTGTACGGGGAGCTCTACTCGCTCGAGGAGAGCCTCGAACGCATCCGCGCGGTCACCCGCGAGGACGTGCGGGCCCTGGCCCAGGATCTGGCGTCCCGCCCGCGCTCGGTGGTCCGCGTGGGACCCTTCGCGGCGTGACCCGGCCTCGTCCCGTCGACCACGTCATCGTGCTCGGGGTCACCGTCCCACGACGCGACATGACACGGTCGATGCCCGGACGAGGCGACCGTTGACGAGAGAGGCGAGGAAATGGCCGAGATCAAGGTGGCCGTGCTCGGCGCGGCCGGGCGGATGGGAACGCAGACCTGCGCCGCCGTCGAGGCAGCCGACGGGCTGACGCTCGTCGCGCGGCTCGACAAGGACGACCCGGTCACGGGCGAGACGCTGTCCGGGGCGGACGTCGTCGTCGACTTCACGGTGCCCTCGGCCGCCGAGAAGAACGTGCATGCCGTGCTCGACGCCGGGGCACATGCCGTCGTCGGGACGACGGGCTGGGACGACGCGTCGCGCGGCCGGGTCGCCGAGCACCTCGACCGGGTCAACGCCACGAGGACGCCCGGCCTGGGTGTGCTCATCGCGCCGAACTTCGGGCTGTCGGCCGTGCTGGCGATGACGTTCGCGGCGAAGGCGGCCCGCTGGTTCGAGTCGGCCGAGGTCATCGAGCTGCACCACCCGGACAAGGTGGACGCGCCGTCGGGCACGGCCCGGCACACGGCCGCCGCCATCGCGGCGGCACGGGCCGACGCCGGCCTTCCCGCGTCTCCTGACGCGACCGAGACGGGGTGGGAGGCCCGAGGCGCCGACGTCGACGGTGTGCGCGTGCACGCCGTGCGGCTGCGCGGTCTCGTGGCGCACGAGGAGATCCTCCTGGGCAACCCGGGAGAGCAGCTCGTGATCCGGCAGGACTCGTTCGACCGCTCGTCGTTCATGCCCGGTGTGCTCGTGGCAGTGCGGGCCGTGGCGGACCGTCCGGGGCTCACCGTGGGTCTCGAACACGTGCTGGACCTGGCGTGAGAGGCGGGAAGCGGGTATGAGCGGCTCTCCGGACCGGTCGTCGGCGCCTCGCGGGCCGCGCCGCCGGCTCCCGCGTGGTCTGCTCGGCGCGGTGGCCGTCACCGCCCTGCTCGCCCTGTACCTGTGGGCGGTGGCCGGGCGGGGACTGGCGATGATCGGTACCGGTGAACCGTTGCTGATCGCGATCGGGCTGGCGGTCCTCGTGCTCCCGCTGCTGGTGCTCGCGTTCATCGCGAGGGAGTTCTGGCTGGCCACGCGTGTCCAGGCGATGGCGGACGCGCTGGCGGCGTCGGGCGACCTGCCCGTCGACGACCTGCCCCGGTCGCCGGGCGGCCGGATCGATCGCGCGGCGGCGGACGACGCCTTCGCCGCACGCCGCGCGGCCGTGGAGGCGTCGCCCGGCGACTGGCGCGTCTGGTACCACCTGGCCTTCGCCTACGACGCGGCGGGCGACCGCCGCCGGGCGCGGGCGACCCTGCGCAAGGCCGTGGGGCTCTACGGGGCGGCGCCCAGGGACGTCCAGCAGTAGAGGCCGCGGCCGTCGGCCACGGCACGCGTCGCGAGTTCGCCGAGCAGCAGTACGGCCGCGGTGAGCCGGTGCGCGGGAACGGGCGGTTCGGACGCGCGGACCCACTCGCGGGTCGCTCGTGCCAGACGCGCCGGGGCCACGGACGCGAGGTCCTTCGTCAGGTCGGTCGTGACCGTGACGATCCACGGTCCCTCGTCACCGCTGCTGGCGACGAGGGCACCGTGCCGCGGGTCGGCGGTGATCTCGCCGTAGGGCCGCCCCGACAGGGCCTGCGCGAGTCCCGCGAGCATGATGAACGGATCGACGGACGGCAGCGTGACGGAGTCGAAACGCGGCGGGCTCCCGTCCGCCGGTGCCGACGGTCCGCCGGGGACGCGTAGCACCTCTGCCGCGGCCTCGTCGGTCGCGGCCGCGAAGTACTCCGTCACGATCCCCATGTGCGTGATGGTGACAAGGTCATGTCACGGTGGTGTCACGTACCGGTGAAACTTCGGGTTCGCGGCGGGGCGGACGGATGGGGCGCGGCCCGGTCAGATCGAGGCGCTCCAACGCCGTTCGACGACGTCCCGGGGACCGGTGGCGAGGGTGCGTTCGACCCCGTCGGCGCTCAGGCCGCAGTCCCCGAGGAACCGTTCGCGTGCGGTGTCGCCGTCGAGCACCCAGGTGGTGACCTCCTGCGCGCCGTCCGTCCGCAGCCGGTCGACCGCGGCGGCGAGCAGGCGCGAGCCGTGCCCGGCGCGGCGGTGGCCGGGTTCCACCTCCAGCGACATGACCTGTCCGGGGGCCACAGCGGCGAAGCCGACGAGCTCGGGCCCGTCGAGCGCGACCAGGACCGCGAACCCCGGACCCGGTGCCGACTCGATGGCTGCCTTCCAGCGTTCCCGCATGAGCTCGGCGTCCATGCGTTCCATCACGCCCTCACCGAGGGTGGCGTCGTGAGTGGCGCGCCATGCCCCGAGCTGGATCTCGGTCACTGCTGTCTCGTCGCCCGGTACGGCGGGACGGACGGAGACGTCGGCGAGATCGCGGAACAGCGTCATGCGGGGAACCCTATGTCACATCCTGCTCGCGAGTCTGCGTATCGTGATCACGACGGACCGGTGAGACGGAGGATCAGATGGTGGCGACGGCGGACCTGTACGACGAGCGGGGCGAGCAACTCGCCTCTCTCTCGCTCCAGCTGCGGGACTTCGGTGGCGTGCCCGAGTTCTCCGGGCCCGTGCGCACGATCCGCTGCTTCGAGGACAACGGCCTCGTCAAGGCGGTGTGCGCCACCCCGGGCGCGGGCGCGGTGCTCGTGGTCGACGGCGGAGGCTCGCTGCGGTCCGCGCTGATGGGAGACCTCATCGCGGCGTCGGCGGTGGAGCACGGCTGGGCCGGAGCGATCATCCATGGCGCCATCCGGGACTCCGGGGCGCTCGGCGGCCTGGCGCTCGGCGTGAAGGCACTGGGCACGAACCCGCGCAAGTCAGCGAAGGCGGGCGCCGGCGTCGTCGACGAGCCCGTGGAGATCGGCGGTGTGACCTTCCGGCCGGGGGCAACGGTGTGGGCGGACGCGGACGGTGTGCTCGTGGAGCGCTGACGAAGCGCGCAGCGCAAGGTGCGGGCCGAGGGACGAGGCGTGCGCCTGGAGCGGAGTGTGAGGAGGTGCTCGGTGGGGCGGAAGCGCTGACGAAGCGCGCAGCGCAAGGTGCGGGCCGAGGGACGAGGCGTGCGCCTGGAGCGGAGTGTGAGGAGGGGCTCGGTGGGGCGGGAGCGCTGACGAAGCGCGCAGCGCGAGGTGCGGGCCGAGGGACGAGGCGTGCGCCTGGAGCGGAGTGTGAGGCGTCCGCCTGCGGGCGGCGGAAGGCGCCGGGACCGGGGTCCGGGCGGTACGGTATCCTCATGGTTCTTCCCAGCACGACGGAGCGCCCGTTCGGCGCCCTGCTCACCGCGATGGTCACCCCGATGACGCCTGACGGCGCGATCGACCTGAAGGCCTCGGTGAAGCTGGCGAAGAAACTCGTCGACGACGGCAACGACGGCTTGGTCCTCTCGGGCACCACCGGCGAGTCGCCGGTCACCCACGCTCCCGAGAAGGCGGAGCTCGTGGCGGCCGTGACCGAGGCCGTCGGGGACCGCGCGGCAGTCCTCGCGGGTGCCGGCTCGAACGACACGGCACACGCGATCCGGATGGCCGAGCAGGCGGCCGAGGCCGGCGCCGACGGTCTGCTCGTCGTCTCCCCCTACTACTCGCGGCCCACGCAGGAGGGCCTGATCCGGCACTTCGCCGCGGTCGCCGATTCCACGGACCTGCCCGTGATGCTCTACGACATCCCTGGACGCGCCGGGGTGCGGATCGCTCCCGAGACCTTCGTGAGGATCGCCGAGCACCCGCGGATCGTCGCCAACAAGGACGCGACCGGCGACGTCTGGTCCGCGGCTCAGCTCATCGAGGCCACCGGCCTGGCGTGGTACTCGGGCGACGACGGGCTGCTCCTGCCGTTCCTCAGCGTGGGCGGTGCCGGGATCGTGTCGGTGTCGGCGCACGTCGTGGCTCGGCAGTACGCCGAGGTGGTGCGCCGGTGGGACGCCGGGGACCACGCCGGGGCACTGTCCGAGTTCCGCCGGGTGATGCCGGTCGTCGGCGCCCTCAACGGTGCGGGTGCGCAGGCGGTGATGGCGAAGGCGGCGTTGCAGGCTCAGGGCGTGCTGGAGCACCGCACGCTACGGCTGCCGAACGTGGCCGCGAACGACCACGAGGTCGCGACGCTTCGCGCGGTGCTGGTCGCCGCGGGCCTGCTCCCGCAGAGCGCGACACCCATGTCGCCGCCGGAACTCCCCGAGGAAGCGACGGCCATCGTGGGGCACCCCGCGATCGTCACGCCCGGCTGAGAGATCTTGAGACTTTGTCAGAACGAGGCCTGGAGGCCCATTGAGTCACCCACATCCTGAGTTGCCCCTGCCCCCCGAGCTGCCGAAGGGCGGGCTCCGAGTGGTCGCCCTCGGCGGCCTCGGAGAGGTGGGCCGCAACATGGCCGTCCTCGAGTACGACGGGCGTCTGCTCGTCATCGACTGCGGCGTCCTCTTCCCCGAGGACAACCAGCCCGGCGTGGACCTGATCCTGCCGGATTTCGAGTACATCGCCGACCGGCTCGAGGACATCGAGGCGATCGTGCTGACCCACGGGCACGAGGACCACATCGGTGCCGTGCCCTACCTGCTGCGGCTGCGCCGCGACATCCCGCTCGTCGGGTCGAAGCTGACGCTCGGGTTCATCGAGGCGAAGCTCAAGGAGCACCGCATCAAGCCGGTCACCCGCGAGGTGAAGGAAGGCCAGCGCGCGCAGCTCGGCATCTTCGACTGCGAGTTCGTCGCGGTGAACCACTCCATCCCGGACGCGCTGGCGGTCGCCGTGACCACCGGTGCGGGGACGGTGCTGCACACCGGCGACTTCAAGATGGACCAGCTCCCGATGGACGGGCGGGTCACCGACCTGCGGGCGTTCGCGCGACTGGGGGAGAAGGGCGTCGACCTGTTCATGGTCGACTCCACGAACGCCGAGGTGCCGGGCTTCGTCACGCCCGAGGTCGAGATCGGTCCGGTGCTCGACGGCGTGTTCGCGCAGGCGGACAAGCGGATCATCGTGGCGTCGTTCTCCTCGCACGTGCACCGCGTGCAGCAGGTGCTGAACGCCGCCCATGCGCACGGCCGCCGGGTCGCCTTCGTGGGGCGGTCCATGGTGCGCAACATGGGCATCGCGGCCGAGCTGGGTTACCTCGACGTGCCGCCCGGTGTCCTCATCGACGTGAAGAAGGCGGACAGCCTGCCCGACGACAAGATCGTCTACATGTCGACCGGGTCGCAGGGCGAGCCGATGGCGGCGCTGAGCCGCATGGCCAACGGCGATCACCGGGTCCAGGTGACCAGCGGTGACACGGTGATCCTCGCCTCGTCCCTGATCCCGGGCAACGAGAACGCGGTGTTCCGCGTGATCAACGGCCTCACCCGGCTCGGTGCCCGCGTGGTGCACTCGGCGAACGCCAAGGTGCACGTGTCCGGCCACGCCAGCGCCGGCGAGCTCATGTACTGCTACAACATCCTGCGGCCGCGTAACGTCATGCCGGTGCACGGCGAGGTGCGGCACCTCGTGGCGAACGGCTCCATCGCGGTCAAGACCGGCGTTCCCGCGGATCGCGTGGTGCTCGCGGAGGACGGCGTCGTCGTCGACCTCGTGGACGGCCGGGCCTCCGTGGTGGGGGCGGTGCCATGCGGGTACGTGTTCGTGGACGGTTCGTCGGTGGGCGAGATCGGCGACGCCGAGCTCAAGGACCGCCGGATCCTGAGCGAGGAGGGCTTCGTCTCCGTCTACGCCGCGATCGACACCGCGACGGGCAAGGTGCTCGCCGGCCCGCAGATCCTCGCGCGCGGCATGGCCGAGGACCTCGCCGTGTTCGACCCGGTGCTCCCGGAGATCACCGACGCGCTGGAGACCGCGGTCGCCGGCGGCGCGACGGACACGCACCAGCTCCAGCAGATCATGCGCCGCACGGTGGGGCGCTTCGTCGCCACGAAGCTCCGTCGCAAGCCGATGATCGTTCCCGTGGTGGTGGAGGCGTGATCGGCTGACTCGGAGCACACGGCGGGCGGGGGCACGAGGGCCCGCGTATCCTGATCGTGACCGTGTTTCACCCGGGATCGGCTCATTCTGAAGTGCATTCAGGCGATAGCGTCGGCGGGTTCGTCTCGCTCGACAGGAAGACCAGCACGTGTCCCAGGAATCGCCGCACCAGCCGCCGCATCAGCCGCCATACGAGCCTCAGGCCGATCCCGGCGGCGTGAGCCCCCGCCAGGGGGACGCGCCGGCACCGGCGGAGGCGGCGACGCCGTTCGCCCACCCGATGGCGGGCGCCCGGCCCGCTCCCGCGAGCCCGCGGCCGACGTGGACGCACCGTCCTCCTGCCGGATACGGCTATCCGCCGGTTCGTCGTCCGGTGCCTGCGGGCCTGGCCACCGCAGCGATCGTGGTCGCGATCGCCTACGCCGTGTTTCGGCTGGTGCTCGCGCTGCTCTCGATACCGGCGACGGAGGTCTGGGCCGACGCCGCCGAGCGAGGGCTGAGCTATGCCGAGGCCGACTTCGTGGCCTACGACTTCTTCGGCATTCTGCTCTTCCCGCTCGGGATCGCGATCTTCGTCGTCGGCAGTCTCTGGCTCTTCACGAGCCGGAAGTTCGCCGAGGCCGTCAACCCGGCGTTCCACCATCGCCGAGGCGCCGTCTGGGCGTGGATCGGATGGATCGTCCCGGTCGTCAGCCTGTGGTTCCCCTATGTCGTGCTCAGTGACGTCCGCGGGGCGACGATCCGGAACAGGCCCATGCCGGGCATCGGAGTGTGGTGGGCGTGCTGGCTGATCCCTCTCGTCTGCGATCAGATCACCAATCGGCTCACCGGCGGCGTACTGGGCACCGACCCGCTCACGCCGGCGGTCGCCGCCTACCCGGTCATCGAGGGGATCGGTGCGGTGCTGACGGCTGTCGGCTGCTGGCTCTGGGTCGCCATGATCCGCGAACTGACGGCCGCGCAGCGCGAATGGGAAGCGGCTCCGCTCGCCTGACGACCGGTCCGGGCCCCGTCACGTGTCGCGCGAGACGCGGGCGGGGTGGCGAGCGTCCGTCGAGCTCTCAGGGATCGGCCGGGCCGGTACCGGCCGTGGCGAGCAGCGGGCCCAGGGCGCCCAACGTCTCGGCGTAGCGGCTCTCGCGGGTCTGGGCGTCGCCGTCGAGCCGGCCTGCGAGCTCCAGGGAGACGAGTCCGTGGACCAGGCCCCACAGGCCGAGCGCCACCGTCTCGATGCGTGGGGCAGGAGTTCGCGGGACGGCACGTGCGACGGCGTCGCGCAGGACCCCGAACGTCTCCCGGCCGGTGGAACCTCGCTCCGTGGTGCCGGCACCTTCCCCAGGAGACTCGTCGTCGAGGGCGGGCGCGACGCGCCGATCGAACATGACGCGGTAGAAGTGAGGGTCGGACAGCGCGGACGTTCGGTACGCCATCCCGAGGGCGAGGAGGTCCTGGCGGGGGTCACCGGTGTCGGGCACGGCGGCGAGGTGCTCGGCGAAGCGCCGGAAGCCCTCGGTCGTGACCGCCGCGAGGAGCTTCTCGCGTGACCCGAAGAGCGCGTACACCGCGGACGGGCTGGTCCCGGCCTCGGCGGCGACGGCGCGCACCGTGACGCCTGCCTCGCCGCGTTCCGACGTCGTGCGGGAGGCCACCTCCAGCAGCCGGGTGCGCAGCGCGTCGTCGTGGGTCCGGGGGCGTGCCATGCCTTGAGTCTAGAAGCCTTGACGAGAGTTTTCGAACGGTGTTTTATAACAGTGTTACGGAAGCGTCGCAGGGAGACACCGGGGACCCGGCCGCCTGCACGGAAAGAGGTCACACCCATGCTCGAACTGTCCGACGGCGCACGCCTGACCGCCGCCATCGTCCTGCTGACCGTGGTCGGCATCGAATCCGGTGGATTCTTCCTGCTCAAGGTGAGCACCGGGCGCGTACCGGCCACGGATTTCCAGAAGTCGTTCTTCCGTGCCGGGCACGCCCATGCGGGTGTGCTGGTGACCCTCGGTCTGCTCTGCGTGGTGCTGGCGGAAGCCACGGTGCTCACCGGCTTCTGGCACTGGCTCGCGGCCACGGGTGTGCTCGTGGCGGCGGTCCTCCTGCCCGGTGGCTTCTTCTTCGGCGCCATGGGGCGGGACCGCACCCGGCCCAACGGCTTCAGGGTCCTTTTCCCGGTGGGGGCGGTGTTCCTGGCGGCGGGAGTGGTGACACTGGCCGTGGGTCTGTTCCTGTCCTGACGGCGGGCCGGCTTCCGTCCTGACGTGGACGCGGAGCCGGCGCCACGTCCAGTAGGAACCGGACACACCGGGTCGGGTGCGCGGGTGTGTCGGTCTGTCTCGTTACCGTGGGCAGCATCATGGCGACCCGATCCACCCAGGGCGGCAGCCGGAGCGGCAGGCCCCGGAAGTCAGCCCCGCGCAAGCACGCACCACGGCCTCGCAAGGCCAGGGGCGCGAGCCCGGCACGCGGGAAGCCCGCCACCGGCGGGGCACCGGCCGGCGTCGCGCGTTCCTGGCCCGTCCGGGCGGCGCGTGGCACGTGGATGGGCATGGCACACGCCGTCGGAGGCGCGGCACGTGCGGTCGGGCCGCGGGACCAGGACACGACACCCGGGGACGGAGAAGGAGACGTGGGCAAGGCGAGCCGGGCCACAACGGCGAAGGGAACCTCGGGCGACACCGCTTCGAAGACCGGTGGTGCTCCCGAGCCCGATCACCGGGCGGACGGCGTGGGGTTCTTCCTGCTCGCTCTGGCCGTCGTGGTGGCTGCCCGCGAGTGGTGGGGCATCGACGGCGCCTTCGGGGACGGTGTGCACGCGGTCGTGGCAGGCACGCTCGGGGTGGCCGGCGTCGCGCTCCCTGTCCTCCTGCTCTGGATCGCGCTGCGGGTCATGCGGCATCCCGAGCGGGCGCGGGCGAACGGCCGCGTGACGATCGGGCTCGGCTTCGTCGTCGTGTCCGTGTGTTCCCTCGTGCACATCAGCGCCGGACTACCGTCACCCACGGACGGGTTCGGGCCGGTGCAGGACGCCGGCGGCGTGATCGGCTATCTGTTCGCCACGCCCGTGGTGACCGGCCTGACCGAGTGGTTCGCCGTGCCGCTCTACGTGCTCGCGGCGTTCTTCGGACTGCTCATCGTCACGGCCACCCCGGTGCACCGCATCCCTGGCCGCCTGCTGGGGGTCTACGACCGGCTCACCGGCAACCACCGTCCCGGGGACACCGACGATGCGGGGGCCGGTGACGCGACGGCGTCGTCCACCGGGCAGTCCGGCAGGCGTCGCAAGCGCAAGGGCGTCCGGGGCTACGTGGGCGACGAGGCCTTCGAGAAGGCGGCCTACCTCGCGTCCGCCGACGAGGCGTCGGGCAGCGCGTCGGGCCGTGCGGACAAGCTCACCACCCAGCGGATCCCGACCGGCGAGGGAAAGGGCGGCACGGGGGCTCCGGCGATCGGGCCCGGGCTCCTCGACGAGGGGTCGGCAACGCCCCGGAAGAAGTCCGCGCCGAAACCGCCCGCCACCCCGGACCCGATGCCGCGGGGCGAGCAGCCCATGTTCGACGGCGACACCGTCTACCTCCTGCCGGAGGAGTCACTCCTGGTCGAAGGCCCGCCGCACAAGACGAGATCCGCCGCCAACGACCGCGTGGTGGAGTCGCTCACCGGGGTCTTCGAGCAGTTCGGCGTCGATGCGCAGGTCACCGGCTTCACCCGTGGCCCGACCGTCACGCGGTACGAGGTCGAGGTGGGGCCCAAGACCAAGGTCGAACGGATCACCTCCCTCTCGAACAACATCGCGTACGCCGTCGCCAGCGCGGACGTCCGGATCCTGTCGCCGATCCCGGGCAAGTCGGCGATCGGTATCGAGATCCCGAACGCCGACCGCGAGACCGTCGTGCTCGGTGACGTGCTGCGCTCCTCGGCCGCGCGCCGCACCGAGCACCCGATGGTCATGGGCGTCGGCAAGGACGTGGAGGGTGGCTACGTGGTGGCGAACCTCGCCAAGATGCCGCACATCCTCGTCGCCGGGGCCACCGGTGCGGGCAAGTCGAGCTTCATCAACTCGATGATCACCTCGGTGCTCATGCGGGCCACCCCCGAGCAGGTGCGGCTCGTGCTCGTCGACCCGAAACGCGTGGAACTGACGATCTACGAGGGCATTCCGCACCTCATCACGCCGATCATCACCAGTCCCAAGAAGGCCGCCGAGGCACTGGAGTGGGTCGTGCGCGAGATGGACTCCCGCTACGACGACCTCGCGGAGTTCGGGTACAAGCACATCGACGACTTCAACGCCGCCGTGCGGGCCGGCAAGGTCAAGCCGCTGCCCGGCTCCGAGCGCAAGATCGCGCCCTACCCGTACCTGCTGGTCGTGGTCGACGAGCTCGCGGACCTCATGATGGTCGCGCCCCGGGACGTCGAGGCGTCGATCCAGCGGATCACGCAGCTCGCCCGAGCGGCGGGGATCCACCTCGTGCTGGCCACCCAGCGCCCCTCGGTCGATGTCGTCACCGGTCTGATCAAGGCGAACGTGCCGTCGCGGCTCGCGTTCGCGACGTCGTCGCTCGCCGACTCCCGCGTGGTGCTGGATCAGCCGGGGGCCGAGAAGCTCATCGGGCAGGGGGACGCCTTGTTCCTGCCGATGGGCTCCGCGAAGCCGATGCGCGTGCAGGGCGCCTGGGTCACCGAGTCCGAGGTGGAGGCGGTCACGGAGCACGTCAAGGCCCAGCTCAAGCCCGTGTACCGGGAGGACGTCGCGGCGCCGGCCGCCGCGAAGAAGCAGATCGACGAGGACATCGGCGACGATCTCGACCTGCTGCTCCAGGCCGCCGAACTGGTGGTGACGACGCAGTTCGGCTCGACGTCGATGCTGCAGCGCAAGCTGCGCGTCGGGTTCGCCAAGGCGGGCCGCCTCATGGACCTCCTGGAGTCGCGGGAGATCGTCGGGCCGTCCGAGGGCTCCAAGGCCCGCGACGTGCTCGTCGCCGCGGACGACCTGCCCGCGGCGCTCGCGCTCATCCGTGGGGAGTCGACAGGCCTCTACGACCAGGACGAGGCGGATGACGGGCCGGGGGACGAGGACGCCGCCGGGACCGGTTCCGGCGGCGGGGGCACCGACGGCGAGGGGCGTTACCCCTCGGGCGTGGCGATGGCCGAGCGGGAGACCCGCTGACGACGGACCTGCGTGACCGGCCGGCCCGGGCGGCCCACGGGGTGCTGCCCGGCGATTCGGGAAGTGCCCTGGCAGACGGTTAGGGTGGAGCAATGGTCAACGACGCACCGTCGCCCTGGAACGTGGCGAACTACGTCACGATGGTCCGGATCGCGATGGTCCCGTTCTTCGCGTGGGCCCTCCTCACCGACGGCGGGGAGTCCGTGGCCTGGCGCATCGTGGCCACGATCGTCTTCGTGGTGGCCGCGCTCTCCGACAAGGTGGACGGCTACCTGGCCCGGTCCCGCGGCCTCATCACGGATCTGGGCAAGCTTCTCGACCCGATCGCCGACAAGCTCCTCGTGGGCACGGCCCTCGTCCTGTTGTGGTGGCCGCTGGGCGAACTGCCCTGGTGGGTGCCGGTGGTCATCCTCGCGCGTGAGTTCGGCATCACGTTGATGCGCATGGCGGTCCTGAAGTACGCGGTGATGCCTGCCTCGCGGGGCGGGAAGCTCAAGACGGTCCTGCAGGCGGTGGCCATCACCGCGTTCCTGCTGCCGCACGCCGGCCTTCCGTGGCTGACGGTGATCGCCTGGGTCGTCATGGTGGCCGCGGTCGTGGTCACCGTGGTGACCGGCCTCGACTACGCCTACCAGGGGTGGAGGATCCGTCGCTCGGCCAGGCGGACCTCCCCGGCTCAGGCGTGAACGGCGCCGCTCCTGCCGCCGATCTCGCACCCGACCTCCTTGCGAGACTGGGCGCACGGGGCTGGACGCTCGCCGTCGCGGAGTCGCTCACCGGCGGCGGGGTGACATCCGTGCTGGTGTCGGTGCCCGGCGCGTCGACGGTGCTGCGCGGAGGGATCGTGGCCTACGCGACCGATCTCAAGGCACGGCTGCTCGGCGTCGACAGCGGCCTGCTGGCCGTCCGCGGCGCCGTCGACCCGGACGTCGCGACGCGGATGGCCGCCGGGGTCCGCGAGGCGACCGGCGCCGATGTCGGGCTGGCGACCACCGGCGTGGCGGGTCCCGACCCCCAGGACGGGCACGCGCCCGGCCTCGTCTACGTCGCGGTGTCCGCACCCGGCGTGGACCGGGTACGCCGGATCGAGCTCGCCGGGCCACGGCCGGACGTCATCGCCGGAGCGACGTCGGGGGTGCTCGATCTGGCCCTCGAGGTCATCTCGGATTTGTCGTGACCCGTTGCCCAAGGGTGAAACTTCTTGGTCAATTCTTGCAAAACACTTGACGGGAGTGGCCCTCGGGAACAAGAGTCGGAACAGTGACGTTGGACCGGGCGTGATCGCGAACAAGCCGACGGGTCGGACCCGACGTCATGGCTCACCGAGGACGGGGTACCGTAGGACGAACCCCGGAGGAGGCGAGCACACGCGAAAGGCACGTGCGATCGTCTCCCGCGCCACGGGGGCGGACGCATCCGGGAACGAGACAGGCACGGGAAGGGGGCGCGAGATGGTCGTAATGCGGCAAGAGATCGGTGACGTGCTGAGAGATGTGCGTCAGCTCCAGGGGCGCACCCTGCGAGAGGTGTCCTCGGCGGCACGAGTGTCCCTCGGCTACCTCAGCGAGGTCGAGCGCGGTCAGAAGGAGGCGTCGTCCGAGCTTCTCGCGTCGATCTGCGACGCACTGGACGTCCCGTTGTCACGCGTCCTGCGCGAGGTGAGCGACCGGGTCGCGGTCGCGGAAGGAATCCTCCCCCAGATCCCCGACACCATCCCTGCCGACTTCATGCAGGGCATGCTGGCTCGGTGCGACCGCTCCGCGACGAAGCGGGACATCGCACGCGAGGACCTGGCTCCGGTCGGCTGACCGGAGGCCGTCCGCGGATCTCACGACGGGCGCACCACCTGCCGGTGGGGCGCCCGTTCTCATGCCTCGGTGCGCCGTGACCGGTCGGCCTGGCAGTTCGGGCACCAGAACACCGGTCGCTCGAACGGCGCTTCGTTGGCCGTGCCGACGGCGATCGGTGTGCGACAGCGGCGGCACGGCTGTCCCAGCCGTCCGTGCACGGCCCTCTCGACGGAGCCCAAACCGTCGCGGCGCGCGACGCGGATGCTGCGCCACATCAGCTCGCGTGCGGTCAGGAGGAGCGTCGTGGCGCCGTCCTCGCCGAGCGCGCCGGCCGGGGCCCACGGGTACACGCGCCGGGCGAACAGCGACTCGGCCATCCAGATGGTCCCGAGCCCGGCCACGGTGCGCTGATCGAGCAGGGCGTCGCACAGGGCCCGGTCGGGGTCACGGACGAGCGCGGCGACGCCGTCGGGCAGGCGCGAGCCCGGGACGTCGGGTGCGAAGCGGTCGGCGAGGACGTCGGGCCCGAGCCCGGCCAGGATCCGCGGTTCGTCCCGGGTCGCGAGCAGGTCGAGCATGCCGAGTTGCCATCCCGTGCATGTCCAGTTCCGGGTCCCGAGGACGGCGCGGATCGCCGGGCTGCGAGCGGCCGCGCCACGGGACCCGGTGCGGTCGACGCGCCACCGTCCCTCCATGCGCAGATGGGTGTGCAGGGTCCGGCCGTCGTCGAACCGGGTCAGCAGGTGCTTCCCGTAGGGCACCGTGCCGAGCACCGTCGCGCCGACCAGGTGGGCGGCGGCAGCACTCGGCCAACGCAGTTCCGCGCGCGTCAGAACCTGGCCCGCCAGGGCGGCATCCAGGCGTTCGGCCGTCAGGCGCAGGACGTCACCCTCGGGCATGCGGCACCCGTAGCCCACGGGGCGTGACGGCGAATCCTGCGGCCGTCAGCGCCTCGGCGACAGCGTTCCCGGACGCCGAGGCCTGAACGGCGCCGAGGCCGTCGAGCCGCTGCACCACGAGCCTGCCGAGCGTACCCGTGGCCGCTGTCCGGGCCAGGCCGGTGGCCGCCGCCGCGAGACGTGCGGGAGTGCGGTCGAACGACAGCACGCTGCGCCCCCCGCGCTCCACGTACAGCACGAGGCTTCCCTCCACCAGCACGACGAGCGACCCGGCCTTGCGGCCGGGCCGGTGCGTGCCGCCCGGCCGGGTGCCGGCCTCGGACGACGCCGGGACGGTACCGGACGACGCCGGGACGGGGCCGGGGCCGTCCCGACCCGACGGGTGGGTGGCCCGAGTGGCTCCGGCTGCCGTCCCCGCGTCCACGTCCTCGGTGGCCACCGGCGTGGCGGGCCACGCCAGAGCGGCGCCGTACGGGTTCGCCGGATCCGTCGCGGCGAGGACGACGGCGGTCGGCGGCCGGTCGCTCTCGATCCGGCGGGTACGGTCCTGGGCGTCGTGCCGGAGCCCGTCGACGGCACCGGGGAGCGCGAACTGCGACCCACCGAGATGCTCGACGAAGTATCCGCGACGTACGCCGCCGCGCTGCTCCATCTCGGACAGCACCCGGTAGACGTCGCGATAGCCCCCCGTCACCCCCTCGGCGGCCGCGGCGGGGCGCGTGAGCACGCCGTGCCGGTCCAGGAGCACCTGCGCCGTGGCGTGGGCGCGCAGGGTCGGATCCTTCTCGCGCGGTGGCAGCGCGGCCCACCGGCCGCCACCACCCCGCGGGGTGCGCGGCGCCGGGAGCGCCGAGGAGGGGCGGCCGGGCGACATCGCGGGGGAGTGGATCGCGAACCGCGAGCGGCGTACCGGGCGCGCACGACCGGAGCCGCGGGGTGCGCGGTGGGCGCCTCCGGTCCCGCCGAGTCTCTCGCGGAGAGCGCCGAGCCCGTCGTTCGTCACCAGGCCGGCCCACGTGAGGTCCCAGAGCGTCTCGAGCACGGCGTCCGGCTCGGCGTCGGCGAGCTCGGCGATCCTCGGAAGGAAGTGGCCGCCGGACCCGCTCAGCAGGTCGAGCACGGCGCGGTGCAGACCGGTGTCCAGCGGGCCGTCCGGCTCGATCGGCACGGGTTCGGGGAGCGTGAGTGCCGCGCCGTCGGCCAGGTGCAGGGAGACGAGGCCGTCCCCGCCGCCCGACCCGGGAAGCCTGCCGTGGCCGCACCACAGGACCTCCCCGGCGGCGGTGAGCTCGTCGAGCAGCCCTGGGCGGTAGTCCGGCACGCGCGCCGGCAGCACCAGCGTCTCCAGAGCCGATGCCGGAACCGCCACGCCGGCGAGCTGCTCGACGACCTGGAGCAGCCCGTCCGTTCCTCGCAGCGCGCCCGAGCCGACCCCCTGCCAGCGCGGAAGGAAGACACCGAGGGATGCCTGTTCCACCGGCTCCACCTCGGCCCGCAGCGCCGCGAGCGAGCGGCGCCGCAGCACCCGCAGGACGGCGGGATCGCACCACTCGTCGCCGGTGCCGCCCAGCGTGTCGGGCAGCAGCCGCCCGCGGACGACGTGCCCGGCCGTCTCGAGGCGGGCGAGGGTCTCGGACGCGACGGCCGGACCGATCCCGAACCTGTCGGCGACGTCGTACGCGGTGAAGGGGCCGTGGGTGCGGGCGTGTCGGCGGACCAGGTCACCGAGGGGGTCGGCGACCGGTTCGGTGAACGTCTCTGGGATGCCCGTGGGCAGCGCGACGCCGAGCGCGTCGCGCAGGCGCCCGGAGTCCTCGATGACGGCCCACTGCTCGGCGTCGGCCGTCGTCGTCCGGCCCGCGATGCGGACACGGACGACACGGCGGGCGCGTTCCAGATCCGCCAGCCAGTCCGGCAGGTCGGGACGGCGGTCCTCGTCCGTCCGCGCCTCGAGAGCCCCGGCGGGATGCGGGCCCGTGCGTCGCAACAGGTCCCACAGTGCCTCGGCGTCCCGGGCGTGCCGGTCCGGAGCGATGCACTGCAGCTCGGCCTGCGTCTGCTGGATCGCGTCCGGGTCGAGCAGGTCGGCGAGGTCGGCGGACCGCTCGCCGAGCAACTCGCTGAGCAGGTCCGGATCGAGCGACAGCGCGGCAGCACGGCGCTCGGCGAGCGGGGCGTCGCCGTCGTAGAGGAACTGAGCGGTGTACCCGACGAGAAGGGCCTGCGCGAACGGGGACGGCGACTCGGTGGTGGCCTCCAGGACGCGGGTCCGGCCGGCGGCCGTGTCCCGCATGAGGTCGGCGAGCGCGGCGACGTCGAAGTCGTCCTGCAGGCACTCGCGAGCCGCCTCCAGCACAATCGGGAACTCCGGGAACTCCGACGCGACCTGCAACAACTGGGCAGAGCGCTGGCGCTGCTGCCACAGCGGCTGCCGCTTGCCCGGGCGGCGGCGGGGCAGGAGCAGCGCCCGGGCCGCTGCCTCCCGGAACCGGGCGGCGAACATCACCGACGAACCCAGTTCGTCGCGCACGGCCCCGAACACCTCGTCGGGCTCGATGAGCAGGTCCTCGAGGGCTATGCCGTCGCCGCCCGGCCCGGGCTCGCCGTCCCCGGCGTCCCAGGCGCTCCCGCTGTCCGGCAGGCGCAGCACGATGCCGTCGTCGGAGTGCATGGCGGCGACGTCGACGCCGAACCGCGCGCGCAGCCGCGCGGCGATCACGAGGGACCACGGTGCGTGCACCCGGGCGCCGAACGGGGAGTGGATCACCACTCGCCAGTCCCCGAGTTCGTCGCGGAAGCGCTCGACGACGATCGTCCGGTCGTCCGGCACCCGCCCTGTCGCCTCGCGCTGCTGGACGAGGTAGGCCGCGAGATTGTCCGCCGCCCAGGGATCGAGCCCGGCTTCCTGCAGGCGGGCACGTCCCCCGGCGGGGTCGTCGGCCAGCGCGGCGTCCGCCTGCCGGACGAACGCGCCGACGGCGCGGCCGAGCTCGGCGGGGCGGCCGGGCGTGTCGCCCTTCCAGAACGGGAGGCGGCCCGGAAGTCCTGGCGCGGGGGAGACGAGCACGCGGTCGGGGGTGATGTCCTCGATGCGCCAGGTGCTCGACCCGAGGGTGAAGGTGTCACCGACCCGTGACTCGTACACCATCTCCTCGTCGAGCTCGCCCACGCGTTTGCCGCCTCGTGCGGTTCTGTCGCCGCCGGTGTCGTCCGTGGCGAGGAAGACGCCGTACTGGCCCCGGTCGGGGATGGTTCCCCCGCTCGTCGCCGCCAGACGGAGCGCGCCTCGTCGGCCCCGCAGGAGGCCCGTGGTGCGGTCCCACGTGATCCTGGCACGCAGCTCGGCGAAGTCCTCGCTCGGGTACCGCCCGGCCAGCATGTCGAGCACGGCGTGCCACGTGGCGTCGCCCAGGCCGGTGTACGGCGCGGCACGGCGTACGACGGCGAGCAGGTCGTCCGCGTGCCAGTCGTCAACGGCGAGCATCGCCACCACTTGCTGCGACAGGACGTCGAGCGGATTGGCGGGGACATGGAGGTGCTCGATCTCGCCCTCGCGCATGCGCTGTGCGATCACCGTCGACGGCACCAGGTCTCCCCGGAACATCGGGAAGACCACGCCCTTCGACACCGCGCCGACCTGGTGCCCCGCACGGCCGATGCGCTGCAGGCCGCTCGCCACCGACGGCGGCGAACCCACCTGGACCACCAGGTCGACCGCCCCCATGTCGATGCCGAGCTCCAGGGAACTGGTCGCGACCACCGACGGCAGCAGGCCCGCCTTCAACTCGGACTCCGTCTGCGTACGCTCGTTCCGGCTCATCGAGCCGTGGTGCGCCCGCGCGATCACCGGGAGCTCCGCCGGAATGCCCGGCGCGGCCTCGGGCATGCCCCGCCCGGGGGGCGCACCGTCCGTGCCCGCCTGGTTCGCACCGCGAGCGGGGGGCCCGGTCACGCCTGCCGCGGTGCCCGACTGGCCTGGCACTGCGGCGGCCCAGGTCTCGGAGGGGTCGGCGACATCGGCTCCCTGGCGCTGCACCCACACCTCGTTCATGCGCGCCGTCAGGCGCTCGGCCCCACGCCGGGAGTTCGTGAACACCAGTGTCGAGGTGTGTTCCGCGACGAGGTCGACGACCCGCTCCTCCACATGAGGCCATACCGAGGCGCGTCGCAGCGGCCGGGTCGCCGCCCCTGTGAGGTCGAGGTCGCCCGGCCCGACCGCCGTCGGCGGGCTGGTGCCGTCGGGCGTGGCAAGAGCACCGGTGCCCGCGCTCACCGAGTGCGGATCGGGCGTACCGACGGCATCCAGGTCCGTCAGGTCCGGCACCGGCACGACGACGTCGATGTCCCACTTCTTGACCACCGAAGGCTGCACGACGGACACCGCCCGCGCGCCGTCGCCGTCCCGGCCACCGGCCAGGAACCGGGAGACGGCGTCCACCGGCCGGACCGTCGCGGAGAGCCCGATCCGCTGGGCGGGCCGTTCCAGCAGCTCGTCCAGGCGCTCGAGGCTCAGGGCGAGGTGCGCACCGCGTTTGGTCCCCGCCACCGCGTGGATCTCGTCCACGATCACCGTCTCCACGCCGGCCAGGCCCGCGCGAGCCTGGGACGTGAGCACGAGGAAGAGCGATTCCGGCGTCGTGATCAGGACGTCCGGCGGGCGCGTGGCGAACGCGCGGCGCTCCGCCTGCGGCGTGTCACCCGTCCGGACGCCCACCGTGACATCGTTCACGGGAAGACGCCCGCGCACGGCGGCCTGCCGGATCCCGGCGAGCGGGGAGCGGAGGTTCCGCTCCACATCGGTGGCCAGCGCCTTGAGCGGTGAGACGTACAGGACGCGGCAGCGGCGGGCGGGATCCTCGGGTGCGGCCGAGGTCATGAGGCGATCGATCGCCCAGAGGAACGCTGCGAGTGTCTTCCCCGAACCGGTCGGCGCGACCACGAGTGCGTGGTCACCCCGTGCGATCGCGTCCCACGCGCCGGTCTGCGCGGTGGTGGGCTGCTCGAAGGCACCGGTGAACCAGGACCGGGTGGCGGCTCCGAACGCGGGAAGTGGATCGGTCATGCAGCCATTGTGGTCCGGGACACTGACACTAGGCTGATCCGGTGCGGCACAGCGATTTCCAGCGGTTGGTGGACGAGGTCTTCGGCTCGGCGTACGGGCGCGTCCTGGTACGGGAGCAGGTGCTGCCCAAGCTGGGGAACCGCACGCCCGAGGACGCGCTGACGGCGGGGTTCGAGCCACGCGACGTGTGGCATGCGTTGTGCGACGCGCTCGACGTCCCCGAGCCGGAGCGCTGGGGAGCCGACGATCACCGGCAGGCTCCACCCTCGCGGTAGAGGAAGGGCGGGTTCGTTCCTCGTTCCGGTGTGTCGGCATTGCATCGAACAGACGTTCGTCTAGACTCGAACCACAGGCACGGATTCCGGAACCTTGTCGACAGGCTGGGGCCGGAGAAGGCGTCCGTGTCAGTGGGTCCGCGTACCGTCGCTCCTGACGTCCCGGGTACAGCCCGGAGGACCCATCCGGACCGGCGCACAGGGCGCCCCGAGATCAGAAGGTGAACACATGCCAGCACCGGCAGACCGCGAGAAGGCCCTTGAGGCAGCTCTCGCCCAGATCGACCGCAGTTTCGGCAAGGGCTCGGTCATGCGCCTCGGGGAGGAGACCCGTGCCCCCGTCGAGGTGGTCCCCACCGGTTCCATCGCGCTGGACGTGGCGCTCGGGATCGGAGGCCTGCCCCGCGGCCGTATCGTCGAGGTGTACGGG
The DNA here is from genome assembly GCF_017349295.1 of Myceligenerans salitolerans. Lineage (GTDB taxonomy): Bacteria > Actinomycetota > Actinomycetes > Actinomycetales > Cellulomonadaceae > Myceligenerans > Myceligenerans salitolerans. Next base: position 32,377 of record NZ_JAFMPK010000005.1, read on the forward strand.
CCGGAGTCGTCAGGTAAGACGACGATCGCGCTCCACGCCGTCGCCAACGCGCAGAAGGCGGGCGGGATCGCCGCCTTCGTCGACGCCGAGCACGCCCTGGACCCCGAGTACGCGAAGAAGCTCGGCGTCGACACGGACGCGCTCCTCGTCTCCCAGCCGGACACGGGTGAGCAGGCGCTGGAGATCGCGGACATGCTGATCCGCTCCGGCGCCCTGGACATCATCGTCATCGACTCCGTCGCCGCCCTGACGCCCAAGGCCGAGATCGAGGGTGAGATGGGCGACAGCCACGTCGGCCTGCAGGCCCGGCTGATGTCGCAGGCCCTGAGGAAGATCACCGGTGCGCTCAACGCCTCGGGGACGACGGCGATCTTCATCAACCAGCTGCGCGAGAAGATCGGCGTGTTCTTCGGGAGCCCCGAGACGACCACCGGCGGTAAGGCACTGAAGTTCTACGCCTCGGTCCGCATGGACATCCGTCGGATCGAGACCCTCAAGGAGGGCACGGAACCGGTCGGTAACCGTACGCGGGTGAAGGTCGTCAAGAACAAGATGGCCCCGCCCTTCAAGCAGGCGGAGTTCGACATCCTCTACGGCGTCGGCATCTCTCGCGAGGGCGGCCTCATCGACATGGGCGTGGACCACGGATTCGTACGCAAGTCCGGTTCGTGGTTCACCTACGAGGGCGACCAGCTGGGCCAGGGCAAGGAGAACGCGCGATCGTTCCTCCGTGACAACCCGGACCTCGCTGCCGAGCTGGAGAAGCGCATCAAGGAGAAGCTCGGCATCGGCCCGCGGGTCGACGCGCCGGCGGAGGGCGGCTCGGGTGACACGGATGCCGCCCCTTCGGGGACGGTCGCCGCGGCGTCCTCCTCGGGCCGTGCGACGGCCACTGCCAAGACGGGTGCGAAGGCGGCGGCCAAGTCCGGGGCCAAGGCGACGCGCACCCGCACGACCAAGGCCAAGGCGGCGGACGGGGCCGATTCCGCTGCTGAGGCCGCTGCTGCGAAGGCACCGTTCTGACGGTGCAGTACCGTGGTGAGGCGCCCGGTTCCGGCGTGGGGAAGCGTCGGAGCCGGGCACCACGAACGTCCGTCGCCGAGCGCCTCGACGCCGGTGAGATCACTCACGAGGAAGCGCTCGACTCGGCGCGTGAGGCGCTGCTCCGCATCCTGACTGCGGCTCAGAAATCACGCCACGAGCTGGAGCAGTCGCTCGCCCGGAAGGGCTACCCGGAATCGGTGGTGACCCCTCTCCTGGAGCGCTTCGACGAGGTCGGCCTCGTCGACGACGCCGCCTACGCCGGGACGATCGTCCGCACCCGACATGGTGAACGCGGGCTGGCCCGCCGGGCCATTTCCGCGGAGCTACGACGCCGCGGCATCGACGAGGAGACCGCCGTCGAAGCGCTCGACCAGATCGACGCCGACGACGAACGAGCCGCTGGTGCGCGCCTGGCCGAGAAGCTGATCGCCAGGACCCGGGGTCGGGAGCGTGATGTACGCATCCGGCGTGCCGTCAGCTCGCTCGCCCGGAAGGGCTACGCGCCAGGGCTCGCGTTCGAACTCGTCCGGGACGCCCTCGCCGCGGACGGCGAGGAGACCGACGACCTGCCGTTCGCGGACTGAGCGCCCCGGCACGGCGCCCGCGGCGAACAAGCGCCTGGCCGGTCCTTCCGTGGATGATCCGGCGGCTGTTCGAGCCGACCATCCATGGAAGGACCACCGGACGCCACCAACCCGGACGCCATGAACTCGACGTGACGAGCTCGAGGCCCGACACCCCGCGGCCCCGCGAGCGTGAGGCGTTGTCCTAGACCCGCCCGACCCGGCCGCCTGCTCCGCCCGTGAAGGGTGCGGCACCGGCGACAGCCCCCGCGTCGATCGCCGTCGGTGCCACGGCTGCCCGCCCCCGGCTCGACAGGCGTCGCGAGAGCCGCTGGGCCAGCACGGTCAGGAGCCAGTTGATGACGATGAACAGCACCGCTGCGACCAGGAGCGCCTGGAGGTTGTTGATCGGAGGGGCGTTGCCGAAGATCTGGGCCGAGCGCAGCAGTTCGGAGTAGCCGATGATCTGGCCCAGTGCCGAGTCCTTGAGTACCACGACGAGCTGGGAGAGCAGCGCGGGCAACATCGCGACGAGAGCCTGCGGCAGCTGGATCGACCGAAGCGTCTGGCTCGGTGTGAGCCCCACCGCCAGGCCGGCCTCCCCTTGCCCCTTGGGCAGGTTCCGCACGCCGGAGCGAACCAGCTCCGCGATCACCGAGCCGTTGTAGAGGACGAGTGCCACGACGACCGCCATGAACAACCTGTCCTCCAGACCCGGCAGCATGCGGGCGAGAAGCAGATTGAGGAAGATCATCAACAGCAGCACGGGCATGGCGCGGAAGAACTCCACGATCGCCCCGGACGTCCACCGCACCACGCGGTTGTGGGCGAGGCGGCCCATCCCGAGAATCACCCCGAAGACGACCGCTCCCACGGTCGCGAAAGCGGCGGACCGGAGCGTGTTCTGGAGTCCTGGCCAGACGTAGTAGACCCAGAAGTCGCCGGCGAACACCGGGCCCCACAGCGTCCAGGACCATTGCCCCTTGAGGTACAGCAGATAGACGACCCATCCCACCACGGCGAGCAGTGCCAGCGCACCGATGATGTTGAACACGGTCATCAGCGCCCGGGCGCGTGGGCCGGGGGAGTCGAAGAGGACGGAGGCGCTCATCGCTTCACCGCCAGTCGCTCGGAGAGCCAGGTGGTCAGCAGCCCGACGGGAATGACGAGGATGACCCATCCGATGGCGAACACGCCGAAGATCTCCATCAGGTAGTCGGGATTGAACTCGATCGCGACCTTCATCGTCGAGGCCGTCTCCGTGGTCACGCTCGCGGCGGCGGCCACGGTGGAGTTCTTCATGAGGGCGATGAGCACGCTGCCGAGGGGCGCGATCGCACCGCGGAACGCCTGGGGCAGGATGATCAGCCGGGCCGAGTCCATGAACGGCAGCCCGATCGCGCGGGCGGCCTCCGCCTGCCCGAGCGGCACGGTGTTCACGCCCGAGCGGATCGCCTCGCACACGAACGAGGCGTGGTAGACCGCCAGGCCCAGCACCGCGAACCGGAAATAGCTGTCGCTGAGATTGCTCGACAACTGCAGTGCGAGCTGGAACACGAGCGCCAGGATCATGAACGTCATGATGATCGTCAGCGGGGTGTTCCGAAGGATGTTGACGTAGGCCGTGCCCACGAACCGCAGGCTGGCGATCGGGGAGATCCGCATGATCGCCAGCACCGTGCCCAGGGCCAGCGCCAGCAGCCCCGCCCAGAACGTCAGCTGGATGTTGACCCAGAACGCGGCGAGGACGTCGTACTCCTCGAACACCGTCCAGAGGCCGGACAGATAGTCGCCCACTCCTTGCCTTTCGGTCGAGATGGTCGTTGTCGCACGGCGGTCCGGGTGGCCGCACAGGGTCACCCGGACCGCCGTCCGACGAACCGAGAACTACGAACGGGTCAGGCGCAGGCGGCCGGCTCCGGCGGGTTCAGCTCCTCGTTCGCCGTGTACCCGGTGCCGTCCGTGTGCGTGGCGACGAGCTCCTCCCAGGTGCCGTCGTCGATCATCTCGGTGATCGCGGCGTTGATCTCCTCGCACTGCTCGGTGCTGCCCTGCGGCAGGCCGACGCCGTAGTTCTCCTCGGAGAACGGGTTACCGACCACCTTGAACGCGGTCGGGTCCTCCTGTGCGGCGGCGAGGCCGGCGAGGATGATGTCGTCCGTGGTCACGGCGTCGACGGCGCCGGAGGCCAGGGCGGAGACACACTCGGAGTAGCCGGGGCGCTCCACGAGCTCGACGCCCTCCGCGTACTCGTCCTTGATGCGCTCGGCCGAGGTGGACCCGGTCACGGAGCACAGGTTCTTGCCCTCCAGGTCCTCCGGGCCGGTGATCGAGTCGTCGTCCGCCGCGACGAGCAGGTCCTGGCCGGCCACGAAGTACGGGCCGGCGAACTCGACGACCTCCTTGCGCTCGTCGGTGATCGAGTACGTCGCGAAGATCATGTCCACGTCGCCGTTCTGGAGCATGGTCTCGCGGTTCGCGGAGATGGCCTCCACGAACTCGATCTGGTCCTCGCCGTAGCCGAGCTTGTCGGCGACATACTTGGCGACATCGACGTCGAACCCGACGTAGTCGGCGCCCTTCTGGAGGCCGAGGCCGGGCTGGTCGTACTTGATGCCGATGGTGATCGTCTCGCCGCCACCGTCACCACCGTCGCCACCGGTATCGCCTGGTTCCGCGGTGCCGCAGGCGGACAGGGCGAGAGCGGATGCGGCGGTCAGTGCCACCGCGGTCGTGTGCTTGCGCATGGGTTCCCTTTCGATGATGCGGACTGTCAACTGTGTCGGGAGCTGGTGATTCTGGCTGGGCCGGGGCGGAAGCCCGGTCAGTGCGTCAGGATCTTCGAGAGGAAGTCCCGCGCCCGGTCGGTCCGCGGATTCGTGAAGAACTCGTCCGGCTCGGCCTCCTCCACGATCTGGCCGTCCGCCATGAAGACCACGCGGTCGGCGGCCTTCCGGGCGAACCCCATCTCATGGGTGACGACGATCATGGTCATGCCCTCCCGGGCGAGGGAGACCATGACGTCGAGCACCTCGTTGACCATCTCCGGGTCGAGGGCCGACGTCGGCTCGTCGAAGAGCATGACCTTCGGCCGCATGGCGAGGGCGCGGGCGATGGCCACACGCTGCTGCTGGCCACCGGACAGCTGCGCCGGCATCTTGTGCGCCTGCGAGTCCACTCCTACCCGCTGCAGCAGCGTCATCGCCTCGGACTCGGCCTCGGACTTGGAGAGTCCGCGGACCTTGCGCGGCCCGAGGGTGACGTTGTCGAGGACGGTCTTGTGCGAGAACAGGTTGAACGACTGGAACACCATGCCGACGTCGGCGCGCAGGTGTGCCAGGGCCTTGCCCTCCTCGGGCAGCGGGATGCCGTCGACGGTGATCTCACCGTCGTCGATGGTCTCCAGCCGGTTGATCGCGCGGCACAGCGTCGACTTGCCCGAGCCGGACGGGCCGATGACGACGACGACCTCACCCTGGTGGACGGTGAGCTCGATGTTCTGCAGCACGTGCAGCGCGCCGAAATGCTTGTTCACGGTGCGGAGCTCGACGAGAGGTTCGCCGAGCTCACGGGGTGCCGGGGGCGCGTCGTCGGTGGTCGCGGTGTCCATCCCATGAACCTAATCGATCGTGTGTTTCGTCGCCGGGACGTCAGAGTCACGAGGACACAACGGTTCGGTAACAGATGTCCGATTATGGGCTCTTGGACTGGCCGGATCCGGATTCCCGGGGTCCGGCGTCGTCGCCGTCCGCGGAATCGTAGAATTGGCGCGATGTCCACGCCCACGCTTCCCACCGCGCCCGACACCACGGTCACCGACGTCGACGCCACCGCAGGCGCCGTCTCCGAGCGGCGGACCTACCTGGTCCGCACTCTCGGCTGTCAGATGAACGTGCACGATTCCGAGCACATGGCCGGCATGCTCGAGCAGGCCGGCTACACGCGCGCGTCGAGCGAGGACGAGGCGAGCAACCACGCCGACGTGGTGGTGATCAACACCTGCGCGGTCCGCGAGAACGCCGCGACACGCCTGTACGGGAACCTGGGCCAGCTCGCGGGCATCAAGTCGCAGCGCCCCGGGATGCAGATCGCCGTGGGCGGCTGCCTCGCGCAGAAGGACCGCGGCGCGATCGTGGAGAAGGCGCCGTGGGTCGACGTGGTCTTCGGCACCCACAACCTCGACGCCCTGCCGGTGCTGCTGGAGCGCGCCCGGCACAACGAGAGGGCCGAGGTCGAGATCGCAGAGTCCCTCCAGGTGTTCCCCTCCACCCTGCCGACCCGTCGCGAGTCGGTCTACGCAGGCTGGGTCTCGATCTCCGTGGGCTGCAACAACACCTGCACCTTCTGCATCGTGCCGCACCTGCGTGGCAAGGAGCGCGACCGCCGGCCGGGGGAGATCCTCGCGGAGGTCGAGGCGCTCGTGGCCGCGGGCGCCGTCGAGGTGACGCTGCTCGGGCAGAACGTGAACTCCTACGGCGTCGAGTTCGGGGACCGTGGGGCCTTCGCGAAGCTGCTGCGCGCGTGCGGCGGCATCGAGGGGCTCGAGCGGGTGCGGTTCACGTCCCCGCACCCGGCCGCCTTCACGGACGACGTCATCGACGCCATGGCCGAGACGCCCAACGTCATGCCCCAGCTGCACATGCCGCTGCAGTCCGGCTCGGACCGGATCCTGCGGGCCATGCGCCGCTCCTACCGGTCCGCGAAGTTCCTCGGGATCCTCGACCGGGTGCGCGCCGCCATGCCGGACGCCGCGATCACCACGGACATCATCGTCGGCTTCCCGGGCGAGACGGAGGAGGACTTCGCCGAGACCCTGCGCGTGGTCGAGCAGGCGCGGTTCAGCTCGGCGTTCATGTTCCAGTACTCCCAGCGCCCCGGCACACCGGCGGCGACGATGGAGGGGCAGCTGCCCAAGGAGGTCGTCCAGGAGCGGTTCGAGCGGCTGCTCGCGCTGCAGGAGCGGATCTCGGCCGAGGAGTCGCAGGAGCAGATCGGTCGCACGCTCGAGGTTCTCGTCGCCGAGGGCGCGGGCAGGAAGGACGGTGCCACGCACCGCCTGAGCGGCCGTGCCCGGGACAACCGGCTCGTGCACTTCGCGCTTCCCGGGGACGGTCCCGGTGGCTCCGAGCTCCTTCCCTCCGAGCCGGCCGGTCTCGACGACCCGCGGCTGGCCGATGTCGCCGACCTCGCCCCCGGTCTCCCGCGGCCGGGGGACACCGTGACCGTGACCGTGACCCACGCCGCACCTCACCACCTGATCGCGGACTCGGCGACCGGCGGAGCCGGTACGGGCTTCGCGGTGCGCCGTACGCGGTCGGGCGACGCCTGGGCCGCGCGGGAGAGGGCGCGTCTCGGGGGCGGCGACGACCACCACGGGCACGGCGCTCCCGCGCCCGGCGCCCCGGTCACGCTCGGCATGCCCACCATCGGCCCGCGCTGACCAGAGGACCGCGCCGGCGGCGGGGACGGCCGCCACGCGTGCCGTCTCCCGCCCGGTGCCCGGTCAGCGTGCGTCGTCGCTGATCTCCGGTGGGGTCAGGGCGGCCACCGACGCGAAGAACTGTGCCGCGGTCACCAGTCCGCACGACACGGTCTGCGCCAGCTGGTCGTCGGTCGCGCCGTGCTCGAAGTCCACGGACACCTCCGAGTACAGCGTCAGGCCGTGCGCCTCCGACCGGGCGTACACCTTGGGCCAGATCCGTTCCCGGTTCCAGTCGTTCGTCGCCTGGAGGACGCCCAGCCGTGACGACGCCGAGAGGTTCCCGGCCCACCGCCCCCGGATCTGCAGGATCTCGTCGTGCTCACCGAGCAGCAGGAACCAGAACCGGTTGCCGTCCCACGTGCCCGTGACGTCGCCGTCGTTGTCGACGCGGAACTTGTAGCCGCGCCGGCTCAGGTCGTCGGCGATCCGCTGGGTCGTCAGGGGGCGCGGCAGCTCGACGTCGACGTTGTCGTCGGCGACGTCTCGTGCGTCGGCGGGATGGTCCGCGGTGCGGGGGTTGAACAGCCGCGCCAGCCAGCCCGGCCTCGCCCGCCGGGAACTCAGCCGCTCGTTGTCCGGTCTCACGGCGCCGACCTCAGCGGGTCCGGATACACCTCGTCGAGGTGCTCGAAGAACATGGAGCCCGTCGTGAGTCCGCACTGAAGCAGCTGATCCAGCTGCTCGTCCGACACGCCGTGCTCCAGGTCCACGGTGACCTCCGCGTAGACCAGCACGGCGCCGTTGTCGCGCACGCAGACGTACGCCTTGGGCCAGATCCACTCGGCGTTCCAGTCGTTGCAGATCTCCAGGATCTCCTCGAGGCGCTCGATGCTCAGGTCGCGGTGCCACTGCCCGCGCACCTGCAGCACCTCGGATCCCTCGCCGACGACCAGGAAGTGGAACAGCCAGCCGTGCCACATCCCGCCGATGTCGCCCTCGGAGTCGACGAAGTAGCTGAAGTCGCTCTCGGCGAGCCAACTCGTGACCCGCTCCCGGCTGAGCGGGGTGGGCACACGTGTCGGGTCGTCGAGACCGTCGGTCAGCTCACGTAGCAGGACGCCTTCCACCTGGGACCGCAGCTCGTCGTCGGAGAGCTCCGGGGACCCGGTGCGGGGCGTGCGGCGACCGGTCGGATCGCCTTCTTCCGCCGCCTCGCGGCGGCGTGGTCCGAAGAACCTCACCGAACCACAGTACCCGCGCTTGCCCGGCTATACCCATGGATTCGAGAAAGTCTTCTCATGGAACCGTCTAGACCACTCGTTCGACTACCGTGAACCAGGTGTTCCTCCGAACCGTGATCCTGCCCGCGACAGCGCTGCTCATCCCCGGGAGCGGGGGGATCGCCGATCCCCTGGCACCCGTGCGCCTGGCGGTCTGCGCAGCGCTCGCGAGTCTGGCGGAGAACGGGCCGCCGATGGTCCTCGCGCACGGTGCGCGAGGACCACGCGGGCCCGTCGCCCTCCGGCCCTCGCTCGCGGCGGCCGGCATCGGGGACCGGATGCTGCCCGGCGACGTGACGGCTCCCTGGGCAGCTCACGGCGGCCGGCCCACCGCGGGGACCTCGGCCTCCGTGGCGCTGCTGTGCCTGGGCATGGCGCTGGGCGAGCGGGCGGCCGGGACGCTGGTCGTGGAGGCGCCGTCCGTGGCACGGCACCACGGCACGGACACGCCCCGGGTGCTGCCCGGTGCCGTCGTCCACCGTGAGGACGGCGGCGGGACGGCGGCGGACGCGGCCGGCGCGATCGCCGCGCATCTCGCGGCGGGCGGCACCCTTGTCGTCGCGGCCGGGCGGACGCCGGGTCCCGCGGCACCGCGCCCGGGCGATCCGAACACCTCGGAGCCCGGCCCGGGAACGGGACCGGAGCTCACCCCGGGAGTGGGGGACGTGCTGACGGCGGTGGGCACGGACGGCTGGGTTCATGAGACCCGGGTGTTCCCGCAGGACCACGACCATCTGCCCGCCGAGTACCGGCTGACGACCTCGGGCCCCCGTCTCCCGCGGCCGTCCCGGGGTTAGAGTCGCCGACGTGATCGTCGTCGCCGTCGTGGGCCCCACCGCCACCGGGAAGTCGGACCTCGCGCTGGACCTCGCCGAGGCGCTCGGCCCGGGCGCGGCACGGCCCGGGGAAGGGCCGGCCCGCGGCCGGGCTCCGGCCGAGGTCGTCAACGCCGACGCCTACCAGCTCTATCGCGGCATGGACATCGGCACGGCGAAGGTGCCCCCCGGCGAACGACGCGGGATCGAACACCACGAACTCGACCTGCTCGACCCTCGGGAGGACTCCTCCGTGGCGCGCTACCAGAGTGCCGCCCGCGCAGACCTCGACGCCATCGACGCGCGCGGTGCGCGGGCGGTCGTCGTCGGCGGCAGCGGGCTGTACGTGCGCGCCCTGCTCGACGACATGAACTTCCCCGGCACCGACGCCGCGATCCGGACCCACCTCGAGGAGCGCGCCGAGCAGGAGGGGCGCCGCGCCCTGCACGCGGAACTGGCGCGGCGGGATCCCGCCGCGGCCGACTCGATCGGGCCGACGAACACGCGCCGGATCGTGCGCGCGCTGGAGGTCATCGAACTCACCGGGGCGCCCTACACCGCGAACCTGCCGCGCCAGGAGTACGTCCGGCCGACGGTCCAGATCGGCCTCGACTGCGACCGCTCCGCGCTCGACGCGCGCGTCGAGCGTCGCGTGACGCGTATGTGGGAGACAGGGCTGGTCCAGGAAGTACGGCGGCTCGCGTCGCCCGCTCAGGGCGGCACCGGTCCAGGGCTGGGGACGACGGCGGCGCGTGCCGTCGGCTACGCCGAGATCCTGGCGTGGTTCCGCGGGGAGACCGGCGAGGACGACGCGCGTGCCGCCGTCGCGGCGAACACCCGCAGGCTCGCTCGCAAGCAGATGGGCTGGTTCGGCCGCGACCCGCGTGTGCAGTGGCTGGACGCGGGATCACCCACCCTGCTCGACGACGCGCTCGCCGTCGTCGCCGCCGCCGACGCCGGCACCCTGCCGCGTCCCGGGGACGGTCCGGTTCGCCGTACCCTTGGCGCATGAAGATCGAGTTCACCAAGGGACACGGCACTCACAACGACTTCGTCCTGGTGGCCGACCCGAAGGACGAGCTCGACCTGGACGGCGACCTGGTGCGGCGCCTCACGGACCGGCGCGGTGGTGTCGGGGCCGACGGCGTCATCCGGCTCACCTCCACCGCCTCGATCGCCGGCGCGGGCGATGCGATCGGGGACGAGATCCTCGCCGAGGACTCCTCCGCCATCTGGTTCATGGACTACCGCAACGCCGACGGCTCGGTCGCCGAGATGTGCGGCAACGGGGTCCGCGTCTTCGCCGCCTTCGCGGAACGCCTCGGCTACGTCTCGTTCGGGGCCGGCGGCGGTCGCGGGCCCGACGCCTCCCGCCACGGATTCGCCCTCGGCACCCGGGCCGGGGTCAAGCGCGTACGCAAGGAGCCGAACGGCTGGTACGCGGTCGACATGGGCGCGTGGTTCCTGCCCGGTGGTGACGACGCACGCACCGCCGGATACGACGCCGGGGTCGTGGTCCGCGGCTGGACCACCCCCCGGCCCGGGTTGTCCGTGGATCTCGGCAACCCCCACACCGTCGTCGCGCTGCCCAGCACCGACGAGCTCGACCAGCTGGACCTCACGGCGGCTCCCGAGGTCGCGCCCCTGCCCCCGCACGGCACGAACGTCGAACTGGTCGTCCCGCTCGGGGACGAGCGCGCGCCGAGCGGTGAACCCGCCGGACGTCTTCGCATGCGCGTCCACGAGCGCGGCGTGGGAGAGACGCAGTCGTGCGGTACCGGCGCCTGCGCCGCGGCGCTCGCGGTGCGCGCGTGGCAGGGCGACGGAGCGCCCGACACCTGGTTCGTCGAGGTCCCCGGCGGTGAGGTCCGGGTGCGTGCGCTCGGCGACGGGCACGTCGAGCTCGCCGGGCCGGCCGAACTCGTGTTCTCGGGGTCCTTCGAGGTCTGACGGACGTTCGACCCCGCGCCGTTCGGCTCAGCCGGCCGCGGAGACCCGCAGGATCCGGAAGCCCTTCGACGACGCCTCCCGGTCCACGGCGAGATCCAGCGCGTCGCCCAGCCACCGGGCGAGGGAGTCGGCGCCGAGGTTCTTCTGCACCACGAGCCACGCGTCCGCGCCCGGCGCCAGCCGGGGCAGCCACCGGCCGAGCAGCTCGTGCAGTGCGACCTTGCCGATCCGGATCGGCGGGTTCGACCACACGGCGGAGAACCGCACGTCGTCCGGCACCTCGCCGGGCGTGACCGCACGGACGTTGCCCAGCCCGAGGCGAGCGGCGTTGCGCCGCACGAGGTCCAGCGCCCGCTCGTTCACGTCCACGGCCCAGACGCGCGCCGCCGGACTCTCCGACGCCATGGTCAGCGCCAGCGGACCCCAGCCGCACCCCAGATCCAGCAGGTCCCCGTCCGGCGGTGGCGGCACCTCGTCCAGCAGCACACGGGTGCCCTTGTCGACGCCGCCCGGCGAGAACACGCCGGCCGCAACCTCGACCTCGACCTCCCGCCCGGCGATCGGCACCGTGATGGTGCGCAGGTCCCCGGCGGAGGCGGGCCGCGCGCTGAAGTAGTGGTCGGGGTGTCCGACGTCGTCCTGGGGCACGTTCAGATCCTAGGAGACCCCGGGAACGCCCGGCTCACCACGACTCCGCGACCACCCTCCCGCGCGGTGGGGAGCCGCCGCGGGAAATTCCCATGGAACCGGGACGAGAACACGTGGGATCCTTGTTGTAGAAGACGTCACCCAGAGAAAGGCAGTACATGACCCACGTCCCGACCGAACCCGACGCCCCGGCCACCGGGCCGGACGACCCGCGAGGCGCCCAGGCGATCGCGAACGACGTCGTCGCGCGGGTGCTCGCTCGGGCGGGGACCGCGCGCTCCGAGGGCGAGACCGTCCACGCCGACCACGACGGGGACCAGCTGGACCTCGAGGAACGCAGTGCGCTGCGCCGCGTTGCCGGGCTTTCCACCGAACTCGAGGACATCACCGAGGTCGAGTACCGGCAGCTACGGCTGGAGAAGGTGGTCCTCGTCGGCCTCTACTCCGGCGGCGAGGCCGCGGCCCGCGAGGCGGAGGTCTCGCTGCGTGAGCTCGCCGCCCTCGCCGAGACAGCGGGGTCCGACGTCCTCGACGGGCTGCTTCAGCGCCGGCAGAAGCCGGACCCGGGAACCTACCTGGGATCCGGCAAGGCGGCAGAACTCGCCGACGTCGTCCGCGACGCCGGTGCCGACACCGTCGTGATCGACGGCGAGCTCGCGCCCTCCCAGCGTCGTGCGCTGGAGGACGTCGTCAAGGTCAAGGTCGTCGACCGCACCGCCCTCATCCTCGACATCTTCGCCCAGCACGCCAAGTCCAAGGAGGGCAAGGCCCAGGTCGAGCTCGCCCAGCTCGAATACCTCCTGCCACGCCTGCGCGGCTGGGGAGAGTCGATGTCCCGGCAGGCCGGTGGCCAGGTCGGCGGCGCCGGAGCCGGGATGGGCTCCCGCGGACCGGGCGAGACCAAGATCGAGCTCGACCGCCGCCGCATCCGCAACCGCATGGCGAAGCTGCGGCGCGAGATCGCCGCGATGAAGCCGGCCCGCGAGACGAAGCGACTCAGCCGCAGGCGCAACGCCATCCCCGCGGTCACCATCGCCGGCTACACCAACGCCGGGAAGTCGTCCCTGCTCAATGCCCTCACCGGCACCGGTGTCCTGGTGGAGAACGCCCTGTTCGCCACCCTCGACCCGACCGTGCGGCGCTCGCGGACCGAGGACGGCCGGGTGTACACGCTGGCCGACACCGTCGGGTTCGTGCGGCACCTGCCGCATCAGCTCGTCGAGGCGTTCCGTTCCACCCTGGAGGAGGTGGGTGACGCGGACCTGCTGCTGCACGTCGTGGACGCCTCCCACCCCGACCCGGAAGGGCAGATCGCGGCCGTGCGCGAGGTCCTCTCGGAGATCCCCGGCATCGACACCGTGCGCGAGATCGTCGTGCTGAACAAGGCCGACGTGGCCGATCCCGAGGTGATCGGCCGGATCCAGCGCCGCGAGCGGAACACAGCGGTCGTCAGCGCCCACTCCGGTGAGGGCATCGCCGAGCTACGGCACCGGATCGCCGCCGAGCTCCCGCGCCCCGGCGTGGAGGTCGACGTCGTGATTCCCTACTCGCGCGGGGACCTCGTCCACCGCGTGCACGAGCACGGCGACATCGATCACACCGAGCACGTGGCCACCGGGACGCTCGTCCGCGGACGCGTGGACGAGCAGCTGGCGGCCGAGCTCGACCGGGCCGCGCGCGCGGCGTCCTGACCGGCGACGCGGCCGGGGCCCGCCACTCCGTGAGCGGCGAGCCCGGTCGCGCGGCCGGATGCGCCCTGTGTCGATGTCAGTGGCGGGCCGTACGATCGATGTCGTGACCACCCCCGTTGACACGCCCGCCACCAGTACCGACGCTCCCGAGGTCGACGATCTGCTCGACCTTGCCGTCGGGGCGCTCGGTGGGGGGCGGCGGGAGGGGCAGCATCGCATGGCGCGCGCCGTCACGGAGGCCATCGAGTCGGGCGAGCACCTGCTGGTGCAGGCCGGAACCGGCACGGGCAAGTCGCTCGGCTATCTCGTCCCGGCCGTGCGGCACGCCGTGTCCTCGGGAGACCGTGTCGTCGTGTCCACCGCCACGCTGGCCCTCCAGCGTCAGGTCATCACCCGGGACCTGCCGGTCGTGGCGGACGCCGTGGCTCCGCGACTGTCGCGGGCGCCGCGGATCGCGCTGCTCAAGGGCTGGCACAACTACCTGTGCAAGCACAAGGTCGGGGGCGGGTACCCGGGGGAGGACACGACGCTGTTCGACCTGCCGGCCGCCGAGGACCACGCCGCTCCGGAGCCGTCGAGGGCGCGGGGCGGTGGGGGCGGTCGAGGACGTTCCGGCCGTGACGACGCCGCCTCGCTCGCCGACCATGTCCGCCGGCTGCACGCCTGGGCCGCGGAGACCGACAGCGGGGACCGGGACGACCTCGTGCCGGGAGTGCCCGACAAGGCATGGCGGCAGGTGTCGGTGACGGCGCTGGAGTGCCTCGGCAGCAAGTGCCCGATGCTCGCGGAGTGCTTTCCCGACCAGGCGCGCGCAGCGGCCCGCGACGCCGATGTGGTGGTGACGAACCACGCCATGCTCGGTATCGCGGCATCCGGGAACTCGAACGTGCTGCCGGAGCACGACGTGGTGGTGGTGGACGAGGCGCACGAACTGGTCGACCGGGTCACGGCGTCGGCCACCGTGGAACTTTCCGCGGCGTCGGTGGAGCACGCCGCCCGTCTGGCGCGCCGGCACGGCGGCGCGGACACCACCGCGCTGGAGGACGCGGGCACCAGGCTCGGAACCGTCCTGGTCACGGCGTCGGGCGACCGCTTCCCGCGGGGTCTGGAGGGAGAGCTGCGCGACGCCGTGAGCGGGGTGCGTGACGCGGCGCGCGGCGTGCTCAGCGAACTGAAGCCGGAGAAGGAGAGGGGCGCGGGAGGCTCGGGCAACGACGCCGATCCGGGTCTCAAGCTGGCCCAGGGTGCCGTTCTGCAGCTGTTCGAGGTGGCCGAGCGGATGGCGGCGGACGACACGAGCGCGGACGTGCTCTGGCTGACGCGGCCGGACACGGCCTGGGGCGGCTTCGGGGAGTCGGTCTCCCGTCTGCACGCGGCCCCGCTCCACGTCGCGGGGCTGATCCGCACCAACCTGCTGGGTGCGGCGACCGGTGTCCTCACCTCCGCGACCCTGGCCCTCGGCGGGACGTTCGACCCCATCGCCGGTACCTTCGGGCTGGGCCGCGAGAGCGCGGCGGCAACCGGCGACGGTACGGACCGCGGGGCCGACCGTGACGACGACGGCGCCGCGTGGAAGGGCATCGACGTCGGCAGCCCGTTCGACTACGGCAAGCAGGGCATCTGTTACATCGCCCGGCACCTGCCGGCGCCCGGCCGGGAACCGACCACGGAGGCACAGCTCGACGAGATCGCCGAACTCGTCACCGCCGCGGGAGGCCGTACGCTCGGCCTGTTCTCGTCCCGCCGTGCGGCGACGGCCGCGGCCGAGGCGATGCGGGAGCGGCTCGACCTGCCGATCCTGGCGCAGGGCGACGACCAGCTTCCCACCCTGGTGCGGGAATTCGCCGACGATCCTCGCACCTGCCTGTTCGGCACGCTGTCGCTGTGGCAGGGAGTGGACGTGCCAGGTGCGTCGTGCCAGCTGGTCCTCATCGACAGGATCCCGTTTCCCCGGCCGGACGACCCGGTGAAGGCGGCACGCGCCCGCGCGATCGAACAGGCGGGCGGTAACGGGTTCATGGCCGTGTCGGCGGCGCACGCCGCGCTGCTGCTCGCTCAGGGCGCGGGCCGCCTGATCCGCGGGACGCAGGACCGCGGCGTGGTGGCGGTGCTCGATCCGCGCCTGGCGACCGCCCGGTACGCGTCCTTCCTCGTACGCTCGATGCCCGCCTTCTGGCCGACCACCGACCGTGCGCTCGTCCGGGCCGCGTTGTCCCGGCTCGACGTGTAGGTTCCGCCGCCCGCCCCGGGTTCGAGAAGGACCCCAGCCACCTCAGGAGGAATCGTGACAGCAGCCGACGGCACGGCCACGGCGCGCCGCTCCGCACGGACCACGAAGCTGGCGGTCGTCGGCGCCGGCGCGGTCGGGACGACGCTGGCCTACGCGGCGCTCGCCCGCGGAACCGCGCGCACCGTCGCGCTGATGGACACGAACAGGTCGAAGGTGGACGCCGAGGTCCTCGATCTCCAGCACGGCCAGATGTTCGTCCCCCAGGCGGAGATCGTCGGGTCCGACGACGTGGCGGTGTGCGAGGGAGCCGACGTCGTCGTCGTGACGGCCGGTGCGAAGCAACGACCCGGTCAGTCGCGGCTCGACCTGGCGGAGTCCACCGTCGGTCTCACGAGGGAGCTCATGCCCGGGCTCGTCGCCGTCGCGCCCGACGCGGTGTACGTGATGGTCACCAATCCGGTGGACGTGGTCACCTACGCCGCGCAGAAGTTCTCGGGGCTCCCGCGTGAGCGCGTGTTCGGCAGCGGGACGGTGCTGGACACCTCACGGCTGCGCGAGGCGATCGCGCGCCAGGCGGGTGTCGCGGTCGGCAACGTGCACGCGTACATCGCGGGGGAGCACGGCGACTCCGAGATCGCGCTGTGGAGCTCGGCGTCGATCGGCGGTGTGCCGCTGCTGGACTGGACCGGCCTGGCCGGGCGGCCCCCGCTGGACGAGGAGGTCAGGACCCGTATCGCGGCCGACGTCGTGCAGTCGGCCTACCGGATCATCGAGGGCAAGGGCGCCACCAACTACGCGATCGGGCTGGCGGGCACGAGAATCATCGAGGCCGTCCTCAAGGACGAGCACCGGGTGCTGCCGGTGTCCTCCCACCTGGACGGCTACTACGGGATCGACGACGTGTGCCTGTCGGTACCGGCACTCGTGGGCCGGGGTGGGGCGACCGAGACGATCGACATCCCGCTGTCCGGCGGCGAGCTGCGGGACCTCCGGGCCTCGGCGGAGCGGGTCCGCGCCATCCAGCGACGATTCGGTCTGTGACCGGTCGCCGGGCCGGCATCACTGCCGGCCCGGCGGACTCAGAGACTGCGGAGGACCGCGACGATGCGTCCGAGGATCTGTGCCTCGTCGCCCGGAATGGGCTCGTAGGCCGCGTTCTGCGGCATGAGCCAGACGTGCCCGTCCGTCTGCTTGAACGTCTTGACCGTGGCCTCGCCGTCGATCATGGCCGCGACGATCTCACCCTGCTCGGCGACGTTCTGCCGGCGCACCACGACCCAGTCGCCGTCGCAGATGGCGGCGTCGACCATCGAGTCGCCCGCCACCTTGAGCAGGAAGAGCTCGCCGTCCCCGACCACCTGGCGCGGCAGCGCGAAGATGTCCTCGACAGCCTGCTCGGCGAGGATCGGCCCGCCCGCGGCGATACGGCCCACCAGGGGGACGTACGACGCCTGCGGTGCGGACTCGGCCTGCTCGGCGGTCCCGCCCCAGTGGACCTCGCCCGGCTGAGGGCTCTGGCGGGCTCCGGACTCCGGGTCGACCAGCTCCATCGCGCGGGGCCGGTTCGGGTCCCGGCGCAGGAAGCCCTTGCGTTCGAGCACCTGAAGCTGGTGCTTCACGCTCGACGGGCTCGCGAGGCCGACCGAGTCCCCGATCTCGCGCATGGACGGCGGATAGCCGCGCGCCTCGAACGACTCACGGATGCACGTCAGCACCTTGCGCTGGCGGGGCGTCAGACGTTCGGCCGCGGTGCCGAGATCGAGCGGTTCGTCGTTCCGGGCGATGGTGCCGACGCTGCCCAGGCTTCCCGGCATCATGCCCGGCGTCCTCTCACGTCCCGTCATGCTGTGGCCCTCCTCGTCGTTTGATGTCGCCAACTCTAGATCGGGTCCCGGCGAATCTCAAACGGATGTTCGAGCGTGTCTCGACACGAAGGGTGTCGCGTGCTACACAATGGTACGAGTGTTCGTCGTACGCTTGTGCGAAGCACATCTGTTCGAAAGGCGATCTCAGGAGGCGGTCATGAGCACCACGACCACGGTGGAGCTCCGCGGGCTCAGGAGGAGAGCGGGCGCACGCCGCCCGTCGGGCGAACGTCATCTGCGGGTGGTGCCACCGCTCGGGCGGGAGGGGGTCGAGGAGGCGGTCGCCCCTGCCGGACACGACCCCCTCGACGGGACGGGCACTGCCGGCGTCGGGCCGGGCGGCCCTCGGCCCGAGGCGTGTCCTGCGCGAACCCGCGTCCCCCGCGGAGAGGACGTGCCCGACGCCGTCGCGGACGGCGGTCGCCGTGGCGCCGGGTCTGCTGCCCGCGTCACCCGGACACTCGCGGCGCGCCTCGACCTCGACGGGCTGCGGCTGACCGCGCGGGGCAGGTTCGTGGTCGCGGTGGCGGCGCTGGCCCTGGTGGCCCCTGTCGCCTGGGGAGCGACGACAGCGGTCGCCGGCGCGCCCGCGGAGCCCGTCGAGGTGCGGGCGCACGCCGTCGAGCCGGGCGAGACGCTCTGGGAGCTGGCCGCGTCGGTCGCGCGGCCCGGACAGGACGTCCGCGACGTCGTGCGCCGGCTGCAGGAGCTGAACGACCTGCCGACGGGCGGTCTGACCGTGGGGCAGACCCTCTACGTCCCGGCAGGATGAGCCACCTGCCCGAGTGAGGTCGGCAACGTTCTCGACATATCGCCGCAGTCGTGTTGCATGGGTGCGGTTTGCCCGCATACGGTCAAGTCCCGGCCGGGAGTACCCGGTCGCTGGCCGAGCCCGCAGGAGACCGCATGCACTGCCCGTTCTGTCGTCACGGTGACTCGCGCGTAGTGGACTCCCGGACGTCGGACGATGGTTCGTCGATCCGCCGCCGGCGGGAGTGCCCGGCGTGCCACAAGCGCTTCACCACCATCGAGACGGCGAGTCTGACCGTGGTCAAGAGGTCCGGCGCGAAGGAGCCGTTCGTGCGGGACAAGATCGCCACGGGCGTCCGCAAGGCCTGCCAGCCCCGGCCGGTCAGCGACGACGACCTCGCGCTCCTCGCGCAGCGCGTCGAGGAGACGCTGCGCAGCACCGGGAGCGCCGAGATCGAGGCGAACGAGATCGGCAAGGCCATCCTGGGACCGCTGCGGGAGCTCGACGTCGTCGCCTATCTACGCTTTGCGAGCGTCTACCAGGACTTCTCGTCGTTGGAGGACTTCGAGGCCGCCATCACCGACCTGCGCAAGGACGCCGAGGCGGGCGCCGCGGAGGCGGACGGCGTGCCGGAGGGCTCCCGGACCGAGCCGGTGTGACGCGCGCCCCCAGAAGGAGGCGCCGGTCCGCGAGGGATGCGGAAGGCACTCCGTGCGGCGGCCCGTGATGCGCTGGCGCGCCGAGAGCGGAAAAGGGCTGGCGTTCGGTCCCCGTCCGGGGGACGCTGGTCGCACGGACCCGGCCAGGGATCCTGAGACGACGAGGAGGTGGTCGGTGTGACGTCCGAGAACAACGATCGCAGCACCGCGCCCAGCGAGGACGCCAAGGCGAAGTTCCGCGAGGCGCTCGAGCGCAAGAACAACGCGAGCCACCGCACGGCCGAGGCCGAAAGGAACACCGGAGCGGTGCACGGGCCGGAGACCACCGGCCCCGTGCAGAAGATGTTCCGCCGCAAGAGCGGCTGAGGCCTGCCGACCGGGGCCGCCGCCAGGTGCCAGACCTGGCGGCGGCCCTTTTCGCGTCCTCCGGGCGCCCCAACCGAAGCGGCTCCGCGCGCGCCGGTGTCTCAGGTGGTCGGGCGATCGGTGGCCGGGATGTCGGTCGTCGTGGCGAGAGCGCGGGATGCCTCGACGTCGTCGGCCAGGCTCTGGAGCCTGCCGGTGGCCAGCGAGAGGGAGTCCGAGCCGAGGAGCTGGTGCAGGGGCGCCTCGCCCGTGGTCGCGATCGTGATGATGGCAGCGGCCGCCTTGGCGGGGTCGCCGAGCTGGGTGCCGGGCATCCGCAGGTGCTGGTCGACCATCTCACGGATCGCCGGATAGGCGTCGCTCGTGGAGCCCGGCAGTCCCAGGGAGACGGGACGCAGGAAGTCGGTGCGCATGTAGCCGGGCTCGACGAGGTTGACCCTGATGCCGTGGTCGGCCACCTCGGCGGCGAGCGACTCCGTGATCGCCTCGAGCGCGAACTTGCCGGCCGTGTACAGGCTCCACCCCGGGAAGGAGAGCAGCCCGAGGACGGAGGACACGTTGATGACGTGGCCGCTGCGCGCCTCGCGGAAGCCCGGCAGCACGGCGCGCAGCACGTTCCACGCGCCGAAGACCTGGACGTCGAACATCGCGCGTGCGTCGGCGTCGGACACCTCCTCGACGGCACCGAGGTAGCCGTAGCCGGCGTTGTTGACGACGACGTCGAGGCCACCGAAGCGCTCCTGCGTGCTCGTCACGGCGTGAGCGACCTGGTCCTCGTCGGCGAGCTCGACGGGCAGGGCCAGCAGCCGCGACGTGTCCGACGCCCGCAGGGCGGTGGTCAGGCGTTCGGTGGACCGAGTAGTGGCCGCGACGTTGTCGCCGCGCTGGAGCAGCCGGCGTACGAGATCCAGGCCCAGGCCACGCGAGGCTCCGGTGACGAACCAGGTGGCGGGACGGTCGGTGGGGTAGGTCATGCTTCCATCTCCTTGGCAGGGGTCGAGCCGGCTGCGTGTGCCGGCAGGTCAAGCCTTCCGGCGTCCGCGCGGGCGCGGGGCCCGACAGCTGTCTCTTCTCGTCCCAGGACGTGGAACCTGGGTCCGAGAGGTCCACCCACGGCGGGTCACCCCCTTCGGTCTCGGACGAGAATGTCGGTATGACGGAGCGGAACACCGAGCTGGCCGACTTCCTGCGCCGCGCACGCAGCCAGTGCGACGCCTCCCGGGCGGGGCTGCCCGCCGACGGGCGCGTCCGGCGGGTGCCGGGACTGCGGCGTGAGGAGGTGGCGTTCTTGGCCGGGGTCTCGACGGACTACTACGCGCGCCTGGAGCAGGGCCGTCGGATCGTGCCCTCGCCGTCCGTGGTGGACGCCGTCGGAAGGGCTCTGGGCCTGGACGCGGCGGGCCGGGCCCATCTCGCCGACCTGATCGGGCTCGGCGGCGGGGCCGCGCCGCTGCGGTCCCGGGCGGTGCAGCGCGTTCGTCCCGGCCTGTACCAGCTGTTGGACGCGCTGTCCGACGTGCCGGTCCTGGTGCTCGGGCGTCGTGCCGACGTACTGGCCCAGAACCGGATGGGCAAAGCACTGTTCGCCGACTTCGAGCGGTTCCCGGCCACCGGGCGCAACTACGCCCGGTGGCTGCTGCTGGACGACGAGGCGCGGTCGCTGTTCGTGGACTGGGAGGAGCAGGCGCGGACCGCGGTGCAGAGTCTTCGCCTGGAGGCGGGCAACGATCCGGCCGACCGTGCGACGGCTGAACTGATCGCCGACCTGCGCCGGTCCAGTGCCGAGTTCGGCACGTGGTGGGACGAGCACCGGGTCAACCAGCGCACTCACGGCTCCAAGCAGCTGCGTCATCCGGTGGTCGGGGACCTGACCGTCGAGTACGAGACCCTGACCCTCCCGGGCGACGCAGACGTCACGCTCTATGCGTACTCGGCCGAGGCCGGGTCGCCGTCGGAGAGGGCACTGGCGCTCCTGGCGAGCTGGTCGCTGTCCGGCGGCAGCCCTTCCCCGCAGGGCACGGGGGCCGGGACCGCGTGACGCGGGGGAGCTCGCCTCCTTCGCCGGCCGTGTCGACGGCTGTGACCTGAGTCGCCCCATCCGGAAGCCTTCCGGCCTCGAACCCTGGGTGCGGACCCGGACGGAGGTGCATGTAGGGCAGACTGAGGCGGTGGCATCACCACCCGTTCGGACCTCGTCGCGCGACGCCGTCGACGCGATGCTCGCGGCCTGCGCCGGGGGCGACCCCGAGTCGTTCACGCCCGTGTACGACGCTCTGGGGCCGGTAGCCTACGGCACGGCCCTCGGCGTACTGCGTGATCCCGACCATGCGGCGGAAGTGACCCAGGAGGTGATGGTGGAGGTGTGGCAGACAGCGACTCGGTTCGACCCGGCACGGGGCTCCGCCCGCACCTGGGTCGCGACGCTCGCGCGGCGTCGCGCGGTCGACCGTGTGCGGTCGGAGCAGTCCCGGCGTGACCGGGACCAGCGTGACACGGACCTGCGCACGGCGGATCCCGGCCGCGACGTCGTGGCCGAGGACGTCGAGCGGCGCCTGGAGGGTTCCGCCGTGCGGCGCTGCATCGAAGGGCTGACGCCCACGCAGCGCGAGGCGGTCGTCGCCGCCTACTACGGCGGCTACACCTACCGCGAGGTGGCCGAGAAGCTCGACGCCGCCCTGCCCACGGTGAAGAGCCGGATCCGTGACGGGCTCAACCGGCTGCGTGACTGCCTGGGGGTGCGTCATGTCTGACGAGACCGCGGGTACCCCGCAGGACCCGCGCGACGACGTGCGCGACCTCCTGCCCGGGTACGCCCTGGACGCCCTCGACGAGCAGGAGCGCCGGTCCGTCGACCAGCTGCTCGAGGTGGACGCCGACGCCCGCCGGGCGCTCGCTGAGTACCAGGACGTCGTCGCGGCGTTCGCCGTCGAGGCCGAGCCGCCCGCCGCCGTGCGCGCGAGCGTGCTCGAACGGATCCGGACGACGCCTCAGGCGGAGGCTCCCGCCGCGCGAGCCCCCGAACCGCCGCACGGGCACGGCTCCGGGGCCACGGGAGCGTCGTCCGCACCCCGGCGGCAGGTGGCCGGCGGTGGACCGGACGCCGGGGGCGACGTCGTACAGCTCGACGACCTGCGCCGACGGCGCGTGCGCCGGTGGGGCACCGCGCTGGCTTCGGTCGCCGCCGCCGTCGCGATCGCCGTTCCGACGGCCATCGCCGTCCAGGTGTCCGCCGAGCGCGACCGCATGCGGGAGCAGGTGGAAGCCGTGTCAGAGTTGCTCGGGAACCCGGACAGCGCCATTCTCAGGAGTGCCGTCGAGGGCGGCGGCCAGGCCGCGGTGCTCGTCGCCGGGGAGGACATGTTCTTCCACGCCGAAGGACTTCCCGACCCCGGTGAGGGCCGCGCCTACCAGCTCTGGGTGGTCGCCGCGGATGGCAGCGTGTCGTCGGCGGGGGTGCTCGACCTGCGCGGCGGCGAGACGTCGTCGTTGGTGCGGGCGTCCGACGGCGTCGGCATGGCCGTGACGATCGAGCCGGACGCCGGTTCGGAGCAGCCGACCACGGACCCGCTCGTCGTTCTCGGCGCCTGACGCACGTCTCGGTACGAGCGAAGAGCGCCTGTCCGGTGGACAGGCGCTCTTCGTCGCTCCGGCCCGGAGGCGTGGGGCCGCCGCGGCCGCCCCGCCCGGCGGGACGGCCGCGGAGCGGATCAGGAGGAGGGCAGGAGGACCGAGTCGATCAGGTAGACGGTGGCGTTCTGCGTCATGACGCCGCCGCAGATGACGTTGGCGTCGTTCACCATGAGCTCGTCGCCGCCGCCGGTCACCTCGACGGTCCCGCCCTGGACCGTGGTCTGCTCGCCGACCACCTGGTCGGGCGTGAGCTGCCCGGGCACCACGTGGTAGGTGAGGATGCCCGTGAGCATGTCGGCATCCTCGGACAGGGTGTCCATCGTGTCGGCGTCGATGGCCTCGAACGCCTCGTTCACGGGGGCGAAGACGGTGAACTCGTCGCCGTTCAGCGTGTCCACCAGGTCCACGTCAGGGTTCACCTCGCCACTCACGGCCGCGACGAGCGTGGTCAGGAGCGGGTTGTTCGAGGCGGCGACGGCGACCGGGTCGGTGGACATCCCGGTGATGGAGCCGGCGCCGTCCGGCACCTGTTCCGCGTAGTCGGTGCAGCCCGGCCCGACGAGGTTCGCGGCCGGGTCCGCCATGTCCTCACCCGTGTCCTCCGTCTCCTCGCTCATGTCCTCCTCCTCCGCCGACTCCTCGGCGGCGGTCTCCTCGGACCCGGCCGCACCGTCGTCGCCCGAACTGCACGCGGCGAGGCCGAGCACGGACACGAGTGCCAGGCCGACGACGGCGCGAGAGGTGCGGGTGCGAGCGTTCATGATTCTCTCCTCAAGGTCGCCGCCCCGCGGGACACGGGGCGTCTTGCCCCTGGTTCGGAGCCGGGGCCACGACGGATGGGATCGGATCATGATCGGTTCCGCGGACCAGGGCGGTCCCCCCGATCCGTACCGGCTCAGGACGTCGCGGCGGCCAGCGCCCGGACGATCGCGATCTGGTCCAGCTCGCCGAGGCCGGCGGCGACGGCATCGTCGTACACGCGGACCGCGGCGTCGGTCAGCGGTGCGGGTATGCCGTGCGACGCGGCATGGTCGGCGATGAGCCGCGCGTTCTTCCCGACGTCGCGGACGGAGGCCTGAGGGCCGAGGTCTCCGCCGGCGAGCTTGGCGGTCTTGATCCGCGAGATCGGTGAGGCCATCTGGCTGGTGTCGACGATGGCGCGCAGGGTGCCGAGATCCAGTCCGCACCGCTCGGCGAACGCCATCGCCTCGGCCAGGCCGGTGATCGAGGCGACGAGGAACGTGTTCACGGCGAGCTTCATCGTCAGGGCGCCCGGAACCGGCCCGCACGCGTGGATCCGGGAGCACATCGCCTCGAGGACCGGGCGGACCAGCTCCACGGCGTCCGGGTCACCCGAGACCATGGCGAGCAGCTCACCGGCCTCGGCCGGCACCCGGGAGCCCGAGACGGGCGCCTCGACGTAGGCGCCGCCGGCGGCGACGAGGTCACGTTCGAGGGCGGCGGACCACGCCGGTGCGGTCGTGCCCATCGTCACCACGACCGTGTCCCGGACGAGGCCGGAGAACCGGTCGTCGCCGCGGCCCAGCACCTCGTCCACCGCGTCCTCGGTCGCGAGCATGCAGACCACGATCCGGCAGCGGGTGAACACATCCTCCACCGACGCGGCCGCCAGGGCGCCGTCGCGCACCAGGCCGTCGACCTTCGACCTGGTGCGGTTCCAGACCACCAGGCGGGTTCCGGACCGCAGGAGGTTGCGTGCCATGGGCTCGCCCATCGTGCCCGCCCCGAGGAACCCGACCGTGCCCTGCCTCTCGTTCTCCATGGCCGGAGTGTGCGTCGCCGCCCCGGCGCGGGTCGATAGCCAATCGGCGGTCGGTGGCCGTGTGGTCCGGTCGCTACCGCGCGGCCGGGCCCGGCGGGAACTCGGGCCGTTCGAACTGGTCGTTGATGCGCAGCCGGACCGTGGTGTCCATCGCCATGAGCTTCTTGGAGGCGCCACGGTGGGTGACGTCGGAGATGTCGGTCACCACGTAGCCGAGCTCGCCGTGGGTGGCGAGCATCTGACCCTCGATGTTGGCCCCGTGGTCGGCGAAGATCTGGTTGACCTGGGCCAGCACGCCCGGCACGTTGCGGTGCAGCAGGGCGATCCGGCCCGTCCCGGTGTGTTCCAGCTGGAGCGCCGGCAGGTTGACCGACAGCATCGTGGACCCGGTGGTGACGTAGTCCCGCAGCTTCTTCGACACGAACTGGCCGATCGCCTCCTGGGCCTCCTCGGTGGACCCGCCGACGTGCGGCGTGAGGATGACGTTCGGCAGGCCGCGCAGCACCGAGTCGAACGGGTCGCCCGACTTCTTCGGCTCCGAGGGGAACACGTCGATCGCGGCACCCGCCAGATGCCCGGACAGGATGTTCTCGCGCAGCGCCTCGACGTCCACCACGAACCCGCGGGACAGGTTGAGGAAGATCGCCCCCGGCTTCATCGCGGCGAAGTGCTGGGGCCCGAACATGCCGGCGTTCCCCGCCCGCCCGTCGACGTGCAGGGTCACGACGTCCGCCGCAGCGAGCAGCTCCTCCAGCGTCTCCGCGCGGCGTGCGTTGCCGAGCGCGAGCTTCTCCTCCAGGTCGTAGAAGACCACGGACATGCCGAGGTTCTCCGCGAGCACCGACAGCTGCGAACCGATGTTGCCGTAGCCGACGATCCCGAGCGTGCGGCCCCGGACCTCGTGCGACCCGGTCGCGGACTTCTCCCACACCCCGGCGTGCAGCGCCTTGTCGCGCTCGGGCAGCCGGCGGGTGAGCCCGATGATCTCGGCGATGGCCAGCTCGACCACCGATCGCGTGTTGGAGAACGGCGCGTTGAACGCGGCGATGCCCCGGCGGGCGGCGGCGGCGAGGTCGATCTGGTTGGTCCCGATGCTGAACGCGCCGACGGCCAGGAGGGAGTCGGTGGAGGCCAGCACCCGCTCGGTCACCTGGGTCTTGGACCGGATGCCGAGCAGGTGGACGCCGTCGAGGGCGGCGATCAGCTCGTCCTCGTCCAGGGCGCCCTTGCGGGTGTCCACCTCGAAGCCCGCGGCCTCGAGGTTCGTGGCGGCGCCGGGGTGGATGTTCTCGAGCAGGAGGGCACGGTGCACGGAGACATCGTGCGCGGTGCCGCTTCCTGAGACAACCGTGTCCCGTGATCCGGACGGCCCGTGGCCCGGGCTACCCGGTGAACCCCTCCGGCAGCTCCTCGGCGTGGACGACGACGAGCCGCTGGGTGGGCCGTGTCATCGCCACGTACAGGTCGCTGAGCCCGCCCGGCCCGGCGGCGATCCGTCGCGGCTCCACGAGCACCACGGCGTCGAACTCGAGCCCCTTCGTCTCGTGCGGGCTGAGAACCGTGACCTGGCGGTCCTCGGCCCGCTGGGCGGCGATGCGTTCCGCCTCCGAGGTACCGAGCGCGGCCGGCAGTGCGGCGGCCACGGCCTCCGCGACGTCGTGGGTGCGCTCCGCCAGGGTCACCACGGCGACACGGCCCGCCTCCGGCTCGACGAACTCCTTGGCGAGGGTCGCCGCCTCGTCCGCGACGTCCGTCGCCGCGACCTCGGCGCCGTGCACCCGCACGAGGGCGAGGGCGTGCTCCACCTCGCGCGCCGCCACGAGATCGCTGACGGGCAGGCCACCCGCCCGGGCGACGCGCTGGGCGGCGTCGGCGACGGCCGCCGGGGTGCGGTAGGAGACGGTCAGCTCGGCGAGCCGCCAGCTCTCCCGCAGCAGCGGCCCGAGCATGGTGGACCAGTCGCGGGCGCCGGCGGGCGAGGCGGTCTGGGCGACGTCGCCGACGATGGTCATCGACCGGGTCGGTACCCGCCGCGTGAGGGCGTGCCACGCCATGGGCGACAGCTCCTGCGCCTCGTCCACGACGACGTGCCCGAACGTCCACCGGCGGTCCGCGGCGGCACGCTCCGCCGTCGTGAGCGACGGCCCGGAGGTGGTGAACCGCGCGGCCAGCGTCTCGGCGTCGACCTGGATCATCGTGTTCGCCGCGCCCGAGGCCAGCACGCTGCGCGCGTGTTCCAGGGCCTCCGCCTCGGCGGCCGCGGCCTGCGCCGCCTCGGCCCGGGCGAGCGCGTCGTCCTCGCCGAGCAGCTCGTACGCCTCGTCGAGCAGAGGTACGTCCGACTCGGTCCAGGCGCTGCCCGGAGCACGCCGCAGGAGCGCACGGTCCCCCTCGCTCAGTTCCGGCGCCGCCTCGGCCAGCCGGTGCGGCTTGGCGTAGAGGTCCTCCAGCAGCTTCTCCGGCGTGATCGGGAACCAGGCCAGGTTGAGTGCCACGCGAACGTCCCGGTGCTCCCGCAGCTCCTCGACGAGAGCCGCCCGGTCCTCGGCGGCGAGCCGGGTGCCGTCGACGTCACGGATCTGGTCGGCCAGGCGTCCCAGCATGTCCTTGACGAACGTGGTCCGCGCCTCGTTGTGCGGTTTGTGCGACCTGCGCGCGCGGGCGATCGCGTCCCGTACGTCCCCGCGCCGGATCACGTAGTCGTGGCCCTCGACCCGTACCGGGAGATCGGCTGCCGGCACCCGCTCCCGTGCGCGGACGGCCCGCCGGATCACCCGGCGCCACAGCGGGCGGCCCTTGACCCGCGCGACGGCGGGCTCGTCCACGCCGGAGGCCTCGACGCCCGGGATCAGTTCGGCGATCGTCGTGGCCACCACGCCGGTCTCGCCGAGGGACGGGAGGACCTGGTCGATGTATCGCAGGAACGCGCGGTTCGGCCCGACGAGCAGCACCCCCGACCGCTCCAGCAGCCGGCGGTGGGCGTACAGCAGGTAGGCGGCACGGTGCAGCGCCACCGCGGTCTTGCCGGTACCCGGGCCGCCCTGGACCACGAGGGCGCCGGTGAGCTGCGACCGGATGATCCGGTCCTGCTCGGCCTGGATGGTCGCGACGATGTCGGTCATCCGGCCGGTGCGCCCGCTCGCCATCGCGGCCAGCAGGGCACCCTCGCCGGACAGCGACTCCGCCTCGATGCCCGAGTCGAGGTCCAGCACCTCGTCCTCCAGCCCGGTCACCGTGCGCGCCTTGGTCACCAGGTGCCGCCGGCGCCGGACACCGGCGGGATGCAGGGCGGTCGCGCGGTAGAACGCCTCCGCTGCGGGAGCGCGCCAGTCGGTCAGGATCCCGCGGTGCTCGGCGTCGTTCAGCCCGATACGGCCCACGTAGCGGACCTCGTCGCCCTCCAGGTCGAGACGGCCGAACGCGAGCCGGTCCTCGACGGCGTCGAGCTGTGCGGCACGGTCCTCGTACAGCGTGGCGAACGCGTCGCGCTCGCTGCGGTTCTGGTGCGTGCCGACCGCTCCCTGCATGCGCACGTCACGCAGCCGGCGACGCGTCGCCTCGCGCAACTCGTCGAGGCGGGCATACAGGACGTCGACCACAGCCTGTTCGTGGCTCAACTCGTTCCCGATACCGGTCACGCGGGGACCTCCGTGATCTTGGCCGGAGCGTTGCCGGGCCAGGGGTCGGTAAGGAATCGGTCGTGAAAGACCGGCCGACCATTATCCCCCGGAGGTCAAGAGGTCGGCGCCTTCACACGCTGGGGCGCTGACACGGCGAGGGAACCCTGCGTAGGATCGCCGCCATGGACCCGGCAGGGGCAACACCGCGCGACGGCGCGGCCGACGACGTTCCCATCTCCCTCCCGCCGGAACCACCCGAGGTCCTGACCGTCCTCCTCGTGGAGGACGACGACGCGGACGCGCTTCTGGTGACGGACCTGCTCTCCCGTGCGGGTGTGCGGGCCGACATGCACCGGGCACGGCGGGTCACCGAGGCGCTGGCGATCCTGGACGACGTCCGCGTCGACTGCCTGCTGCTGGACCTGGGCCTGCCCGACGCCGTCGGCCTCGGCGCGCTGGAACGCGTCGTCGCGCACGTGGACGGCCTGCCCGACCCGCCGGCCGTCGTCGTCCTGACCGGCGACGCCGCCGCGGGCGCCGGTGCCAAGGCCGTCGCGGTCGGGGCGGACGACTATCTCGTCAAGGGCGAGGTCGACGGCGACCGCCTCGCCCGGGCCCTGCGCTACGCCACGCTCCGGCGGCGCTCGGCGGTCCAGCAGCTCGCGCTCTACCGCAGCGAGGTGCGCGCCGCCGAGACGATGCGCCTCGAGCGCGCCCTCCTGCCCGAGGCGGTCGTCCGGGACGAGCGCATCTCCCTCATGGTCGGATATCTCCCGGGAGGGAACGGGCTGCTCGGGGGCGACTTCTTCGACGCCGTCGAGCGGCCCGACGGGTCACTCATGATCGTCGTCGGCGACGTGGCCGGGCACGGTCCGGACGAGGCGGCGCTCGGCGCCGCGATGCGCACCGCGTGGCGGACCCTCGTCCTGTCGGGCACGCACCCCGGCGACATCCTGCCTCTCATGGAACGGGTGCTCCTGCCCGAGCGGCAGGGCCCGGAGGTCTTCGTCACGTTGTGCCAGGTCGTCGTGACGGCGGACCGTGCCGCCATGGACGTGTACCTCGCGGGGCATCCGCTGCCGCTGCTCGTGACGCGCACCGACCACGGCCCGCGATGCACCGAGCTGACCGATGCCGGACGCGGACGTGCGCTCGGGATCCCGGCGTCCGGTTCCTGGGAGGCGTCGCGCGTCGCGCTCCCCGGGTCGTGGACCGTCGTGCTCTTCACCGACGGCCTCGTCGAGGCCAAGGTCACCGTCGACGACGACGGCTCGCCCACCGTTCCCGACGCCCGCGGTCGCATGCCACGGCTCGGCGTGGACGGGCTGCGCGCCGTGGTGGCCGCCGAGCTCGCCCGCGGCAGCCACGACGTCGTCCCGCGCGTGCTGCGTCGCGTGCGGACCCTGCACGGCGGCCCGCTGGCCGACGACGCCGCCCTCCTGCTCGCCGGGTGGGACGCCGACGGCGACGCGGGCCCCGCCGAGCGCACGTCCACGCTGGCGGACTCCACCGAATGGGATCGCGCATGACCGTCCTGCCGGAGCCCTGGGAGAGGCCCCTGGCCCAGGTGTCGATGCGGCGAAGGCTGGCGCGGCTGCAGGGCTCCGTGGCGACCGCCATCGTGCTCGCGCTGATCGTCGCCCTGCTGGCCTGGTCCCAGGCGGCACAGGCGAGCAAGCTGGTCGAGGGCGCCTACTTCGACGCGCTCGCCGACGGCGACCAGGCGCGGCTGGCGCTCGTGGACGCCGAACCCTCGGTGCGCTCCTACTACGCCACGTGCAGCCCCGCGGTCCTGCAGCCCTACCGCCGGATCGCCGCCGATCCGGGGCTCGTCGGCCTCGACATCGACCAGCGGATCCTGGACGCCCGTCCCGAGGTGGACAGGGCCCGGCAGCGCGCCGCGGAGTCCACGGACGCCTGGCTCGAGGACTTCGCCCGCCCCACCGTCGCGGCGATCGACGAGGCGCGCGTCGCCGCCCTCGCCGGCCGGTCCGACAGCGACGAGGCGCGCGAGGAGTGCGTCGAGGAGGCAGAGCGGACGGTGCCGTCGGTCGGGGACGGCCTGGCGAGCATCGCGCGGGCGCGGGACGACGTGGGCGACTACCTGGAGGTCCTGAACGACGCGCGGGCCGCCACGCTCGCCGAACGGCAGTCCTGGGACGCGGTGCTGGTCGGCGCGATCGTCACCCTGGCCCTGGTCGTCGTCCTCCTGGGAACGCTGATGTGGCTGGCCCTCGAGACGTGGGTGATCAAGCCGGCCTCCACCCTCACCCGTGCGGTACGCACGGTGGCCGCCGGGTCGATCGAGACGGAGATCAGGCCGGTGGGGGCCGGCGAGATCATGTCGCTCTCGCTGCACGTCGAGGGCATGCGGCGTGAGCTGCTCCATCACATGGAGGACATGCGCCTGGCGCAGCAGGAGGTCGAGAACGCCCACGTGATGCTCACGGACCAGGCGCGAGAGCTCGAGCGCAGCAACCGCGACCTCGAGCACTTCGCCTACGTGGCCTCGCACGACCTCCAGGAGCCGCTGCGCAAGGTGGCGGGCTTCAGCCAGATGCTCCAGCAGCGCTACGGCGACTCCCTCGACGACAAGGCCCACCAGTACATCGAGTTCGCCGTGGACGGCGCCAAGCGGATGCAGGAACTCATCAAGGACCTCCTGAGCTTCTCCCGCGTGGGCCGGTCGGGGGAGGAGCATGCCTCCGTCGACCTCGACGAGGTGCTCGGCCAGGTCGAGAGCGACCTGTCGGAGCTGATCGCGGAGGCCGGCGCGACGATCACGCACGACCCGCTGCCGACGGTGCGCGGCGAGCCGCGCCTGCTGCACCAGGTGCTGGCGAACCTGCTGTCGAACGCGCTGAAGTTCCGTGAGCCGGAGCGGGACCCGACCGTGCACATCGAGGTGCGATCGATGCGGACGGCGTGGGAGATCTCGGTCGTCGACAACGGGATCGGCATCGAGTCCCAGTACGCGGACCGCGTGTTCGTGATCTTCCAGCGGCTGCACCCGAGGGGCGAGTACTCGGGCACGGGCATCGGCCTGGCGCTCGTCAAGCGCATCGTGGAGCACCACGGGGGCCACATCTGGATCGAGCCGACCGAGGGCGGCGGTACCACCGTCCGGTTCACCCTGGCCAGGACCGTGACCGCGGCCGGAGGACGGCGCACGTCGACCGAACGCGCGCAGTCCACTACTCTCGGATGAGTCGACCCGTCACGAGGACGGACGGGTGCCGTGACACGAGTGTGCCGTCCGGGGAGGACCTCAGGTGGAAGACCGCAGGCCGATCGAGATCCTCCTGGTCGAGGACGACCCCGGTGACGTCCTCATGACGCAGGAGGCGTTCGCGGAGCACAAGACCCCGGTGAACGTGTCGGTGGCGGGCGACGGCGTGGCCGCGCTCCAGTTCCTGCGCAAGCAGGGTGAGTGGGCCGATGCCCCGGAACCCGACCTGGTGCTGCTGGATCTCAACCTCCCCCGCATGGACGGTATGGAGGTCCTCGCGGTCGTGAAGAACGACCCGATGCTGCGGCACATCCCCATCGTGGTGCTGACCACGTCGGACGCGCAGGAGGACGTCGTGGGGTCGTACTCGCTGCACGCGAACGCGTACGTGACCAAGCCGGTGGACTTCGACAAGTTCCAGGCCGTCGTGCGGCAGATCGACGAGTTCTTCGTCTCCACGGTGCTGCGTCCCGGGCACTAGGCACCGGCCGCGGGAAGTTCCGTGCCCGTGCCGTTGTTGTCATGTTCGCACCAGGGACCGTCGAGAAGGATACGAGGAAGAGAACGTGCTGGATCCCCAGGACATCTACGAGGTTGACGAGGCCGCCGTGGCGCGGACCCTGGGCGCGCACGCCCCCGGTGACGAGCGCCTGCCCGGCGACGACGTGGCCGGTGCCGCTCCCGGCTCCGAGGTGGTGGAACGGCGCGGGGTCGCGCGGCGGGGCGAGGGCCCGGTCATGGTGCACTCGATGCGCGGTTTCGTGGACGCGGGCGCGGCGGGGGAGATCGCCGTCGAGCACCTCGTCGGCGAGCTCACCACCGAGCGCCTCGTCACGTTCGACATCGACCAGCTGCTCGACTACCGCAGCAAGCGCGGCACGATGACGTTCGACAGCGACCGCTGGGTCGGGTACGACGCCCCCGAGCTGGCGATCGACCACGTGACCGACAAGGAGGGGACCGGCTTCCTGCTGCTGCACGGTGCCGAGCCGGACCTCCAGTGGGAGCGGGTCGTCGCCGCCGTGGAGCAGCTGGTGCGCCGGTTCGACGTCAGCCTGGCCGTCGGCGTGCACGGGATCCCCATGGGCGTACCGCACACCCGTCCGATGTCACTGACCGCGCACGCGACGAGGTCCGGGCTGATCGAGGACTACACGTCGTGGTTCGGGTCGGTGAAGGTGCCGGGTTCGCTGGCGGCCCTGCTCGAGCTGCGGCTCGGCGAGGCCGGGCACGACGCGCTCGGCTTCACGATGCACGTCCCGCACTACCTGGCGCAGTCGCACTACCCGCCGGCCGCGGTGGTGGCGCTGCAGCACATCGAGCGGACCACGGGCCTGGCCCTGGGCATCGGTGCTCTCGACGCCGCGGCGGTCGACGCGCGGATCGAGGTGGAGCAGCAGGTGGCCGAGTCCGGCGAGATCGCTGCCGTGGTCAGTGCGCTCGAGGAGCAGTACGACGCTTTCTCCCGGTCGATCGGCCGCCCGAACCTGCTCGCCGAGTCCGCGCCGCTGCCCACTGCCGACGAGCTCGGCGCGGAGTTCGAGCGCTTCCTGGCGCAGCAGGACGGGTCCGGCGACTAGCCGTTCCTTCGTGCCGAATCTTCCCGACACAGTGGGAATATCCGTTATCCGTGGCGGTGAGCAGTGGTCCGTGCCACACTGGCGCACGCCGCACTGCGAGCTGCCGGCGCCACACCCCGCGGGTCGTGGATCCCAGGCGAGCCGCGGCACGGTGCGGGCACTCGGCTCGCACGACGTGACGGAAGGTCGAAAGACGCATGGCGCAGGGTTCTGTGAAGTGGTTCAACGCGGAGAAGGGGTACGGGTTCATCGCCCAGGACGGCGGCGGTGCCGACGTCTTCGTGCACTACTCCGCGATCGAGACGCAGGGTTACAAGTCGCTCGAGGAGGCCCAGCGGGTCGAGTTCGAGATCACGCAGGGCCCGAAGGGGCCGCAGGCGGAGCAGGTCGTCCCGCTCTGACGCCGGCGAAGGGCGCGGTGCCGCGTGGGAACCGGGCAACCGGCGTCCTGCCCGGAGCCGGATCCCCGACGCCGTCGCTCCGGCGCTGACCAGGGCCGTATCCCGCACACGGGATACGGCCCCGGTCGTGTACGGGGTGGAACGGGCCCCTCGCCCTCAGCCCGGTGCGGTGGTGGCCGGTTCCGGCGCCGTCTCCAGGGCTACCGCGGTACCGGCGAAGCGTGTGGCGTCCTCGCCGGCGAGCAGCGTGGCCGGTACGGCGAGCGTGCGCAACGCCCGCCCGAGGGCGGGCACCCGCAGGTCCGTGTGATCTGTCCCGTCCCGGACCGCCACGAGTACCACGTTGCCGTACCTGCGACCCTTGAGGATCGCGGGTTCCGCGATCGCCGCCAGCCGTCCGGAGGGCGCCGCCGAGGGGCCGAAGGCCTCGGCGAGGCTCGCGAGCTCCCGGCGCGCGACGGTCAGCGGCGGCCGGTCCGCGCAGTTGAGGAGCAGCACACCGCCGGGTCGCAGCGCGCGTCGGGCGGCGCGCGCGAACCGGGTGCCGACAAGGTGGCCCGGGGTCAGGTCACCGGCGAAGACGTCCCTGATCACGATGTCGAAGGAGTCCGGGCGAACCCCCGCCAGGGCGCGGCCCGCGTCGTCGGCGCGCAGGCGCAGCAGGGGTGAGCGGGGGAGGGCGAACCACTCGCGCACGAGCTCGACGAGGCGGGCGTCGAGGTCGACACCGAGCTGCCGGGAGTCCGGCCGCTCGTGCTCGACGTACCGGGCGAGCGCGCTGCCGGCGGCGCCGAGATGGAGGGCGCGCAGCGGCCCGGCCGGCAGGACGTCGATGACGGCGGCCATCTGCTGCATGTACTCGAAGTCGAGGAATCCCGGGTCCGACAGGTCGAGGCCCGAGCTCGGGACGCCGTTGACGTAGAGCGTCACCCGGTCCGGACGATCCGGGTCACGGGCCACCTCGGCGGTCCCCGTGCTGATCGGGACCGGTCCGGCGGGGAATGTCGGTGTCCCGTTGTTGGATGGGGTGCGTCGGGTGGGGCGGGACGTACGACGGGCCATGGGTCCAGTGTCTCGCGCCGACCGTACGGATTGACACGTTCGAACTCATGTTCGACACTGATGGCTGAGGAACCGGATCGGAGGGCACCATGGGCATGACCCAGGGCAGGGGATCGGATGTCGTCGCGGCGAGCACGCGGGTACCGCGGCCCGTGCCTCCAGGCGTCCGCGCGCTGTTGCGCCGGGCGGACGCGGAGCTGGCGCAGGCGCACGCCGCGCCGTCTCCGGAGGATCGCTTCCGCCACGCCCATCTCGCGGCCATCCGCGCGGCCGCCGCGGTCCTGGCGCTGCGCGGCCGGCCCTCGGCGCGATCCGGGGCGCGGACGGTCTGGGACATGCTCGTGCGAGTCGAGCCGGACCTGGCGCCCTGGTCGGGGTACTTCGCCTCCGGCGCACCGCTGCGCGCCGCGGTCGACGCCGGCCGTACGGGTGAGGTGGACGCCACGCGGGCGGACGAGATCCTCGCGTGCGCGGAGGACTTCCGCGACGAGGTCGCGATGCTGGCGGACCCGGACGCGACGTTCGCCCACCGCCCGCACCTGCGCCTCGTGCCGGAGGTCTCATGACCGCGGGCCTGCGGGGTACCGGGGCATGAGCCGCGCTCCGAGATCCGTGGCCGCACGGCGGGACTGGGGTTCCGACGAGTCCGGCTGCACGGTCATGCACGTCGACATGGACGCGTTCTTCGCCTCGTGCGAGATCGCCCGTCGCCCCGAACTGCGTGGCAAGGCGGTGATCGTCGGCGGACGGGAGCGGGGCGTCGTGGCGGCGGCGACGTACGAGGCGCGCGCCTACGGGGTGAAATCGGCCATGTCGATGACCCGCGCGCGCCTGCTGTGTCCGCAGGCGGTCGTGATCACGCCGGACTTCCGGCTCTACTCCGAGGTCTCACGCGGGGTGATGGAGATCCTGGGCGAGGTCACCCCGCTCGTCGAGAAGGTCAGTGTGGACGAGGCGTTCCTCGACGTGGCCGGCGCGCGGAGACGGCTGGGCGAGCCCACCCGGATCGGCGCGGCGGTCCGTGAGCGGATCCGGTCGGCGTACGGGGTGACGGCATCGGTCGGGATCGCACGGAACAAGTTCGTGGCCAAGCTCGCCTCGACGCACGCCAAGCCCGACGGGCTGCTGCTGGTCCCGGACGCCGCGACCGTCGAGTTCCTGCACTGCCTGCCGGTGGGTGCGCTGTGGGGCGTCGGGGAGAAGACGGAGAGGACCCTTGCGGCGTGGGGCATCACCACGGTGGCCGAGCTGGCGCACACCGATCTGCCCAGCCTGCAGACCGCCGTCGGGCGGGTGAGCGGGGCGCACCTGCACGATCTCGCCTGGGGCCGCGACCCGCGGCCCGTGATGCCCGGCCGGGAGGAGCACAGCGTCGGCGCGGAGACGACGTTCGGCGTCGACGTGCACGACGAGGACGTGCTCGTGCGGCGCATCCGGGAACTCGCGGATCGTGTCGCGGCCCGCATGCGGGAGCAGGGAGTGGTCGCCCGCACGGTGTCGGTGAAGGTGCGTACCAGCGACTTCGTCACCGTCACGCGTTCACGGACCCTCGACGGGCCGACCGACGTGGCCCGGGAGATCTATCTCGTGGCACGTCAGCTCGTCGCGTCGGTGGACCGGCGCGGGCTGCCGGTGCGCCTGGTGGGCGTACGAGGCGAGCGCGTTCTCGAACGCGAGGGTCTCGCCGCCCAGCCGACGCTGGAGGAGGCTGCGGACCCTCGATCGGGCGCCCAGCGCGATGTCGAGGTCGCGCTCGACGCCGTGCGGCGGAAGTTCGGCCGGTCCGTCATCGACCTGGGAGCATGACGGCCACGCAGGTCGTCGGCGCCGGTTACCGCTTCGTCCGGGATGTCGACTACCGTACGGGGCGCGACCGGCTTATCCTGAGAGGGTCACCGTAACTTTGCGAGATCTGGGGGTCTCGATGCCGCTTTCCGAGTACGAGCAGCGAGTGCTGGAGCAGATGGAGCGCGCCCTCACCTCCGACGACCCGCGTCTCGCGAACACGTTGCAGTCCTCCGGTCGCAGATCCGTCCTGCGGTACGTGCTGGCCGGCGTCGCCGTCGTCGTCGGCCTGCTTCTGCTGGTGGTGGGCGTCGCGTCGTCCAGCACCTGGATCGGCGTGGTGGGGTTCGTCCTGATGTTCGCGGGTGTCGTGTTCGCCGTCGCGGCGCCGCGACGGAAGTCGGGTCCGGCGGGAGTCGTGGACGGCGAGGGCAATGTCACACCGCCCAAGCCCGGGAAGACCAAGGACGGGTCGTCCGGCGGTTGGTCGGGCTTCCTGTCGAGGATGGAAGAACGCTGGGACCGTCGTCGGGACCAGGGTCGCTGACCCAGTTCCCGCCGCACGGGTCCGTCGGCACGAACGAGCGGCGAGGGCCGCCCCGGAACCCCGGGGCGGCCCTCTCGTCTCCGCCGGGCCGACCCGTCCCGTTCGGCCCGGCGGGCTCAGCGACGCAGTGCCTGGGCCAGGACCTCGCCGACCCGGCCGGCCGGCGTGTCCGTGGTCCCCAAGGTCTCGGTGATTCCCGCAGAGACGGCCGTGGTGAGCTCGTCGAGCTGGGACGGCGACGGTGACACGAAGTCACGGGCGTAGCGCTCGTTCTCGACGGCCCGCGTGAGGGTGACGATGCCCTCGGCGGTCTCCTCGGGCAGCGGGCTCCCGGTGCGTGCGCGCACCTGGTCCGCGATCTCGCCGGGTGCCTGCCGGAGCGTCGTCGACGGGCCGAGCACCACGTTTCGTTCGGCGAGCTGGGCGACCACTCGTGCCCACGCCTGTTCCGGGTCGAGCGTCACCGGGTCCTGGCGACGCCGGAAGAGCAGCCACAGCGCGCCCGCACAGATCGCCAGCGCCAGCACCGCCGTACCGGCCCAGACCTCCCACGGCAGCGACTCCTCGCCCCCGCCCGCGGCACCGGGCGCCGTCGGGTCCGCCTCGGCGGTGGGATCCGCCTCCTCCGGCTCGTTCGCCGGAGGATTCGTGGGGCGCGGCTCCTCGGGCACCTCGCTCGGTGCCGGGTCGGCCGCCGCCGCCGGGTTCGCGTAGTCGGGCAGAGGACCGGTCTGCACCTGCGGGGTCGGCTCGAACCGCACCCACCCGAAGCCCTCGAACCACACTTCTGGCCACGAGTGGGAATCCTGGCCGGTGACCGACCAGACGTCGTCGCCGTCCTCGTCGCTCCCGGGGAGGTACCCCACACCGATCCGCGTCGGGATGCCGAGCGAGCGGGCCATGACGAAGAACGCCGTCGAGAACTGGACGCAGTAGCCCTGCCTGTCGGTCAGGAAGTCCCAGGTGGCATCGTCCGTCCGGGCCGGTGCGGTGTCCGGCGAGTACGTGAACCCGCCCTCGTGGTGCAGCCAGTTCTGCAGGGCCACGGCCTGGTCGTAGCGTGTACGGGCGCCGTCGGTGACCTCCAGCGCGAGTGCCGAGGTCTCGGCGAGGTACTGGGTCTCCTCCAGGGACGTGTAGTTCGCGCTCGCCGGCAGGCCGTCCCCCGCCGCGCGGAGTGCCCCCGGGGTCAGCCCGCGGTCGAGGATCTCCACGGTGTACCGGGTGCCCTCGGTGAGCCGCCCGTCGCTGCGCACCTCGTCCAGCACCGGGTCCCAGCGCCACCCGTCGTCGTCCGGGGGCGTGACGACCCGTCGCGGCCCACCGGGGATCGGCAGCAGGCCGTCCCGGTCGGCGGAGACCCGCACGTCGAGCCGGGCGGACGCGCCGGTGAGGCTCTCCGTGCCGGCCATGAGCCGTGACTCGGAGGTGATGTCCACGAGACCGCCGTCGCGCGGGTCCCAGCTGACCCGGCGACCGTCCCATGCGGTGAACGTGCGTTCCCGCAGCGGCCCGCGGTGCTCGGGGTCGGAGATCTCGTACGTGAGCACCTCCGCCGAGGACCGCGCCCCGAGGCCCGCGCGCATGTCGAACTGGTCCGACAGTTCCAGGGACTGCCCCTGCGTCCGGAAGATCTGCGAGAACCCGGTGGCGACACCGGGGACCGCCGCGACCACGGTTCCGGTGCCCAGGGCGAGGACCGCGACGACGGCGGACGAGACCGCGGTGATCCAGGCCCGCGACCGGCGGGCCCGCGCGACGGCGGCGTCCCGGCTCGGGCCGCGGACGAACCCCGAACCGTGCTGGTCGAGCGTGAGCAGCAACAGGGCGGCGGTCACCGCCACCACGAAGGTCCCGGCGGGGATCCGGCCCATGATCGAGAGCGACGGGGTCCACAGCACCAGCAGGGGGAGCCCGGCCATGGCCGGCATCCGCGCCCCGGCCAGTGAGTCGGCGACGAGGAACATCAGGAGCGTGCCCGCGACCGCCACCATCCCGATCGGCAGGCTGTCCGCGACCGGCGCGCGCTCCATGGTCATGATGTCGGTGGCGAGCGCGAACCGGTCGAGCACCCAGCGCCACTCGTCGCCGCCCACCAGGAGCGTCATCTCACCGGTCGCGGTTCCGTACCGGGCCAGGACGTACCAGCAGGCCACGGCCAGGCCGACGAGCGTGGCCAGGAACGACACCGTGCCGGCGGCGCGTTCGGCAGCGTGGTCGCCCGCGGACTCGCGCACGGACTCGCGCGCGGACTCGCGCGCGGCGGTACCGCCGGACGCCCCGCCGCCGCCCGGGGCCGCCCGGGACCCCGCGCGGTTCATCGCCCGGTTCAGCAGCGCCCACCGGGCCAGGCTCGTGCTCGCGGCGACCAGGACGACGCCGACGACGCCGGCGCGGGTCCAGGCGCCCGGGTCGATGATCTCACCGAGCGCGAACATCGACGCGATGGTCGCGACGGCGACCAGGGCGCCGCTCACGACGGTCCGGGTGAGTGCTCCATGGTGTGCCGGGATCACGCTGCCCCCTCGCTCAGGAGCGCCCAGGCGCGCTCGATGTCGGTGCGGGCCTCGCACTGCGCCACGTGCCATCCCGCGGCGGTGAGCTCCGCGGCGGTGTCGTCGAGGTCGTGGCGGAATCCCTTGCCGCGCGGGGCCACGAGCAGTGCCCAGCAGGACCCGTCGGCTCCGAGGGTGGCCAGTTCCCGCCGGGTGTCGGGGCCCTGCGGTCCGAGAACCGCCACCAGGAGCTCGCTCGGGCGCCGTGCCAGCCGGAGCGCCCGGGCGGTGGTGCCGGCGGCGTGCTCGGCCTCGGCGGCACCCCGGTGGCCGTGCAGGTCGACGCAGGCGTCGAGCAGCACGTGCCGGGCGGAGCGGGTCGGCACGAACCGGACGCCCTCCACGGCCGGGGCCGCGCTGGTCGTGAGAACGCGCGCCGGGTGCCCCGCCTCGAGGAACGATGTCGCCAGCGACGCGGCCAGGTCCACCGCCCACTCGCCGTCGCCCACGGCCGCCGGCCGGCTGAACGCCGTGGCGGCGCCGTCCTGCTGGTGCGGCAGCAGACCGCGGTCCAGCAGGACGCTCACCGGACGCACGCCCGCGCTCTCGTCGGCACGCACCAGGAGCTGCCCGCGGCGGGCGGCGCTGGCCCAGTGCACACGGCGGGGGTCGTCGCCGGGGACGTACTCGCGCAGTACCGCGTCGTCGGACGACTGGAGGCTCCCGCCGGCCGACGCGCGGTCGACGTCGCCGCGGGCGCGTGTGCGCATCGCGAGCTCCACGGTGCGGGGCCAGACCGCCACGCCGGTCGTGCTGCCGAGCGGCTGCGTGGCCCTCACCAGACCGAACACGTCGGTGCGGGAGGTGAGCAGGGGACCCAAGGGCCAGCGGCCCCGCCGCGACGGCGTCAGGGAGTACGTGACGTCGATCCGTTCGGCCCGGGCATGCACCCGTGCCCTGATGCCCTCGTGCCCGGCGAGCTCGTGCGCGGCCTGTTCCGACAGCCGCAGGCGCGCGAGGCGTTCGTAGGCGGCACCGGTCGGGGCGGCGGCGGAGACGGCGAGATGCACGTCGGTCCGTCCGTCCCGCACCACGGGACTCGGGACGACGCGGCGATGGACGACCAGCGCCCCGCGTCCCTCGTCGAGCCGCTGCAGGCCGGTCACCAGCCAGGCGAGCGCGACGGCGAGCACCGCGGCCGCGCCGGCCGCGACGAGGTCCGGCAGGGACAGCAGCAGGCCGACCAGCACGAGCACCACGCCGATCAGGCACGCCCCGACGCCCCGGCCGGTGAGCCGTACGCGGCCGAGGCGGCGGAGTGCGGCGACCAGTCGCATCAGCGGCGGTCGGACCGGTCGAGCGCCGGCACGGGGGTGCGGCGGACGATGTCGTCGACGAGGTGTTCGGCCGTGACACCGCCCAGCCGGGACTCGGTGGTCTGGATGAGGCGGTGCGCGATGACGGGGCGGGCGAGCCGCTGCACGTCGTCCGGCAGCACGTGGTTGCGGCCTGCCATCGCCGCCATCGCCTTGGCCGCCTTGAGGAGCTGCAGCGAGGCGCGCGGGGAGGCACCGAGCCGCAGACCGGCGTGCTCGCGCGTGGCGCTCACGAGCGCGAGCACGTACCGCTTCACGGAGCTCGACGCGTACACGCCGCGCACGAACGCCGCGTACCGCAGCATGGCCGCGCCGTCCGCGACCGGCTCGAGGTGGCTCAGCGGCGTGGTGGCCTCCTGGCGCTCGAGCATGAGGAGTTCGGCGTCGGTGTCGGGGTAGCCGACCGTGATGCGGGCCATGAAACGGTCCCGCTGCGCCTCGGGGAGCGGGTAGGTCCCCTCCATCTCGACCGGGTTCTGCGTCGCGACGACGAGGAACGGGCGGGGCAGGACGTGCGTGGTGCCGTCGACGGTGGTCTGTCCCTCCTCCATGCACTCCAGCAGCGCGGACTGGGTCTTGGGGGAGGCGCGGTTGATCTCGTCGCCGATGACGATGTTGTTGAACACCGGGCCGGGCCGGAACTCGAACTCGTGGCTGTCGTTCCGGAAGATGTTGACCCCGGTGAGGTCGCTCGGCAGCAGGTCCGGCGTGAACTGGATGCGGCCGGCGGCGCAGTCGATGCTGCGCGCCAGCGCCTTCGCGAGCGTGGTCTTGCCGACCCCCGGTACGTCCTCCACCAGCAGATGTCCCTCGGCCAGCAGGACGGCGAGCGTGATGTCCGCCAGCCCGGGCCGGCCCGTGACGACCGACTCGATCGCCGCACGGATCCGGCTCGTGGTGTCGACGAGTTCCGCGAGCACGGCGCCCGGGTCGCCGGAAGCCACGCCGTTGCCGGAGGCGCCCGTGGCGGCGGGCTGCG
Source organism: Myceligenerans salitolerans (assembly GCF_017349295.1). GTDB lineage: Bacteria > Actinomycetota > Actinomycetes > Actinomycetales > Cellulomonadaceae > Myceligenerans > Myceligenerans salitolerans. The sequence goes on from NZ_JAFMPK010000005.1 coordinate 74,148, forward strand.
GCGGTACGGCCCCGACCGGACGGCGGACGCTCGCGTCACCTGCGACGCCACCGGCCTGCTGGGACTGGAGCAGGCCGGGAGCGTGGGGATCTTGCTGCACTTGGGGAAACCTCCGTCGGCCTGGGTGCTGGGGAGCGGCCACGATACCGGCCCCGTGCCGGACGTCCGCTGTGTCCGTTCAGCCTAATGGAGCCGGCAGGGAATCTGTTGCGTTCGTCACGCGCGCGGGGGCCCGGTCTCCACGCTCCCCGGGGAGCGACGGCGGACCGGGGAGGGCCGGTGCGTACCGGACGTACCGATCGGGCGCCGCCAGGCCGTCAGGTCGCGCGCGGCCGCCGCAGGGCCAGGGCGAGGACGACGACGGCGATCGCCGCGGCCAGCGCCAGGAACGCGTCCGCGTAGCCGGTTCCCGCGATCACGAGCCCCAGTAGGAACGCGCCGGCGCCGAGGCCGCCGTCGTAGGCGATGTTCCAGACCGTGCTGGCGGCGCCGTGGTGCCCGGTGCCGAGGGCTCCCATGACGGACACGAAGGAGTCGTTCTGCGTCGCACCGAACCCGGCGCCGAGCAGGACCGCGCCGAGCAGGAACGCAGGGCCCCCGGACAGCGAGACGGCGATGGTCGCGGCGCCGGCCGCGCACAGGAGGCCGCCGGGCAGGAGCAGCCGTCCGGCGCCGATGCGGTCGCCCGCGGCTCCGGCGGCGAGGCGTGCCGCGACCAGCGCGGCCGACGCGGCCAGCAGTGCCAGGGCGACGTCCCCGTCGCCGGGCCCCGCGACGGGAAGGAACGTGGTCGCCGCACCGAACGAGGCGGCGGCGAGCAGGAAGATCGCGATCGGCCGGACGATGTGCCGGGCACCGGTGAGCGAGCGGAGCGTGAAGCTCCCGTGGCTGTGGCCCGGCAGCGCCAGAGCGATGAGCGCGCCGGCCACGGACGCGACGCCCGCCGACCAGAAGGTGACGTCGAAACCCCAGGTCTGGGCCACCCACACGCCTCCGGGCAGCGCGACCAGGTTGGGCAGTGCCGCCGACGTCCCGTAGAGCGCCGCCGAGCGGGCGAAGCGTCCGGCAGCCGCCAGTTCGGCGACCAGGGTCCCGCCCGCGACGACGACCAGTGCGAACCCCGCACCCCGTGCGGCGGACAGGGCGAGGACGGGCAGGAGGTCCGTCGTGAGCAGGTAGAGGGGCGTCGGCGCGCCCAGGAGCGCGGCACCCACGACCACCATCATCCGCAGGTCGAGCAGCCGGAACAGCCAGGGCATGGCGAGCTGCGCGGCGACGGTGCCGGCCATCATGACGCCCGTCGTGCTCCCCGTCGCCACGCTGCCTGCGCCGCCCTGCGCGGCCCACAGCGGGACGACGGACAACAGCGCGGCGTAGTTCGTCAGCGCGAGGAAGGTGACGACCAGGAGCACGGTGAAGCCACGCGACCGGTGGGTGACGTCGTGCGGGGTTCCTGTCGTGCCGGTCGCGCTCATACGGCGAGTGTGGGGCCGCGGGGCGGCGCGGGACAAGCGAGTACTGCTTCACCGGGATTCAGCAAGGCTGAACGCCGGCGGGCGCCATGGTTCGCGTCTCGTGGCCGGACGTGTCCCGCGGTCCGGTCCCGTGGTGCCGGACGGCGCGGCGGCGCCTTAACCGATTAGCCTCCTGCGGTCGTCGAAGCGCTTCAACTACGGTGCCCGTGCCGGGCACAGAGCCGTGCCCGCCAGGGGCCGGCCGGCCCCTGAGGTGTCGGCACGAAGAGGTGAGCACGGATGAGACTTCGGCCAGTCGTCGCAGCCCTTGCCGGGTTGGGACTGGGAGCGGCGGGGCTGGGCGCCGCCGCGGTGAGCGCCGCGGCGGAGGCCCCGCCCGCGGCCGTGCCGGGTGGGTGGAGCGCGACCGCCGCCCAGCACGCCGACTACGAGTGGGGCAACGTGGAGATCGTCGGGGGCGGTTTCGTGCCCGGCATCGTGTACAGCGAGGCCGAGCAGGGCCTGGCCTACGTCCGGACCGACGTCGGCGGGGCGTACCGCCGTGATCCCGGTACCGACCGGTGGATCCCCCTGCTCGACCACGTCGGCTGGGACGACTGGGGCCACAGCGGTGTCCTGTCGATCGCCCCGGACCCCACGGACGCGGACCGCGTCTACGCGATGGTCGGCTCCTACACGAACTCGTGGGACCCGAACAACGGCGCGATCCTGCGCAGCTCGGACCGCGGCGAGACCTGGTCGAAGACGGACCTGCCGTTCAAGGTGGGCGGCAACATGCCGGGCCGCGGGATGGGTGAACGGCTCGCCGTCGACCCCGTCGACCCGCGGGTGCTGTACCTCGGTACGGAGGGCGGCAACGGGCTGTGGCGCAGCACGGACCGCGGCGCGACCTGGGCCCAGGTCGGCAACTTCCCCAACGCGGGCGACTACGTCCAGGACCCGTCGGACCCGAACGACTACCTGACCACCAACCAGGGCGTGCTGTGGGTCGAGTTCGACCCGGACGGCGCGTCCGCGGGAAGCCCGAGCAACACGATCTACGTCGGGGTGGCGGACAAGGAGAACAACGTCTACCGCTCCACCGACGCGGGCGCCACGTGGGAGCGCGTGCCCGGCCAGCCCACGGGCTTCATCCCGCACAAGGCGGTGCTCGACACCGCGGGGGGCCAGTTCTACCTGGCGACCTCGGACACCGGCGGTCCCTACGACGGCGGCCTCGGGGACGTCTGGCGCCTGGACACCGCCACCGGTGAGTGGACGCGGATCAGCCCCGTTCCGTCCGACGACCCGGACGCCTACTTCGGGTACTCGGGCCTGACGATCGACCAGCAGGACCCGGACACGATCATGGTGGTCAGCCAGATCTCGTGGTGGCCGGACATCCAGGTCTACCGCAGCACCGACCGCGGTGAGACGTGGAGCCCGATCTGGGAGTGGGCCGCCTACCCGGAGCGCACCCTGCGCTATTCGCTCGACATCTCCGGGGCGCCGTGGCTCGACTTCGGCAACCAGGACACACCCGACAGCCCCAGCCCCAAGCTCGGCTGGATGACCGAGTCGTTCGAGATCGACCCGTTCGACTCGGACAGCTTCCTGTACGGCACCGGCGCCACGGTGTACGGCGGCGAGAACCTCACCGCGTGGGACTCGGGCGGCACCGTGGACATCGGCGTCCGTGCCCAGGGCATCGAGGAGACGGCGATCCAGGACCTCGCCGCCCCGCCCGGCGACGTCGACCTGATCTCTGGCATGTACGACATCGGCGGCTTCGTGCACGACGACGTCCACACCGTGCCGAGCAGCTTCCAGTACACGCAGCCCTACCAGACCGGCGTGCTCGGCGTGGACTTCGCGCAGGACGTGCCGGACACGATGGTGCGTGTCGGCCAGTCGGACGAGGAGGGTGCCGCCCGCCTGGGCGTCTCCACGTCCGGCGGCGACTCGTGGTGGGCGGCGCAGGAGCCGGCAGGTGTCACCGGCCCGGGCAGCGTCGCGCTCGGCGCGGACGGCTCGCGGATCCTGTGGAGTCCGGACGGCACGGGCGTGCACGTGTCCACGACGCTCGGGTCGAGCTGGACGGCGTCCTCGGGCGTGCCCGCCGGGGCGAGCGTCGAGGCGGACCGTGCGGACCCGCGGCGCTTCTACGCCATGGCGGGCGGCACGTTCTACGTCTCCGGTGACGGCGGCGCGACGTTCACGGCGTCCGCGGCCTCCGGCCTGCCGACGGGGGAGGTGCGGTTCGGGGCGGTGCCGGGGCGGTCGGGCGAGATCTTCGTCGCCGGGAGCGACGACGACGGCCCGTACGGGCTGTGGCACTCGACCGACGGCGGCGCCACCTTCGAACGGGTGGCCGGCGTCGACGAGGCGGACGCGGTCGGGTTCGGCGCGCCCGCCCCCGGGTTCGATCACCCGGCCGTCTACATCTCGGCGCGGGTGGACGGCGTGCGAGGCCTCTTCCGGTCCGACGACGCCGGGGCTTCGTGGGTGCGGATCAACGACGACGAGCACCAGTTCGCCTGGACGGGCCAGGTCGTCACGGGCGACCCGGACGTGTACGGCCGCGTGTACGTCGGCACGAACGGCCGCGGCATCGTCATGGGCGAGTTCACCGGCACGGCCCCGTCGCCCGACCCGACCCCGACCGACGAGCCGACGGAGCCGGAACCCACGCCGACGCCGACGCCGACACCCACGCCGACGCCGACCGGTCCGGCGCCCGCCTGCGTGGCCGAGTGGCGGACGGTGAACGAGTGGGGCAGCGGCTTCCAGGGCGAGGTCACGGTGACCAGCACGGGCACGCAGACGCTCGACCCGTGGGTGGTCGAGTGGTCGTTCCCCGCGGGCGTCCGGATCTCCAACGGGTGGGGGGCCGACGTCGTCCAGGACGGGACATCGGTCACGGCCGCGGCGCCGTCGTGGGACACCGACCTCGGGCCGGGTGAGTCCGCGACCGTCGGCTTCGTGGCCTCGATGCCGAACGGGACGACGCCGTCGGCCGACGACATCCGACTCGGCGGGACCGCCTGCGGCGTCTCCTGACGTCCGGCGGCTTCTCCGCCACGATCACGCACGACCACGGGGTGGGCGTCCGGTTCCGGCCGGGCGCCCGCCCTCGCTTCGTCGGCCCAGCGGGGCGGACGTCCGGATCGCGCCGGGCGCCCGCCCCGTGCTGTGTGCCGGGAGCCCTGCGACGGTCCGGGAAGGACACGCGCGGGTTCCCATTTCCTCCACCGCGTCTTTATGTTCTTGACCTGCATATTGACATTACCTGCACGAGTTGCCGCGATCAAATCTCAGGCTATGTGGAGCAAAGTGGAGTAGCGTGGAGGTCGCGGGAGCGCGAGGGGAGGTGCGAGCCGTGGACAGCACGACATCCGGAGTGCCGGACGCCACGTTCACCGGCCCGGGCCTTCTTCTCGGCACGTTCACCCCGAAGCTCGACGAGAAGGGCCGGCTCATCCTTCCCGCCAAGTTCCGGGGCCGTCTCGCCGGGGGTCTGGTCATGACCCGCGGTCAGGACAGGTGCCTGTTCCTGCTCCCGATGGACGAGTTCAGCCGGATCTACGAGCAGGTCCGCTCCGCGCCCGTGACGAGCCAGCAGGCGCGCGACTACCTGCGGATGTTCCTGTCGAGCGCCTCGGACGAGGTGCCCGACAAGCAGGGCCGGGTCTCCATTCCCGCACCCCTGCGCGAGTACGCGGGCCTGGGTCGCGACGTGGTCGTGATCGGGGTCGGCACCCGCGTGGAGGTCTGGGACGCGGAGGCCTGGGCGGCCTACTCGGAGGAGAAGGAGGCGGGCTACGCCGAGATCGCGGAAGCGATCTCGGATCTCGGCATCTGATCCCTGGCGGGGTCCACCGGCCGTCCGGTGAGGCCTCCTCCCGCGAGGTCTGGCGCACTTCCCCGGCGCCAGAAGCGCGGAGGGAGACCTGATCGGGCGGCCCGCTCACCCGGGCGTGGCCCTGGGCACCTGGGCAAAACAAAAGAATCCGGCAAGCAACGAGAACGGCACGAAAAGGGAAGGAGGGTGGGCATGATGAACACGGCCGAGGACCGCACCGGCGACGCCGCGGACCGGCATCTGCCCGTCCTCCTGCAGCGCTGCGTCGATCTGCTCGCCCCGGCTCTCGCCGAGCCGGGTTCCGTGCTCGTCGACTGCACGCTCGGTATGGGCGGTCACACCGAGGGCATCCTGGAGCAGGTGCCCACGGCACGTGTGATCGGCATCGACCGCGACCCGGAGGCGCTTCGGCTCGCCTCGGCGCGCCTGGCCCGCTTCGGCGACCGGTTCACCCCCGTGCACGCGGTCTACGACGAGATCGGCGACGTCGTCGGCGAGCACACCGCGAGCAGCCGTACCCCGGGTGCCGTGCAGGGCGTGCTCATGGACCTCGGCGTCAGCTCGCTGCAGCTCGACGAGACCGACCGCGGCTTCGCGTACGCCCGGGACGCACCGCTCGACATGCGGATGGACCCCACCCGAGGCGACACCGCGGCCGACGTGCTGAACACCTACGACGAGCGCGAGCTCACGCGGATCCTGCGGGAGTACGGCGAGGAGCGGTTCGCCCCCAGGATCGCCCGCGCGATCGTGCGACGCCGCGAGTCGGAGCCGTGGGAGCGGTCCGGCGACCTGGTCGACCTGCTGCGCGCCACGATCCCGGCCGCGACTCGCAAGACCGGCGGTCACCCCGCCAAGCGCACGTTCCAGGCGCTGCGGATCGAGGTGAACGGCGAGATCGAGGTGCTCGAGCGCGCCGTCCCGGCCGCGATCGAGGCGCTGGCGACCGATGGCCGGATCGTCGTGGAGTCGTACCACTCGCTGGAGGACCGCATCGTCAAGCGGGCCGTCCAGCGGGGGACGACGTCCTCGGCGCCGCCCGGTCTGCCCGTCGAGCCCGAGACCCACAGGCCCTATCTGGAGGCGCTGACCCGCGGTGCGGAGACCGCCGACGGACCGGAGCTGGAGCGCAACCCGCGCTCGGCCTCGGTCCGTCTGCGGGCCGCCCGCCGTGTCCGGCCCACGCCCGATCATCTGCGCGAGGCCCGCGGCCCGCGACGTCGCGCGGATCACGAGAACCCCCGGAAGCACCAGGCACGCAAGGAGGACCGCCGATGAGCGCAGCACGCGCCGCAGCCGCGCGGACCACTACCGCACCCACCCGGTCGCCGTCGCGCCCGGCGAACCGCCGGCCCTCGCTGACCGCGATCCCCGGCGGCGCCGGGCGGACCGGCCGCCGGTTCGACGCCGTCCGCGCGCCGCTGCACGCCCGGTCCAAGGTGCCGTTCCTCGTGCTGTGCGCCACGATCCTGCTCGGGGCGCTCGTCACCGCGCTCGTCCTGAACACGACCCTCGCGCGCGGCTCGTACGAGATGGCGCGGCTGCAGAGCGACGTGGGCCGTACCGCCCAGGACGTGCAGGGCCTCCAGGAGGACATCGCGCAGGCCGAGGCGAACCTGGCCGACACCGCCCGCTCCTACGGGATGGTCCCGGCCGAGAACCCGATCATGCTCTCGGTGGAGACCGGCAAGGTGGTGCAGGGGAACGACAAGTGACGGCGCCGCGGAAGGGCACGGCGAAGAACTCCGGGAAGGCCGCGCGGAAGGGGACGTCGAACTCCGGGAAGGCCGCGCGCAAGGGTGGCGCGACCGGTTCGCCGCGGCGCACCGCCAAGGACGCCCGGAAGAAGACCAC
>NZ_JAFMPK010000006.1 GCF_017349295.1 Myceligenerans salitolerans
CCTGGGCCGCGCGATGACGAAGATCGGCACACGCGACCGCGTGCAGACGGTGGTGTGGGCCTACCGCCACGGGCTCGCCGAACTCTGAACGGCCCTCCGTCGGGACCGGCCGGGATGACGGCGAGCCCCGCCGGGTACACGGGGTACCCGGCGGGGCTCGCCGGCGAACGCCCGGCGCCGATGGCGGTGCTGGGAGTCCGATACCGAAGTTCGGCGCCGGGAGTCCGGTACCG
>NZ_JAFMPK010000007.1 GCF_017349295.1 Myceligenerans salitolerans
CCGGGGGTACCGGATCGGGATGGAACGGCCCGGCGCGCTGGAGGTGATGCGCACGCTCCAGGAGGTTCCCGTCGGCATGCAGGGCTTCGCCGCGGAGGGCGCCGCGATGGCGGTGGCCGTCCGCGGCATGCTGGAGCCGTGGCACCGGGCCGCGTTCCATGAGCTCGTCTCCGTCAGCGGCGGCCGGCACAGCTACATGATGC
>NZ_JAFMPK010000008.1 GCF_017349295.1 Myceligenerans salitolerans
CGACCGAGAGCGACGAGGGTGCGTACAGCACGTCGTTCTGGGACGGCGCGGGAGCGCTGACGGACGACTTCGGCGACCACTACGACGAGATCGGCAACTCGCTGTGCGACGGCTGCGCGGACTCGTGGGACACGGGCACGGTGCGCGCATGGCAGGTGATCCTCTTCGTGGAGGGCTACATCTCTCACACGCAGATCGACGGCAGGTTCGGGCCGAACACCACCAGCGCGACCCGGGCCTACCAGGATGACCACGGGCTGGGAGTCGACGGGATGGTCGGTCCGGCGACCTGGGGCCATGCCGACGGCCACCTGGAGTGGAACTCGTCCCGGACGCGCGTGCTCTACCGGGGCGCCGAGGGCTCGGTGTACTTCGAGCGCGGCAACAGCGACCACGGCAACACGGGGGGCGGCGGCGCCTACCGGATCATCAAGGCCTGTGTCTCCACGTACTGCGCGTCCTTCGGCAGCCCTCGGATCCACCACTAGGCCCGTCGGCGTTCGCGAGCACGGCCCGGCGACCGGTCGCTCCGGCTTGCTGGGTCTGTCGTGGTCCATGGGGTCACACGGAATCGGTCACACAGAACGAGAGGATGGTGGGTTCACGGATGCGTGGATCACGGATGGTGACGCGTCTGGCCGCGGTGGCGGTCGGCGCGCTGGTG